>NZ_BBLY01000001.1:1214207-1236067 GCF_000971175.1 Demequina pelophila | reverse complement strand
TGCTGCTCTTCCTCGCGCTGCAGCGCTACATCGTGGGCGGCCTGACGGCGGGCTCGGTCAAGGGCTGACGCCCGATCCTGCTCCCTCCGGACACTCCGCACCGTTCTTCTGGACACTCCGCACGGAATCTGAGACGACACGCCGGTGACCGGCCCCGAATCGGGGTCGGTCACCGGCGTGTTGCGTCTCCGTCCGTGCGGAGTGTCCGCGGGACGGGTAGCCGGCTACACCTCGAGTGCCTCGACGCACTCCCAGAAGGCGTCGCGGAGGGCGTGTCGTTCGAAGTCGTCGAGCGTGTACACGTCGAGCGCGTCGGAGAGGTCGTGCAGGAGCGCGGAGTCCAGATCGCGAGGGATCGAAGGCCGGTTGGTGCGGAGCTCCACGAGTTGCGCACGCGTCGCGGACGCCACGAACGCGTCGACGACGGCCTGTGCGACACGTTCGACCTGGTCGCTGCCGGGGATGCTCACGGGGGCGGTCGCCGTCGGCGCGGTCCTCGTCGCGCCGGAGACCGACGAGTAGACGGGCACGGCGACCGGCGCGGGAGTGGCAGCGCGTGGGCGCGCGAGCGCGGCAGGCGTGGGCCTGGAGGGGAGGGCGGGAGCGGCGGGCTCGTCCGCGGCGGGCTCGCTCATCGCTGGGGCGCGTAGCACGGCCTCGATGGCGTCGGCCGGGGTGGGGGCGGCCAGGCGCCGGACGATGCACGCGTCGAGCCCGTCGGGGTCGACGACCTCGAGGCGGTCGGCGGCCGCGTGCAGGTGGCGCGACACCCCGTGCGGGCGTCCCTCCGCGTCGGGCACGGCGAGCACGATCACCTCGACCCCGCTGGCCTGTGCCTGGTCGACGGCCTCCGTCAGGTCGTCGTCGCCCGACATGAGAATGAGCGTGTCGATTGCGCCGTTGCGCGCATGGGTCACCATGTCGAGCCCGATCTTGAGGTCCACGCCCTTCTGCTGGCCCTCGGTCCCGATGCGTCCGAGGCGGAGCTTGACGCGCTCCACCATCTCGATCACGCGATGGTCGTCGTCCGGGCGCTGATGCGGGGCGGCGTCGTACCAGTACGAGCGGAGCACCGGACGGCCGGCGACCCGTTCGGCCTGGTCGCGGACCACGCTGATCAACGCGGGGAAGTCGGGCTGGATGCCGCGCCGGAAGGAGCTCCCGGTCAACCGTGTGGCCGCCGAGGCGAGCAGGTATCCGGCGTCGACGTAGACGATGGCGTTGGACCGCATCGGTGCTCCATTTTTCGGGGGTGGGCGCGGCACCAACGCTAGTGGCTCGCGGCTGCCCTCCTGGCCGCTCGCCGGGGCGCGAGCGCTTCCCGATCCGCGCCCGGTTCGTGATCGGGTCTGTGGCCGGGCTCGCAGCCCGGTTCGGGACCCTCAGGACCGCGGATTCGCTGTGTTGGCGCGCTACGGGACAGAGAGGACTGCCGGGAGCGCTCGCCACCGGTCCGCATCGTCCCGCAGAGCGCGGCGGCGCTCACGCAGCGGTCCAGATTGTCCCGGACGGTGCCGTCGCCGTGGACACTGCGCACGGACTCTGAGACGACACCCCGGTGACCGGCCCCGAATCGGGGCCGGTCACCGGCGTGTTGCGTCTCCATCCGTGCGGGGTGTCCGCGGGGGCGGGTGGCCAGCCGTCACCTGTCCACACACGCTGGCCCGAATTCGCCGCGAAAATGCTGATATGCGCGCGACACGCCGACGACACGCCGGGGCGCGTGTGGAGCAGTGAAGAAAGCGTGTGGAGAGGTGACGGCGCAGGGCGCGCGCCGGCGGCCCGCTCAGCCCTCCGGGCGCGTGAGGTACAGCCGCAGCGAAAGCGACCGCACGGTCTCCACGGAGCCGGGCTCGACCGCGTGCTCGATCCGCTCGGACAGCGAGTCCCACGCGCTGTCCCACGCGAGGTGCCACGGCGCGCCGTGGTCGCGCGGGATGGTGACGTCCACGTCCCACTGGTCGCCGTTGATGACCACCAGGGCGTCGGCCTCCGCGGTGCGCGACAGGGACCGCATGAACTGGACCACGCGGGTCTCGGGGTCCTCCCACCAGTCCTCGTCCTCGTGCTCGCCGTCGGCGCGGAACCACGCGGAGTCCGCGCGGTAGAGCGTGTCGGTGGGGTCGCGGTCGACGCCGTCGTAGAAGCGCTCGGGGCGCAGCACGCGGTTCTCGCGGCGCAGGCGCAGCAGTTCCGTGATGGACTCGCGGAGCTCGACCTGCCACGGCTCGTGCTCCCAGTCGAACCAGGAGATCTCGTTGTCCTGGCAGTAGGCGTTGTTGTTGCCGCCCTGCGTGCGGCCGAACTCGTCGCCGCCCAAGATCATGGGCGTGCCCGCGGAGATGAGAAGCGTGCCCATCATGTTGCGCACGGAGCGGCGCCGGGCGGCGAGGATCTGCTCGTCGTCCGTGGGGCCCTCGACGCCGTGGTTGAAGGACCGGTTGTTGTCGGTGCCGTCGCGGTTGTCCTCGCCGTTGGCCTCGTTGTGCTTGCGGTTGTACTGGGTGAGGTCGTAGGCGGGGAAGCCGTCGTGCGCGGTGATGAAGTTGACCGAGGCGCCGGGTCCGCGCATCCCGTAGGGGTCCGAGTGGCCGAACAGGTCGGACGAGCCGGCGATGCGCGTCGCGAGCTCGGGCGCCGTGGGGTGGTGGCGCTGGCCGCCTGCGGCGGCGCCGGACTGCAGCCAGAACGAGCGCGCGTAGTCGCGGAAGCGGTCGTTCCACTCGGTCATGGGCTGGGGGAAGTTGCCCACCTGCCAGCCGCCCAGACCCACGTCCCAGGGCTCGGCGATGAGCTTGAGCCCGCCCAGCACCGGGTCCGTCGTGAGGCCCACCAGGAACGGGTGGGTCGAGGAGAAGCCCTGCATGGTGCGGCCCAGGGTGGCGGCGAGGTCGAAGCGGAACCCGTCGACGTGCATCTCGGTGGCCCAATAGCGCAGCGAGTCGAGCGCCATCTTCACCACGGTGGGGTGGGAGAAGTCGAGCGTGTTGCCCGTGCCGGTGGTGTCGTCGTAGTGCTGCGGCGCGTGCGGCTGGTTGCGGTAGTAGACGAAGTTGTCCAGGCCCTTCCAGGACAGCACCCGGTCCGTGCCGGAGCCCTCGCAGGTGTGGTTGTAGACCACGTCGAGGATCACCTCGAGGCCGCCCTGGTGGAGCAGGTCCACCATCCCGCAGAACTCGTCCTGGACGGCCTGCGCGCCGCGCTCCTGCGCCTCCTTGGTGGCGTAGGCGGCGTGCGGGGCGAAGAATCCGAGCGTCGAGTAGCCCCAGTACGAGCTCAGCCCCGCGTGCTCGAGGTGCGGCTCCGGCGCGAAGGCGTGGACGGGCAGCAGCTCGACCGCGGTGACGCCCAGCGACTGGAGGTACTCGATCGCGGCCGGGTTCGCCAGGCCGGCGTACGTGCCGCGCAGGTGCTCGGGCACGCCCGGCATGGTCTTGGTGAAGCCCTTGACGTGGGTCTCGTAGATGACCGTGTCCGCCCACGGCACGCGCGGGTGACGCTGCTGCCACGGGCCGGACGGCTTCTCCGTCACCACGGAGCGCGGCATGAGCGGCGCCGAGTCCGTCGCGTCGCGCGAGCTCAGCAGCGCCTTCGCGGCGGGATCCGTCATGGGCGTGAGGGTGCCCTCGATGCCGCGGCCATAGGGGTCGAGCAGCAGCTTCGCCGGGTTGTAGCGGTGGCCCTGCTTGGACTGCCAGGGTCCCGAGGCGCGGAAGCCGTACCGCTGGCCCGCGCGGATCCCGGGCACGAACGCGTGCCAGTTGCCGTTCATGGGCCCGTGCAGCGCGATGCGGGTCTCCGTGCGGTCGTCGTCCTCGAAGAGGCACAGGTGCACGGCCGTCGCGTGTGCCGCGTATACGGCGACGTTCGCGCCGCCCTCGACCAGGTGGACGCCCAGTCGCTGCGGAGTGGGAGAGGGGGCAACGGTCGGAGAAGCCATGCGCCCATCCTAGGAGCGCCGGGCGCGGGACCCGTGTTTCACGCCCGTCGCCACGCGGGTCACGCCGTGCCGCCCCGGGCCCGGGTGGCCCCTTCGAAGGGACGATGCGGTGGCGCCGCATCGTCCGTCTCGCCTATAGGTTGGGGGACATGACAAATCCCGTCCTCCCCGGCTTCCACCCCGACCCGTCGGTCTGCCGCGCGGGCGACCACTACTACCTCGCCGCGTCGAGCTTCGAGTACGTGCCCGGAGTCCCGATCCATCGTTCCGCCGACCTGGTGACGTGGGAGTTCGTGGGCCACGCGCTGCCCGACGCCGCCGTGGTCAACGCGCCCGTGGGCGACGCGGGTGCGAGCTCGGGCATCTTCGCGCCCACCCTGCGTCACCACGACGGGCGGTTCTGGATGGTCACCACCTCGATCCGCGACTACGACCGCGGCCAGCTCATCGTCCACGCGGAGGACCCGGCCGGGCCGTGGTCCGCGCCGGTGTACGTCGAGGGCGCCGCGGGCATCGACCCCGACCTCGCGTGGGGCCGGGACGGCACGTGCCTGCTCACCTGGCGCGGCAACGACCCCGCCGGCATCCACCAGGTGGCCGTCGACCCCGTCACAGGCGCGCGCCTGGGCGAGCCGACCGTGATCTGGACGGGCACGGGCCTGGCCGACCTCGAGGCGCCGCACCTGGTCCGCCGCGGTGACTGGTGGTACCTGGTGGTGGCCGAGGGCGGCACCCACAAGGGCCACTCCGTCTCCGTCGCGCGTGCGCGCGACCCGCGCGGCCCGTTCGAATCGCACCCCGCCAACCCGGTCTTCAGCCACCGCAGCCTCGCGCACCCGGTCCAGGCCGCCGGCCACGCGGACCTGGTCGAGCGCGCCGACGGCTCCTGGGCCGCGGTCTACCTGGGCATCCGCCAGGAGGGCTCGTTCCCCGGCTTCCACGTGCTGGGCCGCGAGGCCTTCCTCGCCGGCGTCGAGTGGCACGACGACTGGCCCGTCGTCGTCGACGACGCCTTCGACGTCCCCGCCCGCGACCACGCGTGGGAGGACCGCTTCGACGGGCCCGCGCTCGACCCCCGGTGGGTCGCGCCGGGCGAGGCCCCCGCATCGTTCTGCGAGACGGGCGAGGGGCTCGCGCTCGCGGCGGGCCGCGACGCCGACGACGGCGAGCAGCTCCGCATGATCGCGGCGCGCGTCCTCGACCGCGGCTGGGAGGCCGCGGCCCACGTCCCCGAGGGTGACGCGTGCCTGTCGGTCCGCATCGACGCGACCCACTGGTACGGCATCGAGCGCGTGGGCGGCGAGCTCCGCGCCCGCGCCGTGAGCGCGCCCTTCGACCAGGTGCTGGCCCGTGCCTCGGCCCGGGAAGGCGACGTGCTCGCCGTCCGCGCCGTCCCCACGCCGCCGGGCATCGGCGCGCACCGGTCGGGCCCGGACACCGTCGCCCTGGGCCTCGAGCGCGAGGGCGCCTTCGTGGAGCTCGCGTCGCTCGACGGTCGGCACCTGTCGACCGAGCTCGCGGGCGGCTTCACCGGCCGCATGCTGGGTCTCGAGGCCCTGGGCGGCCCGGCCCGCGTGGCCCGGGTGACGTACCGGCCTGCCTAGCCAGCGCATCGTCCCCGGTTAGGCTGTCCCTCATGCGCATCCTGGTGACGGTCAAGTTCGTCCCGGACCTCCAGTCGCAGCGTTCCTTCACGGATGGCGCTGTCACGCGGACCGGCGACGACGGCACGATGAACGAGCTCGACGAGAACGCGGTCGAGGCGGCCCTCCAGCTCAAGGAGGCCGCCGGCGAGGGCGAGGTCTACGCCCTCACCGTGGGCGGGGCCGATGCGGTGGCCGCCGTCCGCAAGGCCCTTCAGTTGGGCGCAGACCACGCTCTGCACGTCTCGGACGAGGCCATCGCCGGCTCGGACGTGTTCGGCACGGCCAAGGTGATCGCGGCGGCGGTGCGGAAGGTCCACGAGGAGGCCCCGCTCGACCTGGTCATCACCGGCATGGCGGCGCTCGACGGCCTCACCTCGATGCTGCCCACCGCGCTCGCGGCGGAGCTCGACTGGTCGCAGCTCACGCTCGCGTCCGGGCTGACCGTGGATGGTGGCACCGCGACCATCGTGCGCCACCTGCCCGACGCCCACGAGACGGTGAGCGCGCCGCTGCCGGCCGTCGTGTCCGTGACCGACGAGGCCAACACGCCGCGCTACCCCAACTTCAAGCTCATGATGGCGGCCCGCACCAAGCCGGTGACCACGTGGACCCTCGCGGACCTGGGAGTCTCCCCGGCCGAGGTGGGCACGGGCGCCGCGCGCACCCGCGTGGTGGTCGCGGAGGAGCGGCCGCCGCGAGAGAACCGTCAGATCGTCACCGACACCGGGGACGGCGGCAACCAGCTCGCCGACTTCCTGCTCGAGAGGGGCCTCGCATGACCGCCGCCACCGTCGCCGTCCTCGTGGAGCTCCGCGACGGCGCCGTCACCCGCCCCACCTACGAGGCGATGACGCTCGCCCGCAGCCTGGGCACGCCCGTCGCCGTGGTGCTCGCCGACGACTTCGACCCCGCCGAGGGCGCCCGCCTGGGCACGTACGGCGCCGCGGAGGTGCGCATCGTCGCCGGGGACGTGCGCCTGCCGTCCCGCGCGGCGGCCGCGCTCAAGCAGGCCGTGGGGGACGCCGCCGTCGTGCTGATGGTGTCGACCTTCGTCAACAAGGAGATCGCGGCGCGCCTCGCGGTCGCGACCGGCGCCGGCGTGGTGGTTGACGCCGCGGGCGCGGAGATGATCGACGGCCGCGTGGAGACCACGCAGACCGTGTTCGCGGCGACGTGGAACGTGCGCACCCGCATCGAGTCGGAGCGGGCGATCGTGGCGATCCGGCCCAACACGACCATGGCCGAACCGGCCGAGGTGCCGGGGGTCGCGGCGGAGTCCGTGGTGACCGTGGACCTGCCCGCGGCGCGCGAGAGCGTCGTCTCCGTCGAGCCCGTGCCCGCGCCGGAGGGCGTGCCGCTCGCCGAGGCCCCCGTGGTGGTCTCCGGCGGTCGCGGCACCAACGGCGACTACACGCTGGTGCGTCGCATGGCGGAGGTGCTGGGCGGCGCCGTGGGCGCGTCCCGCGACGCGACCGACGAGGGCTGGATCTCGCACGAGCACATGGTCGGCCAGACCGGCACCACCGTGACGCCCGCGCTCTACCTGGCCTGCGGCATCTCCGGCGCGGTGCACCACCGCGGCGGCATGCAGGCCTCGGGCACCATCGTGGCCGTCAACATCGACCCCGACGCCCCGATCTTCGAGATCAGCGACTTCGGCGTGGTGGGCGACCTGGGCGACGTGCTGCCCCAGGCGATCGCGCGCATCGAGGAGCGGCGCCGGGCCCGGTAGGCGCGTGCCGGCGGGCGGGGCACGGAGCGTGCCCCACCCGCGCTACGCGAGCAGCGCCTCGTTCTCGCCCATGTAGCCCGGGTTGCCCAGCGTCTCGAGCGGCTCGCCCGGGGCGCTGATGCGCTGGACGAACACGTGCGCGTGCGCCTGGCCGCGCTCCTGCGCGACGGCGTAGACGGCGTGGTGCTGCTCGCCGCGGGCGCGCACCATGCCCCGCCAGCACACGGTGACGCGCTCGGCGCGGCTCGCGCTCGCGGCCTTGCGCGCCGCCTTCACGCCCGCCTCGGTGGACGGCGCGGTGAAGCGGCGGATGGTGCGCTCGCCGGTGCCGGTCTCCTCGACCAGCAGGGGCTTGAGCTCCTCTCCCTCGCCCAGCGTCGACATCGCGTGCGTGAGCACCGCGTGCACCAGCCCGTGCAGCGCCTTGCCTCCGGGAATGCCGGCCATGTCAGTCCTCCCTGTCGATCGAGAGGGACAGATCCTCCCAGCGGTCCACCTCGGCGCCCAGACGCTCGAGCTTCTTGCGCGTCTGCGTGACGGCGTGGGTGCCGCAGATGAGGTGCATCGGCGGCTCGGGCTCGTCGGCCAGGCGCAGCATCGCCTCGGCGGCCGCGGCGGGGGAGCCGGGCTGGTTGCCGGGCAGGGCGTGGATGCGCGTCCAGAACGGCTCCATGACCGGCGCGTAGTCCGGCATGATCTCCTGGTTCTTGCCGCCCGAGGGGATCCACTGCGACCGGATGGGGCCGGGCTCGAGCAGCGTGACCGTGATGCCCAGGTGCTTGACCTCCGCGGCGAGGGCCTCCATGAAGCCGGACACCGCGTGCTTGGCGGCGCAGTAGTAGCCCAGCCCGGCCGAGCCGCGCACGCCCGCGATCGAGGACACGGCGAAGATGTGTCCCGCGCGGCGCTCGCGGAAGTGCGGCAGGAACGCCTGGGTGACCTTGGCGGTGCCCCAGAAGTTCGCGTCCATGACCTCCTGCACGTCGGTCGGGTCGGACTCCTCGATGGTGGAGAAGTAGCCGATGCCCGCGTTGTTCACCAGCACGTCGACGTGCCCGAACCTCGTCAGGGCGGCCTCGACCGCGGCGGCGACCTGCGCATCGTCCCGCACCTCGAGGGGGACGGCGAGGACGGTGTCGGGGTAGGCGGCGACGAGCGCGTCGAGCGTCTCGGGGCGGCGCGCGGTCGCGACCACCCGGTGGCCCGCCGCGGCGGCGGCCTCCGCAGTCGCGCGGCCGATCCCGGTCGAGCAGCCCGTGATGAACCAGACGGCCATGGGTGTTCTCCTTCCGAAAGACCTCCCGCAACGGTACGTGAAGGGACCCGGGACGATGCGCGGGCGGGCTCGCGTGGGAAGGGCGCCCCGGCCGGGGACGATGCGTGGGCCGGCTGGGGAGGGCGGCGCTCACCGCGATTGTTGTTGGCCGAGAAAAACAAAACCCCAGGTACAACACTGGTAGGAAACCGAGCATTTGCGCAACGTTCACGCACGTTTCTCCTTCGTGCGGCATGTCACTCAGTGCCGATTCCCTAGCCTTTCTGACCGTGAAGAACCACACCACCCTCGCGCGCCGTGCCGGCGCCCTGACCGTCCTGGGCGCCCTGGGCGCCTCTATCCTGACCTCGCTCCCGGCCGCGGCCGAGGGCGAGGCCGCCGCCCCCGACCTGTTCATCACCGAATACGTGGAGGGATCGAGCTACAACAAGGCGCTCGAGATCTACAACCCCACCGGCGCCGCGGTGGATCTCTCCGACTACACCCTCGAGCTGTACGCCAACGACCGCATCCAGTCGCAGGGGCCCACCACCACGGCCCGGCTGGAGGGCACTCTCGGCGCGGGCGAGACCTTCGTCGTGGCCCACGCCCAGGCCGGCGCGGACCTGCTGCCGCTGGCGGACATGACCAGCGCCGTCACCAACTTCAACGGCGACGACCGCCTGCTGCTGAAGAACGGCGTCGAGGTGATCGACTCGTTCGGGCAGGTCGACGTCCGGCCCTCCGGCACGCCGTGGGCGGAGCAGACCTTCGTGCGCAACGCGGACATCTGCGCGGGCGACGCCAACCCGGACGACGCGTTCGACGTCGCGGTCGAGTGGACCGCGTACGGCCAGAACACGTTCGAGCACCTCGGCTCGCATGACACCACGTGCGGCGGAGCGCAGGGGGGCGGCACCTTCGCGCCCGACCTGTTCTTCTCCGAGTACGTGGAGGGATCGAGCTACAACAAGGCGCTCGAGATCTACAACGGCACCGGCCGCGAGGTGGACCTGTCCGGCTACTCGATCGAGCTGTACGCCAACGACCGCATCCAGTCGCAGGGGCCCAACAACACCACGCGACTGTCGGGAAGCCTGGCCGCCGGCGAGACGTTCGTGGTGGTCCACGGGTCCGCGGGCGCGGACCTGGCGCCGCTGGGCGACATGACCGGCACCGTCACCAACTTCAACGGCGACGACCGCCTGCTGCTGAAGAACGGCACCGAGGTGATCGACTCGTTCGGGCAGGTCGACGTCCGGCCCTCGGGCACGCCGTGGGCGGAGCAGACCTTCGTGCGCAACGCGGACATCTGCGCGGGCGACGCCAACCCGGACGACGCGTTCGACGTCGCGGTCGAGTGGACCGCGTACGGCCAGAACACGTTCGAGCACCTGCGCGCGCACGACACGACGTGCGGCACGACCGCCGTCGACGTCGCGCCCACGGTCACGAGCATCGTCCCGGAGGACGGCGCCCTCGAGGTCGCGACGTCCGTCGCGCCCGTGGTGACCTTCTCCGAGCCGGTCGTCGCCGCGGACGGGGCCTTCTCCCTCGCGTGTGACGATGCCCCGGTCGCCGTCGACGTCGCCGGCGCCGAGGACGTCTACACCCTGACGCCCCGTGCGGAGCTCCCGCAGGCCGCCGCGTGCGTCCTCACCGTCGATGCCGCGTCGATCACCGACGTCGACGGCTCCGTCGCCCACGCCATGGAGGCGGACGTCGCCTCCGCGTTCACCGTGACCGAGGGCGTGCTGCCCATCGGCAAGGTGCAGGGCGAGACCGACATCAGCCCCTACGTGGGCTACACCGTCACCGTCGAGGGCGTCGTCGTCGGCGACTACCAGGGCGACAGCCTGCGCGGCATCTACGTCCAGTCGCGCGACGGCGACCACGACGGCAACCCGCTCACCTCCGAGGGCATCTTCGTCTACAACCCCGCCGGCCCGGCCGTCGCGCTCGGCGACCTGGTGTCCGTGACCGGCGTGGTGTCCGAGTACTACGGCCAGACCCAGATCGGCTCCGCGGCCGTGCAGATCCTCTCGAGCGGCCACGAGGTCACCCCCGCGCAGGTCACGCTGCCGTTCGCGTCGTCCGACGCCGCGGAGGCGCTCGAGGGCATGCTGGTGGAGTTCCGGCAGGAGCTGTTCGTGACCGAGATCTATCAGCTGGGCCAGTACGGCCAGGTGACGCTGTCCTCGGGCGACCGCCTCCAGCAGCCGACCGCGGTCTACGCGCCGGGCAGCGCCGAGGCGATCGCGCTGCAGGCGGCCAACGACCTCAACCAGATCATCGTCGAGGACGCGTTCACCGGCACCAACCCGGTTCCGGTCACCCTGGGCCGCGGCGGGGAGCCGCTCACCGCGGAGAACACCCTGCGCGGCGGCGACACGGTCACCGGCATGACCGGCGTGATGACGTACGGCTACTCCGAGTACCGCGTTCGCCCGGTCGCCCTCGACGGCGCGACGCCCGACTTCCAGCCCACGAACGAGCGTCCCACCGCGGTGCCCGAGGTGGGCGGGGACGTGAAGGTCGCGTCGTTCAACGTGCTCAACTACTTCCCGACCGTCGACACGGGCTCGGGCGGCTGGATCTGCGGCGCGAACCAGAACATGGAGTGCCGCGGCGCCGACTCGGCTCTCGAGCTCGAGCGTCAGGAGTCCAAGCTGGTCGAGGCGCTCGTCGCCCTCGAGGCCGACGTCATCGGCATCATGGAGATCGAGAACACGCCCGGCGTCGAGCCGCTCGCGCACCTCGCCGCCATGATGAACGACCGCCTGGGCGTCGCGACCTGGACCTACGTCGACACCGGCGTGGTGGGCACCGATGCGATCCGCGTGGGCGTCCTGTACGACGCGGCCGTCGTGTCCGAGGCCGGCGACCACGCCATCCTCGACAGCTCCGTCGACGAGCGCTTCGACTCGTCGCGCAACCGTCCCGCGGTCGCGCAGTCGTTCGTCGAGACGGCCTCGGGCGAGACCTTCACCGTGGTCACCAACCACTGGAAGTCGAAGGGCTGCTCCGGCGCGACCGGCCCCGACGCCGACCAGGGCGACGGCGCCGGCTGCTGGAACGCCAACCGCACCGCGGCCGCCGAGGCCATGATCGACTGGCTCGCCACGTACCCCACGGGCGTGGAGGACGACGACGTGCTCGTCATCGGCGACCTCAACTCGTACGCGATGGAGGCCCCGATCCAGGCGCTGCGCGACGCCGGCTACGCCGAGCTGGGCGGCGGCTACTCCTACGTCTTCGACGGCCAGTGGGGCTCGCTCGACTACATCTTCGCCTCGGCGTCGATGGTCGAGCAGGTCACCGGCGCGGAGCACTTCCACATCAACGCGGACGAGCCCTCGGCACTCGACTACAACATCTGGGTCGACAACGACTATCAGATCGACGCGCTGTTCGCGGCGGACATGTACCGCACCTCCGACCACGATCCGCTGCTCGTGGGCCTGTCCCTGGGCGACCCGCTCGAGGTCGTCGCGGACGTGACGCCTCTCGGGACGGGCATGTTCCGTGCCGTCGTGACCATCGAGAACGTGACGGATGAGGACGTGGCCGATTGGTCTGTGTCCTGGACGCTCTCGGGTGACGCCCAGGTCCGCACCGTGTCGCGAGTGGTGTGGTCGCAGGAGGGCGACATGGTCGCGGTGTCCGGTCGCGGTGCCGCGCTGGTGCTCTCCCCGGGCGAGGCCCTGAAGCTCACCGTGGTGGGGGCGCGCGAGCCCGGCGCGGCCGTCGAGGTGGGCGACGTGACGGTGGTCGCCGCCTCGTAGCTGCGCCCCGCGCCGTGGCAACCGCCTGAGACTCGCCCGCATCACGACGGCGCCCGTCCCCGCAAGGGGGCGGGCGCCGTTCGCCTTTCTAGACTGGGCGCATGACGTACCTCGACCACGCCGCGACCACCCCCGTGCGTCGCAGCGCCCGCGAGGCCTGGCTCGAGGCCTGCGCGGAGGTGGGCAATCCCTCGTCCACCCACGCCGCCGGGCGGCGTGCCCGCGCGCTGCTCGAGGATGCGCGTGAGCGGATCGCGGCCGCTCTCGGCGCCCACCCCACGGAGGTCACGTTCACCTCCGGGGCCACCGAGGCCGACAATCTCGCGCTCAAGGGCCTGATGTGGGCGGCGGGGGAGCGCGGCACGGAAACCGGGGCCGATGCACGGCGCACGCGGGCGGTCACCGCCGCCACCGAGCATCACGCCGGGTTGGACCCGCTCCGCTGGCTCGAGGCCCGCGGCGAGGCCCAGGTGGTGGAGCTGCCCGTCTCGCCCGAGGGCCGGGTCGAGACCGCGGCGCTCGCGGCCGAGCTTGCCGCGCACGCGGACGCCACCGCGCTCGTGTCGCTCATGTGGGCGAACAACGAGATCGGCGTGGTCCAGGACATCGCCGCGCTCGCGGCCGTCGCGGCCGAGCACGGCGTGCCGATGCACACGGACGCGGTCCAGGCCGTCGCCTATCTCCCCGTCGACTTCGCGGCCTCCGGCTGCGCCACCATGGCCGTCACGGCGCACAAGCTGGGCGGCCCGGTGGGCATCGGCGCGCTGCTCGCGCGGCGCGGCGTGCGCCTCGAGCCGCTTCTTCACGGCGGCGGCCAGCAGGGCGCCCGCTCCGGGACGCTCGACGCGGCCGGTGCGCAGGCCTTCGCCGTGGCGCTCGAGGAGGCCGTCGCCGAGCGATCGACGGAGGCCCGCCGCCTGCGCGCGCTGCAGGACCACCTGCTCGCCGGGCTGATCGCCCTCCCCGGTGTCCGTCTCACGGGGCCCCAGCCGGGGGAGTCGCGGCTGCCCGGGCTCGTGAGCGTCGTGGTCGACGGAGCCACCTCGGAGGGGCTGCTCACCGCGCTCGACATGGCGGGCGTGTGCGCCTCGGGCGGGTCCGCGTGCTCCGCGGGCGTGCTCGCGCCCAGCCACGTGCTCACCGGGATCGGCCTCGACGAGCGGACCGCCACCGGCGCGCTGCGCCTGTCGATGGGGCACACCTCGACGCGCGAGGACGTCGACGCCGCGCTCGCCGTGCTGCCGGGCGTGATCGCGCGCTCGCGCGCCGCCGCCGCGGTGTAGCCCGCGCCGCCCCCGCCCCCCGTCCTGCCACGCCCCGCCCGTCACCCCTCCACACACCCAGACCCGAATGGGTACGTGGTGGTCGCTTTCCGCGAGTCGCTGCGCGCCAGGGGTAGCTGGTTGTCGGTCGCGTGTGGACAGGTGACGCGGGGCGGGACAGGTGATGCGGGGGCAGCGTCAGGCCCCGCGCGGCTCCCACGCCGTCGCCGCCGCCCCGTCGCGCCACACGCGCGACACCAGGTGGACGCCGGGCCGGTAGGCCAGGTGGACCGGATCGGGCGCATCGAGCAGGATCAGGTCCGCGCGGGCGCCCACCGCGATCCGGCCCACGTCCGTGCGCCGCAGGGCCCGCGCCCCGCCCACGGTCGCCGCGCGGATGGCCTCCGTGGGCGTCATGCCCATCTCCCGCACGGCGAGCGCGATGCAGAACGGCATCGAGGACGTGTAGGAGCTGCCCGGGTTGCAGTCGGACGCGATCGCCCACGTCGCCCCCGCGTCGCGCAGCCGCTCGATGCGCGGGTAGGGCTGGCGGGTGGAGAACTCGGCGCCGGGCACGAACGTCGCGACCGTGTCGGAGGCGGCGAGCGCGTCCACGTCCTCGTCGGACAGGAACGTGCAGTGGTCGATGCTCGCGGCGCCCATCTCCACGCCCAGCGCGGCGGCCCCGGACTCCGTGAGCTGGTTCGCGTGGAGCCTCAGCCCGAGCCCCGCATCGGCCCCCGCCGCGAGGATCCGCCGCGTCTCCTCGACGTCGAACGCGCCCTCCTCGCAGAAGACGTCGATCCATCGCGCGAGCGGCGCGGCGGCGGCGAGCATCTCGCCCGCGACCAGGTCGACGTAGTCGCCGCGGCGGTCCGTCATCTCCGGTGCGACCACGTGCGCACCCAGGAAGGTCACCTCGTCGGTGAAGCGCGCCGCGACCTTGAGCAGGCGTCGTTCGGTGGCCACGTCGAGCCCGTATCCGGACTTGATCTCCACGGTCGTGGTGCCCGAGCGCAGCGCCTCGTCGAGCAGGTGGCGCGTGCGCGCCGCGAGCTGCTCGTCCGTGGCGGCCCGCGTCGCGGCGACCGTCGACCGGATGCCGCCGGCGGTGTACGGCGCGCCGGACATGCGCGCGTCGAACTCCGCGGCGCGGTCGCCCCAGAAAACCGCGTGCGTGTGCGAGTCGACGAAGCCCGGCATGACCGTGAGCCCGCCCGCGTCGACGGCCGCGTCGGCCGCGGGTGCCTGGGCGGACGGTCCCACCCACGCGATCCGGCCGTGCTCCATCACCACGGCGGCGTCGCGCCGCAGGCCCAGCCCGTCGTCATCGAGGGTGGCGAGCGCGCCGATGTTGAGGATGGCCTCCGCGGTCATGCGTGGACTCCCTGTCGCAGGTAGGCGTCGACCGCGAGGCCGCGCAGCTCGGACGATGCCCGGTGGCGTCCGCGCACCACGGTCGCCGTGACGTCCGCGGCCGATGCGGCGAGCACCAGTTCGTGCGGGTCGCTCCCGACGGTGCGCGCCGAGCGGGCGTCGAGGATCGCGAGGTCGAGCGGCCGGCCCACCTCGAGCGCCTGCCCGGGCGTGCCGAGCGGCGCGAGCGCGGCGTGGCCGTCCGCGGTCCCCGCGCGCCACAGCGCCGCGGGGGAGAACACGCCGCGCCGGTGCGAGGCCAGGCGCGCGCCGCCCTCGAGCCGGCGCAGCTCGTCGAACGGGTCGACCACCACGTTCTGGTCGGAGCCGATGGTCACCCGGGCCCCTGCATCGGCCAGGGATGATGCACGGCCCAGGCCGTCGCCCAGGTCCGCCTCGGTCGTGGGGCACATGGACACGGAGACGTGGGCGGCGCCCAGGGCGGCGACGCCGGCCGCGCTCAGGTGCGTGGCGTGGACCACCGTGGTGCGCACGTCGAGCGCTCCGGCACGGTCGAGCAGCGCGGTGGGGGTGAGGCCCGTGGCGGCGAGGCACTCGTCGTTCTCGCGGGTCTGCTCGGACAGGTGCACGTGGAGCGGGACGTGGCCGGGGAGCCCGGCGACCGCGGCGGCGAGGTGGGCGGGGTCGACGGCCCGCACGGAGTGGAGCGCGGCGCCCAGGGTGACGTGGGGGTGCGAGGCGCGCAGCGCATCGTCGAGCGCGTGCCAGCGCGCGTGCCAGCGCTCGACCGTGCCGTCCGAGAAGCGTCGCTGGGCGTCCGCGAGGTCCGTGCCGAAGCCGCCGCGCAGGTAGAGCGTGTCGAGCAGGGTGAGGCGGATGCCCGCCTCCTCGGCGGCCTCGACGAGCGCCATCTCCATCGCGTGGCCCGGGTAGGGCGTGCCGTCGGGATCGTGGTGGAGGTAGTGGAACTCGCCCACGGCCGAGTAGCCGGCCGCGACCATCTCCGCGTAGACCGCGGTCGCGGCCGCGCGCAGGCCGTCCGGGTCGAGGGTGCCGGCGACGCGGTACATCTGCTCGCGCCAGCGCCAGAAGTCGCCCCCGCCGCCGTTGGTGCGGCCGCGGAGCAGGCGATGGAAGGCATGGCTGTGGGTGTTGGCGAAGGCGGGCGCGGCCAGGTCCACGCTCAGGTCCGGGGGGCCGGCCGCGAGGCCGGCGCCCCGGACGTCACCCGACCCGTCGCCGGGCCCGTCACCCGACCCGTCGCCGGGCCCGTCACCCGACCCGTCGCCGGGCCCGTCACCCGACCCGTCGCCGGGCCCGGCGGGGCCGATCGCGGTGACGACCCCCGCATCGTCCATCTCGACCAGGACGTCCGTGTGCACCCGGTCCGGCAGGACCAGGCGCGCGCAGGCGATCCTCACGCCGCGCCTCCGGAGGTCAGGGCCCGCAGGGCGTCGGCGAGGGCGTCGACGCCGGCGCGGATGTCCTGGTCCGACGCTCCCTCGTGGGGCGAGTGGGAGACGCCGTCGGGGTTGCGGACGAAGAGCATGGCCGCGGGCAGGTGCGCCGCAAGGATGCCCGCGTCGTGGCCGGCGCCGGTGGGGATGCGAGGCACGTCGCCCAGGCGGGGCGCCAGCGCGGCGGCGACGCGGTCGGTGAGGTCGGCGTCGAACTCGACGCGGGTGCTGAAGGACTCCTCGACGACCACGACCCCGCAGCCCTCCGCGGCCGAGGCCGCCTCGACGTCCCCGATGATGGCCGCGACGAGGGCGCGGACGTCCGCGTCGTGCTCGGCGCGCGCGTCGAGCCACAGCGTGACCTCGGAGGCGATGGCGTTGGATCCGCCGGGGACCGCGTGGAGCTTGCCCACGGTGGCGCGCGAGCGGGTGCCCGGCTCGGCCGCGACGGCGCGGTCGCGCGCGGACCGGATCGCGGCGGCCGCGACCAGCATGGGGTCGTGGCGGGAGTCCAGCTCGGTGGCGCCGGCGTGGTCGCCGCGGCCGGTGAGGGTCACGCGCCAGCGGCCGTGCGCCAGGATGGAGGTCGCGAGGCCCACGGGGTGCCCGAGCGGCGCGAGCTGACGGCCCTGCTCGACGTGGAGCTCCAGGTAAAGGGCCAGATCCGCGAGGCGGTCGGGGTCGGGGCCGATGCGCGCGGGGTCGATGCCGGCCCCCGCGAGCACGTCCGCGGCCGTGGCGCCGGCCGTGTCCGTGAGCGCGCGGACGCGCTCGGCCGTGAGGTCGCCGGCGAGCAGCTGCGACCCCAGACAGGGCACGCCGAAGCGCGCGCCCTCCTCCTCGGCGAAGTTCGCGACCCGGATGGGGCGGTCGGGGCGGTGCCCCTCGGCCTGGAGCCGCGCGACCGCGGCGAGTCCCGACACGACCCCGAGCGGACCGTCGAGCGGGCCCCCACCCGGAACCGAGTCCAGGTGGGAGCCCGTCGCGACCGCGGGCGCAGCGGCGCCCCCAGCGCGCCACGTCGCCCATTGGTTCGCATTGCGGTCGACCTCCACGTCGAGGCCGAGCGACCGCGCGGTGCGGACGAACCATGCGCGCATCTCGCGATCCGCGTCGTCGAACAGGTGCCGCGACCAGCCGCCGCGGACGGGGTCCGCGCCCAGGGGCGCGAGCTCCGCGAGGGCCGCGACGGGGTCGAGCAGCACGGCGGCCGGGGCCTCCGCCGCCGGCGCCTCGCCCCCGGCCGCAGCCTCCACCGGGCCCATCAGTCCTCCATCATGGGCACGCGGAGGCCGCGCTCGCGGGCCACGTCGCGGGCGTGGTCGTAGCCCGCGTCCACGTGGCGCATCACGCCGGTGCCGGGGTCGTTGACCAGCACGCGCGCAATCTTCTCCGCGGCCAGGTCCGTGCCGTCCGCGACCACCACCTGGCCGGCGTGGATCGAGCGCCCGATGCCCACGCCGCCGCCGTGGTGCAGCGACACCCAGGTGGCGCCGGAGGCGGTGTTGAGCAGGGCGTTGAGCAGCGGCCAGTCGGCGATCGCGTCCGAGCCGTCCTTCATCGCCTCGGTCTCGCGGTACGGCGAGGCCACCGAGCCGGAGTCCAGGTGGTCGCGGCCGATGACGATCGGCGCGGACAGCTCGCCGCTCGCCACCATCGCGTTGAACTTGAGTCCCGCGAGGTGACGCTCCTGGTATCCGAGCCAGCAGATGCGCGCGGGCAGGCCCTCGAAGTGCACCTTCTCGCCCGCGGCGGTGAGCCAGCGGTGGAGCGACTCGTGCTCGGGGAACAGCTCCTTGAGGGCGCGGTCCGTCGCCGCGATGTCGGCGGGGTCACCCGAGAGCGCGGCCCACCGGAAGGGCCCGCGGCCCTCCTCGAACTGGGGCCGGATGTACGCCGGCACGAAGCCAGGGAACGCGAACGCGCGGTCGTAGCCGCCCAGCTGCGCCTCCGCACGGATCGAGTTGCCGTAGTCGAACACGTCCGCACCGGCGTCCTGGAACGCGACCATCGCCTCGACGTGGCGCGCCATCGAGGCGCGCGCGTCGGCGGTGAAGCCCTCCGGGTCCGCGTCGGCGCGGGCCTTCCACTCCTCGACCGAGTAGCCGACCGGCAGGTAGCTCAGCGGGTCGTGCGCGGAGGTCTGATCCGTTACCACGTCGACGGGCACGCCACGCTCGAGCAGCGCGGGGAACACCTCGGCCGCGTTGCCCACCACGCCCACGGACAGGGCCCGGCCCTCGGCGCGGGCGGCGACGGCCTGGGCCACCGCATCGTCCAGGGAGGCCGCCACCGTGTCGAGGTAGCCGTGCGCCACGCGGCGCTCAAGGCGGGTCGCGTCGACGTCGACCACGAGGCACGCGCCCTCGTTGAGCGTGACCGCGAGCGGCTGCGCGCCGCCCATGCCACCGGCGCCGCCGGTGAGGGTGAGCGTGCCCTGGAGGGAGGCGGTGCGGGGGTCGCGGCCCTCGCGCTCGGCGCGCCGGCGGGCCACCGCGGCGAACGTCTCGTAGGTGCCCTGGAGGATGCCCTGGGTGCCGATGTAGATCCACGAGCCCGCGGTCATCTGCCCGTACATGGTGAGACCCTCGGCCTCGAGGCGGCGGAACTCGGGCCAGGTCGCCCAGTCGCCCACCAGGTTCGAGTTGGCGATGAGCACGCGCGGCGCCCACGCGTGGGTGCGGAACACGCCCACGGGCTTGCCGGACTGGACCAGCAGGGTCTCGTCGTCGGCGAGGTCGCGCAGGGTGGCGACGATCGCGTCGTACGCCGCCCAGTTGCGCGCCGCGCGGCCGGTGCCGCCGTAGACCACCAGGTCCTCGGGCCGCTCGGCCACCTCGGGGTCGAGGTTGTTCATGAGCATGCGCAGCGGCGCCTCGGTCTGCCACGAGCGGGCGGTGAGGGTGGTGCCGCGCGGGGCGCGGACGGTGCGGGCGGTGTCGGTGGCGGTCATGCGGGGTCTCCCGGGGGTCTCAGGCGTGGTGAAGGGGGCCGATGCGGTGTTCGACCGCGGCGAGGACGTCGCCCGAGCGGACGGCCAGGGCGGCGGCGTCCACCTCGGGGGCGAGGAAGCGGTCGGGGCCGGGGCGGGCGGCCTCGGTGACGACGGCCGCGGCGGCGGCCGTGGCGGGGGAGGGGTCGAGCGGCGCGCGCAGGGCGAGGCCGCGCGAGGCGGCGAGCAGTTCGATGCCCAGCACCCGAGCGAGGCCGCACACGGCCCGTCGGAGCTTGCGCGCCGCGTGCCAGCCCATCGAGACGTGGTCCTCCTGCATCGCGGAGCTGGGGATCGAGTCGACCGAGGCCGGCGACGCGAGGCGCTTGAGGTCGGACACGATGCCGGCGGCGGTGTACTGCGCGATCATCAGGCCCGAGTCCACGCCCGCCTCGTGCGCGAGGAACGGCGGCAACCCGTGGTTGCGGGCGGGGTCGAGCAGGCGGTCGATGCGCCGCTCGGACATGGAGGCGAGGTCCGCGACCGCGATCGCGAGGAAGTCGAGCACGTAGCCCACCGGCGCGCCGTGGAAGCTGCCGTTGGACTCGACGCGGCCGTCCTCGGTGACGACGGGGTTGTCGACGGCGGCGGCGAGCTCGCGTTCCGCGACGGCGCGAGCGTGGGCCAGGGTGTCGCGGACTGCGCCGGCCACCTGGGGCGCGCAGCGCAGCGAGTACGCGTCCTGGACCCGGGTGCAGTCGGGTCCTCGGTGGCTCGCGACGATGGGCGAGTCGGCGAGGAGCCGGCGCATGTTGGCCGCGGCCGCGCCGATGCCCGGGTGCGGGCGCAGCGCCTGCAGGTCCGCGGCGAAGGGCGCGTCGGTGCCCATCAGCGCCTCGACGCTCATCGACGCGGTCACATCTGCGGTGGTGACCAGGCGCTCGAGGTCCGCGAGCGCGAGCACCAGTTGGCCCAGCATGCCGTCGGTGCCGTTGATGAGGGCGAGGCCCTCCTTCTCCTCGAGGGTGATGGGCGCGATGCCCGCGGCGGCCAGCGCGTCGGCGGCGGGCACGATGGTGCCCTCCGCGTCGCGCACCAGGCCCTCGCCGATCGCGGCGAGAGCCACGTGCGACAGCGGCGCGAGGTCGCCCGAGCAGCCCAGCGAGCCGTACTCGTGCACCACCGGCGTGATGCCGGCGTTGAGGATGGCGGCGTACGTCTGAGCGACCACGGGGCGCGCGCCGGTGCGGCCGGTGAGCAGGGTGGACAGGCGCAACAGCGTGAGCGCGCGCACCACCTCCCGCTCCACCTCGGGGCCGGTGCCCGCGGCGTGCGAGCGCACCAGGCTGAGCTGGAGCTGGGCGCGGCGGTCGCGGTCGATGAAGGTGGTGGCCAGCGCGCCGAAGCCGGTCGAGACGCCGTAGTGCGGGAGCGGGTCCTGCGCGAGCGCGTCGATGACGCCGCGCGAGGCGGCCATCGCGTCGAGCGCGGCCGGGTCGAGGGCGAGGCGTGCATCGTCGCGGGCGACGGCGACCACGTCCGCGAGGGACGGGGCGGCGCCGCCGAGCGTGACGGTGGCGGTCGGGGAGGCGAGGACGGTCATGGGTCCATGCTTGGGCCGCCAGGGTGGCTCCCCGTGCGCTTTCGGACGCCCGCTGTCTCATATGTGAGACTGGGGTCATGCCCGAGACGCCGCCGTCCCGCCGGCCGGCCGCACCCGCCGCGGCAGCCGCTCCCGCCGTCGACCACGCCCTCGCGCTGCTCACCCACCTCGCGCGTCAGCGCGGTCCGGTGACCGCGGCGGCGCTCGCGGCCGCGCTTGGCATCCCGCGCGCGACGCTCTACCGGCAGCTCGCCGTCATGGTCGCGCACGGCTACGTGGTGCACTTCCCCGAGGAGGGCCGGTACGGCGTGGGCGTCGCCGCCTACGAGTTGGGCTCCGGATACTCCCGCCACCAGCCCCTCGCCCGGCTGGGCGCGCCCGTGCTCGCGGGTCTGGTCGACCGCGTGGGGGAGTCGGCGCACCTCGCGGTCCTGTCCGGGCGCGACGTCGTCTACGTGGTCGAGGAGCGTGCGCCGCGGCGACCCACCCTGGTCACGGACGTGGGCGTGCGCCTGCCCGCGATCGCGACGGCGAGCGGCCGGGCGCTGCTCGCCGCGCTGCCGGCCGCCCAGCTGCGCGCGCTGTTCGGGTCGCGCGAGGCCTTCACCGCCGACGATCCGCGGCTTCCCCGCAGCTACCGCGAGCTCAAGGAGCTCGCGCGCGGCACGCGCGAACGCGGCCATGCATGGGAGGACGGCGAGGTCACCGCCGGCCTCGCCTCGGTGGGCGTCGCGGTGCGCGACCATGCGGGCTGGCCCGTCGCGGCGATGGCCGTGACGTTCGCCGTCGACGCGGTGGACGCCGAGCGTCGCGCCGGTCTGGTCGCGGCGCTCTCGCGGGACGCCGCCGAGCTCGAGCGGCGCATCGGCGG
>NZ_BBLY01000001.1:1117049-1213679 GCF_000971175.1 Demequina pelophila | reverse complement strand
CCCGTCACCCCTCCACACACCAAGCCCCGAATGGGTAGGTGGTGGTCGCTTTCCGCGAGTCGCTGCGCGCCACGGGTAGCTGGTTGTCGGTCGCGTGTGGACAGGTGATGCGCCGCGTACCCTTGACGGGTGAAAGTTCTCGCGGCGCTCTCGGGCGGAGTCGACTCCGCCGTCGCCGCCGCGCGCGCGGTCGACGCGGGACACGACGTGGTCGGCGTGCACATGGCGCTCTCGCGCACCCGCGCCGAGCACCGCACGGGCTCGCGCGGCTGCTGCTCGATCGAGGACGCCAACGACGCCCGCCGCGCCGCCGACCACCTGGGCATCCCGTACTACGTGTGGGACCTCTCCGAGGAGTTCCACGACACGGTCGTGACGGACTTCCTCGCCGAATACGAGGCCGGACGCACCCCCAACCCGTGCGTGCGCTGCAACGAGCACATCAAGTTCGACACCCTGCTCGAGCGCGGGATGGCGCTCGGCTTCGACGCGGTCTGCACCGGCCACTACGCGCGCATCGACGTCCGCGACGACGGATCGCGCGAGCTCCACCGCGCCGCGGACGCCGCCAAGGACCAGTCGTACGTCCTCGCCGTGATGGGGCCGGACCGGCTCGCCCGGTCGATGTTCCCCCTCGGGACCGCGCGCTCGAAGGCCGAGGTCCGCGCCGAGGCCGTCGCGCGCGGCCTGGGCGTGTCCAACAAGCCCGACTCCTACGACATCTGCTTCGTCGCCGACGGCGACACCAAGGGCTTCCTCACCCGTGCGCTGGGCGAGCGGCCCGGCGAGATCGTCGACGAGTCGGGCGAGGTCGTGGGCGCGCACCAGGGTGCGTACGCCTTCACGGTGGGCCAGCGCAAGGGCCTGCGCCTCCCGCGCCCCGCGTCCGACGGCGCCCCGCGCTACGTCACCGCCGTCGACACCGCCCGCAACGTGGTCACCGTCGGCCCCGAGACGCTGCTGAGCGTGCGCGTTCTCGCCGGCGTGGACGTCGTCTGGCTCGCGCCCGATGTCCCGTGCGACCGCCCCACCCCCGCACAGGTCCAGGTGCGCGCCCATGGTGCCCCCGCATCGGCCACGGTCACCCGGGACGGCGACCGCCTCGTCGTCGATCTCGCCGAGCCCATGCGCGGCGTCGCCGCCGGCCAGTCCGTGGTGGTCTACCAGGGGACCAGGGTGCTCGGGCAGGCGACGCTCGCGCGCTGACGGTCAGCCGGCGTACGGCTCCAGGTCCTGGGCTTGGACGTCCAGCACCTCGCCGTCGGCGCCCGTCGCGCTCGTGTCCGGGATGGTCGTGCCCGCGCTCGGCGTGATGTGGCGGGGCGCGGTTACGCGGCGCTCGAGATCGTCAGTGACCCGCCGAGCGCGTGGGCGATCCGTGCAAGCATGAGCCCCCCGGGAACCTGGGCGCCGTTCTCGATCGCGGAGATCACGCTCTGGCTGGTGCCGGCACGCTTCGCGAGTTCCGTCTGGGAGATTCCCGAGCGGGCGCGCGCCTCGTACACCATCTCGGCGAGTTGTAGGCGCGCCTCGGCCTCGATCGCCGAGGCGTCGTACTCGGCGCGGTCCGGCGCGGTCATGGAGGCGAGGGCCTGGTCCCGGACGGACTCCCATGCGGTCGTGCGGTCGCTCGAGGTCATCGTTCCTCCTGGGATCGGCGTTGGCGGGCTGCGCGGCGAGCACGAAGGATCTCGGCGCGTTCGTTGAGTCGCTGCTTGCGGAAGGTGGTGAGGGTGAGGACCGAGCGTTCGACATCGACGACGTAGGTGATGCGTCGCGCGACGTTCTCGCAGTGAAAGCGCAGCTCGTAGAGCCCGGCGCCCAGCGAGCGCGAGTGCGGCATACGCAGGTCGTTCCCCTGGGAAGCCAGGCGCTCGAGGATGCGGTCCGCGATCGCCTGGTCCGCGGGGCGCAGACCGAGGTACCACTCCCGGACCTCGTCCGAGAACTGGACGCGCCACCGCATGAGCCAAAGTATACGGGAGGGATGATATCCGCGCTAGCGCATATCTTGACAAGCGTATGTCGCTCCGCCGGGGCGGTGGACTACCGCGGCCCCAGCCCGCTCGCGATCAGGCGCCATGCCTGCTCGGCGCGGTCGTGCCGGTGAGCGGCGGGGGAGCGCATGACCAGCGCGGCCACCATGCCGATCGCGGTGAGCAGCTCGTCGATGGTCGCATCGGTGCGGACCTGCCCGGCCTCGCGCGCCCGCGCCAGCACGGGGTCCAGGGCCGTGCGCATGCGTGTCACCAGCTCGCGTTGGTGAGGTGAGTCCTCGTCGGCGGCGAAGAGGGAGATGACCGCGGCCATGCCCTCGATCTGGTGGGTGATCAGGTCGGCGACCTCGCGGATGTCCGCGTCGGGGGTCGCGGCGAGCGCCTCGATCCGCGCCATGTTCTGGTCGAACACGGCGTGGGCGAGCATCTCGCGGGTGGGGAAATGGCGGTAGAGCACGGCCTGGCCCACCCCGGCGTTCCGCGCGATGGTCGACAGCGGCACCCCGGCCCCGTGCTCCGAGAACGCCTCGCGCGCCGCCGCGAGCAGCGCCTCGCGGTTCTCCGCCGCGGCACCGGGCCCGCGATTGCGCTTGGTGCTCATGCGTCGAATCTATAGGCTGGAGCAACCGGACAGAGCAGTCCGGTCACGGATCCGCGCGTCGCTCGACCGTTGCCGGGGGCGCGCCCGACGAAGGAGCACGCATGTCCCCCACCAGCACCTCGCTCGCACTGCCGGGCGGCGACGACACCGTGGCCGCCTGGCTCGACCACCCTTACGCGGGAGCCGCGCTGCGCGACGCGCTTGCCGCGGGCGGGGCCGACGCCAGCAGCCTTGCGCCCGCGATGCAGATGACGATGGCAGCCGTTGTCGCGAGCGGCGGCGGGCGCTTTCCGCAGGAGATGGTCGACGGCGTCCTCGCCGAGGCGCGCCGCCGGATGGAGGCCGACGGCGTCGAGGTCGCGGAGCCCGAGCCTGCACCGGAATCCGACGCGCCGGCGCCCGCCCCCGCGTGGCGCGAGCGAATCACGGAGGGCCGGTTCACCGGCCAGACGGTGATCGTGACGGGGGCGGGGTCCGGCATCGGTCGCGCGACCGCCTCGCGGGTGGCCCGCGAGGGCGGCCGCGTGATCGCGCTCGACATCTCCCAGGAGCGGCTCGCGGACTTCGCTGCCGAGCACGACGGGCTCGACGTCACCGTCGTCACGGCCGACGTCACCAAGGCCGCGGACATCGAGCGCGTCCTCGACGCGGCCGGCGACACCATCGACGCGCTGGCCAACGTCGCCGGCATCATGGACAACATGACACCGCTGGGGGAGGTGTCCGACGAGGTGTGGCAGCGGGTCTTCGCCGTCAACGTCGACGGAGTGATGCGGCTCAGCCGGGCGGTCGTCCAGCGCATGCTGCCGCGGCGACGCGGATCGATCGTCAATGTCGCCTCTGAAGCGGCGCTCCGCGGCTCCGCGGCGGGTGTCGCGTACACCGCGTCCAAGCACGCCGTCGTCGGCATCACCAAGAGCTCGTCGTTCATGTACGCGCCCCACGGACTCCGCGTCAACGCGATCGCGCCCGGCGGGGTGGCCACCAACATCGGCGACACGATGAGCTACGGCTCCGAGCTGGCGATGGACCGCCTGCGCACGGCGATGGCGATCCTGCCCCCGCCGGTCACCCCCGACCAGCTCGCCGCGTCGATCTGCTTCCTGCTGTCGGACGACGGCGTCAACCTCAACGGCGTCATCCTGCCCTCCGACGGAGGGTGGGCCGCGATCTGAGGGGCGCGCGAGGGGTCGGACGATGCGCATCGTCCGGCCCCTCGCCGTGCGCGCCTTCTAGCATGGCCGCATGATCGTCTCGCATCGAGGGAAGGTTCCGGTCATCGATCCGACCGCGACCGTCGCGGCCTCCGCGGTGGTCTGCGGCGACGTGACGCTCGGGCCGGGCGTGCGGGTGCTGCACGGCGCGGTGATCACCGCCGAGGACGGCAAGGTCACGCTGGGCGCCGACGTGGTCGTGATGGAGAACGCCCTGGTCAAGGCGCGCCGCGGCCACGACGTGAGCATCGGCGACGCGGTCGTCGTCGGACCGCACGCGCATCTCAACGGCGCGACCATCGGATCCGAGTGCTTCCTCGCGACGGGCGCCGCCGTGTTCCCCGGCGCGGTCGTCGGAGACGGGTGCGAGGTCCGCATCCGCGGCGTGGTCCAGGTCAACACGACGCTTGCCGCGGGGACGATGGTGCCCATCGGATGGATCGCCGCCGGCACCCCGGCGACCCTCTTCCCGCCGGACCGGCACGAGGAGGTGTGGGCGATTCAGCAGGATCTCGACTTCCCCGGGACGGTGTACGGCGTCGCGCGGGGGACCTCGATGCGCGACCTGCTGCGCGGGCAGAGCGAGTTCTATGCCGCGCACGGTGACGACGAGGTGATCGGCTAGCGGGACGAGCGAGGCCCCGAGGAGTCGGGGGGTGACTCCTCGGGGCCTCGTGGCGTCCCCGGACTCGGTCCGCCGGGGGCGGGCCGGGCGCCGGCATCGATCCGTCGGCGCCCGGTCGCGTCAGTCGGAGCTGACCTGGATGCGGCGCGGCTTGGCGGACTCGGCCTTGGGGACCGTGACCGTCAGCAGCCCGTCCTTGTACGACGCGGCGACCTTGTCGGGGTCGACGCGGTCGGGCAGGCGCACCGCGCGGTGGAAGCGCCCGAACCGGCGCTCGACGCGACGGAAGCCGTCCGTGTTCTTCTCGTCGTAGAAGTCGCGCTTGCCGGACACGGTGAGCACGTTCTCCTCGAGCGAGACGTCGACCTCCTCGGGCTTCACGCCCGGCAGCTCGACGTGCATGGTGAAGCCGTCCTCGGTCTCCTCGACGTCGAGGGCGGGGCTGAAGGCCCCGGCGAGCGACGCATCGGCGTCCCCGAAGAACTGCTGGACCATGCGGGTGAAGTCGTCCGACCAGGGGCTCGCGGCGGCAGCCGGAACCGAACGACGCAGGACCTCTCGTGCCATGTCTGACCTCCTCAAGAGATGGATGCCGGAGGGCGCCCTGCCCTCGCGGCGAGTCGCGGCCAAGACCTGAGCGGCCTCGGCTCAACTCTGAGATCACTATAAGACTTGAGCGGCGTGGGCTCAAGTCAAAGTTGAGTGCGTGTCGCTCAGGTGTGGTCGACTTCGGTGGCCGATGCGGGTGGTCGGGAGGGCGCCCGGGCGCCGGTACCCTCGGAGCCAGGCGGGCGGCCGACCCCGAGGTCGCCCCCATCGGGGGAGAGCGATGGGTGGATTCACGCAACCGCGGCGGGTCGCCGCCCGGGTGGTCCGATGAGCGGGCCGCGCGTCCACGGAGACGCGCCGGCGGACCTCGTCGAGGCGATCCTCGCGTACGAGGAGGCGCTCGCGGCCGACGACCTCGACGCCCTGTCCGACTTCTTCGAGCCCGGTCCGGCCACCCTGCGCGCCGACGCCGCGGGCCTGCTCGTCGGACACGACGCGATCGACCACTTCCGGGGCCGCCGGGGAGGCGCGGCGCCCCGCCGCCTGGCCGAGATCCACGCGCACCGCTGCGGCGAGGACACCTGGCACACGACCGCGGTGGTGCTCCCCGCCGGGGGCGGACGTGGCGTGCTCACGCAGCTGTGGCGCGGCCGCGGCGAGCGCTGGACCATCCTCGCCGCCCACCTCACCGCACCCGCACCCGCGATGGACACCCGCGTCTGGCGGGTGCTGGGCGCGCCGCTCATCCCGGGGGAGTCGGACGGCTGCGTGGCGGGGGAGACCGTCGCCGTCAAGGACCTCTTCGCCGTCGCGGGCCAGCGCAGGGGCGTCGGGGTGCGCGCCTACCTCGAGGAGGCGTCGGTCGAAACGGAGACGGCGCCCGCGGTGAGAGCACTCGTCGAGAACGGCGCCGCGGTGCTCGGCATCGCTCAGACGGATCAGTTCGCCTATTCGATCGCCGGCCTCAACCCCGACTACGGCACCCCGCCCAACGTCGCCGCACCGGGAAGCGTGCCCGGTGGCTCCTCGTCCGGTCCGGCGGCGGCCGTGGCGCTGGGCCAGGCGAGCATCGGCCTGGGGACGGACACCGCGGGCTCGATCCGCGTCCCCGCGTCGTACCAGGGCCTGTGGGGCCTGCGCACCTCTCACGGCGCGGTCAGCCTCGAGGGTGTCGCGCCGCTCGCGCCGCGCTACGACGCGGTCGGCTGGCTCACGCGCGACGGTCACACGCTGCTGGCCGCGGCCCGCGCGACGCTCGACATGCAGGCGCCGGTGGGGATCGGTCCGCGCGTGCTCACCGCGCCCGGCTGCTCCCGCGCGCTCACGCCCCAGGTGCGCGAGGCGTTCCACGCCACCATCGACGCGCTCGTCGAGGCCGGGTGCCCCGTCGAGACCGTCGAGCTGCCGCCGCTCGAGGAGCTGCTCGCCACGTTCCGCGTCACCCAGTCGGCGGAGGCCTGGCGCGCCGACGGCGCGTGGGTCGAGGGGCATCCCGGCACGCTCGCGACGGATGTCGAGGCGCGCTTCGCCTGGGCTCGCGACGTCACGCCCGAGCGCGAGCGGGCGGGCCTGGCGGACCTCGATCGCCACGCCGCCGCGATCGACGAGGCCCTGGGCGACGACCTGCTGATCCTGCCCTCGGCGGCGTCCGCAGCGCCCCCGCTCGACGCCGACCCCGACGTCCTCGAGCGGCTTCGCACCGCGACCCTGTCGCTCACCTCGATCGCGGGCCTGGTGGGCCGCCCCGCGCTCTCGGTGCCCGTGATGGAAACCCCCGAGGGGCCCGTGGGGCTGTGCATGGTGGGCCCGCGCGGCTCCGACGTCGAGCTCATCCGCACCGGCCTGCTCATCGAGTCGATGCTCAAGCGCAGGGCCTGAGCCGCAGGTCGCTAGCTCCTATCGGCATTTTTGCACTGGACACCGCGCGCCTGAGGGCGTTGGATGCCAAGGGAGGGGTCGGCGCGAGGCGTCGACCCCGGCTGAGGTTGCCGACGGGGGAGGCTGAGCGTGAGGTCGCTGGTCATCAAGGGGCGTCGGGTCGCGGTCGTGAGGCCGGGCAGGCGCCCCTGGCTCGTGTTCGGGGCGGTGCTGCACGTGCTCTTCGCGGTCGTCGCGATTCCGCTCACCATCCGCGAGCTGCACTACACGGGCACGATCGCGGGGCTCGTGCCGCTCTACGTGCTGGGCACCGTGCTGCTCGCGCCCGGCACCATCGTCATGCTCACGCTCGGGCGGGCCAAGGTCGCGACGGTCATCGCGCTGCTGCTCGACGAGGAGACGGATGACGGGGTGCGCCTGGCTGTGGTGGACGCGCGCCGGGAGCTCGCCGAATTCGTGGTGGGTCCCGAGGTCGCGGGCCGGTGCCGGGTGCTGCTCGGCGCGCCCCCCGCCATCGAACGGGGTTAGCGTGGGCGCATGTCGCGTCCGTTCCGCCAGGTAGACGTCTTCGGCGCGGAGCCGGGGCTCGGCAACCCCGTGGCCGTCGTCCTGGGCGCCGACGGGCTCCACGACGCGGCGATGCGACGCTTCGCGGCGTGGACCAACCTCTCGGAGACCACGTTCGTGCTGGCGCCGCGCGATCCCGCGGCCGACTACCGCGTGCGCATCTTCACCCCGGAGGAGGAGTTGCCGTTCGCCGGCCACCCCACGCTCGGCACCGCGCGGGCCTGGCTCGACGCGGGAGGCGTGCCCCGCGATCCCGGCGTGATCCGGCAGGAGTGCGGCGTGGGGATCGTCGCCGTGCGTCGCGACGGCGAGGCGCTCGCGTTCGCGGCGCCCCCGCTGCGCCGCGGGGGGCCGCTCGACGAGGAGACCCTGGCGGACGTGTGCGCCGTGCTGGGCGTGGACCGCCGCGCGGTGGTCGCCGCGGCCTGGGCCGACAACGGCCCCGGGTGGATCGGGGTGATGCTGTCCGGAGTCGACGAGGTGCTCGCGGTGCGCCCGGACATGGCGGCGCGGCCGGCGCCCTGGTACCTGGGCGTGGTGGGCGCCTACGACGAGCGCGACCCCGCCATCGAGGTCCGCGCCTTCTTCCCCGTGGGGCACGGGCTGCGCGAGGATCCCGTGACCGGCAGCCTCAACGCCTCCGTCGCGCAGTGGCTGCTGGCGGAGGGGCTGGTCGACGCCCCGTACACCGCGCGGCAGGGCACGGCCCTGGGCCGGGACGGCCGGGTGCGCATCTCCGTCGCCGACGGCGAGGTCTGGGTGGGAGGCGCGGCGGACGTGCTGGTTCGCGGCGAGGCCGACCTCTAGGCTCGACCGCATGGCCACGCCGCACATCTCCGCGCCCGACGGCGCCTTCGCTCCCGACATCCTGCTGCCCGGCGATCCCCGGCGCGCGACCCGCATCGCCGAGACCTTCTTGGACGATGCGGCGCTCGTGACCGAGGTGCGCGGCATCCTGGGCTACACGGGCACCTACCAGGGTCGACCGATGTCGGTGATGGCGACCGGCATGGGCATGCCCTCGGCGACCATCTACACCACGGAGCTGATCCGCCACTACGGCGTGAGGCGCCTGTTGCGCGTGGGCACCGTGGGCGGCATCCATATGGACCTCCAGCTCGGCGACGTGGTGGCGGCCTCCGCGGCCCACACCGACTCCGCCATGACGGCGCACCGGATCCCCGGCGTCCACTACTCCCACGCCCCGTCGTTCGCGCTGCTGCGTGCGGCGGCCGACCACGCCGACGAGGCGGGCACGGCCCTGCGGGTGGGCCCGGTGCTGACCTCGGACGCGTTCTACCACCCGGACGAGACGCTGGTGCCGCGCCTGGCTGCCTACGGCACCCTCGCGGTCGAGATGGAGGCGGCGGGCCTGTACGCCGTGGCCGCGGCCGAGGGCGTCGAGGCGCTCATGGTCGGCACGGTCTCGGACCACGTGGTCAAGGGCGAGTACCTCGACGCCGACGAGCGCGAGAAGACCTTCGCCGCCATGGTGTCGGTCGCGCTCGGCGCGCTCACCCGCGCCGCCTGACGGTCCCCGCCCGGACGCGCAAGGGGCCGGGTCGCACCGGACCCGGCCCCCGCATCGTCCCTTGGTAGGGGACTACTTGCGGTTCGCCCGGTAGTAGGCGATGAGCGCCTGGGTCGAGGCGTCCTGCGCGGACAGCGCCGCGTCGTCGCCCTCGATGGCCGGCGCGATCTCGAGCGCGAGCTTCTTGCCCAGCTCGACGCCCCACTGGTCGAACGCGTTGATGCCCCACACCACGGACTGCGTGAAGGTGATGTGCTCGTACAGCGCGATCAGCTGGCCCACCACGGACGGGGTGAGCGACGGCGCGAAGATCGACGTGGTCGGCTTGTTGCCGGCGAAGGTGCGGGCGGCGACCAGGGCACCGGTGGTGCCCTCGGCCTCGACCTCCTCCGCGGTCTTGCCGAACGCGAGCGCCTTGGTCTGCGCGAGGTAGTTCGCGAGGAACAGCGCGTGGACGTCCTGGCCGCCGTCCTCGAGCGGGTACGCGGGGTTGACCACCGCGATGAAGTCCGCCGGGATGAGCTTGGTGCCCTGGTGGATCAGCTGGTAGAAGGCGTGCTGGCCGTTGGTGCCGGGCTCGCCCCAGAAGATCTCGCCGGTCTCGCAGTTCACCGGGGTGCCGTCCCAGCGGACGGACTTGCCGTTGGACTCCATGGTGAGCTGCTGGAGGTAGGCCGCGAAGCGGTGCAGCTGCTGCGCGTAGGGGAGCACCGCGTGCGACTGGGCGTCGAGGAAGTTGACGTACCAGACGTTGAGCAGGCCCATGAGGACGGGCACGTTCTTCTCGAGCGGGGTCTCGGCGACGTGGCGGTCCACGGCGTGGAAGCCGGCGAGCAGCTCGCGGAAGGTGTCCGGGCCCAGCGCGATCGCGAGCGACAGGCCGATGGCCGAGTCGACCGAGTAGCGGCCGCCCACCCAGTCCCAGAAGCCGAACGCGTTGGTCGGGTCGATGCCGAACGCCTCGACCTTGTCCAGCGCGGTCGACACGGCGACGAAGTGGTGGGCCACGGCGTTGGACTTGGCCTCGTCCGAGGCGAGGTCGACGCCGGCGGCCGCCAGCGCGTCCCACAGCCACGTGCGGGCGAGGCGCGCGTTGGTGAGGGTCTCGAGCGTGGTGAAGGTCTTCGACGCGACGATGAACAGGGTGGTCTCGGGGTCGAGGCCCTTGACCTTCTGGCCCATGTCCGTGGGGTCGATGTTGGAGACGAAGCGCGCCTCGATGCCCGCGGTCGCGTACGGCTCGAGCGCCTCGTAGACCATGACCGGGCCCAGGTCCGAGCCGCCGATGCCGATGTTGACGATGTGCGTCACGGTCTTGCCGGTGACGCCCCTCCACTCGCCGTCGCGCACGCGGGTCGCGAAGGCGTCGATCGCGCTCAGGACAGACTGCACGTCGGTGTCGACGTCCTGGCCGTCGACGGTGAGCGCGGGCTCCATGCCGGCCGGGCGGCGCAGCGCGGTGTGGAGGACGGCGCGGTCCTCGGTGGTGTTGATGTGCTCGCCGGCGAGCATCGCGGCGTAGCGGTCGGCCACGCCGGTCTGCTCGGCGAGCTTGACCAGCGAGGCGAGGATCTCGTCGGTGATGAGGTTCTTGGACAGGTCCACGTGGAGGTCGGCCAGCGGGAGCGAGAAGCGCTCGACGCGGGTCGGGTCGGCGGCGAACCAGCCGCGCAGATCGGGGGTGAAGCTCGCCTTGTGCGACTCGAGCTCGGCCCAGGCGGACGTACCGGTGCAATCAATGGGTGCGGTCATGGTGCCCAGGCTAGTAGGAGGGGACGATGCTCGGGCGGGACCGCGCGCATCGTCCCGTTTCCTTGGGCGGCAGGGCGAAGCCGCGCAGCATGCCGGTCATGACCGAGAAGGCGTGGATCGCGGGGGCGGCGCGGGCAGGATGGTTGCGTTCGCGTGCCTACGCGAATTCATGCACGATGCACGGAGGGCTTCGGGCGCGAACCGGGCCGTGCATCGTGCATGAATTCGCGGAGCGGCGGAGAAGTGACACGTCCGCGCCGTCTGCGGCCCGGCACCGGGCTCGCGCAGGCCCCGCGGTGGGGACCAAGGTCCCGCCTCTCCGCCGCTATTGGGCATATGGTCAATAAATCCGTCAATGGTGACGTCATCACCCTCTCCAAGGAGCCTCGAATGAGCAACGCATTCGCCCACGTCCTCGAGCCCGTGAAGCTCGGCAGCCTCGAGCTGCGCAACCGCGTCGTCATGGTGCCGATGGGCACCGAGATGGGCGACCACCACGGTCACCTCACCGACCGCGAGATCGCCTACTACGCCGAGCGCTCCGCCGGCGCCGGCCTGGTGTGCACCGGCATCAACGCCGTGACCGACGACTACGAGGTCATCAACGAGGGCCTGGGCCGCGTCGACACCGACGCCGCGATCCCCGGCCTCACCAGGCTCGCGGAGGCGTTCCACGCCCGCGGCGGCGCCGTCTCGGTCCAGCTCACCGCCGGCCTGGGCCGCAACATCAACAACATCGACCCCGAGCGCCTGCCCATCTCCGCCTCGGACAACCCGCACTGGCTCGACCCGAACGTCAAGTGCCGCCCGCTGGCGACCGACGAGATCAAGGTCATCGTCCAGCGCTTCAAGGAGGCGGCCGAGCGCTGCTACAAGGCCGGCATCGACGCGATCGACATCCACGGCCACACCGGCTACGTCATCGACCAGTTCCTCTCGCCCGCGTGGAACCGCCGCGAGGACGAGTACGGCGGCTCCGTCGAGAACCGCTGCCGCTTCGCCGCGGAGATCATCCGGGCGGTCAAGGAGGGCGCGCCCGGACTGCCCGTGAGCTTCCGCCTGTCCGTCGACCACCACTTCGAGGGCGGCCGCACCCCGGCCGAGTCGCTCGAGATCGCGAAGCAGCTCGAGGCCGCCGGCCTGGACCTGCTCATGATCGACGAGGGCTCGTATGAGGCCATGGACTACGTCTTCCCGCCGTACTACCTGGGCGACAACTGCATGATGGGCTCCGTCCGCATGTTCAAGGAGAACCTGGGCATCCCGGTCCTGGGCTGCGGCAACCTCACGCCGGAGCGCGCCGAGTCGGCCATCGCCACGGGCGAGATGGACTTCGCCGGAATCGGCCGCGCCCTCATCGCGGACCCGGAGTGGGCGCTCAAGCTCGCCGAGGGCCGCCGCGAGGACATCCGCCCCTGCATCCGCTGCAACCAGCTGTGCGTGGGCAACGCGTTCGTGGGCAAGGCGCTCGGCTGTGCCGTCAACCCGGTGGTGGGCCTCGAGCTCGAGCGCCGCGAGCTCGCCCCGGTCGAGCAGCCCAAGAGGGTCGCGATCGTGGGCGCCGGCCCCGCCGGCCTCGAGGCCGCCCGCGTCGCCGCCCTGCGCGGCCACACCGTGGACGTCTACGAGAAGTCCCAGCAGCTGGGCGGCGTCCTGTGGCCCGCCGCGACCCCGGAGTTCAAGAAGGAGCTGCGCTCCATGATCTTCTGGTGGGAGCGCCAGCTCGCGAAGCTGCCGGTGAACATCCACCTGGGCACGGAGATCTCGGCGGACTCGCCCGAGCTCGCCGACGCCGACCAGGTGATCCTCGCCACCGGCTCCACCCCGCTCGTGCCCCCGATCCCGGGCCTCGACGGCGACAACGTCATCGACGTGATCGACGCCCACCTGGGCGCGGAGCTGGGCAAGCGCATCGTGGTGTGCGGCGGTGGCCTGTCGGGCGCCGACTTCGCCCTCGAGATGGCGGAGAAGGGCCACTCGGTCACCATGGTGGAGATGAAGGACGGCATCGCCGAGGACCTCCTCATGATCAACCGCATCACCCTGCTGCGCGACCTCGCCGCCCAGAACGTCACCCTCATCACCGGCCGCCGCGTCACCGAGGTCGACGCGACCGGCGTCAAGGTCGAGGGCCCCGACGGCCCGGTGCACATCGCCGCCGACACGGTGATCAACGCGTTCGGCGTGCGTCCCGCGACCGCCCTGGTCGAGGCCCTCGCGGGCCGCGACAACGTGGTCGCCGTGGGCGACTGCGTCCAGCCCGCCAAGGTGGGCGACGCGATCAACGCCGGCTTCGAGGCGGCCCTCGCCGTCTAGCCACAGCCTTCGGAGGGGACGATGCGAAATCTGGCACGCATCGTCCCCTCCGTCGTGTGCGGGGCCGGGTGGGGAGGCGTGGGGCCGGGTGGGGAGGCGCGCCGCCGCTACAGGCCGGACGCGGAGAAGTGCATCCAGTCGTCCAGGTGGTCCCACGACCCGCCCCAGGACCAGCCGATCTCCTCGAAGGCCGCGACGATCGCCATGTGCGTCTCGATCATGCCCGGCCGCAGCCACGACCGGTCGAGGTAGGCCGAGGCGAGCTCGGGGAACACGAACCCGTCGCGGAAGAACGGGTTCTGGAATGGGTTGATGTCGATCGCGACGCCCTTGGCGTGCTCGGACCACGCCTCGAAGCCGCCGGTCACCTGACGGCACTCGAACGCGATGGTGACGTTGAGGTCGCCATAGTGGGTGCCGCCCACCTCGTCGACGGTGGTGACACGCATCTCCTCGATGGGGAAGCGGCGCTCGTACATGAGCGCGAACACGCCCGCGACGGCCTCGGCGTGCTCCGCCGCGATCACCATCTCGCCGGTGTGCGGCTGCTCGTCGAAGCCCCAGAACGGCATCACCACGTAGGCGAGGTCCTCGGCGGCGATGGGGCACTCGTCGTGCCACGACGACCGCGCGAGCACGTCCTCCGGCACGTCCGTGATCTCCACGAACCAGTCGTCGGACTCCGGGTCCGGATGGGCGCCCGGGCGCGGCTCGAGCCGGCGGTCGCGCAGCTCCTCCGGGGTGTCGACGGGCTCCGCGAGGCCGTTCTCGGTGACCTCGAGCGGCACGGTGTGCAGCCACGCGGGCCTCTCGTACGGGTTCGCGGGCACCACCTCGACGCCCGCGCTGGGGGCGGGGGCCGGGGTGCCCTGGGCGACCACCGCCTCCTGGCGGGTGGACGATGCGCCGGTCGCCGCATCGTCCCCCGTCGCCGGGGTGGAGGGAGTCGGGGTGCACGCGGCGAGGAGGGCGAGCGCGGCGACGGCCGCGCCTGTCGTGAGGCCGTGGCGGGGACGCATGGGTGCCAGGCTAGCGGGGTGCGGCGCGCGTCGGGAGGGGCGGAGCGAGGTGGGATAGTGGGGCGCGTGACCGACCCCCGCGCCCGCCACCAGGAGCTCGTCCAGGACATCGAGGCCCACCGCCACGCGTATTACGTGGAGAACGCGCCCACCGTCTCCGACGCGGACTACGACGCGCTCGAGCGCGAGCTGCGCGAGATCGAGGCCGCGTATCCGGAGCTGGTGACGCCCGAGAGCCCCACCCAGACCGTGGGCGGCGAGGCGTCGGAGGAGCTCACCACCTACCTTCACCGCGAGCGGATGATGAGCCTGGACAACGCGTTCTCGCTCGAGGACGTGGAGGCGTGGCTGGCGCGCGTCGTCGACGACGCGGGGGAGCAGCCGCTGGTGTGCGAGCCCAAGATCGACGGGCTGTCCATCTCGCTGACCTACGAGCGCGGCGAGCTGGTGCGCGCGGTGACGCGCGGCGACGGGACCACGGGGGAGATCGTCACCCACAACGTGGGCCACGTCGCGGGCGTGGCGTCGCGTCTCGCGGGGGAGCGCGTGCCCGACCTGGTCGAGGTGCGCGGCGAGGTGTTCATGCCGGTCGCCGAGTTCGCCGCGCTCAACGAGCGGTTGCGGGAGGCGCACGAGCGGGACGTGGCCCTCGCGCTGGAGCGGCGGGGGCGGGCGTCGACGCGGGAGTTCACTCCGTACGCGAACCCGCGCAACACCGCGGCGGGATCGCTGCGGCGCAAGGCGCCCGAGCCGGGCGTGGAGCTCAAGGAGGTCGACAAGGTGGTGCGCCCGCTCGCGGTCACCACCTATGCGCTCGGCGCGCTCGAGTGGGGCGCGGTCGAGCCGGACCCGCGGGCCGAGACCCAGCACGGCGTGTACGCGATGCTCGCGGACTGGGGCCTGCCCGTGAGCGAGCACGCGCGCGTGGTGACCGGGCTCGACGAGGTCGCCGCCTACCTGCGCGACCTGGAGCGCCGCCGGCACGACCTGGTGCACGAGATCGACGGCGCGGTGCTCAAGGTGGACGCGCGCGACGCGCAGCGCCGGCTGGGCAGCACCAGCCGGGCGCCGCGGTGGGCGCTCGCGTACAAGTTCCCGCCGGAGGAGGTGCACACGCGGCTGCTCGAGATCCGGGTGGGCGTGGGGCGCACCGGGCGTGCGACGCCGTACGCGGTGATGGAGCCGGTGGCCGTCGCGGGGTCCACCGTGCGTTCGGCGACGCTGCACAACCAGGACGTGGTCCGCGCCAAGGGCGTGCGCCTGGGCGACGTGGTGGTGCTGCGCAAGGCCGGCGACGTCATCCCCGAGATCCTGGGGCCCGTGCCGGCGGCCGAGGGCGACGGGTACCCGCGCGCGGAGTTCGTCATGCCCGCCGAGTGCCCCGAGTGCGGCACGGAGCTGCGGGCCATGAAGGAGGGCGACGTGGACCTGCGCTGCCCCAACGCCGAGTCGTGCCCCGCGCAGGTGCGCGGCCGGCTCGAGCACGTGGGCTCGCGCGGCGGCCTCGATATCGAGGCGCTGGGCGAGGTGACCGCGGCCGCGCTCACGCAGCCGGCCGTGCCGGAGGTGCCGCCGCTGCGCACCGAGGCGGGGCTGTTCGACCTCGCCCTCGAGGACCTGGTGCCCATCGAGGTGGTGGTCCGCGACGCGGAGACCGGACTGCCCAAGGTCGACGACGACGGCGCCGAGCGGCGGCGCGCCCCCTTCCAGAAGACCCGTCTCGACTACCCGCCGGAGGCGGCCGGGATGACGGCGGCCGAGCGGCGCAAGGCCGGGCTGCGCAAGGACGTCACCGTCGTCGAGCCCTCCCAGCAGGCGCTCACGCTGCTCGAGGAGCTCCAGAAGGCCAAGGCGCAGCCGCTGTGGCGCGTGCTCGTGTCCCTGTCGATCCGGCACGTGGGGCCGGTCTCGGCGCGCGCGCTCGCGGCCGAGTTCGGGTCCATGGACGCCATCCGCGAGGCCTCCGAGGAGCGGCTCGCGGCCATCGACGGCGTGGGTCCCACCATCGCCGAGTCCGTGCGCGCGTGGTTCGAGGTGCCCTGGCACGTCGACATCGTCGAGCGCTGGGCCGCCGCCGGCGTGCGCATGGTCGACGAGCGCGACGAGTCCGTCGCGCGGACCCTCGAGGGCCTCACCATCGTCGCCACCGGCTCCTTCGAGGGCTACACGCGCGAGTCCGTCAAGGAGGCGATCGCGTCGCGCGGCGGCAAGCCGTCGGGGTCCGTCTCCAAGAAGACCGACTTCGTGGTCGCCGGGGCGAACGCCGGCTCGAAGCTCGCCAAGGCGGAGGACCTGGGCGTGCGCGTGCTCGACGAGGCCGCATTCGGGCGGCTGCTCGAGGGTGGCCCGGAGGCCCTGGGCGAGTAGGGGCCCAGGCGGGCGTCGTCCCTGGAGTGTTCGCGCCCCACCCGGCCCGTGCATCGTCCCTGGGCGATCGGGCGGAGCGCTGTGGTCCCGGGGAGCGGTCGCGCGTACCCTGAAGGTGGAGACTCAGCGGAGTCTTCTGGAGGAGTCATGGACACCACCGGGATCATCGGCATCGTCGCCGGTCTCGCTGCCCTGGCCGTCGTCGTCATGCTCGTCGTCAACGCGATGCGGCGCGGCCGGGAGCACACGCCACCGGAGCCCCACCACCCCGACCCGGCCGCGGGTCGCGGACCCACCGGACAGGAGCCGGACCCCAGCGAAGGGACGCCGTCGTCGACGTCGACGCCCCACTGGGACCGGCGGCCCGAGGGTCGGGAGGGTCCCCTGTGACATCGGTGAGGGTGGTGGCTCCCGATGAGAAGTCACGACTTCAGGAGATCGGAGAGCTCACCGCCCTCGCCTACCTCGCCGACGGGCTCGTCGATCATGCGCATCCGTACCTCCCGCAGCTGCGGGACGCGGGTGCCCGCGCGCGCGACGCCGACCTGCTCGCCATGATCGACGGCGCCGGCTCCGGATCCATCGTGGGCACCATCACCCTCGTGCCGCCCGGCAGCTCCTTCATCGAACTCGCCACCAACGGGGAGTACGAGCTCCGCATGCTCGCGGTGTCACCCATCGAGCGCGGCCGCGGGATCGGCCGCGAACTCGCCCGCGCCGCGATGGACCGGGCGGTCGAGCGCGGCGCCCCGCGCATCGTCCTGTCCACCATGGACACCATGCACGCCGCCCACCGCCTCTACGAGAGCATGGGCTTCACCCGCCGCAAGGACCTCGACTGGCTGGTGATCGACAACGCGGACGGCAGCGTCACCAAGGTGAGCTCGGAGGAGGCCGCCGCGCGCGGGGTCGAGGGGATCCGGCTGCTGGGCTACTCCTGGGAGCCCTGACCGGCGGACTTTGCGCCGGCAGCCCGTCACCCCTCCACACAAAATGTCACCCCTCCACACGGGGCTCGGCGTGTCGTCGGCGTGTCGGGGCGGATTCGGCGGTCTACGGCCCGGTTACGGCCCGAGGTGTGTGGAGGAGTGACGCGCGGTGGAGGGAGCGCATCCGGCCGGCCCCCAAACTAGGCCCGACCAAACCTGCGGTTCACCGCACGGGAGGCGTCGTCAGCCCTCGAGCCAACTGACAACGTCCTCGAGTTGCGCGGCGATCTCCTGCCAGGGGCGGTCAAGGTCAAGCGACCTCGCTCCGATGCGGTTGCCCTGGATCGCGACGTCGAGGTCGGGCTGTGCCGGGGCGTCGGTCCGGGCGTACAGGAGCAGGCCGCTCACGGAACCGTCCCTGCGGACGTCCTCGTTCTTCACGTAGGCAAGGATTTGGTAGAGGTGTGCGGAATGGACGGTGGACTTGCCCCACGCCCCGGACTGAAGAGAACTGGAGTAGTACTTCGCGTCGATGATGAGCGTTTGGCTGCCGCGGCGAAGGGTCACGTCGGTGCGCATCATGGGTAGTTGTCCGTGCTTCGTGGTCGGCTGGTCGATGTCCCAGCGGACGGTGGGCGCGCCCGGCGCGAGCCCGGGGTGGTGGACCCGGTAGTACTCGCGCAGGAAGCGCTCGTAGAGGCCGCTCATGGCCTCATCGGACACCCACGATGCGAGCCTGGTGGCCCCTGACCCGCGTGCGGGCAGGAGCCCCTTGACGATGAATTCGCAGGCGCCGAGCAACATTCGGTAGTTGGCATTCGCGCGATGGTAGGTGAGAGCGTTCCATCGGATCGACGACGGCGCGACGAGCGTGACAGTGTCCAGGTACGGCAGCAGCCTGCGGAGCGCCGCCTTCCGGTCGGGGCTGACGCTTCCATGGCGGATGAGGAGCACGAGCACCGATTTCAGTGCGCGGTTGTGCGGCGTGTCCGCCGCATACTCATCGAAGCCGCAGACGAGTTGGCCCCGGGTCGTAGATCTCGTGGCGATGGTGCGGTTGACGTCTATTCGGCCCCGGACTGTGGCGAGGGGCTCGTGGCGGTGCAGATAGTCGCGATGCAGTCCGCGCTTGACCTGCGCACCTACGCCACGCAGGAGGATCTCCGCCAGCAGGTCGTGAAGGTGGTCAAACCTTTCGGAGGCGACGGCGTCGGTGCCTTCGGCGCGGATCGCCCCGAACGCGTATGCCAGCATGACGTACACGTTGCGGATCGCTACCGGGGAGCCGCTCATGCGATGGCCGCGCGAAGCCTGCCCGCCCACTCCGCGGCCGTCGCCGGCTCGTCGAACCAGTATTCCTCCAGCAGGTGGATGAGTTCGTCCTCGACCACCGAGTAGAGCCACGACTCATTGGGGTCCGTCTCGGTCGGGCACGAGAGGTAGCTGTGGCCGACGGCGAAACCCCGGCCGAGCGCTGGATCGTTCGCGATCGCGTGGTTGAGGTCGATGACCGTTTGGACAAGGCGGTCGAGGGCGGGACTGTCCGCCTCGCGCTGCCACCGAACGAAGCCGAGCGAGGTGAAGCCCGGATTCATGTCGAAGAACCCGAACCGTCGTCGCAGCGCGTAGTCGAGAACCGCGAGGCTCCGGTCGGCCGTGTTCATCATGCCGATGATGTGGACGTTGGCTGGCACGGAGAAGGTCTCGTTCTTGTAGAGGAGGCGCAGGTCCTGTCCGCGCTTGTCCGCCTCGATGAGCATGAGCAGTTCACCGAAGATCTTGGAGATATTGCCGCGGTTGATCTCGTCGATGATGAAGAAGTACGGGCGGTCGGGGTCGTCTGCGCGTGCCCTCTCGCAGAATCGATAGAAGGGCCCCTCCGTCAGGGTGAATGCCCCGGACTCCGTCGGGCGGTATCCCATCATGAAGTCCTCGTACGAGTAACTCTGGTGGAACTGGACCATCTGGACCCTGCTGGGGTCCTTCCTGCCCATGATCGAGTAGGCCAGGCGCTTGGCCGCGAACGTCTTTCCCACGCCAGGCGGTCCCGCGAGCACCACGTTCTTCTTGCGCGAGAGCAGCATGCAGAGCCTGTCGTAGTCGCTGTCGGCCACGTAGACCTCGCGCAGGAATGACTCCCGGTCGTAGGGGGGAATGGGAGTGACGGGCTCGTTCACCTCGATCGGCTCGTCGTCACCCGTCACGAGCGACTCAAGCCTCTCCACGTAGTCGACGTCGGCAGTGATGTCGGTCAGGGTCTTCGTGACTGCATCACCGGGGTGCGCCCACGTGCCAACGTGCGTCCAGTTCACCGAGCGCACGTGCGGGAATGCCGCGCGCTCGGGCTCGTAGCGCGGGTCGGACGTCACCTCGCCGCGGCCCACGATCTCCCGCCTTCCGCGCTTGGCGAAGACGATGTCGCCAACGGCGATCTCGTGCTGGAACTGCCACAGCGCCAAGACGTCGTTCTTCATTGAGCCGCCATCCGGCGACGCCGACAGCGCCTGCCGGATTGCGTCGCGGGTCTCGTACGGTGCGAGATTCCCGAGCTCCGGCCACCCGATCGCCATGATGCCGTGGGCTGAGAAGTCACTCCACTCTGATGCCTGCGCACCCGGCGAGTAGAGCCAATAGCGACGAGTGCGCGGCTCGGGTGCCGACGTGGGGGAGGGGTCGACAGGCCCCGCTGCCACGGCGGATTCATCCCAGAGTTCCCGCACGCCCGGAGACCAGAAATGGAACGGGCCCTCGACGGATTGCGCCAGATTCGAGCGGATCTCCATGAGGTCGCGGTCGAGCGACACCGGATCGTTGCCGGTGGCCCCGCCGATCCTGGTGGCGAGCCCGTCCCGGATCTGCTTCTTCATGCCGGCCGAAGAGATCGGTTCGTAGAAATCGGGAAAGGCGAGGTATTGCAGAACGTTGCGCATGTCGGCACGGTCCTCACCGGACTCCAGCATGACTCGTTGGAGCTCCCACGGGTCCTGACGGGCCGCCTGCCTCTCCGCCTCCGAGACGCCGCCCCAGTGCCGGACGAAGGTCGAGGCCCAGATGAGGTGAAGGTAGAGCGAGCCGTGGAACCACGGCCCCGGCTCGAGTCCGGCCACCCCCTTGGGACGCGACAGCCAGGCACCCATCGACTCGGGGATGCTCGCAGGGGCGTCCAGGTGCTCCAGCACGCGCTCGACATGCTCCCGACGAGTTTTGGGCAGGGAGGAGCGCATGAGGTGCTCGCGCAGGAACACGAGCTCGGCCGCCAGTAGGACCACCGCGCGCTCCGCGCCGCGGAGTTGCTGATCGAGCTTCTCCCACTGTGTCGCGCCAGTCCCGACGAGCGGGTTGTCGCCCACACGTGCGCGAAGCTTCTCGGCGGTCTCCGAAGTCCAGATCGCTACCGTCGGAGCGATGACCGAGCGCCCGTCTCCGAGCATGTGGTCGATGATCTCGCGGACCTCGCGTGCGATGTCCATGTCATGGCTCGGGCGCGAGGCCAGAAGGCGCGCCTCGGAGTCTCCGATGGGGGTTTCCGTGCTCATTTCCTCATTCTCCACGAAGGCACCGACAGCTGGATCGGGGCCAATCCGGGCCGACCCCAGCGGAGCGCGCGTCGCGCATCGGCTCAAGTGGCACTGAGCGTCCCTCCGCACGGCGGCGCATGGGACTCGGGCAACTAGACTCGGGCCCATGTCACAACTCGACCGCTCCGATGTGGCGCGCCTTGCGGGGCTCGCGCGCATCGACATGACCGATGAGGACCTCGACCGCCTCTCGGGCCAGCTCGCCGTGATCGTGGACGCCGTCGCCAAGGTGGCCGAGGTCGCCGGCGAGGACGTGCCCGCGACGAGCCACCCGATCCCCATGAGCAACGTGCACCGCGAGGACGAGGTCCGCCCGTCGCTCGCGCAGGACGCCGCCCTCGCCGCCGCGCCCGACGCCGAGGACGGGCGCTTCCGCGTGCCCCAGATCCTGGGGGAGGAGGCCTGATGACCACCACCGACTGGACCCGGGCCACCGCCGCCCGCATGGCCGACGCGCTCGCCGCCGGCGAGGTCACCTCCGTCGAGCTCACCCAGGCCCACCTGGACCGCATCGGGCAGATCGACGGGCCCGTCCACGCCTTCCTCCACATCGACGCCGAGGGCGCGCTCGCGACCGCGCGCGCCGTCGACGAGGACCGCGCGGCCGGCAAGGAACTCCCGCGCCTGGCCGGCGTGCCCATCGCGGTCAAGGACGTGCTCGTCACGCAGGGCCTGCCCACGACGGCCGGCTCGCGCATCCTCGAGGGCTGGATGCCCCCGTACGACGCGACGGTGACCCGCAAGATCCGCGAGGCGCGCATGCCCATCCTGGGCAAGACCAACATGGACGAGTTCGCCATGGGCTCGTCCACCGAGCACTCCGGCTACGGCCCCACCCGCAACCCGTGGGACCTCGACCGCATCCCGGGCGGCTCCGGCGGCGGCTCGGCCGCGGCGCTCGCGGCCTTCGAGGCGCCCCTGGCGATCGGCTCGGACACGGGCGGCTCGATCCGCCAGCCCGCCTCGGTCACCGGCACCGTGGGCGTGAAGCCCACCTACGGCGGGGTGAGCCGCTTCGGGGCCATCGCCCTCGCATCGTCCCTGGACCAGCTGGGCCCGTGCGGACGCACCGTCATGGACACCGCCCTCCTCCACGAGGTCATGGGCGGCCACGACGTCAACGACGCCACCTCGCTGCCCGAGCCCGTGCCGGGCTGCGTCGACGCCGCCCTCGTGGGCGCGCGGATGGACCTCACCGGCGTGCGCATCGGCGTGGTCAAGGAGCTCTCCGGCGTCGACGGAGGCTTCCAGGACGGCGTCAAGCAGCGCTTCGACGAGTCGCTCGAGCGCCTGCGCGGCATGGGCGCGGAGGTCGTCGAGGTCTCCTGCCCGTCGTTCGAGTACGCGCTGGCCGCGTACTACGTGATCCTGCCCTCGGAGGCGTCGTCCAATCTGGCCAAGTTCGACTCGGTGCGCTTCGGCCTTCGCGTGGAGAAGGACACCGTCGAGAAGACGATGCTCGCGACGCGCGCCGAGGGCTTCGGCGACGAGGTCAAGCGCCGCATCATCCTGGGGACCTACGCGCTGTCCGCCGGCTACTACGACGCCTACTACGGCTCGGCGCAGAAGGTGCGCACGCTGGTCCAGCGCGACTTCGCGGCCGCGTTCGAGCAGTGCGACGTGCTCGTGTCGCCCACGACGCCCACGACGCCGTTCAAGATCGGCGAGCGGGTGGACGACCCGATGGCGATGTACCTCAACGACATCGCGACCATCCCCGCGAACCTCGCCGGCATCCCCGGCATGTCCCTCCCCGCGGGCCTCGCGCCCGAGGACGGGCTGCCCGCCGGCTTCCAGATCCTCGCGCCGGCGCACGAGGACGCCCGGCTCTATCGCATCGGCGCGGCGCTGGAGGCGTCGCTCACGGCCGACTGGGGCGGCCCGCTGACCGCCCAGGCCCCGGAGGTGACCGCATGACCACCATGACGTACGAGCAGGCCATGGAGGAGTTCGACCCGGTCTTCGGCATCGAGGTCCACGTCGAGCTCAACACCAGGACCAAGATGTTCTGCGGCTGCGCCAACGAGTTCGGCGCGGAGCCCAACACCCAGGTCTGCCCCGTGTGCCTGGGCCTGCCGGGCGCCATGCCCGTCACCAACGAGAAGGCCGTCGAGTCGGCGGTCCGCCTGGGTCTCGCGCTCGGCTGCTCGATCCGCGAGTCCTCGCGCTTCGCCCGGAAGAACTACTTCTACCCGGACCTCGCGAAGGACTACCAGATCTCGCAGTACGACGAGCCCACCTGCTACGAGGGCTCCCTCGACGTGGTGCTCGACGACGGCACGGTCGTGGAGATCGGCATCGAGCGCGCGCACATCGAGGAGGACGCCGGCAAGAACACCCACGTGGGTGGCACCGGCGGCATCCAGGGCGCCGACTACTCGCTGGTCGACTACAACCGCGGCGGCGTGCCGCTCGTGGAGATCGTCACCAAGCCCATCACGGGCATGGGCGCGCGCACCGCGGAGGTGGCGCGCGCGTACGTGGCCACCATCCGCGACTACGTGCGGGCGCTGGGCATCTCCGACGGCCGCATGGAGCAGGGCTCGGTCCGCGCGGACGTCAACCTGTCGTTGCGCCCAAAGCCGGCGGCGGGGGAGTCGCAGGACGACGTCCCCTTCGGCAAGCGCTCCGAGACCAAGAACGTGAACTCGCTGCGCGCGATCGAGCGAGCCGTCCACTACGAGGCGGCTCGTCAGGCGTCGCTCCTGCTCGCCGGCAAGCCGGTCGTCCAGGAGACCCGCCACTGGCACGAGGACACCCTGTCCACCACGCCGGGCCGTTCCAAGGAGGAGGCGGAGGACTACCGCTACTTCCCGGAGCCCGACCTGCTGCCCGTCGAGCCCGCGCGCGCGTGGGTCGAGGAGCTGCGCGGCACCATCCCCGAGCACCCCGCCAAGATGCGCGCCCGTCTCCAGGAGGAGTGGGGCTTCGCTGACCTCGAGATGCGCGACGTGGTCGCGGCCGATGCCCTGTCCCTCATCGCGGAGACCATCGCCGCCGGCACCACCGCCCAGGCCGCCCGCAAGTGGTGGATGGGCGAGCTGTCGCGCGTGGCCAACGACCGCGAGGTCGCGCTGGCCGCGCTGCCGGTGACCCCGGCCGCCGTCGCCGAGCTCCAGGGCCTCATCGACTCCGGCAAGATCAACGACAAGCTCGCGCGCCAGGCGCTCGAGGGCGTCCTCGCGGGCGAGGGCTCGCCCGCGGAGGTCGTGGCCGCCCGCGGCCTCGAGGTCGTGTCCGACGACTCCGCGCTGGAGAAGGCGGTGGACGATGCCCTGGCCGCCCAGCCCGACGTCCTCGCCAAGATCCAGGACGGCAAGGTCCAGGCCGCCGGCGCGATCGTGGGCGCCGTGATGAAGGCGACCCGGGGCCAGGCCGATGCGGGCCGCGTCCGCGAGATCATCCTCCAGCGCGCGGGGGTGGAGGGCTAGCGTCCCGCCGTCCCGCGCGTCCCGGGCCCCGCATTGGACACTCCGCACGGATTCTCCAGCAACACGCCGATGGCCGGCCCCGAAACGGGGCCGGCCATCGGCGTGTCGGGCCTCAGTCCGTGCGCAGTGTCCGTGAGGCGCGCGGGCAGGACGGACCGGTGTCCGCTCAGAAGATGGTCATCTTCGCGGTCGCCCACGTGGGGTTCATGCGCTCGACCGGGGCGCCGGCGCGCGGGCGCCCGTCGAAGGACAGGCGCGGGGCCGCGGCGGGCTGCGGCGCGTAGATGGTCTCGAGCTCGGGCTGCGGGTGCAGCTCCTGCACCTGGGCGTTGAGGGCGGCGCGGGCCTCGCGCTCGGCGAGCAGCGGCAGGAAGCCGTGGATGGTCGCGTGGGCGGAGCGGTGCACGTACGCGGCGGCGAGCGTCTCGCTCACGCGGGCGGCGGGGACCTCGCCCTCGAACTCCGCGACCAGGCGCTCGGTGGAGCGGCTCAGGGCGGCGGTGCGGTCGATGCGGGTGAGCGTGGTGGTCATGATCGGATCCATTCGTCTGGCGTCTTCGGTGGACGATGCGGCACGCGGACACGTCGGGCCCGCCGGTGGACCTGGTGGTCCAAGGTGCGGACGCGGCGTGTTCTCGCGCCACGTGGGGGCTGTGCTGGGACGTCGCCGTCCTTCGAACCCCGCTGGCGGCGGGGCCTCCGGACTGCGATGTCCTGGTAATGACCCTACGTCCGGTTTTCGGCACCACCGTGCATTTGCGGCGTGATTCATGTCACGTCGTTTCCAAGAAGGACGGCAAGACGCCCCGCCCTCATGGACACTCCGCACGGACTCGGCAGGGACACGCCGGTGATCGGCCCCGTCTCGGGGTTGGCCACCGGCGCGTCGCGCGACAATCCGTGCGGGGTGTCCACCAAGGCGGGGCGTCGTGTGCACTCCCGCGTTCCCCGCGCCCTCGCTACGCCGCGAGCAGGTACCTCGCGGCGTGGTGCGCGGCCTCCGCGGACACATGCACGCGCGGGCTCGCGTCGAAGCCCACCTCGCGGCTCGCGAAGGCCCTCAGCGCCTCGCGTGCCTCGCGCTCGGCGAGCAGGGGGAGGAACGCCTTGATCGGCGCGCCCGGCGCGAGCCAGGTGTACGCCGCGACCAGTTCCTGGTGGATGCGGGTGGCGCCCACGGAGCCCGAGAACTCGTCGGCGAGGATCCGCGACGACCGGCGCAGGGCGGTCATGCAGTCGATGCTGGGAAGCGTGGTGGTCAAGGGTCGGTCCGTCCGTCTGGCTGCGTTGTCTGACGTGGCGGCATGCGACGCGCTGCACCCGCGAATCGGAGGATGTCCGAGCCGCGAGGACGGCGCGTCGCGCGCCGCAACAGATCCGAGGGGCCGGGTCCCGTCACGCGACGGTGCGTGGGGGTCGTGTCGCCTCGATATCCGTGTGATCACACTACCGGCGGTCGGCGTCGACTTTGCGCAGATTTGACGTGACGTTGGTCACGCGGGCCGGAGTCGCACGGCCCCGGCCCGCCTCGAGCTCAGCCGCCCAGCTTCTGGAGCAGCAGCACCTGCGCGACGACCATCCGCTCGATCTCCTCGGGGTCGACGCTCTCGTCCGAGGCGTGGATGCGCGACCCGGCGACGTCCTCGGGCCCCCACAGCACGAACTCGGCCTCGGGCGCCACCGACTGCAGCGTGCGCAGCAGCGGGATCGACCCGCCGCAGCCCGCCTCGCCCACCGGCCGGCCGAACGCCTCCGCCATCGCCTCGCGCGCCGCGGCCACGGCCGGGCCGTCGGTCGCGCACACGAAGCCGGGCGCCGCCTTCGCCGGCGTCACCTCGACCTGGGCGCCCCACGGCGCGTGGGTCTCGAGGTGGCGCACCAGGGCGGCGAGCTCCTCCTCGGGCTCGGAACCAGGGACGATGCGCATGGAGACCTTCGCCGACGCCTCCGGGTGGAGCACGTTGGAGGACGCGTCGATCGAGGTGATGTCCACGCCGATCGCGTTGATCGAGGGCTTGCCCCACAGGCGGTCGCCCACGCTCCCGGTGCCGGTCAGCGACACCCCGGGAAGCAGATCGGCCGACGCCCGGAAGTCGGACTCCCGCACGTCCCCACCGTCCCACACGCCGCCGGTGACGCCCTCGACGGCCACGTCCCCTGCATCGTCCACCAGGGAGCTGAGCAGGCGCGCGAGCGCCATCATCGCGTCCGGCGCGGGGCCGCCGAAGACGCCCGAGTGGAGCGGGTGCTCGAGCGTGCGGACCGTGACGGTGCAGGACACGTCGCCGCGCAGGGCGGTGGTGAGGACGGGCTCGCCCACCTCGAGGTTGCCCATGTCCGTGATGAGGAACAGGTCGCAGTCGAACAGGTCGGGGTGCGCCTCGACGAACTCCTCGAGGTTGGACTCCGTCTCCTCCATGCCCTCGAGGATGATGCGCAGCGTGCACGGCGGGTTGCCCTCGAGCGCGCGCAGGGTGCCCAGGTGGGTCGCGATGCCGCTCTTGTCGTCGGAGGCGCCGCGGCCGTAGATGCGGCCGTCGTCCTTGCGGGTGGGGGTGAACGGCTCGGAGGTCCAGCCCTGCGACTCGGGCGCGGGCTGCACGTCGTAGTGCGCGTAGAGCACCACGGTGGGGGAGCCGGGAGGGCCGGGGATCTCGCCGTAGATGGGCGGGTAGCCCCACGGTACGTCCATGAGCCGGGCGTCCGCGAAGCCGGCCTCGCGGACCAGCTCGAGCGTGCGCTGCGCCATCCGCTCGACCGGCTCCGCGGGGTAGCCCGGGAACGCGACCGAGGGGATCGAGATGAGCTCCTCGAGGTCCGCGATGACGCCGGGCATCAGGCCCCGGACCTTGTCGGTGATCTCGTACACGGGCATGGCGGCCCCTTTCGTCGAACGGCTGGTTCGATCGTAGTGAGCCGGGGTCCCGGGCGCGGCGCCTGTCCCGCCGGCACCTGCCCGCCGTCACCTGTCAACACACGAACGACAACCAGCTACCCGTGGGGCGCAGCGACTCGCGGAAAGCGACCACCACGTACCCATTCGGGTCGGGGTGTGTGGACAGGTGACGGGACGGGTGGACAGGTGACGTGAAGGGCGGGGCAATCAGCCCAGGTACGCCCCCGCGGCCTCGCGGTAGGACGTCATGATCTCCGGGCGCGTGTCCGGAGCGGGCGCCGCGACCACCGCGAGCGGCCACGTCGGGCGCTCGCCGGTCAGCGCCCACGCCGCCTGCACGGCCGCACCCGCGGCGACGTACTCGCCGGGCTCGGGCACCTCGACGGGCACGTCGAACACCTGGGCCGCGATGGCCTGCACGGCGGAGTTCTGCGCCGAGCCGCCCACCAGGAGCGCGCGCTTGGCCTCCACGCCCGCGGACAGGATCGCGTCCATGCCCACCGCCTGCGCGGCGAGCATGCCCTCGATTGCGGCGCGCGCCATGTTCTCCCGCGTGGTGTTCGCGAGGGTCATGCCGGACAGGGTCGCGGTCGCGTCGGGGAGGTTGGGGGTGCGCTCGCCCTCGAAGTAGGGGACCAGGGTGAGGCCGTCGGCGCCAGGCGCGGCAGCCATGGCGAGGTCGCCCAGCTCGTCGTAGCCCACGCCCAGGACGCGCGCGAAGGCGTCCAGCACGCGGGACGCGTTGAGCGTGCACACGAGGGGCAGGTGCTCGCCCGAGGCGGAGGCGAAGCCCGCCACGATGCCCGTGGCGTCCGCGTACCCGGACGCGGTCACGGCGAAGACGGTGCCCGAGGTGCCCAGCGACACGACCACGTCGCCCACGGTCGCGCCCAGGCCCAGCCCGGCGGCGGCGTTGTCGCCCGCGCCGGGGCCCACGACGCAGGCGAGCTCGGCGCCGTCGAGCCAGACGGAACCACCCGCGGACTCGCCGGGCCCGAGCACGCGCGGCACCACCGCATCGTGCCCCAGCGCGGCGATCAGCAGGTCGCGGTCGTATACGCCCGTGGCGGGGTTCCAGTAGCCGGTGCCGGAGACGTCCGAGCGGTCCGTCGTGAGCTCGGTGAGGACCGGCCCGAGGGGGGACGATGCGACGGGCCCGTACCCGCGCAGGCGCCAGGTCAGCCAGTCGTGGGGGAGGGCGACGGCGGCGACGCGGGCGGCGTTGTCCGGCTCCGCGTCGCGCAGCCAGCGCAGCTTGGTGGAGGTGAACGATGCGACGGGCACCAGGCCCGTGCGCTCCGCCAGTGCCTGGGCGCCGAACTCGGCGATCAGGTCCGCGGCCGCGCCCGCCGAGCGGGTGTCGTTCCACAGCAGCGCGTCGCGCACCACCTCGCCGGCGGCGTCGAGCGCGACCATGCCGTGCTGCTGGCCGCCGATGGACACGGCGGCCACGTCGGCGAGGCCGCCAGCGTCAGCGATGGCGGCGAGGAGCGCGTCCCACCAGCGGTCGGGGTGCACGGACGTGCCGTCGGGGTGCGAGGCGCGGCCGGTGCGCACCACCTCGCCGGTCTCGAGGTCGCGAACGACCACCTTGCAGCTCTGCGTCGAGGAGTCGACGCCGGCGACGAGCGTCATCGCGCGTCCTTTCTAGTCAGTGGAATAGATATGCGGGGGATGCGGGGGAGGTGGGGGACAAGAGCGGAACGGGGGGCCGAAGGGCCCCCACAAGGGCCGATGCCCGGCCGCCGTAAGGAGGAACGGCGACCGGGCATCGGCGAGGGGGTGAAGCGGTGAGGCTCAGCGAGCGCCCATGAGGTGCTCGACGGCCAGCTGCTGCAGGCGGACGAAGCCGAAGCCCTTGGCGTCGAAGTACGCGTCGGCGTCGAAGTCCTCGTAGGCGGAGGTGTCGGCGAGCAGGTCCGCGACGGACTCGCCCTCGGCCAGCGTGGTCTGCGCGAGCTCGTGCTGGCGGGTGGCCTCGATGGCCTCCTGCACCTCGGGGTCGGCGCGGAAGGCCGCGGCGCGCTCCTTGAGCAGGAGGTACATGCGCATGTTCGCCTCGGCGGAGGCCCACACGCCGTCGATGTCCTCGGTGCGCGAGGGCTTGTAGTCGAAGTGGCGGGGGCCGGTGTAGGCCTGGCCGCCCTCGGGACCGCCGTTCTCGAGCAGGTCGACCAGCGAGAACGCGTTGATGAGGTCGCCGTGACCGAATACCAGGTCCTGGTCGTACTTGATGCCGCGCTGGCCGTTGAGGTCGATGTGGAACAGCTTGCCCTGGTACAGCGCCTGCGCGATGCCGGCGGTGAAGTTGAGGCCGGCCATCTGCTCGTGGCCCACCTCGGGGTTGAGGCCCACCAGCTCGGGGTTGTCGAGCGTCTCGATGAAGCCGAGCGCGTGGCCCACGGTGGGGAGCAGGATGTCGCCGCGGGGCTCGTTCGGCTTGGGCTCGATCGCGAACTTGAGGTCGTAGCCCTTCTCCAGCACGTACGCGCCGAAGACGTTGGCGGCCTCGCGGTAGCGCTCGAGCGCGACGCGGATGTCCTTCGAGAAGTCGTACTCGGCGCCCTCGCGGCCGCCCCACATGACGAAGGTCTTGGCGCCCAGCTCAGCGGCCAGGTCGATGTTGCGCAGGATCTTGCGGATGGTGAAGCGGCGCACGTCGCGGTCGTTGGAGGTGACGCCGCCGTCCTTGAACACCGGGTGCGAGAAGGTGTTGGTGGTGATCATCGGGATGGTCATCCCGGTCTCGTCGCACGCCTTCTTGAGCGCGTCGATCGCGGCGCGGCGGTCCGCGTCCGAGCAGCCGAACGGGAACAGGTCGTCGTCGTGGAAGGTCATGCCGTACGCGCCCAGCTCCGAGAGCTTGTGGATGGCGTCGACGGCGTCGACGGGGCCGCGGGTGGCGGAGCCGAAGGGGTCCTGAGCGTTCCAGCCGATGGTCCACAGACCGAAGGTGAACTTGTCGGCGGGGGTGGGAGTGGGGGCCATGGCGGCGCTCCTATCTTCCTTGATATGTTGACACCGAAAACATATCTGGCGGCGGGGCCCGTGTCAACGCGAGCGGACCGGCCGGCGCCGATTCGCGCGGATCCTGCGTGCGAACCGGCGCATTCCGGGTGAAACCCCGTGCCCTCGAGTGGGGAGCGGGATCGGGCGTCGTCGCCGCGGCGCCGGCGCGGCATACTGGCGAGCACCGCCGGCGGCGACCGGCGGGCGGGGATCCCCCGATGGTGCGAGGAGGCATGGTGGCGCGAGAGGCGCGGGAGATGGACGATGCGCTGCTGGGCGCCGCCGCGCGCGTCGCCGGCGACACGCCGGACCTGCGCGCCCCGCGCGTGGCCGCGCCTCGCGGGTCGCGGAACGATCACACCCGCCGGAACAACCTCTCCGCGCTGCTCACGGCCGTCCACTACCGCGGCCCGTTGACGCGTGCCCAACTCACGCGGGACACCGGCCTCAATCGGTCGACCATCGGCGGGCTGGTCGCGGAGCTCGCGGACCTGGGGCTCGTGGTCGAGGACGCCTCCGCGGAGACCGGCGCGGTGGGGCGCCCCAGCCTGATCGTCCGCATCCGCCGGGAGGTGGCGGCGATCGCGTTCCATCCCGACATCGACGGCCTCGACAGCGCGCTGGTCGCGCTCGACGGGACGGTGCTCGCGCGGCGGCGGCGCGCGTTCGACGAGGCGCCGACGCCGGCGCTCGCGGCCGACGCCATGGTCGAGGAGGCCCGGGCCCTCCTGCGCCGGAGCCCGGTCGAGCGGGTGGTGGGCACGGCGGTCGCGGTGCCCGGGCTCGTCGACGCGGACGGCGGCACGGTGGTCCACGCCGCGCACCTCGGGTGGCGCCGCGAGCCGCTCGGCGCCCGCCTCGCCGAGCCCCTGGGCGTCCCCGTCGCGGTCGGCAACGACGCGAACCTGGGCCTGCGCGCCGAGTGGAGCTTCGGCGCGGCCCGCGGCGCCGACAACGTGGTGTTTCTCAACGGCTCGTCGTCCGGCATCGGCGGCGCCGCCCTCGTCGGAGGCGTCATGCTCCGGGGCGGGCGCGGCTATGGCGGCGAGTTCGGCCACATGCTCGTGCGCACGCCCGGTCGCGAGTGCAGCTGCGGCCGTCGCGGCTGCCTCGAGACCGAGGTGAGCGCCGCGCGGCTCGCGGAGGTCGCCGGCGTCTCCACCGGCGCCGTCGCCGGTGGGCTGGGCGAGCTCGCGGGGGACGATGCGGCGGTCGCCCGCGAGGTCGACCGCCAGGCCGCGCTTCTGGGCACGGCGATCGCGAACCTCGAGTGCGCGTTCGACCCCGACGCGGTGCTCCTGGGCGGCTACCTGGGCGACCTGTACGAGTGCCGCGCGGAGGAGATCGGCCGCGTGGTGCAGACGGAGGCGTTCCGGCCCGATGCCGAGGGCGCCCTCCTCGGGGCGGCCGCGCTCGGCCGGGACCTGCGCGTCATCGGCGCCGCAGAGCGCGCCTTCGCGCCGCTCCTGCTCGACCCCGCAGGCACACCGCTCGTGCCCGCCGGCGCGGTCGCCGCGGACTGAGCCCCGGCGCCCGGGCCGCGTCGCCTGGCCCGGTGTCCACGCGGGCCCGGGGTTCCCGCGTGCCTGGCAGACTGGCCGCATGATCACCGTCGCCGTCCCGTCCGAGGCCGTGGCCGATGCACTGGGAGACCTGGGCGAGGACGCCCGGACCATCGTGTGGGACCCCGTCGAGGGCGAGGTCCCCGAGGCCGAGCGCGAGCGCGTCACCATCGCGTGCCTGCCTCACGGCACGGGCGGCCGCCGCGTCTACGGGCGCCTGGCCGAGTGCCCCGACCTCAAGGTGATCCAGCTTCCCTCCGCGGGCTTCGAGCACGCCGTCCCGTTCGTGCCGCCGGGCGTGGCGCTCGCGAACGCGCGGGGCGTGCACGACACGCGCGTCGCGGAGATGGCCCTGGCGCTCGCCCTGGCGTCGCAGCGTCGGCTCCCGCAGTTCCTCGACGCCCAGCGCCGCGGCGCGTGGGAGCCGGACTACTGGTCGCCCAAGCTCGCGGACTCGCGTGCGCTGGTGGTGGGCTACGGCGCGATCGGCGCGGCGATCGGCGCCCGGTTCAGGGCGTGCGAGGTCGAGGTGGAGGGCGTGGCCCGCACCGCGCGCACCGCGCCCGACGGCACCGTGGTGCACGCGGTCGACGCGCTTCCGGGGGTCCTGGGCGACTTCGATGTGGTCGTCATCGTGACGCCGCACGACGAGTCCACGGACCGCCTGGTCGACGCGGCCTTCCTCGCGGCGATGAGGGACGATGCCCTGCTCATCAACGTGGGCCGCGGCAGGGTGGTCGACACGGACGCGCTGGTGGCCGAGCTGCGGGCCGGACGCCTGCGCGCGGCGCTCGACGTCACGGACCCCGAGCCGCTGCCGGAGGGGCATCCCCTGTGGGACGCTCCGGGGTGCATCGTGGTGCCGCACGTGGCCGGCTGGGAGCGGCTCACCGACCGCCGCTACGCGGACCTGGTGCGCCGCCAGGTCGAGGCGCGCCGCCATGGGGACGACCCGGTGAACTTCGTGATGATGGGCGCGTTCCCCGCCTGACGCCCGGCCCCGGCGTCACCTGTCCACACGCCTACCGCGTCACCTGTCCACACACCCGCACCGCTGCGGGTAGATGGTGGTCGCTTCTGACGGATCTGTGCGCGCTACGGGTAGCTGAGTGTCGCTCGTGTGTGGAGAGGTGACACGCGTGAAGGGGGTGATGCGCGGGGCGGCGGCTACTCGGCGGCGGCGTCGCGCAGGGCGATCCAGGCCTTGACGATCGCGGTGAGCTCCTCGCGGCGCTCCTCGGCCTCCGCGATCGAGACGAACTGCATCGACCGCGACGTGTCGCCCGCGCCCAGCAGGTGGGGGAACGTGCCCGGGATGAGCGCGCCCTGGTGGAACATGAGCGTCGCGTGGTTCTTCGCCTTGGGGTAGAAGCTCGCGATGTTGCCGCGGTAGGTGAAGGTGGGCGCCTGCCACTTGATGCACTCCTCGACGCGGTCGTCCGCGTTGAGCATGATGCGCCGGACCCGCTCGACCACCTCGCGCATGGGGTTGTCGTAGCGGCCCATCCAGACATCGACCTCGTTGTGTGCCATGGCGCGAGGGTACCCCGCGTGTGAGGTAGGTCACACGGGACCATCGGCGCCGGTGGCACGGACGGCGCTTCGGCGCCTCACCTCCACGGGCGGCGCTCCGGGCGTCGGGGCCTAGCCCGAGCCCTTGCCCCGCTGGAAGTCGGCGAGCGCCACCTCGCGCTCGACTTTGTGGTCCACCATGCGCTCCGGGTAGGCGGGCGTGTCGACCTCCGGCACCCAGCGCTCGACGTAGCGACGCTCGGGGTCGAAGCGGTCGGCCTGGCCGTCCGGGTTGAACACGCGGAAGTACGGGGCCGCGTCCCGGCCGGTGCCGGCGACCCACTGCCAGTTGAGCTGGTTCTGCGCGTGGTCGTAGTCGAGCAGCGCGCGCCGGAAGTGCGATGCGCCGCGCTGCCACGGCACGTGCAGGTCCTTGACCAGGAAGCTCGCGACCACCATGCGGACCCTGTTGTGCATCCACCCCGTCTGCGCGAGCTGCCGCATGCCCGCATCCACCAGGGGGAACCCCGTGCGCCCGTCCCTCCATTCGCGAAAGGCGAGGTCCGCATCGTCGCCGGTGACCCATGCATCGTCCGGGATCACGGGGTTGAGCGACTCCCGGAGCGCGGAGGGGTGGCGGAACAGGACGTCGGCGTGGAACTCGCGCCACGCGAGCTCGGACTCGAAGCGGCGGGCGGCGTCGGAGCGGAGGGGGCCGGTTGCGGCGAGGATGGTGCGCGGGTGGAGCTGGCCGAATGCGAGCGGGATGGACAGGCGCGAGGTGGTGTCGAGGTCGGGGCGGTCGCGCTCGTCCTTGTAGCGGTCCAGGTCGCCGCCGATGAAGTCGGCGAGCGCGTCGTGGATGCGGGCCTCGCGGAACTCGGGGCGCGGGTCGATGGGGTCCTCGGCGTCCGCGTGGGCCGCGCGCTGGTCGAGGTCGACGTCGGACTCGACGGGGCGGAAGGCCTCCGGGGCCGCGTCGGGGGCGGGCGCGCGCCAGCCGTGCTCGCGCCACGCCTTGGAGAACGGGGTGTAGACGCGGTACTCGGTGCCGTCGGCCTTGGCCACGCGCCCGGGCGCAACCGCGTACGGCGAGCCGATCAACCGCAGTTCGCGCCCGTCGGCCTCCAGCGCGGCCTCGACGGCGGCCTGCTCCGCCAGGCCGGCGGGGGAGTGTTCCGCCTGGGCCCACACGACGCGGGCGTCGGACTCGCGCGCGACGGCGAGCACCGCATCGGCCGGGGTTCCGCGCCTGATCCCCAGGGCGCCGCCGGTGTCCTCGCGCAGGCTCCACAGGGCGCGCGCGAGGTGCGCGCGGCGGCGGCCGGACCAGAGGTGGACGCGCTCGGACCACGGGAAGACCGCGGCGGCCGGTCCGTCCTCCTGGGCGGACAGCAGGGCGGGGTTGTCGGCGAGGCGTGCGTCGCGCCGGACCCACCACAGCGCGGTCATCGCGGTGCCTCGGGGCTCATGCCTGGGCGAACGCGCGAGGGGCGGCGCGGCATTCCGGCGAGGGTGGCCCGGTAGAATTGTCCTATTCGTCACCTTAGGGGGATCGCATGAAGCACGTCACCTCGTTCGCCGCCATTGCGGCGGCCGCACTCGCCCTGGCGGGCTGCTCGTCGGACTCGGCGGAGGAGCCCGACGCGGCGTCGACGAGGTCGGCGGCCGAGGCCGCCACAGAGACGGCCGAGACGGCCGAGGCGGCAACGGAGGCGACCCCGTCCGAGACCGCGGAGGAGGCGGTCGAGACCATCGTCGACCGGATCGCCGCCGAGTATCCGACGGAGGACTGGGACATCGCCGACTCCCCGGCGCTGGCGCTGACCGCGGAGGAGCGCAGCGAGTACCTGGGGCTTGCGCTCGACGGGGAGGACTACGAGGAGGCGCTGAGCGACGACTCCAATCCGGATGGGCTCTCCGAGGCGCAGTTCTACGCGCTCGCGGGCATGTCCGACGAGCTCGACCGCGCGGGACGCGAGATCCTGCTCGCCTCGATGATCGAGCAGGACGGGTCGACCGGGATGGCCGCCGGGCCGGCGCTCAGCGCGGCCGACATGGTCTGTTCGGCGGTCGAGGACGGCGCCTCCTACGGCGAGGCGTTCGGCGACGTGTTCGCCAAGGCGCTGATCGGCGGCGCGTTCGAGTCGGCGCTGACGGACGACGAGGCGGCGGCCGAGGAGGCCGTGGACGCCTCCGCATCCGCGGTCTCGGGGGCGCTGTTCGCGCACCTGCTGTGCCCCGAGTACACGGACGACGCCGTCGCGGTCTTCGAGCAGATGGGCGAGGAGGGCTGACGCCAGTCCGCAGGTAAGGTCGCCGCGGGCGGGCGCGTGACTCCGGCCTGAGCCGCCGTGCGGAGTCAGCTGAAGCGGTGAGCCCCGCCCGGCGCGATGCCGACGGGGCCTCCCGGGGGTCTTCCGAACGAGGCCGGGAACCGCCTACGCGACCGCCACCGGCGCGTGCGTCTCGACGTGCGCCACGGCCGCGGCGAGGAAGCCCTCGAGGATCGCCTTGACCTGCTCGTCGATCAGGGCGCCCTGCGCGTCGAAGGCGGACGGGGTGTAGTGCAAGAACACCTCGGGCTGGCCGACCTTGTGCGCTTGCGATCGCCTACCCGACGACGTCCTCGTGCTCCGGCTCCGGTTCACGTACGGGCGGTGCGTCGCTCGTGGTCCGCAGTCGGGTCGCCGCGGCGTAGGCGATCGCCGCCACCGTCGCCGCGAGGGCCAGCGCGAGGAGTGCGGCGGTCGCCAGTGAGAGGCTGCGCGCTCCGATCCATCCCGCGATCGGGTAGGTGACCAGGAAGCACGCGTGCGACAGCGCGAACTGCGCGGTGTAGACGAGGTTGCGGTTCTCGGGGGTCGAGGCGTCCGCCAGCAGCCGCGAGGACGGCGTGTTCATCAGCGACGTCGAGACGCCCAGCAGCGCCCAGGTGGCGAGCAGTGCGGGCCATCCTCGGCCGGAGGCTGCGGCGACTCCGGTGACCGCCCAGGCCGCCGCGAGCCCGAGGACCACGCCGACGGCGCCACCGGCCATGGTGCGGATCACGCCGAAGCGCTCGGTCAGCCGGGGGATCACGAAGGCCATCGCGAGCGATCCGACGCCGTACGCTGCGAGCGCGATGGCGACGGCGGCCTCGTCCCGGTCGAACACCGCGCGGGCGTAGACCACGGAGTTCACCAGGACCAGCGCGGTGCCGGCGGCGACCGCCACGTTGGTGAGCATCAGGAACCGCAGCGTGGGGGTGCGCGCCACCACCGTGACCCCGAGCGGCAGGCGCTGCCAGAACGTCATGCCGCCACCCGCATCGGCGTGCGCCGGCAGTCGGGATGCGAGCACCAGCGCCGCCGACCCTGCGAAGCCGACCGCAGTGCCGCCGAAGAGGTGGTGGTAGCTGATCACCGTGAGGAGGGCCGCGGCGATGGTGGGGCTGAGCAGCGACTCGAGGTCGTACGCGAGTCGCGACAGCGACAGCGCGCGCGTGTAGTCGCGGGCGTCCGGCAGGACCGCCGGGATCAGCGACTGGAAGGCCGGGGTGAAGGTCGCTGACGCGGACTGCAGGATGAAGATGAGGACGTAGATCTGCCACGCCTGGTCCACGAATGGCAACGCGACGGCGATCGCGAGCCGCACCGCGTCGGCGGCGACCAGAACCGTCTTCTTGGGCAGACGGTCCACCACGGCCGCGATCATCGGGGCGACGCCCACATACGCGACCATCTTCATGGTCAGCGCGGTCCCGAGCACCGACCCGGCGTGGTCGCCGGCGATGTCGAACGCGAGCAGCCCCAGCGCGACCGTGAGCAGGCCCGTGCCCAGCAGCGCGACCACCTGCGCGGCGAAGAGCCTCGCGTAGGTGCGGTTCCCCAGGACCCGAAGCATCAGCGCGCCTCGCGCGCGTACGTCACGCGGTGGTGGGCCGGCGCCTCGCTCAGCGCGTGCTCGGCCTGGTGGATCGCATCCGCGACCAGTTGGCGGGCGTGCTCGTCGGCGAGCCGGTAGAACACCTTGGTTCCCTCGTGGCGGGTGAGGACGATGCGCGCGAGGCGGAGCTTGGCGAGGTGCTGGGAGACCGCGGCGGGGGACTTGCCGACCACCTCGGCGAGTGTGTTCACGGGCAGTTCGGTGTCGCGCAGCGCGAGGATGATGCGCACGCGCGTGGCGTCGGCCAGCATCGCGAAGACCTCGACGGCGAGCTCCACGTAGGTGTCGTCCGGGCCGAGCGCTTCACCGCTATCTGCATTCATATGCAGATACTTACACAGGTCGGTCGCGGCGCGCACCGGATGCCCCTGGAGGCCCCGCCCGGCGCGATGCCGGACGGGGCCTCCCGGGGGCCTTCCGAAGGGGGCCGGGAGCCGCCTACGCGACCGGCACCGGCGCGTGCGTTTCGACGTGCGGCCTGGCCGCGGCGGCTACGACACTGTGCCGGGGGTCAGGCGAGTCCGCTGGTGACGTGCGGTGCGCGCCACGGGCTCGAGACTCCTGCGCCTGGCAGGTGTACAAATCCGACAAATCGTGTTTCCAAATAGGTTGCTTGTCGGTAAGTTCTCGATTAGCGACGCATCTGGGCCTCGCTGGCAGTCCGGGGGAGGGACTCGCATGGCAACTCAACCTGAATCTCAGTCAATCGATGTGAAGGTGAAGCCGAACCTTTGGATCGGGCTCGCGGTGTTCATCGGCTATATGGCGGTCGTTTTCGCGATGTGGACCGTGTTCGACATCGACTACGAGGCGGTGCAGGACACCCAGCAGAGCGCGCTCGAGGGGATCCTGATCCCGGTGGCCGTCGGAGCGGCGTACCTGGTGATCGTCACGTCGCTGCTCGGCTGGTGGGGACCGGCCCTGCGGGAGCGGACGCGCAACGTGCCGCGCTGGCTCGTCATTGTGCCGATCATCTTCACCATCGGCGGCCTGATGTCCTTCGCGGGCGCGGACTTCGGCGCGCTCGAGATGACCCATGTGCTCACCATTGGCGCGGGCGTGCTGCTCGTCGGCTTCTCCGAGGAGTTGGTGTCGCGAGGCATCCTGCTCACCGGTGCGCGCGGAAGCGTGGGTGAGGTGCTCTCGTGGTTCATCACGTGCCTGATGTTCGGTCTGCTGCACATCATCAACATCGCCTTCGGTGCGCCGGCGAGCTCGACGGCGTTTCAGATCCTCGCGGCGTTCCTGGCCGGATCCACCTTCTACCTGACCCGGCGCGTGACCGGGAGCCTCGTGGCCGCGATGCTCATGCACGCGCTGTGGGACTGGGGAAGCCTGGTGAACAAGGCCGTCGGCGGCGAGGCCACGGTGGCGAGCATCTCGGGCCTCGGTGCCACGATCGGTCAGGTCGCGATGTACCTGTCGTTGATCCTCATGCTCGTCGCGTTCCGATACAACCTCGACGGCACCCGCAAGTCGAAGCAGAAGGCCGAGACCTCCGCCTGAGCGACGTCGAGCCGGGCGGCCCGCCGCGACCTGGCGGCGGTCCTCCCGGCGGCGTGGTTCGGCACCCCTCCGCACGGCGGTACCGTGAGGCGATGGACGCACCCGGGCGCAGAGAGATCGCCTCGTCCTGGCGGCTGGTCGAGGCGATCCGCTCCTATGCGAACGGCTTCACCGCTGTGTTCGATCGGCACTTCGGCACCGACTACATCGACGACGGCCAGCTCCTCGCCCTCGAGTACCTGGCGTCGCGCGGACCCGCCACGGTGCCCGTCCTCGCCGAGGTGACGGGGCTGGACCGTGGCCAGGCGCTCTCGTTCGTCCGCGACCTGACCGGGCGCGGTCTCGTGACATCGGAGCGCTCGGCGCAGGATCGCCGGCAGCGCGTCTACCGACTGACCGCCGCAGGCGAGCGGGCGGCCGCGCGCACGGCCGCAGATCTGAGCGCGTTCTACGCTGAGGCGACGGCCCTGGCGGCCGAGGTGGTGAGCGCGACGCAGGCCCGAGGGCCTGAGCACCCGGCCGCGGATCACGGCTCCGACGAATCGCACGACGCGTGGAGCCTCGCCCGGGGAGTGGCGCTGGTCGGGCTGCAGCTCACGCAGGAGATCGTCGCGCGGCTGGGCGCGGAGCGCGAGGGAAAGGTGCACGGTCGACGCATCCTCGCGGTCATCGTCGTGTGCGCGGAAGCCGACTGCCGCCCGTCGACCATCGCCGCCGAGCTCGGGCTCTCGCCTGCGGGTGCGACCTACCTGATCGACGTGCTCGAGCGCGACGGCCTGGTGACGCGGGAGCGGGACATCGAGGGCGATCGCCGGGGGGTCCGGGTGGTTGCGACCGCTGAAGGGCTCGCCGCGGCGGTGGCGGTGCACGACGCCCTGCAGGAGATCGCACCGCTCCTGCATGCGCAGTTCAGCCGCCTGAGCACGCACGCTGCGCGCACGTAGCTACCACCGCGGAACTCGCGCGGGTAGGGGGGCAACATCCCTCCGGGGTGCCCGAGCGGGCAGGCCGGGCCCGAAGGGCCCGTCGGGGCAGAAGGCTTGGCGAGTCTTCCGCAAAGGGCCCCGCCCGGCGCGATGCTGGACGGGGCGTCCTCGAGGCCTTTCGAACGAGGCCCGGAACCGCCTACGCGACCGCCACCGGCGCGTGCGTTTCGACGTGCGCCACGGCCGCGGCGAGGAAGCCCTCGAGGATCGCCTTGACCTGCTCGTCGATCAGGGCGCCCTGCGCGTCGAAGGCGGACGGGGTGTAGTGCAAGAAGACCTCGGGCTGGCCGAGCGTCGGGGCGTTGAGGTGGCCCAGCACCGCGCGCAGGTGCTGCTGCGCGGCCGCCGTGCCGATCGCCCCGATGGACGCGCCCGCGATCGCGACGGGCTTGCCGTTGAAGGAGTTGGTGCCCCACGGCCGCGACGCCCAGTCGATCGCGTTCTTGAGCGCGCCCGGGATGGAGCGCAGGTACTCGGGCGTGATGATGATGACGCCGTCGACGCCCTCGATCGCGGACTTCCACTCGCGCGCGGCGACCGGGTAGTCGGCGTCGTGGTCCGGGGTGTAGACGGGCAGGTCGCTGTAGTCGAGCTCGACCAGTTCGACGCCCTCCGGCGCGAGCGCGACCAGCGCGTGGGCGACGTTGCGGTTGATGGACGCGCTCGAGAGCGAGCCGACGATGTATCCGATTCGGGGCATGGGTGACTCCTTGACGTCTCAGGGGAGAGGGGCGCCGCCGACGGCGCCTCCGGGAGCGTCAACTTAGATGCGTATGCATCTATTCCTGCCGCGGGAAGATTTCCTGGACGCGTGTTCAGTCGAGGTGGCTGCCCGTGCGCGAGCGCTCGACCATCCCGTAGAACTGCCGCGCGTCGGCCGCGTAGAGCGGGTCCGCGGTGATCGCGGTATCGACAAAGGACGATGCGCCGGGCACCGGCACTCCCGCCCACGGAGTCGTGGGGGCGGGCAGGGGAGCGCGCCGGATCGCGGCCACCGGGTCGTCCTCGGTCGCGGTGGTGACGGCGCGGATGGGCAGGTCCGCCGTCCGCCGGAGGTCCGCGTGCGGCCGGGTCCGCGCGACGTGCGCGACGAAGCCGGCGGCCGCGCGCAGCAGGTCCCGGGCCTCGGCCTCGAGCTCGGCGTTGACGCAGCGGCCGTCGTCGTCGAAGTCGGCGGCCTCGACGGCCAGCGTGCGCTCCGGCTGGCCCATCACGGTCGCGCGGGCGTCCGCGAGCACCCCGCGCAGGTGCACCAGCGCGGCGAAGTGCTCGCGCCCCGGCGCCGCCGCGCCCGCGATGACCACGGGCAGGGTCGCGAGCGCGCTCGGAGTCGCGGTCGCCCAGTCGAGCGCGTGCTTGCACGAGCCCGGCAGCGAGCGCCCGTGCGTGGGCGCCACGATGACGAGCCCGTCGAGCGCTCCGAGCGCCCGCTTCCAGGCCAGGGCCGATGCGGGGGCCGGCTCGTCGTCGTACGGCCCGTGGCCGGGGAGGTCGTCGTGCGAGAGCTCCACCAGGGTGGTGCCACGCGGCACGAGCGTGTGCAGGGTCGAGGCGAGGGCCCGTGTGGTGCGCGCCTGCGGCAGCTGTCCCACGAGCAGTCCGATGACCGCCATCCGCGTCCCCCTCCCCGCGGGCGCCGCGCGCCCGTGTGGCTCAGTCTGGCAGCGAGTCGGCGAAGATCCGGATTGCCGCGCGGAGGAGTTCCGCGGTGCCCTCCCCGAACTTCTCGTAGGTCTTGCGGAAGCGCGGGTCCTCGACGTACATCTCGCCCAGGCCGCGGTAGGCGTCCCGGCCGGGCGTCCAGAAGGCCGACACCCACGCGTGGTGACGCGCGACCAGGGCCTGGACCGCCGCATCGTCCGGGGACGTGCCCGCGGCGGCGTGGCCGGCGATGCCGGCCGCGATCTGGGCGTGCTCGGCCAGGTGGGCCTCCCGCCCGCCCGCGCCCAGGCCCGCCCAGGCGGCGTGGGACCGGTCCACCGCATCGTCCCCCCAGCGCCCGCGCGCCTCGGGCTCGTAGCGGGACTGGTCGAATCCCTCGAACATGTCGGGCGCGGTCATGGGGGTTCCCTTCTCGAGGTGGTCGAGCGTGAGCTCGACCGTGGCGGCGAGTGTGGCGAGGCGCGCGCTGCGGGCGAGCAGCGCGGCGTGGTGGTCGCGGAGCAGGTCCGCGGTGAGTGCGGGGTCGTCGGTGTCGACGATGCTCGCGACGGTGCCGAGCGGGACGTCCAGTTCGCGCAGCACCAGGATGTGCTGGAGGCGCAGGAGCTCGGCCTCGCCGTAGCGGCGGCGGCCGTCCGGGCCGGTGCGCGCGGGGCGGAGCAGGCCGATCGCGTCGTAGTGGCGCAGGGTGCGGCTGGTCACGCCGGCCGTGCGCGCGAGCTCCGCGATGTCGATGTCCATGCGGGACACGCTAGAGGTTGACGTCGCGTCAACCACAAGCGGGCGCGCCAGGGCCCGGCGGCGGGAGCGCGTCCCGGCCGCCGGGCCCTGGTGATGGGGGGCCGCGTCGGCCGGTCAGTCGACCTCGATCGCGAACAGCGTCGTGGTGCCCGAGACCTCGTTGGCCACGGCGAGGAGCGGCTCGCCGGTGGGCGAGTCCTCCGCCGGGATGAAGGCGAGGCCCTCGGGGCCCAGGTCGCCGGCCTCCGGGGCATCGGCGTCGACCGTGAAGTCGCGGTTGTTGACGTAGGTGACGAAGAAGGCCGCGGCCGGGTCCGTCACGTCGTAGACCATGATGCCGCCGATGCGCTCGAGGCCGATGAACGCGTAGGTGCGCCCGTCGATCTCGCCGATGGTGACGGCCTCCGGCTCCGGGCCCTTGGCGTCCGAGCGGGAGTCGAAGTCGTCTGGGTCGTGGTCGTCGTTGCTCATGTTGAAGTACTCGGGCACGAGGTCGGCGGTGATGTCCTCGAAGTCGGAGCCCGAGTCGAAGACCTGCTCGCCGTCGGCGGTCCAGATGGAGAACGACCGCGCGCCGAACGAGTAGAGCTGGTCGTAGCAGCCCTCCGCCTCGTTGAAGCCGGAGGCCGTGGTGACGTCGAGCCGGAGCAGGTCCTCGTCGTCGGCGATGTCCGCGATGACGTTGTCGCACAGGAGGCCGTCCTCGAGCAGGTCCTCGATGCGGGTCGACTCCTCGAACTCGTCGACGCCCTCGTTCCAGTCGTCGCGCGCGTCGCCCTCGTTCGCGGTGACCAGGTAGGTCTCGCCGTCGGCCGTGTAGGAGGCGATCGCATCGGGCATGTACAGGCCCATGACGGGGGCGGTGCGGATGGCGATGCCGTCCTTGTCGGACGGGTCGAGCGCGTTCTCCGACAGCGAGTGGTCCTTGGCGCCCAGCGGCAGCAGCGCGGTGACGCGGGCGCTGGGGAGGTCGACCACCGCGACGGCGTTGTTCTCCTGGAGGGTGACGTAGGCCGTGTGCGAGGCGGCGTCGACCGTGACGTACTCCGGCTCGAGCCCCTCGGAGACGGGGTTGACCGGCTCCGCGAGCCCCGCGAAGATGCGCACGCCGTCCGGGAGCGCGTCCTCGAAGGCGTGGAACGTCGCGGTCTTGACCTGCTGCTGCTTCGGCGCCTCGACCTTCTTGGGCAGGCGCACCACCGTGATCGACCCCTCGGGGTCGATCGAGTAGTCCGCGTTGGGCTCGCCCTCGTTCGCGGCGACGGCGCGCTTGCCGTCCGGGGTGATGGTCACCATGTCCGGCAGGGCGCCCGCGCGCACCGCGCCGAGCGCCTCGCCCTCGCCTGCCGCGTCGAAGAACACCAGCCAGCCGTCGTCGGTCTTGGGGTCGTTCTCGACGGCGACCACGACCAGGCCGTCCTCGCGGACCGCGACCGAGTTCGCGACCGCGCCCTCGGGGATGACCGAGCCGTCCGCGGCGGTCACGCCGCGCGCGTCGAGCGAGAAGCCTTCGTCCGTCGGGGCGGTCGGGTCGCTCGCGTCGAGCACGCGAACCGAGCCGGCGTTGGCGTCGACGGCGAACAGCCGGGCGGTCGCGGCGTGGAAGACGACGATCTCCGCCGCGGACTCGTCGAACACGCCCGAGTCATGGCTGCCGATGGGCGTGAGCGCCAGGGCGGCGTCGGCGGCGCTGGTGGTGAACGGCGCGGCCACCACCGATGCCTGGGCGGGCATGGCGAGGGCGGTCGCGAGCGCGGCGGTCGCGCCGATCGCGGCGGCGCGACGGGCGCGGGTCGAGGGACGGGGGACTGGGGACATGCGGGGCCTCCGGGGCAGGGGCGCCCCCGCTGCGGCGCGCGGGCGCTCGGTACGTGATGGGTACTGGGTCGTGGTCGGCACTGGGTCGTGCTGAACACGGCGGCCGATGCGTGGAGGAGCTTCCTCCCCCTCCGCACCAGGCATTTCGACCATATGGCAGAGCGGCGGCGCGGCGTCAGGTGCGTAACCCAGCGTTCACTCAGCGTTTGCCATGCCGGCCCGGCCCGTGCATCGTCCCGTGGGGCGGGGCGGCGGGTTCTAGACTCGGCCCATGACCTCCTCGCCCGACATCAAGCCCCGCTCGCGCCAGGTGACCGACGGACTGGAGGCGACCGCCGCGCGCGGCATGCTCCGCGCCGTCGGGCTCGGCGACGAGGACTTCGCCAAGCCGCAGATCGGCATCGCGTCCTCCTGGAACGAGATCACGCCGTGCAACCTGTCCCTGCAGCGCCTCGCGCAGGCCTCGAAGAACGGCGTGCACGCCGCGGGCGGATATCCGCTCGAGTTCGGGACCATCTCCGTCTCCGACGGCATCGCGATGGGCCACGAGGGCATGCACTACTCGCTCGTGTCGCGCGACCTCATCGCGGACTCGGTCGAGACGGTGATGATGGCCGAGCGCCTCGACGGCTCGGTGCTGCTCGCGGGCTGCGACAAGTCGTTGCCGGGCATGCTCATGGCGGCCGCGCGTCTCGACCTCGCGTCGGTGTTCCTCTACGCGGGCTCGATCATGCCCGGGCACGTCACGCTGTCGGACGGCACGTCGAAGGACGTGACCGTGATCGACGCGTTCGAGGCCGTGGGCGCGTGCGCGCGCGGGCTCATGTCCGAGGAGGACCGCCTCCGCATCGAGAAGGCGATCTGCCCGGGCGAGGGCGCGTGCGGCGGCATGTACACCGCCAACACGATGGCCTCCGTGGGCGAGGCGATCGGCATGTCCGTGCCCGGCTCGGCCTCCCCGCCGTCGGCGGACCGTCGCCGCGACTACTACGCCGTGAAGTCCGGCGAGGCCGTCGTGGAGATGCTGCGCCGCGGCATCACCGCGCGCGACATCATGACCAAGGAGGCGTTCGAGAACGCGATCTCCGTGGTCATGGCGTTCGGCGGCTCGACCAACGCCGTGCTGCACCTGCTCGCGATCGCGAACGAGGCGCAGGTGGACCTCACGCTCGACGACTTCGCGCGTGTCGCGGCCCGCGTCCCGCACCTGGGCGACCTCAAGCCCTTCGGCCAGTTCGTCATGAACGACGTGGACCGCGTCGGGGGCGTGCCCGCCGTCATGAACACGCTGCTCGAGGCCGGGCTCATGCACGGCGACGTCATGACGGTCACCGGCCGCACGCTCGCGGAGAACATGGCCGAGCTCAAGCCCGCCACCATCGACGGCCGCGTGGTGCGCGCGCTCAACAACCCCATCCACAAGTCCGGCGGCATCACGATCCTGCGCGGGTCGCTGGCGCCCGAGGGCGCCGTGGTGAAGTCGGCCGGCTTCGACAACGACGTGTTCGAGGCGACCGCGCGCGTGTTCGACCGCGAGCGCGCCGCGCTGGACGCGCTCGAGGACGGCACCATCCAGGCGGGCGACTGCGTGGTCATCCGCTACGAGGGCCCCAAGGGCGGCCCCGGCATGCGCGAGATGCTCGCCATCACCGGTGCGATCAAGGGCGCGGGCCTGGGCAAGGACGTGCTGCTGGTCACCGACGGCCGCTTCTCCGGCGGCACCACCGGCCTGTGCGTGGGTCACATCGCCCCCGAGGCGGTCGACGGCGGCCCCATCGCGTTCGTGCGGGACGGCGACCGCATCACCCTGGACGTGGCGAACGGGACGCTCGAGCTGCTGGTCTCGGAGGAGGAGCTCGAGGCGCGCCGCGCCGACTGGGAGCCCATCCCCGCGCGGTACACGACCGGCGTGCTGGGCAAGTATCAGAAGCTCGTGGGCTCGGCGTCGAAGGGCGCGGTGCTCGGCTGATCTCGCCGTGGACACTGCGCACGGAATCGAGTGCGACACGCCGCGGATCGGGGCCGATGCGGGGTTCGGGCCCGGCGTGTTGCCGCTCCATCCGTGCGGAGTGTCCGAGGGCTCGTCGCCCGCGCGGCGCCGGCACGGCTGAGGGGAGTCGCACGTGATCGAGGCGGTCGAGGCCTTCACCGAGGCCAAGCGGGACGACCCGTCGCGCAATGAGGACGCCTTCGTGGTCGCCGAGCACTTTGCCGCGGTGATCGACGGCGTCACCTCGCTGTCCGAGGGCACCCTGCCCACGTCGGGCCGGCTCGCCGCGCAGGCGCTGGTCGAGGCCGTGCGGACGCTCGATCCCCGGGCGACGGCACGGGAGGCCGTCGACGCGCTGTCGCGGGCGGTCGCCGAGGTCGGCACGGGGCCTGCCGGGGTGCCGCGGGCCGCGGTCGCGATCGTGTCCGCCGCGCGGCGCGAGCTGTGGCGCGTGGGGGACTGCGGCGCGACGCTGATCGCCCCGCGGCAGGCGGTCTTCTTCGACGCCAAGTCCGTGGACGCGCTCACGGCCGATGCCCGGGCGCTGGTGCTCCAGGCCCACCTCGCTCGCGGGGCCTCGCGGAAGTCGCTGCTCGCCGAGGACCCGGCCTGGCCGTTCGTCGTCCCCTTCGTCGAGGCGCAATGGGAGCATGCCAACGCCGTGGGGGAGTTCGGCTTCGGCGTGATCGACGGGGGCGAGGTGCCGGACGCGCACCTGCATGTGGACCCGCTGGGCCCCGAGCCGATCGAGATCGCGCTGTACTCGGACGGGTTCCTGCCCGGGTCGACGACCCTGGCCGAGGCGGAGGCGGCGCTGTCCGCGGCGCTCGCGCGCGACCCCCTGTGCATCGAGGAGCTCCGCGGCACCAAGGGCCCGCATCCGGCGACGGGCCGGATGGACGACCGCACCTTCGTGAGGGTCCGGCTGCCTGGGGTGTGAGGGGCTGGGGTCTGTGGCCCTCTGCGCGGCCGTCCGGGACACTGGGGACCGCTCTTCGGGGGCCGATGCGCGCTGCGGGACAGTGCGGACCGCGGGTGCCGCCGTACATCGGTCCGCAGTGTCCCGCAGGGCGCGCGAGTCCCAGTCTGGCGGTCCTCACTGTCCCGGTCGCGAGGTGCGATCGTGGCCGGAGGGCGATCCCGGCCGAACCCCGAACCCCAAACCCCAAACCCCGGACACTGCGCACGGAATCGATCGCGACGCGCCGCGCGCCGAGCCCCGCGCGCAGCCGGAGCCCGGCGTGTCGCCCGCCCATCCGTGCGGAGTGTCCAGGGGAGGGCGTCTCACCATTCGATATCGTGAACCAAAATGTGAGATGAGGCGTCCGGATGGTGAGGGGTGGGCCCCGGGTGCGCCTATTGTCGGACCATGCAGACGATTCTTGTACGAGTTATCGGGCGCGCGGACTAGCCCCGGAACCACGACACCGTCCGCGCGCAGACCCCGACAGCCGCACCGGCCGAGGGGTCTTCCCATGCGAGGCGGACACGGAATCGCCTCGACGACGACGAGGAGAGAAGATGGCACAGGCCACGGCCAAGCCCGGCGCTTCGGCGCCGCGGCCCTCCGACGCGGCGAAGTCGCGCCCCGGCGCCGCCGGCGCCACTGCCGCCACGACCCAGAGCACCGCGAACGGCACCCCCGACGCCGACCCCGCCGCGCCCCGCATGGCGCGCCCCACGCCGCAGTCCAACCCGGACCCGAGCCTGCTGGGCCGGGAGATGACCGGCGCGGAGGCGATCATCCGCGCGCTCGAGTGCGCGGGGGCCACGGACGTGTTCGGCATCCCGGGTGGCGCGATCCTGCCCACGTACGACCCGCTGCTCGACTCGAAGCAGCTCAAGCACGTGCTGGTCCGCCACGAGCAGGGCGCCGGCCACGCCGCGCAGGGCTACGCGCACGCCACGGGCAAGGTGGGCGTCTGCATCGCCACCTCGGGCCCCGGCGCCACCAACCTGGTGACCGCCATCGCGGACGCGAACATGGACTCGATCCCCATGGTCGCGATCACCGGCCAGGTGGGCGCGAGCATGATCGGCACGGACGCCTTCCAGGAGGCGGACATCGTGGGCATCACCGCCCCCATCACCAAGCACAACATGCTGGTGACGGACCCCAAGGACATCCCCAAGGCCATCGCGGAGGCCTTCTACATCGCGAGCCACGGCCGCCCCGGCCCGGTGCTCGTCGACGTGGCCAAGTCCGCGCAGCAGGCCATGACCACGTTCACCTGGCCCGAGCGCATCGAGCTGCCCGGCTTCAACTCGGGCGCCCGCCCGCACATGAAGACGGTGCAGGAGGCCGCGCGCCTGCTCGCCACGGCCCGCCGCCCGGTCCTCTACGTGGGCGGCGGCGTGATCCGCTCCGGCGCCTCCGAGGGTCTGCGCCGGCTCACCGACGTCTCCGGCGCGGCCGTCGTCACCACGCTCATGGCCCGCGGCGCCCTGCCCGACAGCCACCCGCAGCACCTGGGCATGCCCGGCATGCACGGCACGGTCGCGGCCGTCGCCGCGCTGCAGAAGGCGGACCTGGTGGTCTCCCTGGGCGCCCGCTTCGACGACCGCGTCACCGGCAAGCTGGACAGCTTCGCCCCGCACGCGACCATCGTGCACGCGGACATCGACCCCGCGGAGATCGGCAAGAACCGCGCCGTCGACGTGCCCATCGTGGGCGACCTCAAGGACGTCTTCGCCGCGCTGGTGCCGGCCCTCGAGGAGGAGCACCTCAAGCACGGCCGGCCCGACCTCGAGGCCTGGTGGCACCAGCTCGACGACTGGCGCACCACCTACGCCCTGGGTTACACCCCCACCGGCGACGGCCTGTCCAGCCCGCAGCACGTCATCCAGCGCCTGGGCGAGCTCAACGACCCCGAGTCCACCATCTACGTCTCGGGCGTGGGCCAGCACCAGATGTGGGCCAGCCAGTTCATCCGCTACGAGCGCCCCAACACGTGGATCAACTCGGGCGGCCTGGGCACCATGGGCTTCTCCGTCCCGGCCGCGATGGGCGCCCAGGTGGGCATGCCCGACCTCCGCGTGTGGGCCATCGACGGCGACGGCTGCTTCCAGATGACCAACCAGGAGCTGGTCACCTGCGCGATCAACCAGATCCCCATCAAGGTCGCGATCATCAACAACTCGTCCCTGGGCATGGTCCGCCAGTGGCAGACGCTGTTCTACGACCAGCGCTACTCCAACACGGACCTGCACACGGGCCACGGCACCGCCCGCATCCCGGACTTCCTCAAGCTCGCGGAGGCCATGGGCTGCGTGGGCCTGCGCTGCGAGTCCGACGCGGACGTGGACGCCACCATCCGCACCGCCAACGCCATCAACGACCGTCCGGTGGTCGTGGACTTCACCGTCTCGCGCGACGCGATGGTGTGGCCCATGGTCGCCGCCGGCAAGTCCAACGACGAGATCCAGTACGCCCACGGCATCGCGCCGGAGTGGGACCGCGAGGAGCAGTGATGACCACTCACACCCTGTCCGTGCTGGTGGAGAACAAGCCCGGCGTGCTCGCGCGCGTCGCGGGCCTGTTCTCCCGCCGAGCCTTCAACATCCACTCGCTGGCCGTGGGCCAGACCGAGCACCCGGAGATCTCCCGCATCACCGTCGTGGTGGACGTGGACGAGCTCCCTCTCGAGCAGGTGACCAAGCAGCTCAACAAGCTGGTCAACGTGCTCAAGATCGTCGAGCTCGAGTCCGACCGCTCGGTCCAGCGCGACCTGCTGCTGGTCAAGGTGCGCTGCGACTCCCGCCAGCGCGCGGACGTCCTGCAGATCGTCGACCTGTTCCGCGCGCACGTCGTCGACGTGGCCCCCGACTCGGTGGTCATCGAGGCCGTGGGCAACCCGTCCAAGCTGCAGGCGCTGCTCGCGGCCTTCCAGCCCTACGACGTCCGCGAGATCGTCCAGTCCGGCACCGTCGCCATCGGCCGCGGGTCGCGCTCCATCACCGAGCGCGCCCTCGAGAAGGTCGCCACCGCCTAGGTGAGGGACGATGCACGGCCTCCCCGGCATCGTCCCCCGCCAGTTCCCGGCCCAGAAAACCACTACCGTCAGACCCACCACAGCAGATCAAGGAGACTCCCAGCATGGCTGAGCTGTACTACGAGCAGGACGCCGACCTCGCGATCATCCAGGGCAAGAAGGTGGCCGTCGTCGGCTACGGGTCCCAGGGTCACGCGCACGCGCAGAACCTGCGCGACTCCGGTGTCGAGGTCCGCGTCGCGCTGCGCGAGGGCTCCAAGTCCGCGGCGAAGGCGGAGGCGGACGGCTTCACCGTGCTGCCCGTGGGCGAGGCGACCGCGTGGGCGGACGTCATCATGATCCTCGCGCCGGACCAGCACCAGCGCGGCATCTTCACCGAGCAGATCCAGCCGAACCTCGCGCCCGGCAAGGCGCTCGCGTTCGCGCACGGCTTCAACATCCGCTTCGGCCTCATCGAGGCGCCCGAGGGCGTCGACGTCATCCTCATCGCCCCCAAGGCCCCGGGCCACACCGTGCGCCGCGAGTACGTCGCGGGCCGCGGCATCCCGGACATCATCGCCGTCGAGGTCGACGCGACCGGCACCGCCTGGGACCTCGCGAAGTCGTACGCCAAGGGCATCGGCGGCACGCGCGCCGGCGTCATCAAGACCACCTTCACCGAGGAGACCGAGACCGACCTGTTCGGCGAGCAGGCCGTGCTGTGCGGCGGCATGTCGCACCTGGTCCAGACCGGCTTCGAGGTCCTCACCGAGGCCGGCTACCAGCCCGAGATCGCCTACTTCGAGGTGCTGCACGAGCTCAAGCTCATCGTCGACCTCATGTGGGAGGGCGGCATCACCAAGCAGCGCTGGTCCATCTCCGACACGGCCGAGTACGGCGACTACGTCTCCGGCCCGCGCGTGGTCACCCCCGAGGTCAAGGCCTCGATGCAGGCGATCCTCGCGGACATCCAGTCGGGTGCGTTCGCCAAGCGCTTCATCGACGACCAGGACGCGGGCGCGCCCGAGTTCACCGCGCTGCGCAAGAAGGAGGAGTCGCACCCGATCGAGGCGACCGGCCAGGAGCTGCGCAAGCTCTTCGCGTGGTCGACCGCGACCGCCGACTCGGACTACGTGGACGGCCAGACCGCGCGATGACCACGTACCGCCTCGCGGTGGTCGCCGGCGACGGCATCGGCCCGGAGGTCGTGGCGGAGGGGCTCAAGTGCCTCGCCGCCGCGACCGAGGGGACGGACCTCGCGTTCGAGACCACCGAGTTCGACCTGGGCGCGCGCCGCTGGCACGCGACGGGGGAGACCCTGACCGATGCGGACCTCGCCGCGATCCGGGAGCACGACGTGATCCTGCTGGGCGCCATCGGCGACCCCACGGTGCCGTCGGGCGTCCTCGAGCGCGGGCTGCTGCTCAAGCTCCGCTTCGAGCTCGACCAGTACGTCAACCTGCGCCCGTCGCGCCTGTACCCCGGCGAGGTCTCGCCGCTGAGCGAGCCCGGCGACATCGACTTCGTGGTGGTCCGCGAGGGCACCGAGGGCCCCTACGTGGGCAACGGCGGCGCGCTGCGCGTCAACACGCCCCACGAGATCGCCACCGAGGTGTCCGTCAACACCCGCCACGGCGTCGAGCGCGTGGTGCGCTTCGCGTTCGCCACGGCGGCGGGCCGCGAGCGCAAGCACGTCACGCTGGTGCACAAGCACAACGTGCTGGTCCACGCCGGCCACCTGTGGCGCCGCACGGTCGAGGCCGTCGCGCCGGAGTTCCCGGACGTCACGTGGGACTACCTGCACGTCGACGCGGCGACCATCAAGCTGGTGACGGCCCCCGCATCGTTCGACGTGATCGTCACGGACAACCTGTTCGGCGACATCCTCACGGACGAGGCGGCGGCGATCTCCGGCGGCATCGGCCTCGCGGCCTCCGGCAACGTCAACCCCGACCGCACCGGGCCGTCGATGTTCGAGCCGGTTCACGGCTCGGCGCCCGACATCGCCGGGCAGGGGATCGCGGACCCCTCCGCGACCGTGCTGTCCGTCGCGATGATGCTTGACTTCCTGGGGCACGCGGACCTCGCGCGCCGGGTCGAGGACGCGGTGGCGGCCGATGCGGCGGAGAAGTCCGCGTCGGGCGGCGCCCCTCGCTCGACCTCCCAGGTGGGCGACGCGCTCGCCGCGAGGATTCGGGGCTAGGGCGCGCGGCGTCCGCGCACTACAGCTCCCGTCCCCGCGCACCGCGTCCCCGCGCACCAGAGCTCCCGGCGAGGTGCTGAGTGCCCGAATCGACTGATTTCGAGCACTCAGCACCTCGCGGGACGCATGGAACAGCATCAAGGAAGGCCAAAGAAGTGACCCACCTCGTTCCCTCCCCGACGGCGGAGGCCTTCCGCGTGGTCCCGCACCCCGCCCCGGCGACGGCGGCGGAGCGCGCCGAGCGGCTGAGCGACCTCAGGTTCGGCACCACGTTCACGGACCACATGGCGCGCATCACCTGGAGCGCCGGGCGTGGCTGGGAGGACCGCCGCGTCGAGCCGTACGGGCCCATCCCCATGGACCCGGCCGCCTCCGTCCTGCACTACGCGCAGGAGGTGTTCGAGGGGCTCAAGGCGTACCGCTGGGCCGACGGCTCCATCCATCTGTTCCGCCCGGAGGCCAACGCCGAGCGCCTCCAGCGCAGCGCCGCCCGCCTCGCCCTGCCCGAGCTCCCGGTCGAGGACTTCCTGGCCTCGATCCACGCGCTGCTCGAGCTCGACCACGCCTGGGTGCCGGACGCGCCCGAGACGAGCCTGTACCTGCGGCCCTTCCTCATCGGCACGGACGTCTTCCTGGGCCTGCGTCCCTCGCGCAAGGTGGAGTACCTGCTCATCGCCTCGCCGTCCGGCCCGTACTTCCGCGGCGGCGTCGCGCCGGTGTCCATCTGGGTGGAGCGCGACTACCACCGCGCCGGCCCCGGCGGCACGGGCGCGGCCAAGTGCGGAGGCAACTACGCCGCGGCGCTGCGCCCCCAGGTCGAGGCGGCCCAGCGCGGCTTCGACCAGGTGCTCTACCTCGACGCCGCGACCGGCTCGGTCCTCGAGGAGCTGGGCGGCATGAACGTGTTCGCCGTGCGCACCGACGGCACCGTCCTCACGCCCATCATCAACGGCAACATCCTCGAGGGCATCACCCGCGCCTCGGTCATCGCCCTGCTCGAGGACCAGGATCTCAAGGTGATCGAGCGGGACATCTCGCTCGACGAGCTGCGCGACGGCGTCGAGTCCGGCGAGATCGCGGAGGTGTTCGCGTGCGGCACCGCCGCGATCGTCACCCCGGTGGGCCGGATCGCCTCGACCGACTTCGAGGTGGGCACCGGCGACCAGCCCGGTCCCGTCACCCTCGAGGTGCGCCGGCGCCTCACGGACATCCAGTACGGCCGCGCCGAGGACACCTACGGCTGGATGCGCCGCGCGCTGTAAATACGGCGTGTGGATCTCGCCACACCGCACCCTACGCTTCCGTAACCTACGGGTGCGTAAGTTAAGGTGGGGGGCATGGCTCACGCACCCATGTCTGCTCCCGGACTCGCCAACGTCGACGACCGGATGAACCTCAGCGCGCTCCTCGCCGCGCGCGCCACCGCCCACCCCGAGCGCACCTTCGCCGAGGTCAAGGACGAGGCCGGCAACTGGTCGCCCGTCTCGCTGCCCGACTTCCATGCGCGCGTCCGCGCCGTCGCCAAGGGCCTGATGGCCGCGGGCGTCCAGGCCGGCGACCGCATCGGCTTCATGGGCGAGACCAGCCTCGAGTGGTCGGTCATCGACTTCGCGGCCTTCACCGCCGGCGCCATCGCCGTGCCGTTCTACCCGAGCTCCTCGGCCTCGCAGTGCGCGTGGATCGTGGAGGATGCCGGCATCCGCATCGTCGCCGCCCAGACCGAGGCCCAGCGCGAGCTGCTCGCCGGCCTCGACCAGGCGCCCACCGTGGTCGCGCTCACCGCGGAGGGCCTCGACGAGCTCGCCGCATCCGGCGCCCACATCACGGACGAGGACCTCGACGCGCGCTCCGCGGACGTCACGCTGGACGACCTGGCGACCATCATCTACACCTCCGGCACCACCGGCCGCCCCAAGGGCGCGATGCTCACGCACCGCAACCTGGTCGAGCACTCGGAGAACGTCGCGCTCGACCCCAACGTGGGCGAGTTCGTCGCGGGGGAGACCCGCGTGCTGCTGTTTCTGCCGCTCGCGCACGTGTTCGCGCGCCTGGCGATGGTGCTGTCGCTGTCGACCGGCTCGGTCATCGGCTACAGCCCCAGCCACAAGACGCTCGCCGCGGACCTTGCGTCCTTCCGCCCCACGTGGATGCCGCTCGTGCCGCGCGTGCTCGAGACCATCTACAACCGTGCGGACGCCGCGCAGTCCGGCCTCAAGAAGAAGATCTTCCGCTGGTCCGCGAAGGTCGCCCGCGACGTCTCGGCCGCGCAGGAGACCGGCGGCCCGTCCGCCGCTCTCGCCGCGAAGTTCAAGATCGCCGATGCGCTGGTCCTGGGCAAGATCCGCCACCTCCTGGGTGGGCAGCTGGGCTACGTTCTGGTGGGCGGCGCGAAGCTGACCCCGTCCATCGGCCACTTCTTCCGCGGCCTGGGCGTCACCGTGCTCCAGGGCTACGGCCTCACCGAGACCGCCGCCGCCGCCGTGGGCACCCCCGCCAAGGGCCAGATCATGGGCACCGTGGGCGGCCCCATCACCGGCGGCGAGATGATGGTCGACGAGTCCGGCGAGATCCTGCTGCGCGGCGTCAACCTGTTCTCCGGCTATTGGAATGCGCCGGAGGCCACCGCGGAGGTCATGCGCGACGGCTGGTTCGCCACCGGCGACCTGGGCGAGATCGTCGACGGCCACCTCACCATCACCGGCCGCAAGAAGGAGATCCTGGTCCTGTCCTCGGGCAAGAACATCCAGCCCGCGGTCCTCGAGGACTCCCTGCGCTCGCACCCGGCCATCCAGGACTCCGTGGTCGTGGGCGACCACCGCCACTTCGTCTCCGCGCTGGTCGCGCTCGACCCGGTGCTGCTGCCCGCGTGGCTCAAGGCCCACGAGCTGCCCGAGATGTCCGTCGAGGAGGCCTCGGTCAACGACCGCGTGCGCGAGCTCATCGGCCGCGCGATCGCCAAGGCCAACGAGCACGTCTCCCGCGCCGAGGCCATCCGCGAGTACCGCATCCTCCCGCGCGAGTTCACCGAGGCTCGCGAGGAGATCACCGCCTCGCTCAAGGTCCGCCGCGCCGTGGTCATGGACCACTTCTCGGACGTGGTCGAGTCGATCTACGCGGGGTCGGCCAAGCCCGCCTGATCGGCTTCCTTCCCCCGGACGATGCGCCGGTCCCCTCGCGCCCGGCCCTCCTCCTGGCCATGATGGGGGGACGACCCTCGCATCGTCCCTAGGAGGAACGCCGTGCCCGTCAAGGACCTCGCCCTGTCCAGCCCCGAGATCGTGTCGGGTTCGCGCATGCGGGACCGGTTCGCCGGCCAGGAGGGTGCGGAGACGCCACGGCTGACGGTGAGGGGCATCCCGGCGGGGACGGTCGAGCTCGCGATCGTGTGCCACGACCCGGACGCGCCCCTGCCGCTGGGGTTCACACACTGGACGCACTACGGGCTGCCTCCGGTCGAGGGGGAGATCGACCTGAGCGCCGGCCGGCCCGGGCTCAACGACGACGGCGGGCACGGCTACGTGGGCCCCTTCCCGCCCGAGGGTCACGGCGACCACCACTACTACTTCTGGGTCTACGCGCTCAACCGCCGCGTGGCCGGCCTCCCCACGCGCGACGAGTTCCTGCACCAGTACGGTGACGCGATGATCGAGCAGGCGCGGTTCGTGGCCACCTACTCGCTGTAGGGCGCGGGCCGGGGCGTTCTGCCCGGTCTGGGCCCGCGCTCGGCCCCGCCCGGCCCAGCCCGGCCCCGCCCGGCCCTGCGAGTCCGGCCCCCGCGGCCCCCGTGCCCGGCTCCCCGCGCCCGGCAGAGCGGATTGTGTCGTTTTCCGGGCACCCGTGCGTCTCACAGAGCGAATCGTGTCGGTGGCGCGCCTCAAACGCCGGAGAGCGCGGGAGTGGTTGTCGTCGTGCTCCGCGAATTCATGCGCGATGCACGGCCGCGTGCATCCCGCATGAATTCGCGGAGGCACGCGAAAGCAGATCCGACGTGCTCCGGTTGCGAGACCTCTTCAACGGCGGGACGCTGAAGAGTCACAGGAGACGTCATGACCACTACTGCACAGATCGATGAGCCCGGCCCGCAGCAGGTCGCGCCCGCCGCCCACGCGCCCGCCGCACCGGAGACAGCCGAGTACGCTGCCGCCCACCACGCGCGCCTCGCCCGATTCCTCCCGCGCCGCCCTTACCGCGACGACGACCACTTCCGCGAGGTCGAGCGCGAACTCTGGGCCAGCCACGGCAGGCCGGACCCGGTCGAGAGATGGGTGACCGCGGAGACGTTCGGCAACCGCCTGCGCGTCCTCGACCACGGCGAGGGCCGCACGGTGCTGATGGTGCACGGCATCCCGAGCGCGGCATCGTCCTTGGTGGCCATGGCGCGAGCGCTCGACGGCACCCGCGTGCTCGCCGTCGACCGGCCCGGGTGTGGGCTGAGCGAGCCCATCGACTACGGACCCCTGGACCGCGACCAGATCATCGGCGCGATCACCTCCAACCTCGCGGCCGCGGCGGAGCAGCTGGCCGACGGTCCCGTCGATGTCGTGGGCGCGTCGCTGGGCGGGATGGCGGCGCTGACGTTCGCGGCCCGGCGGCCGGATTTGGTGCGCAGCGTGATCCTCGCGGGCGTGCCGTCGGTGAGGGGACTGCACCTGCCGCGGGACCTGCGCCTCGCGACCCTCGAGCCGGTGGGGCGCGTGGTCGCGCGGCGGTGGGTGACCCGGCGCGACTTCGTGCACGTGCTGCGCGCGCAGGGCCACGACGACCTGCTCGAGGCCGGCTGGCTCGACGGCGCGGAGCTCGAGTGGCGGCTCGCGCTGGCCCGGCACACGGACACCTTCACCCACGAGATGCAGCTGCTCAGCCGGGCCGCGACCTGGCGCGGAGTGCGCGCGGACTGGCTGCCCGGTCGCGCGGAGCTGGAGTCGCTCCAGGCGCCGTCGCTGTGGTGGATCGGCGACAAGGACCCGTTCGCGGGCCCGGCGCGCGTCCGGGCGTGGGCCCAGCACGCGCCGCGTTCCCGCGTGGTGGTGCAGGAGGGGACCGGCCACCAGCCGTGGAACCCGGACCCGGAGAGCGTCGGACGGGCCATCCGCGAATGGTGGGCCGGCGTGGAGTCCGTGGCCGCGTAGATCCCGAACCCCCGGGGGCATGTTGCGTCGGCCCGCCCCGGCGTACCCTGACGCGATCGAGGAGGGCCCATGTCCGCATTGGCGATCGAGACCCACGGCCTCACCAAGGTCTACGGAGACACCCGCGCGGTCGACGGCATCGACCTGAGCATCGCGCGCGGCGGCGTGCACGGCTTCCTGGGCCCCAACGGCGCCGGCAAGACCACCGCGATCCGGATGCTCGCGACGCTGATCCGGCCGGACGCCGGCACGGCCCGCGTGCTCGGCAGGGACGTGATCCACGAGGCCGATGCGGTGCGTTCCCAGGTGAGCCTCACCGGCCAGTTCGCGTCCGTCGACGAGGACCTCACCGGCCTCGAGAACCTGGTCCTCATCGCGCGCCTCTACGGCTACCGCGGCGCCGCGGCGACCAGGCGGGCGGCGGATCTGCTCGAGGCGTTTGGCCTGGCCGATGCGGCGGACCGTCCTGTGAAGAAGTACAGCGGCGGGATGCGCAGGCGTGTGGACATCGCCGCGTCGATCGTCGCCACGCCGGAGCTGCTGTTCCTCGACGAGCCCACCACGGGCCTCGACCCGCGGGCACGCAACGAGGTGTGGGACATCATCCGTGCGCTGGTCGCGCACGGCACCACCGTGATGCTCACCACGCAGTACCTGGACGAGGCCGACCAGCTCGCGGACCGCATCTCCGTCATCGACTCCGGCAAGATCATCGCGGAGGGCACCAGTTCCGAACTCAAGCACTCGGTGGGGGCGGGCGCGCTGCACGTGCGCGTCATGCACCGCGACGACCGTGAGGCCGCGCGCCGGATCCTGGTGCGCGAGCTCGACGTGACGGTCGACACCGCCAACGACCCGCAGCTGCTGGTCGCGGCGCTCGACGACCGGTCGCGCGCCATGCGCGCGCTCACCGCGCTCGAGGAGGCGCGGATCGACCTGGCCCAGTTCGCGCTCGGCCAGCCGACGCTCGACGAGGTGTTCCTCGCCCTCACCGGCCACGAGGCCGAGCGCCCCGACACCGACCGCCCCGAGGGCACGGAGGAGGCGGCATGACCACCCAGGCCGCGCCCGAACCCACGGCGACGGCGCCGACCGAGGCCGCCATCGCATCGGCGCTCGCGAGCGGCGCGAGGCCTCCGCGACCCGGCGCGCTCACCACGTCCGTCACCTTCGGATGGCGCGCCCTGCTCAAGATCAAGCACATCCCCGAGCAGCTGTTCGACGTCACGGTCTTCCCGGTGATGATGACGCTGATCTTCACGTACCTGTTCGGCGGGGCGATCGCGGGCTCCACGGCGGACTACATCGCGTACCTGGCGCCCGGCATCCTGGTGCAGTCGGTGCTGTTCATCACCATGTACACGGGCGCGACGCTGCGCGAGGACATCGACAAGGGCGTCTTCGACCGCTTCCGGTCACTGCCCATCTGGCGGCCCAGCGCGCTCGTGGGGATGCTGCTGGGCGATGCGGTGCGCTACACGGTGGCCGCGACGGTGACGGGGATCGTGTGCGTGCTCGTGGGCTGGCGGCCGGACGGCGGGTTCGTGGGCGTGGCCCTCGGCGTGCTGGTCCTGCTGGTGTTCGCGTTCGCCCTGGGGTGGATCTGGATCTTCCTGGGGCTGCTGCTGCGGTCGCAGCGGGCCGTCATGGGGGTGTCGATGATGGTGCTGATGCCGCTGGTGTTCGGCTCCAACATCTTCGCGGACCCGGCGACCATGCCCGGGTGGCTGCAGGGCTGGATCGAGGTCAACCCCGTGGCGCACGTGGTCAACGCGGTGCGCGCGCTCATGGACGGCGTGGCCGTGGGCGGGGAGTGGGTGTGGGTGCTCGGGTGGTCGGCGGCGCTGGTGCTCGTGTTCGGCTCGCTCACCATGTGGCGGTACCGGGACCCGCGGTGACCCTCGACACATGTGAGATTCGCCATGCGGATGTGGTCATCTTCGGCTCCCGCAATCTGCTTAGCATGGCGGTGAGCACGCATGAGTCGGGAACTGCGGGGCCGCCGCGCTGAAGCGGCACTCCGTCCGCGCTCAGACGGTTTCGACCGCCGCGCGATGCTTCGACCACTATTGCGCTCAAGCTATCGCTGAGGAGAATCATGTCCGATCAGATCACCACGCCTCCCGTCGCGCCGGTGCCGCCGACGTCGGCAGCGCCCGTCAAGAAGGGCTTCGCGGTCACCGCGCTCGTCCTTGGAATCATCGCCATCGTCGGAAGCTGGATGCCTCTGCTGAACGTGGGCTCGATGTTCATCGGTTTCATCGGCCTCGTCTTCGGCGTCATCGCCACGGTCCAGGCGTTCAAGGGCACTGCGGCTGGCAAGGGCATGGCAATTGCCGGAACCGTCCTGTCGGCGCTCGCGATCATCTTCGCGATGATGGTGAACTCCGCTGCCGTCAGCGCTGTCGACGAGGCTCTCGACGAGGCTCGCGGCGACATCTCGGCTCAGGCCCCGGCCGATGACGCCTCCGACGACGACACGACGGGCGACGTCGAGGGCTCCACTGCCGACGAGGACGTCGCCGACGAAGAGCCCGCGGAGGCGGCCACGACCGTCGGCACTTTCGAGAACCCCGCCGCTATTGGCGACGGCACCGTGTGGACCTTCACTCAGGGCGGCAACGCCTGGGAGATCGTGTTCGAGTCCGTTGAGGTAGTCGAGGCCTGGGCCGGCGACGGCGATGTCGCCGTGCTGCTGGGCACCGCTACGCCCACCGAGATCGCGGACGGCGCCACCTCGAGCTGGGCGTCGTTCCCGAGCTTCGACTGGTTCGCGGGTGGAACCACCGTGGAGGACACGTACTCGATGGTCGACTCCGACGCGTTCGAGGGCTACCGCACCAGCATCGACCTCAAGGGCACCGTGGGCACGGAGATGAAGTTCCGGACCTCCGTGGGCCTGCCTGACGGCGTCACCCCCGAGCTGATCGAGGTCAGCACCATGTTCGGCAGCGAGGACCTGTACCTCTCGACCGGCCTCTGAGTCGTAGCGCTCTCTACGCGAGCCGCGGATCCCACCTGGGATCCGCGGCTCGCGCGCGTTGTGGACGCCGACACAATCCGCTCCCTGAGGCGCATCGCCGGCCCGCAACCGTCACGATTCGCTCTAGCGGGGGAGAGAGGGGGAGAGCGCGGCAGCTCCGCGCAATTGGCGGCCATCATCCAGGCCCGATGCTCCGGCCGGGACCTGGGTCACTGGGGCAGGGCGCGCCGCGGCGAGAGACTGTCCATAACAGCTTCCGGGCGTCCGTCGACAGAGCAGCCGGTGGGCGTCCGGAAGTGTCCAAACCGGGGGCGCGGAAGTGAAACCCCTGCGAGGTCCGGAAGTCCCGGTGCAACTCCGGACAAAGGCGCACAATGGGATCCGTGAGCATCACGACTGAGCTTGAACCCCGGACCTACTTCAGCCGCTTCGAGAACGCTCTGGCGGACTTCGCGCCCGCGATCGAGGCGATCCCCACCATCCTCGAGACCGTCCGCGAGCTCGACGCCGCGCACGTCTACATCCCCCAGTCGCGCGACTTCATCGGCATCGAGCCGTCCGACGGGGGCGAGGCCATCGCGTACGTGTTCCCCACCTTCATCGCGCTGCACCCGCGCGGGGGAGTGAGCTCGTTCGTCGAGCTCCCGCAGCCCGCGCCGGTCGTGGTGGACGATGCGCCGGCCGCTCCGGCCGACCTCTCGCCTTCGGAGGCGGTCGCCGATGCGCTCGCCCAGACCCTGGCCGCCGCCCAGGCGCCCGCCCCGACCCCCGCCCCCGTGGCGCCGGTCGCGGTGTCCGCCGAGGCCGCAGCCTCGGTGCCGGTCACGGTGAAGGCGCCCCGTGCATCGGCCACCAAAAAGGCCGCCAAGCCGGAACCGGCGCCCGCGGCCGTGTGCCAGGGGTGCTTCGTCAACCTTCCGGCGACGGGCCGCTGCGACTTCTGCGACTGACTCAGCCCACGTCGTAGGCGAGGGTGGTGTGCCCGCTGGGGTGCCACTCGACGCCCACGAGGGTGAGGCGGCGGTCGTCGCGCAGGCCCGGCGCGAGGCGCAGGCCCTCGCCCAGCAGGACGGGGACCACGCGCAGCCGCAGGTGGTCCACCTCCTTCTGCTGGAGCAGCGCGCCCACGAGCGTGAGCGACCCCCACACGATCACGTCGCCCTGGTACTGCGTGGTGAGCCGGCGGGCGATGTCCCGCGGCGAGCCCACCTCCACCCGCGCGGAGGCGTAGTCGCCCCACGGCGCGCGCCGCAGCGTCGCGCTGACCACGTGCTTGGGCAGGGCGTTGATGGGGCCGGCGACGGGGTCCCCGCCGGTGGTGGGCTGGCGGGGCCAGTAGTCGGCGAACAGTTCGTAGGTGCGCCGGCCCATGAGGATCGCGTCGACCTCCTCAAGCATGCGCAGCTGCGACAGCGCCGACTGGCCGTCGTCGAACGGCGGCGCCAGGCGCGCGACGGAGCCGCGCGCGTCCGCGGCGAAGCCGTCCGCGCTGACCATCTGCTCGACGATGAGCCTGCCCATACCGCCACCGTATTCCCCGGGTGGGACGGGCGCTCGCGGTGGACGATGCATCGGCCGGGGTCGGCGGCCCCCTCGCCCTGCGAGCGGGGCGGGGCCGGGTGAGAATCGGGGCATGGTCTCCGAGGCTCCGGCGAGCGGCCGGATCTACTTCGACTCCTTCGAGGCGGCTCTGGCCGAGTTCGCCCCGCCCGCCGAGAATCGCAGCACCGTCCGCGAGACGGTGGCCGGTCTCGAGTTCGCGCGCGTCTACCTGCCGCCCAGCAGGTCGTACATCGGGCTCGAGTCCGCGGATGCGCGCCGCAACGTCGCCAAGGTGCACTCGGGGTACATCGAGATCACCGTGGCGCGCGGCGAGCGCCGGTACGTGGAGCTGCCCATCAACAAGATCCGCGCGGGTGGCGGGACGCGGGTGCGGGTGGCCGAGGAGGCCCCCGCCGTGTGCCCGCGGTGCTTCGTGGCGGTGCCGCTGACGGGGGTGTGCGTCACGTGTGACGACTGAGGGTGGGTGAGTGCTCGCGGAACTCGAGCCCGTCGGTTGCCGTCAAATCATCGAAGTCCGGACTACGGGCACGGAATGGGCTTCCAGGTCTTGCCGCCGGGTGCGTAGGCGCGGCAACCCGTGTACGTGTCGGGGTTGAAGGTCGATCCGGACGAACTCGACGAACTTGAGGTGCCGCTGGAGGAACTTGCGGCCTCGGCAGCCTCCGCGGCCGCCCGTTCGGCAGCCGCTGCGGCTTCCTCCGCAGCGCGCTCGGCGGCCTCGGCCGCCTCCCGTGCGGCGCGTTCGGCGGCCTCGCGCTTCTCATGCTGGGCCACGGCGGAGGCCATGGTTTTGTCGAGTGGCTCGTCAGCCGACCTCAACATGCGAGAGAGCCGAGCCAGACGCGAGTGCCAATCGGAGTCGTCGTCTCCGGCGGCGATCGCCGCAGCGAGCACGAAGCCTGCGAGCGAGTCGTCCTCCCACTCGCACAGCGCCTTGTCGCCGACGGGCGCGCCTTCAGCGCGGTACGCCGACTCGTGCGGATGCCACGCGTATCCGTCGCGCGAGTCGTAGCGGGCCTCGGCGAGGTCATTGATCAGCAGTGCGTACCCGATGTCGGTGCCGTCGACGAGCACGTAGCGCAGGAGCCTGTCGTACTTGTCGGTGTCGTCCACGCTGGCCGGGTTCACCAAGGTGATGGCCGTGCCCGCTGGGGCAAGCGATTCGACCGCGGCGACGGCATCGAATGCCTTCGAGCACTTCTCGGACAGTTCCGGGGTGTCAATGCCGATGAGGCGGACGGTACCGGCAGATGTCCGCACGGTGTCGCCGTCGATCCAGCGCAGCACCGTCGTGGACGCAGTGGTGGTTGTCGCGGCCGGCACAGACTCGCCGACGAGTCGGTAGCCGGTCTCGACAGCGAGGGCATCGAGCTCGGATTCGATGCTCGTGGCCGCCGTGGCGAGGCCCGCCGCTGCGGTGGTGAAACGATCCTGGGCGGAATCGTGGTTTGCGGCGTGCTCTGTCGCGAGTGCCGTGAACGCGCTGCTGATGGCGTCCGATGCGATGTCGAGCGCGGTCGGGATGGATGGGTCGTCGCCCGGGTATGTCGCCGTTGCTTCGTCCAGCGTCGCGACCGTGCTGTCGGCGGCGCCGCCCGTGTACTCGGTTGGGAAGCTCAGCGACTCCAGGTCGGCTAGCCATTCTCCGTAGGCGCTCACACGCTCGCGGTCCGCTTCGGTGAGCACGGGCGGTGCCACTGCCATCGATGCGCGGGCAGATGGTGACTCGGATGCGACGATTGCGCGCTCGGCTTCGACCTCGGCAGACAGGACGTCCCTCGTGTCATCGGTGGTGTTCGTCATCGCAGCAATCGCTAGGGAAGGCATCAAGATCGCAACGCCAACGCCGAAGTGGCGGACCACGACTCTTCGGAACGGGACCGCTCTCCTCGCACCAGTGTTGAGAACCGCCGGAGGGCTGCGGCGGGGGTCGACGATTCCGTACGCGAGCCACGTGAGCGCACCCACCCAAGCGAGCAGTAGCCACGTGTCACCCACGGGGTCCGCGGAGGCGAACAGGAAGCCCATGACAGGCACGCCGATCACAATTTGGACCCACCACCGTTGCCACCAGTGGGTCTGGACCGGCGACACGGTCGGCTGGGATGTGCTGCTGGGGGACAGCGAGTGCTCGGTTGGGGACGGGTACGGCATAGCCGCCTCTCTGCTGCAATCGCTCGGGCCTGGCGCCTGGTTGCCAACCTCGCGATTGCGCACCAGTGTGCCGTATCCGCGCCGCGTTGGGGTACCCCGCTAGGCTCGCCGTGCCATGGACCTCGCCGCGATCTGGGACCGCCTGTGGGCGGACGTCACGATGCACATCTACCCGACCCTGCCCGCGGTCCTCATCCCGCTGGGCGTGGTGGTCGCGGTGCTCGCGGTGCCCGCGCTGTGGGGCGTGGTGCGCCACGCGGTGACCATCGCGCACGAGGGCGGGCACGCGCTGGTCGCGGTGCTGACCGGCCGGCGGGTCTCGGGCATCCGGCTGCACTCGGACACGTCCGGCGTGACCGAGTCCTGGGGCAACGCGCGGCGCCTTCCCCTGTCCCTGGTCGCGTTCGCCGGCTACCCGGCGCCGGCGGTGCTGGGGCTCGCGTGCGCGTGGGCGCTGTCGCAGGGCTGGGCCGTCGGGGTGCTGTGGGCGCTGCTGGTGGTCCTGCTGCTGGTGCTGATGCGGATCCGGAACTGGTTCGGCTTCTTCGTGATGGTCGTGGCCATCGCGGGGCTCGGCGCCGCCGCGTGGTCGCTGCCCGACGAATGGCGCGTGGGCATCGCGTACGGGATCGCGTGGCTCCTGCTGCTCGGGGCTGTGCGTGCCGTGCTGGAGCTGGGCGCGTCGCGCCGGCGGGGCCGGGGGAGGGGCTCCGACGCCGATGCGCTGGCACGGTTGACCCGGGTGCCCGGGGCCGTGTGGGTCGGGCTGTTCTGGCTGGTGACGGTGGGGTGTGCCGCGTTCGGGGGCTGGATCATGGTCGGGCACATCGTCTGACATGCTCATGCCATGCACCTGATCGATGACAGCGGCCGGGTTCTCGACGCGGACTTCGATGTCGAGTATCGAGGTGCCGAATTCGACATCGTCGTCGAAAGTCGCGGTGGCTCGGCGCAGGCGGGTACGGCGCGCAACCCCGACTACGACGCGGCGCTGACCTGTCTGGTTGATCGTTGTCGAAAGGTCGGCGCGCTCATCGACGACGCCTACGTGGACTCGCGAACCGTGCAGGAGCTGCCTCTGTCGGATCGTCGGATCGTCGAGGGGACCCCGGGGCGGGTCATCGATGGTGATGTGGGTACGTTCATCGCCGAGATCAAGCAGGCGCAGACCGTCGTGGGAAGGGCGCCAGGCGCCAAAGGTGGCAATCCAACGAAGCGAATCCGGATCAAGCTCCGACTCGTGCCCGCGCTGGAGGAGGAGCAGCTCCTCGACCTGCTGGTCCAGGGCAGCCTGATTGCTGCGACGGCGGAGGAGATTGCTCGGAGCCTGGTCGGAGTCGCGATGAGGACTGCCAGCGGACGCCCCAATACTATTCAGTCGGTGTCAGATGGACGCGCTGTTGTGGCCACGGGCAAGTCGCCCGAGGGCACAGTGGTCGATCTTGACGGGCTTGAGACCGCGCTCGCACGGTTGCGCGCGGACGGTCGGGTGGTTTTGGCAACGCCGGTGGTCGGGTATCGCTCGGCGTTCGTCGGCGCGGTGCTGCTGACGCTTCCCGGCGTGGGAATCGTCGGAAGTGCGCCGCTGACCATGGGCTGGGGCGGCCACAAGCCATCGGGCGCCGGGAAAGCTCGAAGCACGCGGTTCGAAGGCGAGCTCTACCGAGAAGTGACGGCTCGCCAGCGGCGTGAACAGGCGACGCTCCGTACGGAGCTGCTGGCCGGACGCGATGAGGCCGAGTGCGCGCTGTGCGGTGAGACGTACCCGGCCCGATTCCTTTGGGCAGCCCACATCAAGAGGCGCTCGGTGGCAGACGAGACCGAGAAGCGAGACCTCCAGAACATTGCGATGCTCGCGTGCGTCTTCGGGTGCGACGCGCTCTACGAAGACGGCCTCATCGCGATCACGGGGCCAGACGGAGCCGTGGCCGCATCGCCGCAAGTCGAGGGCGGCAGCGCGCTCGAGAGTCGCATCGAGGCGATTCTGGGCCGGCGGATCGACCGGTACGTCGCCAGCAAGGCGAGCCAGACCTACTTCGAGTGGCACGAGGAGCACGTCTTTCGGAAGTAGGCCGCGGCGCCTGGCCCGCGATTCCTACGTGGACGAGTGCCCGCGCCGTTCGAGGACTGTCTCGATGACGCTTCTCGCGACATCATCGGCAGGTTCGTGCTCCCAGAACCGCAGTACGAGCCAGCCCGCGGCCTCGAGCGCCGCATTCGTCTCCAGGTCGCGTTCGCGATTGCGCTGAAGCTTCGGCAGCCAGTAGTCGGAGTGCGCCTTGGGGCTGGTGGCGTGCTGCGGGCATGAGTGCCAGAAGCAGCCGTCGATGAACACGGCGACCTTGACCGGGCCGAACACCATGTCCGCCGTCCGGCGGAGCCCCTTGATCGGGTGTGCGGCGACACGGTAGCGAAGACCCGACGCGTGCACCAGGCGGCGAACCGCGAGTTCCGGAGCGGTGTCGCGCGAGCGGTTGGCGCGCATTGTGCGGGCAGCCAACTCGGACGTCGCGCGGGGCCTCGGAGTGTCCACTGGTCCACCGTATTGGGCGGGCGTGAGGAAGATCACTGCCGTGGTCCGAGCGGTTGAACTGCAGTGTCGGAGGGGAGTGGCAGGATCTTCACCAAGCCAGCGACGAGTGCATGGCTGGTATGTCGCGCGCTGCGCTCCTAGCCTGTTCGCGGCGACTCTTTGAGGGGATTGCGGTATGGAAGCAGTGACAATCGCGGCGTGGGAGCCGGACCTGGGACTTTCCGATGAAATCGAAGCGCAGTTTGGGCGCGCGATCGCGGCATATCGCGCGAATCCGAATCTGATCACCGAGCATGCGCGCCATGAAGAAAGCATTCGTACGGGCGGGTACGCGAATCGGACGCTGCTAGAACTGGTACAGAACGCCGCCGATGCGATGGCGGGCGAGGCCTCGGGTGGGCGTGTCGAGATTGTCCTCGATCCTGAGAAGGCGACCCTATATTGCGCCAACGAGGGTCGGCCGTTCTCCAAGCAGGGGATCATTGCGATTGAACACGCACATCTGAGCGCCAAGCGTGGCGACGAGATCGGCCGCTTTGGGCTCGGCTTCAAGTCCGTGCTGGCGGTGACGGGGCGGCCACAGGTCTTTAGCCGTTCCGTATCCTTCGAGTTCAACTCACCGGTGGCTCGCTCCGCGGTAACCAGCATCATTGGGGCGCACGAGAGTTTGCCGGCCCTGCGAACCGCGACCGCAGTCGATGCGGGACGCGAATTTGGCAATGACGGCACCCTGCGTGACCTCGCAACCTGGGCCACGACGATCATCAAGCTGCCGGACGTCACAAACATTGGCCGTCTGAAGCACGACATTGAGAGTTTCGACTCGGAGTTTCTACTCTTTGTCACCGCGGTCCGGGAAATCCGGCTGCGAGTACTTGGGGCGGTCGGATTTGACGTCCGGCATGTGTCGAAGCCGCTCGGACACGACATGTTCCGCATTGAGCGATCCGAGTACCACGCCGACTCCGGCCGCGATGCTGAGATCGACGCGGACGGGGCCGAGTGGATCGTAAAGGACACGATGCATCGACCCTCGGCGGACGCTCGCCGCGAGGTCGGCGAGACGGTGTCACGAGAGGCCGTCAAGGTGACGGTGGCCGTGCCGGTCCGGCATGCTGAACGCAGGTTGGGCGAGTTCTGGTCCTATTTCCCGTTGCAGGATCGGACTACGGCGTCGGCGCTCTTCAACGCTCCCTGGAGCGTCAATGACGACCGCACGACCCTGCTCCACAATGACTACAATCGCGAGATTCTTGAGACTGTTTCGGGATTGTTCGTCGAGGCGTTGACGGCGCTCGGAACGGCTGATGACCCGGCGTCGCACCTTGACTACTTGCCGGCGCGAGGCCGGGAGTCCCGCTCGTTTGGAGACGATGTGTTGTGCGACCGCGTGCCACGGATCGCCGCAACGCGAAAGATGGTGCCTGACGCCGGAGGCCGGCTTCACCTGGCGTCGGCGTTCAAACCGCTGAACTTCGAGGCACCTGTCGATCACACTGTCTACCGGGCGTGGATGGAAGCGCCGGGCACGCCAGCCAACTTCCCCCATTGGCGCTGCTATGCAACCGCCCAGCGCATGGCGCGCCTCCGCCAGTTGTTCGTCGCCGCGTTCGCAGCGCCTGGACACGTGGACGACGGTCGAGACCTCAAGAAGTCACTTGCCGCAGTGCCGCAGACCGGACTTCTGACGTGGCTTCGATTGTGGGCGTCGGGTGACCTGCAGGCGGCAGCAGACGCGCTTCGATTCGTCAGGGGCAACCTCAAGGTCGAATCGATCGAGAACGCGCCGGTGATTCCCACGACGGCAGGTCTTCGAGGGCTCGCGCATCGGAGCAAGGTCTTCTTGCGCCAGGAGCCTGGCGTCGAAATCGAGGACGCGAGTTTCGTCCTTCCCGAATTCCTCGCACTCGATGGAGTCGAGAAACTGCTCAGGTCTGAGGGCTTCCGCAATCTCGACCCCGCCGCGATCCTGCTGGCGCGAATGGCGCACCTGACACCTGAAGCCGACGAGGACTCACTCATTCGGCTCTGGGACTCGGCACTGGACGTGCCTGTCCGCCAGGCTTCGAAGCTCCTGGCGGACCCAACGAATGCTGGTGCCGGCTATGTCAGGGTGCCGACGAGGTCGGGTGGCTGGCAGTGGCCTCAGAAGGTAATCGACCTCGACCATGAGACCGACGACAGATTCGCATCGCTGCTGCTGGACAAGAGTCGTTGTGTGCCTGAAGTCGCGCACTCCCTCGGGGTGGCGACGCAGCCTCAGGAGGGATTTGACATTGAGGACGAGTTCTTCGGGGATGAATACCAGTCCTGGGTGCTCGAGACGCTGAACTCCAACCGCGGCCCTGGAGAGCGACCCGTCGAACGAGTCGAACTGTTCCCGCCTGCGGATGACTCAAGCCGCGGCCCGGTTTCGGCACTGCTCGTGTTGGCGGCGTCGGGGGGCCCGGATCATGATCGTGTCTTGTGGACGATGGGATTGCTCGCCGGCAGCGCCGAGTTCTGGGACTGCGAAGACATTGACTCAGGTCTGAACCACAAGGTGCTCTCTCCTGTCCGGTGGGCTGTTGACCGGGCGGGCCTCGTCATGACGACCAGGGGTTGCGTGCCTCCGCGTCGAGCGGTGGACAGTGGTCTCGTTCAGTACGCAGAACTTCTTCCCCTGTTCCAGGGACCAAGAGCGGTGGCTGCAACCCTTGCGCCGCCGAAAGAGTTGTCGCAAGTCGACCCGGACACGCTTCGCTCCGCGCTGCAGACGCCGCATCTTGCGCGCACGATTCCCGACACGGCTTTGGTGGACTTCATTGTCGGGGCGTGTCGATCCGCGTACCCAGGTAGCCGCCCGCCGGGGATTCCGGCTCGCGTAGGACGCGCAGTCGAGAACCGCCCGCCGGAGTCTGTCTTCGTGGCCGAGAACGAGGAGCAGCGGGACTACCTCGAGAATCGGCAGCGGCCATATCTCTATGCGACAGAGGAGAGCGCCGACGCGCTCGTCAGCGTCGTTGGCTGCCGACGATTCCAGGACAGCTTCAGCTTCTCGCTCGTAGTCGAGGGGCGTCAGCCGGCGCAGCGGGTGCTCGACGTATTCACAGGCTTGCGGAGCGTCGCAACCGCGCATTCCCTGACCAATGCAATGGTGGTCCGCGCTGGGCGGATTACTAAGTTGGTCACTACGGAAGACGGTGTGGAGGACAAGAGCCTGGAGTCTCACCTCGACGGCGTGACACTTGTGGTGTCTGAGCTCGTAGATGACGACCGGGTCTTGCACCTAGTCAACGAGGCATTCGATCTCTCGCTCACCAACGCGCAGCTCGTTGATGTCCGCAAAAAGGGTCTGGCGCACGAGCTTGAGGCCATGCGAGTCGACGCGAAGAGCGCTGACAATGACGCGGATCGCCTAGCGGCCTACTTCGGCGACGACGACTTGCGGGAGGCCCTGCCTCGCGGGCTATGGAGCGCGCTCGCAGCGCAAGGCTTGGTGGACAGGAATACGGCTGTCGGGGAGCTGTTCCTGACTGTCTACGGCTCTGACTCGGTGAAACTCCTGGCTGACAACTTCAGGCAGCTCGGGTTCACAGATGTGCCGACCATGTGGGCCGGAAACTCTGCCACCATTTCGTGGTTGCGCGACATGGGATTCGGGTCTGAGTATGGCGGACGTCGAGGAGAGCGCCGAGACGCAGAGTTCGTGGTCCCGGGGGCAACGATTCTCAACCCGCTGCACGACTTCCAGGAGCGGATCCGCAGCGAACTCAACGAGGTCCTTACTGTTCGTGATGCTCGTGGGCGGGCGTCGAAGGCCATGGTTGAGCTTCCCACCGGCGCTGGAAAGACGCGCGTTGCATCAGAAACGGTGCTACGACTATTCATCGAGGGGCGACTTCGGGGGCCGGTGCTGTGGATCGCTCAGTCACAGGAGCTCTGCGAGCAGGCCGTGCAAACTTGGAGCACCGTATGGCGAGGGCTTGCCGACGAGCGCCCGCTCACCGTTGCCAGACTCTGGGACAACAACGACGTGCACGAGCCTGATACTGAGTTCAGCATCATCGTCGCGACTGACGCGAAGCTGCGTGTGATCATTGAGCAGGAGAGCGATGACTATGAGTGGCTCCGCAACGCGTCCGCGGTGATTGTCGACGAGGGGCACCGGGCTGGGGCCTCTGCCCTCTACACCCGCATCCTCACTTGGTTGGGAATCGCTGGGCACGGATATGAGCGCCCCCTCGTGGGGCTTTCTGCGACGCCGTTCAAGGGGAAGTCCGAAGAGGCCACCAAGTCGCTCGTGGCACGATTTGGCAACAGGAAGATCAGCGCATTCGATGAAAGGGCCTATCAGGAACTCGCGGGCCTCGGCGTGCTCGCCCGCGTGAAGCACCAGGTGCTTCAGGGCGTGGACGTCGCGTTGACGCCGGCGCAGAGGCGAGAGGCCACCGAGATGCGTCGAATCAGCCCCGAAGTGCTCGACCGCATCGGAGCCAGTCACGACCGAATGTCAGTCCTGGTCGAGCACATTCTGGGGCTCGACCCCGACTGGCCGGTGCTCGTGTTCACTCCAAGCGTCCTGTCAGCGCAGCTGCTTGCAGCCGTACTCCGGTACCGAGGTGTCGAGGCCGCCGCCGTGAGCGGCCAGACGAGCCGCCAGGAGCGTCGGGACGTGATCGAGCGATTCAAAGCAAGAGAGCTTCGAGTGCTCACCAACTGTGACTTGCTCATCCAGGGCTTCGATGCTCCTGGCGTTCGTGCGCTCTACATCGCTCGCCCGACGTTCAGCCCGAACGCCTACATCCAGATGGCGGGGCGTGGATTGCGCGGCCCCGCGAATGGCGGCAAGGAGGAGTGCCTGATCGTTGACCTTGCGGACAGCTTCGGGGATTCGAACGCCGACGAGTTGCTGGGCTTTCGCGAGTACGAGGACCTGTGGCAAAGGCAGGATGCATGATCCTGGTACCGGATCTGAAGACGATCGAGAGCACGTCGCAAAGTGCTGCCGAAACGAGACTCGCTCGCCTTCTCCGCCAGGTGCCTGGTCCCGCGGACGCCGTAGCGTTTCACTCGGTCAAATTGAGGTCGCATCGCTACAAGCAGCAGGCAGAAGCAGACTTTGTCATCCTCTGGAAGGGCGTGGTGCTCGTCATTGAGGTCAAGGGTGGAGGGGTGACCAAGGACGGCGGTTCTTGGTACAGCCGCGACCGCGCGGGCGAGTGGCACCCGCTTCCCACTGGGCCCATGGAGCAGGCGCGATCGGCGATGTACGCGCTGGCCGACATCTTGCAGGAGGAGAACGCCGGTTGGTTCGCGCGCGAAGCGATTGTGGTGACCCCCGACATTGAGTCGCCGCCGCACTCCGTAGAGTGGAAGGCAAGCCACTGGCTCGCGAAAGCTGATATGACGGTCGAGCGACTGCGCAGGCTATTGGACGATCTCGCCGAGAACGCGCCCGAGCCGCCCCCTCGACAGCGTGCCGCCTCCACAAGCACATTGCGAAGTTGGCTGTTTGGCGAGTTCTCGAGGCTGCCGGTCATCGATGCCATGCGAGGAACGGTGCTCGAGGAGCAGGAACGCGCTACACGTGAACAGGCGAGGGTCGTTGCTGGCGCCGCGATGAATGAGCGGATGATGGTGCTGGGCGGGGCAGGCACGGGCAAGTCGCTGGCACTCGCACAGTTGGCGCGCCAGGAGGCTGCGAACGGTGCGGACGTCCTCGTCACATTCGGCTCTCCGGCACTCGGGGGCTACTTCGATACGCTATTGAGCGGGCATGCTGTGGTTGTGGCACCCTTCGCGGGGCTGGACGCGGGTCGAGACTTCGACGTGGTGCTGATAGACGAGGCGCAGGACCTGATGAACGCAGGGTCGATGGACAGGCTCGAAACACTGGTGCGTGGAGGTCGGAGCGCTGGCCGGTGGAGAATGTTCCTTGACCCCAACAACCAGGCGCATGTGGACGGTCGCTTCGATCCTGATGTCTACGCGATCGTGATGTCCGAATGTGCGGTCTTTCAACTTGACCGCAACGTGCGCAACACCAAGGGTGTGGTTGATGTCGTGAAGAACTACCTGGGTGCGGACATTGGCGATCCGGGAATCGTGCATGGCGATCAGGTGCAGTGGTACACGGTGCCGGAGGCCAGGCGCCGCGACGCGGTTGCCGACATTGCGCGGTCCCTTGCCTCTGAAGGAGTTGCACGCTCCGAGGTGTGGGTGATTCCTGCTGGTGATGCCTGCGTTGTTGCGGGGGCGGCTGACACCCTTGCGGTCAAGACTCCCCAGGAGGCGAAGGGGCTCGAGGCGGATCATGTGATCGTGTGCTCATTGCCGAAGGAGCGCACCACGGCGGCAATGGCGGCGCTGTACGTTGCGATCACGAGGCCGCGCGTCGGGCTTCACATGGTGGTGACACCGGAGGAGAGGAAGTTCATGCAATCGCTGGCTAAACACCGACTGGTCGGCGAATGACGTTGACAGCGGCTCAGGCCGCGGCGCTCGATCACCTGCGTAAGGCCTACGTCGGCCCTGAGGGGGGCGACCGCGAAACTCTTCTCAACCGCCCTCACCTCCAATACACGGTCGGAATGCTGTTTCCGCCTGAGACCGACGCTGCTGAGGAGGTCACCGATGCGGACGTTCCGGAGGGAGATGTTGAGGAAGTTGGGGCACTGCCCCGTATCGCCGAAGACTGGAGGCCGTCGTCGGTCGCGATCTCTTTCGTCACCGACCTGCCGCGCGTCGTCTGTAGCGTGCGCGCGGCGACCTACGAGTTGACCGACGGTGAGCCGTCGCGCTGGCAACGCGTCCCGTTCGAGCTTGTCGATGTGGTGCTCTCGGACGAGTCGACTCACCGCCGGGCCGTTGCTGGCGCAGTCCCGGTGGAGGTGGGATCTCGCTGGAGGCGGATCAAGGGCGGCTTCCTCGTCACGGTGCACTTCCGTGCGAGGTCGGCGATGCCCGCTGAGCCTCGGTTGGAATCGGCGTCAGTGCTTTACCAGGTAGGGCTCGAAGTGAAGCCCGATCCCGCTGGCGCGATGATGGAATACTCGACTGCACACTGCGCCAATCTCGACGATGAAGCCGAGGAACTGCGCTTCCGCTTCCGCAACCGCAAGGTCTATGCCGCAGGGCACGGCATGGCGGCCAACTGGAGGGAGGAAGAGGGCATCTGCACGAGCGTCTTCCTTGAGCCAGTTCCTGCGTTCGTAACGCCGGCGATCAAGACGACGGCGTTTGAGCCAGGCGCCGCAGAGGAGAGATCGCTGGGTCTCGACTTTCTCGCCGCCATTGATACCGACCCGGCAGAGGTGCTTGCCGCGCTCGAAGGTTTCGCGGACGCGTTTGAGACCTGGGTACGCATGCAGGAAGCGCGAGCCGCCGCGATTTCGGGCGCAGACGGAGATAGTGCACGTCGCATTGCTTCCCGGTCGGCAACGGCTCTGACGCGGATGCGTTCGGGCATCGGTGTGTTGCGGAAGGACGAGCAGATCCGGCGTGCGTTTGCTCTCGGAATGGCCGCTATGCGCCTGCAGATGCGACAGTCGTCCTTCAACCGGTCCGGAACTCCTGGAGAGCCTCGCTGGCGTCCTTTCCAGCTTGGCTTCTTGCTAGTCGCCCTCGCCTCGACTACTGACGACAGCCATGCCGACCGGGAGCTGGTCGATCTCATCTGGTTTCCGACGGGTGGCGGCAAGACGGAGGCGTATCTTGGCCTTGCCTCCGTGGAGGTGTTCCGACGTCGGATCATGGATGGTGTTACCGGCGGAGGCACTGCAGTCATCACGAGGTACACCCTGCGACTGCTCACCTCACAACAGTTCGAGCGTGCGGCTGCCCTCATATGTGCGATGGAACTGTTGCGTCGTCGCGACGAGCGCGCTCGTGGGATGGCGCCATTCTCGATCGGGCTATGGGTGGGCAATGACGTGACACCGCCGACTCTCGCGCGGGCAAGGTCGTCGCTCGAACGGCTCCGAAAGGCAAGGCGTCCCCAGGAGGCCAACGAGTTTCAGGTTCAGAGTTGTCCTTGGTGCCAGGCGCCGCTCGTCCCAGTGAGAGCCTCTGCAGACGAGGGTGACTACGGCTTCCGAAGGATGGGCCATGAGATCGTCATCCACTGTCCGAGCAAGGAATGCGAGTTTGCGGACGAACTGCCATTGGCCGTCATTGATGAAGTTCTGTACCGCGACCCACCCACCATCCTGCTCGCCACCGTCGACAAGTTTGCGCGACTCCAGTTCAAGGCGGAGGCCGGGGCGCTGCTTGGTCTACGTGGCATCTACAAGCCGCCGTCGCTGATTGTCCAAGATGAGCTTCATCTGCTGTCCGGTCCGCTCGGCACAACCGTCGCTGTCTTCGACGCGGTCCTCCAGGTGCTGCTCGCCAGCCGCGGCTCCAGCCCGAAGGTCATTGCGTCGACGGCAACTATTCGGTCGGCGAGCGAACAGATCAAGGGTCTCTATGGCCGTGCCAGCGCCCTCTACCCGCCGTCAGGTCTTGACGACGACCGCACGTTCTTCTCGGAGCCTGTCGACGACGGTTCCGGTCGGCTCTACGTGGGACTCATGCCACAGTCAAGCTCGCAGGCGTCGGCGCTCGTGTCGGCTGCTGCGCCGTTGTTTGAGATCCCACACGCGACCCAGGCGCATGCCGGACAGGACGCCTATTGGACGGCCGTGCTGTACCACAACAGCCTGAGAGAGTTGGGCCGGACCGGGACGTTGCTCCTTGACGACGTGAATCGAAGGGCGACTGCGCGAGCCGCTCGTCTGGACGTCCCGCTGCGGCAAGTCCGTGGCGACCGCGTGCTCGAGCTCACAAGCAGACGGGGACCGGAGGAACTGCCCAAGTATCTTCGAGCGCTCGAGCGGCGCGTCGAAGGCGGTGGCGAGGCGGTCGACGCTGTGCTGTCGTCCAACATGCTGTCGGTCGGAATCGATATCTCGAGGCTCGCGCTAATGCTGATGGTGGGACAACCGAAGACGACCGCAGAGTACATCCAGGCAACGAGCCGGGTCGGTCGAGGCAGCGTGAACGGTGTCGTGGTCACCCTTTTCCGTTCCAACCGTGCTCGAGATCGGTCCCACTTTGAGACCTTCCGCGGCTACCACGAGTCGCTCTACCGGAGCGTCGAACCTACGAGTGTCACTCCATGGTCGTTGGCGTCTCGAGACAGGTCCCTGGCAGGAGCCCTTGTGGCTGTTGTCCGGCAGTCGCTCGAGCACTTCGGAAGCGACGAATCCGCGGTTGACTTCGCGCTCGATGACTTGGTCATGCGCGCCGCGGTTGAGCGGCTGTCGGCTGCGTTGCTCGAACGCATTGGCGCTTCGGACGAGGCTGAACTAGCGGATTCCCGTGAGCAGCTCGAGGGTCTGCTCCGCGATTGGGACCGACGTGCCGGTGCAGCGCGCGCACACTCCGATGCGCTTCGCTTCGAGAGGCGGGGCGATGAGCCCGGGTTGCTGAAGCGCTTTGGTCAGGATGGCGAAGGCTGGCTCGTAGGCGATTCGATGCGCTCGGTCGAGCCGAACGTCGCGGTACATGTTCAGGAACCCAACGAGGAGGCGTCGCGTGAAGCCAGTGGTGCATGAGCTGCGGCTCTCTGAGTCGTTGAGCCCGTTCGGCGTGGGAGCAATAGCTGATGTGCTTGGCGAATCGTTGATCGCGCCCGACACGTCATGGTGGGACCTCAAGTACTCGCCGGTGATTCATTGCGAGAGGCTCTCCGCTCGCATCGGTGCCGGCGAGCTGCGCGAACCTCCTACGCACGCTGGACGCGCGGGGAGGGACGCCGCAGGTCTGCGCTACTGGAGGTTCCCCGCTTGGCGGTTCTGCGAGCGTTGCCAGCGGCTCTCGCAGTACTCCCGGAGCGAAAAGGGTGCCTGGACAAACAAGTGCGATTGCGGCGGCTTCAGGGTGCCAATGCGTTACATCGCAATATGCAGGGGAGGTAGCCACGCACAGGACATCCCATGGTTTCAGTGGGCGCATCGCGGCAATGACGCTGGCGTCACAGAGGAGGTGCGAGTCTGCAAAGCCTACAAGGAGCTCGAGTTTGTGCAGGCGCCAGAACACGGCGAGGGGCTTCAGTCTCTGCGTGTCCGATGCCGGAAGTGTAGGCGTTCCCGGCCCCTGTCGGACCTGGTCCAGAACGCTTCCCTTCTTCGCGACGGCATCAAGTGTCTCGGCCGTCAACCTTGGGAATACGACGGCGAACCGTGTGATCACGAACTCGTTGCCGTGCAGCGCGGTGCAACCGGCAATTACATCTCTGAGCGGGTCTCGGCCCTCGACATCCCCGAGAGCACGCCAGCCTCGGTGCGCATGGCCGAGAAGATTTCCGCGCACGCGTTCTTCCAGAAGGTTGTCGAAGACAGTGGTGGACCGCAAGCCGAGATGGTCGCCGAGTGGATATCGGACGAACTTGGGGTGTCGGCTGAGCTCGTGCTCGAAGTTGCGAGAACTCGCAACGAGCCGTCCGAGTCTCCCGCACTAGACCTCAAAGACGGTGAGTGGGCAGCATTTGTTGAGAAGCTCGAGTCCGGCCGGGACGACACCGCCGGCGCACTCGTTGTCGACGGATGGCAGGTTTCGAGCGCGGAGCCGCTGCCCGCGCTAGGGAGTGTGCTGTCTCACGTCGGCCAGGTCAGGAGAGTTCGGGAAGTTCGAACCCTTGTAGGCTTCCGCCGACACAGCGCGGACGCCAAACTGGTTCCGGCCGATCTCGACCCTGGCCGGCGGCGCAATCCTGCGTTCCCCGCTATCGAGCTCTTCGGAGAGGGCGTCTTCCTGCGATTCGCGGAGTCGAGACTTGCAGGTTGGGAGGCGTTGCCGGAGGTGCAGAACCGTGCGGCCATCCTGGTCGCGAGTCGCGAGGAGTCTTCGTGGGCACATCGCCTCGAGTACCCGGCGCCGCGCTACATTGCACTGCATACGATCGCGCATCTACTGATACGCCGCCTCGCGTTCGAGAGTGGATACTCGTCTGCCTCGCTCCAGGAGCGGATCTACGCCAGTACTTCGCGCGTCGACAACACAGCGGGAGTCTTCGTCTACACCGCTGCCGGCGATGCACAGGGCACCTTGGGGGGGCTAGTTCGGCTTGGCCGTCCGGATCTACTCTTTCCGATCCTGCTCGCGGCGCTAGGCGATGCAGATGTGTGTTCGAATGACCCGGTCTGTTTGGAAAGTGACAGACACCGCGCGGCTCAACTCAACCTGGCCGCGTGCCACGGGTGCGCGCTGGTGAGCGAAACCTCGTGCGAGTCCGGCAACAGGCTCCTCGACCGACGGCTGGTGCTGGGAGGCGGTGGTGTTCCGGGGCTGCTTGAGGGAGTACTCGAGAACGCGCAGGGTCTTGTGGGTTGAGCAGGAATGCGGGTACTGACTAGACGGGTTTCGCTTGACGGCGAGCAGGTCGAGCAGAGTGCCCGCGACGTCACCGGCCTTGCCCGAGCTAGTTCCTAGCGTGCGCTTCGCACTGCGGTTGCGGACTCAACCGCCACCGCATGGAGCTCTGCCCCAAGCGCTTGTTCGGAGATTGCGTCGAAGGACAGGAACGAACTGAGCCGAAGGAGTCGCTTGAGGAAGTCTCTCAGGACCTCGCGCTCGTTGAGACCGGTCAACGCTCCGGAAGCTTGGAGTTGGCGCCAAACCTCCAGGATCGTTCGAACCAGGGTGGGACTGCCGCCCAGAGCTGTGCGCCGCGCATAGATCTGGTCAAAAGCAGCTTCGCCGAGAATTGCGAGGGCGCCGTAGGGCTCCGCGGATCGACTGTCATGCACGAGTTGGGCGCGCCACCATAGGCGCCCGTATACGTGACGGGTGAGATCAGTGCCGAGGACTCGATCCACAGGGGGCGTCGGGAATCGCCAGAAGGCGATATCCGGCAGGAGGCACAACGCCAGGAATGCCCACATGTCGCGTGACGCAGCTTCTGCAGGGACGAGCTGCATCTCAGCGTGCAATGTGGACGCGAGTGCGCGGTCGAACGCGACTGCATCGGTCGGGGGCTCCGGGTATCCGGCCGATTCCGCGAGTTCGACCACTTTGTCTCGGAGGTCGCGCAGGGCTGACTCAGAGACGCGGTCGCCGCCGGTGGCCACGTAGACGGCGGACTCGTGGTGCGTCGTCACGCGCGCCGCAAGCGACTGGGGCTGCTCCGTCGAGTACTTGGCGAAGAGCTCCTTCGCGGGCGCGTTGAGCAGCCGAGGATACAGATGTGCCATCAGATCTCCCTGAAGAGCGAGGTGCGCGCCTGCAGTTCGGACGAGAACAGGCCCGGGGAGTGCTCGCGGAGCAGCCTGACATCCGCAACAGAGCGACCGTCGAAGACCTTCTCGAAGACGTCCGAGCAGGCTGATCCGAGCGAACCTTCGGGGTAGTCGGCCGCGACTTCGAAGTCCTCGCATTCCAGCGAGTACTCGATGAGCGTCCGAGCCACGTCGGCGCGGACTGCGGAGAGTATGGCTCGCTGAGCGGGTTTGGGTCTTGCCGCCGATTCGAACGAGCCGACTACCGCCTCGTGCGATTCGTTGATGAGCAGGAGCAAAGCGCCCATCGCCGCGCTCTCAAGACCGCCTGTGATCTGCAAGTGCCAGCCGGCGTCGGGAGGCAGGTTCGTATGGCCGAAGTCAATGACCGCCATCGGGAACTGAGCAGAGTCGCCTTGGAGGCGCAACGCCACCTCGTCCATCCAGAGCACCGAGCCCGCGCGCCTAGGCGCGGCAGGCGGGCTGTCGTCCAGGCGTGAGGCGAGCACGATCGTGGTGGTGAGCGTCAGAACGCCCCCGAGATCTGCGCCGGCAAGCTCCAACTGCAGGTCGCAGGCTTCAGACTCGCCGCTGCCCAACTTGTGTCGAGTTCCGGTCCCGCTGAGGTTTGATCCCGATGCGTTCCACACGACCGCGAGATCGAGTGGCGCGTCCGCGGGCAGACCGGACTCCCGCCGGATTCGTGCAGGCTGGAGTTCGACCGTGCGCCGAAGCTTCAGGTCGAAGTGATAGTCCCAGTCGACGAGCGCCGTAGGTAGGTCAATGGGCTCGGACTCGACGAGCATCGTCCACGACTGTCCGTCGACACAGTCCTCGGACGGAAGAAGGTACGGGAAGACTCTCACCGTGTGACCGCCGCCGTCGCCTGCAACGCGATCTCGGTGACGGTGTCCGCCGCCGGAACCACGAAAAGCTCCCATTCGCCGGGGGCGCCGACGATGGAGATCGAGGTTCCGTGGTATTCGACGCCGTCCGGGCCAAGCCAGTGGCTGACAACTGGCACGTCAGAGCCCACAGGCGGGTCGCTTTCGCGCGCCGAACCGGGCAACCCGACAGAGAGAATGGCGCGCACGGTCATCTCCACAGCCGGTGTCACGGTGAACCGTTGGACCAGAACCGCAGACCCGGCGTGCACCTCCAACGTGGGAGGCCCCGCGATCGCGGCGCGCGCGTGAGCACGAGCGCGCCGCGAGGGCTGCGGGCGTTCCGAGTCATCTCCCGTACCCGCTTGCCGACCGGAGCCGCTATTCTTCTGCGTCACCTTGCGTCGGGTGTGCGCCGGATTCGGTGCTTTCGAGACCGTGGCGCCACCGGTACCCCAGCCTCCGGGCAGGAGACTCGCAAACGCGGAGCTTGCAGCGCCCAGTGAGAATGTCGAAGACGATTCGCCTGCCCCCGTCTCGAGTTCGAAGAGCGAACTGAGCTGTTCATCGATGCGGCGAAATGTCGTGCGAATGAAGGTGCTCTCTGGCCGCTCGAGCATGCTCCAGTGCCACGCGTCATGCGTAGGTGGTTCGGCCCTGGCGTAGACGTCGTCCATCGACTCCAACCCGCGAAACACGCCTGCGTAGCCGTAGTTCTCACTCGGGGGCCGCGGGCCCTTGTAATACGTCACTACTAGTTCGGCTGGGCGCATGAGGCAGACGTGATGCAGCGACTCCTCGATGTCAACGCCCGTGGACGCCCGAGTCGGGACGATTCTGGGCATGATCCGCTTCTTGATCCCGAGCCTGCCGAGGTCGCGAACGGGGTTGCGACACGCCAGCAGCGGGGCCTCTTCTCCGCGCATGATGTCGTACGCCTGGACGAACACATCGACCGGACGAAACGAGCGTGGATCGGGCACCTGGTGCCCAGCGTTGTCGCAGGTGACCGAGAACGTCATCGGCGCTTCGGCGCCGTCCTTCCCGAGCATCTTCGGCCAGAGGTGCCACACCATTGTCTCCGCCAGGTAGTCGCCGAGCTCGTCTACCGTCAGGTCCTCGAGCACCGGGTCGATCACGACAATGGTGGTGCCGGTCTCATCGCCCTCGAAACCGCGGATTCCCAGCCGTTCTGCGAGGGTATCTGCATCGCCGTTGACCAATGGCTCCACCACGTCGTCGTCAGCGACGTCTCCCCACCAATGGCGACCCGTGTACCTACGGCGAGCATGGCTGGTCGGGTCGACTCCCTCGTAGCTCTTCCACAGCGTGCATCCGATAAGGCGTGTCTCGTATGCGCCACTTGGATGCTGGCACCGCGTGTAGATGAGCACCGTGCCTTGCTGCGCGAGAAGGTAGAAGATGCCCTTGCCAAAGCCGTAGGTTCCGCCGCCGAGCTCTTTGTCGCGCGGCTCGCCGACGTTGCGCACAAACGTGATGAAGTCTCGCGGTCCGTCAGTCACGACGTCGGCTCTCGTCGGGCCACCGAGGCCAGAGGTGCCGCGGTCGGAAATCTGCATCACCCGCAGTGGAGGCTCGTTTGGGCGCAGCCGCTGGCGCAGCGGAAAGTCCCCAGTCTCCGGCGCGCCCGACAAGAGCGCATCTCTCCATGCGGGCATCCGACCAGCCCCGACCAGCCACGTCGAGATATCAAACTCAACGGGCCCGTTCAAACCTTCTGCGCGGGCGTCCCAGCTGTTCTGCGCAGCCTCACGTACAAGGACGGTCAAGAGATCCAGCTCAGGCCGGCCCAGTTGATTGCGGATCCCCTCGGCAGCGCTCGCGCCGTCGGGAGGAAATGGCTGCGAGAACCATCGCCTCGAGTTCATGACGGCTCCTCGAGAAGCGTCAAGATTCGGTGCTCGACGGCGCTCGGAGCAAGGGGGAGGGGCAGATCACTGGAGATGTCGACGGTGTACTCGACATCCGTGACCCGTACCTCGACACCGGCTCGCTCGAGATCGGCGCTCGACAGACGCGGGAAACTCGAGTCGACGTTGTACCAGCGCTCTTCGACCACCTCGAAGCGATAGTCGTCCTCATCCTCGAGCCGAGAGGCAACGAAGCCGGCGGCCGCGAGTTTTCTCCGAACCGCCTGCTCGTCGTCTGCCAGCGTGAGTACGGTGTTCGCTAGCTCCGCCAGGCCTGTGCCAGCGGCTCCGGAGACACGCTTCAGGCGAAACCATGCGAGATGCAGCGGCGCGCCCGCGCCAGCATCGAGTTGGTCAAGTCCGTGGACTCTGAACCGGCGGCCGCTCGCGATAGTTGAACTCTTGACCTCGATGGCTCCATTCGACGCCTCAAAGTCGTGAGCAGCACCCTCCGGGCCTGTCCAGGAGTGATGTGCGCTCGTGTCGACTGCGAGCAGTCGCGCGAGCACGGTGAGTTCGCCGAACAGGCCGATCGCCTTCTCTGCGCCGAAGACATCCTTGGGGCCGGAGAACAGAGCTTTCCAGCGGTCGATGACGTCGTTCATCGCGCGGCGCGCATTCTTTGGCGCCCCAGCGAGCGCAGCGACGATCTCGTCGACGAGCTCCTCGAAGAGGTACCCGAGTTCGGGTAGGTGGCAACTGAGATCGGCGAAGTACCCGAAAGTCTTGTCATCCTCGAGTGGCAACCTCCGCAGGCGGAGTCCGGGCCCGTCGAGGTCCTTCCTCAGCCGAGTTGTGGATTTCACGGGTACCAGCAGATGGCGAATGCCGTCTGAGTCGACGCCCGCACGTACGGGGCCTTCGTCAATCTCAACAGCCAGCGCGGCAGTTCGTACGTGCCTGTGCGTACTCGGGCCTTCAGCCGCCAGTGCGCGCCATGCGCGGCTGACCTCGCCCGGCTCGCCGGTCATTCGTCGTCCCCGTCCACGGCGGTGAGGTCCTCGTCCTCGATATACACGTTGGAGAGGTCAGCGCTGACGTAGCCCTTAACCTCCGAGTCCTCACCAACCGGCGCGGGGAACACGAACCCCGCGCCGATGACGTCGACCGGAGCGTCCAGCGGCTCACGGGACTTCTCGTTGCGAACTTCGGGCTTCGAGACACGGTCAATCGGATACAGGGTGAGCAGACCGTGCTCGGGCAATTCTGATCGGCGCAACTCAAAGATCTGGTCTTCCTTGAGGCCTGTTGCCTTCTTCTTGAGGTCGATTGCTGCGTCCCTGCGGCTCATGAGAGTCTTGATGTCCGCGACAGTTGAGTTCTTGAGACGGGCACGTGTGACGCGGCCAACGGTGACCCGATCGCCGAAGGTGTAGCTCGACGCCGCGTCCTTGACGGGATTGCCAATGAGCGCGACATTCCACTTCTTCAGCGATCCCGCCCGCTGCACCCGACGTTCGATGTATGCGCGGAGCAGATCCGGCGTTGCCTCGGTCCACTCGTCATGGAACTGATACTGGGTGAGGAACTCGACGATGTGCGAGTAGTCGACGTCCCGCAGAAGGACGCGTCCGTTTCCCGCCTGCTCTGGCACGGTGCCGCCATCGAGCGCGGCGGCGACGAGCGAATCTGCGGCTTCGACGTTGCGCTGCAGCCAATCCTCGTTGAGATCGAAGTAGTGGGTCTGGACCCGCTTCTTTCCGTAGGAGGACGCGGCCGTGACGGCGTCCCGCATCTTCGCGGCGGCCGTGACGCGGAGTGCCGGGTGCGTCCGGAGACGCACCGCGAAGTCGAGCGGAGTGCGATCCTCGGTCATGTAGCTGTCGATGTCGCGGCGCATCTCGTACTCCACGGTCGCGAGATGCCGGAACCACCGGTTCAGCTCTTCGGTCATCCAGATGCGCGGCAGGTCCGCGTAGCCATGTCGGAAACCGAACCAGCGGCCCATCTGCAGCAGTGTGTCGTAGGCGGAAGCGGAGCGAACGAAGTAGCTGACGGAGAGGCCCTCGAGTGTGAGACCGCGTGAGAGCGTGTTGCCACCGACCGCGATCGCGACCACGGGACCGCTGTCGTAATCCAGTCGGTCGTCGCTGCTCGAGTTGTCCATGATTACCGAGCAGTCCTCGATGACACTCGGCAAGTGTTCGTACAGGTCATCGAACGGCACAGCTGACTCGCCGAACTCGGGAGCATCGACCATCGATGTCTCCTCGGCCCACAATCGCGACAGGGCGCTCCGGGTTTCGGGCGCGTCGATGCACGCTTTCGCTCCGTCGAGGAAGGCTTGCAGCGGCTCGCGGAAGCTGTTGTGGACCGACGTATTGACGCTCGTGTGGATGAGCATCGTGTTGTGGGGGTTTCCGGTTCCGCGTACACGCCGTGCTGATGTTGCAAGCAGGAAGTAGTTGAGAGCGCGTTCCATGGTCGCCGTGATTTCGGGAACGAATCCATCTGTCACAGCTCTGCTCGCCGGTCGCACTAGATCGATGTCCTCGTCCGGCACGATTCGGATCATGTCGTAGCCGTCGTCGACATCGTCCGCGGTCTCGCCCTCGAGCGCATGGCGTCCGAAAAGGACCTCTGTGCCGAAGTGCCCGGCCGGCTTGGGCAGGTTGACCACGAAATCGCGGGGGTACAGGTCCTCGGCGCTCGGATCGATCAGGAGATTGGCGAACGGAGACGCGGTGTAGCCGAGATAGACGCTGCGCTTGAGTGTCGCCATGATGCGCAGAATCAGAGGGTTGATCGACTTCGTGGCGACGGTGGCCTGGTCTGCCTCATCGTCGACAATGAGCGTCGGGCAGTCATCGAGGTATGAACCTGCGTGCTCGAGCCACTCCGCGAGCTTCCGGAGCACCGTCGCGTTCTTCTTGACGACGCAGATCACGTGGGTCTTGTTCTTTGCGCCGAAGTACGAAGCCGGATTGGCGAGCGGCGTGAAGTCGTGGTCGAGTTCTGTGAGCTGGGACCACAGCGCCGGGTTCGGCTCCACCAGTTGCGAGACGAGCCGCTTCTGTGTCTGTCGCCTCAGGCCGTTGTGGATTCCCGAGAGGACGATGAACAGCTTGTAGCCGCGGTCGGCTGCCTTGGCGATCACCGAGGTGAAACTGGTGGTCTTACCTGACTGGACGTACCCGACGACGAGGCCCTTGCTGGCAAAGGCCGCCTCCTTGGGGTGATTCAGCAGAGACATGATCCGCGTCGAGGACGAATCGAGCGAGTCGATGCCAGCGCTGTCCCAACCACTCCTTGTCAACGCCGCCGATACCGCTGGCCAGCACTTGTCGCTCGGTTGCGGGCCCGTGTACCACGTGTCGCGATTCCCGTTGATCACCGTCCGGGGGATCTCCATCTCCCGAATCTTGAGCATCTCCGACTCGTGTCGTGCGACGACAGCCTCGACCTTGCTCTCATCTGCCCCAAACATGCGAATCTTCCGGAGCGCGTCGGCCGGCGTGTAGATCTCAAGGAGCTCGCGGAATGTGGCGTAGAGGTCGTCGATCTCGTCTGTCATCTTTCTGAAGTGCTCCAAGTTGATCTGGGCTGGTGCGGTGTCGACGCCGGAGTCGTCGCCGACAACTGCGTTGTCTGTATGTGGAGACTACCCAGCGATGTGCGAGTTGCGGTGGGACCTGTCAAGGTCCCGAGCCATCTCAGTCTCGGCGCGTACACTCCATGCATCGTTTCGCACGGGGGAGTGCCCTTGACCATCCGAGTTCTCGATCTATTCGCCGGCGCTGGCGGGCTGACCGCCGGGCTCCACTCGGCGACCGCCGGGTTCTCGACGGTAGCCGCGGTGGAGATGGACATCGCGGCGGCCGCTACCTTCGACGCGACGTTTGGCGAGGGCATCGTCGAGGCCCGCCCCATCGAGGAATGGCTCGTCGACGGGAATGTGCCCACATCCGTGGACGTGGTTGTCGGCGGACCTCCCTGCCAAGGCTTCTCGACTCTGGGAAAGCGCGACGTCGAAGACGTGCGCAACTCGTTGTGGCGACGCTACGCCGAGACGATCCTGCGTACCGGCCCCAAGTACTTCGTCATCGAGAACGTCGAAGCATTCCAGAGGTCGATCGAGTTTCAGAAGCTCACTGACGAGACCTCGACCGGAGTGCTCCGCGACTACGACTTCGTCCATGGCGTGCTGAACGCCGCGGACTACGGCGCGCCCCAGGCGCGTCGGCGAGCCATCGTCATCGGCCGGCACCGCGACCTGCCGAATCCGGGTTTGCCGCTCCCGACGCACGCCAGAGAGGAGATGCTCGGGCTGGACCGCCACAAGACCGTCGGCGAGGCGTTCGCTGGCATCCCAGTGGAGCCGGACATGGATGCTGTCTTCGGGTCTCGCTTCCACGACTTCGGTGGAAAGCGATTCGATGGCGCCTTCAGCCCGCGCGAACTCCACTGGAGCCGTGACTACCGGCAGCTCTCTCTCGATCGCTTCCGCGCAATCCCCGCAGGCGGGAACCGGTTCGACCTCCCCTGGGAGCTTCAGGCTCCCTGCTGGCGCAAGCATCAGTCCGGCTCGGCCGACGTCATGGGCAGGCTCCGTCGCGACCGCCCGTCCGTGACGATCCGTACGGAGTTCTTCAAGCCTGAGAAGGGTCGCTACATCCACCCGACCGCGGACCGTGCGATCACCCACTACGAGGCGGCCGTGCTCCAGGGCTTCCCGAGCACGCATCGATTCGTCGGATCGCGCACGGCAATCGCGCGTCAGATCGGCAATGCGGTGCCCATCGCGCTCGGTGCCGCCATCGGTCGGCACCTCGCGGCCGCACTCGCGAAGGCCGAGGAGCCCGAGAGCCGCGCAGCCTAGGCCTGCTCGAGGTATTCCTTGAACGTCAACCCGAGCCGGTATGGATCGGGACGGTCCTTGCGCGACTTGGGCACGACGGAAAGTGATCGACCGGGCAGTTCCAACAGCGCGTGCTCCCACACCGGTCCATCGGTCACCTCGAGCACGTCCTTCCGCACGTGCAGCCGCAGATCCTCGTCGATGCCGATCTGACGGTTGTCGTAGGCGCGATGGTGGATCGAGCACAGCGCGAGCCCGTTCTCCACGACGGGTTGGCCGTTCGGATCCTTGTCGCCGCGGATGTGCGCCGCGTCCAACAGCGTCGCCTCGGGCAGTGCACAGATGGCGCACCGCTCGTCGTACGCGCTCATCACGAGCGCCCGGAAGCGCGGCTGGTGCAATCTCCGCTGCACCAGTGCCTCGGTCCACTTGCGCTCAACCGTCGAGCTTGACGTCGACAGTGGCACCCGACCCTCCGACAAGGCGATGGTGAACTCTTCGCTCGAGTCGTCGCGGGCGATGGGCACCACCATGCCCACGGGCAGGTACGTGTACGGCATGGGCTTGTAGAAGTAGAGCAGCGGGACGCCGTCGGCGTGCGCCTGGAACAGCTTGGAGTTCGACGAATCGACGTTGCCGTGCTTGTTGATGCAGTACGGGTACTGCCAGACGCCGGGCTGGGTCTCGCGGTCGGGATACTTCCCGTTCTCCGTGGTGGTCACGGAGAGGGTGTAGCGCCAATCGCCCGGGTTGCGGATGCCTCGGCCCTGCGGGTCGATGAGGGGCAACCTCTCGCCGTCGATTTCGTACCCCAGCAGCCAGTCGCGGTGGAGCGGCACGGTGCCGTCGTTGCTCGCCGCCATCACGTCCGCGTAGATGCGTGTCCGCGTGATGTCGCCGTCCTCGATCATGCCCAAAGCTTCCCAGCCCGCGCGCGCCAGCGCCAACCACCGCATCGTCCCCGGCCAACACCCACCGGAATACTTGCGCCCTGCGAGGTGTTGGCCGCCCCATGACCACCATCGGAATCATCGGCTCCGGCAACATCGGCTCGAACGTCGCGCGCGCGGCCATCGCGGCCGGCTACGACGTCCTCCTGTCGAACAGCCGCGGGCCGGAGACGCTCGCGGACCTCATCGAGGAGCTCGGCGCGCGCGCCGAGGCCGTCCAGCCCGCGCAGGCCGCCGCCGAGGCCGACCTGGTCCTCGTCGCCGTCCCGCTGCGCGCGATCCGCGACCTGCCGCTCGACGCGCTCGCCGGCAAGGTGGTCATGGACGCGAACAACTACTACCCGCAGCGCGACGGCCGCATCGCGGCGCTCGACGCGAACGAGTCGACCACCTCCCAGCTGCTCCAGGACCTCATCCCCGCCGCGCGCGTGGTCAAGGCCTTCAACCACATCTACGCGCGCGAGATCCCCACCACCGGTCTGCCCGCCGGGGACCCCGAGCGCCGCGCCCTGGCCATCGCGGGAGGGGACGACGCTGCGAAGGCCCTCGTCGCATCGTTCCTGGATTCCTTGGGTTTCGACGCCGTCGACCTGGGTCCGCTGTCCGAGTCGTGGCGCGTCGAGCGCGACACCCCGGCCTACGGCCCGCGCGTCACGCGCGCCCAGCTCGAGGCGATCCTGCCCACGGTCGAGCGCGTCCGCCAGATCTAGCCCCCGACCCCTCGGCGTGCGCCCCGGCCGCCGCACCCACCCCCGCAAGTTGAGAGAGAAGTCATGCACGCACTGATCCACCGTGAGTTCGGCGACCCCGCCCACGTCCTGTCCCTCGAGGAGGTCGCGACCCCCGAGCCCGGCCCGGGCGAGGTCCGCGTCCGCCTGCTCCTGTCGCCCATTCACAACCACGACCTGTGGACCGTCCGCGGCACCTACGGCGTCAAGCCCGAGCTGCCCGCCCGCGCGGGCACGGAGGCCGTGGGCGTGGTCGACGCGCTCGGCGAGGGCGTCACCCACCTCGAGGTGGGGCAGCGGGTCGCGACCGGCGCGACGTTCGGCGTGTGGGCCGAGTCCTTCATCGCCAAGGCGGCCGCGCTGCTGCCCGTGCCCGAGGGCGTGCCCGACGAGGTCGCCGCGCAGCTGGTCGCCATGCCCTTCTCCGCGATCAGCCTGCTCGACTCGCTGGGCCTCGAGCCGGGGGAGTGGCTCATCCAGAACGCCGCCAACGGCGCCGTGGGCCGCCTGGTCGCGCAGCTCGCCGTCGCGCGCGGCATCAACGTGGTGGGCCTGGTCCGCCGCGCCGAGGGCGTCGGCGAGCTGGCCGCGCAGGGCATCGAGCGCATCGTCGCCACCGACTCCGACGGCTGGCGGGACCGCGTCGCGCAACTGACCGGGGGTGCTCCCATCCGCGCCGGCGTCGAGTCCGTGGGCGGCAAGGCGGCCGGCGACGTGCTGTCACAGCTCGCGGTCGGCGGAACCCTGGTGGTCTTCGGCGCCATGGCCTCGCCCGTATTGGAGCTGGGCTCCGGCGACCTCATCTTCAAGCAGGCGACCGTGCGCGGCTTCTGGGGCTCCCAGGTGAGCCAGGCCATGCCCGCCGAGCAGCGCGGCCGCCTCATGCAGGAGCTGTTCGCGCGCCTCGCCGAGGGCGCCCTCACCCTCCCCGTCGAGGCCACCTACCCGCTGAGCGAGATTGCCGATGCGGCGCGCGCCAACTTTGTGACCGGCCGCGCGGGCAAGGTGCTGCTGAGGCCTTAGGGGAGTGCGGGGTCGGGCGGCGCATCGTCCGGGGACGATGCGCCGGTCGGCCGTGTCGGTGACCCTCGCTAGGCTGGGGTCCAGCGAAAATCCGGCAACGGCGGGCCACTCCGTCGGGGCTTCAACGGCGAAGGCGGACCCCTCTCATGCGTGACAACAACCCGATGGACGGCTACCGGGCGGCCGAACCGCACCAGGGCTACGTGGCCGGCCAGCCCTACGGTGGGTACGTCGAGTCCCAGAATCAGGCGGGGGAGCAGGCGCCGCCGGCTCCGCCGTACGCGGCGCAGCGCCCGGAGCCCTACGAGGTGCCGGGCCAGCAGCAGTCGTTCGGCCAGCAGTCCTTCGGCCAGCAGCCCGCGCAGCCGCACGGCCAGCCGTACGCCGCTCCCGGGCCGCACGGCGGGGCCACGACCGAGAAGAACTGGATGGCCATCGTCGCCCTCGTCGGCGCGCTGCTCGTCTTCGCGCCGTTGGGCATCATCTTCGGCCACCTGGGTCGCTCGGCCGCGGCGCAGGGGCGCGCCACCAACCGCGGTCTTGCCACCGCGGGCATGGTGGTCGGCTACGTCGGCACGGCGATCTGGCTGTTTGCAATCGCGGCCTGACCCGGCGAGGACCCTGCGCCAGCCGCGGCGGCCCTGCGGCCCCCGCGTCGGCCCCGGCCCCGACGCTCCAGGTTCGCCGCCACCCCTTGCGCCTTGGTTCGAGATGTGTCTAAATAGAGATACATCAAATCAAGCCGTGGCGACGGCGCGAGGGCCGCACCCGGGCCGCCCGTGCATCGTCCGGTGTCACGCCCAAGGAGGCTGACATGACCACCGACACCCGACCCGACCACGAGCCCGTCCCGATCAACATCGAGGCGCACACCATCGCGCCCGAGCTCGCCGAGCGCGCCGCGACCGTCCTCAAGGCCGTCGCGGACCCGCTGCGGCTGCGCATCGTCGCCCTCATCGCCTCGGCGCCGGGCGGCGAGGTCTCCGCGAACGACATCAACGGGCTCTCGGATGTGTCCGGCCCGACCGTCTCGCATCACCTCAAGACCCTGAAGGACGCGGGGCTCGTCACGGCCGACCGCCGCGGCACCTGGGTCTACTACCGCGTCGCCGAGCCGTTCGTCACCACGGTCCGCGCGCTGCTCGAGACCCTGGTCCCCGCGGCCGCGACCGTCCACACGTTCCGCGCGACCGAGCTCGAGAGCGTCGATCGCGCGCTCGCGGCCGTCACGCAGTCCCTGCACGAGATCTTCCCGGAGCTGGGGGAGCGGGTGGTCGATCGCATCGTCCGCGAGTCGTACGCCGCCCTCGCCCGCCGCGCCGCCATCAAGCAGCACCTGGTCCCGCTCACCCGGCACTTCGCGCGCCAGCGCCTGGTGGACCTGCGCAAGGTCGAGAACCCCGACGCCGACCACGCGCCGCAGATCCTGTTCGTCTGCGTCCAGAACGCCGGGCGCTCGCAGCTCGCCGCCGCGCTGGTGCACCACTACGCCGGCGACCAGGTCGAGGTCCGCTCGGCCGGTTCGATGCCCGCGGCCGACGTCCACGCCGCCGTCCGCCCCCACCTCGACGAGCTGGGCACCGCCGAAGGCGCCTTCCCCAAGCCCCTGACGGACGATGCGGTGCGCGCCTCCGACGTGGTCATCACCATGGGTTGCGGCGACGTGTGTCCCATCTACCCTGGAAAGCGATACGAAGACTGGCAGGTGGGCGACCCGGCGCTCGCCTCCGAAGCAGGCGTCGCGGCCATCCGCGACGACATCGACGAGCGTGTCCGGGCGCTGCTCGGCGAGCTCGTCCCCGACCTCGAGATCACCCCGCTACGAAAGGCATCCGCATGACCGACAAGCCCTCCGCACTCTTCGTCTGCATCCACAACGCGGGCCGTTCCCAGATGGCCGCCGGCTACCTGCGCCACCTGTCCGGCGGCGCGGTGGAGGTCCGCTCGGCCGGCTCGATGCCCGCGGACCAGATCAACCCCGTCGCGGTCGAGGCGATGCTCGAGGAGGGCATCGACATCCGCCAGGAGAGCCCCAAGGTGCTCACCGACGAGGCCGTCGAGGCCTCGGACGTGGTCATCACCATGGGCTGCGGCGACGTGTGCCCCTTCTACCCGGGCAAGCGCTACGAGGACTGGAAGCTCGACGACCCGGCCGGCCAGGGCATCGAGTCCGTCCGCCCCATTCGCGACGAGATCAAGGGCCGCATCCTGGGCCTCCTCGAGTCCCTCGGGGTCCCGGCGGTCGCCTGACCCTTGGCGGGGGACGATGCTCGGGTCGCCCGGGCATCGTCCCCCGGCTTCTCGTGTGGTGATCTCTGTCACATGGTGCCGAAACTGGTGTTGCGGTGCCGGCCGGTCGCGCCCGGGTCGGGCAGGATGTCCTCCACGACAGCAACGTCGCTGCCTCGAGGAGAACGCATGACCCCCCTGACCGCCACCACCCTTCCGCCTGCGCGCACGGCCGCCGGCTGCGGATCGCGCGAGCTGCGCAACGGCGTGACCGAGTCCGTCGAGCGCGCCTGGAGCACGGACGGGCGCGGGCTGCCGCTCCTGGTGGGAGCCTGCCGCGACCTGGTCGCCGGCGAGGTCGAGGTGCTCGCGCTCGAGCTGGGCGCGGACCTGGTGGTCGTCGACGTGTCCGAGCTCGAGAACGGCGAGTTCCGCGGCGACGGCCCGGGCTTCGGCGCGTCGCTGTCCGGCGGGCCCGGCGGCGAGGGCGCGCGGGTGCGCGTGACCGAGCGGCGCGTGCCGCGCTGGCTCGCGGGTGTGTGCGGGCGCGCCGACGTGCGGCCGCTCATCCTCCACCTCGAGGGCATCGACCGCGCCAACCCGGCCGCCGTGGCCGCGCTCACGCTGCTGGCGCGCCGCCGCGTGTTCGCCGGCGGCGGTCCGGCGCTCGCGCGCGAGGTGCGGATCATCGCCTCGGCATCGCCGGCCGGCCTCGACGCGGCCGCGGGGGGCGTGCGCGAGGAGCTCGTCGGGGTTTTCACCCCGGTCGTCGTGCACGACTGAGGGGTGTACGGAGGGCGGCGTGCGCATCGTCCCCGGTCCTGCCGGTAGATTCGTGGCGTGTCCTTCGACTGGTCGTCACTGCTCCCGGCGCTGATCGTCGCCATCGTGGCGGGCGCGACCGCCGGCGTCGCTCTCGACATCGCGCGCCGCGTCGAGGAGGTGCGCGGTCAGCACCGCCGCTTCGACGAGGCCGCCCCCGCCGCGCTCGCCACCGCCCAGGAGATCCTGGTGGTCGGGCTGCCCAAGGATCCGTCCTCGCTGGTGCCGCCGGACAACTTCGTGCGCAGCCTGCGCGAGCAGGTGGTGCAGCTGCGCGGCGGCTCGCGCGCCGGTTTCGAGACCTACCCGGCCATCGACATGCTCCATGAGATGACCCGGCTGCTCGAGAACCTGGCCGTCCGCGGCCGCGCGATCGACGGCACGCTGCACGCCGTCCTGTCGCCGGGCCGCTCGGAGGCCGAGGTCCGCCTCTACACCAAGCTCGCCCGCCAGGCCATCCAGAAGGACCCCCGCCCCGCCGAGGACGTGCCGCGCATCGAGTCCGAGGACGTGCAGAAGATCGTCGACGGCACCTACGGGCTCACCGACGACATCCTCAAGTACCGCGAGATCCAGGAGCGGCTGCACGACGCGCGCGACGCGTTCGTGGACCACTGGTGGGCGGTGCGCCAGATGCGCCTCGACGCCGGCACGCGGCTCGCGAGCGCGGGGCACCTCGAGGGGGCGTGGGCGCGCGCGAAGGCGCGCCGCGAGATCGAGGCTCAGCTCAAGAAGGACGTTCACGCCGACTTCGCCCGCCAGTGGAAGCGGATCGAGGCTGGGGTGCGGAGGCCGTAGGGGCGTCGCGCGTGGTGCGGCGCGCTTGTTGTGGCGGCGCGGGCCGTTGGCGCTGCGCTTGGCGTAGGCCGTTGGCGCGGCGCGCGCCGTGGCCGGGGCGCGCATCGGCCGTGTCCCGGGACCTCGGGGATAGGGTGACGCCATGGAGACCGTCGCGCCCGCCCAGTTCATTCACGTCGCGAACCGCCACCCGCTGAGCGACGAGGAGCGCGGCCGCCTCATGGAGGCGCCGGTCTTCGGCAAGGTGTTCACCGACCACATGGCGCGCATGACCTGGCGCGAGGGCGAGGGGTGGCGCGAGCGGCGCATCTCCGCCTTCGGGCCGCTGCCCATGCATCCCGGCGCGGCGGTGCTGCACTACGCGCAGCAGGTGTTCGAGGGGCTCAAGGCGTACCGCCACGAGGACGGCTCGGTGTGGCTGTTCCGTCCCGAGATGAATGCGGCGCGCCTCGCGGCCTCCGCGCGGCGCCTCGCGCTGCCCGAGGTGAGCGAGGAGGACTTCCTCGCCGCGGTCTCCGGCCTCATCGAGGCGGACGCCGCGTGGGTGCCGTCCGGCTACGGCTCGAGCCTGTACTTGCGACCGTTCCTCATGGCCACCGAGCCCAGCCTGCTCGTCCAGCCCGCGGACACGGTCGACTTCGTGGTGACCGCGTCGCCCGTGGGCGCGTACATGGCGGCGGCCGGCGAGGGCGTCTCGATCTGGGTCTCCCGCGACTTCCACCGCGCGACCATCGGCGGCACCGGCGAGGCCAAGACCGCCGGCAACTACGCCGCATCGATGCTGCCCCAGGGCGAGGCCGCCGAGCACGGCTGCAAGCAGGTGCTGTTCCTCGACGCCAAGGAGTCCCGGTACATCGAGGAGCTGGGCGGGATGAACGTGGTGATCGTGCGCTCGGACGGCTCGGTGCTCACGCCGCGCCTGAGCGGCACGATTCTCCCCGGCGTCACTCGTGACTCGATTCTGACGCTGCTGCGCGACGAGGGCCGCTCCGTGGAGGAGCGCGACATCGAGCTCTCCGAGGTGATCGAGGGCATCGAGTCGGGGGAGATCGGCGAGATCTTCGCGTGCGGCACCGCCGCCGTGGTGACGCCCATCGCGCGCCTGGTCTCCGACGACTTCGACGTGACGGTCGCGGACGGCTCCGCGGGCTTCGTCGCGAGCACCGTGGGGCCGCGCCTCACCGACATCCAGTACGGCCGGGCCGAGGACCCGCACGGCTGGATGCGCCGCGTCCTGTAGCGACGGCGCGCTGCTCGCCGCGAGGCCCCGTGCGCCCCGAGCCCCCGCCCCCCCCCGGAATGGGTAGAAGAGCGTCGCTTTCGCGAGGTTGCTGCGCCTGAGGGGTAGCTGGTTGTCGTTTCACGGTGCCGAGCGGCTCCGTCGACAGGCAGCGTGGGGGTTCTCTTCGCGGCGCTAGCCGAATTTAAGCGTTTTGGGCGGTCGGCTCGCGCTGCGCCCAAAACGCATGAATTCGGCTAGCGTGCCGAAACAAGATCCCCTGTGCTCCCGCGTTTGGATGCGGCTCGCACGGGGCCGCGCCGGCGGGGCGTCAGGCGGGCGAGTGGAGACTCAGGCCGCGAGGTCGAGCTTCGCCAGCGCGAGCAGTTCCGCGGAGCCAGCGTTGCCTCCGGTGCACGCGAACGCCGCGACGCCGGGGGTGGAAGGGGCGCCCGCACCGGAAGCACCCGCACGCGCTCCGCGCACCACGCCGCGGTCGCGGTCCTGCAGGATGCCCGCGAGCCCCGCAGCGCCGGCACCCTCGCATAGGGTGTGGGCGTCGTGCGCCATGGTGGCGATGGCGTCGCGAAGCTCGGCCTCGCTCACCAGCAGGAAGTCGTCGAGGCCGTCGCGCAGGATCGCCTGCGGCGTCGCGAAGCCGACGCCGGTCGCGAGGCCGGCGGCCAGGGTGTCCGCGTCGGCCGTGACCAGCTCGCCGGACTTCCAGGAGCGGTACGCCGCCGGCGCGCCGGCGGCCTGGACGCCGACGACGCGGGTGGACGGGGAGATCGCGTCGCGCACCAGCACCGCGCCCGCGGCGCCGGAGCCCGAGCCGACCGGGACATACAGCGTGTCGATCTCGGGGTACTGGGTGAGAAGTTCCAGGTAGACCGTGCCGTGGCCGTGCACGATGCCGGCCTCGTTGCCGGGGTTCACAAAGTAGGCCCCGGACTGCTCGGCGAGCGACGCGGCGTAGGTTGCCGCATCGTTCATCGAGGCGCCCACGAGGGCGACGGACGCGCCCAGGGCGCGAACCGCATCGGCCTTGAATTCGGGGGTGGTGGCCGGCATGACGATCGTGGCGGCGACGCTCGCCGCGCGGCTCGCGTAGGCGAGCGACTGCGCGTGGTTGCCGGTCGAGACCGTCACGAGGCCGGCGGCGCGCTGCTCCGCGGAGAGGCCCGCGAGCAGGGTGAGCCCGCCGCGAACCTTGAAGGCGCCGGTGGGCTGCACGTTCTCGTGCTTGACGATGACGCGGCGGCCGGCGCGCTCGTCGAGGAGCGGGTACGACCAGGCGGGGGTCCGGGGCAGCTTGGCGGACAGCAGGTTGGCGGCGTTGAGGATTCCCTCGAAGGTCGGCGCGGTCATGACTCCATGGTCCGTCCGCTTGATTCATATGTCTAATGAGTGCTTTCTTTGAATCGCATTGATACGGTGAATGCATGATCGATGTGTCCCGGCTCGAGGTCCTCGTCACGCTCGCCCGCGAGGGCTCCGTCACCGCCGCCGCCGACGAGCTCCACCTCTCCCAGCCCACCGTCTCCCACCACCTGCGACGGCTCGAGGCGGAGACGGGCGCGACGCTCGTCACCCGCGTGGGCCGCGGCGTCCGCCTCACCGAGGCCGGCGAGCGGCTCGCCCGTCGCGGCGAGGAGATCCTGGGCCTGCTCTCCGTGGCCGATGCGGAACTCGCCGCCGCGACCTCCCTCCAGACCGGCACGGTGCGGCTGGCGGTGTTCCCCTCGGGCGTGGCCACGCTGGGTCCGCGGATCCTGGGCGAGCTGGCCGAGCGCCATCCGGGGCTGTCGCTCGACCTGCGCGAGGCCGAGCCGCCGGAGGCCGAGAAGCTCCTGCTCGCGGGCGAGGTGGACCTCGCGATCGCGTTCCGCTACCCGCAGCAGGAGTCGACGTCCGCGGTGAACGTCGAGGTGATGGGGGAGGACCCTCTGTATCTCGTGACGGCCGCGGGCCCGGGCGCGGCGGGCGCGGCGGGCGCGGATGGCGCCGAGGCGGGCGCGGCCCCGGCCGGCCAGCGAGCGGTCGGCACGATGCCCGCGGTCACCATCCCCGAGCTCGCCCGCTTCGCCGACGACACCTGGATGGCCGGCTGCGAACGCTGCCGCGGCTACCTCATGAGCACGTGCGAGCGGGCGGGCTTCGAGCCGCGCATCGCCTTCGCGTCGGACGACTACGTGGCCGCCCAGGCGCTCATCGCCGTGGGTCACGGTGTGACCGTGCTGCCGCGGATGGCGCTCGCGGCCCACCGCCATCCGGGTGTCGCTCTCACGCCGGTCGAGGGAGCCTCGCGAGCCATCACCCTGCTCACGCTGGGGCGGCCGCCGCTCCCGCCGGCGCTCGCCGCGGTCGCCGAGATCGCGCGCGAGGCGTGCTCGGGGACCGTCGTCTAGATCGCGGAACGACAACCAGCTACCCCTCACGCGCAGCAACCTGGCGAAACCGACCACCATCTACCCATTTCGGGTCGGGCGCGGTGGGGCGGGGCGGGGCGG
>NZ_BBLY01000001.1:173708-1116621 GCF_000971175.1 Demequina pelophila | reverse complement strand
GGGCGGGAGTGTCGGGCCCACCGCCTACCCTGGAGCGCATGCCTGACGTCCCCGCCTACACGCTCACGCGCCGGCGCATGAAGTCGGTGCGCGTCCGCGTCGCGCCGGGCACGGGGGAGGTGCTCGTCAGCGCGTCGCCGCGGGTGCCGGTGCGCCGCATCGAGGCGTTCCTGGTCGAGAAGGCCACCTGGATTGCGGCTCAGCAGGCGCACGCCGTCACGCGCCCGGCCGCGCTCGCGCCGGGTCCGGAGGCCGATGCCCTGCGTGCCATCCTGCGGCCCCTCCTTGCGGAGCTCCTCGCCGCCTGGGTGCCCGTCATGGGCGTGCCCGAGCCCGAGTGGCGCATGCGTGTGATGCGCACCCGCTGGGGGTCGTGCAACAAGGAGGCGCGGCGAGTCAACTTCAGCGTGGAGCTCGCGCGTCGCCCGCGCCGCCTGGTCGAGTACGTCGTGGTGCACGAGCTCGCCCATCTCATCGAGGCGAACCACGGCCCCGGGTTCGTGGCTCTGATGGATCGGCACCTGCCCGACTGGCGGTCGCGCCGCGCCGAGCTCAACCGCTGAGGCGGCACGCCCACCTCGTCCGGCCGCGCGCCCGCCCCGTCCGGCGGCACGCCCGCCTCGTACGGCGGCACGCCCGCCTCGGCAGGCCGCGCACCCGCCTCGTACGGCGGCGCGCCCGCCTCGTACGGCGGCACGCCCGCCTCACCTGGTGGCCGGCTCCGAGAACTCGAGCACGAGCACCCGATCGCCCAGCCCCGCGGCCGGGATCACCAGCTGGACGGTCGCGCGGCTGCTCAGGAGGCGAGCGCCCCAGGGGTCGCCCGCATCGGGATCGCCGCCGTCCTCGGGGAACGGGAAGGTGGCCTCTCCCGCGAGGAACGCGCCGGGCTCGACGACGACCACGCGGTGCTCGGGAAGCCTGACGGCGGCGGTGCGCGTGTCCTCGGTGCGCCACAGCGTCGCGATCCGCGCGACGCCGGGCGCGACGGACTCCCACTCGAGGTCCGCACGAGGCGCCACCGGGGGGTCGAGCTCGAGCACCACCGTGGAGGCCGCCAGGTCCACGGACAGGGGCTCGTGGCCCGTGTTGTGCACGGCCCAGCGAATCACGCGCGATCCCTGCGACTGGTCGATGTCCGTGCGGAGAATCACGGGCTCGACCGACGCGCCGGGGAGCGTGAGCGGCGTGCACGCGGGCGCCCACAACCGCCCCTCGCCCTGCCGGTCCGCGATCGAGTCGTCGTCGGCGGCCGGCGGGCCGTCGCACAGCAGCGCGGCCGTGCCGTCGCCGGTCCCGGCAGGCGCATCGGCGTCGTCGACATCATCCGCGAACGTCCGTGTCCGCGCGCGGTCGAACATCTCCGCAACGACGGCGGCGCTCGTGAGCGGCCCACCGCCATCGGCCTCGAGGATGAGCACGTCGTCTCCGGCGACCGCCTGCACCTGCAGCGTGACCGAGGGGGACGAGTCGGGTGCGACGGTGCCGGCGGGGAAGGTGGCCGTGCCGCTGATCGCACCGTCCGGACTCAGCGTGAAGCGCGGCTCGGGCGCCGCGACGAGGGCCTCGCGCGTCGTGGCGGTCCGCCACAGGGTGGGGGCCGCATCGGCCTCCGTGCCGTAGGCCGTCTCCGCGGAGCCCGGCGTGGCGGCCGCGCTCGCGTCGCCGGGGCCGGGGAGCGAATCGGGGTCCGTGAGCACCGAGACCCGCGCCGAGCCCACCACCATCGTCAGGTGGCGTTCGCTGACGTTGTCGATGCGCCAGTCCACCCGCGCGGAGCCGTCGTCGGCCACGGTGAGGGTGGAGGTCGAGGCTCGGATCAGTGCCTCGTCGAGCCACACGGCGTCGCACGCGGTGGGTGAGGCCGCGCCCGCCGGGGTGGTGGACGTCGTCGCGGGGGCAGCATCCGCGCCGTCGACCGGCTCGCATAGCAGGGCGGCCTGGCGGTCTGCCTGCGGCTTCTCGCCCGGCGACCGCGGGGCGGACATGGCTGCCAGGACGGCGAGCCCCGCCTCCGACGTGGCGGCGGTGGCGTCCACGGAGGCCGATGCGGTGGGCGTCTCGGTCTCCGGGCGCGGCCACGCCGCGGCGGTCGCGAGGCCCAGGCCAAGCACAACGAAGGCCCCCAGCAGCCCGACCTGACGGAGGATCCACCGGCGGCGCTGGATCCGCACCCGCGCGCGATCGGCGAGCGACGAGGCGCGTGGCCCGTCGAAGGCCTCGAGCCCCGCGCGCCGACTCCGGCCGAGAGCGCGCGCGAGCCACTCCTGTGTCCGCCGGGCCTCGCTCACCGGCCTCACCTTCCCTCTGGGCCGAGTGTGGCACCGGGCGCGCGGGTGCGCCATGGGGGAGCGGCGGCGGGTGAGGGACCGCGACGGCCCTCTGCGGCCCGCTACGGCAGCGGTGCGCTCGCCTCGAGCAGGAGCGCGCTGCGCCCGTCGTCGTCCCGCGCGGGCACGCGCATCTGGAGCGTGAGTCCCGCGCCGGCGGGCCAGTCGTCGCCCACGGTCGGCGCGCCCTGTTCGTCGTGCGCCATGTCATGCCAGACGTCGACGGATCCCTCGACGGACTCGCCGGGCACGAGCACGGACAGCAAGTCGCCGGCCATCAGGTGGCCGGACCTTCCCGTCTCCGTCCACAGCGTCGCGACCGCGGTGCTGGGGCCGCCTGCCACGGTGCTGGGGCCGCCCGCGCCTCGGAGACGCGAGATGCCGGGCGGCACGTCCTCCACGGCCCGGCCGGGGAATGCCTCCGCCACCGGCACGAACGCCGCGTCGAGCGCGAGCGGCGCGTCGCCCACGTGGGTGAGCCGCCAGTCGATCGACAGCATGTGAACGGCGTCGTGCACCGCGAGGATCTCGAGCTCCAGCGCCTTCGGCCCAGCGAGGACGAGTGCCTCGCAGTCGAGGGGCAACGCGAAGCCGGCGAGCGTGGCGTCGTACGCGTACCCGCTCAGCTCGGCCGGGCCGACGCAGCGGACGGCGTCCTGGCCGGCCGACGCGGCCCCGGTCCCGTCGGCTCCGGCCCCGGTCCCGTCGACCCCGGCCCCTGCCCCGAAGTCCCCGCCCTCCGGCCCCCGAGCCTCGGCGCGGTCCAGCAGGTCCTCCGCGGCGAGCACGCCGTCGGGCACCTCGTGCCGGGCCCACACCGACTGGACCTCGGGCGTCGCCACGTCGACGGGGAGGGGGGCCTCGGCTCGCACCTCGAGCACCACATCATCCACGGGCGCGCCAGCCCCGCCAAAGTCGCCCTCCGCCAGCGCCCGCACCTGGAGCGTCACGATCGCGTCCGGGTCTTTCTCCAGGGTGTCGAGGACCGACTGCGGCAGCTCTCCCGTCCTGCCGGTCCACGTGTCACCCGGAAACACGGAGGCGATCTCGAGCACGTCGAGCAGGCCCGCCTGCCGGTGGTCGTCGTCGAGCCACGCCGAGTCGATCGCGTCCCCCGCCACGGAGCTCGCGCGCACGGACCCCGCGGACTCCACGACCAGCCGCGCGCTCATGGCGTCGAAGAACATCGGGACGGTGCCCACGTTCTGCACCTCCCACCGCAGGCTGGGGAACGCCTCCCCATCGAGCACCGAGACGTGCGTCATCCACGTGAGGGAGAGCAGCTCCTCGGACCCGATCCACACCGCGTCGCACCCCGCGGGCCGCACGGTGACCTCGTCGAAGTCCGGGCGCGTGCTCCCCTCCGCGAACCACGGGATCGGCTCCCGGTACCGCCGCTCGGGAGCCGCGCCGGCGGCGCACACGAGCGCCCGCTGGCCCGGCGCATCGTCCGTCGCCCGCGACCGCGGCGTCGCGACGGCGGCCAGGTTCTCCGCGAACCATCCGTTCGACGGCACGACGACCTCCGGCCGCGCGATCGCGTCCAGCAGGTCCTCCGCTTCGCCCGCCTCGGCTGCCGCGGTCGGCACCCCGGTGGACGATGCATCGGTCCAGTCGGGCTCCCAGCCGGCCTCGCCCGCGACGGACCAGGCCCCGAGCCCCAGTGCCGCCACCGCACCCGCGGCGCCGACCGCGCGCAGCCGCCGCCACCGGCCCAGGCGGCTCCGCGCCCGGGCGGCCAGCGCATCGGCCCGGGCGTCGTCGAAGCCCGCCTCGCCCTGGGAGGCGCTCCGCGCGAGTGCGCGCTGCAGCGCGCTCACCGGCCCGACACCTCGATGTACTCGGAGCCGCCGTCGGCGGCGTCGTCGGGGTCGAGGCCCAGTCCGGGCTGGCGCTCGCGCAGCGTCTCGACCGCGTCGCGCAGCAGGCCGCGGACCGCGTCGGGCTCGAGATCGACCTCGTGCGCGATCGCGTCCGCGCCCAGGTCGTCGAGGTAGCGCATGACCAGGCACACGCGCTGCGGCGCGGGCAGCGCCGCGATGTCCAGGAGCAGGTGCTCGAGCGGGTCGTGCTCGTCGCGCAGCGGGTGCTCGGCGACGTAGGCGCGGGCCGATGCGACGGCGCGGTGGAGTTGGGCCGCGTCGTCGTCCTCGGGCCGGCTGCCGTTGCCGGCCCCGTCGCCAACCGTCCGGTGCGCGCGGTGCTCCGGCGCGTCCGCGATCTCGTCGAGGCTGGGCCCGGCGCCGGACTCCGGGCCGCCCGGAGGGGGCCGGTGACGATCGTGGGCGAGCGCGCGACGCATCGCCGTGAGCGTCCGGGCGTACGAGTCGGAGACGCCGCGCGGACGCCTGCGCCGCAGCGCCTCGACGAGCGCGTCCTCGAGCAGCACGTCCGCGGAGCCCACGTGGCCGGTGAGGGCGTGCGCGTACGCGTAGAGGTCGCGTCCCCGCTCGCGCATCAGCGCGTCGAGCGCTCTGCCCCAGCTCGGCATGCGGCCATCCTGCCAGACGGGTGCGCCGTCGAGAACGGCGTCGTGCCCGGTAGTGTCCCGGTATGCGCGAAGGCGACGTGATGCTCACCGACGGCCGCACGGTCCACTGGTACGCGGACGGTCCGGACGACGCGTCCCTCACGCTGTTCTGGCATCACGGCACCCCGAACATCGGCCAGCCGCCCGGGCCGCTCGTGAGGCCCGCGACCGAGCGCGGCATCCGGTGGATCGCCCTCGACCGGCCCGGCTACGGCGGGTCCACGCGGGCGCCCGGGCGCGCGGTGGCGGACGTGGTCGGGGACGTCGTCGCGGTGGCCGATGCGCGGGGCGTCGGCCGCTTCGCCGTCGCCGGGCACTCGGGTGGGGGCCCGCACGCGCTCGCGTGCGCCGCGCTGCTGCCCGAGCGCGTGCGCGCGTGCGTCGCGGTCGGCGGCCTCGCGCCGTACGGAGCCGAGGGGCTCGACTGGTTCGGCGGGATGAGCGACGGGAGCAGGGGCGAGCTCGAGGCGGCCGCGCTGGGGCCGGCCGCGCTGGCGGCGCAGGCGGAGGCGGAGTTCGACGCCTCATCCTTCACCCCGGCCGACCATGAGGCGCTGCGCGGACCCTGGAAGTGGTTCTCCGGCATCGTCGAGGCGGGGCTCGCGCACGGTCCCGACGGGATGGTCGACGACGACCTCGCCTACGTGGCGGACTGGGGCTTCTCCCCGGCGGTCATCGACGTGCCCGTGCTGCTGGCGCACGGCGGCCGCGATCGGATGGTGCCGTACACCCACGGCGAGTGGCTCGCGCGGACCGTCCCGGCCGCCGGGTGGCGGCTGTTCCCCGACGACGGGCACATCTCCGTGCTGCTGCACGCGGAGACCTTCCTGGACTGGCTGGTCGAGGCGGCGTAGCTGGGTCGGGGCTGGTGCGGCCCCGCCGCACGGGCCGGGCGGCCGGGAGCAGGGGTGTGTGCTGCGCGACGCTACGCGAATTCATGCACGATGCACGCCGGTCCGCTCGTGCATCGCGCATGAATTCGCGGAGGAGCGCGCACGTGCATGGGTCGTCCTCCCGCGCCACATCCCTCGGGAGCCGAGACGCCCGGGCAGGGGATTACGAATTCCCAGCTAGGAGGCGGCTTTGCCGCGCGGCCCGGTCTCGAGCGCGTCGGCGGCTTCGAGCGTGGGCGCCGCTTCGCGCACGTCTGCGTCCGGCGCGGGCGGCGGGGTGGTGTCGGCCTCGGTGTCGGGCTCGACATCGACCAGGCGCCGGATCGGGTGGCCGGACGTGCCGCCGACCACGACCCAGCGCTGACGCTTCGCGGCGGCAGGTGACTCGGCGGGCGCGGGGTCCGGGACGAGCGGGGTCGACCCGGAAGGCATTGACTCAGGCTCGGGCGCGGGCGACGCCGGTTCGGGTCCGGCGGCGGGTGATGGGGCGGCGGGTGATGGGGCGGTGGGCGATGCGGCGGCGGACGAGGCGACGGGCTCGCCGGCGAGCGCCTCGCGCACGATCTGCCGCGGATCGTACTGGCGCACGTCCCACGCCTGCCAGCTCGCGCGGTCGAGCGCGATGCCGGTCTCCTGCTCGGTGCGCACCCGTGTGGTCTCGATGTAGTCGCGCCACTGGCGCACCAGTTCGCCCAGGCGCTGCGCGTAGCCCGGCAGCCGCGAGGGTCCCAGCACGAACGCCGCGAGCACCACGATCAGCAGCACCTTGTCCATGGTCAGGCCGAACATCAGCCCTCCTCTCGGGTGGTCGGGGCGGCCTCGGTCACGGCGGCCCGTGAACCAGCCGCCGGCGTCCCCGGCTCGGGCGGGCCGACGCCGACTCCATCGAGCTCGGCCTCGAGGCGCCGCGCCGCCCGCCTGTCATGGACGACCGCCACGGCGTAGGCCGCGAAGAACAGGCCCGTCATCGAGCCGGCCACGATCACCATCGACAGCACGTCCGCCGCGGGGGTGACCAGCGCGCTGAAGACCGCGATCCCCACGACCGCGAGGCGCCACCCGCGCCGGATCGCGTGCGCCGGCAGCACGCCCAGGAGGTTGAGCATCACCACGAGCACGGGCAGCACGAACACGAAGCCCACCGCCACCACCATCTTGGTCACGAAGTCCACGTAGTAGGAGGCCTGCAGGATGGTGCTGTCCTCCTCGGCCGCGAACGAGGTCAACAGCTCGATCATGTGCGGGAAGATCGCGAATCCCACGAGGCAGCCGGCCACGAACAGCGGCAGGGCGGCGGCCACGAAGCCGAACGTGTACCTCCGCTCGCGCCGCGTCATGCCGGGGACCAGGAACGCGAACGCCTGATACAGCCACACCGGGCTCGAGAGGATGATCCCCGCGAACATCGCGATCGTGAGCCGCAGGTCGAACGCGCCGGTGACGGTGTCGTAGTTGAGGACGGCCGCGCGGGACTCGGCCAGGTCGAGGATCGGCTCGCGCAGCACGTCGAGGATCGGGTCGGCGAGGACGTAGCCCACGCCCATGCCGACGACCAGCGCCACCGCCGCCCGGAACGCGCGGTTGCGCGCCTCGCGCAGGTGCGCGCCGAGCGGCATCCGCGCCTGTCCGGCGGCGGCCGCTCCCATCAGCTCGCGCGCAGGTCGCGCGGCTGATCGACCGGGGACGATGCGCCGGTCGCCGCGGTCCCGGTTGTCCCGGAGGGGGTGATGGGAGAGGTTTCGGCGGTCGTGGTTGTCCCGGCGGGGTGGCGGCCGTCCGCCACCTCGTCCTTGAGGATGCGCATCGACTGGCCGACGCTCTTGGCCAGCGCGGGCAGCTTGGTCGATCCGAAGACGAGCAGGATGACGACGAGGATGATGACGGCGTGCCAGCCGGTGAGGTTCGCGAGCATGGTGGGTCTCCTTCAAGGCGTGCGGTGGGCGTGGTGGGTGCGGTCGGCGGTGCGTGCGGTGGGCGTGGTGGGAGCGGTGAGCGGCGGGAGCGGTCGGCGGTGCGTGCGGTGGGGGTCGCGGGTGCGGTGGGCGGTGCCCGGGCGCCGGTCAGGCGCTCGCGGACTCGAGCTCGGGGGCGGTCGTGGCGGCATCGGAACCGTCGCCCGGGCCGCCGTCCGGCGGCGTGCCGCCGGGGCCGCCCTCGCCGCCGGGGCCGCCCGAGGGACGCTCGCCGCCGGGGCCTCCTCCGGTCATCTCGCCGGGGTCGCCACCCATGTCCCCGGGCGCGCCCGCGCCGCCGGCCATGGTGCCCGCGGTGGGCTCGGTGCCGGTGTCGACCCGGACCGCCAGGGTCGCCGTGTAACCGGAGTCCGCGTCGCCGCCCATGGTCGCCATCTGGAGCTCTCCGCCGTCGTCCCCGAACACGTTGTCGGACTGGAGCGTGATCTGGGACAGGTTCGCGGCGGAGCCGTCGTACGCGGCCAGGGTGTACGCCGTGTCGAGCACGTCCTGCGGGAACGCCATCTGCGAGGTGGCGATCGCATTCGCCGAGTCGGTGATCGCGGAGGCGTCGGGGTACACCTCGAAGTGGATGTGCGTCCACCGGCCCGTGTAGCAGCCGGGGAGGATCGACGCGAAGGTGACCCGGCCGTCGTCGTCCGTCACCTGGACACCGCGCAGCCACGTCTGGTCCTCGACGCCGTCCGAGTACATCGAGTACCGGCCCTGGGCGTCGCAGTGCCAGGCGTAGACGGCGGCGCCCACCATCGGGACGTCGCCGTTGGCCATGTCGAGGATGGTGAAGGTGAAGTCGAGCGGGACGCCGTCGACCGCGTCTCCGCCCTCGATAGAGGTGCGGATGTCCTCCCGCACCACGCCGCTCTCCTCGAGCACGTCGGGCCCGTTGGAGCCGTCGCCGGGGTAGGGGCCGGCGGTCTCGTCGGGGATCTCCTCGGCGGGGAGCGTGTCCGTGCCTGCCGAGGACGTCGAGCCGGACGTCGAGCCGGACGACGAGCCGGACGACGAGCCGGTGCCCGCGTCGGTCGAGCCGCCGGACGTCGACCCGTCCGCCGTGCCGCCGGTCGAGGAGCTCGAGCTGGGCGTGCAGGCGGCGAGCGCCGCGACACCCACGCCGGCGCCCATGATCCCCACCACGTGGCGGCGGGACAGCAGCGTGGTGATGTCGAAGGAGACGCCCTGGTCGACCACCTCCTCGTCGGGGCGGTCGAGGAGCCGGCCCTCGTAGGCGGGGCCGTCGGGGGTCTGGTCGGGCTCGGGGAATCCGGTCATGGCGGTGGCCTTTCGGGGTGAGGGCGGGCAACCCCGGGGCGGGTGCCGCCTCGAGGACACCTCCATGCTTGGGGACCTAGGTCCCAGAACGCTGGGTGCTACCTGAGGGTTTGCTGAGAGCCGCGCGCGCCGCGACGGGCGCTCGCGCCGCCCCTGTCCGCGCGGCCCTGTCCTGTGCCACAATGGCCCCGATGCTGAGCGTGATCATCATTCCGTAGCGCGTCGGACCCACCTCCGACGCGCAGCCTCCCGCACCCAGGGAGGCTTTTTTGTTGGAGGCGGACCGGGGAGCGGTGGAACCGAGTCGCGCGCGGCGCCCCGCACCAACCGAAGGAGCACCCATGACCGAGGCGGTCGAGGTCTACGACACCACGCTGCGCGACGGCGCCCAGCAGGAGGGCATGAACCTCTCCGTCGCGGACAAGATGGCCATCGCGCCCCTGCTCGACGAGCTGGGCGTGGGCGTCATCGAGGGCGGCTGGCCGGGCGCGGTGCCCAAGGACACCGAGTTCTTCGGCCTCGTCGCCAAGGAGCTGTCCTTCACGCACGCCCAGTTCGCGGCGTTCGGCATGACCCGCCGCGCTGGCACCACTGCCGCCGCGGACCCGCAGGTGCGCGCCCTGCTCGACTCCGAGGCGCCCATCATCACGCTGGTGGCCAAGTCGGACATCCGTCACGCCGAGCGCGCCCTGCGCGTCGCGCCCGAGGAGAACCTCGCGATGATCGAGGAGACCGTCGCCTTCCTCGTGGGGGAGGGCCGGCGGGTGGTCCTCGACGCCGAGCACTTCTTCGACGGCTACCTCCACGACCCCGACTACGCCGTCAAGGCGCTGCTCGCCGGCGAGGCGGGCGGTGCATCGTCCCTGGTCCTGTGCGACACGAACGGCGGGATGCTGCCCGACGACGTGACGCGCATCGTCGCCGCCGTGCGCGCCGCGACCACCGCCCAGCTGGGCATGCACGCCCACAACGACTCGGGCTGCGCGGTCGCGAACTCGATGGCCGCCGTCGCGGCCGGCGCGCGCCACGTCCAGGGCTGCATCAACGGCTACGGCGAGCGCACGGGCAACGCGGACCTGGTCGCGGTCGCCGCGAACCTCGAGATCAAGCGCGGCATGCGCGCGCTCGCGGGGGAGGGGCTCACCGAGTCGACGCGCATCGCGCACGCGGTCTCCGAGATCACGAACATCGCCCCCTACGCGCGCCAGCCGTACGTGGGCGCGAGCGCGTTCGCGCACAAGGCGGGCCTGCACGCCTCCGCGATCAAGGTGGATCCCGACCTCTACCAGCACACCCGCCCCGAGCTGGTGGGCAACGACATGCGCATGCTCGTCTCCGAGATGGCCGGGCGCGCGTCGATCGAGCTCAAGGGCCGGGAGATGGGCTTCGAGCTCGCGGACCAGCCCGAGGTGCTCAAGCGCGTCATGGACCGCGTCAAGCACGCCGAGGCCCAGGGCTACACCTTCGACGCGGCCGACGCGTCGTTCGAGCTGCTGCTGCGCGCCGAGACGGGCGAGGCGCCGCGCTACTGGGACGTGGAGACGTGGCGGGTGCGGGTGAGCTCGGCGCCGGGCAACCCGAACGACGCGGACGCCGAGGCCGTGGTGAAGCTGCGCGCCGGCGGCGGCCAGCGCTTCGTCACGGTGGGCGAGGGCAACGGCCCCGTCAACGCGCTCGACCACGCGCTGCGCACCGCCCTGGTGGGCGCCTACCCGGAGATCGAGCGCCTCGAGCTCACCGACTTCAAGGTGCGCATCATGGACGCCAGCCACGGCACGGACGCGGTCACGCGCGTGCTCATCACCACCGTCGACTCCGAGTCCGGCGTCCAGTGGCGCACCGTGGGCGTGGGCCCCAACCTGGTCGAGGCCTCCTACGAGGCCCTCACCGACGCGCTGCTCTACGGCCTCATCAAGGCGGGCGCGGCGCCTCGCCCGTAGGGGCGTGCGACGGGACGATGCGGCGGTCGGGGGCCGTGCATCGTCCCCGGGAGGTCGCGCGCCAGGGGTGTGGCCCGGGCGTCGGCGCTGGCCTCAGCGCCCGCGGAAGGCGTTCTGGCCCTGGGTCTTGAACAGCAGGCCCAGCAGGCAGCCCCAGCCCCAGGACAGGTGCATGGTGGGAAGCACGAGGACCAGCGACCGGCGGGTCTGGCCGTCGAGGTTGCCGCCGGTGAGCATGGACGCGACCCACGCGCCGTAGACCACGAAGGGTGACAGTCCGATCGCGGTGAGCCACGCGCCCGTGGCACCCTGCAGGCCGGTGGCGAGGTCGAAGATCACCAGCCCCGCGCCCGCCGCGAGCGCGATCACGAGCGTCGGGGGCACCAGGTACCTCACGGGGCCGCCGCCGCGCAGGCGCCGGATGATCTCCCCGCGCCAGCGCCCGGAGGCGTGGAACTGCTTGGCGACGGCCTTGATGCTCGAGCGCGGCCGGTAGACCACCTCGAGCAGCGGCTCGAACCAGACGGTCCCGCCGGCCTCGATGAGGCGGCGGTTGAGGTCCCAGTCCTCGCCGCGCGACAGGGTCTCGTCGTAGCCGCCCACCGCGAGCACCGCGGCGCGGTCGAAGACGCCCAGGTAGGCGGACTCCGCCGGACCCGCGTCGCCGCCCGTGTGGTAGATCGCGCCGCCCAGGCCGCCGGGGGAGTTGTACGCCCAGGCGACGGCCTTCTCGATCGCGGTGCGGCCGCTCGCGCGCATGCGGCCGCCCACGTTGACCGCGCCCACCTGCCGCATGGTGCGGATCGCGGTGGCGGCGTACTCGGGCGGGAGCACGGAGTGGGCGTCGACGCGCATGACCACGGGGTGCGTGGCCCGCTCGAGCGCGAGGTTCATGCCGCGCGAGATGCCGGAGCCGGGGTTGCGCAGCACCTGGATGCGCGGCTCGGCGGCGGCGAGCTCCGCGGCGATGCGGTCGGTACCGTCGCGCGAGTCGCCCAGCGCGAGGATGAGCTCCCAGTCGTCGAGCCCGGTCTGGCCGGTGACGGAGCGGACCGCCTCGGCCAGGTGCTCCTGCTCGTTCAGGACCGGCATGACGAAACTCGCCGTCATCTGGTCCGACACGGAGCGGCCCCCTTCGCGCGCGATCACTGGCAGTCCGCCCGGCGGCGGGTGGAGTCGAGTCTACGCGTGCGGGGCGGGCCGCCCGACCGTCGGCCGCGGCGCGCCGGGCCTGGGCGCCCGCGCGGGTCCGCCGCGCCGCACTCCGCGGGTCCGCCGCGCGGCGCTCCTCGGGGTGCGCGCCCGGGAACGCTGTTCCGGCACCGGGTGCATGTGCGACTCCCGGGACCAGCGGCCCAGGGGTGGCGCGGTGTTCATCCGTCGTTCACCCGGCCGCCCCGGTTGTTCACCCAGAAGTGTGGCTTTGTTCAAGAGTTGTATAGACAACACGTTTACTGTCGTCGGCGTCGCACGGAAGCGCCGCCGTGGGGCGGCCCCGTGTGGCCCGCCCCCGCGACGCGGGGGTCAGGCACACACCGAAAGGTCCCATCGCAACCATGCGCATGATCGTCAAGGGCATGACCGCCCTCGCCGCGGGTTCCGCGCTCGCCCTGAGCCTCTCCGCCTGCTCGTCCGCCGACGCCAACACGGACGACGCCGCGGCCACCCCGGCCGAGCAGACCGCCACCACCGACGCCGCGTCGACCGACGCCGGCGCGTCGGAGGGCACCTACGCGAAGGACGAGAACACCCTCGTCTTCGGCTTCCTCCCCGACGAGGCCGCGGCCGGCGACACCTGGGAGCCCGAGGTCGAGTACCTCGAGGCCATCACCGGCAAGACCATCGAGATCAAGGAGACCACCTCCTACGCCGCCCTCATCGAGGCCGCCATCGCGGACCAGATCGACATCGCGGCCTTCTCGGGCTTCACCTACGTCCAGGCCACCAACCAGGGTGCCGAGATCACCCCGACCGGCGCGCTCGACACCGAGTTCGCCGGCGAGCCGGGCTACTACTCCACCGCGATCGTCCCCGCCGACTCGGAGATCGAGTCCGTCGAGGAGTTCGCCGGCAAGGACATCTGCTTCGTCAACGAGTCCTCCACCTCGGGCTTCCTGTTCCCCAACTTCATGCTGTCGCAGTACGACATCGCGCTGTCGGACGTCAACGCGATCTACGCCGGTGGCCACGACATCTCCGCCCAGAAGGTCGCCCAGGGCGAGGAGTGCGTCGGCGGCTTCGCGCAGCTGGCCACCGTCGAGGAGACCGGCCCCGCCGCCGGCCTGTTCGAGAAGGACGACCTGAAGGTCATCCAGAAGGAGATGGTCCCCGGCCCGCCGTTCGTCTACGCGAACCACCTCCCGCAGGAGGTCAAGGACATCCTGGCCGAGAAGCTGTCGACCGTGTCGCTCGAGGACATCAAGGCCGAGGGCATCGAGACCAACGAGAACTTCGAGACGTTCTGGGGCGCCGGTCTGCTCCCCGTCGACGACGAGTACTTCGACTCGATCCGCGAGCTCTGCGAGAACCTCCCCGAGGTCGAGAAGTGCCAGGCCTGATCGTCTGACGATCGGCCGATAGCGCGCCGGCGCGTCCAGTCCTCCTCACGACTGGACGCGCCGGCGCCGCGCCATTTCCCTGCATCCCCACGACACGCAGGTGCCGGCCGCGCCCGGTGCCACCACAGAAGGAGAAGCCTCATGGCCGACCACGGCACCGCGGTGATCCGCACCCGCGAGCTCGTCAAGCAGTTCGACACGACCACCGCGCTCAACGGCGTCACGGTGGACATCACGCCCGGCGAGGTCGTGGTGCTCCTGGGCCTGTCCGGCTCGGGCAAGTCCACGCTCCTGCGCCACTTCAACGGGCTCGAGGCCGCCACGTCCGGCTCGGTCGAGGTCCTGGGCCAGGACCTGTCGACGCTCGGGGGCCGCGGCCTGCGCGGCCTGCGCCGCCGCGTCAGCATGGTCTTCCAGCAGTTCGAGCTGGTGGGCCCGCTGTCGGTGCTCGAGAACGTGTGCTCGGGCGCCCTGGGCAGCCTCCGCGGCCCGCGCCTGGGCCTGCTGACCTACCCCACGGCCGTCCGCCGCCGCGCGCTCGACAACCTCGAGCGCGTCGGGCTCGGCGACCGCGCCTTCCAGCGCGCCGACACCCTTTCCGGCGGCCAGCAGCAGCGCGTCGCGATCGCCCGCGCGCTCATGCAGGACCCGGAGATCCTCCTCGCCGACGAGCCCGTCGCCTCGCTCGACCCCGAGTCCGCCACGACCGTCATGGCCCTGATCCGCGAGATCGCGCGCGAGCGCGAGCTCACCGTCGTCTGCTCGCTCCACCAGGTCGAGCTCGCGCTCGAGTGGGGCGACCGCCTGCTGGGCCTGCGCGCCGGCGAGTTGGTCCTCGAGACCTCCACGCAGGGCCTCACCAAGGAGCGCGTCATGGCGATCTACCGCTCCGTCGCGACCGACGAGGCCCAGGTGCGCGAGCTGCGCGCCGAGCTCTCCGCCCAGGACGCCGCCCAGCAGCTCGTCCACGCGGACGGGACCATCTGATGCCCGCCCCCGCCCTCGACGCCGGCGCGCCGGCCGACGCCGGCTCCGCGCGAAGCATCCGCCCGCCGTTCGACCTCGAGAAGACGTCGCTCGGCGTCGTCCTCGTGGCGCTGGCCGCCGTCTCCGTGTGGTCGCTCGGTCACCTCGAGATGGGCGCGCTGTTCGGCGAGCGGGCCCGCGACAACATCGTGGGCTTCATGGGCCGCGCGATGCCCATCGAGTTCCCGCCCGTCGGGGAGGTTGCCTCCGGCGTGCTCGTCACCCTGGCGATCGTCATCGCCGGCACCGCGCTGTCCTCGGCGCTGTCCGCCCCGATCGCGTTCTGGGCCGCGCGCAACACCACGCCCCACCCGGTGGTGCGCAACCTCGCCCGCGGCGTCGGCGTGCTGTCGCGCTCGATCCCCGAGATCGTCTTCGTCATCGTCCTCATCTCGGTGATGCACCTGGGCCCGCTTCCCGCGGTCGTGGGCTTCGGCCTCCACTCGATCGGCATGATCTCCAAGCTGTACGCCGACGCGATCGAGCAGATCGACGAGGGCCCCGTGCTCGCCATTCGCGCCGCCGGCGGCTCGCGATTCCAGCAGAACGTCACGGGCGTCCTGCCGCAGGTCGCGCCCTCCTGGATCGCCACCTCGCTGCACCGCCTCGACATCAACCTGCGCGGCTCCGTGCTGCTGGGCTGGGTGAACGTCAAGGGCATCGGCTACGACATGCACCACTACCAGGAGATGTCGCACTGGGGCATGGTGATCGGCATCGCGATCATCTTCTTCGTGATGTGCGTGCTCATGGAGATCGTCTCCTCGACCATCCGCGGCGCGATCCTCAAGACCGAGCCCACCGGCCGCGGCCTGGGCGCCCGCCTCGCCCGCCGCGCCGCCGCCCGTCGCGCCGCCCGCGCGGGGGAGGGCGCCGAGCCCGCCGCAGCATCGTCCACCACCACCGCCACCGCCGACCGCCCGGCCGTGCCCGGCCGCACCCTGCCGCCGATGCGCGGCAGCCGCCTGACCACCACGCTCGGCGGACTCGCGGCCGTCGCGATCGTCGTGTGGTCGTGGGCGTACCCCGGCATCAACTGGGCCGACATGATCGACGTGTGGACCAAGCTGCCCGACCGCCTGTCCAACATGTTCCCGCTCAGCCTGGGCTCCAAGAGCTGGGAGGACGTGGGTGGCATGATCGGCGAGACGGTGCTCATCGCGCTCGCGGCCACGCTCATCGGCCTGGTGCTGTCGCTCGTCATCGGCTCGCTCGCCGCCCGCAACGTGGCCCCGAACGCCGCGGTGCGCGCGGTGTGCCGCGGCCTGCTCGTGGGCATCCGCGGCATCCCGGAGCTCATCATGGCGATCATCTTCATCGTCATGATCGGCATGGGCCCGGCGCCGGGCGCGCTCGCGCTCGGCATCGCCGGCGTGGGCCTGCTGGGCAAGCTCATCGCCGACTCGATGGAGGAGGTCGCCCCCGGCCCCGAGGTCGCCGCCCGTGCAGCCGGCGCCACGCGCCTCCAGGTCTACGCGACCGCGACCCTGCCGCAGGCGGCGCCCGCGATCTTCGGCCACCTCTTCTACCTGATCGACCACAACGTCCGCTCGTCCACGGTGCTGGGCATCGTGGGCGGCGGCGGCGTGGGCTTCTGGCTGTTCAACGCCGTGCGCCTGTCGCAGTACGACGTGGTGCTCACCATCACCGTGCTCGTCGTCGCCGTGGTCCTCACGGTCGAGCTCGTCTCGATGTGGGTGCGCCGGGTCATCTCCTAGCCCCGCGCGGCCCTGGCGGCGGTCCCTCCTCCGGAGGGGCCGCCGTCTTTGGCTTGCCCGGGGACGATGCGGGGGCCGGGTGGGGTGCGGGTGCGCGCGGAGGCGCGCCAGGGCCGCGCTGGGGCGCTAGACGTGGACGCCGACGAGGGTGCCGATGCCGTACGTGACGGCCATCGCGATCGAGCCGCCCGTGATGTTGCGGATGACGGCGCGGCGGGCGCCCGCGTAGCCCAGGCGCGCCGACAGGTGCCCGGTGCCGCCCAGGGCGATCACCACCATGAGGAACAGCGCCGGCACCTTGAACGGGAGCGGCACCAGCAGCGCCGTGAGCAGGGGGGCGATGCCGCCCAGGGTGAAGGCGCCGAGCGACGCGATGGCCGCGTGCCACGGGTTCACGAGCTCGTCGGGGTCGATGCCCAGGTGGGCGCGCGCGTGGGCGGCGATCGGATCGTGCGCCGTCTGCTCGATCGCGGCCTGGCGGGCGGTCGACTCCGACATGCCCGTCTCCATGTGGATGCGGGCGAGCTGATCGAGCTCCCACTCGGGGCGGTCCTCGTGCCAGCGGCGCTCGCGCTCGAGCTGGGCCTTCTCCGCGTCGCGCTGGGTGGAGACGGAGACGTACTCGCCCACGCCCATCGACAGCGCGCCGGCCGCGATGCCCGCGAAGCCGGCCGTGAAGATGTACCCGAACTCGGGCTTCGCCGCCGCCACGCCCACGAGCAGCGCGGCGATGGAGACGATGCCGTCGTTGGCGCCCAGCACGCCGGCGCGCAGCGCGTTGAGGCGCGCGCCCAGGTGCTTCTCCTCGACGTGCTCGGGGTCGGTCGAGGTGGGGTCCAGATCGGTCATATGTCCAGGTTAGGCGCGTGTTCGCGACCCCGCTAGGAAGGTTGCCCTTGCCTAAAATGCCTGCTATCCGGTTAAGGGCGCCCTAAATCGGACGGCTGCGAGGGGCTTTGCCGGTCAGGCGCGCTCGCCCATGACGCCGGTGCCGATCCTCACCATCGTCGCGCCCTCGGCGATCGCCCACTCGAGATCCGTCGACATCCCCATCGACAGCTCCCACGCCGCGGACAGGGGAAGCGTGCCCGCCTCGGAGCGGATGAGCGCGGTGTCGCGGATGCCGCGCAGCGTCCGGTAGCCGGCGCGCACGTCCTCCTCGACCTGCGACTTCAGGCCGATGGTCATGAAGCCCGTCACGGCGAGCGCGGGCAGGGCCTGGACCGCCCGGGCGAGGGCCAGTGCATCGTCCGGGGAGACCCCGGCCTTCGAGTCCTCGCCCGACACGTTGACCTGGATCATGACGTCGAGGTCGCGCTCGGCCTCGACGCACAGGCGCGACAGGCGCTCGGCGAGGGCGAGCGAGTCGACGGACTGCACGCACTCCGCGAAGCGCACGGCGGTCGCGGCCTTGTTGCGCTGGAGCTGGCCGATCACGTGGACGCGCGCCTCCGCCTCCGCGAGCGCCGGGCCCTTCTCCTCGAGCTCTTGCATGCGGCTCTCGCCCACCACCTGCGCGCCGGCACGGACCGCGGCGAGCGCCGCGGCGGTGTCCCACGACTTGGTTGCGACGAGCACGCGTACCCCGGCGCCGGCGCGTCCGCAGGCGGCCTCGGCGACGTGGACGCGCGCCTTGACGTCCGCGAGCGCGGCGGCGTGGTCCCAGCCGGCGGGGGAGGGGGAGAGGTCCACTCAGTTCTCCTTCGTGAGGGGTGCGAGGGCGGCGCTCGTGGCCGCGATGAGGTCCGCGGGCGCGAGGCCGATGTCCAGCCCGCGCCGCCCGCCCGAGACGTACACGGTGTCCCACAGCTCGACGGTCTCGTCGAGGAGCGTGGGGTGCGCGGTCCGCTGGCCCAGCGGGGAGATCCCGCCGACCACGTAGCCCGTGGCGCGCTCGGCATCGTGGGGGGATGCCATCTCCGCCTTCTTGGCTCCGCACGCGCGGGCGAGGGCCTTGAGGTCGAGCTGGCCGCTCACCGGCACGATCGCGACGACGAGGCGGCCGTCCACGTGCGCGCACAGGGTCTTGAACACCTGGTCGGGCTCGACGCCCAGCGCGGCCGCGGCCTCGAGCCCGTAGCTGAGGTCCGAGGACGGATCGTGCTCGTACGGGTGCAGGGTGTGGGGCACGCCGGCCTCGAGCAGGGCGTGGACGGCGGGCGTCGAGCCGCCGGCGGCGTGCTTGCGGGACATGCGGACCATTCTTGCGCAGGTAGCGCGGGGCGCTGCGGCATGGGGTTCTCCGGAGCGGGGCCCCCGCCGCGCTCCGTGGGCTGGTGACGTCCCGCCGTCCGGTGAGACCCGTCGCCCCGCCGCGGTGTGCGGGTGACGGTTGCGCGGCGCTAGGCGAAGTTCGCGGCAAGTGGGCAGGTGCTCCCGCCGCGGTGTGCGGGTGTTGGTTCCTCGGCGCTAGCCGAATTCATGCACTTTGGGCGCGCCCCTGAGGCCCGCCCAAAGTGCATGAATTCGGCTAGCGTGCCGCATGCACACCCGGGGTGCCGCGGTGCTGGGCGCTTGCCTCGGCGGCGGCGCGGCGGCGTGGCAGCGCAGGCGGCGCGGCGGCGCGGCGGCGTGGCAGCCCAGGGGGCGCGGCGGCGCGGCTGCGTGGCGGTGCAGGAGGCTCGGGGTCGGGCGCGCTCAGGCGACGGCGGTCGACTCGGCGGAGGGGGAGCGGCTCAAGCGCCGCGGTCCCCAGACGGCCACGATCGCGATCGCGACCGCCACCTGGACCGCGAAGCCCGTCCAGCGCCCGCCCGCGGTGGTCCAGTACGGCACGGTCGCGCCCACGATGTTGGCGACCGCGTGGAACACGATCGCGACCGAGACGGCCCCGCGCGTGTTGGCGAAGAGCCACGTGTAGAAGACGGCGAGCACCATCTGCTGCAGCACGAACTCGTGGATCGGGATCGCGGCCTGCACCGTGCCGTCGATGAAGTGCAGGGGGAGGTGCCACAGGCCCCAGACCGCCCCCAGGATGAGGCTCGCCGCGAGCGCGCCGTGACGCTCCATCATGGGCGCGAGGGCGTAGCCGCGCCAGCCGTACTCCTCGGGCGCCGCATTCATCACGAGGATGAGCAGGAAGGTGGGGACGATCGCCACCGGCGCGATGCCCTGGTCCCACTCGATGTCCTGTCCGGTCACGGTCATCACCCCGACCGTGGCGAGCGCGATGCCCGGCATGAGCAGCACGGTGGGCACGAGCCAGCGCTTGTCGAAGTCCCTGCTCCAGCCGCGGCGCAGCAGCGCCCTGACCGCGGGCCCGCCGCCGGCCCGGCGGGTGAGCCACGCCGCCGCCACGAACGGGCCGAACGGGCCCAGGATGCCGAGCAGCCCCACGGCGTCGGGGAGGTCGACCACGCCGACCGAGTCGAGCGCCTGCGGCAGCCACGCCAGCCACGAGACGGCGAACGCGACGACGAAGAACGTGACGAGCGTCCGGAAGGAGATGCCCCTGTGGGTGTGCCGGCCCATGGTTCCCGACCCTAGCGGAGCACGATGCGCCGCGCCCGGGGTCCCGGTCGGGCCGCCTCCGGCGCGGCTAGCGTGGGCGAGGGGCCGCGCCGGGCCGCGCGGGGGCCGAGGCCGACGGCGAGAACGCCGCGTCGTCCCGCCCGCAATGCCCCAGCATCGTCCCGAGGTCCCCACCAAGGAGCGCCGCCCGTCATGACCGTCACCATCCTGACCGCGCGCCTGGTGCGCACCATGGACGACGCCGTCCCGACCGCCACGGCCGTCGCGATCCGCGGCGACCGGATCCTGGCCGTGGGCACGGGCGAGGGCCTCGCCGCGACGTATCCCGGCGCGGTGGTCGACGGCCGCTACGCGGACGCGGTGCTGACGCCCGGGTTCGTCGAGGCGCATTCGCACATGGGGCTCGGCGCGCTGCTGGGGCCGCACTACCTGGGGTTCTTCCCGCGGACGGCTCCCGACGGCGCTCCGCGTCCCGGCGCGCAGAGCTTCGACGAGGTGCTCGCCGCGCTGCGCGCGTGGGACGCCGAGCTCGCGCCGGAGGAGCCCCTCCTCGCGCACGGGCTCGACATGCTCGCCCACCCCGGCGCGGCACTGAACCGCCACGTGCTCGACGCGGTGAGCACGACCCGGCCGATCCTGGTGGTGCACCAGTCGCTGCACGTGGCGACGGCGAACTCGGCGCTGCTCGAGGCCCTCGGCTGGCACGCGGGCACCGACGCCACCGGCGTGGTCCACGGCGAGGACGCGCTCCCCACCGGCGAGCTCCACGAGCTGGTCGCGATGACGCCCGCGCTCGAGGCGCTGGGCGTCCACGCGTTCGGCGGCTCGACCGCGGCGGGCATGCTCGACCTCGCCCACGACGCGCGCAACCACGGCTGCACCACCGCCACCGACCTGGCGAACACCGACCTGCTGCGCCCCGGCGGCCTCGACACGCTCCTCGAGGTCACCGCGCGCGACGATTTCCCGCTGCGCGTGGTGCCGGCGACGTTCGGCGCGCCCACCCGCTCCGCGGAGGAGGCCGCGCAGGTGGCCGCGCTGGTGGCGTCGAGCCAGGGGAGCGCGACCTCCAAGCTCCACCTGGGCACCGTGAAGCTCATGCTCGACGGGTCGATCCAGCAGTTCACTGCCCGCCTCCAGGAGCCCGGCTACCTGGGCGGTGAGGGCCCGGGCGTGTGGAGCACGGACCCCGACCTGTTCCGCGAGCAGTTCCACGCCTTCCACGCCGCGGGGCTGAACATCCACGTCCACGCCAACGGCGACGAGGCCACGGAGCTGGTGCTCGACGCCGTCGAGGAGGCGCTGGCCCGCACCCCGCGGTGGAACCATCGGCACACGGTCACGCACTCGCAGCTGTCCACCCGCGCGCAGTACCGGCGCATGGCCGAGCTGGGAGTCTGCGCCAACATCTTCAGCAATCACATCTGGTACTGGGGCGACCAGCACATCGACGCGACGGTGGGCCCGGACCGGGTGCTGCGCATGTGCGCCGCCCGCACCGCGATCGACGCGGGCGTCACCATCGCCTTCCACTGCGACACCCCGGTGACGCCGCTCGACCCGCTGGCCACGGCGTCCTACGCCGTCGAGCGCCGCACGCCTACGGGCCGCTCCTGGGGCGAGGCCGAGGCGGTCACGGTGAAGGAGGCGCTCGAGGCGATCACCATCGGGCCGGCGTACCAGCTCAAGCTCGACCACCTCCTCGGCTCGATCGTGCCGGGCAAGTACGCGGACTTCGCCGTGCTGGACCTCGACCCGCTCGTCGTCGCGGAGCCCCGCGAGCTGCGCGAGATCGCGGTGGTGGGCACGGTCGTGGGCGGCGCCCACTTCCGGGCGCCCGCCGCCGGGCCCGCCGGGCCCGCCTGACCCGCCGCTCCCAACCGAGCGGGAAGGTGAGGTCCGCACTCTTGGGCCCCGCGCATCGTCCCGGGACAATGGTCCTGGCGCCGATGGCCCCGCCGCCCATACGGTCGGGAGTATCGGGGTCGCGACGGGGCGGCCGCTGACCCAACGGAGGGGAAGCGCGATGCGCAGGCTGCTCATTCTCGGAGCCGGCACGGCGGGCACGATCGCGGCCAACAAGCTGCGGCGGATGCTCGATGCGGACGAGTGGGACATCACGATCGTCGACCAACGGGGCGCGCACTACTACCAGCCCGCGTTCCTGTTCATCCCGTTCGGCAGGTACCGGCCGGACAAGGCGCGCAAGAAGGCCTCGTCGTTCATCCCGGAGGGCGTCACCCGCGTCCAGGGCGTGATCGACCGCGTCGACGCGGAGGCTCGCACGGTCGCGCTCGAGGACGGCGCCGAGCTGCCCTACGACTACCTCATCATCGCGACCGGCACGTCCCCGCATCCCGAGGAGACCCCCGGCATGGAGGACGACTGGCACGGTGCCGTCCACTCCTTCTACACGTTCGACGATGCGGTGGCCCTGCGCCGGGCGCTCGCGGGCTTCACCGGCGGTCGCCTGGTGGTGCACATCTCGGAGATGCCCATCAAGTGCCCGGTGGCGCCGCTCGAGTTCACGCTCCTCGCGGACGACTTCTTCCGTCGGCGGGGCCTGCGCGACAAGGTCGAGATCACGTTCGTCACGCCGCTGTCGGGGGCGTTCACCAAGCCCGTGGCCGCGGCCGCGTTCGGGGACATGCTCGATTCGCGCGGCATCGCCGTCGAGCCCGACTTCATGGTGGAGAGCATCGACCCGGAGGCCCGCACCGTGGTCTCCTTCGACGAGCGCGAGGTGCCCTACGACCTGTTCGTGACCGTCCCGGTGAACAAGGGCGCCGGGTTCGTGGGCCGCTCGGGCCTGGGCGACGAGCTCGACTTCGTGCCCGTCGACCACCACACCCTGCGTCACGCGGGCCACCCGGAGATCTTCGCGCTCGGCGACGCCGCCGCCGTCCCCACCTCCAAGGCCGGCGCCGTCGCGCACTTCGAGCTCGACGTGTTCCCGGAGAACTTTGTGCGCATCATCGCGGGCGAGGAGCCCCAGGAGCGCTTCGACGGCCACGCCACGTGCTTCATCGAGTCGGGGGGCGGCAAGGCCATGCTCATCGACTTCAACTACGACACCGAGCCGTTGCCGGGAATGTTCCCGGTGCCGACGGTGGGCCCGCTGCCGCTGCTCAAGGAGTCCCGGTTCAACCACTGGGGCAAGCTCGCGTTCGAGCCCATCTACTGGTCGATGCTCCTGCCCGGCCACCCCCTGCCCCTACCCGCTCAGATGTCGATGCGCGGCAAGCGCGTCCCAGCCAAGGAGGAGACATGAGCACCACCACACTCGCCGGACGCGAGGTCCACGTCGACGCCGAGGGCTTCCTCACCGAGTACGACGAATGGGACGAGGAACTCGCCCAGCAGCTCGCGGACCAGATCGGCGTCGAGATGACCCCGGAGCACTGGGACGTCATCCGCTTCCTGCGCGCGGACTACGCGGAGACCGGCCAGACCGCGACCACCCGCCGCGTCAACGCCGTGGGCGGCTTCCCCGTGAAGAAGCAGTTCGCGCTGTTCCCCAAGAAGCCGGGCAAGAAGATGTCCTACATCGCCGGCCTGCCCAAGCCCGCCGGCTGCGTCTAGGGAGGCGCGTCATGACCGACATGCAGACCCAGCCGGCCGTCGTTCCCGACTTCGGCGACGACGACGAGACCGACCGCAAGCTCGTCATCATCTGCTCCAAGGGCAACCTCGACATGGCCTACCCGGGCCTGGTGCTCGCCAACTCCGCGCTGGGCGAGGGCATCCAGGTGGAGCTGTTCTTCACCTTCTGGGGCTTCGACATGATCACCACGAAGCGCCAGACGAAGCTGAAGTTCACGCCCGTGGGCAACACCGCGATGCACCTGCCCACCGGCGGGCGCATGCCGCAGTGGCTGTCGCCCTTCCCCGGCATGACCTGGGTCGCGACCAAGATGATGAAGAAGCAGATCGACGACCTGGGGGTGCCGCCGGTCGACGAGTTCCTCGATCAGATCGTCGCCTCCGGCGGACGGCTGTGGGCGTGCAAGATGAGCGCGGACATGCAGAAGGTCACCATGGACGACCTGCGCGACGACGTCGAGGGCATCATCACCGCCGCGGACTTCATGGACCTGTCGGAGGGCGCGCAGACGCTGTTCATCTAGCCGTCCGCGCGCGGCCGCGCCTCGTGGATGGTGGCGGTCGTGGGGAGGTCTTCCCCGCCGCGCCAGCCCCCGGGGAGCTCGAACAGGGCGAGCATGAGCTGGACCGGGTACGTCAGGGCCTGCGCGGTCCGGTGGACCCACACGCCGTCGACCGTGATGCGCACGCCCGAGCGGTACCACTCGCAGCCGTGTGCGTGCGGCTGCGTCGCGTCCATCGGCAGGGCGACGTCGGCCGCGTCGGTCTCGAGCCGCCGGCCGTGGGGGCTTGATGCCGGTACGGACGGTGGACGATGCGGCGCTCACGGGCGGGCGGAGGCCAGGCGCGGCCTAGCGCGGCGGTGCCGTGGAGTCGCGGACCACCAGATGGGTGGACAGCTCGACGCGCTTCGTGGCCAGGGTCGCGCCCCTGGCCAGGCGCTGAATGGTGGCGACGGCGGTGCGGCCGATGTCCGCGATCGGCTGGTGCACGGTAGTCAGGGGAGGCGCGCTCATCTGCGCGAGCAGGGTGTCGTCGAATCCCACCACGCTGAGGTCGTCCGGGACGCTCAGGCCCGCCCGGCGCGCGGCCTCGAGGACGCCCATCGCGGTGGTGTCGCTGCCCGCGAAGATCGCCGTGGGTCGTCGAGCGCCGTCGAGGATGGTGGTCGCTGCCGCGAGGCCGTGAGCGAACGTGTACGCGCCCTGGGGCACCTCGTCGATGTCCGCTGCGAACCCGGCCTCCGCCATGGCCGCCATCCAGCCGTGGGCGCGCACGATGTCGCAGCGCGCGCCGGGCGGTCCGCCGACGTACCTGATGCGTTCGTGCCCCAGTTCGATGAGGTGCTGGGTCGCCGCGTAGGCGCCGGCCCAGTTGGTCGCGCCGATGCTCGGCGTGGACGTGCGGGGCAGGTCGATGGGGTCGACCAGGACCATGGGGATCCCCGCCTTCCCCAGCGCGCGCTCGCGGTCTGCCGAGTAGCGGCTGGTGACCTCGATGACCCCGGCGCGGCCGGCGCGCGCGATGTCCTGGGCCCACGCGACGGGCCGGGCCTCGGCCACCGCGTCGATGCTGCGGAGCACGATCGCCGCGCCGAGGTCCGCCGCGGCTTCCATCGCGCCGCCGAGGAAGGTCGACAGGTAGGGGTTGGAGACGTCGCGGGGATCGACGACCAGGTCGATGCTGCTCTCGCCAGCGGCGTGCAGGGTTCCCTGGCGCTCGCCGAGGCTGACGTAGCCGAGGTTGTCGATCGCCGCCTCCACGCGCTCCCGGGTGGCGGCTCCGACGCCGGCGCGGCCGTTGATGACCTTCGACACGGTCGCGATAGATACGTCGGCTGCGGCGGCGACGCTCGCGAGAGTGGTGCGCGCGCCACCGAAGGCGGCAGCCGGTCTCTGCGTGGCCTGCCGGTCGGCGTCCTCGGTCGTCATGGTCTCCTCGGCTCCGTTGGCGGTGTGCGACGGATTCAAGGTAACAGCGGCGAAAGGTTTTCGTCCAGGGTGGGTGTCTTGCGACGCGCTGACGGGGACGACGCTGGCGCTGGCCGCGTGTGAGGGGTGGAGTATGACGATTCGCCCCGCTATTCGCGTCGGGCAATAGCGAAAGATTTTCTAAGTCGTACGAAAACCTTGCGAGTCGTCGACGTGGGGCGGATGCTGATGTCAGACGCCAGCGATTCACGACACCCCGGCGGGCGTCTCACAACGGTGTGAAAGGTGAAGCAATGAAGCTCAACACGTACAGGAAGCCGCTGATCGCCCTCGCGGCCGGCTCGCTGGTCGCGACGCTCGCGGCGTGCGGCGGCGGCGCCCAGCCGTCCGGCAGCGCCTCCGGCGACTCCGATGACGGCGGTTCGACCGCCAGCGGCCCGGCCTCGGCCTGGGCGCTGACCGGCGGCAGCGAGGCGGTGTTCCAGACCCAGTTCGACGACTGGAACGCCGCCCACCCCGACTCGCCCATCGAGGTCGAGTGGTTCGCGAACGACGCGTACAAGGAGAAGATCCGCACCGCGGTGGGCTCGGGCAACGCGCCGACCCTCATCTTCTCGTGGGCCGGGGGCACGCTGGCGGACTACGTCCGCAATGGCGCGGTCGCGGACATCACGGACGAGGTCGCCCCCCTGCTCGAGAACATCATCCCGTCGGTCGCGGCGAACGGCCAGATCGACGGCAAGACCTATGCGGTGCCCAACAACCAGGTCCAGCCGGTCATCCTCTACTACAACAAGGAGGTCTTCGAGGAGGCGGGCGTCGAACTTCCGACCACTTACGAGGAGCTCCTCGACGTGGTCGCCACGCTCTCCGACCAGGGCGTCATCCCGATCTCGCTCGCGGGCGCCAGCGTGTGGCCCGAGCTCATGTACATCCAGTACCTGACCGACCGCATCGGCGGCCCCGAGGTCTTCCAGGCGGTGCTCGACGGCGAGGCCGACGCGTGGTCCGACCCGGCGATCACCGAGGCGCTCACCAAGATCCAGGAGCTGGTGGACGCCGGCGCGTTCGGCGACGGGTTCGGATCCACGGTCGCGGACGGCGGCGCCGACACCGCACTCGTGTGGACCGGCAAGGCCGCGATGGTGCTCCAGGGCGGCTGGGTCTACCCGGACTTCCTGAACAACGCCCCCGAGTTCGTCGAGGGCGGCAGCCTGGGCTACGCCAACTTCCCGGCCGTGGACGGCGGCACCGGCGACCCCGCGAACATCGTGGGCAACCCGGCGAACTTCTGGTCGGTGTCCACCTCGTCGAGCGCCGAGGCGCAGGAGTCGGCCACCAACTTCCTGGTCGACAACAACCTGTCCGACGAGGCCGTCGACGAGTTCCTGTCGGTGGGCACCGTGCCGCCGCTGCTCGGGCTCGAGGACAAGATCGCGGCGTCCGACGACGCGGAGTACCTGACCTTCGTCTACGACATGGTCAAGGACGCCCCGCACTTCCAGCTCTCGTGGGACCAGGCCCTGCCGCCCGCGCAGGCGCAGGAGCTCCTGTCGAATCTCAGCCAGATCTTCCTCGGCGAGATCACCCCTGAGCAGTTCGTCGAGAACATGAACGCCACGCTCTGATCATGAGCACCGTCACCACCGAGCCGGGCGTCGCCACCGCGCGACGCCCGGCCCCGGGCCGCGGCAAGGGCTCCCGCGGCGGCCCCTCGTTCTGGTTCGCCACGCCCGCGCTGGCCTTCTTCGGCCTGTTCGCGCTCGTGCCGCTCGTCGGCGTGGTGGTCCTCTCGCTGATGAACTGGGACGGCCTCGGCACCCCGACCTGGGCCGGCCTCGACAACTGGATCCGCACGTTCCAGGATCCCGTCACGCGGAACGCGTTCGTCCTCACGCTCCAGCTCACCGCACTGAGCTGGCTGATCCAGGCGCCGATCTCGCTGCTGCTCGGCGTGTTCATGGCGGGGCGTCAGCGCTACCGCGCACTGCTGTCCGTGCTGTACTTCCTCCCGCTGCTCTTCTCCGCCGCGGCCGTTGCGATCGCCTACAAGTCCCTGCTGGACCCCAACTTCGGCATCGGCTCCGCGCTCGGCGCCGACTGGCTGTCGCGGGACTGGCTCGGCGACCCGGACCTCGCGTTCTTCGTGGTCGTGTGGGTGATCGCGTGGTCGTTCATCCCGTTCCACTCGCTCCTGTACCAGTCCGGGGTCCGCCAGATCCCGCTGAGCATGTACGAGGCCGCGAGGCTCGACGGCGCGTCCACGGTCCGCCAGTTCCTCAGCATCACGCTGCCGCAGCTCAAGTACACGATCATCACCTCGTCGACGCTCATGATCGTCGGCTCGCTGACCTACTTCGACCTGATCTTCGTGCTCACCAACGGCGGGCCGGGCAACGCGACGCGCGTGCTGCCGCTCGACATGTACCTCAAGGGCTTCCGCAGCTACGACATGGGTGGAGCCAGCGTGGTCGCCGTGATCCTGGTCTTCCTGGGCCTCACCATCTCCCTCCTGCTCAACCGACTCTCCGGCGCGCACCGCATGGAGAGCCAGATGGAAGGCGTGTGACATGCGCACCGCTCGCACCCGACCCAACGTCCTGGGCGCCATCGGCGGCTGGCTGTGGCTGGCCGCGGTCATCGTCCCGATCTACTTCATCGTCGTCACGAGTCTGCGCCCCCAGAGCGACTACTTCGCGGAGAACCCGCTGTCGATCCCGTCGAACCCGACGCTCGACGCGTACCGCACCGTCATCGAGAACGAGTTCATGCTCTACTTCGCGAACTCGGTCATCGTGACGCTTGCCGCCACGGCGCTGACGCTCGCAACGTCCCTGATGGCCGCCTACGTCGTGGTGCGGAACAGGACCGCGCTCACCCGGCGGACCTTCCAGCTCTTCCTGCTCGGCATCGCGATCCCGCTGCAGGCGACGATCATCCCCGTCTACTACCTGATCGTCCGCATGGGCCTGTACGACACCTTGTGGGCGCTGATCCTGCCGTCCGCGGCGTTCGCGATCCCGCTCACCGTGCTCATCCTCGCGAACTTCCTTCGCGACGTGCCCAACGAGCTGTTCGAGGCCATGACCGTCGACGGGTCCGGCCCGTGGCGCACCCTCTGGAGCCTGGTGCTGCCGATGACGCGTCCGGCGATCGTCACGGTCGGCATCTACGACGCGCTGATGGTGTGGAACGGCTTCCTGTTTCCCCTGGTCCTGACGCAGAGCGCCGAGACGCGCGTGCTGCCCCTGTCGCTGTGGTCCTACCAGGGCGAGTTCTCCGTCAACGTGCCCGCGGTGCTGGCCGCCGTGGTCCTGTCCGTCCTTCCCATCCTCGCCGCCTACATCGTGGGCCGTCGCCAGCTCGTGTCCGGCCTCACCGCCGGCTTCGGCAAGTGACGCGGCCCTCACAGGAGCGCACCATGCATGACACCACCCAGCCGTGGCTCGACCTGTCCCTCGAGCCTTCAGCACGCGCCGCGGCGCTGCTGTCGGAGATGACCCTGGCGGAGAAGCTCGCCCAGCTCGGCAGCTACTGGCCCCGGCCGGAGGAGCCCGAGGGCGGCGGCGACGTCGCGCCGATGGAGGACGCCTTCGAGGCGGGCCGGCGCCCCTTCGACGCGGCCATCGTGCACGGCCTGGGGCAACTGACCCGGGTCTTCGGCAGCGCGCCCGTCGAGCCCGCCGAGGGCATCGCCGAGCTGCGCCGCATGCAGGACGCGATCCGCGCGTCGTCCCGCTTCGGCATCCCGGCCATCGCCCACGAGGAGTGCCTCACCGGCTTCACCACCTACCGTGCGAGCGTCTTCCCTGCCGCGATCGCGTGGGGCGCCACGTTCGACCCCGACGCCGTGGGGCGGATGGCTGCGGGCATCGGCCGCGACATGCGCGCGGTCGGCGTCCACCAGGGGCTCTCCCCGCTGCTCGACGTGGTCCGCGACTACCGGTGGGGTCGGGTCGAGGAGACGATAGGCGAGGACCCCTATCTGGTCGGCACGCTGGGCACCGCCTACGTTCGAGGTCTGCAGTCGGCCGGGATCATCGCGACGCTCAAGCACTTCGCGGGCTACCCCGCGTCGAAGGCGGGGCGCAATCACGCGCCGGTCACCATCGGCCCGCGCGAGTTCACCGACGTGATCCTCGCCCCCTTCGAGATGGCGGTGCGCGAGGGCGGGGCCGGGTCCGTCATGAACTCGTACTCCGACGTCGACGGTCAGCCGGCCGCGGCCTCGCCGCAGCTCCTCACGCATGTCCTGCGCGAGCGCTGGGGCTTCGAGGGCACCGTGGTCTCCGACTACTGGGCCGTCGCGTTCCTCGACATGATGCACCGCGTCAGCCCCGACCGGGCCCGATCGGGGGCGCTCGCGCTGACCGCGGGCATCGACGTCGAGCTGCCCGAGACCGACGCGTACGGGCGGCTGGCGCCGCTGGTCGAGGCGGGCGAGCTCGACGAGTCGCTCGTCGACCGTGCCGTCCTCCGCGTCCTCGGCCAGAAGATCGCGGCAGGCCTGCTCGACCCCGACTGGCGCGCCGTCCCGGACGAGACGGGCTCCGGAGCGGCCGTCGACCTGGACACGCCCGCCAACCGTGCGATCGCGCGCGAGCTCGCCGAGAAGTCGGTCACGTTGCTGCGCAACGACGGGATCCTGCCGCTCGACGACGCGCCGCACGCCATCGCGGTCGTGGGCCCCAGCGCGGGGGAGCCGCGGACCTTCCTCGGCTGCTACTCGTTCCCCATGCACGTGCTCGCGCGCTACACCGACGAGGGGACGGGCGTCGAGGTGAGGTCGCTCGTCGACGGGCTACGGGAGGCGTTCTCCGCCGCGTCGCTGGTCCACGAGCTCGGTGTGCCGATCGTGGAGCCCGACCGTTCCGGCATCCCGGCGGCCGTCGAAGCGGCGCGGAACGCCGACGTGGCGATCGTGGCGGTGGGCGACCTGGCCAGCCTGTTCGGTCGCGGCACCTCCGGCGAGGGCTGCGACGTCGAGGAACTCACCCTGCCGGGCGCGCAGGCGGATCTGGTCGACGCGGTGCTCGAGACCGGAACCCCGGTGATCCTCGTCGTGGTGTCGGGGCGGCCGTACGCCCTCGGGGCGGTCGCCGACCGGTGCGCCGCGGTGGTCCAGGCGTTCATGCCGGGGGAGGAGGGCGGCGGCGCGATCGCGCGCGTGCTCGCCGGGCTCGTCAATCCCTCGGGACGCCTGCCCGTCGGCATCCCCCGCACCCCTGGAGGCCAGCCGGGCACCTACCTGGCGCCGCCGCTCGGCCGCGCCAGCGCCGGCATCTCGAATCTCGACCCGTCGCCGCTGTACCCGTTCGGGCACGGCCTGTCGTACACGACCTTCGCGCACGAGGACATGCGCGTGTCCGCGCCGGAGCTCGCGACCGACGGCTCGATCGAGGTGAGCGTCCGCGTGACGAACACGGGCGACCGCGCGGGCGACGACGTGGTCCAGCTCTACCTGAGCGACCACGTCGCGCAGGTGACGCGGCCGGTGCGCGCGCTCATCGGATACCGGCGAGTCTCCCTGGAGCCGGGCGCGAGCGCGACGGTGACCTTCGAGGTCGACGCCGAGAGGACGGCCTTCACCGGCATCGACCTCACGCGCATCGTCGAGCCCGGCGACATCACGTTCTCCGTCGGACGCTCCGTCGAGGACGTCACCGCCCACGCCGACGTCGCCATCGTCGGACCGCTCCGCACCGTCGCGTCGCCTGTGCTGGTGACGCCCACCCGGGTCGAGTCCGCCTAGACCCCGCAGCCGTCCCCGCGGAGCGGCCCCGCCGAAAGCGCGCTCGGCCCGGTCGCCCCGCGGGGCGCATGCGCGGCGCCCCGCCGCGCATGAACCCCCACCCAGGAGGAAAACGCGATGACGCGTCAACATCCACGCCGGACGACCACGGCCGCGGCCGCGATCGGCTCGGCAGCCGCGCTCACCCTGTCGATGGCCGTCAGCGCCTCGGCGTACACCCCGAGCCCCGACACCGTCCTCACGCCGGACAACCTCGAGACCTGCAACAAGTTCCCGTGCGTGCTGTATCCCAAGTCGACCCAGCTGCCGAGCGGACGCATCGTGCTGGCGTTCGAGGACAGCCGAGGGGCCGTCGACGGTCAGGACATCCCGATCTACACGAGCGACGACAACGGCGACACGTGGCAACCGCTGGCCGAGGTCGCACCGCCGGCGGAGCTGTCGTCCGACCCGGATGTCGACAAGTACGTCAGCAACTGGACCAACCCCTACCTGTTCGTCATGCCCGAGACCGTCGGCGACCTCGCGGAGGGCACCCTGCTGCTCTCGACGGTGGTGTCCGGGGAGGACGAGTGGTTCAACGAGCGCAAGGCCGCCGACCCCAGCTGGCTTCCCGACGGCGACGGCGACCGCCGCGACCTTGCGATCTCCCTGTACTCGAGCACGGACGAGGGTGCGACGTGGGAGTTCGAGGACATCATCGCCACCGGAGGCTGGCAGGGAGGCAGCGCCGGCCGACCGTGGATCCACTCCGACGCCAACGCCTACGACCAGATCGACCCCGTATGGGAGCCGCACCTCGACGTCCACGACGGCAAGCTCGTGGCCTGGTACTCCGACGAGAACGACTACCTCGGGTACGACCCGGACACCTACGTGCCGATCCTCGACCCTGACAACGACACCGCGCCCGACTCCGGAGGGCAGATCCTGGTCCACAGGACCTGGGACGGCACCGCCGGATCCGAGTGGAGCGAGCCCGTTGTGGACGTCGCCGGCCTGACCGAGACCCGCGCCGGCGACGGCGTCGAGGTGATCGGCGGCGGCCGGCCCGGCATGATCACCCACGCCGCGACGACCGACGGCAAGTGGATCCAGACCTTCGAGTACTTCGGAGGCGGCTGGAACACCCGGATGAAGATCTGCGACGACCTGCTCAAGTGCGATCCGAGCGACCTCGGCAAGACCGCTCCCGGCGTCGCCGGCGGCAGCCCCGTGCTGCTCGGTCTCCCGGACGGCAGGATCGTCTACAACGACGCCGACCGCGGCGAGATCATGGTCAACGAGTCTGGGCTGAGCACCGAGGAGGCCCCGGCCCCGTACGGCGGCGGGGGCTGGAAGTCCTACCTGACGACGGTCGACGCGGGCTACAGCCGCAATCTGCAGTACGTCGAGGAGACCGGGCAGCTGCTCGTCATCCAGGCGTCATGGACCGCACCCGGCACCGCGAGCCCGATCACGTTCGCGCACGTCGACATCGGCTACTCGGCCGGTCCGTACTTCTCGATCGTCAACCGCAAGACCGGGCAGGTGATCAGCACCGAGGCGGACAAGACCCAGGATGCGATCTTCACCGGCGACCAGCCGGACATCGTCACCTGGGACGACAACCCCGCCAACGACACCCAGCGGTGGCACGTGGTCCCCAACGGCGACGGGACCGTGTCGTTCCTCAACAAGGCGGGCGGGCGAGCGCTGGGGGTGTGGACCGGCAACGTGACGCAGGGCCAGAACCAGGCGCAATGGGTCCACAACGGCGGCACCGACCAGAAGTGGAACCTGATCCCCACGGACGACGGCTACTTCAGGATCCAGTCCGCACAGGACACGGACCTGTACCTGTCCGGATGGAACGCCTACTCGCGCACCGACGTGTGGACGCTGCTCGAGGGCGACGACGTCCACGCGGAGGAGTGGCGGTTCGAGCAGGCCATCACCGGGTTCGAGGACCCGATCGACCCGGCCACGCTGAACACCGTCAAGGCGGGAAGCGCCGTGCCGCTGAAGTTCAACGCCTGGGCCGTCGACGAGTCCGGACCCGTGAAGATCACGGACGTCTCGCAGGTCTCGGTCACGGGCGTCGAGTACCCGTCGTGCTCCGAACGGGAGGGCGGATCAGCCGTCCCGATGACCGGCGCGGGCAAGTCCACGCTCAAGTTCTCGGACGGCGCCTTCCAGCTCAACTGGACGACGCCCAAGGCGGGCGCGGGGACCTGCTTCGGGGTCACCGCGACCACGGCGGACGGCACGTCGGTCTCGGCCGACGTCGAGCTCCGCTGAGCCGTGAGTCGCGCGGTCGGTGGCATCTGCCGCCGGCCGCGCGGCCCGGTCAGGCGCCGGCCGACCCGCGGATGGCCTCGAGCACCTCGAGGATCCGCGCGCGCAGGTCCTGGCCGCGCGCCATGATCTCGCGCTGCCGGACCACGTAGGCGCGCTTGCCGTCGGCCGTCTCGACCGGGATCGGGTCCAGCCCGAACGGTGCGACGTCGTAGGGCGACGCCTGCATGTCCAGGGCGCGCGCGTCGAGCGCGAGCGTGAAGGCCTCGAGCGTGAGGTCGGAGGGGACCGCGGGCGCGAGCTTGGCGCACCACTTGTACAGGTCCATGGTCGCGTGGAGGCAGCCGGGCTGCTCGGTCGCGGCCTGGGTCTCGCGAGTGGGCCGCAACTGGTTGAGCGGCGCCGCCTCCGGCGTGAAGAAGCGGAAGGCGTCGCAATGGGTGCACGCGAGACGATGCGACTCGACCACCGCATCGGTCCCGGCCTGGCCCAGGCGCAGGGGGAGGGGGTGGCGGCGGTCGTCGCCCGCGCGGTAGACCATCGCCCACTCGTGCAGGCCGAAGCAGCCCAGCCACGGGTCGCGCCGCGCGGTCGCGCGCAGCAGCACCGCGACGCCGCGCACGTCGCGGCCCCGGGCCGCGAGGAAGGCGTCGACGTCGACCGCGGTGACCCCCGCATCGTCCCTGTAGAAGCGCCAGGTGGAGCGCTCGCCCGCGTCCTCGAGCGCGACGCCCGCGCCGGGGTGCCAGCGGCGCAGGCGCGACGGTCGGATGCCGTAGTAGTCGAACAGGAAGTCCTCGAGCGCGTGGCGCTCCCCTAGCCCCCGGCGCTCGCGGTGACCCGCGGTGAGCGCGTCGACGGCGGCGGCGTGGGCCTGGGCGCGCGCGGTCCACTCCGAATGGGAGAGCAGGGTGGGGGAGAGGGCCGTCACGTGGTCCATTGTCGCCGCGGCGGCCGCGACCTGCGCTACCGCCCGCCCGCTGCGGCGACGGTCACGCACCACCCGTGCGGCGCAAGGCTCACCGACGCGCCGTCATGCGCGCCGCTGCCGGGGGAGGCCGCGATGGCCTGCCCCGCGACGGGGCCGATGACCTGGTCGGCGTCGCTCGTCGACAGCGCCACGGTCAACGACCGGCCGTCCGCGCGGCACCGGTACACGATGTGCTCGTTCCCGACGCTCGGCACGTCGACGCGCGCCGCGTGCAGCCAGGGATGCCGGCGCCGCAGGCCGATCAGGTCCCGATGCAGTGCGAAGGCAGGCGCCCCGGCGGGGTCGAGCTCGGAGGGGAGGGCGGGGAACGCGGGACGCACCGCGTCGTCGCCCCCCGCACGGTCCTCCTTGACTCCGAGGAAGGCCTGCTCGTCGCCGGCGTACACGGCGGGCGTCCCGGGCAGGGTGGCCAGGAGCAGCACCGCGTGCTCGAGGTGTCGCGGGTCGTCGAGCCTCGAGGCGATGCGGGTGACGTCGTGGTTGCCCACGAAGGTGAAGGGGCTGAAGGTGGCGAGCATCGCGTCGTGACGGCCGAGAGCGTGGGCGAGCTCGTGGAAGTTGCCATCGTTGAGGCTCGACCACGCCGCCTTCCAGAGCTCGTACTGGGTGATCGAGTCCAGGCCCGCGTCGCGGACGAACGCCGCGTAGTCGCCGTGGATCACCTCGCCCATGAGGTAGGCCTCGGGGTGGGTCTCGCGGACCCGCGCGCAGACGTCGGCCCAGAACGCGGCGGGAACGGCGTACGCGGCGTCGAGGCGCCACCCGTCCGCCCCGCGGTCGAGCCAGTGCCGCATCACCTCGACCACGTGGTCCGCGACCTCGGGTGAGGCGTGGTCGAGCGCGACGAGTGCGCGGTGGCCCTCGAAGTCGTCGTACTCGGGCTCGATCCCCGGCCGCCAGGCGTCCGCGCCGCCCGGCCAGCGCAGACGGAACCAGGGCGCGGTCGGCGCCGACGGGCCCTGCGCGAGCACCGAGGCGAAGGCGGGGTGCGCGCGGCCCACGTGGTTGAAGACGCCATCGAGCATCACCCGGACTCCGCGGGCGTGGGCGGCCGCGACGAGCGCGTCGAAGTCCGCGTCCGTGCCGAGCCGCCGGTCGATCGCGAGGTGGTCGACGGTGTCGTATCCGTGGGTCTCGGACTCGAAGACGGGCCCCAGGAGCAGGCCGGAGGCGCCGAGCTCCAGAAGATGGTCGAGCCAGTCGATCAGCTGCGGCAGGCGGTGGTGCGCGGGTGCGTGGGCGGGCAGCCCGGCGCGCTCGGCGCCGGTGAACCCGAGCGGGTAGACGTGCCACCAGATCGCCTGGGCGACCCAGTCGGGCTCGCGGCCGGTCGCGGCGTTCACTGGACCGGCTGACGTTGCCGCTCGACCTCGGCGAGCAGGGTCCGGAGCTGCTCGAACGAGGTGCGCAGCGTCGGATAGTAGAACGTTCTGCGGCCCTCGCGCCGCTCGCTGAGCAGGCCCGCCTCGCGGAGGATGCGCAGGTGGTGCGAGGTGGCCGGCCGCGACAGCCCGATCTGCTCGGACACCTCGCGGACCGTGAGGTTCGGGTTCTCGCTCAGCGCGACCACGATGTCCTGGCGGTGCCTGTCCCCGAACGCGACGAACAGCTCGCGGGACTCGTCGAACAGCGCGCGAAGGTCGGGGCGGGGGTCGCTCATGGGCCCACGCTAGCCCTACGGTAATGGTTCGGCAAGTTGGACCATAGGTGATATGGTCGAAGATGTTGGACCATATGGTGGTCACCGCGGGACTCCCCGGTGGGCCACGCGACAGCAAGGAAAGGGCCGCGCATGGGCAAGATGAAGAAGGTGTCCTACACCCCGGACAGCCTGGTGAGCTTCGACCGCGAGTGGAATCTCCACCGGGGCTGCAGCGAGTGGTGGTACTGCACCGGCATCGTCGACACGGCAGGCGGGCACCGCTTCACCTACCAGTTCACCCTCGTGAGCATGGGGGCCGTCCCGCTGGTCACGCCGAAGCTCCTCCAGGCGGCGCTGACCGACATGGTCACCGGCGAGCACCACTACCTGCAGGACGCGAGCCTGACCGGTCGCAAGGCGACGCTGACCGACGAGCGCCTCGCCTACGCGGATCGCTTCGAGCTCAAGCGCGGCCCCGACGGGTTCACGGTGAAGATCAACCACAAGGACTTCGCGATCGACGTCAGCCTTGGGTGGGGCAAGGGTGCCTTCTGGCACTGCGACGGCGGCAAGCTCTACATGGGTGTCGAGGGCGACGAGAAGGCGACGACCTACTACTACTCGTACCCCAACATGCCCACGACCGGGACGCTCACCTTCAAGGGGAAGCGGCAGCGGATCACGGGCAAGACGTGGTTCGACAAGCAGGGCGGCAACTACCCGCTCACCGCGCGCGAGTCGCAGTGGGAGTGGATGTCGCTGCGGTTCCACGACGGCGAGGAGATGATGCTGTTCGCCTTCCCCCACATGGGCTACGCCGACGGCACCTACATCACGGCGGATGGCCGTAGCGAGCGCCTCAACGACTACACGCTCACCACCACGCGCACGATCATGCACTCCGGCAAGAGGTGGTCCGCCGGCTGGAACCTGGTGGTCCCCGGCAAGAAGGAGGAGCGGTACACGATCGCGCCGATCTTCGACGGCAACATCAACCTCAGCTACTTCGAGGAGCTCTGCTCCGTGCGGAACGAGGCGGGCGAGGAGGTCGCGCTCGCGTTCGTCGAGCTGCTGCCGGGCGTGCTCAACGAGGACAACAAGGGCGGGAGCGCGTCGCTCCTCAAGGGCGTCGAGTTCTAGTCGGGGCCGTTGGGCTCGAGCAGGGAGATGAACGCCTCGATGCGGGCGGGCATATCGATCTGGGGGTCCATGAGCCAGCGGGTCTGCAGCCCGTCGGCAAGGGCCAGCAGCATGTCCGCCACGGCCTCGGGGTCGAGGTCGGCTCGCAGGCGGCCGGCGTCGCGCAGCAGGGAGACCAGGTGCGCGACGCCGGCGGTCGAGCCCGCGTAGCGCGCGATGAAGTAGTCGTGGGCCGCGTGGTCGGGGTCGGTCGCCTCGGCCGCGAGCCGTGCGTACAGCTGGATCAGGCCGGGCACCTCGACGTTGTGGCGGATGGGGGCGACGAGCGTCCGCAGCGTGATCCCCGCGCGATCGAGGGTCTCGAGATCCAGCGACTCGAGCTCGCGCACCTCCAGGTCCGACCCTGCGGCCGTCTCGGCGCGGTCCAGGGTGTCGCGTCTGCGCAGCACCTCGACGAACAGCTCCTCCTTCGATTCGAAGTAGTGGAGCACGCCCGCCTTGCTGAGGCCCACCGCCTGGGCGATCTCCTGGAGCGACGCTCCCGAGAACCCGTTGGCCGCGATGATCTCGAGGGCGGACGCGAGGATCTCCTCGCGCTTCGCCACGCCCTTCGCGTAGGTGCCTCGCTGAGTCATGGCTCGAGTCTAGGGGCTCCGGGTCGAGAAAACCTACCGGCGGTTGACATTCAATCCCAACCGCCGGTAGGTTATGAATCGTCGCCGCGCGGCGACCAGTCATCGCGACGAAGCGACACAGGAACCAAGGAGCACAACGTGTCAACGACGACAGAGCCGTCCATCCAGGACGAGCCGGTAGCAGCCCGGCCCAAGATGCCCCGCGAGGTGAAGCGCCTCGTCGCGGGGATCGTCCCCGCGAACGCCTCCGCGTTCATGATCATCGGCGCGGTCACCGGCATCCTGCTGCCGTTGCAGGTGCAGGGGATCGACGCCGACAACAAGGTCGCCAACCTCGCCGTGGTCACGACGATCGGCGCGCTCGTCGCGATGATCGCGCAGCCCATCGCGGGCACCCTGTCGGACCGCGCGCGCAGCCGCTACGGCCGCCGCGCCCCGTTCATCGTGGGCGGCGCGCTCGTCGGCGGGCTCGCGCTCGTCGGCATGGGTGCCGCGAACTCCCTGGTCCACGTCACCATCGCCTGGGTGTCCGTGCAGATCGCCTACAACTTCGTGCTCGCGCCGCTCTCGGCGATCCTTCCCGACCGGATCCCGAGGTCGCTCCGTGGCACCTTCTCCGCGATGGCGGGGCTCGGCGTCATGGTCGGCGCCTTCGCCGGCCAGGTGCTCGGCGCGACCTTCGCGGGCGCGATCGGAACCGGCTACATGATCCTCGCGGGCACGGCGCTCGTGACGCTGACGCTGTTCGTGGTGATGAACCCCGACGCCTCCAGCAAGGACCTCGAGCGCGCCCCGTTCAGCGCCGTCGACTTCTTCCGGATGTTCTGGGTCAACCCGAAGCAGCACCCGGACTTCGCGTGGGCGTTCGCCAGCCGCCTGCTCCTCTACACCGGCTACTTCATGGCCACCGGGTACCAGCTGTACATCCTCCAGGACTACATCGGGCTCGGCGACAACGCCGCCGCGATGATCCCCGTGTTCGGCGCGATCTCGATCGTGGGCCTGCTGATCTCGACCGTCGTGTCCGGCCCGATGTCCGACCGCATCGGCCGCCGCAAGATCTTCGTGTTCGCCTCGTCCGCGCTGGTGGGCCTCGCGATGCTGGTGCCGCTGTTCATGCCCAACGTGACGGGCTGGGTGCTCTTCAGCGTCCTCTCCGCGCTCGGCTTCGGCATGTTCCAGGCGGTGGACACCGCGCTCATCAGCGAGGTGCTCCCGTCCGGCGCCTCGTACGCCAAGGACCTGGGCGTGGTCAACATCGCGGCGACCCTGCCGCAGACGCTCGCCCCCGGAGTCGCCGGCTTCATCATCGTCATCTTCGGAGGCTACGCCGCGCTGTTCCCGGTGGCGCTCGTGCTGTCCGTGCTCGGCGCCGTGACCGTGTGGCCCATCAAGGCCGTGCGCTGAGCGACGCCGCCACCAGCCATCCCATCCATCACCGTTCGAGGAGTACCTGACATGACCACCGTCCACGAGACGACCGCACCCGTCGCCACCCCGACCGCCGCGGCGGCGCGCATCACCGCACGGCTCACGCGGGAGCAGAAGCTGTCGCTCGTGGCGGGCGCCGACTTCTGGAACAGCCGCGGGCTGGAGGCCGAGGGGGTGCCGTCGATCATGCTGACCGACGGCCCCCACGGCCTCCGCAAGCAGGCGGGCACCTCCGACCACGTGGGTCTCAACGACTCGGTGCCCGCCACCTGCTTCCCGCCGGCGGTCACGCTCGGGTCCACCTGGGACCCCGCCCTCATCGAGCGCGTGGGCCGCGCGCTGGGGCGCGAGACCCGCGTGGAGAACGTCGGCGTCCTGCTGGGCCCCGGCCTCAACATCAAGCGCCACCCCGCCGGCGGTCGCAGCTTCGAGTACTTCTCCGAGGACCCGCTGCTGTCGGGCAAGGCGGCCGCGGCGCTCGTGCGGGGCATCCAGTCCGAGGGCGTGGGCGCGTGCGTCAAGCACTTCGCGGCCAACAACCAGGAGGCGTTCCGTATGCGCCTCGACACGGTGGTGGACGAGCGCACGCTGCGCGAGATCTACCTCACCGGCTTCGAGATCGCGGTGACCGAGGCCGAGCCGTGGACCGTGATGTGCGCCTACAACCTGGTGAACGGCGACCACGCGGGCGAGTCGCGCGCGCTGCTCACGGACATCCTCCGCGACGAGTGGGGCTTCGCGGGGCTGGTGGTCTCCGACTGGCTCGCCGTCGCGGACCGCGTGAAGAGCCTCGACGCGGGCCTCGACCTCGAGATGCCCGCGAGCCACGGCGCGTGGGACAAGGAGGTCGGCGAGGCGATCGACGGCGGACGGCTCGACGCCGCCGCGCTGGACGCGGCGTGCACCCGGGTCATTGAGCTCGCGCTGCGGGTGGCGGCCGAGCGCGCCGCCCGCGACGGCGGCCTCGGCCCCGACCACGACGCCCACCACGCACTGGCTCGCGAGGCCGCGGCGGCGGGCACCGTGCTGCTCGCCAATGACGGGGTCCTCCCGCTCGCCGCGCGCGGACGCGTCGCCCTCATCGGCGCGTTCGCCGAGACCCCTCGCTACCAGGGGGCCGGCAGCTCGCTCGTCAACCCGACGCGTCTGGACACCGCGCTGGCGGCCGTGGAGGAGCGCCTGGGTCAGGACGGGTCGGTCGTCTACGCCCGCGGATACGACGCGGAGAACGGCACGACGACTCCCGGACTGGTCAGCGAGGCGCGCGAGGCGGCCGCCGGGGCGGACGTCGCCGTCGTGATGATCGGCCTGCCGTCGACCTACGAGTCCGAGGGCTTCGACCGCACGGACCTGCGGCTGCCGCCGGGCCATGAGGAACTGGTGCGCGCGGTCGCCGAGGCGAACCCGCGGACCGTCGTCGTGCTGAGCAACGGCGCGGCGGTCGAGATCGACTGGGCCGACCGCGTCGCCGCGATCCTCGAGACTCACCTGGGCGGCCAGGCGGGCGGCTCCGCGCTGGCCGACGTCCTGTTCGGCGATGTCGAGCCCGGCGGACGGCTCGCCGAGAGCGTCCCCGTGCGCGCCCAGGACCTCGCGGCGCACGCGAACTTCTCCGATCACCCCACCCAGGTCGAGTACCGCGAGTCGCTGTACGTGGGCTACCGCTTCCATGACACCTGGGGCATCGACCCGCGGTTCTGCTTCGGGCACGGGCTGAGCTACACGACCTTCGAGTACGCGGACGTGGCCGTGACCGGCACGGGCGCCGACCGCGAGGTCGCGGTGACCGTCACCAATACGGGCGCCCGCCGCGGCACCGAGGTGGTGCAGCTGTACGTCCACGCCGAGTCGTCCGCCGTGCACCGGCCCGAGCAGGAGCTCAAGGGCTTCGCCAAGGTGGAGCTCGAGGCGGGCGAGTCGACCACGGTGTCGCTGCCCCTGTCGCACCGGTCCTTCGCGATCTGGGACGTCGCCCAGGGCGGGTGGCGCGTCGAGGACGGGCGCTACGAGATCCGCCTGGGCTCGTCGTCGCGCCGGATCCGCGTGGCGACCACCATCGACGTCTCCGCGGGGGAGACCGTGACGCCGACGAGGCGGCCGGCCGCGGCGATCGCCACCGACGCGGAGTTCGCCGCGCTGCTCGGACGCCCGGTGCCCACGCCGCGCCCGCTGACGCCGCTCCACCTGGACTCGACCGTCAACGACCTGACCGAGGTGGCCTTCGGCAAGGGGTTGCGCAAGCGGCTGCTGGCGATGTTCGCGGACAAGATGGACGTGTCCGACGCGGACCCGGCCACGCGTGCGATGCTCGAGGCGATCATGGGTCAGATGCCGCTGCGCGCGCTGGTCCTCAGCTCCGAGGGCAAGCTCGGGTTCGGCGTGCTCCGGACGGCGCTGGGCCTGCTCAACCTGCTGCCGCGCCGGCGCTGAGCCGCTGGGGAGGGGGCGTGGCTCGCGTCCCCTCCCGCCAGGCGGGCCACGCACCCCGCTTCACTGCCGCGCCCACTCCCGCGCCGCGAGGTCCCCGTCGGCCGCGGCGGAGGACATCACGGTGAGCCCGCGCTCGAGCGGTCCCTGGCCGCGCCACCTCCGCCACGCCCACGCGCTCGCGAGCAGGACGACCAGCAGCACCGCACCGGCCACGGTCGATGGCTCGCGCACCATCTCCGGTCCCACCGCGGCGATGACCAGCAGGTGCGCCACGTACGCGGTGAGCGCCATCGCGCCCAGCGCGGCGACCGGCGACAGCCACGACCTCGCGAGCGGCGCGAGCGCCCCGGTCGCGGCGATCACGAGCATCGCGACGCCAACGTTGACGGTCATCTCCGCCGGCGTGTACGCGTGCGCCGCGATCGAGCCCCAGCGGGGATCGAGCACGGCGCTCGCGGCCAGCCCGGCCGCCACCGCGCCCGCACCGGCGCCCGCGAGTCCCGCCAGCGTCGACCCGCGACGCAGGTCCAGGCGCCCCACCGTCATCCCGATGAGCACGTAGCCCAGCCACGAGACCACGGGATAGCGCGTCGACCACAGCGCCTCGGCCAGGGGCAGCGCATCCCACGGCGCCTCGGGCCGGATCGCCGCGACCACCGTGGAGCCCAGGACGAGGCACGTCGCGCCCGCGGTCGCGAGTCCCCAGGCGCGCCAGCGCAGGAACGCGAGCGCGAGCAGCATCATGAGGCCCAGGTGGTGAAGGATCACCGCGATCACGGGCAGCGCGGCGTCGAGCATCAGTCCCATCGCGATGAGCACGGCGGCCCGCACCGCGACCCGGATGCGCGTGTGCCGCACCGCCACCGGATCGCCCGGACCGCCGCGACCGCCGAGCATCAGCGAGATGGTCACGCCCGCGAGCACCGCGAACAGTGCGGAGGGGTGCCCGTGCGCGTGCTCGAGCAGCGGCCAGGCCTCCTCATCGGCCGTGTGCGCGACGACCATCCCCGCCACCGCGAGCCCGCGGGCGAGGTCGAGTCCCGCCAGGCGGCGGGTCGCAGGGGTCACGCGGAGGGCGCCCCCGGCACCCCCGCATCGTCCAGCACGCCCTCGGCCCACGCGTAGTGGCCCGCGAGGCACTCGTGCGCCACCTCCGCGAGGGGGCGGCCGCGGGTCCACGGCATGGCCGCGGGATCCTCGAGCACCGCATCGTCGATGCCGCGCACGATCTCGATGGTGCGCGAGTGCGACGCGGTCAGCCTCTCCCGCGCCTGCGCGTAGTCGAGGTCGCGGTGCGCCTCGTAGAGCTGGTCGTTGAGCATCTCGAGCTCGTCCCACGAGTGCCCGGGCGCCGGGTACTCGGGCACGTTGCCCGCGCGGTGCTGGAGCATCCACCCGTGGAACAGGACGTGCCACGCGTGCAGGTGGGAGAGGACATCCGTCACCCGGCGGTTGCGGTAGGAGACGCCCAGATACCAGGTGGACGATGCATCGGTCCGGGCGAGGAGGCGCACCAGGGCGGCGTGGCCCTCGGTGGCGAGACGGTCGCTGGCTGCCATGGCGCCATCGTAGGCGGGGTCCCGGGGTCCGCGAGCGTCCCGAGCCGCAGCGACTAGGCTGGCATCCATGCGCATCGCCCGTTTCACCACCGGAGCCGAGCCCCAGTACGCCATCGTCGACGGAGAGGCGGGCTCCGAGGAGCTCGTGGTCCTCACCGGCGACCCGATGTACACGCCGGGCACCGTCACGGGGGAGCGGATCCCGCTCACCGACGACGTCCGCCTGCTGGCGCCCGTGATCCCTCGCTCCAAGATCGTGTGCCTGGGCAAGAACTACGAGGCCCACGCCAAGGAGATCCCGCACCGCGGCCCCGCGTCGCAGGTACCCATCCTGTTCCTCAAGCCCAACACGACCGTGATCGGCCCCGACGACCCGATCGTGCTGCCGCACTACAGCGAGGACGTCCAGCTCGAGGCCGAGCTCGCGGTGGTCATCTCCCGCGTGTGCAAGGACGTGAGCCCGGAGAACGCCGAGCAGCACATCTACGGCTACACCTGCGCCAACGACGTCACCGCGCGCGACCTCCAGCGCCAGGAGGACCAGTGGTTCCGCGCCAAGGCCTTCGACACGTCGCTGCCGCTGGGCCCCTGGATCGAGACCGAGCTCGCCCACGACGACGTCGACATCTCCTCCCGCATCAACGGCGAGGCGACCCAGAACGGCAACACCCGCGACATGATCATCGACGTCGCGCACGCCGTGTCGATGGTCTCCGAGGTCACCACGCTGCTGCCCGGCGACATCATCCTCACCGGCACCCCGTCCGGCGTCACGACCCTCCACCACGGCGACATCGTCGAGATCGAGATCGAGGACCTCGGCGTCCTGCGCAACCCCGTCCTCCGGCGCGACTGAACCCGCACCCCGCGACCGCATCGTCCCCACCCGGCCACCGCATCGTCCCCCGATGCCAGAAGGAAGAACCATGAGCACCGTCCGCGTCCGCTTCTGCCCGTCGCCCACCGGCACGCCCCACGTGGGCCTGATCCGCACGGCCCTGTTCAACTGGGCGTACGCGCGCCACACCGGCGGCAAGCTGGTGTTCCGCATCGAGGACACCGACGCGCAGCGCGACTCGATGGAGTCGTACGAGCAGCTGCTCGACGCGCTCGCCTGGCTGGGCATCACGTACGACGAGGGCCCGGACATCGGCGGCCCGTACGCGCCCTACCGCCAGTCGGAGCGCCACGACCTCCACCGCGACGTGGTCGCCAAGCTGGTCGAGGGCGGCTACGCCTACGAGTCCTTCTCCACGCCCGAGGAGGTCGAGGCCCGCCACAAGGCCGCCGGCCGCGACCCCAAGCTGGGCTACGACAACCTCGACCGCGACCTCACCGACGAGCAGAAGGCCGCCTTCCGCGCCGAGGGCCGCGAGCCCGTCCTGCGCATGCGCATGCCCGACGAGGACATCACCTTCACGGACCTGATCCGCGGCGAGGTGACCTTCAAGGCCGGCACCGTCCCGGACTACGTGATCGTGCGCGCCAACGGCGTCCCGCTGTACACGCTCGTCAACCCCGTGGACGACGCGCTCCAGCACATCACGCACGTGTTCCGCGGCGAGGACCTGCTGTCCTCGACGCCTCGGCAGATCGTGCTCTTCCGCGCCCTGGTCGAGCTGGGCCTCGCGGAGACCGTGCCCACCTACGCGCACATGCCCATGGTCACCGGCGAGGGCAACAAGAAGCTGTCCAAGCGCGCCCCCGAGTCGAGCCTGTTCCACCACCGCGACCGCGGCTTCCTCCCGGAGGGCCTGCTCAACTACCTGGCCCTGCTGGGCTGGTCGATCGGCCCCGACCGCGACGTGTTCACCGTCGACGAGCTGGTCGAGGCCTTCGACATCGCGGACGTCAACCCCAACCCCGCGCGCTTCGACCTCAAGAAGGCCGAGGCGATCAACGCCGAGCACATGCGCCTGCTCCCCGTGGGCGACCTCGCCGCGCGCGTGGTGCCCTACCTCCACGCGGCCGGCTTCGTCTCGTCCGCCTCCGCGCAGGAGCTCACCCCGCACGAGGAGCAGGTCCTCGCCGAGGCGATGCCCCTGGTCCAGACCCGCATCAACCTGCTGGGCGAGGCTCCCGGGATGCTCGGATTCCTCTTCATCGAGGACGATGCGGTGGTCGTCGAGGACGCCGCCCGCGCCAAGCTGCCGGAGAACGCCGCCGAGATCCTCGATGCGGCGCTCGAGGTGCTGGCCGGGCTCGAGGACTTCTCGCCCGAGGCGCAGCAGGACGCGCTCAAGGCGAGGCTGGTCGAGGAGATGGGCATCAAGCCGCGCTTCGCGTACGGCCCGCTGCGCGTCGCCGTGACCGGCCGCCTCGTGTCGCCGCCGCTGTTCGAGTCGATGGAGATCCTGGGTCGCGAGTCCGCGCTCACGCGCCTGCGCAACCTGCGCGCGTCGCTCTGAGCGTGCTCGCGTCCCTGTGATCGTGCCCGCCTCCCTCCGACCATGACCGCCGAGAGCCTCGGAGCGTGGGCCAAGCCCACGCTCCGAGGCTCTCGTGCTGTCCTGCGCCCGTACCGTCCGTCCGATGTGGACGCGGCGTGGGAGATGGTCAACGAGCCGGTGGGGGCGGCCCTGACCGGGACCGATGCGACCTTCACCCGCGAGCAGATCGCCGAGTGGGTGCTGTCGAGGCCGTCCGCGCCGTCGCGGTTGGACCTGGTCATCGAGGAGGTCGCGACGGGGGAGTTCGCCGGCGAGGCGGTTCTCAACGGTTTCGATGCCGTTGCGTCGTCGGCCAACTATCGGATCGCGCTGCGCGGGCCGGACTGGTACGGCCGTGGCCTCGGGTCCGAGGCGACGGCGCTGATGGTCGCGCACGCGTTCACCGCGGTGGGGCTGTCGCGCCTGACCCTGGACGTGCGTGCGGACAATCCGCGCGCGATCCGCGCCTACGCCAAGGCGGGTTTCGTCGAGACCGGCCGTGATGTTTCTGAAGGCACGACCTGGGTCGACATGGAGCTGACGCGCGAGGCGTGGCTGCGCCGCCGCGGTGCCGTTGGGGCCGCCACCCCTGCCGCCCACCACCCCCTCCGGTCCGGGACAGTGAGGACCGCCCTCGACGCTGAAAAGCGCGCTCCGGGACAGTAGGGACCGATGCGCCGAGGCATCGGCGGTCCCTGCTGTCCCGCAGCGCGCGGGAGCGGCGTTCCGGCGGTCCGGATTGTCCCGGACCGCCGGAGGCCGGCTCAGTGGTCGTGGTCGTGGTCGTGGTCGTGCGCGTCCTCGTCCTCGTGGTCGTGGTCGTGCGCGGCCGTCTCGACCGGCGCCGCGTTCGCGATCACGAAGCCCGTGGGCTCACCCGCGAGCGCGTACGAACCGATGACGTCCGCCTCGTGCGCGTCCACCAGCACCAGCTGCTGTCCGTTGAGGTCGGAGATCACGACCGTGTCGCCCGAGACGCCCAGCGCGGGCTTCGCCGTGGAGTGCCCGCCGGGCAGCTCGAAGGCGTCGATGGCCTGAACCGAGGACACGACGTGCCCGTGGTCGTCGAGCACGCTCAGCACGCCGTCGGTGGTGAGGACCAGGATGTCGTCGCCCAGGCGGGAGATTGCGCCGATGGTCGCTCCCACGTTGACCACCTCGGTGGTGCCGGCCTCGGCGTCGATGAAGAGCAGCTCCTCGGCGCCCCAGTTGCCCACGACGGGCCCGGTGCCGTAGAAGGTGCCCACGCGGGTGCCCGCGGCGTCGGCCGGGTAGGCGATGCGGGTGGTCGTGTGGGCGGCGGTGTCGATCACCAGCATGTCCTCGGCGCAGCCGAAGATCGCGGTGGTGCCGAACGTCACCTCGCCGTGGAGGCCCACGCACTCGCCCTGGTAGCGGGCGATCTCGGTGCCGTCGAGCGCCACCTGGACCACGGTGTCGGGCAGGCCGCCGTCGGGCGTCTCCGTGATGAGCACCTGGTCGCCGAGCGGGACGGCGACGCCGTGGTGCGGCTCGTTGGTGGCGATGGTGGTCGTGGCGAGGACGCCCTCGGCCAGCGAGGCCTCGTCCACGATCTCGATCGCGCCCTCGCCGTCAAGGAACACCGCGACGATGCCGTCGTGGCCCACGACGTGGGACGGGGTGGCGCCCAGGATCTGCTCGTCGAGCAGGGTCGCGTCGGTGGTGAAGTAGTGGAAGTGATCGCCGTGCGCCTGCGCCCACGTGCCGGTGTCGAGGATCGACGTGGTGCCGCCGAAGTAGTCGACCAGGTACGCGTGGCGGCCGTCGCCGCCCAGGTCCGCGCGGGCGCCCTCGACGATGTCGAACGAGGCCAGGGACGCCACGTCGGTGCCGTCGAGCGAGAGCAGCTCGGCCGAGTCCGCGTAGGTGACGAGGATGCGGGGCTGGGCCTCGCCGTGCTCCTCGGCGGCGACCGCGTGGTCGTCGTCGTGCTCGTGCTCGTCGACGTGGGCCGCCTCGGTGGCGGTGGCCTCGGCGGAGTCGGTGGGGTTGACGGCGGCGGGGGCCTCGTCGGCCGCGTCGGTGGCGCACGCGGCGAGGAGGGGGAGGAGGGCAAGGGAAGCGATAGTGGGAATCATTCTTGAACGCATGGTGGGAAAGTTAGCGATACTGAGAATCGTTGTCAAAGACGCATTCGGCGCGCGGGGGGTGCAGAACGGGACAAAGTGCACTCCGATCGACCCTCCTACGATGGCGATGTGACTCTTGCCATACGCGCGGTGCTGTTCGACGTCGACGACACCCTCGTCGACACGAGGGGTGCCTTCCGGCACGCCCTCGCCGCGGCGGGCGCGGACTACCTGGACGCGCCGGATCCCGAGGAATTGGTGCGCGTCTGGAGGGCCGATGCGGGCGGCTGGTACCGCGCCCACACCCGCGGGGAGATGACGCACCGGGAGCAGCGGCATCGTCGCGTCAACGAGCTGCACGCGCTCTTCGGCGGCCCTCGCCTCGACGACGAGGCCTACGCCACGTGGTCCGTGCGCTTCGACCGCCACTTCCGCGACGGCTGGGCCGCGCACGACGATGCGGCGGGCGCGCTCGGAGCGCTCGACCTCGCCGACCTTCCGTACGGCGCGCTCTCCAACGCGGACGTCGCGGTCCAGGAGGCGAAGCTGGACGCGTGCGGCCTCGACGTGCGGATGCTCGTGGGCGTCGACACCCTGGGCTTCGGCAAACCGGACCCGCGGGTGTTCCACCTCGCGTGCGAACTGCTCGGGTTCGAGCCGGGCGAGGTGGCCTACGTGGGGGACGAGTTCGATGCCGATGCGGTGGGCGCCCTCGACGCCGGCCTCGCGTCCGTCTGGCTGGACCGTCCCGGCCACCACCCACGGCCCGTGGCGCCGGAGGACGTCGCGACCGCCACGGCGCGCGGGGTCGTCCGGATCTCGACGCTCGCGGAGCTGCCGGAACGACTCGGCCTGGGGTAGTCGAGGGGCGCGGCGGCGGGGCGTCGAGTCCACGCACCTCGAGTCGGGCCCGCGCATCGGTCTGCGGCGTCGCCGGGCGGGTGGCGGGGTGGTTGCCTTCGGCGCGCTAGCCAAATTCACGCGTTTTGGGCGGGCGATCACCCGCCGCCCGCTTTCCGTGAATCCGGCTAGCGTCGCCACGCCATCGCCCCGGTGCCGGCACCCGTCGCGCACCGGCATGGGGCCTCGCCCAAAGTGCATGAATTTGGCTAGCGTCGCGGAGCCAACTACCGGGCACTGCCGCGCAACGGGCCCAAGGCGCCGCCGCATCGTCCAGCGACGTCCCGCAACCTCCCGCGGGGGATACTGACGCACGTGAGTCACGACGCCCGCCAGGCCACCACCCACCCCGCCGACGCCCACGACCTCATCCGTGTCGAGGGCGCGCGGGTCAACAACCTCAAGGACGTCACCGTCGAGATCCCCAAGCGGCGGCTCACCGTCTTCACCGGCGTCTCCGGCTCCGGCAAGAGCTCGCTCGTCTTCGGCACCATCGCCGCAGAGTCGCAGCGCATGATCAACGAGACGTACTCGGCGTTCGTGCAGGGCTTCATGCCCTCGCTCGCGCGCCCCGAGGTCGACCGGCTCGAGGGCCTCACCACCGCGATCCTCGTCGACCAGGAGCGCCTGGGCGCGAACTCGCGCTCGACGGTGGGCACCGTGACGGACGCCAACGCCCTCCTGCGGATCCTGTTCTCGCGACTGGGCGAGCCGCGCATCGGCCCGCCGCAGGCCTTCTCCTTCAACATGGCGTCCGTATCGGCCTCCGGCACTCTCGCCAAGGGCGGAGAGAAGGCCAAGGAGGTGTCCTTCTCGCGCCAGGGTGGCATGTGTCCGGCGTGCGACGGCATGGGCCGGGTCAACGACATCGACCTCACCCAACTCGTCGACGACTCCAAGTCGCTCGCCGACGGCGCCATCACGGTCCCCGGCTACACCGCCGACGGCTGGGCCGTGCGCCTCTACACCGAGTCCGGCCTGCTCGACCCGGCCAAGCCCGTGGCGAAGTACAGCCCGCAGGAGCGCGAGGACTTCCTCTACAAGGAGCCCACCAAGATCAAGGTGGCCGGCATCAACATGACGTACGAGGGCCTGGTGCCCAAGGTGCGCAAGTCGATGCTCTCGAAGGACCTCGACGCGCTCCAGCCGCACCTCCGCGCGTTCGTCGAGCGCGCCGTGACCTTCCAGCCGTGCCCCGAGTGCGGCGGCACGCGACTGAGCGAGGCGGCTCGCTCGTCGAAGATCGCGGGCGTGTCCATCGCCGATGCGTGCGCCATGCAGATCACCGACCTCGCCGCCTGGCTCCGCGACCTCGACGAGCCCTCCGTCGCGCCGCTGCTCGGAAGCCTGCGCCACCTCATGGACGCGTTCGTCTCGATCGGGCTGGGGTACCTCTCGCTCGACCGCGCGTCCGGCACGCTCTCCGGGGGCGAGGCGCAGCGCACCAAGATGATCCGCCACCTGGGCTCGTCCCTCACGGACGTCACCTATGTGTTCGACGAGCCGACCATCGGCCTCCACCCGCACGACATCCAGCGCATGAACGCCCTGCTGTGCGAGCTGCGCGACAAGGGCAACACCGTCCTGGTGGTCGAGCACAAGCCCGAAGCGATCGCGATCGCGGATCACATCGTCGACCTGGGGCCGGGCGCGGGCTCCGGCGGCGGCGAGATCTGCTTCGAGGGCACCCTCGAGGGCCTGCGCGCCTCGGACACCCGCACCGGCCGCCACCTGGGCTATCGCGCCGCTCTCAAGGAGGCCCCGCGCACGGCGACGGGCGCGCTCGAGATCCGCGGGGCCGCGGCCCACAACCTCAAGGACGTGGACGTCGACGTGCCGCTGGGCGTCCTCGTGTGCGTCACGGGCGTGGCGGGCTCGGGCAAGAGCTCGCTCCTGCACGGATCGATCCCGGACGATGCGGGGGTCGTCTCGATCGACCAGTCCGCCATCCGCGGGTCGCGCCGGTCGAACCCCGCGACGTACACGGGGCTGCTCGACCCGATCCGCAAGGCCTTCGCCAAGGCCAACGGCGTCAAGCCCGCCCTGTTCAGCGCGAACTCCGAGGGCGCGTGCCCCGCGTGCAAGGGCGCCGGCGTCATCTACACGGAGCTGGGCGTCATGGACACCGTCGAGACGCCGTGCGAGGAGTGCGAGGGCCGCCGCTTCGAGCGCGCCGTGCTCGAGCACACGCTGGGCGGCCGGTCGATCGCGGACGTGCTCGACATGCCGGTCCAAGAGGCGCTCGCGTTCTTCTCCGAGGGTGAGGCGAAGGTGCCCGCGGCGCGCGCGATCCTGGCCCGGATGGACGATGCGGGGCTCGGCTACCTCACGCTCGGCCAGCCGCTCACGACCCTCTCGGGCGGCGAGCGTCAGCGGCTCAAGCTCGCGACGCGGATGGGGGAGAAGGGCGGCATCTACCTGCTCGACGAGCCCACCACCGGCCTGCACCTCGCGGACGTCGCCCACCTGCTCGCGCTGCTCGACCGGCTGGTCGACGCGGGCAAGACCGTCATCGTCATCGAGCACCACCAGGCAGTGATGGCGCACGCCGACTGGATCATCGACCTGGGTCCCGGCGCCGGCCACGACGGCGGCCGCGTGGTGTTCGAGGGCACGCCGGCGCAGCTGGTGGCCGCCCGGTCGACGCTCACCGGCGAGCATCTGGCGCAGTACGTGGGGGAGTAGCGGGGCGCGCGCTCGGGCGGGCGCCGGGGGCAGGCGCCGGTTTGGAATCGCTCCGAATGTCGGCTATAGTGGTCACTCGGTTCGCAAGACCCGATGGGCTATGGTGTAACTGGCAGCACGACGGTTTCTGGTTCCGTTAGTTGAGGTTCGAATCCTTGTAGCCCAGCCAGACTGAAGAGGGGCCCGCCTGATGGCGGGCCCCTCTTCGTGCGTCCGGCGCCGTGTCCGGGGACGATGCGCTAGCCGCCCGAGCCAGCCAGCGTCACCGCCTCGCCGTCCCAGCCGGCGACCACGCGGTCGCCCTCGGCGACGCGGCCGTCGACGATCTCCTTGGCGAGCTCGTTGAGCAGTCGCGACTGGATGAGCCGCTTGAGCGGCCGCGCACCGAACGCTGGGTCGAAGCCGTCCTTCGCGAGCGAGGCGCGCAGCGCATCGTCCACCGTGAGGTGGATGTCCTTCGCCTCGGCGAGCCGGGCGACCACCCTGGCCAGCTCGGTCGCGACGATCCCCTCCATGGCAGCGGGGTCGATGCGGTCGAACACCACCACGTCGTCGAGCCGGTTGAGGAACTCGGGCCGGAACGAGCGGCGCAGCACCTCGTGTAGGTCGCGCTCGAGCGCGGCCCGGTCCTGGCCGTCCCACGCGAGCACGATGTCCGAGCCCAGGTTGGACGTCATCACGATGATCGTGTTGGTGAAGTCGACCGTGCGGCCGCGGCCGTCGGTGAGGCGGCCGTCGTCGAGCACCTGGAGCAGCGCGTTCCAGATGTCGGGGTGGGCCTTCTCCACCTCGTCGAACAGGACGATGCTGTACGGGCGCCGACGCACGGCCTCCGTGAGCTGGCCGCCCTGCTCGTAGCCGATGTACCCCGGGGGAGAGCCGATGAGGCGAGCCACGGAGTGCGACTCCATGTACTCGGACATGTCGATGCGGATCATGGCGCGCTCGTCGTCGAAGAGCTGCTCGGCGAGCGCCCGGGCCAGCTCGGTCTTGCCCACGCCGGTGGGGCCCAGGAACAGGAACGAGCCGATGGGACGATGCGCGTCGGAGATCCCCGCGCGGGCGCGACGGATCGCGTCGCTCACGCTGGCGATCGCGCGGTGCTGGCCCACGACGCGCTCGTGGAGGCGGTCCTCGAGGTGGCCCAGCTTGCTCGACTCGTCGGTCAGGAGCTTCTCGACGGGTACGCCGGTCCACTTGGCGACCACGCCCGCGATGTCCTCGCCCGTGACCTCCTCGCGGAGCATGCGCTCCTCCTCGGGGATGGCGTCGAGCTCGGCGCGCGCCGTGGTGATGTCCTTCTCCGCCGCGGGCATCTCGCCGTAGCGGATGCGGCCCGCCTTCTCCAGCTCGCCCAGGCGCTCGGCCCGCTCGAGCTCGCCGCGCAGGCTCTCGAGCCGCTCGGTCGCGCCGGACACGCGGACGATGAGGTCCTTCTCGCGCGCCCACCGCATGTTGAGCTCCTCCGAGTCCGCCGTGAGGCGCGCGATGTCCGCGTCGATCTCCGCGCGGCGGTCCTTCGCGTGCTGCGACTTGTCCTTCGCCACCTGCGTGCGCTCGATCTCGAGTTGCATGATGCGCCGGCGCGAGCGGTCGAGCTCGATGGGGAGGGAGTCGAGCTGCATCTTGAGCGCGCTCGTCGCCTCGTCGATGAGGTCGACCGCCTTATCGGGCAGGAAGCGGTCCGAGATGTAGCGGTCGGACAGCTTCGCCGCGGACACGATCGCCTCGTCCGTGATCTTCACGCCGTGGTGAACCTCGTACTTGTCCTGCAGGCCGCGCAGGATCGCGACGGTGTCCTCGATGCTGGGCTCACCCACGTAGACGGGCTGGAAGCGGCGCTCGAGGGCGCTGTCGGTCTCGACGTGCTCGCGGTACTCGTTGAGCGTGGTCGCGCCGATCATCCGCAGCTTGCCGCGCGCGAGCATGGGCTTGAGGATGTTGCCCGCGTCGACGGACCCCTCCGCCTTGCCGGCGCCCACGATGGTGTGGAGCTCGTCGACGAACAGGATGATGCGTCCCTCCGCCTCCTCGACCTCCTTGAGCACCGCCTTGAGGCGCTCCTCGAACTGACCGCGGAACGCGGCGCCCGCGACGATCGAGCTCATCGCGATCTCGACGACGCGGCGGTCCTTGAGGGAGGTGGGGACATCGCCGGCGACGATGCGCTGGGCGAGGCCCTCGACGATCGCCGTCTTGCCCACGCCGGGCTCGCCGATGAGGACCGCGTTGTTCTTGGTGCGGCGGGTGAGCACCTGCATGACGCGACGGATCTCCTCGTCACGTCCGATCACGGGGTCCAGTGCGCCGGACTCGGCGAGGGCCGTGAAGTCCTGGCCGAACTGCTCGAGCGCGCTGGCCTGCTCCTGTCCCTCAGGAGCCATCGGCTGGCTGGTCATGTGAACCTCCTGGTTGATGCGTACGACTTCTGAACTTGAGTCGCCTGCGCTCAACTTTACATAACGCACATTGGGTGGCGCAAGGGGGTGTGGCGGGAAGGTGTGGGGGAGAGCGCGGGCGGTGTGGGCGGTGTGGGCGGCGCGGGCGGTGTGACCGGGGGTGGCGGCGCGGGCTCGGCGGCGCGGGCTAGTGCGATGCGGCCGCGAACGCGCGGCGGTGCCTGCGCAGCTTCTTCGCGGCCCACGCATAGTGCGCCGAGGTCGCCGACACGCAGTAGCTACCGACGGTGGTGGTGCCCGTCCAGTCGAAGTGCTGGCGCTCGAACAGCTGTGCGTCGTCGAGCTCCTCGATGGACCGCAGCGCCTGGGCGTGGCTGGCGCGGAGCGCGCGCCGCGCATCGCCGAGCGGCACGTCCTGGTGCGCCCGCCAGATCTCTACGTTCATGTCGCCGTACGTCTTCCACGTGTACGGGGCGGGGAAGAAGGGGCGGCGCTCGTCGGCAAGATTCGCGCGCATCCAGTCCACGAGGAGGCGGTGCCAGGCGGTGAGGTGGATCAGCACGTCGCGCACGTTGCGATCGCGGTCCTCGAGCTCGAAGGTGGCCTCGCGTTCCTCGTCCGACATGGCGTCGAGCAGTCGCTCGAGGCCGTCGAAGCCCTCCTGCGCAGCCTCGAGCAGCGCCGTCTTGGTCGTCGGGCGGGCCATGAGTCGATGCTAGATCGGGCGCCAAGGCGCCGCAGGGCGCCTGTTGTCGCGACGCTCCGCGAATTCATGCACGATGCACGCGAGGTCGGCGCCCCCGCCGCGTGCCCGGTTCCGCGTGGCGCGTGGAGAGTGGGGTGCGAGCGGTGGCGCCTGCCTTGGGCGCGCCCGTGCATCGTGCATGAATTCGCGTAGGCGCACGAAACCGATCGGTCCGTCCTTCGCGTCGTCGGGGGTGTGGCGCGCCGCGGGCGGCGGCTCAAGGCGAAGGGGTGGGGCGGCGCGGCGCGGGGTCGGTCTGCCGGCGGGTCCGCTCAGAGCTCCCGCAGCGCCGCACTCATCAGCTCCGCCATGAACCGGTAGCCCAGCGCCGGCTTGGAGAACTGGTTGACGCCGAATGCGATGGTGAGGCCCGCATCGGGCGCGCGGAACAGTCCCGCGCCCGTGATCCCCGAGTGGCCGAACAGCGGGGGCAGCAGGCGGGGCCGCCATGCGTCGTTGAAGCGCACGCGCATCACTCCGAGGCCGTACTGCCCGGGCGGCACGAGCATCCGTCGGCGGTCCGCGAGCGCGCGCTCGAGCAGCTCCTGCGAGAACAGCCGCGCGCCGAAGAAGGCGTCGGCGAAGTCGAGCATGTCGTCGGTCGTCGAGACGAGCGAGCCGTCCGCGCCCGCGGACGCGAGGACCCGCGGCACCACGAGGGGGTCGCGCCCGGCCAGCAGCGGCGCGATCGTGTCGAAGCGGTCGAGCGTGGCGGGGGTGAGCAGGAAGGTGGAGTCGAGGTCCAGCGGCTCGGCGATCCGCGTGCGCACCAGGTCGGCGTACGGGGCGCCCTCGACCTCCTCGAGGATGAGTTCGAGCAGCCGGTAGTTGGTGTCCGAGTAGTGCGCGAGCCCGCGGCCCGGGTGCCCGTGCGGCTTCACGCCGCGCACGCGGTCGATCGCGGAACGCGCGTCCCACGCCTCGTCGGCCTCGAGCAGGTCCTTCTGGAGGATCCGGCCGTCGTTGCCCCGGTCGGAGAAGTAGTCGGCGATCCCCGTCGCGTGGCTCAGCAGTCGCTCGATCGTGATCTCCGGCCGCGCGTCGAGGCCACGCCGGACGTGCAGGCCCTCCAGGGCTTCGAGGCCCAGGACGGTGGAGGCCGCGGTGTCCAGGCGCAGCAGCCCCCGGTCGACCGCACTCAACGTGAGCGTCGCGGTCACCAGTTTGGTGGTCGACGCGACGGCGAACCGGTCGCGCGCGCCCGGCTCGGCCCACGACCAGGTCGGGCCGCCGTCGCGCCGGATCGCGGCCCGCACCTGGTTGGTGTCGGGGCGGGCGGCGTAGCGGGCGGCGATGCGGTCGAGCCGCGGGGTGGTGGAGGCGTCCGTCATGGCCCCCAGCCTGGCGCGAAAGGGTGGGCCGTGCATCGTCCCCCGGAACTATCCTGACGCTCGGGGGTCGGCCGCGAGGCGTCCTTCGCGAGGGTGACGAGCGTCACGCTCGCCCGGATTTGGTGATCCCGGAAACCATGCTGTAAAGTCTTATCTCGCGCCAGCCGCCCGGGAGGGAGGCCGGAGCAGCTAGGGCCCCGTTGTGTAGCGGCCTAGCACGCCGCCCTCTCAAGGCGGTAGCGCGGGTTCGAATCCCGTCGGGGCTACTCTCGCAATCCTCGTCCGTCAGGGCGGGGATTTCGTGTTTTCAGGCCAGGACCGCGTCGCATGCGGGCTCGTCGGCGGGTCAATCCGACAGCGCCGCGACGTCCTCGAGGCTCGCGAGCCGCGCGCGCCACCTCGCGACCAGCGCGGGCGGGGGAGTGCCGCACGCCGGATCCTCGGCGGGGCGCCGGGGCCGCCGTGCCGCCACGGCGTCGTACACGCCGTCCCGCACCCGGCGGGGGACGATGCGCAGCGCGCCTCCCGTGCGCCACGGCCAGGGGAGGCGGCGCGCCACGGCGGCCACCGCATCGGACCTGGTGAAGGCGTGGGTGCCGTCCCACACGACCAGCGTCGAGGCGGCGACCTCGTGCGGCAGGCCCGCGGCGGTGAGCACCGCGCGGCCCACCTCGCCCGCCGAGCCGGCGATGCCGAAGGCGGCCTCGCGGTCGCGGCGGATCAGCCAGGCGACGAACCCGTTGCACAGGCCGCAGTCGCCGTCGAAGACCACGATCGCGCGCATGGCGCCAGGCTAGCGACGCGCGAGCGCCCGCTCACTCAGCAGTTCGCCCCACTCGCGCGCGGCGTCGAGCTCCCCGTCGAACAGCAGCGCCGCGGACTCGGACGAGGACGTCTTGAGGTGCACGTTGAAGCTCCGGGGGCCGTCGATGAGCGTGAGCCCGTGCGACTCGAGCGCGTGCGCGATGCCGGAGGCGGCGCCGCGTCCCAGCGGGCCGCGGATGCGCGTCTCGAAGGCCGCCCCGAGCCGCGGGCCCGCAGGGAGGGCATCGAGCCAGTCCCGCATGGGCGGGTGCGAGAGGTCCGCGGCCAGGTGCCCGGCGCCCTGGGGCTTGCGGCTCGCCGACTCGCGGGAGTGCTCGCTCGGCAGGCCCATCGCGTGCACGGGCGCGCCGGCGATGACGAGGCCCGCGGCGGCGACCACGTCGGGCGTCGCCTCCGCAGTGGACAGGGCGTGCGCCGACTCCCCGACGCCGTCGGCGATCGCACGGGCGATCGCGGCCGTGTTGCCCCACAGCGACTCGAACACGATAACGACGTTCATGTCGCCAGAGTCCTCGCGTGCTCCCGCGCCTGCCAGGGCCCTAGGTCCCGGGCCTGGGCGACCGGTCGCCCGGGTGCGGCGCGCCCTCCCGCAACCGTTGCATCGTCCGGCCTAACCTGCCGGACGGAGGTGGTCATGTCCGTTACCGCTGGTACGCGTGCCCGAGGGCATGTGAGCGATCCCGATGACTACTCGTCGACGCCCGCGCACATCCGCGGGCTCGACGGGCTGCGGGCGCTCGCCGTGGCCGCCGTCGTCGTCTTCCACCTGGGCCTCGGCGCGCTGCCGGGCGGCTTCCTGGGCGTCGACGTCTTCTTCGTCATCTCCGGCTTCCTCATCACCACGCTGCTGCTGACCGAGCGCTCCCGGCACGGCCGCATCCGCTTCGGCCGCTTCTACATGCGCCGCGCGCGCCGCCTGCTGCCGGCGATGTTCGGCATGATCGCGGGCACCGCGCTGCTGGTCGCGACGGTCGCGCGCGACTCCATCGACCGCTTCACCGGCGACGTGATCGCGGCGATGCTGTACGTCTCCAACTGGTGGTACATCGCCGACGAGCAGTCCTACTTCGAGCTGATCGGCCGCGGCAACGTGCTCGCGCACCTGTGGTCGCTCGCGGTGGAGGAGCAGTTCTACCTGGTGTGGCCGTGCGTGGTGGCGCTGGTCGCGGGCATCGCGCTCGCGCGCCGCAGCTCGGTGCGCAAGCTGCTGGTCGGGGTCGCGCTCGCGCTCGCGGCGATCTCGACGCTCGCGATGGCGATCATCTCCCACCACCACGGCTACCCGCTCGACGCGGACCCCACGCGCGTGTACTTCGGCACCGACACCCACGCCATGTCCATCCTGCTGGGAGCCGCGCTCGCGGGCATCTGGCGGCCGGGGCGGGCCTCCACCCGCGTGGCGCCCCCCGCGCGCGGACTCCTGCTGGTCGTGGGGCTCGGGCTGCTCGCCGCGCTCGGCTGGGTGATGGTCAGCGTCAACGAGTATTCGCCTGCCATGTATCGTGGCGGCTTCCTCGCGGTCGCCGCGCTCGTCGCGGCCATCCTGGTCCTCGCGACGCACCCCGCCTCACCTCTGGGGGCCCTGCTCGACGTGGCGCCGATGCGCTGGCTGGGCCAGCGCTCCTACGGCATCTACCTGTGGCACTGGCCCATCTTCCTGGTGACCCGCCCCGGCCAGGACCTCCCCTGGACCGGCTGGTGGGTCGAGGCGCTGCGCGTCGCGCTCGTGCTCGCGGTCGCCGCCGCGTCCTACCGCTACCTCGAACAGCCCATCCGCGAGGGCCGGCTGGGCGCCTGGTGGAACCGGGCGCGGGCCGAGGGATTCGTGGGACGCGGCCGCCCGGCGATGATCGGGCTCGGCGTGGCGGGTGTGTATGCGCTCGTCGTGGGCGTGTCCTTCACGGTCGCCGTGCCGGATCCCGCGAGCACCGCGCTCGGGTCGACCGTCGCCATCACGGCGGAACCGGCCCCGGACGATGCTGCGGCCGGGTCCGGCGAGGAGGTCGCCGAGGGCTCGGGTTCCGTCGACGACTCTGCCGCCGACCCTGCGGGGGAGGCGGGCGCGGACGACGAGGCGGCCGGTGCATCGGCCCCGGTCACGACCGCGGACATCGCGCTCTACGGCGACTCGGTCGCGCTGTGGGCCGCCGACGAGCTCAAGGCCGAGCTCCCCGGCTCCACCGTGGACGCCGCGATCAACCGCTCGCCGGGCAACATCATGGACGCGGTGCTCACCGCGCAGCGGGCGGGCACGCTCCGGCCCGTGGTGATGATGCACATGGGCACGGCGGGGCCGGTCAAGGAGTCCGCGCTGCGCTCGACGCTCGACGAGCTCGCCGACCGCGACCGCGTGGTGCTCATCGACTCGACCGCGCGTTTCGCGTACGTGGAGCCGTCCAACGAGACGATGCGCACGGTCGCCGCGGACTATCCGAACGTGGTCTTCGCTGACTGGGCGGCGTTCGTGGCGGACCACCCCGAGTGGCTCGAGGACGGGCTGCACCTCACGGAGGAGGGCAAGCCGCACTTCGCGGAGTTCCTCGAGACGATGGCGCTGACGGGGGAGGCCCCGGCGGGCTGATCTGGCTGCTGCCTGGAGGCACCCGTGCTCCGCCCGGCGTTGCCCGCGCCTGGGCTCACCCCCCGCCCCCGCCCGGTACCGCCTCCGCCCGGCGCTGCCCGCGCGCGGCCGCGCCCCGCGCCCCCACCCGTATGTCGGACGCGTGGCCGTTTCGTCCGACATACGAGTCGGCGGCGACCCGTATGTCGGATTGCTGTGGGAATCGTCCGACGGCCGGGAGGGTGGAGCCGGCGCGGATCAGGGTGGAGCCGGGGCGGGTCAGGGTGGAGCCGGCGCGGATCCGGCTGGAGCTGGCGCTGGAGGCGGAGCGGAGCCGGCGCCTCAGGCCACCACGGTCCGCTGCAGCACCTCGGTGAGCTGGCGCGCCGCCTCGGTCACGGCGCCGGCGTGCTGCTGGCCCGGGCGGACGGTGAGCCGCTCGGACGGGCCGGAGATGGACACCGCGGCGATGACGGTGCCGGCAGCGCCCCACACGGGGGCGGACACGGAGGCCACGCCGCGCTCGCGCTCGCCCGCGCTCTCGGCCCAGCCGCGGGCGCGCACCCGCTCGAGGTCCGCGGCGGTGAAGCGCGCGCCGGCGAGGCCGCGGTGGAGGCGCTCCGGGTCGGCCCAGGCGAGCAGCACCTTGGCGGCGGAGCCGGCGCCCATGGTCATGGTGGTGCCCACGGGGATCGAGTCGCGCAGGCCCACGGGCCGGTCGGCGGCCGCGATGCAGATGCGCTCGTCGCCGTGCGGGCGGTACAGCTGTGCCGACTCGCCCGTGCGGTCGCGCAGCACCGCCAGCACGGGCTGCGCCGCGGAGACCAGCCGGTCCTCGTTGACGGAGGCCGCGAGCTGGGCGAAGCGGCGCCCCAGCACGAACGCGCCGGAGGCGTCGCGGCCCACCAGGTGGTGGTGCTCGAGGGCCAGTGCGAGGCGGTGCACGGTGGGTCGGGCAAGATGGGTGGAGTCGACGAGCTCGGCCAGGGTGGCCGGCCCGCGCTCGAGCGCGGAGAGGATCGCGGCTGCCTTGTCGATGACGCCGACTCCGCTATGATTGTCCATAGAGCGATACTAGCGTCTCAAATTCTGAGATGTCGAGAGGTCAGGAGGATCGCCATGGGAACCACGCTCGCGGAGAAGTTGTGGGCCAGTCACCTGGTCCGCAAGGGTGAGGATGGGGCGCCCGACCTCATCTACATCGACCTTCACATGTGCCACGAGGTCACGAGCCCGCAGGCCTTCGAGGGCCTGCGCCTGGCGGGCCGCCCGGTGCGCCGCCCGGACCTCACCATCGCGACCGAGGATCACAACACCCCCACGCTCGACATCGACCTGCCGATCGCGGACGAGACGAGCCGCAAGCAGGTGAACAAGCTGCGCGAGAACGCGGAGGAGTTCGGCATCCGCATTCACTCCCTGGGCGACGCCGACCAGGGCATCGTCCACGTCGTCGGGCCCCAGCTGGGACTCACGATGCCCGGCATGACCGTGGTCTGCGGCGACTCGCACACCTCCACGCACGGCGCGTTCGGCTCGCTCGCGTTCGGCATCGGCACCTCCGAGGTGGAGCACGTGCTCGCCACCCAGACCCTGCCGCTCAAGCCCTTCAAGACCATGGCGATCAACGTCAACGGCACGCTGCCCAAGGGCTCGACCGCGAAGGACATCATCCTCGCGATCATCGCCAAGATCGGCACCGGTGGCGGCCAGGGCTACGTGCTCGAGTACCGCGGCGAGGCCATCCGTGCGCTGTCCATGGAGGCGCGCATGACCATCTGCAACATGTCGATCGAGGCCGGCGCCCGCGCCGGGATGATCGCGCCGGACGAGACGACGTTCGAGTACGTCAAGGGCCGCCCCCACGCTCCGGAGGGCGAGGACTGGGACGCCGCCGTCGAGTACTGGCGCACGCTCACCACCGACGACGACGCGGTCTTCGACACCGAGGTCGACCTCGACGCCTCCGACCTCGAGCCCTTCATCACGTGGGGCACCAACCCCGGCCAGGGCCTCCCGCTGTCCGCCAACGTCCCCGACCCGGAGGACTTCGCGGACGAGGCCGACCGCGAGGCCGCCGCGAACGCCCTCGAGTACATGGGCCTCACGCCCGGCACCCCGCTGCGCGACATCCACGTCGACACGGTCTTCCTGGGCTCGTGCACCAACGGCCGCATCGAGGACCTGCGCGCCGCCGCAGAGATCCTCAAGGGCCGCACCAAGGCCGAGGGTGTCCGCCTCCTCGTGGTCCCCGGCTCCGCCCGCGTCCGCCTCCAGGCCGAGGCCGAGGGCCTCGACCGGGTGTTCAAGGACTTCGGCGCCGAGTGGCGCAACGCCGGCTGCTCGATGTGCCTGGGCATGAACCCGGACCAGCTGAGGCCCCAGGAGCGTTCGGCCTCCACGTCGAACCGCAACTTCGAGGGCCGCCAGGGCAAGGGCGGCCGCACCCACCTGGTGTCGCCCCTGGTCGCCGCCGCCACCGCGGTCCGCGGCACCCTGTCCAGCCCCGACGACCTGGTCGACGCGCCGGCCGCGCTCGCGTAAGGAGAATCGCCATGGAGAAGTTCACCACTCACACCGGCGTCGCCGTCCCGCTGCGCCGCTCGAACGTCGACACCGACCAGATCATCCCCGCCGTCTACCTCAAGCGCATCACGCGCACCGGGTTCGAGGACGCGCTCTTCGCGGCCTGGCGCGGCGACGACGACTTCATCCTCAACCGTCCCGAGTACCAGAACGGCTCCGTCCTGGTCGCCGGCCCCGACTTCGGCACCGGGTCCTCCCGCGAGCACGCCGTGTGGGCGCTCAAGGACTACGGCTTCAAGGTGGTCATCGCGTCGCGCTTCGCGGACATCTTCCGCGGCAACTCCGGCAAGCAGGGCCTGCTCGCCGCCGTGGTGAGCCAGGAGAACGTCGAGCTGCTGTGGAAGCTGCTCGACGCCGAGCCCGGCAAGCAGATCACCGTCTCCCTCGAGGACCGCACGGTCACCTGCGGCGAGCTCACCGTGCCGTTCGAGATCGACGACTACGTGCGGTGGCGCCTCATGGAGGGCCTCGACGACATCGGCCTCACCCTCCAGCACGAGGAGGACATCACCGCGTTCGAGGCCACCCGCGACGCGTGGCGCCCGCAGACCCTGCCCGCCAAGACCCTGCCCAAGGTCGAGATCGAGGCGGCGCGCCCGGTCGCCTGACCCGGCCACAGCATCGTCCCGCGAGGGCCGCATCCCACCCGGGGTGCGGCCCTCGCCGCGTTCCGTCGCGCGCTCAGGGGGCAGGCGGTCCCTCCGAGGTGAGCAGCTCGCCTGCTCCGATCGCCTCGATTCGCCCGGCGAGGAGGAAGCGGTCGGTTCCCGCGTGGGCGACGATGATGCGCTCGAGGCCCAGGTCGTCGAGCGCGTGGCGCATGCTCGGCGTCACCTTGGGGGAGTCCGTGCGCTTGATCTCGACGCCCCATCGCGCGGAGCCGAGGTCGAGAACCAGGTCGATCTCCGCGCCGTCCTGCGTGCGCCAGAAGTACATCGGCACGCCCCATCGGGCGATGTGCTCGACCACGAGGCCCTCCCAGCTCGCGCCGAGGATCGGGTGCGAGAGCAGGTCGTCCATGGTGGGGATCCCCAGGAGTCGATGCAGGGTGCCGCTGTCGCGCAGGTACACCTTGGGTGAGCGGACCTGCCGCTTGCCGATGTTCGCAACCCAGGGCTGCAACTGGCGAACCACAAGGGCGTCGGTGAGCGAGTCGAGGTACCGGCGAGCGGTCGGTGGGGAGGCGTCGAGTGAGCGCGCCATCTCGGCGCCGTTCCACGTGCCGGAGTGGCGGTGCGCGAGCATGGTCCAGAAGCGGCGCATGGTGGTCGCGGGCACGCGCGAGCCGAGCTGCGCGAGGTCACGCTCGAGGAAGGTCGAGATGTAGTCGCCCAGCCATGCGCCCGCGGCCGCATCGCTGGCGGCGGTGAACGCCTCGGGCAGTCCCCCGCGAAGCCACAGTGCATCGAGGTGGCCCGCGCCGACCTCGGCGAGCCCGAGCGGGCCCAGTTCGACGAGCGCGACTCGGCCGGCGAGCGACTCCGCTCCCAGGCCGACGAGGTCCGGCGAGGCGCTGCCCAGCAGGAGGAATCGGCCGGGTCTGCGGTCCTGGTCGATCAGCACGCGGAGGGCGGGGAACAGCCCGGGAAGCCTCTGCGCCTCGTCGATCACGACCGTGCCTGAGAGGCGCTCCAGTGCGAGGATCGGATCGGCGAGCCTCGCCTGGTCTCGGGGGTCCTCGAGGTCGAAGTAGTGGCTGCGCTGTGGGGACACATGCTTGCGTGCCAGGGTGGTCTTGCCCACCTGGCGTTGCCCGGTGAGAAGTACGGCAGGTGCGCGATCGAGCGCGGCGCGCAGTTGCGTGGTGTCACGATCGCGCGGAAGCCACAGGTTGCTCACCCTGAAATTCTAATACGCCATGTTTGATTTGCGGGGTGAGTTGTCGATGGGATTCTCGAGCGGAGGTGGCCACGCGGCATGGCCCTCGGTGTCTCCCGGCGTCCTCGCGGGTCGATGGAGAGGCGTGCTCGCTCAGGCCCGGGACGATGCGGGGGAGACCCGGCGCCAGAGGATCGCCGCCACGAGGACGACCAGGACGTTCGCGATCGCGAGGGCGAACGAGGCGTCGGAGCTTACCGGCTCGGTGCTGTTGAGCGACGCCGTGAAGACGCTGAGGTCCCATGCGACGTGCACCGCGATGGGGAGGATCAGCCCGCCGGAGACGCGTCGGGCCAGGTAGAGCACGAAGCCGAGCAGGGCGGAGAACACCACCTGCACCGGGCCGGCGGGGAAGTGGACCAGGCCGAACAGGAGCGAGCTGAGGAGTGCCACGCCCAGCTCCCCGAAGCGCTCGCGCAGGAACACGACCGCCACGCCGCGGAACAGGAGCTCCTCGCCCACCGCGATCATGAGCGTGCCCAGCGCGACGGCGCCCAGCACGGCGAGGCCGGCCTCGCCGATGCGCCCGTAGTCGGCCATGCCGATGGCGACCGCAATGAGCACCAGCGACGGCCACCACACCCACCTCCGGGCGGGGAGGTGGTCGCGCAGCACCTGCGGCCACCAGCGCTTCCACGTGATGGCGAGGGCGACGATGGCCGTGCCCGCGCCGTGCACCGCCGCCACCTTGAGCCCGGCGTGGACGTCGGGGAAGGCGCGCTCGGACAGCGCGTCGAAGAAGACGATGGACACGATCGACTGCCCGATCACGAAGGCGACGATCAGGCCCACCAGGCCGAACCAGGTCATGCGGCGGGCGGGCGGTGCGGGGGTGGTCGGAACGCTCATGCCCCGATCCTGCCGCGCGGGCGGCCCCATCCGGGTCAGGGCGGGCGCGCGCCTCTGGCATAGTTCCCTCGTGACCGTCGAGACGCCCGAGTTGAGGGCCGATGCACGGACGGCCGCGCGGGTCGCCGCGGCGGTCCTCGTGGTCGGGGCCGCCGTGCTGCTGTTCGCGGTCCACGTGCGCCCGCTCGGCTACGTGCCGCTGGTGGCGGGCGTGGCGCTCGCGGCGGCGGTCGACCGGCGCCTTGCGCGCGACCTGGGGCTCATCGCGCTCGGCCAGGCGATCATCTCCGCCATCTCGCTCCAGGCGGACCTCTCCGACGCGGGCATGGCCCGCTTCACCGTGGCCCTGTCCCTGGCGGTGCTGGTCCCCACGCTGATCTCGCGCATCGGCTTCCGGGACTCGACCATCCGCTTCCCGGTGGGGACGGGGCAGCGGTGGACGCGCACCATGTGGCTGTATCTGGTGGCCGTCGTGGTCATCGCGTACCTGGTGCTGCCGTACTACTTCATCTCTTCGGGCGTCTACACGAACTGGCCGGACCTCGACTCCACCGGGGAGATCGTGCGCCTGTTCATCGGCGTGAACGCGGTGGGGCTGTGGGACGAGCTGTTCTTCATCTGCATCGTCTTCGCCCTGCTGCGCGCGCATTTCCCCATGCCGCTCGCGAACGTGCTGCAGGCCGTCGTGTTCGTGTCCTTCCTGTGGGAGTTGGGCTATCAGGCGTGGGGGCCGTGGCTCACCGTGCCGTTCGCGCTGGTGCAGGGGTGGATCTTCGCCCGGACCAAGTCGCTGCCCTACGTGGTGACGGTGCATCTGCTGTTCGACGCGGTGGTGTTCGGGGTCCTGGTCCACGCGCATCACCCGCACCTGTTCGACGTCTTCGTGACGGCGCCGTGAAGTTAGTGAAGTCCGTGAAGTCCGAGAGATCCGTGAAGTCCGTGAGAGAGGCCGCGCCATGATCGAGATCCTGGGGGAGCGCGCCCGCGCCCTCGCCGCGTCGGGGCGCGTCCTGGTGGGCGTCGCGGGGCCGCCCGGGTCCGGCAAGTCCACGCTGGCCCGCGAGCTCGCGGCCCACCTGGTCGCTACCGGCACGCCCGCGGTCGTGGTGCCCATGGACGGCTTCCACCTGGGCCCGGACGACCTGGCTGAACAGGGGCTGGCCGACGTCAAGGGCGCCCCCGAGACGTTCGACCGTGAGGGTCTCGCGCGGCTGCTCGGGGACATCCGCGAGGCGCGGCGCTCCGCGGTGCGCGCGCCCGAGTACGACCGCGAGCTCCACGCAGTGGTGCCCCGCCGCATCGCGGTGCCGCCGCAGATCCGCGTGGTCATCGCCGAGGGCAACTACCTGGGGATTCCCGGTTGGGAGGACGTGCGCCGCCACCTCGACGAGCTGTGGCACCTCGACGTGCCGTGGGCGGTGTGCCGCGAGCGGCTGGTCGCGCGGCGCGTGGCCACGGGCCGGGAGGCCGATGCGGCGGTCGCCTGGGTGGACCGCGTGGACGCTGCGAACGCGCGCCTCGTGGCCGCGGCGCTCGATTCCGCCGACGTGGTGGTCGACGGCGCTTCGCTGGTCCGGGAGGGCGAGGGCACCTCCGCCGGTCCGGGACACTGAGGACCGTCTTCCGCCGTCCGGGACACTGAGGACCGCCGACGCCCGTCCGGGACACTGAGGACCGCTCAGACCGCGGTCGCGCATCCTGCGGGACAGCGGGGACCGATGCGCGCATGGCACACCGGTCCCCACCGTCCCGCAGCACGCGGGAAGGGTGATTCAGCGGTCCACACTGTCCCGGACCGTGGCGGCGGACGCGGGGTCTGACTCAGGGGCGGGGGCGGCCTCGGGGGTCGGGGTCGCCTCGCGGGTGGCGGCGCGGCGGATGCGGCGGGCGAGCAGGATCGTGATGACCAGCAGCACGATCGCGGCCAGCGGCGTCATGTTCGCGGCCACGTGGACCACGGCGGCGAGGCCCAGGCCCGCGGCGGTCGCGCCGACGAGGCGGAGCCGGCCGCCCCGCGCCAGCGCCGCGCCGATCGCCAGGCCCACCAGCGCGGTGTAGACGTAGTGGCCGCCGGTCAGCGTGGAGACCGAGCGCACCGCGACCGCGATCCAGCCGTCGCCGGAGCCCTCGGGCTTGTAGACGAGGAAGTTGAGGAAGTACTGCAGGTTCTCGGTGAGCATGAATCCGAGGCCCACGGCCCAGCCGAGCAGCGCGCCGCGGACCGGGCTGGCGATGAGGCGCCCGGCGAGCAGCGCGACGCCGACGAGCAGCGAGGCCTTCACGACCTCCTCGATGACGGGACCCGCGACCGCGCCGGCCGGCGACATCGGGTCGAGCCACTCGACCTGGCCCACCACGACGGGCGCGCCCATGCCCCACAGCAGCCCCAGCCCGAGCAGCAGGGGAGTGCCGAAGCGGCGCAGGGACCGGCCGACGTAGCTCGCGGCGATCACCGAGGCCGCGATCGCCAGCACGATCGCCGTGCCCGCCGCGGCCGGGTGGTGGAGCAGCAGCGAGCCCGACTCCGACGCGGTCGCGTCGAGCGGCTGCGCGCGCAGCAGCATGTGCCACAGGTAGAGGCCGGTGAGGACGGCCGCGGCGACGGTCGTCGCGATCGCGGCGATGCGGGCGACGCGGCTCACCGCGGGCTCGGCGGAGGCGGCGGAAGTGACGGCGGGTGCACCGGAGGGCGTGGATGCTTCGGGGGCGGCGGTGGCGCCGGAGGGCGTCGGGTTCGTCATGGCTCCATTCCACCCCGCAGAGCCACGGCCGACACCGGGGCGCGCGCCCCACCCGGGGTAGGGGAAACCCCCGGTCCGGGCTCCGCCTCGAGTTCCAGGGCCGGGCCGGGCGGGGCCGCCGGGCAACCGGGTTGGGCGGGGGCAGCCGGGCAACCGGGCGGAGTGGCCAACCGAGGAACCTGGGGACTGGCCAACCGGGGAACCGGGCGGCGCGGGCAGTCGGGGCACCGCGGCACCAGAGCGCGCCGCGACTAGCGACCGGGATGGTCCTCCGAGCCCGCAGACAGCCACGCACGCGTCCCGAACGAGCCCAGCGACTTGGCCACCACGGCCGCCGCGAACTCCAGGTCCGCGGGAAGGCGCGCATCGTTCAATCCCAGCGCGGCCACGCGCGTGGCCAGCGCGCCGTGGAAGAAGTCGCCCGCGCCCAGGGTGTCGAGCACGGGGGAGACGGGCGTCACCCCAACCTCGCCCGCACTCGCGGGCGTCCGATAGAGAACGGGCCGGTCCCCGCGCGTGATGACCGCGCGCGTCACTCCCAGCGAGGCAAGATAGTCGAATACCTGACTCGGCGAGGCGTCCGTGCCCGGCGGCGCGAAGTCGTCGGACACCACCGCGAGGTCCACCTCCCGCACCACCGCGTCCGTGTGCGGCTTGTGGCTCCCGCCGTCGAGCAGCACCGGGATGCCGCGCTCCCGGGCCGCCCTCGCGAGCGGCAGGGTCACGGTGGGGAAGTAGCCGTCGATCAGCACGGCGCCCACCCCGTCGAGGCTCGCCGCCGCGCCCGTCGCCTCGGGCGTCCCCACCGTGGCCGCCCCGGACGGCGAGACCACCGCGCGCTCGCCCGTCGCCGCGGTGACCAGGATCGACGCCGTGATGGGAGGGCCGCCGTACGCGGCGGCGCGGACCACGTCCACTCCACACCGGGCCAGGTCCGCGACGATCAGCCCGATGAGATCGTGCTCCGGCAGCGCGGTCGCCAACGTCGCTCGCGCCCCGCAGGCCGCGGCGGCCACCGCGGCGTTCGCGGCCGGGCCGCCCGCGGCCATGACGAAGTTGCGCGCCACCACCTTCTCGTTGGCCGCCGGCACGCGCTCGACCAGTTGGATGATGTCCAGCGTGGCGAGCCCTGCGCACAGCACGGTGCTGGTGGACGGCGCGGTGTTGGTGGACGGCGCGGTGCTGGTAGACGGGGCAGCGACGGGGGACGATGCGGTGGCTCGGTTCCGGCCCGGCCCGGCGGTGGCTCTCACCTCGCCCACTCTAGGGCGGGCGCCCGACCCGGCCCGTGCATCGTCCCCCGGCCGTTTCCGCGAGGGGCGAAACCGGCCGGTCGTTTCGTGGGTCCCGTCACGTATGGGGGAAGATGGTCCGCATGACCGACTCCATCCGGGTCACCGGCGGCCGCCCGCTGAAGGGCGAGATCACCGTTCGTGGCGCCAAGAACTTCGTGTCCAAGGCCATGGTGGCTGCGCTGCTCGGCTCGACCCCGTCGACGCTGCGCAACGTGCCCAACATCCGTGACGTGGGCGTGGTGTCCTCCCTGCTGCGCCTCCACGGCGCGCCGGTGGACTACGACGTCGAGGCCGGCGACCTGCACATGGACACCTCCGCGCTCGTGCCCGCGGACGCGGCCCAGATCGCGGCGCACGCCGGGTCCTCGCGCATCCCCATCCTGCTGTGCGGCCCGCTGCTGCACCGCCTGGGCGAGGCCGTGATCCCGGACCTGGGCGGTTGCCGGATCGGCGACCGGCCCATCGACTTCCACCTGGAGATCCTCCAGAAGTTCGGCGCGACCGTCACCCAGATGCCCGACGGGCTGCTGCTCAAGGCCCCCAACGGCCTCACCGGCATCAAGCACAAGCTCGCGTACCCGTCCGTGGGCGCGACCGAGCAGCTCCTGCTCACCGCCGTCATGGCCGAGGGCGTCACGCACCTCGAGGGTGCGGCCGTCGAGCCCGAGATCAAGGACCTCATCGACACGCTGCAGAAGATGGGCGCCATCATCTCCGTGTCGACGGACCGCTCGATCACCATCGAGGGCGTCAAGGAGCTGCGCGGCTACGACCACACGTCGCTCGCCGACCGCATCGAGGTGGGCTCGTGGGCCTCGGCGGCGCTCGCGACCAAGGGCGACATCTTCGTGCGCGGCGCGCAGCAGCGCACCATGGGCATGTTCCTCAACGTGTTCCGCAAGGTGGGCGGCCAGTTCGACGTCACGGCCGACGGCATCCGCTTCTTCCACCCGGGCGGCGATCTCAAGCCCATCGCGCTCCAGACGGACGTGCACCCCGGCTTCATGACCGACTGGCAGCAGCCGCTCGTCGTCGCGCTCACGCAGGCGACCGGCCTGAGCATCGTCCACGAGACGGTCTACGAGAACCGCTTCGGATTCACCGATGCGCTCAACCAGATGGGCGCGCAGGTGCAGCTCTACCGCGAGTGCCTGGGCAACGTCGCGTGCCGCTTCGGCGAGCGCAACTTCCAGCACTCGGCCGTCATCTCGGGTCCCACGCCGCTCCAGGCCGCGGACATCGAGGTGCCCGACCTGCGCGGCGGCTTCTCCCACCTCATCGCGGCGCTCACGGCCCAGGGCACGTCCACCGTGCACGGCATCGGCATCATCGACCGCGGCTACGAGAACTTCCGCGCCAAGCTCGCCGCGCTCGGCGCCGAGGTCGAGTAGCCGTGGCGACCCAGCCGTCGCGCTGGTACCGCAACGCGGCCAAGCCGCTGCGCGTGATCATGCAGTCCGTCACGCGCAAGGACTGGCACGGCGCGGAGCACCTGCCCACGGACACCGGCTTCATCGCCGTGTCCAACCACATGAGCTACGCGGACCCCATCACGCTCGCGCACTTCCTGTGGGACAACGGCCACACGGTGCGCTTCCTGGCGAAGGCGAGCCTGTTCACGGCGCCCGTCATCGGGCCGATCGTGCGCGGCTTCGACCAGATCCCCGTCCACCGCGGCACGTCCCGTGCGATCGAGGCGCTCGAGGAGGGCGTCAAGGTGCTCAAGCGCGGCGACATGATCGCGATGTTCCCCGAGGGCACGCTCACGCGCGACCCCGACTTCTGGCCCATGGTGGGCCGCACCGGCGTGGCGAGGATGGCGCTGTCCACCGGCGTGCCGGTCATCCCCGTGGCGCAGTGGGGCGCGCAGCGCCTGCTGCCGCGCTACGGCAAGATGGTCCACCCCATCCCGCCCAAGCGGATCACCGTGGTCGCCGGCCCGCCCGTCGACCTCGACGAGTTCCGCGGCGGCGAGCTCGACGCCGCGACCCTGCGCGCCGCCACGGACCGCATCATGGCTACGCTGACGGACATGGTGGCCGAGATCCGCGGCGAGACCCCGCCCGAGACGCCCTACGACATGCGCAAGCAGGGGGACGCCAAGTGACCCGGGCCGCGGTGCTCGGCTCCGGCGCGTGGGGCACCACGTTCAGCCAGGTGCTCATCGACGCTGGCACGGACGTCACCCTGTGGGGCCGCGACGAGGACGTCATCACCGAGATCCAGGAGCGGCGCACCCACGAGCTGTCCCTGCCGGGCGTGGCCCTGCCGGACACGCTCGTCGCGACGACGGACGTGGCCCAGGCCCTCGCCGGCGCCGAGCTCGTCTTCGTCGCCGTCCCCGCGCAGCTCGCGCGCCAGATTCTCGCGCCCCTCAAGGACCTCATTCCGGCCGATGCGGTGGTCGTCTCGCTCATGAAGGGCATCGAGACGGGCACGTACCGGCGCATGTCCCAGGTCATCGCTGAGGTGTGGGACCTGCCCGCCGAGCGCGTCGCCGTGGTCTCGGGCCCGAACCTCGCCCGCGAGATCGCCCAGCGTCAGCCGTGCGCGACCGTGGTGGCGTGCCCCGACCAGGCCGCGGCCGAGCGTGTGGCCGAGGCCACCGCATCGTCCTACTTCAGGCCCTACACGAACGACGACCTCCCCGGCGTCGAGCTGTGCGGCGCCTACAAGAACGTCATCGCCGTGGGCGTGGGCATCACCGACGGGCTCGGCTACGGCCACAACACCACCGCGACCGTCATCACCCGCGGCCTCGCGGAGATGACCCGCCTGGGCCTCGCGCTGGGCGCGCGCCCCGAGACCTTCTCCGGCCTGGCCGGCATGGGCGACCTCATCGCCACGTGCGCCTCGCCGCTGTCGCGCAACCACACGCTGGGCGCGCACATCGGCAACGGGCTGTCCCTCGAGGACGCGATCGCCGCGACCAACGGCGTCGCCGAGGGCGTCAAGACCGCGCTCGCCGTCCAGGAGCTCGCGGCATCCGCGGGCGTGGACGTGCCCATCTGCGCCGGCGTGGTGACCATGCTCGAGCAGCGCGCACCCGTGGGCGCCGTCATCGAGGCGCTCCTGTCCCGGCCGCGCAAGTCCGAGGTCGAGGGGTGACGCGCCCCACCGTCGCCGTCCTGTTCGGCGGCCGCTCCTCCGAGCACGGCGTCTCCTGCGTCACCGCCGGCGGCGTCCTGGGCGCGATCGACCGCGAGCGCTGGAACGTCGTCGCGATCGGCATCACGCCGGACGGCCAGTGGACCGTCGCATCGGACGATGCGTCGGCCTGGGGGATCGTCGACGGCGCCATGCCCGTGGTCGGGACGTCCGGCGAGACGGTGCTGCCGCCGTTCGGTGCGTCCTCGTCCGAGTGGCGGGTCGTGGGCGCCGATGGCGCCGTCCGGTCGCTGGGCACGATCGACGTGGTGTTCCCCCTGCTCCACGGGCCGTGGGGCGAGGACGGGACGCTGCAGGGCCTGCTCGAGCTGGTCGACGTGCGCTACGTCGGGTCGGGCGTGCTCGCCTCGGCGATGGGCATGGACAAGCAGTTCATGAAGATCGCGTTCCGGGACGCGGGCCTGCCCGTGACGCCCGACGTGGTGGTGACCGCGCACCGCGGGGTCGAGGAGCAGCGCGAGGACATCGTGGCGCTCGGCCTGCCGGTGTTCGTCAAGCCCGCGCGCGCCGGATCCTCGATGGGGATCTCGAAGGTGACGTCGTGGGATCAGCTCGAGGCGGCCGTCGCGCACGCCCAGGAGCACGACCCCAAGGTGCTCATCGAGGCCGCCGTGGTGGGCCGCGAGATCGAGACCGCCGTGCTCGAGACCGCGACCGTGCTGCTGACCTCGCCGCCCGGCGAGATCGTCACCCAGGGCGACCACGCCTTCTACGACTTCGAGGCCAAGTACCTCGACGCCGACGGCGCGGCGCTGCTGTGCCCCACGTCGCTGGAGCCCGCCGTCGCCGAGCTCGTGGCGGATGTCGCCGCGCGCGCCTTCCGCGCCGTCGACGGGGCGGGCCTCGCGCGCGTCGACGTGTTCGTCACGCAGGACGGGTCCGTGGTGGTCAACGAGATCAACACGATGCCCGGCTTCACGCCCTCGTCGATGTACCCGCGCATGTGGGCCGCCGCCGGGGTCGAGTACCCGGAGCTGGTGCAGACGATGCTCGAGGTGGCCCTGGCGCGTCCGGTCGGGCTGCGCTGAGGCACCCCGCGTCACTGGTCCACACGTTTTCTACGCCTCTCCACACAGGGCCCGGCGTGTCGTCGGCGTGTCGCGCGGATATCAGCATTTTCGCGGCGTTCCTCGGCCACCGTGTGTGGAGAGGTGATCGGGGCGGGGCGGGGCGGGGCTGGGCTGGGCTGGGCGGCTCAGCGGCACTCGAGGCCGTTGGCCGGTGCCTTCGCGGCCGCGCGCGACACCTCCGCGAGCACGTCGCCGATCGCGTCCTGCGCGCGCTCCTTGGGCACGAGCAGCTCGACGGCGGGGGAGCGACCGAACGTGGTGGTGCGCCACGCGTCGCCCTCGTCGACGATGAGCCAGTCGACCGTGAGGTCGCCCGACTCCACCGCGAGGCACTCGTCCGTGCTCGGGCCCGGCGGCTCGACGCCGCAGCGCATCACCAGCGTGTAGTCCTCGCCCCACGCGTCCGTCGCCTGCGACGTGGTGGGGACGCGCTCGAGCCCGCCGACCACCTCCGGCATCGCGATCATCACGCGCGCGCAGTCGGGGTCCGCGGCGTAGGGCGCCGCGTCCACGACGACGGGGTGCGCGCAGCCGGTCATCCCGGCCGCGGCCACCAGCGCCATCGCGCCTCCGGCCACCGCACGGAGCGCCGCGACGGCGGTCGCCCTCGTCGGGCGGTCGCGGTGGCGGCGGTGCATGCCGAAAGCCTAGGGGACCGGGGACGATGCCCAAGGTCGTCCGCGAGCCGCGGAATCCCGGGGGCACGGGGGCGCTGGGCCGCGGAATCCCCGGGGCACGGGGCATGTGGCACGTCGGTGCAGAAGACCCGAAGGCGGAGCGCGGGGCGATTGCCTTTGCGGCGCTAGCCAAATTCATGCACTTTGGGAAGTGTCTTCCGGGCGGCCCACGCCCGCCCAAAACGCATGAATTCGGCTAGCGTCCCGCACCCCATACCCTGGCGCCGACGCCCGCGGAGGCCGCGCCCGCACCCGCGGAGGCCGCCGCCCGCACCCGCGGAGGCCGCCGCGCGGCCCGCAACCCGCGCATCGTCCCCGGTGTAGCCTCGGCCGGTGACTCTCGCGCTCGCCCGGCTCCCGCATCGGCGCGCGTTCGCCCTGGCGTGGCCCGCGATCGTCGGGAACGTCACGGTCCCGCTCGTGGGGCTCGTCGACACGGCGATGCTGGGCCACTTCTCCACCGCGACCCACCTGGGCGCCGTGGCGCTGGGCTCGACCGTCCTGTCCGGGCTCCTGTGGCTCGCCGCCTTCCTGCGGACGGGGACGACGTCCCTGGTGGGAAGGGCGTTGGGCGGCGGCCGCGAGGAGGAGGCCGTCAGCCATGCGCAGCGCGCCGCGCTGCTGGCGGTGGGCATCGGCGGGGCGGTGCTCGTCGTCCAGTGGGTCGCGATACCCCTGCTCATGGGCGTGCTCGCGCCGGCCGGCGACGTGCGGACGTTCGCGGTCCAGTACGCGTGGATCCGCATGGCCTCGGTGCCGGCGGCGCTGCTGACCCTGGTGCTCAACGGCTGGTTCGTGGGCGCGGGGGACACGCGCCGGCCGCTCGCCGTGGTCGCGACCGTCAACGTGCTCAACCTGGGGCTCGACGTGCTGTTCGTCGGCGGGCTCGGCTGGGACAGCGCCGGCGCCGCAGCCGCGACGGCGATCGCGGAATGGGTCGGGCTGGTGGTCGCGCTCGCGCTGTGGTGGAGGCGGGCCGATGCGATACAGCGGGCCGCGGTGCGCCGCTGGCGGGGGCGCGGGCTGCGGTCGGGCTGGCGGCGGCTCGCGCAGATGAACACGCACCTGCTGGTGCGCACCGGCGTCCTGTATGCGGTGCTCACCTTCGTCACCGCGTACGGCGCGCGACTCGGGCCGGACATCCTCGCCGCGAACGCGATCCTCATGCAGCTCATGCTCCTCGCCAGCTACGGCCAGGACGGCTACGCGCACGCGGCGGAGGCGATGGCGGCGCGGGAGATCGGCCGGCGCGACGTGCCCGGCTTCCATCGGGCGGTCGCGGCGTCGGCGGTGCCCGCCGTGGGCATCGGCCTGGTGTTCACCCTGGTCTACCTGGTCGCGCACACCCCGTTCCTGCGCGTGCTCACGAACCTGCCGGACGTCACCGCGGCCGCCGAGGAGTACATGCCCTGGGTGGTCTGGCTCCCGCTCGCCTCCGCCGGGGCGTACCTGTTCGACGGCGTCTTCCTGGGCTCGGGCCGGTCGCGGGACATGATGACGATGATGATCGCCTCCGCGCTCGCGGTCTTCGTGCCCGCGCTGCTGGCGGGGCTGTGGTGGATCGGCGATGCGCCCAACCACGACCTGTGGCGCGCGTTCCTGCTGTTCAATGTGGCGCGCGGGGCCTTCCTGGGGCTCGCGTACTGGCGGGTGACCCGCGCCGGGAGGTGGCTCGAGCACGAGCCGGCGTGAGGTTCATGTCAAGAACCTTTGACAGCATGTCAAGGCGGTCTTACCTTGGAGATGTCAAGTTCCCTTGACATGGGAGGCCGCGATGACCATGACCGAGCGCACCGTCTGGGCGTCCCTCGTCGTGTTCCCGCTCGTGGGACTCGTGTATTTCACGGTCGTCCTCACGCAGGCCGCGGACCGGCCGGTCGCGCAGATCGGCTGGATCACCCCGATGCTGTGGGCCTGGGGCTCGCTCATCGTGTTCATCATCCTGGGCACGATCGCCTCGGCGATCGCCACTGCCGTGAACGCCGAGATGGCGGGGGAGAAGGCCCAGTTCGAGGAAGGCGACGTGCGCGACCGCGACATCGAGCGGCTGGGCAACTCCCGCGCGTACACGATGGCCTCGGTGGGAGGCCTCGCCGCGACCATCGAGCTCATGCTCGACCTCGACCCGTTCTGGGTCGCCAACACCCTGTTCCTCGCGGGCCTGCTCGCGGGCATCATCGCCGCGGGCTCCCGGGCCCACGCCTACCGGACGGGCATGTGATGGCCCGTTCCACCAAGGTCATGAACTCCATCCGCGCGCTGCGCTTCGCGCACGGGGAGATGACCCAGGCCGAGCTGGCGGAGCGCATCGGCGTCACCCGCCAGACGGTCATCGCCATCGAGCAGGGCCGTTACAGCCCGTCGCTCGAGATGGCGTTCCAGATCGCGCGGGCCTTCGAGGTGCCGCTGGACGACGTCTTCCAATACCCCGAGGACGCCGCCTGATACCCGCCCGCCACGGGCGGGGAGGGGGAGTCATGCAGTTCTTCAGCAACCATCGCGCGCTCTCGGCGCGCCGGGCGGCGACGCCATGACCGACGCCACCGACACCCTGATGATCGCGGCCATCCAACACGAGTACGGCGGCGCCGAGACGATCTCCACCGGCCGGATTCCCGTTCCTGCGCCCGGACCCAAGGACGTGCTCATCCACGTCGAGGCGGCGGCGATCAACCCGGCCGACGTGTTCCTCATGCGCGGCGTCCCGCGGGTGCTGCGGCTCGGCTCCGGGCTCCGGCGGCCCCGGAACCCCGTCCGGGGGTCCGATGCGGCGGGCACCGTCATGGAGGTGGGCGCCTCGGTCGTGGGGCTGAGCCGGGGCGACCGGGTGTTCGGCGCGGCACGCGGGTCGCTGGCGCAGTACGCGACGGCGACGGCCGCGCGGCTCGCGAGGCTTCCCGACGCGGTCCCGCCCGAGCACGCCGCGGCGGTGGGCATGGCGGGGCTCGCCGCGCTCCACGGGTTGCGGGCCGGGGGCCTGGAGCCCGTGGGCGCGAAGCCCGGGGGCCTGGAGTCCGGCGCCCGGGTGCTCGTCAACGGCGCCTCCGGGGGCATCGGCCACCTCGCCGTGCAGCTCGCGGCCGCGCGCGGTGCGCATGTCACCGCCGTGTGCTCGACGCGCAACGTCGACTGGGTGCGCGACCTGGGCGCGTACCGCGTCGTGGACTACACGCGCGAGTCGCTGCTCGACCTGGGCGAACGCTTCGACCTGGTCTTCGACAACGTGGGCAATCACCGCATCCGGGAGATGCTCGCGCTCGTCGCGGACGGCGGCACCCTGCTGCCCAACTCGGGCGTCCCCGGACCCGACGGCGGACCGATGACCCGGGTCGCCAAGGCTCAGTGGATCAACCTGGTGACCCGGGGCAGACGCGTCACGACCTTCGTCTCGGCGCCGCATCGCGAGGACCTCGAGTCGCTCGCCTCGATGGTGGCGGCGGGCACGCTGCGCCCGCACCTCGACACCGTCTTCGCGCTGACGGAGGCCTCCGCAGCACTCGACCGCGTGGCCGGACACCACGCCGCAGGAAAGGTGGTGGTGACACCATGAAGGCAGTGACCTATCACTCGTACGGTGGGCCGGAGACGCACGAGCTCCGTGACATCCCGGTCCCGGAGCCCGGCGAGGGCGAGGTGCGCATCCGCGTCCGCGACTCCGGGCTGAACCCCTGGGACTGGCACATCTACCGCGGCGACCCGTGGCTCGCGCGCTTCTCCTACGGACTGTTCACCCCCGGCGAGCGGGTCGTGGGGGCCGATGCGGCGGGCGAGATCGACGCGCTCGGCCCCGGCGTCGACGGCTGGGAGGTGGGCGACCGCGCCTTCGGCTTCCTGGGCTTCGGCGCCTGCGCCGAGTACGCGATCGCGAAGGCCTCCAGGGTCGCTCGCATCCCGGACGCGGTGTCCGATGCGGACGCCGCCGCGATCCCCATCGGCGCCATCACGGCGCTCGGGGGGCTCGAGGACGGCGGTGGATGCGAGGGCAGGCGCGTGCTGGTCATCGGCGCGTCGGGAGGCGTGGGCCACCTGGCCGTGCAGGTCGCGCGCGTCCTGGGCGCGAGCCGCGTGGTCGCGGTGTGCTCGGGGAGCAACGCCGCGATGCTGCGCGACCTGGGCGCGGACCGCGTCATCGACTACACGCGCGAGAGCGTGCTCGACTGCGGCGAGACCTTCGACGTGGTCTACGACACGGTGGGCACCACCAGGCTCACCAGGCTCAAGCGGATCATCGAGCCCGACGGGGTGTACCTGGCGGCCGGCGGGCTGGGCGGCGGGCCGCTGCTGGGGCCCGCGTGGGCGATCTTTTCCGCCAAGGCGGTCGCGCCGGTCGCGCGCCGGCGTGTGGTGGTCGTGGGCACCGAGCCGTCGCACGAGAATCTCACTCGCGTCGCGGCCTGGATGGCGGAGGGCCGACTGCACCCCGTGGTGCAGGAGACCTACCCGCTCGAACGGTCCGCGGAGGCGTTCGCGGCGCTCGAGGCGCAGCACGTGGCCGGGAAGGTGGTGCTGCAGGTGGCGTGAGCACGGACGCGACCGGGTCCCGGCCCGGGCGCGCCTAGGCTTGCGCGCATGATGACCATCGGCGACATGGGGGAGGACGCCCTCATCGCGGCGTTCGCCCCGCGGCTTCCCACCACCGACGCGGAGATCCTGGGCCCCGGAGACGACGCCGCCGTCGTCGCGGTCGACGGCGACCTGGTGGTGAGCTCGGACGTGCTGCTCGAGGACCACCACTTCCGCCTCGACTGGTCCAGCCCGGAGGACGTGGGCTGGCGCGCCGCGATGCAGAACCTCGCGGACATCGACGCCATGGGCGCCGTCCCCACGGCGCTCCAGATCACGCTCGCCGCCCCGCCCGCCCTCGAGGCCGACTGGGTGCTGCGGTTCGCCGACGGCCTGCGCGAGGCCTGCGAGCCCCACGGCGTCGGCGTGGTCGGCGGGGACCTGTCCGCGTCCCGCCAGATCTCCATCTCGGTCACCGTCCTGGGCGAGACCCACGGTATGGAGCCCGTGACCCGGGCCGATGCGCTGCCCGGCCAGGTCGTGGCCGTGTCCGGGCCGCTCGGGTCGGCCGCGGCGGGGCTCGCGCAGCTGTCCGCCGGCAAGTTGGTCGACGAGGAGACGGTGGGGCTGTTCCTGCGACCCCGCCCGCGCATCGGCGCCGGTCTCGAGGCCGCGCTGCACGGGGCCACCGCGCTCATGGACGTGTCCGACGGGCTGGTGCGCGACGCGGGCCGCCTCGCCCGGGCGTCCGAGGTCGGGATCGAGATCGACGCGGTGTCCGTGCCGCGGCTGCCGGCGCTGGACGGCGTGGCCGCCGCGCTCGACGGGGACGCGACCGCGTGGGCGCTGACCGGGGGAGAGGACCACCACATGCTCGCGGTCCTGCCGTCCGAGGGCGCGGTGCCGGCGGGCTGGACCGTGGTTGGCCGCACCACGGACGCCTTCGCCGGTGTCCGCGTGGACGGTGAGGTCCCGACCGCGCAGGGCTGGGACCACTTCGGCGGCTGACCCGGCCCGGCCCCCGCGGCCCCCGCGGCCCCCGCGGACGCTCCGCACGGAATGAGGCGCGACGCGCCGGTGAGGAGGCCGCGCATCGTCCCCGGGAACGGCGTGTCGGACTCGAATCCGTGCGCAGTGTCCAGGACGCGGGCGCGCGAAAAGGCGGGTACCACGCGGTACCCGCCTTTTCAGGTCACGGGGTCAGGCCCCGTGCGCGATCAGATGGCGCGCTGAACCTTGCCGGCCTTGAGGCACGAGGTGCACACGTTCACACGCTTGGGGGCACCCGACACCACGGCACGAACGCGCTGGATGTTCGGGTTCCAGCGACGCTTGGTGCGGCGGTGCGAGTGCGAGATGCTGTGACCGAAGGACGGTCCCTTGCCGCAGACGTCGCAATTGGCAGCCACGATAGTTCTCCTAGTGTTGGGCGCAGATCGACCACTCGACCTGCCAAAGTTGTGGGGCCCGGATGATCGGGCAACCGCACTAGAGTAACCGACAAGGCGCGGACCCGGCAAACGCGGCGGGTCGCGCGCGACGATGCAGGGGCGGGCCCGGCGGTGTCGGTGCGTCGTGTGACCATAATACGAGGGCCGTCCGGGACCGCAGGCGGCGTGGACCGGAGGTGACCGTGAGCGAAGCGCATGCGCTGCGCCGGTGGCTGGGGTCCGGCCTCGACGCGATGAAGCGCTCGCGCGGCACTCTCGATCAGATCAACGTCTTTCCGGTGGCCGATGCGGACACGGGCACCAACGTCTACCTCACCTTGCAGGAGGGCAACAGGGCGATCGCGCGCCTGCCGCGCGACGCCTCGCATCGCGACGTGGTCGCGGCCTTCGCGCGCGGGGCCCTGCTGGGCGCGCGCGGCAACTCGGGCGTGATCGTGAGCCAGTACCTGTCCTCGTTCCTGCGGGTGATCGACGAGCGCGGCGGTCTCGACGCGGTCGACGCGCACGCGATCGCGCAGGCGCTCGCGCACGCGGCGCAGGCGGCGTACTCGGCGGTGAGCACGCCGGTGGAGGGCACCATCCTGACCGTCGCGCGGTCGGCGGCGCGGTCCGCCACGGACGTCTCCGCGACGGGCGGGGCGCGCGAGGCCGTCATCGTCGCCGCGGTCGAGGGCGCGCGGGCGGAGTTGCGCCGCACCCAGGAGCAACTGCCCAGCGCGCGCGAGGCGGGCGTCGTGGACGCGGGCGCCGCCGCGCTGGTGCTGCAGCTCGAGATGCTCGCGGAGACCATCGCCGGCGCGGACGCGCTCGCGGCGTCCCCCGAGGTCCAGTGGGAGCTGCCCGGCCGCGGCCACCGCGTGACCTCGCCCGGCAGGCTGGGCCACGGCGATCCGAACGGCGGCGCGTACGAGGTGATGTTCGTCGCCGAGCCCGCCGAGGACGTCGACACGGACGAGCTGCGGGCGAGCGTCGCGCGGGATCTCGAGGCGATCGGCGACTCGGTCGCCGTCAACGCCGGCCACGGCGTGCTCCACGCGCACGTCCACACCGACGAGTCCCACCGTGCCGTCATGGTGGCGTCGGAGGTGCACGCGCGCCAGGTCATCGTCCGCTCGATCGCCATGTCGAGCTTCCCCGACCGCACCGCGACCGGCGTGGTCGCGCTCACCACGTGCCCCGGGCTCGCCGAGCCGCTGGCCGACGCCGGCGCGGTGGTGCTGGTGGTCCCCGACCCCGCGGCGCTGGGCCAGCGCGGCGTCATGCGCGCGGTGCGCGACGCCTCGGGTGCGGAGGCGATCGTGGTCGCCGGCACGCCGGAGCTGCTCGCCGCCGCGCGGGCGCTCGCGGACCGGCGCGGCAGGCCCCGCCTGGTCGTGGTCGACGCGGCGCACGAGGCGCAGGTGATCGCGGCCATCGCGGCGTCGGCGCTCGCGACGCCCGGTGAGGACGTGGTCGGGCTCATGACCGATGCGGTGGAGCGCACCGCGGTCGCGCAGAGCACCGGCGACGCCCTGGACGACGACCTCGACCGCATGGTGGACGGCTCCACCGAGGTGGTGACGCTCATCCTCGCGCGCGGCATCGACGACTCCGTGGGCGAGGCCGCGCGCGCCTCCCTCGAGGCGCGCGCGCCGGGCGCCGACGTGGTCATCTACGAGGGCAGGCAGTCCTGGCCGCCCCTGCTCGTCGGCGTGGAGCGCGCGTGACCTCACGGCTCGACGAGAGGCTCGCGACGGTGCTGGGCACGCGCACCGCGGCCTCGCTCGGGAAGCTCGGCCTGGAGACCGTGGGCGACCTGCTGCGCCACTACCCCCGGCGCTACGGCGAGCCCGGCCAGCTGACCCGGCTGGGCGACCTGGCGATCGGCGAGCACGTCACCGTGATGGCCCAGGTGAGGTCCGCGACGGTGCGCCAGATGTGCTCCCGCGGCGGCGCGATGCTCGAGGCGATCGTCACCGACGGCCACGACAGCCTGCAGCTCACGTTCTTCGCCAAGCGCGCCGGGGTGCTGCGCATGCACGAGGACAAGCTGCGCGCCGGCCGCCAGGGACTTTTCACCGGCACGGTGGGCGACTACCGCGGGCGCCGCCAGCTCACGCACCCGGACTACCTCATCGTGGGCGTCGATTCGGCCACCGAGGACGATGCGCTGGCCGAGGCCTCCCGCCCCATCCCGCTCTATCCGGCGGTCGCGAGCATGCCCACCTGGCGCATCGGCAAGGCCGTGCGCGGGGTCCTCGACCCGCTCACCGAGGCGGACGTCCCCGACCCGCTGCCCGCCTCGCTGCGCGAGTCGCGCGGCCTGCCCACCCTGCTCGAGGCGCTGCGGCTGGTCCACGTTCCCGAGACGGTGGACGATGCACGGCGCGGCCGGGAGCGGCTGCGCTTCGAGGAGGCGCTGGTCCTGCAGACCGCGCTCGCGCGCCGGCGCGCCGACCACGCGGCGCTCGCGGCCGTGCCTCGTCCGGCGGCGGCCGGGGGGCTGGTCGACGCGCTCGACGCCCGGCTGCCGTTCGCGCTGACCGCGGGGCAGAGGTCCGTGGGGGAGACGCTGGCCGGCGACCTCGCGCGCGACACTCCGATGCTGCGGCTGCTCCAGGGCGACGTGGGCTCCGGCAAGACCGTGGTGGCGCTGCGCGCCATGCTGCAGGTGGTGGACGCCGGCGGGCAGGCGGCGCTGCTGGCCCCCACCGAGGTGCTGGCCGCCCAGCACGCCCGGTCGCTGCGGCACCTGTTGGGGCCGCTCGCCGACGCGGGGATGCTGACCGCCGCGGAGGCCGCGACGCGGGTGACGCTGCTCACCGGGTCCCAGGGGTCCAAGGAGCGGCGGCTCGCGCTGGCCGAGGCGGCCTCCGGGGCCGCGGGGATCGTGGTCGGGACGCACGCGCTGCTGAGCGAGACGGTCCAGTTCGCGGACCTGGGGCTGGTGGTGGTCGACGAGCAGCACCGCTTCGGCGTCGAGCAGCGCGACGCGCTGCGGGCGCGCGGCGAGCGGGTGCCGCACACGCTGGTGATGACCGCGACGCCCATCCCGCGCACCGTGGCTATGACGGTCTTCGGGGACCTCGAGACCTCGGTGCTGGGGGAGCGGCCCGCGGGCCGCCAGGAGACCGTGACGCACCTGGTCCCGGCCGGGAACGCCGCGTGGATCGACCGGATCTGGGCGCGCGTGCGCGAGGAGGTCGCGGCGGGCGGGCGCGCCTACGTGGTCTGCCCGCGCATCGACGGCGACACCGAGGAGGAGGCCGAGGAGACGCCGGTCGACGCCGACGGCGGTGCCGGGGCATCCGGCGGCGGCACCCTTGATCTCGACGCCGCCGCCGCCGGCGCGACCGACACCGCTGGCGGGCCGCCGCGACCGCCGCTCGCCGCCGTCGCGGAGGTCGCCGAGCAGTTGCGCGCGCGGCCCGAGCTCGCCGGCATCGAGGTGGAGGCCATGCACGGTCGACTCACCGCGGACCGGAAGGACGCCGCGATGGCCCGCTTCGCGTCCGGTGCGGCGCCGGTGCTGGTGTCCACGACGGTGATCGAGGTGGGCGTGGACGTCCCCGAGGCCACCGTCATGGTGGTGCTGGACGCCCAGCACTTCGGCATCTCGCAGCTGCACCAGCTGCGCGGGCGCGTGGGCCGCGGCGACAAGCCTTCGCTGTGCCTGCTCGTCTCGCTCGCGGAGGAGGGCACCACCGCGCACGAGCGGCTGTCCGCGCTCGCGGCGACCACGGACGGCTTCGTGCTGGCGGAGAAGGACCTCGAGCTGCGCCGCGAGGGCGATGTGCTGGGCGCGGCCCAGTCGGGCGGACGGAACTCGCTGAGGCTCCTGCGGGCGGTGCGCGACGCCGCGCTCATCGACGAGGCCCGCCGCGAGGCCACGGCGCTGGTGGACACGGACCCCGCGCTGGATTCCCACCCCGAGCTCGCCGCGGCCATCGCCTCCATGCTCGACCCCGAGCGCGAGGACTTCCTCAGCCGCTCGTAGGGCCCCGCGCCTGCGCCCGCCGCCCCGCCCGCGCCCGCCGCCCGCTGCTTCCGAATGGGTAGCTGGTGGTCGCTTCTGAGCGATTCCCGCGCGTGAGGGGTAGCTGATTGTCGCTTTGGCGGCTCTTCGCATTTGACGGTGTAGGTCGGTCTGCGGGGTGATGTGGTCGGGGGTAGGGGTCGAGGTCCCCCAGGATGGAAGTTCCTACACACCCGTCCGGAAGACCTCGACTTGTCCCACGCTACCTTCGCCGCGCCCGACCTCACGACCTTCTGCAACCTCGACGCCTTGGGCCTGACGGTCACCGGGCAGCGGATCGACGACGATCGGGCGGTGCTCGAGTGCCGCGTCGCCGACCCTGACGACCGCTGTCACGGGTGCGGGGGCCGGGGCGTGTCACGCGGCACGACAGTTCGCACGCTCGCGCATGAGCCCTTCGGTGGGCGACCCACGACACTGGCGATCCGAGTGCGACGTTGGCGCTGTGCCTCGTGTGAGCGGTTCTGGCGTGACGACCTACGCGCGGCCGCCGAGCCACGGGCGAAGGTCTCGCGCGGCGGCCTCGCATGGGCGCTGACGGCGCTCGTCGTGGACCACCTCAGCGTCGCGAGGATCGCGGCGGGGCTCGGCGTCGCGTGGCACACCGCGAACGACGCGGTCCTGACCGAAGGGCACCGCCAGCTCATCAACGACCCCACCCGCTTCCACGGCGTGCGGGTCCTCGGGGTCGATGAGCACGTGTGGCGACACAGCAGGTTCGGCGGCAACTACGTCACCGTCATCATCGACCTCACTCCGGTACGCGACAAGACCGGCCCGGCCCGGCTACTCGACATGATCCCTGGCAGATCGAAACAGACGTTCCAGACGTGGCTATCCGAGAGGCCTCAGTGCTGGAGGGACCGGATCGACTCCATCGCGATGGACGGCTTCTCCGGGTTCAAGACCGCAGCTGCCGAGGAACTCCCGACCGCGACCGCCGTGATGGATCCCTTCCACGTGGTCAAGCTCGCCGGCGACGCCCTCGACCAGTGCCGTCGCCGCCTGCAGCAAGCCATCCACGGCCATCGAGGACGGGCCGGCGACCCGCTGTACATGGCCCGCCGGATCCTGCATACCGGGCTGGAGTACCTCACCGACCGCCAGTGGGCACGCCTCGAGGCGCTGTTCGACACCGACGACCATGCTGAGGTCGAGGTCACCTGGGGTGTCTACCAGCGCATCATCACCGCCTACCGCCACCCCGACCGCGTCGCCGCCCGCGCCAACTTCGCCGGCCTCATCGAGTCACTGCGCACCGGCGTGCCGGCACCGCTCGTCGAGCTGCGCCGCCTCGGCCGGACCCTGAGCCATCGCGCCGCCGACGTCCTGGCGTACTTCGACCGGCCAGGAACCTCGAACGGACCCACCGAGGCCATCAACGGCCGACTCGAGCACCTCCGCGGATCCGCCCTGGGCTTCCGCAACCTCACCCACTACATCGCCAGGTCCCTGCTCGAGGCCGGCGGCTTCAGACCACTCCTACACCCCTAAATGCGAAGAGCCGCTTTGGCTCGGTCACCCGACGGGTGCGGGTCAGGCTCCGATGCCGTGGCAGAGCCGTGGCCGGTCGCGCGAGCCGAACCAGGCACGGGAGCGCAGAGGATCTTGTTGCCGCGCGCTAGCCGAATTCACGCGTTTTGGGCGGAGCGCGAACCGCCCGTCCAAAACGCATGAATTCGGCTAGCGCCGCGAAGAGAACCCCCACGCTCTCCTACCGACGAGTCGGCTCAGCCCTGCCACACGACAACCAGCTACCCCTCAGGCGCAGCCACCTCGCGAAAGAGACCACCACGTACCAATTCGAGGGGAAACGGGGTCGGGTGGAGAGGGGCGCGTGGAGAGGGGCGCGGGCCGCGGGCGCGGGCGGCCTGGAGACGATCGCCCTACAGCGACCCGCCGGCCTCGTAGAACTCCGTGACCGTCACCCCGCCGGGCAGTGGCACCTGGTGGTCGAGCGACACGAAGCGACCCTGAGAGTCCTGCCACAGCGCGGGCCGCAGCAGCGCGTACTTCTCCTCGTCCCAGCTCGCCCAGTCGTCGAGCAGCAGTCCGCCGGTGTCGCCGGAGTTGGGGTTCACGCACCAGAACGTGTGGTGGAGGCGCCGGTCCACGATGAGGTCGCGCACCGCCTCCATCCATCGGTCCTGCCGCTCGTCCTGGCCCAGGCGCCCGCCCCACTCGCCGATCAGCAGCGGCGCCACCTCCTGGTCGTGGATGTACAGCCAGTTGGGGCCCCACACGTCGTGCTCGAGCGACTCGCGGGAGAACGCGCCCCTGAACCACTCCTGCTCGTACACGAGCGGCCCGTACTCGTGCGGCGAGTACACCAGTCGGTCCTGGTATTCGCCCAGGTCCAGCGGGTGACGCGCGACGCCGCGCAGGTTTCCGCCCCACCACGTGGAGAAGTACGCCTCGCGATCCGTCGAGCCCCACGACCGCCCGTCGCGCGGGTAGATCTCGATCCCCTCGACGAGCACCAGCGCGTCCGGGTGGATCTCGAGCAGCCGCAGTGCGAGCGACTCGGCCACGTGCGCCCAGTTGTCCGCGTCGCGCGAGCCGTCCCACTTGGCGCGCGGGGACTCGTCGGCCTGCCCGTGCGGCTCGTTCTGGAGGTCGAAGCCCAGGATCGTGTCGTCCTCGCGGTAGCGCTGGGCGATCCACTCCCAGCCCGTGACGAAGTCCGCCGCGGACACGGACCCTGAGAACCACATCGGCGCCATGTGGCCCATGTTGTCGGCCTCCGCCGAGTGCACGTCGAGGATCACCTTGACGCCGCGCTCCCGGCATCCCGCGAGGAACGCGTCGAACACCTCGAGTGTCGTGAGCCCCGCCTGCGGCCCGGCCTGGTTGATCGCGCTGGGCACCTGGGCCTCGCCCGCACGCCACTCGAGTAGCAGTTCCGTCGAGATGGGCACGCGCAGCACGTTCAGTCCGCGCTGCGCGACCTGGTCGAGGATCGCGTCCATGTCCGCGTTGGACAGGCCGTGGAGCACGCGCTCGGACGTGTTGAATCCGAACCAGTTCGCCCCTGTGAGCCACACCTGGTTCCCGTCGAGGTCGACGATGCGGTTGCCGTCCGTGCGCAGCCAGTCGTCGCCGTCGCCCGGGGTCGCCGGCGGGACATCCGCGGCGGGGGTGGACGAATCCGTGCTCGAGACCGGGGACGATGCGCCGCCCGCCCCGGCTTCCGCCTCGCCGTCTGCGCCGGTCGCCGCGCCGTCGCACCCCTGTGCGAGCGCGTCGGGCGCGTCGCCGGACGCGGTGAAGCCGAAGTCCACGGCGTCGCCCGCGGCGAGGGCGCGGTTGTAGTCGACCGCGCCGGCGGTGGCGCGGCCCGTGGCGCCCGAGGCGAGCGTGGCGTTCCACGCGGCGTCGACCGTCGCGTCGCCCAGGTCGAGCGAAGCCGACCAGTCCTCGAGGGCGGCGTGCGCCTCGATCGTGAGCGCGGCCTGGAAGCCGCCCTCCCAGGTGTTCTCGATCGCAGCGGAGACGGTGCACACGGCGGGCGCGTCCGCGGCCGCGGAGGAGGTGGCGGGGGAGGGCGTGGCGCCGGCGGGCGCGCCGGGCGAGGCCGCGCCGGGCGAGGCCGCGCCGGGCGAGGCAAGCGACGACGCCTCGGACGGTCCGGCGCCGGGCTCCGCCGCGGCGCCTCCCGCGAGCGACGTCACCATCAGCGTGCCTCCCACGCCCAGGCCGACCAGTCCGACGCAGCCGGCAACGATCCACACGGGGCGGGGAACCCGCCTCGCGGCCACACGAAAACTCACTTGCTCTCCACACATCGACTCAGGCAACGCGCCGCCACCGGGTGCGGCACCGATGGCATGGCGTTCCCTGTCGGGCCCGCCGGGTGCTTAGAGTAGTCGCCGTGCTTCCGCTCGACCGCTCCGATGTGCAGCTGGCGAGCCTGCGCGCCTTGGCGCAGGCGCAGCTGACGGACGGCATCCTGCCCTTCTGGGAGCGGCATGCGTTCGACGCCGACGGGAACCTCCGCGGCGTCGTCACGCGGGACCTCGAGTACCGGGACGGGCCGCGCCACTCGGTGGTGGCGGCGCGCATCCTGTGGGCGTTCGCCGCGGCCGCGGAGGCGCTCCCCGAACGCCGTGAGCGCTACCTCACCACCGCCCGCCTCGCCCTGGGCACCCTGGTCGACCGGATGTGGGACCCGCGCTACGGGGGCGTCTACTGGGCGACCGCGGGCGACGGCGCCGTGCTCGACGACCGCAAGCAGGTGTACGCGCAGGCCTTCGCCATCCTCGCCCTGGCGCGGTGGTCGCGGGTGGCCGGCGACGACGAGGCGCTCGACCGTGCCCTGTGGCTCGCGCGCGCCCTCGAGGCCGCGGCGCTCGACGAGGAGCGCGGCGGCTACGCCGAGGCCCTCGCCCGCGACTGGACCCCGACGGACCGCACCGCGCTGTCCGACGCCGACCCCACGGTTCCTCGTACCACCAACACCCAGATCCACGTGTTCGAGGCGCTCACCGAGCTGCTGCGCGCGAGCGGCGACGCCCGCGTGGCCGCGTCCCTTACGGCGCTGCTGCGCACGTTCCTCAACAACGTGGTGCGCGCCGAGCCCTTCCCCCATGCGGCCGTCTACTTCGACCGCCGGTGGCGCCCGCTCTCGGACGCGGTGACCTACGGACACGACCTCGAGGCGTCCTGGCTGGTGCAGGAGGCCTGGCGGGAGATCGCGGCGGCGGGCATCGCGGACGCGGGGCTCGAACGCCGTGCGCGCCGCGTCGCCCTCGACCTCGCCGAGGCCGTGCGGGAGCGCGCGCTCGAGGCCGACGGCGCCGTTCCTTACCTGGGCGACCACACCGGCGCCGTTGACCGCGAGCGCCACTGGTGGACGCAGGCCGAGGGCGTGGTCGGATGGCTCGCCGCCTACGAGCTGGGCGGCCGTCGCGAGGATCGCGCCGCGGCCATCCGCGCCTGGGACTTCATCGAGCGACACCTGGTCGACCGCGAGCACGGCGACTGGCACGCCCGGCTGGACCCCGACAACCGGGTGATGACCGAGGGTGCCGGCGACGTGAAGATGGGACCTTGGAGGGACCCGTATCACAACGTGCGCGCGTGCCTCGAGGTGATGCGCCGCATCGGCTAGCTCGCTCCGATGCGATCGGCGCCCGCCCGTGTGACCTGTGTCACACGGTTTGACGCGGGGGGTGGCGGCGTCGTAATAATGCCGTTACCGCTGGTCGGTGCGTACACGGGCGCCGGTCTCCGGTTCACATCCCACGTGCGCTGAGGAGAGCCCCATGCCCCACGACCAGAGCGGCAAGCGCCGCACCGCACTCAAGATCACCCTCGCAGGCATCGCGGTCGTCGGCATCGGCGCGGTCGCCACCTCCGCCGCCTGGACCGACACCGTCCTGTTCGTGGCCGACGCCTCGGCCGCGACCTTCGACCTCCAGGGAAGCGCCGACGGCGGAGTCTCCTGGGAGGACGCGAACGATGATGAGGCCAGCGACACCTCGGGAGTCGTGGTCATCGACGTCGCGGAGTTCGAGGACCTCCTGCCGGGCGAGGTGCGCCAGTTCGACGTCCTCCTCCGCAACGCGGGCTCGACCGAGATCACCCTGGCGACGCCGGGGGTGACCCTCGTCGGCGACCTGTTCGACGGCACGCTGGACCTCACCGCCTCCGACGCCGACGACCCCGCGGATGTCGCGGTGACCGACACGGACGGCGTCGTCCTGGCCGCCTACGACGCCTCGACCGGCGTCTACGCCGAGTACGCCGCGACGGTCACGGTGACGGCACCCGACTGGGATCGCAGCTACGTGGGCGCCACGGGTTCCTTCTTCCTGAGCTTCACCGGCACCGCGTCCTGACCCGGCCCCCTCGCCTCCGTCTGTGACGCTCACGCGCGTGCTGCGCACCCTCGGCGGCGCCGCCCTCTGGGTGGCCGCCTCCGTCGGCGTGCTCTCGGGCGGGCTGTGGGCCGCGACCCAGGTGGGCCTGGTCAAGCCGCTCATCGTCATCTCGGGCTCGATGGAGCCCCAGATCATGACCGGCGACCTGCTCATCGCGACCCGCGCCGCGCCTGCGGACCTTGCCGTCGGTGACGTGGCAACCATGGTGAGCCCCCAGACGGGCGTCCTGGTCACCCACCGCATCGTCTCGATCGAGGTCGAGGGCGAGGCCTGGGAGATCGTGATGCGTGGCGACGCGAACGACGACGATGATCCCGTCCCCTACGTGGGTGAGGGGCCCGTCTGGACGCCGCAGGTGCAGGTGCCTGAGCTGGGGCGCTGGGTGATGTCCCTGGGCACGCCGGGCGTCGTGATCCCCGGGCTGGCAGGAGTGGCGGCGCTCGTCGTGCTCGCGCTGCTGCGCGATCCGCGCCGCCCCGCCGTTTCCGGGGACGATGCACGGGCCGGGGATCGCCCGACGGTCGCCGAGCCGGCGACGGGGGCGGGGGAGCGGTGAGCAGGGCTGCGCTCGTCGCCGCGGCCGTCGCCGTCTTCGCCGTCGCGACGCTGGCGCTCGCCGCGACGCAGGCGCGCACGACGTACGCCGCGCCCATCTCCGCGGCCGCCACGGTGGACCTGGGCACGCTCGGCCCCGGCGACGTCGCGACCGGCACCGCTGCGCTGGACGTGCCGGTGGACGCCGTGGTCACGAGCTCGGAGTGGATCGAGCTCAGTGGCATCGCCCGCGAACTCGACATCTCCGCGGCCCTGTGCGCGGCGGACGGGTGCATCGACGTCACGCCCGGCGCCGCCGGGCAGCGCGTGGAGGCCGGCGGCTACACGTTCACCGTGACGGCGTCGCTGCCCCGGCTCGCCTCCGGCACGGGCACCGCGGTCGGCCTCGTGACGCTGATGCAGGCCGGGGAACTCTCCGCAACCGGCGGCGCCGTGCGCTGGCCGCTCGTGGCGCTCGCGGTCGCTGCGCTGGGTGCCGGTGGGATTCTCGCCTGGAGCGGCCGGCGCCGCGCGGAGCGCGCGCCATGACGCGGCGCGCGGCGGCGACTGCGGCGGTGACGAGCCTGGCTGTCGCGTTCCTCGCGATCGCCGGCCTCGCGACGACGCGGACCTCCGCGGCCTGGACCGACCAGGTCGCCGTCACCGCGGTCGTGTCGGCCGGCTACTGGGATGACAATCCGTTCGCGGGCGTGATCACGACCGAGGTCCAGGGAGTGGCCATCGCGGTCGAGTCCGTCGTGCAGGGGCAGCGGCCGTGCGCCGTCGTCACGATCACCACCGACTCCGCCGCTCCCCTCGCCTGGAGCCTGCGACTCGACACGACGGTGCCGCCGTTCGCGGGGCTCACGCTCGCGGACGTGAGCGTCACGCCCGGCTCGGCGGTCGCGGACGGCGACTCGCTGCTGGTGACCGGGCGCGGCGCCGGCGGATCCGTCGTCGCAGGGACCCCCGCGACGGTGCGCATCTGCGTGCCCGCGGCGTAGCCGCGCGGAGAAGTGCGCAGGAGCGCACCGCGCCGCCGCCCCCTACGCTGGCCCCATGACCAGGATCATCGCGGGCGAGTGGGGAGGCCGGCGCATCGCCGTCCCCCCGCGCGGCACCCGCCCCACGACCGACCGCGTCCGCGAGGCCGTGTTCAGCCGCCTCGACCACGCCGACCTGCTGCGCGGCGCGCGCGTGCTCGACCTGTTCGCCGGCTCCGGCGCCCTGGGGCTCGAGGCCCTCAGCAGGGGCGCGGCCTCCGCGACCTTCGTCGAGGCCGATGCGCGGGCCGCCGGGGTCATCCGCGGCAACGTCCGCGACCTGGGCGCCGGGGGACGCGTCCAGGTCGCCAAGGAGCGGGCGGCCACCTTCCTCTCCCGCGGGGATCAGGAGTGGGACCTCGCGCTCGCGGATCCGCCCTACGACATCCCGGCCACGGACCTGGCCGCGGTGCTCGCGGCCCTGGCCCCGCGCATCGTCCCCGGGGGTGCCGTGGTGCTCGAGTGGTCCGCCCGCGCGGGCGACGCGCCGTGGCCCGCGGGCCTCGAGCCCGTCGCCAGCAAGGCCTACGGGGAGACCGCGATCCACTACGCGGAGGCCGTGCCAGGCGCTTTGGAGGGCGACCCCGGCGAACGATAGGTTCGTGCCATGACCACCGCCGTCTTTCCCGGCTCGTTCGACCCCGTCACCTGGGGACACGTGGACATCGCGACCCGCGCGCGAGCCATGTTCTCCCGGGTGATCGTCGCCGTCGCCCACAACACCGCCAAGACCCCCATGCTCGACGTGGGCGCCCGGGTGGAGCTCGCCCGGCGGGCCGTGTCCCCGCTCGAGGGCGTGGACGTCATGCCGGTGGACGGGCTGCTCGTGGACTTCTGCCGCGAGGTGGGCGCCGGCGTGATCGTCAAGGGCCTGCGCGGCGGCACGGACTACGACTACGAGCGCCCCATGGCGCTCATGAACCGCTCCATGACGGGCATCGAGACGGTGTTCATCACGGGTGACAACGCGCTCAGCCACGTCGCCTCGTCGTTCGTGCGGGACATCGCGCGCCACGGCGGCAGCATCTCCCGGTACGTCCCGGACGGCGTCGTGGACGCCGTCTCCGCCGCCGTCGCGGCGGAGGAGCGCGAGCGGGTCTGAACCCGCGCATCGTCCAGGGGCGCCCGACTTGAGTGGGAGCCCTCCATCGCGTACAGTATTGCGCTGGCCCTGCCGTGAGGCGCGGGCCGTGGTCCTCAAGGGCCGGAACGACTCGGGAGGCGCACGTGGCACACCACCCTGCGACCTCACCGTTCGACCTCGTAGTGCGCGATCTGATGGGACGCCCCGGCGCCCAGCGGATGGTGGACACGACGTTCCCGGCCCCCACGGACCTCGGCACGGATCTCATCGGGGTGCCCGCCGGTTCCGACGTGCGGCTCGACCTGAGCCTCGAGTCGGTGCAGGAGGGCATCTGGGTCTCCGGAACCGTCATCGCGCAAGCGACGGGGGAGTGCGGACGCTGTCTCGACACGGTGCGCCACGATGTGGCCGCGCCCGTGCAGGGGCTGTTCGCCTATCCCGACGCCGAGCGCGACGAGGATGAAGGGGACGCGGAGGACCTGTTCGAGCTCGAGGGCGATGTCCTGGAACTCGAAACGGTGGTGACGGACGCGGTGGTGACGAGCCTCCCGTTCACGCCGCTGTGCACCCCGGACTGCCCGGGGCTGTGCGACCAGTGTGGCGCGCGGCTCGCGGACGATCCGGAGCACGCCCACGAGGACCTCGACCCCCGGTGGTCGACCCTCCAGAGACTGTTCGACGAGAAAGAGAGTTAGCTGTGGCTGTTCCGAAGCGCAAGATGTCGCGCAGCAACACCCGTGCGCGTCGTTCGCAGTGGAAGACCACCGCTGCCAACACCGCTACGTGCCCCCAGTGCAAGGCCCTCAAGCTGCAGCACACCGCGTGCCCGTCGTGCGGCGCCTACAACGGCCGCCAGTACGTCGAGGCGCTGCGCACCGAGCACGAGGGCTGAGTTACCGAGCCTTCCGCGAGCACGAGCAGATGACACCCGGACACGACGCCGCTGACGCGTTGATCGCCCGGGTGGGGGTCGACATCGATCCCGATCTGCTCGTGCTCGCGCTCACTCACCGGTCGTTCGCCTACGAGGCCGGCGGCCTGCCCACCAACGAGCGCCTGGAGTTCCTGGGCGACTCGGTGCTGGGCGTCGTGGTGACCGAGCACCTATACCGCACCCACCCCGACCTGCCCGAGGGCGAGCTCGCGAAGATGCGCGCCGCGATCGTCTCGCAGCGCTCCCTCGCCAAGGCCGCCCGCGCGCTCGAGCTGGGACCCTGCGTCCTGCTGGGCAAGGGCGAGCGGACCACCGGCGGCCACGACAAGGACTCGATCCTGTGCGACGCCTTCGAGGCGATCCTGGGCGCCATCTATCTCACGCACGGCCTCGAGGTCGCCCGCACCGCGGTGATGCGGCACGTGGGCGACCTGATCGCGGCCGCCGCCACCTCCGGCGTCGCGCTCGACTGGAAGACGTCGCTCCAGGAGGCCTGCGCCGAGCGCGGCCTGGGCGCGCCCGTCTACGACGTCGTGGGCGAGGGCCCCGACCACGCCCGCCTCTTCACCGCCACCGTCCTGCTCAAGGGCGAGCCGCGCGGCACCGGCACCGGCACGGCCAAGAAGCACGCCGAGCAGGAGGCCGCCGCGCAGGCGTACGCCTCGCTCACCGACGTCTCCGCCACCTGATCCGCGGGCCCGCGCGTGCCCGCGGTGCGCGGAGGTCGATCCGCACTGTCCTGGAGTTGGGCCGTGCTGGAGTCGGGCTGTGCTTGAGTTGACCCGTGCCTGAGCTGCCCGAGGTCGAGACCGTCCGGCAGGGCCTCGCCGCGCTCGTGACCGGCGCCCGCATCTCCCGCGTCGAGATCCGCCGCGACTCGTGCGTGCGGCTCCTGCCCGGGGGCGCCGCCGAGTTCGCCGCCCTGGTCGAGGGCGCGCGCCTCGCGCGGCTGGTCCGCCGGGGCAAGTTCCTCTGGGCGGAGTTGTCCGAGGACGATGCAGGGGCAGGGGCAGGGGCCGTGGACGATGCAGGGTCCGTGGACGATGCGCCGCGCGCCTCCGCGCCGCCCGTCCTCGCCTTGTCGGCCCACCTGGGCATGTCGGGCCAGTTCCGAGTCCACGACGCCGTGGGCCGCGAGGCTCCGGAGCCGCACCGGCACTGTCGGGCCCGCCTCACGCTCGCCGAGCCCGACCTCACCCTCGACTTCCTCGACCAGCGCACGTTCGGCTACCTGCACGCCGAGCCGCTCGTCGCGACCCCCGACGGCGGCCCGGGCGGGCTCGGGACGTCGATGCCCGTGCTGCCCGCCTCCGTGGCCCACATCGGGCGCGACGCGCTCGACCCGGCGCTCGACCTGGTCGCCGCCTCGCGCGCCCTCCGGCGCGGGACCCGGGGCATCAAGCAGGTCCTGCTCGATCAGACGGTCGTGAGCGGGATCGGCAACATCTACGCCGACGAGGCGCTCTGGCTCGCCCGCGTCCACCCGGAGCGTCCCGCCAGGGCCGTCACCGCATCGTCCGCGCGCACGCTGCTCGAGGCCGTGCGTGAGGTGATGGGACGCGCGCTCGCCCAGGGAGGCACCAGTTTCGACGCCCTGTACGTCAATGTGAACGGGGAATCCGGGTACTTCTCGCGCTCGCTCGAGGCGTACGGGAGGGCGGGGGAGCCGTGCTCGCGGTGCGGCTCGGCGCTGCGGCGCGAGACCATCGGCGGGCGGTCGACGCACTGGTGCGCGCGATGCCAGCGGAGATGGGCTGCGCGTCGTGAGGGGCAAAGGTCCTAGACGCGGTAGCATTCCGGGTATGTCTGACATCACAGTGCTGGTTCTTGACGATCACGAGGTCGTCCGGCGAGGGATCTGCGACATTCTCGAGCGTGCGGACGGCATCGCCGTCGTCGCCGAGGCCTCCACGGTCGCGCAGGCGGTGCGCCGCGCCGAGGCCGTGCGTCCTCAGGTGATCCTCTCCGACCTGCGCCTGCCCGACGGCACCGGCCTGGACGTCATCAGCCACGTCCGCCACAAGCTGCCCGACACCCGCATCGTGGTGCTCACCAGCTACGACGACGACGAGGCGCGCGCCGCCGCCCGCGCGGCCGGCGCCGACGTGTTCCTCGCGAAGACCGCCGGCTCGCCCGAGGTGCTCCAGGCGGTCCGCGACGCGGCCACCGGTCGTGAGCACGGCCAGCACATCACCGTCCACGAGGACGACGTGGTCGCCCGCCTCACCCCCATGGAGCGTCGCGTGCTCGACCTCGTGGGCGCCGGCCTGGCGAACCGCGAGATCGCCGAGAAGCTGGGCATCGCCGAGAAGACCGTGAAGAACCACGTCACCTCGGTGCTCGCGAAGATGGGCCTGCAGCGCCGCACCCAGGTGGTCGCCTGGGCGACGGCCAAGCGCGCGCACTCCTTCCGCGGCTGACCTCTCCGTCCCGGACCGCGTCACCCCTCCACACGTTTTCGACACTGCTCCACACACCGCTCGGCGTGTCGACGGCGTGTCGCGCGGATATCAGCGAATCCGCGGCGGTTTCGCGGTGGCGTGTGTGGAGCAGTGACGCGGGAGCAGCGCGAGCGGCGCGCGCAGCCCCGCGGTGGCGGGCCGGGCCTCAGCCAGCCGCCTCCACGTTCCACTCGGCCACGGTGCCCGGCCGCTCGGCCTTGGGGCGCACCGGCGCGAGCGTGAAGGTGCCGTTGCGGCGCAGCGCGCGGTTCGCGAGGTTCGACGTCCCCGAGTGACGGTTGGTCGCCCCGCCGGGGCCGATCCCGTCGTCGGTCACCTGCACCACGAGACGGCCCTTGGGCGCGTCGAGCGAGATGGTCACGGCCGTCGCACCCGAGTGCCGGGCCACGTTGGAGAGCATCTCGCGCAGCACGGCGACCACGTCGTCGGACAGCGTGGGGTCGCCCGCGATTGCGTGCGACACCTCGGCCCAGTCGACCTGCACCACTGGGGTGAAGCCCAGCGAGTCCTGCGCCATCACCAGCTCGCGCCGGATCCGCTCGGAGATGGGCTCGGAGGTGCGCTGGCCGGCGAGCGTGCCCATCACGCCGCGGACCTCGTGCTGCGCGCGCTTGATGTGTCCCAGCGTGCGCACCAGGCGCTCGCGCTGGGAGGGGGAGACCTCGTCCGCGACAGCCTCGATCTGCATCGCGGTGGCGAACAGCTCCTGCGACACGAAGTCGTGCAGGTCGTCGGCGAGGCGCTGGCGCTCCTCGAGCATCTGCGTCATGTTGCGCACGTGCGACAGCTCCGCGACGGACAGCGCCATCGCGGCCTGGTTGGCGAAGCGCTGGGCGATCGCGAGGTCCTCGGGGGCGAAGGCCGCCATGCCGCGGTCGCGCCACAGCATGAGCAGGCCCACGGTGCGGTGCTCGGCGCGCAGCGGCGCGTACAGCGAGGGGCCGAAGGTCGACACCACCTCGAGCACGTAGGTGCCCGGCGGCTCCGCGGAGATGATGCCCATCCCGGAGTGAATGGCCTTCACCGCCTGGCCCTCCTGCGGCAGGTCGAGCCCGAGCAGCTCGTGCGCGCGCTCGCCCGTGGTGATCTCCATGGTCCACGCGCCGTCGACGCCGGGCAGCACGAGCGCCGCGTGGCTCGCGCCCGCGAGGTCCTTGGCGGCCGTGACGATCTCGTCGAACGCCTCCTCGCTGCTCGGGTCCGCCAGCAGCGCGGTGGTGATGTCCTGGGAGGCCGCGAGCCAGCGCTCGCGCTCGAGCGCCTTCGCGTACAGCTGGGCGTTGTCGATCGCGACCGATGCGGCGGCCGCCAGCGCGCCCACCACCTCCTGGTCGCGGGCGGTGAAGCCGCCGTCCTTGCTCGCGAGGTACAGGTAGCCGAAGACGGAGCCGCGCACCTTGAGCGAGGCGCCCATGAAGGACCCCATGGGCGGGTGACCGGGCGGCAGCCCGCCGAACGCGGGGTGCTGGGTGAGGTCCTCGAGCACCAGCACGCCCTCGGCGGGGATCTGGTGCAGCACGCCCACCGAGTTGGGGGCACGCCCCAGCCGCTGCCACACCTCCGCGGACATGCCCCGGTAGTGGAAGTCGACGCTCACGCCCTCGGCGTCGAGCACGTTGATCGCGGCGTACTTCGCGCCCGTGTGGTCCGTGGCCGCCGCGAGGAACCGGTCCAGCACGTGCGGCAGGTCCAGCTGCGCGTTGAGGGCCACGATCGCATCGGTCAGCGCGTCGGACACGGGCACGTCCTCCTCGGTCGGGTGGGGAACAGTCGGGTCGGCAACGGTCGGGTGGGGAACAGTCGGGTAGGCGGCAGTGGCCCCGTCAACGGCCGCGGCGCGGTCAGTCAAGGTCCACCACCTGGTCGGCCACGTCCAGCAGGGAGTGGTCGTGGGTGACGAGCACCACGGTACGGCCTTGGCCGCGCCAGCGGGCGACCATCGCGCGCAGCGCGGTCGCGCCGTCGTCGTCCAGGTGCTCGGCCGGCTCGTCGATCAGCTGGACGGGCGCGGGGGACAGGGCCGCGCGCGCGAGCAGCAGGCGCCGCCGCTCGCCGCCGGACACGCTGTGGCCGCCCGGCCCCACCTCGGTCTCCAGCCCGTCGGGCAGCCCCCGCACCCACGGCGCGAGCCCCACGAGGTCGAGCGCGTCCCACGCCTGCGCCTCGGACACGTCGCCGCGCGCGACCCGCAGGTTCTCCAGCACCGTGGTGCCGAACACGTGCGCGTCCTCCGCGGTCATCGCGGCCACCACGCCGGTGTCCGCCTCGCCCGCGGGCTCCCCGTCGAGCCGCACGCTCCCGGACGCGGGCTCGAGGGCCCCCGCCAGCGTGGTGAGCAGGGTCGTCTTGCCCACGCCCGAGCGCCCGATGACCGCGAGCACCTCGCCCGGCCGCACGGTCGCGGTGACGGGCCGGGTGGGCTCCATGCCGGGCCAGGCGGCCCGCAGCCCGTCCAGGTCGAGGGTGGACGATGCACGGTGACGGTCGGCGTCGGAGCCCGCCCCGGCGCCGTCGAACGCGGACAGTCGCCGGGCGGCGGCCGCCGAGCGGTGGTACTGCATCGCCGCCGCTGGCACGGCGTCGACGGCCTCGAACGCCGCCAGCGGCAGGAGCGCGACAACGGCCGCGAGCGGGCCGCCGAGCTCCCCGGACTGGACCGCGAGGATGGCGATGGCCACGAGCGCGATGAGGGCGAGGCCGGAGAACAGCGCCTGGGACCCAGCGGCGAGCGCGGCCGGCCGGGCGGCCAGCTCCTGGGCGTGCTCGGCGTCGCGGTCGGCGTCCTCGAGCGCGGAAGCCGCGGCCCGCGTCTCGCCCCACACGCGATGCTCCGCGGCGCCGTCCATCGCAGACAGGGCAGTCGCGGTCACCTCGGCACGGGCGCGGGTGCCCGCGACCGCGGCGATCCGCGCGGAGCGGTGGGTGAGCACCGCCGGCACGACCGCCGCGAGCAGCAGGCACGCGGCCAGGGCGACGCCCGCGACGGGCGTGATGACGCCCACGATCGCGACCGCGATGGTCGACACGGTGACGGCCACGCCCACGGGGATGAGCGCGCGCACCACCGCGTCGCCCACGGCGTCGAGGTCGGCGCCCATGCGCGCGACCAGGTCGCCGCGGCGCAGCCCCAGCACCGTGCGGGCGCCGGAGGCCGCGAGCCGGTCGTAGGCGCGCTCGCGCAGCTCGACCACGCCGCGCAGCGCCGTGTCGTGGCTCGCGAGGCGCTCGAGGTAGCGGAACAGCCCGCGGCTGATGCCGAAGAACCTCACCACCGTCGCCGCGAGCGCGATGTCCGCGGGGGAGGGCATCTGCGCGGCGCGGGCGATGAGCCACGCCGCGGTCGCCGCGAGGCCCACGGCGGAGCCGAGCGCCATGGTGCCGGCGAGCACGGCGCGGATGACGGGCCAGGGCCGCACGCCGGTGTCGCGCAGCGCCCGCGCCAGGACGCGGCGGTCGGGCTCGGGGGACGATGCACGGGTCGCCGGGGCCGCGCCCGCGCCGGGGGCCGGGCGGCCCGCCCGGGTCGCCGCGCTCACGCGAGGACCGCCGTCACGTCGACCACCGCATCGGCCTCCTCGAGGACCTCCGCCTCGTGGGTCGCGACCACGACGGTGGCGCCGGCCGCGGTGAGCGCGCGCAGGCGCGCAAGGATCTGCGCACGGGAGGCGCGGTCCAGGTGCGCGGTGGGCTCGTCGAGGAGCACCAGCGGGCGGCCCGAGGTGAAGGCGCGCTCGAGAGCGCGGCGCTGGCGCTGGCCCAGGCTCAGGGTGCGTCCCTCCGGACCCAGGTCGGGGCGCTGCGGCACCCACGCGACCTGGGCGAGCCAGGAGGACTCCTCGACCGCCGCATCGGCGCTCAGGACGGTCCTGCCGTCCACGGCCACCCGGCCCTCATCGGGGGCCAGCAGGCCGGCGACCGCGAGCAGCGCGGTGGACTTGCCGTCCCCGTTGGGGCCCCGCAGCGCGGTGATGCGGCCCGGCTCCGCCTGGAAGGACAGGGATCCGGGAGCGAGGCGGCGGCCGTCCGGCGTGGCGACCGCGAGGCCCTCGACCTCGAGCGTGGCGCCGCGCAGCTCCGGCGCGGCGCCCAGGCCCCGGCGCGCGGCCGCGGCGGAGGGATCCTCGAGCAGGCCGAACGCCGAGTCGGCGGCGGCGAGGCCGTCCGCGGACGCGTGGAAGTGGAAGCCCACGTTGCGCAGCGGCAGGTACGCCTCGGGGGCGAGGACCAGCACCGCGAGGGCGGTCTCGATGCCGATCCCGCCGCCGATGAGCCGAAAGCCCATGGTCACCGCGACGATCGCGACGGCGAGCGTGGTGAGCAGCTCGAGCACCATGCCCGACAGGAACGCGATGCGCAGGGAGCCCATGGTGGCCTTGGCCTGCGCCTCGCCGAGCGCCCGCACGCGGGCGGCGGGGCCGCGCTCGCGACCGAGCGCGCGCAGCGTCGGCAGGCCCTCGATGAGGTCGAGCGTGCGGGTGCCCAGGCGCTGCATCGCGGCGAGGTGGCGCTCGGAGCGCTCACGGGTGAGCAGGCCCACGAGCACCATGAAGACCGGCACCAGCGGCAGCGTCGTAACCACGATGACCGCGGACAGCCAGTCCAGCCCGAGCACCACGACGATCATCACGGGCGTGACGGTCGCGGACAGCGCGAGCTGGGGGAGGTACCGCACGAAGTAGGGGAGCAGGTCGTCGAGGCCGCGCGTCACGAGGGTCGCGACGTCCGTGCCGCGGCCGCTCGCCGCCCACCGGGGGCCCAGGGTGGCGACGTGCGCGACCACCGCCTCGCGCAGCTGCGAGATGACGGCCACGCCCGCGCGGTGCGCGAGCCGCTCCTGGAGCCAGGCGAGCAGCACGCGCAGGGCGACCACGCAGGCGAGCCACGCCAGGCCCGTCTCGAGGGTGCGGGTCGACTCGGGCACCAGGCGGCCCCACCAGCCCAGGCCGTCCCCGTCGAGGGGCGCGGGGGCGAGGACGGGCGCGAGCAGGCGCGCGAGCAGGAGGGCCTGCAGCAGGATCAGCACGGCCGTGGCAAAGCCGAGGCCCGCCGTCACGATGATGTAGCGGCGGGCCGGGCCGATCCTGCGGACCAGCCGCGGATCGAGTGGACGCATGGGCTCCCTAGCGCTTGAGGAACGTGAGCTCGGTGTGCTCGGGGATGTGCTCGAGCGACAGGCGGCGGCGGAACACCCAGTAGGTCCACGCCTGGTAGGCGAGCACCACCGGGGTCATGATCGCCGCGACCCAGGTCATCACCGTGAGCGTGTAGTCCGTGGACGATGCATTGTCGAGCGTGAGCGAGTTCGCGGGCTCGAGCGCGGGCATGACGTTGGGGTACATGGCGCCGAAGATGAGCGTCACCGCGCCGATGATCGCGACCGCGTTGGAGGCGAACGCCCAGCCGAAGCGGCCCTGGAGCGAGGACACCCACGCGCCGATGAGCGCGACGGCGGCGACCACGAGCGCGCCCCACGTCCAGGCGTTGCGCGAGTAGGCGAGCTGCGCCCACAGGGCCCACACGGCGGCGACGGCGACCGCGACGAGCGACGCCTTCCTGGCGAACGCCTCGGCGCGCTCGCGGATCTCCCCGTCGGTCTTGAGCGACAGGAAGATCGAGCCGTGCGACAGGAACAGGGTGAGCGTCACCAGGCCGCCCAGCAGGGCGAACGGGTGGAGCAGGTCGAAGAAGTTGCCCGCGTACTGGTGGTCCGCGTCCAGGTTGACGCCGCGCACCAGGTTGGCGAACGCGACGCCCCACAGGATCGACGGGACCCAGGCGGAGCCGATGATCACCCAGTCCCAGCGCGCGCGCCACGACTCGTCGTTGATCTTGCCGCGGTACTCGATCGCGACCGCGCGCACGATGAGCGCGAGCAGGATGATCAGCAGCGGCAGGTAGAAGCCGGAGAACATGGTCGCGTACCACTCGGGGAAGGCCGCGAAGGTCGCGCCGCCCGCGGTGAGCAGCCACACCTCGTTGCCGTCCCACACGGGGCCGATGGTGTTGAGCACCACGCGGCGGCCCTTGTTGGACCTGCCGATGATGGGCATGAGCATGCCCACGCCGAAGTCGAAGCCCTCGAGCACCAGGTATCCGGTCCACAGGACCGCGATGAGGATGAACCAGACGAGTGCGAGATCCATGAGCGGGGACTCCTTAGTACGCGAACGACATCGGCTTGGCCGTGTCGTCGTCGTCGGACTGGACGGCGGGCTCGGCGACCTGGGGGGCGCCCTCGACCGCGTAGCGCTGGATCAGGCGGAACCAGAACACGCCGAGCACCGCGTACACGACCGTGAACAGGACGAACGAGGTGAGCACCTCGCCCATGCTCACGGAGGAGGAGACGCCGAACATGGTCATGAGCATGATCTGATCCGAGCCGGTCGGGTTGGGCGCGACCACGAACGGCTGGCGGCCCATCTCCGTGAAGATCCAGCCGAAGCTCGCGGCCAGGTACGGCATGGGCAGCGACACGAGCGCGAGGGTCTTCATCCACCCCGGCATGCCCGGGCTCTTCTTGCGGGTGAACCACAGGATGCCCAGCGCGAGCGCGGCGGAGAACGCCGCGAGGCCGATCATGAGGCGGAACGACCAGTAGGTGACCAGCAGGTTGGGCCGGTACTCGATCTCGTCGCCGTTCGCGTCGACCGCGCCGTAGCGCTCGGCGTAGATCTCCTGGAGCTCGTTCAGGCCCAGGACCTCGCCGTTCCAGTCTCCCGTCGCCAGGTAGGACGTGAGGCCGGGGATCTCGATGACGTGGCTCACCGATCCCGGATCGTCGCCGGCGAGGTTGCCGATCGACAGCAGGGAGAAGGGGGCCGGGCCGTCGGGCGTCTCGACGAGCGCCTCGGCCGCGGCCATCTTGATGGGCTGCTGCTCGAACATGAGCTTCGCCTGGACGTCGCCGGTGACGATCACGGCGACGCCGGAGATCATCATCACCCACGCGCCGAACCGGGCGGCGGTGCGGTACATCGGCAGGTCGGCGTGCTGCCGGTCCTCGCGCGAGCGCCGCACCATCCAGTAGACGGCGATGCCGCCCACGAACGTGCCGGCCACCAGGAACGCGGTCGCGATGACGTGCGGGAACGCCACGAGCGTCGTGTTGTTGGTGAGCACCGCGATGATGTCGGTCATCTCCGCGCGGCCGGTCTCCGGGTTGTACTCCGCACCCACGGGGTGCTGCATCCACGAGTTGGCCGCGATGATGAAGTACGCGGACAGCACGGTGCCGATGGAGAACAGCCACACGGTGGCCAGATGCAGCCGTTTGGGCAGCCGGTCCCAGCCGAAGATCCACAGGCCCAGGAACGTGGACTCGAGGAAGAAGGCGAGCAGCGCCTCCATGGCGAGCGGCGCGCCGAAGACGTCGCCGACGAACCGCGAGTACTCGGACCAGTTCATGCCGAACTGGAACTCCTGCACGATTCCGGTCGCGATGCCCAGCGCGAAGTTGATGAGCAGCAGCTTCCCGTAGAACTTGGTCAGCCGCAGGTACTTCTCCTTGCCGGTGCGGACCCAGGCGGTCTGCAGGATCGCCACCAGGACCGAGAGTCCGATGGTGAGCGGCACGAGGATGAAGTGGTAGACGGTCGTGACGCCGAACTGCCACCGCGCGAGCTCGAGGGCTTCCATGAGCGGGGACCTCCTCAACGAAGTTGTCATTCACGCTACTCGCGGGCGCTCGTGAGCGTGGGGGGACGAAGGTCCCTGGCTGCCCTTCAGTCTAGTGGCGCACCAGGGGCGTTGATGACACGGGCGGGCCCGCCCGCCGCGCCGCGGGAAGGCAAAGAATAGGTCTGCGGGGCGTCATGTGACAGAATGGTCGGCAGGACAGGCGCCCGGCCACATGGGGCGTCCACCCGCGGCAGGTCAGCGGCACCGCAGCTGCCAGTCCCGTCCGGTCCCGCGAGGCTCGCCCCGGGGACATCGGGGATAGGCGCTCGTGACGGTTGACTGACGCGACCAGCAGACTTCCGTGGCCGCCCGAGGCGAGCCGCGAACGACGATGAGGTCGGGACCCGATGTGGAGGGTCTCGATTCGAGGTACCCGCGTTGAGCGAGGACAACAACACCACCGCACCGGTCACGGCACCCCTGTTCCAGGCGCCCGAGCCCGCCCGCCCCCGCCGTGCATCGGCCCCCGCCGGTCCGCCGGCCGCGGCCCAGCCGGCGACCCAGCCCGCGTTCGCCGCCCCGGCGGCCCCCGCGGAGAAGCCCGCCGAGGACAAGCCCAAGGCGTCGAGGTCCAAGGCGGCCAGGGACGATGCTCCGGCCGGCGATGCTCCGGCCGACGGCGAGGCGGCGCCCAAGAAGAAGAAGTCCGGCGGCGCCAAGAAGAAGAAGGCCAAGCCCGCCGAGGGCGACGGCGCGAAGGCTCCCGCCGAGGCCCCGGCCGCGAAGGACGCCTCCGGCGACGCGCCGCAGCGCGACCGCGACGCGAAGGGCGACGCCAAGGGCGATGCCCAGGGTGACGCGCAGGGCGGCTCTGAAGGCTCCAGCGACGGCTCCGGCGCGTCCGACGACGCGGGCGACGAGTCCGGCGAGGGCGGCTCGCGCCGCCGCCGTCGGCGCGGCGGCCGCGGGCGCGGCAAGAAGCGCACGCCCGGCGAGGGCGACGGCGAGTCGGCGCAGGGCGACCCCGCGCAGGGCGAGTCCGGCGAGGGCGACGCCCTCGAGCGCGGCGACGCCGGGTCCGGGGACGACGCCTCGACCGACGCGGCGGACTCCGCCGACGACGCCGGCTCGGACGACGAGTCCGGCGAGGGCGGCTCGCGCCGTCGTCGTCGCCGTCGTGGATCGCGGTCGGGCTCCTCGTCCGGCGGGTCCGGATCGGGCTCCGGCTCGGGCGGCTCGGGCGGCTCCGGCTCCGACGATCAGCTCCAGGGCTCCACGCGCCTGCAGGCCAAGCGCCAGCGCCGCCGCGACTCGCGCGACGGCCAGCGCCGCCGCCCGGTGATCTCCGAGGCCGAGTTCCTGGCCCGCCGCGAGTCCGTCAAGCGCTCCATGGTGGTGCGCGAGAAGGACGGCCGCGTGCAGATCGGCGTCCTCGAGGACGACGTCCTGGTCGAGCACTACGTGTCGCACCAGGCGCAGCAGTCCATGGCGGGCAACGTGTACCTGGGCCGCATCCAGAACGTGCTGCCCGGCATGGAGGCCGCGTTCATCGACATCGGCCGCGGCCGCAACGCGGTGCTGTACGCCGGCGAGGTCAACTGGGACGCCGCCGGCCTCGAGGGCAAGGCCAAGCGCATCGAGCTCGCGCTCAAGCCCGGCGACCAGGTCATGGTGCAGGTCACCAAGGACCCCATCGGGCACAAGGGCGCCCGCGTCACCTCGCAGATCTCGCTCGCGGGCCGCTTCCTGGTCTACGTCCCCGGCGGCGGCGTCACCGGCATCAGCCGCAAGCTGCCCGACACCGAGCGCAACCGCCTCAAGAAGCTGCTCCGTGAGGTCATCCCGGCCGACGCCGGCGTGATCGTCCGCACCGCGGCCGAGGGCGCCTCGGAGGAGGAGCTGCGCGCCGACGTCGAGCGCCTCAAGCGCCAGTGGCAGACCATCCTCGACGAGTCCAAGTCGGGCGCCAAGGCCCCCAAGCTGCTGCGCGGCGAGCCGGACATGGCCATCCGCGTGGTGCGCGACATCTTCAACGAGGACTTCGACTCGCTCACCATCCAGGGCGACGACACGTGGAACTCGCTGTCCATGTACGTGGGCCAGGTGGCGCCGGACCTCATGCCGCGCCTGCACAAGTACACGGCGACCGGCGACGTCTTCGCGGACTCCCGCATCGACGAGCAGCTCGCCAAGGGCATGGACCGCAAGGTGTGGCTGCCCTCGGGCGGCTCGCTGGTCATCGACCGCACCGAGGCGATGACGGTCATCGACGTCAACACGGGCAAGTTCGTCGGCAAGGGCGGCACGCTCGAGGAGACGATGACCCTCAACAACCTCGAGGCGGCCGAGGAGATCGTGCGCCAGCTGCGCCTGCGCGACATCGGCGGCATCATCGTTGTCGACTTCGTCGACATGCTGCTCGAGGCCAACCGCGATCGCGTGCTGCGCCGCCTCATCGAGTGCCTGGGCCGCGACCGGACCAAGCACCAGGTGGCGGAGGTCACCTCCCTGGGCCTGGTCCAGATGACCCGCAAGCGCGTGGGCCAGGGCCTGGTCGAGGCGTTCTCCGAGACGTGCGACCACTGCAAGGGCCGGGGCTTCCTGGTCCACGGCGAGCCCGTCGCGGAGGCGAGCGAGAAGCAGCCCGAGACGCGCCGCTCGCGCGGCGGTCGCGGTGGCCGCGGCGGCAAGCAGCAGTCGCAGCCCGAGCCGCCCAAGGATGAGTCCACGAGCGAGCCCAAGGACGCGCACCACCACCAGGCGCCGGTGCACGGGGAGACCCACGCGCTGGACGACCGCGAGGAGGCCCGCGCCGCCGTCAAGGCGACGCTCGCGTCCATCGCGGCGGCCGCGGAGAAGGCGCACCACCACGACGACGAGGTCGCCGCGGCGGCCTCGGAGACGGGCGCGGGCGAGCCCGTGCTCGACATCCCGGTGGTGCTTCCCGACCGTTCCGGCTCGGGCGACACGCCGGCCGAGGACTGAGCGCCCGTTCGGTTTGACCCGAGGCGGGTCGAGCCGGTACATTAGTGCGTCGGCGCGAGAGCGCCATCGCCCTGCCTGCGCCCTCCGGGGGAGCGGCTGCGGCAGGAATCGGATCCCATCCAGGGATCGAACAACGAGTTTCACGAGGAATAGATCATGGTGTACGCGATTGTGAAGGCCGGTGGCCGCCAGGAGAAGGTCTCCGTTGGCGACATCGTCGTTGTCGACCGGATGCAGGCGGAGGCCGGCTCGACTGTCGAGCTCGCTCCGGTGCTGCTCGTCGACGGCGAGACCGTCACGTCGGACGCTTCGGCGCTGGGCAAGGTCAAGGTGACCGCGGAGGTCATTCGTGACGAGCGCGGCCCGAAGATCGACATCCTCAAGTACAAGAACAAGACGGGCTACCGCAAGCGCATCGGTCACCGCCAGGACCTGACGCGTCTCAAGGTCACCGGCATCAAGTAAGCGAGGAAGCACTCATGGCACACAAGAAGGGCGCGAGCTCCTCGCGCAACGGTCGCGATTCGAACCCCCAGTACCTGGGCGTCAAGCGCTTCGGCGGCCAGGCCGTCAACGCCGGCGAGATCATCGTCCGCCAGCGCGGCACCCACTTCCACCCCGGTGAGAACGTGGGCCGTGGCAAGGACGACACCCTCTTCGCCCTCGCGGCGGGCTCGGTGCAGTTCGGTCAGCGTCGCGGCCGCAAGGTCGTCGACATCGTCGAGGCGTAAGCACACTCGACTCACACTTCCGTCAGGGGCGCGCCGCGAGGCAGCGCCCCTGACGCGTCTCTAGGCTGGGGACGATGCACGGGGCCGGCCCCGCATCGTCCCTCGCCATTCCTAGGAGGAGCCATGGCCACGTTCGTCGACCGGGTGACGCTGCACGTCACCGCGGGCAACGGAGGCCACGGCGTCGCCTCGGTGCACCGTGAGAAGTTCAAGCCGCTGGGCGGTCCCGACGGCGGCAACGGCGGCCGCGGCGGCTCCGTGGTGCTCGTGGTGGACGCGCAGGCCACGACCCTGCTCGACTACCACCACGCGCCCCACCGCACCGCGGAGAACGGCAAGCAGGGCGCCGGTGACCTTCGTCACGGAGCCAACGCGCCGGACCTGCGCCTGACCGTGCCCAACGGCACGCTCGTGAAGACCAAGGACGGCGAGGTGCTCGCGGACCTCGTGGGCGACGGCGCGGAGCTCGTGGTCGCCGCGGGCGGCCGCGGGGGACTGGGCAACGCCGCGCTGGCCACCACCAAGCGCAAGGCGCCCGGGTTCGCGCTGCTGGGCGAGCCGGGCGAGGAGGCGACCATCGTCCTCGAGCTCAAGTCCATCGCGGACGTGGCGCTCGTGGGCTACCCCAGCGCCGGCAAGTCCTCGCTCATCGCCGCCATGAGCCGCGTGCGCCCCAAGATCGCGGACTACCCGTTCACCACCCTGGTGCCCAACCTGGGCGTGGTCGAGGCCGGCGGCACCCGCTTCACCGTTGCGGACGTGCCCGGCCTCATCGCCGGCGCCTCCGAGGGGCGCGGCCTGGGTCACGACTTCCTGCGCCACATCGAGCGCTGCTCCGTCATCGCGCACGTCCTCGACACGGCGACCCTCGAGTCCGACCGCGACCCGCTCACGGACCTCGACGTCATCTCCGCGGAGCTGCGGGCCTACTCGGGTGACGAGGCGATCAGCGGCGTGCCGCTCGCCGAGCGTCCCCAGATCATCATCCTCAACAAGGTCGACGTGCCCGACGGTCGCGACATCGCCGCCATGGTGCGCGCGGACCTCGAGGCGCGCGGGATGCCCGTCTTCGAGGTGAGCGCCGTGAGCCGCGAGGGCCTGCGCGAGCTGGGCTTCGCGCTCGCCCGCATGGTCCAGGAGGAGCGCGCCAAGGCGCCCGTCCTCGAGAAGGCGCCGGTGGTCATCCGGCCCAAGGCGGTCGACGACTCGGGCTTCACCGTCGAGCACGTGCGCGACGGCGCCGAGGACTACTACCAGGTGCGCGGCGTCAAGGTCGAGCGGTGGGTCAGGCAGACCAACTTCGCCAACGACGAGGCGGTGGGCTACCTGGCCGACCGGCTCGCGCGCATCGGCGTCGAGGACGCCCTGTTCAAGGCGGGCGCGGTGCCCGGCTCCGAGGTGGTGATCGGCCCGCGCCAGGGCGGCATCGTCTTCGACTGGGAGCCCACCATGGCCGCCGGCGCGGAGCTGCTCGGCTCGCGCGGCTCGGACCTGCGCATCGAGGAGCACGAGCGCCACCAGCGCGCCACCCGCGCGGAGAAGCGCCGCGAGCACAAGGAGCGGATGGACGCGCGAGCCGCGGCCCGCGAGGAGCTGTGGACCGAGCGCGACGCCGGCCACTGGACGGATCCGGCCGAGGACGACGAGTGAGCGAGGCGGGCGCGGGCGCGGCTGCGACCGGGCGCGAGGCCCCCGGCCGCGAGGGTGCCGGCGCCGACCGCCCCGAGGCCCCCGGCCGCGTCGAGGTGGCCCGTGCCCGGCGCATCGTCGTCAAGGTCGGCTCGTCGTCCCTGACCCACCCGGACGGCACCCTCGACGAGGTGCGCCTCGCGCGGCTCGTCGACGTGCTGGGCGCGGCGCGCTCGGAGGAGCGCGAGGTGCTGCTGGTCACGTCCGGCTCGATCGCCGCGGGCATCGGGCCGCTGGGGCTGGACGGGCGGCCCACGGACCTCGAGCTGCAGCAGGCCGCCGCGTCGGTGGGGCAGGGAGCGCTCATCCACGCCTACACCGTCGCCTTCGCGCGCTACGGGCTCACCGTGGGTCAGGTGCTGCTGACCGCGGACGACATGATCCGGCGCGCCCACTACCGCAATGCGCGGCGGGCGCTCGGCGCGCTGCTCGACCTGGGCGTGGTTCCCATCATCAACGAGAACGACACGGTCGCGACCGACGAGATCCGGTTCGGCGATAACGACCGCCTCGCGGCGCTGGTGGCGACGGCCGTGCGCGCCGACGTGCTCGTGCTGCTCACGGACGTCGACGCGCTGTACACGGCGAAGCCCGGCACCCCCGGGGCGCGGCGGATCGCCCAGGTGCACGGGCCCGACGACCTCGCGGGCATCGACGTGTCCCGCCGCGGCTCCAAGGTGGGCACCGGCGGCATGATCACCAAGGTCGAGGCCGCCTCGATCGCCACCAACTCCGGGGTGGCGGTCGTGCTGGCCTCCGCCGCCGACGCGGCCGACGCCGTCGCCGGCGAGGACGTGGGCACCCTGTTCCTTCCTACCGGCAAGCACGAGACGCACCGGCTCGAGTGGCTCGCGCACGCCGCGCGCACGCGCGGGGGCATCGTGCTCGACGACGGCGCCGTCGCCGCGCTGCGCGGCCGGCGGGCGTCGCTGCTCGCGGCCGGGGTCGTGGAGATCCGCGGCGACTTCGAGGCGGGGGAGCCCGTCGACCTGCTGGGCCTCGACGGCACGCTGGTGGCGCGCGGCTTCGCGGGGTTCTCCTCCGCGGAGGCGGACCGCATGAAGGGCCTGTCCACGGACGCCCTGGGCGAGGTGCTGGGCGACGCGTACGCGCGCGAGCTCATCCACATCGACCACCTCGTGGTGCTCTGACCCGCGGCCTCGGCCCCGACGCGCCCGCGCCCGCCCGCGCCGTCACCTGTCCACACGATTTCTGCGCTGGTCCACACACGGACCGGCGTGTCGTCGGCGTGTCGGCGCGATATCAGCAATTTCGCGGCGAAATCCGGCCGGCGTGTGTGGAGGAGTGACGTCGAGGCAGGGGTGACGTCGCGGGGGCGGTGACCCCGCGGGAGGCGTGACGCGGCGGCGTGGCGGAGGCGATCCTGCCTCGCGGCGCGCGCGTCGGCTCCCTAGACTCGAAGCATCGAGCGAAGGGGCCTGGTATGAGCGCGGATGCTACCCAGCGGGACGGGACGGCGTGGTGGGCGATGACGCCCGCGGAGGCGGCCGATGACCTGGGGGTCGGGCTGACCGGACTGAGCGGCCAGCAGGTGACCGCGCGGCGGGCGACCTACGGCCCCAACGAGCTCACGGCGGCCGCGCCCGCGACCTTCTGGCAGATGGCGCTTTGCCAGCTCGCCGACCCCATGAACCTCATGCTGCTGGCGGTGACGGTGATCTCCGCGGTGATCGGCCAGGGCTCGACGGCGGTGCTCATCGGGCTGCTCGTGGTGTTCAACGTCTGGTCGGGCGCCAGCCAGGAGCGCAAGGCCCAGGCGAGCGTCGATGCGCTCGCGACCATGCAGGTGCCCCAGGTGCGCGCCCTGCGCGACGGGGCCCTGACCTCCATCCCCGCGCCCGAGCTGGTCCCCGGGGACGTGATCGAGCTCGAGGCGGGGGACATCGTCCCGGCCGACGCGCGCATCGTCCGCGCGAACGCCCTCGAGACCCAGGAGGCGGCCCTCACGGGCGAGAGCGCGCCCATCGAGAAGTCCGCCGATGCGCTGCCGGACCCGGCCACGGGGCTGGGGGACCGGCGGTCGATGCTCTACCAGAACACCTCCGTCACCCGCGGCACGGCGACCGCGCTCGTGGTCGCGACCGGCATGGCGACGGAGATGGGCGCGATCGCCACGATGCTGTCCAGCGTCGAGCGGGTGCAGTCGCCGCTGCAGAAGGAGCTGGGCCGGCTCACGCGGATCATCGGCGCGGTGGCGTGGGGCGCGGTCGCGGTCATCGTGGTCGCGGGGCTGGCGCGCGGCCAGGCGTTCGCGGACGTGATGTTCCTGGGCACCGCGGTGGCCATCTCCGCGATCCCCACCGGCATGCCCACGTTCGTGCAGGGGCTGCTGTCGTGGGGCGCGTCCCGCCTCGCGGAGTCCAAGGCCGTCATCGCGTCCCTCAACGACGTGGAGACGCTGGGTGCGACGAGCGCGATCTGCTCGGACAAGACCGGTACGCTGACCATGAACGAGATGATGGCGCGCAGCGTCTGGGTGGGCGGCGAGACCTTCACGGTCGACGGCGCGGGCTACTCGTTCGACGGTCGGGTGCGGCGCTCGCAGGGCGACGAGGTGCCGCTGGGCGCGCCCATCGCCTATGCCCTCGCGCTGCCCAACGACGCGACGGTGAGCCCCGACGGCGTCGTGGTGGGAGACCCGACGGAGGCCGCCTTCGTGGTGCTCGCGGAGAAGTTGGGCGTCGACGTCCCCGAGATCAAGCGCCGCTTCCCGCGCGAGGCGGAGGTTCCCTTCGACTCGGACTACAAGTTCATGGCCACCTTCCACCACGTCCAGTGGCAGGGCGAGCGGCGGATGATCTGCATCGTCAAGGGTGCCCCCGACGTGCTCCTGGCCCGCTCCGCGACCGCGTTCGTCGCGGGCCGCACCCAGGTGCCCATCACGGACCTGGCGGACGACGTCACCGAGGAGATCGAGCATCGTTCCTCGCAGGGCCTGCGGACCCTGGCCCTCGCCCTGCGCCTCATCGACGCGGATCAGGAGGAGGCCGCCGTCGCGGACCCCATGGCCGCCGTGCGGGACCTCGCCTTCGTGGGCGTGGTCGGCATCGTCGACCCGCTGCGGCCCGAGGCGAAGGTGGCCGTCGACGAGGCCCACGCCGCGGGCATCGCCGTGCGCATGATCACGGGCGACCACGTGGTGACGGCGACGGCGATCGGGCGGGAGCTGTCGCTGCCCGGCGACGGCATCGCGGGCGCGGACTTCGCGGCCATGACCGATGCGCAGGTGGACGCGCGCCTCGACCGCCTGTCGGTCTTCGGCCGGGTCACGCCGCAGGACAAGCTGCGGCTGGTCCAGCGCCTCCAGGAGCGCGGCGAGGTGGTCGCCATGACCGGCGACGCGGTGAACGATGCGGCGGCCATCAAGCAGGCGGACATCGGCGTGGCGATGGGGTCGGGCTCGGAGGTGACCAAGCAGGCCGCCAAACTCGTGCTCACGGACGACAACTTCGCGACGCTGGTCAAGGCCGTGCACCTGGGCCGGGTGGTCTATCAGAAGATCGCGAGCTACCTCACGTTCCAGATGTCGCAGCTGATCGCCCTGTTGCTGCTCTTCCTGGTGGCGAGCGCGATCAACCTCAACGAGGGCGTCGCGCTCACCCCGACCATGGCGCTCACGCTCAACTTCGTGATCGTCATCTTCGCGGTGCTGCTCATCATCGTTGAGCCGTCGCCGCCGGGACTCATGCAGCGGCCGCCGCGCGACCCGTCGGCCGGGCTGGCCGCGGGGCCGAACGTGATGCGGTGGGCCCTGTACGGGGCGGCGCTGTTCGTCGCGGCGTTCGTGCCGCTGCTGGTGGGGCAGGACCAGATGTCCCCGGACGAGGCCTCGGCGCCCATGACGATGGCGTTCATCATCGTGGGGCTCGGGACGCTCACCACCGGGCTGCAGCTGCGCCGCGACCCCGAGTCCGGGCTGACCGCGCCGTGGGGGAGGGCGCCGCGCATCCTCGTCGGGCCGGTCCTGTTCCTCGTCGCGGTGACGGAGGTGGGCTTCCTGCAGAGGTGGCTCGACACGACGTCGCTCACCGGCGGGCAGTGGCTCGCGTGCCTGGGGCTCACGGCGTTCGTCGTGGCCGTGGTCGAGGTGGACAAGGCGCTGCGCCGGCGGGGGACCGGCGAGGGCAGGCCGGACGTCGCGCACGCGGTCGCGCCGGCCCGGGCGCGCTGAGCCGTCCGCTCGTTGCCGGACACTCCGCACGGACTGGCGGCCGACACGCCGGGCGCCACCCGTGCATCGGCCCTCGGGAGCGGCGTGTCGGATCAGGATCCGTGCGGAGTGTCCGCGGGGCGGCGCGCCTACACTTGTCCGTTATGACCGACACCGCCATCGCATCGGACGTCGAGACCGCCGTCCTGGACGTCTGCCGCCGGGCCAAGGCCGCGTCGCGCACGCTCGCGACCGCCACCCGCGCCGTCAAGGACCAGGCCCTTCACGCCATGGCCGATGCCCTGGTCGCCCAGGCGCCGCGCATCGTCGAGGCCAACGCGAAGGACCTCGAGCGCGGCCGCGCGAACGACATGAAGCCCGGCCTGCTCGACCGGCTCGCGCTCGACGAGGCCCGCATCGCCACCATCGCGGACGCGCTGCGCTACGTCGCGACGCTGCCCGACCCGGTGGGGGAGATCCGCCGCGGCTCGACCCTGCCCAACGGCCTGCGCCTGGTGCAGAAGCAGGTCCCCATGGGCGTCGTGGGCATGATCTACGAGGCGCGACCCAACGTGACGGTCGACGCGGCGGGCCTCGCGCTGAAGTCCGGCAACGCGGCGGTGCTGCGCGGCGGCTCGGCGGCGGCGAGCTCCAACGAGGTCATCGTGGCCGTGCTGCAGGACGCGCTCGAGGGCCTGGGACTGCCCCGCGACCTGGTCCAGTCCATCGACGCGCACGGCCGCCCCGGCGCCCGCGTCCTCATGAACGCGCGCGGCCTGGTCGACGTGCTGGTGCCGCGCGGCGGCCGCGACCTCATCCAGACCGTGGTGCGCGACTCGACGGTGCCGGCGATCGAGACGGGCGAGGGCAACTGCCACGTCTACCTCGACGCGACGGCGCCCCTCGAGCGCTCGGTCGACATCGTGGTCAACTCCAAGACCCACCGCGTGGGCGTGTGCAACGCGGCGGAGACCCTGCTGGTCCACCAGGACGCGGCCGCGCACGTCCCTGCGGTGCTCACGGCGCTCGCGGACAAGGGCGTGACGCTCCACGTCGACGCCGCGATCGCGGCGCTCGCGCCCGCCCACGTCGCCACCGTGCCCGCCACGGAGGAGGACTGGGCCACCGAGTACCTGTCGCTCGACCTCGCGGTCCGGATGGTCGACTCGATGGAGGAGGCCCTCGCGCACATCGGCCGCTACTCGACCGGCCACACCGAGGCGATCGTGACGAGCGACGTCGACGCGGCGAACGCCTTCGTGTCCCGGATTGACTCGGCGGCCGTCATGGTCAACGCGTCGACCCGTTTCACGGACGGCGGCGAGTTCGGGCTGGGAGCGGAGATCGGCATCTCGACCCAGAAGCTGCACGCCCGCGGACCCATGGGCCTGGCCGAGCTCACCACCACCACCTGGGTGGTCTACGGCGAGGGCCAGATTCGTCCGTAGGTCTCCCCCGCATCGTCCCTCGCGGTGGCATACTCGGGAGCGACGAGAGGAGTCCCCCCTGTGATCACCGAGGTCGCCACCACCGCCGAGCACGTCGTCAACGAACTCCCCATCCCCGCGCCCGCGATCGGGCTGCTGGCCTTCACCGGCCTGATGGGCCTGCTGTTCGTCACCTACGCGTTCCGGAGCCTGGGCTCGCGCCACTGACGTGGGGGCTGGGATCGCGCGCGTCGGCGTGCTCGGAGGCACGTTCGACCCGATCCATCTGGGTCACCTCGCGATCGCGTCCGAGGTCTGCGCCGAGCTGGGGTTGGACCAGGTCCTGCTGGTGCCCGCGAACGGCCAGCCGTTCAAGGAGGGCATGGAGGCGGCGTCCCCCGCGCATCGGCTCGCGATGTGCCGCCTGGTCGCCGAGGACGACGAGCGCCTCGCCGTCTCCCCGGTCGACATCGAGCGCGGCGGCACCACCTACACGGTCGACACGCTCATGGACCTGCGCGCGCAGCGCCCGGACGCGGAGCTGTTCTTCATCACGGGGGCCGATGCGCTGGCCCGCCTCGACGAGTGGCGCGAGCCCGAGCGGCTCACCGAGTTGGCGACCTTCGTGGGAGTGACCCGGCCCGGTCACTCGTTGGTGAGGCTGGAGTGGCCTCACGTGTTGGTGGAGGCCCCCGAATTGGCGATATCCTCGACCGATGTGCGTCGCCGGGTGAGGAACGGACGTCCGATCCGCTACCTCGTCCCCCGCCGGGTGGCCGAGTACATCGCCGAGCACGGTCTGTATGACGGAGGACTTGATGACTGACCAGGGCAGGCCCATGTCGCGCCGCGAGCGACGCGAGGCCGAGGCCAGGAAGGCCGCCCAGGAGCAGCCGACCGCGGCGATCCCGGAGATCTCCGTCGACGCTCCGGCGACCAGCCCCGACGGCGTCGCGCTGTCGCGCAAGGAGCGCCGCCGCCTCGAGCGCCAGGAGCGTCCCCTCGAGACCTGGACGGCCGAGGAGGAGATGATCGCGACGGGGCAGATCCCCGCGATGACTCCCGAGGCGCTCGACCAGCAGGAGGCCGTCGAGCGCCGCGCCCGCGACGAGGCGAAGAAGGCCAAGAAGGCGAAGAAGGCCGAAAAGGCTGGCAAGGCGGAGAAGGCCGAGAAGGCGGCGAAGGCCGCCGCGCCGGTGGACGATGCGGTGGTCGCCGCAGAGGCCGAGGTCGCCGAGGCCGCGGGGGAGCCCGCGGTCGAGTCGACGCCCGAGGCGCCGGCCGACCAGGCCGTCGTCGACGAGGCGCCGGTGGCTGAGGCGCCGATCGACGAGGCCCCCGGTGATGAGGCACCCGGTGATGAGGCACCCGGTGATGAGTCGCCGGCGGGCGAGGAGCCCGAGGAGCCGACCGCTCAGCCGGGCGGCGATGCCGGTGGCGAGCCCGCCGCCGAGCCCGCCCCGCAGGCGCCGACCCTGCCGAAGCGCACCCCGTTCAGGTTCGGCCTCGCGCCGCGGATGGCGGGCACCCAGGCGCCCGCCGCGCCCACGCCGACCCAGGCGCCCGCCGCCGACAACGACCCCCAGGCCTCCGCCGCGCCCGGCACGGACGAGGGCCGCCGCGCCGTCGACGCGCTGACGCCGGGAGGCGGCATCCCCGCCGAGCTCGAGTCGCTCTTCCCCCCGGGCTCGCTGCAGGCCCGCCGCCTGCGCGAGCGCCTCGCCAGCCAGCAGGCCGCGCCCGAGGCGCCGGAGGCCGTCGAGGCCCCCGCGCAGGGTCAGGCCGACGGCGCCGCGGAGATCCGTCGCCTCACCGAGGCCGCCATGGCCGGCATGACCGCCGCGCAGCTGCGTCCCGCCGCCGCGCCGGGCGCCGGCCGCCAGGCCGCCCCGGAGTCGACCGCCGACGCCGTCGAGACCGAGGACACGGCCGACGAGGAGATCGCGTCCGACGAGGCCGCCACCCAGGAGGAGACCGACCGCGACGCGACCCCGGGCCGGACCCCCCAGGGCGGTATGCCCGGGCTCTGGCGCCCCGCGGCAGCGCCCGCCATGGCCGAGGCAGAGACCGCCGAGGAGGCCGCCGAGCAGGCGGAGTCCGCGCCCGCCGAGGACACGGTTGCCGACGACACGGTTGCCGACGACACGGTTGCCGAGCACACTGCCGCGGCGGACGAGGCGCCGGAGAGCTCGGTTGCCGAGGACTCCGATGTCGACGCCACCGTCGTCGAGGAGCTCGCTCCGGTCGGCGTCCGGGTCGACACCCCCGCGGTCGGCGCCGAGGACGGCACACCCGGCCTGCACCCCGCAGGGGCGCCGTCGTCCGGGGAGCTGCCCGTCGCATCGGCCGCGGCCACCTCGATCTGGGACGCGCACCCGCTGCGCCAGGCCACGCCCCGCGAGGTCGAGGACTACACGCCGTCCGAGGACATCCCGATCCCGGACTTCACGCGGATCATGCAGGGCTACGCCGCGACCACCTCGTCGGCGGGCGACGCCCCCGAGGGGCAGGTGGGCGACGAGCGCCCGGCGACCGACATCCCGGTCGAGCCCGCACCGCGCCGCGAGATGGACCACCCGGAGGCCGCGCACGGCTTCGGGTGGGCGAACCTCGCGGTGATCGGCGCGGTCGCCTTCCTGCTCGGTGTGCTCGTCTGGCACCTCACGGGGAACGCCTGATGGCCGCGACCGAGCACGCGCTGGAACTGACGCGCGTGGCGGCCCGGGCGGCCGACGACAAGAAGGCCCACAGCATCGTCGCCCTCGACGTGTCCGGTCTGAGCCCCATGGCGGACACGTTCGTCATCGCCTCCGCCTCGAACGAGCGGCAGGTGGTCGCGATCGCGGAGGCCGTCGAGGAGGAGCTCGCCAAGCACGACGCGCACGCGCTCGTCCGCGAGGGCGTGCGCGAGGGCCACTGGGCGCTGCTGCACTTCGCGGACCTCACGGTGCACGTCATGCACGACGAGGACCGCGCGTACTACGAGCTCGAGCGCCTGTACAAGGACTGCCCGGTCATCGCGCTCGACCTCGAGCCCGGCGAGTGACCCGGCTGTTCGTGGTCCGTCACGGACAGACGGACTGGAACCTGGCCGGGCGCCTGCAGGGCTCCTCGGACATCCCCCTCAACGACACGGGACGGGCGCAGGCGCGCGCGGCCCGCGACTCGCTGTGGCCGGCGCTCGACGGCGACCCCGTGGTGGTCTCCTCGACGCTCGGACGTGCGATGGAGACCGCGGACATCATCGTGGGCGACCGCGGCTGCGAGTTGCACCGCGACGCGCGCCTAGGGGAGCGGCGCTACGGCCACTGGGAGGGCCTGCTGGCGCACGAGCGCGCCGAGCGGTTCCCCGACGACCACTCCGCCTGGATGGCCGGCTTCGAGCCCGACTTCGACGGCTACGAGCGCCACGAGACCGTCGCCGCGCGCATGAGCGCCGCGGCCCACGAGTGGGTGTCGCGCGTGTCGGGCGACCTGGTGCTCGTCGCGCACGGCTCGTCGGGACGCATGCTGCTGCTGTCGCTGCTGGGGCTCCCGCTCACCGGCCGCACCCTGGGCAAGCTCGAGAACGCGGCCTGGTCGCGCCTGGCCCCCGCGGCGGGCGGCGGCTGGTCGCTCGAGCGTCACAACGTGGGCGCCCCGGCGGTGGAGGTCGCGCGATGACCGTCCTGATCGTCCTGCGCCACGGCCGCACCGAGTACAACGCCGAGGGCCGGCTTCAGGGCTCGCTCGACGTGCCCATCGGCGCCCAGGGCCTGGCCGACGCCCGTGCCGCCGCATCGGCCCTCGTGGAGGCCTACGGGACCCCCGACCGGATCGTCACCTCGCCGCTCCAGCGCGCCGTCGCGACGGCGCAGGCCGTCACGGACGTCGCCGGCGTCGACGCGGTGGCCGATGCGCGGCTCACCCAGCGCTCGTACGGCGAGTGGGAGGGGCGCACCTGGGACGAGGTGCGGGAGGGCTGGCCCGAGGACTACGAGCGGCGTCGGCGCGGGCTGGACCCGCGGATCGAGGGGTGGGGGACCGCCGCCGACACCGCCGCGCGCGTGGCCGAGGGCCTCGCCGAGGCGTGTGAGGACGCGTCGCTGGTCGTCGCGGTGAGTCACGGGAGCTCGATCATGCTCGGCTCGCTGGCGCTGCTGGGGCTCCCGCTCGAGTCGACCCTGCTGGGCAAGCTCGAGCACGCGAGCTGGAACGTGCTGCGCGCGACTCCGGGTCACTGGTCGCTCGAGCGGTACGGGATGAGCGCGGTCTGAGCCCTTCCTCGGGGGCCTCCCGGGGTGGGTCGGGGAGCCGATTAACACTCTTGGGAATTCATCCGCTATAGTTGTCTACGCCCTTCGGGGCACCGGTCCTGAAGGATCTGGGGCTGTGGCGCAGCTGGTAGCGCACCTGCATGGCATGCAGGGGGTCAGGGGTTCGAGTCCCCTCAGCTCCACGAAGTGTTGAGACAGCACTTGAGAAGAGGCCGCCCGCGAGGGCGGCCTCTTCTGTTTCCCGGGCGGGCTCGGGCCCGCCCGGGCGTCGGCTCTCGGGCCTGCCCGGACCTCAGGTATCGAGCAGTCCGAGCTCCGCGAACGCTGTCGCGAGCCCGGACGTGGCGGGGCCGGCGCACACGCGGTCCGCGGCGGCGATGACGCGCGGCTCGGCATCCGCGATCGCCACGCCGATGCCGGCGGAGGCGAGCATCTCGAGGTCGTTGAGGCCGTCGCCGAACGCCACGGACGCCTCGTGCTCGAAGCCCAGGTGCGCGAGCGCGATGGCCATCCCGACGGCCTTGTGGATGTCTGACAGGTACAGCTCGCCGGCGCCGTCGCCCATCTCGGGGATCGAGGAGGGGATGGCGGCCACCTCGGGGCCGATCTCGAGCGCCACCTGGGCGAGCGGCGTGCGGCCGGCGAAGGTGGTGATCTTGGCGAAGCTGATGCCCTCGAGCGACTCGGCGGCCAGGATCGACGCGAGCACGTCCTGGGGGCCGCGCGTGGGTGCGGCGTCGCCGCCGCGGCGCCAGCGCTCCGACATGAGCTCCATCAGGGTCCGGCGCGCGTGTGGCAGCGCGTAGTTCGCGTCGGGCGCCTCGAGCACGTAGGTGGTCCCGTGGGCGTCGAGGGTCTCGCGGGTGCGCGCGGCGAGGTCCTCGGGGAAGCGGCGGTCGAGCAGCACCTGGCCGTCGATCTCCACATGCGCCCCGGCGCTCGCCACGACGCCGTCGAAGCCCGCCTCGAGGATGTGCGCCGGGATCATCGGGCGCGGCCGGCCGGTGCACAGCAGCACCGCGTGGCCGGCGCGTCGGGCGGCGCGCACCGCGTCCGCGTGGGCCTCGGGCACCTCGCCGTGGTCGGCGTACGTGCCGTCGATGTCGAGGAAGATGGCGCGGCGGTCGGTGTGGGTCGTCGTCACGGCATCAACCTAGCGCGACCCGGCGTCCAGCCCTCCTCATCCGCGCCCTCGCGCGCTACCCTGATGGCTACCGGACAACGCTGTCCGGTCCCCGGACATGAGGAGAATGTGATGACGCATTTCGACGAGGAGGTCGACCTCCTGGTCGTCGGCACGGGAGCGGCCGCGATGTCGGCCGCGATCGCGGCGAAGGACGAAGGGCTCGACGTCCTGGTGATCGAGGGCGCGGAGGAGTGGGGAGGCTCGACCGCGATGAGCGGCGGAGGCTGCTGGCTGCCGACCCACCCCGGCATGAGCGACCTGGGCGTCCCCGACTCGGAGGAGAAGGTGCTCACGTACCTCGACGCGTGCGTCGGCACGCCCGACGAGGTGGGCCCCGCATCGTCCCTTCCCCGTCGCCGGGCGTTCGTGCGAGCCGCTCCGGTGGTCTACTCGTGGCTCGAGCGCCACGGCATGGAATGGAAGCCCGCGCGGTACTACCCGGACTACTACCCGGACCTTCCCGGCGGCATCGCCGGAGGACGCACCGTGGAGCCCGCGCCGTTCGACACCAAGAAGTTCGGCGACTGGTACGACCACGCGCGCAAGGCGCTGCCCCCGATCGCGATGTTCGCGGGCGACACCTACCTGCTGGCGAGGGCGTGGTCGACGTTCTCCGGCGCGGTGGGCGGCGCGCGCATGGTGCTGCGCACCCTGGGCCGCTACGCCGTGGGCCAGCGGCCCTCGGGGCTGGGGATGTCGCTCGCGGCGCGGCTGATGTGGATCGCCAAGTTCGAGCAGGGCACCGAGGTGAGGCTCGCCACGCCGCTGACCGACCTGATCGTCGAGGACGGGGCCGTGGTGGGCGCCGTGGTGGCCGGGCCCGAGGGCGAGCGGCGCATTCGCACGCGCGCGGGCGTGCACCTGGGCGCCGGCGGCTTCGACCACAACGCCGCGTGGCGGGCCACGTACCAGGGGCTGGACCAGGAGTACTCGTCGGGCAGCCCGGACAACCTGGGCACCGCGATCGAGATCGGCATACGGCACGGCGCGGAGGTCGCGCTCATGGACGACGCCTGGTGGGGTCCGTCGGTGGTCCCTGCCGGGGAGCACGGTGCCACGTTCATCGTCTCCGAGCGGTCCATGCCGTTCACCATCGTGGTGGACCAGGAGGGGCAGCGGTACGTCAACGAGTCGACCAGCTACGTGGACTTCGGGCACGCGATGATCGAGCGCGGGCTCGAGCGCACCAACCATTCGTGGATGATCCTCGACGTGCGTCACCGCCGCCGCTACCTCAACAACGCCTTCCTCATGGGCAAGAAGGCGCTGTTCGAGGAGGGTAGCGCGGTCCAGGCGGACACGCTCGAGGAGCTCGCGGAGAAGATGGGCGTGCCGAAGGACAACTTCAAGGCGACCATCCAGCGGTTCAACTCCTTCGCGCGGGACGGGGTCGACCAGGACTTCGGCCGCGGCAAGGACGCCTACGACAACTACTACGGCGACCCCACGCACGGACCCAACCCGAACCTGGGCGAGATCGCCCACGGGCCGTTCGTCGCGGTGAAGATCATCCTGGGCGACCTGGGCACCAAGGGCGGGCTGCTCACGGATGAGAACGCGCGGGTGCTGTCGACGTCCGGCACGGTCATCGAGGGGCTGTACGCGGCGGGGAACTGCTCGGCGTCGGTGGTGGGGCGCACCTACCCGGGGGCCGGCTCGACGCTGGGCCCGGCGCTGGTGTTCGGCTACCTGGCGGGCAAGCACGCGGGCGTGCGCTCGCGGGTCGCGGTCGGGTAGGGGGGGGTCGGGCGCCTGGCCTCCCAGCGGTAGCTCTGGGCTCGTCTTGGGGGTGAGACGTGCCCGGAGCTACCACCGGCGCGTGGTGGTCGCTGTGGTGGCGGCCGATGCGGGGCGGCCCCAGGGTCCCTGAGGTCGCCCCGTGCGGTGCCGTAGCGTGGCGGCCATGGCGACTCCGGACTTCGTTCTCGACCTGCGCTCCAAGATCGGTCACGACATGCTGTGGCTGCCCGGCGCGACCGCGGTGGTGCTGCGCCCCGCGCCCTCGGGCAACGGGCGCGAGGTGCTGCTGGTCCGGCGCGCGGACAACGGCCAGTGGACCCCGGTGACGGGCATCGTGGACCCGGGGGAGGAGCCCGCCGTCGCGGCCGTGCGCGAATGCCTCGAGGAGGCGGACGTCGTGGCGGAGCCGGAGGTGCTCTCGTGGGTGCACGTGCTGCCCCCGGTGACCTACGAGAACGGGGACGTCTCCCAGTACGTCGACTTCACCTTCCGCTGCCGGTACATCAGCGGCGAGCCGCACCCCGCCGACGGCGAGAACACCGATGCCCGCTGGTTCCCGCTCGACGCGCTGCCGGAGATGCGCGAGGACATGCGGCGCCGGGTGGAGATGGGCGCGAGCGACTCGGATGTGACGGCCTTCGTGCGCTGACCGCCGCGGCGCGTCGTCCCCGGTTCGGGCTAGGGTGCTGGCCGTGAGATTTGCGGCAATCGGGGACAGCTTTACCGAGGGGGTCGGGGACCCGCTCGCCGACGGGACGATGCGCGGGTGGGCCGACCTTGTCGCCGCGGGCCTGGCCGGGGCCGGGCGGGACGTGCACTACGCCAACCTCGCGATCCGGGGGCGCCTGCTCGAGACGATCGCGACGGAGCAGTGCGACGCCGCGCTCGCGCTCGACCCACCGCCGGACGTGCTCACCTTCAACGGCGGCGGCAACGACATGATGCGGCCGGGATGGGATCCCGCCCGCGTCGAGGACCTGGTGTCGCGCGTGGTCGACCTCGCCGGCCAAGCCGGGGTGCGGCTCGTGCTCCTCAGCGGCCCGGACCCGACCGCGCGCCTGCCCCGTGGGAGGGTGTTCGCCCGGCGGGCGGACGACCTCATGGAGATCTGCACGCGCCTCGCACAGCCGCCCCACGTGTCCTTCGTCGACAACTACTCGGACGGCGAGATGCGGCACGGCGCGTACTGGTCCGCGGACCGCCTCCACCTCAACCCCCTGGGCCACGCGCGGGTCGCCGCTCGCATGCTCGACCACCTGGGCGTGCCGACCGTCCTTCCCGACCGCGGCGATCTCGCCGAGCCGCCCCGCTCGGTCGCGGGCGAGGCTGCCTACATGGGCCGCTACGTGCTGCCCTGGCTGGGCCGGCGCGTCACGCGCCGGTCCTCCGGTGATGGGCGCCCGCCCAAGGCACCCGCGTGGGTGGCGGTGTCCGCGGCCTGACCGGCGTCGGGTCTCGGCGAGGTCACGATTTCCGTCGGCGGCCTTGTCGGGCCGCGCGCCCGGCTCCTAGCATGCGAGAACGCGGTCATGGCTGTGGGGGCGGCCGCGTGGCGCTGGGGGGAGGCGTGCATGACGACGCCAGTGGCGACCGACGCGTCGCAGGGGCCCACGTTCGCGGGGCTCGAGGTCCATGTCACCGGTGCGGGAGTCGAGCCTGGAGGCCTACGCGTGATGCGGGTTCAGGTCGAGGACGAGTCCGACGCGGATCCGGGGGCGCGCGAGGCGCTCGACGCGCAGATGCAGGCGTGGGAGGACGACCTCGAGGACGGCGGCTCTCCCGACGACGTGCGCCGCGAGCTGGCCGGCTCGCCGGGGATTCGTGCCTGGAGCGCGACGCTCGGCACCGCGCTCGCGCGCGCCAATCCTCACCTGCCGGCCGCCCGGCGGGTCGCGTCGCCGGGCCGGGGCGACGAGCTCTTCGCGGGGCACGCACTGTCCGCCGCCGACCGCCACCTCCTGACCCACGCCCTGGACGCGCGGGCCATCCGGGCCCGCTCGCGCATCGTCCACTGGCTCGCGACGCGCTCCCTGGTGGACGTGCGCGGCACCGTCCGCTGGGCGAGCCTCGGGTGCGGCGACGCGTTCGCGCTCGTCAGCGCGATCGCGACGGCCGAGGCCGCCGGCACGGACGTGTCCGCGACCTTCGTCGACGCCAGCGACGAGGACGTCGACGTCGCGCTGCGCATCGCGGTGCGCCACGGGGTGGATCCCGCGCATCACCGGTTCGTGCGCGGCGAACTGGGCACGGCGCCGGACCTCGAGGACGGCACGCAGGACCTGGTGGACCTGGTCGACGCCGTCGAGGCGCTCGACGAGCCGCACGCGGTCGAGGCGATCCGGCGCGGCTTCGCGCTGCTGCGGCCGGGCGGGTCCCTCGTGTTCTCGGCGATGCGCGACGACAGGCCGCTGCGGCTGGTGCGCCTCGCGGCACTCGTACCCACACGCGCGCGCCTGCGCACGCGCGAGGAGGTCGTGGCGCTCATGGAGGCCGCGGACGTGCCGGTCGCCGACGCCGTGGCGTACACGGCGCCGGACGGGGTGTACGGCGTGGTCGAGGTGCCGAAGCTGTAGCCCCGGCGCCGGGTTCGTCCGCACCCGCCCCTAGTGAGCGATCGGGGTGCCCGTCTGCTCGCCGGCGGACTCGACGGGCCGCCGGATGAATGCCGCGGCGACCACCGCCCCCGTCGCGAGCACCCCCGCGATCGCGAACGCGGTCGCGATGCCGGACGCCTGCGCCTGGGCGGCCGTCTCCCCGGCCGCCTCGTGCGCCGTGGCCACCCGGGCCATGGTCGACACGAACAGCGCGGTGCCCGCGGCCGCGGCGACCTGCTGAACGGTCGACACGGTCGCGGAGCCGTGCGAGTACAGCCGCGGCGGCAGCGAGCCCAGGCTCGCGGCGAACAGCGGGGTGAACATGAGCGCGAGGCCCACGCTCTGCGCGATGTGGCACGCCAGCAGCTGCCACCACGGGGTCTCCGGGCCGACGATCGCCGCGAGGGTCCACATGGTGGCCGCCAGGATCGCCGCGCCCGGGATGAGCAGGGGGCGGGAGCCGATGCGGTCGACCGCCCGGCCGACGCTCGGCGCCGCGAGGCCCATGATGAGGCCGCCGGGGAGCAGCAGCAGGCCGCTCTGGAGCACCGTGAGACCCAGCACACCCTGCATGAACAGCGGCAGCAGGATGATCGAGCCGAACAGCGACATCATCATGATGACGAACATCCCGATCGACACCGCGAACGTGGGGATGCGGAAGGTGCGCAGGTCGAGGAGCGCATCGTCGATGCGCTGGAGCGCGAGCTGTCGCAGCACGAAGGCGGCGAGCGCGAGCCCTCCGACCGCGAGCGCCAGCACGGTGGTGGCTCCCGCGCCGCCGTCGGCATGCTCGCCGATGGCGCTGAGCCCGAACACGATGCCGCCGAACCCGAGCGCGGAGAGCACGACCGACGGGACGTCGAGCGGTGCCTCGCGCGGCTCGGTCACGTTGCGGATCATCCGGGCCCCGATCGCGAGCGTCGTCAGCGCGATGGGAAGCACGAACACGAACAGGAACCGCCACGGCAGGGCGGACAGGATCAGCCCGGAGATGGTCGGGCCGATCGCGGGCGCGACGGCGATGACCACCGAGATCGACCCCATGCGACGGCCGCGCGTGGCGGGCGGCTCGAGCTGCATCACGGTCGTCATGAGCAGCGGCAGCATGATCGCCGTGCCGCCGGCCTGGATCACGCGCGCGACGAGCAGCACCTCGAAGCCCGGGGCGAGCGCCGCGAGCGCGGTGCCCGCGGCGAAGAGCGTCATGGCGGCGATGAACACCGGGCGCGTGTGGAACCGCTGCAGGAGGAATCCCGTGACCGGGATGACCACGGCCATGGTGAGGAGGAAGGCGGTGGTGAGCCACTGGGCCGCGACCGCGGTCACGCCCAGGTCGGTCATGAGGTGGGGGATGGCCACGCCCATGACCGTCTCGTTGAGGATCACCACGAAGGCGGAGACGATGAGCACCCAGATGACGATGCTGTTGCGCCGGGCCGTCGCATCGTCCCGGGTGGGCGCGGCGGTGGGCGTCGGCGCCTGAGCGCGGGTCGTGGCCTGGGGCGAGTCGTCGTGGGTCACCGAGACATTGTTCCGGACGGCCACGCCCTCCACCAAGTCCCGGGTGCCCGCTAGGGTGCGAGCGTGGACACTCCCGACCTGCCGCGTTCCGTGGGCGTCCTGGGCGTCGGCAGGTTCGGCGGCGCGCTCGCGCGGCACGCGCGTGGCGCCGGTCTCGCGGTCGAGGTCGCCGGGTCCGCCGACGACCCGGCCGCGGCCTGCGCCTGCGACGTGGTGATCCTCGCGATCCCCCTGGCCCGGTATCGCGCGCTCCCCGCTGGGTTGCTGAGGGGCGCGCTGGTCGTCGACGCCATGAACCACTGGTGGGAGGTCGACGGGGCCCGCCCGGAGTTCGACGACCCGCGCACGTCCACGTCGGAGACGGTGCAGGCGTTCCTGCGCGAATCGCGGGTGGTCAAGGCCTTCGGGCACGCGAGCGCGTGGGAGGTGGAGAACCTCCCGCACCCGGCCGGGCATCCGGACCGGCGGGGGATCGCGATCGCGGGGGACGATGCGCGGGACACGGCCGTCGTCGCGGCGCTGGTCGACGCGCTGGGCTTCGACCCCGTGCTCGCGGGGCCCCTGGCGGCGGGGGTGGCCTTCGAGCCCGGCACGGAGATCTTCGGCTCGGACGCGACGGCCGCCGAGCTGCGAGAGATGCTCGCGCGCTTCCCGGAATCGCAGCGCGGCCGGGTGGTCGCGCGGGCGCGACACGGCCGCGAGGGTGGTGCGCGGTGACGCCCCGGGAGCCCGCGTCCCCGGAGGAGCCCTTCGGCTACCTCATGGTGCACTTCGTCGAGGACGCCCAGGGGTACCGCGAGAAGGTCCACCTGTCGATCTCCCGCGGCGACGACCCGGAGCGCTGGGACCGGCTCAATGGGGGAGAGCCCGTGCTCGCCTCGCACCTGTCCACGACGGGCGTGCGCGACCCGCACCTCACGTTCGATCCGGTGACGGCCACGTACTTCATCATCGCGACGGACCTGCGGGTGTTCGGCGGGGACGAGGCCGGGTGGGACGCCTGGACGCACGGCTACTCCACCCGGATGAACGTGTGGACGTCGGCGGACCTCATCTCCTGGTCCCCGCTCACCCAGTTCGACGTGGCGCTCGCGCCGGATGGCGCGCCCGCGGCCGGGGTGCCCGCGCTCGACATGATGTGGGCCCCCGAGACCACGTGGGTGCCCGACCTGTACGCGGAGGGCGACGGCGGCTTCGTCGTGTACTTCTCGGCCGGCATCGACGGCGGTCACCACCGCATCGTCTGGGGGACCACACGCGACTTCTCGCAGGAGACCTGGGAGTACGGCGGCGTCCTCCTCGACACGGGCGACTTCGCGATCGACTGCTCGATGATCCAGCACGCCGGTCGCACCTACCGCGTCACCAAGGACAACGGGGCGACGCGCCGGGGCATCTTCATGGAGCGCACCCAGGCGGCGCGCTGGTGGGAGGCCGATGCGGTGTGGACTCCGGTTCAGGACAACCTGGGCGACGAGTACGCGCGCGGGCACGGGGTCGAGGGGCCCACGATGTTCAAGGTGCACGGCGAGGACCGCTGGTACCTGTATGTGGACGTCATCCCCGACGGCGGGTACCACCCGCTCGTCTCGACGGACCTGGACGCGGAGCGGCCGTGGGCGCTGCTCGAGTCGGACCGGTTCGACCTGCCGGCGGCGACCAAGCACGGCGGGGTGATCGGGCTGACCCGGGCGCAGTACGACGCCGTGCGGGCGGCCGATGCGCGCGAGGCCGTCTCGCCGACGCTCGGCACGGTGCGGGTGCCGGTCGGCGCCACGACCGAGGAGGTGCGCGCCGCCCTGCCGGCCCGCGCCGAGGCGACGCTGCACGGGGGCGGCACCGCATCGTTCCCGGTCGAGTGGACCCTGGCGGCCGACGAGGCCGCCTCTCCCGGTCGCCATGCGGTCGCGGGAGTCCTGCGCGGGACGCTCGGCGCGAATCTCAACGACTGGGTGGGCGAGGCGGCCTCGCGCGCGTGGGACGCGCCGGGCAGGCGTCCGTTCAGCGCGACCGCGATTCACGTCGCGGCGACGCTCGAGATCGCGTAGCGGCAGCTGCGGCGCGCCGAGGCGGCTCTGCGTGGCGGGTCGCGCATCGGCCTGCCAGGGTGGGCGCATGGCCACGGTGGTGTTCGCGCCCGACACGTTCAAGGGCACCTGTCCATCCGAGCGGGCGGCCGCCGCGCTCGCCCGGGGCTGGCGGCGGGTACGTCCGGACGATGCGTTGGTCGAGATCCCGCAGGCAGACGGCGGCGAGGGCACCCTCGCCGCGTTCCGCGCGGCGGTGCCGGGGGCCGAGCTCCGGGCCGCGATCCCACCTGCCCCCGGGCGCCGCGCCCGCACGACACGTCCGCAGGTGACCGGGCCCGCGGGCGAGCCCGTGGCGGGCGTGTGGCTCGACCTCGGGGACGGGACCGCGCTGTGTGAGCTCGCGGCGGTCGCGGGGCTGCACCTCATGCCCGCGCTCGACCCGCTCGGGGCCACCTCCCGCGGGCTGGGCGAGGTGATGGCCGCCGCGATCGACGCGGGCTGCGAGCGGCTGGTGATCGCGATCGGCGGGTCCGCGTCCACGGATGGCGGGATCCCCGTGCTCGAGGCGTTGGGCGCGAGACGCCCTCCGGCAGGCGGTGCGATCGTGCTCACCGACGTCACCGCGCCGCTGCTGGGGCCGCGGGGCGCCGCCGCGGTGTTCGGGCCGCAGAAGGGTGCGTCGCCGGAGCAGGTCGTGGTGCTGGAGCGGCGGCTGGAGGCGGTCGCGGCGCGGCTCGGGACCGACCCGGGCCTGCCCGGGGCCGGCGCCGCCGGGGGAGTCGGCTACGCGCTCGCGCACTGGGGCGCCGAGCTGGTGCCCGGCGCCGCCGCGGTCGCGCGAGTGTCGGGTCTCGAGGCCGCGGCCCGGGAGGCGGATCTGGTGGTCACCGGCGAGGGGCGCTTCGACGACCAGTCGCTCACGGGGAAGGTCGTGGGCCACGCGCTCGACTCGTTCCCGCGGGTCGCGGTGGTGGCCGGGCAGGTCGACGCGGATCCCGGGTGTCGGGCACTCGCGCTCGCGGACCTCTCCGGGTCCGTCGAGGCCGCGAAAGCGGAGCCGCGGCGGTGGCTCGAGGAGGCGGGGGCGCGGGCGGCGCGGGAGTGGGGTCCCTCCCTGGGTTCGGGACAGTAGGGACCGCGGCGCGCGCGGCGCGCGGCGCGAGGCGCGCGGGGTGCGCGGGTCGCCTGTGGCTCCGGGACAGTGGGGACCGCGAATACGCCCCGCGTGCTCGCTGCGGGACAGTGGGGACCGGTGCGCGCCGCTGCGTGCGGTCCCCGCTGTCCCGCAGGGTGCAGAACCGGTGATTTTGCGGTCCTCAGTGTCCCGGACGGCAGGGGGCGCGAGGTGGCGAGGGCGCGAGGCGGAGCGAGCTGGCGAGGTGGCGAGGGCGCGAGGCGCGCGGGGTGGTGGGCCGATTCAGTCCTCCGGCCAGTCGACCTCCGCGTTGGGGACCTCGTTGCGGCGCAGGTAGCGCGCCATGAAGGGGCAGCGGGGGACGATGCGCTCGCCGCGACGTGCCGCGTCCGCCAGGGTGTCTCCCGCGAGGCGTCGGCCCAGGCCCTGGCCGCCGTAGGCGTCGTCCACCTCCGTGTGCGTGAAGACGATGCGCCCCTTGCGCAGTCGGAAGTCGGCGAAGCCCGCGAGCGCGTGGTCGACGAGCAGTTCGTAGCGGCCGCGCTCGGCGTTGCGGACCACCTCGACCGCGCGGGTTCCGTATTCGTTCGCGCCGGCGGCGCCGTCGGCCGGCGCACTCGCCGCGCCGTCGGCCGGCGCACTCGCCGCGCCGTCGCCCGCGGCGGAGGCCGCTCCGTCGCCGGTCACGCCGGCCCCCGCGGATCGAACGGGTCGTCGTCCCCCGAACGGAGAGACCCGCCGGTGGCGAGACGCATCATGTCGGAGTCGAGGTCGATCCCCAGCTCGGTGCCCCCGGCGGAACCGTAGGTGTGCTGGTAGCTGCCCCATGCATCGTCCCTCACCGCGCGTGCGAAGCCGGAATCCATGAGCAGGACAAGCTCGCGCGCGGCGCGGTCGATGCGCTGGCCCAGGGCCTTGTCGGTCCAGTCCTCGGTGGAGGCGAACAGGCTCGTGGGCACGGGGAGGGTCCGCAGGTAGGCGAAGAGGGCGCGCATCTCCTCGTCGACCACGAGGGCGTGCCGGGCGGTGCCGGCGGTCGCGGCGAGGATCACGGGCCTGCCGATGAGGAGGTCGTTGTCGAGCACCTGGAAGAAGCTGGTGAACAGCCCCGAGGCGCCCGCCTTGTATACGGGCGTGGCCACGACGAGGGCGTCGGCGGCGACCAGGGCGTCGACCGCTTGCGTGAAGCGCGGGCCCAGGAGCTGGCTCGACAGGGCCGCGGGAAGCTCCGGAAGGAGCTCGCGGAGGTCGACCGTGGTCACGGAGACGGCGTGACCACGCTCGCGAGCGAGTGCGCTCACTCGCTGGGTGGCGCGGTCCGCGAGCAGGCGGGTCGAGGACGGGTCGGACACGCCGGCGCTCACGACGACGAGGCGGAAGTCGGTCACGAGGGCTCCTGAGGGGTCGGGGTGGGCATGGTGGCCGGGGAGGGCGCTGGCGCCGAGGACGGGGTCGAGGCCGCGAGCCTGCGGTTGAGAGACTCGAGGAGGGCGAGCTCCTCGTCGGTCAGCGCCGCGGTCATGGCGGCCGCGACCGAGCGGCCGTGCGCGAGGCCGATGCGCCGCTGCAGCGCGCGCCCCGCCTCGGTGAGCGAGACGTGGGCCGCGCGGGCGTCGCGGGGGTCCGCGCAGCGGCCCACCAGGCCGCGCTCGACCAGGCGCTCGACCAGCCGGGACAGGGCGGGCTGGCTCAGCATGACGTGCTTGCCCAGCTCGGAGATGCGCTGCGGCTCGTCGCGCTTGGCCAGCGTGTAGAGCACGTCGTACTCGCGCATGGAGACCTCGGACCACATGTCCTCCGCGCCGAAGCGGCGCATCAGGTGGGTGTGGGCCGCGAGGAGGGACTCCCACGCATCGTTCGCGAGGACCGTGCGGGTGCGGCGGCTGGCGGCAGGCGCCGGCGCCCCCGCGATCTGCGCGTCCGGCGCCGCCGGCGTCACGGGCGCGCTCACGGCGCCGGGTACGCGGAGACCTCGGCCTCCGAGTCCTGGTAGGGAGAGCCGCCGGTGACGTTGTCGCCCCGGTTGGCGTTGGGGCGCGGCTGGCGCGGCTCGGCGTCGCCGTACTTCGCCTTGACGAGGCTCGCGTGCGTGGGCGGCTCGGCGGCCTCGGGGTCGCGGCGCGCGGCGAGCTCCTCGCGCAGCACCGGCACCACCCGCTCGCCCAGCAGGTCGAGCTGCTTGAGCACGGTGTCGACGGGGAGGCCGGCATGGTCGATGAGGAACATCTGGCGCTGGTAGTCGCCGAACGCCTCGCGGAAGGTGAGGGTCTTGTCGATGACCTCCTGCGGGCTTCCCACCGACAGGGGGGTCATCTCCTCGAAGTCCTCCATGGACGGGCCGTGGCCGTACACCGGCGCCTCGTTGAAGTAGGGCCGGAACTGGGCGTGCGCGTCCTGGCTGTTCTCCGCGAGGAAGGCCTGGCCGCCGAGCCCGACGATCGCCTTCTTCTGCGGCCCGTGGCCATAGTGCTCGAAGCGCTGGCGGTAGAAGCGGATGAGCCGCTGGTAGTGCTCCTTGGGCCAGAAGATGTTGTTGGCGAAGTAGCCGTTGCCGTAGAACGCGGCCTGCTCGGCGATCTCGGGGGTGCGGATCGAGCCGTGCCACACGAACGGCGGGGTGTCGTCGAGCGGGCGCGGCGTCGAGGTGAAGCCCTGCAGCGGGGTGCGGAACTGGCCCTCCCAGTCGACCACGTCCTCGCGCCACAGGCGGTGCAGGAGGTTGTAGTTCTCGAGCGCGAGCGGCAGGCCCTGGCGGATGTCCTGGCCGAACCACGGGTACACCGGCGCGGTGTTGCCGCGGCCCAGCATGAGGTCCATGCGGCCGCCCACCAGGTGCTGGAGCATCGCGTATTCCTCGGCCAGGCGGACCGGGTCGTTCGTGGTGATGAGCGTCGTGGAGGTCGTGAGGATGAGGCGCTCGGTGAGTGCGCCGATGTGCGCGAGCAGCGTGGTGGGGGAAGAGGAGAAGAACGGCGGGTTGTGGTGCTCACCGATCGCGAAGACGTCCAGGCCCACCTCCTCGGCGTGCACCGCGATGCGCACGATCGCGTCGATGCGCTCCTTCTCCGAGGGGGTGTAGCCGCTGACCGGGTCGCGGGTGATGTCCGAGACGGACATGATGCCGAACTGCATGGTGCCTCCTCCGTGCGGGGCGAGGTGCCCCGCCCTTCAAATATATGCGTATGCATGTAATAAGCGCCAGGGGTGCGGGGATATTCCGGAGGGACGATGCGCGGGGTCGGCAGGGATCGAGGAGGCCGGCGCGGTGCCGGCGGACGATGCGCGGGGCCGGGTCAGGCCGGGCCCGGTGGATTGGTCCGGGTGCGGTGCCGGCGGTCGCGGGTGGCTTGCCGCCTCACCTGGGCCGGACGTCAGGGGTGATGGTCCCGCGGCCTCCATATGATGATTCCATCAAGTCATCAAAAGCGGGAGGGTGGCCCATGGACTCCGGGCGTCCGTTGAACGAGGTCAAGTCGGAGCTGTTCAAAGGATTGGCGCACCCCGTGCGGATCCGGGTGCTCGAGCTGCTCGCCGAGCACGGCGCGCTGGGCGTCTCGGAGATGCTCGACCAGACCGGGTTGGAGGCCTCGCACCTGTCGCAGCACCTGCGGGTGCTGCGCGGCGCCGGGCTTGTCGCCTCGGAGCGCAGCGGCAGTCAGGTGACCTACCGGCTCGCCCACGCGAGCGTGGCGGACCTGCTTGGTGCGGCGCGCATCGTCCTGAGGGACGTGCTCGACACCCGCCGCGACCAGGCGGACGTCTTCGCCCGCGAGGCGGACCTCCTCGCCGAGGAGGCGGCCCGATGACCGCCACCGGACTGCGCGGCCTCCTGCCCGGCCGCCGCGACTATGCCGACCTGCCGCGCACGTGGCGCGGCGACCTGCTCGCCGGCCTGACCGTGGGCATCGTCGCGCTGCCGCTCGCGCTCGCGTTCGGCGTGTCCTCCGGCGCGGGCGCCGAGGCGGGCCTCATCACGGCGATCGTCGCCGGCGTGGTCGCCGCGGTCTTCGGCGGCTCGCACGTCCAGGTCTCCGGCCCCACGGGCGCGATGGTCGTGGTGCTCGCGCCCATCCTCGCCGAGCGAGGCCTGGGGGCGCTGGCCCTGGTGAGCGTGCTCGCGGGCATCTTCGTGGTGCTCGCCGGCGTGGCACGGCTGGGTCGCCTCGTGGGCCTCATCCCGTGGCCGGTGCTCGAGGGCTTCACGTTGGGCATCGCGGTGATCATCGGGCTCCAGCAGATCCCGGCGGCCCTGGGCATCGACTCCGGGTCCCTCCACGGCAACGCGATCGCCGCGGCCGGCCAGGCGATCGCCACCGCCGACTGGGCCGCGGCCTGGCCCACGCTCGCCGTCGTCGCGGGCGTCGCGGCCGTCATGCTGCTCGTGCCGCGCCTCACGCGCGCGGTGCCCGGCTCCGTGATCGCGATCGCGCTCGCCTCGATCGCCACGAGCCTCATCCCCAACGACATCGCGGACATCGGCGAGCTGCCGGCGGGCCTGCCCATGCCCGCGCTCCCGGCGATCACCCTCGACGGGCTCACCCCGCTGATCCTGCCCGCGCTCACGGTCGCGGCCCTCGCCGCGATCGAGTCGCTCCTGTCCGCCCGCGTCGCCGCGTCGCACTCTGACACCGGCGCCTACGACCCCGACCGCGAGCTCGTGGGCCAGGGCCTCGCCTCGATGGCCGCGGGCGTCTTCGGCGGCATGCCCGCCACGGGCGCGATCGCGCGCACCGCGGTCAACCTGCGCTCGGGCGGCCGCACGCGCCTCGCCGCGGTCACGCACGCGCTGGTGCTGCTGGCGATCGTGATGATCGCCTCGGGCGTCGTGGCGCATATCCCGCTCGCGGCGCTGTCCGGCGTGCTCATGGTGACCGCCGCGACCATGGTCCACGGTCGCACGGTGCGGGCGATCCTGCGCAGCTCGCGCTCGGACGCCGTCATCTTCGTCATCACGGCGATCATCACGGTGACCGTGGACCTCATCTACGCCGTCGCGATCGGCATCGCGGTGGCCGCGCTGTTCGCGCTGCGCCAGCTCGCGAGCTCCGGAGGCGTGCACCGCGAGGAGCTCGCGGGGCCGGTGGCGCCCGGCGACGACCGCATCGCGGTGCTCCGCCTCGACGGCGCGTTGTTCTTCGGCGACGCGCAGCGGGTCCTCGACCGGGTCGCGCGGATCGACGGCGTGCGCGTGGTGATCCTGCGCATGTCGCAGCTTCAACTGCTCGACGCGACCGGTGCGCAGGTGCTCGCCGAGCTCATCGCGGGCCTCGAGCGCCGCGGCGTCACCGTGCTGGTCAAGGGCGTCCAGGATCGGCACGAGCGGCTGGTCGAGCACGCCGGGGTGCGCGGCGCCCTGGGCCACGAGAACCACGTCTACGACGACCTCGCCGAGGCGGTCGCGCACGCGCGCGAACTGGTGGCGGGGGAGCGCTCGCCAGCCTGACGCTCGGGCGGCCCGACGCTCAGGTGTCCCGACGCTCAGGCGGGCAGCGCGAGGACCCGGGCCGCCGCATCGGCCAGGGCCACGCCGTAGTGGCGGCCCTGACCGGCGGCGTGGACCGCGAGCGGGTGGAGCTGGTGGAGGGGGAGGCGGTCGCGCCACCCGGGCCGCAGCGGCGCGGCCTCGGCGTAGCCGGCGAGGATCGCGTCGAGGTGCGGGGCGCCGAACAGCGCGAGCATCGCCAGGTCCGTCTCGGGGTGGCCGCCGTGCGCGGCCGGGTCGATGAGGACCGCCCCGCGCGCGTCGAACAGCAGGTTGCCCGCCCACAGGTCGCCGTGGATGCGGGCGGGCGGCGCGTCGTCGTCCAGGTCGCCGGCGCCGATGCGCGCGCACGCCTCGCGCACGCGCGCGGCCTCGCGCGCGGTGAGGAAGCCCGCCTCGAGCGCGGGCGGCAGGAACGAGAGGACCCGCGCCTGGGCGTAGAACGCGCCCCAGGACGATGCGGTGGTGGCCGGCATGCCCCGCTCGCCGATGAACAGGGGGCCGTCCCAGCCGTCCGGCCGGGCGCCCCACGCGGGCGCGCCCGCGGCGTGGGTGCGGGCCAGGTCGCGGCCGAGCGCGTGGGCCGCCGCGGGGGTGGGGTGGGCGGGGACGATGCGCTCGAGGACGATGCTCTCGTGCGCCACCGAGGCGACGGCGACGGTGCGGGCGCCGCCCGCCGCCGCGAGCCAGCGCAGGCCTGCGGCCTCGGCCTCGAAGAACCCGGCCGGGGCGTCCGGGCGGTGCTTGGCGAAGGTGTCCGCGGTCTCCACGCGGGTCGGGAGTCGGCGCGGGCGCCACCGCAGGTTCACTGAGCGCCGCCGTGCGCGGCGAGGGTGAGCGCCTTGGGGGTGAGCACGCGCGCGAGCAGCAGCACCATCACCGCGGAGACGGGCATCAGCGCGAGGCCGACGCGGATGGAGAAGGAGTCCGCGAGCAGCCCCACCAACGGCGGAGAGACCAGGAAGCTCGCGCGCAGCAGCCAGCCCAGGTAGGTCAGCGCGGCGCCGTGCTTGAAGCCTGGTAGCTCGTCGGCGACGGCCATGGCGGACGGGATGAGGGTGGCGACGCCGAAGCCCGCCGCTCCGAAGCCCAGGATGGTGCCCGGGACGGTCGGGAGGGCGAGCGCGGTGCCCATGCCGAGCAGGCCGATCGCGGCGCCCGTGCGTGCCACCGCCCGCTGCCCCCAGCGGTCGACCATCCGGTCGCCCGTGATGCGGCCCACGAACTGGAACAGCTGCAGCGCCACGAATCCCAGCGCGGCGAGGGTGGCGCCGGCGCCCAGCTCGTCGCCCAGGTAGCTCGCACCCCACGTGGCTCCCGCGTCCTCGACCCAGGTGCCGGACATCGCGATGACTCCGAGGGCGACCAGGGTGAGCCACGTGCGGCCCGCGACGCCTGGGCGCGCCGTGGCGCCGTGGGCGGTTGTGGGGTCGGCTGTGTGCTGGGTGGAGACGTGCGGGGCGGCGACGGCGGGGGCGTCGGCGAGGGAGCCCGACGAATCGTGGGTGAGCTCGTCGGGGTTGGGCACGCTGTGGTGGGGCGCATCGGGGGCGGGAGCCTCTGCGGTGGGAGCGCCGGTGGCGGGGGCATCGGGGGTGCGCTCGTCGGGCGCCGCGGCGTCCGTGCGCGGGTCCGGCCCTGTCAGCAGCATCGGGTGTCCCACCAGCACCACGACGGCGACGAGGACGGCGACGCCCAGCAGGTGCCACGACAGCGGGATCCCCAGCCCGGCGGCCGCGCCGCCCATGAGTCCGCCGGCGACGGCGCCGATCGACCAGATGCCGTGCATCCCGTTGAGGATCGAGCGCCCGTACCCGCGCTGGACGCGCAGGCCGTGCGCGTTCTGGGCCACGTCGGCGACGGCGTCGAAGGCGCCCGCGAAGAACAGCGCCCCCGCGAAGACCCAGCCGTTCGGCGCGAGGCCCGCCACGACCACGGCGGCTGCGATCGCGATCATGCCGGCCGTGCCCACGCGCGCGGACTGGAATCGACGCAGCAGCGCCCCCGCGCTGAGCCCGAGCACCAGGGCGCCCACCGGCATCATGGCGATCGCGAGGCCGAACTGCGTGTAGCTGAGCCCCAGGTCGACGCGCACCTGGGGCAGCCGGGGCACCAGGTTGGCGTACGCGATGGCGTTGGTGAGGAACAGCAGGGCCACGCCCAGCCGGGCCCGTCGCAGGCGCCTCGGGGGCGACGTGGACGGGCCCGACGCGGGGCCGGAGGCCGCGGGGACGGCGGTCATGGGCTCAGGCTACGGGCACGTGCTCAGGCGACGGTGAAGTCCGCGGCGAGGAGCTGGTCGCGGCGGGAGGACGGACCGATGAGCGCCTGGAACGCGCCGGGCTCCACCACGCGCTCGCCCCGCGCGTTGACGATCGAGCACTCCGCGACCGGCACGGTCACGGTGGCGTCGACGGACTGGCCGGGCTCGACGGTCACGTGAGCGACCGCCTTGAGCTCGCGGTCGGCCCACGTCGCGGACGTGGTGACGTCGCGGATGTACAGCTGCACCGTCTCGAGGGCGGGCCGGTCGCCGGTGTTGGTGAGCGTGACCGTCGCCTCGACGGCGTCGTCCATCCCCAGGTCCGTCGCCGCGAGGCGCGCGTCCGAGTACTCGATGGTCGTGTACGACAGCCCCTCGCCGAACACCCACGCGGGACGCTGCGTGAGGTCCGCGTAGCGCGTGCCGTGCTGGGCGTCGATCTGGTTGTAGTAAGTGGGCTGCTGGCCGGCGTGGCGGGCGAAGGAGATGGGCAGGCGGCCGGACGGCTCGATGCGGCCCAGCAGCAGCTCGGCCACCGCGGTGCCGCCCTGCATGCCGGGGTTGGCGGCCCACACGATCGCGGCCGCGCGGTGCGCGGACGGGGGGAGCACCAGCGGCTTCGAGGCCACGACGACCACGATCACCGGCGTGCCGGTGCGCTCGAGCGCGTCGAGCAGGGCGACCTGGGCGCCCACCAGCTCGAGGGTGGCCGTCGACTTCCCCTCGCCCACCAGCTCGATGCGGTCGCCCACGACGGCGACCACCGCATCGGCCCCCGTGGCGGCCTCGACGGCCGCCGCGATCATCGCCTCGTCGGGCTCGCACGGCACGACCACCTGGGGGCGGGGCTGGCCGTCGGCGAAGAAGGCGCCCTCCGGGTCGGGGCCCGTGGTGAGGATGTCCGCGCCGCGGGCGTAGGTCACCTCGCACGGCGCGAGCGCGCGCAGGCCGTCCAGGACGGTGGCGATCTGCTCGCGCGGGTGACCGTGCATGAGCCAGTCGGCCTGGCCGGAGGCGCCGGCCCAGTCGCCCAGGGTCCAGTCGGCGTCGTCGGCGTTGGGGCCTACCACCGCGATCCGCGACGGCGCGCGACCACCACGCTCGAGCGGCAGGGTGCCGTCGTTCTGGAGGAGGACCAGGGACCGACGCGCGGCCTCGAGGTTGAGCTCCGTGTGCTCGGCGCAGGCGATGACCTCGCGCTGGCGCTCGGGGTCCGCGCGGCGCACGTCCTCGAACAGGCCCAGGTCGAACTTGAGGGTGAGGATGCGGGCGACCGCCTCGTCGATGCGCTGCTCGGACAGCAGGCCGTGGGCGACCGCGTCCTGGGCGCCCTGGAAGAAGTCGGGCGTGCACATGATCATGTCGTTGCCCGCGTTGACGGCGGCCGCGGCGGCGTGGCCGTAGTCGGGGAACAGGCGCTGCTCGCGCATGAGGTTGCCCACGTTGTCCCAGTCGGTGATGAGCGTGCCCGTGTAGCCCCACTGGTCGCGCAGGACGTCCTTGAGCAGCCACTCGTTGACGGTGATCGGGACGCCGTCGGTGGCCTGGTAGCCCAGCATGAAGGTGCGGCAGCCCTCGCGGGCGACGCGCTCGAACGGCGGCAGGAACCAGGACGCGAGCTTGCGGCGAGACAGGTCCGCCTCGGAGGCGTCGCGGCCGCCCTGGGTCTCGGAGTAGCCGGCGAAGTGCTTGGCGGTGGCGAGGATGGCCGTCGGGTCGGACAGTCCGTCGCCCTGGTAGCCGCGGAACAGCGCGGACGCGAGCTCGCCGATGAGCCACGGGTCCTCGCCGAACGTCTCCGAGATCCGGCCCCAGCGCAGGTCGCGCGTGAGGCACAGGACGGGGGAGAAGGTCCAGTGGATGCCGGTGGTCGCCACCTCGCGGGCGGTCGCGCGGCCGATGCGCCGGACCAGGTCGGCATCGAAGGTCGCCGCCATGCCCAGCTGGGTGGGGAAGATCGTGGCGCCGTCGAAGAAGGAGTGGCCGTGGATGCAGTCCTCGCCGACCAGCAGCGGGATGCCCAGGCGCGTGCGCTCCTGCAGGGTGTGGGCCTCGTCGAGGCGCTCGGGCGAGGCGTGGAGGATCGAGCCGACGTGGAACTCCTCGATGACGTGGGGCACGCCGTCGTAGGTGTGCATCTGCATCATCTGGCCGACCTTCTCCGGGAGCGTCATGCGGGAGATGAGGTCGGTGACGCGCTCCGGGGTGGGCAGCGTGGCGTCGAGGTAGGCGGGTGCGGACATGCGGATCCCTTTCACGGCGATGTGCTTCGTGGTGATTTGTACCACGGCCCGGGCGCCGTGTCGAAACGCTTCGACAGGGCGGGGTGGAGTGCGCCGCAGCGTCTCCGGAGGTGCTCATTGCCCATTTCGAGCCGAAACGGGCAATGAGCACCTCCCGGGGCGCATCCCGGGTGCCGCGGGTGCGGCGGGCCGCAGCGGGCCGCGAGGTTCAGCCCGCGAGGGAGCCCAGCCAGTCGCGGTACGCCTGCGTCGAGTAGGGCCGTCCCAGGAAGTCCTCGATGAGCTGCGCCGCGGGCTTCTCGCCGCCGGGTGAGAGCACCAGGTCGCGGTAGCGGCGCGTCACGGCGGGGTCGGTGAGGTGCTCGGGGTCGAACGCCGTGAACAGGTCCTTCGCGATCGACAGGCTCCACTGGTAGGTGTAGTAGCAGGCCGAATACCCCGTGAGGTGGCCGAACGAGCAGTACTGGCGCGTGCCCGGGATGGGATCGCGCACGTCCATCTCGCGCTCGATCTGCTCCGCGACCGGCGCGATGTCCGTCGGGTGGTCGCGGTGCAGGCGGTAGGAGAGCGTCGCGTAGGTGAGCTGGCGGCAGGTGAGCAGGCCCTCGCAGAAGTCGCGGCTGGCGCGCAGCGCGTCCACGAGCTCCGCGGGGATCGGGTTGCCGTCCGCATCGGTCGCGAACTCCTTGAGCACCTCGTGGGAGTAGGCCCACTCCTCGAGCAGCTGCGAGGGCGCCTCGACGAAGTCCCACTCGCCCGCCTCCGACAGCCCGGCGAGGCGCGCGAAGCGGCCGTGACCGGAGAAGATAGCGTGGACCAGGTGGCCGAACTCGTGCAGGAAGGTCAGCAGGTCGTCGAACGTCATGAGCCCGCGCGGGAAGTTGCACACGAGCGACGCCTCGGGCAGGTGGCGCCCCTCGAGTCCGTTGACCAGCGGGAAGCAGGCCATGTGGCCGAACTTGCCCTCGCGCGGGTGCATGTCGAGGCGGATGCGGCCGATGCGCTCGCCCTCCGACATCACGTCGTACGCCGTCACGTCCGCGTCCCACGAGGGTGCGTCGACGGGCTCGTACGACACGTCGAAGAGGCGGCCGGTGAGGTCGAGGATGCCGTCGCGCACCTTGGCGAAGTCGATGTAGCGGCGCACCTCGTGCGGCGAGACCCCGAACAGCTCCTCCTTGAGCACCTCGATGTAGTAGCGGTTGTCCGCCGCGGTGAGCTCCGTGGCGTCGGGCACGTCCTGGCGCAGACGGGCGAGCAGTCGCTCCCGATCGGCGAGCCCCGCCGGTCGGGCGGCGGTGTTGACGTCCGCGATGAACTCCTCGATCGCGTCGCCGGAGGGCATCATCATGGTCGCGACCGCGTAGTCGGGGAAGTCGGGGTAGCCCAGGAGGCGCGCCTTCTCGTCGCGGAGCTCCAGCAGGCGGGCGAGCACCGCATCGTTCTCCGGGTAGGCGCGCAGGTAGTCGGCCTCGAGGAGCTGCCGGCGGGCGGCCCGGTCGCGCGACATGTCCATGAACGGCACCAGGTCGGGGTAGTCCGTGGTGATGGTGACGAGGCCCTCGTCGTCGGCCGGGTGCGAGGCCTTGAAGTCCTCGGGCAGCCCGTCGAGCGCCTCGGCGGGGACCCGGACGCGGCCCACGGCGTCGCGGATGTTCTCGGAGAACTCGGTGGTCGCCTCGGAGATCGCCGAGTTGAGCTCGGTGAGCCGGGCGCGGGTGGCGTCGTCGAGGTGGGCGCCCTGAAGGCGGAAGTCGAGCAGGGTGAGGTCCCGCGCCCGGGCGGCCAGCGCATCGTCCGGGGTGGTGGTCGCCTCGATCGCGGCGAACAGCGCCGGGTCCGAGTCGCGCTCGAGGCGGAACCGGACCACCTCGTTGTGCAGGTCGGAGCAGGCCTTGCGGACGTCGGCGTCCGGGTGGACCTCGGACAGGGCGGAGGCGAACTGCTCGGCGTGCATCACCAGGGTGGCGGCGGCGTCCCACGTTGCCAGCGCATCGGCGTCGCCCGCGTCGCCCGCGTCGCCCGCGCCACCCGCGCCGCGCGCGCCCCCTGCGCGCCCCGCGCGCACGCGCGCGAGAAGCGCGCGCGCCTCGTCGAGGCGGCTCCCCACATAGTCGCGGGAGAAGTTGAGCCAGGGCTCGTCGTGGGCGGGCAGGGTGAGGGGAGGAAGCGCATCGGTCATGCCTCGATGCTAGGCGGCGGGGCGCGAGACCCGTGACGGAGCCGTGAACGTCGCGTTGCGAGCGAGTGACGATTCCCGCGTTTTCGTCGCGTACCTGCCGAGATGCCCGACAGACGGGAGTAGCGTGAGGGAGCGGGTTCTATGCCGCGCGTGGCGGCGACCCGTGCATCGGAGGGAGAACAACATGACCGATACGGAGGCGTCGAGTACGACGACCAGCCGCAGCCGCTTCGGATGGGCCATGCTGTCCATCACGCGCATCGCGCTCGGCTTCTACTTCCTGTGGGCCTTCCTGGACAAGTTCCTGGGCCTCGGCTTCTCGACCTGCCGCACCGCGGCGGAGGACGGCTCGTTCACGATCGACGCGTTCTGCGAGCGGGCGTGGATCAACGGCGGCGCCATCACCGAGGGCTACCTGGTCTACGGCGGCAATGTGAACAGCCCGTTCAACGCGTTCTTCGTCGAGCTCGGCGGCCAGCGCTGGACCGACTGGCCGTTCATGCTGGGCCTGCTGGGTGTGGGCCTCGCCCTGATCCTGGGCATCGGCACCAAGGTGGGCGCGTGGGCCGGCACGGCCATGCTGCTCATGATGTACGCGACCCAGATGTGGCCGACCACCAACCCGGTCCTCGACGACCACATCGTCATGGCGCTCGCGATGCTCGCGATCGTCTACGTGGAGCTCGCGCACCAGTCCATCGGATTGGGCAAGTGGTGGCGCGGACTGGTCGGGGAGAAGAGCTGGCTGGTCTGACGCGGGGCGACGCGCCCCCGGCCGAGGCTCAGGCCTCGACGGGGGCGTAGCCCTCGACGGCGTGTCCGCCCGTGGGGCGGGCACGCCGTTCGTCTGCCAGGCCCCGCATCACCACTCCGGCGATCTGGGGCAGCAGGTCGCGGCTGCGCTTCAGAAGCCAGGGCGCGCCGTTGACGACGAGCCACGTCGCGATGGCGAGGCGCGACGGCGGCTTGGGGGCCGCCGGGATGGGCCGCGCGGCGGGCCAGGCATCCGCGACGCGCGGATCCGAGAGGCGCGCGACGGCGGCCCGGGCGAGGGCTCGGTGCCCCGCGGGCGACGGGTGGATGCGATCGATGTGCCAGGCCTCGGCGCCGACCGACTCGATGACGCGTCCGCCGTCCAACAGCTCGACGCCGCCGCGGGCGGCCACGCGCGCGATGGCCGCGTTCACCTGGGCGATGCGGCGGGCCATGACGTCCGTAACGGCCTTGGGTGCGAGGTCGAACAGGCCGATGCGCTCGAGACGGATGGCGACGATGCGCCGGCCGGGCTGGGCGAGCACGGTGACGGCGTCGCCCAGGGCGTCCTCGACCTCGGTGGCGCAGAAGTCGCCGCGCAGCACGTCGTTGCCGCCGACGGTGAGCAGGACGACGTCGGGGAATTCCGCGGCGGCGATGGCCACCTGGTCGCGCAGGAGGTCACGCGCGCGCACCCCGTTGGCCGCGAGATTGACGAAGCGGCTCGCGCCGAGCGCCTGGGCCGTCAGCGCGGCCCAGCCCACGCTCCCGTCGGAGTGCTGGACGCCGTCGCCGATGCCCAGGGTGATCGAGTCGCCGAGCGCGACGACCCGCGGCCCCCTGGTCACGCGGCCACCGGCGTCCCGTGGACCGCCCGCATCCGGCTGACGGTCGCCTCCCACGGGAACTGCTCGGCCCGGGCGCGGGCCGCGGCGCGGCGGCCCCGGCCGTCGCGGGAGAGGAGCGCGTCGACCGCATCGGCGAAGGCGGTGGCGGTGTTCGCGGCCGCGACGCCCGCGTCGCCCACGACCTCCGGCAGCGCGGACGTCGCGCTCACCACGGCGGGGGTGCCAGAGGCGAGCGCCTCGAGGGCCGACAGGCCGAACGTCTCGTGCGGCCCGGGCGCGAGGATGAGGTCCGCGGTCGCGAGCAGCGCCGCGAACCGGGCGCGGTCGTTGACGAAGCCCAGGAACTCGACCGGGGCTCCGGCGGCGCGGCGGCGGAGGCTCCCGTCGAGGGGGCCCGCGCCGGCGCACACCAGCCGCACGGGGCGACCGCGCCGCGCGAGCTCGCGCGCCGCATCGATCGCGATGTGCGGGTTCTTCTCCGGCGACAGGCGCGAGGCGAGGAGCATGAGCACCTCGCCGTCCTCCGCGTGGCGACGCCGGACGAGCGGGGAGTGGTGGCCCGGGTGGAACCGGTCGAGGTCGACGCCGAGCGGCACGGTGGTGACCGGGTGGCCGGCGCGCGCGAACTCCTCGCCGGCGAAGGCGGTGGTGGCGACGATGCTGGGGAAGCGTTGGGTGAGCCAGCGGACGTGGCGGGCGGCGAGCCCGGGCACGGCGCCCTCGAGGGCGGCCGGCATGGCCACGCCGACCACGCGGTCGACGCGCTCGTGGGCGATGAAGGTCGCGTTGATGCCGCGACGGGTCGCCCAGGGGCCCAGCGAGGCGAGCGTGGTCCGGTCCGAGACCTCGAGGGCGTCGGGCGCGAACTCCGTCAGCGCATCGTGCACCGCGCCCAGGCGGGTGATCGCCCGGTAGCCGCCCGTGCCCGGCAGGACGGGGCTGTGCAGCGTGATGCGGCGCCCGTGCGGGGTGTCCTCGTCCGCGTCGTGGTCGCCCGGGACCACCAGCAGGACCTCGTCGCCGTGGCCCACGTAGCCGTGGCCCAGCGCGTGCAGCGCGGTGCGCAGTCCACCGGAGGACGGTCCGTAGAAGTTCGCTACCTGGGCGATCCTCACGCCGCCACTCCGACCGAGCTGCTGCCGGCCGCGTCACGGTAGTGCTCCATGAGCGCGTCGCACACGTGGGTCCACGTGCGCGTCTCGACACCCGCGCGCCCGCGCGCGCCCATGAGGCGGCGCTCGGCGGGGTTGTCGACCAGCGAGGCCACCGCGGCCTCCATCCAGTCGAGGCGGCCGGGCTCGTAGAGGTAGCCGGTGGAGCCGTGGCGGACCAGGTCGACCGGGCCGCCCACGCCGACGGCGACCACGGGCACGCCCGAGGCGTGCGCCTCCTGGATGGTCTGACCGAAGGTGTCGCGCTCGCCGGGGTGGACGAACACGTCGAAGCTCGCATGCGCGCGGGCCAGGTCGTCGCCGCCCTGGAAGCCGGTGAAGACGGCCTCGGGCATGAGGCGCTCGAGGCGGGCCCGCTCGGGGCCGTCGCCCACGACGACGAGCCGGGTGCCGGGCCGGCGGGAGATGGCGGCGAGGTCCTCCACCTGCTTCTCCTGGGCGAGGCGGCCCACGTAGCCGACGATGGTCTCGCCGCGGGGCGCCCAGGCGGCGCGGAGCGCCTCGGAGCGGTGGGCCGGGTCGAAGCGGACGGTGTCGACGCCGCGGCCCCAGAGCCGCAGGCGGGGCACGCCGGCGGCCCGGAGCTGGTCCATGGCGTGGCTCGACGGGGCGAGGGTGAGGTCCGCCTGCTCGTGGATGCGGCGGACGCGGTGCCACAGCAGCGGCGAGCCCCACGGCATCTTGTAGGACTCGGCGTAGGCCGGCACGTCGGTCTGGTAGATCGCGACGGTGGGGATCGCGCGGGCGGAGGCGGCGCGCACGGCGGACCAGCCGAGCATGAAGGGGGAGGCGAGGTGCACCAGGTCGGGCCGCTCCTCGTCGAGCATGCGGCCCAGCGCATACGGGCCGCTCAGCGAGACGCGGACGTCGCGGTAGCCGGGCCAGCCGACGGCGGGCACGTGGCGGACGCGGGCGGCGCCCACGCGGTCGGGGGCACCCTTGGCCTCGGGAGCGATGATGACCGCCTCATGACCCTGCGCGGTGAGGTGGTCCAGCACCCTGAGGAGCGAATGGGTGACGCCGTTGGTGTGCGGCAGGAACGACTCAGCAACCAGGGCAACCTTCACGGACCCCAGTGTCGGGAGTCGAGGTGAACGAAGGGTGCAACGCGACCCTAACGGACGGTGAATGTCCGGTGACGGTCGGGTGATGCCGCGCGCTGCGGGACACTGGTCCCATGCGCCGAGCCTCTGTTTCGTCCGTGCTGGTGGCCCTCGCGGCGTTCCTCGGCGTCGTGATCGTCGGTGTCGGGGTGGTGGGCGTCGGGGTGGTGGGTGTCGCCGCGCCGGCGGCGGCGCACACGGCGCTGGTCGACTCGACCCCGGCCCCCGACGCGAGCGTCGAGGAGTTGCCCGAGGTGTCGCTCGAGTTCACGAGCGCGCTGCTGGACCTGGGCCACCAGCTGGTGCTCGAGTCCGCGGACGGGACCCGGACCACGCTCGAGCCCGAGCTGCCCGAAACGCACGTGATCGAGGCCTCCGTGCCCGCCGGCGCGCTCGCGCCGGGCGAGGCGACCCTCGCCTGGCGGGTGGTCGCGGAGGACGGGCACCCCATCGAGGGCACGATCGCGTTCACCTTCGCGCCGGGGGACGATGCGGGGGGTGCCGGCGCGTCCGGGGCCCCCGACGAGGGGGCGACCGGGGCGTCGTCCCCGGCCGATGCATCGTCCACTGGGGAGGCGGGGACGACTGGTGAGGCGGGAACGACAGGGGGGACGGAGGCAACGGAGGCGACCGGGACCGCCGGGTCGACCTCCGACGAGCCGACGACCCCGGCCGAGGCGCTGCCGCGCGGCGCGCTCCTGGGCTTCGGCGCGCTGAGCCTCACCGCGACGGCGATCGCGCTGGTCGTCAAGGCGCGCCGCCGTCCGGGCGAGCGCGGCTGACTCGCGCGCGGCGACTTGCCCCCGAGGGGCCAGGACCGCTACAAGTTAGGCATGTCTAACTTCCCCGGGTGGACAAGGATCGGCGCTGCCGCCGCGGTCCTGGCCACGACGCCGCTGCTGGGCGGCTGCAACGACGCGACGGCCAACGGCGACGAGTTCGTCGTGCTCACCACCTTCACCGTCATCGCGGACATGGCCGCCAACGTCGCGGGCGACCGCGCGCGCGTCGAGTCGATCACGCGCGCGGGCGCGGAGATCCATGGGTATGAGCCCACCGCCTCGGACGTGGTGCGGGCGTCGGAGGCGGACCTCATCCTGGACAACGGGCTGGGCCTGGAGGCGTGGTTCGAGGACTTCCTGGCGCAGGTGGACGTGCCGCGCGTGACGCTCACCGAGGACATCGAGCCTCTCGCGATCGCCGGCGGCGAGTACGAGGGGCGTTCGAACCCTCACGCCTGGATGTCGCCGGACAACGCCGAGATCTACGTGCGGGCCATCGAGGCGGCGCTCGCGGACATGGACCCGGACGGGGCCGCGACGTACGCGGCCAACGCGGACGCCTACGTCGCCGAGATCGCGGCGGAGGGGGACAGGCTCGCGCAGGCGCTCGCGGAGATCGCGCCCGAGCGGCGGGTGCTCATCACGTGCGAGGGGGCGTTCGCGTACCTCGCCGCGGACGCCGGGCTCGACGAGGCCTACCTGTGGCCCGTCAACGCGGAGACCCAGGCCACCCCGCAGTCGGTCGCCGACGCCGTCGAGATCGCCCGGGATCGCGACGTGCCGGCCGTCTTCTGCGAGTCCACCGTCAACACGTCCGCGATGGAGCGCGTGGCGCAGGAGTCGGGCGCGACCTTCGGCGGGGTGCTGTACGTGGACTCGCTCACGGCGGCCGACGGTCCGGCCTCCACCTACCTCGACCTGCTCGCCACGAACGTGGACACGCTGACCGCGGGCCTGGGATCGTGAACGGCGTCGAGGTGCGCGGCCTCACGGTCGCGTACGGCGAGGTGCTCGCGCTCGACGACGTCTCCTTCGCCGTGGGCCCGGGCCTCACGGTGCTGCTGGGCGTGAACGGCTCGGGCAAGTCCTCGCTGCTCGCCGCCATCGCGGGCTCCCTGGTCCCCACGCGCGGCACCGTGCACATCGACGGGGGCGACGCCGCGGTCGCGCGCCGGGCGGGCCGGCTGGCATACGTGCCGCAGGCCGATGCGGTGGACAGGGACTTCCCCGTCAGCGTCTCCGAGGTGGTCGCCATGGGCACGTACGCGCGCCACGTCTCGCACGCGCACCTGCGCGTCGCGGTGCGCGACGCGCTCGCGCGCGTGGGCCTCGACGGGCTCGAGCGCCGGCAGATCGGCGAGCTGTCGGGCGGCCAGCGCCGGCGGGTGCTGCTCGCCCGCGCGCTCGTGCAGGACGCGCCCACCATCGTGCTCGACGAGCCGCTGGGTGGCGTCGACGCGGGTGTGCAGGCCACCTTCTACGCGCTGCTGCGCGAGCTCGTGGGGGAGGGGCGCACCATCCTCATGTCGACGCACGACCTCGCGTCCGTGCCGGACCTCGCCGACCGCGCGATCCTCCTGCATCAGCGGGTCATCGCCGACGGACCCCCGCGTGAGGCCCTCACCGACGACCTGCTCGCGCGCGCGTTCGGGGTGCGCCGGTGAGCGCGGTGGAGTGGCTGGTCGACCCGTGGTCGTACTCGTTCATGGTGCGGGCGCTCGTCATCACGCTCGCGGCGTCGTGCGTGGGTGCGATGCTGTCGGCGTGGCTGGTGCACATCGGCTGGTCGCTGCTGGGTGACGCGGTGAGCCACGCGGTGCTTCCCGGGGTGGTGCTCGCCCCGCTGCTGGGGCTGCCCTACGCGGTGGGCGCCATCGTGTTCGGGCTGCTCGCGGTCGCTCTCATCCAGGGGGTGCACGAGCACAGCCGCATCAAGGAGGACGCCGCGATCGGCGTGGTGTTCTCGACGCTGTTCGCGGCGGGCCTGGTGCTCATCTCCGTCACCACGTCCGAGGTGGACCGGTCGCACATCCTCTTCGGCAACATGCTGGGCGTGTCCGATGCGGACGCGCTGCAGGTCTTCGTGCTGTCCGCGATCGCGCTGGGCGTGATGCTCGCGTTCCGGCACCGGTTCACGTGGTTCGCGTTCGACCGCGCGCACATGGCGTCGCTGGGACGCTCGCCCCGGGCCACCGCCGCCATGATCCTCGCGGTCCTCGCCCTGGTCGCGGTGGCCGCGCTCCAGGCGGTGGGCGTGGTGCTCGTGGTCGCGATGCTCATCACGCCTGGTGCCACCGCCCATCTGCTCACCAACTCGCTCGCGCGCATGCTCTGGCTCGCGCCGGCGATCGCCGCGGCGGTCACCGTGGTGGGCCTGTACGCGAGCTATCACCTGGACACCGCCTCCGGCGCGACCGTCGTCACGGTCCACGGGCTCGCGTTCGGTCTGGCCTTCGCCTTCGGCAGGTACGGTGTCCTCCGGCGACACCTGCGTCGGGCGGTGCGCTGAGGAGGAGACGATGGACGAGGCGGAGCTGTCTGCCACCGCACAGGACTACGTGAAGGTGGTGTGGAGCGCGACCGAGTGGACCGACACCCCGGTCACCACCAAGTTCCTCTCCCAGCGGCTGAACGTCTCCGCCCCGACCGTCTCCGAGAACGTGCGCAAGCTCGTGACCGCCGGCCTGCTCGAGCACGAGCCGTACGGTGCCATCACGCTGACCCGCGAGGGCGAGCGCCGCGCGCTGCAGATGGTGCGCCGGCACCGCATCATCGAGACCTTCCTGGTGACCCAGCTGCGCTACGGCTGGGACGAGGTCCACGACGAGGCGGAGGTGCTCGAGCACGCGTGCTCGGCGCGTCTCATCGACGCGCTCGACGGCCTGCTCGGCCACCCGCGCCGTGACCCGCACGGCGACCCGATCCCCAGCCCGGCGGGCGAGGTCGACGCCGTGGAGGGCGTGAACCTGGCCGCGGCCGCGGTCGGCCGGTGGGTCGTGACGCGCGTGTCCGATGCCGACCCGGAGGTGCTGCGCGAGCTCGCGGCGCTCGGGGTGGTGGTCGACGCGCGACTGACGGTCCTGCGGCCGGGCGAGGACGGATCCGGTCCCCGCATCGAGGTGGACGGCGGCGCGCCGCTCGACCTGCCCGCGCCCGCCGCGTCCGCGGTGTGGCTCCTTCCGGAGGCCCGCGCATGACCGCGCTGCCCCCCACCCGCCCGAGCGCGCAGCCGCGCTGGCTCACGCCCCGCACGTCCCATGCCGCGCACCCCGCGTGGGTGCTCGCGTCGATGGTGCTCGCGGCCTTCGGCATCGGCCTCACGCAGGCCGGCGCGGGCGCCGTGATCCAGGACCAGGTGCGGTCCCTGTCGACCACCGTCGACATGATCGGCTACACCCACGTCGCCTACGCGCTGGGCGTGGTCGTGGGCGGGCCGCTGTTCATGATCTGGCTCGCCCGGTGGGACCGTCGCCACCTGCTGCTCGCCATGTCCGGCATCTTCGTCGTGACGTCCGCCCTCACGGTGATCACCCCCAACGTGGGCGTGCTGCTGGGGGTGCGCCTGTTCGCGGGGCTTCCCCACGGCGCCCTCCTGGGCACGGCCGTCTACATGGCGGTGCGCGCGGTGGGACCCGAGCGACGCGGGCAGGGGATCGCGACGCTCATGTACGGGCTCACGGCCGCCTCGATCGTCGGCGTGCCCGGCATGCAGTGGATCTCGGAGGCGATCGGGTGGCGGGCCTCGTACGGCGTCGTGACCCTCGTCGGCCTCGCGTCGCTCGCGCTCATGTGGGCGTTCGTTCCGCAGGCGCCGGGGGCGGAGGGCGGCTCGGCCCGCTCGGAGCTGGCCGCGCTGCGCGGCCCGTTGGTGGCGACGGCCGTGATCGCGGTGATCGTCGGATTCACGGGACTGGGCGCGGTGCAGTCCTACATGGTGCCGCTGTTCGAGGAGTCCAACGGCTTCTCGCCCGCGACCGTCACCCTGGTGCTCGCGCTGTTCGGCGTCGGCATGACGCTCGGCGCCGTCATGGGCGGCCGCCTCACGGACTGGTCCGTCACGGGCTCGGCGCGCGTCGCGCTCCTCGGCGTGGTGGCGAGCCTCGCCGCGCTGCTCGTTCTGGGCACCCACGGCTGGTGGGCCGTTGCCGCGCTCGTGAGCCTGGGCGCGTGGATCCAGACGTTCGCGCAGGCCGCGCAGGCGCACCTCATGGACGTGGTGCACACGTCGCCCTCGCTCGGTGCGGCGATCGCGCACTCGTCGTTCAACGCCGCGACCGTCGTGGGGTCCGGCCTGGGCGCCGTGGTCATCGGGCTCGGCTGGGGCTTCGTCGCGCCGGTCGGGGTGGCGCTGCCGCTCGCATGCATCGCCCTGGTCGTGGTGATGGTGGGCCCGGGCTTCCGCCGCTCCTGAGAGATCCGTCACGCGGCGTGCGGGAGGTGCTCCCGCGGCGTGCGGACGGCCCCGGGCCCTGTGGAAGGATCGCGACCATGAGTGTGCGCCTGGGGACCCGCGGGTCGGCGCTCGCGACGGCGCAGTCGGGCCAGCTCGCGGACGCGGTCGTGCGGGCGGGCCTGGCGCGCGGCACCCGGGTCGACGTCGAGCTCGTCAAGGTCACCACCAAGGGCGACGTGGACCGCGGCTCGCTCGTGGGCCTGAGCCAGACCGGCGTGTTCGTCACCGCCCTGCGCGAGGCCCTGCTCGCCGGCGAGTGCGACTTCCTGGTGCACTCCCTCAAGGACGTGCCCACCGCATCGTTCCCGGGCCTCGAGGTGGTCGCGATCCCGCGCCGCGAGGACCCGCGCGACGCCCTCTGCACCGCTGGGGCCCTGCTCGACGAGCTCCCCCGCGGGGCGCGCATCGGCACCGGATCCCCGCGCCGCGCCGCCCAGCTGCTCGCGCGCCGCCCCGACCTCGACGTGCAGCCGCTGCGCGGCAACGTCGACACGCGGCTGGGGCGCGTGGGCGACGGGCTCGACGGCGTGGTGCTCGCGGCGGCCGGGCTCAACCGCCTGGGCCGCGGCGCCGATGCGACCCAGCCCCTCGACGTCGACGTCATGGTGCCCGCGCCCGCGCAGGGCGCGCTCGCGATCGAGATCAGGGACGATGCTCCGGCCGACCTGCGCGCGTTGCTCGCTGCGCTGGACGACGCGCCCACGCGGGCGGCGGTGACCGCGGAGCGCGCGGCGCTCGCGACCCTGGAGGCCGGCTGTGCCGCGCCCGTGGCCGCGTACGCGACGGTCGCGGGCGAGACGCTGTCTCTCCACACGCGGGTCATCGGGCCCGACGGGCGGCTCGCGCTCAACGAGCGCAACCATGGTCACGTGTCCGAGGCGGAGGCGATCGGGCGCGCGAGCGCGCACTCGCTGCTGGGCCGCGGGGCCGCGAGGCTCATGGGCCGGGCGTGACGCTCGCCGGTCGCCGCCTGCTCGTGCCGGTGACGGCCGGGAGACGCTTCTTCGCCGACGAGCTCGCGGCCGAGGGCGCCGAGGTGGTGGCCGTCGAGTTCATCGCGATCGCCGGGCCGTCGGACCCGGCCCCGCTCGACGACGCCGCCCTCGCCTGGACGGCGGGGGAGTACGACTGGCTCGCGGTGACCAGCCGCAACGCGGTGCTCGCCCTGGACCGGGCGGCCCGCGCGCACGGGCGTTCGCTCGCCGACCCCCGGCCCGTAGCCGGGTCCGCTGATCAGCCCGTCGCCGGGCCCGATCCTCGGCCCGGAGTTGGGCCCGAGCCGCGACCCGGAGCCCGGCCCGAGCCGCGACCCGTAGCCGGGCCGGATCCTCGGCCCGCCGCCCGGGTGGCGGCCGTCGGGGAGGCGACGCGCCGCGTGTGCGAGGAGCTCGGGCTGACGGTGGCGCTCACGCCGGGCGGCCGCGCGGACGCGCGCGCCCTCGTCGCGGCGTTCCCCGCCGGCACGGGGCGCGTGCTCGCCCCGCTGGGCGGCCTCGCCTCGCCGGTGCTCGCGCGCGGGCTCGCGCGCAAGGGCTGGAGCGTCGATGCCGTGGAGGCCTACCGCACGGTCGACGGCCCCGGCCCCGACCGCGCGACGGTCGCCGCGGTGGCGGCGGGCGCCTTCGACGCGGTGCTGCTCACGGCCGGCTCGGTGGCCGCGCGGTTCGCGGCGACGTGCCCCTCCGTGGGCGAGGGCACGCGCATCGTCGCCATGGGCCGGACCACCGAGGCGGGTGCCCGCGCCGCAGGGCTGCGCGTGGACGCCGTGGCCGCGGCGCCCCACTACGGTGGGATCCGGGCCGCGCTGGACGAGGCCCTCGGAGAGGAGTCCCCATGACCGTCCGTCCCCGTCGGCTGCGGACCACGCCCGCGATGCGGCGGCTGGTGCGAGAGGTGCGTCCGCACCCCGCCGACCTGGTGCTGCCCGTGTTCATCCACGAGGACCTGAGCGAGGCGCGGCCCATCGGCTCGCTGCCCGGCGTCTCGCAGCACCCGCTGAGCGCGGTGCCCGCGCTGGTGGAGGCGGCCGTGGAGGCCGGGATCGGCGGCATCATGCTCTTCGCCATCCCGTCCGTCCGGGACGCGGAGGGCTCCGCCGCGTGCGCGCCCGGCGGGGTCCTCAACCGGGCGATCGCAGCGGCCTCCCGGGCCGCCGGCGACCGGCTGGTCGTCATGGCGGATCTGTGCCTGGACGAGTTCACCTCGCACGGCCACTGCGGCGTGCTCGACGCGGACGGCGCCGTGGACAACGACGCGACGCTCGAGGTCTACGCGGCCATGGCTCGCGCGCAGTCGCGCGCGGGCGCGCACGTGCTCGGGCTGAGCGGCATGATGGACGGCCAGGTGGCCGCGGTGCGCGGGGCGCTCGACGCCGCCGGACTCACCGACATCTCGCTGCTGGCCTACGCCGCCAAGTACGCGAGCGCCTTCTACGGGCCGTTCCGGGAGGCCGTCGACTCGCAGCTCGTGGGGGACCGGCGCACATATCAGATGGATCCCGCGAACGGCCGCGAGGGCCTGCGGGAGGCCGAGCTCGACGAGCTCGAGGGCGCCGACCTGATCATGGTGAAGCCCGCGCTGCCCTACCTGGACGTCCTGGCCGAGGTCGCCGCGCAGTCGCGCGTCCCCGTCGCGGCCTACCACGTGTCCGGCGAGTACGCCCAGATCGAGGCGGCCGCCGCCCACGGTTGGATCGACCGCCGCGCGGCGCACCTCGAGGCGCTCACCTCGATGCGCCGGGCCGGTGCGGACATCGTCGTCACCTATGCGGCGCTCGAGCTCGCCGCCTGGCTGGAGGAGTCCCGGTGAACTTCGCCGACCGTGCCCGCGCCGTCCTGCCCGGGGGAGTGAACTCCCCGGTCCGCGCCTGGAACGGGGTGGGCGGAGACCCGGTGCCCCTCGCATCGGCCCGGGGCAGCCGCATCGTCGACGCCTCCGGCGCCTCCCTCATCGACCTCGTGGGCTCGTGGGGGCCCGCGATCCTGGGCCACGCGCACCCCGAGGTGGTGGCCGCGGTGCAGGAGGCGGCCGCGCGCGGGCTGTCCTTCGGCGCGACCACGGAGGCCGAGGTCGAGCTGGCCGAGGAGATCCGCGCCCGCTACGCGCCCGCCGAGCGCGTCCGCCTGGTCTCGACGGGCACCGAGGCGACCATGACCGCGATCCGCCTCGCGCGCGCGGCCACGGGACGGGACCTCATCGTGAAGTTCGCCGGCTGCTACCACGGCCACTCGGACGCGCTGCTGGTCGCGGCGGGGTCGGGGCTCGCGACGGCGGGGGTGCCGGACTCGGCGGGTGTGACGCCCGGCGCGGCCCGCGACACCCTGGTGCTGCCGTACGGGGACGACGCGGCGCTCACCGACGCGTTCGCGGAGCACGGGGCGCGGATCGCCGCCGTCATCACCGAGGCCGCGCCGTGCAACATGGGCGTCGTCGCTCCGCCGGCGGGGTTCAACCGCCTCATCTCGACGCTGTGCCGCCACGAGGGGGCGGTGATGATCCTCGACGAGGTGCTCACCGGCTTCCGTGCCGGGCCGGCCGGGTGGTGGGGCGTCGAACGCGCCCACGACGTCGCTGCGGGGCTCGACCCGTGGGTGCCCGACCTGGTCGCCTTCGGCAAGGTCATCGGCGGCGGCATGCCGGTCGCGGCCGTGGGCGGCCGCACCGAGCTCATGGAGCGGCTCGCCCCCCTGGGCCCCGTCTACCAGGCCGGAACGCTGTCGGGGAACCCGGTCGCGGTGGCGGCCGGGCTGGCGACCATGCGCCTGCTGGACGATGCGGTGCACGCACGGGTCGCGGCGGCCTCGGACGCGCTGCGGATGGGGGTGTCGGAGGCGCTCACGGCCGCGGGGGTGCGCCACGCCGTGGGGCGGGCCGGGACCCTGTTCTCGGTCTTCCTGGGAGTGGACGATGCGCCGGTCACCTTCGAGGAGGCCTCGCGCCAGGACACGGCGGCCTTCGCGCGGCTGTTCCACGCGCTGCGCGCGGCCGGGGTGGCGCTGCCCCCCAGCGCCTACGAGGCGTGGTTCGTCTCGGCGGCGCACTCCTCCGGGGACATCGAGGCGATCGTGGACGCGGTGGCGGCCTGGGCCGCGGCGGAGGCCGAGGCGCCGTGACGCGCCGGAGCGCCCCATGACCTCGCTGCTCGGGCTTGACCTTCGGGGGCGCCGCGTCGTGGTCGCCGGCGCGGGCGTGGTCGCGTCGCGCCGGATTCGCCGGCTGCTCACCGAGGGTGCGGCCATCGAGGCCGTGGCGCCCGAGGCATCGGACGACGTGCGGCGGCACGCCGCGCACGGCGACCTCACGTGGACGCCGCGCGGGATCACGGCCGCGGACCTCGACGGCGCGTGGTTCGTGGTGGCCGCCACGAACGACCCCGCCCTCAACGACGAGGTCGCGCGCTGGGCCGAGGAGCGGCGCGTGTTCTGCATCGATGCCTCGGACGCGCGACGGGGCACGGCCCGCCAGGCCGCGACCAGCAGTCACGGTGATCTCACCGTGGGGGTGATCTCCCAGGATCGTCCCGATCCCGCGCGCATCCGCGCGGTGCGCGACGCGGTGGCCGCGCACATCGATGCGGGCGCGGTGGACCTGCGCAGGCGGCGTGCGGGGGAGGGGCGTGTCATCCTCGTGGGCTCCGGGCCTGGCGATCCCGGCCTCATCACGGTGCGCGGGAGGCAGGCGCTCGCGGAGGCCGACGTGGTGGTCACCGACCGCCTGGGCGCCACCGGGCTGCTCGTCACCGTCCCGTACGACGTCGAGGTGGTCAACGTGGGCAAGTCGCCCACCCGCCACCCGGTCCCGCAGGCGGAGATCAACGCGCTGCTCGTCGCCCACGCGCGCGAAGGCCGGACCGTGGTGCGGCTCAAGGGCGGGGACCCGTTCCTTTTGGGACGCGGGGGCGAGGAGGTTCATGCGTGCCTCGAGGCAGGGGTGCCGGTCGAGGTGGTGCCTGGCATCACCTCCGCGCTCGCCGTCCCGGCCCGCGCGAACATCCCGGTGACGCAGCGGGGTGTGTCGACCTCGGTCCTGGTGACGTCCGGGCACGCGGGGGCCGATGCGACGGCGGTCACCGCGATGGCCCACGGCACCACCGTGGTGGTGCTCATGGGCGTCTCCGCGCTGCCGGACATCGTGGCCGCCGCGCTCGCGGGTGGGGTCGCGCCGTCGACGCCCGTGGCCATCGTCGAGTCCGGGACCACCGTCGACGAGCGAGTGACGCGAGCGACGCTGGCGGACATCGTGGCCGCGGCGGGTGCGGCGGGTGTGAGACCTCCCGCGGTGATCGTGATCGGCGCGGTGGCGGCGCCGGAGCTGCTGGCCTCAGCGGTGGCGGCGACTCCCGCGATGGAGTGACGCCGGCCGAATCCGGACGTGCCGATGCGGCGCCCGCCCGGGATCGGGTGGCGCCGTCGGAGCGGCATCATCTGAGTGGCACGTGGAGCGCGGCCTTTCCTCCCTGGCGGCGCCTCCGTGCGGGGTCCACCGCCGCGGGCGGGACGAACCACACCTCGGTGGGGGTGGCCTCGACCTCCCAGCCGTCGTCGTGGATGCGGTGATGGCATCGCACGCAGAGCAGGACCCCGTTCGACAGGTTCGTCGGGCCGTGGTCGCGCTTCCACCAGTCGATATGGTGCGCATCGCACCACGAGACGGGCACGTGGCAGAAGGCGCAACCACCGTCCCGCTCCGCCAGCGCGTGCCTCTGCGCCTGGCTGAACAGACGCTGGGCGTAGCCCAGGTCGAGTGGTTGGGAGCCGCCGCCCAGCACGAGGGGAATCACCTTCGCGTCGACCGCCATGCGGCGCAGCGTCCCGGCCGAGAATGGCGTCGACAGGGCATCGCACGTCCCGAGTCCGAGTCCCGTGCGCAGAGACGACTCCGACAGCCGGATCACCACCTCGGTCGACGTGCCAGAGCCCGGGCGGTCGCAGCGCATGCCATGCCGAGCGAGCGCGACGAGCGCATCGACCCTCATGCGGCCGGCCTCGCCCGCCTCGGCCGGTCCCAGGCCAAGCTCTCGTCGTGTCTGGAAGCCGGTCTTCACCTGCGCGTCGAGCCAGGTCTTCACCGCAGCCGCGGACTCGGGGTCGAGGCGCCCCGAGAGCGACACCATGCCGTCGGCGCGCTCGGACAGGCTGAGATAGCGCTCATCGCGCATGCGCGTCTCCCGCTCCTTCCACAGCTCCTGATTCCAGCGAGCCACCACCTCGACGCAGACGCGGCGGAGGTCGTCGAGCGAGAGTGTCCGGGCCTTGCTGACCAGCTGCCTCTCCAACTCCTCGTCGGCGCCGTCGAGCTCGTCGAGAGCGGCGATGATCTGCGACGCCTGTGCGGCGGAGAGGTCGCCCGCCTCGACGGCCTCGCGGACGTGGGGATAGCGGGGCCCGGCTCCGCCCGCGCCAGAGCCCGGGGCGCCGCCGGTGTCATTCCCGCCGCCCTCGTTGCTCGCATCGTCGCCGGCGTCGTCCCCCGGGCTCCAGTCACTGTTGGAGCCATCCCCGCCTGCCTGATCGAAGAGGCTGCCCGTCCGGATCGCGTTGTTGGCGTCGCCGTTGTTGCCGCCGCGCGACTTGGCGACCATGCTGTTCGCGCTGCGGTGGCCGTGCTTGCGGGCCATCCCGCCGCCGCGCCGTCGCGGCGACCGGCGCGACACCTCGGCAGCGACCTTGAGCGCAGGGACGTCTGCGAGCTTGGCGAAGCGCGTGGCGAGGTCGAGCACCGTCGCGAGTTCATCGTCGCGAAGAGTGGCGAGATCCCGCTTGGCGAACGGCTCGAGCGCCAGCAGGCCCCGCGCCGCGTCTTCCAAGAGGATCTCCATGCGACCAGTCGACCACCGGGACGATAGTCGAACAATCGCATTGTGCCTGCTATGTGGAGGGGTATGGGGTGCCGAGGATTGGGGACATCACTGCGGGCCGGCGCCGAGGCGACCCGAGGAAGACGCTGAGGTCCGGCGTCGAGGCCATACTATGCCTGCGCCCAGCCCGCGCCCCGCCCGTGCCCCACCCGCACCCGGCCCGGCGCCGAGACGGCGCCCCGCGACCCCCGGCCCGGCGCCGAGACGGCGCCAGGCCCGCGCCCCGCCAACGCCCGCCCGGTCACCCGGACGAAACACCCGAACACCAGTCTTCTCGCAACGGAAACAGGGGTGAAACGTCTCGCCGCTAGCGTCGGCGGCAACGTCGCCCGACCGCAACCGCTGGCCCCTGGGTCGCCGCGACGCACGCGCGAGGGGCCGGGCCGGGAGGTGGCCGGATGCTGGGGCATGGGGACCCGCGCGGTGCGACGGTGCACGGCGAGGCGGGGGAGGGGTCCGTATGAGCGCGATTCTCATCGGCTGCGCGCACGGCACCCGGGACACGGACGGGCAGGACACGGTGCGCAGGCTGATCGCGGAGGTCCGTGCGGCCCTGCCCGAGCGCGAGGTGCGCGAGGCCTACGTCGACGTGCACGGACCCGAACTCGGCGACGTGGTCGAGGCGGTGCCGGAGGACACGCACGGGGTGAGCGCGGTGGTGGTGCCCCTGCTGCTCTCCGGCGGCTATCACGTCTATCACGACATCGCGAAGGCGGTGCATGGCCGGGTCGACATCCCGGCGGCGCCCGCGCTCGGGCCGGACCAGCGCCTCATCGACATCGTGCTGGAGCGGGTCGACCAGGCGCGGGTTCCCCCGACCGCGACGCTCATCCTCGCGCCCGCCGGATCGTCGGACCCGCGCTCCCGAGCGGATACCGAGGCCGCCGCGGAGATGCTGCGCGCCCGCTGGGGAGGCCCCGTGCGCATCGGCTATGCCGCGGGCATCGAGCCGACCGTGAAGGACGCCGTGGCCGAGGCCCGCCGGTTCGGCGAGGAGGGCGAGGTGGCCATCGCATCGTTCCTGCTCGCGCCGGGAGTCTTCCAGACCCGCCTGACCGAGTCGGGCGCCGACTACGTCACGGCGCCGCTGGCGCCGCACCCCAAGCTCGTCGAGATCGTCCTCGAGCGCTTCCACGACGCCCAGGTGGGGTGAGAGCCCTCGCGGATCGAGGCCTCAGGCCGGGCGGTCGCCCTCGCGCGGGGTCTCGGGGGAGGGACTCGCCTCGGCCTCGGGGGACGATGCACTGGCCGGGGACGATGCATCGGTCGCCCCGGGCGCCGGCGCCGCTCCCTGGTTCCCGCGCCGCGCGGGACGCCCCTCGCCGCGTCGCTGCAGGCCGGGGGTGGGCGCGAGGGGCTCGTCCTCGTCGCGCGAGAGCGAGTCGTCGACCTCGTGATAGAGCCGCGCGTGGACCTTCTCCACGTGCGGGATGTCCTCGAACTCGAGAGGGTCGTCCGACGCGGACTCGATGATCAGCGTGCCCGCCTTGAACATCCGGTCGACGAACCCGTGCCGGAACTGCACCGAGTTGATGCGCACCAGCGGGATGTCGATCCCCGACTTGGTGAACACGCCCGTGCGGTAGATCACGCGCCGGTCGGTCACCACGAAGTGGGTGGTCGCCCAGCGGATGTACGGCGCGACCGCCCACCACGCCACGGCGGCGACGAGCACGACCGCGACGACGATGAGGATGGTGGTGCGCGCCGCCGTGCCGATCGCCGCGCCGTCGGTCCACACGAACGCGGTCACGCCCGCCGCGATCGCCAACACCGCGACGATCACGGGAAGCACCAGGGCCTTCCAATGCGTGTGCGCGTCGACGACGACCTTCTCGTCGGGAGCCAGCAGGTTGCGGGGGTACGCCATGAGGCCGAACGTAGCAGCGCCCCGGCCGCCTCGGAAGGGACGATGGACGGGTCCCGGGCGGGACCCGCGCACCGGTCGGCGCGGCGGGCCCGGGCGTCGCGCGAGCGGGGTGCGGAAGTGTCGGCGGCCGTGAGTAGTCTGTGCCCATGACCGCGTCGCAGCACACACCATGGACGGGCTATCAGCCGTCGCAGGCCTGGGACGAGGCGATGGACCTCCACGGGAGCGTGCGCGAGCCCTACTCCCGCGTGTACGCGGAGATCGACCGCATGTCGGGCGACGATCTGTTCTCGCGCGCGGAGGCGCTCGCCTCGACCTACCTCGCTCAGGGCGTCACCTTCGACCACGCGGGCGAGGAGCGGCCGTTCCCGCTCGACATCGTCCCGCGCGTGGTGGGCGCCGACGAGTGGGACATCATCTCGCCCGGCGTCGCGCAGCGCGTCAAGACCCTCGAGGCGTTCCTCACGGACGTCTACGGTTCGCAGCACTGCGTCAACGACGGGCTGGTGCCGCGCCGCCTCATCGCGACCTCGCAGTACTTCTACCGCGCCGCCGCCGGCATCGACCCGGCGAACGGCGTGCGCATCCACGTCTCCGGCATCGACCTGGTGCGCGACCAGCACGGCATCTGGCGCGTGCTCGAGGACAACGTGCGCGTGCCGTCGGGCGTGAGCTACGTGCTGTCGAACCGCCGCGCGATGTCGCAGATGTTCCCCGACATGTTCGGCGCCATGGGCGTGCGGCCCGTGCTCGAGTACTCGCAGCGCCTGCGCTCCGCGCTCGCGAAGTCCGCGCCGGAGGACGTCGACGACCCCACGATCGTGGTGCTCACGCCCGGCGTGTTCAACTCCGCGTACTACGAGCACTCGCTGCTGGCCCGCACCATGGGCGTCGAGCTGGTCGAGGGCCGCGACCTCGAGACCCACAACGGCCGTGTCTACATGCGCACCACCGCGGGTCGCCAGCGCGTCGACGTCATCTACCGCCGCGTCGACGACGACTTCCTCGACCCCGTCGCGTTCCGGCCGGACTCCGCGCTGGGCGCCCCGGGCCTCATCCACGCCGCCCGTCAGGGCAACGTCACCATCGCCAACGCGGTGGGCAACGGCGTCGCGGATGACAAGCTCATCTACACGTACATGCCGGACCTCACGCGCTACTACCTGGGCGAGGAGCCGATCCTCCCCAACGTCGACACCTGGCGCCTTGAGGAGAAGGAGGCCCGCGAGGAGGTCATGGACCGCCTCGACGAGCTCGTCGTCAAGCCCGTGGACGGCGCCGGCGGCAAGGGCGTCACCATCGGCCCCAAGACCTCCGCGGAGGAGCTCGCGAAGGTCCGCGCCCAGATCCTGCGCGACCCGCGCGGGTGGATCGCCCAGCCGGTCGTGCAGCTCAGCACGGTGCCCACGCTCACGGAGGACGGCCTCGAGCCGCGCCACGTGGACCTGCGCCCCTTCGCCATCAACGACGGCGACGACGTGTGGGTGCTGCCCGGCGGCCTCACCCGCGTCGCGCTCGCGCGCGGCCAGCTCATCGTCAACTCCTCCCAGGGCGGCGGCTCGAAGGACACCTGGGTGCTGGGCGGCGTGCGCCAGCGCGGCGCCTCGACCCCGCCCCCGGAGTCCCGCATCGAGCTCGCGGGTCTGGGAGCGGTGCCGCAGGGCGCCCACCCCGACGACGCGACCCACGACCAGCAGCAACAGCAGCAGCAACAGCAGGGGGGTGGCTCATGCTGAGCCGCATCGCCGAGTCCCTCTTCTGGATCGGCCGCTACGTCGAGCGCGCGGACAACACCGCCCGCCTGCTGGACGTGCACCTCAACGTCCTCCTCGAGGACCCGTGGGTCGACGAGCCGAGCGCCAACGCCTCGCTGCTCACGGTGATGAACTGCAAGTACGAGATGCCGGTGTCGCGCCGCGACGTGCTGGCGACGCTCGCGCTCGACCGCAACCAGTCGTCGTCCATCGCGTGGACCCTGGGCGCCGCCCGCGAGAACGCCCGCCGCGCCCGCGAGGTGATCTCTACGGAGGTGTGGGAATCCCTCAACACCACCCGCAACCAGCTGCCACGGTGGGCGTCGGCGGCACGGCCGCACGAGTACTTCGTGTGGGTGCGCGAGCGGGCCGCCGTCGTGTGGGGCCTGCACTCGGCGACCACGTCGCGCGACGACGCCTGGCACTTCATGGAGCTGGGCCGCTCGCTCGAGCGGGCGGACATGATCGCGCGCCTGCTCATGACGCGCCACCTCGAGGGCACCACCGGCCCCAACTGGACCACGCTGCTGCGCTCGTGCTCGGCGCACGAGGCGTACCTGCGCACGGTGCGCTCGCTGGTGACGGAGGAGCGCGCGGCCGAGTTCCTGCTCATCGACAAGCTGTTCCCGCGCTCGATCGCGTACAGCCTCCAGAAGGCCGAGGACACGCTCGGCCTCATCGAGGGCGCCTCGCGCTCGCGGGCGCTCAGCGACCGCGCGCGCCTCGCGCTCGGCCGTGCGCGCACCAACCTCGAGTACCGCGACGTGCGCGACGTGCTCGCCGAGCTGCCCGCGCAGATGCGCGACGTGCAGAGCGCGTGCGCCACCGCATCGGACCTCATCCGCGACCGCTACTTCCTGCCGGCGTCCACCGTGCTGTGGAGTCAGGAGGCACTGTGACCCAGCTGCGCATCGAACACCGGACGCACTTCGACTACAAGGCGCCCATCGTCTCGAGCTACAACGAGGCCCGCCTCACGCCGGCCTGGCTCCCGCGCCAGCGCGTGCTCGAGTCGACCATCGACATCAGCCCCGTCACGTGGCGCTCGACGTACCGCGACTACTGGGAGGCCTCCGTGGTCTTCTTCGAGGTGCTCCAGGCGCACGAGTCCCTCACCGTGGCGTCGTCGAGCCTCGTCGAGGTGATCGGCCAGCCCGCCCGCGCCGAGCGCACCTCCTGGGACACCCTCTCCGGGCCGCGCTTCCAGGACCTCCTCAGCGAGTACCTGGGGCTGTCCCGCGTCACCGATCCGACGGAGGAGGTCGCCGACTTCGCCCGCGAGGCCGCCGGCCGACTCGACCCCGACGCGGCCGCGCGGGAGATCTGCCAGTTCCTCTACGACGAGATCAAGTACGTGCCCGGCTCCACCACCGTGCACACGCCGGCGTCGGAGGCGTGGGCCGCCCGCTCGGGCGTGTGCCAGGACTTCGCGCACCTCGCGATCGGCGCGCTGCGCACCATCGGCATCCCCGCCCGCTATGTCTCGGGCTATCTGCACCCCAAGCGCACCGCCGCGATCGGCGAGACTGTGACCGGCGAGTCGCACGCGTGGGTCGAGTGGTGGACGGGGGACTGGTACGGCTTCGACCCCACTAACGACCGCGAGGTGGGCGACCACCACGTGATCGTGGCCCGCGCCCGGGAGTACCGGGACATCCCGCCGCTCACCGGCGTGGTGGCCGGCAGCACGGAGTCCCTCGACGTCTCGGTCAACATCACCCAGGTCGAGTAGCCCGCGGAGATTCTCCCTCGATGCGCGGCATGGTCGTGTGAACTGCGCTCCGCGGGTTGCCATGGGCCTCGCGTCCCACCGCGCGGGGCGCCGCATCGTTCTTGAGATGCGCGCGCTCGCCCGCATGACCCGTGACGCCTTGGCCCCCACCCGGCGCTCTCAGTCCCCTCCGCCCCGCTCGCATCAGCCATGGCGCCTGCATCCGGCTCTTGGCTCGTGAGCCCGGACGGTCCGTATCGGGTTCGCCAGTCGCTCACCGTTCGGTGATCCGCTGAAGCGTGCAGCCGAACTGATCCGTGGCTTCTGAGGAGACACGATCCCCGCAATTCTCGGTTGTCGGGGGTTGCGGGGATCGCCGAACCCGATCGTGGACAGGTCCCGGATGGGTTGCAGCGAGGGTCAGTCGAGGTCGACGTGGATCGCGAAGACCGTGTCTCCGGCCCGGCCGAAGTTCACGACCTTGTCCGCGTCACCGGCCTTGATCGCGTTGGCGATGAAGTACGTCCGACCACGACGCACCGTCAACGTGTCCTTGCCATCGCCGTCCCAGTCACCGGCCAGCGTCGCATCCGACGCACGACCATAGTTGACCACCTTGTCGGCGTCGCCGGCCTTGATCGCGTTGGCGATGAAGTACGTCCGACCACGACGCACCGCCAGGGTGTCCGTCCCGTCGCCGTCCCAGTCGCCGACCAGGATCGCATCCGACGCACGACCATAGTTGACCACCTTGTCCGCGTCGCCGGCCTTGATCGCGTTGGCGATGAAGTACGTCCGACCACGACGCACCGCCAACGTGTCCTTGCCATCGCCGTCCCAGTCGCCGACCAGGATCGTGTCGGAGGGACGACCGTACGCAACCGACCAGGTGCCCTTGTTGGGGTCCGTCAGCGAGTTCGAGAAGTAGATGGTCCGACCACGACGCAGCGCGAAGCTGTCCTGACCGTCGCCGTCCCAATCGCCCACCAGCACCTCATCCGAGGCCCGACCGTACGACACCGCCAGATCCGCGGGGCCGGCCTTGATCTCATCCGAGACATAGAAGACGTTCCCACGACGCAGCGCCAGGGAGTCTGACACCGCTGCCGCCGATCGCCCATCATCGGCCGTCACGGTGGCGGTGTTGGAGGATGCACTGCCGGTGGGCATACGGGTCGACGAGGCCGGATAGGCGCCGAAGTTCTGGGTGGCGTACATGCAGTCCGTCGCGGCGTCGTAGGCGATTCCGATGCCGATGTCCGAGAACGCGCCGCGCATGTTCTCCGCGTGGCCGGCGGACGCGCGCCAGTTGTGCATGATGCGCTTGGCGTTCGCGTTGGCGCCGCCGTAGCCGCACGCGTAGGCGACGTTCTCCGCCGCGGTCGACCAGCCGCCCGGCATCTGCGTCGAGTAGGAGGGATTGTGGGCCAGGGTGCGGGAGGCGAGCATCTTCTCGCTCCAGGCCTGGGAGACCGCGGAGACGCCCGAGTTGAGAGCCACAGCCGAGCGGCCGTGCTCGGCCCGGTAGTCGTTGGTCTCGCGCAGGATGATCTCGAGCGGGCTGTCCGCCGCGGCGGCGGGTGCGGTGCCCAGCATGCCGAGCGCGACCGCGGCGGTGAGCCCCGCGGCGACGAGTCGGACGGGGCGGGACAGGAGTGCATGGGCGCGCGACAACACAGAGACCTCCGAGGCAGGGGCTGGTGGTGCAGGCCGCCCTCGCACCTTGGCCTGCACCGGTACAAACGACAGGATCGCCGGAAACTTGAGCAAATACAGCCAGAAGTGTCGCAACTCACATGAATTGTCTGTAACGCTCACGTGAACTCTCCGGACGGTGGGGCGCTCGGCCCGCCCGGCCCGCGCATCGTCCCCGGAGGCCCGGGAGGGCATGCGCTTCCCTCGGTAGAATCCTCGGGTGACCGAGACGCCCGCCTTCGACGATGCCCGCTACGACTTCCACGCCATCGAGGAGCGCTGGCTCCCCGTGTGGGAGGAGCGCCAGCCCTTCCGGTCCGGCCGGGAGAACGATGCGCGGCCCACCAAGTACGTGCTCGACATGTTCCCGTACCCCTCCGGCGACCTGCACATGGGCCACGCCGAGGCGTACGCGCTGGGCGACGTCATCGCGCGCCACTGGGTTCAGAAGGGCTTCAACGTGCTCCACCCGATCGGGTGGGACTCGTTCGGCCTGCCGGCCGAGAACGCCGCGATCAAGCGCGGCATCGACCCCGCCGGCTGGACCGAGGACAACATCGCGCAGCAGCTGCGCTCGATGAAGCGCTACGCGTGCTCGTTCGACTGGGACCGCGTGCTCATGACGCACCGGCCCGACTACTACCGCTGGAACCAGTGGATCTTCACGCGCATGTTCGAGAAGGGCCTGGCGTACCGCAAGCCCAGCCAGGTGAACTGGTGCCCGAACGACCAGACCGTGCTGGCGAACGAGCAGGTCGTGGGCGGCCTGTGCGAGCGCTGCGACACCCCGGTCACCAAGAAGAAGCTCACCCAGTGGTACTTCAAGGTCACCGAGTACGCGGACGAGCTGCTCGACGGCCTCGAGACCCTGCGCGGCGCGTGGCCCGACAAGGTCATCGCGATGCAGCGCAACTGGATCGGGCGCTCCACCGGTGCGGACGTGAAGTTCCGCATCGAGGGCCGCGACGAGCCCATCGACATCTACACGACGCGCCCCGACACCCTCCACGGCGCGACCTTCATGGTGGTCGCGGTGGACTCGGAGCTGGCGGCGGAGCTCGCCGCGGACGCCGACGAGGAGACGCGCGCCGCGTTCGCGACGTACCTGGAGAAGGTGCGCGGCGAGTCCGAGATCGACCGCCTGTCCACCGAGCGCGAGAAGACCGGCGTGTTCCTGCAGCGCCACGCGGTCAACCCGGTCAACGGCGAGCGCCTGCCCATCTGGGCCTCGGACTACGTGCTGGCCGACTACGGCCACGGCGCGATCATGGCCGTCCCCGCGCACGACCAGCGCGACCTCGACTTCGCGAAGGCGATGGACCTGCCCGTCCGCACGGTGCTCGATTGCCGCGACGAGGACGGCGCGGAGCTGCCCGACCCGGCCGAGTCCGGCGTCGCGACCACCGGCGACGGCACGCTCGTCAACTCCGGCAGCCTCGACGGGCTCGCCAAGGCCGAGGCGATCGCCGCGATCATCGCGGAGCTCGACGCCGCCGGCACCGGCGCGGAGGCGGTCAACTACCGCCTGCGCGACTGGCTCATCTCGCGCCAGCGCTACTGGGGCACGCCCATCCCGATCGTCCACTGCGACGACTGCGGCGAGGTCCCGGTGCCCGACGACCAGCTGCCTGTGGTGCTGCCCCCGGCCGAGGGCCTCGACCTCAAGCCCAAGGGCCAGTCGCCGCTGGCGGCCGCCACGGACTGGGTGAACACGACCTGCCCGCGCTGCGGCGCCGCCGCACTGCGCGACACGGACACGATGGACACCTTCGTGGACTCGTCCTGGTACTTCCTGCGCTACCTCGACCCGACCAACACGGACGCCCCCTTCGACGTCGAGGACGCGAAGCGCTGGGCGCCCATCGACCAGTACGTGGGCGGCGTGACCCACGCGATCCTGCACCTGCTTTACGCGCGCTTCTTCACGAAGGCGCTGCGGGACATGGGCATGGTCGACTTCGGGGAGCCCTTCTCCGCGCTGCTCAACCAGGGCATGGTGCAGATGGACGGCTCCGCGATGTCGAAGTCGCGCGGCAACCTGGTGCGCCTGTCCGAGCAGCTCGACGAGTTCGGCGTCGACGCCGTGCGCCTCACCATGGCGTTCGCCGGCCCGCCGGAGGACGACATCGACTGGGCGGACGTCTCGCCTGCCGGCTCCGCCAAGTTCCTCGCGCGCGCCTGGCGCCTCGCCCGGGACGTGACGAGCGAGCCCGGCGTGGACCCCGCCGCCGGCGACGCCGCACTGCGCGCCCACACCCACCGCACGCTGAAGGACTCGCAGGAACTGGTCGAGTCCTTCCGCTTCAACGTGGTGGTCGCGCGCGTCATGGAGCTGGTCAACGTCACCCGCAAGGCCATCGACTCGGGCGCGGGCCCGGCCGACCCGGCCGTGCGCGAGGCCGCCGAGGTGGTCGCCATCCTGCTGTCCCTCGTCGCGCCCTACTGCGCCGAGGACATGTGGTCCATGCTGGGCCATGAGGACGTCGCGCTCGCCACCTACCCGGCCGTCGACGAGTCCCTCCTGGTCGAGGAGACCGTCACCTGCATCGTCCAGGTCAAGGGCAAGGTGCGCGACCGCCTCGAGGTGGCCCCCGGCATCGGCGAGGACGAGCTCCGCGAGCTCGCGCTCGCCACGGACGGCGCCCGGCGCGCGATCGGCGACGCCGGCATCCGCGCCGTGATCGTGCGCGCTCCCAAGCTCGTGAACATCGTCCCGGCCTGATGTCCCGCGTCGCGGTCCTGACCGACTCGGCGGCCTCCCTGCCGTCCGAGCTGGCGGCCGCGCACGGGGTGACGGTGGTGCCGCTGCAGGTGATCGTCGACGGCGTCGGGTACCGCGAGGGCGTCGACATCACCTCCGCGGAGGTGGTCGCGCGCCTCGAGGAGGGGAGCGTGGTCACCACCTCGCAGCCCTCGCCCGAGGAGTTCGCCGCGGCCATCCAGGCGGCGGCCGATGCGGGGGCCGCCGAGGCGGTGATCGTCACCCTGTCGAAGGACCTGTCGGGGACGTTCTCGGCCGCGGGCACCGCGGCCGCCGCGGCCCCCATCCCGGTCGAGGTGGTCGACTCGCGCACCGTCGCGATGGGCCAGGGCTTCGCCGTGCTCGCGGCCGCCCAGGCGGCCGCGGACGGGGCGCCGGCGGCTGCGGTGAGGGACGCCGCCGAGCGCACCGCGCGGGGCTCCACCTGCGTGTTCACCGTCGACACCCTCGACTACATGCGGCGCGGAGGGCGCATCAGCCCCGCGATCGCCGCCGTGGGTCGCGTACTGGGCATCCGGCCGGTGCTGCACATGGTGGACGGGGCGGTGGCCATGCGCGGGCCCGTCCGGTCGTCGGCGCGGGCGCGTGCGGCGCTCGCGGACGCCGCGCGCGACGCCCTCGCGGACCTGGCGCTGCGCGGGCTGACCGGCGGGGTCGCGGTGTTGAGCGCCGGCCCGGCCAGCGTTCCCCACGCGCCGGAGTCCGCCGCCATGACGGTCGAGGGCGACGTGAGCGCGGCGCTGGCCGCGCACACCGGTCCCGGCACGGTCGCCGTTTGTGTGGCGCCGTGGGGCGTGTTGGGGGACTGAGCGGCGCTTCGCGTGCTGCGGTGTGTGTTCCGGTGTGTGCGCCGTGAGGTGCTGAGCGCCCGCCGCAGCGTCGGGCGCGCACTGTGAGGTGCTGAGTGCGCGCCGCACCGTCGCGCGCGCCCCGCGAGGTGCTGAGTGCTCGAAATGCCTGGTATTGGTCACTGAGCACCTCCCGGAGCGCAGAGGCTCGAACCCGCCCGCGCAGCCGTGACGCCGCGGCTCACCGCCCGCGCCCGCCACTGCCCGCACCTGCCCGCACCTGCCCGCCGCGGTGATGTCCCCCGACCGCGCCTGAGTCGACTCTCCCCAGAGCGCGTCCCGCTCACAGCGTCGGCAGGGAGCACAGGCCTACCGTCGCGCGCATGGGAGATGCCGAGGATGTGAGCACGCGGTGGGCGCGCGGGCTGCGCGAGGCCGCCGACCAGGCGTACACGGCAGCGAGCGGCCTGCATGCGGAGCCCGAGCGCGCACCATCGCGGTGGCGCATCGAACCGCGGGCCGCTGTCGCCGTCGTCGTGGTGCTGCTGGTGTTGGGAACGTGGGCGTGGTGGGGGCTTCGGCCACCCGCCGTGATGCCGCTCGCGCCCGCCGCGGAGCCCACGGCATCTCCGGCCGCGTGGGCCGCCACGCCTCCCGCGATGATGACCGTGCACGTGTCCGGAGAGGTGGCGCAGCCGGGCGTGGTCGAACTCGAGGCCGGCTCCCGCATCATCGATGCCGTGGAGCTCGCCGGCGGGCTCACGGGATCCGCGGATCCGTCATCGGTCAATCTCGCCCGATTCGTCGCGGACGGCGAGCAGATCGTGGTGCGTGAGGAGGGGGCGCCCGACGGGGAGGGGCCGGTGAACCTGAACTCCGCGAGCGCGTCCCGCCTCGAGGATCTGTCGGGCGTGGGGCCGGTGCTGGCCGCGCGCATCGTCGCGGACCGTGAGGCGAATGGGCCCTTCGCCTCGGTGGAGGACCTGGGCCGCGTCTCCGGGGTCGGGCAGGCGATCCTCGCCGGGCTCGCCGACGCCGCGACCGTGTGAGCGGGTGGGTGATGCGCGCCTCCTCCCCGCCGCCGTTGCGGCGTGGGCGGCGGCCCTTCTTGCCTGGCACGGGGAGGCCTGGCTCGCCGTGCCGGCTGCGGCGGCACTTGCGACCGCCGCCTGGGCCGGTGCGGGATGGGCCCGTGCACGGTGGACGAGGCCGGGCTGGGCCCGCGCACGGCGGGGCGGGACGAATGGGGTCGGTACGAGATGGTCGCGGCGTCGCGCCGCCACCGGGGCAGCGGGCGCCCCCTGGCGTCCCGGCGCCGCCGTGGCGACGGGCGCCGTGGTCGTGGTCGCGTCGCTGGTGGTCGGCGTGGGTGCGGCAGCTACCGCGGCGGCTGACCGCGCGTGGGTGGCGGCCGCGACCTCGGGCGGTCGCGTCGAGGTCACGGGCGTGGTGACCTCCGTGGCCCCGCTCGCCGCGGAGCCCGACCGCGCGCGGGTGTCGATCGCCGCGCGTACCTGGCAGGTCGTTGCACCGGGCGATTCCGGTGGAGAGGCGCGGGGCACCGTGTCCGCCTTCCTCGACGACGCACCCTCATGGGGCGCCACCGTGGTGCTCAGCGGGCGCCTCGCCGAGCCGTGGCGTGCCGCCGATGCCGCGGACCTCGCGGGCGCCACGGTGGTGGCGACCAGACCGGCCACGGGCTGGCGGGCGGTTGTCATCGACGTGCGCGCCGCGTTCGCGCGGGCCACCGCGGAACTGCCCGACGAGGTGCGCGGACTCGTGCGCGGGATGGTGCTCGGGGACCGCGCCTCCATGCCTCCGCCACAGGTGGCGGCCATGCGGATCGCTGGGCTCACCCACCTCACTGCGGTGTCCGGCGCACACTTCGCGATCATGGTCGCGGCCCTGCTCGGCGTCCTCCGTCGTGCGCGGGCCCCCCGCTTGATCGCGGGTCCCGCCGTCCTCGGCGTCGCCGTCGCGCTCGCCACGATCGTGACGGGCGGCGGCTCCGTGGTGCGCGCGCTCGGGATGGCCGCCCTGGGCGCTGGCGCGCTGGTGCTCGGCAGGCGGAGCTCCGCCCTGCCCGCGCTCAGCGCGACGGTCCTCTCCATCCTGGTCCTCGACCCGCCGGCCGCGATGGACCTGGGACTCGCTCTCTCGGCGTCCGCGGTCCTCGGGCTCGCGACGCTCGCCTCCCCGTGGGCGGCGCGGCTGTCGCGCGCGGTGGGTCGTGGCGTGGCCCATGCGCTCGCCATGACCGTGGTCGCGCAGACCGCATGTATGCCGCTGCTGGTCGCTTTCGGCCTTGAGGTGGGGCCCTGGGCCCCCGCCGCCAACCTGGTCGCCGCTCCTGCGGCCGTCGCGGTGACCCTGCTGGGCATGGGTGCTCTGGCGCTCGGGGTGATCGCGCCGACGCTCGCCGGGGCACTGGGCTGGGCGGCGGGGGGCGCCGCATGGCCGGTGGCGGTGGCCGCGCGCGCGTTCTCCTCGGCGCCCGGGGCGGAGGTCCGCTGGGCAGGCGGCGGCGCCGGGGTGGTGCTAGCCCTCCTCGCCCTCGTCGGCCTCGCGTGGGGCGGCCTCGGTGGCAGTCGCCTCGGCGGAAGTGGCCTCGGTGGCGGAGGTCCCGCAGGGTCGGCGGCGCGGGGGAGAGGCAGGGGGCGGTGGCTGCGATCGTGGCGGGGCGGCGCGCTGCTCGCGGCAGGCGCCACGGCCCTCGGGTTGGCGGGCCCGGTCCTCCCCGCGCCGCTGCGCGGCACCGTCTCCGGATGGAGCATCGTCGCGTGCGACGTGGGACAGGGTGACGCGATCCTCGCGCGCGGCGCCCACGCGACCGTGCTCATCGACACCGGCGTCTCGGGCGCCGGCCTGGACAGATGCCTGCGGCGATTCGGCGTCACACGGCTCGATCTGCTGGTCCTCTCGCACGAGCACGCCGACCACACGGGCGGGATCGCCGACGCTGCGGCCATCGTCGAGATCGACCGCATCTGGCTTCCCCTCGGTGCCGCGGAGCGGACCCGGGCCTCGGCGGAGGCGACCGGCGCCGTGATCGAGGAACCTGTGGCGGGGAGCGCGGCCGCGTGGGAAGGCCTCGCTGTACGCGCGCTCCAGGCGGGGCCGGCGCCGCGCAGTCGCGACGGCGCCGAGGTCAACGACTCGTCGACGGTCGTGTGGGTGCAGGCGCGGGGCCTCACGATGCTGGCGCTGGGCGACCTCGAGATCGCCGGGCAGGAGCGGCTCGCGCGGACGCTCGGCTCGGGCATCGAGGTGGACGTGGTCAAGGTCGCCCACCACGGGTCCGCGGTCCAGTCGCCGTTGTTGGCCGATGCGATGCGCGCCAGGGCGGGCCTCATCAGCGCGGGGGAGGGGAACGTTCACGGCCATCCCGCGCCGGCGACGCTGGCGATGCTCGCGGCGGCCGGCACCGTGGCGCTGCGCACCGACACCTGCGGGGACATCGCGCTCGCGGCCGTGCCCGGCACCGGCGAGCTCGGCCTGGTGCTGCCGTGTCGGACGGACATGGCAGGCTAGGCGCGTGGCAGGACGAGGACAGCGATCCCAGGTGGAGCCCACGTGGCACCGCGCGGCGCCGGCGCCCCTGGTGCTGGTGCACGGCAAGGAGGAGCTCCTGCGCGCACGCGCCGTCGAGCGCATTGTCGTTCAGAAGCGCGCGCACGGCGAGGTCCAGGTGACGCGCCTCGATGCCGCCGGCTACTCGCGGGGCAGCCTGGTGAGCGCGACCAGCCCCTCGCTGTTCGGCGAGCCCGGTATCGTCGTGCTCGAGAACGCCGGGGCGATGAACGACGACTTCCTCGCCGACGCCCTCGCCTACGTCACGGCGCCGGACCCGGACTGCGTCGTGGTCGTGGTGCACGACGGCGGCCAGCGCGGAAAGAAGCTGCTCGACACCCTCAAGCAGGCCGGTGCCCCGCGCTACGACTGCCCCAAGATCGACAACGAGCGCGCCCGTCTCGACTTTGCCACCGGAGAGTTCGAGCGCGCCGGGCGGCCGGCCCGGGGAAGGGCGGTCAAGGCGCTCGTGGACGCCGTGGGCGACGACGTCGCGGAGATCGCCGCCGCGTGCGCCCAGCTGGTCAGCGACGTCGAGGGCTCGATCGACGAGCAGGCCGTCGCGCGCTACTACGGCACCCGTGTCAATGCGACCGGCTTCGCGGTCGCCGACGCCGCGATCGCCGGCAAGGAGGCCGAGGCGATCGCCCTGGTCCGGCACGCGCTCGCGACCGGGACGGACCCCGTGCCGCTCGTCGCGGCGCTCGCGATGAAGGTGCGCCAGCTCATCAAGGTGGGCGCGTCGCGCGGACGCGGCGTGGACCTCAAGATGGCGCCCTGGCAGGTCGAGCAGGCGCGCAAGGCCCTGGCGCGGTGGGATGCGGAGCGGCTCGCCCAGGCGGTGCAGGCGCTCGCCCGCGCCGATGCGGAGATCAAGGGAGCCTCGCGAGCCCCGGGCTTCGCGCTCGAGCGGGCCGTGCGCACCGTCGCCTCCCTCGCATCCGGCTGACGACGCGCGGGCACCACAAGGGCCGCGGAGCGGTCAGCTCGCGGCGTACCCGCCCTGGACGTGAATGGCCACGCGCTCGAACCAGAATCCCTGGTAGAGATCGAAGCCCAGGTCGCGGCAGCGCTCCAGTTCGGTCGCGCGCTCGACGCGCTCGGCCACCAGCAGCCGCTCACGCCCACCACGGCCGGACCGTGCGAGCGCGACCAGCGCGGCGCCGCCGTCGGCGCCCAGGTCGCGCACGTCGATCTTGACGTAGTCGGCCAGGGGCAGCAGCGCCACCTGGGAGTCGGTGCCGGTGAAGTCGTCCACCGCGATCCGGAATCCGCGCTCACGGAGGGCGCGCACCTGGGCGAGTAGCGCATCGTCCACCTCGACGGTCTCGAGCACCTCGAGCACCACCGTGGCCGGGTCGCAGTGCGACAGGGCCGCGCCGGACATGAGGAACCCGCGCGTGACGTTGACGAACGCCGGGTGGGGGACCGTGATGTCGGGGGAGCGCCAGAAGGCCGCCGCGATGACGTGCTCGGTCGCGCGGTCCTGGGCGTCGGCCGGCCACAGGTCCACGCGCGACGTGTCGTGCAGGTGGGCGCGGTAGAGCAGCTCGTAGCCGGCGCGCTCGCCGTCCGCGGTGAAGATGCCCTGACGGCCCACCAGCGCGGGCAGGCGCGGCGGGTGCGGTGGAGCGGCCTGGCAGGCCGTCGGATGCCAGAGGCGGGGAGGTGCGATGGTCATGAGTGGAGCCCCACGCAGACGAAAGCCCCGGCCGCCGTGGCGGGTCCGGGGCTCTCTGCGAAGGTCGCGGCCTTTACAGCGCGGCGACCTGCTTGGCCAGCGCCGACTTGCGGTTCGCGGCCTGGTTCTTGTGGATGATGCCCTTCGAGACAGCCTTGTCGAGCTTGACCGAGGCGGTCTTGAGGGCGGTCTGCGCGTTGTCCTTGTCGCCCGCGGCGACGGCCTCGCGCACCTTGCGCACGTGGGTCTTGAGCTCGGACTTCACGGCGACGTTGCGCGCGCGAGCCTTCTCGTTGGTCCCGATGCGCTTGATCTTCGACTTGATGTTGGCCACAGCGATCCTTCTGCGTTCTGGTGGAAATCTTGGGGTGAGGCGCGAGCAACGCGCTCACACACAAGCGCCTATCGTACCACCGATACCCGTGTTACAGGGACTTGGCGACCCGGTCGAACACGCGCCGGTCGAGGATCGCGCCCTCGCGGCGCACCTTGTCCGGGTCGACCCGGATGATGCGGTCGAGCCGCACCTCGGAGGGGCGCCCCTGACGGTCCCACGGTCCGGTGCCGATGTCCATCCAGCGCCGTCCCCAGCGGGCCTCGTCCGCGGCGTCCGCGTCGTGGTCCTTGCTCGTGAGCATGAGGCCCAGCAGCCAGCGGCCGTCGCGCCCGACGAGCAGCACCGGGCGGTCCTTGCCCTGCGAGTGGTCCTCCTCGAAGGGCACCCACGTCCACACGATCTCGCCCGGGTCCGGGTCGCCGTCCAGGTCCGGGCGGTACTCGACGCGGGGAGTGCCGGTGAAGTCGCCCGGATAGCCGGTGGACGATGCGCCGCGTCCCTTGCCGCCGCCGCGCCGGGGTCCCGGCGTGGGTCCGGCCTTGCGGCCGGGGGCGGGCGTGGACAGCGCCGCCTTGACGATGCGGCGGACGAGGCTGAGGAGGGAGGAGCGGCTCATCCGATCGACGGTAGCCGCCCGCTCGCGGGCGGTGCCAGGGCCGCGGTCCCGTCCGCGGCGACGACGATGTGTTCGGCCGGGACGGCGCGTCCGAACAGGTAGCCCTGGCCCAGCTCCCAGCCGTGGGCGCGGGCGCGGTCGTACTCCTGCTCGGTCTCGATGCCCTCGATGACGCCGTAGAGGCCCAGGCTCGAGGACAGCATGGCGATGGTGGAGGAGATGCGGTCTCCGGTGGCCGCATCTCCCAGGCGCACGGTGAACTCGCGGGCCAGCTTGAGCCCGCTGACCGGGTTGAGCAGCACGGAGCTGAGCGCGCTGTAGCCGGTGCCGAAGTCGTCGATCACCAGGTCCACCCCGAGCGCCGCGAGCCCCGCCAGGTCCGCCCGCGCGGACGCGGTGGCGCCCAGCACGCCGGACTCGGTGATCTCGAGACCCAGCCGGCCCGGCGCGATGCCCGTGGACTCCAGGGCCTGGGCCACGACGCGGGTGAGGTCCGCGGCGCCGATCTGCCGGGTGGACACGTTGACGAACACCTGACCGCGGAAGCCGGGCCGGTCGGCCAGGAAGCGGCACGCCTCGGTGATGACGAACGCGCCGAGCGGCACCACCAGGTTGGCCTCCTCGCACACCTCGATGAACTGGTCGGGCATGAGCAGGCCCCGGTTGGGGTGCTGCCACCGCACCAGCGCCTCGAAGGCCACCACGGCGCGGTCCTCGAGCCGCACGACCGGCTGGTAGTGGACCGCCAGCTCGCCCTCGCGGATCGCGGTGCGCAGCTCCGATTCGATCGACAGCCGGCTCAGCGCGTCCGAGCGCAGGTCGTGGCTGAACACCTCGATGCGGGCGCGGCCGCGCCGCTTGGCCGTGTACATCGCCGTGTCCGCGTTGCGCAGCAGCGTCTCCGCGGTCATGCCAGGCTCGCTCAGGGCGAGGCCGGCGCTCACGGTGGGCACCACCTCGTGGTCCGCGAGCGTGAACGGCACCTGCACCTCCGCGGCGACCACCGTCAGGTACGCCTCCGCCGCCGCCTGGCTCGCGACGCCGTCGAGCAGCACCACGAACTCGTCCCCGCCCAGGCGCGCGACCGTGTCGATCGGCCGGACCGTGCGCCGGATGCGGCGCGCGATCTCCCGCAGCATCTCGTCGCCCGCGGCGTGGCCCAGGGAGTCGTTGATCACCTTGAAGTGGTCCACGTCGAGGAAGATGCACGCGACGGACGAACAGTCGTCGCGGCGGGACTCGAGGGCCCGCGTGGTGCGGTCGAGCACCAGCGTGCGGTTCGCCAGCCCCGTGAGGTGGTCGTACAGGGCGCGGCGCTCGAGCAGGTCGCGCGCACGCCGGATCTCGGTGATGTCCTCGACGTGGGCGACGTACGTGTCGGAGCCGGGGTCGCCGGGGGAGACCGTCAGCCGCGCCCACACCGCGTCGCCGCCGCGGTGCAGCAGCCGCAGCTGCGACTGGAAGTACGGCAGCTCGCGCGAGGCCACCTGTGCGAGCAGTTCGCGGTGGTGCTGGACGTCGTCCGGGTGGGTGACGTCCGCGAGGGACATGGTGCGCAGGCTCGCGACCGAGCGGCCCACCAGCCGCGCGAAGGCCATGTTGACGTCGCGCAGCGCCGCGTCCGCGTCCAGGACGGCCATCCCGATGGGGGAGCCGTCGAACGCGGGTCGGAACAGCTCGTCGCCTGACACGGACTCCATCACCTCCTCGGGCCGCGCGCTCCCCGGCGGGGAGGCACGTCCCTGTATCGGCACCCGGTGAGCGGGGCTGAAGGGGAGGAAGTGACGGATGTCACTCCGCGCATCGTCCCCTGGTCCGCGGCCCCGGCGCGAGCGTCGGCGCCGAACCGTGGGAACATAGAGGGTCCACCACGCCCGCACGACCCGAGGGACGAACATCACCGTGAGCGCCGACCCCCGCATCGAGCCCGCCTCGACGCAGCCGGAGCTGATCCGCAACTTCTGCATCATCGCCCACATCGACCACGGCAAGTCGACCCTGGCCGACCGCATGCTGCAGCTCACCGGCGTGGTCGAGGCGCGGCAGATGAAGGCGCAGTACCTCGACCGCATGGACATCGAGCGCGAGCGCGGCATCACCATCAAGTCGCAGGCCGTGCGCATGCCGTGGGAGTCGGACGGCACCCCGCACGCGCTCAACATGATCGACACGCCCGGCCACGTGGACTTCACGTACGAGGTGTCCCGCTCGCTCGCGGCGTGCGAGGGCGCGGTGCTGCTGGTCGACGCGGCGCAGGGCATCGAGGCGCAGACCCTCGCGAACCTCTACCTCGCGATGGAGAACGAGCTCGAGATCATCCCGGTGCTCAACAAGATCGACCTGCCCGCCGCGGACCCCGAGCGCTACGCGAAGGAGCTCGCCCAGCTGGTGGGCTGCCAGCCGGAGGACGTCATGCGCGTCTCGGGCAAGACCGGCGAGGGCGTGGCGGAGCTGCTCGACCGCATCGTCCGCGACATCCCGGCCCCGGTGGGCGACGCGGACGCCGCGACCCGCGCGATGATCTTCGACTCCGTGTACGACACCTACCGCGGCGTGGTGACCTACGTCCGCGTCGTGGACGGCAAGCTCAGCCCGCGCGAGCGCATCGAGATGATGTCGACCGGCGCCTCGCACGACCTGCTCGAGATCGGCGTCATCAGCCCCGAGCCCGTCATCACCAAGGGCCTGGGCGTGGGCGAGGTGGGCTACCTCATCACCGGCGTCAAGGACGTGCGCCAGTCCCGCGTGGGTGACACGGTCACCGCCGCGCGCCGGCCCGCGCAGGAGTCGCTGGGCGGCTACGAGGACCCCAAGCCCATGGTCTACTCGGGCCTGTACCCGATCGACGGCTCGGACTACCCGGTGCTGCGCGACGCGCTCGACAAGCTCAAGCTCAACGACGCGGCGCTCATCTACGAGCCCGAGACCTCCGCCGCGCTGGGCTTCGGCTTCCGCGTGGGCTTCCTGGGCCTGCTCCACCTCGAGATCGTGCGCGAGCGCCTCGAGCGCGAGTTCGACCTCGCCCTCATCTCCACCGCCCCCAACGTCATCTACGAGGTGACCATGGAGGACGGCACACAGCACGTGGTGACCAACCCGAGCGAGTTCCCCGGCGGCAAGATCGGCGAGGTGCGCGAGCCCATGGTGCGCTCGACCATCATCGCCCCGTCCGAGTACATCGGCGCCATCATGGAGCTCTGCCAGTCCAAGCGCGGCAACCTCATCTCGATGGACTACCTCTCCGAGGAGCGCGTCGAGATGCGCTACACGCTCCCGCTCGCGGAGATCGTGTTCGACTTCTTCGACCAGCTCAAGTCCCGCACGCGCGGCTACGCGAGCCTCGACTACGACGTCGAGGGCGACCAGGCCGCGGCGCTCGTCAAGGTCGACATCCTGCTCCAGGGCGACCCCGTGGACGCCTTCTCCGCGATCGTGCACAAGGACGCCGCGTACTCCTACGGCGTCATGATGACCGCGAAGCTCAAGGAGCTCATCCCGCGCCAGCAGTTCGAGGTGCCCATCCAGGCCGCCGTCGGCTCCCGCATCATCGCCCGCGAGACCATCCGCGCGATCCGCAAGGACGTCCTCGCCAAGTGCTACGGCGGTGACATCTCGCGCAAGCGCAAGCTGCTCGAGAAGCAGAAGGAGGGCAAGAAGCGCATGAAGAACATCGGCTCCGTCGAGGTTCCTCAGGAGGCGTTCATCGCCGCGCTCAACACCTCCGAGCCCGCCGAGAAGTCGGACAAGAAGAAGTAGTGGAGGCCGCCCGCGACGGCGCCGCTCCGGAGGTCGCCCGCGACGGCGCCGCTCCGGAGGTCGCCCGCGACCTGGGCATCTACGTCCACGTGCCGTTCTGCGCGGTCCGCTGCGGCTACTGCGACTTCAACACGTACGCACCCGGCGAGGCCGCCGGCGCCACCCGCGAGGGCTACGTCGAGGCCGCCCTGGCGGAGATGGCGATGGCCTGGGGGACGATGCACGGGGACGGCCGTCCCGCGCGCACCGTCTTTTTCGGCGGCGGCACCCCGACGATGCTCGATCCGGCCGCGCTGGCGGCCCTCCTGGCCGGCGTGCGCGCCACCTGGGGACTGGCGGACGATGCGGAGGTCACCACCGAGGCGAACCCCGACTCGGTCACCCCCGAGTCGCTCGCGACGCTCGCGGAGGCAGGCTTCACACGGGTGAGCCTCGGGATGCAGTCCGCAGTGCCGCACGTGCTTGCGACGCTCGACCGCACCCACGAGCCGGCCAACGTGGCGCGGGCGGTCGAGGGCGCGCGCGCGGCGGGCCTGGCCGTGAGCCTCGACCTCATCTACGGCACGCCCGGCGAGTCCCTCGCCGACTGGCGGACCAGCCTCGAGACCGCGATCGCGCTCGGCCCCGACCACGTGAGCGCCTACGCCCTCGTCATCGAGCCCGGGACCCGCATGGGCGGCCAGCTGCGCCGCGGCGAGATCGCGGCCACGGACCCGGACACGCAGGCGGACATGTACGAGCTCGCGGACACGCTCCTGAGCGAGGCCGGCTACTCCTGGTACGAGGTCTCCAACTGGGCACGCACGCCGGCCGACGCCTGCCGCCACAACGTCGCCTACTGGCACAGCCAGGACTGGTGGGGCGTGGGCCCCGGCGCGCACTCGTATCTGGGCCCCGGCCCCGACGGCACGGGCGCCCGCCGATGGTGGAACGTCAAGCATCCCCGCGCGTACGCGGCGCGGCTCGCGGCGGGGGAGAGCCCCGCCGCCGAGGTCGAGCCGCTGTCCGCGGAGGACCTGGCGCTCGAGGCCGTCATGCTGCGGCTGCGGCTCGCCGACGGCATCCCGCGCTCGCTGGTCGAGGGGCGCTCCGAGCAGATCGCCCGGCTCGTGGGCGACGGGCTCCTCGACGGCAGGGACGCTCTCGCGGGCACGCTGCGACTCACCCGCCGGGGACGCCTGCTCGCGGACCTCGCGGTGCGCGCGCTGGCGTTCTGAGCAACGCGTCCGGCCGCTGGTCGCGCGACACGCCGCGCGACACTCCGGGAGGCTCGGCGGGCGACGCGCCCGAACCGTGCGGGGGCCGCGCGCTTTGCCCGGTTCCGCCCGGCCCGCCGCCTATCCTTGGTACCGCAGGAAGGGAAGGCGGCCGCCCCGGCCGCCGGGTAGGCATCATCAGCACCGCATCGGCCGCGAAGGCACGGACGACCCCCACGCGACCGCCGGCTCTCGGCCGCATCGCGGGGCTCGACGGCCTGCGCGCGATCGCCGTCATCCTCGTGGTCGTCTACCACCTGCTGCCGGCACCGCTGCCCGGCGGGTACATCGGCGTCGACGTGTTCTTCGTACTCTCCGGCTTCCTGATCACCACCATCCTGCTGCGCGAGCGCGACCATTCCGGCCGGATCTCGCTCCGACGCTTCTGGCTCCATCGCGCGCGCCGGCTCCTGCCGGCGCTCGTCGTCGTGGTGCTCGTGTGCGTGTCCGCGGTCGGGCTCGGCGCGCTCGCCGTCCAGCTGCGCGGCGACCCCGTGGCGGGCTCGCTCTGGGGCGACCTGCTGGTCGGCGTGGGCGCGCAGCTGGCCGCCGCGGCCACGTTCACGAGCAACTGGCTCGCGGTGCTGCTGGGCCAGAGCTACGCCGCGGCCGGCTCTCCGCATCTGTTCGGGAACCTGTGGTCGCTCGCGGTCGAGGAGCAGTTCTACTTCGTGTGGCCGCTCGTGGTCGTGGCCATTACGGGCATGGCGATGGTGCGCCGTCGCGCCGCGTCCTGGGCGCTCGGCGTCGCCGCGGTCTCCGCCATCGCGATGGCCCTGCTCGCCCCGGCGGCCGGTGACCCCACGCGCGTCTACGTGGGCACGGACACCCATGCCTTCGGGCTGATGCTCGGGGCGGCGCTCGCCTTCTGGCACAGCGACCGCGCGATCCGCCGGATCCGCCCCACGGCCCGCCACCTGACGGCCACCTGGGCGGCCGGGCTGCTGGGCGCCGTGACCGTGGGCGCGCTTGCCGTCTTCATGCCCTGGGACTCGCCCTGGACCTACCGCGGCGGCCTGCTGCTCGCCTCGATCGCCGCCGCCGCGGTGCTCCACCTGGTGGTGTCGCAGCCCGCGCTCGGCCACGTGCTCGATGTCGCGCCGCTCACGTGGCTGGGGGAGCGCTCGTACGGGATCTACCTGTGGCACTGGCCGGTGTTCGTCGTCGTCGTCACCATGATCGACGGCGGCCGCGTGCACGATTCGTCGTGGACGACCGCTGCGCTCACCGCGGCGGCGACGCTTGCCGCCGCCAGCGCCTCGTACCGCTGGATCGAGCAGCCGGTCCGCACGCTGGGCTTCCGGCGCGCGGGACGCGCGCTGATCGACTGGCTGTACCCCACGCACGACGTGGTCGAGGCGACGCGCACGGAGGTGCGCGGCCGTCGCGGTCGCCGCGCCGTGATCTTCGGCGGCACCCTGGCCGCCGTGCTGGGCCTCACCGCGACCGCCGTAGCCGACGCCCCCGAGTTCACCTCGCTCGAGATGCAACTTCAGGAGGGCGCGCAGGTCGTGGCGGCGACCCCGTCGACCGCCCCGTCCGCGGCCCCGGAGGAGCGGGACGGGGGCGATGCGGCGGCCGAGCCCTCCGCGCCCACGGAGCCGGCCGAGCCCTCCGCCGAGCCGTCGGCCGAGCCCTCCGCCGAGCCCGAGGCGGCGACATCCCCCGAGGCCACCGCGGCGCCCGAAGCGTCGGAGAAGCCCGAGCCCGCGGCGTCGGAGGCGCCCGCCGACCCGGCCCCGGAGAAGTCAGAGCCCGAGCAGTCCGAGCAGTCCCAGCCCGAGCCCGAGGAGTCAGCCCCCGCCGCGCCCGTCGGGGACCAGGTGTTCGTCATCGGCGACTCGGTCACGCTGGGCTCCGCCGGAGGCCTCGCCGAGGCTCTTCCCGGCGCCACCGTCGAGGCCGAGGTGGGCATGGCGTTCTCGACCGGCGTCGACCGCCTGCGCGACCTCGCCAGCCGCGGCGCCCTGCGCCCCTACGTGGTGGTCGCGCTCGCCACCAACTCCACGGTCAACGACCACCTGGCCGAGGCTCTCGTCGAGGCGGTGGGCGACCGCCGGGTCGTCATCGTGACCGGCTACGCCGACCGCTCGTGGATTCCCGGCACCAATGCCGCGATCCGCGGGGTGGCCGAGCGGCACGGGAACGTGGTGCTCGCGGACTGGGAGAAGGCCGTCCAGCGAGACACGTCGATCCTGGGACCGGACGGCGTCCACCCGCGCGGCTCCGGCATTGCGACCTTCGTCGACGTCGTCGAGGACGGGCTCACCCGCGCCGCCGCGCTGGACTGACGCAGCGCGGCGGCACTCGTGCGGGCTCAGCGCACGTACGGGATGACGAGCGGGATCGCGTAGTACTCGCCGCGGTTGGCGCGGACGGCCGCGATGATGGCCATCACGATCGCGTACACCGCGTAGGCGATCATGAGCGGCACCGTGAGGATGAAGCCGAACAGGACGGTCGCGATGCCCAGCACCGTGCCTCCCACCACCACGGTGAGGAGCGTGAGCTGGAGATTCAGCTGGGCCTTGCCGTGGAAGTCCACGAGCGCGGAGCGCTCGCGGTAGAGCAGCCAGATGATCAGCGGCGCGAGGAAGGACAGCAGGCCGCCGCTGAGCACCGTCGCGAGGATCGCGGACAGGTGGACCAGCATCGCGATGGTGCGGGCCGTGGATTCGAGCATGGGCTCGGGCGTGGGCCATGCACCGGTGGACGATGCGGGGGACGGCGCGGGTCCCGGCTGGGGGTTCGCGTCGGGCTGGGGCGCGGCGCCCGCCGGCAGCGGCGGGGGCGGGGGAGTCGTGTCGTTCATGGCACCAGGCTGGCATCACGCGCCAGGGCCCCGCATCCCCCCGGGGGAGGAACGGGGCCCTGAAACGTGTCGGGGTCGAACCCTGACGACTACTTGATGATGCGCCAGTTGAACGGGTACCGGTAGTACTCGCCGCGGTTGGCGGCCATGGCGGCCATGATGCAGAACACGAGCGCCAGGATGCCGATGATGGGGAAGAGCAGCAGGCCGATCAGCACGAACGACAGCAGGCCGGCGACGAAGTAGCCGATGGAGATCAGGATCGAGAAGTTCAGCGCCTCCTTGCCCTGGTCGTCGACGAAGCGGCTGCGGTCCTTGCCGACGAGCCAGAAGATCAGCGGCGGGATGAAGCCGAACAGGATGATGCCGGCGTGCGCGAGCGTCGCGTAGAGGCGCTCGTCGGACGGGCTGAGCGGGACGCCGCCCGACGGGGGCGGCGGGCCCTGCGGCGGGGGCGACTGCGGCGGGGGAGGCGGGGTGGTCATGTCGCGACCTTCCTTCTTGGGCTCGGATCGGACGGCGCCGGCGTTCCCTCATCCGGCCCGCTACCTGCCAATCTAGACCCGCGGACCGCGTGCGCGCAGGCTCCGGGCGGCGCGTCGCCGCCCCGCGCGGACCCGGCCCGCAGGCGGCGCGGGGGTGTTCGCTAGGATTAGCACTCGAGTTGTCCGAGTGCCAAGGGGAGTGACGTGAGCGAGGAACGCCGTCAGGCCGTGCTCCGCGCGATCGTGGAGGGCTACGTCGAGACGCACGAGCCGGTGGGCTCGAAGGCGCTGGCGGAGACGCGATCGCTGGGCGTGAGCTCCGCGACCATCCGCAACGACATGGCCGTGCTCGAGGAGCAGGGCCTCATCGCCCAGCCCCACACGTCGGCCGGGCGCATTCCCACGGACAAGGGCTACCGGTCCTTCGTCGACCACATCGCGGCGCTCGCGATCCCGGACGCGCACAAGCGCGCGATCGGCACCTTCCTGTCCGACGCCATGGACGTCAACGACGTGGTCGAGCGCTCGGTGCGGCTGCTGAGCCAGCTCACCCGCCAGGTCGCCGTGGTCCAGTACCCGTCGCTGCGCCAGTCCGCGGTGCGCCGCGTCGAGCTCGTCAGGCTGGGCTCCGAGCACGCGCTCGTGGTCGTGGTGTCCGAGGACGCGCGCGTGGACCAGCAGACCCTGCCGCTGGGCGAGCCGACCTCGGACGAGGCGTTCGAGCGCGCGATCACCGAGGTGAACGCGGCCTCCGTGGGGCTGCGTGGCGCGGAGCTCGAGCGCTCGCTCGCCGAGTGGGCCGGCCGCCCCGGGCAGGTCCCGTGGGCCGGCGCGGTGGCCGCCACCGTGCTGACCTCCTCGCGCGGCGGCACCGTCGAGCGCGTGGTCTTCGCGGGCACCTCCAACCTGGCCCGCGCCGGGGCGGGGCTCGAGACGGACAGCATCGGCCCGGTGCTCGACGCGCTCGAGGAGCAGGTGGTCCTGCTGCGCCTGTTGCACGAGATGACGACCTCGGGGGACGATGTCTCGGTCCGGATCGGCGCGGAGACGCACCACGAGGCGCTCTCGCGCACCTCGATCGTGGCCGCCGCCTACGGGCGCGACGCCTCATCGCTCGTGGGCGCCCTGGGACCGACCCGCATGGATTATCCGGGGACGATGGCCGCCGTGCGCGCCGTCGCCCGCTACCTGTCGAAAGTGGTGGAGCACTAAGTGAAGGACTACTACGGCGTCCTGGGCGTCTCGCGAGACGCCTCCGAGGCGGAGATCAAGAAGGCGTACCGCAAGCTCGCGCGCGAGCTGCACCCCGACGTCGCGGGCGCGGAGGGCGAGGAGCGCTTCAAGGAGGTCGCCGCCGCCTACGACGTGCTGGGCAACGCGGACAAGCGCGCGCAGTACGACCGCGGCGTCGACCCTCGCGCGGCCTCCGGCGGCGCCGGAGGTCCGCAGGGGTTCGGCTTCGAGGACCTGTTCGAGACCTTCTTCGGCGGCGGGGCCGGCCCGTTCGCCGCTCAGCAGCGCGGCCCCGCGTCGCGCACCCAGCGCGGCGGCGACACGCTGGTGCACGCGGACGTCACGCTCGAGGAGGCCGTGTTCGGCGTCTCGCGCGAGGTTCCCGTCGACCTCGCGGACGTGTGCGGCACCTGCCACGGGTCCTGCTGCGCCCCGGGCACCCAGCCCCAGCGCTGCGCGCAGTGCCAGGGCACGGGCCAGGTCCAGCGCGTCGCCCGCTCGCTGCTGGGACAGGTGATGACCACCCAGCCGTGCCCCAACTGCCGCGGCTACGGCACCACCATCACGCAGCCGTGCCCCGACTGCTCCGGCCAGGGCCGCCAGCACTCGCGTCACCACGTGCGCGTCGACATCCCCGCGGGCGTCGAGACCGGCACCCGCATCCGCATGGCCGGCGTGGGCGACGCCGGCGTCGCGGGCGGGCAGCGCGGCGACCTCTACATCGAGATCCGCGAGCGCGCGCACACCTCGTTCGAGCGCGAGGGCGACGACCTGCACTGCCGGCTCGAGGTGCCCATGACGGCGGCCGCGCTGGGCACGGTGCTCACGCTCGAGACCTTCGACGGCCCCCGCGAGGTTGAGGTCAAGGCGGGCACGCAGTCCGGCGAGACCCTCCGCCTGCGCGGGCTCGGCGTCGGACGCCTCCAGCGCGCCGGCCGCGGCGACCTCCACGTCCACCTCCACGTCACCACCCCGCACGACCTCACCGACGAGCAGGCCGACCTGCTGCGCCGGCTCGCGGATCTGCGCGGCGAGGAGCGCCCCGAGGCGCGCCTCGCGCCGCTGGGCGGCGGCGTGTTCTCCAAGCTGCGCGACGCCTTCAAGGGCCGCTGACGCGTGAGCGCCCCGGTGTTCGTCGCGCCCGCGGCGGCGTCGGCGCGCCCGGGCGACCTGCTCGCGCTCGACGGCCCGGAGGCGCGCCACGCGGTGACCGTCCAGCGTCGCCGCGTGGGGGAGGTCATCGACCTGGTCGACGGCGCGGGCACGCGAGCCCGCGGCCCGATCGAGGCGGTCGGCGACGGCGCGCTGGAGATCCGGGTCGAGGCCGTCTCCCGCGACGACGACCCCGAGGTGGTGCTGGTCCAGGCGCTCGCGAAGGGCGGGCGCGACGAGCAGGCCGTGGAGGCCGCCGTCGAACTCGGCGCCACGCGCATCGTCCCGTGGGCCGCCGCCCGGTGCATCGTCCAGTGGAAGGGGCCCAAGGCCGCCAAGGGTCGGGCCTCGTGGGAGTCCCAGGCGCTCGCCGCCGCGAAGCAGTCCCGGCGCGCGCTCGTGCCGGCCGTCGACCCGGCGGTCGCGACGCCCGCTCTCGCCGCGCTCGTGCGCGACGCGGTCGCCGCCGGCGCGCGCGTGCTGATCCTCCACGAGGAGGCGGCCGTGCCGCTCACGTCCCTGACCTGGGACGATGCGCGCACGCCCGTGTGGTGCATCGTGGGCCCCGAGGGGGGCATCGCGGACGACGAGGTGACCGCGCTCACGGAGGCCGGCGCCGTGCCGGTGGTGCTGGGCCCGCACGTGCTGCGCGCCTCCTCCGCGGGCCCGGCGGCGATCGCCGCGCTCGCGGCCGGGCGGGGCACGTGGAATACGCTGGGCGCATGACGGACTGCATCTTCTGCAAGATCGGGGCGGGCGAGATCCCGGCGGACATCGTGGCCGAGACCGAGGACGTGATCGCCTTCCGCGACATCGCCCCCAAGGCTCCGGTGCACGTGCTCGTGGCCCCCAAGGCGCACGCGCCCAACGTCGCCGCGGCCGCGCGGGAGATGCCCGAGGTGCTCGCGAGGATGGCGATCGTCGCGCAGCAGGTGGCGGACGCCGAGTGCGACGGCGAGTTCCGGCTGATCTTCAACACGGGGCCCTCCGCCGGCCAGACGGTGTTCCATGTGCACGGCCACATCATGAACGGCGGCGCACTGGGATGGTCCGCGTGAGCGTGACCCGGGTGGTGGTCGTCGAGGACGCGGAGCGCATGCCCGAGCTCCTGGGCTCCGGTGACGAGGTGATCCGCGAGGTCGAGCGCGCGTTCCCTGAGGTGGACATCCACATCCGCGGCAACCGCATCACCCTGTCGGGCGAGGAGGGCGACGTCGCGGCCGCGACCGGCGCGGTCGAGGAGCTGCGGTCGGTGATGAGCGCGGGCGTGCCGCTCACGCCCGACCTGGCGCGCGAGTCCGTCCGGATGCTCGAGGCCGCGCGCGGCGTGGCCGCCGCGGGCGCCGCCAGCGGCGCGGCCGGGGCGGGCTCGGGTTCCGACCCGGCGGGCGGCGCGTCCGCCGGTGGAGCGGCCGAGCGTCCCGCGGGCGTCCTGTCCCGGTCCATCCTGTCGACGCGCGGGCGCACCATCCGTCCCAAGACGCAGGGCCAGGCCGACTACGTCCAGGCCATCGAGCAGCACACCATCACGTTCGGCATCGGCCCGGCTGGCACGGGCAAGACGTACCTCGCCATGGCCCAGGCGGTGGCGGCGCTGCAGTCCAAGCGGGTCAACCGCATCGTCCTCACCCGCCCCGCCGTGGAGGCGGGGGAGCGGCTGGGCTTCCTGCCCGGCTCGCTCAGCGAGAAGATCGATCCCTACCTGCGCCCGCTGTACGACGCGCTGCACGACATGGTGGACCCCGAGTCGATCCCCAAGCTCATGGAGGCGGGCACCATCGAGGTGGCGCCGCTGGCCTACATGCGCGGGCGCACGCTCAACGACGCGTTCGTGATCCTCGACGAGGCGCAGAACACCACGCGCGAGCAGATGAAGATGTTCCTCACCCGGCTGGGATTCGGAGCCACGATGGTGGTGACGGGCGACGTCACCCAGATCGACCTGCCCGGCGGCACGGACTCGGGCCTCAAGGTCGCGTCGCAGATCCTCGCCGGGGTGGACGACATCGCGTTCTGCCGCCTGGGCGCGCAGGACGTGGTGCGCCACCGGCTGGTGAGCGACATCATCACGGCCTACGAGCGGTCCGACGAGGCCGGTTCGCGGCGCGCGGGCGACGGCCAGCAGCGGCGCTTCGACCGCCGCGACAAGCACGACAGCCACGGCCGCGAGCGGCGCGACCGCCCGGCCAGGCCGGCCCGACCCCAGGAGGACGACGCGTGATCGAGGTCAACAACGAGACCGACGCGGTCATCGACGAGGTCGAGTTCGCCGAACTCGCGCGCTACGTCCTGCGCGAGATGCACGTCGCGGACGGCGCGGAGCTCGCGATCATGTTCATCGACGAGCCGGCCATCGAGCAGCTGCACGTGCAGTGGATGGACCTGCCCGGGCCCACGGACGTCATGAGCTTCCCCATGGACGAGCTGCGCCCCGGCACCGCCGAGGAGCCCACTCCTGCCGGCCTGCTCGGCGACATCGTCGTGTGCCCCACGGTCGCGGCCGCGCAGGCCGCGAAGGCCGGCCACTCGGCGGAGGAGGAGATGCTCCTGCTCACCACGCACGGCATCCTGCACCTCCTGGGGTACGACCACGCGGAGCCGGAGGAGGAGAAGGAGATGTTCGCGCTCCAGCGCCAACTCCTGCTCACGTTCCTCGCGCAGCGCGCCTAGCAAGCAAGTCGACTCGCTCGCGGAGGCGGGACCGGGTCCCGCACGCGCGCGACTAGCCTGAGCCCATGCAGCCGTTCCCGTGGGTGAGCCTCATCGCCATCGTGGTGGTCGCCGCCGCGGCGGCCGCGATGATGCACGCGGTGGTGGCGGCCTTCCAGCAGCTGCCCTACGCCCGCGAGCGGCAGATCGAGGCCGCCCGCCGCCCGGACGGACGCCCGACCACGGCCGCCAAGCTCGCCGCGCTTCCGGACCACGCCGACAACGCCGCCTCGGTGGTCTACGCGGTGGCGGAGGCGGTCGCGCTGGTGAGCTGGGCCTTCGTCGCGTGGGAGCTCGCGGAGGACGTCGACTGGGAGTGGCTGCCCACGGTCGGGGCGACCGCCGGCGTCGGCGCCGCGATCTCGCTGCTGCTCGTGCGCGCCCTGCCCCGCGGCATCGCGCACGCCTATCCCGAGGCGACGGTCCGCGTGCTCGCGCCGTTGGCCTGGACGCTCATCTGGCTCTCCACGCCCGTCCGGGCGGTCGTGCCCGCGCTGCGCTACCCGGAGCTCCGGGAGGCCGAGGACCTGATGGAGCAGGCCGAGGATGCGCTCGAGGAGGAGGACGCGGAGCTGCTGCGCTCGGTGGTGGGCCTGGGAGACACCCTCACGCGCGAGGTGATGGTGCCCCGGACGGACATGATCACGGTCCGCGCGGGCACCTCGGCGCGCAAGGCGATGATGCTGTTCATGCGCTCGGGCTTCTCCCGGGTGCCGGTGGTCGGGGACTCGGTGGACGACACGGTGGGCGTGCTGTACCTCAAGGACGTGGTGCGCGACACCTGGGACGATGCGGTGCGGCTCGACGAGCCCGTCGAGGCGTTCATGCGCGAGCCGGTGTTCGTGCCCGAGTCGGTGCCGGCGGACGACCTGCTGCGCCGCATGCAGGACGAGGTGTTCCACATGGCCGTCGTGGTCGACGAGTACGGCGGCGTCGCCGGGCTGGTCACCATCGAGGACGCGCTCGAGGAGATTGTCGGCGAGGTGGTCGACGAGCACGACCGGTCCGCGCCCGAGGTCGAGCGGCTGGCCGAGGGACGCTACCGCGTGCCCGCGCGCTACGACCTCGACGAGCTCGCGGAGCTGTTCGGCGTCGAGATCGACGACGAGGACGTCGAGACGGTGGCCGGCCTGCTGGCCAAGGCGCTCGGGAAGGTGCCGCTGCCCGGCTCCCGTGCATCGGCCCATGGCCTGGAGCTCGAGGCGGAGCGGGCCGAGGGCCGCCGCCGGCGGCTGGTCACGGTGCTCGTCTCGCGCGAGGCGAGCCCGACGGGCGAGGATGAGGAGACCGTGCCGCGCAGGCGCGGGAGGAGGAGCGAGGACGATGACTGAGCCGTACCGGTCCGGATTCGTGGCATTCGTGGGACGCCCGAACGCCGGCAAGTCCACCCTGATGAACGCGCTGGTGGGGGAGAAGGTCGCGATCATGTCCTCCCGCCCGCAGACCACGCGGCGCGCGATCCGGGGCATCGTCCACCGCGACGACTTCCAGCTGGTGGTCGTCGACACGCCCGGACTGCATCGTCCCCGGACGCTGCTGGGCGAGCGGCTCAACGACCTGGTGCGCGAGACGCTCACCGAGGTCGACGTGATCGGCTTCTGCCTGCCGGCCGACCAGAAGGTGGGCCCCGGCGACCAGTGGATCGCGCGCGAGCTCGCGGAGGCGAAGGCGCCGGTGGTCGCGATCGTCACCAAGGTGGACAAGGTCTCGCGCGAGCGCGTGGCCGAGCACCTGCTCGCGGTGAGCGCGCTGGGCGAGTGGGCGGACGTGGTGCCCGTGAGCTCGGTCAAGGACATCCAGGTGGACGTGCTGCTCGACGTGCTCGCGAAGCGCCTGCCCGAGGGGCCAGCGCTGTACCCGGGCGGGGAGATCACCGACGAACCCGAGGACGTCATGATCGCGGAGCTCATCCGCGAGGCGGCGCTCGAGGGCGTGCGCGACGAGCTGCCGCACTCGCTCGCGGTCGTGGTCGAGGAGATGGTCGAGCCCGACGCGGAGGACGCGCGCCGTCCGGTGCTCGAGATCCGCGCGCACGTCTTCGTCGAGCGGGACTCGCAGAAGGGGATCGTGATCGGCAAGGGCGGGTCGCGGCTCAAGGAGGTGGGCGCGACCTCGCGCGCGGGCATCGAGCGGCTGCTGGGCCGGAAGGTGTTCCTCGACCTCCACGTCAAGGTCGCGAAGGAGTGGCAGCGCGACCCCAAGCAGCTGGGGCGGCTGGGGTTCTAGGGGACGATGCGCGGGCGACCCGGGCGCGGGACCCGGCTCGCGCATCGGCTATGGTGGATCCATGCGTGCACGCTCGCTGCTTCTTAGCCGCCGCGACGAGGCCTAGACCAGGCCGATCCTCGTCGCGGTGGCTGTCGTACCGGCCTTCCCCTCCATGGACGAAGGACCCCGCAGATGACCAGCGAGCACTACACCGGCGGCGAGCAGGCCGCCTCCCCGATGCCGATCCACAAGTACCGGCCGTTCCACGAGCAGATCGCCGTCGACCTGCCGGACAGGACGTGGCCCGGCAGGCGGATCGAGAAGGCCCCGCGCTGGTGCGCGGTGGACCTGCGCGACGGCAACCAGGCGCTCATCGAGCCCATGAACGCCGAGCGCAAGCTGCGCATGTTCGACCTGCTGGTGCGCATGGGCTACAAGGAGATCGAGGTCGGCTTCCCGAGCGCGAGCCAGACCGACTTCGACTTCGTGCGGACCCTCATCGAGGAGGACCGCATCCCCGATGACGTCACCATCCAGGTGCTGACCCAGGCGCGCGAGCACCTCATCGAGCGCACCTACGAGTCGCTGCGTGGTGCGAAGCAGGCGATCGTCCACCTGTACAACTCGACCAGCATCCTCCAGCGCGAGGTGGTGTTCCGCGCGGACGAGGACGAGATCCTCGACATCGCGACCCACGGCGCGATGCTGTGCCAGAAGTTCGAGGAGACCATCCCGGACACCACGGTGTTCTACGAGTACAGCCCCGAGTCCTACACGGGCACGGAGCTCGAGTACGCGGTGCGCGTGTGCAACGCGGTGCTCGACGTGTTCAAGCCCACGCCGGACCGCAAGGTGATCATCAACCTGCCCGCGACCGTGGAGATGGCCACGCCCAACGTCTACGCGGACTCGATCGAGTGGATGAACCGCCACCTGGACTACCGCGACTCCGTGGTGCTGAGCCTGCACCCGCACAACGACCGCGGCACCGCCATCGCGGCCGCGGAGCTGGGCTACATGGCCGGCGCGGACCGCATCGAGGGGTGCCTGTTCGGCAACGGCGAGCGCACCGGCAACGTGGACCTGGTGACGCTGGGCATGAACCTGTTCAGCCAGGGCATCGACCCGGAGATCGACTTCTCCGACATCGACGAGGTGCGCCGGACGGTCGAGTACTGCAATCAGATCGACGTCCACCCCCGCCACCCCTGGGGCGGCGACCTGGTCTTCACCGCCTTCTCGGGCTCGCACCAGGACGCGATCAAGAAGGGCCTCGAGGCCATGGACGCCAAGGCCGAGCGCGCCGGCGTCACGGTCGAGGACCTGGTGTGGGCGGTGCCGTACCTGCCGATCGACCCCAAGGACGTGGGTCGCTCGTACGAGGCGGTCATCCGCGTCAACTCGCAGTCGGGCAAGGGCGGCGTGGCCTACCTGCTCAAGACCGAGCGCCACCTGGACCTGCCGCGCCGCCTCCAGATCGAGTTCTCGCGCGCGGTGCAGGCGGCCGCGGACGCCTCGGGCCACGAGATGACGTCGGACCTGCTGTGGCAGATCTTCGTCGACGAGTACCTGCCGTCGCCGGACCCGGATCGCCAGTGGGGCCGCTTCTCGCTGATCAGTACGCGCGGCACCTCGATCGAGAGCGGCCCCGACACACTGGCGGCGGACATCGTCGACGGCGGCGCCGAGGTGACCGTCGAGGCGTCCGGCAACGGTCCCGTCGCCGCCTTCGTGGCGGCGCTGGCCCAGCGGGGCGTCAAGGTCGAGGTGCTCGACTACCACGAGCACGCGATGAGCGGCGGCGGCGACGCCACCGCGGCGTCCTACGTGGAATGCGCGATCGGCGACGACATCTACTGGGGCGTGGGCATCGACCCGTCCATCACGACCGCGACGCTCAAGGCGATCATCTCCGCGGTCAACCGCGCCGGCCGCTGAGCCGCCGCATCGGCCCCAGAAACGTCACGCCGCCGGAGAACCCGGGCCGGGCGTGAACGAGCGCGGGGGCGCCCGCACGAGCGATCCTCGTGGGCGCCCCCGCGTTTCTCTGTGTCCAGGGACGATGCGCGAGGCCGCTGCCGGGGCGCAGGAGTGCCATGCAGGCGGCAGCACGCGCGACCGCCCCGCCGTGCCTCGCGGGCGCGACGGGGCAGCGGATCGCGGCGTCAGGCCGCGACCAGGTCCGGCTCCCGGCCGGGGAGGGCCGCCACCGCGCGCGGTGCGCGCATGAGGAGCCAGACGGTGAACCACACTTCGGTGACGATCGACGCGGTGGCCACGATCGCGAGGAACGCGCCTCCGAAGTCGGCGTAGTTGGCGAGCAGCAGGTGGGCGAAGGTGTCGGCGATGTAGGCGACGCCCGCGACTCCGAGTCCGTATCCCAGCACGCGGGGGCCGATGCGGGACGCGACCAGGATGCGGCCGAGCACCAACAGGTGGAGGCCGAACGCGACCAGCGCGAGCAGCCAGGTGATGTCGAAGGCCTCCATTGCGAGGGACGTCCAGGCCTCCCGCTGGCCTGCGTCGAGGCCGGCGACCGGGTTGCCACCGGTTGCGAACTGCAGCGCCAGGTACATGAAGGTGATCGCGGGGATGAAGGCCACCGTGTAGGCGACGCGCAGCCAGGCCGCGAGCAGCGAGCGGCGCTCGCCGGTGGTGCGCAGCAGCACGTGCAGCGCCCACGCGATGCCGATGTCGATCATCGCGATGGCCGCGAAGCCGGCGATCCCGAAGCGGAACGTGGTGGCGTTCTCGGCGATGTTGGACATGGTCGCGGCCGGGTCGTCGGGGATGACGAGCTGGTTGCGCACGAGGAAGTTCGCGCCCATCGCGAGCAGCACGATGGCGATGTAGCCCAGGCCGGCGAGGCGCGCGGCGGTGGCGGGGGCGAGGGCGGTGCGAATTCTCATGACGGTTCTCCTGTGGGGACGATGCGGTGGGGTTCGAAGCCGCGGACGCTCAGCGGGCGTCGCGGACGACGACGGAGGCCTTGCCCGCGATGCGGCCGGCGGCCAGGTCGGTGACCGCATCGGCGGCACGGTCGAGCGGGTAGGTCCGCGTCACCGCGGCGCGGACGGCGCCGGACTCGACCAGCGCGCTCAGGCGCTCGAGGCGCGCCGCGTTGGACGCGGTCATGACGCCGGTCATGCGCTGCTTCGAGAACATCGACACGAGCCCCGAGACCAGCGAGCGGCCCGAGCCGCCCAGGAGCGCGTCGCCGCCCTCGCCTCCTACGATGACGAGCGTGCCGGTGGGGGAGAGGATGCGGCGGAGCTTGCGCAGCGGGGTGAGGCCGCCGGTGTCGATGATGACGTCGAAGGTCTCGTCGAGCGCGGTGACCTCGGTGGAGCGGTAGTCGATGACGCGCGCGGCGCCCAGCTCTCGGACCAGGTCCGCCTTCGCGGCGCTCGCGACGCCGGTGACCGTCGCGCCCGCGGCGACCGCGATCTGCGTCGCGTACGAGCCGACGCCTCCCGACGCGCCGAGGATCAGCACGCGCTGTCCCGCCTCGACCTGTGCGGAGTCCTGCACCGCCTGCAGGGCCGCGATCGCGGATACGGGCATCGCGCCCGCCTCGGCGAAGCTGGCGGCGGCCGGCTTGAGCGCCAGGCGGTCCTCCTTGGCGACGGCGTACTCGGCGTAGGTGCCGTCGGTGGTGCCGTACACCTCGTCGCCCACCGTGAAACGGGTCACCCCGGCCCCGACGGCGGCGACCACGCCCGCGACATCGGTGCCCTGGACGGGCTGCTTGGGGCGGCGCAGCCCGAAGCCGATCGCGCGGATGACGAGCGGGCGGCCCGTCGCGAGGTGCCACACGCCCCGGTCGACCCCGGCGGCGTGCACCGCGACCAGGACCTCGCCCTCGCCGGGCTTCGGCACGGCGATCGTGTCGACGTGGATCTCCTCGGGTCCGGCGTAGCGGGTCTGGACCGCCGCGGTCATGGTGGTGGGCGCGGCGGTGGCCGATGCGGCGGCCGGGTCGGCAGCGGTCTGCGCGGCGGTCTGGCTGGTGTCGGTGGTCTTGGCGTTCATGGTGTTCCTCCCCTGTGGTGGTCATTCGTACGTTGTACGAGTGATACCCTCGACGCTAGGCGTACTTAGTACGAAGCGCAACCCCTGATGGGGAGATTCGGAGAAGAACGGTGGCTGACCAGGCAGGACGCAGGCCCAGGCTGACGCCGGAGCGCATCGCCCAGGCCGCGGTCGCACTCGCCGACCGCGATGGGATCGAGGCGCTCACCATCCGCGCCCTCGCCGACGAGCTGGGCACCAAGCCCATGACGCTCTACCACCACGTGGACGGCAAGGAGCGCCTGCTCGACTTGATGGTGGACCGCATCTTCGCGGAGATGGAGGCGCCGCGGGAGGACCTCGACTGGCGCGAGGCGATCATCGCGCGGTGCCGGTCCGTGCGTGCGGTGCTGGTGAGCCACCCGTGGTCCGTGCCGCTGCTCGAGTCGCGCACCGCGCCGGGGCCCGAGCTGCTCCGCCATCACGAGGCGATGCTCGCCGCGCTCGACCGCGGCGGGCTGCCGCTGCCGCTCATGGCGCACGGCTATGCGATCCTCGACAGCTTCGTGTTCGGCTTCGCCCTCGAGGAGGCGACGCTGCCAGCCCAAGGCGGCGAGGGCATGGCGGAGGTGGCGCAGGACATCGCCGCCGCGTTCGACGCGGACGCGTACCCGCAGCTGGTGCGCCTCACGGTCGACCACGTGATGAAGCCGGGCTACTCGTTCGGATCGTCCTTTGACGTCGGGCTCGGCATGATCCTCGACGGCCTCGTCGCTGCAGCTCAGAGGGCGGCGACGCCGGCGTCGGCCTGATTCCTCCGCGCGCCGCCCGCCCGTGCATCGTCCCCCGCGGGGGACAATGACCGGGTGCCCTTGTACCGTGACGACGCGATCGTCCTCCGCACCCACAAGTTGGGTGAGGCGGACCGCATCGTCACCATGCTCACGCGCCACCACGGCAAGGTGCGCGCGGTCGCCAAGGGGGTGCGCCGCACCACCAGCCGGCTGGGCGCGCGTGTCGAGCCCTTCATGCTGGTGGACGTGCAGCTGTACGAGGGCCGCAACCTCGACATCGTCAGCCAGGTGGAGACACGGGAGCCGTATGCGCGCCTGATCGCGTCGGACTACGCGCTCTACACCGCGGCCACCGCGATGGTCGAGGCGGCGGACAAGCTGGTGGACCATGAGAAGGAGCCCGCCTACCCGCAGTACCGACTGCTCCACGGCGCGCTGGGTGTTCTGAGCCGGCGTGAGCACGAGGTGGGGCTGGTGCTCGACTCGTTCCTGCTGCGTTCGCTCGCGATCGCCGGCTATGCGCCCAGTTTCGACGACTGTGCCAATTGCGGCGCCGGCGGGCCCCACCGCAGCTTCGTGGTCGCCGGGGGAGGGGCCGTGTGCGAGGACTGTCGCACCCCGGGCGCCGCGGCGCCCGCCCCGGAGACGATGCGCCTGCTCGCGGCCCTGCTCGAGGGCTCGTGGGCGGTAGCCGATGCGGCGGCGGGCCGGCATCGCCGCGAGGCCGCGGGCCTGGTCGCCGCATACACACAGTTCCACCTGGAGCGCCGGATCCGGGCGCTCCCGTTGGTCGATCGGGAGGCGGGCGGCGCCGGGGCGTAGCCGACGCAGAACGGGGCGGCTGGTCCCCGCCGAGCATTCACGGGACGTTCACTCGCGCGGGGTCCGAGCGCCCTCTCGCGCCACCTAGGGTGGACGAACGTCCAGGCCGTACCGACCCAAGGAGCACCCTGCGTGGCCACGATCATCTTCGACTTTGACGGCACCCTCGCGCTGGGCGACGGCCCCATCGACGCGTACGTCCGTTGTGTCGACGACGAGGCGCGTCGGCCTCGCTTCCGCGCCGCGGCCGCCGCGGAGCGGGCCCGCTTCGAGAACGGCGAGTGCTACCGCGACGCCTACCACGCCGTTCACGCCGCGGCTGTGGCGACTGGGGTGGGCCCGGAGGCGCTCCAGGCCGGCTATCTGCGCAGCCGAGAGCTGCTCGCGACCGACGAGGCTCCCATCGCGCCGCCGGCCGGGCTCGGCGACTTCCTGGCGCGGGTCGCGCCCCACGCGGACCTCGTGCTCGTCACCAACTCACCCGAGACGCGCCTCAACGAGGCTCTCGAGTCCCTGGGCGCGCGCGAGCACCTGTCGCGCGTGGTCAGCGGGGCCGGCAAGCCGCTGGGCCTCATGCCGATCCTGGCCGATGCGCTGGGTCGGGGCCCGGTGCTCTCCGTGGGCGACATCTTCGAGTTCGACCTGGCGCCCGCCGAGTCGTTGGGCGCGGACACCGCGCTCGTGGGCCACCACCCCGCGGCGACCGTCGCGCGCGTCACCATGGCCGCCGCGACGCTCGCGGAGCTCTACCCCGCCATCGAGGCCTGGGCGGCCGCGGCCGCCCAAGGCGCCGCGCCGACCGGCACCGGCTGCACGACCGCGCCCCGCTAGCCTGTGCGCATGGTGTCCCGCCCGTTCCCGCACCCCTCGGGTGCCACGCCGCCCGACCTGCCGCGCGACGCGGTGCCCCACCACGTGGCCGTCGTCATGGACGGCAACGGGCGCTGGGCCAAGGAGCGCGGGCTCCCGCGCACCGCCGGGCACGAGCAGGGCGAGGCGTCGCTGCTCGACGTGGTCGCGGGTGCGATCGAGGTGGGCGTCTCGCACGTCTCCGCGTACGCCTTCAGCACGGAGAACTGGAAGCGCAGCCCCGACGAGGTGCGCTTCCTCATGGGCTTCAACCGGGACGTGATCCGCCGCCGCCGCGACGAGATGCACTCGTGGGGCGTGCGCGTGCGCTGGGCGGGGCGCCGGCCCAAGCTGTGGAAGTCCGTCATCACGGAGCTCGAGAAGGCCGAGGAGCTCACCCGCGACAACACCGTGCTGACGCTCACGATGTGCGTCAACTACGGCGGCCGCGCGGAAATCGCCGACGCGGCCCGCGCCATCGCGCTCAAGGCCGCTGCGGGGGAGATCGACCCCGACAAGGTGACGGAGGCGACGCTCGCCGCGCACCTCGACGAGCCTGATATGCCGGACGTGGACCTGTTCTGGCGGTCGAGCGGCGAGCAGCGCAGTTCGAACTTCCTGCCCTGGCAGGCCGCGTACGCGGAGTACGTCTTCAGCGACACCCTGTGGCCGGACGTGGACCGCACGCACCTGTGGGCCGCGATCGAGGAGTACGCGCGGCGCAACCGGAGGTTCGGCGCGGCGTAGGGGCGGATCCCGCTCGGTCGCGGCCCGCGTCACCGCAGTCCGCCGCCCTCGTCGTCCCCGCGGGTCCGGGACAGTGAGGACCGCTGAGATGCGCGTGTCGCGTCCTGCGGGACAGCGAGGACCGTAGCGGTCGTCGTGCATCGGTCCGCACTGTCCCGCAGGGCGCAGAGAGGCCGGATGTGCGGTCTCCACCGTCCCGGACAGGTGGGGGCGGGCCGAGGCCGACGTCCGTGCCCCGGCGACCCCGCGCTACGACGCGTAGGGGGACGATGCGTCGGCCGGCTCGGCGGGTCGACGGCGCCGACGCCAGTGGTTGAGGCCGAACGCGACCACGATGATGGCGGCCACGGCGGCGGCGAGCAGCCACGGAGATCGTGACCACGCCTCCCACAACCCCAGGAAGACGAGCGTGTAGACGGTCGCCCAGGCGAGGCAGCCGGGGATCATCGCGAGGGTGTAGAGGTCCCAGCGCATGCGCGTGTACCCGGCGGTCGCGTTCACCATGGTCTGGAACCCGACGGTGAGGAAGGACACGGGGATCGCGAGGTAGCCCCATCGCTCGATCGCCTCCCGCGCCCGCTCCATGCCGGGCCCGGAGAAGCGGCGCGCCAGCCGGGCCCGAGGGGAGTGGTGGGCCTCCGCGCGGTCGGCCACCGCATCGGCCCCCGTCCTGGCCCACCGGGCGATCCAGTAGGTGCCCTGCGTGCGGAAGAAGACCACGCCGCACAGGAACACGAACAGCCCCCACCAGGGGCCGTCGGAGATGAAGGAGGGGACTCCGGCCATCAGTCGCGGGCGGCCGCGGCGCACTCCGGGCACACCCCGGAGAGCTCGATGGTGTGCGAGATGTCGCGGTAGCCGTGGTGCGAGGCGAGCTCCGCGACGATGGTCTCGAAGCCGGGCACGTCGATGTCGACCGCGCGGCCGCACTCGCGGCAGCGCAGGTGGTGGTGGTGGCCGTGCTCGTCCTCGCCCGGGCCGCAGTGGCGGTACAGGGTCTCGCCCGAATCGGTCACCACGGTGTCCACCTCGCCCGACTCGGACAGGGCCTGCAGGCCCCGGTAGACGGTGGCGAGGCCCACCGTGGAGCCGTCCGCGCGCAGTCGCTCGTGCCACCCCTGTGCGGAGCGGAACCCGCCGTCGCGGAGCGCGTCGAGCAGGGCCGCGCGCTGGCGGGTCATGCGGGTCGCTGTCATCGATTGGCCTTCCTGCGTCGCAGCAGCATCGCTCCGACGGCGGAGACAGCATAGGCGATCACGCCGAGCACGACGATCAGCGCGCCCGGCTGCAGGTTGTGATACAGCGTGATCCAGATGCCCGTGACGGTGAGGACGGTGCCGATCACCATGGCGATCACCATGGTCCGGTTGAAGGAATGGGTGAGCTGCTGGGCGATGGCCACGGGGAGGATCATCAGCGCGCTGACGAGCAGCACACCCACCACCCGCATCGCGGCGGTGATCGTGATCGCGGCGAGCACCGCGACGATCATGTTGAGCACGCTGACCGGCAGGCCGGTGGACCGGGCGAAGTCCTGGTCGTGGGTCACGGCGAAGAGCGCGCGGCGCAGGCCGAGCCCGACCACCAGGATGAGCACGGCGAGGCCCACGGTCACCCAGACGTCCAGCCACCTCACGGTCGAGATCGATCCGAAGAGGTAGCCCAGCAGGTTCGCGTTGGAGCCGCCCGCGATGCCGATGAGCAGCACGCCCGTGGCGATGCCGCCGTAGAAGAGGATCGCCATCGCGACGTCCGCGGCGCCGCCCTGGGAGCGCATGCGCTCGATGAAGATCGCGCCGGCGATCGCGAAGATCACCGCGCCCGGGAGCGCGAGCGCGTCCCGTTGCGCCAGGCCCGCGGCGGAGCCGGCGAGCCAGCCGGCCGCGACGCCCGCCAGGGCCACGTGGCCCACGCCGTCGCCCATGAGGGCCATGCGACGATGCACCAGGTACGTGCCGACGATGGGCGCCACGGCGCCCACGAGCACTCCGACCAGGAGCATCCGCTGCACCAGCGGGTCGCCCAGCAGCGCGATCATGCGCCCTCCTCCAGATCCAGTTCCAGGAACGCGCGCTCCGGCGGCTGCGGGCCCTCGTGCGCGTGGACGTGCTCATGGCCGGGCAGGGCGTGCATGCCCAGCGCCGTCGGGGGTTCTCCCACGTGCGTGACGTAGCCGCCCTCGAGCACCACCGCGCGGTCGACCACGGAGGCGAGGGCGCCCAGCTCATGCAGGACGATCACGATGGCGGCGCCGGCCTTCTTGTGCTCCTCGAGCGTGTGCGCGAGGGCGTCCTGCGTGGGGACGTCGACGCCGGCCATGGGCTCGTCGAGGAAGATCAGCTTGGGGTCGCGGACCAGGGCGCGTGCGATGAGCACGCGCTGCTGCTGGCCGCCCGAGAGGGTGGCGACGTTGCGGTGCGCGAGCCAGCCGACGCCCATCTCCGCCAGGGCGGCCGTGGCGCGCTCGGTGGCGCGGCGCGGGGCGAACAGCTGCCCGCCGGCGAGCAGCCCGGAGACGACCACCTCGAGCGCCGTCGCGGCCACGCCGGCGGCGGCGGTGACGCGCTGGGGGACGTATCCGATGCGCCGATGGGCGGCCCGGTCGCGGTCACCGCCGAAGACCTTGACCGAGCCGCCGCTGAGCGGGATCGCGCCCACGAGCGCGCGCACCAGCGTCGACTTGCCGGAGCCGTTGCCGCCCATGAGGGCGACCACCTCGCCGGGGTGGGCGTCGATGTCGACGCCGTGGAGGATCTCCTGGTCGCCGAGCACGACGCGGACGCCGGTCGCATGCAGGACCGGCTGCGTGGCGGGCGTCGTCGGCTCAGGCACAGCCCAGCGCGATCCTGAGTTCTGCGAGGTTCGTGGCCATGACGGAAGCGTAATCCTCGCCGTCCGTGACGGTCTCGGCCGGGTTGAGCACCCGGGTCTCGACGCCCACGTCCTCGGCGATCGCCTCGGCGACGCGCGAGGACACCTTGTCCTCGGTGAAGATCACGGTGGCGCCGGTCTCGGTGATGATCTCCTTGATCTGGAGGAGGCGGGCCGGCGAGGGCTCCTGGTCCGGGCTCACTCCGGCGAAGCCCTCCTGCTGGAGGCCGTAGCGCTCGGTGAGGTAGCCGAAGGCCTCGTGCGCGACCACGATCGTGTCGCGCTCGCACTGGGCGAGTCCGGTCGCGTACTCCTCGTCGAGCGCGGTCAGCTGGGCCTCGAAGGCCTGCGCGTTGGTCTCGTAGGCGGCGGCGTTGTCGGGGTCGAGCTCGCCGAGCTGCTCCGCGACGGCGTGCGCGTACTCCGCGAACAGGTCCGGGTCGAGCCAGAAGTGCGGGTCGGTGTCGCCGTGGTCGTGGTCGTCGTGCGCGTCCTCGTCGTGCGCGTCCTCGTCGGCGTGGTCCTCGTCGGCGTGGTCCTCCTCGTCGCCGTGGTCGTGGCCGTACGGGTGCAGGGCCACGACGTCGGCCACGTCCAGCGAGGGTGCGCCGGTGGTGACGATCGCATCGTCGATCGCCGCGGAGAACTCGCTCAGGTACAGGACCAGGTCGGCCGAGCCGAGCTCGCGCACCGCGGCGGGGGAGAGTTCCGCGTCGTGCGGCTCGACGCCGGGCTGGGTGAGACCCACGACCGCGGCGGCGTCGCCGGCCACGGCGTTCGCGACGTACTCGAGGGGGTAGAACGCTGCGGCGATGGTGAGGCCCGCATCGTCCGACGAGGCGGCGCTCTCGACGGCCGAGGCGAGCGAGCCCTCCTCGGGGGTGCAGGCGGCAAGTGCGAGTGCGGCGGCGCCGGCGAACGCGGCGCCGGCGGCGAACTGGTGGATCTTCATGGGGTCAACCTTACGCCTAGTGATAATCATTCGCAGAACGACGAAGGTCCCGCGGCTGTTCCCGGTGGTCCGTGGCGCTCGCACGCACACCGGGATCGCGGCGGAGCGCGCGGGCGGCGCGCGGCTAGACTTGCCCGAGCACCCCGGACCCCTCGTTTCGAAGCACACCTCGCCCAAGGAGCACCACGTGGCCGCACCCAGCCGTCTCGACAACGCCATCTCCCTCGCGAAGCGTCGCGGGTTCGTCTTCCCGTGCGGCGAGATCTACGGCGGCACGCGCTCCGCGTGGGACTACGGGCCGCTGGGCGTCGAGCTCAAGGAGAACATCAAGCGCCAGTGGTGGCGCGCGATGGTCACCTCGCGCGACGACATCGTGGGCCTCGACTCGTCCGTGATCCTGCCCCCGCAGGTGTGGGAGGCCTCGGGCCACCTCAAGGCCTTCGTGGACCCGCTGGTCGAGTGCCTGTCCTGCCACAAGCGCTACCGCGAGGACCACCTGCTCGAGGAGTTCGAGGAGAAGAAGGGCCGCGCTCCCGAGGGCGGCCTCGCCGAGATCGCCTGCGCCGCCTGCGGCACCCGCGGCCAGTGGACCGAGCCCAAGATGTTCAACGGCCTGCTGCGCACCTACCTGGGCGCGGCCTCCGACGAGTCCGGGCTGCACTACCTGCGCCCCGAGACCGCGCAGGGCATCTTCATCAACTTCGAGAACGTCATGCGCACCGCGCGCCAGAAGCCCCCGTTCGGCATCGCGCAGGTGGGCAAGTCCTTCCGCAACGAGATCACGCCCGGCAACTTCATCTTCCGCACCCGCGAGTTCGAGCAGATGGAGATGGAGTTCTTCGTGGTGCCCGGCACCGACGAGGAGTGGCACCAGCACTGGATCGACACCCGCAAGGCCTGGTACGAGGACCTGGGCATCTCCGCGGACAACCTGCGCCTGTACGAGCACCCGCAGGAGAAGCTCTCGCACTACTCCAAGGGCACCACGGACATCGAGTACCGCTTCGGCTTCCAGGGCTCCGAGTGGGGCGAGCTCGAGGGCATCGCGAACCGCACCGACTTCGACCTGAGCACCCACGCCAAGCACTCCGGCAAGGACCTCAGCTACCTGGACCCGGCCACCAACGAGCGCTTCGTGCCCTACGTGATCGAGCCCGCGGCCGGCCTGTCCCGCTCGCTCATGGCGTTCCTGGTCGAGGCGTACACGGAGGAGGAGGTGCCCACCGCGAAGGGCGGCACCGAGACCCGCACCGTCCTGCGCCTGGACCCGCGCCTCGCGCCGGTCAAGGCCGCCGTGCTCCCGCTGTCGAAGTCCGCGGACCTCGCGCCCGCCACCCAGGCGCTCGCCAAGGAACTGCGCGGCGCGTGGAACATCGACGTGGACGTCACCCAGTCCATCGGCAAGCGCTACCGCCGCCAGGACGAGGTGGGCACGCCGTTCTGCGTGACCGTCGACTTCGACACGCTCGACGACCAGGCGGTCACCATCCGCGACCGCGACACCATGCAGCAGGAGCGCGTGGCCCTGTCGCAGGTCACCGGCTACCTGGCCCAGCGCCTCATCGGCGCGTAGCGCATGGGTGCGGGCCACTCGCACGACGTCCGGCCCCGCGCCTCCGCCGGCACCACCCGGCTCCTGTGGGCGCTGGTGGTCGGCGTGCTCGCGGCCGTGGTCGCGGGCGCGATCGTCACGTGGCCCAGCAGCCTCGACCGGCTGGGCTCCGAGTCGTACCTCTACGAGGACGCCGTCCACCTCGACGGCGTCGTCGTCGAGGTCGACGCGGAGACCGGCGCCTCGGTCATCGACGTCTCGACCGCGGGTTACGAGGGCGAGCAGCCCATGCAGCCCATCGGCATCCCCGCCTTCGAGCTGCGCGTGGGCGACCACGTCAACGCGGTGGCGCTCGAGGACGGCACGGTCGTGTTCGCGGACCTCGACCGCGCCTTCCCCCTGCTCGCGCTGCTGATCGTCTACGTGGTGCTCGTCCTCGCCGTCGCCTGGTGGCGCGGCCTGGGCGCGCTGCTGGGGCTCCTGCTCGCCTTCGGCATCGTCGCGTTCTACACCGTGCCCGCGCTGCTCGAGGGCGCGAGCCCGCCCATCGTCGGCATGGTCACCAGCGCCGGCGCGCTCTTCGTGCTGCTCTACATCGCGCACGGGCCCAACGCGCGCACCACCACGGCGTACCTGGGCACCATCGCGGGACTCGTGCTCACCGCGGCGCTGGGCACCTGGGCCGTGGCCGCCGCGCGCATCCCCGGCGTGCCCGACGAGGCGGAGATCAACCTCGCCTTCGTCGAGGGCCGCCTGTCGCTGCAGGGCCTCGCGCTGTGCGGGCTCATGATCGCGGGCCTGGGCGTCCTCAACGACGTCACCATCACCCAGGCCTCGGCCGTGTGGGAGCTGGGCACCGTGCGCCCCGACCTGGGCCCGTGGCAGCTGTTCACCCGCGGCATGCGCATCGGCCGCGACCACATCGCGTCGACCGTGTACACGATCGCGTTCGCGTACGTGGGCGCCTCGCTACCGCTCATCATGCTCATCGCGGTCTACGACAACCCGATCGGGGCGGCCCTGACCTCATCGGAGATCGCCGGCGAGGTGGTGCGCACGCTGGTCGGGTCGATCGGTCTGGTGCTCGCGGTGCCGCTCACCACGGCCATCGGCGCGATGATCGTGGGCTGGCGGCACGACGCCGTCGCCGGTTCCACGATCGCGACCAGGGACGATGCGGGGGTCGCCCCGGGCGGGGCGCCCGCCTTGGCGGCCGAGGCGGGCGCGGACGCGGACCCCACGGACGGGTCCGTCGACGGGCCGCGCTGAGGGCGCCCTCCCGCGAGTTTTCGACAATCTGTCCGAATTGCTTGCTTTGTCCCCCCGGGCGGACCTAGCGTACTGACATACGAGAGCGGGCCGACTCGGGGGAGGCGGCCGGTAGGCACCGGGGGGAGCGTGCTCGGGGGCCCAGGGGAGGGTCTCGTCTTCGTGGTCGGCGCCGTGTCGCCGGCCAGATCGGTTTCACAATCGTTGCGGCTGCGCGCCTGGTTCGCTGCGCCGCGACGCCTCACGCCCGGGCTTTCCCTCAGCGGCCCGGGCGTGAGTGTGTCCGGACCCGGGCACGGGCCCGGACCACCCCCTGAGACAATGGCTCTCATGTCTTCGGCCGCCCGACTCCTCCCGCCGCTGCGCCTCGGCTCGCTCGAGGTCGACACGCCCGTGGTCCTCGCCCCCATGGCCGGCGTCACCAACGCCGCCTTCCGCCGCCTGTGCCGCGAGCACGGCCGCGGTCTCTTCGTCGCGGAGATGGTGACGTCGCGCGCGCTCGTCGAGCGCCGCCCCGAGTCGCTGCGCATCATCGCCCACGACCCCGACGAGAAGCCCCGCTCGGTGCAGGTGTACGGGGTGGACCCCGCGACCATCGGCGCGGCCGTGAAGTTGATCTGCGCGGAGGACCGCGCGGACCACATCGACATGAACTTCGGCTGCCCGGTGCCCAAGGTGACGCGCAAGGGCGGGGGAGCCGTGCTGCCCTGGAAGAAGGACCTGTTCCGCGACATCGTGCGCGCCGCGGTGCGCGAGGCAGAGCCGTTCGGCATCCCCGTCACCGTGAAGATGCGCAAGGGCGTCGACGACGACCACCTCACCTACCTCGACGCGGGCCTCACCGCGGAGCGCGAGGGCGCCGCCGCCGTGGCGCTCCACGCCCGCACCGCCGCCGAGTACTACTCCGGCACCGCCGACTGGTCCGCGATCGCGCGGCTCAAGGAGACGGTGCGCTCGATCCCGGTGCTGGGCAACGGCGACATCTGGCGCGCCGAGGACGCGGTGCGCATGGTTGAGGAGACCGGCTGCGACGGCGTGGTGGTCGGCCGTGGGTGCATGGGCCGTCCCTGGCTGTTCGCGGACCTGCAGGCCGCCTTCGAGGGCCGTCCCGAGCGCGTGCGGCCCGGCCTGAGCCTCGTCGCGGACACCATCTACCGCCACGGCGAGCTGATGATCACCCACTTCGGCGACGACGAGGGCAAGGGCATGCGCGAGCTGCGCAAGCACATGTCCTGGTATCTCAAGGGCTACCCGGTGGGCGGGGAGATTCGCCGGGCGCTCGGGCTCGTGGACACGCTCGCGCAGCTGCGTGAGCTGCTCGACTCGCTCGACCTCGACTCGCCGTACCCGGGGGAGGAGGCCGAGGGGCCGCGCGGCCGTCAGGGCTCCCCGCGCGTGCCCTCCTGCCCGGACGGCTGGCTGTCCACCCAGGACATCACCCCGGACCTCGAGCTGCGCCTGCGCGAGGCGGAGCTCAGCGTCTCCGGAGGCTGACGGCCCACCCCGGAACCGGCCCCCACGGACCGGACTCCTACGCCCGCGCCCCCGGCACCGCCAGGTGGATCTGCACCAGCCCCTCGCCGTAGCTCTCCACGCGCTCGACGGTGAGCTCCCGGGGCCCGTCGAGCCCGGCGAACAGCGGCACGCCCCGGCCCAGCGCGGTGGGCATCATGGTCACCACCAGGTGGTCGAGCAGCCCGGCCGCGAGCGCCTCGCGCACCAGGGTCGCGCCGTCGACGTACACGTCGCGCTCGCCGGCCAGCGCCCGGCACCGTGCCACCAGCGCCTCGAGGGGGCCGGAGTCGCCGCGCACCGAGGGCCGCGAGGACGTCACCGGGCGGTGCGACGCCACCACGAGCGGGACGTCGCGGTACGGCCACTCGTCGAAGCCGGCGACGATGTCCCAGGTGCGCCGCCCCATGAGGATCGCGCCCACGTCGTCGAGAAAGTCCTCGAAGTGGAGCCCGTCGGGCAGGGCGCCCGCCCAGGCGCCGCCCGCGATGGGAGTCCCTGACGCGCGCGGCTCGAGCCAGCCCAGGTCGTCGTCCTCGCCGGCGACGAACCCGTCGAGCGACATCGCCAGGTACGCGCGCACCAGTCCCATCGCCCCACCGTAGCGGGGCGGGCAGGCCGGGGCGACCGCCGCATCGTCCCCCGGGGCGCGGCCGCGACGAGGTCCCGGGTCGGGTGCGTCGGCCCAGGTAGAGTCGAGGAGTGGACACCACACCCCGCGGATACGAGCAGGTGGACCGGGAGCGCTTCGTCCAGGAGCCGCCCAAGCAGCAGCACCGCACGCCCTTCGAGCGGGACCGCGCGCGCATCGTCCACTCGAGCGCGCTGCGCCGGCTGGGCGCCAAGACCCAGATCCTGGGCGCCGGCACCGGCGACTTCGTGCGCACGCGGCTCACGCACACGCTCGAGGTCGCGCAGGTGGGCCGCGCGCTGGGCAAGACGCTGGGCTGCGACCCGGACGTGGTGGACGCGGCGTGCCTGGCGCACGACCTGGGCCACCCGCCCTTCGGCCACAACGGGGAGAAGGCCCTCGACGCGGCGGCCCGGGACATCGGCGGGTTCGAGGGCAACGCCCAGACCCTGCGCATCGTCTCCCGGCTCGAGCCCAAGTCCGTCCACCCCGAGACGGGGGAGAGCGTGGGCCTCAACCTCACGCGCGCGGTCCTCGACGCGGCGTGCAAGTACCCGTGGACGGAGGACGCGACGCCCACCCGCCCCGACGGCAGCCCCACCCGGAAGTTCGGCGTCTACGAGGACGACCTCCCGGTGTTCCGGTGGCTCCGCGAGGGGGCGCAGGAGCGCGCCCAGAGCTTCGAGGCGCAGGTGATGGACCTGGCGGACGACATCGCGTACTCGGTGCACGACATGGAGGACTCCGTGGTCCACAACACCGTGTCGCTGGGGGTGTTGCGCGACGAGGGCCGCGCCCGCGAGATCGCCGCCCACGCGCGCCAGTGGTACGGCCGCGGGGACGAGGACGCGCTGGTCGAGGCGCTGCGCCGGCTCCAGCGCGAGCCCACCTGGATGGACGACTACGACGGCTCGCACCGCGCGCTCGCGGCGCTCAAGGACATGACCAGCCAGTGCATCGGCCGCTTCGTGGGGGACGTCGCGACGGCCACGCGCGCGGAGTTCGGCGACGGCCCCCTCACCCGCCACCACGCGCGCCTGGTGATCCCCGAGGCCACGGCCCAGGAGATCCTCATGCTCAAGGGCATCGCCGTGCACTTCCTCATGGCGCCGCGCGAGCGCAAGCCCGCGTACCGCCAGCAGCGCGAGCGCCTGACCGAGCTGGTCGGGGCCCTGGTGGAGCTGGGGGACGAAGCGCTCGAGCCGCACTTCGCGGCCATGCACCGGGAGGCGGGGGACGATGCTGCGCGCACCCGGGTGGTGATCGACCAGATCGCGTCGCTCACCGACAAGTCGGCGTACGACTGGCACCACCGCTACGTGGTGCGCCGCCGCGATCAGGCAGTGGCGTCCTCCGACTGAGCGGGGGCGGTCGGCTCGGCGGGCACGAAGCGGCGCTCGAGCACCAGCACCGCGACCACGACGAGGACGCCGATCACGAAGGCGACGACGGGCCAGATCACCGGGTCGTGCGGCGCGAGCAGCGCGCGCGACTCGTCCTGCCAGGGCCACAGCGCGCGCAGCGAGCCCGCCATCACGCCGGTGAGAATCACCAGGGTGAGGCGGCGGTGGTGCTCGAGCAGCCACTGGAGAAGCTTGACGATGGTGACCAGGCCGATGGCCGCGCCCAGGGCGAACCAGGCGAGATAGCCCAGGTCGCGGTCGTTGACCGCGGCGAGCGTGGGCGCGTACAGGCCCATGGTGAGCAGCAGGAACGAACCCGACAGGCCCGGCAGCACCAGGGCGCTCACCGCGATCGCGGCCGCCGGCACCAGCACGGCGGGCGTGGGCTCGAGCGAGGCGCCCGAGAGGCTCAGGACGGTCGCGGTGGCGGCCGCGGCGACCGCCGCGACCAGCACGTCGAGGCCGCCCCAGCGCCCGCGCGGGCGCCCGGCGGCGGGGGAGTGCGCGGCCAGGCGGAACGGCACCGCGAGCGAGGCGAGCACCAGGCCCAGGAACAGGCCGCGCATCGTCTCCGGGTGGTCCTCGACCAGACCCTCCATGAAGTGGGCCATGACCAGCAGCGCCGCGACCATGCCCACGCCCAGGGGGAGCAGCACGCCCCAGCGCACGCGCGCCAGGTCCGGCCGCGCCCGGTCCAGGCCGCGCCCGCGCACGCCGTCCGTCACCGCGATGCGGATGCCGCCGATGAGGTGGCCCGCGGAGGTGAGGATGGTCTCGTAGACGCCCGTCATGAGCGCGACCGTGCCGCCGGAGACGCCCGGGACGGTCTCGGCGGTGCCGATGAGGCCGCCGCGGATCGCGTTGAGGATCAGGCGGCCCGGGGTGCGGTCCTTGGCGGGGGACGATGCTGCGGCGGGGGTCTCGGTCATGGCGGCAGTCTCTCAGGAGAGGGTCCCGGACGGGGCCGCCGGCTCCACCGCCGCCCGGGCCGCACGCGCGCGGCGGTCGCGCCGGTCGCGCACGAGCATGACGAGCGCCGCCACCGGCAGCGCGAGCGGCACCCAGCCGTACGCGGACCCGTAGCCCGTCCAGACGGTGTGGTCGGGCCACAGCGCGGGCGCGAGGTAGCCGAGCGTGCCCACGGTGAGCACGCCGACGAGCTCGATCGCGGTGCCCCACAGCGCGAACGTGCGCCGGCCGCGCCACAGCGCGATCGCGATGGCCACGTAGAGCACGGCCGACACGGCGGAGAGCGTGTACGGCAACGGAGCCTCGGAGAACTTGGTGAGCACCTGGTACACCGAGCGTCCGGTCGCGGCGAGGCCGAGCACCGCGTAGAGCACTACGATGACGATGCGGACGATGGGGTTCATGCGCCGGCCTCCAGGATCTCCAGGACGCGCCAGGCGAGCACCGCGAGGGTGATGGCGATGACGACGGCCGCGCCGCCGTCGACCCGCGCGATCTGGTCGGGAGCGAGCACGGGGCGGTCGGGGTCCGCGTCGCCGGCGGCGGCCTCGGGCGTGCCCAGGCGGCCGATTCCCAGCAGGGGCAGGAGCGCGACGGACGCGAGCAGGTACCCGAGCGTGAGCACGAGCCCGGCCGCGTTGCCGGTCGCGAGCACCACGATCACCGCCACCAGATGGACCGCGACCGCCGCATAGGTTGCGGCGGTCGCGATACCGAGCACACGGTGAAGCCGTGGCAGGAAGAGCGTCATCAGCCCGACGAGTGCGAGCACTCCGGAGACGACGAGCACCAGGGGGAGGATGACCCCCGAGTAGACGCCCAAATCAGCCCTGCGGGGCCGCCTGCTGCGCTGCCTGCTGCACGCGCATGGGGAGGCGGGTCATCTCCTCGCCATCGACGCTGATCACCCACGAGAACAGGCGCGGCTGGTCGAAGCGCAGCCCGTCGATGGTGAAGGCGAAGGACGCGACCTGCTCGTCGCCGTCCACCAGGTGCGGCGGGCGGCCCACGGTGAACTCGCCGCCCATGGCGCGCACGGGGGCCGGCTTGCCCTCGGCGTCGGGGCGGATGCCGATCGGGTACTCCACGCCGTCCTCGGTGAGGAGCTTGAGCTCGAACTGGTGCGCCATGTTCGTCTGCGTGAACGGCACGTGCACCACCGCGCCGACGGCGAGGCGTCGGTGCACGGCGGGGAACTGCCGCACGAAGATGATGTTCCAGCCCGCGCCGAGCGCGTAGATCTTGTTCTGGACGACCTCGGCCGAATCGGCGAGGAATGCGTCAACTCTCACAACAACCAGTCCTTTCCTGGGGTCCGCGGCCAGCCTAGCGTCATCGCCGCGGGACCCGCGGTTCCGGCACCCCGTCGCGCCGGTAATCTTGTCGCTCATGGCGGGCACGATCAATCGGGAGGACATCGCGACGGTCCGCGAGCGTGCGCCCCTCGAGGAGATCGTGGGTCAGCACGTCACCCTCAAGTCCGCGGGCGTGGGCTCCCTCAAGGGTCTGTGCCCGTTCCACGACGAGCGCTCCCCGTCCTTCCACGTGCGGCCCGCGGCGGGCCGCTGGCACTGCTTCGGGTGCGGCGAGGGCGGCGACGTCATCGAGTTCGTGATGCGCATGGACGGGCTGCCGTTCGCGGAGGCCGTGGAGTACCTCGCCGACCGCGCCGGCGTGACGCTGCGCTACGAGTCCGGCGGGCGGCGCTCGGAGTCGAGCGTCAACATGCGCCGCCGCCTGCTCGAGGCCAACCGCGTCGCCGCCGAGTTCTACGTCGCCCAGCTGGTCACCCCCGAGGCGCGCATCGCCCGCGACTTCCTGCTGGGCCGCGGCTTCGGGCGCGAGGCCGCCCAGCACTTCGGGTGCGGGTATGCGCCCCAGGGCTGGCAGGCGCTCACCGACCACTTGCGCGCCAAGGGCTTCACCGAGCCCGAGCTCAAGCAGTCCGGCCTGGTCTCCGAGGGTCAGCGCGGCGTCTACGACCGCTTCCGCGGCCGCCTCATCTGGCCCATCCGCGACGTCACCGGCGACGTCATCGGCTTCGGCGCCCGCCGCCTCCACGACGACGACCAGGGGCCCAAGTACCTCAACACCCCGGAGACCGCGCTCTACAAGAAGGCGAACGTCCTCTACGGCATCGACCTGGCCAAGGGCGCGATCCGCTCCGAGCGCACCACCGTCGTGGTCGAGGGCTACACCGACGTGATGGCCTGCCACCTCGCGGGGGTGACCAACGCGGTCGCGACCTGCGGCACCGCCTTCGGCGAGGACCACGTCAAGGTGGTGCGCCGCCTCATGGGCGACACAGGCACCGCCCAGCTCAAGGTGGGCTCGACCGGCGCCAAGGTGATCTTCACCTTCGACGGGGACGAGGCCGGGCAGAACGCCGCGCTCAAGTCCTTCGCGCTCGACCAGCAGTTCCTCGCGCAGACGTTCGTGGCCGTCGACCCCGAGGGTCTCGATCCGTGCGACATCCGCCAGCGCGACGGGGACGAGGCGGTGCGCGCCCTCATGGAGCGGCGCATCCCCCTGTTCGAGTTCGTCATCAGGGCCACACTGGCCGCGCACGACCTGGAGACGCCCGAGGGGCGCATCGCCGCCCTGCGCGCCGCCGCGCCCGTGGTGGCGCAGATCCGCGACCGCGCGCTGCGGCCCGAGTACGGCCGTCGCCTGGCCGGGTGGCTGGGCATGGAGGTGGCCGATGCGCTGCGCGCCGTCTCCGCGGCCGGCACCCGGTCCGAAGGACGGGGCGGCGCGTCCCGGCCGGCAGCGCAGGGGCGCGGGCCCGGGGGAGCGGGCGGGCCCGGAAGGCCCGGGGGGGCGCCCGCCGGTCGCGGCGGCCCCGCGGGGCGCTCGGCGGGACCCGGCGGTCATCACGGTGGTCATCCGGGCGGCGACGAGCCCCCGCCCCCGGAGGAGCCCTACGACGACGGTCCGCCGCCCATGGACCCCGAGACCGGGCAGATCGCGACGGCCGCGGTCTCGCGTCCCAACCCGCGCGACCCGGTGGTGCGCGCGGAGGCGCTCGGACTGGGCGTGCTGCTGCAGGCGCGCGACCAGATCCTGGCCGACCCGACGGCCCTGGCCGTCTGCGGCGAGCTGACCCGTGCATCGTTCACCGCCCCCGCCTACGCCCAGGTCTTCGACGCCATGCTCGCGGCCGGCGGCCCGCAGGGCGCGCACGACGACTGGGTGGGCGCCGTGGTCGACCAGGCCGGACCGGACCTCAGGGCGCTCGTGTCCCAGCTCGCGGTCACGCCGCTGCCGCACGACAAGCCGACGGAGCTGGGCGTGTACGCGCGATCGATCCTGGTCAAGCTGCTCGACCTGGACCTCACCCGCCGGGCGGCGGACCTGCGCGGCCGCATGCAGCGGGCCGGGCAGGGGACGCCGGAGGCGCAGGAGGCGTTCGCGGAGATGATCCGCCTGGAGAACCGCCGGCGGGAGCTCAAGGAGCAGTAAAGCCGGTGTGACCTACACCACGTTTATGCGCCTGAGTGTCACAGGCCCGCATCGGTTGGGTGAACAGCGGGTGACGAGGCGGAGAATATGGCCGCTGAACTGGACATATGTCGCACGCCGGCCGCTAGGTTTCCGGGCTGTGGCCACCGCGCAACTGCGGAGGTCAGGCCGCGCATCGCGGCCGCCCCACCCGAAATCTTTGGAAGGTACACAGTGAAGAACCGCTTCTTCGCGCCCATGGCGCTCGCCGCGGGCATCGCCCTGCTCGCGACCGGCTGCTCGGCCGAGGCCGACGAGGTCGAGTCGACCACCGACGCCACCGAGGCCGCCGAGTCGACCGCCCCCGAGTCGACGGACGCCCCGGCCGAGGGCGGCCTCGAGCTGCCCGAGACCCTGACCCTCGCGCTCGTCCCCTCGGACGAGGTCGAGCAGATCACCACCGACGGCGAGGCGCTGGCCGCCGCGCTGTCCGACCAGCTGGGCATCGACGTCGAGGTCTTCGTGCCGGAGTCCTACTCCGCCGTGGTCGTCGCGCTCCAGACCGGCCAGGCCGACATCGGCTTCCTCGGCCCCATCGCGATGGTGCAGGCCGAGAACGAGGCGAACGCGCAGATCGTCCTCCAGTCCGTGCGCTACGGCTCGTCGGAGTACGTGGGCCAGTGGTTCACCACCGACACCGACACCTTCTGCCTCGACGAGGTCCAGATGGACGAGGACGGCTTCGCGTTCTGCAACGGTGCCACCGGCGGCTCCGGCCCGGCCGGCGAGGACGCGCTCGCCCTGGTCGGCGCGGACTCGGTGATCTCCTTCGTGGACCCGAGCTCGGCGTCCGGCTACTACTTCCCGGCGACCCAGCTCTCGGGCCTGCTCGGCATCGACCCGATCAACGACATCCCGAACGCGCTGTTCGCCGGCGGCCACCCGCAGTCGGTCCAGGCGGTCTACGACGGCGACGCGGTCGTGGGCATCTCCTTCAACGACGCGCGCTCGAGCCTCGCGGACGAGTTCTCGGACGTGGGCGAGAAGGTCGTCGTCTTCGCCTACACCGGCAACATCCCCAACGACGGCGTCGTGGTCTCGGGCGACCTGGACGCCGACGCGACGCAGGCGATCACCGACGCGCTGCTCGCTCTCGCGGAGACCGAGGAGGGCGCCGCGGCGCTGTCCGCGGTCTACTCGATCGACGGCCTCGAGGTCGCGAACCAGGACGCGTTCGACACCGTCGTCCGCCCCGTCGAGGAGAACTTCGGCGAGTAAGCCCCAGCGGTTCCCGGCGGCCACCCCTGAGGGGGTGGCCGCCGGTCCGTGTCTAGCGAGGTGGAAAGAATGATCGAACTGAAGGACGTCACCGTCCGCTACCCCAACGGGGTCGTGGGCCTCGACGGCGTGAACCTCACCATCCCCGACGGCCAGTTCGTCGTGGTCGTGGGCCTGTCGGGTGCAGGCAAGTCCACCCTGATCCGGGCCATCAACGGGCTGGTGCCCATCACGTCCGGATCGCTGACCGTCGACGGTCAGGAGGTCTCCGGCGCGTCGAAGCGGGAGCTCCGCCGGCTGCGCTCGGGCATCGGGATGATCTTCCAGTCATTCAACCTGGTCAAGCGCACCTCCGTGATGAACAACGTCATCATGGGCCAGCTCCACGACGTCCCTGCGTACCGCTCGCTCGTGGGCGCCTGGACCAAGGAGGAGAAGGAGATCGCCTACCGGTCGCTCGAGCGGGTGGGCATCGTGGAGAAGGCCTGGACCCGCGCCTCGCACCTCTCCGGCGGCCAGCAGCAGCGCGTCGCGATCGCTCGCGCCCTCGCGCAGGACCCCACGGTCATGCTCGCGGACGAGCCCGTCGCGTCCCTCGACCCGCCGACCGCCCAGATGGTGATGAAGGACCTGCAGCGCATCAACCGCGAGCTGTCCATCACCACGCTCGTCAACCTGCACTTCCTCGACCTCGCCCGCCAGTTCGGCCAGCGCGTCATCGGCATGCGCGCCGGACAGGTCGTCTTCGACGGCACGGGCGCCGAGGCGGACGATGCGGTGTTCGAGCAGATCTACGGCCGCTCGCTCACCGCGGACGACGTCCTTCCCGGCGCATGACGACCACCGCATCGTCCACCGCCGTGGCGCCCGCGCGCCCGCGCAAGCCGCGTCCGTCGCCCACCCTGGTGGGCGGCCTCCTGGCCGCGCTCGCGTTCACGCTGTGGGCGGGCCATCAGATCAGCTTCACCCTGGCGCCGCTGTTCACCAACTTCGCGAACGGCTGGCAGATCATCGAGCGGTTCCTCCAGCCCAACTGGGGCTACATCTTCCGGGTGTGGGACGCATGGGTCGAGACCGTCGCGATCGCGGTGGTCGCAAGCGCGGTCGGCGTGGTCGTGGGCCTGGTGTTCGCGTTCATGGCGTCGCGGGTCACCAACCGGTCGCCGTGGCTGTACCGCGCGGTCAAGATCGTGCTCTCCGTCATCCGCTCGCTGCCGGACGTGGCGTACGTGCTCATCTTCGTGGCCCTGGTGAGCATCGGGTCGCTCGCGGGAATCCTCGCGCTGATCATGTTCAACATCGGCATCGCGGCCAAGCTCACCTCCGAGACCATCGACGCCGTCGACGCGGGACCCCTCGAGGCGGCCGATGCGGGCGGCGCCGGCACGCTCGCGCGCGCCCGCTGGGCGGTGCTCCCGCAGATCCTGCCCAACTACCTCTCCTACTGCCTGTACATCTTCGAGCTCAACATCCGCGCGTCCGTGGTCATCGGACTCGCGGGCGGCGGCGGCATCGGCCAGGTCATCAACGTGCAGTTCTCCCGCTTCAACTACGAGAACGTGTCCGCGATCGTCATCGCGATGTTCATCGTGGTGCTCGCCATCGACCAGCTCTCCCAGTACCTACGCCGGAGGTTCGTGTGACCGCCCCCGCCGCGCGCACCGCGCGCCCCCAGGAGCCCTCGAAGGCCCGCGCGACGCTCGTGTGGATCGGGCTCGCCGTCCTCCTGGGCGGCGCCGTGTGGCTCGCCGACGCCCGCTGGGACAAGCTCCCCGGTCTGCTCACCCAGGGCTGGAAGTACTTCCAGCTCATGTCCGAGGGCGTGCTCCAGAACCCGTTCACCGAGCCGTGGAGCGGGTACTGGACGCGCGCGTTCGACGCCATGATGGAGTCCGTCTACATGGCGTGGGTGGGAACGCTCGTGGGCGCCGTGCTGTCGATCCCGTTCGGCTTCCTCGCCGCGCGCAACGTGGCCCCGCAGTGGGCTGTGCAGGTCACCCGCGTCGTGCTCAACCTGATCCGAGCGGTGCCGGAGCTCGTGTTCGCGATCGTCATCATGCTGCCCATCTTCGGCTTCGGGCCCATCGCGGGCACCATCGCGCTCGGCGTGGGCGCGGTGGGCACGCTCGGCAAGCTCACCGCCGAGGCGCTCGAGGGCATCGACCCGGGGCCCGTCGAGGCCGCGCAGGCGTCCGGCGCGCCCCGCTCGGCGATCCTGCGCTGGGCCTACTGGACGCAGGTGCTGCCCGAGGTGCTCGCGTTCTGGCTCTACCGCTTCGAGATCAACATCCGTGCCTCGGCGGTGCTGGGCATCATCGGCGCGGGCGGCGTGGGCACCCTGCTCAGCCAGCTGTTCTCCAAGCGCGCGTGGGATCAGATCGGCATCACGCTCCTGGTCATCATCGCGGTGACGCTCGTGGTCGACTGGATCTCCGGGTCGATCCGCCATCGCATCATCTCCGGCGGCGCCGTCCGCAAGGACGCGGGGGAGAGGGAGCAGGACAAGGCGGAGGTCGCCCTGTAGCTGCGGGCCGGACGGGGCGCGGCGTGCGCCGCCCCCGTCCGGCGTCTCCCGTGTGGCGTCCCCGGCCCGTCCGGTGTCTCCCGTCTGGCGTTCTGTCCGCCCCGTCCGGTGCCGGCGGCGCGGCCTTGCCACCGCGCTGCTAGCGTGCGAGGGGAACGGAGGTTCCGCCATGCCGCAGCCGCGCGTCTCGTTCATCACTCTCGGGGTCGCGGACCTGGACCGCGCCCGCCGGTTCTACGAGGCGTGGGGGTGGGAGCCCGCCGAGGCGTCCCAGGACGTCGTGTTCTTCCAGGCCAACGGCATGGTGATCTCCTTGTTCGGTCTCGCCGCGCTCGCGGACGACCAGGGCCGCCCCGGCGCGTCGCTGGGCACCGGGGCGATGACGCTCGCGCAGAACTACCTGACCGAGGCCCAGGTCGACGAGGTGTACGCCGCGGCGCTCGCGGCCGGCGCGACCTCGCTCAAGGCGCCCGAGAAGGTGTTCTGGGGCGGGTACTCCGGGTACGTGGCGGACCCCGACGGCCACGTGTGGGAGCTCGCCATGAATCCGTTCTCGCCGCCGGGGCCGGACGGCTCCGTGGTGCTGCCTGGGGCGGACGCAGAGGGCTGAGGGCGGTGCGCGAGCCGCGCGCCGCCCCGCTCGGTACAGTCGAATCGATGGACGCCGCGGCCGTGGTGGAGGAGCGTGCGCGCGCCGACGTGGCCGCGCTCGGGCGCACCGCCATGTCCACGGTGAGGGCGCTGCAGGACTTCAAGGTCGAGGCGCTTACCCGCCGAGCGCCGCGCTTCGTGCGCGGTGTGATGCGCGAGGCGGGCCTGCTGCGCCCCTGGTGGGACCGGACGCCCGTCCTGATGCTCGTCGCGCCGCTGACGCTCGCCCTGGCCTGGGTGTTCATGAGCCCGCCGCTGCTCCTCGTCGGCGCCGGGGCGCTCGCGTGGGGAGTGGCGGCCGAGCCGCGGCTCAACCGCGCGGAGCGGCGCGAGTACGAGCGGCTGCTTCACGCCTACCGGTACGCGGCGGCGGAGGCGCTCTACACGCTCGGCGATCGCCGGTACCGCGGGGCCGCCGGGGCCGCGGGGTTCGGCGCGAGCGACTGAGCGTGCATCGCGGTCCCCAGGCGAGGGGCTCGGTGGGGGCAAGAAGAAGGGCCGGTCCTCAGTGAGGACCGGCCCTGGGTGGCTCCCCCGGTTGGACTCGAACCAACAACCTGCCGATTAACAGTCGGCTGCTCTGCCAATTGAGCTACAGGGGATCGCGCTGGAATACTCTACAGGACGATCGCGGTCCCGATGACCACCCGGAGGTCCCGGTCGGGGGACGATGCGATTGTCCCCGCTAGAATGGCCGCCGACCTCGCGAGGGGTCGCGGGCCAGTAGCTCAGACGGTCAGAGCAGTGGACTCATAATCCATCGGTCGCGGGTTCGAGCCCCGCCTGGCCCACTCCGGGCGTGCACTCGGTATCTGGGGCGTTCGTGAACTCGGTACTCGGTGTGACGATGGCGTTGTGGCCTTCGGGGCCTCGTCCGGGGGCTCATCGGGGGTGGCCATGGGGCGACCGGTGATGCGGTGGGACTGGTGGTTCGGGTCGTTGTCGGCGCGCCAGGCGTGGCCGTAGGCGGACAAGGGGGCGGCCTAGGCCTCGATCCAGGCGTCGGGCTTTGGACGGGTGCTGCTGGAGCCAGCGGGCGCCGGGATCCGCGTGGCGCCGAGTTGTGACTTGCGAAGGATCGGCCCGGATGGGAGGCGCGCGCGGATCCACTACGACAGGGGTCACGAGGCGCCGGCGTCGTATTGCGATTCGATTACGGCGCTATCGCCGGCTTGCTTCCGGCCCTCGAGTTCCTCTACTGTCGAACCAGTTCGATTCGAATCGGTTCGATGTAGAGCCGACTCCCAGGATTCTCAGTGACGAGGACCTCATAGGACGGTGACAGGTTGGCCACCATCGGTGACGTAGCGAAGGCGGCGGGGGTGTCGCGCAGCACGGCTTCGTACGCGCTCAGCGGCAACCGCTCGATCTCGGAGGCGGTGCGTCTGCGCGTCCTCGCCGCGGTCGAGGAGCTCGGCTACACGCCCAACGCGGGCGCCCGCGCCCTCGCTACCTCTCGCACCAAGACCATCGCGCTTCTGGGTCGGTTCCTCGATGACGAGTTCGCTCCTGCGATGCTCCAGTACATCCTCGGGGTGTCGGAGACCGCCCGGAAGAAGGGCTACGACACGCTCCTGGTGTCCGACGAGAACGGCGTGGCCGCGCTCAAGCGGCTGTCCTCGTCCCGCATGGTCGACGGCTTCGTGCTGCTCAACGTCGCTGAGCGGGACGACAGGCTCCCGCTGCTGCGCGACATTCGCCAGCCCGGCGCGCTCGTGGGACTGCCCGGGGACCCCGACGGGGTCGACGTGTTCGACCTGGACTTCGTCGCTTCCGGCCGCGCGATGGTCGACGCGTTGTACGACGCGGGGCACCGCGAGCTCGTCCTGGTCTCGCAGCCCGAGCACGTGGTCGCCCGCGGCGGCGCGTACGTGTGGCGCCTCGCGAACGGGGCGCGGGACCGGGCGGACGAACTTGGCGTCACGCTACACCGGTACCACGCCCACTCGAGTCAGCCGGGCATCGGCCGCGACCTGGCCGACTACCTGGATCGTCACCCCCGGGCCACGGGACTGCTGCTCAACAATGAGGCCGCGGCGGCCGCGCTGCCGTCGGTGCTCGCCGCCCGCGGAATGTCCGCGCCCGAGGACATCTCGGTGATCGGGCGATACTCGGACGCGTTCGCGCGGACGTTCTCACTTCCCTTCTCGGCGATCGACAGCGCCGCGGACGAGCTGGGGGCGAGGGCCGTGCAGCAGCTCGTCTCCCGGATCGAGGGGGATCCCGATGCGGCTAAACCGCACACTGTCGAGTTGATCCAGCCCCGGATCGACGACCGCGGCTCGATCGCCGCACCATCACCTGCCCGCATGGGCGCAACCCACTGATCCGCTCCCCAGCGGGTCGTCGTTCAAGGAGGAACGCATGATTCGGAAGCACTCTCGCAGGTACGCAGCCTTCGCTGCGGCCGCCATCGCCGTCGGGGCGTTGGCCGGCTGCTCGTCGTCGGACGACACGACGGACGAGGCCACCACTGGCGCCGCCGACGGCGGCAGCGCCGACGACGGCGGTACTGCGGCCGGCGGCACCTACACCTGGTGGGACCCGTACCCGCAGCACACCGACGGCTCGGACTGGGGCAACCGCGTCCAGGCCTGCGGCGACGAGGCCGGCGTCACCATCCAGCGCACGCCCTACGACACGACGGCACTGACCAACCAGCTGCTGCTCTCGGCGCAGGAGGGCACCTCGCCCGACGTGGTGCTGCTCGACAACCCGGCGGTCTCCACGCTCGCGGACACGGGCGCCATCATCTCGATGGACGAGCTGGGCTTCGACACCAGCGCCATCGACGAGAACCTGCTCGCGGCCGGCGTGGTCGACGGCACCGCCTTCGGCATTCCGATCGGCGCCAACACCCTCGCGCTGTACTACAACGCGGAGATCCTCGACGAGGCCGGCGTGGACCCGGCGTCCATCACGGACTGGGCCACCCTCAACACTGCGCTCGAGGCGATCGACGCGTCCGGCAAGCGCGCGATCACCTTCGCGGGCATCGGCACCGAGGAGGGCTCGTTCCAGTTCCTGCCGTGGTTCTGGGGCGCCGGCGCGGACCTCACCGAGCTGAACTCGGCCGCCGCGGTCGAGGCCGTGCAGCTCTGGGTGGACTGGCTGGACAAGGGCTGGGCGCCGCAGTCGGCGATCCAGAACTCGCAGAACACCGCGTGGGAGGAGTTCCTGGACGGGCAGACCGGCTTCGTCGAGAACGGCACCTGGCAGGTGAACTCGGCGGCCGAGGCGGGGTTCGAGGCCGACTACATCACCCTCCCGGCGAAGGACGGCGGCGCGGCCCCGGCCCCGACCGGCGGCGAGTTCATCATGGCTCCCGCCCAGTCGGACGAGGCCCGGTACGACGTCACGCGCCAGATCATCGAGTGCATGACCACCCCCGAGGGCTTCGTCGAGACCGCGGAGACCTTCGCGTACTACATCCCGCCGACCGCCGAGGGGCAGGAGCAGTTCATCGAGGCGCACCCGGAGCTCACCGTGTGGGTGGACGCCGTCCGCGCCGCCAAGGGCCGCACCTCGGACAACCTGGGCACCGACTACCCGCTGATCTCCGAGCAGCTGTGGACGGCCGTCCAGGCGGCGATGTCCGGCGCGATGAGCGCGCAGGACGCGATGGACGCGGCCCAGGAGGCCGCGGCCGCCGCTACCGGCAACTGACCGCTCCCCGCATTCCCTGAAGCCACGGGGGTGGGGCGGGCTCGCCGCCCCTCCCACCCCCGTGGACCCGCTCCTACCCCGCACGCAAGGACTCACCATGACCGTCGCGTCTGCCGCCGCGCCCGCCCCGAACGGCACGCAGCCCAAGCCCTCTCGGGTCAAGCAGGTCCGCCACCCCAACGGATCGCCCTGGATAGCCTTCGGCTTCGCCGCCCCGCTCGTCGCCTACCTGCTGGCGTTCTACGTCTACCCGCTGATCCGTAGCATCGACCTCTCCATCCACGACTACAACGTGCGCGCCTTCGTCCAAGGCAACGCCGAGTTCGTGGGACTCGAGAAGTACATCGACGTCCTCACCTCGCCGCTGTTCCCCAAGGCGCTGTGGAACACCGTGCTGTTCGTGGGCATCTCGATCATCTTCCAGTACGCGATCGGCCTGGCGCTGGCAGTGTTCTTCCGCAACACGTTCCGCCTGTCGGGGATCCTGCGCGCGCTGTTCCTCGTGCCGTGGCTACTCCCGCTCATCGTCTCCGCCTCGACTTGGTCGTGGATGATGAACTCGGACTCCGGCATCATCAACTCGTTCCTGGGCGCGTTCGGAATAGGTCAGATCAACTGGATCACGTCGCCCGACACGGCGCTGACGGCCGTCATCATCGCCAACATCTGGCTGGGCATCCCGTTCAACCTGGTCATCCTGTACTCGGGGCTGCAGAACATCCCCGGCGAGGTCTACGAGGCCGCCTCCCTCGACGGGGCGAACGGTTGGACCACCTTCTGGAGGGTGACCTTTCCGCTGTTGAGGCCCGTCTCCGCCATCACCATCCTGCTGGGCCTCGTGTACACGCTGAAGGTCGTCGACATCGTCTGGATCATGACCAAGGGCGGGCCGGCGAACAGCTCGCTGACGCTCGCCGTCTGGTCCTACCGGGAGGCGTTCGGTACCGGGCAGCCCGCGTTCTCGCCGGCCGCGGCCATCGGAAACCTGCTGATTATCATCGCGCTCGTGTTCGGACTCTTCTACGTCCGCCTGCAGCGCCGAGAGGAGCACTGACATGGCGACGTTCGCCGAGCCCGCGGGCACGCGCCGGCCCCCCAAGGGCCGCGGCAAGGGCCGCGACAAGCCCGTGAAGAAGCGCAGCACCTGGTGGAAGACCGCGCTGGGCGTGTTTTTCACCGCGCTCATGCTCTTCCCCGTCTACTGGATCTTCAACGTCTCGCTGACCCAGCGCAGCGACCTGCGCAAGAACCCGCCGAACATCTTCCCCGTGGACCCCACGTTCGAGGGGTACGAGGCCGTGTTCGACCAGCAGTTGCCCGCGCTGGGGACCAGTCTCCTGGTGGGGCTCGGCTGCGTGGTGCTCACCGTCGTGATCGCCGCGCCCGCCGCGTACGCCATCTCGCTGCTGCGAATGAAGGGCGGCAAGACCCTCAACTTCATCCTGCTGGTCGCCCAGATGATCCCCGCCGTCGTCATGGCGATGGGCTTCTACGCCATCTACGTGCGGCTGGGCCTGCTCAACTCCATCTGGGGCCTCATCCTCGCGGACTCGACCATCGCGGTGCCGTTCGGCGTGCTGCTGTTCGCGGCGTTCATGAGCGGCATCCCGCGCGAACTGATCCAGGCCGCCAAGATGGACGGCGCGAGCGCGTGGCGCACTTTCATCTCCGTCGTGATGCCCATCAGCCGCAACTCCGCGCTGACCGTGTCGCTGTTCGCGTTCCTGTGGGCGTGGTCGGACTTCGTGTTCGCCTCAACGCTCAACCGCAACGGCGACATGATCCCCATCACGCTGTCTATCTACAACTACATCGGCAACAACACCACTCAGTGGAACGCGATCATGGCCACCGCGATGGTCGCCTCGATCCCCGCCGCGATCCTCCTGGTGTTCGCCCAGAAGTACGTCGCCGCGGGCGTGACCGCCGGCGCAGTGAAGGACTGATGTGAGCACCGAGACCAAGCACCCGCGCGTCCCCGTCGACGCCCCCGGGCCCCGCCGAGGCCTGCAGATCGGTGAGGCCGCCTGGGACCCCGAGGGCTTCTGGGGGCGTCGTCAGGAGACCAACGCCGCTCACACGTTCGAGCACTGCGCCTCGTGGATGGAGCGCCTGGGCTGGCTGGAGAACTTCGACCGCGTGGCGCGCGGCGAGTCCACCGTCGAGCGCGCCGGATGGGAGTTCGCGGACTCCGAGGTCTACAAGCTGCTCGAGGGGCTTGCGTGGGAACTCGGGCGCCGCGCGAACCCGCGCCTGCAGGCGCTGTACGACTCCCTGGTGGCCCGCATCGGCGCCGCGCAGGCCCCGGACGGCTACCAGGGCACGGCCTTCGGCCACCCGGGGCTGCCTCCGCGCTACTCGAACATGTCGGAGGGTCACGAGCTCTACAACATGGGCCACCTCATCCAGGCTGCCGTTGCGCGGCTGCGCACTTACGGCGACGATGCGCTGGTCCAGGTGGCGCGTCGCGCCGCCGACCACGTGTGCCGCGAGTTCGGCGAGGGCGCCCGCGCGACGCTGTGCGGGCATCCCGAGATCGAGGTGGCGCTCGCCGAGTTCGCGCGGGCCACGGGGGAGGAGCGCTACCGCGAGCAGGCGCGCATCTTCCTCGAGCGGCGCGGCCGCGGCACGCTGCCCGTGCGCGTGCTGCTGTCCGCCGAGTACTTCCAGGACGACACCCCCATCCGCGAGGCTGACGTACTGCGCGGCCACGCCGTACGCGCGCTGTACCTGTCCGCGGGTGCCGTCGACGTGGCCGTGGACACCGGCGACGACGACCTGTTGGGCGCGTTGCGCCGCCAGTGGGACCGCACGGTCGCGCGCCGCACGTTTGTCACCGGTGGCATGGGGTCGCGGCACCAGGACGAGGGCTTCGGCGAGGACTGGGAGTTGCCGCCGGACCGGGCGTACTGCGAGACCTGCGCCGGCATCGCCTCCGTGATGTTCTCGTGGCGACTCCTGCTGGCCACCGGCGAGGCGAAGTACGCGGACCTCATCGAGCGCACGCTGCACAACGTGGTGGCGACCGGCCCCAGCGAGGACGGGCGGGCGTTCTTCTACGCGAACCCCCTGCACGTGCGCGTCGCCGGCCACGAGTACGCGGGCGAGGGCGTCAACATGCGCGCGGAGGGCGGCGTGCGCGCGCCCTGGTTTGATGTGTCGTGCTGTCCCACGAACGTGTCCCGCACCTTCGCCTCCACGCAGGCGTACGCGGCCTTCGTAGACGCCGATGCGTTGACGCTGTCGCTGTACGGCGCCGGCCGGATCGCGGCGGACCTGGGCGGCGAGACGTTTGAGGTCCGGGTCGACACCGCCTATCCGGTGGAGGGGCGCGTCGAGGTGACCGTCGAGCGGGCCCCCGCGCGAGAGGTCGCGCTCCGGCTCAGGGTGCCCGGATGGGCGGCCGATGCGCGCGGCACGTCTCCCGCCGGTGAGGTTGCGCTCGCGCCCGGCTGGTGGGAGGTGACGCGAGCGTTCGCCCCGGGTGACCGCGTGGTGCTCGACCTCGACCTGTCGCCGCGCCTCGCATGGCCGGACTCCAGGATCGACGCGCAGCGCGGCACGGTCGCCGTGACGCGCGGACCGCTGGTGTTGTGCGTCGAGTCGACCGACCTGCCCGACGGAGTCGCGTTCGAGGACGTGCTGCTCGACGCGGCCGCGCCCTTGCGCGCCCACGGCGACGGCGCGATCGCTGCGGGGCTGGCCCCCGCATCGGCCCCGGACGATGCCGGTGTGCTGCCCTTCACCGCAGAGGCGCCTGCCGCCGCGGAACTTCGGGCTTTCGAGCTCCCCCTGGTGCCGTATCACCGGTGGGGTGCAAGGGGGCCGGCGCAGATGCGGGTGATGATCCCGCTGGCGCCGACCGCGCCTGGTACGTAGGACTCTCGGCCGCAGGAAGGGAGGCAGGGCCGGCCGGCGGTGGGGCGCCGGCCTCACCGACACGGAAAGGTGTTCGCAGGCGGCGGATCGGGAGGCTCGAACACCGCCGGCGCGGAGACGCTGTACGACGCGCTCGAGGCCGGGGGCGTCGAGTACAACCGGGAGCTCTATGCCGCGATGCAGGATGCGGGCGCCGAGCACTCCGAACGCTCGAGCAGCTTCCTCGTCCAGATCGCGAGCTCGATGCTGGGCGGCGAACGCGAGCCCGCCCCCGGCTATCTGACCGAGGAGGTGCTCGCGCAGGCGCGGGACTTCTCCGGCACTGCGATCTAGGTGATCGGCAACGACGGTTCCGAAGGTGGCGACCTGACCCAGGAGCAGTTGCAGCTCGACGAGCACCAGCATGAGCTGCTCGACAAGGTCGCCGCGATTCAGGGCGACGTGATCGTGGTGGTGAACGCGGGCAACCAGATGGAGCTCGGATTCCTCGACGACTATCCGGAGATCACCGGCGCGATCTGGATGGGCACGCCGGGGCCGCATGGCGCGACAGCCCTGGTCCGGACAGTCACCGGTGCGGTCAACCCGTCCGGCCATCTGCCGTCGACGCACGCCTACGACGCGACGTCTGCCCCCGCGGCCCAGAACATCGGCGTTCCGACTACGCCAACGTCGGACGTTCGTTCCTCGACTACGAGGAGGGCATCTACGTGGGCTACCGGTACTACGAGACTCGGTGGTTCGGCGACGAGACCGGATACGACGCGGCGGTGCAGTTCCCCTTCGGATACGGACTCAGCTACACGGACTTCGCGTGGGAATCGACCGAGCCGGTCGTCGCGGACGGCACGGTCGCGCTCGACGTCACGGTCACCAACGTCGGCGAGGTTCCCGGCAAGGACGTGGTCCAGGTCTACTTCTCGGCTCCGTACACCGGTGCGATCGAGAAGTCGGCCATCGAGCTGGCCGGCTGTGCGAAGACCGACGAACTCGCACCGGGCGAGTCCCAGACGCTCACGGTCGCGTTCGCAGTGAGGGATCTCGCCTCCTGGGATACCGGGGCGGGCCACCACCTGCTCGAGGCTGGCGAGTACGACGTCCCCGTGCGCACGGACGTGCACACGCCGGTCGCATCGTTCGCGGTGCCGGTCACGGCAGACGTGGTCTACGACACCGATGCCGACACGGGGGTGGCGTACGCGAGCCGCTTCGACTACGTCGAGGGCGACCTCACCTACCTCTCGCGCGCGAACTGGGACTCCACCTACCCGTCCGCCCCGGACGGCACCGAGACCGCGTCGGACGAGCTGCTCGCGCGGATGGAACCCCGGATCGAGCCCGCCGAGGGCGAGGCGCCCACGTACGGCGCCGACAACGGGCTGGTGCTGGAGGACCTGCTCGGCGCCGGCTTCGCGGACCCGGTCTGGAGCGACTTCCTCGACCAGCTCACGCTCGACGAGCAGGTGGACCTGTTCTCCCACGGCGCCTACAGGTCCGTGGCGATCGACCGCCTGGGAATCCCGTCGATCACCATGCTCGACAGCCCGGCCGGACTCAACTCGCTGTTCTCGCCTCTGAACTCCGCGGCGTACCCGACCGAGGTGGTCATCGCCGCGACGTGGAATGACGAGTTGGCCTATGCCTGGGGCGAGTCGGTCGCGACGGAGGCGATCGCGTACGGCATCGACGTCTGGTACGCCCCCGGCATGAACCTGCATCGGACGGCGATGGGAGGCCGCGGCTTCGAGTACTTCTCGGAGGACCCGCTGCTGACCGGCAAGATGGCCGCCGCGGCGATTTCGGGCTCGCAGGATCAGGGCGTGCTCACCACCGTCAAGCACTTCGTGCTCAACGACCAGGAGATCAACGCCCGCACCGGCGTCAACGTGTTCGCCTCGGAGCAGGCGCTGCGCGAACTGTATCTGCGCCCCTTCGAGATCGCGGTCAAGGAGGCCGATGCGGCGGGCGCCATGACCTCGTTCATCAACCTGGGCGGCACCTGGGCCGGGGGAAACCCGGAGCTGCTGCAGGACGTGCTGCGGGGCGAGTGGGGCTTCGACGGCTTCGTCACGACGGACGCGGTGCTCGGCGGCTGGATGGACCCCGCGCAGGCGGCGCTGCACGGAAACGACTGGATGCTCTCCGCGTTCCCGGCCGTGACCGTGTCGGCGATCAGGGAAGCCGCGCAGGCCGACCCGGCCGGCGTCGGCGCGGGCCTGCGCGATCGCGTCCACACGATCCTGCACACGATCACGACGTCCACCGCCATGGGCGCTGCCTGACGCATCGTGTTGTCACCCGCATCGCCGGGGCCTTCAGCCGTCCGCTGAGGGCCCCGGCGCCGCTCGGGAGGGCGAGCGCGAAGGCCTGTCAGGGCGCGGCGGGCTGGGTGCGGTCGGGTGTCATGGATTCGGCCAGGACGCAGGTCGTGAACGGGGCATGGCCCGTGACACGGAAACTCGCGGCAATGCCCGCGACGCGCTGGCAGATCGAGATCGGGCGGGCTTCCGCGCCGATGGTCTGTGCCGAAGTCTCGTGCGATGATCCGCGTGGGGCGGGCCGCGCGGCGCCTCCACCATGCTCATCGCGGCCGGTAGATGCCTCATGCTGAGGAGTGGGGTCAGGCAGATTGGACTGTGCGCCGGATGGTCATGGACGGGGCCTCTCCTGGGCGCGGCATGCCCCCTGGTCCATGAGTTCCGAGTCGTGCCCACCGTTGACGCAGGCACGAATCTGCCGAGTCGTAGAGGGATCCCCCGCGTCAACGTGCGCTAACATGAAACTACTTCAACAGTTTCATGTTAGCGCACATTCGATGGTGAGGAACCTTGAGCGCGTGCAGTACGGACGAGGGGGCGGGCAATGGGGCACTTCGAGCGCATCGTCGACGAGCAGGTCAACGACGGTCAGCCTTACCGCGCGTACATCCCCGGACGTCTGCAGGACATCGAGCTCGCCATCACCCCTGCGGTGCAAGCACGCATCGATCGGTCGTCCCGCAGGATTGCAGAGATTGACAAGCACCTAGGTCAGTCGCCGTCCCTGCCTGCCCTCGAGTCGCTCGTGAAGTCTGAGTCGATCGCCTCGTCCTATATCGAGGGTCACCAGATCTCGGTGCGAGACCTCGCTCGGGGGTCGAGCGACGTCCGAGGCGCGTCAGCTGACGTGCGCGCAGTGCTCGGCAACATCGCTGCCACCCAGCGCGCGGTCCGATCCCTGGGCGACCACACCAGGGACGTCACCATCGAGGATGTCATCCGCATCCAGTCCGACCTGATGGAGACGCACCCCCGCGGGGGAGCGCGATCGCCGTACGTGGGCCTGCGCACCACGCAGGCGGTCCTGATTCCGCCGGGCGCGGTCAGGGGTGAGACTGCCTCGATCGACAGCGCTGCGCATGTGCCGCCGCCAGCTTCCAAGGTTGGAGCCGGCATGGCCGACCTCATGGACTACATCAACGCCGGCCCAGTGAAGGCGCCCGCGCTCGTGCGAGCAGCCCTCGCCCATGCCCAGTTCGAGACCATTCACCCGTTCCCTGACGGCAACGGCCGGACCGGTCGCGCACTCATCCAGGGGATGCTGCGTCGCGACGGCGTGGTGGTGCACGTCGTGCTCCCTCTGTCGCCCTACCTGGCAATGAACACCGAGCGCTACGTCGAGGGGCTGAACTCGGTGCGCTTTGGCGGTGACGCTCCCCATCAGGAAGCGCTGAACCGGTGGCTGGAGATGTTCGCCGACTGCGCCTACTCCTCAGCCGCCAACGCCGCAGAGGTAGCGTCCGCGATCGCCGACATCAGCCGCGAATGGATGGACCGTCTCACCAACATCGGAGTCCGCTCAGGCGCCACTGCGCGCCGGGCGGTGTCCTACATCGCCGGCACCATGGCTACCACGACCCGCGACCTCGCCGCGCAGTTCGGAACGGGTGAAGACACCGCTCGCACGGCGTTGACGCGCCTGGAGAAGATCGGCGCGGTCACCGCATCACGGCTCGACAACGGAGTGCTCGTCTACGTCGCCGAAGACGTCGCGGACGTCGTCTCCCGCTCGCAGAAGGATGTCGCGGTCGCCTCTGCACCCGCAGGCGAGAGCCGTGCGGTCCAAGCTCGGGGACTGGTGTTGCCAGGACTCGATACCTCGCGCGCGCCGAGAGGTGCGAAGCGGGCCAACCCCGCGAAGGTGTGCGGTGTCTGGATGCCGCGCTCGCGCCAGCACTGCACCATGCGCGAGGGTCACGTCGGCTGGCCGGACAAGGGCCACCGCCACATCAGGAGGTAGGACGGCGTCTGCGCCGCGCAGGTCGCGGGGCGGCCGCGGGGTCGTTGCCGTCAACCGGCGTCAGCGTCGGCGCACGGGTCGGCGTGCCGGCCGTCAACCGTGACGGGACTGGCGGGTGCGGTCCGGGCCAGCGCGTGGCGTTCGGGCGTCGGGTCTGCCTCCGTGTTGATCGACGTCAACCAACACCGGGGCGCATCGATGCGGTGTCGGGTGCCGGTGAGACCATGGCCTGAGGACCGTGTGGTGGCAGGAGGTGTGAGATGCGCGGCGAGGCGACGGTGCTCCACGCCGACCTCGATGCGTTCTACGCCTCGGTCGAGCAGCGCGACGAGCCCGCACTGCGCGGACGGCCGGTGATCGTGGGCGGCGGCGTCGTCGTGGCCGCGAGCTATGAGGCGAAGGCCCGGGGCGTGCGCACCGCGATGGGGGTGCAGCGGGCGCGCGCGCTGTGTCCCGACGCCATCGTCGTCCCTGCCCGTATGGAGGCCTACTCCGCGGCGAGTCGTGCCGTGTTCGCGGTCTTCCATGACACCACGCCGTACGTGGAGGGCGTCTCGATCGACGAGGCCTTCCTTGAGGTGGGCGGACTTCGCCGCCTTGCCGGGACTCCCGAGGAGATCGCCGTGCGCCTGCGGGAGCGCGTGCGTGCCGAGGTCGGGCTCCCGATCTCGGTGGGCGTGGCAAGGACGAAGTTCCTCGCGAAGGTCGCGAGCGCGGTCAGCAAGCCCGACGGGCTTCTCGTGGTGGAGCCGGACCGTGAGGAGGCGTTCCTCCATCCGCTCCCGGTAGAACGGCTCTGGGGCGTGGGCGCGAAGACCGCGGAGAAGTTGCACAGCCATGGGATCTCCACGGTCGGGCAGTTGGCCGCACTCGAAGCGGCGACCGCCGAGCAGTGGCTCGGCAAGGCGGCCGGTGCGCATCTGCACGCGCTGGCCCGGCTCCGGGACCCGCGGCCGGTCGAGACGACCACGCGCCACGGATCCATCGGCTCGCAGCGTGCGCTCGGCAATCGGTCCTACACCAGTGGTGAGCTCGGGCTGATCCTCACCCAGATCGTCGACGGACTCGCCAAGCGCCTGCGCGATCGCGGATCGGCGTGCGCCACCGTGGTCCTGAGGCTTCGCTACGGCGACTTCACGAAGGCGACTCGATCGCGCACGCTCGCCACGCCTACCGATCGCACCGAGACACTGCTCGGCGTCGCCCAGCAGCTGCTCGCTGCGGCGGGTCCAGACCTCTCCGGTCGGGGTGTCACCCTCATCGGCGTCTCGCTCGCGCAACTGACTAGCGCCGGCACGGTGCAGCCCGAGCTTCCGATCGACTGGAACGACGGGGCGCGCATCGACAGCGCACTCGACACCGCCCTCGATGCGGTCCGCGATCGATTCGGCTCCGCCGCCGTCACGCGCGCCGCGCTCATCGGCCGTGACCCTGGTCTTTCGGCGCCGCGGCTGCCGGAACACGAATAGACACGCGCAGGCAGGCCGTGGACTGGGGCTCTCGAAGCAGAGCACGCCCCCTGGTCTATCAACTCCGAGTCTTGCCCGCCGCGAACTCGGCTCCTCCGCCGCGATACCGCTTTGCTACCATCAAACGATGGCGATGACACTGCGACTTACCGAGGCTCAGGACCAGACTCTGACCGCGCTGGCCGAGAGCCAGGGCGTCAGCAAGCAGGAAGCCGTGACACGGGCGATCGAAGAGACGGCCGCGCGGCACCTCCACGGTGACCGCGTGAACGCGTCGTCGGCCAAGATGCGGGCGCGCTACGCAGGGCTGCTGGACCGGCTGGGCCAGTGACGGAGTTCCTCTCGCTCGAAGACCTCCTGGGTCTCACCGCCGACCTCGGCGTGGGCCCCGTGCGCGACCTCGGGCTGCTCTCGGCGGCGGTCGAGCGTCCCGCGACGACGCTGTACGGGCAGGAGGCCTATCGCACACTCGACGACAAGGCGGCCGCGTTGCTCGAGTCGATCGTCATCAACCACGCGCTGGTCGACGGCAACAAGCGGCTCGGCTGGCTCGCCGCGGCGGTGTTCTACGATCTCAACGGAGTGGATATCGACACCGACGAGGACAACTCCTACGACCTGGTGATCGCCGTCGCGACGGGCAACCTGCGAATGCCGGAGCTCGCGGCCGCGCTCGGCCTACTCAGGACTGCCTGACGTCGACGGACTGAGCGAGCCGACTACCTCACTTCGGGGATCATGTCGATCGCGCCGCACGGGCACTCCGCCGCGCAGATGCCGCACCCCTTGCAGTAGTCGTAGTCGATCTCGTACCGCATCCCCGGGCCCAGCTTCCGGATCGCGTCGTCGGGGCACATGCCGAAGCAGTTGTCGCACTCGAAGCACGACCCGCAGGACATGCATCGCCGTGCCTCGAACACCGCATGCTCGGCGTCGAGGCCCGTCAGCACCTCCTCGAACCCCGTGACGCGCCGTGCGGCCTCCAGCTCCGCGCGGTGCTGCTGGGGGGCGTCCGAGTAGTACCAGGGGGTGAGCCGGTCGGCGGTGGCCTCGCGGAGGACGGGCTCGGCGGGCAGGACCCGCGACGCGAGCCACGCGTCCACGGCCGCCGCCGCCCGCGCACCCCGCCCGATCGCGAACGTCGCCGTCCGCGAGCCGGGGGAGGCGTCGCCCGCCGCGAACACCCCGTCGCGCCCGGTCATCAGCGTCCCCGGATCCACCGCGATGACCCCGTCGCGGACCTCGACGTCCGTCACGCCCGCGAGCAGCGACAGGTCCGCCTCCTGGCCCACGGCCAGCATCACCGTGTCCGCGTCGAGCTCCTCGAACTCCCCGGTGCCGCGCGGCCGCCCGTCCTCGTCCAGCTCCATGCGCTCGATGGTGACGGTGGGCCCGGAGACCTCGGAGATGGTCGACAGCCACTGGACGCGCACGCCCTCGCCCACGGCGTCCTCCAGCTCCGTGGGGTGCGCCGGCATCTGCTCGCGCGTGCGCCGGTAGACCACCACCGCGTCCTGCGCCCCCAGCCGCCGCGCGGTCCTCGCCGCATCCATCGCGGTGTTGCCGCCGCCGTACACGGCGACGCGCCGCCCCAGCAGCGGCGCATGGCCGGACGCGACGTCGCGCAGCACGTCGATCGCGTCGACGATCTTCGCCGCCGCCCCCGCCGGGATGTCGACGTGGTGCGCCACCCCGGCCCCCACGGTCAGGACCACGGCGTCGAACTCGGCCTGCGCCTCGTCCAACGACTCGACGCGCGCCCCGCACTCGATCCGCACCCCGGTCGCCTCGATGCGGCGGATCTCCGCCGCGAGCACGTCGCGCGGCAGCCGGTAGGCGGGGATCCCGTAGCGCATCATGCCGCCGGGCTGGGCGGCGGCCTCGCGCACCACCACCTCGTGCCCGCGCCGGCGCAGGTGGTACGCGGCGGACAGTCCCGCGGGTCCGGACCCGACCACCAGGACGCGCCGCCCGGACGATGCGCCGGGCTCCGGCAGCGCCCAGCCGCGCGCGATCGCCGTGTCGCCCAGGAAGCGCTCGACGGCGTTGATGCCCACCTCCTCGTCCACCTCGCCGCGGTTGCACGCAGCCTGGCAGGGGTGATAGCAGATGCGCCCCATGACGGCCGGCAGCGGATTGGCCGCGACGATCTGCCGCCACGCCGCCTCGAAGCCGGCCTCGCCCTCCTGGGTCGAGCCCAGCCACGCGCGGATGTCCTCGCCCGACGGGCACGCCAGCGAGCACGGGGGAGCGAGGTCCACGTAGACGGGCCGTTCGGTGCGCCACGCACCCGTGTGATAGGCGAGCGAGGTGGCGGGCCCGGTGCTGAGCCCCAGGGTCGGGGGTGCGTCGTGGTCGCTCATGGCCGCCCTCCCAGCAGGTCGTAGTGCCGGATGTTCGCCTCGGCGAGCGCGCGCCACCGCTGCAGCCCGTCCTCGCCGCCGGGCTTGAACAGGTGCGCGAAGCGGGCCTGGGGACGCAGATACTCCTCGACGTCCGCGCGCTCGCGGATGCGCTGGACGTCCGTCAGCTCGCCCGCGCGCGCCTCCACCACGGGGAAGATCCCCGACTGCACCGCCGCCCGGGACAGCGAGATGGACTCCGACGACTGCGAGCCCCACCCCAGCGGGCACGGCACCAGCACATGGAGGTAGCGCGCGCCGCGGATCGCCATCGCGGTGCGCACCTTGTGCTCGAGGTCGCGCAGGTCCGCGACCGTCGCGGAGGCGACGTACGGGATCTCGTGCGCCATCGCGATCTTCACCATCGACTTGCCGGTGCCCTGCGGGGCGCCCGGGTGGCGGCCCACCGCCGGGGTGGTCGCGGTGCGGGCCGATGCGGGGGTCGCCGACGAGCGCTGCACCCCCGTGTTCATGTAGCCCTGGTTGTCGTAGCAGACGTACAGGACGTCGTCGTTGCGCTCGAACATGCCCGACACGGCCGCGAGCCCGATGTCCACCGTCCCGCCGTCGCCGCCCTGGGCGAGCACGCGCACGTCGTCGCGGCCCTGCGCGTGCAGGGACGAGGCGATGCCCGTCGCCACCGCCGCCGCGTTGGCGAACAGCGAATGGATCCACGGTGGCTTCCACGCGGACTCGGGGTAGAGCGTCGAGAACACCTCGAGGCAGCCGGTCGCGTTGGCCACCACGAGCCTCCCGTCGGTGGCCTCGACCGCGGTGTCCATCACCCAGCGCGCGGCGAGCGCCTCGGCGCAGCCCTGGCAGGCGCGGTGGCCCTTGGTGAGGGACGACGGCCGGTCCGCGTGCGACTGGACCGAGCGCTCCGCATCGTCCAGCAGGCGCCCGCCCACCGCGAGGGTGCCGGTCTGCAGGAAGGGGATGTGGACGGTGCTCATCGCGCCACCTCCGTCGCGCCCACGGGCGGCTCGGGGACGCCGCCGGCCTTGAGGTCGAGGAAGTCGAGCGCGGGCAGCTCGTCCGCGAGGGCCCGGCGCACCGCGTCGCGCAGCGAGGCCTCGAGGATGGGCCGCCCACCCAGCCCCGCGACCACGGAGTGAATCCGCGACCCCGTGTGCGCGAGCGCCCGCCCCACGTCCCCGGTGAGCACGCCGCCCGCGCCCAGCTCGAGCGCCCGGTCGACCACCACGATGTGGCGCGAGTCGCCCAGCGCGGCCTTGAGCGCCTCGCGCGGGAACGGGCGGTACGCGCCGATCCCGACGAGCCGCACCGGCAGGCCCTCCGCGCGCATCGGCGCCAGCGTCGCCTGCAGGGTGCCCACGACGGACCCCATCGCGACCACGGCCAGGTCCTCCGCGCTCGCGGGCGGGGCGTCGCCGTCGCGGTCGAGGGTGTCGGGGTCGTAGCGGGCGACCAGCCCGCCGGCCTCGCGCCCGAACGCCTTGCGGAAGCGCTCCGACCACGCCTCGATGACGCCCGCCGCGTCGAGGAAGCGCAGGTGCTGGAGGTACTTGGTCTCCGTGAAGGACTCGGGTCCGGCCATCGTGCCGATGGTCGACGGATTCTCGATGTCGAGCGCCTGCGCGGGGGAGTAGGGCGGCAGGAATGCGTCGATCTGCTCCTGGGTGGCGAGCTCGAGCACGTCCGTCGCGTGCGTGAGCACGAACCCGTCCATGCACACCATCGCGGGGATCCCCAGCTCCTCCGCGGCGGCGAAGGCGATGACGTGGAGGTCGGCCGCCTCCTGGTTGTCCGCGGCGTAGAGCTGCAGCCATCCGGCGTCGCGCATGGCCATCGCGTCCGAGTGGTCGTTCCAGATGTTGATGGGCGCACCCACCGCCCGGTTCGCGACCGTCATGACGATGGGCAGGCCCATGCCGGCCGCGTTGTAGACGGCCTCGGCCATGTAGAGCAGCCCCTGCGAGGCGGTCGCGGTGTAGGCGCGCGAGCCTGCCGCGGAGGCGCCGATCGACACCGACATCGCGGAGAACTCCGACTCGACGTTGACGTACTCGCACGCGCTCAGCTCGCCCGTGCGCGCCATGACGGACAGCGCCTCGACGATGTGCGTCTGTGGGGAGATCGGGTAGGCGCACACCACGCCCGGCCGGCACCGCGCCACCGTCCGGGCGACGGCCTGCGAGCCCTCGAGCACCTCACGCACGGGACACCTCCTGGGGGACGATGCGGGGGCCGGCTGGGGCGGCGGCGTCGCCCTTCTCGGGCGAGTCGTCGCGCGTGTAGAGGTCGCCCCTGACGTGGGCGAACGCCGTGGTGGCGACCTCCGCGTTGGCCTCGCCGACGGCGCCGGGGAAGCGCGCGCGGAACACCTGCTGGACCGCGTCGAGCGTGATGTGGTCCGCGCAGCCCGCGTACGCGCCGAGCATCGCCGCGGCCGGCTTGGGTCGGCCGAGCAGGTCCATGGCGATCCGGGTGGCGGGGACGGTCACCACGCGGGCGTCGGCGTCCTGCGCGCCCGCGTGCTCCCGCACCCATGGCGCGTCCGCGGTGGTGTCGACGATGACGATGCCGCCCGGCGCGAGCCCCGCGAACGGTCGCGCGGGGCCTAGGAGCGTGGGGTCCTGCACCAGCACCACGTCGGGCTCGAGCACCGGTTCCCGGGTGCGCAGGCGGGCGTCGGAGAAGCGGCAGTAGGCGACCACGGGGGCGCCGGTGCGCTCGGAGCCGAAGCTGGGGATGGCCTGGACCTCGTGGCCGGCGAGGAAGCCCGCGCGGGCCAGCATCTCCGCGGCGGTGACCACGCCCTGCCCGCCGCGGCCGTGGATGCGTACCTGGGTCATGCGTGCGCCTCCCGGGGCGCCGTCGGCGGCTCGCGCGTGGGTCGCGCGGAGACGTCGTCGGCGACGCCCGCTCCTTCCACGCTATGCCGGGAGGGGTAGGGCGCGCAGGACGAAGGTCCCGGCGCTGCCGGCCCGCGAGACCAAGGGTGTGAGTGCTGACTTCCTCCGCGAATTCATGCACGATGCACGGCGCACGCGGGGCCCGTGCATCGTGCATGAATTCGCTGAGCGTGCGCGCAACGGATGCCTCGTGCCGGCGGTCGGGCTAGCGTGAAGCCATGACCGCCTACGAGTTCACGTCCGTGCTGTTCCCGTGGGACGAGCGCTCCGACTCGTGGGCCTTCGTCACCGTCCCCGAGGATGTGGCCGACGAGGTCGAGGACATGCAGACCGGGCCCCGCCGCGGGTTCGGGGCCGTCAAGGTGCGCGTCACCGTGGGCGGGTCGACCTGGGACACCTCCGCGTTCCCCTCGAAGGAGCGCGGCACCCTGGTGATCCCCATCAAGAAGTCCGTGCGCAAGGCGGAGGGCCTCGCGATCGGCGATGCGCCGCTGCTGAGGATCGAGCTCATCGCGCCATAGCCGCAGGCAGATCGCGTCTTCGAGTGGCGCCCGGGTCGCTGCCGGGCCAGGATGGAGGTGACGGCGCGGCGGTCGCGTGGCGACGACGGCACGGGACGACGTCGCGCCGGCTGTCGCGAGGGAGGCGGACATGAACGCGGAAGCGCAGGGAGACGAAGCCCGCGATGCCGATGATGCCGGGGTGACGCCGGCGCAGATCGAGTCCGTCGCCCTGCCCCTGGGCATCGTCAGCTACCTGGGCTCTGCCGTCGTGCTGGTGCCGCTGTTCGCGTGGGCGGCGGGTGCGACCTACCCGGACGGCTCCGCGGGCGAGGTCGCGGGCGTCACGCTCGTCGTGGGCGCGGTCTACTCGCTGCTGGGCCTGGCGATCGGGCTGCCGGTGACGGCGGTGGCGTTGCGACGCCGGCTCGCCGCGCGCGGGGTCACGCGCCCGGCCTGGCGCGCCGCACTCGTGCACGCGGGCATCGCCGCCGCGATTGCACTGCCGCTGCCCGTCGTGCTCGTCGCGATGACCGCCGTCCAGAACGGGGAGGCGATCCCGGCCTCCGACCTGTTCGTGGTGCTCGCGTTCGCGGGCCCGGCGATCGCCGGTGCGGCGCTGGCCGGCGCGCTCGTGCGCCCCGCCGTGACGCATCCGCGCGCCCTGCGCATCGCGGTCGTCATCGTGGTCGCGGCGCTCGCCCTCGGCATCGTGCTCGAGGCCACCGGGGCCTTCCTGAGTTGAGCGGCTCCGGGATTCGTGGCACGCGCCGCGCCTCGTCGCCGGACGCCGGAGCGCTGACAGACTGGGCGCGCAGGCGCCCCCCCGACGGCGCCACCAGGAGGATCACGTGTCAGACACCCCGCCCGCCACCGAGACCGTCGCCACCGTGGACGCCACCCGCGCCGCGTGGCTCGCCACCGCGATCGGCATCCCCGTGTTCGGTGCCTGCGCGCTGATCCTGGCCTACGCCGCCGCGCCCCTCGTGGGCGCGCTCGCCCCGGACGCGCACGCCGAGGAGCGCGGGTGGATCTTCTCCGCCGTCGCGATCACCAACGCGGTGATCGCGTTGTTCGGTATCGCGCTCGTCTCCCACACGCTGGGGCGGGCGCTCTTCGCCAGCACGCGCGAGCGGTCGCCGGCGGCGGCAGGCGCAGCGTTCGCGGTTCTGGGATCGGTGCTCGCGATCATCCCGGTCGTGATCGTTGCGACGGGACAGTCGCTGCCGCTGGTGGGCGGTCTGTACGCCGCGCTCGCGGTCGGCCTCCCGTGCGGGCTCACCGCCGGACTGACCCGCGCGGTGCTGCCCGGAGTGCTCGCCGCGGGCGCCGCCAGGCTCGCCCTGTGGACCGGGGCGCTCGGCTACCTCGTGGTGATCGCCTGGACCGCGGTGGCGGTGTTCGGCGTCGGACGCTAACAGAGTCCGGCCTCGGGTCTCCGGCCCGGCAGACGGCGTCCTTCGCCCGGCTACGACGAACTGAGCAGTTCCGCGACCACGGCCGGCAGCGCGGAGGCGACGTCCAGGGCGGCGATCGGGCCGCCCGCGGACGCGCTCTCCGCGGCCCTCGCATGCATCCACGCCGCGCATGCGCCCGCCTCCGCCGCGGGCAGGCCCGCCGCGAGCAGGGCTCCCGCGATGCCGGCGAGCACGTCGCCGGCCCCGGCGGTCGCGAGCCAGGCGGGCGCGAGCGGCAATTCGATCACGCCGCCGCCGGGGGAGACGATCAGCGTCACCGCGCCCTTGAGCAGCACCGTCGCCCGCGCGGTCTCCGCGAGCAGCCGCGCGTGGCCCACGCGGTCGCGCTCGAGGTCCGCCGCGGTCACATCGTGGCGCAGCGCCTCGAGCGTGCGCAGGAGCTCGCCGGCGTGCGGCGTCAGCAGCACCCGGTCCGGCCCGATCGCCCGGGCCCCCGCCGCCCGGGCACGGGTGACGGTCTCCAGGGCCCCCGCATCGGCCACCATGGGCGCGGACTCCGCGATGACCGCGCCGATCGCCGCGTCCTGCTCGGGGTAGTCGGCCACCCCGGAGCCGACCACCCAGGCCTGCGCGCGGGGCAGCCGCTCCGCGGCGTCGACGGGATGGTGGACCACCGCCTCGGGACGATGCGCGAGCACCAGATCCTGCGCACGCTCCGGCCCCACGTAGCGCACCATGCCCGCGCCGGCCCGGATCGCGCCCGAGACCACGAGCGCCGCGGCGCCCGGGTAGGCCTCCGAGCCGGCGACCACGCCGACGACGCCGCGCGAGTACTTGTCGTCCGCCGCGCCCGGCACGGGCCAGGCGGCGGCGACGTCGGCCCGCTCCCAGCGCCGGACGGCGGTCACGGGCGCACGCCTGTCACGGGCACGGTCCGGTCATCGGTGGACGATGAGGCTGTAGAGGTCCGAGTCCATCCATCGGCCGTCGCGCTCGAGGTCGCGCTCGATGCGCCGCGTGCGCGCCATGCCCAGGTGCCCCATGACGCGGGCCGAGGCCTTGTGCTCGGGCCGGCAGCGCGCGTGGATCTCCGTGACCGCCTCGTCCTCGGCCAGCGCGTCGATGACGGCCTGCACGGCCTCGGTGGCGATGCCGCGGCCCCACAGGTCGCGGCGGACCACCCAGCCGAGCTCGCGCAGGTGGGGCGTCGACTCGAGCGGGCCGCGGTCCTCGCCGTAGACGCCGATGCCGCCCACCACCGTGCCGGCGGCGATGCGGCCGCCGGCGCCCACCGCATCGGCCCGCGTGGTGATCGCCCAGTGGGCGGGCAGGCCCGCCTCGACCGCCTGGGCGAGCCAGGACTGCGTCATCTCGAAGGTGTTGGGGCCCCAGTCGGTGAAGCGGCACACCGACGGATCGGAGGCGTAGACGTGGACGTCGTCCGCGTCGTCCGGGGTGAAGGCGCGTAGCAGGAGTCTCGCGGTCTCGACCGTCATGTGTCGACGATACCCGGGCGCGCGCGGCGGCGTGGAATGATACGCGCATGGCTATGCGAGACATCCGTACGATCGGCGACCCCGTCCTCCGCACCCCCTGCGAGCCCATCACCGAGGTCGACGACCGGGTGCGCCAGCTGGTCGAGGACCTGCTCGAGACGGTCGACCACGACGGCCGCGCCGGACTCGCCGCCAATCAGATCGGCGTCTCGCTCAAGGCGTTCTCCTGGAACATCGACGGCGAGATCGGCTACATCCTCAACCCGAGCATCGTCGAGGTCAGCGACGAACTTCAGGACCTGGGCGAGGAGGGCTGCCTCTCCGTGCCCGGCCTCTGGTACCCCTGCGAGCGCCCCGCCTACGCCAAGGCGATCGGCACCGACCTCGACGGCGGCGAGGTGGTCATCGAGGGCGAGGAGATCTGGGCGCGCCTCATCAACCACGAGTGCGACCACCTGGACGGCAAGCTCTACCTCGACCGGCTCAAGAAGGACGTGCGGCGCCGCGCCATGCGCGAGCTGCGCGAGTCCCTCGAGGAGCGCGGCTGAGCCGCTCGATCGCCCAGGTCGGTCGGACGACCGGCTGAGCCGATCGACCGACTGAGTCAGACGACTGCCTGAGCCGGGAGCTCGATCCCCGCGTCCGCGACGATCACCCGGCCCGCGGCCTGGGCCGCCGGCTGCTCGACCAGGCAGCGCTTGCGCGCGGTGAACGTGACCGTGACGGCGGCGCGCACGTGGCGCGGCGGCGACTCGGCGCAGTCGCCCGGCCCGCGCGGCGGCACCTCGGACGAGTCCGCGGCGAGCCCCGACGGGATGTCCACGGCGACGATGGGCAGCGACCAGCACGACGCGCGCCCCAGCAGGTTCCAGGCGTCGTCCGGCAGGCCCGGCCGGCCCCCGATCCCGGCGAAGCCGTCGATCACCACGTCCGCCCCGGCCACGTACTCCCGGGCGAGGCGGGAGTTGCCCCGGACCACCGCGTCGTCCCCGGACACGGCCGTCACCGCGGCCACCCCCGGCTCGTAGGCTCGCTCGCCCAGGACCACCGCGACCACCTGTGCGGCGCCGCGGCGCGCGAGCTCGGCGCCCGCGAGCAGCGCGTCGCCGCCGTTGTGGCCGGACCCGGCGACCACGCACACGTGCAGCCCCGGCAGGGCGATGCCGTGCTCGGCGCCCAGGGCGGCCGTCGCATCGGCGACCGCGAGCGACGCGCGGCGCATGAGCTCCTCCTCGGGCACCGCGCGCATGGTCGCCTCCTCCGCGGCACGGATCTGCGCGACCGTCAGGACCTCGTCGGTGATGGCCATGCCCCCAGCCTGGCACGACGCGCCCGCGACGGTTGTGGCGAACCGCCGGGGGATGGTGCAGGATAGGAGGCACACCCGGTGTCATGGTTGTTTCCTTCGAGGTCGTAGGGGAAGACGCACCTCACAGGAAGGAAAAGGGTCATGGCTGCAATCTCCCGTGGTGTCCTTTTCGTGCACTCGGCCACCCGAGCGATGTGCCCGCACATCGAATGGGCCGCGCAGGGAGTGCTGGGCTCGCGCGCCTCTTTTGACTGGACGGACCAGCCCGCCGGCTCGGGACTGCTCCGCGCCGAGGTGGCCTGGCAGGGCCAGCAGGGCACCGGCGCGCGGCTCGCCTCCGCGCTGCGCGGCTGGGAGCACGTGCGCTACGAGGTGACCGAGGACCCGTCGTTCGGTTGCGACGGCGGCCGCTGGTCGCACACCCCCTCGCTGGGAATCTTCCACGCCGTCACGGACGTGCACGGCAACATCGTGGTGCCGGAGGACCGCATCCGCTCCGCGATCGAGAACGCCGGCTCGGCGGTCGACGTGCGCCGCGCCATGGACCTCGCGCTCGGCACCGCGTGGGACGAGGAGCTCGAGCCCTTCCGCTACGCCGGGCACGGCGCCCCCGTGCGCTGGCTGCACCGCGTCGGCTGAGGCCGCCGCCCCTGACCCAAGAGCGTCCGGGCGCCGCCGCACGCCTACCTGGGGGCACGCGCCGCGCGTCCCCTTGCGTCGGCACGCCGTGCCGCTACGGTGAGTTCATGGATCAGCCTCGCCGCCCCGGACGCCCGCAGATCGCCGACCCCGACCGGATCGCCCTTGAGGCCGTCCACCTGTTCGCGGAACGCGGCTACGACGCCGTGACCATGGACGATGTGGCGGCCGCGTCGGACATCTCGCGCCGGACCCTGTTCCGCTACTTCGAGCACAAGCAGGACCTGGTGTGGCGCGACTTCCGCTCGCGCTTCATCGAGGCGGGCGCGCCGGACTACTCGGGCGTGGCCGACGGGATCGACGGCATCCGCGAGTCGGCGGCCGGCGGTCCCCCCATGGACGCGGAGGAGGAGCGCCTGCTGCGCACGCGCATGCAGATCATCGGCGCGAACCCGGACGTCTTCGGCGCGGGCGCCGAGGCCATGGAGGTGCTGCGCAAGGCGATGGCCGAGCACTTCCGCAAGACCTTGGGCGCGCTCGAGGCCGAGGTCGCGTCGTCGGCCGCCGTGAGCTGCATGGTCGTCGCGGCCGTGTGGTGGGCGAACCAGGACGAGGTGTCGCTCGCCGACGCCACCGACGCCGCGCTGGTGCGGCTGCGCGACGGCCTGGGCTGACAGGCGCGGACGCCCGCACCCTCACCCGGCCACCCACCCACCCAAGTCCGGGACAGTGAGGACCGCCCCCGGGGGAGCTGAGCGCGTTGCGGGACACTGAGGACCGCGCAGCGCGCCCCGCGCGCGTCAGACGGTGCCGAACACCAGCGCCACGTTGTGGCCGCCGAAGCCGAACGAGTTGTTGATCGCGGCGATCTGACCCTCGGGCAGCGCGCGCGGGGTGTCGCGCACCAGGTCCACCTGGAGCTCGGGGTCCGGCTCGTCCACGTTGATGGTCGGGGGAGCGGTGCGCTCCTCGAGGGCCTTGATGGTGAAGACGGACTCGAGGGCGCCCGCGCCGCCCAGCAGGTGGCCGGTCATCGACTTGGTGGCGGACAGCAGCACCTGGTCCGCGTGGGCGCCCAGCAGGGAGCGGATGCCGCGGGCCTCGATCATGTCGCCCACCGGGGTGGAGGTGGCGTGCGCGTTGACGTGCGCGACGTCCGCCGGGGTGAGGCCGGCGCGCTCGAGCGCGAACTGCATGGCCCGGGTCTGGCCCACGCCGTTGGGCTCGGGGGCCGCGATGTGGTGGGCGTCCGCCGTCATGCCCAGGCCCAGTACGCGGGCCCGGATGCGGGCGCCGCGGGCGCGGGCGTGCTCCTCGGACTCGAGGACGACCACGCCGGAGCCCTCGCCCATGACGAAGCCGTCGCGCTTGACGTCGTAGGGGCGCGAGGCGCCCGCCGGGTCGTCGTTGTTCTTGGACAGCGCCTGCATCGAGGCGAAGGCGCTGATGGGCAGCGGGTGGATCGCCGCCTCCGTGCCGCCGCAGATCACCATGTCCGCGCGGCCCGACTGGATCATCTCGAAGCCCATGCCGATCGCCTCGGCGCCCGAGGCGCAGGCGGACACGGGCGAGTGCGATCCCGCGCGCGCCGTGAACTCGAGGGACACGTACGCGGTGGGGGAGTTGGGCATCAGCATGGGCACGGTGAGGGGCAGGACGCGGTCGGCGCCCCGCTCCTTCACCGTGTCCCATGCCGTGAGCAGCGTCCACACGCCGCCGATGCCCGACGAGACCACGCTGCCCAGGCGGTCGGGGTCGACCTCCGGGGCCCCTGCATCGGCCCATGCCTCGCGCGCGGCGACGATCGCCATCTGCGCGGACGGGTCCATGCGGCGCATCTCGGGCTTGCGCAGCACCTCCGAGGTGGGCACGGCGAGCTGACCCGCGAAGGTCACGGGCACGCCGTACGTCTCGCCCCAGTCGTTGTCGAGCGTGCGCACGCCCGAGCGGCCGGCGAGCGCGGCCTCCCACGTGGAGGGCACGTCCCCGCCGAGCGGGGAGGTGGTGCCGAGTCCGGTGACGACGACGTTCATGGGGCTCCTTAGGAGGGGGTGCGGGGGATCAGGCCTGGGCGTCGGTGATGAACGAGACCGCGTCGCCGACGGTGACGAGGTCCTTGACCTTCTCGTCGGGGATGCGGACGTCGAACTTCTCCTCCGCGAGGGTGACGATGGTCATCATCGACAGCGAGTCGATGTCGAGGTCGTCCGTGAAGGACTTCTCGAGGGTGACCTCGGCGGTGTCGATGTCGGTCTCCTCGTTGACGATCTCGGCAAGACCGGCGAGGACCTCGTCCTGGGACAGTGCCATGGGGTGCTCCTTTGATGGGTAGGTGGCGCCGGCGGCGCCGTGTTCGGGTCGAACGGTTGTGAACTCTACGCGCGGGCCGCGCGTCAGGGCAGGACCACCACCTGGGCGGCGTAGACGAGTCCCGCGCCGAAGCCGATCTGCAGCGCCAGGTCGCCGGACTTGGCGGCCCCGTCGCGCAGCAGCCGCTCGGTGGCGAGCGGGATCGACGCGGCGGAGGTGTTGCCCGAGTCGACGATGTCCTTGGCGACAGCGACGTGCTTGGGCAGGCCGATCTGCTTCACCATCTGGTCGATGATGCGGATGTTCGCCTGGTGGGGGATGAAGGCCTTGATGTCCGCCGGCGTGAGGCCCGCGGCCTCGATCGCCTCGCGGGCGACGGGCGCCATCTTGAAGGACGCCCACTTGAACACGCTGGGGCCCTCCTGGCGCAGCGTGGGGTAGGGCAGGTCGCGGTCCGCGCCGTACTCGAGCCACGAGGCGGTCTGGCGGATCAGCTGCGCGCCGGACCCGTCCGAGCCCCACACCGTGGGGCCGATGCCCGGCTCGTCCGAGGCGCCGATGACCACCGCGCCGGCGGCGTCGCCCAGCAGGTAGGAGATGGAGCGGTCGGCCGGGTCGACGATGTCGGAGAGCTTCTCCGCGCCCACGACCAGGACGTTGCGGGCCGCGCCCGAGCGGACCAGCGCATCGGCCTGGCCAATGCCGTAGCAGTAGCCCGCGCAGGCCGCGGAGATGTCGTAGGCGGCCGCGGGAGTGGCGCCGATGCGGTCGGCCAGGACGGGTGCCCCGCCCGGGGTCATGTGGGGGTACGTGATGGTCGACAGCAGGACCGCGTCGATCTCGCTCGCGTCGATGCCGGCATGGGCGATCGCGTCGCGCGCGGCGCGCTCCGACAGGTCGATCACGGACGTCTCGGGGTTGGCGCGCACGCGGGTGACGATGCCCGTCATCTTGCGGATCCACTCGTCGGAGGAGTCGATCGGCTTGATGAGGTCCGCGTTGGGCACGGCGTTCTCGCCGCGGGCGGCGCCCAGGCCCAGGATGCGGGTGAACTCGGGTCCCCGGCGGACGGTCATGGTGGTCATGCGTGGGCCTCGATCAGCTCGCGGGCGGCGTCCAGGTCTGCCGGGGTCTTGAGCGCGACGCTCGGGATCCCCTTCATCGCGCGCTTGGCGAGGCCCGTGAGGACGCCGCCCGGCGCGACCTCGACGATGCCGGTGACGCCCAGCGCGAGCATGCGCTCCATGCACAGGTCCCAGCGCACCGGGTTGGCGACCTGGTTGACCATCCGGGCCAGCGCATCGGCCCCGTCCGCGACCTCGCGGCCGTCGGCGTTCGACAGGAGCACGTGCGCGGGGTCCGCGGGGACCGCGGTGGCCGCGGCGGCGTGGAGGTCCGCGACCGCGGGGAGCATGACGTCCGTGTGGAACGCGCCGGCGACCTGGAGCTCGATCACGCGGGCGCGGGTGGGGGGCTCGGCCACGAGCGCGGCGATCGCGTCCTTGGCACCCGCGGCGACCACCTGGCCGCCGCCGTTGACATTCGCGGCCGTGAGGCCGTGGCGCGCGAGCGCCGCCTCGACCTCGTCGGGCTGCCCGCCCAGGACGGCTGCCATCGAGGTGGGGCCTCCCTGAGCGGCGGCGCGGGCCATCGCGGTCGCGCGGACGGCGACCAGGCGCATGGCCTCGGCGTCGGTGACGACGCCGGCGAGCGCGGCGGCGCCGAACTCGCCCACGGAGTGGCCCGCGGCGAGCGCCGGCGCCGTGTCCCCGAGCAGCTCGCGGCCCGTCGCGATCGCGGTGGCGACCAGGAGCGGCTGGGCCACGGCGGTGTCGCGGATCGTGTCGGCATCCGAGACGGTGCCGTGCGCGACCACGTCGACGCCGGCGGCCTCGGAGAGCGCGGCGAGGCGCGCGGCGACGCTCGGGATCTCGAGCCAGGGCTCGAGCATCCCGGGCGCCTGGGCACCCTGGCCGGGACAAAGGAGAGCGATCATGGGTTCAAGCCTGCCTCACGGATCGGGGGCCGCGACCGCGCGTGCTTACGGAGTCCGGCCCGTGTTGTTGTGGGGTCTCTACAAAGGGGAGTGGTCGGCGTCGCGCAGGCGACCGAGCGCGAAGGCGAACTGCAGCACGTGCGCGTCGCGGGTGCTGAGCACGTCCCACCCGGTCATCTCCGCCACCTTCTTGAGCCGGTAGCGCACCGTGTTGGCATGGACGAACATGGTGCGGGCCGCCAGTTCGAGCGACCGCCCCGAGTCGAGGAACGTCGCGACGGTCTCCTGGAGCGAGCCGCCCGCGGCCGCGATGGGGTCGTAGGCGACGGCGACCAGGCGCTCGGCGGCGCTCGCATCGCCCACCAGGACGCGCTCGGGCAGCAGCTCGTCCGCGCTCACGGGGCGGGGGGCGAGCGCCCAGGCGGGGGCCGCGGAGGCGCCGGCCATGGCGGCGCGGGTGGCGCGGGCGACCTCGACGAGCGTGACCGCCGGCGGCCCGGTGACCACGGGACCGGGGCCGAAGCAGGGCAGAAGCGTCGTCGCGAGCTGGTCGTGGTCCGCATCCGAGCGGGCGATGACGACCAGATCCTCGCCATGGATGCCCACGAGCGATCCCGGCGCGGCGCGGCGGACGGTGCGGCGCAGCTCCGCGGACTGGACCTCGCCCAGCGGACCGTCGGTGCGGCCCACCATGACGAGCGTGGGGCCGGGCTTCCAGCCCAGGGCCGCCGCGCGCGAGGGGAGATCGTCGCCCACCTCGCCGCGTACCAGGGAGTCCACCACGAGCGCCTCGAGCCGCGCGTCCCAGGCGCCGCGGGATTCGGCGGCCCGCGCGTAGACCTCCGCCGCGGAGAACGCGATCTCGCGGGAGTAGCGCAGCACCGCCTCGCGCAGGTGGGCCTCCGAGCCGGGGGCGGCGAACTCGTCGGAGTGGTCCTCGACCACGGTGACAACCGTGCGGACGATGCTGAGCGTGTGCTGGAGGGAGATCGCACGGGTGAGCTCGGGCGGGGCGGCCGCGAACACCTCGAGGGCGCCGCGGTGGTGGGCGTGCGGGTCCGAGAACCACGCGACGAAGGACGTGATGCCGGCCTGCGCGACCGACCCGACCCAGGAGCGCTCCTGCGCGGGCAGCTGGCGGAACCAGGGGAACTCGGCGTCGAGCGACTTCAGCGCCGCGGTGGCGAGCCGGCCCGTGCCGCCGCGCAGGCGGCGCAGGGTCTCGACCCGCATCTCGGGGGTGACCATGGGCCTCAGGGTAATGGGCGTTTGTGGGAACCGGACAAGCCTCCGGTCCCGCGACACGCTCGCGAGGCGTGGCGCGACCTGCCGCATTTGTCGGGACGGCCGGGATAGCGTGACGTGCATCACCCTGTCCCACCCTTCCCTGTTGCGAGGAGACGCCATGACACCCCGACCCCGTCCGATCACCGGAGCCCTGCTCGGACTCCTCCTCGGGATCGTGGTGCTCGGCCTGCTGTGGCAGGGAGGCATGGTCCCGCCCGACCGCCTCCCCGTGTTCCTCATCCTCGCCGCGACCATCCTCGCGACCGCCGGCCTGCTGACCCGCTCGGTGTCCGCGGCCCGCGCGCGCTTCGTCACGGTCGCCGTGATCGCCGGCATCCTGACCGGCGTGGGCCTCACGGGCATCCCGGAGACGTTCCGCACCGGTGCCGTCTCCGAGGGCTGCACCCTCCAGGCCACCGCCGGCGGCCTGGTCGCCACGCCTGCGGACACGTCGATCGTGTCGCGCTTCACCGTCACGGCGGACGAGGCGGTCCAGTGGAGCGCCACCGCCGCCACCCCGATCGCCGTGACCGAGCGCCAGGCCGGGCTCACCCTCGCGGGCTTCGACGTGCCGGTCCGCACGGTCACCGTCACGGGCGCGGAGCCCGTCGAGGCGCTGTCCGGCTCGCTCGACGTCGCGGGAGCTCTCACGTGGATCGAGGACCGCACGTCGCTCGAGGTCTCGGGCGTCTACCACCTGTTCGGCTCGGTCACCGGCGACGAGGGCGCGTGCGCGTTCGAGGGCTACGCCGTGCTCATGCCGGAGTCGCCCTGGGCCACTAACACGCTGATCGGCCTGTGGATCGCGCTCGGCGTCCTGCTCCTGCTCACCGCGTGGGGCGCGTTCGCCGTCCGCTCGTCGTTCGTCAAGGCGCGTCGCGCCGCCGAGGAGGCCTCGCGCTTCCACACCGGCACCATCTCCACCGCCGCGGTCGCGGCCGGCGTCACGCGCGGCCACGTCGCCGCGGACGTCGAGGCCTCGTCCACCACGTCCTGGGACGATGCGACGGTTCCGCCGGCCGATGCGGTCGTCGAGCCCGCGTCGGGAGACCTGGACGACGACACCCGCGAGGTCGACGTGCGCACCGTGCGCGAGGAGGGCGCGGCGGATGACGAGGCCGAGGTCGAGGTCGCCGACGAGGCCGAGGCGGCCCCGGAGACCGAGGCAGCCGACGCATCGTCCACCGACGATGCCGAGGCAACCGACGAGCCCGAGGCAACCGACGCATCGTCCACCGACGATGCCGAGGCAACAGACGAGCCCGAGGCGACCGATGCATCGTCCACCGAGGAGGACGCGCCGCGCGCGTGACCTGAGACGCGAGAAGGGGGATCGGCCCGCGGGCCGATCCCCCTTCTCGCGCGTGGAGCGCCGGACCCGCTAGGCGTCACCGCCGGCGTTGCCCGAGGTGCCCTTGGTCACGTCGTGGAGCTCGAAGCGGCCGATCGCGTCCGCCGTGGTGCCCCGCTCGACCTCGCCGCGGCGCTCGAGCTGCTGGAGCACCCGGACCGCGGTCGAGGCGCCGTCGATCTTGAAGAAGCGGCGCGCGGCGGCGCGGGTGTCGGAGAAGCCGAAGCCGTCCGCACCCAGCGTCGCGTACTCGCCCGGGACCCAGGCGCGGATTTGATCGGTGACCAGGTGGTCGTAGTCCGAGGTCGCGACGAACGGGCCGTTCGCGCCCTGCAGGCGCTGGGTGAGGAAGGGCGTGCGCGCCTCCTCGTCGGGGTGGAGGAAGGCGTGCTGCTCGGCGGCGAGGGCGTCGCGGCGCAGCTCGTTCCAGGACGTCACCGACCACACGGCCGCGCGGACGCCGTAGTGCTGGAGCAGCAGCTCCTGCGCCTCGATCGCCCACGGCACCGCCACGCCGGAGGCGAGGATCTGTGCCTCCGGGCCGTGACCCTCGGGCGCCGGCGCGTACCGGTAGATGCCCTTGAGGATGCCCTCGACGTCGACGTTCTCCGGCTCGGCCGGCTGCTGGTACGGCTCGTTGTACACCGTGAGGTAGTACATGACGTTCTTGTCGCGGCCGTCCTCGGGCCCGTACATGCGGTCGATGCCGTCGCGCACGATGTGGCGGATCTCGTAGCCGAATGCCGGGTCGTAGTGGACCACCGCGGTGTTCGTGCCGGCGAGGATGGGGGAGTGTCCGTCGCCGTGCTGCAGGCCCTCGCCCGCGAGGGTGGTGCGGCCGGCCGTGGCGCCGATGATGAAGCCGCGGGTGAGCTGGTCGCCCGCCGCCCAGAACTGGTCGCCCGTGCGCTGGAAGCCGAACATCGAGTAGAAGATGTAGAACGGCACCAGCGGCTGGCCGTGCGTCGCGTAGGACGTGCCCACGGCCTGGAACGCGGCGGCGGAGCCGGCCTCGTTGATGCCCGTGTGCATGATCTGCCCGGCCTCGGACTCCTTGTAGCTCAGCATGAGCTCGCGGTCCACCGGCAGGTAGTTCTGGCCGTTCGTGTTGAAGATCTTGGCCGACGGGAAGATCGAGTCGAGGCCGAAGGTGCGCGCCTCGTCGGGGATGATCGGCACGATGCGGTTGCCGAACCCCTTGTCTCGCACCAGGTCCTTGAACAGGCGGACGAACGCCATGGTCGTCGCCACCTCCTGCTTGCCCGATCCCTTGGCCAGCAGGTCGTAGGCGCGGTCCTCGGGCAGCTCGATGGGCGCGGGCTCGGCGCGGCGCTCCGGCACCCAGCCCCCGAGCGCGCGGCGGCGGTCCAGCATGTACTGCACCGCCGGGTCGTCGAAGCCCGGGTGGTAGTACGGCGGGTTGTACGGGTCGGCCTCGAGCTCCTCGTCCGTGAACGGGATGTCGAAGGTGTCGCGCAGGACCTTGAGGTCCGCGGTCGCGAGCTTCTTCATCTGGTGCGTCGCGTTGCGCGCGGCGAAGTTGGCGCCCAGGCCGTAGCCCTTGATGGTCTTCGCGAGGATGACCGTGGGCTTGCCGTTCTTCTCCTGCGTCGCGCGGGCGTAGGCGGCGTAGAGCTTGCGGTAGTCGTGGCCGCCGCGCTTGAGCGCCCAGATCTCGTCGTCCGTCATGTCCTTGACCAGCTCCTTGGCGCGCGGGTCGCCGCCGAAGAACTGGTCGCGGATGAACGCGCCGGACTCGGCGCGGAACGTCTGGAAGTCGCCGTCGGGGACGGTGTTCATGAGGTTGACCAGCGCGCCGTCGTCGTCGCGCTTGAGCAGCGGATCCCAGCCGCGGCCCCACACGACCTTGAGGACGTTCCAGCCGGCGCCGCGGAAGTACGCCTCGAGCTCCTGGATGATCTTGCCGTTGCCGCGCACCGGGCCGTCGAGGCGCTGCAGGTTGCAGTTGACCACGAAGGTGAGGTTGTCGAGCCCCTGCGTCGCCGCGAGCTGGAGCATGCCGCGGCTCTCCGGCTCGTCCATCTCGCCGTCGCCCAGGAATGCCCACACGTGCTGCTCGGAGGTGTCCTTGAGGCCGCGGTTGTGCAGGTAGCGGTTGGTCCACGCCTGGTAGATCGCGGACGCGGGGCCCAGGCCCATGGACACCGTGGGGAACTCCCACAGGTCGGGCATGAGGCGCGGGTGCGGGTAGGAGGACAGGCCGCGGCCCGGGCCGGACTTCTCCTGGCGGAACGAGTCGAGGTCCTCCTGCTGGAAGCGGCCCTCGACGAAGCCGCGGGCGTACACGCCGGGCGCCGCGTGGCCCTGGAAGTAGACCTGGTCGCCGCCGCCGGGGTGGTCCTTGCCGCGGAAGAAGTGGTTGAGGCCCACCTCGTAGAGCGTCGCGACGGAGGCGTAGGAGGAGATGTGGCCGCCCACGCCCTTGCCGCCGGCCTGCGCGCGCGTGACCATGACGGCGGCGTTCCAGCGGATCCAGCCGCGGTAGCGGCGCTCGATCTCCTCGTCGCCGGGGAACTCGGGCTCGTCGTCCGCGTGAATGGTGTTGACGTACGGCGTGTTGAGGCTCAGCGGGACGGAGAGCTGGCGCTTCGACGCGTGCTCGACGAGCTGGTCGACGATGTATTCGGCGCGGGACTCACCCCCGTCCTCGATCAGACCATCGAGGGACTCGAGCCACTCGTTGGTCTCGCCCGGGTCCTTGTCTACCGCACCGAAGTGTGCCACTGGTGACCTTCCTGAAGGTGCGCGCGGGTAGCGCGCGTGAATGGGGATCCGCGGCCTGGTCGAAGCCGCCTTCGGACACATTCTTGCCACAACTTGGGGGAATGTCACGCCAGCCTCCGGGCGGCGCATCCGGCCCCGTCGGCGTGACTCTTCTCACCCCGCCCGGGTGTCCGATTCGACCCCGCGCAGGGCGGCGCATTGCACCCCGGCGGGCCGTGGCCCTACTGTTGTCGCCAGGCGCTCAATGGTGCGCCTTCAGCGACGAAAGGGGTGCCGCCGCCGTGGCGACGCAGGAGGACGCGAAGACCGCTATGGAGGGGGTTGTCGCGCGGCTCGGACTCCAATCCGGGCACATCATCCAGGAGTACGGCTACGACGACGACACGGACGCGGACTTCCGCGCCGCGGTCGAGGCGGCGACCGGCGAGGACCTTGTCGACGAGGACTACGGCGACGTCACCGACGCGGTGATCGTCTGGTTCCGCGACGGCGACGACGACCTGACCGACCTGCTGGTCGACGCTCAGACGCTGCTCGACGACGGCGCGCCCGTGTGGCTGTGCACCCCCAAGGCCGGCACGGCCGGACACGTGCTGCCCCGAGACATCCAGGAGTCCGCGTCGCTCGCGGGGCTCCACGCCACGTCCACGTTCGTGGTCGGCGGCTCGTGGTCCGCCACCCATCTGGTCGAGAAGGGCCGCTCCAAGTGACGCATCGCATGGTGGGCCGCCCGGCCCCCGCGTTCTCTTTGACCGACACCCATGGACGAGCCGTCGCGCTCGAGGACCTCCGCGGCACGGCCGTGCTGCTGGTCTTCGTGCCGTTCGCGTTCTCCGACACGTGCACCAACGAGCTGATCGACCTGCGCGATGCCGCGGACCTGCAGGGCCGCGACGACCTGCGCATCGTGGTGATCAGCTGCGACTCGGTGTACACGCTCAAGGCGTGGGCCGACACGCACGGCTACAAGGCGGACCTGCTGTCCGACTTCTGGCCGCACGGCGAGGCCGCCCGCGCGTACGGCGTGTTCAACCCGCGCAAGGGGCTCGCCTCGCGGGGCTCGGTCCTCATCGACGCCGAGGGCGTGGTGCGCTGGGCGATCATCAACCCCGAGGGCGAGGCGCGCGACCTCGACGACTACCGGACCGCCGTCCAGCACCTGCTGGGCTGAGGCGAGGGCCGGGGCGGGGCCGTTCGGCGGTCCCGGGGCCGGTGCCCGGACCCACGAAGGTCCCGTCGCATCGTCCGCCCCCCACCTCTCTCGTCTCCACACTCTCCGCCCCACATCGTCCGCCCCCACATCGTCCGCAAAAATGCTTATATCTTGACGGTATAAGCGTTATTGTGGCGGCATGGAGCACGTCGCCGCCGTCATCGTCGACATCGTCGGCTCCCGCACGCTCGCCGACCGTGCAGGCGCCCAGCGGGCGGTCCTCGCCGCCTTCGCCGACGCCGAGGCCACCCTGGACGATGCGCCGGCGCGCCCCCTCGCGGGCACCGTGGGCGACGAGTTCCAGGGTGTCTACGCCTCGCTGGCCGACGCGCTTGCCGTCACCACCCTCGCGCCGCTGCTGCTGCCCGAGGAGATCCGGGTCCGCTCCGGCATCGGCCTGGGCGAGGTGGTCGAGGTCGACGGCGACATCTCGGACGGCTCCGGCTGGTGGCGCGCCCGCGAGGCCATCCAGGAGGCGCATCGCCGCGAGGATGCGGGGGAGCGGTCGGTCCTGTCGTGGTGTGTCGGAGGGGAGGGGGACGATGCGGGCATGGCCTCCTCGTTCCTGCTGCTCCGCGATCATGTGGTCGGGCGGATGAAGGCCCGCGAGCGCCGCATCGCTGCCGGGCTGCTGCGCGGCGTGTCCCAGCAGGAGCTCGCCGCCGACGAGTCGATCACGCAGGGCGCCGTGTCGCAGGCCGCGCACCGGTCCGGGGCTGCCGCGCTGAGAGCGGCGCTGGAGCAGGTGGCCGGTGTGCTGCGTTCGGAGGATTCCGCATGACCGCCGCGGTGCTGCTCGCGCTGGTCGCCGGCGCGGACCTGGTGACGTGGCGGCTCGGGACGTCGATCCGTGCGGGGCTCGCGGTCGGCGGGTGGGTCGCGGCCGTCCTCGTCGCGGCGGTGGCGCTCGGCGACGTGGCGTGGTTCTGGGCCGGCGTGGCCGCCTGCGTGACCGCCGCATGGATCCTGGTGCGCCGGGCATTCGGCGCGGACGTGGCCGCCGTGGTGCTCGTCGTCGCGACGGGCGCGCTGCTCCTGGTGGACGATGCTCGGGGTCAGGCCCCGCTCGTGGTCGCCGGGGCGGCTCTTGCCGTGCTGCTCACGCATGCCGCCAACGACGTCTGCCGCGACGTGCTCGTGAGGGCCGGGGCGGTGGCCGGCGGTGAGGTGGAAGCCGGTGCGGCGGGAGCCGGCGTGGTGGGAGCCGGCGCGGTGCAGGACGACCCCGCCGAGGCATCGACCCCGGTCACCCATCTCAAGGGCGGCCGGTTCATCGGGCCGCTCGAGCGCTGGCTCATCGCCGCGCTCGCGCTCGTGGGTGCGCAGGCGGTGATCGTGGGCCTCATGGCGGCCAAGGGCATCGGGCGCTTCCCGGAGATCTCCGGTGACCGCCGTCGCGGCGCGGCCGCGGAGGAGTTCCTGGTGGGCAGCCTGGTCAGCTGGGCGCTCGCGGGGCTCGCGGCCGCGGCGCTCGCGGTGCTTCGCGGCTGAGTTGCCGCCTTCTCGGGCGCCCGAAGCGCCGGCGCCGCTGCGAACCCGTGTCGCTGTGACTCTGTGCCGCTGAGAACCCGCGCCGCTGAGAATCCGCGCGGCGGAGAACCCGCGCCGCCTGGCACAATGGTCGCCCGGGCCCTTAGCTCAGTTGGTTAGAGCACTGCGTTTACACCGCAGGTGTCATCGGTTCGAGTCCGGTAGGGCCCACTCCCGGCGCGTTGGCGACCATGTTCTACCTGTGGCGCGCACGGATCCCGCAGAATCGACAACCAGCTACCCATTCGGGGACGGCGGCGTGGAGTCCGGCGCGATGTTGCGTGTACAGGGCCGCTTGAGCGCCTGTGGCGCGCTGTGCATCCCGGCCGCCCCCACGATTGTGGACAACTCGATGGTGACGTGTGCCGCCACGTAGCGTCGGCCGCGTGGCACATCGACGAATGCGGGCGGCGGGCGGTCGGAGGCATTGCATGCGGAGGAGCCTGCCCCGCAAGGCCATGGTCGTGGCGATTGCGGCGTTGGGCGGCGCCTTCATCGGCGCGTCGCTCGCCTTGGCAGCGGTAGCCGCGCTCGTGGACGTCGATCCACTCGCGGCGGCCGCGTCGTTGAACTCGACAGCGGTGGCGATCGCGGCGTTGGGCGGCGCATATGGCGGTGTGCGCACGCTCCGGCAGCGAACCGAGGCGGATCAACGTGCCGAATGGTGGCGCCGTGCCGAGCGGTGCGGCGAGTACATCGTCAGTGGCGACGTCGACCGGCTCGAGATCGCGGTGGGCCTGCTCGCCGCCCTCGAACGCGACGACAACCGCACCGGTTCCCGCGAACGGCTCTACTTTGACGCGTTGAGCGGTGCCGGAGCGGTGGACGCGTCGCGCCGCTGAGCACGATACTGACGGTGGTGAAAGGGGGCTTTGGTGGAGGAGCGGACTGAGGCCGTGCGGCGGATGGATGTGCGTATCAAGGCCGCGCGACTCAACATCAGCAATGCGCGAAAGCTGGGCATTGATCCCGATCCGTGGATCGTCGAACTCTCGCGCCAACAGACCTCGGCCGAGAGGTACAACGCTCGGCACGCCTCGCCCGCCGGCGCCCGCGCGAACAAGCGTTCGGGGAATTGAGCGGCGGTTTCGACCGGAACGGGCGGCGTCCGTGCCGGTCGCTCAACGGTCCCCGCAGCAGGTGCCCGACGCCGATCCCCAGCAGGAACGTGGTGATGGACGGCTGGGCGAGCCAGTCGGCGCCCCCGAGCTCCTCCTGCGTACCAGGTAGCGACGGCGTGTAGATGTCGATCGACAGCGGCGCGAGCGCGGTGAGCGTCGCGAGCAGGGGCAGTAGCCGGCTCAGACGAGGCAGGGGCGCACGGCGAGGGCGGCTCTGTGTCGGTGCGTTCGAGCCCCTCCGGGGTCACTGACGTCATCGTCATCCCTGTTCTTGGACGCGCCGGTCTGTCGATGCCATTGCAGGCGAGTTAGTGCTCGCCGGCCAATGCCAGACTCTCGATGGTCGCTATCGGAATCGGCGGCGGACATGGACGAGTTGCCGGCGCGCGGCCTCCGCGGCCGACGCCTAGGCTCGAAGACGGGGCTCGCTGTCGAGGAGGATCGGCCATGACGCTTCAGGATCCGCAGGTGGTCGACCTGCCAGAGCAGCACGTCGCGGTGGTGTCCGGCGTGGTGCCGATGGCGGAGCTGGGGGGATTCTTCGGCAAGGCCTTCGCCGCGGTGTGGGCGGCGACCCAGAAGCAGGGTGTCGAGCCCGCCGAGGCGCCGTTCGCGCGGTACCGCGGCATGCCCGCCGACGTGTGCGACCTGGACGTCGGGATGGCCGTCGCGACCCCGATCGAGGTCGATGGCGACGTCCATCCATCCACTCTGCCTGCGGGCCGCGCGGTGACGGCTATCCACGCCGGCGCCTATGACGCGGTGGGGGAGAGTTGGGGGCGCCTGATGGCGTGGACCGCGGATCAGGGTCTGGCTCCGGCGGGACCGTTCTGGGAGGTGTACCTCAACGAGCCCGTGCCGGGGATGGATCCGGCGGACCTCAGGACGCAGCTCGTGATCCCGGTCGAGGGCTGAGCGCGGGCCAGCAGGGCCTCTCAGCGCTCCTGGTGGTAGCCCAGCGCACGAACCACCGCAGAGACGTGCGCGGATCTACCGCTGGCGAGGGGCGGTGGAGCCTGCGGCGGCCGTGAGGATGTCCTGCAGCGGCTCGAGGGCCTCGGCGCGCACCGTGAAGTGCGCCCAGCGGCCGCGCTGCTCGCGATCGACCAGGCCCGCGTCGACCAGCCGCTTCATGTGGTGGCTCATGGTCGGCTGGCTGATGCCCAGTTCGTCGGGCAGGTGGCACGCGCATGCGGTGCCGTCCGCGGACTCGGCGAGGTGGAGCAGCAGGCGCACGCGGGTGGGGTCGCTCAGCGCTTTGAAGGCCTCCGCGAGCCTCTCGGCGCGGTCGGCGTCGAGCAGGGCGGGGCCCTCGGGGGTGCAGCAGGGCGCCTCGGCGATCTCGAGCTCGATCATGCGCCAAGCCTACGGCTCGTATTGACGAATGTCGATGCGTTGCTAGGCTTGACGTATCGATGAACGTCAATAGGAGGTGGACGATGGCCGAGCAGGCTGAGGTGCGCAGCGCGGGACCCGCACCGGACCGCGCATCCACCCGTCGCATGCCCCGGCCGTCGCGCAGGGTCGCGCTGGTGCTCGCGGCCTACGCCGTCGGCATCGCCGTCTACGTGCTCAACGAGCGGTTCTGGGACTGGCTGCTGTGGGATGTGGTCGGGCTCGAGCCCGGCTCGCGCGCGGGGGAGTCGATTCACTTCTTCCTGTTCGACACGGTGAAGATCCTGCTGCTGCTCACCGGCGTCATCCTCGCGGTGAGCGTGCTGCGCACCTTCATCACGCCCGAGCGCGTGCGAGCCCTCTTGGGCGGCCGCCGCGAGGGCGTGGGCAACGTCATCGCCGCGGGCCTGGGCGTGGCCGCACCGTTCTGCTCGTGCAGCGCGGTGCCGGGCTTCATCGGCTTCGTCTCCGCGGGCGTGCCGCTCGGCGTCACCATGAGCTTCCTCATCGCATCGCCCCTGGTCAACGAGGTAGCGGTCGTGCTCCTGCTCAGCACGTTCGGGCTGGGCCCCGCGCTGCTCTACGCGGTGACCGGCTTCGCGATCGCGGTGATCGCGGGCCTGGTGATCGGACGCATGCGTCCCGAGCGCTGGGTGGAGCCCTGGGTGCTCGAGCCGCGCGGGCGGGGCCTCCAGATGGCGGCCGGCACGCGGCCCACCTGGGACGACCGCCTGGCCGAGGGCCTCGCCGAGACCCGGACCCTGCTGCGCAAGGTGTGGCCGTACCTGGTGGTGGGCATCGGCCTCGGCGCGGCCATCCACGGGTGGCTGCCGGAGGATCTGGTCGCCCGGATCGCGGGCGGCGACAACCCGTTCGGCGTGCTCGCCGCCGTGCTGCTGGGCGTCCCGCTGTACTCGGGCGCCGCCGGGGTCCTGCCGCTGGTGGACGCGCTGTTCGCCAAGGGCGTCCCCATGGGCACGCTGCTCGCCTTCATGATGGCGACCGTCGCGCTCTCCGTTCCCGAGCTGGTGATCCTGCGCCGCGTGATCCGCCCGCGCCTCATCGCGCTGTTCGTCGCCATCGTCGCCGCGGGCATCGTGCTCGCCGGCTACCTGTTCAACGCGGTCCTGTAGCGGGCCGCCCGACACCGACCCACCGAAGGAGAGAGCCATGGACATCGCGATCCTGGGACACGGATGCAAGAACTGCGACACCCTCGAGGCGCGCACGCGCGAGGTGCTGGCCGCGCGCGGCGCCCAGGCGACGGTCACCCACGTCACCGACGACGTCGAGATCGCGGCGGCCGGCGTGATGCGCACGCCCGCGCTCGTGGTCGACGGGACGCTCGTCATCGCCGGTCAGGTGCCGACCGTCGCGCGGCTCGAGGAGCTCATCCCGTCGTCGTGACGCCCGAGCGCCGTCGCATCCCGACGCGTCAGCGCTGCGAGCCGTCAGCCCTCCCTCGCGTCAGTGCTCCCACGCATCAGCGCTCCCACGCGTCCGTGAGGCCGAGCGTCGTGCGCGCCGTCGCGTACTTTTCCGAGAGCGTGGCGGCGCGCTCCGGCTCCGCGGCCGCGAGCAGCGCGACGCGCGAGGGATCGGTGTTGTCGGTGATGTCGGCGTGCTTGACCATGACCGCCCACGGGTTCGCCGCCACCCGGGCGTAGTACGCGTGGGATTCCTCACCCGCGACGCGCGTGAGCGCCACGACCGCCTCCACGGTGCGCGGGTCCACCCCGTGCGCCAGGAGCCGGTCGGCGTCCCAGCCGGTGTCCTCGATCACGTCGTGCAGCCACGCGGCGTCGACGACGCCCCGCTCGCATTCCGGATAGAGCCGGCGCACGTGCTCGGCCACGCGCATCGGGTGGCCGATGTACGCCCGGCCGGCCTTGTCCGTCTGCCCGGCGTGCGCCGCCGCGGCGATCTCCACCACGTGCATGTCAGTCCTCCTCGCTCAGCTGGCGTAGCACCATGCCTGCCGGGAGTGTCCCATGCAGCCACTTCCACATGGCGGTGCCGGCGTCCTGGGCGGTGGGGAAGATGTCGTCCTCGCTGTCGCCGTCACGGTGGACGCGGCGCGCGAAGCACTCGGGTCCGGGCACACCGTTTACCTCGACGATGTACCCGCCGTCCACCCGCATGGTCTGGCACCACACCTCGGGCAGTGCGGCGAGGTCGGCGACGCCGAACTGGCCCTTGACGGACAGGGTGGCCACCTTGGCCTGCAGCTGCGCGCGGGTGCGCACCGCGTCCCGAGCCACGGAGCTGCGCTTCCAGCGGATGTGCGCGCCGCGCTGAGGCCTGGCTCGCAGCCATCGCTCGACCTCCTCGCCCAACCCGGCCGAGGCATCGTCCCCGGACAAGGCGTCATCGAGCTCGAGCATCGTCTCCAGGTCGAGGTCCTCGACCGGGACGGTGCCCGTGCCCGGCGCGGGGGCGTCAGTGGTGATGGTGGTCATGTCGCTCCTTTCGACGTCTCCACTGTCTCGCGACCCTCTGACAGTCGTTCCGGGACCGCGCCCCGGCGCGCGCTAGCCTCGACACAGCGGGGGCGTCGCGCCCGCGGCAGGCGAGGGGAGACGACCGGTGGCGGTGCCCGACGTGATCAAGGGCGACAGCGAGCGGCTGCGCGCGTACGCCAAGCGAGCGGACTTCCTCATGCTCGTGCTCGCCGTCGCCTTCCTGGTGGTGTGGTCCCTGCGAGTGGCGTTCTGGGGGGTCGTGCCCGGTGCGATCCGGGGCGTGCTCATCACCGCGCAGGCAGCCATCTGGCTCGCGTTCGTGGTCGACATCGTGATCCGCGTGGTGCTCAGCGAGGAGCGGTGGAGGTTCATTCGCCAGCACCCCATCGACGTCATCGCGGTGGTCATCCCCGCCGCGCGGCCGCTCAAGATCCTCGCGGTGTTCACCTCCGGCACCATGCTCGCGAGCCGCAAGGGCGCCGTGAAGTCGACGCAGGCGATCCTCATCTCCGTGGTGCTGCTCATGTGGATCGGCGCCGTCGCCATCCTCGAGGCCGAGCGAGGCTCTCCGGACGCGCAGATCACCCACTTCGGCGACGCGATCTGGTGGTCGCTGGTCACCATGACCACGGTGGGCTACGGCGACTACGCGCCGGTCACGCCCGAGGGACGCGTGGTCGCGACGGTCATCATGCTCGTGGGCGTCGCGCTCATCGGCGTCATCACGGCCACCGTCGCGGCGTGGTTCGTCTCGCTCACGCAGGGCGAGGACGAGGAGCGCGAGGAGGTCACCCGCAACCAGCTGCTGGACCGCATCGCGCAGCTCGAGGGCAAGCTCGACGCGATCGCGGCCCACGCGGGCATGCCCGCGACGCCGACGGCGCCCGAGCGCGCCGAGAGCCCCGCGAGCGGCCTGCCCCACCAGACCCCGCAGGCGCCCCCATCCGACGGAGAGACCAGGCCCTCCAGCGAGTAGCCTGGGCGCCATGACCACAGTGGCCGACGTGATGGACGCGCTCGAGCGGCGCTTCCCCCTCGACCTTGCCGAGAGCTGGGACGTCAACGGGCTCTCCGTGGGCCATCCCGACGCCCCCGTGACGCGCATCCTCTTCGCCGTCGACCCCGTGCTCGCGGTGGTCGAGGAGGCGATCGAGGAGGGCTGCGACATGATCGTCACCCACCATCCGCTCATGCTGCGCGGCGTCACCACCGTCCACGCGGGCACCGCGAAGGGCGCGGTGGTGCACCGCCTCATCGAGAACGGCATCGCCCTGTACAACGCCCATACCAATGCCGATGCGGCGGGTTCCGGGGTTGCGGACGCCCTCGCGGTCGCGCTCGGGGTCACCGGGGGCATCCCCCTGGTCCCGCTCCCGGGCGACGCGGAGCAGGGGACCGGGCGCATCGGCCGCCTCGACGCGCCCATGACGCTCGCCGAGTTCGCGGGACGCGCCTCCCAGGCGCTCCCGGAGACGATGCACGGGGTCCGGGTCGCGGGCGACCTCACCGGGGACGTGCGGACCGTCGCGGTCGTGGGCGGCGCGGGCGACTCGTTCCTCGACGCGGCCGCCGCTGCCGGCGCCGACGTCTACGTCACCGCGGATCTGCGTCATCACCCCGCCTCCGAGGCCCGCGAGTCCGCGATGCTGCGCGACGGTCGGCCCTACCTGGTGGACGTCGCGCACTACGCCTCGGAATGGACGTGGCTCACCGCGGCCGCCGAGTACGTGGGCGACGCCGCCGGCATCGACACCATCGTCTCCACCCTCACGACCGACCCCTGGAACGCGCGCTTCTGAGCGCGGAAGGAGCCTCATGCCTACTGCCCCCGCCGCCGATCAGCGCCGCCTTCTCGATGTGCAGGACCTGGACCTGCGCGCCCAGCAGGCCCGGCACCGCCGCACCCACATGCCGGTGCTCGCGCAGATCGAGGAGCTCACCGCGCGCCTGGCCGACCTCGACGAGGAGCGCGTCGCGCGCGCCACGGAGGTCTCCGACCTGCGCCGCGCCGTGACCAAGGCGGAGGACGACGTGGAGAACGTGCGCACCCGCGCCGCCCGCGACACCGCGCGCCTCGAGTCCGGCCAGGGCTCGGCGAAGGACCTGCAGGCGCTCCAGGCGGAGCTCGAGGTGCTCACCCGCCGCCAGGGCGACCTCGAGACCATCGAGCTCGAGGCCATGGAGGCGCTCGACGGCGCGGAGGCGGCCCTCGCGTCCGCGCAGAGCCAGGTCGACGCGATCCGCGCGCAGGTGGACCAGCTGTCCGCCGAGCGCGACGCGGCCTGGGCGCAGATCGACAGGGAGCTCGAGGACATCACGGGAGAGCGCGCGGGCGCGATCGACGGCCTCGATGCCGCACTGGTGACGCTCTACGAGCGCCTGCGCGACCAGAACGGAGGCGTGGGCGCCGCGGCCCTCCAGGGCAACCAGTGCCTGGGCTGCCACATGCCTCTCAACCCGGGTGACCTGGCGGCGATCCAGTCGCGGCCCGCGGACGACGTGGTGCGCTGCGAGGAGTGCGGCCGCATCCTCGTCCGCGAGGCGAAGGCGTGACCCGGACCCTCATCATCGAGGCGGACGGCGGTTCGCGCGGCAATCCCGGCCCGGCCGGCTTCGGCGCGGCCGTGAAGGATGGCGCCACGGGCGCGGTGCTCGCGGAGCGGGCCGGCTACGTGGGCCACGCCACCAACAACGTGGCCGAGTACCGCGGCCTCATCGCGGGGCTCGAGGCCGCGCGCGCGATCGACCCCGACGCGCGCCTGGACGTGCGCATGGACTCCAAGCTGGTGGTCGAGCAGATGTCCGGCCGCTGGAAGGTCAAGCACCCCGACATGAAGCCGCTCGCCGCCCGCGCCCAGCAGCTGGTCGCCGGCGCGCAGGTCGAGTACGCGTGGATCCCGCGCGAGCGCAACAAGCTCGCCGACCGCCTCGCCAACGAGGCGATGGACACGCGCGAGGAGGACATCCGCCGCGACCGCCTGCCCGGGGACGATGCGGCGGCCGGGGGCGGTTCGCGCCTCGCCGGCGGTGAGACGCCGGCCGGCGCGGCGGGCGGCGCGGGCGACGACGAGGCTCCCGTGCGCCACGACCCCACCGGCGCGAGCCGCGTGCGCGCGGCACTCGCCGCGGCGCGAGGCGAGGGCGTGACCCCCGCGAGCGACACGCAGGTGGAGCCGCGCGTCGAGCGCGAGGACCACCCCCTGCCGGAGGGGACCGACGTCGACGACGCACCGGACGGCGCGACCGACCCGGCCGGGGCATCGTCCCTGGTCCATCCCAAGGTGCAGAGCCCGTTCTCCCCGAACGAGGAGGACCTGGTCGCGCCGCTCACCGTGGTGCTGGTGCGCCACGGCGTGACGGAGATGACCACCGCGAAGCGGATGTCCGGCGGAGGGGTGCCGGGGCCGAGCCTGTCCGCGGCGGGCCGGGTCCAGGCCGCCAAGGTGGCGGATGCGCTGTACCGCATGGGCCGGCGCACGTGGGAGCACCTGCCGCACGTGACGAGGCTGCTCGCCTCGCCGATCGTGCGCACGCAGGAGACCGCGGGCGCGATCGGGCGGCGCCTCGGCGCGCACGTCGAGACGGACGAGCGGCTGCGGGAGATCGTGTTCGGCGAGTGGGAGGGGCTCACCGTCGCCGAGATCGCGGAGCGCGACGGCGACGCGATCCACCGGTGGCGCGCGAACCAGATCGCGGCGCCCGGCGGCGAGCGCATTCAGGATGTGGGGCAGCGGGGCTGGTCGCTCGTGGGCGACGTGGCCGCCGATCACGCCCGTCACTGCGTCGACGGTCGCGACGTGCCGCGCGGCGTCGCGCTGGTCGCGCACGCCGTGGTGATCAAGTCGATCGTGGGCATGGCGCTGGACATGGATCCCGCGGGCTGGGGCGCCATCTGGCCGTCGCCCGCGTCGACCACCGTGCTGCAGGTGCGCGCGCGCGAGGACGGCTCGATCGCGGAGACGCACCTGCTCGCGCTGGGGATTCCGGTCGAGTAGAGGGGGCGGCGTCGGCCCGGCGCTGGCGCGTCCTCGTGGCCTCTCCGTGTTCCTCCTGGTCCCTCCGTGATCCCGAGGGGGCGACACGTTCCATTTCCCGTTCTGCACTCTGGAGTGAAACAGGGCGGGGTGCAGCGGCGTGTCGGCCGCGACACGCCGCGCTGATTCAGCCCTCGCAGTAGAACCACGAACGGAAAGAGGCTCCTCCGGCTCGTTCGAGTCGCGGCACGGAGCCTCGAGGCACTCCCCGGCGCCGGAATGGGCGGGGAAATGCACGACGGGCGTGGACCTCGGGGACCGAGGTCCACGCCCGTCGTGCGACTGCGTGGGTGGGGCCAAGCGGGCCCGGATCAACGGGGGGCCGGGGGCCAAGCGGGCCCCGATTCAGCGACTCAGCGCCGGCGCGCCAGCGCCTTGTAGCCCTCGAGCAGGAGGAACACACCCACCGCGATGGTGGCCGTGAGGCCCCAGTCGGAGAGGCTCAGCGGCGCCGAGTTGAACCAGGAGTTCATGAACGGCACGTACGTGAACAGCAGCTGGAACGTCATGAGCGCGCCGATCGCGATCCACACCGCCGCGCTGCCCGTGAGCGCCCGCGTCGTGAGCGACGTGGCGTTGAGGAAGCGGCAGTTGAACAGGTACGCCACCTGGCTGAGCACCAGGGTGGTGACGGTCAGGGTCTGCGCGAGCGCGGTGTCGATCCCGGCGCCCGCGGCCCACCAGTACACGCCCAGCGTGGCGCCGCCGATGAGGAGCGACGCGACCACGATGTGCGCGAACGAGGACTTCGACAGCACCGAGCCGCCGGAGCCGCGCGGCGGCCGCTTCATGAGGCCGGGCTCGGCCTTCTCGTAGGCGAGCGCGAGCGACAGCGTGGTGCCGCACACCAGGTTGACCCAGAGGATCTGCACCGGCACCAGGGGCAGCGTCAGCCCGAACAGCACCGCGACCAGCATGACGAGCGACTGCGCACCGTTGGTGGGCAGCAGGAACACGACCGACTTGCGGATGTTGTCGTAGATTCGTCGACCCTCCTCGACGGCGCGCTCGATGGTGGCGAAGTTGTCGTCGGCGAGGACGATGTCCGCGGCCTCCTTGGTCGCCTCGGTGCCCTTGATGCCCATGGCGACGCCCACATCGGCCCTCCGCAGTGCGGGGGCGTCGTTGACGCCGTCGCCGGTCATGGCCACGACCTCGTCGTGCGCCTGGAGCGCCTTGACGATGCGGATTTTGTGCTCGGGGGAGGTGCGGGCGTAGATGTCGACGTCGTGCGCGCAGGCCTCGAGCTCGTCCTGGCTCATGGCCTCGAGCTGGGCGCCCGTGAGGTGGCGGACCTCGCCGGTCGCGGGGGCGATGCCCAGTTCGCGGGCGATCGCGGTGGCCGTGCCGGCGTGGTCGCCGGTGATCATCTTCACGCGGATGCCGGCGGAGTGGCACTCGCGGATCGCGTCGATGGCCTCGGGCCGCGGCGGGTCCACGATGCCGAACAGGCCCAGGAACACCAGGCCGTCGACGTCGTCGTGGTCCAGCTCGGCCGAGGCATCGGCCGCCACGGGGCGGTGCGCGCCCGCCAGCGTGCGCAGGCCCTGCGCCGCGAGGCGGTCGATCTGCGCGTGCCAGAAGTCCGCGTCGAGCGGCTCGAGCGAGCCGTCCGCGGCGCGCTGGTGCGTGCAGCGCTCGAGCAGGCGGTCCGGGGCGCCCATGACGCGCAGGACGGTGCCCTCCGCGGTCGCGTTCAGCGTCGCCGTGTACTTGTGCGCCGAGTCGAACGGCACCTCCGCGATGCGGGTGACGTCGGACAGGTCCATGCCGGTCTTGAGCGCGAACGTCGCGATCGCGCCCTCGGTGGGCTGGCCCACCACGCGCCAGCGGCCGTCCTCCTCGACCACGCGGGCGTCGTTGCAGCTCGCGGCCGCGACCACCAGGGCCGCCAGGTCCGGGCGGGTGTCCAGGGTGACCACCGCATCGTCCACCCGCACGAGGCCCTCCGGCGCGTAGCCGGTGCCCTCGACGGCGAACTCGCCGCCGCGGGTGATCGCGGTGCGGACGGTCATCTCGTTCTGGGTGAGCGTGCCGGTCTTGTCCGAGCAGATGACGGTGACGGAGCCGAGCGCCTCCACCGCGGTGAGCTTGCGGGCGATCGCCTGGCGGCGCGCCATCTGGGCGACGCCCAGCGCGAGCGTGATGGTGACGACGGCGGGGAGGCCCTCGGGGATCGCGGCGACCGCGAAGCCGATGGTCGCGGAGACCAGCTCGTTGAAGCCGAAGTCGTGGATCACGGTGCCCACGACGATCATGACGGCGCACATGGCGAGGATGCCGAAGGCGATCTGCTTGCCGAAGCGCGCGAGCTGGCGCGACAGGGGCGTCTCCATGGTCTCCGCGGAGGTGACCATCTGCTGGATGCGACCGATCTCCGTGGCGGTGCCGGTCGCGACCGCGACGCCCACGCCGGTGCCCGTCGCGACGATGGTGCTCGAGTAGAGCATCGAGGTGCGGTCGCCGATGCCGGCATCGGCCGCGACCGAAGCCGTGTCCTTGATCGCGGCGACCGACTCGCCGGTCAGGGCCGCCTCGTCCACCTGGAGGTTCGCGCACTCGATCAGGCGCAGGTCCGCGGGGACCCGGTCACCGGCGCGCACGCGCACGACGTCGCCCGGCACCACGGACTCGGCCGGGACCGCGACCCAGTGGCCGTCGCGCAGCACCTGCGCCTCGGAGGACAGCATGTTGCGGATCCCGTCGAGCGCGCGCTCGGCCTGGCCCTCCTGCACGAAGCCGATGATCGCGTTGATGACGGCCACGCCCAGCACCACGGAGAAGTCGACCCAGTCCTGCATGTACGCCTTGAGCGCGGCGGCGCCCAGCAGGACGTAGATGAGGACGTCGTTGAAGTGCGCGAGGAAGCGCAGCACGGGGTGCTTCCTGGGCGGCTCGGGCAGCGCGTTGGGGCCGTGCTCGGCGAGGCGCTGGTCCGCGTCGGCGTGGGTCAGGCCCGTCGCGGCGCTCGCCAGGTGGGCGAGGACTTGGTCCGGGGACGATGCATGGGGCGCCTCGGGGTGCGCGGTCGGGCTCCCGGTGGGCGCGGCCTGGGCGCGCTCGGGCGCGCCGGGGTCGGCGGTCACAGTCATGGCGGTGCTGCTTTCTGGGGACTTGTGGGGGTGGAAGGTCGACCGGCGGGCGCTCACCGCGCCTGGGTCGAGACCTGGAGGAGGGGAACGATGACGTGGTCCACGAGCGAGGCGGCGTCCTCGCGGGACGGTGCCTCCGGGCTGAGCGTGGCCTCGTGCCGTGCGAGCGCGAGGACCGCCCCGGGCACGCGCGGATGGAGACGCTCGGGGCCCAGCTCGCCGTGGGCGCGGGCCGCGTCGACGATGGTGGAGAGGCGGCCGATGAAGAAGCCGAGCGTGGCCTCCTCGACGCGGGTCGCCGTGTCGTGGTCGACCTCCGCGAGGAGGCCGGAGAAGACCTCGACGCCGGTGGCGCCGATCTGCGCGTAGAGGACCTCGAGGAGGTCGATGAGGTCCGTGCGGAGCGCGCCCGTGGGGGGCGTCGACGCGGCCTCGGTGCTGTGCGCGATGACGGTGTCCGTGACCATCGCGGCGCGGGTGGGGAAGCGGCGGTAGAGCACCGGTCGGGAGGTGCCCGCGGCCCGGGCGACGCCCTCGAAGGTGATGCCCTGGTAGCCGTGCGCGGCGAGTTCGCTGTGGACGGCGTCGCGGATGGCGCTCAGGACCTCGTCGGAGGAGCGGCGGGTGTGGGGCACGGTTCCTCCTTGGTGGTCGGTGACGCGGTGATCGAGTGGTGTGGTCTCCGTGGCCGGGATCTCCGGCCCTTAGATACGGTACGTACTGTATCTAAGGCGGGGGCGGTGGAGTCGCGAAAGCGGTGCCCGAGCCGTGTGATTTCGGACACTCCCGCCCAGACCGCCGCGCAACATCCCTGCGTTGCGGGCGCGTCGCAACGGCGCACGATCGCCTAGCCTGGGCGCGGGGGTGGTCATGACTCAGCCGAGCGGCGGGGAGCGACGCGGAAGGGCGCCCGTCGCCATGCATCGGCGCGTGTTCGAGCCCATCGTCTTCGCCGTGGCGCTGGCGACCTACGCGGCCTGGACCGCGGGCGTGATGTCCGGGTGGCTGGGCACCCACCTGGACGACCGGATCCCGGCCTCCGGCATGGACCCGAGGTCGTACTGGGGGCAGATCGCCGAGGCGTTCTCCCTGATCACCAACCCGTTCTTCATCATGGCCGTCGCAGTGGTGCTCGCGATCGCCGCGTATCAGCAGCGGCAGCGGCGCCTGTCCGCGGCACTGGCGATCGCGGCGCTGGGCATCCCGCTGTGGCACGTGAACCGGCTCCTCATCGACCGGCCGCGGCCCGCGTCGGGCTTCGACGACTCCATCGCCGCCATCGGCAGCGCGTATCCGTCCGGCCACCTGGCCGCCGTCACCATCCTGCTGTGGATGGTGCTCGCGGTCGCCAACGCCGAGCGCCGGTCGCACGCCGCGGGCATGTGGCGCCGCGCAGCCGTGGCGCTGCTGGTCGTCATGACGGCGCTCGACGAGTGGGCGATGGGAACCGTGCGTCCCTCGGACATCGTGGGCGGATGGCTGTTCGGGGTGGTGATCGCGACCGCGGCCCTCTGGATCGTGGGGATCGAGTCGATCGTCCTGGTGCGGAACGCGCGCCGCGTGCCGGCCGACACCGGGCACCGGGCCGCCGTCATCTACAACCCCACCAAGGTGGTCGAGTTCGACCTGTTCCGCCGCCGTGTCACCTTCGCCATGGCGAGCGCCGGCTGGCAGCCGCCGCTGTGGATCGAGACCGAGCAGAACGATCCGGGGCGGGGCATGGCCCAGGACGCGCTGGCGAAGGACGTCGACCTCGTCCTGGTCGCCGGCGGCGACGGCACCGTGCGGACCGTGTGCGCCGAGCTCGCCGGCACAGGCGTGGCCGTGGGCATCATTCCGGCCGGCACGGGCAACCTGTTGGGGCGCAACCTGGGCATCCCGCTCGACGAGGACGAGGCGCTCGAGGTCGCCCTGCACGGCGTGGTGCGTCCCATCGACGTGGTCCGCTGGACGGTAGGGGAGTCGAGCGAGTCCTACGTGGTGATGGCCGGCGTGGGGCTCGACGCGCAGATCATGAAGGACACCGACCCGCGCCTCAAGCGCCTCGTCAAGGGCGGCGCCTACGTGGTCGCGGGCGTGCGACAGGTGGGCGCCGAGCCGTTCCACGCCACGGTCACGCTCGACGGCGAGGAGGTCTACGACGGCGACACCGTGCTCACCCTCGTGGGCAATGTGGGTCGGCTCCAGGGCGGCGTCGACCTGCTGCCGGCGGCGGATGCGGCGGATGGGCGACTCCACGTGCTGGTCGCGCGCAGCAGTGGCGGGCTGGCGGGCGCGATGCGCATGCTCTCCGCGCTGGGGCGCCGGGGATCGTCCTCGCCGCTGCGACGGTTCGCGGGTCGCAAGGTGACGGTGCGGCTCGACCGCGCGGTGCCCTTCGAGATCGACGGGGACCTGGGCGGCGAGACCGCGGAGTTCTCCGCCGAGGTGGTCCCGGGCGAGCTGCTGGTCAAGGTCCCGCGGCGCTGAGTGCTGCCGCGCGGCGTCACCTGGCGCGCACGGTCGCCCGCGGCGTCACCTGTCCACACACGAACGACAACCAGCTACCCGTGGCGCGCAGAAACCTGCTGAGAGCGACCACCAGCTACCCATTCGGGTGGGGGTGTGTGGACGGGTGGCGTCGGCACTGCCGCTATCCTCGCCGGCAAGCCCCGATGCGCCCCGGCGTCGGAGCGACCCGTGAGGAGCGGCAATGGAGCGCATCAGCGGCATCGGACGGTGGTTCGCCGTCGTGGCGATCGCCGAGGCCTTCACCTGGGCGGGCCTGCTCGCCGGGATGTACCTCAAGCACGTGTCCGAGACCACCGCTCTGGGCGTGGCGGTCTTCGGCCGGCTCCACGGCGCGGCGTTCATCGTCTACCTGGTGGTCGCGTCCATCGCGTGGATCAGGCTGCGGTGGGGCCTGGGCACGTTCGCGCTCGTGCTGGTGGCGGCGGTGCCGCCGCTCGTGACGCTCCCTCTCGAGGCCTGGATGCGTCGCACGGGACGCCTGGCGCCGCGCGACGACGCGTCCGCGCGAGCGGTCCGCGTCGCATCGACGAGCGGATCGTGACGCCTCTCAACCGGCGATGATTCGCTCGGCCCGCTCGACCACCGACTGTTCTATGTCGATGAACGTCGCGTCCGAGACGGGGGCGTGGCCGCAGCGCGAGGTGGCGGAGCGTGCTCGGAAGCGATCCGACACGCTCGGCGGAGACGGCGCCTGTGGACGGCGGCACCCGCGTTCGCGCGGTCTGCTGAACTGCGCCTATGGCCGCTGCACGATTTCGGGCGAACTCCGGCATCCTGCCCGGCGATGCCGTCTACATCGACGAATCGAAGGCGCGGGGCTACATTCTTGCCGCGGTCGCGGTGGCGCCGGTCGACAGGGGCGAGGCGCGACGTCGATTGCGGCGCTTGCTCCCGAAGCGACAGCGCCGATTGCACTTCAAGAGCGAGAGTGATCCTCGGCGCCGGGCGCTGCTCTCCGAGCTGGCTGGCCTGTCGGTGCGAGCCACGGTCTGGCAGGTCTCGGGGAAGCCCGACCGCATCGCCCGGCCACTGTGTCTCGAAGCCGCGGCTGGAGCGGCGCTCGATGCAGGCGCAAGCGAGCTCGTTCTCGAACGCGATGCGTCCCTCGAAGCTGCGGACCGCCGCACCGTTGGAGGCGTGCTGCGAGCGCGTCGCGCGCCATCGGGATTCGCGTATCGACACGCCAGCCCCTACGACGAGCCGCTGCTCTGGGTGAGCGACGCCGTCGCGTGGTGCCACCAGAAGGGTGGCGACTGGTCGAGGCGAGCCGGCGCGCTGGTCGAGGGTCGTGTGATCCGACTCTGAACGTGCGTGAGCCCGGCTCGTCTACCGTCCGGAAGACTGCCGGGCTCCGAGGGCGATGGCCCGCCGCGACCACCATTCTACGTGGGCGACTCTGTCGAGCAAAGAGGTGGGGGAGGAGACGCCCCGGTCGCCGCAGGAGCCGACCCTTCAACCGGCGATGACCAGCGTCAGCTCGTCCGGCCCCTTGGCCTTGCGGACCAAGGCCACGTCGACGAGCGCGTCGCCGATCATCCCGGCCGCAGCGTCGGCGAGGTCGGCCGCGGTCTCCGGCACCGCATCGTCCCCCAGGAGGTGCGCGGTGAGGAGGCCGCGCGTGTGCTTGGCCATGTGGCTCACCACCGCGCGCCTGCCGTTCAGCTCGCGCTGCACGCCCACGCTCACCCACGGCGCATCGGCGGGCCGGTAGGCCGCGACGTAGGCCGCGGAGCGGCAGTCGATCACCAGGCGCCCGTCGGCGAGCGCGTCCAGCTCCGCCGGCAGGTGCCGCTTCCAGAACGTCGCGAGCCCGCCGAGTCGCCCCAGCGAGATCCCCATCGACAGCCGGTACGCGGGAATACGGTCCGCGGGGGAGACCGCGCCCCACAGCGCGGACACCGTGCGCACGTGCGTCCGCGCCCGGGCGAGCCGAGCATCGTCCCAGGTCGCCATGCCCGCGGCGTCGTAGAGGACGCCTGAATACACCGTGGCCGATGCGGCGGCCGGGTTCCCCCACACCGTCCGGTTGCGCTCGACCTCCGCGGCGAGCGACGCGCCCACGCCCAGCGCCTCCATCGCGTTGCGCTGCCCGCTCACGGTGGCCAGCGCATCGGCCACACGCCGGCGCGGCTCCTCGAGGCCGGGGTGCGAGAGCCCGGCGAGGTCGACGGGGTCGCCGGCGGCGGGCGCGGTCTTGCCCTCGGAGGGCGGCAGGAGGATGAGCACGGTCGCCAGGGTAGTGGGCCCGGACATGCGCAAGGATGGAGGCGGAGGCCCACTTTGGCGACGACGCTCGAGCGCTGGCTGCCGGGCGTGCGCACCGCCCGGCGATACAAGCGCGCGTGGCTGTGGCCGGACATCCGCTCGGGCATCGTGGTCACCGCGCTGCTCATCCCCGCGGGCATGGGCTACGCCCAGGTCTCGGGCCTGCCCCCGGTGACCGGCCTGTACGCGACCGTCATCCCGCTGCTCGCATACGCGCTGGTAGGGCCGTCGCGGATCCTGGTGCTGGGCCCGGACTCGGCGCTCGCGCCCATCATCGGCGCGGCCATTCTGCCGCTCGCCCTGGGCGACGACGACCGCGCCGTCGCCCTCGCGGGCCTCCTCGCCATCATGGTCGGCCTGGTCATGCTGCTCGCCGGCGTGGTCAACCTGGGCTTCGTCACGGATCTGCTGTCCAAACCGGTCCGGCTCGGATACCTCAACGCGATCGCGCTGATCGTCATCGTGTCCCAGATCCCCACGCTGCTCGGATTCTCGGTGGACGCGGACGGCATCGGCGCGCGCGTCGTGGAGATCGGACGCGCCCTCGCCGACGGCGCCGTGGGCCCCACCGCCGCCGCGATCGGCGTGGGCTCGCTCGCGATCATCCTGGTACTGCGGCGGGTGAAGTTCCCGGTGCCCGGCGTGCTGGTCGCGGTCGTGGTCGCCATGGTCGTGACATGGGCCTTCTCTCTGGCCGATGCGCTACCCACCGTGGGCGCCCTGCCCCAGGGCCTCCCGGCCCCGGCCCTGGGCGGGCTGGAGTGGTCGGACGTCAAGGACCTGGCGATCCCCGCGCTGGGCATCGCGCTCGTGGCCTTCACGGACTCTGCGGTGCTGTCGCGCACCCTCGCCGCGCGGCGCGGCGAGACGGTGCGCGGCAGCGACGAGCTCCGGGGCATCGGGATCGCGAACATCGCCGGGGGAGCGATGGGCGGCTTCCCCATCTCCGCCTCCTCGTCCCGCACGCCCGTCGCGGAGCAGGCCGGCTCGAAGAGCCAGCTCACCGGCGTCGTGGGCGCCGTGCTGCTCGTGGTCTTCATGCTGCTGATGCCCGGGCTCACCGTGGTGCTGCCCAAGGCCACGCTCGCCGCGGTAGTGATCGCGGCCGTCATCACGCTCATCGACGTCAAGGCCGTCAGGACGCTGTGGCGCATCGACAAGATCGAGCTGGGCCTGTCGATGGCGGCGCTCACGGGAGTGCTGGTGTTCGGGGTGCTCGAGGGGATCGGCGCGGCGGTGGTGCTGTCGATGTTCGCGTTCGTGCGCCGGTCGTGGCGGCCGTACCGGGCGGAGCTGGGGCGCGTGCACGGGCTGCGCGGCTATCACGACCTCACGCGCTTCCCCGAGCAGGGCGAGCGGATCCCCGGCCTGGTGATCGTGCGGTTCGACGCGCCGCTGTTCTTCGCCAACGGCGAGGCGTTCGCCCGCTGGGTGCGGGCCAGGGTGAAGGCCGCGGGGCCGGACGTGACGACCGTCATCCTGGCCTCCGAGCCCATCACGGCGGTCGACACCACGGCCGTGGACCAGTTGGTCGAGCTCGAGGAGTGGCTGGCGAAGCACGGCGTGACGCTCGTGTTTGCTGAGATGAAGGACCCGGTGGTGGACACGCTGCGTCGCTACGGCGTGGCCGACCGGTTCCCGGCCGACCGCTTCGCGCCCACCGTCGGCGCCGCGGTGGACCGCGTGACGGGCGTGCTGCGCGGGGACCTCGAGGGGACGCGGTGGGACGTCGCGGCCGATGGCGGTGAAGAGGGGGCTGCGGGCGAGGTCGAGGTTGAGGTTGAGGGTGAGGGCGCGGGCCGTTCCGAGAGCGACGAGGGCCCCGAGTCGAACCCTTGACGCCGTCACTTACGCGATATATCGTGTGCGTGTCGACGAATATCGAAGGGAGTTCGACATGACGAACATCGACACGAACAACTGGTCCAGCGGCGAGTGGGGCGGCACCGACCGATCCCACGGCAGGCATCACCGGGGCCGTCACGGTCACGGCGACGAGCACGGCTTCGGTCCGGGGTTCGGCCCCGGACCCGGAGGCTTCGGCCCGGGCGGAGGCTTCGGCCCCGGACCTCGCGGCCGCGGTCGCGGGGGACGAGGGGGGCGGGCGCGCGGCGACGTGCGCGCCGCGATCCTGGTCCTGCTGGCCGAGCAGCCGCGCCACGGCTACGACCTGATCCGCGCGATCGAGGAGCGCACCTCCGGCGCCTGGTCGCCCAGCCCCGGCTCCATCTACCCGGCGCTGCAGGCGCTCGAGGACGAGGGCCTGGTCGCGATCGACCAGGTGGACGGCCGCAAGGTCGCCTCGCTCACGGACGCCGGCCGCACCTGGGTCCAGGACAACGCGCCGGACGCCGATGCGCTGTTCGCCGGCCCCCGCGCCGACGACGGCTCGGCCCGGGTGCGCGAGGAGATGATGCAGCTGCGCGACGCGGCCATCCACGTGACGCGCCAGTCGCGTTCCGAGGAGGACGCCCAGAAGGTGGCCCAGATCCTGGCGGGAGCCCGCAGGGACCTCTACCGGCTGCTGACCGACGAGGGCTGACAGGCCCGACTCGACCCGAGGGACGGTGCGGGGCTCGACGAGAGTCGACCCCTGCATCGTCCCTTCGCTATCCTTGCCGGGCGGATGAGTTGGCCAGGCGGCCGCGTGATCTTCGGATCCCGAGGAACGTCCGGGCTCCACAGAGCAGGGTGATGGCTAACGGCCACCCGGGGTGACCCGCGGGACAGTGCCACAGAGAGAAGACCGCCACGTCGCCTCGGCGGCGGGGTAAGGGTGAAAGGGTGAGGTAAGAGCTCACCGCGCGACTGGTGACAGGAGCGGCAAGGTAAACCCCACCCGGAGCAAGACCAGACAGAGTGCGTACGAGGGCTGCTCGCCCGAGTACTCGGGTAGGTTGCTCGAGCCCTGGAGCAATCCAGGGCCTAGATGGATGGCCGCCCCTCGCGCCTCGGCGTGAGAGACAGAACCCGGCGTATCGGCCAGCTCATCCGCCTCTGAGTGTCCTCGGCTGGAATCCGGTGAATGGCGGCCTGCCGCTTGCCGCCCCATTCTCTCGCCATGAGCCGAGCCTCGTGGCGGTCAGGCTCAAGGATCCCTGAAGACGGCATGGTCGCCGACCCGGCGCCACCGTATGCGCAACTCGCCGCCTACCGTGAGCAGCTCGAAGGTGGCGCGCCCGTCTGGCGAGGAGAACGACCACGTCATCTCGAGGACGCCCGGTGCCGAGCGCACGGACTTCACGCGAAGAGACGCTGGCCACGACGTTGCGGGGTCTGCCGCGAAGGCGTCGCACGCGGGGACAAACTTGTCCCGGAGCACCTTGCGGAACTCGACCAGGTGCTCCGGCTTGAGCCGTCGCACGTCAGCATCGAAGGCCGGTGTGGTCTCGAACTTCACAAGCGATCGAGGTGGGCGAGGAAGTCGTCGCCATCCGAGTGGACGGTGACGCGGCCGGCCGCCACATGATCGTCGACCTCCCGCTCGCGCTCCTGCCAGCGCTCGGTCCAGAACCAGGCCTGCGCGGCATCCACCGGCAGTGCCGGGCGCAACTCGATCACGCCGTCGGAGCGCTCGGTGACCTCCACCTGGGCACCCGGCTCGTCCAGATGGAGCCGGCGACGCAGATCGGTGGGCAGCGCGATCAATCCGCGGCGCTGGACGCCGACGTAGCCGTGGAACGATGCGGAGGACATGCCCTCAGTATCCCAGCAACGCGGCAGGGCTGCAATACAGCCGAACCCCTCGCTGCGCACGGTAGGCGCGGTGGACCGCCCGGATGGCTTCCTGTGCGGCGGCGTTGCCCCGCGCATCGGCGAGCCCGTCCGCCCCCTCGGGCGGCAGGGCCGAGCGCCCTCGCGCAGGATTCCTCTCCCGCACCTGACCGTGCACTGGTCAGTCCGCAGCCCCTGCCCGGCTCGCCTCCAGCCCGGCGATGATGACCTCGAGCGCGAAGTCCAGCTGCTCCCGAGGTGTCCAGCTCTCCTCGAATACGCGCACGAAGGTGGGGAAGCGGCGCGCGGCGGCCGCGCTCACCGAAGCCAGCTCCTCGTCGCGCGGGCGGCCGTGCCCGGGCTCGGTCTCGAGCGTGTACCGCGCGGCCGCGTAGACGACCTCGGACAGCAGAGCGAGCGCGCGGCCGGCCGCCGCATCGGAGAATCCCGCACGGGTGAGTGCCACGAGGAGCTGCTCCGACGGTCCCAGGAACCCGGTGCGCGGCGCGCGGGTGATCGCGAGCGCGGCCGGGCCGCACGCGACGAGCGCGTCGAGCATGCCCTCCGATGCGACCTTGATTGCCCGCCTCCAGTCGTCCACGGGCACCTCGAGCGGCGCGAGCCGTTCCTCGAGCTCGCTCTCGATCACGAGCGCGACCAGCTCGTCGCGGCCGCCCACGTGGTAGGCGACGGCGTTGCGCGCGACGCCCAGCGCGTCCGCGACCGCGGTCACCGACATCTGTGCTCGGTCGAGCCCGCGCGCCGCGGCGACGATGCTGTCGCGGCTGAGTTTGGGGGGTCGGCCGATCCGGGCGCGGGCGGGCTGGGCGGTTCGGCCGGACTCGGTCGAGCCGTCTGTGATCGTCACGACGCCATGGTAACTTTTTGCCGTCCGACAGAAACTCCCGCTCATCGATCAGATCAAGGACGGCTCATGATCTTCGGCACGCCCGTGTCCTGGTTCCTCTACGAGATGCTCTCCCTCGTGGTGTTCGTCGCGTGTCTCATTCACGCGACCGCGCGCCCCGCGGCGACGCGCCATGTCCTCACCCTGCTCGGCTTCGTCATCTTCGCCGCGACGTTCGAGAACGTCGGCGTGTGGCAGAACATCTACGACTACAGCGCCGAACGCATCATGATGATCGGCAAGGTGCCGCTCAGCATCCTGCTCGTCGAAGCGGTCGGCGTGTACTGCGCGCTGTGGCTCGCCGAGCACCTGCGCCTGCCGTGGTGGGTGGCGCCGTTCCTCGCCGGGCTCTGGGGATCGATCCAGGACATGACGATCGACCCCGCCAACGTCTTCGACGTCCACACCATCGACGGCGTCGCGTCGGGGCAGTGGAACTGGACCATGACCTACGAGGGCGGCTTCTTCGGCATCCCGGTGTTCAACTTCTCGGGATGGTTCACGATGATCCTCTACTACTGCTTCGCGGTGGCGCTGGTCCAGCGTCTCGCCGAGCGCAAGAACATCGGATGGCTGCGCACGAGCGGGCCGCTGGTCGCGATCGTCCCGTCCCTCATCGTGCTCGTGTCGCCCATCAACCTGTTCCTGCTCTACGCGTGGCCGCTGGCCCCGCAGGGCACGCTCGTCGCGGAGAGCGTCATGCTGGTGCTCAACCTGAGCGTCGCGACCTTCCTGGTGCTCCGGTACGCGAAGCTCGACCGCCCGCTGGACCTGCGTCGCGACGGGATCATCTTCGCCGTGCCGGTGGTGCTCCACGCGTGGGACATCGGGCTCGCGTTCGCCGCGCAGATCGAGATCGCGTACGTTCCCAGCGTGCTGTTCACCGCCATCCACGTCGCCGCGCTCGCGGTCGTGGTCCGCGCGGGTCGCCGACGCCATGCGGGGCTGCCGACGGCCGAGGCGCAGCCGCTCCTGGTGCGCTGACCCCGCCCGGGGGCGGGGCCGGGCGGCTGGCTCGGGAGGCGGAGTCAGCGCGCTGACTCGGCAGGCGAGCTCAGCCGCCGGACTCAGCGCGCGGGATCCGGCAGCGCCGGGAACTGCCGCCGCAGGTCCACCTTGCGGACCTTGCCGCTCGCGGTGCGGGGCAGGTCCTCGACGATCACCACGGCCTTGGGCTGCTTGTAGCGGGCGAGCCGACCCTTGAGATGCGCGAGTACCTCGTCGGCCGTCACCGTCGCACCCTCGTGGAGGGCGATGACGGCGAGCGGAACCTCGCCCCAGCGGTCGTCGGGCACCCCGATCACCGCGGTCGCGCGGATCCCCGCGTTCTCCATGATCAGCTGCTCGATCTCGGCGGGGTACACGTTCTCGCCGCCGGAGATGATCATGTCCTTGAGCCGGTCGGTCACGGTGAGGTAGCCGTCCTCGTCGAGCCAGCCGACGTCCCCGGACCGCAGCCACGCGCCGTCATGCGCCTCCGCGCTCGCCTCGGGGCGACGCCAATAGTCGCGGATCACGTTGGGGCCGGAGATCTGGATCTCGCCCTGCTCGCCGGGGGCCAGCACCTCACCCTCGGGGCCCACGATGCGCACATCCGTGAAGAAGTGCGACAGTCCCGCGGTGCCCACGTGTTCGCTCGCCTTTCGCACCGGCAGCGACGTGGCGCCGGGGGAGGACTCGGTGAGTCCGTACCCGCTCGAGAACGCCAACCCGCGCGCCTCGTAGGCCTCGATCACCCGCAGCGGCATCGCCGAGCCGCCGCACGTGAGCTTGCGGATGCTCGACAGGTCGGTGGTGTCCCAGGCGGGATGCTCCGACAGGAACTGGAAGGTGGTGGGCACCCCCGAGAGGCTGGTGACGCCGTGCTCCTCGATCGCGGCGAGCACCGCGCCGGGCTCGACCTTCTCCTGCAGCACCACCGCGCCGCCCTTGAGCAGGGCCGGCAGCGCCCCCATCGACAGCGAGGCGACGTGGAACATGGGCGACATCATGAGCGAGACGTCCGTCGAGGTGACGTCGTAGTCGACGATCGCGTTGAACACGTTCCAGGTGAGGTTGCCGTGGGTGAGGACCGCGCCCTTGGGTCGGCCGGTGGTTCCGGACGTGTAGAGGATCATCGCCGGATCCTCGAGCGAGACCTCCTCGTCGCGCAGCGCGGGACTGGCCGCCTCGACCACCTCGTCGAAGGACTCGACCGCGGGCAGCTCCGCGGGCCCGCCGACCACCAGGCGCTTGCGGATCCCGCTGGACCAGGCTGCGGCGCGCGCGAGGTCCCGCGTCGAGTGGTGCGTGACCAGGAACACGGCCCCGGAGTCCTCGATCATGTACTCGAGCTCGCGCGGCGCGAGCCGGGTGTTGAGCGGCACGAAGATCGCGCCCAGCGTGCCGCACGCGAAGAACGTGGTGAGGAAGTCGGCGTGGTTGTTGCCCAGGTAGACCAGGCGGTCACGCTTGGCGAGTCCGCGGTCGGCGAGCGCGTTGGCCAGCCGTGCGATCCTGTCCGCGAACTCCTCGTACCGGTAGGTGCGGTCCTCGCCGATGAGGGCGAGGTCGCCGGCGGACTTGATGCGGCGGCGGGCGATCCAGTCGCCCAGTCCTTGATTCCTCATGAGTGCCTCGTTGCAGCGTGAGAAGGGTGGCTCCGGCGCGCGGCCGGGTGGGCTGGTGCCGTCAGGCGTAGAAGCGGTACAGCCCGCGCGCGACCACCGCCGGCTTGGTGCCGCCCTCGACCTCGATGGTCTGGTCGACGGTGAGCTGGTAGCCGCCGCGCACCTCGGTGACCTCGGCGATGACGGCGTTCATGCGGGCGCGGGCGCCCACGGCGACGGGGGACACGAAGCGGACCTTGTCGAGCCCGTAGTTGACCTTGGTGGTCACGCCCTCGACGTCGAGCAGCTCCGTCCAGAACCGGGTCGCGAGCGACAGCGACAGGAAGCCGTGGGCGATGGGTCCGCCGAAAGGGCTCTCCGCGGTCGCGCGCTCGGGGTCGGTGTGGATCCACTGGTGGTCGTCGGTCGCGTCCGCGAACAGGTTCACCCGCTCCTGGGTGACCTCGAGCCAGGAGGACCATCCCAGGTCCTGGCCGGCGAGCGAGGGGATGTCGGTGTACTTCACGATGGTGGTGGTGGCGGTCATGGGGACTCCTTGGGGACGATGCGGCGTCAGGCCACGGGTTGGGTGCGGACCAGGTCTTCGGGCAGGGCGGGGAACTTCTCGCCGACGCTCTGGCGGGCGTCGCCGATCAGGGTCGGGAAGTCCTCGGCGAGCGCCTGGGGTGTCCAGCCGCCCTCGCGGTAGGCCGTGACGACGGCCTCCGGGTGCGACCAGAGCTGGAGGCGGTCGCCGCCGATGCCCACGGCCTGGCCGCTGAACCCGGCCGCGGCGTCGGAGGCGAGGTAGGCGACCAGCGGCGCGACGTCGTCGGAGGTGCCGAAGCCCAGGTCGTGGCGGAAGAACGGCGGCATCGGCTCGCCCGCCGCATCGGCCTCCACGGCCGCGGCGAAGTACGGCACGGTGGCGGTCATCGCGGTTGCGGCGATGGGGATGACCGCGTTCGCGGTGATCCCCGCGCGCTTGAGCTCGAGCGCCCACGTGCGGACCATGCCCACGATGCCGGCCTTCGCGGCGGCGTAGTTGGTCTGGCCGAAGTTGCCGCGCTGTCCGGTGGGCGAGCCGATGCAGATGATGCGGCCGGCGACCTCGTGCTCGCGCATCCACGTCGCGGCGGCGCGCACGCACGTGAAGGTGCCGCGCAGGTGCACCGAGATGACGGTGTCGAAGTCGTCGTCGGTCATCTTCCAGAGCACGGTGTCGCGCAGCACGCCCGCGTTGGTCACCAGGATGTCGAGCCCGCCGAACGTGTCGACGGCCGCGGCGACGAGCGCATCGGCCGTGGCGGTGGGGCCCACGGGGGCGACCACGGCGGTGGCGCGGCCACCGAGGGCCTCGATCGACGCGACCGCGTCCGCGGCGGTGGCCTCGTCGACGTCGTTGATCACCACGGCGGCGCCCTGGCGGGCGAGCTCCTGCGCGTAGGCGAGTCCCAGTCCGCGGCCGGAGCCGGTGACGATGGCGGTCTTGCCCGCGAGGGGCGTGGCGTGGGTGGTCATCCGTGAACTCCTTTGTCCGTGGCGCCAGTCAAGCACCTTTAGTTGAGAACGTCAATGATTGTTGCGGTCAACTTCTGGGGGTCGTCTACACGAAGGCCGAGGCGCCGGTGAGGGCTCGCCCCACCACCAGCGCGTTGATCTCGTGGGTGCCCTCGTACGAATAGACGGCCTCCGCATCGGCGAAGAAGCGGGCGACGTGGTTCTCGAGCAGGATCCCGTTCCCGCCCAGCACCTCCCGACCCAGCGCGACGGTCTCGCGGGCCAGGAGGGAGGTCTGCATCTTCGCTAGGGCCGAGGCTGCATCGTCCCAGGTCCCCGCGTCCTGGCGGGCCGAGAGCTGCGCCACCATCCCCAGCGACGCCGTGAGATTGCCCAGCATGCGCGCGAGCTTCTCCTGGACCAGCTGGAAGCCCGCGATCGGGCGGCCGAACTGCTCGCGCTCGGCCACGTAGCGCAGGGCCGCGTCGAGGGCGCCGGCCTGCAGGCCGGTCGCGATCCAGGCGACGTCCGAGCGCATCGCGCCCAGCATCCGTGCGACGTCCCGCCACCCATTCACGCCCTGAAGGCGGTCGGCCTCGGTCACGCGCACGCGGTCGAGGAGGATGTCCGCGTTCTGCATGGGCCGCAGGGCGATCTTGCCGGTCATGGGGGTGAGGGTCACGCCCGGCGCGGTCCGGGGCACCAGGAAGGCCTTGACCTGCCCGTCGGCCTCGTCGCGCGCGAACACGGCCAGCACGTCCGCCGCGGCCGCCCCGCCGATCCACCGCTTCGCGCCGGTGAGCGTCCATGCGTCGCCGTCGCGCGTGGCGCGCGTGGCCATGCCGCCCGCGATGTCCGAGCCGTGGTCGGGCTCGGTGAGCGCGAAGACGCCGCGCAGCGTGAAGGCGGCGATGCGCGGGTCGAGGCGTGCCGCCTGCGCGGGCGAGCCGCCCAGTCGCACCGCCGTGCGGAACAGCCCCGACTGCGCGTTGTACAGCGTCGCGACCGAGACGTCCGTGCGGGCGAGCACGTAGTTGCGGAAGCCGGCGAACATCGACGAGCCCGCCTCCGCCGGGTCGACGCCGGCGGGGTGCATCAGGTCGAGCGGCACGAGCGCGTCGAGGATCGCGTCGGGCATGGTCCCGGTGTCCCATGCCTGGGCGAGGAGCGGGCGGACCTCCTGGTGGAGCGTGCGCTCGAGCCGTTCGAGCGCCGCGCGCGCGGCGGGGCTCAGGTGGGTCGCGGCGAAGCCGTAGGGGTCGGTCGCGAGGCCGGCCGAGACGGCCGCGGCGGTCACGTCAGCTCCCCAGGCCCAGGAGGCGGACCGCGTTGTCCTTGAGGATGCCGGGCAGCACCTCCGGCTTCAGCGCCGTCTGCTCGACGTCCCGGCGCCAGCGGTCCGGGGTGAGCATGGGGAAGTCCGAGCCGAACAGCACCCGCCGCTTGAGGATCGAGTTCGCGTTCCTCACCAGCTGCTCCGGGAAGTACTTGGGGCTCCAGCCCGACAGGTCGATCCACGTGTTGTGCTTGTGGGTCGCGACCGAGATCGCCTCGTCCTGCCACGGGACGCTGGGGTGCGCCATCACGATCTGCAGGGTGGGGAAGTCCGCGGCCACGCCGTCGAGCAGCATCGGGTTCGAGTAGGCGAGTCGCAGGCCCCTGCCGCCGGGCATCCCCGCGCCGATGCCCGTCTGCCCCGTGTGGACCAGCGCCACCACACCCGCGTCCTCCATGGCCGCGTACAGCGGATACCAGCGTTCGTCGCTCGGATCGAAGGCCTGCACGGTGGGGTGGAACTTGAAGCCGCGCACCCCGTGATCCTCGACCAGGCGGCGCATGCGGTCGAGCGCGTCCTCCCGGTGGGGGTCCACCGAGCCGAACGGGACGAGCACGTCGGGGTGGCGGGCGGCGCCGGCGGCGATCTCGGCGCTGTCGACGGGCGCGTGGCCCAGCGAGGTCTCCGCGTCGACGGTGAAGACCACGGCGGCGGTGCGGCGCTCGCGGTAGTAGTCGGCGACGGCGTCGAGGCCCAGGCCGGAGGCGTCGACCGCGAAGTACTTCGACGCCGCCGCGACCAGGTCGGGCGGCAGCGACGCGTGGCCGTGCGCGCCGGCCTCGATGTGGACGTGGACGTCGATCGCGTCGAGCGCGGTCACGTCGATCGCCGGTTCATAGCGGGTCATCGTCGACTCCTGCAGGTAAGGCGGCCTGGACAAGTCATTGCTATTCTCTATAGTTGAGATTGTCAAGTTGTGGCGCCGATGCGGGAGGGAGGTCCGGATGGAGGGGACGAGTGCCGCCGAGGGCGGCCGACTGGGCGACGACCTGAGCTTCCTGATCGCGCGGGCGAACGCGCTGTCGATCTCCGCCGCCAACGCCGTCCTCAAGCCGCTCGACCTCAACGTGCGGTCCTACGCGCTGCTCGCCCTGGTGGCGGGGGAGGACCCCGCGCCCACGCAGCGCGAGATCGCCGCCTTCCTGCGCCTGGACCCCAGCCAGGTGGTGGGCCTGGTGGATGCGCTCGAAGGCCGGGGGCTCATCGAGCGGCTCCCGGACCCGCGCGACCGCCGCGCGCGTACCGTCACCGCCACGGCAGCGGGGCGCACCCTCGCGGGCGAGGCGCGCGCCGCGGCGCTCGAGGCCGAGCGCACCCTCCACCCCACGCTCACGCCGTCCGAGCGCGAGACCCTGATCGCCCTGCTGCGCCGCGTCGCCTTCGCCGACTGAGGCGACACCTCGACCCGGCGGCGGCGCTACGCCTGCCGCTCGGGCGCGGGAGGCGGGTCCTGCTCGGGAGCGTACTGCGCGTAGCGCTGCGGCAACCCGCGCAGGTAGGCCAGCGCGGCGACCGCGAACAGCGCGATGCCGGCCAGCGCGCCGCGCAGCGCGTTGAGCTGGGCCTCGCTGTACGACTCGACGATCAGCGACACCTCGGTCTCGCTCAGACCGGCGGCGGAGGTCGCGCTCCGTACGTCCTCCGCGGAGAGGAAGTTGGCGTTCTCGGCCACCGCCTGGCTCGCTGCGACACGGAGGTCCGCGGACAGGCCCTCCTGGGCCCCGATGACCTCGGAGAAGCGCGACGCCAGCACCCCGATGAGGACCGACCCGATGACCGCGGTGCCGAGCGATGCCCCCAGGTTCTGCGCGGTGCCCTGCAGGCCCCCGGCCTCGCCTCCGCGCCCGGGCGGTGCCGAGGACATGATGACGTTGCCCAGTTGCGACGCCAGCAGTCCCAGGCCGGCGCCGATGAGCGCCAGCCCCACTCCGAAGCCCGCGTTGTCCAGGGCCGGGCGCACGAACGCCAGGGCCACGACCTCGCCCGCGAGCATCGAGAACACTCCCAGCCCGACGATCTGCCGGGGCCGGAGCCTGGTGGACAGCGAGGCGCCTACGAGGGCGCAGACGAACAGGGCGATCGACAAGGGGAGGATGGTGATGCCGGTCCGCAGCGCGTCGAAGCCGAGCACCGACTGCAGGTACAGCGGCAGCACGAAGAAGGTGGCGAGCGTGATGAACTGCTGCGCCGCGAGCATGATGAGGCCCGCGCGCAGCGGGAGGATCTTCAGCAGCGAGAGGTCGACCAGGGGTTCCCTGCCTGCGGCCTTGACCTTCTCCTCATAGCGATGGAGCCACACCAGCAGGAATCCGCTGAGCACGAGCAGCCAGATCGTGGGGGACAGTCCGAGCGGGGCGATCTCCCGGCCGCCGATCTGGGGCAGTTGCGTCCCGGGCAGCACCCATCCCCACTGGCTCGACCGGAGGACGGCGAAGACGCCGATTCCCAGGCCGGCGACGGACAGCGCCACGCCGCCGACGTCCAGATGCGACTTGCGCGCCGCCGTGGCGGGAATGAGCCGCAGGAAGAGCGTGATGATGATGACGAGCACGGTCTCGCCGGCGAACACCACCCTCCAGCTCGCCACTGTCGTGACCCAGCCGCCGATGAGCGGCCCCACCGCCGCCGAGGCGCCGGCCACCGCGCCCAGGACGCCGTAGGCCATCACGCGCTGCCTGCCGTCGTAGGTGCGGATGATCAGCGCGGCGATCGCGGGGATCACCAGGGCCGCGCCCATTCCTTCGAGGAGTGACCAGCCGACCAGCAGCACGGGAAGCGACGGTGCGACCGCCGTGGTCAGCGATCCCGCGCCGTAGACCAGCAGGCCGATCGCGAAGGCCCGCTTCGCGCCCCAGCGGTCGCTCAGCTTGCCGCCGAGGAGCATGAGGGAGGCCATGACGAGCGTGTAGATCGTGATCGCGCCCTGGAGGCCCAGCACGGTGGTGTTCAGGTCCGCGACCACCTGCGAGATGGAGACGTTCATCACCGTGGTGTCCAGCACCATGACGAACTGCGCCGCGGCGAGCATCGCGATGACGCTCATGGGTCCGCGCGTGGCGGGGGCCTCGGTTCCGGAGGGCGTCTGTGCGGTCACCGGGACTCCTTCCGCTGGCATTCACGACGCTAGCACCGCGCCCGGATCGGGGCCGGTCCGCAGACGGCTCACCACCTGAGCCACGTGGAGTCCGAGCGCCCCGGGGCGAATCAACCGCGCGCGCAGGCGGTTCGCCACGTACCGGCCACCGCGATATCGCTCAGGCCGGCAGCCCGAGACCCGTTGCCCACAGGCGGGCGTCCCGCTCGAGGCCTACGAGGGTGGACGACGTCGAGTCGTGCTGCCAGAGCCCGCCCAGAAAGGACAGCCCGGGGAGCGGTGAGATCCCGTGCTCCTGGATCGCGAAGCCCATCGCGTCCGTCGCGGGCGCGTCGATCCAGCTCAGATCCTGGCGGTAGCCGGTGGCCCACAGGACGGTCGCGATGCCGGCCGCGCCGAGATCGAGCTCGTCGACCGGCTTCGGCGTGAAGTCCGCCGTCGCCTGCGGCGCCGCGGGAGGCGCATCGATGCCAGCGGCGTCGATGAAGGCATCGAAGAGTTGCTGGACGCCGTCCTCGAAGAAGCGGTCGATCTGATCGAGCGTCGCGGCCACGTCGCCTCCCAGTCGGCACCAGTCGCCTGAACAGGCCTCCAGCCGTCCGACCAGGTGCGCGCCGTCGCGTCCGAGCGCACGCAGGTCGGGGGAATGCCCGCCCTTGTGCCCGGACAGTTGGGCGTTGCCCGCGACCCGCATGGCCGGGTCCGGCAGTTGCGCCGCGGTGGGGAGCTCGACGCCCACGCGCGGACCGTCGTCGACCAGGCGCCGCATCCAGACGAAGATGTCCTCGCCCCGATAGCGCCGAGGCGCCCGACCGGCATGGCCGATGCACAGGAAGACCTCGCGGCCGGCGTCCATGAGCTCCTCGGCGAGCTGCGTGCCGGTCTGCCCGGTGCCGACGATGAGCACGGCTCCGTCGGGGAGGTCCGACTCGCGCCGATAGTCGTGCGAGTGGAGGTGACGGATGCTCGCGGGCAGCGCCGCGGCGACCGGGGGGATGTGCGGGCGGTGGAATCCTCCGGTCGCCACCGTCACCTGGCGGGCGGTCAGCGGGCCGCGGCTGGTGTCGAGGTGCCACCCGTCGTCCGTAGGGCTCAGGCGGGAGATCGAGGTGTCGAGCGCCACCGGCGCGCCGATGCCGTCCGCGTACGTCGCCATGCGCGCGACCACCTCATCGCGCCCCATGAATCCTTCGGGGTCGCCGCCCGCGTAGGGCGCTCCCGGCAGCGAGGTGGTCCACGCCGGACCGACGAGGCGGAACGCGTCCCAGCGGTCCTGCCAGCCGCCGCCCAGGGACGCCCGTCGATCCACCACGATGTGGTCGCGGCCGGCTCGCTGCAGGTGCCAACTCGCCACGAGACCGGCCTGGCCCGCACCGATCACCACGTGATCGGTGCGGCGAGGCAGTTCGCCCGACACCCCATCCACGGTACGCGCCCGTGTCCATGCCCTCGCGGGCGTCCGCGGCACGAGCGCCCGGGGCGGTCTCGCGTCTCCGAGCGGCGCCGAAGTCGCGGGCGTAGCGTGGTGCTATCAGGCCTGGTGAGCCGCCGATGCGGGGGAGGGGAGGGCCGGTGAACGTCGCCTCCGCCACCGCGCTCGCGCTGCTGATCGCGGGATGGGCGGTCATGTCGGGCGTGCTGTCGCGCCGCAACATCACCGGGCCCATGGTCTTCACGGCGGCGGGCCTGCTCCTCGCAAATCCATGGTGGGGCCCGATCCCGATCGACGTCGAGGCGGCCTCGGCCCGGGCCGTGGCGGAGCTGACGCTCGCGCTCATCCTCTTCGCCGACGCGTCGCGGATCGACCTCCGGGCGCTGCGACGCGAGGCCTCCCTCCCGGTGCGGCTGCTGGGGATCGGCCTGCCGCTCGCGATCGCGCTCGGCACCGCCGCGGCAATGATCCTCGGCCCCGGCATGTCGTGGGCGCTCGCGCTCTTCGTCGGTGCGGCGCTGGCCCCGACGGACGCCGCGCTCAGCGCGCCCGTGATCGAGGACCGTCGCGTCCCCCTGCGGCTCCGGCGGTCGCTCAACGTCGACAGCGGCCTCAACGACGGGATCGCGACGCCGGTGGTCACGCTGGCGCTGGTCATGAGCGCGAGCGCGCTCGGCGTGACCTCCGCGAGCGAGTCGGTCGCCGCGGAGCGAGCGTTTCTCGAGCTCGTGGTCGGCGCCGCGATCGGCCTGGTCGTCGGGGTCGTGGGCGGCCTCGCCGCCACCATCGCCTCGCGTCGGCGCTGGGCCCCGCGGGGCGCGCTGCAGATCGCCGTGCTGGCCCTCGCGATCGCGTCGTTCGCCGCGGCGCATGCGGCCGGCGGCAACGCCTTCATCTCGGCGTTCGTCGGGGGCCTCGCCTTCAGCGGGGCCACGCGTGGGCGCCTCGCCGAGGCCGAGGCCGACGCCGAGTCCGTGGTCGTGCTCCCCGAATTGGGCGGCGAGATGCTCGCGCTCGCGTTGTGGTTCCTCTTCGGCGCGGGCCTCGTGCCCGTGATCGTCGCCTATGGCAGTCCCGCCGCGTTCCTGTACGCGCTGCTCGCCCTGACCGTCCTGCGGATGGTGCCCGTCGCGATTGCGCTGATCGGCACGGGCCTGCCACGCCGGGATGTCCTGTTCCTCGGCTGGTTCGGGCCGCGCGGGCTCGCCTCGGTGATCTTCGCCCTGTTCGCGGTCGAGGCGCTCGCCGCCTCCGAGGAGCCCGTGGTCGGCACCGTGGTGGCGACGGTCTCGCTCACGATCCTGCTGAGCGTGCTGCTGCACGGGATCTCGGCGGGACCCGGCGCGGCGCGCTTCGGCGCTGCCGGGCCGGATCGGCGCGGCGGACCCAAGGCGCGGCGGCAATACCTCGCCGGCGCCACGGACGATCCCTAGACCCCTTCCACCACCGACCCCCGGAACTCCGCCGGCGTCCGCCCCGTCCACCCCTTGAACGCGCGGTGGAACGCGCTCTGGTCGGAGAACCCCGTGAGGAAAGCGACCTCGGCGAGCGAGTGCCGTGCATCGGCCAGCAGCGCCTCGGCGCCCTCGCGCCGCGCGCGGGCGGTGATCGCCTGATACGTCTCGCCCTCCTCGGCGAGGCGCCGGTGCAGGGTCCGCTCGCTCAGCCCCAGCCGCCGCGCGATCACGGCCTTGCTGGGAGGCCCGTCCGGCAGCAGGTCGGTGACGGTCGCGTGCACCGACTCGACCAGCGAGCGCTCGCCCTCGCCCGCCCTCAGCTCCTCGAGGTGCGCGAGCAGGAACGACGACAGCCCCTGATCCGCGAGCCGCCCCCGCGTGGCCAGCGTCGACGCGCCGAACACGAGCGCGTTGCGCTCGGCTCCGAAGGCGACCGGGCAGCCGAAGTACGAGTGCGCCTCGGTGATGGAGGCCGGGCGCGGATGCCGGAAGGCCACCTCGCGCGGCACCACGCGGCTTCCGGCCGCCTCGGACAGCGCCTTCATGACCGCCGCGAACGCGCACTCGTTCGCGAGCCGTGCCCCGCGCCGATGCGCCGGCCGGGACAGCGTGAGCGTCGCCCCGCCGTCGGGCAGGTCGAGCAGCGCGTACTCGAGCGTGTCGCTCAGCAGCACGATGTACCGCACGAGCCGCCGCAGCGAATCGCGCAGCGTCTCGGCGGTCTTCAACCCGAGCCCCAGCGCGGACAGGTCGTCGGCGTGCAGCCGCTCGCCGTAGCGGTAGGGGAGGCCGTGGTCGTCGGGCAGGGTCGCGCGCTCGAGGAGGTCGTAGTACTGGTCCGCGGGGACGCGCTCCTGGGCCGCGCGCGCCGGGTCCACGCCGGCCTTGAGCCCGATGCTCCCGAGCAGCTCCGCCGGGGTGGCCGGCGCGCTCGCGACGGTCGCGATGACCCGAACCACGGAGCTCCGCACGCTGCTCATGCGCCCCCTCCCGAACGCAACCCCGCTCCAGAGGGGCCGCCGAACCGGACCGGGCCCGTGCATCGGCCCCGGTCACCCCACCGTAGGCCGCCCGTGGCCGGAACGGTCAAGGAACCGGCCCGCGATGCCAAGACCGGGCACCCCGCCGATTCCTAGCGTGAAGCACATGAATACCGCACTCCCCACCACCATCCGCGCCGTCCGTCTCGACCGTTACGGGTCGCCCGCCGATCTCGAGCAGCACGAGGTCGCCATGCCCATCCCCGACGACCACCAGGTGGTCGTCCGGGTCCGCGCCGCCGGCATCAATCGCGGCGACGGGCTCGCCATCGAGGGCGTGCCGTACGCGGCCCGCCTGTCCTACGGGCTCACCCGCCCTAAGCGTCCCGTGCCCGGCACGGACGTCGCCGGCACGGTCGTCGCGGTCGGCGCCGGCGTCACGGCCTGGCGGCCCGGCGACCCCGTGGTCGGCTGGGCGAGCGGGGCCTTCGCCCAGTTCGCCGTCGCGGCGGACGATGCGCTGGTCGCCCCGCCCGCCGGCCTCGCCTTCGAGGAGGCGGCGGCCCTCCCGACGGCCGCGGTCACCGCGCTCCAGGCGCTCCGCCTGGGCGGCGTCGAAGCCGGCCGCCGAGTGCTCGTGCTCGGCGCGTCCGGCGGCGTCGGGACCTTCGCGGTCCAGATCGCGAAGGCGCTCGGCGCGGAGGTCACCGGCGTGTGCTCGACCCGCAACGTCTCGCTCGTCGAGTCCCTGGGCGCCGACCACGTCATCGACTACACCGCCGCCGACGTCGCCGCCCTCACCGGCTACGACGCGGTGATCGACCTGGTGGGCACGCTCCCGCTGGTCCGCGCCCGACGCCTCGCGGCGCCCGGCGGCACCTACGTGGTCGTGGGCGGCGGGCAGGCGAGGTCCCTCACCGGGATGCGCCGGTTCGCGGGCGCCGCGATGCTCTCGCCGTTCGGCCGCCAGCGGCTGCGCCCGCTGTTCGCCACGCCCAAGCGCGAGGACCTCGCCCAGGTGCTCGAGCTCGTCGCCGCCGGCGCGGTGCGTCCGTCCGTCGAGGCGGCCTACGACCTCGCGGACGCCGCCACCGCCGTCGACTTCGTCCACCGCGGGAAGGCCCGCGGCAAGGTCGTGCTGGTCGCGTGAGCGACCGGTCCGACGCACTGCAGTCCCCACACCCTGCCAGTCCCCACACCCTGCTAGTCCCCCCACCCTGCTAGTCCCCACCCTGCTAGCCCCCAGCACAAGGAGCAGCCATGTCATCCCCGACCCCCACCGCAGCCGTCACGCCCGACCCGGCCGTCGCATCGGCCCCGGTCTACGGAACGGACCGCCGCCTCCGCCGGCTCACCACCCTGGCGGGCGTGCTCTACCTGGCCATCTTCGTCATCTACCCGCTCGCGACCAGCGTGCGCTCGACGCTCGTGGTGCCCGGCGACGCCGCCGCCACGGCCGACGCGATCCGCGCCGACGAGGCCCTGTTCCGATGGGGCCTGGCGGGAGAGGCGGCGATCGTCCTCATCGAGATCGTGCTCGCAGCCGTCCTCTACGCGCTGCTGCGGCCGGTGAGCCGGGCGATGTCGCTCGCGGGAGCGTTCGCCCGCGTCGCCGAGGCCGTCGTGATGGCGGCCGGGTGCCTCGCGACCAGCGTCTTCACGCTCCACGCGCTGAGCGAGAGCGGCGCGCTCGACCCGTTCTCCGCGGCGCAGCGCGACGGCCTCGCGCTGTTCTTCCAAGAGGCGAACGAGGGCCTGGTACTCGTCTGGGGCTTCTTCTTCGCGCTGTCGCTGCTCATCACCGGGTGGCTGGTGGTCCGGTCGGGCTTCCTGCCGCGCATCTCCGGCATCCTCCTGGCGCTCGCGGGCGCCGGCTACCTGCTCCAGAGCTTCGGCACCTTCCTGGTCCCCGAGCTGGCGGGTACGTGGGAGATGGTCGTGATCGTGCTCGCGATCCCGGGCGAGCTGGTCTTCGCGATCTGGCTGCTGGTCAAGGGCGTCGACCGCGACACGTGGCGCGCCGCCGCTGCTCGGGCGCGGGAGGCCCAGGTCTGAGGCCAGGTCCGAGGCGACGCGCCGTCGCGTGGGGGCCGCTCCTACGGGGGCGGTCCCCGCGCGACGTCGCGCGGCGCGCCCGGCCGCGCGCGGCGGGACAATGGGAGAGGGACAAGGACGTCCCCGTGGAGTCGGAGAGGAGATGGTCGACATGGGCTCCACACTCGAAAGGATGCGATTCGCGATCCTGTGGGTCGCCGCAGGCGTCGCTCTCGTGGGCGCGATGGTGGTGTTCTTCTACGAGGTCGGCGTGCTCGAGGAGGCGGTCGCCGGCACCATGGAGGGCGAACCGATCACCACAGGAGACTCGCTGTTCATGGCAGGTATGGCGGTCTTCCCGCTCGCCGTCGCGGTCGCCGCGGTGTTCGTGCGCGGCCGTGCGAACGCGATCACCAACCTCGTGGGAGGGGTGCTGCTGGGCGCCTTCGGCGTCTTCGCGGTCGTGAGCGAGGGTCTGGTCGGTGACTTCCACACGCACGTGATCGCGGGTGCGGCCGCCGGGGCCATTGCATGGCTCATCGCGGGCCTCAGTATCGTCGCCCTGCGACGGCACAGCCTGGACAAGGCCCCGCCGGGCTCGGTGAGGCTCGAGTTCACGGCCACGGCACGACCGTGACGAGAGGCCGGGTCGGTTGCGATCGGCCCGGCTTCCGTGTGCCGTTGGCGGCCGCCCGACCGGTGTCGGCCCCCGCGCCGACCATGGCATCGTGCACGGTCCGCAACTCGTCTACTACGCCGAACTCGGCGAGCCGGTCGGTCTCGCCGATGGCATCCGGCGCCTTGTGGGCGAAGCGGTCGGACTTGGCCACCACGACCGCATCGATCTTGCCCGACTTGGCGTCCTCCAGGAGTGCACGCCATTGGGGTTGGTTGGAGCAGGTGCCGGAGCGGCCTTCATCGACGTAGGCGGCGACTGGTTGGCCTCCTTTGCCTCGCGGACCACCCGACCACGGGCGGGTATCCGGTGGTCGCGCTGGTGCGCCTCGGGTCGCTCCAGGCGTTGGGGCAGGCGCGGCCAGGCGGTGCGGTGCGGCTGGTCGGCCCCGCGGGCTGAGCGCTCTCGGCTCAGGCGCGCATCACCCAAGAGCTCGTCTTGGCGCAAATGTCGTATGCGGCACGAGTTGTCACTTGCAGTTAACCGAAAGTTGACGAAAGCCAAGACGCCGGTCCCGGGTTCGGGCATGCGGTGCCAGCCGATAGTTGTCAGCGGACGCTCCCTCGCGAAGGGGCGAGGGGCGTCCAGTTCTTGTCAGCTGAGGAAGGTAGTAGCTCAATGAGGCACGCACGACGTTCCACCGCCGCACGACCCGCCATTCGCATCACCGCCGGCACCCTCGCCGCCGCGGCCGCTCTCACGGTCGCGCCCTTCGCGATCTCCACCGCAACGGCCGCTGTGGACGCCGGCGCCTGCGCCGCCGCCGGCGGAACCGTCGAGGCCACCACCACCAACGGCGGCACCGAAGAGATCTGCGTGCCGGCCACCAACACGCTCGACGACCCGAACGGGTCGCAGAAGACCCCCGCTCAGGTCGACGCGCCGCCGGCGCCCGTCGCCCCCCGTCTGATTCCGCCGAAGTCGGCGACCCCTGTGGTCGAGCCGCCGAAGGCCGACCAGACCGTCGTGGTCGACGACACCCGCGACACGGTCACCGACACCTCGCCCGCGCCGGTCATCGTCACCCCGGAGCCGCAGCAGACCATCTCCGCCGACTCGCCGGTTCCCGACGATGCCAACTCCGCGAAGGACCCCAACTACGCGCCGCCGGCTCCGACCTCGCCGACCCTCATTCCGCCGAAGGCGGACGCCCCGGTCGTGGCGCCCCCGAAGTCGGACGACTCGCAGAATCAGGATGCGGACCAGGACCAGTACGTGGTCATCCCCGACACCCGCACCACCGTGGGCGGCACCTCGCCGGTCCCGGCCGACGCGAACTCGGCCAAGGATCCCGACTACGCGCCGCCTGCTCCGACCTCGCCGACCCTCATTCCGCCGAAGGCGGACGCCCCGGTCGTGGCGCCCCCGAAGTCGGACGACTCGCAGAATCAGGATGCGGACCAGGACCAGTACGTGGTCATCCCCGACACCCGCGCCACCGTGGGCGGTACCTCGCCGGTTCCGGCGGATGCGAACTCGGCCAAGGACCCCAACGCCGACCAGACGATCGTGATCCCCACCCCGGGCTCGATCGTCGGTGGCACGTCGCCGGTCCCGGATGATGCGAACTCGGCCAAGGACCCGAACTACGCGCCGCCGGCTCCGACCTCGCCGACCCTCATTCCGCCGAAGGCGGACGCCCCGGTCGTGGCGCCCCCGAAGTCGGACGACTCGCAGAACCAGGAAGGCCAGTCGGGCTTCACGCTGCAGGTCGGGACGCCGGACGGCCCGATCACCACGTACGTGATCCCGGGTCCCGGAGTCTCAACGGGTGGCACCTCTCCGACCCCTGGGTCGCAGATCGGCACCGCGGCGGCGCCGACGCTCTCGCAGGCGACGCCGTACTTCGTGCCGACCAAAACGCCTACCGCGACGCCGACGCTCGTTCCGAGCGCGAGGCCGACGCCGATCACGGTCGCTGAGCCGCAGCTTGAGGTTCCCTTCAGCGGCACCCAGGCCGCTGCAGCCAAGGAGGCTATAGCCCAGGCGGACAGCGCGTCGACCGCCATGCAGCCGATCGCCCAGCGCACGTCGACGCCCGCCGCGGCCCACCTGGAGGCGGCCGTCGCCAAGACCGGCTCGTCGGACGCGGTGGTCACTACGACCGCATCGTCCCTCGCCCACACTGGCGTCGATGACTCGACGCTCCTCCTGGGCAGTGGTGGTGCCGCACTGATCCTCGCCGGCGCCGGCTTCACCGTCGTCGCCCGCCGCCGCCAGGACGCCTGACCCTGCGCAGGCAGACACCGCCCCGGCCCCTCCTCACGGGTCGGGGCGGAGTCGTATCCGGACACCGCTTCGCCCGGGCAGCAGCCCGCCGCGCTGTCCTGCTGCGCCAGCCGCATCCGAGCAGACTCGATGGCACCGAGCGGGTTCGACGCCAGCATCTGGCGCTTGTAGCGGGCGTCGGCGCTCGCGATTCTCGTCGCCTCGACCATCTGCGACCGGTCGAACGTCACCCCCCTCCTCGCGGGCGATCCTGCCGACCGTGGCCGGGGAGACCTCGGCGCGCCGGGCGATCTCGTTGCGTCCGAGACCCTGATGCAGGAAGTCGGCGACCTGTTCGCGCTTCCGGTGTGACGGTTGCCTGTCAGCCTCCGATCGAGTCGAGATGCTGGACCTGCTTGCGCAGGCTGACCGCGAACTCGTCCTCGGAGTCGGCGGGGTGCGCGGAGTGGCCAGCGGGCCACGCGTCGGTGCTCGCCTCGCCTCGGGTGAGGGACTCGCTGAAGACACGGCCCCACGCTGCCGCTCTCCGGGCCTCCGTGGACACGGAGAGGGCCTGGTGGCCCTGACAGTGTCGGCCCCCGCGCCGACCATGGCGGGGTGCTCGGTCCGCAACTCGTCTACTACGCCGCCGATCGCGCGGGCCAGACCGCGGTGATCGAGACGGCCACCGGGCGCATCGCGGCGTGGATCGTGCGTGACGGCGAGGACCTGCGCGCCCAGCGCGGCGGCTGGCGCTCGCGTCCCGTCGAGACCGTGCCGCAGGCGATCAGGGAGGTGGGCGCGCGCGAGTCCGCACTCTGAGCGTTCTCCCAGGTTCCTCTGGGTCCGTTCCCCGGACAGGGGAGTGGAGTGAAGGTATGAGGAACTTCGAGGAGGAGATCATGAGCGAGATCCGGTACCCCGACAGCCCCGTCAGCGCGGAGACGGTCGCCTACGTGCGGCCCCGCCGCCGGTTCGGCACCACGCGCACCCGCATGCTCGCGGGCGCCTCCGTCCTCGCGCTCGCGGGCCTCACCATCGGCGCCGCGGCCACCTTCGAGGACGATGCGGCGACGACGGCCGCGCAGGTCGCGACAGCGGACGATGCGTCGGACGGCCTCGCGCTCGACGGCACCACGGATGGCGGCACCGACGGCGGTGGCGCGGCGCTCGGCGGCGCGGCCGCGATGCCCCAGGCGATGCCGGGCATGCGCGGCGGCCCGGGCGCCTACGGGAGCTACGGCTCGTACGGCAATGACGGCTCGTACGGCGCCGACGGCGGCGCGACCAACGGCGGCACCTACGGCGGCTCCGCGTACGGCAACACGTACGGCTCCACGCAAGAGGAGGCCACCGCGGCCGACGACTCCGAGTCCACCGGCGTGGTCCTCATCGACACCGTCCTGGGCTACCAGGAGGCCGAGGCCGCCGGCACCGGCATGGTGCTCACCAGCGACGGCCTGGTCCTCACCAACAACCACGTGATCGAGGGCTCGACGGAGATCACGGTGACCATCGCGTCGTCCGGGGAGACCTACGCCGCGACGGTGCTGGGCACCGACGCCGAGGACGACGTCGCACTGCTCCAGCTCGACGGCGCGAGCGGCCTCGCGACCGTCGCGATCGACGACGACGAACTCGCGGTGGGCGACGCGATCACCGCCGTGGGCAACTCCGAGGGCGGCGGCGTGTTGCTGGCCGCCGACGGCACGGTGAACGGCCTCGACTCGACCGTCACCACCTCCTCGTCGTACACGGTGGCGGGGGAGACCCTCGACGGCATGATCCAGTTCTCCGCCGACGTGGTCTCCGGCGACTCCGGCGGCGCGCTGCTCGACGACGAGGGCGAGGTGGTGGGCATGACCACCGCCGCATCGTCCGGGCTCTCGACCACCATCGCGTTCGCCGTGCCCATCGACGAGGCGCTCGCGATCGTCGCGCAGATCCAGGCGGGCGACGAGTCCGACGGCGTCTCGATCGGCTATCCGGCCTTCCTGGGCGTCGCGGTGAGCTCCGACACCGGCCTCGGACGTACGGCGGACGGGCGGATCGGCGTGGTCACCAGCGACGACGGCGCCCAGATCGCCTACGTCTACGCGGACACCCCGGCGGCCGATGCGGGGCTCGCCGCGGGCGACACCGTCACCCAGGTCGACGGGACGGCCGTGACGAGCGGCTCCGAGCTGGCCACGGCGCTCGCCGAGTACGAGCCCGGCGACACCGTGAGCCTCGCCTGGACCGACGCGAGCGGCGACGCCCACACCGCCGACGTCACGCTCATCGCGGGCCCGGCCTGAGCTGGACCCGTGCGCCTGAGCGTGCGCGCGTGGGCCGGCCGCCTCGCCCGTGCGCCGGCCGCCTCGCCCGTGGGCCGGCCGCCTCGCCCGTGCGCCGGCCGCCTCGCCCGTGCGCCGGCCGCCTCGCCCGTGGGTCCGCCGCCTCGCCCGTGCGTCTCCGGAGGTGCTCAGTGCCCAGAATCAGTGATTTTGGGCACTGAGCACCTCCTGGGGCGCTGGGGGCGAGGCGGGGCGGGAGCGCTGCGGCTGCGGAGCGCAAGCAGGGCGCCCGGGACCAAAGGCCCCCCGCGCATCGTCCCCCGCCTGAAACGATTCACGCGAACGGGCCGGTGACCACCAGCGGCGGAGTCGCCGCGCGCGGGCCCGGCAATGGAGGTGCGACGTGGCACATCGGATGATCTGGAACCAGACGGCCTACTTCGGCGCGGGCTCGATCGAGGTAATCCCGGGCGAGCTGGCCTCGCGCGGCTTCACCAAGGCGTTCGTCGTCTCGGACAAGGTGCTCATCGAGTCGGGCGTGACGGGCAAGGTCACCGCGCTCCTCGACGCCGCGGACTTCGCCTACGAGATCTACGACAACGTCCTGCCCAACCCGCCCATCGAGAACGTGCAGGCCGGCGTCGAGGCGTTCAAGGCCTCGGGCGCGGACGTCCTCATCGCGGTCGGCGGCGGCTCGCCGCAGGACACCTGCAAGGCGATCGGCATCATCGTCGCCAACCCCGAGTTCGGCGACGTGCGCTCGCTCGAGGGCGTCGCGCCCACCAAGAACCCCTGCGTCCCGATCATCGCGGTCCCCACCACCGCGGGCACCGCCTCGGAGACCACCATCAACTACGTCATCACGGACGTGGAGAACAACCGCAAGTTCGTGTGCGTCGACCCGCACGACATCCCGATCATGGCGGTCGTGGACGCGGACATGATGGCCACCGCCCCGCGCGCGCTCAAGGTCGCCACCGGCCTCGACGCACTCACGCACGCCATCGAGGGCTACACCACCAAGGGCGCCTGGGAGCTGTCGGACCTGTTCCACCTCAAGGCCATCCAGGTGATCGCGTCCTCGCTGCGCGCCGCCGCGGACGGCGACGCCGACGCCATGGAGCGCATGGCCCTCGCCCAGTACATCGCGGGCATGGGCTACTCGAACGTGGGCCTGGGCATCGTGCACGCGATGGCGCACCCGCTGGGCGCGTTCTACTCGGCGCCCCACGGCGTCGCGAACGGCATCCTGCTGGCCCCGGTGATGGCGTTCAACGCGCCGGAGACGGGCGAGAAGTACCGCGACATCGCCGCGGCCTTCGGCGTCGAGAACGCCTACGGCATGCCGCTCGAGGAGGCCCGCGAGGCCGCCGTCGCCGCGGTCGCGCAGCTCACGCGCGACCTGGGCAACCCGCTCACCATCGACGAGATCGGCGCCAAGGAGGAGGACATCCCCGCCCTCGCCCAGGCCGCGTTCGACGACGTGTGCGCCGGCGGCAACCCGCGCGAGACCACCGTCGCCGAGTTCGAGACGCTGTTCCGCTCGCTCGTGGGCGCGCCGGTCGCCTGACCCGTCGCGTCACCCGGGGCGCCTCGGACCTCACGGTCCGGGGCGCCCTTGCGCGTTTCCAGGGTGCTCGGGGACGTGCGAGGGGACGATGCGTGGAGCCCTGGCGTCGGCGCCTCGCCGGCCGCTAGGGTCGGGACGACGCGCCGCCCGGTCTCCGGGGCGGCCCGACGGACGAGGGGGTCCCGTGCAGCTCACCCACCTGGGCCATGCCTGCTTCATCGTCGACACGGGCGCCGCGCGGCTGCTGTTCGACCCCGGCTGCTACTCGGACGTCGAGGGCGTGACCGGCCTCGACGCCGTGCTCATCACCCACCAGCACGAGGACCACGTCGACACGTCCCGGCTGGCCGGCCTCCTGGCCTCCAATCCTCAGGCGAGGCTGGTGGTCGACCCGGACACCGCATCGTCCGTCGAGGGCCTGCCGCCCGGGGTCGACGTCGCGCGCCCGGGCGATGTGCTGCGCTTCGGCGACGAGAACGGCCACGGCGGCACGCGGGTGGACGTGCTGGGCGGGATCCACGCGGCGGTCTACCGCGAGGTGCCCGGGTGCACCAACAACGCGTACCTGGTCGACGGGGGAGCGCTGCTCCACCCCGGCGACTCGTTCACGGTTCCGGAGGCGCCCGTGGACGTGCTGCTGGTGGCCATCGACTCGCCGTGGCTCAAGCTCGCCGAGGCCGTCGACTACGTGAGGGCCGTGGGCCCGCGCGTCGCGGTGCCGATGCACGAGTCGGGGGCGAGCAATCCCGCCAAGTACGCTGGGATGCTGGCGGGGTTCTGCCCCGAGGCCGAGGTGCGACGGCTGGCGGTGGGGGAGCCGGCCGAGGTCTGAGGGTCCGGACGCGACGAAGCGCCGCCACCCTCGCGGGTGACGGCGCCTCGTGGAGTCAGGCGGTCAGCGGCTCAGAGCCACTGCGACTTGATGCCGAAGGTGTCGGCGACCTCGCGGATGTCCTCCGCGGACAGGCCCTCGGCGCGGCCGCCGGCGACCAGGTCCATGTACTCGTACTTGGCGCCGGTCTCGGCGTACTCGACGCGGTCGACCGCGCGGAAGACCGAGACGTCCGAGCGGGACATGGTGCCGTGCTTGGACCACAGGGTGATCTCGTAGTCGCGCAGGCCCTCGACGTTGGCCTTCCCCATCTCCTCGGAGCCCGGGATCATGAACTCGAGCACGCAGATGCCCTGCGACAGCGACACGATGGTCTCCGGCTCCCAGCGCAGGATCGCGCGGTTCATGCGCTCGTTGGAGCGGTAGGCCGGGATGTGCGACAGGTAGGTGAGGTGCGGGGGCTGCGCGTGGACCACGGCCTGGAAGTCGATGCCGCGGCGCTCGACCTGGTCCTGGTGGACGGCCAGGTGCGAGTTGAACTCCGAGGTCAGGCGGGCGAACTTGCGGGTGTTCGCGGTGTACAGCGTGCCGGTGAGGCCGCCCTCGTGGATCTTCACGGCGCCGATGGCGGACAGGGGCTCGGCCTCGATCTGGCGCAGGCGGCGGCCCGAGCCGGTCGCGAGCACGGTGCCGCCGGCGAGCGCGGGGGCGGGGACGGGAAGCTCGATCTCCTCGGCATTGGGGAAGTGGCGGCGGACCTCCACGTCCCAGCCCATGTAGACGGAGATGTTGCCGGCGCCGGCCTCGGACGCGTCGATCTCGCAGATGCGGTAGCCGCACTCGCCGATCTGGGCGATCATCTCGTCGAGCGTGGGCTTGGGCTTCTCGATGGTCACTGTGGTGCTCCTGTGGTTGTTGGGTGGGGAGCGGCGCAGCATCGCTGCTGCGTCGTCACGTTTCTCGGGTGAGGCCGATGCGCGCGTCCCGCACGTGCAAGCCCCGCCTTGAAACGATTCAATCACAGTTCGGGGGCTGCGCGCCAGTTCGGGGCCCCGGGCTTCCCGGGCGGGCGCGCCGCCGGGCACCGCGGCGGGTGTCGAGCGGGGGCGGAGCTGCGGGATTGTATCGATTCAGTAACGAGGCATTCCTGAGAACGTTCACAACCCCTCGCGGTGCCTCTCCGTCAGCGGCGCGCGCCCCGGGCGGCGGGCGAACTCCTCGCGCGAGTAGGCGTTTTTCCAGGAGTGATGATCGCGCCGCGAAGTTCGGGCCCGCCCTCCTCAGGCAGCACGACGCCCGGGAGGGTCCCTTTTGACTCCACTGCATAACGCTCCTATGGTGACGTTTGAAGCGCTTCAAAGCCGGAGCGCCTCGGAATCGATTCAAGGAGGAATCGTGAAGAATCACATTGGGCGCGGCCGCCGGTCTCTCGCTGCCGTGGCATTCATCGGGGCGAGCGCGCTGGCCCTCGCCGCGTGCTCCGGGTCCTCGGACTCGGAGGACAGTTCGACCGCCGCCGGCGACGGCGGTGAGTCCATGACCTCCAGCGACGAGTTCACCTACACCGGCCAGACCTCGAACACCCTCATCGCGGCCACCCTCGAGTCGCTGGAGGCCGGCGCGTGCGCCGCTGCCGCCGACGGCACGCCGCTGGTGACCGACTCGATCGCCGCCGAGCAGTGGGACCAGCAGCTCCAGGTGCTCGCGGCCAACGACGCGCTGCCCGCGATGCAGATGGCGCCCGGCACGCCGTCGCTCATGACCGAATGGATCGAGGCCGGACTGGTGGTCAACCTGTCCGAGGTGCTCGCCGACCTGGGCGTCGAGGGCGCGGTGCTCCCCGCGGCCGAGGCCACGCTCAAGCAGCTGTACCAGTCCGACGACCTCTACGCCCTCCCGACCGAGTACAACATCGAGGGATTCTGGTACAACAAGGCGCTGTTCGAGGACGCCGGCGTGGACGTCCCCGAGACGTGGGGCGACTTCGTCGTGGTCGCCGAGACCCTGCAGGCCGCAGACATCCAGCCGCTGAGCGCCTCCGGCACCGAGGGCTGGCCCGTCACCCGGCTCGTCGGCAACTACATCTTCCGCTCGCTCGGCGCCGACGCGATGCAGAAGGTCGCCGACGGCGAGGCGAGCCTGACCGACCCGGAGTACGTCGAGGGAGCGGAGGCGGTGGCGGCGCTCGGTGAGTCCGGCTTCTTCGGCCCCGCGCCGGGCTCGATCGACTACGACACGGCGATGAACCAGTTCCTCACGGGCGGCGCCGCCATGTTCTACATGGGCAGCTGGGCGCTCGGAAACTTCAACGACGAGTCGCAGAACCAGATCGGCATCGACAACATCGGCTACTTCCCCTTCCCTGAGGTCGAGGGCGGCGCCGGAAGCATCGACGAGACGCCGGCGAACGCCGGAGTGCCGGTGATGTTCGGCGCGGGCGCGTACACCGACGACATCGGCGAGTGGGTCGCCTGCATCGCGCAGAACTACGGCGACGTCGCGCTCAACGAGGCGGGTCAGGTGACCGGCTTCGAGATCACGGACGCCCCCGCCGAGCAGTCCGAGCTCACCACGATGGTCCAGGATCAGATCGCGAACGCGACGGGCTCGGTCCTGTGGTTCGAGGCGGCGTTCTCGCCGGCCGCGACCACCGTGTCGCAGACCAACGGCGGCGCGCTCGCCGGCGGCAACCTCTCCGGCCAGGAGTTCATGGAGCTGGTCCAGGCCCAGAACGGCTGACGCCCCTGCCTCGGGTTCCGAGCCCCGCACGGGCTCGGAACCCGAGGTCCCCCCCTCACACTCTGCGCGCTAAAGGATTCTCGTGGATACCGTCTTCCGCAATCGCACCGCCACGGTGGTGATGCTCCTCCCGGCCCTCGCCATCTACACGGTGGTCATGGTGATCCCGATCCTGTGGTCGGTCACCTATACCTTCCAGGCCGGCAACGCGATCTCGGGGTTCGAGTTCGTCGGATTCGACAACTGGATCAAGTTCTTCGGCGATCCCACCGCGATCGATGCGCTGTGGTTCACCGTGCGCTACGCCCTGGTGACCACCGTGCTGCAGGTCGCGGTCGGCTACGGCCTCGCGCTGGTCTACATCTTCTTCCTGCAGAACAAGTCGCCCCTGGTGCGCACCACCATCTTCTTCCCCGTGATCCTGCCCACCGTGGCCGTGGCACTGATGTTCTCGCGCATCTTCGAGGCCGCGCCCACGGAGGGGCCGGTCAACACGATCCTGCAGTGGCTGGGCGGTGATCTGACCGACTTCCTCGGCACGCCGAGCTACGCGTTCTGGGTCATCATCCTCATGGACGTGTGGCGCTCGATGGGCTTCTACGGCGTGCTGCTCTACGCCGGCCTGGTCGAGATCCCCCAGGACATGATGGAGTCGGCGCGCATCGACGGCGCCGGGACCTGGAAGCTCATCCGACGCATCGTCCTCCCGATGTCGCTGCCCGTGCTGCTGTCCGCCGTGATCTTCTCGATCAACGGCACACTGAAGGTCTTCGACAGCATCGTCGCCCTGACGAACGGCGGCCCGGGAAGCGCCACCACGCCGCTCACGCTCTACATGTTCCGTACCAGCTTCGCGTACGGGCAATACGGGTACGGCTCGACCGTCGCCTTCGTGCTGACGATCCTCTGCCTGCTCGTCACCATCTTCATCTTCCGATCGATGCGACGGGACGTGACCGAATCATGACCACCACACTGGCACCCGCAGACCGCGGCCGGTCCCAGGAGCGACGCCGCTCCGGAAAGCCTCTGAGCGTGCGCCTGCGCCGCATCCCCGGCTGGGTGGGCCTCGGGCTGGTCCTCGCGACCGTGATCTACCCGATGTTCTGGATCCTCATGGGGTCCTTCAAGACGCAGCCGGAGTTCCTGTCGGAGCCCTTCTGGGCACTGCCGCAGCAGTGGAACTTCGACAACTACGTCTCCGCGTTCGTCGATGGCGGGATGGGCACCTACATCCGGAACTCGGTGCTCGCCGTCTTCCCGTCGCTCGCTCTCGTCATCATCTTCGGGTCGGCCGCGGCCTTCGCGCTCCAGATCCTGGTGTGGAAGGGACGGAGCGTGGTGCTCATCCTCTTCCTCGCGGGAATCATGGTGCCCACGCAGATGATCCTGCTGCCGCTGTTCACCATGTACTTCCGCGCCGGCATCACGGGCACCATGTGGCCGCTCGTCATCACCTACACCGCGATCGGCCTGCCGCTGACCGTCTTCATGCTGGCCACCTTCATGCGGGGCATCCCTCGCGAGGTGTTCGAGGCGGCGACGCTCGACGGCGCGAGCGTGTGGCGCATCTTCCGTAACGTCACCCTGCCGCTGGTGAAGAACGCCATCTTCACGGTCGCGCTGGTGCAGTTCTTCTTCCTGTGGAACGACCTGCTGGTCGCGATGACCTTCGTGACCAAGGCGGACCTGCGCACCATCCAGGTGGGCCTGCTCAACTTCACGGGTCAGTACGGCGCCGTCAACTACGGGCCCCTGTTCGCCGCCATCTCGGTGACGGTGTTCGGCACGCTCGGGCTCTACATCTTCCTCAACCAGAAGGTGATGGCGGGCCTGACCTCCGGCGCGGTGAAGGGATGAGCGCCGTCGTCGGGGTCCGGGCGGGCCTCAGGGACGATGCGCTGGGGGCGCCGCTGCCGGCGCCGCGCCTGTCGTGGAGGCTCGCCGAGACGCCCGCCGGGTCAGCTCAGGAGCGGGCTCAGGTCCGCATCCGCCGCGACGGAGGCGAGACCACTGCAGACGTCGATGGGGACGCCCACACCCTGATCGACTGGCCGTTCGCCCCGCTCGCGTCGCGCGAGCGCACCGAGCTGAGCGTGCGCGCCCAGGTCGCGGGGGAGTGGACCGAGTGGTCCGCTCCGCTGCCGGTCGAGGGTGCTCTCTATGCGCCCGCCGACTGGGTCGAGCCGCTCGTGGTGCCGTCGGCGTCCGCTCCGCACGTGACCCGGCCGTCGTGGCTGCTGCGCGCCGAGTTCACGCTCGACTCCGCGCCCGCCGCCGCCCGGCTGTACGTGACGTCGGCGGGCGTCCACGTCGGCCGACTCAACGGTGCCCCCGTCTCCGACGAGCACCTGGCGCCCGGCTGGACCAGCTACACCCACCGCCACCGCTACCGCGTGCACGACGTGACCGAGCGGCTGCGCGCCGGCGCGAACGTGCTTGCCGCCGAGCTCGCCGACGGCTGGTTCCGCGGGAACATCGGCTTCGACGGCGGTCTGTGGGACGTGTACGGCGCGCACGTGGGCCTGCTCGCGCAGCTGGAGGTGGAGGATGCCGCCGGCGAGCGCCGCATCGTTCCCCTGGGGGATGCGTGGCGCACGGCCCCGGGACCTGCGACCGCCGCCGGTCTCTACGAGGGCGAGCGCTACGACGCGCGGCTGCTTCCGGCCGGGTGGGACCTGCCGGGACACGACACGGCGGGCTGGGCCGCGCCGGAGCGGCGCGACGTCTCGGATCTCGCCGCGCGCCTCGAGCCCGCGATCAACGAGCCGGTGCGACCGATCGAGGCGTTGACGCCCGTCGCGGTCGAGCGCCGGCCCGACGGCCGGATCCGGCTGGACTTCGGCCAGAACATCTCCGGAGTGCTGCGCGTCCGGGTGGACGCTCCGGCAGGCCACACCGTCGTGCTCCACCACGCCGAGGTCCTCGAGAACGATGCGCTGGGGACCAGGCCGCTCCGCCGCGCCGTCTCCATCGACGCGTACACCTCGGACGGCACCCCGGCCGTGTGGAGCCCCCGATTCACCATCCATGGCTTCCGCTACGCCGAGCTGGAGAATTGGCCGGGCGACCTCGCCGACGGCGACGTCGAGGCGGTCGTCATCCACACCGACATGGAGCGGCGCGGCTGGTTCGAGTGTTCCGACCCGATGCTCAACCGCCTCCACGAGAACACCGTGTGGTCGATGCGCGACAACTTCGTCGACCTGCCCACCGACTGCCCGCAGCGTGACGAGCGCATGGGCTGGACGGGCGACATTCAGGTGTTCGCTCCCGCGGCCGAGTTCCTCTACGGGGCGGACGGCGTGCTCAGCTCGTGGCTGCGCGACGTCGCCGCGGAGCAGGGCGAGGACGGCTGGGTGCCCAACTTCGTGCCGTGGGTCGAGTGCGGGTTCCCGCGCGGGGCCTCCATGGCGTGGGGCGACGCGGCGGTCGTGGTGCCTTGGGTGATGTACGAGAGGCGCGGCGACGTCGGGGTGCTCGAGCGGCAGTTCCCGTCCATGCTCGCGTGGCTCGACCACGTGGAGAAGCGCGTGCGCGCCGCGGACGTGGTCGAGGGGTCGATGGAGCTGGGCGACTGGCTCGACCCCGCCGCCCCGCCGCACGACCCGGCCGACGCCCGCACCGACCGCTACCTTGTCGCCTCCGCCTGCGCGGTGCGCTCCGCACGGATGGCGGCCCAGGCCGCGACGCTGCTCGGCCGCGACGCCGAGGCGGCGCGCTGCCAGGCCCTCGCCGGGCGGGTACTGGGAGGCATCCAGCGCCGCTGGCTCGCCGACCTCGAGTCGCTGTCCGACGCCCCCACCGGGCTCGCGCTCGTCATCGAGTTCGACCTGGCGGTGGACGATGCGATGCGTGCGCGGGCGGGCGACCTCCTGTCGCGCGCCGTGCGCGCGGGCGGACACCGGATCCAGACCGGATTCGTGGGCACCCCGATCATCTGCGACGCGCTCGCCTCGACGGGACATCTCGACGACGCCTACGCGCTGCTGCTGCAGACCGAGTGCCCGTCGTGGCTCTACACGGTGTCGATGGGCGGCACCACCATCTGGGAGCGGTGGGACTCGATGCTCCCGGACGGCTCGATCAATCCCGGCGACATGACGTCCTTCAACCACTACGCCCTCGGCGCGGTGGTGGACTTCCTGCACCGCGTGGTCGCGGGCCTCGCCCCGTCCGCGCCGGGCTACCGCGAGGTCGAGATCCGGCCCCGCCCCGGCGGCGGGCTGACCTCCGCCTCCGCCCGGCACCTCAGCCCGGCCGGCGAGATCGCGGTCGGCTGGACCCTGGACGGGGAGGAGTTCACGCTCGACGTGACGCTGCCGCCCGGGGTGTCCGGGACGGTGGTGCTGCCCGACGGTGCGGTCCACCGGGCGGTCGCGGGCTCGTATCGCTATCGCACGGGGGAGGCCGGCCCGGGCGGGCGCGGATCGGCGGCGGGCACGGCCTAGCATGGGGCGCGTGGCGGGCGAGGGCGTGGGGCGTCGGGTAGGCATCGGCGACGTCGCGCGACTCGCCGGCGTGTCCCAGGGGACGGTGTCGAACGTTCTCAACCATCCCCAGCGGGTGTCCGAGGCGACGCTGACGCGCGTCGAGGCGGCGATCGCGACGCTCGGCTTCGTCCCTCACGGTCCGGCGCGCTCGCTCGCGGCGGGCTCGACGCGGGCGCTCGGCCTGGTGCTGTCCGACCTCACGAACTCGCTGTTCGTCGACATCAGCCGCGGGGTCGAGCGGGTCGCCACCGAGCACCAGGCGTACGTGCTGATGGCGAACACCGACGCGGACCTCGCGCGTGAGCGCCAGTACCTCGCGATGTTCGAGGCCTCCCAGACGCTGGCGACCCTGGTGACCATCAACGATGCGAGCCACTTCCGCGGCCTCGTCGACGGGCACAGGCCGTCTCACCCGCTGATCTTCCTCAACTACCGCGGGGACTCGGACCACCACTGCCGGGTGGACATGGACAACCGGCTGGGCGGGCGTCTGGCCGCCCGGCATCTGATCGACACCGGGCGGCGCCGGCTCGTCGTCGTGGCCGGCCCGCTCGAGCTGCAGCCCGTCGCCGAGCGTCTCGCCGGCTTCACGGAGGAGTCCGCGGCGGCCGGGGTGGAGGTGCGCGTCGAGCGCGTGGACCAGATCGATCGCTCGCACGGGTGGGCCGTGGGCCGCAGGCTCGCGCCGCGCGTGGGCGCGGGCGAGGTCGACGGCGTGTTCGCGGTCGCGGACCTGCTGGCCGCGGGGATCGCACAGGCGTTCGGCGTGGAGCCCGGGCTGTCTATCCCTCGCGATGTCGGGATCGTCGGCTACGACGACAACCGGGCGGCCTGGGACAGCCCGATGCCGCTCACGACGATCCGCCAGCCCGGCGAGGCGCTGGGCGCGGCGGGTGCGGCGATCGCGTTCGAGGAGATCGGGGACCCCGGGCACACGCACCGGCAGGTGACGCTCGTGCCGCACCTGGTGGTGCGGCGCTCGACGGTCGACGAGCGGGTGGTCTGAGAGCCGTCGCCGGCCGGCGGGCCGGGCCGTCCCATGCCCGGCCCGCCGGCCTCGATTACGGGCGTCGGGTCGCCGTGCGCGCCGGAGCGGGTGCCCCGACGGGCATCATCTGGCGCAGCTGCGTGACGTGCCCGGGGTTGAGCTCCGCCACGGAGGACACCCCCAGCAGCTTCATGGTGCGCACCACCTGGCCCGACAGGATCTCGATGGCGCGGTCGGCGCCCTCGCGCCCGCCGGCCATGAGCCCGTAGAGGTACGCGCGGCCCACGAGCGTGAAGTCCGCGCCGCAGGCCAGGGCGGCCACCACATCGGCCCCCGACATGATGCCGGTGTCGAGCACGATCTCCGTGCGGTCGCCCAGCTCCGCCGCCACGGACGGCAGCAGGTGGAACGGGACCGGGGCGCGGTCCAGCTGGCGGCCGCCGTGGTTCGACAGCACGATGCCGTCGACGCCCAGGTCCACCACGCGCCGCGCATCGTCCAGCGTCTGGATGCCCTTCACCGCGACCTTGCCGGGCCACTGGTCGCGCAGCCACGCCAGGTCGTCGAAGTCGACGGTGGGGTCGAACAGCGCGTCGAGCAGCTCCCCGATGGTGCCGTCCCACTCGGTGAGCGAGGCGAAGGCGAGGGGCTCCGTGGTGAGGAAGTTGAACCACCATTCGGGGCGGGGGAGCGCGTTGAGGACCGTCTTGAGGCCCAGCTGCGGGGGGATGGAGAACCCGTTGTAGTGGTCGCGCAGGCGCGCGCCCGCCACGGGCACGTCGACGGTGATGAGGAGCGTGTCGAAGCCCGCCGCGGCGGCGCGGTTCATGAGCTCCATGGACTTGTCGCGGTCCTTCTGCATGTACAGCTGGAACCAGTTGCGTCCGTGGGGGTTCGCGTCGCGCACGCCCTCGGGGGAGGTGGTGCCCAGCGTCGACAGCGAGAAGGGGATGCCCGCGGCGGCGGCGGCGGACGCGCCGGCCCGCTCGCCCTCCGCGTGCATCATGCGCGTGAAGCCCACCGGCGCGATGCCGAACGGCATCGAGGAGCGCCCGCCCAGGATCTCCACGGACGGGTCCACGTGGGACACGTCGCGCAGGATCGCGGGGTGGAACTCGATCTCCCGGAACGCGCGACGCGCGCGCCCGAGCGACAGCTCCTCCTCCGCGGCGCCGTCCGTGTAGTCGAACGGGCCCTGCGGCGTGCGGCGCCGCGCGATCGCGCGCAGGTCCGCGATCGTGTGCGCCTTGGCGAGCCGGCGGGTGCGCCCGTTCGGCTCGAACCTCTTGAACTTCAGCAGCGGTGCGAGCTCCGCGGGTCGGGGCACCCGGCGGTCCATCCTCATGTCAGCGTCCCTTCGTTGCGACGGTTCTCGGTTGGTAGAGCGTGGGGGCGAACGTGTCCGCGACGAGGGTGCGCAGCGACTCGAGCGAGCCCTTCACCGCGCCCAGGGCGCGGCCCTGGATGAGCACGTTGCCGATCGCGGTGGCCTCGACCGGTCCCGCGAGCACGGGCACGCCCGCCCGGTCCGCGGTGCGCTGGCACAGCAGCATATTGAGCGAGCCACCGCCCACGATGTGGATGCGGCGCACCTCCTGGCCCGCGAGCGAGCCCGCCTGGTGCACCGCGTCGGCGAAGGCCTGCGCGAGGCTCTCGACGATGCACCGTGCGACCTCCGCGCGCGTCGCCGGGGCCGGCAGGCCACGGTCGGCGAACCACGCGGCGATGCGCCCGGGCATGTCGCCCGGCGGGGCGAACACCGCATCGTTCGCGTCGAAGACGTGAGCGGGCTCCGGCGCGTCCGCGGCCGCCGCGAGCAGCGCGGGTAGGTCGACCGTGTCGCCGTCGCGCTCCCACGCGCGGATGGTCTCGGACAGGATCCACAGGCCCATGACGTTGTGGAGGAAGCGGGTGCGGCCGTCGACGCCGCCCTCGTTGGTGAAGTTCGCCTCCCGGGCGGCGGCCGTGAGGATGGGCGACTCCGTCTCGACGCCCACGAGCCCCCAGGTGCCGCACGAGATGTACGCGCCGCCCGGCTCGGTCATGGGAGTCGCGACCACGGCCGAGGCCGTGTCGTGCGAGCCGACCGCGATGACCGGGGTGCCCCCGGCCAGGCCGGTGGTCTCGGCGACGTGGGGGAGCAGGGCGGCGATCCGCTCGCCCGGGTGGACGATGCGCGGGAACAGTCCGCGCGGCAGGCGCAGGCGGTCCATGAGCTCGCCGTCCCACTCCTGGGTGCTCACGTCGAGGAGCCCGGTGGTCGAGGCGTTGGTGGCCTCCGCGACCGTCGCGCCCGTGAGGTACCAGGCGAGCAGGTCCGGCACCAGCAGCATCCGGTCGGCCACGTCGAGCATGCCCGCCTCGCGTTCGACCGCGAGCTGGTACAGCGTGTTGAAGGGCAGGAACTGGAGCCCGTTGCGGGCGTAGAGCAGGGAGAACGGCTCGTCCGCGTGCACCAGCTCCACGCCGTGCGCGGTGCGCTCGTCGCGGTAGTGGAACGCCTCGCCCAGCACCCGGTCGCCGCGCAGGAGCGCGTAGTCGACCGCCCACGAGTCGATGCCGATCGACGCCACGGCGTGTCCCGCGCGCGCGGCCGCCCCCAGCCCGTCGAGGACGTGGGCGTACAGCTGCTGGAGGTTCCAGTGCAGCCCGTCCGGCGTGCGGACCGGGCCGTTGGGGAAGCGCCCCGTCTGCTCGAGCTCGAGGGTGTTCGGGCCGATGCGCCCGATCATCACGCGTCCGGAGGTCGCCCCCAGGTCGACCGCGGCAACCGTCGCGGTCATCGGAGGAAGGCTGCGGCCACGCCGGCGTCCACGGGGATGTGAAGGCCGGTCGTGTGCGTCATGTCGGGGCCGGTGATCATCGCGGCCGCGTTGGCGACGTGCTCGGGGAGCACCTCGCGCTTCAGAATGGTTCGCTGCGCGTAGAACTCGCCCAACTTGTCCTCCTCGATTCCGTATGTCTTGGCGCGGTTCGCGCCCCAGCCTCCGGCGAAGATGCCGGAGCCGCGCACCACCCCGTCGGGGTTGATGCCGTTGACCTTGATGCCGTGCGCGCCCAGCTCGACGGCGAGCAGGCGCACCTGGTGGGCCTGGTCCGCCTTGGTGGCGGAGTAGGCGATGTTGTTCGGGCCCGCGAACACGGAGTTCTTGGACGCGATGTAGACGATGTCGCCGCCCATCTCCTGCGCGATCATCACGCGCGCGGCGGCCTGCGACACCAGGAAAGACCCCTTCGCCATCACGGCGTGCTGGAGGTCCCAGTCCTTCTCCGTGGTGTCGAGCAGGGACTTCGACAGGGACAGGCCGGCGTTGTTGACCACCAGGTCGACGCCGCCGAAGGCGAGCACCGCCTCGCCCATGGCGGCGGCGACCGCGTCCGGATCCGCCACGTTGGCGGCCACGCCGACGGCCACGTCCGTCGAGCCCAGCTCCGCCGCGGCGGCCCGCGCCTTGTCCAGGTCCAGGTCCGCGATGACCACGCACGCGCCCTCCCTGGCGAGGCGGGTGGCGACGGCCTTGCCGATGCCGGAGGCCGCCCCGGTGACGAAGGCGACGCGGGTGGCGTGAGACTTGGGGGCGGGCAACCGGCGGAGCTTGGCCTCCTCGAGCGCCCAGTACTCGATGCGGAACTTCTCCGCGTCGGAGATCGGGGTGTAGGTGGACAGCGACTCGGCGCCGCGCATCACGTTGATGGCGTTGACGTAGAACTCGCCGGCCACGCGCGCGGTCTGCTTGTTCGCGCCGAAGGAGAACATGCCCACGCCGGGGACCAGCACGATCGCGGGGTCCGCGCCGCGGATCGCGGGGGAGTCCTCCGTCGCGTGCGCGTCGTAGTAGGCCTGGTAGTCGGCCCGGTACTGGGTGTGCAGGTCCTTGAGCCTCGCGATGCAGTCCTCGACCGGAGCGTCCGCGGGCAGGTCGAGCACCAGCGGCTTGACCTTGGTGCGCAGGAAGTGGTCGGGGCAGGACGTCCCCAGCGCGGCCAGGCGCGGGTGCTCCGCGTGGGCAAGGAAGTCGAGCACCACGTCCGCGTCGGTGAAGTGGCCCACCATCGGCCGGTCCACGGAGGCCAGGCCGCGGATCACCGGGGCGAGGGCGATCGCCTTGGCGCGCCGCGCATCGTCCCCCAGCGGGCCGTAGCCCTCGAGCGGCGCCCCGAACGGGGCATCCTTGCCGTGCTCCGCGATGTAGCGCGTCGCCGTCTCGATGATCTCGAGCGAGCGCGCCTCGCACTCCGCGGAGGAGTCGCCCCACGCGGTGATGCCGTGGCCGCCCAGGATGCAGCCGATCGCCTGCGGGTTGGCTGCCTTGATGGCCGCGATGTCGAGGCCCAGCTGGAAGCCGGGCCGGCGCCACGGCACCCAGACGACGCGGTCGCCGAAGATGCGCTCGGTGAGCTCCTCGCCGTCCGCGGCGGTCGCGATGGCGATGCCCGCGTCGGGGTGGAGGTGGTCCACGTGCGGCGCGTCGACCAGGCCGTGCATCGCGGTGTCGATCGACGGGGTCGCGCCGCCCAGGCCGAACCGGCAGAAGTCGAACGCCGCCACCATCTCGTCCTCGCGCTCCTCGCCAGGGTAGACGTCGACGAGCGCGCGCAAGCGGTCGAGCCGCAGCGTCGCGAGTCCGTCCGTGCCCAAGGTGCCCAGGTCGCCGCCCGAGCCCTTCACCCACAGCAGGTCGACGGGCGCGCCCGTGACCGGGTCGACCGCGGTCTCCTTGGCCGACGTGTTGCCGCCGGCGAAGTTGGTGTTGCGCGGGTCGGCGCCCAGCCGGTGCGAGCGGTCCAGCAGGGCGAGGGCCGTGGAGGTGGTGGGGACTGGCACGGTCGTTCCTTTCGGTGGGGTCTGGGGGGACTGCGGACGGGTGGACGATGCGGTGGTTCAGTCCTCGAGGCCGGCGGCCTCGAGCTGGTCGGCGAGGTTGAACACCTCGGTGAGCTGCGGCGCGCCCTGATCCGCGCGCTCGCCGTCGAGCGAGACGAAGAACGGGGCCATGGTCTGCTCCCAGCGGGCCGTGCGGGGGTCCGCGGCGAGCGCCCGGGCGGACGCCGCATCGTCATCCGTCACGTAGTACCCGACCAGCAGCCCGTCGGGCCGGAGGAACAGCGAGTAGTCGCGACGCCCGGCGTCGCGGATGGCCGCGAGCATCTCCGGCCAGACGGCCCGGTGCGCCTCGACGTACTCGTCGAGTCGCACCGGGTCCACCTGCAGGGTGAAGCAGACGCGGGGCATGCGTCAGGCGCCCCAGCCCGCCTGGACGCCGCCCACGCGCTCCTGGGCGATCGTGGCGAGGTAGCCCGACTCGGCGAAGGCCTGCATCGGGTCGGCGGGTAGGCCGCGCTCCTCGCGCCAGGCGGCGAGGTCCGCGCGGACGTCGGTGTAGAAGGCGTCCATGAGGATGCCGTGCGCCTGGAGGACGTCGCCCTCGATCTGCGCGGCGGTGAGGGCCTCGCGGTCGACCAGCAGCGCGCGGGCCGTCATCTCCTGGACGTTGAGCACCGAGCGGATCTGGCCCGGGATCTTGTCCTCGATGTTGTGGCACTGGTCGAGCATGAACGCGGTGTCGCCGTCCTTGCCGTAGCCGCCGCCGCGGATCACCTCGACGAGGATGCGGAACAGCTGGAACGGGTCCGCGGCGCCCACGATGAGGTCGTCGTCCGCGTAGTTGCGGGAGTTGAAGTCGAACGAGCCGAGCTTGCCCAGGCGCAGCAGCTGCATGACGATGAACTCGATGTTGGTGCTGGGGGCGTGGTGGCCGGTGTCGAGGCACACGGTCGCGCGCTCGCCGAGCGCCGCCACCTGGGCGTACGAGGTGCCCCAGTCCGGCACGTCCATGTGGTAGAACGCCGGCTCGAAGATCTTGTACTCGAGCACCAGGCGCTGGCCCTCGCCGATGCGCGCGTAGATCTCCTGGAGCGACTCGTGCATGCGGTCCTGACGGCCGCGCATGTCGTCCTGGCCGGCGTAGTTGGTGCCGTCCGCGAGCCAGATCTTGAGGTCGCGGCTGCCGGTCTCGTCCATGATGTCGATGCACTCGAGGTGGTGATCGATGGCCTTGCGACGGATGCGATCGTCGCGGTGGGCGAGCGAGCCGAACTTGTAGTCGTCGTCCTGGAAGGTGTTCGAGTTGACGGTGCCCAGCGCGACGCCGTGGTCCTCGGCGTGCTTGCGCAGCTCCGCGTAGTCGTCGACCTTGTCCCACGGGATGTGGAGCGCGACGGACGGCGACAGGGCCGTGTGCTTGTGCACCTGGGCCGCGTCCGCGATCTTCTCGAACGGGTCGCGCGGCGTCCCGGGGGTGCCGAACACCTTGAAGCGGGTGCCCGAGTTGCCGAACGCCCACGAGGGCAGCTCGATGGCCTGCTCCTCGAGGCGGCTGGCGACGTGGCTGCTGAAGGCCATCATTCTCTCCTTTGAGCGGGATCCGGGACGATGCGGTCCATCGGCGGATCGAGCGGTTCTGAAACGATTCAAATCTAGTCCGGGTCGAGGGGGCGCGTCAAACCGGTGGGCTCGGGAGCGGGGTCGGGCCCGGCCCCGCGACGTCGCCGCGCGAGGCCGGGCCCATGAGAGGCGACTCCTAGAAGTCGAAGTCGCCGATGTTGTCCGCGTCGAACACGTACGGGTCGCCCAGGAGGACGGTGGCGTCGGCGCCGACGGTGTAGGAGCCGAGGTCGCCGGCCTCGAAGGTGTCGCCCTCGGCGCCGGTGATGTCACCCTCGATGAGGGCCTTGGCGGCGTAGGCGGCGAGGTAGCCCAGGTCGGCCGGGTTCCACAGGGCGAACGCCTCGACGGTGCCGTCCTCGACGTAGGCGCGCATCTGGTTCGGGGTGCCGAGGCCGGTCAGCATGACCTGGCCCTTGTACTCCGAGGTCGACAGGTAGCGGGCCGCGGCCGAGACGCCGACCGTGGTGGGGGAGATGATGCCCTTGAGGTCGGGGTAGGTCTGCAGCAGGGCCGCGGTCTTGTCGAACGAGGTCTGGTCGTCGTCGTCGCCGTAGACCACCTCGACGAGCTCGATGTCCGGGTGGTCGGCCGCGAGCATCTCCTCCATCATCTCGATCCAGGCGTTCTGGTTCGTGGCGTTGGCGGAGGCGGACAGGACCGCGACCTGGCCCGCGTCACCGATCTGCTCGGCGATGAGGTCGACCTGGATGCGGGCGATGCCCTCGGCCGTGGCCTGGTTGATGAACAGGTCGCGGCACTCGGGGTTGGTGTCGGAGTCGAAGGTGACCACCTTCACGCCGGCGTCGCGGGCCTCGTTGAGGGCATCGCAGATCGCGGCCGGGTCGTTGGCCGAGACGACGAGGGCGCCCACGCCCTGCTGGGTCGCGGTGTTGATGTAGCTCACCTGGGCGTCGGGCGAGGCCTCCTGCGGGCCCACCTCGGAGTAGCTGCCGCCGAACTCGGCGATCGCGTCCGCGCCGCCGGCGTTGGAGGTGTCGAAGTAGGCGTTGCCCAGGTTCTTGGGCAGGAACACGATGTCGAGGTTGGCCTCGGTGGCCATGCCGTCGTCGCCGCCGCCCGCAGTGGCGCCGGCGTCCGTGTCGTCGTCACTGGACGAGCAGCCGGCGAGGACGAGGGCGAGCGCGGCGACCGCCGCCACGACGCCCCCGCGCGTGGTCTTGGTGGGGAACTTCATCGTTCTCTCTCCTTCTTTGTGGGCCCCGCACGGTCGTGCAAGGGGGACTGCCCGGGACGCGCGTCCTATCCGGACGCGGACCCTTCCTTCCTCGCCCGTGCCCGCGCGCGGCGCGAACTGTTCCAGGCGAGGACGCTTGGCGACACCACCGACAGGATGAGCAGGGTGCCGGTGATGACGTTGATGACGTCGGAGGTGATGTTCGCGAGGCGCAGCGCGCTCGCCATGACGCCGATGAGGAGGACGCCGGCGATCGGCCCGTGCAGGGCGCCGCGGCCGCCGAAGATCGAGACGCCGCCGAGCAGCACCGCCGCGATCACGCCGAGCTCCAGGCCCATCGCATTGTCGCCACGCGCGCTGCCGTAGCGCAGGGTGTAGTAGACGCCGGCGAGGGCCGCGACGGCGCCGCTCAGGATGAACAGGATCAGCTTGGTCCGCTCGACGCGGACGCCGGAGAAGTGCGCCGCCTCCTTCGACTGGCCGATCGCGTAGATGCCGCGGCCGAACGGCGTGAAGTGCAGGAGCACCGCGAAGGCGACCGCGAGGACCCCGAACAGGATCATCACGCTCGGGATCGGGGTGCCCGGGATCTTGGAGGTGGCGAGGTCGCGCCACTCCTGCGGGAAGCTGGTGATCGCGGTGGTGCCCAGCAGCCCCACGGCCAGGCCGCGGAACAGCGCGAGCGTGCCGATGGTCACCGCGAGAGACGGCAGGCCCACCTTGGTGACGAGCAGGCCGTTGATGGAGCCGGCGACGGCGCCCGCGGCGATCGCGAGCAGGGCCGCGAGGGCGAACGGCAGCCCGGCCTCGTAGAGCACGCCCGTGAGCACCGAGGACAGCCCCACCACGGAGGCGACGGACAGGTCGATCTCGCCGGTGGTGATGACCAGGGTCATGGGCAGCGCCATGAGCAGGATCGCCGCGACGTCGAGGAGCAGGTAGGTGGCGGTGATCGGGGCGGCGAAGTTCTTCACCGTGAGGCTCGCCACCAGCATGACGGCGACGAGAGCGGCGTACACGGCCATCTCGCGCGTGAACAGCATGCGCCTCCACAGCGGCTGCTGGAACTCGGCGTAGGACCGCGCCTGAGACGAGGTCAGGATGGTGCTAGTCACGGGAGCTCTCCCTATCCGCCGCGAGCTGGCGTTCCTGTCGGTTGGCGGCGAGGCGGTCGAGCACGATCGCGCCGATGATGAGCGTGCCGACCACGGCCTGCTGCCAAAAGTCCTGGACCCCGACGACCGGCAGGGCGCGGTTGATGGTGATGAGGAGGAAGGCGCCGATCGCGGCCCCGAAGACCGTGCCGGAGCCGCCGAAGATCGCGACGCCGCCGATCACCGCCGCGCCGACGGCCTGGAGCTCGTAGCCCACGCCCACCTGGGAGCTCACGGTGCCGTATCGCGCGGCGTAGACCACGCCGGCGAGGCCGGCGAGCGCGCCGGAGACCACGAACGCCGTGATGAGGCGGCGGCGCACCTTGAGCCCGTAGAGCGTCGCCGCGTCCGGGTCGGAGCCCATCGCGTAGTACTCCCGGCCGGCGCGCTGGGTGAACATGTACCAGCCGGCGGCAGCGAGGACCACGAGCGCGATGATCGTGATGTACGGGATGCGCGCGATCGAGCTGGTGCCCAGCGCGAGGAAGTCGGCGGGCATGTCCGAGGCGTTGATGCGGTCCGAACCCGTCCACATCACGTTGATGCCTCGATAGGCGTACAGCGTGCCCAGCGTGATGACCAGGCTGGGCACCTTCGCGAACGCCACCAGCAGCCCGTTGACCAGGCCGAGCGCGCCGCCAAAGGCGATGCCGATCACGAAGGCCAGCGGCCACGGCATCGCGGAGAAGTCGCGGAACAGGGTGCCCACCAGGTAGGCGGTCAGGCCCATGACCGAGCCGACCGACAGGTCGACGTTGCGCGTGATGATGACCATCGCCTGCCCGACCGCGACGAGCAGCAGCAGCGACGGCGTCACGAGCAGGTCGCGGAAGCCGTCGTTCGAGAACAGGAAGTTCGGGTTCCTGATGGTCGTGACGATCACCACGAGCGCGAAGGCCGCGAAGATCCCCACCTCGCGCTGCTTGAGCAGCGACAGGGTGCGTGAGGCGAAGCCGGTGGCGGCCGCGCGCGAGTCGGTCAGCGTCATCGGACGTCCTCCAGCTTGTGGGTCGCGGCATGCATCACGGCCTCGGGGGTGGCCTCCTCGCGCGAGAACTCCCCGGTGATCCGGCCCTCGTGCACCACGAGCACCCGATCCGCCATGCCCAGCACCTCGGGCAGCTCCGAGGAGATCGTGATGATCGCGAGGCCCTGGCCCGCGAGGTCGGACAGGAGGCGGTGGACCTCCGCCTTGGTGCCCACGTCGATGCCGCGCGTGGGCTCGTCGACGATGAGCACCCGCGGCTCGGTGGCGAGCCACTTCGCGATGACGACCTTCTGCTGGTTGCCGCCCGACAGGGTGCCGGCGAGGGTGTCGAGGGCGGTGGCCTTGACCTCGAGCCTCGACGCCCACTCCTGGGCGGAGTCGTTCTCGAGGGCGTTCCAGATCAGGCCGCCGCGAGCGAGGCGGCCGCGCGTCGCCAGGGTGATGTTGCGTGCGATGCCGGACTCCAGCACGGCGCCCTGCTTGCGGCGGTCCTCGGGGATGAGCGCGACCCCGTGCGCCATCGCCGCGGAGGGGTCTCCCGGGCGCAGTCGGGCGCCGGCGACCGTCACGGTGCCCTCGTCATAAGGGTCGACGCCGAACGCGGCGCGGACGATCTCACTGCGCCCCGCGCCGACGAGGCCCGCGAGCGCCAGGATCTCCCCGGAGCGGACCTCGAACGACACGTCGTGGAACACGCCGGTGCGGGTGAGGCCCTCGACGGACATCGCGACCTCGCCGATCTCCGCGACCTCCTTGGGGAACATGTTGGTGACGTCGCGGCCGACCATCTGGCGCACCAGGGCGTCGACGGACGTCTCCGCGATCGCGGACGTGGCGATGTATTCGCCGTCGCGCATCACGGTGACGGTGTCGCACAGCGCGAACACCTCGTCGAAGCGGTGCGAGATGAACATCAGCGCGCGCCCCTCGTCGCGGAGGCCACGGGCGACGGCGAAGAGGCGCTCGACCTCGACCCCGCTCAGGGCCGCCGTGGGCTCGTCCATGATGAGCACGCGCGCGTCGAGCGAGATGGCCTTCGCGATCTCGACGAGCTGCTGGTCCGCGATCGAGAGCCCGCGGGTGGGGTGGTCGGGGTCCACGCGCACCCCGAGCTGCTCGAACAGGCGCTCGGTCTCCTCGCGCATCGCCTTGCGGTCGATGCGGCCCATCGAGAGGGTGGGCTGGCGGCCCATGAAGATGTTCTCCGTGACGCTGAGGTCGGGGAACAGCGTGGGCTCCTGGTAGATAACCGCGATGCCCGCGTCCTTCGACTGGGCCGTCGTCGTGAAGTCCACCGGCTCGCCCAGGTACTCGAAGCGGCCCGAGTCGCGCTGATAGAGGCCGGCGATGATCTTCACGATCGTGGACTTGCCGGCGCCGTTCTCTCCGATCAGCGCGTGGATCGAGCCGTTCTCCAGTTCTAGGCTGCCGGACTTGAGCGCCACGACCTGTCCGAAGGACTTCGCCACCTTGTCCAGGACGAGCGTGGGGCCCGACCTCGAGGCGGCTGAGGAATCTGTCATCGTCGACCTTTCCCGTGCGGAATCTCTCACGTCATCGTGAAACGATTCAGGATTGTTCGAACCTAGCGTGGGTCACTTGAACCGGTCAACTCTCGCATGTCACGGCGCCATAACGATGTGGGGGAGCGTGGCTTGCGGTGCACGGGGGCCGTCTCCGGTTGTCGCCACGCGGTCGCGGCCGGGGCGCAGGCGTTCGCGCCGGTTCGGGAGCGTGTGGTAGGACTGTGAAACCATTCATGACCGCCGCATGCCCGCGGCGTGCGGTGCATGGAGGATCGAGTCGAGGAAGTGGTGGCGTGGCCGCGAGTGTCAAGGAGGTGGCGGCGCTGGCGGGCGTGTCCGTGGGCACCGTCTCCAACGTCCTCAACCGCCCCGACCACGTCAAGGCCGCGACGGTGGAGAAGGTTCGCGCCGCGATCGAGGAGCTCGGATACGTCCCCAACGCGGCGGCGCAGCAGCTGCGCGTGGGCAGGAGCCACAGTCTCGCGCTGGTCGTGCTCGACGTGAGCAACCCCTTCTTCACCGACGTCGCGAGGGGCGCCGAGGCGCGCGCCGAGGAGGAGGGGCTGACCGTCTTCCTCGCCAACTCCGACGAGTCTCCCGAGCGCGAGGCCCGGCACCTGGACGTCTTCGAGCGTCAGCGCGTCAGCGGCGTGCTGATCACGCCCGCCGAGGACGACTTCGCGCGCCTCGAGGAGCTGCGCAGGCGCGGCATCCCCGTGGTGCTGGTCGACCGCGGCGCGGACCAGCCGCGTTTCGCCTCCGTGTCCGTCGACGATGTCGCGGGCGGGGGCCTTGCCGCCCAGCACCTGCTCGACACGGGCAGGACGCGCCTCGCGTTCGTGGGCGGACCCCTGCGCATCGGTCAGGTCGCCGACCGCTTCAGGGGCGCCTCCGACGCCGTGCGCGCGCACCACGGCGGCACCATCCAGCTCTTCGGTACGGACGAGATGTCCCTCGAGGAGGGCCGTCGCGCCGGGGAGGCGCTGCGCCCGCTCGTGCGGGAGGGGCGCATCGACGGCGTGGTGGCGGCCAACGACCTGCTCGCGATCGGCGTCGAGCGCGCCATGCTCTTTGGAGACGATCCCATCCGCGTGCCCGACGAGGTCGCGATCGTCGGCTACGACGACATCTCCTTCGCCGCCTCTGCGGTGGTGCCCATCACCTCCGTGCGGCAGCCGCGCGGGCTCATCGGCGCGACCGCCGTCGAGCTCATGCTGGAGGAGGCGTCGCGGGCCAAGGGCGAGGCGCCTCGCCACGTGGTGTTCGCGCCGGACCTGGTGGTGCGGGAGTCGACCGGGCGGTAGGCGGCGCGCGCCGCGGGGAGACTAGGCGGCGCGGTCGAACTGGGCGAGCACCTCGGAGGTGCGCAGTCCGAGCGTCTCGCAGGCCGAGAACAGGGACGACGCCAGCAGGCTGCCGCCGACGAAGCTCAGGGAGATCGGGATGCCTCGGGCGGCCGAGATCTGTCGCAGATAGGTGATGCCGGCGCCACCGCGGCTGAAGGCGTGCTCGAGAGCGGGCATGTGTGAGGGCTCCGTTGCGATCACGGGGGAGAGGGGGACGGCAGAATCATGCCCGAGTCGCGCCGTGAGCGCAAGAGGTTTGCTCCGTTTGGTGCCGTTCGGCGGTCCCGTGCGCGGCATCGGGCCTGATGCCCGGCCGGGCGTCCATCCCTGTGCGGTCTTGCCGCCTGCCGAGGGGCGGCCGGCACGAACCCGTCCCCAGGTGAAGGCGACTCGGACCCGCCTGGCCCGCCCGTGCATCGGCCCGGGTTACCCTCAGGCAATGACCGACTCGACTGGCGATCCCCGTCCCGAGGAGCCGCCGCGCCGGCCCGCGTTCCCGCGCGCGATGCCGCCGTCCATTCAGCCGCAGGGCAAGGCGCGTCCGCAGCGGCCCCAGGGGGCCGCGCCGCGCGAGGACCTCGACCGCACCCAGGTGATGCCGCGCCAGGGTCAGCCCTCGCCGGGCCGTCCCGCCGCGTACGGGCGCGGGGCGGCAGAGGGGGCCGCGCATCGTCCCCGGTCCCGGGCGGAGCAGGCGCCCCGCACCCAGCCGGCCCCGGCGCCCGCTCCTCAGCGCAAGCCGCGCAGGAGGCGCCCGTCGTTCCTGAGGATCGTCGCGCTGCTGCTGGTGCTCGTCGCGGTCAGCCTGGGCGTCTTCGCGTTCTGGGCGTCCTCGCAGATCAATCATGTCGACGCGCTGAGCGGCGCCGCGGACACGCCGGGGCGCACCTATCTGATCGTCGGCTCGGACTCGCGCGACGACTGGGACGACGACGGCACCGAGGGCGCGCGCACCGACACCATCATGGTGCTGCACAAGCCAGAGTCGGGGCCGGTCGCGCTGATCTCGATCCCGCGCGACTCGTATGTCGAGATTCCGGGCCACAGCGCGAACAAGATCAACGCCTCCTTCGCGTTCGGGGGCGCGCCGCTCCTGGTCGAGACGGTCGAGGGCGTCACCAACCTCACCATCGACCTGTACCTCGAGGTGGGCTTCAACGGCGTCGCGGACATGGTCGACGCGGTGGGCGGCGTGGAGCTCTGCTACGACGAGGACGTCTCGGACTGGCGCAGCCGCCTCGAGTGGGAGGCCGGCTGCCACGAGGCCGACGGCGAGACCGCGCTCGCGTTCTCGCGGATGCGGTACTCGGATCCGCTGGGCGACATCGGTCGCACGCAGCGCCAGCGCCAGGTCGTGTCGGCGGTCGCGAACGAGGCGCTGAGCCCCGCGACGCTGCTCAATCCCTTCACGATGGTGGGGCTGACGTCCGCGGGACTCGATGCCTTCGCCGTGAGCGAGGGGACCGGCGTGGTCGATCTCGCACGCGCGGCGCTGGACCTGCGGTCGGGGCTCGGCGGCGACGCCGTCACCGGCACGCCGCCCATCCGGTCGATGGGGTACTCGGTGGCCGGCGTCGGGTCGACCGTGCTGCTCGATCCGGATCTCGAGGATGCGTTCTGGGCGGACATCGCCGCGGGCGCGTTCGAGCCCGGCGAGACCGTGGGTGGCGTCGGGTAGGGCGGGGCTCTCCCTCCCTTCCTCCCTCCCTCTCTCTATCTCTCGATCCCCCTTTTCCACACCCGGCGTCCGGTTTGTCGGGAATGTCAGAGGGTGGTGATGGGATGGAGTCATGAGGTTCTCGACGGCGCGACTGGTCACGGCGGTGGCCGCCGCGCGCCGGCTCGACGGCGCGGAGATGGAGGACCTCTCCGGCGAGGAATTCGAGGTGCTGCAGGAGACGGTGGCGTGCCTCCACCGGCAGGTCAACGTGCTGGCGGCGGTCGTCGCGGCCGATGCATCGCGCCGCGAGCGTGAGACCTCCCCCTGGGGCGGAGCGCGTCGGCGCGAGAGCGCGGGCGCTCAGAGGGTCGCCAAGAAGCTGGGCGTCGACGAGGCGGAGGCCCGCCGGCTGATCGAGGCCGGCTCCGCGCTGGGCGGCGGAGGGTCGAACCCGGGTGGGGACGATGCGGGGGACGGGGGCGCCGACAAGGACCAGGGCGACGACAAGAATCGGGCGGGTTCGGCCCGCCGGCAGGCGCCTCCCCGCTGGGCGGTGCTGGCCGCGGCACTGAGCGATGGCACCATCTCGGTCGCGGCCGCGTCCGTGGTGAAGGCGACGCTCGAGGAGTTGGCCGAGGATGTCGACGGCGACGACGCCCCGGCTCTCACGGCGGCACGTCTGGCAGGCGAGGCGCCGGCCGTCGAGGGACGCCTGGTGGCGAAGGCCGCGCGAGTGAGCGTCAAGGAGTTGCGGCGCGCGTGCCGGGCCGTGCTGGCGGACCGCCGGCGGGAGCAGGCGGCCGATCGGGAGGCACGCCACCGCGCGCGGCGGTCCCTCACGTTCACGAAGGACGCGGACGGGATGACCGTGGTGCACGGTCGACTGGACGCGGCGTCGGCCGCGCCCCTGATGGCGTGGTGCGACGCGCAGGTGCGGCACGCGTTCCAGGCCAGGCGCGACGAGCGGACGGGCGACGAGAGGACCGCAGCCCAGATCCGGGTCGACGCGCTCGTGTCGCTCGCCCGGCATGGAATGGGCTGCGAGGCGCCGGGATCGGGCGTGTCGACCGAGGTGGTCGTGCGCATCGACGAGGCCGCGCTGAGGAACGACCTCTCGCTCGGCAGCGTGGACGACCTCACCGACCCGATCACCATGGGCACCCTGCGCCTCATGACGGTGGACGCGCAGATCCGCCCCGCGGTCATGGGCGGGGCGAGCGTGCCGCTGGACTGGGGTCGCGCGAGGCGGCTGTTCACCGCCCAGCAGCGGCGGGCGCTGGCCGAGCGCGACGGGGGCTGTGCCTGGTGCCTGGCGCCGCCGTCATGGTGCGTGACCCATCATGCGGACGAATGGGTGGCCCACCGGGGCCCGACCGACCTGGCCAACGGGGTGCTGCTCTGCGTCGGGTGTCACGTCAGGCTTCACGAGAGCCAGTGGCGGCTCGAGATGAGAGGCGGCAGGCCCTGGTTCCTCCCGCCGCCCGATGCCCCCGACCAGCGCGCGCTGCAGGGCGGAACCATCCGCCTCGACCTCGATCAACCGGCTCTCGCGTGATGGGAGAGAGCTCTGCCCGCACTCGGGCGCTACGCCCGCGCGATACGGCGGTCGGCCGCCTTCATGGCCTCCACCAGGAGGAACACGCCCGCCGAGTACGCCGCGCAGATGCCCCACTCGCGCAGGCCGATCGGCGCGGACCCGAGCGCCGCGTTCATGAACGGCGCGTACGTGAACAGGAGCTGCAGTGCCATGAGCGATCCCACCGCGATCCAGATCACCCGGTTGCCGCGCAGCACCGCCCAGGTGAGCGAGGAGGTGCTGAGAAAGCGCGAGTTGAACAGGTACACGATCTGCCCCAGGACCAGCATGGTCACCACCGCGGTGCGCGCCTCGGCCTCCGGGGTGCCCGCGGACTGCTCCATGAAGTGGACCACCAGGGTCGCGCCGCCGATGATCAGCGACGCCGCGATCACGTGGCCGAAGGCCCTCCGGGACAGGACGGAGCCGCCGGAGCCGCGCGGCGGCCGGTCCATGAGGCCGGGCTCGGCCTTCTCGTATGCCAGCGCCAGCGAGAGAGTGACGCCCACCACCAGGTTGACCCAGAGGGTCTGGATGGGGGACAGGGGCAGCTCGTCGAAGCCCGCGACCACCGCGACGAGGATCACGAGCGACTGCGCGCCGTTGGTCGGGAGGAGGAAGATGACGGACTTGCGGATGTTGTCGTAGATCCGTCGACCCTCTTCGACGGCGCGCTCGATGGTGGCGAAGTTGTCGTCGGCGAGGACGATGTCCGCGGCCTCCTTGGTGGCCTCGGTGCCCTTGATGCCCATGGCGACGCCCACATCGGCCCTCCGCAGGGCGGGGGCGTCGTTGACGCCGTCGCCGGTCATGGCGACGACCTCGTCGTGCGCCTGAAGGGCGCGCACGATGCGGATCTTGTGCTCGGGGGAGGTGCGTGCGAACACGGCGACGTCGCGCACCCGCTCCTCGAGCTCCTCCTGGCTCATGGCCTCGAGCTCGGCGCCGGTGAGGACGCCGGAGTCCTCGCGCAGGATGCCCAGCTCGCGCGCGATCGCGGCGGCCGTGATCGCGTGGTCGCCGGTGATCATCTTCACGCGGATGCCCGCGCTGTGGCAGGCGGCGATCGCGGCCTTCGCCTCGTCGCGCGGCGGATCCACGATGCCGAACAGGCCTAGGAACACCAGGCCGTTGACGTCCTCGTGCTCGAAGTCGGTCGCCTCGGCATCGGCGTCGCTCGCGCGGTCCGCGGCGGCGAGCGTGCGCAGGCCGCGCTCGGCCAGGTCCTCGATCGCCCGCTCCCAGAACTCGCGGTCGAGCGGCTCGAGCGAGCCGTCCGCCGCGCGCTGGTGCGTGCACCGGTCGAGCAGGCGATCCGGCGCGCCCAGCGCGCGGACGCGCGGGCCCAGCTCGGGGTCGTTGTCCAGGGAGGCGCGGTACTTGTGCGCCGAGTCGAAGGGGATGGTCGCGATGCGTGCGGCGGCGGTGGGGGCGGCCACCTTCGCCGCGAGCGAGGCCACGGCGCCCTCGGTGGGCTCGCCGACGAGACGCCAGGCCTCGCCGTCGCGGACGATGCGCGCCTCGTTGCAGGCGCCGCCCACGGAGGCCAGCGCCATGAGGTCCGGCCGCTCGGACGGATCCACCCACGCGCCGTCGGCCCGGATCGCGCCCTCCGGCGCGTAGCCCTGGCCCTCCACCTCGTAGCGGGAGGTCGAGGTGACCACCGCCCGCACGGTCATCTCGTTCGTGGTGAGGGTGCCGGTCTTGTCCGAGCAGATGGTCGTGACGGCACCGAGAGTCTCGACCGAGGTGAGCTTGCGCGTGATCGCGCGACGGCGCGCCATCTGCTGCACGCCCAGCGCCAGCGTGATGGTGACCAGCGCCGGCAGGCCCTCGGGCACCGCGGCGACCGCGAAGCCGATCGCCGCCGCGACCAGGTCCGCCGGGGCCCAGGAGTGGACGAAGAAGCCCACGCCCATCATGACGACGGCCATGCCCAGGATGCCGATCGCGAGCGCGGTGCCGAAGCGGCCCAGCTGGCGTGCGAGCGGGGTGTCGAGCTGCTCCGCCTGCGCCACCATCTCCTGGATCCTGCCGATCTCCGTGCCGGTGCCCGTCGCGGTCACCACGGCGCGCGCGGAGCCGCGCGTCACGATGGTGCCGGAGAAGACCATGCACGCGCGGTCGCCGACGCCCGCATCCGCGGCGACCGGGTCGACCTGCTTGATCGCGGGAACCGACTCGCCGGTGAGCGCCGACTCGTCCACGTGGAGGCTGGAGGCCTCGAGCAGGCGGGCGTCCGCGGGCACCTTGTCGCCGGGGCCCAGCCGCAGCACGTCGCCGCGCACCAGGTCCTCCGCGGGGATGGTGTTCCAGCCGCCGTCGCGGTGCACCTGGGCGTCGAGCGACAGCATCGTCCGGATGCCCTCGAGGGCCCGTTCCGCCTGACCCTCCTGGATGAATCCCACCGCCGCGTTGATGACGGCGACGGCGAGCACGACGCCGAAGTCGAGCCACTCGCCCAGGACCGCCTTCGCGACCGCGGCGGCGAGCAGGATGTAGACCAGGATGTCGTTGAAATGGCTGAGGATCCGGCGCAGGACGTGCGGCTTCTCGGGCTCGGGGAGGGCGTTGGGTCCGTCGGCCTCGAGGCGGCGGCGGGCCTCGGCCGCCGTGAGGCCCTCGGGCGGGGCGTCCACCCGGGTCAGCGCATCGGCGCCCGACAGCGCGTGGAAGGGGATCGAGGGCTGGGTCGCCTGCGTCACGATCCCATCCTAGGAAGCGGCGGGGGCCGCCCCGAAAGGTGGCCCCGGTCCCAGGCGACGATGCGCTTGGATGGGGCCCATGGACGAACGGGGCGGCGTGCTGCGCAGGGCGGTCGGGTGGATCGACCCCCTCGTGGCGATGATCGTCGGCGTCCTGGTCCTGGGCCTCCTGCTGCCCGCGAGCGGCGGTGTCGCCGACGTCCTGGGTACGGTCACGCGCGCGGCGATCGTCCTGCTGTTCTTCCTCTACGGCGCCCGCATGCCCACCACGGAGGTGCTCGCAGGCCTGCGGAACTGGCGCCTGCAGGGGGCGATGCTCGCCGCCACGTATGTGGTGTTCCCCGTGTTCGGCATCGTGCTGACGTTCCTGCCCGACGCCGTCCTCGCGCCCGAGCTGCGCACGGGACTGCTCTACCTGACACTGCTGCCCTCGACGGTGCAGTCCTCCGTGGTCTTCACGTCGATCGCGCGCGGCAACGTCGCGGGGGCCATCTGCGGCGCCACCGTCTCGAACGTGCTGGGCATCGTGCTCACCCCGTTGCTCGTGGGCGCCCTCATCGTGAGCACGGGGCGCCATGCGGGCGAGGGCGGGGGAGTCTCGCAGACCCTCATGATGCTGCTCGTGCCCTTCGTGCTCGGGCAGGTGGTCGAACGGTGGATCGGCGCATGGATCCGCCGCCACAAGTCCCTCACCAAGGTGACGGACCGCGCCACCATCGTGCTGGTCGCCTACGGCGCCGTCTCCGAGGCCCAGGTCTCCGGCACGTGGGACGGCGTCACCGCATGGACGCTGCTCGCGCTGGCCGCGGTCTGCGGGGTGCTGCTCGCCGCCATGCTGGCCCTGACGTGGACGGGCGGCGCGCGCCTGGGACTCGACCGCGCGGACCGGGTGGCCCTGCTCATGTGCGGCTCCAAGAAGTCGCTCGCAACCGGCCTGCCCATGGCGAGCGTGCTGTTCAGCCCCGTGATGGCCGCCTCGGTCGCCCTGCCCGTGATCCTCTTCCACCAGATACAGCTGCTTGTGTGCGCCGTGCTTGCGCGTCGCCTTGCGGGCAGCGAGCCGGCGACGGCCGGGGCCTCCTAGTTGGGGGACGATGCACGGGTCGGGTCGGGCGACCGTCCCGGGTCGGGCACTGGGTCCTGATCGGGTGTCGGAGCCGGGTCCGTTTCGGCCGCCCGCCTGAAGGAGCCCATCGCCCACCGGATCCCGGCGGTGCCGAGCGTGCCCGCCACACCTCCCGCGAGGGGCCGGTGCAGCTCGAGCATCCGCCGCGCGTACGGAGGCAGCAGTTCCACCGCGCCGGCCGCGAGCAGCGCGTACGGCGCGCGCGCCGCCCACGGCAGGGGAGGCTCGCGCAGGAGGAACGCCGCGGCGTCCCGGGCGGCGTCCGTGGCGGCGAGCTCGTCGCGGTACCGGTCCAGCGTGGCAGCGAGCTCCTCGACGGACTCCGGCACGTCGACGGCGCCCAGCGCGCGTCCGATGAGGGCAGTTTGGGCGACGTACTCGTCTGCCTCGGCGGCGTCGAGGGGGCGATGGCCGAATCGCTGGTGCGCCGCGAGGAACGAGTCCGCCTCCGCGACGTGCACCCAGGTGAGCAGGTGCGGGTCCGAGGCCCGGTAGGCCCGCCCGTCCGGGGCCCGACCCCGAACCCGCTCGTGGATGGCGCGAATCCGCGCGATGGTCGCGTCCGCATCGTCCACCGTCCCGAACGTGGTGAACGCCAGGAAGGTGGCGGTGCGCGCGAGGCGCCCCCACGGGTCGCCGCGGTAGCCGGAGTGGCCCGCGACGCCGGCCATCGCCAGCGGGTGGAGCGACTGGAGCAGCAGCGCGCGGATCCCTCCCACGTACATCGACGAGTCGGCGTGGACCCGCCGGATGGGCGTGCCCGGAGCGAACCGGCGCGGTCCCGGGGTGCCGTGCACGCGGCGGTGCGCCGCGGTGCCGTCCGGTCCGGCCACGCGGGAGAACACGGCGTTGCCCAGGCGGGCGCGGGCCCGCTCCACGGGACGCCGGGCCAGGCCGATGACGCGGTTCACACCGGGCACAACGCGCACGGGCGCCGGTCCATGCCGGGTCACGGTTCGGCGGCGACGCGTGCCCGGTTCGCGTACTCGTGGGCGGGTGCCTCGTACGATGGCGCGCGGGACCGCGTTGTGGGCGTGGACCGGACGGAGGCGATCACGATGGGACAGACCCTCGCACGGGTGTGGCGGTGGACCGCCACCTCGTGGGGCCGGGCCTGGGCGGTGGTGGGCACCGTCGTGCTCCTCAGCTCCGGTCAGGGCTTCCGCTACCTGCTGGGTGTGCCGGGCTACGCGGCCCTGGTGCTTGCGGGCGTCGGCGCGGTCGCGATCGCGTTCCGGCGTCGGCTCCACCGCGTGCGCGTGCCGCTGCTCGTGGGCTCCTTCGTGGGCCTGGCGGCCGTCTCGGTGCTGTGGTCCGCGACGCGCGCGGTGACGCTGGTGGCGACCGTGGTGCTCGTCGTGACCACCGCGGTCGCGCTGGTCATCCAGAAGGGCACCTCGCGCGGGCAGTTCCTCGCCTACCTCTACCGCGGGCTCCAGGTGAGCCTGTTCGGCGGGCTGCTGTTCGAGCTGTACGTGTCGCTCGTGCTGCGCGAGCCGCTGCCGCGGCTGTCCACGGACCTGGCGGACCTCGCGCGCGTCGACCCGGGCGCGTTCTATCCGTGGTCCGAGAACAGGCTCTTCACCGGCGGCCCCATCCAGGGGTTCGTGGGCAACCGCAACACGTTCGATTCGATCGCGCTGCTCGTCGCGATCGTCGCCGTGGTGCTGCTGCTCGAGCGGCGCATCCGCCGCCTCGACGGATTCGGGACGCTCGCGGCCGCGGGGCTCGTGCACGCGCTCACGCTCTCCGCCACCGTGACCATCGCGGCGCTCTATGTCGCCGCGCTGGGTGCGGCGGCCCTGGTGATCCGTCGGTCGGCACCCGGCACCAAGCGGGTGCTGTCCTTCGGGGTGCTCGCGTGCACCGCGATCGCCGCGGTGATCACCATCAAGTTCCGCGCCGAGATCTTCGAGCTGTTCGATCGCGGGGCGGATGCCACGCACCGCATCGACATCTGGGACCAGGTCATCGAGCACGCGATGCAGCGGCCCGAGGGCTGGGGATACGTGGCCTACTGGCCCGTATGGCAGGAGCCGTACCGCGGCATCGTCGAGAGCGTGGGCGTCATCGCGCCGCACGGGCACAACGCGTTCCTCGACACGTGGCTGCAGCTGGGCCTCATCGGCCTCGCGCTGCTGCTCGCCATCGTCACGCTGACCTTCGGAAGCGGCTGGCGGCTCGTCGAGCGTGCAAGTGAGGGGGATACCTATATTCCGCTCGCCTGGGTGCTGCTCACGGCCGCGATGTCGCTCGAGGCGCTCGCCGAGTCGCGCATGCTCGTCGAACTCGGGTGGTTCCTGCTCATCGTCCTGTACTGCTCGGGACCGCAGGCGTTCACCCTCACCGTGGTCGATCCCGAGCTGGTGCGCACGGGCGAGCCGCCCGACGAGCCCGTCGACGACGACCCCGTTATGGTGCTCTCCGACCGGCTGCGGTGACGCGGGGGCGCGTCGAGCCGACGAGCGTCGAGCCGACGAGCGTCGACCCGGCGAGCGTCGGGCCGGCGATCGTCAGGGCAGGTAGCGCCCGGGCTTGTGGTTCATGGCGACCACGAGGTTGAGCAGCACCACGCCGGACACGGACAGCAGCACGATCTGCCACGACGTCACCAGGAACGCGAGCGACACGACGACGACGTCGAGCGCGCCCTGGACGTATCCGGCCCGCCACCCGTACCGCTCCTGGGCGTAGGCGGCGACGATGCCGAACCCGCCCGAGGAGCTGCCGTGGCGGAACACCATGATCATGCCGATGCCGGCCAGCAGGCTGCCCACCAGGATCGCGTAGATCGCGGGCAGGCCGTCCACGGGCAGCACCCGCTCGTGCAGGGTGTTGAACGCGGAGATGAGTCCCACCGTCGCGATGGTCTTGGCGGTGAACTTGACGCCCATGCGCCACAGCGCGAACGCGTAGAAGGGGATGTTGACCAGGAAGAACACCACGCCCAGGCTCCAGCCGGTGGCGTAGGTGATGAGGAAGGACGTGCCGACCACGCCGCCCGTGACCGCCTGCGCGGCGTGCAGCAGGTGCATGCCCAGGCCCATGACGGCCGCGCCCGAGACGATCGCGGCGACGTCCTCGTACGCCCGGTGGCCCCGGCGCGGCTGGGGCGTGGGCGCCTGAACGGTGGGGGAGTCCACCGTGGGGGAGGTCGCGACGGGGGACGATGCGGTGGCGGGGGTTTCGGCGGACGCAGGCACGAAGGACGAGGATACAGGGGACGCCTTAGATCCCCTCGCCCTCGGGCGCTCCCTCCGACTCGGCGTCGGCATGGGAGGCCGCCCGCGCATCGTCCTTGGCCGCCTTCTTGGCGGCCTTCTTCTCCTCGTCCTTCTCCCGCTTGGCCGCGACCGCGGCGGCGGCCGCCGCGCCCACGATGCCGGCGCCGTTGAGCAGCTCGGCGGGGACGATGGGCGCGCGCAGGCGCAGCTTGGGGAGGAACATGTGGTGCTTCTTCGAGACGCCGCCGCCCACGATGATGAGGTCCGGCCACAGGAGGCGCTCGAGCTCCGAGTAGTACTTCTGGAGCTCCGCGATCCACTGGTCCCAGTCGTAGTCGTAGCGGTCGCGCGCGGACTCGGCGGCGCGATCCTCCGCGTCGTGGCCGTCGATCACGATGTGGCCCAGCTCGAGGTTGGGCACCAGCGTGCCGTCGACGATCATGGCCGTGCCGATGCCGGTGCCCAGCGTGGTCATGAGGACCGAGCCGGGGCGGCCGTGCGCGGCGCCGTACTTGAACTCGCCGAAGCCGGCGGCGTCCGCGTCGTTGAGGACGTGAACGTCGTGGCCCGCGTAGTCGCGGATGATGCCGCGCAGGTCCGTGCCGATCCACGCGTCGTCCACGTTCGCGGCCGTCTTGACGATGCCGTGCTGGACCACGCCCGGGAACGCGACGCCGATGGGCATCTTGCGCGGCGGGTTGAACTTGGCGATCACCTTGGCGACGGTCTTGGCGACCGCCTCCGGCGTCGCGGGCTTGGGGGTGGGGATGCGGTAGCGGTCCTCGGCGAATTCGCCGGTCTTGAGATTGACGGGAGCGGCCTTGATGCCGGTGCCGCCGATGTCGACTCCGAGTGCGATGTGCTTGCTCATGGCAGGGTCAGAACCTCCGGTCCATCCTCATTGATGACGATCGTGTGCTCGAACTGCGCGACCCACGAGCCGTCGTCGGTGACGACGGTCCAGCCGTCGTCCCACTCGTGGTTCTCCTCGGACCCCATGCACAGCATCGGCTCCACCGTGAAGACCATGCCGGGCTCGATGACGTCGTCGTGGTGCGGCGCCGCGTCGTAGTGGGGGATCACCAGGCCCGTGTGGAAGGCCGGGCCCACGCCGTGGCCCGTGTAGCTGCGGACGGACTCGTATCCGAACCGGGTCGCGTACTTCTCGATCACCCGGCCGATCACGTTGACCTCGCGGCCCGGACGGGCGGCCTTGATGCCGCGCATCATCGCCTCGTGCGTGACCTCGACGAGCTGCCTGGCGGCGTCCGAGCCCTCGCCCGCGATGAACGACCCGCAGTTGTCGCCGTGGACGCCGTTCTTGAAGGCCGTGATGTCCACCTTCACGATGTCGCCCTCCTCGATCACCATCGAGTCGGGGACGCCGTGGCAGATGACCTCGTTAACGGAGGTGCACAGCGACTTGGGGAACGGCGGGCGGCCCGCGGCGCCGGGGTAGCCGAGCGTCGAGGGGTAGGCGCCGTGGTCGAGGACGAACTCGTGGCCGATGCGGTCGAGCTCGTCGGTCGTGACGCCCGGCGCCACGTGACGTCCCACCTCGGCCAGGGCCTGGGCGGCGATCCGGGCGCTGATGCGGATCTTCTCGATGGTCTCGGCGTCGTGGATGTCGCCGCCGTCCCAGCCGGCCGCGTGGGTGCGGCCCACGTACTCGGGGCGGGCGATCGAGTCGGGCACGGCGCGCCACGGCGTCACGGCGCCCTTGACGATGCTCTCGCGAACAGGGCTCATGCCTTGCAGTCTAGGCACGGCCGCGCGCGAGGGCCGACCGACGGGCGTCCGGCGTGGCGCCCGGCGTCGTGGCAGGCTGACCGGGGGAGGGCCACGATGACCAAGTACTGGTACAACACCAAGACCCGCGAGGTCGAGCAGGGCCACCGGAGCTCGTGGGAGCACCTCATGGGCCCCTACGACACCGAGGCCGAGGCGCGCCACGCGCTCGAGATCGCGAAGGCCCGCAACGAGCGGTGGGACAGCGACGACGAGGACTGGGAGCGCGGCGACTGACGCGGGCTCTTCCCGGGACGATGCGGGGGCTGGGTCGTGTCGGTGGGCGCCGGTAGAGTGCTGAGGCAGGGAGAGAAAGGCGTCTCATGGGATTCATTCAGGCGATCGCGGGAGCAGTCGGCGGGACCTTCGCCGACCAGTGGAAGGACTTCCTGCGGCCGCCGCAGGCCGTCTCGCCCACGGCGGTGGTGTTCCCCGCGGAACTGGTCGGGCAGAACGCCGGCCGCGGCTCCAACACCCGCCAGTCGGAGAACGTCATCACCAACGGCTCGCGCATCGTCGTGCCCGAGGGCTACGGCATCCTCACGTTCCAGAACGGCGCGATCACCAACCTGGTGGCCCAGCCCGGCGCGTACGAGTTCTCCGACACCGACCCGAACGCGCGGTCCCTGTTCGCCGGCGACGGGATCCTCGCGCCCACCATCGGGACCTCATGGGAGCGCTTCAAGTTCGGCGGCCGCCCCGGCGTCGAGCACCTGGTCTTCTACGTGTCGCTCAAGGAGATCCCCAACAACCGGTTCGGCACGCAGTCGCCCATCTACTGGGACGACCGCTTCCTGGGCACCCAGGTGGGCGCCCGCGCCCGCGGCTCGTACACGCTGCGGGTGACGGACCCCATCCTCCTGGTCAAGTCCATCGTCCCCGCGCAGTACATCTCCGCGAACGCGCCCGTCTTCGACCTGGGCGACCACGCCAACCCCGTCGGCGACCAGCTGTTCAACGAGGTGGTCGGCTCCCTGTCCGCGGCGTTCTCCCGCTACGTCAACGACGCCGACAAGGACCACCGGATCACCCGGATCCAGTCCGACGCGATCGGCTTCGCGCAGGCGCTGGCGGCCGCGGTCGAGGACGCCTACCAGTGGCAGGGCCAGCGCGGCCTGCAGATCGTCTCCTCCGCGCTCGCGGCAATCGAGTACGACGAGGGCACGCTCGAGCTGCTCGAGGACGTCAAGAAGGCCGATGCTCTGGCCGGGGCCCGCGGGGATTCCTTCCTGCGTCAGGCGGCGGCGCGCGGCATCCAGGGCGCTGGCGAGGGCGGGGGCGGCGACGGCCTCGCCTTCATGGGCATGGGCATGAACGCCGCGGCCAACGCGATGGGCGGCATGTTCCAGCAGCCCCAGGCGCCCTACCAGGCGCCGGGTTACCAGGCGCCGGCCGCGCAGCAGGCGGCTCCGCCTGCCGGCGCCGGGGGCGCCGGTGCGGGTGCCGCGGGCGCGGCGCCCGCCCAGCCCGCCCCGGAGGACCCCATGACGCGGCTCACCCAGGCCAAGCAGATGCTCGACGCCGGGCTCATCACCCAGGACGACTTCGACGCCGTCAAGAACAAGGTGCTCGGGCTCTGAGCATGACCACACCGCCCGATGGCGGCGCCGGGCCCGCTCGTCGCTCGTGGACCCCGGAGGAGCCGGACCCCGACGACTCCGCGAGCGCCGACGCGGCCGGGGAATCCGGAGCCTCCACCCCACCCGAGGCGGCCGGAGAGCCCGCCCCGCCCGCCGAGCCCGGGCCGGCCGAGACCGAGCCCGTCGAGCACTCGGCGCCGGATTCCACCGACGAGGGCCACACCGTCCTCGACATGTCGACCGGCAAGGGCGTGGGCCTCGACAAGTGCCCCAAGTGCGGAGCCACCGAGGTCGAGCATCTGGTCGGCGGCGCGGACCTGCGCTGCTCCTTCTGCCGCCACACGTGGACGCCGGAGGCGATCGACGCGCGGTTCGGCCTGTCCGAGGGCATCGAGTCGCTGCGCGGCTTCGTCGTATCGACCGGGTCGTCGACCATCACCGACACCGAGTCGCTGGTGACCCTGTCCTGCTCGGGCTGCGGGGCCGAGGTGGTCATCGACACCGACGACAACCTCGCCTCGCGCTGCCACTGGTGCCGCTCGACGCTGTCGATCGAGGCGCAGATCCCCAACGGCGCCGTGCCGGACGGAATCCTGCCGTTCACCGTGCCCAAGGAGGACGCGGTCAAGCGGATCGCCGACTTCGTCCACGCGCGCCGCATGTTCGCGGACTCCACCTTCAAGAAGGAGTTCACCACCGACAACGTGCTGCCGGTGTACCTGCCCTACCTGGTCGTCGACGGCAACATCCACGCCCAGGTGCTGGGCGAGGGCGAGATCACGGACCGGACATACCTGGTCCCGGTCCGGCGCGGACACGGTAAGGATGCCCGTACCACGTATGAGCGGCGCTACGACTTCACGCGCTACGCGGTGGTCCGCGACTTCGATCTCCACGTCGACGACCTCATGATCGAGTCCTCCGAGGACTTCGCCGGCGCGGTCGCGGCCTCCTCGAGCACCACGAACATCGTCAACTCGCTGCTGCCCTACGACGTGAAGAACATGGTGGCGTTCGACACCGGCTACATGCGCGGCTGCACCTCGGAGAAGCGCGACCTCGACGTCAAGGAGGTCGCCGGAGCCGCCGGCGACATGTTCCTCTCCATCGCGCGCGCCAAGGCCGACGGCATGACCGCGCAGTACGACCGCGGCGTGCGGTGGGACGCGGAGAAGCTCCTGGTCAAGGGCTCGCGCTGGGTCTCCGTCCTGCTCCCGGTCTGGCTCTACAGCTACCGCCACGTCGAGGGGGGACGGCCCATGGTGCACTACGTCGCCGTCAACGGACGCAACGGCCAGACCATGGGGTCCGTGCCGGTCAACAAGGGCAAGATCGTGGGTGCGGCCTTCGCGGTCGGCGTGCCCGTCACCGCGATCACCATGCCGCTCGGCCTCGCAGCGATGGCGAGCGCATGATGGGCGCCGTGCTCGTCGCCGTCTCCGCCCTCGCTTCGGCGGACGCCACGGTGCTCGCCTCCTCGGGCGACGGGTCCGGCGGCGCCGTCATCTTCGGGCTGCTGCTGTTCGCGGCGGGCCCGGCGGCGGGGGTGGGCACCTACATCGCGATCTACAACCGCTACCGCAACGCGGGGGAGCGCTACCGGTACACGACCACCACGGACGCCCAGGTGCAGAACCCGCGCGTCCGCGACGACGTCACCACCCGGCGCCGCGGCGCCCGCAACGCCCGCATGAACGGCGACAACCGTGGCCGGGTGCGCGACCGCCTGCGCAACAGCGGGGTCGAGTTCTAGGGGCGCGAACCGGGGACGTCCGGCCGCGGCGCTAACTTCCTCCAGAATTCCGGAGGTGGCACGGTGGGGCGCAGATCCATCGCTGCATGCGCGGCGCGATGCCGGCGCTGGCCACCGGCGGCGGCATGGCACTCGTCGAAGCCGATGCGCTGCACGAGCTGCCACGCGACCTCGTGAGTCTCGGTCGCGTGGCCCAGGCGCGACGGTGCATGCATGAGGTCGAGGACCGTCTGCACCGGCGACGTGAGGCGGAAGGTGCACAGCTCACCCTCGTGGACGTCCAGCCAGGGACCGGCGGGAGTCGAGTCGATCGACCACGGGTCCTCCGACTCCCACATCGGAGTGATGACGCGTTCCGCACGCTGATGAAACACGACTGTGCCGTCGGGTGAGTGAAGTCTCAGGCGCCGAGTCTGGCGCGGGACCGTCACGTGGGCCGTAGCGATCGACTGGATCCTCGCCCCGTGCAGGCGCGCCGCGGTCACCCCGGCGACGTACGGCGCGTCCCACCCGAACACCTGCGCCGCCGCCAGGATCGCAACCTCATGGACGTGAGGCACCCAGCCGGCGTCCGCTCCGACGGGCACGGCCACGTGCCTTCCCCGAGCGACCGTGACGGTGAGTCGTTGGGCGCGCCACCGCGCCAGGGTGGTCGCGGGTCGGGACGCGAAGGGTCTGAGGTCGGCCGTCGAGAACAGGGGGAAGGCCGCCGGCGTCGACACATCGGCGCAGCCGGTCAACTCCTGCCATCGTGCCGCTTCTCGGAATTCTGGCGCCGGGCCAGCGGGAGGGAGTCGGGGTCGGGCATCCGACACCAGTGAGGTGAGGCAGAACACCTGTACACGCCCCCTGTCCGCTCAGCTGTCCACTCGTGTCAAGAGTGCCGTGCGCGGCGTCGCCGAATCTGGGCGCGGCCACGACCGTGTGGGAGCGCGGCGCATGGGGGGACGGTGGACATCGGCCTGCCCGTTGCAGGCGGGAAATCGCCTTCAACGAGGAGCGGGTGAAGTGATGTCGCCGCGCTAGCCGAATTCATGCGTTGTGGGCGGGCTCCGGAGCGTGCGACAGTCTGCGGGTACTGGGGATCACCGAGCGCCACACCGCGTCCCAAACTGCATGAATTCGGCTAGCGACGCGGAGGCAATACCCGTGCTCCCCGCTGACGGGGTGCACGGCGGAGGGGCCGATGGGCCGGGACGGCTATGACCCGTAGCAGAGGTCCGGACGCAAGACTCGCGAACCGCGACCCGCCCGACCTACGTGGAGAAGGTGTGCTCGGGCCCGGGGAATGCGACGTCCTTGACGTCGGCGACGTAGGCGGTCGCAGCATCGGTCATGGCCTGGCCGACCGCGCCGAACTGCTTCGAGAAGCGCGGGTGCCAGTCGCCCACGCCCGCCATGTCGAGCCAGACGAGGACCTGGCCGTCGGTGCCCGAGCCGGCGCCGATCCCGATGGTCGGGATGTCGAGCGCGGCGGTGACGGCGTCGGCCGCGGAGGCCACGACCATCTCGAGCACGACGGCGAAGGCGCCCGCCTCCTGCAGCGCCAGCGCGTCGTCGATGAGGTCCTGCACGCCCTGCTCGCCGCGGCCCTGGACGCGGTGGCCGCCCAGCGCGTTCTCGGACTGCGGCGTGAAGCCCAGGTGGCCGCAGAAGGGGATTCCCGCATCGGTCACCGCCTTGACCTGGCGCGCGATGCGGCGGCCGCCCTCGAACTTGATCGCGTTGGCGCCGGAGAGCTTCATCATGCGGATCGAGGACTCGACGGCCTGCTCGGGCGAGACCTCGTAGGTGCCGAACGGGAGGTCCGCGACGACGAAGGCGCGCTGGGCCGCGCGGGAGACGGCGCGCGCGAACGGGATCATCTCGTCGAGCGTGACGCCCACGGTCGAGTCGTAGCCGAGCATGTTGTCGCCCAGCGAGTCGCCCACGAGCAGGATGTCCACGCCGGCGGCGTCGAATGCGCGTGCCGTGGGGTAGTCGTAGGCGGTGAGCATGGTGATCTTTTCGCCGCGCTCCTTCATCTCCTTGAAGTGATGGATGCGGACCTTCTTCACGGCATTCATGGGCGACAGCCTACGCGGGCACCGAGGCCTCCCTGGGCGCGGTGGGCTCGGGTGAGGCGGAGGGTGCGGGGGTCGCGTCCGGCGTCGCATCGGCCGCCGGCTCCGGCAGCGCGATGTGCGAGGCCAGCACCACGCCGGAGGCCGCCTGGAGCTGGTGGTAGACGATGATCGCGAGCGTCGCGACCGGCGCCACGTCCGCCGGCAGCAGGGCGTACGCGAGCCCCGCGCCCACAGCGATGGACTTCATGGACCCGCACAGCACCAGGACGGGGGAGTCGGCCAGGGAGATGCGGCCGTGGCGGCGCAGCGCCCGCGCCATCGCGGTGGTGATGGCGTACAGGGCCGCGAGCAGAACGGCGCAGCCCGCCGCGATCTCGAGGATCACCAGGGGGCCGGCGGCGGCCCAGATCCCGTCGCCGGTCGCCTTCGACACGGACGCGTAGACGAGCACCAGCACGGCCGCGAGGTCGATCTTCGCGACCTTGCGGCCCAGGCCGCGCAGCCAGGGACCGAGCCAGGGCTGGACCGCGAGGCCCACGATGAACGGCAGCAGCAGGTGCAGCAGGACGCCCTGCAGGCTGCCCAGGGAGCCCGCGCCGTGGACGTGCAGCACGAGCATCAACGCCACGGGCGCGAGGAACAGGCCCAGCGTGTTGGAGAACGCGGCGGCGCACACGGCCGCGGCGGAGTTGCCGCGGGTGAGCCCCACGAGGGCCACGGAGGACGATGCGGTGGACGGCAGGCATGCGACGAACGCCAGCGCCACGCCCACCGAGCCGGGCACCAGGTGCAGAACGACGCCCAGCAGGGGGCCGATCACGAACGTGGCGACGAGCGTCGCGGTCTGCAGGTTCCAGTGCTTGAGGCCCTCCCACACGTCCACCGGGCGCAGGCGCGCGCCGTAGAGGAAGAACATCGCGACGACGGCGGCGACGCGCAGGTGCTCGCCCCACGCGCCGGCGGGCAGCGCGATGCCGAGGGCGAGCGCGACGACGAACGGGGCGACACGCGAGACGAGCGCGCTCATCGGCGCGCCTCGCCGCGGGCAGGCGTGGGCATGACTCTCCGGGGGAGGAAGGGTGTCGGACGGTGACCGAGGTCCCGCGGCGACGCGCGCACGCCGGACCTCCTGCACCCACGGTAGGCGCGCCTCGGTGCCGCCACCCGGGACCTCCGGACGTGGTGCCTGGTCAGACCCCGAATACCGCGTTATGGCGCGTGATGTCGGTGGCGCGCCGTGGCCCGTCGTGTCGGTGGCGCGCCGACGGACTACTCGGCCAGCTCGCGCCAGCGGCTCGTGATGGGCAGGCGCCGGTCGCGGCCGAACGCGAGCGCCGTCACCTTGGGGCCCGGCGGGTACTGGCGGCGCTTCCACTCGGCGCGGTCCACCAGGGACAGCACCTTGTCGACCACCTGCTCGTCGTAGCCGCGGGCGAGCAGCTCGGCGCGGCCCTCGGCGTGCTCGACGTAGGCGTCCAGCACCTCGTCGAGCACCTCGTACGGGGGCAGCGAGTCCTGGTCCGTCTGGCCGGGCCGCAGCTCCGCCGAGGGCGGCTTGATGATCGAATTCTCGGGGATGGGGGCCACCTCGCCGCGCGCCGCAGCGTAGGCGTTGCGCCACCGCGCGAGCTCCCACACGCGGGTCTTGTCCAGGTCCTTGAGGGGTGCGAAGCCGCCGATCGAGCCCGCGTCGTAGATGGTCGCGTAGCCGGTCGCCAGCTCGGACTTGTTGCCCGGCGCGATGACCAGATGCCCCTCGCGGTTGGACAGCGCCATGAGGATCACCCCGCGCACGCGCGCCTGCAGGTTCTCCTCGGCCACCCCGGTGAGGGCCAGCTGGTCCTGGAAGGCGTCCACGAGCCGCGCGATGGGCTCCACCCGGTAGTCGGCGCCGATCCGCTTGGCCAGGTCCGCCGCATCGTCCCTCGAGTGGTCGGAGGAGAACTCCGACGGCATGGACACGCCCACCACGTTCGCGCCGCCGATCGCGTCGGCCGCGATCGCCGCCGTCAGCGCCGAATCGATCCCGCCGGACATGCCCAGCACCACCGAGCGGAAGCCGTTCTTGAACACGTAGTCGCGCAGGCCGGTCACACACGCCCAGTAGGTCTGGGCGTCCGCATCGTCCCTCTCCTCGATGCCCGAGGCGGGGGCGGCCTCGCCGGCCTCCGGCACGTCCCAGACCATGAGCGCATCGGTGAAGCCGGGCGCGGCGGCGACCACTGCGCCATCGGCGCCCACCACGAACGAGTGGCCGTCGAACACCAGGTCGTCCTGCCCGCCCCACAGGTTGACGTACGCGAGCGGCGCGCCCACCTCGGCCGCGCGGCGCGCGGCGAGCTCCGTGCGGACGTGGCCCTTGCCCTCCTCGAACGGCGAGCCGTTGAGGACCACGAGCAGGCGCAGCCCCGCATCGGCCAGCTGCGCGACGGGTCCGCCGTCCTGCCAGATGTCCTCGCACACGACGATCCCGACGGGGGACGATGCGGGGGAGACGACGCACGCGTCCTCGCCGGCGGCGAAGATCCGGCGCTCGTCGAAGACGCCGTAGTTGGGCAGGTGGTGCTTGTTGTAGCGGGCGATCACCTCGCCGCCCTGGAGGACGGCGGCCTGGTTGAACGGCCGACCGCCGATCGACACGCCCAGGGTGCCCAGGATCACCATGAGGTCGCCCAGGCCCTCCTCGGCGAGGCCCGCGGCGATCTCCGTCACGGCGCGCTCGGCGGCGCGCTGGAAGCTCTCGCGGAGCGCCAGGTCCTCGATGGGGTAGCCCGTCACCACCATCTCCGGGAAGACCACGACGGTCGCGCCCAGCGCGTGGGCGGTGCGGCAGCGGTCGCGGATGATGGCGGTGTTACCAGCGATGTCGCCCACGCAGGGATTGACCTGGGCGAGCGCGATGCGAAGCGTCGACATGGGTCCAGGGTAGGCGGGCGCGGGGGCGCGTCACGTCACACGCCGGAAACGCGGATGCGGCAAGATGGCGGGCATGGACAAGCAGCAGGAATACGTGCTCCGCAGCGTCGAGGAGCGCGACATCAGGTTCGTCCGTCTGTGGTTCACGGACGTGCTGGGCATCCTCAAGTCGGTGGCGATCGCGCCGGCCGAGCTCGAGAACGCGTTCGCGGAGGGCATCGGCTTCGACGGCTCCGCGGTCGAGGGGCTCACGCGCGTGTACGAGGCGGACATGGTCGCGCGACCGGACCCGGCCACGTTCCAGGCGCTGCCGTGGCGCGGCGAGCGCCAGGGCGCGGCCCGCATGTTCTGCGACATCCACACGCCGGACGGCCAGCCCGCCATGTCGGACCCGCGCCAGGTGCTCAAGCGCACGCTCGACCGGGCCTCGGCCCAGGGCTTCAGCTTCTACACCTCCCCGGAGATCGAGTTCTACCTGTTCAAGCAGTTCGAGTCCGGCCAGGTGCCGGTCCCGGTCGACCGCGCGGGCTACTTCGACAACGTGCCGCGCGGCACCGCGCACAACTTCCGCCGCGAGGCCATCACGATGCTCGAGAACATGGGCATCTCGGTCGAGTTCAGCCACCACGAGGCGGGCCCCGGCCAGAACGAGATCGACCTGCGGTACGCGGACGCGCTCACCACCGCGGACAACATCATGACGTTCCGCGCGGTGATCAAGGAGGTGGCGCTCGAGCAGGGCATCTTCGCCTCCTTCATGCCCAAGCCGCTCGCGGACGGGCCGGGCTCGGGCATGCACACGCACCTGAGCCTGTTCGAGGGCGACCGCAACGCGTTCCACGACGCGAGCGGGGAGCTGGGGCTGTCGCCCACGGCACGCCACTTCATGGCGGGCCTGCTGCGCCACGCGCCGGAGATCTCCGCGATCACCAACCAGTACGTCAACTCCTACAAGCGCCTCTGGGGCGGCGCCGAGGCGCCGTCGTACGTGTGCTGGGGCTCGAACAACCGCTCCGCGCTGGTGCGCGTCCCGGTGCACAAGCCGGGCAAGAGCCAGTCCGCGCGGGTCGAGTACCGCGCGATCGACTCGGCCGCCAACCCGTACCTCGCGTTCTCGGTGATGCTCGCCGCCGGCATGAAGGGCATCGAGGAGGGCTACCAGCTCCCCGAGGGCGCCGAGGACGACGTGTGGGAGCTGTCCAACGCCGAGCGTCGCGCCATGGGCTACGAGCCGCTGCCCTCGTCGCTGTCCGAGGCCACGGACGCCATGGAGCGCTCGGAACTGGTCGCGGAGACGCTGGGCGAGCGGGTCTTCGAGTTCGTGCTGAAGAACAAGCAGCGCGAGTGGAAGGCGTACCGGGCGCAGGTCACCCCGTACGAGCTCGAGAGCTACCTCTCGGTCCTCTGACGGGCGAGCCGTGAGCGCGCGGGAAGTCTCCTTCACCACGCTCCTGCGACGCGCGGGGGCCCACGATCCCCGGCGGGTCGAGGCCCTGCTGCGCGAGGCGGAGCAGGTGCTGGGCCGGGAGCTCGACGAGCCGGTCGAGTTCGTGTCCTACCTGGCCGACCCCGACGCCGGCGTGCTGCAGCTGCTGCGCCTGGCCGAGTCCGCGCGCGAGTCCGGGCGGCGCGACCAGCTGCTCGCCGTGCTCGACTCGGGGCGCCGCCACTGGCTCGCGACGGTCCTGGGCGGATCGCTCGCCCTGGGCGACTTCCTCGCGCGCCATCCCGAGTTCGTGGGCGACTTCCTCGCCTGGCGCGAGGACGAGTCGTTCGCGACCGTCGACGTGCGGGCGGCGCTGCTCGAGGCCGTGGGGGCCGACCCCCTGGCCGATGCGCCGGTCGCCGTGACCGGCGGGGCCGACGGGGTCGCGCGGATGCGCGTGGCGTACCGCCGGGCCCTGCTGCGGATCGCCGCCGCCGACCTCCACGAGGCGAATCCGACGTCCATCCTGCCCTCGGTGAGCGCCGCGCTCGCGGACCTGGCCGGGGCCGCGCTCGACGCCGGGCTCGCGATCGCCCGACGGGACGAGCCGCGCCACCACCAGGTGCGGCTCGCGATCATCGGCATGGGCAAGTGCGGCGCGCGCGAGCTCAACTACGTGTCCGACGTGGACGTGATCTATGTCGCGGAGCCGGCCGCGCCCGCCGAGGGCGACGGCGGGGCCGGTGCCGGGGCCGGTGGTGGGGGCGGGGCCGGTGGTGGGAGCGCCGAGCAGCGGGCCCTGCGCATCGCCGCCCGCCTGGCGGTGGCCGCCGCCCAGGCCTGCGCAGCCATGGGCGTCGAGCCCGCGCTGTGGGAGGTGGACCCCAACCTCCGTCCCGAGGGCCGCGACGGCCCGCTCGTGCGCACCGTCGCCTCGCACGTGGGCTACTACGAGCGGTGGGCCGAGTCGTGGGAGTTCCAGGCGCTGCTCAAGGCGCGCGCGATCGCGGGGGACCGCGACCTGGGCGAGGAGTACGTGGCGCGCACCCGGCCGTTCGTGTGGAGCGCCGTCGAGCGCGAGGGCTTCGTCGAGTCCGCGCAGGCGATGCGCCGCCGCGTCGAGGAGCACGTGCCCGCGGACCAGGCCGGCCGCCAGATCAAGCTGGGCCCGGGCGGCCTGCGCGACGTCGAGTTCACCGTCCAGATGCTCCAGTTGGTGCACGGACGCTCCGACGAGACCCTGCGCGAACGCAACACCCTGCTGGCGCTGGCCCGGCTGAGCGCCGCGGGATACGTGGGACGGGCCGATGCGGCCACCATGGACCGCTCGTACCGCCAGCTGCGGGTGTGGGAGCACCGGCTCCAGCTGCGCAAGCTCACGCGCACCCACCTCATGCCCGACGACGAGGCCTCGCGCCGCGTGCTCGCCCGCGCGTCCGGCTTCCTCACGGTCGACTACCTCGACGAGGTGTGGGGGGACATCCGCCGCGACGTGCGCCGCATGCACCGCGAGATGTTCTACCGGCCCATCCTGCCCGTGGTCGCGCGCCTCAGCGCGGGGGAGGCGGGGCTGGACGATGCGGCGGCCCGGGCGCGACTCGCGGCCGTCGGCTTCCGCGACCCGGCCGGCGCGTACCGCCACCTCCAGTCCCTCACGGCGGGCACGTCGCGCTCGGCGGCGATCCTGCGCCAGCTCCTGCCCGCGATGATCGGCTGGTTCGCGGAGGGCGCGGACCCCGACGCGGGCCTGCTCGCGTTCCGCAAGCTCACCGAGCAGCTGCAGGGGACCCAGTGGTACCTCAAGCTGCTGCGCGACTCGCTCACCGCGGCGCAGCGCCTGGCGCGACTGCTGTCCACCTCCGGCTTCGTCGCGAACGCGCTCCTCGCGTCGAGTGAGGCGATCACGTGGCTCGACCGGGACGCGGACCTCGAGCCTCGCGACCCCGAGCGGCTGTGGGTCGAGGCGGACGCGATCCTCAGAAGGTCCGACGATCCCGACCAGGCGATCACCGCCCTGCGGGGGCTGCGCCGGCGCGAGCTCGCCCGCGTCGCCGCGGCGGACGCGCTGGGCATGATCAACGCGTCCCGTGCAGCTCAATACGTGTCCTACTCGGCGGACATGCTCATCGAGGGCGCCCACCGCATCTCCCGCCACATGGTGGCCCGCGCGCGCGACCTCGACGAGCTGCCCATCCGCACGTCGGTCATCGCGATGGGCCGCTACGGCGGCCTCGAGATGGGCTACACCTCCGACGCGGACGTCCAGTTCGTCTACGAGGGCGACGCCGAGGGCGCCAAGGCCATGTCCGACCAGGTGGCCCGCGAGTTGCGGAAGCTGCTCCAGTCGGTGGGCCCGCAGCCGGGCCTGGAGATCGACGCGGACCTACGCCCCGAGGGCCGCAACGGCCCGCTCACCCGATCCCTCGACTCGTGCACCGCCTACTACTCGACGTGGTCGGAGGCGTGGGAGGCGCAGGCGCTCCTGCGCGCTCGCCCCTGCGCGGGCGACCCCGAGCTCAGCGCCGCCTTCGTCGCCATGATCGATGGGGCCCGCTATCCGCCGGAGCTCCCGTCGGGTGCGCTGTCCCAGATGCGGCGCCTCAAGGCGCGCATGGAGTCGGAGCGGCTGCCGCGGGGCGTCGACCCGCACCGTCACCTCAAGCTCGGGCCGGGCGGCCTGTCCGACGTCGAGTGGACCGTCCAGCTGCTGCAGCTGCGCCACGGCCACGCGCATCCGGAGCTGCGGACCACCCGCACGCTCGAGGCGCTCGATGCGGCCGCCGCGCTGAGGCTGATCGGCGCGGCCGACGCCGCCGTGCTGCACGACGCGTGGGTGCTCGCGACGGACCTGCGCGGGGCGATCGCCCTGCGCGGCAACGCGCGCGACGGCGACGTGCTGCCCGCGGACATCAGGGAGCTGGGGCTGCTCGCGGAGATCCTCGCCACCCACGAGTCCGGCGCCGCGCTCGACGAGCGCTTCACGCGGGCCACCCGCCGGGCGCGCCAGGTCACCGAGCGGATCTTCTTCGGCTGGGAGGAGGGACGGGCATGAGCGGGACCGTCCGCACCGTCGCCTCGGCGCTGCTGATCCTCCTCGCCGCCGTCCTGCTCACCGCCTGGCCCGTCGCGGGCGCCGTGGTCGACGTGGTCGAGGACGGCTCCGCGCTGGACCGCTTCGTCGAGGACACCCTCGCCGACGACGAGGCCATGGCCGCGCTCGGCGACGCGATCGCGGACGATGCGGTGGCCGCCCTGGCCGAGTCCGGCTTCGACCTCGAACGGTGGGGCCTGGACGACGACGTCGAGGCGTTCATCGTCGGGGCGCTCGAGTCCGACGAGCTGCGCGGCCACCTGCTCGAGCAGGCGCTGAGCGCCCGCGACCAGTTCGTCGCTCAGGTGCTCGCCCCCGAGGCGGAGGGCCCGCTGGTCCTCGAGGTCGACGTCTCCGCCTTCGTCAACGACCAGATCGACCGGATCCCCATCGTGGGGTCGCTGGTGCCCGACCTGCGGCTGCGACCGCTCGAGATCGAGGCGCTCGATGCCGACGAGTTCGCTCAGCTGCGCGGCTGGTACGGATTCGTGGGCCTGGTCGCGGCGTGGGCGCCGTGGCTCGCGGCGGCGCTGGTGATGGGCGCGATCGCCGTGAGCATCCGGCGTCCGTGGGTGCCGGCCAAGGCCGCGCTCGCGACCGCGGCCGTGGCGGGCGTGGCATGGGTGGCGGTGCGCGCGTGGGAGCCCGGCGGCGACCCGTCCGGGAATGACGCGGCGGGTGACGCGGCGGGCGAGGGCGGCCGCACCGCGGCGCTCGTCGTCGACGCCGTGGCCGATGCGGCCGCGCCGATCGTGGAGGCACGGCTCGCCTCCGTGGCGCTGTGGGCGCTCGCGGTGGCCGTGGTCGCGGGTCTGGCGGCGCTCGCGTGGCGGCGATGGGGTGCGCCGCGCCTCTCGTCGTCCCGACGCGAGAACACCGCGGCCCGCTGGACGCCGTAGGAGACCAGGTAGAGGGTCGCGTCCGTGACGATCTTGGCCGCCAGCAGCGGCATCCCGAGCCCGGTGAGCGCGCGCACCCCCAGGTAGCTGCCCGCGAGGATCGCGAGGGCCAGCGCGGCGTACCGCGCCACCTGGGGCGCGACCGGGCCGCCGGCGCGGAACACCGCGGTGCGGTTGAGCGTGAAGTTGAGGCCCGCGCTCGCGACCCGCGCGACCACCACGGCCGCGAGCAGCGACGCCCCCGCGGCGGTGAGGGCCAGCACCGCCGCGGTGTCGACCGCGAAGGCGACCAGGGACGATGCGCCGAAGGCCAGCAGCGGGGCCATCACCTTGAGCGAGTCGACCAGCGGCCGGAAGTGGGACGAGGCGTTGTGGTCCAGATACACGGTGGCGATGGGCACCTCGACGATCGGGATGCCGCGGCGGGCCCCGTCGAGCAGCAGGCGCAGCTCGTAGGCGAACCGCTCACCGGGCACCTCGCGCGCCCACCCCAGCAGCCCCGGCGGGTAGCCGCGCAGGCCCGTCTGCGTGTCGGAGATGCGGGTGCCCGCGACCGCGGCCACCAAGGCGGTGGTGGCGCGATTGCCCGCCCGCGATCTCAGCGGCACGTCGCCCTCGAAGGCGCGGACGCCCAGGAGCATCGCATCGTCCTCCCCGACGGCGGCGCGGCGCGCCAGTTCCGCGCCCACCCGGGCGATGTCCTCGGGACGGTGCTGGCCGTCGCTGTCCGCGCAGACGACGGCGTGGCCGGGGGCGTGGTCCTCGAGCCACGCGAAGCCGGTCCGCAGGGCCGCCGCCTTGCCCCGGTTGTCCGGGTGGCGGAGCACCTCCGCGCCCAGGGCGTCGCACGCGTCGAACACCTCCGCGAAGGCGGGGCCGGACCCGTCGTCCACCACGAGCACCGGATGCGCGGGGCGGAGCGTCGCGACCAGGCCGATCAGGCGCGCGTCGGGCTCGTAGGCCGGGATGAGGATCCACATGGTCAGCCGACCCACAGGATGTCGGAGGTGCCGCGCTCGCGGCCCGAGCCGCCGGGCCAGTTCACCACGTCCTCGCCACTGACCATGGTGGAGGAGCCGCCGCCGTCGAGGTTGTAGGCCTCGGTGGCGCCCAGCGAGGCCATGATCGCTGCGAGCTCGGGCAGCGTGACGCCCGCGCTCGTGTCGGACCGGCCGTCGACCACCACGAAGACGTAGTGGTTCGCGGAGATCATGCCGATCGCGGTGCGGGGCTGGTCGCCCTGGATGGAGTGGTTGCCGAAGTTGGTGTCGATCTCGACCTGGTCGATGCCCTCGACCACCGCGCCATCGTCCACGAGGGCCGGGCCGAAGCTCAGGGTCTGCCAGGCGCCGGCGTCGAGCAGCTCCTGCGCGGTCGTGGTGGTCTCGTCGTAGATCTCCATGGTGCCGTCCGCGTAGATGACGGCGCCCTGGCGTGCGCCCTGGTCGCGGTAGGCGACCCCGTTGCGGATGACGATGCCGGTCTCGCGGAAGCCGTAGTAGTCGCCGTTGACGGCGAACGCGGCGCCCACGGTGGCGGCGATGTCGGACGGCTCGTCGATGATGTTGAGGCCGAAGGCGTCCTGCGCGAACGCGCTGCGCAGCTGCGTGACGTCGTCGAGGACCACGTCCGCCACGTAGTACGTGGCGGCGTCCTCGCCCGTGCCGTACGTGTGCTCGGTGATGGTGATCTGCGCGTCGCTCGCGGTCGCGTCCGCGTCCACGGCGCTTGCCTCGCTCGCCGCCGCGGCGGACGCGGCGGACGCGTTGTCGGTCGCGAGTGCGCCCGTGCCGTCGGCCGCCAGCGCCGCCTCGTAGTCGGAGACGCTCGCGATCTCGACGTGCTCGATGACGAAGCGGTCCAGCGCCCAGAACGTGGGCACGCCCAGGGCGAGCACGCCTCCCGCGACCACCGCGGTGGTGCGACGGCCGGGGAAGCGACGCCGACGCGCGCGCGGCGCGGTCGCATCCGGATCCGCGCGGTCCATGGCGTCGGCCGCGCCCCTGGGATCGGCGGGCGTGGAAGGGGCGTGCGGCGGGGTCGATGAGGTCATGCTCCGACGCTAGGAAGCGCGTCAGGGACAACGCCGTGATCCGGCTCCAGGTCCGCTGGGAACGCGACCGCTACCGGCTCACGCGCTCCCGCCCGGCGCGACGGCCGTGCTGCGGCGCACGCGCAGCTCGTACGGCAGGGGCACGGCGACGTGCGACGCGCCGTCCTGTCCCAACTCCGCGAGCAGGCGCTCGGCGGCGAGCCGGCCCTGCTTCTGGGGGAACTGGTCCACCGTCGTGAGCCCGAAGAAGTCGCCCAGCTCGTGACCGTCGATGCCCACGACGGACAGGTCCTCCGGCACGCGCAGGCCCAGATCGCGGGCGGCCAGGATGGTGCCGATCGCCATCTCGTCCGACGCCGCGAAGATGGCCGTGGGGCGGGACCGCGGCGCGCCCAGCAGCTGCAGCGCCGCCTCGTAGCCGCCCTGAATGGTGAAGTCGCCCACCCGCACCAGGGCCGGGTCGGGCCGCACTCCGGCGGCGACCAGCGCCTGCTCGTACCCCTCGCGCCGCCGCCCCGGCAGCCCGAAGTCGAGGTCGAAGCGCTCCGCCCCGCCGATGTGCGCGATGGTCCGGTGGCCCAGCGACAGCAGGTGCTCGGTGGCCAGGCGCGCGACGGCACGGTCGTCGAGGCTCAGCGTGGTCACCCCCTCGAGCGGGCCTCCCACGCCCACGAGCGGGCGGCCGATGCGGTGCAGCCCCTCGAGCTCCGCCGGTGTCAGCTCGAGGGAGACGGCAATGAGCCCGTCGATGCGCTTGCGATGCAGGAACTCCTCGAACAGCCGCTGGCGCCGACCGGCCGCGCGCTTGTTGTCCGGGGCGTGATTCTCGAGGTGGTAGAGGGTCAGGTCGTAGCCCTGGTCCGCGAGCGCGCGGTGGCACCCCTGCAGCACCTGGGCGTAGAACCAGCTGCCCAGGTACGGCAGCACCACGCCCACGTTCCGGGTGCGTCCCGAGGCGAGGGACGATGCGGTGGCGGAGGCCACGTACCCCAGTTCCGTCGCGGCGGCCCGCACCCGGGCGCGCGTCGCCTCGGACACGCTCGACTTCCCGGCGAGCGCGCGCGAGACCGTGGCGGTCGAGACACCCGCCAGCGCGGCGACTCCCTGGATGGTCGGTGCGCCCATCACGTCACCCGGCCATCGCATCGTCCCGGCGCACCCACACGGTCGTGTCGGGGGCGAGCGTGCCGCCGAACGGCGCCGAGGAGGCCAGGACCTCGCCGGGCACCGCGAAGGGGGCGGCGAACATGTTGGTCACGACCGCGACGTCCCCGTTCACGTAGGCGAGCGCGCCCTCGGGGACCTCGAGCCAGGCGATGGATCCGGTCGCGAGGCCGTTCGCGCGCCGCTCCCGCAGCGCGGTCCGGTACATCTCCAGCGTCGAGCCGGGCCGGCCGCGCTGGGCGTCGCGGGCGCGCGTGCGCCAGTCGGCGGGCTGGGGCAGCCAGCTCTCTCCGGTGGGGGAGAAGCCGAAGGCGGGGGAGTCGGCCTCCCACGGCAGGGGCACCCGGCAGCCGTCGCGGCCGTAGCGCGCGCCGCCGGTGCGGGCGAAGGTGGGATCCTGGCGCGCCTCGGGCGGCAGGTCGACCGCCTCCGGCAGGCCCAGCTCCTCTCCCTGGTAGAGGTAGGCGCTGCCCGGCAGCCCGAGCATGAACAGCGTCGCGGCGCGGCCGCGGCGGATGCCGGACTCGACATCCGGCAGGCCAGGGGTCTCCGGACCCACGCCGTGGCCCTGCGGGTAGTCCACGCCTTGGGCCAGCCGCGTGGTGTGCCGCACGATGTCGTGGTTGGACAGGACCCAGGTGCTGGGGGCGCCCACGGCACCGAACGCGGCGAGGGACTCGTCGATCACACTCCGCATCTGCGCGGGCGACCAGCCGGTCTCCATGTAGGGGAAGTTGAACGCCTGGTGCATCTCGTCCGGGCGCACCCACCTGGCCATGAAGTCGAGCGGGTAGATCCAGGCCTCGGCGACCAGCGCGCGGTCGCCGTCGTACTCGTCGGTGATGCGGCGCCAGCGGCGCCATACCTCGTGCACCCCGTCCTGCCCCCAGCAGGCGGACTGAACGGTGGGCGCGTCGGCCGTCGGGTCGTGGTCGAGGTCCGGCAGCCCCGGGGCCTTGGCCAGGCCGTGGGCGACGTCGACGCGGAACCCGTCCACGCCGCGGTCGAGCCAGAAGCGCAGCACGTCGTCGAACTCGGCGCGGACCTCCTCCTGCGTCCAGTCGAGGTCGGGCTGCGACGAGTCGAACAGGTGCAGGTACCACTGGCCGGGCGAGCCGTCCGCCTCGGTGACGCGCGTCCACGCGGGACCGCCGAAGACGGAGGGCCAGTTGTTGGGCGGGAGCTCCCCGTGCTCGCCCCGGCCGTCGCGGAACAGGTAGCGGGCGCGCTCCGGGGAGCCGGGGGCGGCGGCGAGTGCGGCCTGGAACCAGGGGTGCTGATCGCTGGTGTGGTTGGGGACCATGTCCACGATGATGCGCAGCCCCAGGCCGTGGGCCTTGTCGAGCATCGCGTCGAAGTCCGCGAGCGTGCCGAACGAGGGGTCGATGTCCCTGAAGTCCGACACGTCGTAGCCGGCGTCCTTCTGCGGCGAGCGGTAGAACGGCGACAGCCACACGGCGTCGACGCCCAGGTCCGCGAGCGCGTCGAGACGCGCGGTGATGCCGGGGATGTCGCCCACGCCGGAGCCGGTCGAGTCCGCGAACGAGCGCGGATAGACCTGGTAGATCACGGCCGTGCGGCGCCAGTCGGGGGCCTCCGGCGTCCTCGCGGCGGGGGACGATGCGGTGGCAGGGGTCGTCTGGGAGGTGGCCGGGGCGGCGGCGTCGGTCACGAGGGTCCTCTTCTGCGGCACCTGGGCGGCCGCGTGTCGTCTGATGCGGCCGCGCGCGGCGTCGAGCGCGGCCGTGTACCCCCTATGTAAGCGCTTGCGGACGCTCGTGGCAAACCGGGTCGCGCGTGCTCGGTCGCGACGCCCCGAAAACCGGACGCACGGGGACATGGCACGCCACGGAAATATGCGAACGCATGTTTCGGTTCCTGCTTGCAACGTCCCCGGCGGGGAGTCCCCAGTCCCCGCCGCCACCGAAGAGGAGCGATCATGACCGCCACCTGCCCCCGCCGCGACGACGCGACGCGCGTGCTCGAGCCGCCCGCCGCATCGGTCCGAACCGCCGTCGTGGTGCCGCTGTCCCTGGCGGGCGTGACCGCGACAGCGACGGTCATGACGTTCGACGGACTCGTGGACGGCCGCGAGCACCTGCTCATCGGGCTGGGCGACTGGGAGGGCGCCCTCGCCGGCGCTCGCGCGGGCGGCCCGGCCCCGCTGATGCGCCCGCACTCGGAGTGCCTCACGGGCGACGTGCTCGGCTCCGAGCGGTGCGACTGCGGGCCGCAGCTGCGGGAGGCGGTCGAGCGGATCTCCGAGGCCGGCGGGTTCCTCGCGTACCTGCGGCAGGAGGGCCGCGGCATCGGCCTGTACGCCAAGCTCGACGCGTACGCGCTGCAGGACGCGGGGCTCGACACCTACGAGGCCAACGCGGCCCTGGGCCGGGGCGAGGACGAGCGCGACTACGCCCCCGCGGCGCAGATGCTGCGCGCGATCGGGGCGGCCCGGATCCGGCTGCTGAGCAACAACCCGGACAAGGCGGCGCAGCTCGAGCTGCTGGGCGTCGAGGTCGACGAGCGCGTTGCCACCGGCACCCACCTCACCGCGGCGAACGCGCGATACCTCGCGGCCAAGGTCGAGCGGACGGCCCACACGCTGGCTCTGCCCGGGCGCGGCTGAAGCCGGTTCGCCGGGCGAATCACGCCGCGTCCCGCATCGGGGCCGAGTTCTCCGGTCCGCTCGCGCTTGCTGTATACACAGCACCCCAGGCGGTGCTACTTTCGGCGCTATGGACGCCGTTATGCATACAGAGCGCTCCGTGGCAGGCGAGCGCTCGAGCGATCGCGTCTACCTCGCACTGCGGGGGGAGATCCTCGACGGCAGCCTCGCGCCCGGCGCCGCGCTGGCCGAGGTGGAGCAGTCCGCCCGGTTGGGCGTGTCCCGCACCCCGCTGCGCGAGGCCCTGTCCCGGCTCCAGGCCGAGGGCCTCGTGACGGCTCGCGGCGGGCGCGGCATGGAGGTCGCGCCGCTGTCGCTCGCGGACATCCGCGCGCTGTTCGACCTGCGCGAGGCGCTGGAGGTCAAGGCCGCGCGCCTCGCTGCGCTGCGCCGCGACCCGGCCGACTTCGCGCCCCTGCGCGACGCCCTCAGCGCGGCCGGCGAGGACCTGGCCGGCGCATCGTCCCGCGAGGCCTACTACGCGGTGGTGGGCCGCATGGACGCGGCGATCGACGCCGCGGCGGCAAGCCCGCACCTCGTCGCGGCGCTCAACGGCGTGCGCGCCCACGTCGCCCGCATCCGCCGGCTGTCGCGCGACGACGCCGCCCGCCTGCGCGAGGCCACGCACGAGCACCTCATGATCCTCGACGCGATCATCGACGGCTCGGAGCTGATGGCCGCCCACGCGACCGAGCTGCACCTGCACCGTAGCCTCGCGAGCATCGTCGCCTCGCTCGAGGCCGCACCCGAGGCCGCACCCGAGGCCGCACCCGAGCCCGGACCCGAGGCCGCACCCGGTCCCGCACCCGAGCCCACCACCCGAGCCCACCACCCCGTGACGAAGGAGTCCTCCCGGTGAAACTGCATGCCGTCCGTGCCCATCGCTCCGCCGAGGCGCTGCCTCGCGAGGAGCAGCTCGCGTGGAAGATCGCCCGGGTGGCCGCGGACCCGGTCCCTGTGGGCGACGACGTCGCGGACATGGTGGTCAACCGGGTGATCGACAACGCCGCGGTCGCGGCGGCCTCGTACTCCCGGGGTGCCCCCTCCGCGGCCCGGGCGCAGGCGCTCGCGCACGGGCCCTCGGCCGGCGGCGCGGGTGCGACGGTCAGCGGCGAGCAGCTGGCCACGCGCGTGAGCGCGGAGTGGGCGGCCTGGGCCAACGGGGTCGCGGTCCGCGAGCTCGACTTCCACGACACGTTCCTGGCGGAGGAGTACTCGCACCCCGGCGACAATATCCCGCCCATCCTCGCGGTCGCCCAGCACGCGGCGGCGCGCGGGCTCACCGGCGCGGACCTGCTGCGCGGGATCGTCGCCGGCTACGAGGTCCAGGTGGATCTGGTGAAGGGCATCTCGCTGCACCGGCACAAGATCGACCACGTGGCCCACCTGGGGCCCAGCGCGGCCGCGGGCATGGGCGCGATGCTGGGTCTGCCCGTCGGGACCATCTACCAGGCCATCGGCCAGGCGCTCCACACCACCACCGCGACGCGCCAGTCCCGCAAGGGCGAGATCTCGTCGTGGAAGGCCCATGCCCCGGCGCTGGCCGGCAAGCTCGCGGTAGAGGCCGTCGACCGCGCCATGCGCGGTCAGACCTCGCCCACGCCCATCTACGAGGGCGAGGACGGCGTGATCGCATGGCTGCTGGGCGGCTTCGACGCCGAGTACGCGGTGCCCCTCCCGGTGCCGGGCGAGCCCAAGCGCGCCATCCTCGACACCTATACCAAGCAGCATTCGGCGGAGTATCAGTCGCAGGCGTGGATCGACCTCGCACGGCGCCTGCACCGCGAGCGCCCGGAGATCGGCGACCCCGCGCGCGTGGAGAGGATCGTGCTCGCGACGTCGCATCACACGCACTTCGTCATCGGCTCGGGCTCCGCGGATCCGGAGAAGTACGATCCGGCGGCGTCGCGCGAGACGCTCGACCACTCGCTGCCGTACATCTTCACCGTCGCGCTCCAGGACGGCGAGTTCGACCACGAGCGCTCCTACCTGCCGGAGCGGGCCGCCCGCCCCGAGACGGTCGCGCTGTGGCGTTCGATCGCCACCGTCGAGGACCCCGAGTGGACCCGCCGCTACCACTCCAACGACCCCGCGGAGAAGGCCTTCGGCGGCTCGATCGAGGTCACGTTCGCGGACGGCAGCGTCTACCGCGACCAGATCGCCGTCGCGGACGCGCACCCGCTGGGAGCCAGGCCGTTCGCCCGCGCGGACTACGTCGCCAAGTTCCGCACGCTCGCGGCGGGCATCGTGCCCGACCCGGAGATCGAGCGCTTCCTCGACGTTGCCCAGCGCCTGCCCTTGCTCGGCTCGCGCGAGCTGGGCGACCTCACCTTCACGGTGGACGATGCGGTGAGGGCCGCCGCTCCCGCCCCGGCCGGGCTGCTCTGAAGGGGAGGGGACGGATGCTCTACGCCACCGCATCGGCCGCCGACAAGCGCGCGGCGCTGCGCGCCCGCCTCGCCACGGGCGAGACGCTGCGCTTCCCCGGCGCCTTCAACCCGCTGTCCGCCCGGCTGATCGAGAGGCACGGCTTCGAGGGTGTTTACGTGTCGGGCGCGGTGATCTCCGCGGACCTGGGGCTGCCGGACATCGGGCTCACCACGCTGTCCGAGGTGGCGGGCCGTGCCCGCCAGATCGCGCGGATGACGGACCTGCCCGCGCTCGTCGATGCGGACACCGGCTTCGGCGAGCCCATGAACGTGGCCCGCACCGTCCAGGAGATGGAGGACGCCGGCGTCGCGGGCCTGCACATCGAGGACCAGGTCAACCCCAAGCGGTGCGGCCACCTCGACGGCAAGGACGTCGTGGACGTCTCCACCGCGGTGCGCCGCATCCGCGCGGCCGTGGACGGCCGGCGCGACCCCAACCTGCTCATCATGGCGAGGACCGACGTCCGCGGCGTCGAGGGGCTCGACGCCGCCGTGGACCGTGCGAAGGCGCTGGTCGACGCGGGCGCGGATGCGATCTTCCCCGAGGCCATGGCGACGCTCGCCGAGTTTGAGGCCGTCCGCGCGGCCGTCGACGTGCCGATCCTCGCGAACATGACCGAGTTCGGGAAGTCGGAGCTGTTCAGCGTCGACCGGCTGCGCGATGTGGGCGTCACCATCATCATCTGGCCGGTGTCGCTGCTGCGGCTCGCCATGGGCGCGGCGCAGCGCGGCCTCGAGACCCTCGCGGACACGGGCACCCTCCAGGGCCGGCTGGGGGAGATGCAGCATCGCGCGGAGCTCTACGACCTGGTCGACTACCCCGGCTACGCGCACTTCGACGCCGACGTCTACGACTTCACGGTCGTCAAGGACTGAAGCGCCCAGCCACCCCGCCACCCAGCCACCCCGCCACCCCGCCACCGCCATCACGAAGGAGTGACCATGAGCGACAGCACCGACGTCAGGAAGGGCCTGGTGGGCGTCATCGCCGACCGGACCGCCGTCTCCAAGGTCAACGTGGAGACCAACTCGCTGCTCTATCGGGGGTATCCCGTGCAGGAGCTCGCGGCCATGTGCGACTTCGAGGACGTGGTCTACCTGCTGTGGAACGGCGACCTGCCGTCGCCGGAGGAGCGCGCGCGGGTGGCGGCGATCGAGCACGCGCACCGGGACCTGGGGGACCGGCTGCGCGGGGTGATCCAGCGCCTGCCCGACGACTCCCACCCCATGGACGTGGTGCGCACCGCGGTGAGCGTCCTGGGCGGCGAGGACCCGACCGCGTGGAGCCACGACCCCGACGAGATCCGCGACAAGGCGCTCATCCTCATCGCCAAGGTTCCGGCCGTGGTCGCCTACATCCAGCGCCACCGGCGCGGCCTGCCGGAGATCGCGCCCCGCGAGGACCTGGGCTACGCCGCGAACTTCCTGTGGATGACCTTCGGCGAGGAGCCGCCGGAGGTGGTGCGCAAGGCCTTCGACGTGTCGATGACGCTCTACGCCGAGCACTCGTTCAACGCCTCGACGTTCACCGCCCGCGTGGTCGCCTCGACGCTGTCCGACTACTACAGCGCGGTGGTCGCCGCGATCGGCGCGCTCAAGGGCCCGCTCCACGGCGGCGCGAACGAGGCCGTGATGCGCACGTTCGATGAGATCGGCTCGGCCGCCAACGTGGGCCCGTGGCTCGACGATGCTCTGGCCGAGCGGCGCAAGATCATGGGCTTCGGCCACCGCGTCTACAAGCGCGGCGACTCGCGGGTGCCCACGATGAAGGCGGCGCTCGACACCCTCGTCGACCACTATGGGCGGGACGACATCGCGGACCTGTACGACGCGCTCGAGACCGAGTTCGTCTCCCGCAAGGGCATCTACCCCAACCTCGACTACCCCTCGGGCCCCGCCTACCACCTCATGGGCTTCGACACCGAGCTGTTCACGCCCCTCTTCGTCGCGGCGCGCATCGCCGGCTGGACCGCGCACGTCCAGGAGCAGCTCGCCTCGAACACCCTGATCCGGCCGCTCAGCCTCTACGACGGGCCGGCGGAGCGGCACATCGAGGGCTATGTGGCCGATGCGGCCGCCCGGCAGGCGCAGACCCGCCAGGAGGAGCCGGCCGGGTAGGGGAGCGGCGTCAGCTCGCGCCCTCCATCGCCCACACGGCCCGGATGTTGGTGAACTCCAGCATGCCCTCGCGGCTGAGCTCCCGGCCGTAGCCGCTGAGCTTGACGCCGCCGAACGGCAGGCGCGGGTCCGAGGCGACCACGGCGTTGACGAACAGCGCCCCGGAGCGGATCCCGCGCCCCAGCTCGAGTCCGCGGGCCATGTCCGCGGTCCAGACGCTCGCCGCGAGCCCGTAGCGCGTGTCGTCGGCCAGAGCGATCGCCTCCGCCGCATCGGCCGCCTTGACGATGGCCATGACCGGGCCGAACGTCTCCTCGCGGAATACCGGCATGTCCGACGTGACGTCGGCGAGCACGGTGGGCGCGTAGTAGCAGCCGGGGCCCTCGATGCGGTGACCCCCGGCGACCACACGCGCACCCATCGCGACAGACTCGCGCACCTGCCGGTCGATGTCGTCCACGAACGAGGGCTTCGCGAGCGGGCCGATCTGCGTCGCGGGGTCGAGCGGGTCGCCCACGCGCAGCGCCCGCGCCGCCTCCCCGGCCCGCGCGACGAACTCCTCGTGCACGCCGGCCTCGACGGGGAAGCGCTTCGCGCAGAGGCAGCTCTGGCCCGTGTTGATGAAACGCGCCTTGACGCCCAGGGGCACCACCGTGTCGAGGTCCGCGTCGTCGAGCACCACGAACGGGTCCGAGCCGCCCAGCTCGAGCACGGTCTTCTTCAGCGCGCGGCCCGCGGCGGCGGCGACCGAGGCCCCCGCACCCTCGGAACCGGTGAGCGTCACCGCCGCGATGCGCGGGTCCGCGATCATGTCGTCGATGGCCGAGTGGCCCACGACCACCGTCTGGAACAGGTCCTCAGGGAAGCCCGCCCGGCGCACCAGATCCGCGATCGCGAGCGCGGAGCCGGTGACGTTCGAGGCGTGCTTGAGGATGCCGCCGTTGCCGGCGGCGAGCGTGGGCGCGCAGAAGCGGATCACCTGCCAGAAGGGGAAGTTCCACGGCATGACCGCGAGCACCACGCCCAGCGGCTCGTAGGTGACGAACGAGGACGCCGCCTCGGTGGCCACCGGCTGGGGCGCGAGGAAGTCCTCGGCATGGTCCGCGTAGTAGTCGCACGTGAGCGCGCACTTGCGCACCTCCGCGAGCGCCTCGGTGATGGGCTTGCCCATCTCGAGCGACATGAGTCGCGCGTGGTCCTCCGCCTCGTCGCGCAGCAGGCGCGCGAGCTCGCGCAGCGGGACCACCCGCTCGGACACCGGCACCTCGCGCCACGCGGACTGCGCCGCGACGGCGCGGTCCAGCGCGGCGTCGCGACCGGCGGCGTCGAGCTGCGGGTAGCGCGCGAGCTCCTCGCCGGTGGCCGGGTTGACGGTCACGGTCTCCTGGACGACGACGGTCTCGCTCATGCGTGGCTCCTGACACGGGGACGGACGGGGTCGGGCAGCGGCTCGGACGCCACGACCCGGTTGCTGATGGTGCCCAGGCCCTCGACGGTCATCTCGACCACGTCGCCCGGGGTCAGGGGCGGGGGCGTGCGGCTGCCGGTGCGGGCCCAGATCTCTGCCAGCGATCCGCCCGAGCAGGTGCCGGATGCGAGCACGTCGCCCGCCCCCACGGTGGCGCCGCGCGCGGCGTGCGCCACGATCTCGCCCCACGACCACGACATCTCGCGGGCGTTGTCGCGGCCCACCTCGACGCCGTTGACGGAGACGACCATCTCGAGCGCGAGGCGGTCGCCTTCGCGATACGGCTCGAGCTCGTCGGCCGTGGTGATCCATGGCCCCAGCGTGGTCGCGAAGTCCTTGCCCTTCGCGGGGCCGAGCCCCACGGTCATCTCGCGGCCCTGGATGTCCCGCGCGGACCAGTCGTTCATGATGCAGTAGCCCGCGACGTAGGACTCGGCCTCCTCGACGGGCACGTTGCGCGCCGTCCGGCCGATGATCGCGGCGACCTCCATCTCGAAGTCGAGCGCCTGCGTCTCGGGCGGCGCCGGCACGTCGTCGTGCGCGCCCACCGCGGACCACGGGTTCATGTAGAGGTGCACGGGCGCCTCGTACCAGGCCGCCGGGACCGAGCCGTCGCCGGGCTCGTTCTTCTTCATGCCGGCGATGTGCCGCTCGAAGGCCACGAAGTCGCGCATGGCGCGCGGCTCGATGGGCGGCAGCAGCCGCACGGACCCCAGCGGGGCGCGGTGATGGCGCCCCGCCTGGGCCTCGAGCAGGTTGCGCTCCGCGAGCGGCATGTTCAGCACGTCGAGCGCGCTGAGGCCCTGCGGGAGCGACTGCACCTTGTCGTGGCTGATCACGCCCAGCAGCGCGAACCCGTGGTGCTCGTAGCGGACCAGCTTCATGACGTCAGTAGTCCAGCGTCTGGTAGAAGTCGCGACGACGCTCCTCGAGCGCCGGCAGCGCCTGGCCCGCGGCCCAGGTGACGAAGTGCGGGTACTGCGTGTGGGCCGTCACCGCGTCCTGGTCCTCGTAGATCTCGAAGATGCGGAACACGTTCGGCTCCTCGGGGCTCTGGTACGCCTGGTAGTAGAGGTTGCCGGGCTCCTCACGCGACGCGGGGGAGAGGTGCTCGATGGCCTCGCGGACCTTCTCCTCCTCGCCGGGCTTGGCGATCCAGGTGGCGGACAGAACGACGGGCATGGGGGTTCCTTTCGATGGGGCGTGCGGGGAGCGTGGGTGCGGTCGTGCGGGTGGCGGTGGACGATGCGGGGGACGCCGGGCGTCAGCCGCGCCTCCGGCGCCGGCCCAGGTAGGTGGACAGGCCCACCGCGATGAGCAGCGCGAGGCCGTTGAAGACGTTCGAGGCCCACCCGGAGGCGCCCGCGAGCGTGAGGCCGGACACCGAGATCGACACGAACACGGCGCCTACGAGGGTGCCGATGACGTTGAAGAAGCCGGGGGTGAAGGCCGTGGCACCCAGGAACACCGCGGCGAGGGCGGGGAACAGGATCTCGTTGCCCGCGCTGGCCGTCGCGCTGCCCAGGCGGGACAGCTGGATGATGCCCGCGACGCCCGCGATCACCGAGGAGACGATGAACGTGGACCACACGTTGCGCTCAACGGGGATGCCCACCAGCTTGGCGGAGGCCGCGTTGGAGCCGATCGCGTAGAGCGAGCGTCCGTACGGGGTGTGGGTGAATACGTACCAGGCGATCGCGGCGACCACGAGCACCACGTAGACCACGAGCGGCAGCCCCAGGAATCGGGCCGACCCGAACTTGACGATCGCCGGGTCGACGCCGGTGATGATCGTCTGGCCGCTGGTGTACCACATGTTGATTCCGAACAGGAGCATGGCCATGCCCAGCGTGGTGACGAACGGGCTCATCTCCATGCGGGTGACGAAGAAGCCGTTGGCGATGCCCACGAGGCTCGACAGCAGCACCGGGAGCAGGATCGCCGCCCATAGCGGCCAGCCGGACTTGGCCATGAGGCCCGCGGCCAGCGTCTGGCTCATCGCCGCGACCGCGCCGAGCGAGAAGTCGAAGCGGCCGCCCACGAGCGGGAAGAGCGCGGCGATCGCGATGAGCGCGATGACCGCCTGGCTGCCGAAGATCACGCTGAGGTTGTTCGCGGTGGGGAAGGCCGTGCTCGACGCCGGGAAGAACGTGAAGAACACGAAGACGGCCACCGTGAGCAGGAGCAGCGCGAACTTCTCGAAGAAGTGCCCGACCGCGGTGGCGCGGCGCTTGCGCTGGGGGGCCGTGCCGGGCTCGGGCGCGGGCGCCGTCGTTGCCGACGGGGGTGCGGAGGTCTCGGTCATGACGTCGCTGTCCTCTCGAGGGTGGTGGGGGTGGGGGTGGGGCCCTCGCGCAGGACCAGGGCGGTGAGGCCGTCGACGTCGAGCTGGCCGGCGAAGACCTCCTGCTCGATGCGGCCCTGCTTGAGGAACACCACGCGGTCGCACAGGGCGTGGAGCTCGCTCATGTCGGAGGACGCGACGATCACGGCGGTGCCGTGCTTCGCGGAGTCGCGGATGGTCGCGTAGATGTCCGCGCGGGACATGACGTCGACGCCCTGGGTGGGCTCGTCGAGCAGCAGCAGGCGCGGCTCACGCTGCAGCCACCGCGCGACCACCACCTTCTGCTGGTTCCCTCCGGACATCGAGCTGAAGAGGGAGCCCGGCCCGTCGACCTTGATGTGGAAGCGGTCGATGAGCTCGGAGGCGCGTCGGTCCTCGCGGGGGCGGTGCATCCACTTCGTGGTCCAGTACTCCTTGAGCATCGCGATCGCGATGTTCTCGCGCACGGAGCGGTCCATGAACGCGGCCTCGTGGACCCGGTCCTCGGGCACGAACGCGACGCCGCGATCCATGGCCTCGCCGATGGACTCGGGTGCGTACTCCTCGCCCGCGAGCGTCATGGTGCCCCCGTGGGGCCGGTACGCGCCGAACAGCGCCTGGAGCAGGGAGCTGCAGCCGCTGCCCACCAGTCCTGCCACGCCCAGGATCTCGCCCTCGTGGACCGTGAGGCTGACTCCCTCGAGGGGGCCCGAGCGGAGGTCCTCGACCTCGAGCATCGGCCGGCCGGTCGTGTGGCTCTGCGATCCGGTGGGCCTCAGCGACACCGTGAGTCCGCCCGCCATGAGCGCGACGATGTCGTCCTCGGTGGGGTGTTCGTCCCGCAGCGTGCCCTGGACCACCCCGTCGCGCAGCACGGTGAAGTCGTCGGCGACGGAGAGCACCTCGCGGAGCCGGTGGCTCACGATGACGACCGTCTGGCCCTTGTCCGCGCGGCGGCGGATGCGGTCGAGCAGCCCCTGCGACTCGTGCGCCGCCAGCGAGGCGGTCGGCTCATCGAGCACGAGGATGAGGCGCTTGCCGTCGTCCCCCTGCAGCGCGCGGGCGATCGCGACCATGGTGCGGTCCGAGGCCCGCAGGTCCCGCACCGGGGTGCGGGGCTCCGCGTCGAGCTCGTACTCCTCCAGCACTCGCGCGACCTGGGCACGCAGCTCCTTCCACGCGACGCCTCGCGCGGAGTTGAGCGGATAGCCGGCGTCGAGGGCGAAGTTCTCCTCGATCGAGAGGTCGTCGAACAGCCCCAGGTCCTGGTGGACGAACCGCAGGCCGGCCTCGGCGGCGGCGGCCGCGTTGAAGTCGCGCAGGGCGACCTCGCGGCCGAAGACCGCGACGCGTCCCGCATCGGCCCGGTACGCGCCGGCCAGGATCTTGATGAGGGTGCTCTTGCCCGAGCCGTTGCCGCCCAACAGGCCATGGACGGTGCCGGGCCTCACGGCGAGCGAGGCATCGTCCAGCGCCTTGGTGCCGCCGAACTGCTTGCTCACCCCGCGCACGTCGAGTGCGAGCGTCGGGGCGGCGCTCGTCGGATCGTTCATCGTGTCGACTCCCTTGTCGTCGTCCTGCGGCCGGGCCGCCGGATCGATGCGGGTGCTCCCGCGTCTCCGATGCAACCAGAGCGGCCGGGTGCGGGGAAGGGTCACGCGCCGATGCCAGGTATCAGCGGGCGGTGCGCACGACGACGGCTCGGATCCGGCACCGGAGACGGCTCGGATCCGGCGCCAGCGACGGCACGGCGCCCCGCACCCGAGACGGGTGCGGGGCGCCGTGGGCGGGTGGGCGCGTCCTCAGCTGACGCCCCACGCCTCCTTGAACAGCGCCTGGTAGTCGACGCTGCCGGTGTACAGGCCCTCGGAGGGCATGTTGTGGTCGGCGTCGATCACCTGGATGGACTCGCCGATGTAGACCGGCTCCATGCCCGCGAGGATGCGGGCGGCCGTGTCGACCGAGCCCCACGCGCCCCACTGGACCGCGAAGCCCACGGTGGCGTCGAGGCCGGCGTCGCCCTGCTTGATGAGCGCGAGCGCCGGCTCGTCGCCGCCGCGGCCGATCACGGTGTACTGGTCGTCCACGCCCGCCTGAACGATCGCGGCGGACAGTCCGTTGGTGAACCAGCCGTCCACCGGCGCGATGAGCACGTTGGCGTCGGGGTGGTTGAGCAGCGCCGTCGTGGCCTTCTGGATGTACGAGCCGTCAGCAGTCTCCGGGTCGCTGATGTCGACGACCTCGACGACCTCGCCGCCGCCCAGCTCCTCGAGCTCCTTGGTGAAGCCGTCGGTGATCCACTGGCCCCACACCTGGGTGGTGAAGTTGAGCACCACGGCCTTGACATCGCCGTCGGTGGCGCCGGTGGCGTACGCGGCCTGCATGGCGCCGAAGGCCTCCCACTGCTCGATCGGCGTGTAGTCCTCGAGCCACAGGCGCTCCGAGCCCCACAGCTTGGGGTCGCAGTCGTCGACACCGCCGCCGCCGATCACGGTGATGCCCGCGTCGACCGCCTCCTGGAACGCCGCCTGCGCGACCGCGCAGCCGATGCCGATGGGAACGATGATGTCCGCGCCGCCGGCGACCGCCTGGCGGATCGCGGTGGCGAAGCCCTCGGGGTTGAGCTTCCCGTCCGCGATGGTGCTGGACCAGCCGGCGGTCTCCGCAGCCTCCTTGACCGCGGCGGCGGGCACGGCACAGCCGGGCACCTGCTCGCCGCAGGACACCACGTACAGGCTCAGGCCGGACTCGGCCGTGACCGGCTCCAGGTCGTCGAGCGTCGACCCGATGCCGTCGAAGGCCATCTGGAGGGCCTCGGAGTAGTCGCTCTCCATGGCGCCGTCGTCCGTGCCCTCGCTCTCCATCGCGTCGCTGGTCTCGGTGGTCTCGGCGGCCTCCTCGGCGGCCGCCGTCGCGCCGCCGTCGTCCGAGTCGCCGGACGAGCACGCGGTCATGACGAACGCCGCCGCCGCGAACGCGGCGACCGCCCCCAACTTCCTCGTGATGATCATGGACACTCCCTCGTGTCGTGAACCTGTCTCAGCGGTTCGATCCTGCCTGGCACCGTTGCCAGTTGGGGTCAGCCAACCAGGAGCGCGGCCCGGTGGGAAGCATCGCGTGCTGATACGTGGCATCGGCGCCCGCGATGGAACGTCCGTTTCGTCCGATCGCGGCCGGTTCCGGTCCGGGTGCGAATGCCGCCGATACGTCCTATTCGCACTGATCGGTTCTGCGCGACGCGGTGAGCGCTATTGACTCGGCACGCGGGCACGACGAGGTGCCGGCAGAGGCAAAGGAGCATCGTGAAGACCACACCCTCGACCATTCGCATCGCGCCGGGGCGGCTGCGCGCCGCGGCCGCGGCCGCCGCGCTCGCCGGCACGCTCGCACTGGGCGCGACCCTCCCGGCCGGGGCGGCCGCGCCGGACCGGAGCGCGATCCCGCAGTCGCTGAGCGTGCCCTCAGGGCAGACCTTCGAGATCGCGGAGACCACCAGGCTGCGCTCCCTCTCCATCGGCGACGGTGCGGCGCTCGTCGCACCGGAGGGCTACACCGTCACCCTCACGGTGAACGGCGTGGAGACGGGTCAGCAGATCGCCGCCACCGGCGCGTTCGAGACCGTGCTCACGCCCGGCACGTATCGGGGTGACATCGTCCTGACCGTCGCCCGCGAGACTCCCGTGACCTTCGACAACAACGCGTACGACTTCCGGCAGGCGCTGTACGTGGGAGCCGACGGCGTCGACGAGGCCGCGAGCGTGCTCGCGGCCCTGCAGGGCAAGGACGTCGCAGACGCCGCGGCGAGCAACGTCCACATCCGCTCGACCGGCGAGGCCTTCAACGGCGTCGTGGTCGAGGACTCGGACTACACGTTGCGGAACCTCACGATCTCCCTCGACGGCAACGGCCGCTCCGACTTCGCCGGCATGGGCGCCGCGGTGTACGGGGCCGGTGACACGACCCTCGTGGTCGACGGTGCGACCATCACCACCGAGGGCGCGGTGCGCCCGGCGATCGTCGCGGCGGACGGCGCCAACGTCATCGTCAAGAATTCCCGGATCACCACGTCGGACGGCGAGCTGCCCTCCGACTATGTCTCCTCGGTCAACCTGTCGTACATGCAGGACGCGCCGTGGATGCTCGGCATCTCCGGCAACAACCGCTCCACCAACGTGCTGGGGGAGAACACCCAGGCGACCTACGTCGGCTCCTCGATCACGAGCGAGAACTGGGGCGCGCTGTCCGTCGACACGGGCTCCGACATGAAGCTCTCCGCCATCAACAGCACCGTGCGCAACACGGGCGACGACGGCTACGGCTCGTACGTGATCGGCAACGCGACGGAGACCTTCCTGGGCACCGAGTTCGATGTCGCCACCTACGCCACGATCATCACCGGCGGCTCGGTGGCCTTTGGCGACAGCACCCCGGAGGCCGTGGCCGCGCTCAACGCCGATCTCTCGCTGGGCCTGTCCGCGAAGGAGCTCGCCGCGCTGGACGAGCGGTCGAGCACCATCACCTCCGACCGCTTCGGCTTCATGTGGCACAACTCCGGTGCGGTGGACATCGCCGGCGGCACGTCTGTCACCACCGGGGAGTCCACGTTCCTGGTCAAGGGGCAGGCGACCGACATCACGGTGGACGGCTCCCAGGGGGCCACGCTGAACGCGGGGAACGGTGTGCTCCTCCAGATGATCGAGAACGACGACCCGGGCCCGGTCCCGCCGCTGCTGACCAACACCGGCGTGTACGTGGAGCCGACCGGCGCGGTCGTGAAGGACGCGACCCATGACCCGAGCGTCGCGGATCCCGACGACACGCTCGCGACGTTCACGGACATGGAGCTCGAGGGCGACTTCTTCAACGGCATGCGCGGCGACGTGGTGCCCAGCTGCCCGCCGTGGATCACCGTCTGCCTCCCGGCGCAGAAGGACCTGGTCCTCACTCTCGACGGCTCGACGCTCGTCGGCGTCGTGTCCGCCTCGGAGGCCTCGCACGTCCAGCCGACGATCACGGCCGCCGACTACCGCCTGCTCGGCGTGGTGACCAACGTGGCTTCTCCTGTGGTCAACAACGGCGTCATCGTGTCGCTCGTGGACGGCTCCCGGTGGACGGTCACCGGCACGTCCTACCTCAGCTCGCTGACGGTCGACGGCGACTCGACGGTGGACGGCACGGTGTACGTCGACGGCGTCGAGACCGTGCCGGTCGCAGGCGTCACCTACACCGGGGACGTGATGGTGGTCCCGGGCGTCTGAACGAACGCCCGACGACGTGACGGGGAGGGGGCGCCGCGAGGCGCCCCCTCCTTCGCGCATCGTGCCGTCCCGTCAGCCCGTCCCGTCAGAACCCTCCGGTACGCCCCTCGCCCGTCAGAGCCGGCTCTCGCCGCCATCCACCAGCAGCGTCTGACCCGTGACGAAGGAGGCGTCCTCCGAGGTGAGGTAGGCGACCGCGCCCGCCACGTCCTCGGGCTCGCCCGACCGCGGCACGGCCTGGCGCGAACGCACCAGCGCGAAGTGATCCTCCGGGACGTGGCGCACGGCGTTGTCCGTGCGTGTCAGGCCCGGCGCGACCGCGTTCACGGTGATGCCGTCCGACCCGAGCTCGGTCGCCAGGCCGCGGGCGAGCCCGGTGAGCGCGCCCTTGGAGGCGATGTAGTGGCTCATCCCCGGCGGCGGCTGGTAGTAGCTCGACGAGGTGATGAGGACGATGCGCCCCCACCGGGCCGCACGCATGGCGGGCACGGCGGCGCTCAGCAGGTGGAAGGCGCCGTCGACGTTGACGCGGAACGTGCGGTCCCAGTCTCCCCGGTCCAGGTCCGCGAACGGCCGCATGAGCTGGAAGGCCGCGCAGTGGATCACGATGTCCGGCGTTTCGAGTTCACGGCCCACGCGGGCCACCGCCTCTCGCACGGCCGCCGCGTCGGCGAGGTCGCATTCGACCTCGAGCGCCTCGCGAGGGCCGGCCGCGGAGGCGAGGTCGAGGCTCGCGACCCGGTCGCCGCGCGCCGCCAGGCGCGCGACGATGGCGGCGCCGATGCCCTGCGCGCCGCCGGTGACGATCGCCGTGCGTGCCATGAGTGCTCCTCAGTCGTAGGCGAGCGTGCCCCCGTCGACCACGATGGTCTGTCCGGACACGAAGGCCCCCGCGGGAGAGGCGAGCCACACGATGGTCCCGGCCACCTCCGCGACGGTGCCGAAGCGCCCCAGCGGGGTCCGGGCCAGGCGGGCGGGGGAGGCCTGCGGGTCGTCGGTGATGGGGCGCGCGAAGTCCGTGGCGATGACCCCCGGGGCGAGGGCGTTCGCGCGGATGCCGCGCGGCCCCCACTGGACGGCGATGTTCCTGGCGATCTGCGCGTTCGCCGCCTTGGTCACGCCGTAGCCGCCGAGCACGCGATTGCCGCGCAGCCCCGACAGGCTCGACATCACCAGGAACGCTCCGCCCCCGGATCGCGCCATCTCCGGCAGCGCGAGCTCGGCCAGGCGCGCGACCGCGCGCACGTGCAGGGCGTACATGCGGTCCATGCGCGCCAACGCGTCCGGCGCGCCGGGCTCGTCGAGGGCGACGCCCGCGCTCGCGACGACCGTGTCGAGCCGGCCCCAGCGCTCGACCGCCTGCCCGACGGTCGCGGCGAGCCGCGCATCGTCCGTCACGTCGCACTCGGCGCCGACGACCTCGAGGCCGCGCGCGCTCAGGCGTGAGGCGGCGTCGAGCGGCCGGTCGTCCGGCAGCCCCGCGATGAGCACGCGCGCGCCCGCGGCGGCCAGCGCCTCCGCGGCGGCGCGGCCGATGCCGGTCGCGCCGCCGGTGACGAGCCCGACCTGGCCCGCGCACGAGAACAGCGCCTCGGGCGCGAGCGCGGAGGAGGTCACGGCGCGACGACGATCTTTCCGGACAGGTGACGCGTGTCGAGCAGGGCGAACGCGTCGGCCGCGCGGTCGAGGGGGAACACGTCCTGGACCGGCAGCACCAGCTCGCCCGCCGCGACCCGTGCGGCGAGGCGCTCCAGCACGTCCGCGCGGCGCTCGTAGCGGCCGGGGCTCGCCAGACCCAGCTCCGCGACCGCGGCATGGTCCGCGATGGCGCAGATCCGGCCGGGCGGGAGCCCCAGCTCGAGGCCCGCGTCCACGGCCTCGCGGCCGTAGTTGTCCTGGACGGCGGTGATGCCCTCGGGGGCGAGCGCCCGCACGCGGTCGGCGAGGCCGGGGCCGTACTCGACGGGCTCGACCCCCAGGGCGCGCAGGCGCGCGTGGTTCGCCGGACCGGCGGTGCCGATCACGCGCGCGCCCGCCTCGAGGGCGAGCTGGCAGTACAGGATGCCCACGGCGCCGGCGGCGGCGCTCACCAGGACGGTGTCGCCGGGACCGGGGTTCAGCACGCCGATCGCCGCGTGCGCCGTGAGCGCGGGCGTGCACAGGGCGCCGGCCACGTCGAAGGGCAGGTCCGCGGGCTTGCGCGCCACCTGGGACGCGGGCACAGCGAGCAGTTCGCGGAGCGTCCCCATCTCCCAGCCGAGCACCTGGTCGCCCACGGCGACCGGCGCGCCGTCCCAGTAGGCCGCGTCCGCGCCGACCTCCGCGACCACGCCGGCGAAGTTGGTGCCGAGCGTGCGGGGGAAGGGGTCGTCGATGGGGAACGCGCCCGCGCGCGCCTTGGAGTCGAACGGATTGATGCCCACGGCGCGCACCTCGACCACGAGCCCGCCGGCCTCCGCCCGGGGGCGGGGGACCTCCGCGACGTAGAGCACCTCGGGACCGCCCGTGCGGTCGAACTGGATCGCGCGCTGCATCATGCCTCCTCGACCATCCAGCCCTCGATGGTGCCCGACGTCTCGAACTCGGCGACGTTGACGAGGCGCCGGGCGTCGTCCAGGCCGTTCGAGAACGCGGTCTCGACGAGCGTGGACACCAGGCCCAGTGCATCGTCCGGAGACACGTGCGCGGCGGGGATCACGAGCCCGTTGATGTCGGCGTGCGTGCGCGCGTCCGCGACGTAGGCCGCGGCGGTCGCGGAGACGATGCGCCCGCCGTTGACCTTGTTGCCGGCGATCACCTCGCCGGCGCCGGTGCCGCCCACGAGCACGGCACGCGAGTCGAGGCCGGCATCCTCGTCGGCCACCACGGCCTGGACGGTGCGGATGACGATGCCGGGGTAGTCGTCGCCCTCGTCGTAGGCCGGCGCGGCGTGCCAGTGCACCTCGTGGCCGTCGGCCTCGAGGAGGCCGCGCAGGTCCGTCGCGAGCCGGTATCCCTCGGAGTTCGCGCCGATGTGGATGCGCATCAGATCCCTGCCTTCTCGATTTCCCAGTGGTTGACGTTGAGCGCGTCCGCGTCCCTGGCGAGGTAGCGGTGGAACCTGCCCTCGGGGTCGCGCGAGGCGATGACGGCCTGCAGCCGCTCCCAGTTCTCCGGCGCCATGAACCGGAGCTGCCGGTGCGTCATGTCCGAGTCGCCCAGGTACTGGCCCGCGGTGACCGGCTGCGCGTGCTCCATGACGGAGGTGAGCCAGTCCCGATTGCGCTGGTAGTCGGCGGGGTCGTCGTACACGGTGTAGCTGGCGACGTAGGCCTCGGTCTGCAGCGAGAATGCCATGTCGGGCAGGTCGCGGCGCATGGGCGCGTTCGACATCCAGATGGCGAAGCCCTTGTGCGTGGGGTTCGTGGTGAACAGCGGCGCGATGTGCTCGACCATCCTGGCGATGCCCTCGGGCGTGTTCTCCCCGTCGATCCACGCGCAGTCGGTGATGTACTGCGCGTGCTCGGGGTTCTGGATCTCCTGCTGGGCGCGATGCTCCGCCAACGAGGACTCGCGGCAGTCCTGCACGAAGACCGCGCGGTCGATCGCGGGGCACTCGTTGAACGGCGCGAGCGCCTCCTGCGCCTCGGCGCGGTCGGCGCTGAAGGCGACGCCGGTGACCAGGAACAGCCGGCGCTCGGTGCCGTCCGGCAACGGCACCGGGGTCGAGATGGCGACGATCTCCACGTCCGTCGAGATCCGGTGGTGCGCCTCGTACAGCCAGCTCATCACCTCGGCGAAGTCCTCGAGCTCGTATCCGTGCACGGTGTGACCCAGGAAGCCGAAGATGGGCCGGGTGCGCAGGTGGAAGCGGACCACGATCCCCGGGAACGACGGACCCGCGCCGCGGGCGGCCCAGTACAGGTCCGTGTTCTCGCGCTCATCGGCGTGCACCAGCTCGCCGTCCGCGGTGACCACGTCGACCGCCACGACGGACTCCGCGGCCCAGCCCCAGCCGCGCTGGTTCCAGCCCTGCCCCCCCTGGAGCAGGAAGCCGCCGATACCCACGGAGGGGCAGTGGCCGCCGTTGAAGAACCGGCCGCGCTCCTCGAGGAACGGGGAGAGCACCTCGCCGCCCTTGGTGGCCGGGCCGGCGGAGACGATGCCCGTCTCCTCGTCGTAGGAGATGTCGTCGAGGCGGCCCAGGTCGATGAGCAGGCCGCCGTCGCGCACGCTCCACGCGGCCCAGGCATGGCCGCCGGACCGCACCGCGACCGTCCAGCCGCGTTCCTTCGCGAGCAGCACCCCGCGGCGCACGTCGTCCACGTCGGCCGCCATCAGGACGGCGTCGGGCTGGCGGTCGGGGCGGCGGCCGTTGAAGACGCGGCCCACGCGGGCCTCGTCCCAGTCGGGGTCGGTGGGCACCACCAGGCGGCCGGAGAATCCGGTCTCAGGGTTCATCGTCGAACTCCTCGGTAGGGATGCGAGGCGTGGGCCCCGTCACGCTCGAGACTAGGGGGAGTGAGGGGCGCCGGTGAACACCGGTCCGCGGATACCTGGCATCGGGCGTCAGCCCAGGACCGAGCCGCCCCCGTCGACCACCAGGTTGACGCCCGTGACCCACGACGCCTCGTCGCTCGCGAGGAACAACGCCGCGTTGACGATGTCGTCGGGCTGCCCGACCCGCCCGAGCGGGATCCGCGAGATGTTGTCCTTGAAGGGCTGCGGCCCGGACTCGACCAGCCAGGCCGTGGAGGGCGTGACGGTGAAGCCGGGGCTCACGCACACGGCACGGATGTGGTGCGGCCCGCCCTCGACGGCGAGCTGCTGGGTGAGGTTGATGACGCCGGCCTTCGCGGTGCCGTGCGCGTTCTGGGGCATGAACTCGACCCCGCGCGTGCCGGCGATCGAGCCGACGTTGAGCACCACGCCGCCGCCGCGCGCCTTGAGGTGGGGCCAGGCCGCACGGGTCGCGTAGAAGACGAGGCTGAGCTCGTTCGCCATGACGAAGTCCCAGTCCTCGACGCTCAGCTCGTCGACCGGGCCGAACCTCGGCGCGGAGGCGTTGTTGTAGAGGATGTCGAAGCCGCCGTACACCTCTGCGGCCCGGTCCACCCACGCCGCCGCCTCCGCCGCGTCGGACAACTGGACGGGAGCGAAGCTCTCGATCTCGCCGCCGGCCTCGCGCACGAGCCGGACGGTCTCCTCGGCGCCCTCGGGGACGATGTCGCAGCCGACCACCGTGGCGCCCTCGGCGGCGAAGCGCAGCGCCGCTGCTCGGCCCATGCCCCCGCCGATTCCCGTGATGAGTGCGACCTTGCCTGCCAGTCGTGCCATGTCTCCTCCTCAGAAGCGGTCGGTCGGGTTGAACGAAGCGTAGGGCGCGGGCGGCGCGGGCTCGTTGGGGTACACGCGGTCCTGGGCGTACATCCAGTGCGTGGTCGGCGGCTTGTCGGGCAGGAACTCGTCCGGCATCGGCGGGTCGCCGTGGTCGCTCGGGTCCTCGGTCCACGGCCTGTCGTAGGGGGTCATGAACAGCCCGAAGACGTGCAGGTGCCAGATCTTCCAGACGCCGTCCTCGAGGATGAAGTCCGCGCCGTACTTGCACCACGCCCAGAAGGCGTCGTTGGCGGCGTCCTCGACGAAGGACATGGTCTCGAGGCCGGGGGAGACCCACGTGCCGCGTGCGGTCCGGAGGTCGTCGGCGACCTCGATGACGGGCGTGGTGAGGGTGTGCATATGCATCTTGCCGCGCGCGTCGCCATCGGCCCACACGTGGAAGCCGGGGTAGAGCCGCTCGAGGCTCTCGCGGCCCTCGTAGACGCCCCACATCATCTCCGCACTCACGTCCTCACGGCTCAGCGCGAACAGGTCCAGGCATTCGCGGTGCATGTTCGCGGAGTGCCAGTTGGAGTAGCGGCCCATGAGGTTGTGGATCTCCTGGACGGCCTCGAGCCGCGCGAGGCGGTGCTCGAGGCTGCGGCCGGTGGCCGCGGCCGTGGGCTGGGCGGTGTCGGTCATGACGGTCCTTCCTGGGTGGGGGTCGCGGTGACGAGCGCCCGGCGACGAGCCTGCTCGCGCGGGTCGGGGCTGAGGATCGCGGAGACGAGCCGGCGCGTGTACGCGTGGGTGGGACGGCGCAGCACCTCCGCGGCATCGCCGGACTCGACCACGCGGCCCTCGTACAGCACCGCGATGCGATGGGACATGAACTCGACCACGTCGAGGTTGTGGCCGATGAACAGGTACGCGATGCCCAGCTCCTCCTGGAGGTCCTTGAGGAGGTTGAGCACCTGAGCCTGGACGGACAGGTCGAGCGCGCTCACGGCCTCGTCGCACACGATGACGCGAGGACGGGAGACCAGGGCGCGGGCGATCGCGAGGCGCTGGCGCTGGCCCCCGGAGAACGCGGCCACGTAGCGGTCGAGGGCGGCGACGGGCAGGCCCACGCGGGCGAGCATCTCCTCGGAGCGCCGCCGCGCCTCGGCCCGAGGCAGTCGGAGCGTGCGCAGGGGCTCGCGCAGGATGTCCTCGACACGCAGCGCGGGGTTCATCGAGCTGTAGGGGTCCTGGAACACCACCTGGAGCGTGCCGCCGCCGGGCCGGCGCCACCAGCGCTCCCGCGAGACGTCGTGGCCGTCGAGCAGGATCGAGCCGGAGGCGGGCCGCACGAGGCCGGCGATCGCGCGGCCCGTGGTGGTCTTGCCGGACCCGGATTCGCCCACCAGGCCGAGGGTGGCGCCCGGCTCGATCACGAACGAGACGTCGTGGAGCACCGTCCGACGGGCGCGCCGATGGCCCAGGGCCACCTCGAGCCCGCGCACCTCGAGCACCGGCGCGGTCACCGTGCGGGCTCCGTGGGACGGGGCGCCGCGACGCGGTCCGCGTGGAGGCAGCGCGACGCGTGCGCGTCGACGGCGGCGAGCGGCACCGGCGTCGCGCGGCACTGGTCCGTCGCGAGCGCGCACCGGTCCGCGAACCTGCAGGTGGCAGGCCAGTCGGCGGGCGGCGGCACCGAGCCGGGAATGGTCCGCAGCCGCTCCCCGCGATCGGCGAGGCTCGGGTTGGCCCCGAGGAGGCCCGCCGTATAGGGGTGACGAGGGGCGGTGAACAGGCGGTCCGTCGGCGCGGTCTCGACCACCTGGCCGGCGTACATGACGACCGCCCGGTCGCACAGGTCCGCGACCACGCCCCAGTCGTGCGTGACGAGCAGGATCGACAGCCCCGTCTGGTCCCGCAGGTCGCGCAGCAGGGTGAGGATCTCGAGCTGCACCGTCACGTCGAGCGCGGTCGTCGGCTCGTCCGCCACGAGCAGGCGGGGCCCGCCGGCCAGGGCCCGCGCGATCGCGACGCGCTGCGCCATCCCGCCCGAGATCTCGTGCGGGTACAGGCCGCATACGCGGGCGGGGTCCGCGAAGCGCACCCGGGCGAAGAGCTCCTCGGTGCGCGCGCGGGCCTGGGCCCGCGAGCATCCGGTGTGCAGCCGCACCGCCTCCGCCACGGTGTCTCCCACGCGACGCGTGGGGTCCAGCGCAACCATCGGCTCCTGGGAGACAAACGCGATGCCGGTGCCGCGCAGGGCCCGTAGCTCGCGTCGGGACATGGCCGCGAGGTCCTCGCCGGCAAACCCCACCGACCCGCCCGTGATGCGCCCGGAGCCCCGCAGCAGGCCGAGCACGGCGCGCGCCACCGTCGACTTCCCGCAGCCGGATTCGCCCACGAGGCCCACGATCTCTCCGGGTCCCACGTCGAAGCTCACGGCGTCGACGACCGCGGTTCCCTCGCCCGGCCCGTAGGCGACCGTCATCGACCCCACGGCGAGCACCGCATCGTCCCGGGGCCTCGGAGCGGGGCCGGTCGCCGCCCGCGGTGAGACGGGGCGTGAGGCCACACCCGAGGTCCGGGGACGGCGCGGTCCCGGGGACGATGCGGCGGGCGCCCAGCGCTCGACCAGCGCGTCCCGGACCACCTCGCCCAGGCTGCCGAGCGCGAGCACGGTGACGCCGATGAGCCCGCCGGTCGCCCACAGCATGGTGGGGTTCTGCCGCATCACGGAGGAGGCCTCGGCGACCATGGTTCCCCACGAGGGCTCGGGAGCGGTCACCCCGAAGCCCAGGTACGCCAGTCCGGTGGTGAACAGCAGGCCGATCGACGCGATGATCGACGCCTGCACCACGACCGTGCCCAGGATGCGCGGGAAGATGTGACGCGCGACCAGCAGCGGCAGCGGGACCCGGGAGACCTTCGCCGCATCGATGAAGAGCTCGCCCCGCACGGCCACGGTGGCGGAGCGAACGATGCGCACGAGCGCCGGCACGAGCAGCAGCCCGAGCGCGAGGTAGGAGAAGATCAACTGGTCGCCGAAGAGCGCGAGGACCAGGAGGACGATGATCATCGCCGGCAGGGCCATGCCCAGGTCCACCACCCGCGACACCAGCGCGTCGAGCCAGCCGCCGTGGTAGCCGGCGGCCATCGCGACCGGCACACCCACGACGAGGGCGGCGGCCATCACGCAGGCCGCGGCGAGGAGGCTCGGCTGCCCCCCGTGGAGCAGGCGCGACAGCACGTCTCGTCCCAGCTGGTCCGTGCCGAGCAGGTGCGCGGACGACGGGCCCTGCAGGCTCGCGGTCAGGTCGGTCGCGAGCGGATCGTACGGCGCCCACAGGGTTGCACCCAGGCACGCGACCACGATCGCGGTGAGCACGAGCGCCGCGGAGAGCCCGATCGGGTCGGAGAGCACCCGCCGGAGGGGGCCGCGAGCCGCGGGTCGGTCCGGGGCCGTCATGCCGCACGCACCTTCGGGTTGAGCACGCCGTACGTGACGTCGACGAGCAGGTTGACGATGACGACGAGCGTGCAGAAGTACACCGTGACGCCCAGCAGCACGGGAAGGTCGTGAGCGGGGGTGGCGGCGACCGCGAGGCCGCCCAGGCCGGGGATGGCGAAGACCGACTCGACCAGCACGGTGCCGCCGAGGACCCCGACGAAGAAGACGCCGATCGCCGTCACGATGGGAATGCCGGCGTTGCGCAGCGCGTGGCGCACCAGGATGCGTGACTCGCTCCACCCATCCGCGCGCAGGCTGTCGATGAAGTCGCGGGCGAGCACGTCGCGCAGTGCCTCCCGCGTGTTCTTCGCGATCATGGTCACGCCGCCGACGGCCAGGGTGATCACGGGCAGGATCAGGGCCTTGAGCCACTCCCACGGCGACTCCGTCAGCGGCGTGTAGCCCGTCGCCGGCAGCCACCTCAGCTGGACCGCGACCACTGCCACGAGCACGAGGCCCAGCCAGTAGTTGGGGATCGCGAAGCCGAGCATGGCGAACACGTCCGCGGCGCGGCCGGCCCAGCCGCCCCGCACCGCGCTGAACACGCCCAGCGCCACTCCCAGCACCGCGCTGACGACGGTCGCTCCCACGACGATGGACAGCGTCGCGGGCAGCCGAGCGTTGAGCTGGTCGATGACGGGGGTCTTGGAGATCACCGAGGTGCCCAGGTCGCCGCGCAGCGCATCACCCAGCCACGCGAGGTACTGGACGAACCAGGGCCGGTCGAGCCCGAGCGAGACGCGCAACGCCTCGACCTGCTCCGCCGTGGCGGTCGGGCCCAGGATGACGCGGGCGGGGTCGCCCGGGATGAGGTCGACGATGAGGAACGCCAGCATGGTCGCCACCACGAGCAGCGGGACGGACCACGCGAGGCGCCGCAGGATGAGTCTCACCATCGCGAGGCCGGCCTCCGTCCCTGGTGTTGGCGGGCCCGCCGCGTCGCCGCGGTCCGGGGCGCGGCGACGTCGCCGCGCTGGTTCGGGACGCTAGCAGCGCGGAGGGGGAGGTCGGGAGCAAACGGGGGCGATACGTCCTATTCACGGCGCTCGATTCCGGCCCCTGGGGCCTCGCCGTAGCGTCGAGCGCACGGCGTACCAGGCCGAGGGTGGCCGCCCGGCTCGACGCCGGGCGCTCCGGTCGCCCAGCTAGCGAGAGGACAACGATGTCTGAATCATCCATCCTGGCGCGACGGAGGCGCCTCAGCCCGATCGCCTCGATCGCGGCGCTCACGGCGAGCGTGGCGCTCGCCCTCGCCGCGTGCACGCCCGGCGAGGCGGAGACGACCGGCTCTCCCGGTGCCGATGGCGACGACGGCGCGACCGCGGCCGCGAGCGTCGGCGGCACCTTCGCGGTGGGCCAGCGGCAGGCGCCCACGAACCTCGACCCGGCCACGGCCAACCCGCCCAGCTACGTGTTCCCCGCCTACGAGCCGCTCATCTACCAGGAGGCCGACGGCACGCTCGTGCCGGCGCTCGCGACGGCGTGGGGCTACACCGACGACACGATGACGTCGTTCGAGGTGACGCTGCGCGAGGGCGTGGTGTTCAGCGACGGCGACGCGCTCGACGCGGAGGCGGTCAAGGGCTCGCTCGACCGCTTCCTCACCACGGAGGGCCCGAACGCCGCGTACGCCGGCCCGGTCGAGTCGATCGAGGCGACCGGCGACGACACGGTGGTCATCCACTACTCGACGGCGTTCCCGGTGGCGGCGCTGTCGCTCAGCCAGGACTGGCGCTTCGGCCTCATCGTGTCGCCCACCGGCGTCGCGAACCCCGAGGCGCTCGCCACAGAGAGCCATGGAGCCGGGCAGTACGTGCTCGACTCGTCGGCGACCATCGACGGCAGCGCGTACACGTACACGGTGAACGAGAACTACTGGAACGCGGACGCGGTGAAGTTCGACGAGGTGGTCCTCACCGTCATGGCGGACTCGAACGCGCAGCTCGCGGCGCTCGAATCCGGTCAGATCGACTACGCCAACAACCCCGACACCCTCACGGTCGCGACCGCCGTGGACGAGGGTTTCGTCAGCGTCCCCAGCTCGGGCGGCATCTGGTTGCTCATGCTGGTGGGCCGGGACGACGAACCGCTGTCCGACCCCGCGGTGAGGGAGGCGATCGGCTACGCGCTCGATCGCGAGGGCATCGCCGCGGCGGCGTTCCAGGGCAGCGCCGTGCCCATCGGCTCGCTCGCCCAGGAGGGCCGGCCTGGCGACTACGGGGCCACGGCCGTCGAGCGCGACCTCGACCGGGTCGCCGAGCTGCTCGACGGGGCCGGCTACGGGGACGGCATCTCGCTCACGGTGTTGGCGATCGACGGCATCGATCCCAACTTCTCCTTCAGCTCCGCCGTGCAGGCCCAGCTGACGGAGGCGGGCATCGACGCGGAGCTCCTTCAGGCGACGGGGTCGTTCGAGGCGTTCCTCGAGCCCCTGTTCGGCGGCGAGGCGGACATCGCCGCGTGGCGCTTCTCGGACATCGACACGTACTACCAGTTCGTGCAGAACCTGGTCCCCGCGGGAACGCTCGCCAACCCGTTCGGCTCGACCGACGAGGCGCTGGCCGCGGCGCTCACCACGGCGGGCTCGGCTTCCGACCTCGACGCGGCCATGCAGGAGGTGGCGACCGTCTACGACGAGCTCTTCTGGTCGATCCCGGTGGTGCTCACGACGGAGGGCCAGCTGTTCTCGGACAGGGTCGCCAACCTGCCCACGGAGTTCGCGCCGCAGACCCCGAACGCCTTCTCGCCGGACCCGGCGAACTCGTGGGAGCTCATCGACTGACGCGCGGCTCGACGACGAAGGCCCCCGCCGCCGGGCGGGGGCCTTCGTCGTGCCGGGGTCAGCGGGCGTCGGAGCGTGCCACGAGCGTGACGAGGGCCGCGAGGGAGCAGCAGGTCACGGCGAGCGCGAACGGCAGCGGATCGCCCTCGCCGCGGATCTGCACCAGCGGCGCCACGAGACCCGCGCCCAGGAACTGGACCGCGCCGATGGTGGCGAGCGCGGTGCCCGCCATGTCTCGCAGGTCGTGGAGGGCGTGAGCGTGGGCCGGACCGAAGATGAAGCCGATGCTCGACGCGATGAGGAACAGGGGCGGGAGCAGAGTCCACAGCGTCACGGCGTCCAGCAGCACGAGGCTCAGGCAGGCGAGCGCGCCCGTGACCTGCATGCCGAGTCCGATCGCGAGGAGCGTGCGTCGGCTCAGTCTCGAGGACAGCCTGGCCGCGGTCAGCCCGGTGACGATCAGCCCGCATCCGTTCGCCGCGAAGACGGCGGCGTACCAGCCGGGGGAGAGCCCCAGCAGGCTCTGGAGCAGGAAGGGGGACGCGGAGATGTACGCGAACAGGGCCGCGAAGGTGAGCCAGACGATCACCGCGCCGGTGACGAAGCTGCGCGAGCGGAACGTGCGACGCACCAGCCCCGGCAGGCGGACGGGCGCCCGCGCGACGCGGCGCTCGGGAGGAAGGCTCTCGGGCAGCAGCCGTGCCGCCAGCAGCACGCCCACGATCGCGGCCGTGGCGAGGCCCGCGAAGACCCCGCGCCAGCCGAACGCGACGAGCAGGGCCGCGCCGCCCACGGGCCCGAGCACCGGCCCGATCCCGGTGACCGTGCCGAGCAACGCATAGGAGCGCGTGAGCGCGGGCCCGCTGGCCAGATCCGCGACCACGGCGCGGCTCACCACCAGCGCGAACGCCGTGCCCAGGCCCATGCACGCGGACGCCGCGATGAGCACGACCAACGACGGTGCCAGGGCCGCGAGGCCGCCCGCGACGGCCACGCCCGCGGTTCCCCACAGGAGCGGTCGGCGTCGCCCGGCCATGTCGGACAGGGGGCCGGCGAGGAGCTGCCCGGCGGCCATCCCCGTCACGAAGCCGGTGAGCGTCAGTTGGACCTGCCCCGCGGGTGACCCGAACTCGTCGGCGATGGTCGGCAGCGCGGGAAGGGAGGCATCGGTGCCGAAGGGGCCCAGCATGGTGAGTGCGCCCAGCGTCGCCAGTTGGATGGCGGGGATCGCACCCGCGACGCGCGCCGACGCGGCGGCCCGGACCCGGGTTCGCACCCCGGTGCGCGGCCGCCGCACGGCCCGGCTCAGACCGGCGGGGCGACGAACAGGCCGCGGTCGACGTCGTTGAAGGACTCGCGCGCCACCAGCTCGCTCATCTCGTTCGCCGTGCCCCACTGGTCCTGCGTGGTGACCAGGTTGACGTCCAGCTTGGAGGGATGCCAGTGGTCCTCGTCGTCGATCGTCGCGAGCTCCGTGGTGTACTCCAGCGTGTTGCCGGCCGGGTCGAGGAAGTACGCGAACGTGTTGTCGCCGGCGTTGTGGCGGCCGGGTCCCCACACCATGCGGGCGCCGGAGCGCAGGATCTTGCCCGCCCCGCGCATCCACTCCTCGACGCCGCGCATCTCGAACGACGCGTGGTGGAGCGAGCAGTGCGGGCCCTGCGCGATCGCGAACGAGTGGTGCGCGTTGTTGCAGCGCATGAAGTGCATGAGATCTCCCATGCGCGCGGAGAACAGAGTGTCGGAGATCGCGAAGTCGAGGTGGTCGATGTACCACTGGGTGGTGCGCTCGAGGTCGGGCGTGTTGACCACCACGTGAGAGAGCTTGACCGGCAGCGGTTCGCGCGGCTGAATCCTGCGGTTCTCCCGCAGCTCCACGTCCGTCGACACCTCGATGGTGCGGCCGTCGACGTCGAAGAAGCGGAAGCCGTAGCCGCCGCCGTACTGGTCGAGGTCGCGGGGGGCGTGCACGATCTCGACGCCCTCGCCGGCAAGCCTCGCGTGGAGGGTCTCCACGTCCTCGCGGGTGAGCGCCCCGTAGGCGATGAGGTCGATGCGCTTGTCGCCCTCGCGCACGCGCACGACGAACGGCTCGGGGGAGCCCTCGGCCGTGAGGTAGCTGACGCGGCCGCCGTCGGCGATGGCGGTGCTCACCTCCGTCAGGCCCCAGTACGTCGTGAGGAACTCGCGCTCCTCGTCGAAGTTCGGCACGGAGAGCGCGAGATAGCGCAGGTGCGAGATCAGTCGCTGGGTCATCATCGACCTTCCTTGACGGGGTGGAGCGGGCGGGAGCTGTCCCGCGTGACCTCAACCTAGGGGGACCCGGCGCGCGGGGGAACCGTGACGCGCGGATACCTGGCATCGGAGCGCCGCGGCCCGCCCGCCACCCCGGTGCGCGGCCGTGCGCCCGCGTGCCACTAGGATCCCGTTATGCCGGGCAACGGTCTCGACCTCAACCTTCTGGTTCCCCTGCGCGCCCTCCTCGAGGAGGCCAACGTGACGCGGGCGGGGCAGCGCGTGCAGATGGGCCAGTCCTCGATGAGTGCGGCGCTCGCGCGCCTGCGCACCGTGTTCAACGACGAGCTCCTGGTGCGGGTGGGCCGCGACTACGAGCTCACGCCGTTCGCGCGGATGCTCCTGCCGCAGGTGCAGGCCACCCTGCCCATCATCGAGCGGGTCCTCGCGGGCGAGCAGGGCTTCGACCCGGCGACCGCGCGCCGCACCTTCTCCGTGATGATGACGGACTACGGCCTGGTGCGGCTGCACTGCGCGCTCGCGACCGTGCTGAGCGAGGCGCCCGGCGTGACCATCGACGTGGTGCCGCTGCCCGAGCGGCCCATGGAGGCCGACCGCGACCTCATCAACCACGACCTGGTCATCGCCGTGCCCGGCATCGGCATCGAGGGCCGCCGCGAGCCGCTCATCGACGACCACTACGTGTGCCTGGTCGACGCGGCCCACCCGGCGCTCGTGGACGGCAGGCTCTCGCTCGAGGACTTCGTGCGGCTGCCGCAGGCCGTCGCGCAGTTCGGCCGCCACCACCTGACGCCCGCGGACCGTCACCTGCGCGAGCTGGGCATCGACCGCAGCGAGCCGCGCGTGACCACCTCGAGCTTCCTGGCGCTGCCGTCGATCGTCGCCGGCACGGACCTGGTCGCCGTGATCCCGCGGAGGCTGGCCGAGCGGCTGGGGCCCGCCACGGGCACGGTCGCCGTCGAGGCGCCCTTCGGCATCGTGCCCATCGACCTGCAGCTGTGGTGGCACGAGAGCCATGAGGCGGATCCCGCCCACGCCTGGTTCCGCACCCGGCTGCTCGACGCCGTGCGCGCCCTCGAGCCGGCCGAGCCCGTCGCATCGTCCCGATAGCAGGCATCGCCGACTTGTCGTTCCGCCTCGGAGGCGCCCTGCCCTAGCGTCGGTGACGGCGGCGACGATGCCGCCGCGAGTTCACGACGTGGGGAGTAGCGATGTCGGCAGCAACGGTGCTGGTCGTCGGCGGAGGGATCACCGGCTGCGTGTCGGCGATCGCGCTGGCGCAGCGCGGCGTGGAGGTCACCCTCGTGGAGAAGGCCTCCGACTGGCACGGCGTGGGCCACGGGATCACGGTCCAGGGCAATGCGCTCAAGATGTTCCGGGAGATCGGCGTGCTCGACCCGATCCTCGCGAAGGGCCACGGCTTCGACCGGGTCCGCATGCGCGAGTACACCGGCGAGGACATCGCGACCATCACGGTCGCCCGCACCGGCGGCCCCGACCTGCCGGCCACCCTGGGCGCGCTCCGCAGCGACATCCAGGGCGTGCTGGTCGACAAGATCAAGGAGCTGGGCATCGAGCTGCGTCTGGGCACGGAGCTCGTGTCGTTCGCGAACATCGACTCCCACGTCGAGGCCGAGCTCTCCGACGGCACCGTGGAGAACTACGACGTGGTCATCGCCGCGGACGGCATCAAGTCCCGCGCCCGCACGCTGCTGGGCATCACCGAGGACAAGCAGCCCTCCGGCATGGGCATCTGGCGGGCCGTGCTGCCCCGCACGCCCGACATGGACATCTCTGGCCTGTACTACCACGGACCCCAGTACAAGGTGGGGTTCACCCCCATCTCCGCGGACCTCTGCTACGGGTACGTGCTGTGCGACCCGGTGCGGCCGGACAACGGGCTCACCGACGCGCAGGAGATGCGTCGGCTCATGGAGGGCTACGGCGGGCACATCGAGTTCCTGCGCTCGCAGATCACCGAGGACACCTACCTCAACTTCCAAGAGATCGAGTGGCTCTTCGTCGAGGGGCCGTGGCACCAGGGGCGCGTCATCGCGATCGGCGACGCCGTCCACGCCTGCCCGCCCCTCATCGCCCAGGGCGCGGCGCAGTGCTCCGAGGACGCGATCCTGCTGGCCGACTACCTCACCCGCGACGGCGACATGGAGCGGCTGCTCACCGAGTTTGAGGCGCGCCGCAAGCCGCGCGTCCGGCTCGTCGTCGACGCCTCGCTGCAGCTCGTCGACTGGGAGCTCCACCCGGCCCCGGACGCGGACCCGGGCGGCGTGATGCAGCGGTCGCTGAGTTCGCTCGCGGAGGCGGCGTGACGGCGGGGGGGCCCCGGGCGACCGTCCCGCGCCGGGTGGTGACGGGGCACGATGCGGCGGGCACCTCCGTCGTGCTGTCCGACGGCATCGTCCCGGTCCACCGCTTCATGCCCCAGGACGGCGTGGGCTTCTACGAGATCTGGCAGACCGACGACGCGCCCGCACCCATCGGCCCCGCCGAGCCGAGCGAGCCCACCGAGCGCACCCTGCGCGTGCCGCCCGAGCCGCGCGGCACCAAGATCCGCATCAACGAGTTCTTCCCCGGCCACGTGGGACCCGAGGGCCGACAGTCGCCGGTGCACCGCACCGAGTCCGTCGACTACGGGATCGTCCTCGAGGGGCAGATCGTGCTCATCCTCGACGACTCCGAGGTGACGCTGGGTCCCGGCGACGTGGTCATCCAGCGCGGCACCGACCACGCGTGGGCCAACCGCACCGACCGCGTGTGCCGGGTGGCGTTCATCCTGGTGGGCGGCGCGTTCACCGACGAGCTGCTCGACCTGCTCCCGGCCGACGCGCGCGACTCGCTCATGACCCGCGGCCCGCACGACCACCCCGTGAAGGAGGACGCGTGAATCTCGACCACGTGGGCCTGTCCGTGGCGGACCTCGACGCGCAGGCGCGCTGGTACGCCGGGGCGCTCGACCTCGAGGAGTCCACTCCGTTCGCGCTCGAGCCGCTCGGGCTGCGCGGCGTGTTCCTGGTCGATCGCGAGCACGGCTGGGCGATCGAGCTGCTCCATCGCACCGGGTCGCGGCCCGGGCTCCAGGCCGCGGACCCGCCCGAGGCGATCCTCACTCAGGGCTACGGCCACATCTGCCTGCGGGTCGAGGACGTCGACGCCACCTACGACCGCCTCATCGCCGCCGGCGCGACGGACCGCATGGCCCCGCGCCCCGCGCCCGAGCCCGGCGTCCGCATGGCGTTCGTCGCCGATCCCGAGGGTCACCTGATCGAGCTGCTCGACCGCGGCGGCCCGGTGGGCTGGCGCGACGGGGAGGCGTGATGTACCCCGGGCTCGAGGGACGCACTGTCGTGGTCACCGGCGCGGCCGGGGGACAGGGCGCGGCCGAGGCGCTCCTGCTCGCCGCCCAGGGCGCGCACGTGATCGCGACGGACGTCGCGCCGGAGGCGCCCGCGGCGCTCACCGTCGCGGGGGTCGCCTACCGGCGCCTCGACGTGAGCGACGAGGGCGACTGGGCGGCGCTCGCGGCGGACCTCGCCGCGGACCTGGGCGAGGTCCCGCTGCGCGGGCTCGTCAACAACGCCGGTGTCACCTACCGGGCTCGCCTGGGCGACACCGAGCGCGCCGAGTGGGACCGCGTCCTCGCCGTCAATCTCACGGGCCCGATGCTGGGGATCCGCGCGCTCGCGCCGCTCCTGGGCGCGGGCTCGTCCATCGTCAACATCGGCTCCGCCGCCGCCCTCGCCGGGCACTACACCGCCGCCTACACGGCGTCGAAGTGGGGTCTGCGCGGCCTTACGCACGTGGCCGCCACCGAGTACGGGCCCCGCGGCATCCGTGTCAACGCCATCCACCCGGGCTTCATCGAGACGGAGATGACCGCGCGCGCGCCCGAGGCGATGCGCGGGGCCCAGCTCGAGCTGACGCCGCTCGAGCGCATGGGCGAGGCGGACGAGGTCGCACACGTCGCGGTCTTCCTGCTGTCGGACGCCGCCGCCTACGTGTCGGGCGCGGAGATCCCCGTCGACGGCGCGTACACCTCGTCGTCCGGCGTCAAGTACATGGCCGACCGTATCGCCGCGGCGAGGGCCGCCGCCCCGACCAGCTGAGGAGCCCCACCCGTGTTCATGTACTTCCCGACCAACTACGTGTGGTCGATGACGGTGGTCGCCACGCTGAACAACGGCGGCTACATCGACGAGGTCGATCGCGCGTGCCGGCCGGTCCTCGAGGCCTCCGAGAACGGGGACGATGCGGGGACGGCCGAGCTCTACGCCTCCTGGGCGGCGGTCGCCGACCGGCTCCTCGCGAAGGCGAGGGACGACGAAGAGCGCGGCAGGCGCATCGGCGCGGGGGAGACGTACTACCGCGCGTCCCTGTACACGTCGCAGTCCGAGCGGCTGCAGTCGCCCACCTGGGTCGGCCGCACCGCGGCCTATCAGAAGTCGCGCGACCTGCTGCTCAAGCATGTCGAGCTCAGCGGCGTGCCGCTCACCCCCGTGGAGATCCCGTACGAGGGCTCGGCGATGCCGGCCTACCTGTACCGCGCGCCGGGCGACGGGCCGCACCCGCTGGTGATCCAGTGGAACGGCCTGGATTCGACCAAGGAGATGATGTACTACTCCGGCTTCCCGCGGATGCTCGCCGAGCGTGGCGTCTCCACGCTCATGGTCGACACCCCCGGGTCCGGCGAGGCGCTGCGCCTGCGGGGTCTCACCGCCCGCCACGACACCGAGGCCTGGGCCGCCGCGATCCTCGACCACGTCGAGGCCAACGCCGCGGACTTCGGCGTCGACCCCGACCGCGTCGGGATCGTCGGCTGGTCCCTGGGCGGCTACTACGCTCCCCGCGCCGCGGCGTTCGAGAACCGGCTCAAGCTCGCCGTGGCGTGGGGAGCCAATCACGACTGGGCCGCGGTCCAGGAGGCGCGGCGCCGCCGCGAGGGGGAGAACCCCGTGCCGCACTACTGGGACCACGTGTTCTGGGTGTGGGGCGCCGCGGACATGGACGACTTCATCGCCCGGACGCGGGACATGCACCTCAACGGCGTCGCCGAGAGGATCACCGTGCCCCTGCTGGTGACCCACGGCGTCAACGACCGCCAGATCCCGGTGGGCTACGCGCACGACACGTACGACCAGGCGGTGAACAGCCCCAAGCGGGAGCTGCGCCTGTTCGACGAGCCGGAGGGCGGCACCGAGCACATCTCGATCGACCACATGCCCTACGTCGCGGGGATCATCGCGGACTGGGTGGCCGAGACCTTCGAGGAGATGGGGCAGCCGCATGCGTGAGGAGCGCTTCCGCGACTACATCCGCCGCTTCAACGAGGAGGACCACACGGCCTTCGACGACTACCTCGCGCCGGACATGCACATGAAGAACGGCACGCTCGAGTTCACCGGCATCGAGGGGATGAAGCATCACTATCGGGACCTCATCTGGCCTCACTTCGTGGAGCGGCTCACCGTCCCCCGGTTCGTCTCAAGCGACACCACGGTGGCCATCCAGATGAACACCTTGTTCACGGCGCGCCGGGACAACCCGGAGTCGCTGTTCGGGCCGGTGCGCGAGGGGGAGACCTTCGAGTTCGACGGGCTCATCATGTACCGCCTCGACGAGCACGAGCGCTTCGCGGACATCCTGGTCGCGTACAACTCGTTCGTGCACACCGACCTCGAGGGCAACACCCGGGACCTGGGCATCCCGCACTGAGCCCGGGAGCCGGGGAGCCGGGAGCCGGGAGCCGGGGCGCCCGGGAGCCCGGGAGCCCCGGAGCCCGGGACGGGAGGAGCCGCCGGGCCGGGCCCCGGCTCAGGCGTCGTCGGTCACCACGTCCTCCGCGTCCGCGTCCTCGGACCCGAACTCGACGATCTCCGAGGCGCGGCGCAGCTGCTCGATGAGCCAATGGCGCGCCGGGTCCTCGGTCTTGGTCGGGTGCCAGTAGGCGGCCTCGACCAGCAGCTTGGGTGCGAGCGGGGTCTTCACCACGGCCAGGCCCAGCATGTCCCCATAGCGCTGCGCGGTGCGCTCCGGCACCCAGCCGATCCAGTCCGTGCCGGCGACCGCGAACGGGACGGGGATGAATCCCTGGACCGTGAGCGCCGTGCTGGGGGCGACGTCCGCGGCGGCGAGCATGTCGTCCACGTGCGTCGCGGCGTGCGCGCCGAACTCGGAGCGCACGTGGCGCAGGCGCCGCAGGGCGCCCAGGGAGAGGGCGCCGTCCTCGATCGCCGGGTTCCGTGCATCGGCCACGCACACGAACCAGTCGGAGAACAGGGACACGTTCTTGCCGGGCAGGCCACGGCCGGCGCCGGCGATGGTGACGTCGTGCCGGAGCAGGTCCACCGGGGTGACGGAGGCGTCGACCGGGAGCGAGGTGAACTCGACCCGGGTGCCCGGCGCGTCCTGGGCGAGCAGCGCGAGCAGCGGGCCGGTGAGCTCGGAGAGGACGTAGTCGGAGGCGCACACCATGAACGTGCGCGTGGAGGTGGCCGGGTCGAACGTGGGCAGCACCTCGAAGGTGCGCCGGACCTGCTCCATGCACTCCTCGACCCCGGGGATGAGGGCCTCGGCGCGCGGCGTGAGGGCGAAGCCGCGGCCGTCGCGCTCGAGCAGCGGGTCGTCGTAGATCTCCCGCAGGCGCGCGAGCGCACCGCTCACGGTGGGCTGGGTCATGCCCACCCGGTCGCCGGCGTGCGTGAGGTTGCGCTCCTCGAGGAGCGCCTCGAGCACCCAGACCAGGTTGAGGTTGAGGTCAGGCTTGCGGTGGTCGGTCACGTCGTCGTTCCCAGGGGTTGCAGCCGGGCCCGGCGGGGTGACGGGCCTCGTGCGTCGCATCCTAGCGGGGGTCCCGGTCACCACCCGGGCACCGCATCGTCCTTAGGCGGTCTTGGCGCCCCGCTTGCGCAGGAACTTGCGGTCGTCGTTCGCGTACGCGTAGTAGAGGCCGATCAGGAGGCCGCCGCCGATGAAGTTGCCGACGAGGACGATGCCCACGTTCGCGAGCGCGAGTCCCACGTCGAGCGTGCCGTGCAGGCCCGCGATGAGGAAGACGATGGAGTTGGCGACCGAGTGCTCGAAGCCCACGAAGGCGAACACGAAGACGCTCATGATCATGGCCATCGACTTGGTCAGGTCGTCCTTGATGAGGCCGTTGTAGACCAGCAGCATCGCCAGGTTGATCATGAAGTTGCACAGGATCGCGCGCATGAACAGGTCGGACATGCCGAACAGCCCGTGGTCGAAGTACTCGAGCTTGTGCTCGACGGCACCCTCGAGCTGCTCGCCCATCGCGTCGGAGCCCAGCGTGGACAGCGCGACCATGATCGCGACGAGCAGGCCGCCGAGCAGGTTGCCGCCGTAGCACATGGCGAGGATGCGCAGGGAGCGCAGGGGAGTGGTCTTGCGGTAGTACGCGCCGATCGAGACGATCATCATGTTCGACGTCAGCAGCTCCGACTTCGAGTAGTAGATGAAGACCAGCGCGAAGCCGAAGACCAGCGAGCCGAGGATCTGGCCGAGGGTCTTGAGCTCGCCGTCGCCCACCGCCACGAACGCGGCGACGATCGCGAAGTACACCAGGTACATCAGGCCGATGATGATGCCCGCCATGGCCGCGCGCATGAGGTAGACGCGGGCGAGTCCGCCGCTCATGCGGGTCTTGGTCTCGAGGGCGTTCAGCACCGTCGAGATGAAGTACTTGCCGGGGAACAGCTCGCGCTTGTCCCGTTCGAGGTCCGGGTCCTGGTCGCTCGGTGCACTCTGGTCGCTCATGCTCCCACGGTAGTCGCGACATGGCCGGTAGGTGGCGGCATCGGTGCGTTTCGGGCGCCTACAACGGCGGAAGGCCCGCCCCGCGCGATGCGGGACGGGCCTTCCGAGCGGCCTGAGAGGCGGACTCAGCAGTCGTAGTAGAGCTCGAACTCGTGCGGGTGGGGACGGAAGCGCAGCGGGTCGATCTCGCTGGTGCGCTTGTAGTCGATCCACTCGGCGATGAGGTCCGGGGTGAACACGTTGCCCTCGGTGAGGAAGTCGTGGTCCTGCTCGAGCGTGTCGAGCACCTCGGGCAGCGACGCGGGCACCTGCGGGATCTGGGCGTGCTCCTCCGGGGGCAGCTCGTACAGGTCCTTGTCCACCGGGGCCGGGGGCTCGATGCGGTTCTTGATGCCGTCGATGCCGGCCATGAGCAGCGCCGCGAACGCGAGGTACGGGTTCGACGACGGGTCGGGGGCGCGGAACTCGATGCGCTTGGCCTTGGGGTTCGAGCCGGTGATGGGCACGCGGATCGCGGCCGAGCGGTTGCGGGCCGAGTACACCAGGTTGACCGGAGCCTCGTAGCCCGGCACCAGGCGGTGGTACGAGTTCACCGTGGGGTTGGTGAACGCGAGCAGCGACGGCGCGTGCTTGAGGATGCCGCCGATGTACCAGCGGGCCATGTCGGACAGGCCGCCGTAGCCGGACTCGTCGTAGAACAGCGGCTCGCCGTTCTTCCAGATCGACTGGTGGACGTGCATGCCGGAGCCGTTGTCGCCGAACAGCGGCTTGGGCATGAAGGTGACGGTCTTGCCGTGCTTCCACGCGACGTTCTTGACGACGTACTTGAACTTCATGATGTCGTCACCCGCGTGCAGCAGAGTGTTGAAGCGGTAGTTGATCTCCTGCTGGCCGGCGGTGCCCACCTCGTGGTGCGCGCGCTCGACGGACAGGCCCACCTGCTCGAGGGTCTGGACGATCTCGTCACGCAGGTCGGCGTACTGGTCGCCGGGGCCCACGGGGAAGTAGCCGCCCTTGTAGCGGGTCTTGTAGCCGCGGTTGGGGGTGCCGTCGGGGTCGGTCTCCTTGCCGGTGTTCCACCAGGCCTCGGCCGAGTCGATGTGGTAGTAGCCCTCGTGCTGGTTCGTGTCGAAGCGCACCGAGTCGAAGATGAAGAACTCCGCCTCGGGGGCGAAGAAGGCGGTGTCGCCGATGCCGGTCGACTTGAGGTACTCGACCGCCTTGGCGGCGACGTTGCGCGGGTCGCGGGAGTACGGCTCGTCGGTGAACGGGTCCACGACCGCGAAGTTGATGACCAGGGTCTTCGCCTTGCGGAACGGGTCGATGTAGGCGGTCTTGATGTCCGGCAGGAGCTTCATGTCGGACTCGTTGATCGCCTGGAAGCCGCGGATCGAGGAGCCGTCGAACATGGCGCCCTCCTCGAAGAAGTCCTCCGTGAACTGCGAGGCGGGAATGTTGAAGTGCTGCATCTGGCCGGGCAGGTCGCAGAAGCGGAGGTCGATGAACTCGACGCCCTCCGACTTCACGTACTCGAGCGCCTCGTTGGCGTCAGTGAACATCCAGTAACTCCTTGAGCGAGATTCGTGCCGGGAGTGGCAGTCCTCACCCTAGGGCCGGGGGGTTGCCTTCGTATGCACGCCATGTTTCCAAGCGGTTAACTGTGGCACTCGGTTCGGGGGTCGTCCCTGGTTGCCGGGGGACGATGCAGGGGCCGGGTCGGGGGACGATGCACGGTCCCGGGTGGCGGTCCGGGGGCCCGGTTCCGCGTCCTTAGGATGGGGCGCATGACCGAGACCGCCGACGCCCGCGCGCACGTGGGACGCCGGCTGGTGGGCATCGGCATCGACTGGGTGCTGTGCCTGCTCATCTCGTCCGCGTTCTTCGTGGACTCGGGCTTCGACCTCGAGGCGGCCACCTGGCCCGAGCGGGTCCTGCTCGCCGGTGCCCCGTTCGCGGCGCTCGGCGTCTGGGCCGTCCAGCACCTGGTGCTGGTCGCCACGCTCGGCGCCACCGCGGGCCACGCCCTGCTGGGCCTGCGCGTGATCTCCGCCGACGGCGCCCCGACCGTCGGCCTGCGGGCCGTCACCCGCACCCTGCTGCTCGCGCTGGTGATCCCGGCCGTCGTGTGGGGCCCCGATGGCCGGGGCCTGCACGACCGCGCCGCCGGCACCCGCATCGTCCTGAGAAAGGGGACCTCATGACCACCCTCGACTGCCACGCCGTCATCTGCGACATGGAGGGCACGCTGCTGACCTTCACCGGCGCCATCCCCGGCGCGGTGGACGCGATCGCCACTATCCCCGCCGGGCGCTGGGGCATCGCGACGACCGCCCCGCACGCCGCGACCCGCCGCCGCGTGGCCGAGGCGGGCTTCCCGGAGCCGCCCGTCGTGGTGGCGTCCGAGGATGTCATCAACACCAAGCCCGACCCGGAGCCGTACGAGACCGCCGCGGACCAGCTGGGGACGCGCGCGGAGGAGTGCGTGGTCTTCGAGGACTCCGTCGTGGGCGTCACCGCGGCCGTGGCGTCCGGCGCGACGGTGGTGATCGTGGGCGGCGTCGACGCACCCGTCACGCGTGGCCTGCGCCGCATCCCCGACTTCACGGGCGTGACCTTCGAGCCCGGCCCGTCGGGCGTGCGCGTGCACCTGCCCGGCTGAGCGGGTTCACCGCCGAATCGACAACCAGCCACCCCTGGCGCGCACCGACCCTGGAAAAGCGACAACCCCCTACCCATTCCGCTGGTGAGCGGAGGAGGGAAGGGGGTTGTCGACGGGGGTGAGGCTCAGCGGCCGCGCATGCCCTTGCGGTCGGGACGCGCGCGCAGCGGGTCGATGCCCTTGGGCATCGGGGGCTTGGTGCCGCCGATCGCCTTGAGGCGCGCCGCGACCGTGGCGCGGTCGTTCTTGTTGAGGGCCTTCTTGTGGCGGCGGATGGCCTTCTGCAGCTTGTTGAGGCGCACCTCGCCCTCGCGCGTGCCCACGTAGATGGGGTGGACGGGGATGCCGGGCACGAGCTTCTCGATGCGGCGCTGGGTGGCCGTCACCTGCTTGCGGGCCGCGGGGCCGCCCTCGACCAGCAGGACGATGCCGCCCTTGCCCACGCCCTGGAAGATCACGGTGCCGGCGCGCGGGTCCATGCTCACGGGGTCCTCGGAGAACTCCCAGCCGTTGCGGATCGCCTGCGCGACCGCGAGCGAGGCACCGGTCTGGCCCTCCATGCGCGCGTAGGCGTTCGACTCGAAGCGGCGGGTGAGGAAGAACAGCGCGCCCAGGATCGCGGTGAGCACGCCGAAGATCGACATGTAGACGATCGCGAACACGCCGCCGATCAGCAGGCCGGCGATCACGAAGGCCGCGATGCCGCCGATGACGATCGCGAGGATGCCGGGCAGCAGCCACTTGTCGTGGGGTGCCGTGACCTTGTAGGCCTGCGCGATGAGCGTGTACCACCGCTGCTTCTTCTGGGGCTGCTTGTCCTTCGCCATAATGCCGAACAGTCTAGTGCGTGGGGGAGTGCCCGGAATGCGGGCGGGGTGTGGCGCTCGCCTCAGCCCGCGGCGGGCGCGGCGACGGGCTCGGGCGCCTCGGCGTCCGCGAGCTCGGGACGCTCGCGCAGCAGCGACGCGGCCTCCTGGCGCGAGTCCGTCTCCTCGCCCAGGTGTGCGAGCGACGCGGGGATCTCGCGGCCCTTGCGGCGCATGGCCTGGCCCCACAGGCGGCCGGCCCGGTACGACGAGCGCACCAGCGGGCCGGACATCACGCCCAGGAACCCGATCTCCTCGGCGGCCTGCGCGAGGTCCACGAACTCCTGCGGCTTGACCCAGCGGTCCACGGGGTGGTGGCGGGGGCTGGGACGCAGGTACTGGGTGATGGTGAGCAGGTCGCAGCCGGCGTCGTGGAGATCGTGCAGCGCCTGGACGCACTCCTCGAACGTCTCGCCCATGCCCAGGATGAGGTTCGACTTGGTCACCAGGCCGTCCTCCTGCGCCGCGGTGAGCACGGACAGGGACCGCTCGTAGCGGAAGGCGGGGCGGATGCGCTTGAACACGCGCGGGACGGTCTCGACGTTGTGGGCGAGGACCTCGGGCCGGGAGGAGAACACCTCCGCGAGCTGGTCGGGGACCGCGTTGAAGTCGGGGATGAGCAGCTCGACGCCCACGCCCGGGTTGAGGTCGTGGATCTGGCGCACGGTCTCCGCGTAGAGCCACGCGCCGCCGTCCTCGAGGTCGTCGCGCGCGACGCCGGTGATGGTCGAGTACTTGAGGCCCATCTGCTGGACCGACTCGGCGACGCGGCGCGGCTCGTCGGCGTCGAAGGCCGCGGGCCTGCCGGTGTCGATCTGGCAGAAGTCGCACCGGCGCGTGCACTGGTCGCCGCCGATGAGGAACGTGGCCTCGCGGTCCTCCCAGCACTCGAAGATGTTGGGACAGCCCGCCTCCTCGCACACCGTGTGCAGGCTGCCGCCCTTGACCAGGCCCTTCATGTCCTTGTACTCGGGGCCCATGACGGCCTTGGTACGGATCCACGCCGGCTTGCGCTCGATCGGAACGGCGGCGTTGCGGGCCTCGACGCGCAGCATCTTGCGGCCCTCGGGGGCGATGGTCACACGGACTCCTTGGTGGGGAGGGGGACGGGGGCCTCGGCGGCCTCGGCGCCGGTGGGCGCCTCGGCCCACTGTACGTCCGCGAGCGCGGATTCCAGGAATCCGGCCAGCCGGTCGCGCACCTCGGCGATCGGGACGGTGCGGCCCAGCTCGGCCGTCAACGACGTGACGTCGGCGTCGGAGATGCCGCACGGGACGATGCGGTCGTACCAGCCCAGGTCGACGTCGCAGTTGAGCGCGAGCCCGTGCATCGTCACGCCCTTGGCGACGCGCACGCCGATGGCGCAGATCTTGCGCTCGCGCCGGTCCGCCGTGGCCGGGAGCCAGACGCCCGAGCGGTCCTCGACGCGCATCGTCTCCAGTCCGAAGGACGCGCAGACGTCCATGACCGCCTGCTCGAGGCGGCGCACGTACCTGACCACGTCGACCGGCTCCGCGAGCCGCACGATGGGGTAGGCGACCAGCTGGCCGGGGCCGTGGAAGGTGATGCGGCCGCCGCGGTCCACGTCGATCACGGGGCTGCCGTCGACCGGGCGGTCCCACGGCGCGGTGCGCTTGCCGGCGGTGAAGACGGGCTCGTGCTCGACCAGCAGGACGGTGGCGGGGCGCTCGCCCGCGACCACCTGGGCGTGGACGGCCCTCTGGCGGTCCCACGCCTCCTGATACGGCACGTGGCGGACGCCCAGGTCGTAGTCGACGAACTCCATCGGCTCAGGCTAGCGCGCCGCTGCGGCGGGGCCGCTTCCCCGTGACCTTCACCACAGGTAGAACACGGAATAGCACCCCTCGCGCGCGCGTTGGACCCGCCATGAACGTGCTGAGGCGTCCCTTCGTCCGCCCCCTGGCGGTCCTCCTTGTCATCGTCGCCTGGCTGGCCGTCGGAGGCGCCGGCGGCCAGACCTTCGGCAAGCTCTCCGAGGTCCAGGAGAACGACGCGGGGGCCTTCCTCCCCTCGAGCGCCGAGTCGACTGAGGCGGGCGAGTGGCATCAGCGGTTCGCCCCCACCGAGTCCGTGCCCGCGCTGCTCGTCGTCGAGGCCGGGCCCCAGGACGTGGCGACCGTGCAGTCCTTCGTCGACGAGGTCCTCGCCGCGCCCATGGAGGGGGACGATGCGGGACGCACCGTGGGCGACGTGACCCTCACCGGGCCGCAGGGCCAGGGCCCGCAGGCGTTCCCGTCGGAGGACGGCGAGGCCGTCCTCGTGTCCTTCTCCGTCGACGCCGAGGTGTTCGAGGAGTCCGCCGGCGAGGACACCGTGGGCCAGCTCTACGTCGACACGCTCCGCGCGGAGTGGGCGGCCGCGGACACCGGGCTCGACGGCTACGTCACCGGGCCGGCCGGACTGGTCGCGGACCTGGTCGAGGCGTTCGCGGGCATCGACGGCATCCTGCTGATCGTGGCCCTCGCGGTCGTGCTGGTCATCCTGCTCATCGTCTACCGCAGCCCCGTGCTGCCGTTCCTGGTGCTCGCCACCGCGATGATCGCCCTCACCGGCGCCATCATCGCCGTCTACGCGCTGGCGAGCGCGGACGTCATCACGCTCAACGGCCAGTCCCAGGGCATCATGTTCATCCTGGTCGTGGGCGCGACCACGGACTACGCGCTGCTGCTGGTCGCGCGCTACCGGGAGGAGCTGCTGCGCATCGAGTCGCCGTACTCGGCGCTGGGGAAGGCCTGGCGCCGGTCGCTCGAGCCCATCGCCGCCTCCGCCGGCACGGTGGTGCTGGGCCTGCTCGTGCTGCTGCTGTCCGACCTCAAGTCCAACTCGTCGCTCGGCCCGGCGGGCGCGATCGGCATCGCCGCCGCCTTCCTCGCCGCCCTCACGCTGCTCCCGGCGCTCCTGCTCCTGGGCGGCAAGCACGCGCGCGGGGTGTTCTGGCCCGCCATGCCGCGCTTCCAGGGGCGCGAGGTGACCGACGTCGAGACCGTCGAGGCGCTCGAGAAGCGCACGGGTGTGTGGGGGCGGTGGTCGCGCGCCGTCGACCGCCGGCCTCGTGTGGTGTGGGCCGCGGCGGTCGTGTTCCTCGCGGTGCTCGCCGCCTTCCTGCCCACGTTCAAGTCCGGGGGCCTGGGCGAGCGCGACGTGTTCATGGGCGAGGTCGAGTCCATCCAGGGCTTCGAGGTGCTCGAGGCGCACTTCGACGCCGGCGCGACGTCGCCCATCCGCGTCATCGCGCCGGAGGCGTCGGCCGACGAGGTGCTCGACGCCGTGTCCGGCATCGACGGCATCACCGAGGCGTACATCCTCACCCCGGCGGTCGCCGCGGGCGCGCCGGCCGGGGCCGTGCCCGAGGACCCGATCGTGATCGACGGGCGTGTCGAGGTCGTGGGCGTCACCCAGGTGTCCGCGTCCTCCGCGGAGGCCACGGACATCGTCCAGGACGTGCGCGACGCCGTGCACGCCGTGGACCCCGAGGTTCTCGTCGGCGGCCAGGCGGCCGAGTCGCTCGACACCCGGCTCACCTCCGAGCGCGACCTGCGCGTCATCATCCCCACGATCCTCGTGGTGATCCTGGTGGTGCTCATCGCGCTACTGCGCTCCGTGCTCGCACCGGTGCTCATCATCCTCGCGAACATCCTCAGCTTCGCGGGCACCATGGGCCTCGCGGCCATCGTGTTCAACACCGTGTTCGACTTCCCGGGCACGGATCCCGCGGTGCCACTGCTCGCGTTCGTGTTCCTCGTGGCCCTCGGCGTCGACTACTCGATCTTCCTCATGTCGAGGGCGCGCGAGGAGTCGCTCCGCCACGGCAGCCGCGAGGGCATCCGGCGCGCGCTCGCCGTGACCGGCGGCGTCATCACGTCGGCGGGCATCGTCCTGGCGGCCACCTTCGCGGCGCTGGGCGTCATCCCGCTGATCTTCCTCGCACAGATCGCGTTCATCGTGTCCGTGGGCGTGCTCATCGACACGTTCGTGGTCCGCTCGCTCCTGGTCCCCGGCCTCATCGGGGACATCGGGCGGCGCGCGTGGTGGCCCAACCGCGGCATCGCCGACTGACCCTGGGGATAACCCGGGCGGGTGAGCCGCCGGGGTCCACCCTGGGAGGGTGACGCTCGCACCCCTTCGCCTCGATCGCGTGGAACGCGTCGTCGGCGCGGGCGCCGCGACCGAGCGCGCGGCCCGGGCGCGCGTGGCCACGCTCGCCAACGTCGCGCATCCCGGGCTCGTCGTGCCGGTCGACGTGGGGCGACGCGGGGACGACGTCGTGGTGGCCTCGCCGCGGATGCGTGCGCCCCGGGTGGACGATGCCGCGGCCGGGTCCCCGCCAAGCCTCGCCGCCTGGGTATGGCTGGTCCAGGGCGTGGCCGAGGCCCTCGCGGCACTGCACGAGGCGGGCCTGTCGCACGGGGACGTGTCCCCGGCCAACGCGCTCGTGGGTTCGCGGCCGCTGCTGGTCGACCTCGTGGGGCCGGCGCTGGGCGGCGAGCGCGGGACGCCGGGCTTCGCGGCGCCGGAGCGGGGGAGCACACCGAGCCCCGCCGACGACGTCCATGCGCTGGGCCGCGTCGCGCTGTCCGTCGCCGGGGACGGGTACCGCGAGGTCGCAGAGGCGTGGATGGCGCCGCTCGTCGCCGCGGACCCCGCCGAGCGGCCCGCCGCGGCGACCGTGGCCAAGGCGATCAGGGACTGCGCGGCTCCGCAGCCGTGGCGGCCGGACGCCGGTTCGGGGCCCGCGGCGGCGGCAGTCGGGGTCGCGGCGCGGGTGCGTGGCCCGCGGGGCGCGCGCACCGAGCGCGATCGCGGGGCCTGGGCGTGGCGGCTGCGTCGGCGGGCCTGGATCATCGCGGCGGGAGTGGTGCTGGCGGGCGGGGCCGGCGTGGGCGCGTGGGCGGGCGGCTGGGCCGTGCCGTCGGCGTGGCCGTGGGCGACGTCGGGCGCGGGAACCGACCCGGCCGCGGGGCCCGAAACGGCCGCGGGACCCGAAACGGGCGCGGGAACCGAAACGGCCGCGGGACCCGAAACGGCCGCGGGACCCGAAACGGCCGCGGGGACAGGGGACATCGATGCGAAGCCCGACGCCGTGCGAGGCACCGTGGCCACCGCGTCCGGGGCCTCCGTCGAGTCGAGCGCCGGCGCCGCGCCCGCCCTGCCCACGGCAGAGCCCGGACCTCCCACCGGCCCCATCGCGACGCCGGCTCAGGCGGCGCGCGCGTTGACGGAGCGGCGAGTCGCCGCGCTGTCCGCCGGCGACGGCGCCGCGCTCGTCGGGCTCACCGCGCCCGGCACGCCCGCGCGCGCCGCAGCCGAGCGCACCGCGACTGCGCTGGCGGAGGGGACGCGGTTCCAGGCACTTGGCGGCCGCGTCCTCGACGCCACCGTGGTGGGCGCGCAGGCCTCGACGCCGGGCGCGCCTGTGGCGGCGCCCGTCACCGGCGCCTCGGTGCGGACCGTGCGGCTCACCGTCGCGTGGACGTCCCACACGGTCGTCGACCCCGACGGCACTCGGCGGGAGGTCGCGGCGTACGAGGAGCGCGCGCTGCTCACCCTCGTGTGGAGCGGCGGCACGCTGGGGGAGTGGAAGGTCGCGGGCGTGGGGAGGTCCCCGGACGAATGACCGTGGAACTCAGTCGGCCCGTAGAACTCAGCCGGCGAAGACCCAGCGCGCGGCGTCCTCCACCGTGCGGTGGCGCCACTCGAATCCGAGGCCCCGGAGCACGGTGGGCGCGCCCCGCTCCGAGCTCAGCAGATCCTCGATCGCCGGCCCGACCGCGATCCGCAGCGCCCAGGCGGGGACGAGGAAGCCCGGTCGCGTGCCCGCCGCATCGGACAGGGCGCGGATGAGGTCGACGTCGCGCGCCGGACGCGGTGCGACGGCGTTCACGATGCCGTCGTGGCGGGCGTCGATGAGCGCCCGCAGCGCCCGGACGTGGTCCTCGAGGGTGATCCACGAATGCCAGGCGCTGCCCGGGCCGAGGGATCGGAGCAGGCCCAGCCGAACCAGGGGAAGGAGGCGGTCGGCGAAGCCGCCGTGCGGAGCGAGCACGAGCCCGGTGCGGACGGTCGCGGTCGGGATGCCGGCGTCGCGCGCGGGCTGGGCCGCGGACTCCCAGTCGCGGACGATGCCCGCGAGCAGGGTGCGGCCCGGGCCGCACGCCTCGGTGAGCACCTCGTCGCCGCGGTCGCCGTAGAAGCCCATCGAGGAGCCCTGGATGAGCACGCCGGCGAAGCCGCCGTGGACCAGGGCGCTCGTGAGCGTCCGCGTGGAGTCGACCCGGGAGGAGCGCGCCACCTCGGCGTACTCGGGGGTGAGCCGACGGTCGCCGATGGACGCGCCCGCCAGGTTGACCACCGCATCGGCCCCGGCCACCACGGCCGTCTCGATGCGTCCGGTCTCGGGGTCCCAGCGCGACTCGTGGGGCCCGACCGGTGAACGCCGCACGAGGGCGACCACATCGTGGCCGCCCTCGTGCAGGGAGTGCTTGAGCGCCGTGCCGATGAGCCCCGAGGACCCCGCGATCACGACGCGCATGATGGGCTAGAGCCCCAGCTCGTCGGCGAAGTCGCCCGCCTCGATGAGCGCGCGCACCGTCTGGAGGAACCGCGCCGCGTCGGCGCCGTCCACGATCCGGTGGTCGTAGCTCAGGGGCAGGTAGACCATCGGGCGGATCGAGATGACGTCCTCGCCGTTCGGGCCCTTGACCACGACGGGGCGCTTGATGATCGCGCACGTCGCGAGGATGCCCACCTGCGGCGACGGGACGATCGGCGTGTCGTGGAGCGTCCCGCCCGACCCGGTGTTGGTCACGGAGAACGTGCCGCCCGAGATCTCGTCCGAGGACAGGCCGCCGTCGCGGGCCCGCTGGGCGAGGTCCGTGATGGCCGCGGCGTGCTCGGCGACGGTCTTGTGCTCGGCGTCCTTGAGCGTCGGGAGCATGAGGCCCTTGGGCGTGTCCACCGCGAGCGACAGGTTGACGCTCGGGTGATAGACGATGCTCGCGCCGTCGACCGAGGCGTTGAGGAACGCGTGCTCCTGCAGCGCGACCGCGACCGCCCGCGTGAAGAACGGCAGGAAGGTCAGCTTGACGCCGTGCTTGTCCTGGAACGCGTCCTTCGACTTCGCGCGCAGCGCCCAGATCTTCGAGCAGTCCACCTCGACCACGGAGGTCAGCTGCGCCATGCCGTGCAGCGACTCCATCATCTTCTCGGACGTGATCTTGCGGATGCGGCTCATCTTGACCGTCTGGCCGCGCAGCTCGGAGACCTTGGCCTCCGGCTTCTCGGCCGCGGGCGCGGCGGGCTGCTCGGCGGCCTTCGCAGCCTTGGCGGCGGCCTCCGCGGCGGACAGCACGTCCTCCTTGCGGATACGTCCGCCCACGCCCGTGCCGGCGAGCGAGGACAGGTCCACGCCCTTCTCCGCGGCGAGCTTGCGGACGATCGGCGTGACGTAGCCCGAGCCGGTCGACGCGGGGGCCGACGCGCCGACCGCCTCGGCCTGGGGCGCCGACTGTGCGGGGGCGGCCGGAGCGGCCTCCTGCCGGGGCGCGGGCGGGGGCGGCGGGGGCGGCGTCTGCGAGCTGGGCGCCGCGGGAGCCGGAGCCGGGGTCGGCGCGGAATCGGGCTCGGGCTCGGGGGCCGGAGCGGGCGCCTCCTCCTGGGCCGGGGCCGCCTGCGGGGCGGGGGCCGAGCCGGGCTCGCCGATGCGCGCGAGCACGGCGCCCACCTCGGCCTCCTCGTCCTCGGCCACCAGGATCTCCGTGAGCACACCGGCGAACGGCGACGGGATCTCGGTGTCCACCTTGTCGGTGGAAACCTCCAGCAGCGGCTCGTCCGCCTCGACCTCGTCGCCCACGGCCTTGAGCCAGCGGGTGACGGTGCCCTCGGTGACGGACTCGCCCAGGGCGGGCAGGGTCACGTCGCGGCCGCCACCGGACGATGCGGCGGGGGCCGGGGCCTCCTCGGCGGGGGCCTCGGCGGGCGTCTCCGCAGCCGCGGGCTCGGCCGGAGCCTCGTCCGCGGGCGCCTCCTGGGCGGGCTCGGGCTCGGGCTCGGCGGGCGCCGAGCCCTGCTCGGACGGGTCGCCGATGCGCGCGAGCACCGCGCCCACCTGGGCGTCCTCGTCCTCGTCGATGAGGATCTCGAGCAGCGTGCCCTCGAAGGGGGACGGGATCTCGGTGTCCACCTTGTCGGTGGAGACCTCGAGCAGCGGCTCGTCCGCGGCGACCTGGTCGCCGACGGCCTTGAGCCAGCGGGTGACGGTGCCCTCGGTGACCGATTCGCCGAGCGCGGGAAGGGTGACGTCGTTGGCCATGATGGAACTCCCTCGTTCGTTCTCAGTCGTGGGCGTGCAGCGGCTTGCCGGCGAGCGCGAGGTGCGCCTCTCCGAGAGCCTCGTTCTGGGTGGGGTGGGCGTGGATGAGCGGGGCGACGTCCTCGGGGTGGGCGTCCCAGCTCACGATGAGCTGCGCCTCGCCGATCTGCTCCCCGACGCGGGCGCCGAGCATGTGGATGCCGACCACGGGGCCGTCGACCACGCGCACCAGCTTGATGAAGCCCTGCGTGCCCAGGATCTGGCTCTTGCCGTTGCCGCCCAGGTTGTAGTCGAGCGCCTTGACCTTGTCCTCGCCGTACTGCTCCTTGGCCTGCGCCTCGGTGAGGCCCACGGAGCCGAGTTCGGGCTCGCAGTAGGTGACGCGGGGGATGTTCGACTCGACGATCGCCTGCGGCGCGAGGCCCGCGATCTCCTCGGCGACGAAGATTCCCTGCTGGAAGCCGCGGTGCGCCAGCTGGAGCCCGGGGACGATGTCGCCGACCGCGTAGATGTTGCCCACGCCGGTGTGGAGACGGTCGTCGGTGAGGACGAAGCCGCGGTCCACGCGCAGGCCCTGCTCCTCGTAGCCCAGTCCCTGGGTGCGCGGGCCACGGCCCACGGCGACCAGCAGGATGTCGGCCTCGATGGTGCTGCCGTCCTCGAGCGAGACCTTGACGCCCGCCTCGGACTGCTCGACGCCGGAGAAGCGGGCGCCGGTCTTGACGGTGATGCCGCGCTTCTTGAAGGCGCGCTCGAGGCCCTTGCTCAGCGCCTCGTCCTCGTTGGGGGCGAGGCGGGGGAGCGCCTCGACGACCGTGACGTCCGTGCCGAACGACTTCCACACCGAGGCGAACTCGACGCCGATCACGCCGCCGCCCAGCACGACGGCCGACTGCGGCACCCACTCCATGCCCAGCGCCTGGTCCGAGGTGATGACCCGGCCGCCGATCTCGAGGCCGGGCAGCGAGCGCGCGTACGAGCCGGTCGCGAGCACGATGTTCGCACCCGTGTAGCGCTCGCCGTTGACCTCGATGGCGTCGGGTCCCACGAGGCGGCCGGTGCCCTCGATCATGGTGACCTTGCGCGACTTCACGAGGCCCTGCAGGCCGCGGTACAGGCGGTCGATGACGCCCTGCTTGTACTTGTTGACGGCGGGCATGTCGATGCCCTCGAGCGTCGTGTTGACGCCGTACTTGGCGCCCTCGCGGGCGTTGTCCGCGAGCTCCGCGGCGTGGAGCAGGGCCTTCGTGGGGATGCAGCCGTTGTGGAGGCACGTGCCCCCGAGCTTGCTCTCCTCGACGAGGCCCACCGTGAGGCCCAGCTGTGACGCGCGCAGCGCGGTCGCGTAGCCGCCGGAACCGCCTCCGAGGATCAGGACATCAAACGAGCGTGGGGTGGACTCGGTCACTATGAGAACTCCTTGTAGGGAAGCTGGCACGGCCCATCTTGCCACCTCAGAGGGGGATGTCAGGACCAAGGGCCCGGCCGGTCCCGGAACGCGCTTCCTGGCACGCCGCGCCACCCCGCGTGCGCCCTCCGGTGGCGCACCTCGCTACGCTTGCTCCATGGGTCTGTTCTCGAGGAAGCCACGCGCCAAGGCCACGCCCGCACAGTCCGGGCAGAAGGAGGCCAAGGGCGAGACGATCGCCCACCTCAAGGAGTTCGTGCAGTCCCACGCCGGCTGCGAGGCCTTCATCGAGCCGCCGACGCGCGTCACCCAGACCACCGTCGTGGTGGTCGCGGACTCGGGCGAGTGGACGCGGCGCCGCGTCCCCGACGAGGCGACCGCGCGCAAGCTCGCGCAGCAGTTCGGCATCCCCGCCTTCGACGTCAACCTGTCGGGCTACCCCTCGCGGATGCGCGAGTGGAACGAGAAGAACCGCAAGCGTCTCTGACGCAGGAGCCGGCGACCCCTCGCACGGGTCCCGCGTCCGCCCCCGACAACGCGAACGGCCCGGCCCCCCGCGAGGGGAGCCGGGCCGCGTCGCTGAGCGAGACGGTTACGCGGTCGCGCGCGTCTCGAGGTAGCGGAACAGGGTGCGCACGGCGACGCCGGTCGAGCCCGCGGTGTTGAGGCTCCACGGCTTGCCCTCGTTGTAGGCCGGGCGCGCGATGTCGAGGTGCGCCCACGGGGTGTCGCCCACGAACTCGCTGAGGAACACGCCCGCGGAGAGCATGCCGCCGGCGGGGCCGGCGATGTTCTGCAGGTCGGCGATCTTGGAGTCGAGGTCCGCGCGCAGGTGCTTGGGCAGCGGCATGGGCCACATCGCCTCGTCCACCTCGTCGGCCGCGGCGACCACCGCGTCGCGGATCTCGGGGGTGCCCATGACGCCGGAGGTGCGGACGCCGAGCGCCACGCCCTGGGCGCCGGTGAGCGTCGCGACGTCGAGGACCACGGCGGGGTTCTCCTCGCAGGCGCGGACCAGGCCGTCGGCCATGACCAGGCGACCCTCGGCGTCGGTGTTGAGCACCTCGACGGTGGTGCCGCCGTACTGGCGGATCACGTCGGAGGGGCGCTGGGCCGTGGCGGACGGCATGTTCTCGGCGAGGCAGAGCCAGCCGGTGACGGCGATGGGGAGCTCCGCCTGGGCCGCCGCGATGACCGTGTGCAGCACGGTGGCCGCGCCGGTCATGTCGGACTTCATGGTCTCCATGGACTTCGCCGGCTTGAGCGAGATGCCGCCGGTGTCGAACGTGATGCCCTTGCCCACGAGCGCCACGGTCTCCTTGGCGCCCTCCGGGGCCCAGGCGACGCGCACCAGGCGGGGGAGCCGGGCCGAGCCCATGCCCACGGCGAGGATGCCGCCGAAGCCCTCGTCGACCAGGCGGTCGACGTCCCAGACCTCGACCTCGACGCCGGTGTCCTGGCCCAGCTCCTGGGCGATCTCCGCGAAGGAGCCCGGGAACAGGTCGAGCGGCGGGGTGTTGACCAGGTCGCGCACGCCGGAGACGGCGGCGACCAGGATCGAGGCGCGCTCGATGGCCTCGTCGGAGGCGCCGGCGATGGTCCACTCGGTGTCGGTGACGAGCGACTCGTCCGACTTGTAGTCGGTGAACGAGTAGGCGCCCAGGACGGCGCCCTCGGCCACGGCCTGCGCGGCGGCGCCCTCGGCGGGCAGGGCCACGATCACGCGCTCGGGCTTCTTGCCGACCTGGCGCGAGGCCTCGCCGGCCGCGACGCGCAGGTCCGCCTCGGTGCCCTCGCCGATGCCGACGACGACGACGCGGCGCGCGGCCACGTCCGTGCCCGGAACGACGACGACGGAACCGGCCTTGCCGGCCGCGTCGAGCGCGGTGGCGGCGGCCTCGATGGAGGCGCGGGCCTCCTCGGAGAGCTGCGGGTGGGCGGCCACGGTCTTGTCCGCGGTGAGGCCCACGATGAGTGCGTCGGCCTCGAGGCCGACGACGCTTTCGCTGGTGGTGCTGAGTGAGGTCATGGGAGAACCCTAACCGGGCCGACCGGCGCCGTCCCGGGACGATGAGACGGGAACCCGTGCATCGTCCCTCGCCGGGACGGCGCGTGCCGCTGAGAAACGGGGCCGGGGCCGGGAACCCCGGCCCGCCGCCGACCGTTCACTTCACGTGCGCCGCAAGGGGCACGCGTTTTCTCCTTTGATGCGCGAAGGCCCCGGGGATCTCCCCGGGGCCTTCGTCGTGGGTGGAGGGTGCGGCTCAGCGACCCGGCTTGGGGTTGGTCTCGACGGTGAGCCTGGGGTCGCGCACCACCTTGTCGCCCAGTGCCTCGTCGATGCGCGTCATCAGCTCCGCGGGGATCTCGACGCCGGACGCCTTGGCGTTGTCGCGCACCTGCTCGGGGCGCGAGGCGCCGATGATCGCGGCCGCGACGTTGTCGTTCTGCAGCACCCACGCGAGGGCGAGCTGCGCCATGGTGAGGCCCAGCTCGTCGGCGATGGGCTGGAGCAGCTGGACACGCTCGAGCAGCTCCTGGTCCTCGAGGAAGCGGGCGATCATCCGCTTCCCGCCCTTCTCGTCCGTCGCGCGCGAGCCGGCCGGCGCGGCCTGGCCGGGCTTGTACTTGCCGGTGAGGACGCCCTGGGCGACGGGGGACCAGACGATCTGCGACAGGCCGCACTCCTGCGACGCGGGGACCACCTCGTCCTCGATGACGCGCCACAGCATCGAGTACTGCGGCTGCGAGGAGATGAGCTGAATGTTGAGCTCCTTGGCGAGCACCGACGCGGCGCGGATCTGGTCCGCGGTCCACTCGGACACGCCGATGTAGAGGGCCTTGCCCTGGCGCACGGTGTCCGCGAACGCGATCATCGTCTCCTCGAGCGGCGTGTCGTGGTCGTAGCGGTGCGCCTGGTAGAGGTCCACGTAGTCGGTCTGGAGGCGCGTCAGCGAGCCGTTGATGGACTCCATGATGTGCTTGCGCGACAGGCCCGTGTCGTTCGCGCCCTTGGGGCCTACGGGCCAGTAGACCTTGGTGAAGATCTCGAGGCTCTCGCGACGCTCGCCCTTGAGGATGTCGCCCAGCACCGCCTCCGCGGCGGTGTTCGCGTACACGTCCGCGGTGTCGAACGAGGTGATGCCCACGTCGAGCGCGGCCTTGACGCACGCGGCCGCGGCGTCGTTCTCGACCTGCGAGCCGTGGGTGAGCCAGTTGCCGTAGGTGAGCTCGGTGATCTTGAGTCCGGAGTTTCCGAGGTAGCGGTATTCGACCATGCCGCCCACCCTAGCGAGGCCGCGGGGCGGCCCCTGCACCGTCCCGCGTCACCCCTCCACACAAGAAATCACCCCTCCACACAAGAAATCACCCCTCCACACGGCCGTCGGCGTGTCGCGCGGCGTGTCTCGCCCGACGCGGGCGAAACGGGTCCGTGCGACGGCCTGGCGTGTGGAGGGGTGATCTGGGTGAGAGAAGACTCAGACGGGGAACTCGCCGCGCTTGACCACGGGCTTGGGCACGCGGAAGCGGCGGATGTTGAGGTGGCGCGCGATGACGTAGAAGACCCAGCCGCGCGGCATGCGGCCGGCACCGAACTTGCCGTCGAACGCCTTACGGATGCGACGGATCATCAGGAACGTGTCCACCGCGACGACCAGCACGAGCGTGTAGAAGAGGATGATGAGCCCGAAGCCGGCGTAGCTTGAGGCCGGCACCATCAGCGACAGCACCACGAAGACGATCGACAGCGGCAGCAGGAACTCGCCCAGGCCGGTGCGGGCGTCGACGTAGTCGCGCAGGAAGCGGCGCTCCGGGCCGCGGTGCTCGAGCGGCATGTTGCGCTCGTCGCCGCGGCGCATCGCCTGGTACTCCTTCTCGCGCATCTCGCGCTGGCGCTCCCGCTGGGCCTTCTTGGCGGCTTTGGTGTCGGCGATGACGGGGCGGCGGCGCGCGGCCTCCTGCTCCTTGCGCTTGGGCGTGGGACGGCCCTTGCCGACGGGGTTCTCGGCGCCGTCGGCGCCCGGGGTCTCGGGGGTGTTCTGCTCGGTCATGGTGTCAGGGGCGGCGTCGCCCCGGCAATCCTTACTGTCAGTCCTTGGCGGGGTTGGTGGCGGGGAGGGAGAGCATCCGGTCGAGGGCGACCTTCGCGAGGCGCTGGGTCTCGTCGTCCACGACGATGCGGTTGGGCACCTCGCCCGCGACGAGCGACTCGAGCGCCCACACCAGGTGCGGGAGGTCGATCCGGTTCATCGTGGAGCAGAAGCACACCGTGTCCTCGAGGAAGTGCACGTCCTTGTCGGGGTGCGCGTTCGCCAGACGGCGCACCAGGTTGAGCTCGGTGCCGATCACCCAGGACGAGCCGGGCTCGGCCGCGTCGAGGGTCTTGATGATGTACTCGGTGGAGCCCACGTAGTCGGCGGCCGCGACCACCTCGTTGGCGCACTCCGGGTGCACCAGCACGTTGATGCCCGGCACCTTCGCGCGGATGGCCTCGACGTTCTCGAGGCGGAAGCGGCCGTGCACGGAGCAGTGGCCCTTCCACAGGATCATGCGCGCGGCCTCGACGGCCTCGGGGGTGTTGCCGCCCAGCGGCTTGCGCGGGTCCCACACGATGCAGTCGCCCAGCTCGAGGCCCAGCTGAAGGACGGCCGTGTTGCGGCCCAGGTGCTGGTCGGGCAGGAACAGCACCTTGCCGTCGCCGTCGACGCCGCCCACCTGGTCGAACGCCCAGCGCAGCGCGACCTCCGCGTTGGAGGAGGTGCACACCACGCCGCCGTGGCCGCCGCAGAACGCCTTGATGGCCGCGGTCGAGTTCATGTACGTCACGGGCACGGTGCGGGAGGCCACGCCGGCCTCCTCGAGCTGCGCCCAGCAGTCGTCGACCTGCGAGATGTTCGCCATGTCCGCCATCGAGCAGCCGGCCGCCATGTCCGGCAGCACCACGGCCTGGTCGTCGGAGGTGAGGATGTCCGCGGACTCGGCCATGAAGTGCACGCCGCAGAACACGATGAAGTCCGCCTCGGGACGCGCCGCCGCGTCGCGCGCGAGCTTGAACGAGTCGCCGGTGACGTCCGCGAACTGGACCACCTCGTCGCGCTGGTAGTGGTGGCCGAGGATGAAGACGCGGTCTCCCAGGGTCTCCTTGGCGGCACGCACCCGCTCGACGAGGTCGGGGTCCGACGCCGGCGGCAGCCCGCCCGGGCAGTCGACTCCGCGCTCGGACAGCGGGTCGCGGCGCTCGCCCAGGAGCAGCAGCGCAGGGGACAGCGAGGGCTCATGGAACGTCTGGGTCATTCGTGCATTGTCTCACGGCGGGCACGGCACACTGGTGGCCATGCGTGCCGCCGTCGCCGCCCTCGGGTGGCCCTCCGACGACCTTTCCGACCCCTCCGTCCTCGGCCCCTCCGCCACCGCGGAGGCCGTGCGTGAGGCGTGGCTCGCCGCCACGCCCGGCGTCGATCTCACGGTCGTGCCCTTCCCCGACGGCGGTCCTACCAGCGCCGATGCGCTGGCCGGGGTCCGCGCCGCAGTGTCCCCTGGGGTGGAAGGGCTCAGGGTGGGAGAGACGCTGGTGCTCGCGCCCGCCACGGGCGGGCGCTGGGACCCTGTCGCGCTCGCCGATGCCCTGGTCGCCCTGGCGGTCGCCGGCGAGACGGCGACGATCGCCGTCCCGGTGGGCGACGCGGATCCCGCCGGGGACGCGGCGGCGCTGTGGCAGGCGGCAGAGCTAGGGGAGTCGGTAGAGCCGCGGGGGGCGGCGGATCGCCGCGACGGCGCCGACCGATCGGGCGGCGCGGTCGCGGGGCTCGAGCGACTGCGCGCGGCGCTCGCCGGGCTGCGCGTCACGGTGCTCACCACGTCCCGCCGACCCCTGCTGGGATTCCAGGGCATGAGTGCCGCCACCCGCGACGGACGCGAGGGCGACGCGGCGCTGGCCGCCGCGGCCCAGGCCCAGGAGGAGCGTTGGACGGCACTCGCCCGCGGGGGTGACGCGCTGGCGGGCGCCGCCGGCCCCGGGCCCGCCCGGTCGCTCATCGGCCCCACCCGCCTGTCCGACCAGCCCGGATCGGGCGCGGCCGGGGGGCTGGCGTACGCGCTCGCCGCGGCCGGCGCCCGCATCGTCCCCGCCGGCCCCACCCTCGCGCGCCTCACCGGCCTGGCCGAGGCGGCCGCCGCCGCGGACCTCGTCGCCGCGGTGGTCCCGGCCCTCGACTCGGGCGAGCTCGACGAGCGCGGGGTGGCCGTCGCATCGTCCCTCGCCGCCGCGCGCGGCGTGCCGTGCGTGGCCGCCGCCGGCATCGTGGCGGTGGGCCGGCGCGACCTGATGGCCGGGGGAGTGGCCGGCGCGCACGAGGGCCGCCCGGGCCTCGAGGGCCTCGCCGATCAGGTGCGACGCCTCGCCCACACCTGGACGCCGGGAACTAGGGAATAGCCCCCGCGCGTCGTACGCTGGTAGAACCATCCCCGAGAGAGAGGAGGCGCCTATGACTGACACGGCTACCGAGTCGACCCACGGCGTCGTCATCACCGATGCCGCGGCGGCCAAGGTGAAGAGCCTGCTGGAGCAGGAGGGCCGCGACGACCTTCGTCTGCGTCTCGCGGTGCAGCCCGGCGGCTGCTCCGGTCTCATCTATCAGCTGTACTTCGACGAGCGCTCGCTCGACGGGGACGCGATCCGCGACTTCGACGGTGTCGAGGTCGTCGTGGACCGCATGTCGGTGCCCTACCTCGATGGCGCGACCATCGACTTCTCGGACACGATCGAGAAGCAGGGCTTCACCATCGACAACCCCAACGCGGCGAATTCGTGCGCGTGCGGAGACTCGTTCAGCTGAGCCGCTCGGACGGCTCCTAGCTCAGGCGGACGGTGAGGGCGAAAGCCCCACCGTCCGTCTCCTTTTCCCCCACGAACGTGTGGCCCGTCATCCGGGCCCACGCGGGCACGTCGAGCCGGGCGGCCACGTCCGTGCAAGTCACCGTGAGCTCCGTGCCGGGCGCGGCGCCCTTCGCCGCCTTCGCGAGCTCGATCACGGGCAGCGGGCACAGCAGTCCGCGGGCGTCGACCTGGATCACAGCGCCGGCGCCCCCGCCTGCTCCCTCAGCCGGGCGACGATGCGCGGCATCACCTCGAGGAAGCGCGTCGCCTGGGCCTCGGTGACGCCCGGGTGGAGGCCCAGGCGCACGTTGCCGTGGCTGAGCGCGCCGATCGACGCGAGCACCCGGCTGGGCTCGAGCGTGCTCGACGTGCACGCGGACCCGGACCCCACCGCGATGCCCTCGCGGTCCAGGCTGGTCAGCAGCGCCTCGCCGTCGACGTAGAGGCAGGAGAAGGTGACGATGTGCGGGAGGCGCTCGTCCGGATCGCCCACCACATCGACGCCCGGCCAGGAGGCCGCGGCCGTCCTGATGCGGTCGACCATCGCCCGCAGGCGGGCGTCCGTCGTCGCCATGGTCTCGAGGCGCTCCTGGAGCGCGACGGCGGCGGCGAGCGTCCCGGGCACGCTCACGCCGCCGGGCGCCCAGTCGTCGCCCTCGGGCCACACGGGCAGCCACCGGGTCGAGGGGCGCAGCGCCACGATGCCGAGCCCGGCAGGGCCGCCCCAGTCCGCGGCGTTGCCTACGACCGCGTCCCACCGCGCGGGGGCGGGGACGTGACCCAGGGTGGCGGTCGCGTCGACCACGAGCGGGACCCTCGCCGCGGCGGTGAGGTCCGCGATCGCCTCGAGGCGCTGCAGCGTGCCGATCTCGTGGTTGCCGTGCTGCACGGCCGCGAGCGCGACGTCGGGCACGCACAGCTCGTCCGCGAGGCGGTCGAGGTCCACGTGACCCAGGGAGTCGACCGGGAGCAGCGTGACGTTGCCGGCGGTCATGTGCCGCGCGGCGTGGAGCGTCGCGTCGCGCTCGATCGCGGAGGCGAGGATCCGGTCGCGGCCCCGGCGGGCGGCATTGATGCCGGCGATGACGCGCTCGAGGGCCAGGTGGGCCGACGGCGCGAGGTGGACGTGCTCGGGGCGGGCGCCCAGCGCATCGGCGAAGGCGGCGCGGGCGCCGTCGAGGAGGGCCAGGGACCGGCGGGACTCGGTGTGGAGGCGGGCCGGGTCGGCCCAGCCCTCGGCCAATCCGGCCTGGAATGCCTCGATTGTGCGCTTTGTGAGGGGGGCGGAACCGGAGGCATCGAGGAACATTCGGGCGACCTGCATGCCATAAGGGTAATGCGCGCTACTATGCCCATGTGTCCCCCCAAAGACGTCGCAGCGCGCTATCAAAGTCCCTGGCAGGTGCAGGCGGTCTGGGACTGACGTCCCTGCTCGCCGGATGCGCCGGCGAGATGGAGAACGGCTTCCTTCCCAGCACCCCGGAGATCACCAATCAGACGGGTCGGATCATCACGCTCTGGAACGGGGCGTGGATCGCGGCGATCGTCGTCGGCGTGATCACCTGGGGCCTGATGCTCTGGTGCGTCGCGGCGTACCGCAAGCGCAAGGCGGACAACAAGCTGCCCGTCCAGACGCGGGCCAACGTGCCGCTCGAGCTGATGTACACGATCGTGCCGCTGCTCATGGTGGGCGTGCTGTTCAAGTTCACGGCCGAGGCCGCCTGGGAGATCACGGACAACACCGCGGAGGCGGACGTCCACATCAACGTGGTGGGCAAGCAGTGGAGCTGGGACTTCAACTACGTCGACGACGACGTGTACGACCCCGGGGTGCAGGCCTACCTCACCGGCGAGGAGGGCGTCGAGGAGACGCTGCCCACGCTGTACCTGCCCGTGGGGGAGCGGGTCGAGTTCACGCTCGACTCGCGCGACGTCATCCACTCCTTCTGGATCCCCGCGTTCCTCTACAAGGAGGACGTGATCCCGGGCATCACCAACACGTTCCAGGTGATCCCCCAGGAGGAGGGGATGTATCAGGGCAAGTGCGCGGAGCTGTGCGGCGAGTACCACGCGTCCATGCTCTTCAACGTCGCGGTCGTGTCGCGCGACGAATACGAGGCCCGCATGCAGGAGCTGCGTGACGAGGGCTACACCGGGCAGATCGGCGTCGACGAGTACAGCCGCGACCAGGTGGTCCGGATCACCGAGGAGCACGAGGAGGAGGACGCCTGATGGCTACCGTCCCCTACGAGGCCGGCGGCGACGACCGCGACCGCACCATCCCCGCCGCACCCACGCGGTCGGGTTCGCAGGTGATCAAGTGGATCACCTCGACCGACCACAAGACCATCGGCTACATGTACCTGGCCACGTCGTTCTTCTTCTTCATCGTGGGGGGCGTGCTCGCGCTGCTGATCCGGGCGGAGCTGTTCCAGCCCGGGATGAACGTGGTGCAGTCGGCCGAGCAGTACAACCAGCTGTTCACCATGCACGGCACGATCATGCTGCTGCTGTTCGCGACACCGCTCTTCGCGGGCTTCGCGAACGTCATCATGCCGCTGCAGATCGGGGCGCCCGACGTGGCATTCCCGCGCCTCAACATGCTGGCGTACTGGCTGTACCTGTTCGGCGGCATCATCGCCATGGCGGGCTTCTTCACCCCCCAGGGCGCGGCCTCCTTCGGCTGGTTCGCCTACGCGCCGCTGTCGAACTCCGTGTACTCGCCCGGCGTGGGCGGCGACCTGTGGGTCTTCGGCCTCGCGATGGGCGGATTCGGCACCATCCTGGGCGCGGTCAACTTCATCACCACCATCGTGACGATGCGCGCGCCCGGCATGACCATGTTCCGGATGCCCATCTTCGTGTGGAACACGCTGGTCACCTCGATGCTGGTGCTGCTCGCGTTCCCGCCGCTGGCCTCCGCGCTGTTCGCGCTGGGCGCCGACCGCGTCCTGGGCGCGCAGGTGTTCAACCCCGACAACGGCGGCGCCATCCTGTGGCAGCACCTGTTCTGGTTCTTCGGCCATCCCGAGGTGTACATCATCGCCCTGCCGTTCTTCGGCATCGTCTCCGAGATCCTGCCGGTGTTCTCGCGCAAGCCGCTGTTCGGCTACCACGGCCTGGTCTACGCCACCATCGCGATCGCGGCGCTGTCCGTCACGGTGTGGGCGCACCACATGTACGTCACCGGCGCGGTCCTGCTGCCGTTCTTCGCCTTCATGACCATGCTCATCGCGGTGCCCACCGGCGTGAAATTCTTCAACTGGATCGGCACCATGTGGGGCGGCAAACTCACCTTCGAGACACCCATGCTCTGGTCGATCGGCTTCCTGGTCACCTTCCTGCTGGGCGGCCTCACCGGCGTGATCCTCAGCTCGCCGGTCCTCGACTTCCCGCTGTCCGACTCCTACTTCGTGGTGGCGCACTTCCACTACGTCGTGTTCGGCACCGTGGTGTTCGCGATGTTCGCAGGCTTCTACTTCTGGTGGCCCAAGTTCACGGGCCGGATGCTCGACGAGCGCCTGGGCAAGATCCACTTCTGGCTGCTCTTCGTGGGCTTCCACACGACGTTCCTGGTTCAGCACGTGCTGGGCATGGACGGCATGCCGCGCCGCTACGTGGACTACCTCGCGGAGGACGGCTTCACGGTCCTCAACCAGGTGTCGACCGTGGGCGCCGTCATCCTCGCGCTGTCGACGCTGCCGTTCCTGTGGAACGTGTACGCGACCTCGCGCAAGGCGCCCAAGGTCGAGGTCGACGACCCGTGGGGCTTCGGCAACTCGCTCGAGTGGGCCACCTCATGCCCCCCGCCGCGCCACAACTTCACGTCCATCCCGCGCATCCGCTCCGAGCGCCCCGCGTTCGACCTCCATCACCCGGGGGCGGCCGCGCGCGACCACTACCAGGCGGAGCGCGATCACACCGATCACGCGCCGGTCCAGTAAGGGAGCTGCCGCATGCGCACCGAGGCCCGGATTTTCATCATCCCCGCCGCGTTCTTCATCGTGTCCGGGGTGGCGTACGGGATCTTCACCGACTTCTCCGAGTGGGTGGGGCTCACGGCGATCCTGCTGACCTTCGCGATGTTCGTGATGGTGGGCGTCTACTTCACGATGCTCGCGAGGCGCCACGGCGCCCGGCCGGAGGACTCCGAGGACGGCGAGATCGCCGACCACGCCGGCGAGCAGGGCGTGTTCGCCCCGTGGAGCTGGTGGCCGCTGGTGTGCGCCCTGGGCGCCGCGCTGGCGTTCGTGGCGCTCGCCGTGGGCTGGTGGATCATGGTCCCGGCGGGAGTGGTCGGCACCATCGGGCTCATCGGCTGGGTGATGGAGTACTCGACGGGCCAGCACGCGCACTGAGCGCGCCCACCCGCCGGCCCACGCGGCCACCTTCTCGAATGGGTAGCTGATTGTCGCTTCTGGCGAATCGGTGCGCCTGAGGGGTAGCTGGTTGTCGTTTCGGCCGGGCACGCAAAAGGGACGGCCCCTCCGCGAGGAGGGACCGCCCCAAGCGCAGGTCGCGCGAGATGCGCGCCGCCGGGTCACATGACGATGAGCCCCTGGGTCGCGGTCGCGGTGATGAAGCGCTGCTGCACGTTCGCCCAGTCCACGACGTTCCACCAGGCCTTGACGTAGTCGGCCTTGACGTTGCGGTACTGCAGGTAGAACGCGTGCTCCCACATGTCGAGCATGAGCAGCGGGATGAGCCCCACGGGGACGTTGCCCTGCTGGTCGTACAGCTGCACGATGACGAGCTTCTTGCCGATCGTGTCCCACGCGAGGATCGACCAGCCGGAGCCCATGATCGTCATCGCGTTGTTCGTGAAGTGCGCACGGAACTTGTCGAAGGACCCGAAGTGCTCGTCGAGCGCGGCCGCGAGATCCCCGGTGGGCTTGTCGCCGCCCTCGGGGGACATGTTGGTCCAGAAGATGGAGTGGTTGGTGTGACCGCCCAGGTTGAAGGCGAGGGCCTTCTCCAGGCCGGCGATCGGGCCGAAGTTGTCCGTGTCGCGCGCCTCGGCCATCTTCTCGAGCGCGGTGTTGGCGCCCGCGACGTACGCGGCGTGGTGCTTGCTGTGGTGGAGCTCCATGATCTCGCCCGCGATGTGCGGGTCCAGGGCGCCGTAGTCGTAGGACAGATCGGGCAGCGTGTAGTCGGCCATTCTTCCTCCATGCAGGGGTCCCGAACCGGCGTCGGAACGGGGTTGTTTCCGGGGACGTCTCCGAGCCTAGCGGTGGCGTCGGCCGCAGAGGTGCACCCGTGTCAACCTCGGCACCTGCCAGGGCATTCCCTCCCCGGGTGACCGTCGCATCGTCCCGTGGCACACCTGTGCACGAGGGCGCCAGGAACGGCGAAGGGCGCCCCGTCGCCGGGGCGCCCCTCGCCGTGTGCCAGGGTGCGTCAGTGGTGCTCGGAGCGGGCCTTCTCGAGGTCCTCCGGGGTCACCGGCGAGATGCGCTCCTCGAAGTAGAAGCGCGACAGGCGCTGCTTGAAGCGATCCCAGCGGTAGCCCTTGCGGCGCACGCCGCGGTCGTTGAACTCGGGCTCGATGTCGAGGGGCGCTCGGTCCTCGTAGTTGACCCGCAGCCACAGCTCCTGCGCGTCGAGCGGCTCGTGCACCTCGACGTACTCGCCGTGCTCGTGGCGGACGATGCGGCCCGTCTCCTTGCCGTGGAGCACCAGCTCGCGGTCCTTGCGCTGGAGGCCCAGGCACAGGCGCTTGGTGATCCAGAAGGAGAGCGGCGGGAACACGAAGATCGCGACCCGGAGGAAGTACGTGAGGTCGTTGAGCGACAGACTGAACAGGTTGGCGATGATGTCGTTGCAGCCCTCGAGCACCAGCACCACGTAGAACGTGATGAGCGCGACGCCGATGCCGGTGCGGACCGGCGCGTTGCGCGGGCGGTCGAGCACGTGCTTCTCGCTCTTGTCGCCGGTCGCCCAGGACTCGATCCACGGGTACAGCGCGAGGAAGCCGAAGAACAGGCCCGGCAGGATCACCGCGGGGATGAGGATGTTCCACGACAGCGTGTAGCCGAAGATCTCCCACTCGGTGGGGAGGCCGAAGATCCAGCCCGGCATGAGGCGCAGGCCGCCGTCGATGAACAGGATGTACCAGTCGGGCTGGGTGCCCGCGGACACCGGCGACGGGTCGTAGGTGCCGTAGTGCCACACCGGGTTGATGGTGAAGACGGCCGCCACCAGGGCAACCACGCCGAACACCACGAAGAAGAAGCCGCCGGCCTTGGCGACGTACACCGGGAACAGGGGCAGGCCCACCACGTTGCGGTGGGTGCGGCCGCCGCCGGGGTACTGGGTGTGCTTGTGCAGGAACACCAGGAACAGGTGCAGCGCGATGAGTCCCAGGATGAGGCCGGGGACCAGCAGCACGTGCGCGGTGAACAGGCGCGGGATGATGGCCTCGCCGGGGAACTCGCCGCCGAAGACCCAGTACGAGAGGTACTCGCCCAGGATCGGGATCGAGCGGAGCACGCCTTCGATGATGCGCAGGCCGTTGCCCGAGAGCACGTCGTCCGGCAGCGAGTAGCCGGTGAAGCCGGCCGCGAGGGACAGGATCATCAGGGTGAAGCCCACGAGCCAGTTGAGCTCGCGCGGCTTGCGGAACGCGCCGGTGAAGAACACGCGCGCCATGTGGGTCACGATCGCGGCCGTGAACAGCAGTGCCGCCCAGTGGTGGATCTGGCGCATCAGCAGGCCGCCGGGCACCTCGAACGACAAGTGGAGCGTCGAGGCGAACGCCTCGGACATCTCGGTGCCCTGCATCGTCTCGAGCGGACCGTCGTAGATCACCGGAGTCACGGAGGGCACGAAGAATGCCGTGAGGAACACGCCCGAGATGAGCAGGATGACGAACGAGTACAGCGCGATCTCGCCCAGCATGAACGACCAGTGGTCGGGGAAGAGCTTGCGCGCGAAGAACTTGACGAACGCGCCGATCGAGGTGCGCTCGTCGACGTAGTTCGCGGTGCCCCCCGCGACCTTCTGCACCGTGCCGGCCATCAGTGATCGCCTCCCTCGGACTCCGAGAGTCCATCGGACGTCTGGCCCAGCCGGTTCCAGTACGAGGGCCCGATGGGCTCGTGGAAGTCGGACCTGGCCACGATGTACCCTTCGTCGTCCACCGCGATGGGGAGCTGGGGGAGCGGCCGCTTGGCCGGCCCGAAGACCACCTTGGCGCCGTCGGCCACGTCGAACGTCGACTGGTGGCAGGGGCACAGGAGGTGGTGCGTCTGCTGCTCGTACAGGGCGACGGGGCAGCCGACGTGCGTGCAGATCTTCGAGTAGGCGACGATGCCGTCGAAGGACCAGTCCTCCTTGCCCTCCTGGACCTTGAGGTCCTGGGGGTCGAGGCGGATGAGCAGGACGACGGCCTTGGCCTTCTCCTCGAGCATGTGGTGCTCGAGGTCGTTGAGGCCGTCGGGGATGACGTGGAAGACCGAGCCGATGGTGACGTCCGCCGCGCGGATGGGAGTGCCATCCGGGTCGCGCGTGAGGCGCATGCCCTGGCGCCACATGGTGTGCGCGAACTTCTTGGTGTTCCAGTCGCCGCCCATGTTGCCCAGCTGTGGCACCAGTGCCGCGAGGGGCGCGAGCAGCAGCGCCGACAGCCCGGTGCCCACGAGCAGTGGGCGGCGCTTGACCCCGGAGATCCCCGAGTCCTCGACGCCGTCCTTGAGGTTCTGGATCGCGCCCTCGCGCGCCTCGTCGGACGAGCGCAGCTCGTGGCGCTCCTCGACCATCTCGTGGTCCCGCATGAGCGTCTTGGCCCAGTGGATCGCGCCGAAGCCGATGCCGGCCATCGCGAGGAAGATGCCCAGCCCGATCACCATGTTGGTGAAGCGGATGGAGGCGATCTCCTCGGTCATGTCGATGGCGAAGTAGCCGCCCACCGCGACGATGGTGCCGACGATCGACAGCGCGAACATCGCCGCGACCTGGCGCTCCGCCTTCTTGTCCGCCTTCTGGTCGACGTCCGCCTTGCGGGGCCGGTGGTACGGCAGGCCCGGGTCCTCGAAGGCGCCCGGCGACTCGCCGGTCGAGGTGGGCTCGGTCTGGTCGTCGGTGGTGCTCACGAGGAACGTGCTCCAATCCACACCGTGGCGGCGATGATGAGTCCGAGGCCGATCAGCCAGCCCCACAGGCCCTCGGCCACGGGGCCGATGGCGCCCAGCCGCAGGCCGCCCGGCGAGCCGTCGTCCTGCGCGGCGATGAAGGAGATGATGTCGCGCTTCTCGTCGGGCGTGATGTTCGCGTCGTTGAAGACGGGCATCGACTGCGGCCCGGTCAGCATGGCCTCGTACAGGTGCGTCGGCGTGGTCTCCCACAGGCCTGGCGCGAACTTGCCCTGGGTGAGGGCGCCGCCGCCGCCCACCGAGCCGTGGCACATGGCGCAGTTGGTGCGGAACAGCGCCATGCCGTTGGCGGCGTCGCCCAGCTCGGGGTCGACCTGCTCCTCCGTGGGGATCGCCGGCCCGGCGCCCAGCGAGGCGACGAAGGCCGCGAGCTGGTTGATCTGCTCCTGGGCGAACTGCGGCGCCTTGGCGGGCGCCTGCGGGCCCGACGCCTGCATGGGCATGCGGCCCGTGCCCACCTGGAAGTCCACGGCCGCGGCGCCCACGCCCACGAGCGACGGCGCGACGCCGTCCTGACCCTGGGCGTCGAGCCCGTGGCAGGAGGCGCAGTTGGCGGCGAAGAGCTTCTGTCCTTCGGTGACGTCGTCGGCCGCGACCTCCTCGGAGGCGCGCGCCTCCGTCGTCGACATCACGAAGGCGGCGATGCCGGTGATGAGGCCCAGCAAGAGGAGGACGAGCACCACCGGGGCGGCCCGATGGTAGCGGCGTCGTGCGAGCGAATGCATGTGCGTGGGGCTCCCTTGCCTGTTACTGGATGAGGTAGATCACGGCGAACAGCGCGATCCACACGACATCGACGAAGTGCCAGTAGTAGGAGACGACGATCGTGGTGGTCGCCTCGTGGCTGCCGAATTTCTTCGCGGCGAAGGACCGCGCGAGCACGAACAGCATCGCGATGAGGCCGCCGACCACGTGGAGGCCGTGGAAGCCCGTGGTGAGGTAGAAGACGGAGCCGTACGGGCTCGAGGAGATGGTGACGCCCTCGGAGATGAGCACCGCGTACTCGTACACCTGCCCGCCGATGAAGATCGAGCCCATGATGTAGGTGAGCACGAACCACTCGTGCATGCCCCACGCCCTGACATTCCACAGCGCACCCGTGCGGCGGCGCTGGTAGCGCTCGGCCGCGAACACGCCCGCCTGCGCCGTGAACGACGACAGGACCAGGATGATCGTGTTGGCGGTCGCGAACGGGATGTTGAGCAGCTCGGTCTGCTCGGCCCATATCTCCGGCACCTGCGCGCGCAGGGTGAAGTACATGGCGAACAGCCCGGCGAAGAACATGAGCTCGGAACTGAGCCACACCATGGTGCCGACGGCAACCTGATTGGGCCGAGTCGCGTGGATGGGCGACGGCGCAGCAGTGACCTGGGACATAGGTCCCATTAAAGCGCAACTGGCAGGCGTGTCACGCGATAATACGTATGTGGCGCCACATCGGTTCCCGATGTCCCTTTTGCCCCGCCGCGACCTCGTCGGGAGCGTTTCGAGGCCGTGGAAGAATGGCCGCCATGAGCGACGTGGCGAAGCACGAGTCCGGCACCACCCCGGCGGCGCGCAGGGCGCGCATCCTCCTCTACAGCGACGACCGCAACGTGCGCGAGAAGGTGCGCTTCGCCGTCGGCCCGCGCACGCACGGGCGCGAGATCGACTGGGTCGAGACCGCCACGCACGCCGCGGTGATGGGCCTGCTCGACGCCGAACGCTTCGACCTGGTGATCCTGGACGGCGAGGCCGCGAAGGTGGGCGGCATGGGGATCTGCCGGCAGATGAAGGCGGAGATCTACGAGTGCCCGCCGGTGCTCCTGCTCGTGGGGCGTCCGGGCGACGCGTGGCTCGCGACCTGGTCGGAGGCGGAGGCCGCGGTCTCCCACCCCCTCGACCCGTTCCAGGTGCGGGAGGCGGTCGACGCCTTCTTCGCCCCCGCGGATGCGGAGGCCTGAGCGCATGGGCGTCGCGGAGCCGACGATCACCGTGCAGTCCCTCCTGGCCCGCCTGGTGGCGGGCGAGGACCTCACCGCCACCGAGACGGCCGCCGTGATGGACGAGGTGCTCACGGACGCGGCCTCCCCGGTCGCGGTGGGCGCCTTCCTGGTGGCGCTGCGGGCGAAGGGGGAGACGGCCGAGGAGGTCGCGGGCCTCGCGTCCGCGATGCTCGGCCATGCCAAGCGATTCGAGGCGCCCGGGCGCGCCGTCGACATCGTGGGCACCGGCGGCGACGGGGCGCACACCGTCAACGTGTCGACCATGGCGTCGATCGTCATTGCCGGCACCGGTCTCACGGTGGTCAAGCACGGCAACCGTGCGGCGACGTCGAAGTCCGGCAGCGCCGATGTGCTGGCCGCGCTGGGCGTCAACCTCGAGCTTCCCGCGGAGCGGGTCGCGCAGCTCGCGGGCGAGGTGGGCATCACCTTCTGCTTCGCGCAGGTGTTCCACCCGTCGATGCGGTTCGCGATGCCCATCCGTCGCGAGCTGGGCATCCCCACGACCTTCAACGTCCTGGGCCCGCTGACCAACCCGGCCCAGCCGGCCGCGACGGCGATCGGCTGCGCGAGCCGTCGCCTGGCCCCGGTGCTCGCCGGCGTGGTGGCGTCCCAGGGGCGCGAGGCGCTGGTGTTCCACGGCGACGACGGCCTCGACGAGCTCGCCCCCACGGCGGCGGCGACCGTGTGGGAGGTCCGCGCGGGCGAGGTCACCGAGCTGCGGCTCGACCCCGTCGCGGATCTGGGACTCGCGCCCATCACCATCGCGGACCTGCGCGGCGGCGAGGCGGAGGAGAACGCCGCGGTGGCGCGGGCCGTGTTCGCCGGCGAGCCCGGCCCGGTGCGCGACACGGTGGTGCTCAACGCCGCCGCCGGACTGGTCGCCGACGGCACGCTGCCGGGAACCGGCGACGGGACGCTCGTGGAGCGATTCGTGGCCGGCATGGAGCATGCGGCGCGTGCGATCGACTCGGGCGCCGCCGCGGGCGTGCTCGAGCGCTGGGCCGCGGCCAGCCAGTCCTAGCGGGCGGGTTCTCCCCGGCGCCACTCGAAGGCCCCCTCGCGGTCGGCGCGGCGCGCGTCGACCCAGCGGGCGTGACGTCCGGCGCTGGCGGTGGGCATCGACCACTCGCCGTCGACGTGGAGCAGGCGCGTGCCGGGCGTCTCGATCCACCGGGACACCAGCTCGCGCTCCTCGATCAGCACCGTCTCCTCGAGGTCGAGCGTCGCGGTGCGCGCGCGCAGCCGGTCCGCCGCGGCCCACACCTGCGACCGGGACTCCACCCGCGCCGAGCCGACCAGGGCGCCGCCGCGCAGCGCGACGATGTCCCAGCCCGCCCCGTCGCCGCGCGTGGCGACGATGCCGCACCGCGCCAGCGCGTCGAGGCGCTGGGCGCGCATCGCGCCCTCGATCACGGCGCTGATGCCGTCGCGCAGCTCCGCGGCCCGTTCGTAGTCCATCGCGGCGGACCGCTCGGCGATGAGCGACTCCAGCGCGGAGACGACCGGTGTGGGGTCCTCCGCGAGAGCCGCGCGCGCGAACGCCGCCGCCTCGTCGTAGCCGGACTCCGCCCCGCGGACGCACGGCGCGGCGCACGCGCCCAGGTCCTTGAGCAGGCAGGCCCGCGCCCCCGCGCGCGGGGTGATCGGCAGGCGCGTGGTGCAGGTGCGCACGCCCAGTGCGGACTGGAGCACCTCGATGGCGAGGCGGGCGTCCGCGGCGCTGCGCATCGGCCCCAGGGCGCCGGCCGGTCGCGCCAGGGCGCGGGACACGCCCATGCGGGGGTAGCGCTCGTCCGTGAGGCGCACCCATGGGGTGCGCTCGGGCCGCGCGGACCTGCGGTTGTAGCGGGGCCGATGCTCCGCGATGAGACGCACCTCGCGCACGTTCGCCTCGAGCTCCGTGGCGCACACGATGGTGTCGACGTCGACGGCGAGGTCGAGCATCTCCCGGATCCGCCGACGCTGCTCGGCCTTGGTGAAGTACGACTTCACGCGGCTGCGCAAGTTCTTCGACGTGCCCACGTAGAGGCGCTCGCCGCGCGGTCCGCGGAAGGTGTAGACGCCCGGCTTGGCCGGCACCGCATCGGCCATCGTGGCCTTCCTGCGCAGCTTCTCCGGCATGGGATTGCGCAGGGCCTCGAGGTCCTCCCGGTGGGTGATGCCGAAGGCGGCGCACCGCTCGAGCATGCGGTGCAGGATCTCCGAGGTGGCGCGCGCGTCCTCGAGCGCCCGGTGGTTGGGCTCGACGGCGGTACCGAACACGCGCGCAAGCGTCGACAACTTCTTGTTGGGCGCCTCCTCCTTGGTGGTGGCGCGGCGCGCGAGGGTGACGGTGTCGACCACGTCGTTGCCGGGCCACGCGTACCCGTGCGTGCGGCAGGCCGTCTTGAGGAAGCCCACGTCGAACGGGGCGTTGTGCGCGACCACCACCGCGTCGCCCAGGAACTCGAGGAAGGCGGGGAGGACGGCGTCGATGCGCGGCGCGGCGACCACCATGGCGTCCGTGATGCCCGTGAGCGCCACGATCATGGGCGGGATGGGCGAGCCCGGATCCACCAGCGTCTGGAACTCGCCGATCACCTCGCCGCCACGCGTCTTCACGGCCCCGATCTCCGTGATCTGAGAGGAGGCGGGGCTGGTGCCCGTGGTCTCGAGGTCGACCGTGACGAACGTGGTGGCCGCCAGCGGCTCGCCGAAGTCCTCGAGGGCGCCCTGGCGGTGCAGGAGCTCTTCGACGGTCGAGGCGGGGCTGGTCACTCAACGAAGGTACGTCAGCCCTCCGACACCGGAGCATCGGTCCTCGTAGCGGCGGCGCGGCACGGGCCGGCGGGCGGGTGGCGGCGGGGGTGCCGGGGTCCGGGGTTGACCGTCGGGATCGAGCGTCGGGCGCGAGTGTCGGACCCCCTCCCTAGCGTCGGAGGCATGGTGATCGACGGCTCGGAGCGCATGGCGCGCGACGCTGCCTCCCGACGCCTGTCCGCGGAGTCGACGCGGACCACTCTTCCCTGGAGGGCAGTGCCATGCTGATCGACTGCAACACCTGTGAGATGCGCGGACGCGAGTGCGGAGACTGCATCGTCTCCTTCCTCACCATCGAGGTCAGGCCATCCGACCGCGCGCCGGTCGAGGTCGACGATGCGCAGGCCGGCGCGCTGGCCGCGCTCGCCGACGGCGGCCTGGTGCCGCCCCTGCGGCTCGTCCAGGGCGGGGGAGGGGACGCCCCTCCGGCGGAGCGCGCCCGACGCCGGGCGGGATAGCCCCCCTTCCCGCGGACGATGCGCGGGTCGCCCGGGATGCACGACGCCCCGCCCCGCAGGATGCGGGACGGGGCGTCGGAAGGGGAGCGTCAGGCCGAGTAGCCCGCGGCGTCGCACGCGGCGGCGAGGTCCTCGGCGCCCTGGACGGCGGAGGAGTCGTCGAACGCGGCGTCCTCGCCCGCCGAGGCGAGCGGCTGGACCAGCTGGCGCGGCAGCGACATGACCTTGAAGATCGCCTCGGCGACGTCCGAGCCGTAGGGCGCGGCGCCGTAGGCGGCGTTGAGCTCGTCGTGGACGGACTCGGCCTCGGCGGCGAGGTCCGCGTCGACCTGGTCGATCGAGCCGGCGGCCATGAGCTGCTCGGCGATCTCGCCGGCGCGGTCGGCGAGCGCGCCGCCGTCGGCCTCGTCGAACATGGCGCCGCAGCCGGCGAGGTCGGTGCGCTCGGCGGCGGTGGTGGCGACGGACTCGACCGCGGCCGGCGAGACGGCGTCGGTATCGGAGGCGGCGTTGCCCGCGGAGCAGGCGGTCAGCGGAAGGGCGATGGCGGCGAGCCCGACGACGATGCCGGCGAAGCGCGTGGTGGTCATGAAGGTCTCCTCACAGATGTGGACGTGCAAGTATGAGCCGAGGCCCGTCGGTCCGGGCAGGGCCGTGGGTCCCGCCGGCCCGAACGCGCGACCCGACGCAACAATGACCGGACGATCGGCACAGAAGCGGGGCCCCTTCTGTGCCGTGTCAAAGATTCGGCACAGAAAGGGCCCCGGAATGCCTCGGCTGAGGCAAAGGATCCGCAAAAGGGGTCGGGCGGCTCAGCGCTCCCGCGCGTAGAGCTGCTCGATGTCGCCCGCGAAGTCCTTGAGCACCAGCGATCGCTTGAGCTTGAGCGACGGGGTCAGGTAGCCGTTGTCCACGGTGAAGTCGTCGTCGAGGATCTCCCAGCGGCGGATCGACTCGGCGCGGGACACGGCGCCGTTGGCGCGCTCGACGGCGCGGTCGAGGTGCTGGCGGACGGTCTCGTTCCGTGCGGCCTCGGCCGGGGTCATCTCCGGCAGTCCGTGCCCCTGGAGCCAGCCGGGGAGCGCCTCCGCGTCGAGGGTGAGCAGCGCGCCGATGTACGGCTTGCCATCGCCCACGACCACGGACTGGCTGACCAGCGGGTAGCCGCGCAGGCGGTCCTCGAGCACCGCCGGTGCGACGTTCTTGCCGCCGGCGGTGACGATGATCTCCTTCTTGCGGCCCGTGATGTAGAGGTATCCGTCCTCGTCCTGGTGGCCGATGTCCCCGGTGTGGAACCAGCCGTCGACGACGGCCTCGGCGGTGGCCTCCGCGTTCCGGTGGTAGCCGGAGAAGAGCATGTCGCCGCGCATGAGGATCTCGCCGTCGTCGGCGACGCGCACCTCGAAGCCGGGCAGCGCGGGTCCGACGGACCCGATCTTCGACCGCGACACACGGTTGACGTGCGAGGCGGCGGTCACCTCGGTGAGCCCGTAGCCCTCGAGCACGATGACCCCGAGGCCGCGGTAGAAGTGGCCCAGGCGCTCGCCCAGCGGCGCCGAGCCGGAGATCGCGTGGCGGGCCTGGCCGCCGAGCACCTCGCGGATCTTCGACAGCACCAGCTTGTCGGCGATGCGGTGGCGCAGCTTCAGGGCGCCGGACGGGCCCGCGGCGGTGTCGAGGGCGCGCGAGTAGTCGATCGCCTGCTTCGCGGCCCAGCGGAAGATCTTCACCTTGCCGCCCGCGGCCGCCTTCTGCTCGGCGGAGTTGTAGACCTTCTCGAACACACGCGGCACGGCGAGCAGCAGGGTGGGCTTGAAGGTGCCCAGCAGCGGCACCAGCTTCTTGGCGTCGGGGCAGTAGCCGATCACGGTGCCGGAGGCGAGCAGCACCACCTCGACCAGCCGCGCGAGCGAGTGCGCCAGGGTGAGGAACAGCACGGTGCTCGCGCCCTCGAACATCAGCACGTCCTCGAGCTCGCGCTGGATGCCGGCGGTGTGGCGGACGAAGTTGCCGTGTGTGAGGGTCGCGCCCTTGGGGCGGCCGGTGGTGCCGGAGGTGTAGACGATGGTCGCGGGGTCGTCGAGCGTGGCGAGCGCCGAGCGCTCGGTGATCAGCGAGTCCGGGATGCCGCGACCGGCGGCCTCGAGATCCTCCAGCGCGCCGTCGTCGATGACCTCGATGTGCGCGAGGGGGCTCTCCGAGTCGGCCGCGACCGAGCGGGCGAGCTCGGCGTGGTGGGCGGTCTCGACGAAGAGCAGCGCGATGTCCGCGTCCGACGTGATCCAGTCGACCTGCGAGGCGGACGAGGTGTCGTAGATGGGGACGGGCAGGGCGCCCACCGTCCAGATGGCGACGTCGAGGATGGTCCACTCGACGCGGGTGCGTGCCATGATGCCCACGGCCTGGCCCGGCTCGACGCCGCGCGCGATGAGTCCCTTCGCGACGGCGGTGACGCGCGCGAGCGCCTCCGCGCCGGTGACGTCGATCCACGTGTCGTGCGCGTCGGTGTAGCGCATCACGGTGCGGTCCGCGCGCTGTCGCCAGCGCTGGGTGATGAGGTCGACGATGTTGCGGGCCGTGGGCTCGCCCTGAGGGGTGCTCATGTGTGACTCCGGTGGCAGATCATGGGACTTTTCACAAGATAGCCTTGTCCGGGTTCCCCAGAGACTTCGGAAGGCAACAGAGAATGCACGCTATCGGCGTAGATATCGGCGGCACGAAGATTGCGGTCGGTGTGGTCGACGAGGGCGGCGCGATCGTCGCGAAGACCAAGCGCAAGACCAAGCCCCAGGACCCTGCGAGTATCGACCAGGCGATCGCCGATGCGGTGGCCGAGCTCTCCGTGGACCACGAGTTCCACGCGGTGGGCGTCGCGGCGGCGGGCTTCGTCTCCTCGGATCAGGAGAACGTCCTGTTCGCGCCCAACATCGCGTGGCGCGACTACCCGCTGGCCTGGAAGGTGCGCGAACTCATCGGCCGCGACGACATCGCGGTGGTCGTGGAGAACGACGCGAACGCGGCCGGCTGGGCCGAGTTCGCCTTCGGCGCGGCCGCGGACGTCAAGCACATGGTCATGCTGACCATCGGCACGGGCCTGGGCGCCGCGCTCGTCATCGACGGCAAGATGGTCCGCGGCGGCTTCGGCTTCGCCGCGGAGCTGGGCCACCTGCGCGTGGTCCCCGGCGGCCACCCCTGCGGCTGCGGGCTGCGCGGCTGCTGGGAGCAGTACGCGTCCGGCTCGGCGCTCACCCGCGAGGCCCGCCGCGCCGCGGTCGAGCGCGAGGTGCGCGCCGCGAAGCTCCTCGAGCTCGCCGGCGGCAACGCGGCGGACATCGCCGGACCGCACGTGACCGAGGCCGCGGTGGGCGGCGACGAGCTGGGCATCGAGCTGCTGAGCGAGCTGGGCCGGTGGATCGGCGAGGGCGCGGCCTCCATGGCGGCGGCCATCGACCCCGAGCTCTTCGTTATCGGCGGCGGCGTCGTCGAGGCCGGCGACCTGCTGCTCGAGCCGGCCCGCGAGGCCTACGTCGAGAACCTGCCCGCGCGCGGCCACCGCCCGATCGTGCCGATCACGGCGGCGCGCATGGGCAACGACGCGGGTATCGTGGGCGCCGCGGACCTGGCCCGCATCGCGTCCGCGGGCCGCTAGCCCTCGAGGACCTCATGAGCGACACCAAGTACTGGCTCGTCAAGAACGTGCTGCTCGGCCCCGGCATCAAGGCGTACTACCGGCCGTGGGTCGAGGGCGCGGAGAACATCCCGGAGACCGGGGGAGCGATCCTCGCGTCGAACCACCTGTCCTTCTCGGACTCGGTGTTCCTCCCGCTCGTGATCAAGCGCAAGGTCGTCTTCCTGGGCAAGTCCGAGTACTTCACCGGCAAGGGCATCAAGGGCTGGGCGACGCGCTCCTTCATGGCGGGCGTGGGCACCATCCCGGTCCACCGCGGCGGCGGTCGCGCCTCCGAGGCGGCGCTGCAGACGGGCCTCGAGGTGATCCGCGGCGGCCAGCTCCTGGGGATCTACCCCGAGGGCACCCGCAGCCCCGACGGCCACCTGTACCGCGGCAAGACCGGCGTCGCCCGGCTCGCGGTCGAGGCCGGCTGCCCGGTCATCCCGGTGGGCATGATCGACACGCACATCGCGCAGCCCATCGGCCAGAAGGTGCCGTCCCGGCACCCGATCGGTGCCCGCATCGGTCCCGCGATCGACCTGGCGGACTTCGCCGGCATGCAGGAGGACCGCAACGCGCTGCGCGAGGCCACCGACCGCATCATGCGCGGCATCGCCGCGGTGTCCGGGCAGACCTACGTCGACCGGGACGCCGCCCAGCTCAAGCGCGAGCTCAAGCAGCAGCAGAAGCAGAACGAGAACCCCCCGGCGGATCAGGCCTAGCCCCGCCACCGGCGCGTGCGAGCGCGCGCCTAGAATGTCCCACGATCCCAAGCCCGTAACGAAAGGTCCGTCATGTCGGTTCGCCGCGTTGCCCTTCTGACCGCGGGAGGCTTTGCCCCCTGCCTGTCCTCCGCCGTCGGCGGTCTCATCGAGCGCTACTCCGAGATCGCTCCCGAGATCGAGATCATCGCCTACGAGCACGGCTACTGGGGCCTGCTGCTCGGCAAGAAGATCGAGATCACGGACGAGGTCCGCAAGAAGGCCGCGCTGCTGCACGGCTACGGCGGCTCGCCCATCGGCAACTCGCGCGTCAAGCTCACCAACGCGGCCGACTGCGTCAAGCGCGGCCTCGTCGAGGAGGGCCAGGACCCGCTGAAGGTCGCGGCCGAGCAGCTCAAGGCGGACGGCGTCGACGTCCTGCACACCATCGGTGGCGACGACACCAACACCACCGCCGCGGACCTCGCCGCGTACCTCGCGGAGAACGACTACGGCCTCACCGTCGTGGGTCTGCCCAAGACCATCGACAACGACGTGGTGCCGATCCGCCAGTCGCTCGGCGCGTGGACCGCCGCGGAGCACGCCGCCAACTTCGGCCGCAACATCATCGGCGAGCACCGCTCGGGCCCGCGCATGCTCATCATCCACGAGGTCATGGGCCGTGCCTGCGGCTGGCTCACCGCCGCCGCCGCGATGAAGTACCGCGAGTGGCTCGACACCCGCGAGTTCCTCCCGGGCATCGGCCTCACCAAGGAGCGCTGGGACATCCACGCCGTCTACGTGCCCGAGGGCAAGATCGACCTCGACGCCGAGGCCGCGCGCCTCAAGACCGTCATGGACGAGGTGGGCAACGTCAACATCTTCCTCTCCGAGGGGGCCGGCGTGCCGGAGATCATCGCGGAGATCGAGGAGGCCGGCGGCACCGTCGAGCGCGACCCCTTCGGCCACGTCAAGCTGGACACCATCAACCCCGGCCAGTGGTTCGCGAAGCAGTTCGCGGAGCGCCTGGGCGCGGAGAAGGTCATGGTCCAGAAGTCGGGCTACTACTCGCGCGCCGCGGCCGCGAACGAGCAGGACCTGCGCCTCATCAAGTCGATGACGGACTACGCGGTCGAGTGCGCGCTGCGCGGCGAGGCCGGCGTCATCGGCCACGACGAGGAGGACGGCGACCGCCTCAAGGCGATCCCGTTCCCGCGCATCGCGGGCCACAAGCCGTTCGACACCACCACCGACTGGTACGTCCGCACCCTCGAGGAGATCGGGCAGGCCTGACGTGATGACCTCCAAGGCCGCCCTCGAGGCGGCGGGAGTCGACTCCTACCGGGACAAGGTTGCCCTCCAGCAGCCCGCCTGGCCGGACCCTGAGGCGCTGCACCGCGCCACCGAGCGGCTCACCCAGGTGCCGCCGCTCGTGTTCGCGGGCGAGGCGGACCAGCTGCGCGAGCAGCTGGCCGCCGCGTCCCGCGGGGAGGCGTTCGTGCTCCAGGGCGGCGACTGCGCGGAGATCTTCGCGGAGGCGACCGCGGACCGGATCCGGAACAAGATCAAGACCATCCTCCAGATGGCCGTCATCCTCACCTACGGCGCCTCGACGCCGGTGGTGAAGATCGGCCGCATGGCGGGGCAGTACGCGAAGCCTCGGTCGGCCGACACGGAGACCCGCGACGGCGTCACCCTGCCGGTCTACCGGGGCGACATCGTCAACTCCTCGGGCTTCACGGAGGAGGAGCGGATCCCGGACCCGAACCGCCTCATCGACGCGTACAACGTGTCGGCCTCGACGCTCAACCTCATCCGCGCGTTCACGCAGGGTGGTTTCGCGGACCTGCGCCGCGTCCACCAGTGGAACAAGGGCTTCGCCGCCAATCCGGCCTACGCGAAGTACGAGCAGACGGCGGCGGAGATCGACCGGGCGGTGCGCTTCATGGCGGCCGCCGGTGGCGACTTCGACGCGCTGCGCACGGTGGAGCTGTTCTCGAGCCACGAGGCGCTGCTGCTCGACTACGAGCGGGGCCTCACCCGGATCGACTCGCGCTCCGGGCTCGCGTACGACTGCTCCGCGCACCTGCTGTGGATCGGCGAGCGCACCCGTCAGCTCGACGGCGCGCACGTCGAGTTCCTGTCGCGCGTGCACAACCCGCTCGCGGTGAAGCTGGGCCCGACCGCCACGGCGGCCGACGCCCTCGCCCTCGCCGAGCGCCTCAACCCCGACAACATCCCGGGCCGCCTCACCTTCGTGGCGCGGATGGGGGCGGACAAGGTGCGCGACGCGCTGCCCCCGATCGTCGAGGGCGTGCGGGACGCTGGAGCCGCGGTCACGTGGCTGACGGACCCGATGCACGGCAACACGTTCACCTCGGACTCGGGCTACAAGACCCGACGCTTCGACACCATCCTCGACGAGGTCGCCGGCTTCTTCGAGGTGCACCGCGCGCTGGGCACCGTCCCGGGCGGGCTGCACGTCGAGCTCACCGGGGACGACGTGTCCGAGGTCATGGGCGGCACCGAGGAGATCGACGACGAGGGCCTGGCCCGTCGTTACGAGACCAAGGTGGACCCGCGCCTCAACCACCAGCAGTCGCTGGAGATGGCCTTCCAGGTCGCGGACCTGCTGGCCCACTGGGTCGACGAGCGTCGCCGTCAGGAGCCCGTCGAGCTCGCATGAGCGAGTCCACTCGCTAGCACGAGCGACGGCTCGAGACCGTCAAGAGCGCCCCGCCCGGATTCCGGGCGGGGCGCTCTGCGTTGACGGGCGCAAGGGTCGCGCGGTGAAGGTGGTGGATCCGTCGCGGTCGCCGCGGCCGCCGCGGACGCGACGGGCCACGGTCCACGGGCGGGAGTCTCCCCGCCCCGACCAGGGACGATGCACGGACCCGGCCAGGGCATCGTCCCCTGTCAGGACGTGGACGGGGGAGCGGCGCCCGTCAGTTGTACTGGAGGGTGATGCCCTCGCCCTTCTCGACGCGCGCACCCGGCGTGACCGACTGGTCGATGATGATGTCGCGGCTCGACCACGGCCACTTGCCGTGGACGGAGACCTCGAGGCCCGCGGCCTCCGCTGCCGCGACGGCTTCGTCGTAGGGCTGGCCCACGTAGTCGCCGACGGTGACCAGCGGCGGTCCTTCGGAGACGGTGATGGTGATGGCGTCGAGGCGCAGGCCGTCCGTGCCGCCGTCGGGGCTCTGGGCGAAGACGACGCCCTCCTCCGCCTCCTCGGTGCGTGCGCGCTCGATGGTGACCACCAGGGCGTGCTCGTCGAGGGCCGCGAGGGCCTCCTCCTCGACCATGCCGGTCACGTCGGGGAAGGTGATGGGGGCCGGGCCTCCGGAATACGTGAGCGTGACCTCGGTGTAGTGCTCGATCTCGGTGCCGGCGGCGGGCTCGACGGACATGACCTCGCCCTGGGGAACCGTGTCCGAGTACTCCTCGACGGCCTCGCCCAACGGGAAGCCGGTCTCGGTGATCTCCGACTCGGCGTCGCCGCGCTGCTCGCCCACCACGTCGGGGATGACCAGCATGAGCGGTCCGTCCGAGACGTACAGGGTGACCTCGGTGCCGTTGAGCACGCGGGCCTGGGCGCGCGGCTCCGAGCTGATGACCACGCCCTCGGGCACGTCGTCGTCGTTGACCTGCTCGACGGTGAACTCGAGGTCGGCGGCGCGCAGGATGGTCTCCGCGTCCGCCACCTTCTCCTGCTCGAGCGGGGGCACGGTGGTGTAGGCACCGGGGCCGATCGCGTTGTACCACCACAGCGTTCCGGCGCCGATCGCGATGAGCGCGACCACGACGGCCGCGACCCACCAGCCGGCGCGGTTGCGCTGCTGGGGCGGCTCCTGAGCGTCGGGATCGTCGTCCGCGTCGACGGCGACGTCCGTCCCGACGGCGGGGAAGGGGTGGCCCAGCCCGATGGGCAGGGCCACGGTCGAGCCCGCGGGCGTGGGGCTGAGGACGGCGGTCGCGTCGTCGTCCTGGGCCGCGCGCGCCGGGATCGAGCCGGACGGCGGGTCCGCGCGACGGTCGAGCGTCGGGTCGTCGATGAGTTCGCGCGCCTGGCGGACCAGCGCGACGGCGGCGGCCGCGTCGGCGGGCCGCGCGCCGGGGTCGCGCGCGGTCATGTGGGCGACGAGCGCGTCGACCTCCGGAGGCAGCCACGCGACGTGGGAGGACGGGGCGGGCACGGACTCGTGGACGTGCTTGCCCGCGACGTCCAGCGCGGTGGCGCCGGTGAAGGGCTGGCGGCCCGTGACCATCTCGTACAGCAGGACGCCCACCGCGTAGACGTCGGTGCGCGCGTCGGAGACGCCCGTGGTGATGAGCTCGGGACCCAGGTAGGCGACCGTGCCCATGATGGTGCCGGCGGTGGTCGAGGTGACCTCCGTGACGGCGCGTGCAAGGCCGAAGTCCGCGACGCGCGGACGGCCCTCGGCGTCGATGAGGACGTTCTCCGGCTTGACGTCCTGGTGGACCAGGCCCTGGCGGTGCGCGGAGGCGAGGGCGTCGAGCACCTGCTCCGCGGTCGCGAGCGCCTCGCCGAGCGAGAGCGTGCCCTCGTGGGCCATGCGCTCGCGCAGGTTCTCGCCCGCGACGTACTCCATCGTGAGGTAGGAGACGTCGTCGTCGACGCCCTGGTCGTAGACGTGCACGATGCCCGGGTGCGTGAGGCGGGCCGCGGACTTGGCCTCGCGGCGGAAGCGGCGCACGATCTCCGCGGAGTTGGGGTCGATCTCGAGGTGGCGGTGCATCACCTTGAGTGCGACGTCGCGCTCAAGGCGGCGGTCGAAGGCGAGATACACGGTCGCCATGCCGCCGGCGGCGACGCGCTCGCGCACCTCGTAGCGGCCGTCGATGACGCGGCCGAGGAGCGGATCCGTGATCGTGTTCGCCACGGGTGTCATTCTAGGCGTGCGACGCGGCTGCGCAGGCTCGCCGCCGCGCGCGTCAGCGGAAACGCCCCATGAGCGCCTTCACGGATGCGACATATGTCACCGTGCCGGGATAGAGCCCGTGCCTCTTCACGGCGGTGGCGCCCTGGTAGTACCCGCCCAGTGCATCGTCCACGGAGTCGAACGTGCGGGTGAGGGAGCGCAGGATGAGGACTCCCGCGAGCACGTTGTCGCGCGGTTCGAGCAGGTCGAGGCTGCGCCCGGCCATGCCGGAGGCCCACTCGCCGGACGACGGGATCACCTGCATCACGCCGATCGCGTTGGCCGGGGAGACCGCGCGCATGTTGAAGCCCGACTCCTGATACGCGACCGCGAGCGCGAGCGCCGGGTCGACGCCGTGGGCGCGGGCGGTCGACGCGATCATCTCGCGCATCGCGGCGCGGGACGGCACCTCCTTGGCGAGGAGCGCGGCCTTGTTGACGTTGGCCGCGGCGACCACGTCGGACGGGTACGTGCGTCCCAGGAAGGTGTCGCCGACCAGCGGCGTGGAGGAGGTCCCCGTGGAGGAGGCGCCGGCGGTGCCGGCCGCGCCGGACAGGGCGATCCGCTGACCGATGCGGATGAGGCCCGGGTTGTCGATGCCGTTCGCCGCGGCGAGCGCGGCGACGGTGGTCCCGTGGCGCGCCGCGATCCCCGAGAGGGTGTCGCCCGCGCGGACGGTGTAGGTGGACTGGGTGGCCGCGGTGGCCTGGGTGGCCGTGGTCGCCGTCGCGGTGGTCGTGTCCGCCGGCTGCGCGGGCGCGGAGGTGGCCGCCGCCCCCGGCAGGGTGAGTCGTTGCCCCACCCGGATGAGGGCGCGCGAGTCGAGGCCGTTGGCCTCGACGATCGCCGTGACCGTGGTGTCGTAGCGGCGCGCGAGCGCCCACACGGTGTCGCCCGGGGCGACGGTGTGGGTCGCGGAGGACGATGCGGTGGTCGCCTGGGCGGCGGACGATGCGGCGGCCGGGTTCGACGTCGAGGCGGAGTTCGGGCTCGCGGCCGCGTCGCCGGTCGGGATCGTGAGGGTGCGGCCCGCGTAGATCGTGGCGCGCGCGTCGAGTCCGTTGGCGGCGACGATCGCGGAGACGGAGCTCCCGTAGCGGTGGGCCAGCGCGGAGACGGTGTCTCCGGGCGCGATCCTGTGCTCGGCGTCCGCCATGGCGGCGGGCGCGACGGTGAACGAGGCGGCGCATGCGGCGAGGACGGCCGCGGAGCGGATCGCCGCGGTGTCGGGCCGGGGGAACTCGGCGGTGGCCAGGGGCACGAGGGGGCCCGAGGCGTGGCGCGGGGGAGGGACGGTCGCGGTCATCGGGTCTCCAGGTGGGGCGTCTGGGGCTGGTGTGACAGGTGGGGCAGTTGTGAACCTACGGGAGCGCGCCCCTCGTGGCAAGGGCACGCCGCCTGGCATCGGGCCAGGGGAGGGCGTTTGTACCCTGGTCCCATGACCGTCGACGACACTTGGCTCACCGTTCCCGACTACGCGGAGCGCCTGGGCACCACCGCCAGCCACGTGCGCGAGCTCCTGCGCGAGGGGTATCTCTTCGCCGTGCGGCGCGGCGAGCGCAGCACGCTCCAGATCCCGGCCGCCACCATCGTCGAAGGCGAGGACGGCCCCGAGGTGGTCGCCACCCTGCGCGGCACGCTCACGCTGCTGCGCGACGCGGGCTTCGCCGACGAGGAGGCCGCCGACTGGCTGATGGCGCACGAGGAGGAGCTGGGCACCTCGCCGCTCGGCGCGCTGTGCGAGGGTCGCCGCGCGCACGTGCGACGTCTCGCCCAGGCGCTGCTCTAACCCTCGCCCGCCTCCGGCGAGGCCCAAGGGAGGGCCCGTCCGCGCATCGTCCGTCGAGACGGTGCCTGGGGGTGACGCGGCCTGGCCGTCAGGTGCGGCGGCGGGTCGCGGCGTCGACCATGGCGAGCACGCCCTCGGGGTGCGCGAGCGCCGCGACGAGGGCCTCGCGGGCCTCGCCGGCGAGCGCCTCGATCCGGGCCTCGACCGCGTCGACGGCGCCCGCGTCCCGCAGCGCCTGGACCGCCGCGGCGATCTGGTCGTCCGAGGCGTCGTGGCGTCCGAGCACGGCGAGGAGCGCCGCGCGCTCGCTCTCGGTGCCGTGGGCGACAACGTGGTGCACCGCCAGGGTGCGCTTGCCCTCGCGGAGGTCGTCGCCCACGGGCTTCCCGGTCTCCTCCGGCGAGCCCAGGACCCCCAGCAGGTCGTCGCGCAGCTGGAACGCCACGCCCAGGGGCCGCCCGGCGGCGCGCAGCGCGTCGATCGTGGCGCCGTCGGCTCCGGCGGCCGCCGCACCCATGGCGAGCGGCATCTCGGCCGTGTAGGAGGCGGTCTTGGACAGCATCACGCGCATGATCCCGGCCTCGAGCTGGTCGGCGTCGCCCCACGGCTCGACCGCGACCCGCATGTCCAGGTGCTGCCCCGCGGTCACGACGAGCGCCATCTCCACGAACAGGGCCGCGGCGCGGGGGCCCACGCGGTCCGCGCCGGCCGTCGCGAGGGCGGCGATGAGTCCGGCGTCGCCCGCGAGGATGGCGCCCGCGCGCCCGTAGTCCTTGGCGTCGCCGGTGAAGCCGCCGTGGCGGTGCTCGGCCTCGAAGGCCCGATGCGCGGCGGGCCTGCCGCGGCGCGTGTCGGAGCCGTCGAGCACGTCGTCGTGGATGAGCGCCGAGGTCTGGAACAGCTCGAGCGCCGCGGCCAGGTCGAGCGCGCGGGAGCGGTCCGCCTCCGGCTCGGGGCCCGGGTCCGCCGCGACGCAGGCGTCGAACGTCGCGAGGAGCAGGCGGGCGCGGAAGGCCTTGCCCCCCGCCGACGACGCGGCCAGGTGCCGGTGCAGGTCGTCTGCGGCGGCGCCCGCGGGGCCCATGGCGCGGTGGGCGCGGTCGAGAGCTGCCGTGAGGCGGCCGTCGAGTGTCGTCGCGGGGCTGTCGTCGGGCCTGGTCTCGGGGGCGTCGTCGGGCCTGGTCTCGGGGGCGTCGTCGCGGCGGGCGGTCATGCGGGCCAGGCTACGGGGCGATGTCCCCAGGCCGTGCATCGAGGCGCCCATCCCACGAACGGCCGTCGCCGCATCGTCCCTCCGCCGTCCCGGCGCGAGCCTGGCTCCATGCCAGCCATCACCGGTCCCGGAGAACTCGTCGCCAGCGTGCCGACCCTGTTGGGCTTCGTGCCCGAGGAGAGCGTCGTCGTGGTGCTCCTGAGGCCCGGTGGGATGCTCGCCGCGGTCATGCGGGTCGACAGGGTCGAGGTGCTCGGCCCGCACGGGCCCGACATCGCCCGCTCGATCGCGGCGCAGGCGGCCCGCGAGACCACGCGTCAGGCGGTCGCGCTGTGCTACACGGACGACGACGTCCGCCGGGGCTGTCCGGCCCTCGACACGGTTGCGGATGCGCTGCTCGAGACGGTCGGGGAGGTGTCGCGGTGGGCGGTGGCGGGGCGCACGTACTTCGCGCCCGGCTGCCGCGCCGCCGACTGCTGTCCGCCCGCCGGGCGGGCGATCCCGGAGGAACGACCCGAGGGCGTCGTGCGGATGCGCCGCGCGGGTCGGCTCCGGGGCGTGGCCCGTGCTCCGCAGGAGGATCGGCGCCGGGCGGGTCGTGCGGCGCGGCGGTGGCAGGGCAGGCGCGGAACGCTCGCCAGCTGGCGGGACGAATCCTTGGCGGAGTGGGTCGCGGCACTCGACGGAGATGCCCCGGCCGATGCGCCCGCGCTGGGGCGGCTCGCCGCCGGCATCGCGGACGTGCGCGTGAGGGATGCCGTGCTGCTCGCCCTGGTGCCGGGGGCCGATCGCGCGGTGGCGGATGCGCTGGCCGGCACCGACTCCGAGGCCGTGGGAGCGGCGCTCGGCACCGGTCTGCGGCCGGCCAGGCCGCCTCGTCCTGCCCGGACGCACCGCGCGACGGCGCTGCTCCACGGAATCCTCGCCCACGCCACGGTGGATCGGTATGCACCGGCGGCCGCGATGCTCGGGGTGCTCGCCTGGTGGGAGGGCGCGCCCGAGGACGCGTTGGGATGGTGCGCCGAGGCGCTCGCCGCGGACCCGGACTACCGGCTGGCGGCGCTGGTCACCGCCCTGGTGGACTCGGCGCCGGCGGATTCCTGACGCATCCGGGTGCGCCCGATGCGCGCCCGGCGTGGGGACGGTGACGGGTCCTCGGGGGCGGCCGGAGCGGAGCCGGGCGGTCCTGGGGTCCGGCATGCGCGCGACGCCGGGTGGGAACAGTGGACCGGTCCGCCGCGTTCTGAGGGGGTCGGGCCTCGCGGACGCATTGCGGCCTCGGTGCACTGAGTGTCGTGGCTTGCGCGGTCGCGGTTCGGCGCTACAATCTAATGGATTTGCGTGAGGCGGCCAGCGGAGGCTCACCATCCACTCCGTGACCGGTCGAGAGGGAATCCGGGTCGCTTCAGCATCATCGCCTCGTCGGAGGGTCCGTTCACACCGGGCACGCCGGCATCGCGATGAGCGAACCCCCTCCGCCCTCCGCGCCGCGCATCGGCGCGTCCAACCTGAAGGAGCAGGCCACGTCTACCGCAGCCGCATCCACGTCCACCACGGCCCCTAAGCGCAAGGCCGCCTCGAAGGCCAAGGCCGCGCAGGCCGAGACCGACGCCGTCGAGGAGTCGACGGAGACGGGCGCCGACGAGTCGACCGCCACCGCGCCGGCCCGCAAGGCCGCGCCCAAGAAGCCTGCCGCCAAGAAGCCTGCGGCGAAGAAGCCCGCCGCCAAGAAGGCCACCAAGGCCTCCGCGAAGAAGGGCGACGACGCGGACGAGGCGGCCGCCGACGACGACCGCGAGCCCAGCGCCGAGGAGGTCTCGGGCGATGAGGCGTCCTCGAAGTCCGGTAAGCCCGAGGAGGAGGGCGAGGCCCGCGGCTTCGTGCTCGGCTCGTCCGACGACGATGCCCCGGTCCAGCAGGTGATGACGGCCGGCGCCACCGCCGACCCGGTCAAGGACTACCTCAAGCAGATCGGTAAGGTCGCGCTGCTGAACGCCGAGCAGGAGGTGGACCTCGCCAAGCGCATCGAGGCGGGCCTGTTCGCCGAGGAGAAGCTCTCGGGTGAGGAGAAGATCGCCCCCAAGCTGCGTCGCGAGCTCGAGTGGATCGCGAACGACGGCCGTCACGCCAAGAACCACCTGCTCGAGGCGAACCTGCGCCTGGTCGTCTCGCTCGCCAAGCGCTACACGGGCCGCGGCATGCTCTTCCTGGACCTGATCCAGGAGGGCAACCTGGGCCTCATTCGCGCGGTCGAGAAGTTCGACTACACCAAGGGCTACAAGTTCTCGACCTACGCGACCTGGTGGATCCGTCAGGCCATCACCCGCGCGATGGCGGACCAGGCGCGCACCATCCGCATCCCGGTCCACATGGTCGAGGTCATCAACAAGCTCGCGCGCGTCCAGCGCCAGATGCTCCAGGACCTGGGCCGCGAGCCCACGCCCGAGGAGCTCGCCAAGGAGCTCGACATGACGCCCGAGAAGGTCGTCGAGGTCCAGAAGTATGGGCGCGAGCCCATCTCGCTGCACACGCCGCTGGGCGAGGACGGCGACAGCGAGTTCGGTGACCTCATCGAGGACTCCGAGGCGGTCGTGCCCGCCGATGCGGTGGGCTTCACGCTGCTCCAGGAGGAGCTCACCAAGGTGATGGACACGCTCAGCGAGCGCGAGGCCGGCGTGGTCGGGATGCGCTTCGGCCTGACCGACGGCCAGCCCAAGACGCTCGACGAGATCGGCCGCGTGTTCGGCGTGACCCGCGAGCGCATCCGCCAGATCGAGTCCAAGACCATGTCGAAGCTGCGCCACCCGTCGCGCTCGCAGGTGCTGCGCGACTACCTGGACTGATGGAGGCGCCCCCGAGCGGGGTGCCAGCACATGGAGAAGGCGCCCTTCCCCGCATGGGGGAGGGCGCCTTCGCCGTCTCCCGAGACGACGATGGGCCCCCGCCGTGCGGCGGGGGCCCATCGGGTGCGGGCAGGCGGAACCGGGGCGTCCGCACAGGAAGGGTCAGCTCGAGGCGACCGTCTCCCGTGCATCGGCGCTGGCCGTGTTGGTGCCCCGCTGGTCCGTGTCCGCGGACAGCCCCGTGACGGACTCGTAGTCCTCCCACGCGTCCACATTCTCGATCTGGGGCAGCTGGTCGCGCGTGAACACCGGATCGAGGCCTCGCTTGGCCTGCTCCGAGTAGTTGCGCAGCAGGGCGAAGGCGTGGCGCGACAGCAGCGCGATGGCGACGAGGTTGGTCACCGCGAGCAGCGCGAGGATCGCGTCCATGAGGTTCCACACGAGCGCGGCCGAGGACAGCGCGCCCACGAACACCGCGGCGATGGCGAACGCGCGGTAGATGGCGAGCCAGCCCTTCTTGGTGGTGATGAACTCGAGGTTCGCCTCGCCGTAGAAGTAGCAGCCCAGGATGGTGGAGAAGGCCAGCAGGAACACGATCACGGTGATGAGCACGCCGGACCACGAGCCCAGCGAGCCGACGATCGCGTCGTGGGTCAGCGTCATGCCGTCCGGCGTGCCGGACAGGTCGGGCCGCGAGACCAGGATGATGAACGCGGTGATCGAGCACACGAGCCAGGTGTCGAAGTAGACGCCGAGCGTCTGCACGAGGCCCTGCTTGACGGGGTGAGTCGTCGCGGCGCTCGCGGCGGCGTTCGGCGCCGTGCCCAGGCCCGCCTCGTTCGAGAAGATGCCGCGGCGGACGCCCATCATGATGACGGTGCCGATCGCGCCGCCGGCGACGGAGCGGCCGGAGAACGCGTCGTCGAAGATGTCGCCGAAGACCGGGAGCAGCTGATCCCAGTTGATCACCAGGATGACGGCGCCGACGGCGAGGTACAGCAGCGCCATCGCGGGCACGAGGGCCTGCGTGACGTTCGCGATGCGGTGGATGCCGCCGAAGACGACCGCCGCGGTGAGCACCGCGATCGCACCGGCGATCGCGTACGGCAGCCAGGTGGGCGCGCCGTCGCCCACGGTGCCCTGGATGGTCACGGAGATGGTGTTCGACTGCAGCGCGTTGACCGCGATGGGCGTCGAGACGATGAGCAGCACCGAGAAGAAGACGCCGAGCCAGCGCGCCTTGAGCCCGCGCTCCATGTAGTACGCGGGGCCGCCGCGGAAGCCGTCGGTGTCGCGGCGCTTGTACAGCTGCGCGAGCGTGGACTCGACGAAGCTCGAGGCGCCGCCCACGAAGGCCATGATCCACATCCAGAACACGGCGCCGGGACCGCCCATGGCGATCGCGGTGCCGACGCCGGCGATGTTGCCGATGCCCACCCGCGACGCGGCGGAGACGGTGAACGCCTGGAAGGCGGACAGCGACTGCGGCCTGCCCTCGGCGTCGGTCGGGGTGCGGTCGGTCAGCGTGCCCAGCATGCGCGGCAGGAGCCGCACCTGGACGAAGCCCGAGCGGATGGTGAAGTACAGGCCGAGCGCCAGCACGATCGGCACGGCGGCCCAGGACCAGACCGTGTCGGCGAACTGCGCGACAGTGCTCTCAAGGGATTCCATAGCCGAACACCGTAAGCGCGGCATACGGGACAATCGCGGGACTCCCGGCCCGTCTCGCGATACATGCGTCTCATTGGCTGAGGCGCGGTGGGCGTGTGGTGATGAGGAATGGAACAAGGTCCCGGAAACGGCGGCGGCCGGCCCGGGCATCGGTGGACGATGCACGGGCCGGCCGTCGAGGTCGTGGCGCCGGGGTTGCCGGGCCGGGTGTGGTGGTGAGTTGGGTGGGGTGCGCGGGGTGGTGGCGTGCGCGGCGGAGCCGCGTCGGCGTCAGACCAGCGCGGGCTCGCGGCGGCGGTCGGCGTCCCCGTCGAGGTCGTCGTCGTCGGCCGACTCCGCGGCGCGGGGGCCCCAGGCTTCGATGCCCTCGAGGTCGGGCATGTCCGCGTGGCGGAACTCGGGGTCGCGCCCCTCGCGCAGTTGACGGCCGTAGTCCCGCAGGAGGCGGAACGCGATGGGCGACAGGAACGCGATCGCGACCAGGTTCACCAGGGCCATCACGCCCATGATCGCGTCGGCGGCCGTCCAGACGAGCGAGGCCGAGGCCACGGTGCCGCCGAAGACGGCGGCCACCGCGAGGGTGCGGTAGACGGCGAGCGCGGTGCGACCGCGGGCGATGAACTCGAGGTTCGACTCGCCGTAGAAGTAGTTGCCCAGGATCGAGCTGAAGGCGAGCAGGAAGATCACCAGCGCGAGCAGCACCGTGGTCCACGAGCCCAGGTTGTCGACCAGGGCGCCCTGGGTGAGGGCGATGCCCCGCTCGGCGCCGGCGAGCTCGGGAGCGGTGACCAGGATGATGAACGCGGTGATCGAGCACACGAGGAAGGTGTCGAAGTACACGCCCAGGGTCTGGACGAGGCCCTGCTTGACCGGGTGGCTCACGTTGGCGCTCGCCGCGGCGTTGGGGACCGAGCCCAGGCCGGCCTCGTTTGAGAACATGCCGCGCTGGACGCCCACCATGATGACGGTGCCGATCGCGCCGCCGGCCACGGACTGACCCGAGAAGGCGTCGCCGACGATCTGACCGAAGACGGTGCCGAGGTGGTCGAAGTTGAGGACCACGATGACGAGGCCGACCATGAGGTACAGCAGCGCCATCGACGGCACGAGCTTGGCCGTGACGCTGGCGATGCGGCGGGCGCCGCCGAAGATCACTGCCGCGGTGAGGGCAGCGAGGATGATGCCGATGGCGGGCATGAGCCAGCCGGGGGTCTCGCCGCCGACGGCGGCCGCGAGGGTCGCGCCGATGGTGTTGGCCTGCAGCGAGGAGAACGCGAACGGGAAGCAGACGATGAGGATGACCGCGAAGAGCACGCCCGCCCAGCGCGCCTTGAGTCCGCGCGTGATGTAGTGCGCGGGGCCGCCGCGGAAGGTGGAGCCCTCACGGACCTTGTAGAGCTGGCCGAGCGTGGACTCGATGAAGCTCGAGGCGCCGCCGACGAACGCCATGAGCCACATCCAGAACACGGCTCCCGGGCCGCCGACGACGATCGCGGTGCCGACGCCCGCGATGTTGCCGACGCCCACGCGGGACGCCGCGGAGACGGTGAAGGCCTGGAAGGACGAGATGCCCCTGCCGCCTTCCGGGGTGGTGGTGCGGCGGTCCGTGACCAGGCGCATCATGTGGGGAAGGAATCGCAGCTGGACGACTCCGGTGCGGATGGTGAAGTAGAGGCCGAGGCACGCGACGAGGGGCAGCACTGCCCACTCCCAGAGATAGCCGCCGGCGCTGGCGAACATGTCTTCGATGAAAGTCATGGGAACGGACTTTACTCAGTGAAACGTTGATCTTTGGTGGACTTTGCCGCCACGTGGGACTTGTCACACAACTGGGGACCATGGTCCCAAGGTGGGGCAAAAGTGGCCGGTGGCCCGGGGTATGGCGCTTCCTGCCGAGCGGCACGAGGCCGGGTTAGCATCGTCCCCGTTCGGAAGATCGGCGGAAGGGGCGGAGCATGAGCGAACCGCGCATCGTCCTCGCGCGAACCCTGGGGTGGTGTCCGCGTGTCTGAGCCCGGCCGGGTGCGCGCCGCCGTCGCGGCGGATGCCGCCGAGATCGTCCACCTGGGTGCGCTCATGTACAAGGCCGTGGGCGCGCGGCCCACGCCCATGTGGGCCGTCGAGGCGACCGACACCGTCCGCGAGCGCCTCGGCGACGACCTGTTCGGGTGCGTCATCGACGCGCCCGAGGGCGGTCTCGCGTCCTGCGGGCTGGTGAACGTGGCGCCGCGACTCGCGCGGCCGGGAGCCCGAGCCCACCACATGGGATACATCCAGTGGGTCTCGACCGCGCCGCAGCACCAGCGCAAGGGCTACGCGCGCGCCGTGATGGAGGCGCTGCTCGCGGAGACGGACCGCCGCGGCATCGAGGTGGTCGAGCTGCACGCGAGCCCCGCGGGCCTCCACCTGTACCAGGACCTGGGATTCTTCGTGAAGCACGACAACATCGCGATGACGTCGGTGAGGGTCGCCCGGCGCGACTGACGCCGAGCGTCGGGCCTCGCGGTGTCAGGCCTCGCGGTGGCAGGCCTTGCGGCGTCAGGCCTCGCGGCGTCGGGGCGCCCGGTGGCGCGAGCCGTTGTCTGCGGCGGGCGCGCGCCCGGGCCCGCGGAGGATCCGGCCGAACGGGGAGCGGCGGGAGGCGGCGAGCTCGCGCTCCCGTGTGTGCCGCAGGCGCGAACGCCGGGCGAGGGCCACCGTGACGTCGGCGAGCCACGCGGCGCACGCGATCGTGGCGGCCACGGCGATCGCCGTCCAGCCCACGACCGCGTCGAGCGGGCCCGCCTCGAGCCTGCCGACGCCGATCCATGCCGTGCCCCAGATCATCGCCAGCGCGACGGACCAGGGGAGCGCGGTCGAGGGGCGCAGGTCGCGCACGATCGCGACGGCGATGAGCAGCACCGCGACGAGGGCGCCGACGGCCGCCCAGCGGCCCGCGTCCGGCGCCGTACCGAGCAGCACCGAACCGGCGGCCGCGACGTTGGCCACGGTGGCGACCGCCGCCCAGCCCAGGTAGAGGCCCACGGGCACATCGAGCAGGGCCGCCTCGATCCACGAGTCCGGGCGCTCGCGCGTGAGGCGCGCGGCGGCCCATCCGAGCACGGCGACGATCGCGGCGAGCACGCCGACCGCGCCGACCACCTCGCCGGCCTGGACCACCGCGATCCATGCGGCATTGAGCGCCATCGCCACGAGCACGAGCCACGCGACGCGCCGCAGGCGCGGGCTCGAGCCTGTGCGTGGGATGGCCTGGAGGACCGCGAAGCCTGCGAGGCCCGTGTAGATCACGGACCAGATGCCGAATGCCGGCGTCGCGGGGGCGAGCAGCGTCGCATCCGCCGCGAGAGCTCCGCCCGCGGCGTCCTGGATCGGCGTGCCGCCGAAGGCTCCGGCACCCCACGCGGCGCCGAGGATCGCGAGGAGGGCCCCGGCCCCGATCACGACCCGCTGAGCGGGGTGGGGCGCGCGGCGCCTGGACGTGTCCGGTGCTGCGAAAGTCGCCATGCTGGCCTCCTTGCCAGGCGCAACGCTGCGAGGCGAAGAATTAGTCCGCGTGGCGCACGGGCCGGGGAGCGCCGTGGGCGCGGGGTGCGCGGGGTGCGCACCGCCCGAGGACGATGCGCGGTGCGGGTCAGGCCGCGGCGGCGGCGAGACGGACGAAGGTCACCGCGTCCTCCCGGAGGGCCTCGCGGGCCTGGACGGGGGCGGCGGGGTTCGAGGCGACCGCGAGCCGCACGTCGGGGGAGGCGTCGTAGGCGAGGTCGATGAGGATCGACTCGGGCGCGGCCGGGTTGAGGGCGACGGCGCGGCGCACGGTCGCGGCGATGTCGTTCGCGAGGGCGACGAGCGTGGCCGGCTCCGCGCACGGGTGCTGGCCGGCGCGGTAGCGGTCGGTGACCTTGGGGGAGGCGGCCCAGGTGCGGACCAGGCGCGGGTCCACGGTCGGTGCGGAGTCGATGGCGGGCTGAGCGGTGAAAGCGGTCTGCTGCGCAACGGTCTCGACGGTCACGATGCCTCCTCTTGGCGATGTCTCGGTGTTGATCCCTCGTGCTTTACGAACTCTTGGGGTGTGCCTGACCATGTCTACACCCTTGGTGGGGATCCTGCAAGCCGTGGCACGTCGGCGTGGCGGTGCCCAGGCCCGCGCCGTCAGGGCGCGGCCCCCCGAGGCGGGTGGCCGCCGTGGCCCCGTCGGCCCTCGCATCGTCGGCCCCAACATTGCTGGCCCCCGCATCGGCGGCGGCCGTGCGTCGCCCGGCCCGCGCATCGTCCCCCGCCGCGCCGCTCCCGTCCCGCGCATCGTCCCCTGGAACGGCGAGGCGGCATCACAACGTCTGCCCTCGCGCCTAGAATCTGCGGGTGAGCAGTGAGACCTATTCCGCCCGGCACCTGTCGGTCCTCGAGGGACTCGAGGCCGTCCGCAAACGCCCCGGCATGTACATCGGCACCACGGATTCGCGTGGTCTCATGCACTGCCTGTGGGAGGTCATCGACAACTCGGTCGACGAGGCGCTCGGCGGGCACGGCGCGCGCATCGACATCGTGCTGCACCCCGACGACTCCGTCGAGGTGCGCGACCGCGGCCGCGGCATTCCCGTCGACGTCGAGCCCAAGACCGGGCTCACGGGCGTCGAGGTCGTCATGACGAAGCTGCACGCGGGTGGCAAGTTCGGCGGCGGCTCGTACGCGGCCTCCGGTGGACTGCACGGCGTGGGCGCGTCCGTGGTCAACGCGCTGAGCGAGCGGCTCGACGTCTGGGTCGACCGCGGCGGCAAGACGCACCACATGGCCTTCCACCGCGGCGAGCCGGGACGGTTCGCGGACGGCGATGGCGAACCCTCGCCGGACGCCGCATTCTCCCCGTTCACCACCGGATCCTCGCTCGACGTCGTGGGCAAGGTGGCACGCTCCGCGACGGGCACGCGCATCCGCTACTGGGCGGACCGGCAGATCTTCAACAAGGGCGCCTCGTTCTCCTACGACGACCTCCTGGTGCGTGCGCGGCAGACCGCGTTCCTGGTGCCGGGCCTCGAGCTCGTGGTGCGCGACCAGCGCGACCCCCAGGACCCGCACGAGGAGTCGTTCCGGTACGAGGGCGGCGCCAAGGACTTCGTCGACTTCAACGCGATCGACCCGGCGCTCACGGACACGTGGGAGGTGACCGGCGAGGGCACCTACACGGAGACGGTCCCGGTGCTCCAGGCGAATGGCCACCTGGTCTCCCAGGAGGTCGAGCGCACGTGCCTCGTCGACGTGGCGCTGCGCTGGGGCACCGGCTACGAGACGGACATCCGCTCCTTCGTCAACATCATCGCGACGCCCAAGGGCGGCACCCACCTCGCGGGCTTCGAGCAGGGCCTGGTGAAGGCGCTGCGCACCCAGATCACGTCGAACGCGCGCCGCCTCAAGCTCACGGGCAAGGACGGCGCCGAGCGCATCGAGAAGGACGACATCCTGGCCGGCCTCACCGCGGTGGTCACCGTGCGTATCCCGGAGCCGCAGTTCGAGGGGCAGACCAAGGAGGTGCTGGGCACCGGTCCCGTGCGCGCCATCGTGGCGCGCGTGGTCGACCAGGAGGTCACGAAGCTGCTCACCTCCACCAAGCGCGACACCAAGGCGCAGGCGAGCACGGTGCTCGAGAAGATCGTCGCGGAGATGCGGGCCCGCGTGGCCGCGCGCAAGCAGAAGGAGATCTCGCGCCGCAAGAACGCGCTCGAGACGTCCTCGCTGCCCGCCAAGCTCGCGGACTGCCGGTCGAACGACGTGGAGCAGTCGGAGCTCTTCATCGTCGAGGGAGACTCGGCGCTGGGCACCGCGAAGCTCGCGCGCCGCTCCGACTTCCAGGCGCTGCTGCCCATCCGCGGCAAGATCCTCAACGTCCAGAAGGCGTCCATCACGGACATGCTCCACAACGCCGAGTGCGCCTCGATCATCCAGGTGATCGGCGCCGGCTCGGGCCGCACCTTCGACCTCGAGCAGGCCCGCTACGGCAAGATCATCATGATGACGGACGCGGACGTCGACGGCGCCCACATCCGCACCCTGCTGCTGACGCTCGTCTTCCGCTACATGCGGCCCCTTGTGGACGCGGGACGCGTCTTCGCCGCGGTTCCGCCGCTGCACCGCATCGAGGTCTCGGGCAGCGCCCGCCGGCCCAAGGAGTACATCTACACGTACTCCGAGCCCGAGCTGCAGGCGACCCTGCGCGACCTCAAGCGCGCGGGCCGGAAGTACAAGGACGACATCCAGCGCTACAAGGGACTGGGGGAGATGGACGCCGACCAGCTGGCCGAGACCACGATGGACCCGTCGCGTCGGTCGCTGCGGCGCGTCACCAGCGCCGATGCGGCCGCCGCCGAGCGCGTGTTCGAACTGCTCATGGGCAACGACGTGGCGCCCCGGCGCGAGTTCATCGTCGCCGGCGCCGCCTCGCTCGACCAGTCGCGGATCGACGCATGACCCGCGTGTACGACGAGGAGGCTCCGCCCTGCCCGGTGCACCCCTACGGGTACCACCACAGCCCGCGGCTCCACCCGCGCGGACGCCAGTCCGTGTTCCGCCATCACTCGCCCATCGGGCTGCCCGCCCGCTGCCCCCAGCTCGAGGACGAGCTCCACGCCGCGGACCGCGAGGAGGAGTTCCTCGACGAGCTGTGGATCCGCGAGCGCGCCACGCGGGGCCACGGCCTCGCGATGCTGGGCGCCGCGGTGGTCGCAGCCGTGGTGACCGTGCTGATCCTCATGGGCGCCGCCGTGGGAGTCGAGGTCGCGGTGATCGTCATGGGCGTGGTGGTCATCGCCGGGCTGTCGCGGGTCGACGTCCGCATCCAGCGCGAGCGGCTGCGACGCATCCGTGATTGGCACCGGCGCGTGGGCGTTCCCCGCTGAGGCGGCGATGACCGAACACACCGGCACCCCGGACCAGCCCGGCACCCTGGACCAACCTGGCACCCCGGACCAACCTGGCACCCCGGACCAGCCCGGCACCCCGGACCAGCCCGGCACCCCCGACCGCGCCGTCGCGCCCGAGGACTCGCTCGAGCCGGTCGGCCTGATCCGCCAGTCCGGCGCGATCCTCAGGATGGGTCGCATGATGCTCGCGTCCGGCACCGCGAGCTACCGCGTCAAGCAGGCGATGGCCGCCGTCGCGCACTCGCTCGGCATCGACCGGCACTCCGCGCACGTCACCCTGACGGAGATCACGGCGACCACGCACCGCGGCCCGATCTTCCGCACCGAGGTGACGGAGATCCGGAGCATCGGCGTCAACGCCGACCGCATCGGCGCGCTCGACCAGATGCGGCGGGACCTGGGCGGCACCACCACCGTGGAGGAGGTGCACGCGCGCCTCGACCGCATCGAGGGCAAGCCAGCCCTGTACCCGCCCGTCATGAACGCGATCTACGCGGGCGGGGCGTGCGCCGGCTTCGCGGTGCTCAACTACGCGCGACCCCTCGAGGTGATCGCGGTGTTCCTCGCCGCGACCCTGGGGCAGTTCCTGCGCCGGTGGCTCCACCACCGTCACTTCAACCCCTTCGGCACCACGATGCTCGCGGCGGCGCTCGCCTGCGCCATCTACCTGGGATCGGTGGGCGTGTACAGCATCGCGGGCTCCTCGGTGGACGTGCACGCGTCGGGCTACATCGCGTGCGTGCTGTTCCTGCTGCCCGGATTCCCGCTCATCACGGGCGCGCTCGACATGGCGCGGCTCGATCTGTCTGCGGGCACGCAACGGCTCATCTTCGGAACGATGATGACGGTGGGCGCCGCGCTGTCCGTGTGGGGCATGACGCTCGTCGGCTCGCTCAGCACGGAGGTGCGCGAGCCGTTGCCGCTGCCGCTGGTCGAGCACCTGGGGCTCACCGCCCTCGCGAGCTTCGTGGGCGTGCTGGGCTTCGCGCTGATGTTCAACTCGCCGGGCCGCCTCGCGGTGACCGCGGCGGCGATCGGGATGGTCGCGAACACGCTGCGCCGCTTCCTGGTCGACGAGGGCATGATGCTGCAGGCCGCCACCGTCATCGCATGCGTGATCGTCGGCGTGCTCGCGGCTCTCGCGTCGCGGCGCACCCGCTGGCCCCACATCACGCTGTCCGTCCCGGCGGTCCTGGTGATGATCCCCGGGGTGCTCGCCTTCCAGTCCGTGGTGAGCGCCAACGAGGCCCGCTACAACGATGCGATCGGCGCGATGCTCGAGGTGGTGCTGGTGATGATGTCGATCATGGTGGGCCTGGTGATCGCGAAGCTGCTCACCGATCCCAAGTGGTCGTACGAGCGGGGGTGACGACGGTGCCCGATTCGGTCCTGGAGCGCACGCGCCGCATCGCGGTGATGGACGGCCACCTGTTGAGCGACCGCGCCGCCGCCCGGGTCGCCACCGCCGCGAAGACTCTGGTGCTGTACACCTCCGATGCGCTGTCGGACGCCACGGCGCGGTTCCGTGCGCTGCGGCCCGACATCGAGGTGGTCGACGGTGGCGTGGTGCGGGGCGAGGTGCGCGAGGCCATGGTGCGCGCGACCGACGCGGGGTGCGTGCTGCTGGCGGTTCCCGAGCCGCATCGACGCCGTGCCTTCCTCACCGCCGCGGTCACGGGCGCCGTCGACGCGCACGAGAACGGCCACGCGACCGTCGCGGTGCTCGTGTTGCGCGACCGCGAGGTTGAGGGCGACGTCGCCGTGTTCTCCAACACGGGCGAGGCATCGGGCTGGGGGCTCGCCTTCGCGATCGAGATCGCGATGCGGCGGGGCGTGGGCGTCGACCGCATCGTCCCCCGCAAGGGTCTGTACGTGCGCCGCACCGCCGAGGTGGGGCATCGCGCGGATGTCGAGGCCGGCGGCCAGGGCCTGAAGGTGCGGTACCGGAAGGCCACGCGGCCTCTCGAGCACGTCATCCGGGGCAGGTACACGCTTGCGGTGCACTCGGTGCTGGACGTGATCGGGCGGCGCTCGGAGCGCGAGGACGCGGCCGAGCCGGTGCGTTTCGCGCACGACGCGAACGTCGACGCGGTCCTGTGGCTGCTGCGGTTCTTCCGGGGCGACGTGCTGCTCGTGGGCGACGGCGTGCGGCTGCGCGAGGGGCGCAACCGCGACGCGATCATCGAGGAGCCGGGGACCCCGGGCCTGGGAGGCTGAGGGGCCTGCGGGCCGACGGGGGACGATGCGCGGGTTGCCGCCGGGTGTCCCTCTCCCGATCCGACGCGGCCCCGTTCCGACCGAGCCGCGACCCGGCTCAGCCAGGCCCGAATCGACCGAGCAGCGATCCGATACGGCCCCTATCCGGCCGAGCCGCGACCCGGCTCAGCCCAGCCCCGTTCCGACCGAGCCGCGTCCCGGCTCAGCCCAGCCCGGCCACCGGCGCCGGCATCGCGGCCCCCGAGCCGTCGCGTCGTCCGGCCTCCTCCGGCAGGTCCAGCGGCTGACCCGCACCCGAGCTCGCGCGCGCCGGCGCGGGGCCCGCCCAGGCGAGGAGCAGCGCGTCCTCGCCCTTGAGGAACCGATGCGCGCGCACGCCACCGGTGGCGCGACCCTTGGTCGGGTACTCCTCGAGCGGTGTCCACTTGGCGGACCCGGCCGCGGTTCCGGGCAGGGCGTCCGAGGGGCCCGCGACGGTCGCCACGACCGCCTCGGTGCCGACCGGCACCGCACCGAAGAAGATCACGCGCGCGCCGGCGCCCAGCTTGATACCGGCGATGCCGCCGCCGGCGCGGCCCTGCGGGCGCACGAGCGAGGCGTCGAAGTGGAGCAGCTGCGCGTCGTCGGCGATGAGGATGAGGTCCGTGCCGTCGGGCGCGACGCCCGCACCCACGACGGCGTCGCCGTCGTCGAGGGAGATGGCCTCCCACTCGTCGCGGTTGGGGAGGTCGTCCGCGCGCACGCGCTTGACCACGCCGCCCGCCGTGGCGAGCGCCAGGGGAGCGGCGCCGTCGAGCGGGACGAGCCCCACGATCTCCTCGCCGCGCTCAAGCGCGACCAGCTGCGCGACCGGGGTGCCGCCGCCCAGCGACGGCGGCTCCGAGGTGGGAGCGAGCGCGGGCACCTCGAGCAGCGACAGGCGCACGATGCGCCCGCCGGTGGTCACGACGCCGACGTCGGCGCGGGCCGAGGCGTGGACCACGGAGCGCAGCGCGTCGTGCGGGGAGCGGCGTCCGTCGCGCTCGGGGGCGACGTCCTCGGCGGTGCGGGCGACGAGCCCGGTGGTCGACAGCAGCGCGTAGCAGGGGCTGTCCTCGATCTCGAGCGACAGCGCGGGCGCCTTGGCTCCCGCCGCCGGGGTGGCGGGGGAGAGCGCGCCGCCGTCGGCGAGCAGGATGGTGCGGCGGGGCGTGCCGTGCTCGGCGGCCGCGGCCTCCATCTCGCGGCCCACGAGGGACCGCAGCACCGACTCGGAGCCGAGGATCTCCTCGAGCTCGGCGATCTGGGCGAGCAGCTCGGACTTCTCGTTCTCCAGCTCGAGGCGGGAGAACTTGGTGAGGCGGCGCAGACGCAGCTCGAGGATGTACTCGGCCTGGATCTCCGACAGGTCGAAGGCGGTGCGCAGGCGCTCCCGGGCGATCGACGCATCGTCCGCGGCGCGGATGATCTGGATGACCTCGTCGATGTCGAGGATCGCGACGAGCAGGCCGTCGACCAGGTGGAGGCGGTCCTTGCGGGCCTTGAGGCGGTACTCGGAGCGCCGCCGCACCACGGTGACGCGGTGGTCCACCCAGACCTTGAGCAGCTCGCGCAGGCCCAGGGTGCGCGGCTGGCCCTCGACGAGGGCGACGGCGTTGATGGAGAAGGAGTCCTCGAGCGGCGTGTGCCTGTAGAGCTTCTCGAGCACGGCCTCGGGGTTGAAGCCGTTCTTGATCTCGATGACCAGGCGCAGGCCGTGGTGACGGTCGGTGAGGTCGGTGACCGCGGAGATGCCCTCGAGCTTCTTCGCGGTGACGCCGTCCTTGATCTTCTCGATGACCTTCTCCGGGCCCACCATGTACGGCAGCTCGGTGACCACGATGCCCTGGCGGCGTGCGGTGACCTTCTCGATGCGGGTGGTGGCGCGGGTGGTGAACTTGCCGCGGCCGGACTCGTAGGCCTCGCGCACGCCGTCGAGCCCGACGATCTTGCCGCCGGAGGGCAGGTCGGGGCCGGGGACGAAGCGCATGAGCTCGTCGAGCGTCGCCCTGGGGTTGTCGAGCAGGTGGCGGGCCGCCGAGACGACCTCGACCAGGTTGTGCGGGGCCATGTTGGTGGCCATGCCGACCGCGATGCCCGTGGCGCCGTTGACCAGCAGATTGGGGATCGCGGCGGGCAGCGCCGAGGGCTGCTGGAGCTTGTTGTCGTAGTTGGGGACGAAGTCGACGACGTCCTCGTCGAGGTCCGCGGTGAGCGCGAGGGAGGCCGGCGCGAGGCGGGCCTCGGTGTAGCGGGAGGCCGCGGGGCCGTCGTCGAGCGAGCCGAAGTTGCCGTGGCCGTCGATGAGCGGCAGGCGCAGCGCCCACGGCTGGGCCATGCGCACCAGGGCGTCGTAGATCGCGGAGTCGCCGTGGGGGTGGAGCTTTCCCATCACCTCACCGACGATGCGCGCCGACTTCACGTACGGCCGGTCGGGCCGCACCCCCATCTCCTGGGCTTGATAGACGATGCGCCGCTGCACGGGCTTGAGCCCGTCGCGCGCGTCGGGCAGGGCGCGCGAGTAGATCACCGAGTACGCGTACTCGAGGAACGACGCCTCCATCTCCGCGCTCACGTCGATGTCGACGATCTGCGTGTCGGGCGCGTCCGCCATGCTCCACCTCGTTCCGTCCGGTCCAGCCCGTATTGTCCCGCACACGTGGGACATCCGCCGCCTGCCACGCGGAGGCCGTCCGTGAGCGCGTGCGCCGCGTCCACATCGGCACGCGGCCGCTTCCTGCAAGGGTGAGACAATAGCGGGCATGTCCACGTCACTCGAGAAGGCGGTCCGCTCGGCGGGCTACTATCCCGCGCTCGCCTGGTCGGTGCTGCGCACCGCGATCGGCACGGAGAAGGTGCGCGCCCACTTCGTGCATGCCGAGACGACGTTCGACGATCGCGAGGTCCGCCGCCACATGACCGTGCTCGTGATCACGGAGTCGCGCCTGCTCCGCGTCCACATCGACGACGGCGCCGGCCACACCGCCGAGGGCGGGCACGAGGCCTCCGCGACCGTCGAGACCACCGCGCTGGGCGCGATCCGCAACACCGCGATGACGCACGTGATCCACGAGCCCGAGCACTTCACCGAGCACGACCTCCCGCACGAGCTCGTCCTCGCGGTCGGCGGCTCCGTCCACTCGCGCATCGACCTCGAGCCCGCCACCTGCGGCGACGAGAGCTGCGAGGCCGACCACGGCTACACCGGCAACATGACCGGCGACGACATTCTGGTGCGCGTCAGCCTTATCGCCGACGGCGCCGACTCGATCCGCGCCCTCCAGGACTTCGCGATCGTGCTGCAGGGCGCGGTCGGCACGGCTCGGTGACACTGACCGGCCGGCTCGCCGCGGCGGGCCTGTCCGTCCCCGACTACGGGGGCCGCGAGGTGGGCGCGGTGCTGCCGGCGGCGCTGGCGGCGCTCGGGATCGCCGATGCGGTGCCCGGCCGGGATGCCGAGGCGGACCGCGCGCGGCTGGGCCTGGGCGCGGCCGACCACGTCGTGGCCGTCGTGGTCGACGGGCTGGGCCGGCACCTCATCGAGGCGCGACGCGGGCACGCGCCCTACCTGCGCAACGCGATGACGGGCACCCTGACCGCGGGATTCCCCACCACCACGGCGACCTCGCTCGCGCTGTTCGGCACGGGGCGCGCCGCGGGTGCGACCGGCATGACGGGCTACTCCGCGCGCAATCCGCGCACGGGCGGGCTCGCCAACCTGGTCTCGTGGGAGGGCGCCGACGACCCCGACGAGTGGCAGCGAGAGCCATCCCTGCTGGCCGCCGCCGAGGCCGCCGGCCTCGCGGTGACGACGCTCGGCAAGCCCCGCTTCGAGGGTTCGGGACTCACGCGCGCCGCGCTGGCGGGCGGCGAGTTCATCGGGGCCGATGCGCTGGGAGCGCGGGTGGGAACCGCCCTGGCCAAGGCGCGCCGTCCCGGGCTCACCTACCTGTACTGGGGCGAGATCGACGCGGTGGGCCACCGTCACGGCTGGCAGTCCGACGCCTGGGTGGCGGCGCTCGAGGAGACCGACGCCGACCTGCGCCGGCTCGAGGCAGGTCTCCCGCGGGGCGCGGCGATGATCATGACCGCCGATCACGGGATGGTCGACGTCACCGGGGCGCCCCGGTGGGACGTCGCGTCGACTCCCGCCCTCGCGCGGGACGTCGAGCTGGTCGCGGGGGAGCCGCGCATGCTCCACCTGCACACCGCGGCCGACACCGCCGACGCGGTCGCCGCGCGGTGGTCGGAGACGCTCGGCACGCACGCCGTCGTCGCGACGCGGGACGAGTTGATCGAGTCGGGGCTCGTGGGCCCGGTCAGCCCGCATGTGCGCGAGCGGCTGGGCGACGTGATCGTGCCCATGACGGGGCGCGCCACCGTGGTGGACTCACGGACGCAGTCGCCTCAGGCGATCGGACTCGTGGGCGTGCACGGCTCGCTCACGCCCGAGGAACTCGAGGTGCCGCTCGTGGTCGCGGGCGGCGGGCGCTGATCAGCCCTGGTCGTTCCTCGCGCCGAAGACGATCTCGTCCCAGCTGGGCACCGAGGCGCGGCCGCGGCGGGCACGCCGCTCGACCTCGCCGGTCTCCGCGGGCGCCTCGATGAGCGGCTCGGCGTGCATGTCCTCGACACGGGCGGTCGGCTTGGTCCGCGGCCCCGTGGACGATGCACCGGCAGCCTTGTCGGAACCGGCGGCACGGAACGCGGCGTCGCCGCGGCGGGCGCGCTGGGCGGGACCGAAGCCCTCGAACGCCTCGTCGTCGTCATCGTCCTCGTCGTCGGCGACCTGCTCGCGGGTGCCGCGCTTGAGCTCGAGGCCCTCGAGCAGGAGCTCGGTGGCGCTGGGCTCGGCGACGGCGCGGGCGGGGGAGGACGCCGTGCCGGAGGGCGCCGCCGAGGAGCGCGCGGGCACGGTGTTGTCAAAGGAGGCAGCGTCGTCGAAGGAAGCAGCGTCGTCGAAGGAGGCGGAATCGGGCAGCGACGGGGGACCGGGCAGGATGCCTGCGTCGTCCAGGTGGCCGCCGGCGGCCGGGGCGTCGTCCGCCGCGTCGGCCCTGGCGTTCATCTGCTCCACCGACGCAGGTGCATCGTCCCCGGGGACGGCGGTCGCGGACGACCCGGTCGGGGCGTCGACCGGCACGAGGGGGCGCGACTCGGCGAGGGGCGCGTTCGGGTCCGTGTCGCGCACCGCGCTGAGGTGACGACGCGGGATCGGGACGTCGAGCAGCTCCGTCTCGGAGAGCCAGCGCGCCTCCTCGTCCTCGGCGGTCACGGTCCGCGCGGAGTGGTCGAAGGCCCACACAGCGCGCACGGAGCGGCCGGAGACGTGATAGTCGGCGGCCACGCGCCACGGCTCGTCGATCTCGCGCCAGGCCTCCCACACCACGGTCTCGGGGTCGACGCCGCGGGCCGCCAGTCGGTCGGTGACCAGCTCGCCCAGCTGCGGGGAGCTGGGGTCGCGGCCGATGCGCGTCTGCTGCGCGAGCTCCCCGATGTACTGGCGCTCGGCGAGCACCGGGCCCTCGTACTTCTCGATGGCCGAGGCGGGGATGCCGGTGAGCTCCGACAGCTCCGCGGCGTTGAGGCCGCCGCGGATGCGCTGCTGGATCTCGCGCGGCGACAGCGACGGGGCGTCGGCCTCCTCCTGGGACGCACCGGGCCAGCCCGGCGTCCGGGTCGACTCGGAGGCGCGCGTCGAGGGCCGCGTGTAGCGGACCGCGTGGCGCAGCTCATCGGTCAGGGGGAGCTCGAAGCGGTCGCCCGACTCGGAGGCCACGACCAGGTGGAGGCCGTCGTCCGAGGGGCCGACGAGGGAAAGGCGCGTCATGGACTCAGGTTGCCACGGGGGACCCGGGCCTCCCGGAGCGCCGCGCCGGGCGTGTCGGTTTCGTCCCGTGCCGGAGGGGGCCGTGGTCTCGAGCGCCGCTCCGGGCCCGCGGGCTCCTGGGGCAGGAACGGCGCTCGGACCGGTCCGGCGAGGCCCCGCTCCTAGGATGGCCGCATGACGGAGACCGCCGCCCTGCTCGAGACCGCCCAGTCGATCGCCGCGGAGGCGGCCAGGCTCATCATCGATGGCCGTGCCGGAGCGGAGGTCGCGCACACCAAGACGTCGGACGTCGACATCGTCACCCAGATGGACGTAGCGGCGGAGACGCTCGTGCGCGAGCGCCTCGCCGCGCTCCGGCCCGACGACGGGATCCTGGGCGAGGAGGGCGACGACGTAGTGGGCACCTCGGGCATCACCTGGGTGGTCGACCCGATCGACGGGACCGTCAACTACCTCTACGGCATTCCGCACTATTCCGTGTCGATCGCGGCGGTGTCGGGCAGCCCGGACCCGCGCGAGTGGACCATCGAGGCGGGAGCGGTGGCGACCGGCGCGGGCGACCTGTGGAGCGCGGCCCGCGGGCGAGGGGCATGGCGCAACGGCGAGCGGATCGCGCGCGACGGCGGGCCCGAACTGGGCGGCACGCTGGTGGCGACCGGGTTCGGCTACGTCGCGGAGCGCCGCGCCGCCCAGGCGCGCGTGCTCGCGGCCCTGCTGCCGCGGGTGCGGGACGTGCGACGGTTGGGATCGGCGTCCGTGGACCTGTGCCACGTCGCCGCCGGCCTGGTCGACGCCTATTACGAGAACGGGCTCAAGCCGTGGGACTTCGCGGCGGGCGCCCTCATCGCGACGGAGGCGGGCGTGCGGGTCGCCGGGCTCGACGGCGGTCCGGCCGACGGGACGATGCTCGTGGCGGCCGCGGCGGACCGGTGGGACGCGGTGCGGGACGCCCTGGTGGCGGCGGGCGCCGGGGGCCTGTAGTTCCGACGGCCGGGCCCGACGGCCGGCCCGGGGGGCAGGATCACGGGCGCTGCCGGGTGGTCCTGGGTAGTCCTGGGTGGTCCAGGGGCCGCCGACGAGGGCCGCCCACCCGCGGTGACGCGGGGCCATCCGGCACCGCATGCAGGAAACGCCGAGACACGCCCGTGCGTGGGTCGGGGTCGCGCGAGCGCCGGGAATAGTGCAGAATGCCTCCGCCCGGTGGGAACACACGAGCACCCCGAAGCATTGATTCACCCACAGGCCCCGTGGAAGGAACCGACACCCGCATGGCTCAGGATTACGACGCCCCGCGCAAGACCGACGACGAGATCTCGGCCGACTCGATCGAGGAGCTCAAGGCCCGTCGTGCCGACAAGTCCTCGGGCGTGGTCGACGAGGACGAGACGGAGGCGGCCGAGGGCTTCGAGCTGCCCGGTGCCGACCTCTCCGGCGAGGAGCTCTCGGTGCGCGTGCTGCCCGCCCAGCAGGACGAGTTCACGTGCATGTCCTGCTTCCTGGTGCACCACCGCAGCCAGTTGGCGAGCTTCAAGAACGACCAGCCCATCTGCTCGGAGTGCGCGGCCTGAATGTCCGCTCGGATCCTGGTCGCCGCGACGGAGCCGGGCATCCGGCTCCCGCAGTACAGCCACCCCGGTGACGCGGGCGCGGACATCTCGACGCGCGTCGACGTGACGCTCGCGCCGGGGGAGCGGGCGACGGTCCCCACGGGCCTGCGCATCGCGCTCCCCGAGGGATTCGCCGCCTTCGTGCACCCGCGCTCCGGCCTCGCGGCCCGCCACGGCATCACCGTGGTGAACGCACCCGGCACCGTGGACGCGGGCTACCGCGGCGAGATCGCCGTGACCCTGCTCAACACCGATGCCGCGGCCCCCGTGACCCTGCGCCGCGGCGACCGCATCGCCCAGTTGGTGATCCAGCGGGTCGAGACCGCGGACTTCGTCGAGGTCGAGGAGCTGCCGGATTCGGTCCGCGGCGACGGCGGCTTCGGCTCGACGGGCACCTCGTGATCGACACGGTCGCGATCGACTCCCTGCAGGGACGCGACGTGGCCCGCGTCAAGGGCCGCGTGGTCGCCATCCAGGTCGAGCCCTCGGACGTCGCGCCCGCCTTCACCGTCAGGATCGACGACGGCTCGGGCCGCGTCGACGCCGTCTTCATGGGCCGACGCGAGGTGCCGGGCATCGAGCCCGGCCGCTGGCTGGCCGTCGAGGGCCGGATCTGCGCGACCGAGTCGCTGCCGCGCCTGTACAACCCCCGATACGAGCTGGTGGCCCCGTGAGCGACGACCGGGACGCCGAGGCGACCGCCGCATCGTCCCCCGCCGGGGAGGTGGCTCCCGGAGCGTCCCCCGCCGGGGAGGCGAATCCCGCAACGTCGCCCGCCGGCGAGGCGGAGGCGACCCCCGCATCGTCCCCGCACGACTCCCCGAATCCCGCCGCCGCGACCGGCGCGGGCCGCCTGTTGGGCGGCGAGACCTTCTCCCTGCACGAGGCGATCGGGGGCTGGCGGGGATTCCTCGAGTCCTCGGCGCCGGGCGTCGTGTTCGTGGTCGCGTACCTCACGGCGGGCGGCTTCCGCATCCCCGTGATCGCGGCCGCGGCCGTCATGGTCGTCATGGTGCTGATCCGCCTCATCCAGCGCACGCCCGTCACCCAGGCGCTGTCGGGCGCGGTGGGCGTGGCGATCGGCGCGGTGTGGGCGTGGCGCTCGGGCGACCCGTCGGACTACTACGTGCCTGGACTGTGGCTCAACGCCGGCTACCTCGCGGGGATCCTCGTGTCGATGCTGGTCGGCTGGCCCATCGTGGGCGTGGTCATGGGCCTCATCCGGGGCGAGGGCACCCACTGGCGCGCCGACCGGCCGCTGGTGCGGCGCTACCAGCTGGCCTCGGCGGTGCTCGCCGCGATGTTCGCGCTGCGGCTCGCGGTGCAGGTGCCGCTCTACCTGGCCGGCGCCGTCGCGGCGCTGGGCACGGCGAAGCTTGCGATGGGCCTGCCGCTGTTCGCGCTCACGCTGTGGGGCGTATGGCTGCTGGCCCGTGGCGCAGAAGATGCTCGAGGGAGTCAGGCTCCGCCTCCGACGACACGATGAACAGCAGTTCGTCGTGCGCCTCGAGGGTGTCGTCGGGGGACGGGGCGAGCGTGCGGTCGCCCCGGATGATGCAGGCGAGCACCACGTCGACGGGCCACTGAACCTCGCGCAGCGGCACGCCGACCATGGGCGACGACGGCGGCAGCGTGACCTCGACCATCGAGGCGCCCGACTGGCGGAAGGTGAAGACGCGGACCAGGTCGCCCACGGCCACGGCCTCCTCGACCATTGCGGTCATGATGCGCGGCGTCGAGACGGCGACGTCGACGCCCCACTGGGAGTCGAACATCCACTCGTTGCGGGGGTTGTTGACGCGGGCGACGGTGCGCGGCACGCCGAACTCGGTGCGGCACAGGAACGACACGACCAGGTTGACCTTGTCGTCGCCGGTGGCGGCGACGACGACGTCCATGGCGTCGACCTCGGCCTCCTTGAGCGCGGACAGCTCGCACACGTCGGCGAGCATCCACTCGGCCTCGGCCACCTGCGCGACGCGCATCGCCGCCGGGTTGTTGTCGACCAGCAGCACCTCGTGGCCGTGCTCGAGCAGGTCGTGCGCGATCGAGCGGCCAACCGAGCCGGCTCCGGCGATCAGCACCTTCATTCGGTCACCTCCGGGGAGCGCCCGATGATGCGCATCGCATCGTCGCGGCGGACGTCGAGCAGGATGAAGTAGGCCTCGTCGCCGTCCTGGACGAGCGTGTCGGCGGAGACCAGCAGCGGCTCGCCGAAGCGCACCGCGTAGGCGACGCGCGCGCCGGCGGCGGACTCGAGATCCGCATAGCGGCGACCCACCCAGCCGGCATGCACGACGAGGCGCCGCATGCTCACGCCCGACGAGGGGTCCGCGTAGAGCGAGTCGGTGCCTCCGGGAAGGAGCCTCGAGACGATCTGCGACGTGGTCCAGGGCACCGGCGCGACCGTGGAGATGCCCAGGCGGCTGTAGACCGCCGCGCGGCCCGAGTCGGCGATGCGGGCCACCACGTTGTCGACGCCGTAGGTCTCCCGCACCACGCGCGCCGCGAGGATGTTGGAGTTGTCGCCGTCGGACACCGCCGCGAAGCCGTAAGCGTCCTCGACGCCCGCCGACACGAGCGTGTCGCGGTCGAATCCGACGCCGGTGATCCGCTGGCCTTCGAAGGTGGACGGCAGCCGGCGGAACGAGTCACCCTGCCGATCGATGACGGCCACGGTGTGCCCGCGGGACTCGAACTCGGTGGCGAGGTTCGCTCCCGTGCGGCCGCAGCCCATGATGACGATGTGCACGGAGACCCACGGTATACCCCTTCCCCCCTAGGATGGTGCGACGTGCGAGGGATTGTCGAGCGGCTGAAACTGCTGGTCTTCGGGCGGCCCATCGCGTCCGACACCGCCCAGCCCCTGCGGCTGCCCTCGCGCCTGGCCATCGGGGTCTTCGGCGCGAGCCTCCTGTCGACCGTGGCGTACGCGCCCGACGCCGTCATCGACGCCCTGCGGCGCGGCGGCCAGCAGGCGGCCCTGCCGTGGATGGCGCTCGGCGTGGTCGCGATCATGGCGCTGCTCGCCGCGGCCTACCGTTCGAACGTCCGCAAGCGTCCCGACGAGCGCGGCGACTACGGACTGGTCCGGGACCGGCTGGGACGCTCCGCGGGCGTGGTCACCGGGGCGTCGCTGCTGGTCGACTACATCTTCACGGTGGCCGTGTCCGTGGCCGCGATCGCCGAGTACCTCGACTTCCTCGTCCCGGGCACCTCCGGCTACCACGTCCAGATCGCGCTGGTCGCGATCGCCATCATGACCATGGCGAGCCTGCGCGGCTTCCGCGAGCGCACGCGCCTGCTCTTCGGGGTGTGGTTCGGGTTCCTGCTGGTCATCTCGGTGGCCTTCGCCGGCGGCATCGCCCGCCTCGGCGAGGAGATCGCACCCGGGAACCCGCCCGACGCCAGCCTGTCGACGCTGTTCGCCTTCGCCGGCGCGATCGCCTCCGGCGCCGTCATGGTCACCGGCATCGAGCACCTGGCCTCCTCGGGTCCGTACCACCTGGCGCCGCGCGCCAAGCGGGCGGGCCGCACGCTGGTCATCGCGGTGCTCGTGGGCGCCGCGGCCTTCCTCGCGGTCACGCTCATGGTGTGGCGCTACCGCGTCTCGGGCTGGCAGAAGGGCCCGGTGCTCCTGCAGGCGACCGAGCGTATCTTCGACAACCCGGCGGCGGCGTGGCTGGTCGCGCTGCCCACGGTCGCGATCCTCTACGCCGCCGCGACGGCGGTGTTCCGCCGCTTCTCGCGCCTCACCTCGCTGCTCGCCCGCGACTCCTACCTGCCGCGCCAGCTCGCCCAGCAGTCGGACCGCCTGGTGTTCCGCGGCGGCGTGCTGTGGGTCGCGGGGGCCTCGGCGCTGCTGATCCTCCTCACGGGCGCGCGCGTCCAGCAGCTCATCCACATGTACCTCATCGGGGCCTTCGCCGCGATCGTGCTGAGCCAGGTCGCGATGTTCCGCCTCCAGAGCGCGCGGATCGCGCTCCAGCCCAGCGGTAGCGCACGGATGCGCATGCGGGGCACCCGCGTGCTGCACGGCGCCGCCGCCGCCGTGGCTGCGCTGGTGTGGATCGTGGTCGCGGTCTTCAACTTCGGCGCCGGCGCATGGTTCGCGCTGCTGCTCATCGCCGCGCTCGTGGTGCTCATGCACGGCATCTCGCGCCACTACGCCAACGTGGCGCAGCAGCTCGCCATCGAGAAGGACGACCGCGCCGGGGCGCGTCCCTCCGCCACGCACGGCGTGGTGCTCGTGGCCCAGCTGCATCGTCCCGCGCTGCGGGCCATCGCCTACGCGAAGGCGGCGCGGCACTCGTCGCTCGAGGCCGTCACCGTGCAGATCGACAAGGACACCACCAAGGGCATCCAGCGGCGCTGGGGCACCCTGGGGCTGGGCCTGCCGCTCGTCATCCTCGACTCGCCGTACCGCGACCTCGTGGGGCCGGTGCTCGACCACGTGCGCGGCATCCACCGCGAGTCGCCGCGCGACATGGTGGTCGTCTACGTGCCCGAGTACATCGTGGGCCGCTGGTGGGAGCGCTTCCTGCACAACCGCGCCTCGATGCGCCTGCGCGACCGGCTGCTCGAGATCCCACAGGTGGTGGTCTCGGCGGTGCCGTGGCACCTCGAGTCGGCGCGCGACGTGCTCGACACCGAGACGGCGGAGGTGCCCGTCGTGGCGGAGGAGGCGCACGTGGCGAAGGAGGCCCACCGTGACCGGTGACCCGGACCTGATCGAGCTCGAGGTGGGCGCCCCCGCCCACGGCGGCCACTGCGTCGCGCGGCACGAGGGCCGCGTGGTCTTCGTCCGGCACGCGATCCCCGGCGAGCGGGTGCGGGCGCGGCTCACCGAGGCGGGGGAGAGCGACCGCTTCTGGCGGGCCGATGCGGTGGAGATTCTGGAGGAGTCTCCCGACCGCGTCGCGTCGCCGTGGCCCGAGGCCGGGCCGGGAGGCGTGGGCGGCGGCGAGCTGGGCCACGTGGCGCTGCCGGCCCAGCGGGCGTGGAAGCTCCGGATCCTGCGGGAGGCCTTCGAGCGGTTCGCGCACCGGGACTTCCCGGGTGAGGTGGCCGCGGCCGCGGGGGACGATGCGCGGGCCGGGTTGGGGTGGCGCACGCGCGCCACGGCCACGGCCGACGCCGAGGGCCGCGCGGCCATGCATGGGTACCGCTCCGATGCGCTGCTGGCGCTGGACTCGCTGCCCATCGCGTGCGGGCCCGTGGAGGAGGCGCTGCTGGGCGGCCGGTTCCCCGCCGGCGCGCGGGTCCAGGCCGTGGCACCGGGCGGCGAGGGACCGGCGCGCGTGCTGGTCGACGGCGCCCCGTGGAAGGGCGGCCGGGCGGACCGGCGCGACAACGCGCCGCGCCGCGTGCGCGAGCGGGTGGCGACCACCCACGGCGAGTGGGGGTACCAACTCGACGTCGGCGGGTTCTGGCAGGTGCACCGGGAGGCGCCCGCGACGCTCGTGGGCGCGGTCCTCGACCGGGTGGGAGAGGCGCGGAGCGTGCTCGACCTCTACGCGGGTGCGGGCCTGTTCACGGTCCCGCTGGCCTCGCAGGGCCGCGCCGTCACCGCGATCGAGGCGGACCCCCGGGCGGCGCGCGACGCCCGTCGCAACGTCCACGACCTGCCGACCGCGAGCATCGTCCACGGGGACGTGCGGAGGTCCCTGGTCGAGGGCCAGGGCGCGGAGGCCGTCGTGCTCGACCCGCCCCGCGCGGGGGCGGGCCGGAAGACGCTCGACGCGCTGGTCCCGGTGGGCGCGGAGCGGCTCGTGTACGTGGCGTGCGACCCGGTGGCGCTGGCGCGCGACACGGCGCTGCTGGCCGAGCGGGGCTACGCGCTCGACGAGGCGCAGGCCTTCGACCTGTTCCCCATGACGCACCACGTGGAGACGGTCGCGACGTTCGTGCGGGAGTAGGTTCGCGCGCAAGCGGGGTCGCGCAAGTGGGTTCGCGCGAGGGCAGGGTCGCGCAAGTGGGTTCGCGCAAGCAGGGTCGCGCAGGCAGGTGCGCGCGGGACCAGGGGAGCGCCGGCGCGCCGGTCGGGGCGCGGGAGCGGCCGCGCGCTCGCCCCGGCGGAAGGTTTCCGGTCCTGCGGATTCCGTGGGGCCGGCCCGACCGATGCGGCGGAATCGCCCCGCGAAATACCTGCATAGTTCTGCGTCGCGGCGGCGCTGACCTTGTTGTGGCGGCCGATAGTATGACCGCAGACCCGCTGCTGGGAGACCCCGAACCACGGAGGAGACGCATGTCCGCGAACACCCTGGGATCCAAGTCCACGCTCACCGTCGGAGAGAAGGACTACGAGGTCTATCGCCTCGATGCGGTCCCTGGTCTGGAGCGGCTCCCGTACTCGCTCAAGATCCTCGCGGAGGCGCTGCTGCGCACCGAGGACGGCGCGAACATCACCGCCGACCACGTGCACGCCCTCGCGTCGTGGGACCCGGCCGCGGACCCGGACACGGAGATCCAGTTCACGCCGGCCCGCGTGGTGATGCAGGACTTCACCGGCGTGCCCTGCGTGGTCGACCTGGCCACGATGCGCGAGGCCGTCGAGGAGCTGGGCGGCGACCCGACCGTCATCAACCCGCTGGCGCCGGCGGAGATGGTGATCGATCACTCCGTCGTCATCGACGTGTTCGGCCGCCGCGACGCGCTCGAGCGCAACACCGACCTCGAGTACGAGCGCAACCGCGAGCGCTACCAGTTCCTGCGCTGGGGCCAGACGGCCTTCGACAACTTCAAGGTGGTGCCCCCGGGCACGGGAATCGTCCACCAGGTCAACCTCGAGTACCTCGCGCGCGGCGTGATGACCCGCGAGGTCGCGGGCGCGGCCACCCAGGCGTACCCCGACTCGTGCGTGGGCACCGACTCCCACACCACCATGATCAACGGCCTGGGCGTCCTGGGGTGGGGCGTGGGCGGCATCGAGGCGGAGGCCGCGATGCTCGGCCAGCCGGTGTCGATGCTCATCCCGCGGGTGGTGGGCTTCAAGCTCACCGGCGCGATCCCGGCCGGGGCCACGGCGACCGACGTGGTGCTCACCATCACGCAGATGCTCCGCCAGCACGGCGTGGTGGGCAAGTTCGTGGAGTTCTACGGCGAGGGCGTGGGCGCGGTGCCGCTCGCGAACCGGGCGACCATCGGCAACATGAGCCCCGAATTCGGCTCGACGGCCGCGATCTTCCCCATCGACCAGGTCACGCTCGACTACCTGCGCCTCACGGGCCGCAGCGACGACCAGGTGGCGCTGGTCGAGGAGTACACGAAGCTCCAGGGCCTGTGGCACGACCCCTCGCGGGAGGCGGCCTACTCCGAGTACCTCGAGCTGGACCTGTCGACCGTGGTGCCCTCGATCGCCGGCCCCAAGCGCCCCCAGGACCGCATCGAACTCACGGACGCGAAGGCCTCCTTCGGCCGCTCGGTCCTCGACTACGCGAAGCACGAGGACCTCCACGGACTCGACGAGTCGGTCGACGAGACGTTCCCGGCCTCCGACCCGATCGCCGCCCACGCGAACGGCGGCGAGGAACCGGCCCCCGCATCGTCCCCGGTCGCGACCAAGTCGCGCCCGCACAAGCACGCGCCGCTCACCCTCGCCGACGGCACGGAGACAGCACTGGACCATGGCGCCGTGGTGATCGCCTCGATCACCTCGTGCACCAACACCTCCAACCCGTCGGTCATGCTCGCGGCGGCGCTGCTCGCGCGCAACGCGAACGCCCGGGGGCTCGCGTCCAAGCCCTGGGTGAAGACGTCGATGGCGCCCGGCTCCCAGGTGGTCACCGACTACTACGAGAAGGCGGGCCTGTGGCCCGACCTCGAGGCGCTCGGCTTCCACCTGGTGGGCTACGGCTGCACCACGTGCATCGGCAACTCGGGTCCGCTGCCGCAGGAGGTGTCGGACGTGGTCAACGAGAACGACCTGGCGGTCGTCTCGGTGCTGTCCGGCAACCGCAACTTCGAGGGCCGCATCAACCCCGACGTGAAGATGAACTACCTCGCGTCGCCGCCGCTGGTCATCGCCTACGCGCTGGCCGGCACCATGGACCACGACTTCGAGACCGACCCGCTGGGCCAGGACTCGGATGGCAACGACGTGTACCTGCGCGACATCTGGCCGTCCGCGGCCGAGGTCGAGGAGATCGTGGGCACCTCCATCACCCAGGAGATGTTCGAGAAGGACTATGCGGACGTCTTCGCGGGCGACCAGCGGTGGCAGACCCTGCCCACGCCCGACGGCGACACCTTCGCCTGGGACGGCGAGTCGACGTACGTGCGCAAGCCCCCGTACTTCGAGGGCATGGGCCTCGAGCCCGAGGCCGTGGAGGACGTGGTGGGCGCCCGCGTGCTGGCGCTGCTGGGCGACTCGGTCACCACGGATCACATCTCCCCGGCGGGCTCGATCAAGCCCGACAGCCCGGCCGGCCGCTACCTCGCCGAGCACGGCGTGGAGCGTCGCGACTTCAACTCGTACGGGTCGCGTCGCGGCAACCACGAGGTGATGATCCGCGGTACCTTCGCGAACATCCGCCTGCGCAACCTGCTGCTGGCCGACGCGAATGACGGTGCCGGGGTCGAGGGCGGCTTCACGCTCGACCACCTCTCGGGCGAGCAGACCTCCATCTACGACGCGTCGGTGGCCTACGCGGAGGCTGGCGTGCCTCTGGTCGTGCTCGCGGGCAAGGAGTACGGCTCGGGCTCGTCGCGCGACTGGGCGGCCAAGGGCACCGCGCTGCTGGGCGTGCGTGCGGTCATCACGGAGAGCTTCGAGCGCATCCACCGCTCGAACCTCATCGGAATGGGCGTGCTGCCGCTGCAGTTCCCGGCGGGGGAGTCGGCGGCGTCGCTGGGCCTCGACGGCACCGAGACGTTCGACATCACGGGCGTCGCGGCGTTTAGCGCGGGCGAGCACCCGCGGACCCTGCCGGTCCGTGCGGTCAAGGCCGACGGTTCCGAGGTGGCCTTCGACGCGGTGGTCCGCATCGATACCCCCGGCGAGGCGGACTACTTCCGCAACGGCGGCATCCTGCAGTACGTGCTGCGCTCGCTCGTCAAGGGCTGAGCGGGAACGTGGGGCCTTCCGGTCCCGGGGGCGGCCACCGCATCGTCCCCGGGACCGGCCTTGCGCTGTGCCTGGTGCGGCGGCGCGTACAGTGGAGCAACCCCCGACAGTGAGGAGAACGTGTGCTGGAGCGCATCGGGTCCCCGGCCGACCTGCAGGCGCTGACGCCCGCCGAGCTCGACGAGCTTGCGGCGGAGATCCGCGGCTTCCTGGTCGACACCGTCTCGCGCACGGGCGGCCACCTGGGACCCAACCTGGGTGTGGTCGAGCTCACCATGGGCATCCACCGCGTCTTCGAGTCGCCGCGCGACAGCATCGTCTTCGACACCGGCCACCAGAGCTACGTGCACAAGCTGCTCACGGGGCGCCAGGACTTCTCGACCCTGCGCAAGCGGGGCGGCCTCGCCGGCTACCCGTCGCGCGAGGAGTCGGACCACGACATCGTCGAGAACTCGCACGCCTCCACGGCCGTGTCGTGGGCGGCGGGGATCGCGCGCGGCCACACCCTGCGGGGTGAGGAGGACCGATGCACGGTCGCCGTGATCGGCGACGGCGCCCTCACCGGTGGCATGGCCTGGGAGGCGCTGAACGGCCTCGCGGGGTCGCGGGACCGGGTGGTCATCGTGGTCAACGACAACGGAAGGTCGTACGCGCCCACGATCGGCGGCCTGGCGCGCAAGCTCGACGGGATCCGCGTGGACCGGCGCTACGAGAGCTTCCTGGGCTGGGGCAAGCGCACCTTCGCGGGCCGCGGGCGGTTCCGCAACTTCGCGTACCGCTCCGTCATGCACGGCAAGCGCGCCCTCAAGGGGCTGCTGCAGGAGCCGAGCATCTTCGCGGATCTGGGGCTGAAATACGTGGGCCCCGTCGACGGCCACAACATCGCACACATCGAGCATGCCCTCGCGCAGGCGCGGGACTACGGGGAGCCCGTCATCGTGCACGTGCTCACCGAGAAGGGCCGGGGCTATACGCCGGCGGAGCAGCACGTGGCCGACCGCTTCCACGCCGTGGGGAAGATCCACCCCGAGACGGGGCTGCCCATCGAGCCGTCGCGGTTCGGGTGGACGTCCGTGTTCGCCGACGAGATCGTGAAGGTCGCCGAGGAGCGTCCCGACGTGGTCGCGCTCACGGCCGCGATGCTGGCGCCGGTGGGCCTGCAGCCGCTCGCGGACAGGTACCCGTCACGGGTCATCGACGTGGGCATCGCCGAGCAGCACGCGGTCACCTCCGCGGCCGGGCTCGCGTTCGCCGGCATGCACCCGGTGGTCGCGGTGTACGCGACGTTCCTCAACCGCGCCTTCGATCAGGTCCTCATGGACGTGGCGCTGCACGGCGCCGGGGTGACGTTCATGCTCGACCGCGCCGGCATCACCGGTGACGACGGACCCAGCCACAACGGCATGTGGGACATGGCCCTGCTGCGGCACGTGCCGGGGCTGCGGCTCGCGGCGCCGCGCGACGAGCCGAGCCTGCGGCGGGCGTTCCGGGAGGCGCTCGACGTCTCCGACGCACCCACGGTGGTCCGGTATCCGAAGGGTGCCGTGGCGGCGCCGCTGCCGGCGGTGCGGTCGGTGGGGGACCTCGACGTGCTGGCGTCCTACGGGGGCGACGCGTCTGTCGTGGTGATGGGGCTCGGTTCGATGGCGGGCACGGCGGTGTCGGTCGCGGAGAAGCTCGCGGCCGAGGGGCTGGATGTGCTGGCGGCCTCGGCCACCTGGGTGCACCCGGTGCCCGGGGGCCTGCTGGAACTGATCTCGGGCGCGGAGCTCGTGGTGACGGTCGAGGACGGGCTCACGGACGCCGGCATTGGCGAGGAGTGGGCGGCCTTCGCGCGTCTCGCGGGCGCGCGTGCGCAGTGGTCGCACCACGGGGTGCCGAGGGAGTTCCTGCAGCACGCGTCGCGCGCACAGGTGATCGATCGGATCGGGCTCGACCCGTCGGCGATCGCGGACACGGCGCTGGCGGCGCTGGCGCGGGACTGAGGTCGCGCCGGAGCACGGCCGAGGTCACTGCTCCACACACGAACGGGCGTGTCGTCGGCGTGTCGAGCGCCGTTGCCCCGACACGCCGGGCGACACGCCGATGGCCGTGTGGACCAGTGATCTGAACGGACCGGTGAGCGGTGTGGACCAGTGATCCGAGCGGGCCGGCGAGCGGCGTGGACCGGTGATGTGGGCCCCACCCCGGGACGACGGGGCCGGCGTCAGCCCTCCTGGGACTCCGAGGCCGCCGCCGTGAGCGCGGCCGCCGACTCGAAGGCCTCCGCGAGCGCGGGCGCTGTGAGGTCGATCTGCCACGCCCGGGCCCCGCGGCCGGCGAGGAAGCTCCGGATCCAGGATTCGCCGCCCTCGCCGGGGTACTCCCAGCAGGTGCGCCGCATCGCGTCGGGCTGCAGCAGGTTCTCAGCGGGCACCTCGTGCCGGTCGGACAGGTCGCCGATTCTGGCCTTCGCGGCGCTCAGCCGCGCGAACGCCTCGGGCCGCTTGTCCTTCCACATCCGCTGCTGCGGCGGGCCGTCGCCCTGGGGCGCCCGACGTGCCGGGAGGCGCCTCTCGCCGAGCGCCATGGCTTCCTCGACGGCCGCGTACCATTGCGCGGCGCGGCGGCGGGTGCCCTTGGACTGGAACTCCCGCACAGCGAGCAGCGCCTCGAGCGAGTCGGGCTTGGCCTGGGCGGCGGCGACGATCGCCTGGTCGCGCAGCACCCGGCCGGGGGAGACGTCGCGGCGCTGCGCCTCGGCGTCGCGGGCCTCCCACAGCGCCTTGACGATGGCGAGGCCGCGCTGATCGCGCACCTGGTGGGAGCCGGAGGTGCGCCGCCATGGGTCGACGCGCGGCTCGGGCGGCGGGGCGAGACGGACCGCCTCGAACTCCTGCTCCGCCCACTCGAGCTTGCCGGCCGCGGTGAGGTGCCGGTGGAGGCCGTCGCGCAGGTCGAGCAGCACCTCGACGTCGAGCGCCGCGTAGACGAGCCATGCGTGGGGCAGGGGCCGCTGCGACCAGTCCTGCGCGGAGTGCTCCTTGGCGAGCGCGAAGCCCAACTCCCGCTCGACGACGGCCGCCAGGCCCACCTTGGGCCAGCCCATGATCCGGGCCGCGAGCTCGGTGTCGAACACCTTGGCGGGGTTCATGCCCAGCTCGCGCATGCCGGGCAGGTCCTGGCTCGCGGCGTGGAAGACCCACTCGGCGTCGCCGAGCGCCTCGCCGAAGGCCGACAGGTCGGGCAGGGCCGCCGTGTCGATGAGCGCGATGCCCGCGCCCTCGCGCTTGAACTGGGCCAGGTAGGTGGTCTGGCCGTAGCGGAAGCCGGAGGCGCGCTCGGCGTCGGCGGCCACGGGGCCGGTGCCGACGGCAAAGGCCTCGCACGCGGCGGCGAGGGCCTCGGGGGTGTCGATGATGTCGGGGACCCCACCCGCGGGCTCGGTCAACGGGGTGGCGACGGGCGCATCGTCCCCCGGCTCGTCACCGGCCTCGTCCTCCAGCGTCGCGTCGAGGTTCTCGTCGGGTGCGTCGGTCACATGTTCCTCTCGGGCAGCACGGTCACGCCCTCGGGTGCGGGAGGCATCCCGGCGCAGGCGGCCATCAGCTGGGTCCAGGCCGCGATATGCGGCGCCAGGTCGGTCGTGGTCGGGGTCCAGGACACGCGGATCTCCACGTGCACCTCGTCCGGGCGGTCCGCGAGGTCGCCGTAGGCGGTCGACGTCACCTTGGTGACGGTTCCGCCCCGGGCACGATGCGGGACCCCCGCGAGCGCGTCCTCGAGCCAGGACCAGGCGACGTCCCCCCACAGCTCGTCCCGGCCCACCTCGGGCTCGACCTGGGCCTTGACGAGGGCGACCACGCGCATCGTCCCTTCCCAGGCGGGCTGGCCGGCCGGGTCGTGAAGCACGACGAACCGGCCCGAGGCCTCGGTGGGGGCGTCGATCTCGCCGCTGATGGCGGCGGCGAAGGGGGCAATCCGTGACGGCGCGGGCACCTCGGTGAGGGTGACGCGCGGATGCGTCGGCGCCTCGCGCAGGGACATGAGGGCGTCGCGGAAGTCCGCGGGTGCCTCAGCGATGTCCCTGGTCATAACCCTGAGCCTAAGCCCGGGGCGCGCGCGAGCGGCGGACCGGCGCGCGCCACCCGGCCCGTGCGTCGTCCCCGGGGCGGCACCCGCGTGCGTCTAGGCTGGGGGAGTCCCACGCCCCTGAAGAAGGATGTTCCATGCCCGCAGCACAGATCGGCGTCACCGGCCTCGCGGTGATGGGCCGCAACCTCGCGCGCAACTTCGCGCGGCACGGCTACACGGTGGCGGTTCACAACCGCTCGGTCGAGCGGATGCACTCGCTCATCGCGGAGCACGGGGACGAGGGAGAGTTCGTGGCGTGCGAGACCCTCGAGGACTTCGTGGGGGCGCTGGCGCGGCCGCGCACCGTGGTGGTGATGGTCAAGGCGGGCGGACCCACAGACGCGGTCATCGACCAGCTCACGGAGCTGCTCGAGCCGGGCGACATCGTCGTCGATGCCGGCAACGCGCTGTACACGGACACGATGCGCCGCGAGAAGACCCTCGCGGCGCGCGGCCTGCACTTCGTGGGATCCGGCGTGTCGGGCGGCGAGGAGGGGGCGCTGCTCGGCCCCTCGATCATGCCGGGCGGCCCCGCCGAGTCCTACGCGACCCTGGGACCCATGCTCGAGGCGATCGCGGCGAAGGCCGAGGACGGCACGCCCTGCTGCACCCACGTGGGCCCCGACGGCGCCGGCCACTTCGTCAAGATGGTCCACAACGGCATCGAGTATGCGGACATGCAGCTCATCGGCGAGGCATACGACCTGCTCCGCCAGGGCCTGGGCCTGACCCCGGCACGCATCGCGGACATCTTCGCCGAGTGGAACCGGGGCGACCTGCAGTCCTACCTCATCGAGATCACGGCCGAGGTGCTGCGCCAGACGGACGCGCGCACCGGCGCGGCGCTCGTGGACGTCATCAAGGACCAGGCCGGGCAGAAGGGCACGGGGCGCTGGACCGTGAAGAGCGCCCTGGACCTCGGGGTTCCGGTCACCGGCATCGCCGAGGCGACCTTCGCCCGCGCGATCTCCTCCCAGACGGCGCAGCGCGAGGCGGCGAGGGGCGTGCTCCCCGGGGCGACCGTCGAGTTCGCCGTCGCCGACGAGGCCGCCTTCATCGAGGACGTGCGGCTCGCGCTGTACGCCTCGAAGGTGGTCGCCTACGCGCAGGGATTCGACCAGATCCGCGCGGCCTCCGACGAGTTCGGGTGGGACATCGCGCTGGGCGACATGGCGCGCATCTGGCGGGCGGGCTGCATCATCCGGGCGCGCTTCCTCGACCGCATCACGGAGGCGTTCACGCGCGACGCGGGCCTGCCCACCCTGCTCGTCGACCTGTACTTCGCCGCCGAGGTGGCGGGAGGCGTGCCGGCCTGGCGTCGCGTGGTGTCGCAGGCCGCGCTGACGGGCATTCCGGCGCCGGCCTTCGCCTCGTCGCTCGCGTACTACGACTCCCTGCGCGCCGAGCGACTGCCGGCCGCGCTCATCCAGGGCCAGCGCGACTTCTTCGGTGCCCACACGTATCAGCGCATCGACGTCGAGGGCACCTTCCACACGGAGTGGTCCGGGGACCGCACGGAGGTCGAGGCGTGACGATCCTTCCTGTCGTCGTCGGTGGGGACATCGGCGCGTACGCGATGGTGCGCGCCTTCCACGAGGCCTTCGGGGCGACCTCGGTGGTCCTTGCGAAGGTGGTGACGCGCCCGTTCGAGGCCTCCCGTCTCGCCGAGGTGCGCGTCGCGGACGTCGAGGACGAGGCCGCCCTGGTGGCCGCCCTCGAGCAGGTCGCCGCCGATCACCCGTCGTCGCGGCGCGTCCTGCTCACGAACGCCGACTGGTACGTGGGCATGATCAACGCGAACCGGGATCGGCTCGAGCCGCTGTTCGACATCGCCCTGTGCTCGGCCGACAACTTCGACCGGGTGTCCTCGAAGGAGCGGTTCCAGCAGGACTGCGAGGCACTCGGCATCCCGGTGCCGGCCACGGTTCACGTGCGGCCCGGCGACGGGGTGGACGATGCGACGGCCGCCGCCCTCGACGCCCTCACCTTCCCCGTGGTGGGCAAGCCGAGCTCGAGCGCCGAGTACCACTACGTCGAGTTCGCCGGGAAGCTCAAGGTGCACCACCTCGACTCGCGCGAGGAGGTCGACGCGCTCATCGCGAAGCTCGCGGGCGCCGGCTTCACGGGCACGTTCCTGTTCCAGGAGTTCATCCCCGGCGACGAGACCCACATGCGCTCGCTCACGGCGTACCGCTCGGCCCAGGGACGTGTCACGCTGCTCGCCACGGGCCGGGTGCTGCTCGAGGAGCACACGCCGGGCACGCTCGGCATCCCCGCCGCGATCCTCACGGAGCCGTACGCGGACGCGATGGACGCGATGAGCCGCTACCTCGAGCACATCGACTACCGGGGCTTTGCGAACGCGGACTTCAAACTCGACCCGCGCACGGGGCGACACGTGTTCTTCGAGGTCAACCCGCGCATCGGCCGCAACAACTGGTACGTCACGGCGGCCGGCGCGAACGTCGCCGAGCACGTCGTGGCGGACCTCGAGGGGCGCGCGATCGAGCCGGTGCGCGTCGACCGCGAGGTGCTGTACACGGTGGTGCCGGTGCGGCTGCTGCTGCGGTACCTTCCCGACGTGGAGCTGCGTCGGCGGGTCGAGGGGGCCGCGATCCGGGCGTTGGCGCGCCCGCTCATGTCGCCCGCGGACCGGGCGCTGCGGCGCATGGTCGCGGTGTGGGGCATGACGCTCAACCACTACCGGAAGTACAAGCGCCACTATCCCGAGTACACGGCGACGGGCTTCTGAGGGGTCGGTGCGGGGGTTGGCCTCGTCGCCGCGTTGCATGTTGCCTGCTAGGAGCCTGGCGCTAGGCTGGCGCGCGTGACCCTCACCTTGGTGGGCAGGCGGCCCGTGCTCACGCCGGACGAGCTCATCGCGGCGCTCGTGCCGCCCCCGCACTTCGCGGAGGCGTCGTTCGACTCCTACCGTCCCGACCCGGCGCACCCCTCGCAGGCCGATGCGCTGGCCCGGGTTCGCGAGTTCGCGGCGCCGCACCTGCGGCGCTCGTGGTGGTCGGGCCGCGGGCGGAGCCGCAGCGGTGCCGCGCAGGGGAGCGGCCTGTACCTGGACGGTGGCTTCGGCGTGGGCAAGACCCACCTGCTCGCGGCGCTGGCGTTCGCCGTGGGGGAGCGCGCGGCGTTCGGCACCTTCGTCGAGTACACGAACCTCGTGGGGGCGCTGGGCTTCGCGGCCGCGCGGGCGGCCCTGGGCCGGTTCGAGGTGGTCTGCATCGACGAGTTCGAGCTCGACGACCCCGGCGACACGCTCATCATGGCGCGGCTGATGCGCGAGCTCACGGACGCGGGCGTCGACGTGGCCGCAACCTCCAACACGCTGCCGGACGCCCTGGGCGAGGGGCGATTCGCCGCCGAGGACTTCCGGCGCGAGATCCAGGCCGTGGCGGCCCTGTTCGACACGGTGCGCATCGACGGACCCGACTACCGGCACCGCGGCGACCTCGAGTTCCCGCCCCCGGCCACGTCCGCCGACCTCGACGCGCTGGCGGCCACGGACGGCACGGTCCGCGTGGCGTGGGCGGACCTCATCGAGGACCTCGCGCAGGTGCACCCGAGCCGGTATGGGGCGTACGTCGATGGGCTGCGTGCCGTCGCGATCGATGATGCCGAGCCGCTCGGCGACCAGAACCAGGCGCTGCGCCTGGTGGCGCTGGTGGACCGTCTGTACGACCGCAACGTGGTGCTGCTGGCGTCCGGGGTCCCGCTGACGGAGGTGTTCACGCCCGAGATGATGCGGGGTGGGTATCGCAAGAAGTACCTGCGGGCCCTGTCGCGCCTGGAATCGATGGCGCACGCCGCGATCGAGCACACGCGGCCCGTCTGACGCGCGGCGGTTGGTGGGGATTGCCCCTGGGTGCGCCCCGGCCCTTGATGCACCCGGCACTTTGATGCGCCTGGCCCCTTGGCCCCGCCGTGCCTCGGGCGCCCGCGGTGTCACAGGCCAGGCATCACCACAGCGACGGTGCGGGGGCGGGGTTCGGGGCCGGGTCCGAGGCCGGTGCCGGGGTGTGTGCGGGACGTGGGGGAGGGCCCGGGGCGTCAGCGCTCGCCGTGGCCGCCGCAGGTGCCGGGCCGCCCAAGCCATGGCGAGCGTCGCCGTCCGTCCGGTGGTCTCCGCGGTGGGCGTCGCCGCACGCATCGTCCAGCGGGCGTGGACGCAGATGGGTCGGCGGCTCGGGGAGCTCACCTGCCGCGAAGCGATGTCGACCACCCAGCCGGGGAGTGCGCGACGGATCGATGCTCGCGGGCGGCACGAACCACACGTGGGGGCCGTCGACGTGGACGCTCCAGTCGGTGTCGTGGAGCCTCAGGTGACACGAGCGACACAGGGAGAGCCCGTCCTCGAGGTCGGTGCGCCCGCCCTTCGCCCAGTCGGTGAGGTGGTGCGCCTCGGCCCACCGAACCGGCGCGGTGCACCAGGTGCAGCCCCCGTCGCGCTCGGCGAGCGCGAGCCGTTGGGCGGACGTGAAGAGGCGCTTCGAGCGGCCCACGTCGAGCGGGAGCGACGCTCCGGTGAGGGTCATCGGGATCATCTGCGCGTCCGCCGCCAGGAGCCGTGCGGAGTAGGCGGACAGCGGCGTCGTGAGCTGGTCGCAGTCGGCAAGACCCGCGCCCGTCGTGAGGTCGGCGAGGCCGAGACGCACGACCACCGTGGTCTTCACCCCGGTCGCCTCGGACGTGCAGTCGGTCGCATGGGCGGCGAGCATCGACAGCACGTCGACCCTGATCTGCGCGGCAGACCTCTCCTCCCGGATCCCTGAGTCGCGCGCCTCCTGGAAGCCCTGCTTCACCTGCGCGTCGAGCCACGCGATCAGCGGCGCCGCCGAGACGGGATCGAGCCGACCGTTGAGGATGACCATTCCCTCCGGGTCCTCGTGAATCGTGAGCGAGCGCAGGGCCCGCTGACGCTTCTCCCGCTCCCGCCACCCGGCGGGATCCGCCTCGGCGCGCTCGTGCAGACACGCGCGGCGCAGCATCGTCAACGACTGCGACTTCGCCTTGGCGACGAGCCGTCGCTCGACATGCCACAGCGCCTCGTCGTCGAGCACCGGGCGCACCTCGGCAAGAGTCGCTCGGATCAACGCCGCCGCGTCCACCGAGACGGCACGTTCGAGGAGTGCGTGCGCAAGGGATCCCTCCGGCGGCGGAGCATCGTTCTCGTCGTCGTCCGCGTCCTCATCATCGGGCGCGTCGTCTCCGTCAGCCGTGTCGTCTCCGTCATCGCCCTGTTGCTGCTCCTCCGATTCGGGGTCTGCGTCGTCGTCCTCGTCGGAGTCCTCGCCGGGCCGGCCCGTCTCGCCATCCTCCGGCTCCATCGCGAGCCCGGTCTCGATGAGCTTCCGGGCCTCGGCCACGGTGCTTTCGAGCAGATCCGCGATCAGATGCTCAGCATTGGAGTGCCCGGCCTTGCGAGCGAATCCATGCCGACCCGGACCGGACTCCCGTGCGGCCTGCGCCGCGATGGGAGCGAGCGCGAGTCGGGCGCAGTGCAGCATCTCGCACCCGGCGGTGAGGGCCTCGAGCAGCGTGGCGTGGTCGAGTTCGCGCAGATCGCGCCCCTCGAAGGCGCCGAGTGCGTCCACCGCGAGGGTGACGTCGACGCTGCTGATGTCCATGTCTCGAGCCAACCACGACCCGTTCGGTGTTCCGGAGAAACAGGACGCATCGGTGGACAGGTGGGGTGTGGTCAAGGACCGGGGACATCGGCGGCGGCGCGGAGGAGGTGGACGGCGGCGCGGAGGAGGTGGACGGCGGCGCGGAGGAGGTGGACGGCGGCGCGGAGGAGGTGGACGGCGGCGTGGTGGAGGAGGACGGGGGGGGGGTGGTGGAGGAGGGCGGCGGGACGCGCGCGACGAGCCCGATGGAGGGAGCCGCCAGACGCCGATGCGGCGCCCTCGGCCCTGCGTGTCCCGCTACCCGTTGAGTGCCGAGAACACCTCGTATGCAAGGAACGCGGGCCACACCAGGCCCTGGAAGATCGCGCCCACGTGCTCCCAGAAGCCGTCCGCCTGCTGCCAGAACCACACGGCGGATCCGATGATCGCGAGGAAGTAGGTTCCGCCCCAGCCTGCCGCCGCACCGTTGTTGCCGCTGCTCATCGCGCACCCCCTTCGGGAGGTGCGCCGCGCACCTCCCCTTCAGGTCTACCAGGGGGCCGCGCCGTTCGTGCAGCGCGAGGATCCGCGGTCCGGAACAACCCGGGGACGATGCGGGTTCCCCCCTCCCTCGCTCAGGCCGCCTTGGCCTTCCGGTCACCGGCCTTGCCCTTCGCCTTGGCCCTGAGCTCGCCCTTGGCCTTGCCCTTCGCCTTCGACTTCTCTTTGGCCGAGTGAGGTGCAGAGTCGAGCGAGGAGTCCTTGCCGGCATCCTTCCTGCCCGACTTCCCCTTCTTGCCTGACGCCGACTCCCTCTTCGACGCCGCCTCCTTCTTCGACGCCGACTCCTTCTTCGAGGACTTGGACCCCTTCGAGGACTTGGCCTTCTTCGAGCCCTTCGACGCCCCCGACCTCTTGGACGACCGCGCACCCTTCTTCTTGCCCTTCGCACGAGGGGGCGTCTCCGCGGCCGGAGACTCCGCATCGTCCACGGGCTCCTCCTCGACCTTGTGGAGCAGGATGCCCTCCGCCACGGCGGTGGCCTCGAGCCGCGCGCGCTGCTCGGCCACGTCGAAGGTCGCCATGGGCCATGTCAGGTCCATCGCCTCGAGCGTGTCGAGCAGCAGGCGCGTGACGGCCAGGCGGGCGTACCACTTTCTGTCCGCCGGGATCACGTGCCAGGGCGCGATCGCGGTCGACGTGTGGTCGAAGACGTCCTGGTAGGCGTGCATGTAGTCGTCCCACAGGGCCCGGTCGTCGAGGTCGCTCGGCGCGAACTTCCAGTGCTTGTCGGGCCGGTCGAGCCGTTCGTTCAGTCGCGCCAGCTGCTCGCCGGGCGAGATCATCAGCGCGCACTTGATGACGGTGATGCCGGCCTCGTCGGTAAGGCGCTCGAATCGGTTGATCTCCCGGAAGCGTCGCTCCCAGGGATCGCCCTCGACGAGCCCGCGCACCCGCACCGCCAGCACGTCCTCGTAGTGCGACCGGTCGAACACGCCGATCTTCCCCGGCGTGGGCAGCGACCGCCGCACCCGCCACAGGTAGTGGTGCTTGAGCTCCTCCGGGGTGGGGGCGCCGAACGACCGGACCGCCACGCCCTGCGGGTCCACCATGCCCAGCACGTGGCGGGCGATGCCGCCCTTGCCGGAGGAGTCCATGCCCTGCAGGACCACGACCACGGCGCGCGATCCGCCCGAACGCCCGTCGGCGTACAGTCGCTCCTGCAGCTCCGACAGCCGCTCGCCCCACTCGGTGCGCAGCGCCCGGCCCGCCTGCTTGCCGCCGGAGAAGCCCGGCGTCGCGCTCGTGTCGACGCTCGCGAGGTCGAAGCCCTCATGCACCCGAAACAGGTCGCTCGCGCGCCCCTTCCAGCCCGTGCCGCCCATGTCCGTCTCCTTGATGGAATCAGACCACCATAACGGCGTTTCTCCCGGTAGGCCGGGAGGATGGGGCGCTAGGCGGGCCGGTCGACCACCTCGGTCGCGCCGATCCGAGGCGCCAGCGCACCCCCGGACAGCGCCGCGAGGTCGGCCGCGAACGCTGGCACGAGGGCAGGCGCCACGCGGACCCCGAGCACCGCAGCGGCGCCGTAGGTGGGCTGGTCCACCACCGCATCGTGCGTCGCGACCCACTGGTGGAGGAAGGCGGTGATGCGACCCGCATCGGCGTGGGGCACCTCGATGGACACCCGGGTGAGGAAGGACCGATGCACGGGCCGGGCGAGGTCGAGCGTCTCGGACACCGCGGAGCCGTAGGCGCGGACAAGGCCTCCGGCGCCGAGCAGAATGCCGCCGAACCAGCGGCTCACCACCGCGACCACGTCGGTGACCTCGCGGCGGCGCAGCACCTCGAGCATGGGCACACCGGCGGTGCCGGCGGGCTCGCCGTCGTCCGAGGACCGCTGCCGGTCCGCGTCGACGCCCACCACCAGCGCGGTGCAGTGATGGCGCGCGTCCCAGCGCTGCTTGCGGATGCGGGCGATGACGTCCTCGGCCTCCTCGACGGAGCGCACGGGCGCCAGGTGGGTGAGGAAGACGGACTTCTTGATCACCAGCTCGTGCTCGACCACCTGCGCGATCGTCGAGGGGAGCGGGTGCGTGGTCACCCCGCGAGGCTATCGCGGGGCGACCGGGACGAGGGGGTCGTGGACCCAGGGCCCAAGGAGCAGCGCGGCCACGGACCGGCTCAGTCAGCGACCTGACTCGCCGGTCGCCTCCAGCCCACGCCCTTACCGCTCCCGCGCCACCAGCGCCACCCCGTCGGGCCCGAGCACGCACGCGTACCCGTCCTCCTGCACGTCCCCGAACGTGGCGATCGGCGCGCCGATCACGCGCATCGGCGAGCCCGAGAGGTTCGCATGCACCTCGACCGGTCCGTGCATCGTGAGTTGCCTGGGTCCGGCCTCGGAGGCGCCCGCCGGGTGCCGCTCCCACGCGCCGTCGCGCAGCGTGAGCGCCCGCGCGCCCATGACGGCGCGCACCCACTCCTCGATGCGCCGGTTCGCGGGGGACGATGCGGCGACCCCCGATCCCAGCTTCGAGCGCAGGAAGGTGGCCCGGTCCTGGGGGTCGGGCACCTCGATCGCGCCCCCGTACAGGTCCTCCCAGCCGTGGCCCGCGAATTCCGCGAGCCTCCCGGACGTGACGGCCGAGCCCAGCGGCTCGCCGTGGTCGGTGAAGAACATGAAGGGCCTGGTCTCGCCGTACTCCTCGCCCATGAACAGCATGGGCGTGAAGGGCGACAGCAGCACGAGCGCGAGGGAGGCCGCGGTCGCGCCCTCGGACAGCCGCGAGGCGGGCCGGTCGCCCAGCGCCCGGTTGCCCACCTGGTCGTGGTTGGAGGCGAACACCACGAAGCGGCGGCGGTCGGTCGCGGCGGACACGGGCGCGCCCCAGTCCTCGCCGCGGAACGTCGAGAAGCCGCCGTCGTGGAGGAACACGTCCCGGTAGACCTTGTCGAGGGCCTCGATCGATCCGAAGTCGCAGTAGTACCCGTGGCGCTCGCCCGTGAGGTAGGCATGGAGCGCGTGGTGCACGTCGTCCGCCCACTGGGCGGTCATGCCGAGCCCGCCCTGCGCCACCGGCGCGACCATGGACTCCTGGTTGAGGTCGGACTCCGCCACCAGCGACAGTGGCCGTCCCAGTCGCGCCGACAGCTCCGCGGTCCGGTCGGACAGCTCGGCGAGGATGTGCCGGGGCGACTCGTCCACCAGTGCGTGCACCGCGTCGAGCCGCAGCGCGTCCACGTGGAAGTGCTCGAACCAGCGCAGCGCGTTGTCGAGGATGAAGGCGCGCATGCCCTCGGCCGCGTGCTCCTGGTCCAGGTTGACCGCCCATCCCCACGGCGTCTCGTGCGCGTCCGTGAAGTAGGGCCCGTACTGCGCGAGGTAGTTCCCGTCGGGCCCCAGGTGGTTGTAGACCACGTCCAGGCACACGCCCATGCCGAAGCCGTGCGCCCGCTCGACGAAGCGCTGCAGCGCCGCCGGCCCCCCGTACGCCGAGTGCACCGAGTACAGCGCGACCCCGTCGTACCCCCACCCGCGGTCGCCGGGGAAGTCCGCGAGCGGCATGAGCTCGATCATCTGGATCCCGCGCCCGGCCAGGTCCCGCAGCTGGCGGTCGTCGATCGCGTCGAGCGTCCCGCGCGGCGTGAACGTGCCCACGTGCAACTCGTAGGTCACGGCGCCGAGGGCGTCCATGCCCTCCCAGGACCCGTCCGCCCACGCATGGGCCGCGGCGTTAAAGGTGCGCGAGGCGCCGTGGACGCCGTGCGGCTGCCACGGACTGCGCGGGTCCGGGAAGGGGCCCGCCCCGTCGACCACGAACGCGTAGTCGGTCCCCGTGGGAAGGTGGGGCCCGAGCCACCAGCCGGGTCGCGCATCGTCCCTGGACAGGACGTCGAAGACGGCCTCGTCGGCGGGGCCTACGGCCACCTCGACGCGTTCGGCGTCGGGCGCCCACACCTCGATCTGCTGGCTCATGCGCGCTCCAGGAGTGCGACGGGGTAGTGCTTGAGCAGCGTGGCGATGGGCACGGAGCCTCCCTGATGCAACTGGCGGCCGATGACGTCGCGCCACCGCCCCGCGGGCAGCGACACGGTGTGCTCGCCCCAGCCGCCCAGGTGCTCGAGTTCGAGCGCGGAGCGGGTGACGATCGCGATGGCGCGCGGGTCGTCGCCGTCCGTGCGCGCGTAGACCACGCAATGGCCGGAGGACGATGCGAGGGGCACGTAGCCTGCCGTCTCGCCCAGGAAGGCCTCGGGCTTGGCGCGCCGCATCCGGAGGGCCCCGGTGGTGACGAGCATCTTCTCCTCGGACAGCGTGCGGGGCTTGGCCTTGCCGCGGACCCGGCGGAGCATCTCCGCGTACGCGTCGAAGTCGACCGGCCGGCGGTTGTCGGGGTCCACGAGGCTGGGCGCGACGGCCTCGGTGCCCTGGTACACGTCCGGCACGCCCGGCATGGTGAGCTGCAGCAGCTTCTGGCCCAGGATCGCGGCGCGGACCCCGGTCGCGGTGGCGCGGTGCCAGCCGGCGACCGCCTCCCGGACCGCGGCGTCGGCATGGGTGGCCTGCGCGAACCACAGCACCTGCGACTCGTACTGCTCGTTGATCGAGGTCCACGTGGTGTGCGACTTCGCCTCGCGCATGGCCTTGGTGAGGTAGCCCTCGAGGCGGTCCCACTCCATGAAGGACTCCTCGTCGGAGGTGCCCACGAGGGTCTGCCACCAGAGGTTCTCGGTGCGGCCGTCGAGCTCCGCGGGCCGCATGTCCGCGGTGATCTGCCGCAGCTGTTGGACCAGCTCGTCCCAGTCGTCGGCGGCCTCGGACAGCACGCCCAGGCGGGCCCGCACGTCCTCGGAGCGCTTGGTGTCGTGGGTCGACAGGCAGGTCATGGCGTGCGGGTACCACTGCTGCTGCTCGTGCGCCCACGCGTGGAAGGCGGCCGGCGGCAGCGCGAAGCGGCCGGCGGGGGAGCCCACCTCGCACAGCGGCAGCAGGTGGGTCCACCGGTAGTACGCGGTGTCCTCGACGCCCTTGGCCATCACGGCGCCGCACGCCTGCTGGAAGCGGGTGATGAGTTCGCGGCGCTTCGCGTCCTCGGTGCGGCCAGCGGAACCCACCTCGGCTCCCTTGAGCAGGTCGACCACCACCTCGAGCGTCTCGTGGCGCTCGGGATCCAGCGCGGCGCGCGCCTTCTCCGCCGCGTGGTCGATGGCCTCGAGCGAGGTCGGGCGGGGCGGCTCGTCGGGGACCACGTAGGCGCGGTAGCGGTCGAAGGTCACCAGCAGGGTGCGCAGGCAGTCGAACAGCGACCGCCACGTGTGGTCGCGCAGGCGCACGTCCGTGGTGCACACGTGGTGCGCGATGGTCGCGAGCCGGTGGACCTCGCTGGAGAGCGACTCGCGCACGATCTCCCACTTGGCCTGGTCGATCATGTCCGGCAGCTCGCCCATGGCGTCGCCCGCGACGCGGTGGAGGGTCCCGGCGAGCGGGGCCGCGCCGGCCGGGTCGCGCAGCAGGGCGCCCACGCGCCAGGCGGCGTCGTAGCCGGTGGTGCCGGCGGTCTTCCAGGAGGTGGGCAGGTGCTCCTCGTCCTCCAGGATCTTCTCGACGACGATCCACGCCCCGTCGGTCGCCTCGGACAGCCGCTGGATGTACCCGGCGGGGTCCGCGAGACCGTCCGGGTGGTCGATCCGCAGCCCCTGCAGGGTGCCGTCGGCGACCAGGTCGATGATCCGCTCGTGCGTCGCGCGGAACACGTCCTCGTCCTCGACGCGGACGGCCACCAGCGAGCCGACGTCGAAGAAGCGCCGGTAGTTGAGCTCCTCGTTCGCCACCCGCCAGTACGCGAGGCGGTAGTGCTGCTCGTCGACCAGGGTCGCGATGGGCAGGTTCTCCGTGCCCGGGCGCACGGGGAACACGTTGTCCCAGTAGCGCAGCACGGGCACCTCGCCGCGGTCCTCGTGGCCCGGGACCACCATGGTGTCGAGCTTGAGCTCGCCGGCGGCGAGGATCGTGCCGATGCGCTGGCCCAGCACCGGCATGAGCACCGGCTCGCCGGACTCCCAGTCGACGTCGAACCAGTGCGAGAAGGGAGAGTCGTGGCCCTCCTCGAGCACCGACCACAGCGCCTTGTTGTGATACGCGGGCGTGGGCACGGCCATGTGGTTGGGCACCACGTCAGCGATGAGGCCGATGCCGTGCTCGCCGGCCGCCCAGGACAGCTCGCGCAGTCCCCGCTCGCCGCCCAGCGCCTCGGAGATCCGCGAGTGGTCCACCACGTCGTAGAAGTGGGTGGAGCCCGGCGCGGCGGTGAGGATGGGGGAGAGGTACAGGTGCGTGACGCCCAGGGTCTGGAAGTAGTCCAGCCTGGCCGCCGCATCGGCGAAGGTGAAGGCCTCGCTCAGCTGCAGCCGGTACGTCGAGAGCGGTACCGGCGCGTCCGGCCGGTGTCCCAGCCGCTTGGTGGTCTTCGTGCGTTCCTGCGTGGCATCGGGCATGAAAAGAACCAGCCTCCTCGGGGTATGCCCATCATGGCAGACGCACCCCGAGGGCCGGCAGGCCGGTTCTAGGCGACGGTGACCTCGACGTCGACGGCGATGTTGCCGCGGGTCGCGTTGGAGTAGGGGCACATCTGCTCGGCCTTGACGGCGACGCGCTCGGCCGTCTCCTGGTCGATGCCGTGCGCGGTGACCTTGAGCTTGACTCCCAGGCCGAAGCGGTGGAGGGCCAGGGGGCCGATCCCCACGCGCGCCGTCACCTCGGACGCCTCGAGCTTGACCTTCATCACCTTCGCCGCGCCCTGGAACGCGGAGTTGAAGCACGCGGAGAAGCCGGCGGCGAAGAGCTGCTCGGGGTTGGTCTTCTTGGGCTTGGTGATGGGGTTGGGGATCACCAGGTCGAGGTCGAGCAGGCCGTCGCTCGAGGCGACATGGCCGTTGCGGCCGTTGCCCGTGGCGTGCGCCTGCGCCGTGTAGAAGGCCTTGGGGTGGCGGGGCCCCTTGCCGTCCTCGGGGGCGGGGGCCGATGCGTCGGCGGCCTGGGCGGCGTCCTCGCCGTACATCTGGTCGGCCTCGCTTGCGGCGGTCTCGGTGGCGGTGTCCGTGGTGGTGTGCTCGGTGCTCATCGGGATCTTCCCTTCGTTGACGGTGACGTCTGCTTCGGTAGAGTTACTAGTACGTCTACCTGTCACTGTAGCGCGGGGGCGGCATGATTGATTCCCTAAGGAGGTGCCCGATGTCGACAGGTCCGGCCACCCGGGCCGCTCGAGCGAGTGAGCCCACGCAGGCGAGACCGGCCCGCGGGGCCGGGGTGCGCGAGGCGATCCTCGACGCCGCCGAGGCGCTGTTCGGGGAGCACGGCATCCGCGCGGTGAGCGCGGACCGCATCCTCGCCGAGGCCGGCTACTCGAAGGTCACGTTCTACCGTCACTTCCCGTCCAAGGACGAGGTCGTGGTGGCCTACCTCGAACGCGAGTTGGGGCGGGTGCGGGCGGTGCTGGCCGCTGCGGCCGGGGAGACGGCCATCGACCGTGGCGCGAGCGACGCGTTCGGAGGGGTGGTCGAGAGGTCGGCGGCCCAGGGGCTCGCGCCCGTGGCCGCCGCGCTGACGGACGAGATGTGCCGGCCCCACTTCCGCGGCTGCCCCTTCATCAATGCCGCCGCCGAGTACCCGGACCCCGATCATCCGGTGCGCCGCGTCGTCACCGAGTTCCGCGGCCTCATGACCGGCGCTATCGCGGAGTGGGCGCGGCTCCAGGGCGTGCGCGACCCCGGGGCCGTGGCGAGCCAGGCGATGATGCTGCGCGACGGTGCCCTGGTCGCCGGCTACCTCTCGGGCGACCCGGGCGGCGTCGCGGAGGAGTTCGTCCGCTCGCTCGCGGCGATCGTGCGGGCCGCGGGTGGCGCCGCGGGGCGGGCCGCGGGCGGCGGGGAGGAGCCCGTCGCGTCGTCGCGGTAGATCTGGGCACGAGGTGGCCCCGGTTCGTGCGCGAAACTACCGCCAGCGCGTGGGAGAGCCGCGCGCGTGGGCGAGCGGCCAGCGCGTGGGAGAGCCGCGCGCGTGGGCGAGCCGCCCCCGCGCGGGCGAGCAGCCGCCGCCGCCTCAGCCCTGCGGCTGGTCGGGGCTGGGATCCACCGTGCCCGGGTCCTCGTCCTCCTGATGCCTCGGCCCCATGAGCAGCAGCTCGATGAGCGCCTTGGGGTGATACGCGGAGAGCCGGTCCGCCACCAGCGCCATCTGCGCGCCGGACTCGGAGTCGATGAGCGTCAGCACGCGGTCCGCGATGCGTCCCTTGACGTGCACCTCCAACTGGTCGCGGCGGAAGGTCCCCATCAGGTACGAGTCATCCGGGTGCGAGGTCCAGAAGCCGTGCGGCAGCCCGAGCACGTAGACCAGCGTGGGCGACACGGCCAGGCACACATGGGGTGGCAGCTCCGTGCGGTTGTCGGCCAGGTCGGCGCCCAGATGCTTCGCGAGTTGGGGATCCATCGTGGCGACGTGGCGCGGCCGCTTGTCCTCGAGGGTGCTGAGCGCCAGGGCGTCGGCCACCTCCTGGGGCATGAACTCGGCGACGTCGAGAATCGACTCGTCGCCGGTGACGGTCCTCGCGGCGTTCCTCAGCCTGTCTTCGCGTGACATCACGGCCTCCTTCCGGCGGCGCGCGACATCGCTGCGCCGTCACTTCCAACGTACCGCGCCGCCACCCGCGGGGCACCCCGCCGACGCCCCGAGCAATCGCCCATTCCGGGACCTTCGGCGCGCTTCATGCGAGAATCGACGGCGATGACCGCCAACGAAGCGTTCGTGCGGTCCGGCCGCGCGGCCGAGCCCCGAACCCTGATCGACGTCCTGGACGCGACGATCGCGGCGCACCCCGATGCGCTCGCGATCGACGACGGCCAGGACACCCTGACCTACTCCCAGCTCGCCGACAAGGTGCGCGAGGGAGCCGCCGCCCTCGCCGCCGCGGGCCTGCGCCGCGGCGACCGCGTGGGCGTGCGCATCCCGTCCGGCACCGCCGAGCTGTACACGGCGATCCTCGCCGTGCTCGCCGCCGGCGCCGCCTACGTGCCCGTGGACGTGGACGACCCCGACGAGCGAGCCCGCACCGTCTTCGCGGAGGCGGGCGTGAGCCTGATCCTCACGGAGGGCGACCTGGCCTCGGGCCTGCGCCGCGCGGGCCGCGCCGCCGAGCCCGCGGACGCGGCACCCGTCCGCCCCGACCTCGAGAACGACGCCTGGATCATCTTCACCTCCGGCTCGACAGGCACGCCCAAGGGTGTCGCGGTCACGCACCGCTCCGCGGCCGCCTTCGTCGACGCCGAGTCGCGGCTGTTCCTCCAGGAGGAGCCGCTGGGCCCCGGCGACCGCGTGCTCGCGGGCCTGTCGGTGGCCTTCGATGCGAGCTGCGAGGAGATGTGGCTCGCGTGGCGCTACGGCGCCTGCCTGGTGCCCGCACCCCGCGCGCTGGTGCGCACCGGCATGGACCTGGGCCCGTGGCTCGTCTCGCAGGGCATCACCGTGATCTCCACGGTCCCCACCCTCGCCGGTCTGTGGGCCGCGGAGACGCTCGAGGGCGTCCGCCTGCTCATCTTCGGCGGCGAGGCCTGCCCGCCCGAGCTCGCGGCCCGCCTCGCCACCGACGGCCGCGAGGTGTGGAACACCTACGGACCCACCGAGGCCACCGTGGTCGCGTGCGCCGCGATCCTCGACGGCTCCGACCCCGTGCGCATCGGCCTGCCCCTGGACGGCTGGGACCTCGCGGTCGTGGGCCCCGACGGAGAGCACGTGGCCGAGGGCGAGAGCGGCGAGCTCATCATCGGCGGCGTGGGCCTGGCCCGCTACCTCGACGGCGCCAAGGACGCCGAGAAGTACGCGCCCGCCCCGCAGCTGGGCTGGGACCGCGCCTACCGCACCGGCGACATGGTCCGCTACGAGACCGAGGGCCTCGTGTTCATCGGCCGCGTCGACGACCAGGTCAAGATCGGCGGCCGTCGCATCGAGCTGGGCGAGATCGACGCGGCGCTCAGCGCGCTGCCGGGCGTCGCATCGTCCGCCGTCGCGGTGCGCAAGACCGGTGGCGGTGCCGCCGTGCTCGTGGGCTACCTGGCCCCGCACCCGGGCGCCTCCATCGACACGACCGCGTGCCGCGCGCAGCTCGCCGAGCAGCTCCCGGCCGCCCTGGTCCCGCTCCTCGCCGTCATGGACGAGCTGCCCACGCGCGGCTCCGGCAAGGTCGACCGCGACGCGCTCCCGTGGCCCCTTGCGCAGGGGGACGATGCGCCGGCCGCCGAGGGCCTCACCCCCACCGAGGAGTGGGTCGCCGAGCGGTGGACCTCCGTGCTCGGCGCGAGCGTCTCGGGCCCGGACGACGACTTCTTCCTCGCCGGCGGCGGCAGCCTGCTGGCCGCCCAGCTGGTCTCCGCGCTGCGCGGCCGCTATCCCACCGTCACGGTGGCCGACGTGTATGAGACGCCCCGCCTGGGCGACCTCGCCGCGCGCCTCGACGAGCTCGAGCCCGCGCCCGAGGCCTCGGCCGACGTGCCGCCGCCCGTGCGCCGGACCTCCCAGCTCATCCAGCTGCTGCTCACCATCCCGCTGTCCGCGGTCGTGGGCCTGCGCTGGCTCACCTGGACCCTGCTGGGCGCGCTCGTCGCCCACGGCATCGGCCTCGCCCCCTGGCTCGAGCTGCCCGCGTGGTCGTGGGCCTGGGCGCTGGCCGGGTGGGCGGTCTTCATCAGCCCGTTCGGCCGCATGGGAACCACGCTCGCCGTGGCCCGGGCGACCGTGCATCGTCTCAAGCCGGGCCGCTACCGCCGCGGCGGCCGTGTCCACCTGCGGCTGTGGTTCGCCGAGGCCTGGGCGGAGGCCGCCGGCGCCGGCAACCTGTCCTGCGCCCCGTGGAACGCGGTGTTCGCCCGGGCGCTCGGCGCGAAGGTGGGCAAGAACGTCGACCTCCACACCCAGCCGCCCATCACGGGACTGCTGACGCTGGGCAACGGCTGCGCGATCGAGCCCGAGGTGGACCTCGCCGGGCACCGCCTCGAGGGCGACACGCTCGTCGTGGGACGCATCCGCGTCGACCGCCGCGCCAACGTGGGTACGCGCAGCACGCTCGGCCCCGGCAGCCGCGTGGGCCAGGAGGCGCAGGTCGCGCCCGGCTCCGTGGTCTTCGGCGACGTCCCTCCCGGGGAGCTGTGGGCGGGCTCGCCCGCGACCTTCCGCGGCACCCCGCGCAAGCACTGGCCCGCGCAGCGCGCCGCCCGCGGCCGCCGCTGGGTGGGCGTCTACGGCGCCTCCGCGGCGGTGCTGTCGGCGCTACCGTCCGTCGCGCTGATCGTCGGCCTGGTCGCGGTGCTCGCAATCGTGGGCGACGCGCCGTCGCTCGCGGCCGGCGTCACCGAGACGATGGCCTGGTCGTGGCTGGGCGGTCTGATCGCGTTCGTCGTCCTCGCGGCGGCCACGTGGGTGGGCGTGCGCCTGCTCTCGATCGGCCTGCACGAGGGCTACTACCCGGTGCGCTCGCGCGGCGGCTGGCAGGCGTGGGCGGTGCTGCGCCTCATGGACGATGCCCGGCGCACCCTCTTCCCGCTCTACGCCTCGTCCGTGACCCCGTTCTGGCTGCGCTCGCTGGGCGCCCGCATCGGCCGGGACGTCGAGGCCTCCACCGCGCTCATGATCCCCACCCTCACGACGGTGGGCGAGGGGGCCTTCCTCGCGGACGACACCCTGGTGGGGTCGTACGAGCTGGGCCGCGGGTGGATGCGCATCGACACGGTCAAGGTGGGCAAGCGCGCCTTCCTGGGCAACTCGGGCATGATCTTCGCCGGCCGCGCGGTGCCCAAGCACGGCCTGGTCGCCGTGCTCTCGGCGACCCCACGCAAGGCGAAGAAGGGCTCGTCCTGGCTCGGCTCCCCGCCGGAGAAGCTGCGCCGCGTCGAGCACGACATGGATTCGAGCCTCACCTACGACCCGCCCGCCGGCCTGCGCGTCGCACGCGCCACCATCGAGGCGCTGCGCCTCGTGCCCGTCATGGCGTCCTTCGCGCTCGGCCTCGCGTTGGCGCTCACGCTCCACGGACTCGTCGTCGACCAGGGCGTCCTGGTCGCGCTGGCGCTGGCGCCGTGGCTCGTCATCGCGGCCTCCGTGCTGTCGTGGCTGGTCGCCGCGGCGATGAAGTGGCTCCTCGTGGGCCGCATCGCCAAGGACGACCACCCCCTGTGGAGCTCGTTCGTGTGGCGCAACGAGCTCGCGGACACCTTCGTCGAGGCCTTCGCCGTGCCGTGGCTCATGCCCGGCGCCTCCGGTTCGCCCATCCTCCCGGCGTGGCTGCGCACGCTGGGCGCGCGCATCGGCAAGGGTGCCTGGGTGGAGACGTACTGGCTGCCCGAGGCGGACCTCATCACCGTGGGCGACGGCGCCAACGTCGAGCGCGGCTGCGTGCTCCAGACGCACCTGTTCCACGACCGCGTCATGAGCCTCGACACCGTCACGGTGGGCGCCGGCGCAACCATGGGTCCGCACGGCGTCATCCTGCCGGCCGCGGGCCTGGGCGACGGCACGGAGGTGGGTCCGGGCTCGCTCGTGCTGCGCGGAGACCTGCTCCCCGCCGGCTCCCGCTGGACCGGCAACCCGGTGGAGCCCGCCGACGCATGAAGGATCGCTACGTCCCTCGCCGCACCGACGCCGCGATCCACGTCAGGCACTACGACCTCCAGATCGACTACCGCGTGGGCCGCAACCGGCTCGACGCGACCGCGAAGCTCGACATCAAGGCGACCTCCCGGCTCGACCGCATCGACCTGTCCTTCGAGGGGCTGCGCGTCTCCAAGGTGACCGTCGACGGCCGCAAGCCCGCGAAGTGGATCCAGAAGGCCGGGTCGCTCTCGGTCAAGCTGCCCGCCTCGCTGGCCAAGGGCGACACATGTCGCCTGGTGGTCGAGTACGCCGGCGCGCCCGGACCCCGCAAGGGCACCTGGGGGGAGATCGGCTGGGAGGAGCTCGACGACGGCGTGATCGTCGCCGGCCAGCCCGACGGCGCGCCCTCATGGTTCCCGTGCCACGACGTCCCCGAGGACAAGTCGACCTACCGGATCGCCGTCACCGTCGACTCGACGCACACCGCCGTGAGCAACGGCGTCCTGGTCGAGCGCTCGGTGCGTCGCGGCCGCGTCACCTGGGTGTACGAGCAGCACGAGCCCATGTCCACGTACCTCGCGACCGTGCAGATCGGGCGCTACGAGCCGCTCGTGCTCGCCGAGAACCCCGTGCCCATCCGCGCGTGGGCGCCGGTGCGCCTGCGCCGCCGCGTGCTCCACGACCTCGACCGGCAGATCGCGATGATGGAGCTGTTCCGCAAGCTCTTCGGCCCGTACCCGTTCGCCGAGTACAGCGTGGTCGTCACGGACGACGACCTGGAGATCCCGCTCGAGGCGCAGGGCCTGTCGGTCTTCGGCGCCAACCACATGGACGGCAAGCACGGCAGCGAGCGGCTGGTCGCCCACGAGCTCGCGCACCAGTGGTTCGGCAACAGCCTGACCGTGGGCCGGTGGAAGGACATCTGGCTGCACGAGGGCTTCGCCTGCTACGCCGAGTGGATCTGGGCGGAGGCCGCCGGCAAGGCGACCGTGGACGACCACGCCGCGGCCACGCATCGTCGCCTGTCCAAGCTGCCCCAGGACCTGGTGATCGGCGACCCCGGACCCAAGCTCATGTTCGACGACCGCCTCTACAAGAGGGGCGCGCTCACGCTGCACGCGCTGCGCGTCGCGCTGGGCGACGACGCGTTCTTCGGCGCCATCCGCGCGTGGGTGGTGGCCAACCGCTACGGCGTCGTGTCGCGCGAGTCCTTCGTGGAGTGCGTCGAGTTCGAGACCGGCCAGGCGATCGGCGGGCTGCTGTCGAAGTGGCTGGACCGCGCCAAGCTGCCGGCGCTCGACCCGGAGACCCGGCGGTAGGGCCGGGGGACGATGCGCGGGGGGACGATGCGCCGGGTGGCGGTCGGTCTTCGGCGCCGGGGGTGGCGCCCGGGGTGGCGCCGGCCCTAGCCATGCCGGCCGTCCGCGCCTAGGGTGGGACGCCATGTCCGACCCCGGCGCGCATCCCCACTCCTCGCCGCACGCCCCGCGAGCCCGGGCGTCGCGGATCGCCGCGCTCGTCGTGGCTGTGCTCCTGACGGTGTTCGCGGCCGGTCCCGCCGCCGCGCACACCGACCTCGACATCTCGGACCCGGCCGACGGCGACCGCGTGCGGGCGCCGCTCGAGGAGGTGCGTCTGACCTTCACGCTGCCGGTCACGCCCTTGGGCGATGCCGCCGTGATCACCGGGCCGGGGGGTCCGGTGCCGGCGACCGTCGAGCAGGCGGAGGACGGCGTGGTCCTGGTCGTCACACCCGCCACGCCGCTCGGCGCGGGCGACTTCGCCGTGACCTGGACGGTCGCGGCCCAGGACGGCCATCCGCTGGACGGGGACTTCGCGTTCGTCGTCGAGGAGCTCGGGCAGGCGTCGCCGTCGCCCACCGGCGTCGTGTCGCCGTCGGCAGCGGCCTCGCCCTCGCCGAGTGCGTCGCCGGCGCCCGCGGACGCCGACGGCGTGGAATCATCCCCGACCCCGTCCGCCGTCCCGGCCGAGCCGATGGACGTCCCGCACGAGGGCGCGGAGCCCGAGACCTCCGACGCGCTCGCGCAGGCCGTCGCGCGCGCAGGGTCCGCGGTGGCGCTCTGGGCGCTCCTCGTGGGCGCCGGTTCGCTCGCCTTCGCCGCGATCGCCCTGCGCGGTGCCGACCGGGCCGAAGTCCCTCGGGTCCTCGCCGGCGTGCGGTGGTGCGGCGCCCTACTGCTGGGCGGCCTCGCCCTGCGGGTCGTGGGACGGGCCGCGGTGATCTCGGGCGGGTCCCTCGCCGATGCGTTCAGCGACGATGCTCTGGGGGACGCCCTGGCGGGCACGGCGGCGTGGGTGGTGGGGCTGCAGGCCGCGGGAGGTCTCGCCATGGCCGTCGGCGCCTGGCGATCGGTCCCGGCGTCGTGGCTCGCCGGTGTCGGGGCGGTCATCGCCGGCGCCGGGCACGTGCTGGGCGGGCACAGCAACACGGCGGAGCCGCGGTGGCTGGTCGTCGGCGCGGACGTCGCGCACCTGGTCGCCGCCGCGGTGTGGCTCGGGGGAGTGGTCGCGCTGCTCGCGGTGCTCCGGTCGAGGCGCCGCGACGGCCGACCCGCCGACGCGGGCCCGATCGCCGTGCGCTTCGGCGTCGTCGCGGCCGGGTCCTTCGTGGTGGTCGGCGTCGCCGGCGTCCTGCTCGCGTGGAGCATCGCCGAGGAAGTCTCCGACCTGTGGACGTCGACGTGGGGCGTGGTGCTGCTGATCAAGGTCGTCCTGGTGCTCGTGGTCGCAGCGATGGGCGCCTACACGCACTTTCGGCTGGTGCCCCGGCTGGTGGCGGCGGACCGGGACGTCGGCTCGGACGCGACGGCGACGGCCGCGCCGGAGGCCGCCGGACTGCGCCGTGCCGCCGCGGCGGAGGCGCTCGTCTTCGTGCTTGTCGTCGTCGCGACCGCGGTCCTGGTCGCCTCCTCCGCGCACGGGTAGCCGCGGACGGCTGCGTCACCCCGCGGTGTGGGTGAGGACCCGCACCGGACCCTCGGCCCGGACCGCGACGGACACGACGAGTCCGGGGGAGAGGTCCACGTCCTGCAGCTGCCACGGCCCCCCGGGGCCGCGCGCCACGCGAGTGCCGTGGAGCTCCACCGTCGCGGGATCGCCCGCTTCGATACGGGCCAGGCGATCGGCGGGCTGCTGTCGAAGTGGCTGGACCGCGCCAAGCTGCCGGCGCTCGACCCGGAGACCCGCCGGTAGGACCGGGGGACGATGCGCGGGGGGACGATGCGCCTGGTGGCGGTCGGTCTTCGGCGCCGGGGGAGGCGCCCGGGGTGGCGCAGGCCCTAGCGATGCCGGCGAGGCCAACTGCCACGGCGCTCGAGATGCATGAAGGGCGGGGGCCCATGGGCCCCCGCCCTTCATACGTGGCTGCGCGTCAGGCGGGCACGCCGGCGAACGCCTCGACGGCCTTGCGGGCCTCGTTGCCGTACACAGCGGACGGGCCGCCGCCCATGAGGATCGCGACGCCGATGGTCTCGTAGATCTCCTCGGGGGTCGCGCCGGAAGCGAGCGCGTCCTTCACGTGGCAGGTGATGCAGCCGCCGCAGCGCACGGCGATGGCGATCGCGAGTGCGAGGAGCTCCTTGGTCGACTTCGGAAGCGCTCCGTCGGCGAGCGCGGCGTGGTGCAGCGAGAAGAAGCTCTTGATGGTGCCGGGGATGTGCTCGCCGAGAGCGCCGATGCCGCTCATGACGTCGTCGTAGTGCTCGTGGTGGGACATGGTGCGTCTCTCAATCTGGCTTCGTTGCCTGGGTGGAACTACTGACTCCGGGGTTGGTGGCAACGTAATCCCCCCCCCGCCAGCCGGAGGGGGACGTTAGTCCCGACGGCCGGACGCGTCACGGCGTCGTGTGAGAAACCACACTTATCGGACCCTCGGCCCGGACCGCGACGGACACGACGAGTCCGGGGGAGAGGTCCACGTCCTGCAGCTCCCACGGTCCCGCGGGGCCGCGCGCCACGCGAGTGCCGTGGAGTTCCACCGTCGCGGGATCGACCGCAAGACCCGCGCCGGTCGCCTTGAGCAGCGCCTCCTTGCGCACCCAGGCGCGCAGGAGGTCCCCGGGGGCCGTGGTGCGGGGCCGCTCGGCGGCGGCAAGGGCGACGTCGGCCAGGCGCGGGTCGAGCGGCGTGCCGGCGGCCTCGACGTCGACGCCCACGGGCGCACGCACGCACGCCGCCGCGATCACCACGCCGGGCGCGCGGGAGATCGAGAGGTGCGGCACGGCGGACTCGCCCTCGAACGCCGCGAACGGCGCGCCGTGGTCCCGGCTTCCGCATGAGTGGCATCTGCGACCGATGGCGATCGGGGTCGACGCTGGGAGGGCGCATGCGGCCTCCACCGCGGCCCGGGCGGCGTCGTCCGCGGCGACACGCGCATCGTGCCCGGGGGCCGTCCAATGAGAGACGAGATGCACGGTGATCACGGCATGAGTGTGACGCATCGACCTGAGACGTGCGCGGACGTGCGCGGACGTGCGCGGACGTGCGCGGACGTGTGAGGGCGCGGAGGGGCTGTCCGGCGGGCGGCGCCCGGAGAAGGCGCGGGTCAGGCGGGCGCGGGAAACCGGTCGAGCAGCCGGTCGGCGGCGTCGACGTCCATCTGCACGTCCCGCCGCCGACGGCGCGAGTCGATCACGGTCACGATCGCGCCGCTCATGAGGTCGCCGTGACGGGTGCCCGGGGCGACGGGACGCACCGCGAGCACGCGCCGCACGCCCCGACGCTGCTCCCGGCCCACGAGCTGGTGGAGCAACACGCCCGGCAGCCCCAGGAGCACGAACCCCGCGGACACGAAGAGCGCCACGCGGGAGTCGAAGGCGCCCTCCGTGACCGCGCGCAGCGCGACGACCACCTGCGCGCCCCACGTCGCCGCCATGATGGTGGCGACGACGATCACCCAGTCCTTGCCGGGCCTGACGATGACAGGTCGGGACCCGCGCTCATCGAGGTGCCACACGTCGCCTCCGTCTCGTTCCCTCGGGCCCCGGATGGCGGCCCCGGTGTCACGGTAGCGGAGGCGTCGGCCTGACCCGGGGCGCGGTGGGTCCGCCTGCGTGGAGCGTTCCGGCCGGGCACGGGCGAGGCGCCCGGCCGGAACACGACCTGTCAGAGCCCCAGCGTGGCGCGGGCCTCCGGGTCCATGTGGGTGAGCGCGGCGACGCGCGCGTCCGACGGCGACCCGGCCGCGAGCGCGGCCTGCGCGATCGCCTCGCACTGGGCGAGGGTGTGGTGGCGCAGCGCGAAGCGCACCGACGCGAGGGCGCCGGGCGACATCGACAGGCTGGTGATGCCCAGTCCCGCCAGGACGAGCGCCATGACCGGGTCCGACGCGGACTCGCCGCACACGCCCACCGGCTTGCCCAGGCGACGCCCGGCGGCCGCGGTGGCGGCGACCAGGTCGAGAACCGCGGGCTGCCAGGGGTCCAGCAGGTCCGCGAGCTCGCCACGCAGGCGATCGGTGGCCATGGTGTACTGCGCCAGGTCGTTGGTGCCCAGCGAGACGAAGTCCACCTCGCGCAGGATCGCGTCCGCGCGCAGCGCGGCGGCGGGGACCTCGACCATCACGCCCACCGTGGTGGCGCCGGCGGCACGCGCGCGGGACGCGAAGTCGCGGGCCTCGGCCGGGGTCGCAATCATGGGCGCCATCACCCAGGTGCTGTGCGTGGACACCTGGCCCAGCGCGAGCAGCTGGGACTCGACCAGCTCGGGCAGCGTGCGGGCCAGGCGGAAGCCGCGGACGCCGAGCGCCGGGTTCTCCTCGTCCGGCTGGGTCGCGAACGCCAGCGGCTTGTCCGCGCCGGCGTCGAGCGTGCGCACCACCAGCTTGCGGCCGTCGAGCGCCTCGATCGCCGCGCGGTAGGCGCGCGCCTGGTCCTCGACGGCCGGAGCGGTGGCCTCGTCGAGGAAGAGCACCTCGGTGCGGAACAGGCCCACGCCCTCGGCGTGAGCGGCGAGCGCCCGGGGCACATCCGCCGCGGATCCGATGTTCGCGAGCAGGGGCAGCGCGTGGCCGTCCTTCGTCGCGCCCGGAGCGGTGTCGGAGGCGAGGGCCGCCTCGCGCGCCGCGATCGCCTCGACGGCGTCGCGGACCTCCTGGCCCGGGTCGACGGTGGCGGTCCCGGCGGCCGCGTCGATCGCGACCGGGGTGCCGGGCGCGACGTCGAGGATGCCGGCGACGCGCACCAGGCACGGGATGCCCAGCTGGCCCGCGATGATCGCGGTGTGGCCGGTGGGTCCGCCCAGCTCCGTGACGATGCCCGCGACCAGGTCGAGGTCCAGCGCTGCGGTGTCCGCGGGGGAGAGGTCCTCGGCGGCGACGATCGAGCGCTCGGTCAGCGACAGCCCGGGCTCGGGCGCGCCGAGCAGCCGCGCGACCACCCGGTCGCGGACCGAATTGAGGTCGGTGACCCGCTCGGCCAGGTAGCCGCCCGCGGCCTCGAACATCGCCGCGTAGCCGGCCACCGCCTCGGTGACCGCCGTGGCCGGACCGGTGCCCGCCTCGACGCGCTTCACCGCGTCGGCGATGAGCGCCCTGTCCTTGGCCATGAGCGCCGTGGCGCCCAGCACCTCCTTGAGGTTGCCCGATGCGGCGGCCGCCCGGGCGGCGAGACCTTCGGCCACGTGGGTGAACGCGGCGTGCACGGCGTCGGCCGCATCGGGGCCGACGGGCTCATGCTCGGGGGCCCGGGGCGCCGGACGCACCAGGGCGAGCGGCGCGACGGCGGCGGACCTCCCGACGCCGATGCCGGAGAGGACGGCGCCCTCGACCAGCGTGCTCATGCGTGCGCGGCGTCGAGGTTGGATTCGAGCATCGCCACGAGCTCGTCGATCACCGCGGCGTCGCCAGAATCGCCCTCGAGCACCACCGCGTCGCCGTGCGCGAGCCCCAGCGACATCACCGACAGGATCGACGAGGCGTCGATCGCGTTCTCGCCGGCGCGGGCGATCGTGATGGTGGCCGATGCGCCGCCCGCCTTCTGCGCGAAGGTGGCGGCGGGGCGGGCGTGCAGGCCCGTGGGGTTGGCGATGATGGTGCGTCGTTGCAGCATGGCGGGTCCTTCGTGGGGGAGTTCTGGGGACCGTCCCCGGGCAACAAAAAAGACCTGGAAGGAGCCTTCGCTCCTCGCCAGGTCTTGCCCGTGTTCCGGTCACAATCCTTTGTGAGTGCCAGTGAACATACACGGTTCCGCACCCGGGTGCAACCAACCGCCCGGCGACCCGGAGGGGCCGGCGATCGGCGCATCGTCCCGGGTCGGGGCGCGCGCGACGCGCCGCGGTTTGCAACCGTTCTGGCACGGTGGTACGTTTCCGAGCCATCGCGGAAGGAACCGCGATCGAACACACGGGATTGTTACTGCTTCAGGCAAGACCCGGGTCTCGAGAAGGGTGCGACGCATCGCTGCGTCGCACTGTCCCTCTTGAGATCCCGGGTCTTTTTGCATGTCTGGGGCAGTGGCGGTCCCCTCTCAACTGATTCAAGGAGGAATCGTGGCAACTGCGACGAAGCACGAGGTGATCGCTGATGCGGTCCTGGAAGCGATCGGAGGTGTCGAGAACGTCAAGTCGGTGACCCACTGCGCGACCCGTCTGCGCTTCGCACTGAACGACCGCGACAAGGCCGACAAGGCGAAGGTCGAGGCGACCCGCGGCGTCATCACCGTCATGGAGTCGGGCGGCCAGTTCCAGGTGGTCATCGGCAACACCGTCAACGAGGTCTACCAGGCGATCATCCGCCACAAGGGCATCAAGGCGGGCGAGTCGGTCGCCACGGGCGGCTTCATGGCACGCCTCATCGACCTGGTCACCAGCATCTTCACCCCGTTCCTGTGGGTGCTCGCGGGCACGGGTCTGATCAAGGCCGCGCTGGCCGTCGCCGTCGCGATCAATGCCGACTTCGGCCTGACCACGACCTACGCGCTCTTCTACGCGGCCTCCGACGCGACGTTCCAGTTCCTGCCGCTGTTCCTCGCGATCACGGCCGCCAAGAAGTTCAAGGCGAACCAGTGGGTCGCGGTCGCGATCGTCGGCGCGCTCCTGTACTCGGAGACCATCGGCATCGACGCGATCGGCGGGCTCACGCTCAAGGCGTTCGCGGACTCGGGCGAGGCGCTCGACTTCTTCGGCATCCCGGTGCTCATGCCGGCGTACCTCTCGGCCGTCATCCCCGCGATCTTCGCGGTGTACGTCCAGTCGAAGCTCGAGCAGTTGCTCGACAAGTTCATGCCCGAGGCGATCAAGAACTTCATCAACCCGATGATCGTCGTCGGCGTCGTCGTGCCCTTCACCTTCCTGGTCATCGGCCCGCTCTCCGCGCTGCTGGGTGACGGCCTCGCGTGGGTCGTCGACAACCTGTGGGCCCTGAGCCCGGCCGTCGGCGGTGCGCTCCTGGGTGCTGGCTGGCAGGTCTTCGTCATCTTCGGTCTGCACTGGGCGCTTCTGCCGCTGTTCATGGTCGGCCTCACCACCGTGGGCTACTCGCTCCTCACCGGCCCCCTGTTCGCGGCCGTCGCCTCGCAGGGTGCCGCGGCCCTCGCCGTGTTCTTCAAGACCAAGAACAAGGACCTCAAGGGCGTCGCGGGTCCCGCGTCGCTGTCGGGCATCGTGGCCGGTATCACCGAGCCCGCGATCTACGGTGTCACGCTGCGCCTCAAGAAGCCGTTCATCTACGGCGTCATCGGCGGCGCCGTCGGTGGCTCGATCGCCGCGATCGGCGGCTCGGCCGCGGACGGCTTCGTCCTCCCGTCGGCCCTGACCGTCGTGTCGACCATCAACATCGGCAACTTCGGCATGCAGCTGCTGGGCACCGGCCTCGCCATGGTCATCGCCTTCTCGCTGACCTTCTTCCTGGGCTTCAAGGACCTCCCGGCCACCACCGACGAGGACGAGGCCAAGGACGCGGCCGAGGTCGAGGCGGGCCCCGTCACCGTCGCCGCCCCCGTGGCCGGCACCGTGATCCCGCTCGCCGAGGTCAACGACAAGGTGTTCTCGTCGGGCGCGCTCGGCCAGGGCGCGGGCGTCCTGCCCGCGTCGGGCGTCATCACCGCGCCGGTCGCCGGTGAGCTCGTCACGGTCATGCCGCACGCGTACGGCATCCGCACCGCCGCCGGCGTCGAGGTGCTCGTGCACGTGGGCATCGACACCGTCAAGCTCGACGGCAAGCACTTCGCCTCGAAGGTCGCGCAGGGCGACACCGTGGTCCGCGGGCAGCAGCTCGCGCAGGTCGACCTGGCCGCCGTCAAGGCCGCCGGCTTCGACACCACCACGGTGGTGCTCGTGACCAACGCCGACGAGGCCGACGCGGTGGCCGTGGCCGCCACGGGCGCCGTCGCCGGCGAGGGCGACCTGCTCACGGTCTCCCGCTGATGTGACAAAGGTCTCCCGCGCCGGGTGCCCCGGCCCGGCGCGGGGACCTCACACTTGTACGTGGCGTCGCTTCCGGCGCCCCCCACGCAGGGTTCCCGCTGGGAACACACACAGGAGCGAGTGATCGATGCGGATCGCGAAGATCTTTAATAATTCCGTGGTGCTCGGAGTCGACGAGGCGGGCGCCGAGTTCGTCGTCTTCGGGCGCGGCGTGGGCTTCCAGGCGCGGCGCGGCGACCTGGTCGACGAGTCGCTCATCGAGCGGCGCTTCGTTCCCTCCGAGGGCGCGTCCGCCGAGCGCATCGTCGCCCTCATCGACGAGATTCCGGCCGCGGACCTCGACCTCACCTCGAGGATCGTGGACGAGGGCCGACGTGTCCTGGGCGACCACGTCACCGAGCACGTCCTGGTGCCGCTGGCCGACCACATCAGCTTCGCCCTGCGCCGTGCCGGGGAGGGAGCCGCGCTGACCGACTACCCGCTCAAGTGGGAGGTCATGTCCCTGTACCCGGCCGAGCTCGCCTTCGCGCGCCGCGCGCTCGCCATGGTCGAGGCGGATCGGGGCGTGGCGCTGCCGGACATCGAGGCCGTGCCGCTCGCCCTGCACTTCGTCAACGCGCAGTTCGGCGCGCGCGACATCCAGGCCACCGTCGACATGACGCAGGTGCTCGCGCGGGTGCTCGAGATCATCCGCGAGGAGTACGGCGAGGCGCTCGGCCACGACGAGAACGCCGTCGCCCGCTTCGTCACCCACCTGCGCTACCTGTATGCCCGCGGGGCCAAGGGCGCCGCGCGCGACGACGAGACGCCCGAGCTCACCCAGGCCATCCGGCTCACCCAGCCGAGGGAGTACGCCGTGGCCGAGCGCCTGGCCACCTTCATCGGCGAGCGCTACGGCTGGGAGGTCAAGGCGGGCGAGGTGCTCTACCTCACCATCCACGTCATCCGCCTCACGGCGGGCCTGCGCGAGGCGGGCGTCGCCCGTGCAAGCTGACACGATCCTGCTCGCGTCGGCGGTCATCACCCTGGCCGGCGGCGTCGACAACGTCGAGCACGTGGGACGGTGCCTGGTCCGGCTGCGGCTTCGCCTCCTCCGCCCCGAGGACGCCGACGTCGACGCCATCGGCGCGCTCCCCGGCGTGAGCATCGCGATCCGCCAGGGCCGCGAGGTGCACGTCGCGCCCGCCGCGGGGCTCGACGCGCTCCACGCGACGGTGTGCGCCGGCGTGGGCGCCCGCCGCTGACCCGCCCGCCGAACCTCGCACTCAACCTCACAGATTTCCCGGCCCGCGCATCGTCCCGGGCCGGACCCTACCCACCACCAGAGAGGACTCACCATGACCACCGCACGCTTCCCGGAGGGCTTCCTGTGGGGCGGCGCCACCGCCGCCAACCAGATCGAGGGCGCCTACGCCGACGGCGGCAAGGGCCTGTCGATCCAGGACGTGACGCCCCAGGGCATCATGTTCGACCGCGTCGCCGGCCCGACCGCCGACAACCTCAAGCTCGAGGGAGTCGACTTCTACCACCGCTACGCGGAGGACATCGCGCTGCTCGCGGAGATGGGCTTCAAGGTGTTCCGCTTCTCGATCGCGTGGAGCCGCATCTTCCCGCTGGGCGACGAGGCCGAGCCGAACGAGGAGGGCCTCGCGTTCTACGACCGCGTGCTCGACGAGCTCGAGAAGCACGGCATCGAGCCGCTCATCACGCTGTCGCACTACGAGACCCCGCTGCACCTCGCCGAGAAGTACGACGGCTGGCGCTCGCGCGACCTCATCGGCTTCTTCGAGCGCTACGCCCGGACCTGCTTCGAGCGCTACGGCGACCGCGTCAAGTACTGGCTGACGTTCAACGAGATCAACTCGGTGCTGCACATCCCGTTCGGCTCGGGCGGCATCAACACCCCCAAGTCCGAGCTCCCGGTCAACGACCTCTACCAGGCGATCCACCACGAGCTCGTGGCCTCCGCGCGCGTCACCCGCGTCGCCCACGAGATCAACCCGGAGCTGCAGATCGGCTGCATGGTCATCTCGATGCCCATCTACCCGCTCACGCCCAACCCGGACGACGCGGTCGCGGTCATGAAGGCCGACCACGCGAACCTCATGTTCTCCGACGTGCACACGCGCGGCGAGTATCCGGGCTACGCGAAGCGCTTCTTCCGTGAGAACGGCATCGAGCTCGACATCACCGAGCAGGACGTCGAGGACCTCAAGCACACGGTCGACTTCGTGTCCTTCTCCTACTACATGTCCATGTGCGAGTCCGGCGACCCCGAGGTCAAGGCCAACGCCGCCGGCAACATCATGATGGGCATCCCCAACCCGCACCTCGAGGCGTCGGAGTGGGGCTGGCAGATCGACCCGCAGGGCCTGCGCATCGTGCTCAACCAGTTCTGGGACCGGTGGCAGAAGCCGCTGTTCATCGTCGAGAACGGACTGGGCGCCAAGGACCAGCTGGTCGAGGTGGACGGCGTCAAGACCGTCGAGGACGACTACCGCATCGCCTACCTCAACGACCACCTGGACCAGGTGGCCGAGGCGATCGAGGACGGCGTCGAGCTGCTGGGCTACACCACGTGGGGACCCATCGACCTGGTGTCGGCGTCCACCGCGCAGCTGTCCAAGCGCTACGGCTTCATCTACGTGGACCGCAACGACGACGGCTCGGGCACCCTCGAGCGCTACAAGAAGAAGTCCTTCGACTGGTACGCCGAGGTGATCCGCACCCGCGGCGCGAACATCGTGCCCATGGGCGCGAAGGAGCTCGTCTCCGCGTAGCGCGGGCGTGCTGAACGCGGGGCCGGTCGCTGCGGCGGCCGGCCCCGTGGTGCGTCCGGCGCCTACCCGCCGGTCGCGACGATGGTCGCCTCGAACGTGTCGATGAGCAGGCCGTCGGCGGTCAGGTCGAGCACGAGCGTGGTCCGTCCGTCGCCGACGCCGGTGATGCGGAACTCCCACGCCTGAAGGAAGGAGTGCGCCGCGGTCGGATCCAGCTCGCTGAAGTCTCCCGGCGCGCGTGCGGGCCCCAACGGGATCGGGCCGTCGACCGCGACCACCGCATCGTCATAGGCGGTGACCTCCCACGGGGTGTCGGGGTGGAGCGCGGCCGCCCGGAGGATGACGGACGCCGAGGCTCCGTCCGCGACCGCGATCTCCTGGCCGTAGTCGAGCTCCGACGTCACGGGCGCAGCGCCGCCGAATCCGATGGCGTCGTAGCAACGGTTGGGGATGGCCGCGGTGGGGGCACCGCACGCGTCCTCGACCACCTCGACGGTGTACTCGGCGACGTCGATGCGCTCGCCGCCGGCAGTGAGCTCGAAGCGCAGGGGAGAGGTGCCCAGCGCGGATCCGGTGAAGGTGAACTCCGTCTCGGTGGCGAGGAACCGGGGAGTGCCCGGGTCCGCCGACGGACCGGGATCCTCGTCGTCACCGGGGTTGGACTCGCCGGACGGGGCCTGGACCTGATCGGTGGGAGGCGGGATCACCGCCGTGTCCGTCAGCGTGATCACCTCGTCGTCGAAGTCGACGACGCTCCACTGGGCGTCCGGATGCGCATTGCTGCCCAGGAGACCCACGTCGACGGTCTCGTCGGGCTCGATCGCCAGCAGCCACCCGTGGTCTCCCTTCTCCACGGCGAGCCCGCCCGCAGCGAAGTCGTTGCCCAGGCATCCTGCGAGAACGAGGACGCAGGCGCCCGCTGCCGCCGTCCAGGCACGCGTCCCCGACCGGGCGCCGGGGGACACGAGGGCGCGCATGACGGTCCCTTCCGGGCCGCTCCGTCGTCGTCGCCGGGCCACGGACGGCCTCATCGCGTGCGGGGAGGTCGTACACGTTCAGCCTAGGGCGGGCGCGCCGCCTTGTCCTTCGACAGCCTTCCATCGGTGTCCCGGGAACCACGACGGGCCGCGCCGGCCCTGCTGCGTCCTCGGCGCGCTCGCCGCCGGCGATCGCGCCCACGACGTCCGCACGCCTCTTGAGCGGGGCGACCGCCTTCGCCAAGTCGAGGAGATCCTCGTCGGTCAGCGAGCGGTCCTCGCGGCCGACGAACGCGCGCACCCCAGCGGCATCGCGCTCGACTCCGGAGGCGGTGATCCGCATGTGTACAGCCAATCAAAGGGGTCTGACATTCCGGTCGAAACGATCATCCATCACCGCGAGCAAGGCTTGACCTTCCAGCGAGATGGAAGGAGTAGCGTGCTGAACTGTTGAAGAGACCAGGAGGTTTTCATGGATCACGGCGACCACCGGGGCACAGTGACAACTGACGGCTCGGGCCACGCCGATCACGAGGGCCACGCCGAGGATCACGCCGACCACTCCGCTCACGACGCCGACCACTCCGGCCACGCCGACCTATTCCGTCGCGACTTCTGGTGGAACGTCGTGCTCGCGATCCCGGTCATCGCGACGAGCACGATGGTCGAGGGCTGGTTCGGCTACGACCTCCCGGGCTCCGCATGGATCCCGCCGGTGCTCGGGACGGTCATCTTCGCCTGGGGCGGCTGGCCGTTCCTGTCGATGGCCTGGAGGGACGAGCTGACCCAGCGCAGGCCCGGGATGATGACGCTCATCTCGCTCGCGATCACGACCGCATTTTTGGCGAGCGCCGCAGGCACCTTCGGCATCGGCGGCTTCCATTTCTGGTGGGAGCTCGCGGGGCTGATCGTGATCATGCTGCTCGGCCACTGGCAGGAGATGAAGGCCGTCGGCCAGGCGCGGGGCGCCCTCGCGGCGCTCGCCGAGCTCCTGCCGGACGACGCGGAGCGCGTCACGGACGACGGAGACGCCACCGACCACGTGGCGATCGGCGACCTGGCCGAGGGAGACATCGTCGTCGTCCGACCGGGTGGTCGGGTCCCGGCGGACGGCGACATCGTGCGCGGCGACGCGAGCATCGACGAGTCCATGATCACGGGAGAGTCGGCCCCGGTCTCGAAGTCGGAGGGCGATCGCGTGGTCGCCGGCACGGTCGCGACCGACGGCTCGCTGCGCGTCGAGGTCACCGCGACCGGCGACGGCACCGCGCTCGCCGGGATCCAGCGCATGGTCGCCGATGCGCAGAACAGCCGATCCGGCACACGACGTCTGGCCGACCGCGCGGCCGCCTGGCTGTTCTGGATCGCTCTCGGCTCCGCGGCCGTCACTCTCGTCGTGCATCTGCTGCTCGGTGATCCGACGGGCGGGCTGACCGCGGCGGTTTCGGTTCTGGTCGTCGCCTGCCCCCACGCACTCGGCCTCGCGATCCCGCTCGTGATCGCGATCTCGACGTCCGAGAGCGCCAAGCACGGCATCCTGATCAAGGACACCGCCGCGCTCGAGGCCATGCGCACGGTCGACTCCGTGCTCTTCGACAAGACCGGCACCCTGACCGTGGGCTCGCACCGGCTCACCGAGGTCGCCACCGCGGACGGGTGGGACGAGGACCGGGTGCTCACCCTCGCTGCCGCGGTCGAATCCGACTCCGAGCACCCGATCGGGCGAGCCGTCGTGGCGGCGGCGAAGGATCGCGACCTGGACGTCCCCACCTCCGACGGTACGGACACCATCCCGGGGAAGGGCGTCCGCGCCCGGGTCGATGGGTCCGAGGTCGCCGTCGGCGGGCCCGCGCTCCTCGAGGAACTGGGCGCCCGGGCGCCTTCCGGTCTGGACGATGCGGCGGACGACTGGCGCGACCAGGGCGGCGCGGTGCTTCACGTCGTCGTCGACGGTGAGGTCGTCGGTGCCTTCACCACCGTCGACCCGGTCCGGGACGAGTCGCGTGCGGTCGTCGATGCGTTGCACGACCGCGGGGTCTCGGTCGCCCTGATCACCGGCGACGCCCGCGCGGTCGCGGATGCCGTCGCGAGCGAACTGGGCATCGACGATGTGTTCGCCGAAGTCCTCCCGGATGACAAGGACGACGCTGTCGCCGACCTCCAGAGCAAGGGAAGGGCGGTGGCCATGGTCGGCGACGGCGTGAACGATGCGCCGGCGCTCGCGCGCGCGGACGTCGGGCTCGCGATCGGCGCGGGCACCGACGTCGCGATGGAGGCCGCGGGTGTGGTGCTCGCGAGTTCCGATCCTCGCGGTGTCCTCGGCGTGATCGAGCTGAGCCGCGCGACCTATCGGAAGATGCGTCAGAACCTCGCCTGGGCGACGGGCTACAACCTGGTCGCGATCCCCGTCGCGGCCGGGGTGCTCGCACCGGTGGGGGTCACCATGCCTCCGGCGGTCGCCGCGATCGCGATGAGCCTGTCCACGATCGTGGTGGCCCTCAACGCCCAGCTGCTGCGGAGGATCGACCTGGACCCGGAGAGGCTCGGCCGTCGCTGATCTGCGCATCGTCCCGACACGGTCCACGCCGGCCCGCGACGGCCCGGCGACGCGACAGCGGCGCGGCCCCCAGCTGGGGGCCGCGCCGCGGCGACGAGGGTCGCTCAGATGGGGTTGCCGATGCCGCCGGCGCGGGCCGCTCCGTCGTCGTCGCCGGGCCACGGACGGCCTCATCGCGTGCGGGGAGGTCGTACACGTTCAGCCTAGGGCGGGCGCGCCGCCGCCGCCCGCGGAGACCGCAGGTCGGCCATGCACCCCGGCGTAGACTGAGGAGGTGGGACTTCCACCTCGATGGTGAGGGAGGGAGGTGAGAACGATGGCCGGCACGACTGAACGGGGCGCGGCCGCACCCACACGCAGGAGCGGCGTCGCCCTGCTGATCACTGGAATCGTCGTGGTCGCCGTGGGCCTCCTGGGCGTAGGAGTCTGGGCGGTGTCCGCATGGTTCGCGAGTTCCAACGGAACCGTGGCGTCCGAGTCGCAGGCGGGCTCCTTCGCCGCCGTGGGCGTCGAGGACCCGGTCGATGCGCCCGAGGTGTGGAGCGCACTGGCCGGCGAACGAGGCCCCGTGGTCTGGGAGGGCACCCGCGAGGAGCTCGACGCGATCATGGCCGAGGGACGCGCCATGTACCAGGAGAACCTGCGGTCCGACTGGCTGGTGCCGTCCGGCGTGATCGTCGCCGTCGGCGCCGCGGTCACCGCAGCAGGGCTCGTGGTCCGACGTCGCCAGGCGCACGCGCCCGACGGCACGCCCTAGCCGACGAGCGCGGGCTCCGGCACCTCTCCGACGGCCGCCACTCGCGCCGCGCCGTTGTCGATGACGATGCGCGAGACGGACGCGTTGGCCAGGGGAGTGGCGGTCGGGGTGACGCCCGACGCGAGCTCCGTGAGCGTGAGGTGCATGCGCAGCAGCGCGCCATGGGCGACCACGAGGACGTCGCCGTCCGGGTGGGCGGCGGCGATCCGGTCGAATGCGCGCGCGGCGCGGGTGCGGAACTCCTGCGAGCTCTCGCCGCCGGGCAGGCCGGGGTGGGAGCCGTCGATCATGGCGGTCCAGAACTCGTGGTGGTCGTGCTCGGCCCAGAACGGGGCCTCGAGGGCGCCCTCGAGTTCGCCGAAGTTCAGTTCGCGCAGGTCCGCGTCCGTCACCAGGCGCAGCCCGGGGTGGAAGCGCAGGATCTCGCGCGCGGTCGCCACGGTGCGGCCCAGCGGGCTCGCGTACGCGGCGACGAAGGGCACGTCGGCCAGCGCGGCCGCCGTCTCGCGGACGCCCTCCAGCCCGAAGGACGTGATGGGGGAGTCGCACCAGCCCTGGAAGCGGTGCTCCGTGTTGTACACGGTGCGGCCGTGGCGGACGAGGTGAAGAGTGAGCGGCATGGCGCGCCTTCCAAGTCGGGGCGGACGCACCGCTCCCGGCGGCGCGCCGGTGCAGGACTGGTGGGACCGTAGCAGGCCCAGGTGAACGGAAGGTTAGGAAAGCGAGCGGCCTGGCTTGTTGCCAGGGTGCGCCATGCATCGTCCCCGGACACGAAGAAGGGGCCCTCCCGAAGGAGGGCCCCAGTGGAGCGGACGACGGGACTCGAACCCGCGACCCTCACCTTGGCAAGGTGATGCTCTACCAACTGAGCCACGTCCGCGTGGGCGATACTGGGATCGAACCAGTGACCTCTTCCGTGTCAGGGAAGCGCGCTACCGCTGCGCCAATCGCCCGGGGGGTGAATCCGGCCCTCGCGTCCGTCGGCGGTGCCGGGAACGGGAGAACCTTCCTCGAGCGGACGACGGGACTCGAACCCGCGACCCTCACCTTGGCAAGGTGATGCTCTACCAACTGAGCCACGTCCGCGCGGTCCCGATCTCTCGATCAGGGCCGTCGAACACTTTACCTGATATTCAACTGCGCGGGCGACACGGACACGCCGCGTGTCGCGGTCGAGCCGTGACAAGGGTCACGCCGGGCGGGGCTCCGCGAGGCCTGGAGGGCGACGCGCCGGGCCGGGTCTCGGGGGAGCGTCGTGCGCGCAGGCCCCCCGGAGACGACGAAGGCCCCCGGATGTCTCCGAGGGCCGTGCGTGGTGGGCGATACTGGGATCGAACCAGTGACCTCTTCCGTGTGAAGGAAGCGCGCTACCCCTGCGCCAATCGCCCTTGTGCGAGAGACAACTATAGCGCCTCTCGCGGGGTGGTCATGACACCCGACGCGCCGGCGGGTCGGAATCGGCCCCGGCCCGCTCGTCGAATGCCTCCGCGAGTCGGCTCAGCAGCGGTCCGGGCGCGAGCTCCGCGCCATCCAGGGACACCAGCGGCTGCACGCGCCGCGTCGACGACGTCACGGCGGCGAAGGCTCGCCCGTCGGCCACCTCGTCGAGCACGGAGAAGGGCAGCTCGCCCGGCGCGGCCTCCCGCATCGGCAGCCCCGCGTCCGCGCCCCACTCGAGGGCGAGCCCGCGGGTGATGCCGGCGAGGCAACCGGCCTCGAGCGGCGGCGTGAGGATCTCTCTCCCGCGCTCGACGAAGACGTTGGTCGCCGTGCCCTCGCACAGGTCGCCCGCGGTGTTGGCCATGAGCGCCTCGTCGGCGCCGCGCTCGCGCGCGAACTCCATCATCACCACGTTCTCCGCATAGGAGGTGCTCTTCACCCCGGCGAGCGGCGAGCGCTCGTTGCGCCGCCAGGGCGAGCGCACGGCGCGGCATTCGGCGGGCGGGGCGCCGTCGTTGGCGGTCACCACCACGACGCCGGGGCCGTCGCCGCGCGCGGAGCTCATGGGCCCGGGCCCCGAGGTCACCGTGATGCGCAGCCGGGTCAGACCCGGCGCGGCCGCGAGCACGGCGGAGACGCCGTCGCGCACCGCCGCATCGTCCACGCGAAGGCCGATGCGCGACGCCGAACGATGCATCCTCTCCAGGTGGCGCGCGAGCCCGAACGCCCGCCCGTCGACCACCTCGAGGGTCTCGAACACGCCGTCGCCCACGGTGAGTCCGTGGTCAGCCGCCGTGAGGATCGGCTCGTCCGGGTCTCGCAGGGCGCCCGCGGCCCACACCACCTGTCTCATGCGGACATCCTCGTGGCGGAGGCCAGGGCGATCAAGCGACGCGCCTTGAGCTCGGTCTCCTCCCACTCGCCGGCGGGGTCGGACCCCCACGTGATCCCGGCCCCGGTGCCGAAGCGCAGCACCCCGCCGCGCTCGGGCGACCACGCGAACGTGCGGATGCCCACGGCCAGCTCGGCCTCGCGGCGGTCGGCGTCGATCCACCCGATCGCCCCGCAGTACGGCCCGCGGGCGACGGGCTCCTCGCGGGCGATGATGCGCAGGGCGCTCGACTTGGGGGCGCCGGACACGGAGCCGGGCGGGAACGTGCCGTCGAGCAGCGCGGGCCACAGCGCGGGGGTCCAGTCGTACTCGGGCGCGAGCTCCGCGGCGACGGTCGACTGCAGGTGCACCAGCCCGGGGTGCTCGTGGAGCCCCAGCAGCTCCGGCACGCGCACCGACCCCGGCCGGGCGACGTGCGAGAGGTCGTTGCGGATCAGGTCCGTGATCATCACGTTCTCCGCGTCGTCCTTGGGCAGCATCGCCTCGCCGGGCGCGCACGTGCCCTTGATGGGACTCGACTCGACCGTCGTGCCGGAGACGCGCAGGTAAAGCTCGGGGCTTGCGGAGACCACCCAGGCGCCCGGCCGGCCGGGCGCCTCCGGGACGACGATGCGCGCCGCGTGCCGGGCGGGGTTGCCGGCCGCGAGGCGCTCCGCGAGGGCCACGGCGTCCGGCCCCGGGGCGGCCGCGGGCAGCCGCGCCTCGAGCATCCGGCACAGGTTCACCTGATAGGCCTCGCCGTCGCGGATGTCCCGACGGATCGCCTCCACCCCCGCCAGGTAGCCGGCGCGGTCCAGACTGCTCGACCAGGCGCGGCCGTCCGGCCCCTCCCAGGAGCGTCCGGACGGGGTCTCCGCCGCATCGTCCCTGGTGACCCGGTCCATGCGCCAGGCGTCGAGGCGCCCCTCGAAGCTCCCCACGACCACCCAGAAGCCCCCGGCGGCCACCCGGGCGCCGTCGACGGCGAGGTCCGCATGCGCGTCCACGCCGGCCGCGCGCACGCCGCGGAAGGCGGCGCTGCCGGCCCGTCGCGGGTCGCTCTCCCAGGTCACGGACCCACGGTAGTGCGCGCCCCGGAGGCCCCCGCGACGCGCCTCCGGGCACCGATTTGGCTTGCCCGGGGTTGTGGGCTAATCTCTATCTCTCGTCGGGGCAACGCCCTGACACGCGGACGTGGCTCAGTTGGTAGAGCATCACCTTGCCAAGGTGAGGGTCGCGGGTTCGAGTCCCGTCGTCCGCTCGTAGTTCGACGCCAACCTCGGTTGGTACCGCGGTGGGTTGGCCGAGAGGCGAGGCAGCGGCCTGCAAAGCCGTATACACGGGTTCGAATCCCGTACCCACCTCGCATGGGCGATTGGCGCAGCGGTAGCGCGCTTCCCTGACACGGAAGAGGTCACTGGTTCGATCCCAGTATCGCCCACCAGGACACAACCCCCGTATCTCCCTTCTGAACCAGGGTTGCGGGGGTTTCGTCGTAGTGACGACACTCGACGAAGGTGCACGGAGCGCGGATCGACCCGCATCCGCCGGGCAGGTCCCACCGGCGGGAGGCCCCGGCACCACGGGTGGAGGTCCGGCCACGGAGGCCCGGGCACCGCACGCTTCGGTGCGTGCGTCCCGGCGAACGATGCTGTACCGCGCGGCGGAGCACGCCGGCGTGGGAACGACGAAGGAGGCGCCTTGGCGCGTAGTGGTGGTGGCCGCAGCGGGCGGTCGTCGGCGGGCACCCGATCACGGGGCCGTTCCGCGCGTCCCGCACCCAAGGACCTGATCGGAGTCCTCGCGGGGCTCGCGAGGGAGGTCGACGGCACGGTCAAGCGACCCCCGACGCGGCCCGCGGTGCGCACCAAGTTCCAGGTGGTCGCGCAGCTGATCCGCGAGGAGCGCGCCCGCGTCAAGACCGACGAGGACCTCACCCAGGCCAAGCGCGAGCAGGAACTCAAGCGCCTCGACGGCATCGCCACCATGCTCGCGAAGACCGCCGCCCGCGACACGTCCCTGCTGTCGCTGCTCGCCGACGACGCGCGCGTCACCGACGCGGCCCGCGAGTACAAGGCCACCGTCCTGCGCGCCGCCGGCCGCGAGGCCCCCGAGGAGCCCGAGCCGGTCGCGCCCACGCCGCCGCCCCCGGGCGCGGACAAGCGCGTGGTGCCCCAGTCGGTCCTGCAGCGCCAGATGGTCAACCCGTTCCTCGCCCCGGACTTCTCCGTCGCGGCGGCCCGCCAGACGGTCGAGCCGCTGCGCCTGGCCGGCTGGGAGCTCCTCGAGCCGCTGTTCCGGTCCTTCGAGACCGACACCTCCGGCACCCCGTCGTGCATGGATCTGCCCGCGCCCGGCCCCGCCCTCGCGGCCCGCATGGGCGTGCCCCCGGGTCGCGAGCTCATGCCCCACCAGGCGGCGCTCGTCGCCGCCGCGGCCCGCGGCCACCGGACCTTCCTGCTCGCCGACGAGCCCGGCCTGGGCAAGACCGCGCAGGCCCTGCTGGCCGCGCAGGCGGCGAACGCCTTCCCGCTGCTGGTCGTGGCGCCGAACGTCGTGAAGAGCAACTGGGCGCACGAGGTCGAGATGTGGCTGCCCGGCCGCCGCGCCACCGTGGTCCACGGCGACGGCAACACCGTCGACGCGTTCGCCGACGTGGTCATCGTCAACTACGCGATCCTCGACCGCCACGTGGGCTGGATGGGCGAGCTGGGCTTCCAGGGCATGGTCGTCGACGAGGCGCACTTCATCAAGAACAAGACCTCCCAGCGCTCCCAGCACGCGCTCGAGATCGCGGACCGCATCCGCGAGCGCACCGCGCACCCGCTCATGATGGCTCTCACGGGCACGCCCCTCATCAACGACATCGAGGACTTCCGCGCCATCTGGCAACTGCTCGGCTGGATCGACGACGACAAGCCGCTGGGCCCGCTCATGACCCGGCTCGAGGAGATCGGCGTGACCCCGGTCAACCGCGCCTTCGCCCCGGCGGCGCGCTCCGCGGTGGTCGACATGGGCATCGTCCGCCGCCGCAAGGTCGACGTCGCCGCGGACATTCCCGCGCGCCGTGTCGCGGACCTTCCGGTCGAGCTCGACGGCGCCGTGGGGCGCTCCATCCGCGCGGCCGAGGCGGAGCTCGCACGGCGCATGGTCGAGCGCTACCGGGCCGTCATGGCCACGGGGCACGGCGCCGTCCCTGGCGCCGGGACCGGGGACGATGCGGTGGCCGGGATCGACCTCGAGGTCGCCCGCCGCGTCGCCGCGGCCGAGCTCAAGGACTCGGTGGGCAAGACCAAGGGCGAGAACGTCTTCTCCGTGGTCCGTCGCATCGGCCAGGCGAAGGCCGGGCTGGCCGCCGACTACGCGGCCCAGCTGGCCCGCAACGTGGGCAAGGTCGTGTTCTTCGCCAAGCACGTGGACGTCATGGACGAGGCCGAGCGGATCTTCGCCGATCGCGGCATCGGCTACGCCTCGATCCGCGGCGACCAGACCGGCGCCGCGCGCGACCGCAACGTCAAGGCCTTCCAGGAGGACCCCGACGTGCAGGTCGCGGTGTGCTCGCTCATGGCCGCCGGCGTGGGTCTCAACCTGCAGGTCGCCTCGAACCTGGTGCTCGCCGAGCTGTCCTGGACCGACGCGGAGCAGACCCAGGCGATCGACCGCATCCACCGCATCGGCCAGACCGAGCCCGTCACCGCGTGGCGCATCATCGCCGCGCAGACCATCGACGCGGCCATCGCGGAGCTCATCGACAGCAAGTCCAACCTCGCCGCGCGGGCGCTGGACGGCGCGGTCATCGAGGACGGCGACGCCGTCTCCGACGTTCAGCTCGAGGCGCTGGTGGCGCTGCTCACGGGTGCGCTCGAGGCGGAGGACGGCGTCTGATCCCGTCCGGGGCGTGCCGGCGGGGCCGGTACGCTCGTCGGCGTTCCCCGTGGGGCAAGTGAAGGAGAACCGGTGGCCAAGCTGTACTTCCGCTACGGCGCGATGAACTCGTCGAAGTCCGCGCTGCTGCTCACGGCCGCGTACAACTACGAGGAGCGCGACCAGCACCCCGTCATCGTCAAGCCGGGCATCGACACCAAGGCCGGGGAGTCCGTCTCCTCCCGGATCGGTGTCGAGCGCTCCGTCGACGTGCTGCTCGGCGCGGAGGACTCGTTCCTCGACAGGCTCGCCGCGCATCGTCCCCTGGACCGCATCGACGCCGTGTTCGTGGACGAGGCCCAGTTCCTCACCGCGGACCAGGTGGATCAGGCGTTCGAGGTCGCAGTGGGCCACGGCGTGCCGGTGCTCTGTTACGGCCTGCGCGGCGACTTCATGACGCGGTCCTTCCCGGGCTCGCTGCGCCTGCTCGAGATCGCGCACTCCATCGAGGAGCTGAAGACCATCTGCCGATGCGGGTCCAAGGCGATCTTCAACGCCCGCCTGGTGGGCGGTGAGTTCGTCTCGCACGGCGCGCAGGTCGCGATCGACGGCCAGCAGGCCTCGTACGAGTCGCTGTGCGGCCGCTGCTACCGCGACAAGGTGGGGCCGGTGCGACACGCCGAGCCGGTGGGCATCGCGGAATAGTCCCGCTTGTCCGGCTCGTTCCTCTGAGGGTCCGCCGGCGCCCGTCCGGGTGCCCGGGACCATCGACGAAGGGATCTTGCATGGACATGGACGAGCTCAAGAAGAAGGCCAAGGACGCGCTGCCCAGCGACGAGCAGATCGAGAAGGTGGCCGACAAGGTCGAGGAGCACGCGCCCGACGAGGCCGGCCGGACCATCGGCAAGGCCGAGCAGTGGGCCAAGGACAACAACTGAACGAACGATTCAGCGCTGGCCTGCGGGCCGCGCGAGACGAAGGCGCCGCTCCCTGTCGGGGGCGGCGCCTTCGTCGTGTGTCGCCGTCGTTGCGTGCGGCTCGCGTGCTTCGCGTGCGGCTCGCGTGCTGTGGCCCCGCTGCGACCCCCGCAGCGCCGCGGCCGGTGCGCGGTGCGTACCGTGGACGCATGCGGGTCTTCATCGCGGTGGCCGTTCCGCCGGAGGTGGACGAGGCGCTCGATGGGCTCGAGCGCGAGGTGCGCGTCTGGGCCCGAGCGGAGCACGTGCGGCTGCGCTGGGTGCCCTCCGGCGCACGTCACGTGACGTTGCGGTTCGTGGGGGAGTGCGACGACCCCGAGCCGGTGATCGAGGCGGTCGAGCGCGCGGTCGCGCCCGCGTCCGCCGACCCGGCGTCTCGCCCGGCGTCGGCGACCCGCCCGGCCCCGGCGTCCGGCCCAGTCCCCGCAGGCCGCGCTGCCCCCGCGCCCCAACTCGCCCTGGGATCCCAGGTCGAACTGCTCGGCCACTCCGCGGTCGTGGTCCCCGTGTCCGGAGCGGAGCCGCTCGCCCGCGCCGTCGCCCGGGAGCTCCGGGTCGCCGCGCCGCGGTTCATGGGGCACGTCACCGTGGGCCGGGTGCGACCTCGGCCGGTCGCGCCACCTCCGGTCTCCGTGGCGGAGGCCGCCTGGATCCCTGGTTCCGTCGAGGTCATCGAGTCGCGGCCGGGCGGCACGCCGCGCTACGTGACGCTCGCGTCGCTGCCGGTACAGCGGGTCGCCTGACGCGCGCCGCCCCCTCACGGAATTGGTAGATGGTGGTCGGTCTCGCGACTTCCTTGCGCCTGAGGGGTAGCTGGTTGTCGATTAGCCTCTCCTCCATGCCGAACTCGCTCGCGGTGGATAGCGACGCCCGCCTCGACGGATGGCGCGTGGGCGCGGTCGCGACGCTCGGCGCGGGTGCTCTCATGTGGGCGGGACTGGCCTGGCCCGCGGCCGCCCACGTTGACGGCGGTGCCAGTGTGGTGACGGCGCTCGTGTTCGTGGGTGCCGCTGTCCTCCTCGGCGGCCTTGCTGCGGCCACGGCGCGTCGCCGTGGCATCGCCATCTGGGGAGGCATTGCCTCCGGGCTCATCGCCGTGCTGTCCGTGACGGACCAGATGGGTGCATGGGACGCGGTCTCGCTCGTCGTTGCCGCCGCCGGATGCGTGACCTGCGCAGTGGTCGCCTGGCGCGAACAGGCGCGGGCGCGGTAGTTGACGGTCGTCGCACGGGCCGCGGGCACGGGCGCGGCGAGCACGGGGTGTGGTTGCGGTGCGCTAGCCGAATTCACGCAGTTCGGGCGGGGGCGCGCTCGGTCTGCCCAAAGTGCATAAATTCGGCTAGCGTCCCGAACGCATTCGACATCCTCGCCGAGCCCGAACCGCCGCCGCAGCCCTGATAGCGTCGGCCCGAGCGAAAGGCGGGCCGGCATGGGCATCGAGATCGAGGTCAAGCACCTGGTGAGGGACGAGTCGTGGCGCGACGCCGCGACGGGTTCGGCGCGCATGGCACAGGGCTACGTGGCGTCGGGAGACATGCGCACCGTTCGCGTGCGCATCGCGGATTCCGAGGCGTGGCTGACGCTCAAGTTCGGCGGTGGCAAGGCGCGCGGCGAGTTCGAGTACGCGATCCCGGTGGAGGACGCGCGCGCCCTGCTCGCGCACGCCGAGGGAACCGTCATCGACAAGACCCGCTGGTACGTCCCCTTCGAGGGTCACACCTGGGAGGTCGACGAGTTCCACGGCGACCTCGCCGGGCTGGTCACGGCCGAGCTCGAGCTCGAGTCCGAGGACGAGGACTTCCCGCTGCCCCCGTGGGTGGGCGACGACGTCACCGGACGGCCCGAGTACCTCAACTCGTCGCTCGCCGCGAACGGCCTTCCCCGGTGACGGACGTGGCCGACCTCTCCGAGCCGGCGGCGCCCGAGTCGACGGCACCCGGGACGGACCTGCCCGACGCCACCGAGGTGGCGCCCGCGTTCGACCCGCGCGTCCTGCGCCGCATCCCCGAGCCGCTCGACGAGTACCAGCGCGTCGAGTACCGCCCCGAGTACCGCGTCGACCTGGAGCGCATCCGCTTCTCGCCGTACTTCTCGCGCTTGTCCGCCGTCACCCAGGTGATCTCGCAGTCCGGCGCGGGACTCGCGGTCCACAACCGCCTTACCCACTCGGTCAAGGTGACGGCCGTGGCGCGCGCCATCGCGGTCTCCTTCGCGGCCGATGCGGGGGAGCGCGGCCGGCTGGTCCAGGAGCTGGGCGGCTGCGACCCGGTGGTGGTGCAGGCGGCCGCGAGCGCCCACGACCTGGGCCACCCGCCGTTCGGCCACCTGGGCGAGACGACGCTCGACCGACTCGCCCGGTCGCGTTTCGGTCTCCTCGAGGGCTTCGAGGGCAACGCCCAGACCTTCCGCATCCTCACGCGCCTGGACGAGTACGACCGAGCCGGCAGCGGACTCAACCTCACCGCGGCGGTGCGCGCCGCGGTGCTCAAGTACCCGTGGCTGCGCGCCGAGGGTGACCGCTGGGCGGCGGGACCGGAGACCCCGCGCGGGCTGTCCCCGCGGCGGCCGGGGGAGGGCGCCCGCAAGTTCTCGGCGTACGTGCTCGACGCCGCCGACTTCGCCGAGGCCCGTGCGGCCTACCCCGCGATCGAGGACCTCCAGCAGACGGTGGAGTGCTCGATCATGGACGTCGCGGACGACGTGGCGTATTCGATGCACGACCTCGACGACTTCTACCGCGCGGACCTGCTCAACCAGGCCGCGGTGTCGTCCGAGTTCCGCACCTTCGCGTACGACCGCGCGCGCCTGGCGGCCATGGACACCGACGAGCTCCGCCGGAATCGCCGCACGCCCGGCCACGGCCTGGAGATCCTGCAGCGCAAGCTGGTGGGCAAGGACGCGTGGATCGCCAACGACGATGCGTTCGGCGAGTCCGTCGCGCGGGTCGCCGACGAGGTGGTCGAAGGGCTCCTGGCCATCCCCTACGACGGCTCCCTGGCCGCCGACAGGTCGCTCACGGTCTTCATGGCGCGGTGGATCGCGCGGCTGCAGCACTCGGTCCAGGTGGTGCGGCACCCGCACATCCGCTCGGGCCACATCAGCCTCGAGACCGCCGCGTGGCACGACGTCCAGATCCTCAAGTTCCTCCAGGAGCGCTTCGTGCTCCACCGTCCCGACCTGGCCGTATATCAGCGCGGACAGGCGAGCGTCATCGAGCGGCTGGTGGAGTCCCTCGACGCGTGGCTCGAGGACGAGGTCGACGTCAAGCGCGCGCCCCGGCGCCTGCTCGACATGGTCGAGGTGGCCCACGCGGACTACCGGCGCGTCCGCGCCCGCCGACCCGAGCTGCTCCCCAGCACCGACGGCGCGGTGCTCGACCGGCTCGCCACCGGCCGCGGCATCATCGACTACGTCGCCTCGCTCACGGACGCCCAGGCCATGAGCCTCGCCAACCTCATCTCCGGCGCCTCCGAGCGCCTCTGGGACGGCGGGCAGGGGCTCTGACGCCGCACTTCTGAGAGGGGACTCACCCACGTGAGAGGACTCTCATCGAATCTCATGGTCGCGCTCATGCAACGCTCCTGAGCCCCTTATGCGGGCTCGACAGAGTGGTCTCACCGCAAGGGACCGGCACCACCGCCGGACCGCAGACAAGGGAGACCATCATGATGAAGTTCAACCGCAAGGCGATGTGGATCACGGCCGGCGCGCTCGGCCTCGCGACCATCGGCGGGGGCGCCGTCGCCGCCACCGGCATGACCGAGACCCCGCTCGAGCCGGAGACCACCGCGAACGACGCCACCGTCAAGCCCACCTCGTCGATCGCGCCGCTGGCCCTGTCGACCCAGTCGGTGCGCTCGGCCTACAGCGTGATCTCGCCCGTGTCCGCGGTGTCCGTCGTCTCGGTGGCGTCGCCGGTGTCCGTCGACTCGCCCCTCTCGGTCGCGTCGCCCCTGTCCGTCGATTCGCCCCTCTCGGTGGCGTCCCCCGCGTCCGTCGATTCGCCCCTCTCCGTGGCCTCGCCGGCCTCGGTCGCGTCCCCCCTGTCCGTGGACTCGCCCCTCTCGGTCGCGTCGCCCCTCTCCGTGGACTCGCCGGCCTCCGTCGCGTCGCCCGCGTCGGTGGACTCCCCGGCCTCGCCCGCCTCGCCCGCGTCGGCGCCCAGCGCCCCCAGCGCGCCGTCCGCCTGAGGCCCGGAAGCGCATCGTCCGCCCGCACCAACCGTCCCCGTCCTCGTCGGCAAACCCCTCAGCGCCGACGAGGACGGGGCCCTTCTGCCGCCATGATGGATGCCATGACCGCCACCACGCTGGACCTGCTCGCGTCGAGCGAGGCGGGCGACGTGCTCGCCGCCGCCCTGGGAACCGCCGGCCTCGAGCTGGGCGACTGGCGCATCGACGCCGTGCACGCCCGGCCGGGCGCCGAGACCTCCGTCGGCTACGCCGCGAGCACGGGAGCGGGCGAGCTGTACCTGGTCGCGAGCGACGCCCGGCTCACCGAGTCCGAACGCGCCGCGTGCGGCGCCGTGAGGCTCGAGGCCGGCGATGCCGTCATCCACGTCTGGCGTCACCCGGCCGACCCCGCGCTCCCGGGGCTGGCCACGGCCTCCACGCCGGCCACCCTGGCCGAGGCCTTCGGACGCGCCGGGCACGGTGACGTCGCGGTCGCCGAGCTGCAGATGCTCGTGCTCCGACCCCTGCGGCGCGCCGTGCTGCGCGCGCAGGTCGAGGCCGCAGGGGAGCGGTCCACCTGGTTCGTCAAGGTGGTGCGGCCCTCCCGCGCCGACGCGCTGCTCGAGCGCCATGCGATGTGCGCCCTCGCGCCCGCGGCGTACGACCTGGGCCACGGCGTCGTCGCCGTCGCCCAGGCCCGCGGCGTGCCCATGACGCACGCCCTGCATCGTCCCCGGGGAGACGCCCCGGCCGCCCTCGACCCCGACCTCGTCCTCAAGGCCATCGACTCGCTCCCGTCCGAGGCCGCCGCGCTGAGGGCGCGACCGTCCGTCCCGGACCGGCTCCACCACTACGCCGCCACGGCGGTCGCCCAGGGGCTCGACCGGGCCCGCGTCGACGCGGCGGTCGGCGCGATCACCAGCGTCCTGGAACGCGACCTCGCGCCGGAGGTGGGCGTCACGCACGGCGACCTCCACCCCGCGAACGTCTTCGTCGACGATGGCACGGCACCCACGGCGGTGACCGCCCTCATCGACATCGACACGCTGGGCCCGGGGCGGCGCGCCGACGACCTGGCGACGATGCTCGCGCACCTGCTCGTCCTGCCCACCTTCGACGCGGCGGGCTATCCGACCGCCGCATCCGCGGCGGAGGACCACTTCGCGGCCTTCGCCGCGCGCTGCGACGCCGACGACCTGCGGGCCCGCACCGCCGCGAACCTCATCGCGCTGGCCGCGGGCGCCGCGGACGCGTCGTTCCGCGGGGAGTGGCTGGGCCTCGCCGAAGGGGTGCTCGACCGCCGCCTGCTCGCATGAGAGTTCTCTCATCGAACTCTCCCCGCGCGTTCACGTAGGCCTCCTCGACGGCACATGAGCGAGCGGCACAGTGGTGCCATCGGCAGGCGCATCGGCGCCCCTCGCGAAGGAGAGCATCATGCAGTTCACTCGGAAGACCATCTGGATCACCGCCGGCGCGCTTGGCCTCGCGTCGCTGGGCGGCGTCGCCGTGGCGCAGGGCCTGGGCAATGACCGCGCCACCCTGGGCGGCTCGGACGTCGACAAGGAGGGCATGTACGTCGACGGCATCGAGCGCGACGTGCGTGACGCCGACGAGGCGTCGACCTCGGTCGCGGGGGAGGGCGCGGGGTCGACGGAGGGCCAGGAGGGCACGGCCGCCGGCGAGGATGCCGCCGCACCGGGTTCCGAGGCGTCGCCGGACTCCTCGACCGCGGGCGCCACGGAGGGGGCGACGCCGTCGACGACCTCGCGCCCCGCCTCGACCCAGGTGCCGCTCAACCTCTCGACCATCTCGGCGAAGTCCACCTACTCGGTGTACTCGGTGATCTCGCCGGCCTCGATCGTCTCGGTCGCGTCCATCGCCTCGGTCGCCTCGGTCGACTCGCCCGCGAGCATCGACTCCCCGGACTCGGCCCCCAGCGCGGCGTCCGCGTAGACGGCGGGCCCACCCCGCATCGGCCCCCGGCATCACCAGCCGGGGGCCGATGCGCGTCCGGGTGACCGTCGGGCGTCGCCTCAGGCCTGGCGCCGGTTCGCGACGAACCGGTAGCCCACGCCGCGGACGGTCTCGATGCGCTCGGCGCCCAGCTTGCCGCGCAGGTAGCGCACGTAGACGTCGACCACGTTGGACCCGGGGTCGAAGTCGTAGCCCCAGACCCGGGACAGGAGCTGCTCGCGGCTCAGGGCGCGGCCCGGGTTGGACAGGAACGCCTCGGCCAGCGCGAACTCGCGCGCGGACAGGTCCACCTCGACGCCGTCGACCGAGGCCTGACGGGAGCGCAGGTCCAGCTCGACGCCGCCCTGGCTCAGCACCATGGAGTCCGCGGTGGGCGCCTCCCGGCGCAGGCGCAGCCGCACCCGCGCGATCAGCTCCTCGAAGCGGAACGGCTTGCCCAGGTAGTCGTCGGCGCCGCCCTCGAGGCTGCGCACCGTGTCGTCGATCGAGGTGCGCGCGGTGAGGATGATGACGGGGAGGTCGTTGCCGGAGCCGCGCAGCCGCTCGAGCACGTCGAGACCGTCCTCGTCGGGCAGGCCCAGGTCGAGGATGACCAGGTCGAAGTCGCCGGTCATGGCCAGGTGGTAGCCGTCCCGCCCGGTCGCGGCGCGCTCGCTGGTGAAGCCCGCCGAGCGCAGCCCCTTCTCGATGAACGATGCGATGCGGTCCTCGTCCTCGACGATCAGAATCTGGCTCATGCGCGGGCCTCCTGGTGGCTCGTGGCGGTGACGGGAAGGACGATGGTGAAGCGGGAGCCGATGCCGACCGCGGACTCGAGCTCGACCGTGCCGCCGTGGCCGGCCGCGATCGCGGACACGATGGTGAGGCCCAGCCCCGACCCGCTGCTCGAGGTGGCCTGCTGGAAACGGTCGAAGATGCGCTGCTGATGCTCGGCGGGCACGCCCTCGCCCTGGTCGCGCACCCACAGGCGGACGCGGTCGCCGTCGATCGACGCCCCGAGCCCGATCTGCGAGCCGGCCGTGGAGAAGCGCACCGCGTTCGCCGCCAACTGGAGCCAGGCCTGGGTGACGCGCTGCGGGTCCACGGCGACCACCGCATCGGCCGTCGCGTCGAGCATCCATTCGCGCTCACCCAGGCCGCGGGCCTTGGCGAGCACTGCCTCGGTGAGGGGGCCCAGGTCGGTGGGGCGGGCCTGGATGAAGTCGGGGCGCTCGGACTTGGCGAGCGTCATGAGGTCCTCGACCAGGCGGCTCATGCGCTCGAGCTCGTCGAGGCTCAGGTCGCGCACCTCCCGGGCATCCGCCGGGTCGGCCGGGTCCATGAGCTCGAGGTGGCCGCGCAGCACCGTGATGGGGGTGCGCAGCTCGTGGCTCACGTCGTCGAGCAGCGCCATCTGCGAGGCAAACGCGGTCTCCATGCGGCCCAGCATCTGGTTGACGGAGTCGGTCATGTCCGCGAGGTCGTCGGTGCCGGTGACCGGGATGCGCTCGGAGATGTCCTCCCGGCCGATGCTCCGTGCGGCGGCCGCGAGGACGCGGATGGGGCGCAGCAGGCGGCCGGCGAACAGCCACGCGACCACGGCGACCACGACGAACGCGGCGAGCGCCACCCACGCGTAGATGGCGAAGGCCCTGCGGAACTCCGCGAGCTCCGCGTCCTCGTCGTAGGCGAGCACCTCGGCGGCGACCGGGACGTCGGCGTCGACATTCCCCGCGGTGCCCACCACGAGCTCGCCGTCCACCGTGGCCCGGACCGGCACCACGGCCACCTGGTAGTTCCCATACGTCGTGGACACGCGCGCGTACGAGACGTCGTCCGCGGTGGTGAGGGGCGTGACCTCGTCGATGAACTCGGGATCGTCCTCGAGCGGCATGACGGCCTCGCGGGAGAGGTAGGCGAGCTCGCCGTCGATGAAACCGATCACGCCCTCGTTGGGCTTGGGGATGACGCGCTGCATCGAGGTGCGCAGCGCGTCGCTCGGGGCGGCGAACGGCTGCCCGGTCGACGGGTCCACCCCCACGGAGAGGAGCTGCTCGAACTCGCTCACGTCCGAGGCGAGATCGCGGCCGATGCGGTCGATCACCTGGGCGTCCTGGATGCTGGCGGCGACGAACCCGGACACCGCGAGGGCGAGCGCGGTGAGGGCGAGCACCGCGGCCAGGATCCGCGTGCGCACGCTGACGCCGCGGCGCGGCGATGCGTCGGCCATGCGCTCCTCCTCGGGTCGGATCCCAAGGTACCGGCGCGCGGCGCCGCCGCCGCGCCACGGCGTGACCGCGTGACCGAGCCCCCGCCACACCGAACCCGCGCCCAAGGCGACGGCGCGGGACCCAGGCTCGGTAGCATCGTCCCGTAGAACGCCCGCCCACCCGAGGAGTACCACCGTGCCCAGCCTGACCGCGACCATCGACGGCATCGAGCGAGAGCTCGAGCCGGGCACCACGGGCACGGACCTGTTCGCCGACCGGCGCGACGTGGTCGTCATGCGCGTCGACGGCGCCCTGTGGGACCTCGCCCGCGAGGTGCCCGCCGGCGCCGCGGTCGAGGCCGTCACCACGGCGGACCCGGACGGACTCATGGTGCTGCGCCACTCGACCGCGCACGTGCTCGCGCAGGCGGTGCAGCAGGTCAACCCCGACGCCAAGCTGGGCGTGGGCCCGCCCATCGAGAACGGCTTCTACTACGACTTCGACGTCGCGACGCCCTTCACCCCGGAGGACCTGAAGAAGCTCGAGAAGACGATGCAGCGCATCGTCAAGGAGGGCCAGGCCTTCGTGCGCCGCGAGGTCACCCGCGAGGAGGCCCTCGCGGAGCTCTCCCACGAGCCCTTCAAGTGCGAGCTGCTCACGCACGACACGGAGGGTGCCGAGGGCGCCTCGGTGGAGATTGGCGAGGGCGAGATCACCATCTACGACAACGTGCGCCGCAACGGTGACCGCGCGTGGGGCGACCTGTGCCGCGGCCCGCACGTGCCCAGCACCAAGGTGCTCGCGAACGGTTGGTCGCTCATGCGCTCGGCGGCCGCGTACTGGAAGGGCTCGGAGAAGAACCCGCAGCTCCAGCGCGTCTACGGCACCGCCTGGCCCACCAAGGAGGAGCTGGTCGCGTACAAGGAGCGGCTTGCCGAGGCCGAGCGCCGCGACCACCGCAAGCTGGGCGCGGAGATGGACCTGTTCAGCTTCCCGGACGAGATCGGCTCGGGCCTCGCGGTGTTCCACCCCAAGGGCGGCGTGGTCCGCATGGAGATGGAGGAGTACTCGCGCCGCCGCCACGTCGAGGAGGGGTACGAGTTCGTCTACACCCCGCACGCGACCAAGGCGCAGCTGTTCGAGACCTCCGGCCACCTCCAGTGGTACAAGGACGGCATGTACCCGGCCATGCACATGGACGAGGAGCGCGACTCCCAGGGCAACGTCACCAAGCAGGGCCAGGACTACTACCTCAAGCCCATGAACTGCCCCATGCACAACCTCATCTTCGGCTCGCGCGGGCGCTCCTACCGCGAGCTGCCGCTGCGCCTGTTCGAGTTCGGCACGGTGTACCGCAACGAGAAGTCCGGCGTGGTCCACGGCCTCACCCGCGCGCGCGGCTTCACCCAGGACGACGCGCACATCTACTGCACGCGCGAGCAGATGAAGGACGAGCTCACCACCACGCTCGAGTTCGTGCTGGGCCTGCTCAAGGACTACGGCCTGGAGGACTTCTTCCTCGAGCTGTCGACCCGCAACCCCGAGAAGTCGGTGGGCTCGGATGAGATCTGGGAGGAGGCCACGAAGACGCTCGCCGAGGTCGCCGAGGCCTCGGGCCTCGAGCTGGTCCCGGACCCGGGCGGCGCCGCCTTCTACGGCCCCAAGATCTCCGTGCAGGCGCGCGACGCGATCGGCCGCACGTGGCAGATGTCCACCATCCAGCTGGACTTCAACCTGCCCGAGCGCTTCGAGCTCGAGTACCAGGCCTCCGACGGCACCCGCCAGCGCCCGGTGATGATCCACCGCGCGCTGTTCGGCTCGATCGAGCGCTTCTTCGCGATCCTCACCGAGCACTACGCGGGCCAGTTCCCCGTGTGGCTGGCGCCGGTGCAGGTGCGCGCGATCCCGGTCGCGGAGCCCTTCAACGACTACCTGGGCGAGATCGTCGCGCGCCTCAAGGCCCGCGGCATCCGCGCGGAGCTCGACGCCTCGGACGAGCGCTTCCCCAAGAAGATCCGCACCGCGTCCAAGGAGAAGATCCCGTTCGTGCTCATCGCCGGCGGCGAGGACGCGGACGCCAACGCGGTGTCCTTCCGCCTGCGCGACGGCAGCCAGGACAACCAGGTCCCGGTGGACGATGCGGTGGAGCGCATCGTCGCCGCGGTCGCCTCGAAGGCCCAGGTCTGAGCGTGACCGACGAGGTCGACGCGCACGAGTTCGGGGGAGACCCCGACGGCTTCGAGCGGCTGTGGACCCCTCATCGCCTCGCGTACGTCAAGTCCGACAAGCCGGCGGGGGAGTCCCGCGGCTGCCCCCTGTGCCGCAAGGCGGAAGAGGACGACCGCGCCGCGCTGGTGGTCCACCGCGGCGAGCACTGCTACGTGGTGCTCAACCTCTACCCGTACAACCCCGGCCACCTCATGGTGTGCCCGTACCGGCACGTGGCGATGTACACGGAGATCACGGACGCCGAGCGCGACGAGATGTCGGTGCTCACCCAGCGCTCCATGACCCTCCTGGAGCGTTCGAGCGGACCGCAGGGCTTCAACATCGGCATGAACCAGGGCCGCGTCGGGGGAGCGGGCATCTCCGCCCACCTGCACCAGCACATCGTCCCCCGCTGGGAGGGCGACGCGAACTTCCTGCCCATCATCGGGCGCACCAAGGCGCTGCCCGAGCTGCTCGACGACACGTGGCAGCGCCTCAGCGCCGCCTTCAGAGAGGACCGCTGAATGTTCGGCAGGCTCCGGCCCTACATGGCCGCCCTGTGGCAGAGGCCCGCCCGCGCGCTGCTCGCCCTGGGTGTCCACCCCAACGTCATGACCGTGATCGGCACCGTCGGCGTGGTCGCCGGCGCGCTGCTGTTCTTCCCGCGCGGCGGGCACTGGCTGTTCTACGGCGCGCTGTTCATCACCTTCTTCGTCATCACGGACATGCTCGACGGCACCATGGCGCGCCTGGGCGACAAGAGCTCGCGCCTGGGCGCGTTCCTCGACTCGACGCTGGACCGCGTCGCGGACGCCGCGATCTTCGGCACCATCGCGTGGGTGTTCGTCGACATCGACCGCCTCACCGCGCTGGGCGCGCTGTGCACCCTGGCCGTCGGCTCGCTCGTGCCGTACGCCCGCGCCAAGGCGGAGGCGATCGGCGTCGAGGCCAAGGGCGGGCTCGCGGAGCGCTCGGACCGGCTGGTGGTCGGACTGGTCGCGGTGGGCTTCTACGGGATCGGGATCTTCCCGCTCGTCGTCCTGACCTGGGCGCTGTGGATCCTCACCGTCCTCGCCGCCATCACGGTGGTCCAGCGCATCTGGGCCGTGGTGCGCCACGCCCGCCTGCACCCCGAGTGGAACGCGCGGCTCGAGGGCGGACCGCAGCTGTACCCCCACGAGTGAGCAGGCGGCGCGTCCCCGCATGAATGCCTTTCTGCTCGCCTTCCGCGCGTCCCGCTACGTGCCCGAGCCCGTGATCCGCGCGATCGCGTGGACCGGCACCATGACGGTGTGGGCGCGGCGCCTCAAGCCCGCCCGGCGCCTCGAGGACAACCTCCATCGCGTCACCGGCCTCGAGGGGCGGGCGCTGCGCACGCTGTCGCGAAAGGGCCTCGCCTCGACGGCGCGCTACTACGCGGAGACGTTCACCCTGGGCCGGCTGCCCGGAAGCGTCATCGACGCCCGCGTGCGTGTGGTCAACGGCCCGGCGCTCACCGACGCGCTCGCGCGTGACGGCCGCGCCGTCGTCGCCCTGTCGCACTCCGGCAACTGGGACATCGTGGGCGCGTACGCCTGCCGCCACTGGGGCCAGGTGGTCACGGTCGCCGAGGTGCTCAAGCCCCGCGAGGTGTTCGACGAGTTCGTCGCGCTGCGCGAGAAGGTGGGCATGCGCATCCTGGGCCACGAGGGGTCGTCGACGTTCAAGGAGCTGGTGCGCATCGGCAGCACCGACGGCGGCGTCCTGTGCCTGCTCGCCGACCGCGACCTGTCCGGCTCCGGCATCCCAGTCGAGTTCGCCGGCCACGAGGCCAAGGTGGCGCCCGGTCCCGCGGCCCTCGCCGTCGCCACCGACTCCACCCTGGTGCCCGTCATGGTCACCTACGAGCGTCTGCGCGGCCGGGCGCGCCTGCGCGCGCGCTCCAGGTGGGGCGTGGTGATGACGTTCGGGGAGCCGCTCGAGCCCGGCGACGCGCCGGGGGACGATGCGGTGGGGCACCTCACGCGGGCGTGGGTAGAGTTCATGGGCCGGTCGATCCAGGAGACGCCGGAGGACTGGCACATGCTGCAGCGCTTCGGATGGACGGATTGAGATGAGGATCGGGATCGTCTGCCCGTACTCGCTCGACCGTCCCGGCGGCGTCCAGCTCCACGTCCTCGACCTGGCCAAGGCGCTCATGGACCGGGGCCACGACGTCTCGGTGCTCGCGCCGGCGGCCGACGACACCCCCGTGCCGCCCTTCGTGGCCAGCGCCGGCCGGTCCATCCCCATCCGCTACAACGGCTCCACCGCGCGGCTCACGTTCGGGATGATGGCGGCCGCGCGGGTGCGCGAGTGGCTCACTTTGGGCCACTTCGACGTGGTGCACCTGCACGAGCCGGGCGCCCCGTCCCTGTCGGTCATCGCGATGTGGGCGCGGCTGGGCCCCACGGTCGCGACCTTCCACTCGTCGCAGTCCGAGTCGATCGCCATGCGGCTGGCCAAGCCGTGGATCAAGCCCGGCTACGAGGAGCTGGACGCGCGCATCGCCGTGTCGCCCTCGGCCGCGGAGACCATCAAGCACCACCTCCGGGTCCAGGCGACGCACATCATCCCCAACGGCGTCGACACCTCCAACTACGTCGACGCGGTGCCGGAGCCGCGGTGGCAGGGCACCGCATCGTCCCCCACGATCGGGATCCTGGGCCGCCTCGACGAGCCACGCAAGGGGCTCGACGACTACCTCGCCGCCATCCCTCACGTGCGCGCCCGTCATCCGCACGCGCGCTTCCTGGTCGCGGGCCGGTTCAACGAGCGGGTCGCCGCGAAGGCGGCGCAGGCCGGCGCCGAGGTGATCGGGGAGCTCGACGAGCCCGCCAAGGCGCGCTTCATGTCCTCGGTCGACATCTACTGCGCCCCCAACCTGGGCGGGGAGAGCTTCGGCATCGTCCTGGTCGAGGCGATGGCCGCCGGCGCCGCCGTGGTCGCCTCGGACCTGGTGGCCTTCCAGGACGTGTCGTCCTTCGGGGACGGGCACGCCGCCGCCCACCACCGGGTGGGCGACCCGGAGGACCTGGCCGCGCGCATCGTCGAGCTGCTCGACGACCCCGAGGCGCGCCGCGACCTGGCCGCCCGCGGCCGCGAATGCGCCATGAGTTTCGACTGGTCCAACGTCGCGCCCCGCATCGAGGAGACGTATCGCGACGCCATTAGGATGGACGCCGAGTTCCATCCCCATCCCACGAAGGACGTGACACCTCAATGAGCACTACCGTCGACAACGCGACGCCCCAGGTCGGCACCGACCTCGTCAAGCGAGGCATGGCCGAGATGCTCAAGGGCGGCGTGATCATGGACGTGGTCACGCCCGAGCAGGCGCGCATCGCCGAGGACGCGGGCGCGGTCGCGGTCATGGCGCTCGAGCGCGTGCCGGCGGACATCCGTGCGCAGGGCGGCGTGTCGCGCATGAGCGACCCGGACATGATCCAGGGCATCATCGACACGGTCTCCATCCCCGTCATGGCGAAGGCCCGCATCGGCCACTTCGTCGAGGCGCAGGTGCTCGAGTCGCTGGGCGTGGACTACATCGACGAATCCGAGGTGCTCACCCCCGCGGACTACACCCACCACATCGACAAGTGGAACTTCACCGTGCCGTTCGTGTGCGGCGCGACCAACCTGGGCGAGGCGCTGCGCCGCATCTCCGAGGGCGCGGCCATGATCCGCTCCAAGGGCGAGGCCGGCACCGGCGACGTCTCCAACGCGACCACGCACATGCGCCAGATCCGTGCGGAGATCAAGGCGCTCACCGCGCTCCCCGAGGACGAGCTGTACGTGGCCGCCAAGGAGCTCCAGGCGCCGCTGCCGCTGGTCCAGGAGATCGCGAAGACCGGCAAGCTCCCCGTCGTGCTGTTCACCGCGGGCGGCATCGCCACCCCGGCGGACGCCGCGATGATGATGCAGCTGGGTGCGGAGGGCGTGTTCGTCGGCTCCGGCATCTTCAAGTCGGGCGACCCGGCCAAGCGCGCCGCCGCGATCGTCAAGGCCACCACGTTCTACGACGACCCGTCGGTCATCGCCGAGGTCTCGCGCGGGCTGGGCGAGGCGATGGTGGGCATCAACGTCGAGGAGGAGCCCGAGCCGCACCGCCTCGCCGAGCGCGGCTGGTAAGCGGCCTGCTGGTGGCGGGTGACGCGGGCGACCGGCGCATTCATCGCCGGGGCGCCCGCGTCCTGCTGCTGCGGCCCGGAACCTCCGGGCCGGAGATGCTCATGGTGCGCGGGCACGACCCGCACGATGCGGACCGCACCTTCTGGTTCACGCCCGGCGGCGGTCTCGAGCCGGGGGAGACGATGCGCGCCGCGGCCGTGCGCGAGCTCGCCGAGGAGACGGGTTACGTCCTCGAGGAGGACGAGCTGGTCGGACCGGTGTGGCGGCGCGTCGCACTCTTCGACTTCAAGTCCCGGCCGTACACACAGGCGGAGGAGATCTTCGTCGGGCGGGTGGCCGATGCGGAGCGGCGGTCGCGCACCGCGTCCGAGTGGACCGAGATCGAGCAGGAGACCATCGACGAGCTCGCGTGGATGAGCGAGTCCGACGTGCGGGACGCGCCCATCGAGGTGTTCCCGGCGACGCTGCGCGAGCCGTGGGGATGGTTGATGGAGTGGGACGGGGAGACCCGGGACCTGGGAGAGGTGGACGAGTGACGACGATCGGCGTGCTGGCCCTGCAGGGCGACGTGCGCGAGCATGCCGCCGCGCTGGAGCGCGTGGGCGCGCAGGCGGTGCGCGTGCGGCGGCTGTCCGAGCTCGAGGCGGTGGAGGCGCTCGTGATCCCCGGCGGCGAGTCGACGACCATCGACAAGCTGCTGCGCGCCTTCGGCCTGTTCGAGCCGCTGCGCGAGCGCCTGGCAGGCGGCATGCCCGTGCTGGGCTCGTGCGCCGGCATGATCATGCTCGCCACGGACATCGTGGGCGGCATCGCGGGCCAACGGTCGCTCGGCGCGATCCCCATGACGGTGCGCCGCAACGCCTTCGGTCGCCAGGTCGACTCGTCCGAGGTGGAGCTCGCCTGGGCGCCCGACGGCTCGGCCATGCACGCGACCTTCATCCGGGCGCCGTGGGTCGAGTCCCACTCGCCGGAGGTCGAGGTTCTCGCGACCGTCGAGGGCCCGGACGGCGCACGCCACCCGGTCGCCGTGCGCCACGGGAACGCCATCGCGACCTCGTTCCACCCCGAGATGGTCGCGCCCGGCGCGACCCCCGACGACCGCGTCCACGCGCTGCTGCGCGACCTCGCGTAGCGCTCATCCCCACCGCGACGCGCCGTTTTCCCCCATTTGTGGGGGGTCCCAGACGCGCTATCGGATACTTGTACACGTGAACAATGACGCTCGCCGCCCTCACGACCTCGGCTCCCTGCGCGCCTCGCTGCAGGCACGCCTGCCCGCCCTGCGCGCCTCCGATGCGCGCGTGATCCAGCTGGTCCTCGACGACCCCGAGTTCGTGCGCGACGCGCGCACGGCCGAGGTGGCCGATCGCGCCCAGGTGTCGCCCGCCACGGTGGTGCGCGCCTCCCGGGCCGCCGGGTTCGAGGGATTCGCCGAGCTCCGCCTCGCCCTGCACCGCGCGACGGCGCTGCGCCCCGACGACCACACGCCCCTGGCGGTGACCGATTCCCGCACGACCGCCGACATCCAGAACGCGATCCTGGGCTCGCACGCCGAGTCCGTCGCGGCCATCCGCGGCACCCTCGACATCGACGCCCTCGAGCGGGCGATCCAGGCGATCTCCGACGCGGACAAGGTGCTGCTCGCCGGCACCTCGACCTCCCACGCCACCGCCGTGGACGCGGTCTTCCGCTTCCGGTCGGTGGGCCTCGTCGTCGGCATGTCCCGCGACGACGTCTCGCAGCAGATCCAGGCCCGGCTGCTGGGCACCAAGGACGTCGCCCTGGTGATCTCCCACTCCGGCCGTACCGCCACGAGCCTCCAGGTCGCGAGGGCGGCCCGCGAGGTGGGCGCTCACGTCATCGCGATCACCAGCTACGTCGAGTCGCCGCTCACGGAGCTCGCGACCATCTCGCTTGTCGCCGGCGGCGCGGACCCCGGCCTCGAGATGACGCCCTCGTCCAGCCGCATCGCGCACCTCACGATCGTCGACATGCTGCACGCCGGCGTCGCGCTGGCGGACATGGAGCGCACCCGCAAGGCCAGCGCCATCACGGCCGAGGTGCTCGGGTACTGACCGGGACCTTCGCGGGGAACGTCGTTTCGACGCGTTCATAAACTTGCGAATGTGCAAACACCTCTTCAGGTCATGCTGACGCGGGCCTCATGAGCGCCGGCGTCCTGGGGCTGCTCCTCGCCGCCGCGGTGGCGCACGCGGCGTGGAATCTCACCGCGAAGCGCCTCGCCGGCGACCCGCGGGTGATCGTCAGCCTGTACGCGGCCGGCAGCCTCGTCGTGATCGCGCCCTTCGGGGTGTGGCAGTGGGCGCACCACGGGTGGGCCGTGAGCCCGGTGCTCCTGCTCGCGCCGCTCGCGTCGGGCGCGCTGCGCAACCTGTACGCGCTCGCACTGCAGGCCGGCTATGCCCGCGCGGACCTGGGGGTGGTCTACCCGACGGCCCGTGGGGTCGGGCCGTCGGTGGCGATGGTGCTGGCCGTGGTCGTGCTGGGCGAACGCCCGCCCCTCCTGGCCCTCGCGGGCGGCGCCGTGGTGATCCTGGGCATCGCGGTGGTCACGGGCGGCCTCGCGGTGCTGCGGCGGCCCGCCGTCGCCACGGGCCTCATGTTCGGCGCCCTGTCCGGCCTGGGCATCGCCGGATACACGGTGCTCGACGGCTGGGCGGTGGGCACGGAGCACGTGCCGCCGCTCACGTTCCTCATGCTCGCCGAGGCGGCCTCCGTGGTGATACTCGCGCCCGCGTGGTGGCCCGGGCGTCGCCACGCCCGCGACCTGGTGCGCGCCCGCCCCTCGACCTTCGCCGCGGTATGGCTGCTCATGCCGTTGTCGTACGGGCTCGTGCTGTGGTGCCTGCGCACCACGGACGTGTCGATCGTCGCGCCGGTGCGGGAGTGCTCGATCGTCATCGGGGCCCTCGCCGCGGGCCTGCTGTACAAGGAGGCGCACCTGCGGCGCCGGGTGCTCGGCTCGCTCGTGGTGCTCGGGGGAATCGCGCTGGTGAGTGCGGGGTAGGGCGGCCGCCGCCCACTAGAATGGGCGGGATTCCAGACCAGGCACACCGAGGAGCATCATGTCCGGGCATTCCAAGTGGGCGACGACCAAGCACAAGAAGGCCGCCATCGACGCGAAGCGCGGCAAGCTGTTCGCCAAGCTCATCAAGAACATCGAGGTCGCGGCGCGCGTGGGCGGCGGCGACCCGGCGGGCAACCCAACGCTCTTCGACGCGATCCAGAAAGCCAAGAAGTCCTCGGTCCCCAACGACAACATCGACCGCGCCGTCAAGCGCGGCTCCGGCGAGGACGCCGACGGCGTCGACTACGAGACCATCATGTACGAGGGCTACGGCCCCGGCGGCGTCGCGGTCCTCATCGAGTGCCTCACCGACAACCGCAACCGCGCGGCCACCGAGGTGCGCGTGGGCCTCACCCGCAACAACGGCACGCTCGCGGACCCGGGTTCGGTGTCCTACCTGTTCTCCCGCAAGGGCCAGGTGATCGTCTCCAAGGAGGGCGGCGTCACCGAGGACCAGCTCATGGAGGCCACGCTCGAGGCCGGCGCCGAGGAGATCAACGACCTGGGCGACGTCTTCGAGATCATCTCCGAGGCCACCGACTTCGTGGGGGTCCGCACGGCCCTGCAGGCCGCGGGCATCGACTACGAGAGCGCCGAGGCGACCTTCATGCCGTCCATGAAGATCGAGATGGACGTCGAGGGCGCCAAGAAGATGCTGCGCCTCATCGACGCGCTCGAGGACTCGGACGACGTCCAGAACGTGTGGGCCAACTTCGACGCGAGCGACGAGGTTCTCGAGGCCGCGCAGGCCTGAGACCAGGGACGATGCGCATCCTGGGGGTCGACCCCGGCCTCACCAGGTGCGGGCTCGGGGTGGTCGACTCCAGCTCGGCCCGCCGGGTGAGCCTGGTCGACGTCCAGGTGGCCACGTCCCCGTCGTCCCAGGAGACGCCGGCGCGGCTGGCCCTCATCGCGGACACCCTCGAGGCGATGCTCGACCGGCACCGGCCCGACGCGGTGGCGATGGAGCGCATCTTCGCGCGCTCCGACGTCTCCACGATCATGGGCACGGCGCAGATCTCCGGCGTCGTCATGCTCGCGGCCGAGCGCCGCGGGCTGCCGCTGTCGCTGTACACGCCGTCCGAGGTGAAGTCCGCCGTCACCGGCGACGGCCGCGCCGGCAAGGCGCAGGTGGGCTTCATGGTGCAGCGCCTCCTGGGTCTCCAGGAGGCCCCGCGCCCGGCCGATGCGGCGGACGCCCTCGCCATCGCCATCGCCCACGCGTGGCGCGGGGGAGCGGCCCCGGCGGGGTCCGGCGCGACCACGGCGGCGCAGCGCCGCTGGGCGGAGGCCGAGAAGGCGGCGCGGCGGCGAGGCTGACGCCCGGCGCGCCATGGCGGCCGCCGTCCCACCCATCGCGTACCGTGTTCGTACAGGTGTTCGAAAGGGGATCGCGTGATCGCGCAGCTGACGGGGACGGTGGCCCATGTGGGCGCCGCCGCCATGATCGTCGACGTCGCGGGCGTCGGGTACCGCGTGCTCGCGACGCCCGCCGCGCTCGGCGAGCTGCGCGTGCGCCAGGACGTGACCGTCCACACCCAGATGGTGGTGCGCGAGGACTCGATGACCCTGTTCGGGTTCCTGACGGCGGGGGAGCGTGACACGTTCGCCTCGCTGCAGAGCGTCCAGGGGGTGGGACCCAAACTCGCGCTCGCCATGCTCGCGGTGCACTCGCCGGAGGCGCTGTCCGCCGCCGTGCAGGCGGGGGACCAGAAGGCGCTCCAGAAGGTGCCCGGCATCGGCGCGAAGGTGGCCGCGCGGCTCCTGCTCGAGCTGGGCGGGAAGCTCGCGCTGCCGGAGGCCGCCGCGGCGCCCGCCGACGCGCGCGGCGAGGTCATCGAGGCCCTGCAGGGCCTGGGCTACGCCGCGAAGCAGGCCGATGCGGCGGTCGAGGCCGTCGCGGACGGCCCCGTGGCGCCGGGAGACACCGCGACGGTGCTCCGGGCGGCGCTGAAGCACCTGGGAGGAACCCGTGCATGAGCACGACGCGGAGGTCCGCGTGACCGACGCCGACGCGGACGCCGTCGAGCGCTCCAATGAGGTCGCGCTCCGCCCGGGCTCGCTGGGGGAGTTCGTCGGTCAGCGCACCGTCTGCGACCAGCTGGGCCTCGTGCTGTCCGCCGCGCTCGGGCGCGGCACGCCCCCGGACCACGTGCTGCTCTCCGGGCCGCCCGGGCTGGGCAAGACGACGCTCGCCATGATCGTCGCCACCGAGCTGGGCACCACGCTGCGGGTCACCTCGGGTCCCGCCATCCAGCACGCCGGCGACCTCGCGGCCATCCTGTCCTCGCTCGACGAGGGCGACGTGCTGTTCCTGGACGAGATCCACCGCCTCGCGCGCCCGGCCGAGGAGATGCTCTATCTCGCGATGGAGGACTTCCGCGTCGACGTCGTCGTGGGCAAGGGCCCCGGTGCCACCTCGATTCCGCTGAGCCTCCCGCCCTTCACCGTCGTGGGCGCCACCACGCGGGCGGGGCTGCTGCCCGCGCCGTTGCGCGACCGCTTCGGCTTCACCGGTCACCTGGACTTCTACGAGACGGACGACCTTCGCGCGATCGTGGAGCGGTCCGCATCCAAGTTGGGCTTCACGCTCGAGCCCGACGCGGCGCTCGAGATCGCGGGCCGCTCGCGCGGCACGCCCCGCATCGCCAACCGCCTGCTGCGCCGCGTGCGCGACTGGGCGCAGGTGCACGGCCGCGGGCACGGCGACATGGGCGCCGCCCGCGGAGCGCTCGAGGTGTACGAGGTCGACGAGCGCGGCCTCGACCGCCTCGACCGCGCCGTGCTGCGCGCGCTGTGCACCCGCTTCGCCGGCGGGCCGGTGGGGCTGTCGACTCTCGCGGTGAGCGTGGGCGAGGAGACCGAGACCGTCGAGACGGTCGCCGAGCCGTTCCTGGTCCGCGAGGGCCTCATGAGCCGCACCCCCCGAGGGCGCGTCGCCACGGCGGATGGGTGGCTCCACCTGGGGCTCACGCCGCCGGCCGAGGCCCAGGCGGGATCCGTGGGCGCGCGCCTCTTCGATTGAGGTTCGGTACCCGCGTCTCCGGGGTTGCGTCCCCGCGTGTCGCATTTCCCACACGTTCGGGAAATCGGTCTTGTCCGGCGTGTCCAGAGTTAGGCGGTCGGGACCTTTCGCGCCTAGAATCCCCCGGGGCTCTTATCGGAGCCGAGACGTAAGGATTCCTGTGGCACGAGTGAAGAACGGAGCGCGGCGCGCGCTCATCTGGCTGGGCGCCGTCGTGGTCGCCCTGTACGGACTGCTGGCCGTCGGCGTGGTCACGGGCGGGGCGGCGCTGACGCCGTCGCTCGCCCTTGACCTCGCGGGTGGACGCCAGATCATCCTGACCCCCACCCTCGCCGAGGGCGCGAGCCAGGAGATCGATCAGGCGGACCTCGCCCAGGCGGTGGAGATCATCCGCCGTCGCGTGGACGCCTCCGGCGTCGCCGAGGCGGAGATCAGCACCCAGGGCACGAACATCGTCGTGGCGCTGCCGGGCAACCCCGACGCCGCCACCGTGGACCTGGTGCGCCAGAGCGCCCAGCTCCAGTTCCGCCCCGTGCTCGACATCCTGAGCCCGCTCGCGTCCACCACGGACGAGGACGCCACCGACGAGGCGACCGCGGAGCCCTCCGCCGACCCGTCGGCCGAGGCATCCGCCGAGCCCGAGGCCGAGGTCACCACGGCCCCCGAGGCGGACGAGGCCGCTGACGCCGACGCCACCGCCGAGGCGACCGCAGACGCCGCCGACGCCACCGAGCCCGAGGCCACCGCATCGGCCGCCGCCGAGGAGGCCACGGACGAGGCGACCGCCGACGCCACCGAGGCCGCCGCGACCGACGAGGCCGCCACCACCGAGCCCACCGACGCCTCCGACCCGGCCTGGATCACGGCCGAGGTCGAGGAGAAGGCCGCCGCGCTCGACTGCACCGACCCCGAGAACCTCCAGGGCGTCACGCCCGGCGACCCCGAGGCCGCGGACGTGGTCTGCGACCAGTACGGCACCGCCAAGTACATCCTGGGCCCGGTCGAGATGGACGGCTCCGGCATCGACACCGCGACCTCCGGCCCCGAGCTGTCCCAGCAGGGCACGCTCACCGGCCGCTACGAGGTCCGCCTCAAGATGAATGCGGAGGGCACCACGGACTTCGCCGCGATCTCGGAGCGCCTGGTCGACCTCGAGTCGCCCCGCAACCAGTTCGCGATGGTCCTCGACGGCGTCGTCATCGCCGCGCCCTCGATGAACGCCCGCATCACCAACGGCGAGGCGTCCATCACCGGCACCTACACCCAGGAGTCCGCGCAGCAGCTGGCCAACCAGCTGAAGTTCGGCGCCCTGCCGCTCACCCTCGAGGTGCAGTCGGAGGAGCAGATCTCCGCGACGCTCGGCGCCGACCAGCTCCAGAAGGGCCTCATCGCCGGCGCGATCGGCCTCCTTCTGGTGGTCATCTACTCGCTCATCCAGTACCGCGCGCTCGGCCTGGTGACCGTCGGCTCGCTCGCGATCGCCGGTATCACCACGTACGGCGTGATCACCCTGCTGTCGTGGCTCATGGGCTACCGCCTGTCGCTGGCCGGTGTCGCGGGTCTGATCGTCGCGATCGGTATCACGGCGGACTCGTTCATCGTGTACTTCGAGCGCGTCCGCGACGAGCTGCGCGAGGGCCGATCCCTCAACGCCGCGATCGACCACGGATGGCGCCGCGCCCGCCGCACCATCCTCGCGTCCGACGCCGTGTCGCTGCTCGCGGCCGTCGTCCTCTACATGCTCGCCGTGGGCGGCGTGCGAGGCTTCGCGTTCACCCTGGGTCTCACGACGCTGGTCGACATCCTGGTCGTGTTCCTGTTCACGCACCCGATCCTCATGCTGCTCGCCAAGACCCAGTTCTTCGGCGGCGGCCACAAGTGGTCGGGTCTGGACCCGCGCCAGCTGGGCCGCTCGGCCGCGTACAAGGGCCGCGGCCGCGTGGTGATCGGCAACGAGCCCACGCTCGCGGAGCGCAAGGCAGCCGAGCGCAAGGCGGCCGCCGAGGCGGCCGACGCCGCCCCGGGTTCCGACGCCGAGTCCACCGAGCCCGCCGAGTCCGTCGACGCCGCCCGCGCCGACGGTGAGGAGAAGTGATGAAGCTCAACCTGGCCCAGTGGGGCAACAAGCTGCACTCGGGGGAGAAGACCTACCCCATCGTCCAGCAGCGCAGCCGGTGGTTCCTGATCTCCGCCGCGCTCATCGCGTTCTCCGTGATCGTGCTGCTCGTGCGCGGACTCAACCCCGGTATCGACTTCACCGGCGGCACCGAGTTCCGCGTCAACGACGTGGCCAACCCGGACATCACGATCGCCGAGCAGGTCATCGCCGAGGTCGCACCCGACCAGGAGAACCCTCGCGTCTCCGTGCTCGGTGACGACGACATCCGCGTCCAGATCGGCGTCATCGAGACCGAGCAGGCGCGCACGCTGACGACCGAGCTCGCCGACGCCTACGAGGTGTCGGGCGAGGAGGCCGTGAGCTTCACGCAGATCGGCCCCACCTGGGGCTCCGAGGTGGGCGCCAAGGCGCTCCAGGGTCTGCTTCTCTTCGTTCTCCTCGTGGCCGCGGTGATGGCGCTGTACTTCCGCGCCTGGCGCATGGCCGCCGCGGCGCTCGTCGCGCTGGCCCACGACCTCATCTTCACGGTGGGCGTGTACGCGCTGGTCGGCTTCGAGGTGACCCCCGCGTCGGTCATCGGCTTCCTCACCATCCTGGGCTACTCGCTCTACGACACGGTGGTGGTCTTCGACAAGGTCCGCGAGAACACCGCGAACCTCACCTCGCAGCACCGCTACACGTATGCGGAACTGGCCAACCTGGCCATCAACCAGACGCTCGTGCGCTCGATCAACACCTCCGTCGTGGCGCTGCTGCCCGTCAGCGCGATCCTCTTCATCGGCTCGTTCCTGCTGGGCGCGGGCACGCTGTCGGACATCGCGCTCGCGCTGTTCGTGGGCATGGCCGTGGGAACGTACTCGTCGATCTTCGTCGCGACGCCCGTCGAGGTGGCCCTGCGCGCCACCGAGCCGAAGATCAAGGAGCACACCGCCAAGGTCCTCGCGATGCGCGAGGCCGGCGACTCGGACGTCTCCATCAACGAGGAGGGCGTGGCCCGCGTCGGCGCCGTCAACAAGGGCGCCCACCAGGGCACCGGCGCGCAGCCGCGCCGCAAGAACCGCCACCACAAGGGCTGAGTCCGGCCGCCTCCCGGCGGACTCGCGATCCGAGGCGCCGCCTTCCCTGGGGAAGGCGGCGCCTCGGTGCTTTCCACGCCCGGTCTCCCGCGCATCGTCCCTGGGAACGATGCGATGGTCACCTGGGGTGTCCGGCCCGCCGGTTAGAATGACGCTCTACCGGGAAGCGGAGGTGCGCGTGACGGAGACCCGTCCCACGTCTGGCTCGCTCGGGCCGCTCGGGTTCCTGCGGCGCGGGCCTCGCGAGACGAGCGCGATCGACGGCGTGCTGGACACGTACCGTCGGATGTATCCGCGCGGGCGCACCGCGCTCATCGAGCAGGCCTACCAGGTCGCCGAGCGCGCCCACCGGGGCCAGCTGCGCAAGAGCGGCGAGCCGTACATCACGCACCCCATCGCCGTCGCCCAGATCATCGCGGACCTGGGCATGCCCGACTCGACCATCGCCGCGGCGCTGCTGCACGACGTGGTCGAGGACACGGACTTCCCGCTGTCGCGCATCGAGGAGGAGTTCGGGCCCGAGGTCGCGATGATCGTCGACGGCGTCACCAAGCTCGACAAGGTCAAGTACGGCGACGCGGCGCAGGCGGAGACCGTGCGCAAGATGGTCGTGGCGATGGCCAAGGACATCCGCGTGCTGCTGCTCAAGCTGTGCGACCGCCTGCACAACGCGCGCACGTGGGAGCACGTGCCGGTCGCGTCCGCGCGGCGCAAGGCGCAGGAGACCATCGAGATCTACGCGCCGCTGGCGCACCGCATGGGCCTCAACGCGATCAAGTGGGAGCTCGAGGACCTGTCCTTCAAGACCCTCTATCCCAAGATCTACCAGGAGATCGTCCAGGTGGTCGCGGAGCGGGCGCCCGAGCGCGAGAAGTACCTGGCGCAGGTGCGCGCGGAGATCGAGAAGGACCTCCGTGCCATGCGGATCAAGGCCGAGGTGACCGGCCGGCCCAAGCACTACTACTCCGTCTACCAGAAGATGATCGTGCGGGGCCGCGACCTCAACGACATCTACGACCTGGTGGGCGTGCGCATCCTGGTGGAGACGGTGCGCGACTGCTACGCGGTCCTGGGCGCGATGCACGCGCGCTACCAGCCGGTTCCCGGCCGGTTCAAGGACTACATCGCGATGCCCAAGTTCAACCTCTACCAGTCGCTGCACACCACGGTGATCGGGCCCACGGGCAAGCCCGTCGAGCTCCAGATCCGCACGCACGACATGCACCGCCGCGCCGAGTACGGCCTCGCGGCGCACTGGCGGTACAAGGAGAACGCCAAGACGGGGGAGCAGTCCTCGGGCTCCGGCCGCGACATGGGCTGGCTGCGCCAGATCGCGGACTGGCAGCAGGAGACCGCGGACCCCTCGGAGTTCCTCGACAGCCTGCGCGGGGAGATCTCCAAGGCCGAGGTCTACGTGTTCACGCCGCGCGGGAAGCTGCTGTCGCTGCCGCAGGGCGCCACGCCCATCGACTTCGCCTACGCCGTGCACACGGAGGTGGGCCACAAGACCATCGGCGCGAAGGTCAACGGGCGCCTGGTGCCGCTCGACTCGACCCTCGAGAACGGCGACACCGTCGAGGTGCTCACCACCTCGGACGAGAACGCGCACCCCAAGCGCGACTGGCTCGACTTCGCGCAGTCCACCCGCGCCCGCAACAAGATCAAGCAGTGGTTCACCCGCGAGCGCCGCGAGGAGTCCATCGAGTCCGGCCGGGACATGCTCGCCCGCGCGATCCGGCGCCAGCAGCTGCCCATGCAGCGCCTCATGAGCCGCCCCACGCTGCTCGCGCTGGCCCGCGAGATGCACTACGAGGACGTGGACGGGCTCTATGCCGCCATCGGCGAGCACAAGGAGCAGGCCGCGGACGTGGTGACCCGCATGGTCGAGTCCGTGGGCGGCCAGGAGGGCGCCGATGAGGACCTCACCGAGATCACCCGCCCCGGCATCCCGTCGCCGCGCACCGCCCGCCCCGGCGACCCCGGCGTGTCCGTGCACGGCCTCACCGACGTGCAGGTCAAGCTGGCGCGCTGCTGCACCCCGGTGCCGGGCGACCCCATCCGCGGCTTCGTCACGCGCGGCCAGGGCGTCTCCGTGCACCGCGCCGACTGCGACAACATCAAGCAGCTGGGCGACCAGGCCGAGCGGCTCATCGACGTCGAGTGGACCGGCGCCTCCGCGGGCACCTTCCTGGTGCAGATCGAGGTCGAGGCTCTCGACCGCAACCGCCTGCTCTCGGACGTCACGCACGTGCTGTCCGACCACCACGTCAACATCCTGTCCGCCAACGTGTCCACCAACCGCGAGCGGGTCGCGCTGTCGAGCTTCGTGTTCGAGATGGCGGACCCGTCCCACCTGGGCGCGATCCTGTCCGCCGTGCGCCGCATCGACGGCGTCTATGACGCTCGGCGCGTGACCGGAGCGAAGCGCCCTCACTAGACGCGAGCAGGCCGGCGCAGCGGGTGCGCTGCGCCGGCCTCGTCGTGGCGGGTGTCGGCTCAGGCCTCGACCGGCTCGGCCGTCACCCCTGACAGGATCAGGTCCGCGCGCGGGCGGGAGGCCTCGATGACGATCGCGTTCGCGCCGTCAACCCCCACGGCCCACGCGTGTGCGGCCTCGTGGGAGCGGCCGCCCTCGACGTGGCGGGGCACCAGGCGGGCGAGCCGCTCGTCGTCGTCCGTGGCGCAGAACCAGGCCTCGTCGAGCGAGTCCTTGACCAGGTTCCACGGCTCGGTGTCCGCGAGCAGGTAGTTGCCCTCGACGATGACGATGCGGGCTCCGGGCTCGACCGGGATCGCGCCGGTCACCCCCTCGTCGACCGTGCGGTCGAAGCTGGGGGCGTAGACCACGTGGTCGGTCTCGGCGACGATGCGACGGACCAGGGACAGGAAGCCCCACCCGTCGAACGTGTCGATCGCGCCCTTGCGGTCGTGGATGCCCAGCCGGTCGAGCGTCCCGTTGGCCAGGTGGAACCCGTCCATGGGCACGTTCGCGGCGATGCCGGGCCGGTCCCGGTTGAGCACGTCGGCCAGGGCGTGCGCGAGGGTCGACTTGCCGGCACCGGGGCTGCCGGTGATCCCGATGACGATGCGGTGGCGGCCCGAGCGGCGCAGCGTCGCCAGGACCCGGTCGGCCAGGGCGCCGACCGCCGCGACCGGGGGCCCGTCAGCTCGCATGGGCGGCCTCGATCCACGAGCTCATGGTGGCGCGGGCGTGGCGGGCGAGCGCCGGGCCGTCCGACCACAGGTTGCGCCACACGGCCAGGTCGTTCGACAGCGTGGGGGAGACCACGGCCGACGAGAACGACTCGAAGGTCATCGGGCCGGAGTAGCCGATGTCCGCGAGCGCGTGCACGAAGGTGGGGAAGTCGATGTGACCGGAGCCCAGGTAGCCGCGGTGGTTCTCGCCGATGTGCACGTAGCCCAGGCGGTCGCCCACGAGGCGGACGGGGCCCGCCATGTCGTTCTCCTCGATGTTCATGTGATAGGTGTCGAGGTGGATGTCGACGTTGTCCGCACCCACGTCGTCCGCGAGCCGCAGGGCGTCCGCGGCCGTGTTGATGACGTTGGTCTCGTAGCGGTTGCAGATCTCGAGGCCCAGGCGCATGTCGCGGGTCTTCGCCTCCGCAGCCAGGTCCTTGAGCGTCGCGACCACGTTGGCACGGCCCGCCGCGGTGAGCGCGTGGCCGTACTTGCCCAGCGCGCTGTAGAGGGCGCCGGTGAAGAAGCGTCCGCCCAGCTCGTGGGTGGTGACCAGCGACTCCTGCAGGAGCGCCGCGCCCCGGGCGACCACCGCGGGGTCGTCGCTCGAGACGTCCTTGTCGAACGCGAGGCCCCGGCTGCAGACCACCTCGAGGCCGGCGGCGGCGATCTCGTCCCGGGTGCGGGCGACGTCGAGGTTGTCCGCGTCGTGCAGCGACAGCTCGATGATGTCGTAGCCCGCGGCCTTCGTCTCGGCGAGGATCCCGCTGATCTCGTCGGGCGTGGTGCCGCCGCGGAAGACGAGAGCGTGGACGCCGAGCTTGGTGGTGGTCATGACTTCTCCTTCGAAGTGGCGGAAACGGGGGTGCCGGCGCCGACGCCGGCCAGGTGGGTGCGGAGGAAGGCGGCGGAGTCCCGGGCGATGCGGTCGGGGTCCTGCCAGAGGGTGCGCCAGAGCGCGATCTCGATGGTCTGCTCCGGGGACACCACCGCGGGGGAGAAGGTCTCCACCGTGACGGGGCCGTGGAAGTCCGAGGCGACCAGTGCATCGGCGATCGCGTTCCAGTCGAGCGCGCCGGTGCCCAGGGCGCCCCGGTGGCTCTCGCTCGCGTGGACATAGCCCAGGAGCCCGTCGGACGCCGCGATGGCGGCGGGAACGGACGTCTCCTCGACGTGGGCGTGGAAGGTGTCGAGGTGGACCCGGACGTTGGCACGGCCGATGTCGCGCACGAAGGCCGCGGTGTCCGCCGCCGTGGTGAGCAGGTTCGACTCGTAGCGATTGACGTACTCGACGCCGAGCGTGACGCCCCGCGGGGCGGCGTGGTCGGCGACGCGTGCCAGGATGTCCACCGCGCGGTCGCGGTTCGCCTGGCTGGGGATCCTGCGGTAGCGCGTCATGGCCGAGTGGATGACGCCGCCCACGAACGGGGCGCCGATCGCGGCGGCGAACTTCACCGCGGCGCGGAGGCGATCCTCGCCCGCCGCCCGCACCTTCTCGGAGGCGGACGTGATGTCCGTCGCCTCGTCCAGTGCGAGCGAGACGGTCGCCCCCATGCCGTGCTCGACGAGCAACGCCAGGGTGGTCTCGGGGTCGGCCAGGGCCTCGGGCGAGGCGGGGATCTCGATGAAGTCGAAGCCCGCCTCGGCGGCGCCCCGGATGGCGCGTGCGGCATCCGGGGCGCCCCACGAGAAGCCCCACACGCCGGCGTGGATCCCCAGGGGGACCCCTCCGGTGCGCGGAAGGCCCATCGTCGGGTCCATCACGACTCCTTGGCTCCCGTGATCAGTGCGACGAGCTCGTCGCCCGAGGTGTCCGTCGCGCGTCGCTCGGCCACGGTGAGGCCGCGGCGCATGACCGCCACGTGGTCGGACAGGCGCAGCACCTGGTCGAAGTTGTGGGAGATGAGCAGGAGCGTGACGCCCTTGTCCCTGAGCGTCTTGATGACGTTCTCGACGCGCGCGGTCTCCTGGACGCCCAGCGCCGCCGTCGGCTCGTCCATGATGACGATCGAGGTGGACCAGCCGGCGGCCCGGGCGATCGACACGGCCTGGCGCTGACCGCCCGAGAGGCGGCGCACCCGGCTGGTGACCGGCGGGATGTTGACCGCGAGGTCGCCCAGCATGTCGAGCGACTGCGCCTTCATCTTCTTGCGGTCGAGCATCGAGAACGGGCCGACGCCCTTGGTGAGCTCGCGGCCGATGAAGAAGTTCTGCCAGACCGTGAGGTCCTCGACCAGCGCCAGGTTCTGCTGCACGGTCTCGATGCCGTGCTCCCGGGCCTTGAGCGGCGAGGCGAAGTGCACCTTCTTGCCGTCGAGGAGGATCTCGCCTCCGTCGGGCTGGTGGATGCCCGAGAGGCACCGCACGAGGGTGGACTTGCCGGCGCCGTTGTCGCCGATGAGCGCGGTCACCTCGCCGCGACGCATCGTGAGGTGCGCGCCGCGGAGGGCGTGGACGCCGCCGAAGGACTTGGTGATGCCCGTGGCGGAGAGCAGGACGTCGGTGTCGGCGGGGGCGGGTGCAGGGGTGGTGGTCATCGCGACTGGAACCTCGTGAGCAGGGCGGCCAGGACCACGACGAGGCCCACCGCGAGCGGCTGGTAGAACTGCGACACGCCCATGAGCGTGAGGCCGTTGGTGAGCGCCATCAGCAGGATGGCACCGAGCACGGGGCCCGCGATCTTCGCGCGGCCACCGGCGAGGGCGACGCCGCCCAGGACCACCGCGGCGATCGAGTTGAGCAGGTAAGCCTGGTTGACGGCGGGCTCCGCGGCGCCCACGCGGGCGATGAGGAGGATCGCGGCGAGGCCGGCGAGCGCGCCGGAGATGACATAGACCGCGAGGCGGATGCGACCGGCCTTGACGCCGTTCGCGACTGCGGCCTCCTCGCTGCCGCCCACCGCCTGGATGTGCATGCCGAACGGGGTGCGGAACATGACGAACCAGGCGAGCACCGCCACCGTCGCGGCGATGACGAAGGGCAGTCCCACGATCCACACCTTGCCGGTGGTGAGGGAGAGCAGCTCGTCGGAGCGGATGGTGATCGGGCGGCCGTTCGACAGGATCAGCGCGAGACCGGTGGCGACACCCATGGTTCCGAGGGTCGCGATGAAGTCCGTCACCTTGCCCTTGGAGATGAGGAAGCCGCTCGCGGCGCCCATGAGGGTGCTGGCGCCGATGCCGAGGAGCACGGCGAGCCAGAAGTTGTGGCCGGCGTCCCAGCTGAGGCCGAAGACCACGGCGCCCAGGGTCATCGTCGCGGCGATCGACAGGTCGATGCCGCCGGTGGTGATGACGAAGGACTGGCCGATGGCGAGGACCACCAGGATCGACGACGCCATGAGGATGGCGGAGATGTTGCCGGTGGTGAAGAAGATGGGGGACAGGAACGAGAAGACGATGACCAGCAGCAGCAGGCCGATGGGGGCCGCGTTCTCAGCCCAGAAGCTGAGGCGCTTGAAGTCTCCGAGGTGCTCGGTCAGGCGGGAGCCCGACGAGGGTGCGTCCTTCTTGGACGGTGCACCCGAGGGAGCGGCGGCGGTGGTGCTCACAGGGTTCTCCTTGGGAGTGTTCATGGAGGGGGAGCGGCGGGGGCGCGTGCCAGGGGGCCGGACGCGCCCCCGCCTGGTCCGAATCAGCCGAGCGGGTTCTCGAAGGCCTCGAAGGGCTCCGGGAAGGCGGCGATGGCGTCCGCCGCCACGTCCGCCGTCACCAGCGCGGTGGGCGACTCGATGTTCTCCGGGATGGCCTCCCCGGTCGCGGCCATGGCGCAGGCCTGGTAGCCGAGCGTGCCGATCGCGAAGGGGTACTGCGCGACCGTGGCGGAGAGGCCGCCCTCCTGGACCGACTCGAGCGCGTCCACGTTGCCGTCGACCGAGACGACGACGATCTGGCCGGTGAGGCCGGCGTTCTCGACGGCCTTGACGATGCCGAGGCCCATGTCGTCGTTCGCGGCGAAGAAGGCCGCGATGTCCGGGTTGGCGGCGATGATGTCGGTCGCCTTGGTCAGCGCGATCTCACGCTGCCAGTCGCCGGCCTCCTCCTGGATGATGTCGAGGGTGCCCTCGACGGCGCCGCGGAACCCGTCCACGCGGGCGGCGGAGGTGACGTCACCGGCGATGCCTCCGATGACCGCGACCTTGGCCCCGGCCTCGACCTGCTCGACGACGAAGTCGCCGGCCTTGCCGCCCGCGGCCACGTTGTCGGTACCGATGTAGGTGGCGATGTCGAGGCCCGCGGCCTCGGCGGCCTCGGCGTCGATCGGGTTGTCGATGTTGACGACCGGCGTGCCCTCCTGGGCGATCGGGGCGAGCGCCTGCACCAGGTTGTTGCCCGAGATCGGGTTGACGATGAAACAGCCGTAGTCCTGACCGGCGAGGGCGGTGAGCTTGTCCGCCTGACCGGTGGTGTCGCCGATGTCCGCGGCGGCCTGGATGTTGACCTCACCGCCCGCGTCGGCGGCGGCGTCCTCGATGCCCTGCTCCATGGCCTGGAAGAACGGGTTGTCGAGGCCCTTGATGACGGCCGCGATGGAAGAGGTCTCGGATCCGCCTGCCGCGGCGGTGGCGCCCGACTCCTCGCTGTCGCCGCTCGAGCAGGCGGCGAGCGTGAGGGCCAGGGCGGCGGGGAGGGCGATGAGACCGAATCGACTCCGGGGGGACGAGTGGATCATGGCTTTCCTTTTCTGTCCTTGCGGCACCGCGATGTGCCGACAAGCCGAAACTAACCCCACTTATGTCTAGCGTCAAGCCGAAAGTCTGGCGAGTTGTGCAAAGATACTGAACAGAGACATCCACGAGGGAGGAGTGTGGCGTGAACGCGATGCCCGACATCCGGTGGCGGCACATCGGAAACGTGCTGCACCTCCTGCGTCAGGACGGACCGCTGACCCGTGCCGACGTGATCGACGGCACGGGCCTCTCGCGCTCGACGGTGAACCAGCACCTCGCCGCACTCGCCGAGGCGGGGCTGATCCGTGAGTCCACGCCGGCGGAGTCCACCGGCGGCAGGCCCTCGAGCCGCTACGCGTTCCAGCCTCGGCGCGCCGCGGTGCTCACGGTGGACGTGGGTGCCACGGGCGTGGAGCTCGCGGTGTGCGACCTCGACGGCGCGATCCTGTCGCGGTCCGCCATCCGCATCGACGTGTGGCGAGGGCCGGACGCGGTGCTGTCTGTCATCTGGGACGCGGCCCTGCCGCTGCTGGAGGCCCCGCACCCCGAGCTGTGGGCGGTGTCGATCGGCGTGCCCGGCCCCGTCGAGGTGGCCGCGCGGCGCGTGATGCAGCCGCCCATCATGACCGGCTGGGACGGCTTCGACATCGTCGGCTGGTTCGAGGCTCGCCTACCCGGACTGCCCTGCATCGTCGAGAACGACGTCAACGCGCGAGCCATCGCGGAGGCCCGGCTGCGCGGACTGGACAACCTCATCGCGCTCAAGCTGGGCACGGGCCTGGGGGCCGGACTGTTCTTCAACGGGGCGATCGTGCGCGGGGCCCGGGGCAACGCCGGGGACATCGGCCACACCCGCGCCGCGGACGCGGACGCCGCCGGCGTGATCTGTCGCTGCGGCAACGAGGGCTGCGTCGAGGCCCTCGCGGGCGGCTGGGCGCTGCAGCGGGACCTCCGGGCCCGCGGGCGCGAGGCGGTCTCGAGCCACGACGTCGTCGGGCTGGTGCAGGCGGGCGACCGCGAGGCGCTGCGGCTCGTGCGGGCCGCCGGCCGGCGCATCGGGGACGCCGTCGCGGACCTCGTGGGCATCCTCAACCCGAGCGTCGTGGTCCTGAGCGGCCAGCTCGCCGACTGCGGACCCGTGCTGCTCAGCGGCATCACGGAGAAGGTGCACGCGCAGAACGGCCCCATCTCCACCGGGGAACTGTCCATCGAGGTCAGCGAGCTCGGCGACCTCGCCGGCGTCACCGGCCTCGCGTACTCCGCGGTGGATCACCTGCTGTCGCCCGCGGGCCTGCCTGCGGTGTTGTCGCGCACCACCTACGCCGCCGTCTGACGCGGGACGGCGCGCCCGGCTCTGTGGCGGCTCACGTCACCGCGGCCAACGCGGCCACGGAGCTCTCCACCTTGCGAAAGCCCGCCCCGTTCGCCGGGTCGTAGGCCAGAGCGGCCCGCAGGTCGCGCGTCGTGACGGAGCCGTCCCGGATCAGCGCGCGCACCTGCACCAGGGCGCCGGCCAGGTCCTCCCAGCGCAGCGCGTCGAGGCAGGCGCGGGGCACGGTCGCGATCCGGCGTCCCTGCATCGTGGGAGCGAGAGCGGCGGTGACGCCGGAGTGGAAGGCGAGGTGCGCACCCACCGTGCGGTGCAGTCCCCGTTCGCCCACCACGTGCCACGGCATCGGCGGGAGCTCGACTGCCATGCCGCGCACCCACAGCGCCGCGGTTCCGGTGAGCGCGGTGTGAGCCGGCACCAGGGGCGCGATCGCGAGCGCCCGGAGGCCGGGGGAGTCGGGGATGTCGACCGGCCTGCCGACGCCGCTCGCGAGCGGCACGAGGACACCGTCCCGCACCTGGCGCGCCCAGGCCGCCGCGCCCACGTCGGCGCGCGTCACCAGGATCACCCGAGCATCGTCCCCCGGCACCCGACCCGGGCGCGAGCCCCTGTGGACGGCCGTGGCCAGATCACCTGTCCACACAGAAAATGCGCTGGTCCACACGCGCCCCGGCGTGTCGTCGGCGTGTCGCGTGGATATCAGCAAAATCGCGGGCGTTGGGGGCCGGCCTGTGTGGAGAGGTGACGCGGCGCGGCGGAGACCCGGACACTCCGCACGGAAGGGAAAGCAACACGCCGCCCGCGAGCCCCGTTTGGGGGCCGGCGGACGGCGTGTCGTGGATGAATCCGTGCGGAGTGTCCGGACGAGTGGTTAGCGGACGCCCTCGATCTGCTTGAGCCACGCCTGACGCGCGGCGAGCGACTCCTCGAGCTTCTTGGTGGACTTGCCCTTGGCCTTCGCGGCCTCGATCTCGTCCTCGAGCTGCTTGATCGCCTGGTGGAGCTGCGCCGAGGCGCCCGAGACGCGCGCCTCGAGCTCCGGGTTGCGCGAGTTCCACTCCTTGTCCTCCGCGTCGCGGACGGCCTGCTCGACGGCGGCCATGCGCTTGGAGAGGCGGGTGACGTCGGCGCGCGGCACGCGGCCGGCGGCCTCGAAGCGGTCCTGGATGGGACGCAGGGCGCGCTTGGCGGCGCGGAGGTCCTTGATGGGCAGCAGCGCCTCGGCCTCGACGACCGCGGCCTCCTTGCCCTCGACGTTGCCGGCAAGGGCCTCGTCCTCGGCGTCGGCGGCACCGCGACGCGCGTCGAAGAACGCGTCCTGCGCGGCCTGGAACCGCTTCCACAGCGCGTCGTCGACCGAGCGGCGGCCGCGGCCCGAGTTGCGCCAGTCGTTCATGAGGTCGCGGAAGCCGCGGGCGCCGTGGTCCCAGTCGGTGGTCTTCGACAGGGCCTCGGCCTTGGCGACCAGCTCCTCCTTGCGCGAGGCGACGTCCGCGTTGGTGCGGTCCATCTCCGCGAAGTGGTGCTTGCGCGCCTTCTCGAACGCCGAGCGGGCGTGCGTGAAGCGCTTCCACAGCTCGCGCTCGACGTCCTTGGGGATGCGGGCGCCCTCGCGCTGCGCCTCCTTCCAGGTGTCGAGCAGGCTGCGCAGCGTGGCGGTGTCGTTCTTCCAGTGGACCTGCTCGACCGGCTTGGCGGCGAGCGCCTCGGCCGTCGCGACGATCTCCTCGCGCGCGGCGACGGCGGCCTCGCGGGCGGCCTTGCGCTCGGCCTGGATGCGGTCGCGGATGGCGGTCGCCTCGTCCTTGACGGTCGCGAAGCGGGCGCGCAGCGCGGCGATGTCGCCCACGCTCACGGGGGTGTCGAGCGCCCCGCCCAGCTGGCCCAGGGCCTCGTCGATGTCCTTGGGGGAGACCTCGGCGGTCGCGAGGCGGGCGTGGAAGCGCTCGATCCCGGCCTCGAGCTCGAAGTACGCGTGCACGTAGGTCTTCAGCGCGTCCTCGTCGGCGGCCTCGCCCACCTCGACCTTGTCCTCGCCGATCGTGACGAACGCCTTGCCGTCCTCGATCGAGCCGAACGACTCGGCCTGGGCGATGCGCTCCGCGGACACCTCCGCGGCGACCGGCACGGGCACCACGGTGTGGGTGGTCTGCTTCGCGACGGCGACGGGGGAGGGCACCGCGAACGAGCCGGGCTTCGGGGCGCCCGGCTTCGGCGCGCGCGGCTTGGGGCCCTTGGCCTTCGCGGGGGCCGATGCGGGGGTCGCCTCGGCCGGCGCCTCCGCGGTGGGAACAGCCTCGGTGGGAGCAGCCTCGGCGGGAGCAGCCTCGGCGACGGGCGCCTCCTCCGCAACCGGCGCATCGTCCGCTGCGACGACCTCCGGGGAGGGCGCGGGCTCGACCGTCGCCTCCGTCTCGACCACGTCGCCGGTGGCGACGGGCTGAGGCTCCTGCGCGGCCTGGGGCTCGGCAGGGGCGTCGGTCGGCTGCTGCTCGACCTCCTCAGGGGTGGCGGGGGTGGACTGCGCCGTGGTGGCGTCGGGCGACTCGGTCATGAGACGGATACCTCGTTCAGGATGAGGGAGAGGGCGGGCTGACCATCGGGGCCTCCGGTGATCGTGCCCGCGCGGGCAACACGGTCCACAATATCCATTCCGTCAACTACGCGGCCAAACACCGTGTAGCCGCCGGCGGCGTCGGAGGGGATCGTGGAATCCTCGTACACGAGGAAGAACTGGGAGCCCATCGACTGGGCGTCTCCGCCGCGACGGGCCATGGCGAGGGTGCCGGCCGGGTAGACGTCGTCCTCCGGGGCGTTCTCGATGGGGCCGAAGGAATAGCCGGGACCGCCGGCGCCGGTGCCGGTCGGGTCGCCGCACTGGATCACGAAGATGCCGTCGGTGGTGAGGCGGTGGCAGTCGGTCTGGTCGAAGTACGACTGGCGCGCGAGGTTGACGAAGCTCGCGACGGCCTGCGGCGCCGCCGCGCCGTCGAGCTCGAGCGTGATGTCGCCCTCGGAGGTCGCGACCACGGCGGTCCAGGTGCGGCCCTCGGCCAGCGCGGGGTCCGGGACTAGCTGGTCGGTCACGTCGCCGTCGACCTGGGACGATGCGTCGGTCGAGGCTGCGGAATCCTGCCCGTTCTGGTGGAGGGCGACCAGCAGCACCGCGAGTCCGCCACCCAGGAGCAGGCCGGCGATGACGAGGATCGAGACGATGCGCATGATGTGGCGACGGTGCTCCTCGCGCTCGGCGGCGCGGCGCTCGTACTGCGCGGCGCGGCGCTGGGCCTGGGCCTTCGCCTGCTTCTTGGTCGTCATCGAATCCGCTCCTCGGAAATGTGCGCGGTCAGTCTAGTGGGTGCGATGCGGGACAATGGCGGGCATGGCTCGCGTGCAACCCCTGTCCGGATTCCCCGAATGGTCCCCCGCCGAGCGGATGGTCGAGGCCCATGTGCTCGCCACCCTGCGCGAGGTGTTCGCCCTCCATGGCTTCGGCGAGATCGAGACCCGGGCCGTCGAGCCCGTCGAGCGCCTCGCGGGCGACTCGGATGCGTCGAAGGAGATCTACGCGATCGGCCGCCTCAACGCGGACGAGCAGGCCGGCCGCGAGGCCAAGCTGGGGCTGCACTTCGACCTCACCGTGCCGTTCGCGCGGTACGTCGAGGAGAACCAGGGCAGGCTGCAGTTCCCGTTCCGCCGCAGCCAGATCCAGAAGGTGTGGCGCGGCGAGCGCCCCCAGGAGGGTCGCTTCCGCGAGTTCTACCAGGCGGACATCGACGTGGTGGGCCGCGACAGGCTGCCCGAGCACCTCGAGGCCGAGGTCGCCATCGTCATGGCCCGCGCCCTCGCCGCCCTGCCGCTGCCGCCGGCGCGCATGCACCTCAACAACCGCGCTCTCGTGGAGGGCTTCTACCGCGGCGTGGGCATCGGCGACGTCGCGGGCGCGCTGCGCAGCGTCGACAAGCTCGACAAGATCGGCCCCGAGGGCGTGACCGCGGAGCTGCGCGAGAAGGGCATCCGCCCCGAGGCCATCCACGCGATCCTCGAGCTCGCCGCCATCCAGACCACCGACGACACCTTCGCGGACCTGGTCGAGGCCCTGTGGGACCACTCGCCCATCGTGGACGAGGCCGACGAGGCCCGCGCCGAGTTCGAGCGCGGCACCCGCGCCCTCGCCGTGCTCGTCGACGCCGTCAACGCCGCCGTGCCGGGCACCGCCATCGCGGACCTGCGCATCGCGCGCGGCCTCGACTACTACACGGCCGCCGTCTACGAGACGGTGCTCGAGGGACACGAGGACCTGGGCTCGATCTGCTCGGGCGGCCGCTACGACTCGCTCGTCGCCGGCGGCGGCTTTCCCGGCGTGGGCATGTCCATCGGCGTGAGCCGCCTGGTCTCGCGCATGATCGGCGCGCAGCTCGTGACGCCGTCGCGCTCCGTCCCCCAGGCCGTCCTCGTGGCGGTCACGGACGAGGACTCGCGCCCCGCATCGGCCGCCATCGCGGACCGCCTGCGCGCCCGCGGCATCCCCGCGGAGGTCTCGCCCAACGCGGCGAAGTTCGGCAAGCAGATCCAGTACGCGGACCGCCGCGGCATCCCCTTCGTCTGGTTCCCGGGGGCCGATGCGGTGGCCGGGGACGGCGAGGTGAAGGACATCCGCTCGGGAGACCAGGCGCCCGCCGACGCCGACGCCTGGGTGCCGCCCGCCGAGGACCTCCACCCGCGCATCGTCCGCGGCTAGACTGGACCCCGCTCAACCGACACCGCGCGGCCTCCGCGCGCACGAAAGGCCCTCACTTGCTTCGCACGCACCTTGCTGGAAACCTGCGCGCCGCCGACGCCGGCGCCACCGTCACCCTGGCCGGCTGGGTGGGCCGCCGCCGCGATCACGGCGGTGTCGCGTTCATCGACCTGCGCGACGCCTCGGGCCTCGCCCAGGTGGTCATTCGCGAGGAGATCGCCCACGCGCTGCGCACTGAGTACGTCATCCAGGTGACGGGCGAGGTGCGCGAGCGCCCCGCCGGCTCGGCGAACCCGAACATGCCCTCGGGCGAGATCGAGGTCGTCGTCCAGGACGTGGCGATCCTCAACGAGTCCGCGCCCACGCCGTTCCCCATCGACGAGCACGTCAACGTGGGCGAGGAGGCGCGTCTCAAGCACCGCTACCTGGACCTGCGCCGCCCGCAGCCGCGCGCCAACATGGTGCTGCGCTCGGAGGTCAACAAGGCCGCCCGCCGCGTGCTCGAGCGTCACGACTTCCTCGAGATCGAGACCCCGACGCTGACGCGCTCGACCCCCGAGGGCGCCCGCGACTTCCTGGTGCCCGCGCGCCTGTCGCCCGGCTCCTGGTACGCCCTGCCGCAGTCGCCGCAGCTGTTCAAGCAGCTGCTCATGGTGGCCGGCATGGAGCGCTACTACCAGATCGCGCGCTGCTACCGCGACGAGGACTTCCGCGCCGACCGCCAGCCCGAGTTCACCCAGCTCGACGTCGAGATGAGCTTCGTGGACCAGGACGACGTCATCGCGGTGGGAGAGGAGCTCATCAAGGAGCTGTGGTCGCTCATCGGCTACGAGGTCTCGCTGCCCATCCCGCGCATCACGTACCACGACGCGATGGCGCGCTTCGGCACGGACAAGCCCGACCTGCGCTTCGGGCTCGAGCTCACCGAGCTCACCTCGTACTTCTCCGAGACGCCCTTCCGCGTGTTCCAGAACGACTACGTGGGCGCGGTCGTCATGCCCGGCGGCGCCTCGCAGCCGCGCAAGGTGCTCGACGCCTGGCAGGAGTGGGCCAAGCAGCGCGGCGCCAAGGGCCTCGCGTACGTGCTGGTCCAGGAGGACGGCACGCTCACCGGCCCGGTCGCCAAGAACCTGTCCGAGTCCGAGCTCGCGGGCCTCGCCGAGGCCACCGGCGCCAACCCGGGCGACTGCGTGTTCTTCGCCGCCGGCAAGCCCGGCCCGTCGCGCGCCCTGCTGGGCGCCGCGCGCAACGAGATCGCCTCGCGCGTGGGCCTCATCGACCCCGACCGCTTCGAGTTCGTGTGGGTCGTCGACGCGCCGCTGTTCAAGGCCGTCGACGCGGACGACGACGACGTGGCCCTGGGCTCCTCGGCCTGGACCGCCGTGCACCACGCGTTCACGAGCCCCAAGCCGGAGTTCATGGAGACCTTCGACACCGACCCCGGCCCGGCGCTCGCCTACGCGTACGACATCGTGTGCAACGGCAACGAGATCGGCGGCGGCTCGATCCGTATCCACCGCCAGGACGTGCAGGAGCGCGTGTTCAAGGTCATGGGCATCGGCGAGGAGGAGGCGCAGGAGAAGTTCGGCTTCCTGCTGGACGCCTTCCAGTTCGGCGCCCCGCCGCACGGCGGCATCGCGCTCGGCTGGGACCGCGTCACCGCGCTGCTGGCCAAGGCGGACTCGATCCGCGACGTCATCGCCTTCCCCAAGTCCGGCGGTGGCTACGACCCGCTGACCGCGGCGCCGGCGCCCATCACGCCGGAGCAGCGCGCCGAGGCCGGTGTCGACTTTGTTGCCGAGGAGGCTTCGGCGGGGGAGTCTGCTTCGGGCGAGGCGGGTGCGGCGGGCGCCGAGGCGTAGTTCTTCGCGCCACGCCGCCACCACCCGTAGTCGCCCCCCCGGTGGTGGTAGATCTGGGCACGAACCGCGACGGTTCCGTGCGCGGATCTACCACCGGGGGACTGCGACCCACCTACCCTTGGCGCATGGACCTGTTCGAGTCGACCCAGCGCGCCGGCTCGGGCGTGCCGGAGCCCGGCCCCACCGCACCCCTCGCCGTGCGCATGCGCCCGCGCACCCTCGACGAGGTCGTGGGCCAGGCCCACCTCCTCGCCGACGGCTCGCCCCTGCGGAGATTGATCGGGGACGATGCACCGGCCACCTCCGTCGTTCTCTGGGGTCCCCCTGGGACCGGGAAGACGACGCTCGCCTACCTGGTGGCGGGCAACCGGCGCTTCGTGGAGCTCTCCGCGGTCACCGCGGGAGTGAAGGACGTCCGGGCGGTGGTCGAGGACTCGAAGCGACGCATCGCGACGGGGGAGCGGGAGACCGTCCTCTTCATCGACGAGATCCACCGCTTCACCCGGTCCCAGCAGGACGCACTCCTGCCAGCGGTGGAGAACCGGTGGGTCACGCTCATCGGGGCGACCACGGAGAACCCGTCCTTCTCGGTGGTGGGTCCGCTGCTGTCGAGGTCGCTGCTGCTGGTGCTGCAGCCGCTCGCGAGCGCCGACATCGCGGCGCTGTTGGCCCGGGCGGTCGAGGACTCCCGGGGCCTTGGTTGCGCGGTGGTCCTCGAGGACGAGGCCCGCGACCACATCGTGCGCGTCGCCGGCGCCGATGCGCGCAAGGCCCTCACCCTCCTGGAGGCGGTGGCGCAGTCGGCGGAGCAGTCCGCCTCGTCGTCGGGCGAGCGCACCGGGGTGATCACCGCCGAGCTCACCGAGTCCACCATGGACGCCGCGCTCGTCGCCTACGACAAGTCGGGGGACCAGCACTACGACGTCATCAGCGCCTTCATCAAGTCCGTGCGAGGCTCGGACGTGGATGCCGCGCTGCACTACCTGGCGCGCATGGTGGTGGCGGGGGAGGACCCCCGCTTCATCGCCCGGCGCCTCGTGATCCTCGCTTCCGAGGACATCGGCCTCGCGGATCCGCAGGGTCTGGTCATCGCCCAGGCGGCCGCGGAGGCTGTGAGCTTCATCGGGATGCCCGAGGGACGGATCCCCCTCGCGCAGGCCACCGCCTATCTGGCCAGCGCACCCAAGTCGAACCGGGCCTACGTCGCGATCGACAAGGCGATCGCGGACGTGCGCGTGGGCCGCGCCGGGGTGGTGCCGTCGCACCTGCGGGACGCTCACTATGCCGGCGCCGAGCGGATCGGCCACGGCCAGGGCTACCAGTACTCGCACGACGCCCCGCATGGCGTCGCCCGCCAGGAGTACCTGCCCGAGGCGCTCGAGGGCGCCCGCTACTACGAGCCCACGGAGCACGGCTTCGAGCGCACCCTGAGCGAGCGCCTGCGCGCCATCCGCGAGATGCTGGGTCGCTGAGCCAGCTCGCCCGCCGCTCCCCGTCCCGAATTGGTAGGTGATTGTCGGTTTCGCGAGGTTACCGCGCCTGGCGGGTAGCTGGTTGTCGATCCGCTCGGCGTCGGGTGGCGTGGACCCAGCGCGGCCCCATCGTCATCCGTGGCGTGCGGCGGGGCGCTCATGGCTGGTCCGCAGAGGGTGGCTCCTACCGTGCCGCGCCGCGAGGGCGGTGTCACTGCGGCACGCTAGCCATGTTTGCGGAAGGTGGGCAGGTAGGCCCGGACGCGCCCACATCGCGTAAATTCGGCTAGCGTCGGGAGTCGGAAACCCGGCGCTGCGTATAGACCTTGGTCGATGCCCTGCGCCGATCCCGGCCGATGTCCTGCGCGAACCCCGGCGGCAAACTTGCGTAGACCTCGGGCGCCGGACTGGCGAAGCGGTGCAGACCGACAACCATCTACCCGTGGGACGCAGGAAACGCCCAGATGCGACGGTGATCTACCCATTTCGGATGGGGGACGGATAGGGGGCGGAGCACCGGGCGGGGAGGGGGCGGCTCTGCTACACTTTTTAAGCCCTCGCGGACGGTTGGCTGCTGTCGCCGCGAACTCGCAAAGATCGATCATTTCTCCGTGCGCATCCGCGCGCCCGGGGAGCTGTGAAGGAAATCATGACCTCTGTTCAGAAGGCACGTCGCCAGGTCCGCCTGTCGCGCGCTCTTGGCATCGCGCTCACCCCGAAGGCCGTCAAGCACTTCGAGAAGCGCCCCTACGCTCCGGGCGAGCACGGCCGCACCGCGCGTCGCAAGGAAAGCGACTACGCGGTTCGTCTGCGCGAGAAGCAGCGTCTTCGCGCCCAGTACGGCCTCCGCGAGAAGCAGATGACCGCGGTGTACGCCGAGGCGAAGAAGGAGTCCGGTCTGACCGGTGAGGCCTTCGTCGAGCTGCTCGAGATGCGTCTCGACGCGCTCGTGCTCCGCGCCGGCTTCGCCCGCACCATCCTGCAGGCCCGCCAGTCGGTTCTGCACCGCCACATCCTCGTGGACGGCAAGATCGTGGACCGCCCGTCGTTCCGCGTGAAGCCGGGCCAGACCATCCAGGTCAAGCCCAAGGCCGTCACCCTCGAGCCCTACATGGCCGCCGCGGCCGGCGCCCACGCCGACGTGCTGCCCGAGGTGCCCGAGTACCTCGACGTCACGCTCGAGAAGCTCTCCGCTCGCCTCGTTCGTCGCCCCAAGCGCGCCGAGATCCCCGTGATCTGCGAGGTCCAGCTGGTCGTCGAGTACTACGCCCGCTAAGAGCACCGAGTAGGCTCTAGGGAGCCCATAGCAGTTGCCGCGGCGCACTGCCCTCACGGGGGTGGTGCGCCGCGGCGTTTTTCTGCGCAACCGTGTCCAGGCGCGGCTGCGCCCCGAGCAAGGGAGATAATCCCGGTCATGCAGACCTCCGAGATCGCCAAGCGCTGGGTCGACTACTTCGCCAAGCAGGATCACCACATCCAGCCGAGCGCCTCGCTCGTGTCGCCCGACCCCTCCCTGCTGTTCACCGTGGCCGGCATGGTGCCGTTCATCCCGTACATCATCGGGACGGACACCTCGCCGCACCCGCGCATCGCCTCGGTCCAGAAGTGCATCCGCACCAAGGACATCGAGGAGGTGGGCAAGACCACCCGCCACGGCACGTTCTTCCAGATGCTCGGAAACTTCTCGTTCGGCGACTACTTCAAGGAAGGCGCCATCAACTTCGCCTACGAGTTCCTCACGGGACCCGAGGCGGAGGGCAACCTGGGCTTCGATCCCGAGCGCTTCTGGGTCACCATCTGGAACGAGGACGTCGAGGCGCTCTCCCACCTCAAGAACGTGGGCGTCGACGAGTCGCGCATCGTCCGCCTCACCCGCGAGGAGAACTTCTGGGACACCGGCCAGCCCGGTCCTGCCGGACCCTGCGCGGAGTGGCACTACGACCGCGGCCCCGAGTTCGGCCCCGAGGCCGTGGGCGGCACCGTGGACCCGGGCGGCGACCGCTACCTGGAGATCTGGAACCTGGTGTTCGACCAGTTCCTGCGCGGCGAGGGCGCCGGCAAGGACTACCCCCTGCTGCGCGAGCTGGACCAGAAGGCCATCGATACGGGCGCCGGCCTGGAGCGCATCGCGTTCCTCAAGCAGGGCGTGGGCAACATGTACGAGACCGACGAGGTCTTCCCGGTCATCCAGCGTGCCCAGGAGCTCACGGGCAAGTCCTACGGCCAGGGCGGCCAGGACGACGTCCGCATGCGCGTCGTGGCGGACCACGTGCGTTCCGCGCTCATGCTCATCGGCGACGGCGTCACCCCGGGCAACGAGGGCCGCGGCTACGTGCTGCGCCGCCTGATCCGCCGCTCGGTGCGCGCGATGCGCCTCATGGGCGTCGAGGACCGCACCATGCCGGAGCTGCTCCCGCTGTCGCTCACCGCGATGAGCGCGACCTACCCCGAGCTCGAGGCCAACCGCGCCCGCATCGAGCAGGTCGCGTACACGGAGGAGGACGCCTTCCGCCGCACGCTCGCCCAGGGCACCACCATCTTCGACACGGCCGTCACCAAGGCCAAGAAGGCGGGCGACGCGGCGCTGTCGGGCTCGGACGCGTTCACGCTTCACGACACCTACGGCTTCCCCATCGACATCACCCTCGAGATGGCCGCCGAGCAGGGCATCCAGGTGGACGAGGCGCGCTTCCGCGAGCTCATGAAGGAGCAGAAGGACCGCGCCCGGGCCGATGCGAAGGCCAAGAAGGGCGGCCACGCGGACGTGGGCGTCTACAACGGGATCAAGGAGGCCTCGGGCCTTACCGAGTTCCGCGCCTACAAGGAGCTCACCTCCGCGACGGAGATCACGGCGATCGTCAAGGACGGCGTCACCGTCCCCGTGGCCCAGCAGGGCGACACGGTCGAGGTGATCCTCCCGCAGACCCCGTTCTACGCCGAGTCGGGCGGCCAGGAGGCCGATGCGGGAGTCATCCGCTCCGCGCACGGCACCGGCGAGGTCATCGACGTGCAGCGCCCGGTCAAGGGGCTCATCGTCCACACGGTCCAGGTGATCGAGGGCGAGCTCGCGCAGGGCGACCAGGTGTCCGCCGAGGTCGACCCCGAGTGGCGCCTGGGCGCCCGCCAGGCGCACTCCGGCACGCACATCCTCCACGCCGCGCTGCGCGAGGTGCTGGGCCCGGACGCGCTGCAGTCCGGCTCGTACAACAAGCCCGGCTACCTGCGCCTGGACTTCTCGTGGCCCTCGGCGCTGTCCGCGGAGACCCGCTCGGAGATCGAAGAGGTCACCAACCGGGCCATCCGGCGCGACCTCGACGTCTCCGACCACTACATGTCCCTGCCCGAGGCCAAGGACTGGGGCGCGGTCGCGCTGTTCGGCGAGACGTACGACGAGACGGTGCGCGTCATCCAGATCGGCGGCCCCTGGTCGCGCGAGCTGTGCGGCGGCACGCACGTCGAGCACTCGAGCCAGGTGGGCATGGTCGCGCTGAGCGGCGAGTCCTCCGTAGGCTCGGGCTCGCGCCGCATCGAGGCCTTCGTGGGCATCGAGGCGTTCCAGAAGCTCGCCGCCGAGCGCGCCCTGGTCTCCGAGCTCACCACCGCCCTCAAGGTCCAGCCGGGCGAGCTGCGCGGCCGGGTCGAGAAGCTGCTCGAGCGGGTGGCCGATGCGGAGCGCCAGTTGGCGTCGTACCGCCAGCAGGCGATGCAGCAGGTCGCGGCCAAGCTGGTCGACGCGGTGCACGATGCGTCGGGCGTCCGGGTGGTCACCCACCAGTCGGAGAACGCGGCCGATGGCGACGACCTCCGCACGCTCGTCACCGACGTGCGCGCCCGCCTGGGCGAGTCGAGCCCCGCGGTGGTCGCCATCGCGGCCGACTTCGGCCGCCCGCAGATCGTCATCGCCACGAACCAGGCGGCGCGCGACGCGGGACTGAAGGCGGGCGCCCTGGTGAAGACCGCATCGTCCATCCTGGGCGGTGGCGGCGGCGGCAAGCCGGACCTCGCGCAGGGCGGCGGCCAGGACGCCACCCGCATCGGCGAGGCGCTCGAGGCCGTCACCGCGGCCGTGGCGAACCGCTGATCGGGGCCGGCATGGACAGGGGAGTGCGGCTCGCCGTCGACGTGGGCACGGTCCGCGTGGGCGTGGCCGCCTCCGACCCCGGCGGGCTCATGGCGTTCCCGGTGGAGACGGTCCAGCGGGGCGACGGCGACGTGGCCCGGGTGGCCGCGATCGTCGCCGAGCGCAACGCGATGACAGTGTTCGTGGGACTTCCGCGTAAACTGTCGGGGTTGGAAGGCAGCAGTGCCGAGGACGCGCGCGCCTTTGCGGGTGCGTTGGCGGAACTGGTGCCTTCGACTGTTCGTTTGATCGACGAGCGTTTCTCGACCGCGACGGCATCCCAGGCGATGCGCAGCGCGGGGCGCAGCTCCAAGAAGCAGCGCCAGGTGATCGACCAGGCCGCGGCCGTGGTGATCCTCGAGAACGCGCTGGACATTGACAGGAACGGCAACCTCGCGAATGTGACCAGCGAGGTTCCGCGCAAGGGGAGCGATGACTGACCTTTTCGAGGCCGAGGCGACCACCACCACGTCGCTCGACATGCGCCGGCTGCAGCGCTCGAAGCGCCGCGCCGCGCGCCGTCGCATGACGCTGCTGGTGAGCGCGATGGCCATCGTGCTGTTCGGCCTGGGCGCGTCCATCGCGTGGAACTTCCTGGGCACGCTGGCGCCCGAGGAGACCACCATCGCGGACTTCGAGGGGCCCGGACAGGGCACCATCCAGGTGATCGTCGAGCCCAACGACACGGGCGCGGACATTGCGGCCGCGCTCTACGACGCGGGCGTGGTCGCCTCCACCGAGGCGTTCATCCTCGAGGCGAACGCGAACCCCGACTCGAGCTCGATCGTGCCCGGCTACTACTTCATGCACCGCGAGATGAAGGCCGAGTACGCGCTGCAGGCGCTGCTCGACCCCGCCAACCGCGACGTGCGCTCCATCACCGTCCCCGAGGGCAAGACGCTGGACTACTACGCCCAGTCGATCGCCAACCTCACCGGCGCGTCCAAGGCGGACGTCGAGGACGCCATGGAGAACACCGAGGCGCTGGGCCTGCCCGCGGAGGCGGACGGCAACCTCGAGGGTTGGCTGTTCCCCGCGAAGTACGACTTCAACCCCGGCGTCACCCCGCAGGAGGTCCTCCAGCGGATGGTGCAGCAGACCGTCAAGGTGCTCGACCAGTACGGCGTGGCCGCGGAGGACCGCAACCAGGTGCTCACCGTCGCGTCGCTCGTCGAGCGTGAGGCGAAGCTGTCCGAGGACCGCCCGCTCATCGCGTCCGTGATCTACAACCGCGTGGACATCGGCATGAAGCTCGAGTTCGACTCGACGGTCAAGTACCTGTCGCCCTCCGAGGGCGTGTGGACGTCCGACGAGGAGCGCGCGATCGACTCCCCGTACAACACCTACATGTACGAGGGTCTGCCCCCCGGCCCCATCGCCGGCCCGGGCGAGGACTCGATCAAGGCCGCGGTGCAGCCCGCGCAGACCGACTACCTGTTCTTCGTCACGGTGAACCTCACCACCGGCGAGACCAAGTACGCGGTCGAGTACTCCGACCACCTCAACAACGTGGAGGAGCTGCGCGCCTGGACCCGGGAGAACTCGAGCGAGTCGACTGACTCGACCGATGGCTAGTCGCCGGGCGGGAGTCCTGGGACACCCGATCGGTCACTCGCTCTCGCCGGCGCTCCACCGTGCCGCCTACGCGGAGCTCGGGCTCGACTGGGACTACCAGGCCTACGACGTCGACTCCGGCGGACTGCCCGCGTTCCTCGAGGGCGTCGACGAGTCGTGGGCGGGCCTGTCCCTGACCATGCCGCTCAAGGTCGAGGCCGTCCCGCTGATGGATCACGTCGAGGGCATGGCCAAGCTGGTGGGCGGCGTCAACACCGTGCTGGTGCAGCACGTGGGCGGCGTCCGCACGCTCGTGGGCGCCAACACCGACGTGTGGGGCATCCAGGAGGCGTTCCGCGAGGCCGGGGTGACGCGCGCGTCGTCCGAGGGCGGCCGTTCCCTGTCCGGCGTCATCCTGGGCGGGGGAGCGACGGCCACCTCCGCGCTGGCCGCGCTGGGATCGCTGGGCGTCACCGCGCCGGTCGTGGTGGTGCGCTCGCGCGGCCGCGCCGGCGGGCTGATGCGGACGGCCACCAAGATGGGCCTCGCGCCCAGGTTCGTCACATTCGAGGACGCGGCCGATGCGCTGGCCGGGGCCGATGCGGTGGTCTCCACCATTCCGGCCGCGGCCGGGGAGCGCGTGGCCGGCACCCTCGCGTCCGTTCGCCCGGGCGCCGCGCTGCTCGACGCCATCTACGACCCGCTGGTGACCCCGCTGGGGGCGAGGTGGGCGGACCTGGGTGGCACGCGCATCGGCGGCGAGCGAATGCTGGCGCACCAGGCCGCGGAGCAGGTCCGGCTGATGACGGGGCGTTCTGTAGGGGCTTGTACCCTGGAATCCGTTTTGCCTGCTAACTAGGCGAGTATTCCGTGTGGAACTTGTCACACGACGTTATGCAAGGGACCTAGGACCCTGCTACCTTGCTCGGCATCGGCCCACCCCGGGGCCGAACGTCTGAGGGGGCGCTATGCAACAGTTGGGTGCAATCCTGCTCGACGACGGCGCCCTCACGGAGGAGCAGCTCGACGAGGCGATCGACGAGCAGCGGCTGAGGGGCCAGACGCTGGGCCGCACGCTCGTCGAGATGGGGTACATCTCCGAGCCGCAGCTGGTGCGGGCGCTCGCCACGCAGGTGGGCATGGAGTTCGTCGAACTGGCCGAATATCCGGTCGACCGGGCCGCGGTGTCGCTGGTGCCGGGCCCGGTGTGCCGCCGCCACACGGCGCTGCCGATCGCGATCGAGGACGGCGTCATCAAGGTCGCCATGTCCAACCCCGGCAACGTGGTCGCGGTGGACGACATCCGGACCATCGCGCGCATGCCCGTGGTCGCCGTGGTCGCGGCCCACGAGGACGTGCTGCTCGCGATCGACCGGTACTGCCGCTCCGACGCGGAGCTCGAGGACCTGCAGGAGTCCATCGAGGGCGAGGTGGAACTCGCGGACGACGACCTCGCGGGCGCTACGGGCGAGGACGACGCGCCCATCGTGCGCTTCGTCAACCTGCTCATCTCGCAGGCGATCCAGGACCGCGCGTCGGACATCCACATCGAGCCGACCGAGACGGACCTGCGCATCCGGTACCGCATCGACGGCGTGCTCCACGAGATGCAGCGCGCGTCCCGCGCGATCACGGGCGGCGTCATCTCGCGCCTGAAGATCATGGCGGACATCGACATCGCCGAGCGCCGCAAGCCCCAGGACGGTCGACTCTCCGTCAACCACCAGGGCCGCAAGATCGACCTGCGCGTCGCGACGCTTCCCACGGTGTGGGGCGAGAAGATCGTCATGCGCATCCTCGACAACTCGACGGCGCGGCTCGACCTCGAGGACCTGGGCATCCGCGAGAAGAACCTCGAGGCCTACGCCTCGTCGTACAAGAAGCCGTACGGCATGATCCTGGTGACCGGCCCGACCGGTTCGGGAAAGTCGACCACGCTCTACGCGACGCTCAACCAGGTGTCCAAGCCGGAGATCAACACCATCACGGTCGAGGACCCGGTCGAGTACCGCATCCCGGGCATCAACCAGGTGCAGGTGAACCCCAAGGCGGGACTGACGTTCGCGTCGGCGCTGCGGTCCATCCTGCGCTCCGACCCGGACGTGGTGCTCGTGGGTGAGATCCGCGACCACGAGACGGCGCAGATCGCCATCGAGGCGGCGCTCACCGGTCACCTGGTGCTGTCGACGCTCCACACCAACGACGCGCCGTCCGCGATGACGCGACTGGTGGAGATGGGCATCGAGCCGTTCCTGGTGGGCTCCGCGGTGGACTGCGTGGTCGCCCAGCGACTCGCTCGACGGCTGTGCGACCGCTGCGCGGTGCAGTACACCATCGAGCCGCACGACGTGCCGGCCGCGATCGGGTGGGACCCGGACACTCCGGTGCCGCCCATCTACCGGCCGCAGGGATGCTCGCGGTGCTCGAACACCGGGTACCGGGGAAGGCTTGCCCTCCATGAGGTGATGACCATCACGGAGGACATCGAGAGGCTGACGGTCGCACGCGAGAGCTCTGCGGAGATCGCGCGCACCGCCGTGGGTCACGGCATGGAGACGCTGCTGCAGGACGGTTGGGCGAAGGTGCTCGACGGCGTCACCTCGCTGGAGGAGTTGTTGCGCGTAGTGAAGTAGGTCACAGGCCTTAAAGATTTGGGAAATGCGCCGATAGAAGGTGCGAAGGTCCCGAATCCGGGGGCATCGGCTGAGGGGCTGAGGGAGGCAACGTGAACGAGTTCTTGCCGGGCGGCGAGTGGCAGCCGTCCAACGGACCGACCGCATCGCAGGCCGATGCGGGGACGGCCTTCGCGGCCGCCGCCCAGTCGCAGCTGCCTCCCCGTTCCTTCACTCCGCAGGAGCTGCCTCCGCAGGAGGCGCCCACGAAGCGGCCGGCGCCCGAGCCCAAGCGGGTCATGGAGCGTGCGGTGCCCCAGCGCATCGGCATGCAGGACGACCGCCGCGAGGGCGACCTGGACATCAACGACGCGCTGCGCACCATGGTGCGCGCCGGCGCCTCGGACCTTCACCTGACCACCGGCATGCCGCCCATGCTGCGCGTCGACGGCGCGCTCAAGCCCATTGAGGGCTACGAGCGGCTCACCCCGGAATCGCTGCAGCGGTCGCTGTACGGCATCCTCACGCAGGCCCAGCGCGAGCGCTTCGAGGAGGAGCTCGAGCTCGACTTCTCGCACTCGGTGGTGGGGGAGGCGCGCTTCCGCGTCAACCTGTATCGCCAGCGCGACTCGGTGGGCGCGGCCTTCCGCGTGATCCCGTTCGAGATCAAGCCCCTCGAGTCGCTCGGCATCCCCGAGGTGGTGGGCCAGTTCGCCCAACTGCCGCGCGGCCTGGTCCTGGTCACCGGCCCCACGGGCTCCGGAAAGTCGACGACGCTCGCTTCGCTGGTCGACATGGCGAACCGCTCGCGCAGCGCGCACATCATGACGGTCGAGGACCCCATCGAGTTCCTCCACCGCCACAAGCGATCCGTGGTCAACCAGCGCGAGGTGGGCGCGGACACCCGGTCCTTCGGCAAGGCGCTCAAGCACGTGCTGCGCCAGGACCCGGACATCATCCTCATCGGTGAGATGCGCGACCTGGAGACCATCTCCGTGGCGCTGACCGCCGCGGAGACGGGCCACCTGGTGTTCGCGACGCTGCACACGCAGTCCGCGCCGCAGACCATCGACCGCATCATCGACGTGTTCCCGCCGGAGCAGCAGGGCCAGGTGCGCACGCAGCTGGCCGCGGCGATCCAGGGCGTGCTGTGCCAGACGCTGCTCAAGCGCTCGGACCAGCCCGGACGCGCGGTGGCCGTGGAGATCATGCTCGCGACGCCCGGCATCCGCAACCTCATCCGCGAGGGCAAGACCCACCAGATCTACACGTCCCTGCAGGCCGGCGCGGCCATGGGCATGCAGACCATGGACTCGCACCTGGCAGAGTTGGTCAAGCAGGGCAAGGTCGCGTACGACGTGGCGGTGGAGATGTGCCACTCGTACGAGGAGTTCAACCGCCTCTGCGGCAGGCACGGGCGGTAACGGCCATGGCGACCGCGACGGCGAAGAAGCCGGCAACCAAGAAGTACGCGTACGAGGCGCGCGACGCCTCGGGCAAGATCCGCAAGGACGAGATGGAGGCGGTCTCGGAGGCCGCCGTCGCCTCGCGCCTGCGCGAGCGCGGCTACACGGTGCTGTCCGTCAAGGACGCCACCGCCAAGGGGCTCAACACCGAGATCACCATCCCCGGCCTGGGCGACAGGATCGGTCTCAAGGACATTGCCATCATGTCGCGCCAGCTCGCGACCATGATCTCCGCGGGACTGTCGCTCCTGCGGGCCATGACCATCCTCACCGAGCAGACCGAGAACAAGGCGTTGCAGAAGGTCCTGGCGGAGGTCCGCGGCGACGTCGAGACCGGCAAGGCGTTCTCCGTGGCGCTGGGTCGGCACCCGAAGGTGTTCCCTCCCATCATGATCAACATGGTGCGAGCCGGCGAGATCGGCGGCTTCCTCGACCAGGTGCTCGTGTCGATCGCCGAGAACTTCGAGAAGGAAGTCGCGCTGCGCGGGAAGATCAAGTCGGCGATGACCTACCCGGTCGTGGTCTTCGTGCTCGCCATTCTCGCGACCGCGGCCATGCTGATCTTCATCGTGCCGGTATTCGCGGAGATGTTCACGAATCTGGGCGGCGAGCTCCCGTTCGCGACGCAACTTCTCGTGAGTCTGTCGGACTTCATAACGGTGGCGGCCATCCCCATCGCCATCGGCCTCGTCGCGTTCGGCTGGTGGTGGAAGAAGAACAAGCACCGGCAGGGCATCCGCGACAAGGTCGAGCCGATCTACCTCAAGCTTCCGGTGTTCGGCAACCTGATCAAGAAGATCGGCGTCGCTCGATTCACTCGAAACTTCTCCGCCATGGTGCGAGCGGGCGTGCCGATCCTGCAGGCTCTCGACATCGTCGGACAGGCCTCGGGCAACGTGGTGATCGAGCGCGCCGCTCGCGACGTGCAGGACTCCGTTCGACGGGGAGATTCGCTCGCCGGGCCCCTCACCGAACACCCGGTCTTCCCCCCGATGGTCGTCCAGATGATCGCCGTGGGCGAGGACACCGGAGCTCTCGACACCATGTTGGACAAGATTGCGGACTTCTACGACGAAGAGGTCGAGTCGACCACCGAGCAGCTCACCAGCCTGATCGAGCCTCTGATGATCGCGGTGCTCGGATCGATCATCGGCGGCATGGTGATCGCGCTCTACCTGCCCATGTTCAACATCTTCGACCTCATCGAATAACAGGCTTCCGTCCGGCCCCGGACGGCAGGGAGCTGAGGGATCAGCTCGTCAACCACATACAGCAGCTCATCAAAGGAGAATGCAATGCTCGCTCGCATCCGCAAGCAGCTCGACGAGAAGGACCAGGGCTTCACCCTGGTCGAGCTCCTCGTCGTGATCATCATCATCGGCATCCTCGCGGCGATCGCCGTGCCGATCTACCTCAACCAGCAGGCGAAGGCCCGCGACTCGGCCGCGGAGGCCGACCTGGCTTCGATGCGCACGGCGATCGCCGCGTATGTCGTCGAGAACCCGACCACCAACCTTGCGGGGATCCAGGGCGACCTGGCGACGATCTTCACCGGTAGCCCGGCGAACACCATGACTATCTCCGAGTACTCCACGAGTGACGGCAGCTTCTGCATCGGCGCCACCTACGAAGGTGGAACCGATGACTACTCCAACGGCACGAACTACTCGGTGAGCTCCGACGAGAACGGGCAGATGTACCCGAAGTCGGCAACCTGCGTCGAGGTCGCGGCATCGGAGTGATGCAGTGACGCCATGGGGTTCCCCGTGGGACCACGGGTGGTCTCAGGGGAACCCCATGGTCGATCGGCGCTCGGTACTTGAAGGGAGGAACGAATGCAGTCGACGAAGGCAGACGAAGGGCTCGGTCTCACCGAGGTCATGGTCGCGATGGTGCTTCTCGGAATCATCATGATGGCGATGATCACGACAGTCGTCCTCGCCCTCAATTCGACAGCGTCGAACCTCACTGTTGCGACGGCTGCCGAGGCCGTCCAGCAGCGTATCGAGGACGTGCGCGCCGCATCGGTCGCCGGCGACTGCGACGTGGTCGAAGGCGCAGCTTTTCCCACCGGAACGGTCACCGACGGTCGTGGAATCACGTACACGATCGAGGGTTCCGCCACGTACACGATCGGCGGGACTTCCGCAGACTCGTGCACTCACGCGGCCACCGAGGAGGAGCGCGATCCCGTGCAGCTCATGCGCCTGACCGTCACCGCGCGGTCGGACGCGCCCGGCGCGCAGGACCCCGTGGTCTCCACGACCACCGACATTCTTGTGAAGTTCCAGCCATGAACCGCCCAGTCAAGCCGTCAAAGGACGCCGGCTTCACACTCGCCGAGCTCATCGTGTACATGGTCGTACTCGCCATCGTGATGCTCATGGTCGGCACCGTCTTCATCAGCGTCATCCAGCATGAGCGATATGCGCGGGCCACGGCCGAGGCGAACAATGAGGCCCAGATCGTGTTCAAGGAACTGGAATACGACCTCCGTAGCGCGGACTGGGCGGACGTGAGTTCATCGGGCGACCTCCTCATCATTCTGACGCGCAAGGCCGTCGACGGCGGCGAGAACAGCGCGCGGTGCGTCGGCTACTACTACGACGAGACGACTTCCGAGCTTCGACGCACCACCAAGGACTCCAACGTCGACACGGCGCCGGCGATAGCCGCCTCGACCGCCGCTGACCTTCAGGCGGCCACGGCCACGTGGCCTCTCGTTCGTACCGATATGCGCAGCATCGAATCCGAAGCCGTGTTCGGCCTTGACGACAAGTACGCCGCCGGCAAGGCGGTCACGATCCAGCTGCGTGCGGACACCTTCGAAGGGCGCAACCCGGTCGACTTCGTCAAGAGCATCTCCCTGCGCAAGCAGGCGGATCTGACACTGTCCTGCAACTAGAAAGTGTGGGGGCTGAGGGGAAATCATGTGGAAGTCAATGAGGAGCCGGCGGGCGGGTAGCGGCAGCGACGCCGGGCTCGCGCTCGTGATGACGCTCATGCTGATGCTGATCGGGTCGATCATCGTCGCCACTCTCGTCGCAGTAGCGGTGTTCAACTCCGGCGTCACCTCGAAGACCCGCGCCGAGATGCGGGTGCTCGCGTCGGCCGACGCGGGCATCGACCTCGTCATGAACATGATCGACGGGCTCAAGCACGAGGAGCTCGGATCCGTGTGCTCGCCGACGTTCACCATCAACAACGACTCGGTGGTCGTCGAGACCGAGTACACGGTGGTGACTGCCTCGGGCGCCTCCGAGACCAAGGCGTGCCCGGCGTCGACCGACGTGACCCGCGCCCTCACGGTCCGCTCGACCGCGACCTCGGCCAACGTGCCCGTCGCGAACGAGGTCCTGACCCGGACGGTCGAGGCCGTGCTCTTCTCGGCACCCGAGCAGGCGAGCCTGGACAAGGCGATCTTCTCCGAGGGATCGACGGAGATCACGAGCAATACCCAGGTGGATGAGTCTTCGGACGGGCTCGCGGACGCGAACGTCTACACGAATGGTGGAATCGTCTGCGAGACCCAGCTGGGCATCGAGGGCGAGGTGATCGCCGCCAACGGCGACGCGTACTTCAAGAGCGCCTGCAATCTCGCGTCCGATCTGTGGGCGCGTGGCACGGTGACGTTCGACTCCGACACGCACGTGGCCGGCAACATCTATTCGGCGTCGACGGCTGCGACGGCGATCTCGGCCGACAAGTCCGGCACGATCGTGGATGGCAGCCTGATCTCCAACGGGGGAATCACGACGACGGCGTACGTTGGCGGAAACTTGGTCTCCCTTGCCGGCGCGATCCAGTTGACCGGCGATGGGGTGGTGCATGGAAGCGTGCACAGCGATCAAGAATTGACGCTCACGACGTCCGGCAGCCAGGACTCCGTGCGCGTCGTGGGCAACGCGGCGAGCAACCTCGAGATCCTGGTGAGCGGCAACAAGGACAGCGAGGTGGGCGGCACGGCCACGGCGCCAACGATCGCGGACGAACTCGTAGCGGGCAGCACCGTGATCGGCACGGCTGCGCGTCCTGCGATCGCTGGGCTACCGCCCGCCCTGGGATACCCGACTGAGGTACAGCGTCCGGTTCGCGAACCGATGCCCAAGCTCGAGTTCGGCCCGGATGACCTGACCCTCTGGCAGGTCGCCGGCTACTCGGTGCGCGAGGTCAACCTGTGCGCCGATCCCGATCCGCTCGACTACATCAACAGCTGGGACTGGAGCGACGGCTCCCTGCTGGTCGTCTTCCAAGGCTGCGACACGCCGGTGATGTTCTCCAGCAAGTCGGACATGAACGTGGGCGGCAATCTCGCACTGGTGTCGGAGTCGGGGTTCCGCTTCAGCAACCAGTTGAACATCCTCGCGTCGGGCACCGATCGCCCCGACCTGCACTTCATCGTGCCCGCGGAATCACCCAATGTCACCTGGACCGAGGTCGCGGGCACCAACCCCGTGCAGGAGAGCCCCACGTGCACGGCGGAGGACGACCGCAAGACCGCGAACGGTGCCAACGCTCCGGTCACCCAGGACATCTACTTCGACAAGGTCAAGAACGACGGCGCGGACATCTTCGTCTACACGCCCTGCACCGTTGACTTCAACACCGGTTGGGACATGGGCGCCAACAACGACTACTTCACCGGCCAGGTCTACGGGGGAAGCGTCGACATTCACAACTCCTTCGACATGCGCATGGCGAAGGTCGACGTTCCGTCTGCGGTGGCGGGCGACCCGACGCCCGAGGAGCTCGCAGAGCTCAAGCTCCTGTCACGCTACGACTTGTTCGGATAGACGATGACTGGCATCTCTCTCGTCGCGGCTGCGCTCGCCGGGGCCCTGGGACTCGCACTGGGCTCGTTCGCCAACGTGCTTATCCATCGGGTTCCGCAGGGTGTATCGGTAGTGAGCCCGGCGAGCGCCTGCCCGGCCTGCGGCCATCGGATCCGCGCGCGCCACAACGTGCCCGTGATCGGATGGCTATGGCTTCGGGGCAAGTGCGCCGACTGCGGCGCTCCCATCTCGGGGCGCTATCCGGCGGTCGAGCTTGCGACGGGCCTGGCCTTCGCCGGCGTGACCGCTCTGACCGGCCCCGATTGGCGCACGGCGATGCTGCTGGCCCTGGTGTACTTCGGCATTGTGCTCAGCGCGGTCGATCTCGAGACTCGTCGGCTCCCGGATCCACTCACCGGGGCGTTCGCCGTCTGCGTGGCCGTGCTCGCACCCGCCACCTGTGCGCTCACCGGTCAGTGGGACGCGCTCCTTCGGGCGGTCATCGGTGCGGCCGCTCTGGGGGCGCTATATGGACTCGCCTTCGTGATCTATCCCAAGGGCATGGGTTTCGGTGACGTGAAGCTTGCCCCGAGCATCGGCGCGAGCCTTGCCTTCCTTGGGTGGCCGCTCTTCGCCGTGGGCGTGTTCGCCGCCTTTGTGTGGGGTGCCGTCGCCGGCGTGATCGCGATGCGCCGCGCGCGGCGCACCCGCGGCGTGGCGGTGCCGTTCGGTCCATGGATGTTCGTCGGCGCCGCCACGGGGGTGCTTATCGGGGCGCCCGTGACGCAGTGGTACCTCGAGTTGGTGATGCTCGCATGAGGGTTGAGCACACGAGCGAGTATGCCGATACAGGTCTGAGGGTGGAGTGGAAAGGACGAAGCTGTGGGAACTAGAACGGTCGCAGTAGACGTGGGGGCGTCCGCGGTCCGCGTTGCGGAGGTCGAGCTCGGCTCGGGCGCCGACCCGCGTGACGGAGCCACCCTGCTTGCCTTCGGGGAGGCGGAAGTGCCGCCGGGCGTGATCCGGGGTGGCGTCGTGGAGGAGCCATCGGCTCTAGCGCAGGTGGTGCGCGAGGCGTGGGCACACGCGAAGCCGTCCAGCAAGAACGTGGTGCTCGGGCTCGGATCCCCAAGCATCGTTGTCCGCGAGGTCGACATTCCGGCGCAGCCCATGGACAAGGTGCGATCCTCGCTCGCGTTCCACGTGCAGGATCAACTGCCCATGGCCGCGGAAGACGTCATCATGGACTTCTATCCGACCGCCGAGTTCGAGGCCCAGGGCGGCGCGACGTTGCGCGGCCTCCTGGTCGCGGCGCCACGTTCGCTCGTGCGAGACGTTACCGACGTGCTCCACGCCGCGGGCGTCAAGGTCGCCGCGGTGGATCACTCGGCGTTCGGTTTGTGGCGCATCGGCTGTCGAGGCGATATCGCACGGGACAACGTTGCGTTTGTCGACGTGGGTGCCCAGACCACGACCGTCGTGATCTCGCAGGCGGGCGCCGTGCGCCTCGTACGCGCGATGCCGCATGGCGGGCACGACGGGACGAAGGCGGTTGCGCAGGCGCTCAAGGGCGAGAATGCGGATCCCGAGTTGGCCAAGCGTGCCGTTGGCATGGTGCGGTCCGAGGACCCGGACCGCAAGGTGGTCGCCGACGCGGTGGAACACGCGACGGGCCCCCTCATCGAGTCCGTTCGCAACACGCTCGTGTACTTCGCGAGCGGCAACCCGGGAGCCGCTGTGGCGCGGATCGTGCTCACTGGGGGAGGCAGCCAGTTGCAGGGCTTCGGCCAGGCACTCGCCAGCGCCACCCGCCTGCCGGTGATGATCGGAGACCCGCTCCAGGGCATCCGTATTGGCAAGAAGGCAGACACCGGCCCGATTCAGGGACGCGAGATCGAGTTTGCGACAGCGATTGGCCTTGCGGCCGGAGGTGTGAAGTGAATCCGATCGCCCAGAAGTACGGAGCCCCGGGGCTTGCCGCGGTCAACCTGATCCCCGTCGAGATCGCGGAGCAGAAGACGCTGCGACGGGTGCAAACCCTGTCGGCCCTCGCCGTGGTGGCCGCCGTCGGTGTCGCAGGCGCCGGCTATGCGTGGGGGATGTTCGAGAAGAACTCTTCCGAGAACGCCCGGAACGAAGCCGCTCAGGCGGAGCTCGCCGCGGTGAACGCACGCGACGCCAAGATCGACATCTACGAGCAGGTGAAGGCCGCGGAGCGCGAGGAGTACGCCCTCGCCCAGATCGATTACGGCGACATCGACTACGCCCAGTTGACGGCCGCGATCCAGTCCGCCATGGATGCGGACACGGGTGTGGACCAGTTCCAGGTGGTCGGCCCCAACGCTTCCGGGGACGTCCTGGGCGAGCACGAGTCGGACGTCTACGGCAACGGTGTGGGTACCGTCACCATCACCGCTCGGGCCACGTCCTTCGACACGGCGACCGCGTTGATCAGCCGGCTCGACGCGATTCCGGGCCTGGCGAACGTCCGTGGCACGGTCGAGGCCTACGCGGGCGATGGTGCGGACACGTACTACGCGGTGGACGCGACGGGCGTCCTGACCGACACGTTGCTGCAGCAGCGCTTCATCCCGGCAAGCGCGATCTCTGGGATCGGCGCTCTCACCGAGCCCGACGAAGCAGTGGACGCCGAGCAGGACTCGGGCGAGGAGGGCTAGGACCATGAATTCTCGATATGCACCCATCGTGGCGCTCTCCGCACTCGGAGTTGTCGCCGTGCTCTTGCTCGGCTGGTTCTTTGGCGTCAAGCCGCAACTCGACGAGGCGGGAGAGTTTGACCGTCAAACGGCGGCCATCGAGGCCAACACCGAGCAGGTCAACGCGAAATCCGCGCTTCTCGACGAGTGGGAGGTGAAGCTTGCCGACGCGGACCAGACGGCGCAGGTTGTGTCGCTCCACGCCCCGGCACGACTGAACGTGCCCGCGCTGCGCGACCGTCTGTGGGCCGGCCTCGAGGAGAGCCGCGTCGAGCTCGTGTCGTACGGCCAGTCCACGGGCAGCCAGATCGACGGATGGGAGGCCGAATCCGGCACGCTCGCCGCAGATGAGGTTGCGGCGCTGTTCCAGCTGGGTCCGGTCGCGTCCACCCAGACCGCGAGCACGGCCGGTGACGCGGCCGCCGAGGGCGAGAATGCTGCGGCGGTGCCGAGCGGATGGACACCTGTGGTGGCGGCGACGTCCACCACCGGCCCCGTGGTCAGCGACTTGCGGGCCGTCGAATACGAGCTCAACGTGGTGGGCACGCCTGAGGAGACGCATCGGTTCCTCGAGTACCTCGCCGACTCGAACCAGCCGTTGTTCCAGGTCTATTCCGTGCTCCAGGTCGCTCGCGCCGGGTCTTCGGGCGCCATCGCTGGGGTCTCGGATGCCCAGGACGGCGACGTGCAGACCACCATCCGGGCACTCATGTATGTGCTTGATGCGGATACCTCGATTCTCGATGAGTCGCTCGGTGAGCCTGCGTCGGTGCCGACCGAGTCGGTCTTCCGCGGCGTGCCGAACTCGCCCGCGCAGCCCGGCGCGTAGCAGGCCAAGTCCGGATCCCCAATCGAAAGGCGTCGCCCATCCGGGCGGCGCCTTTCGGCGTGTCCCCGGCCCGCGCATCGTCCCCGGGCACCCGTGGAACAATGGCGGTCATGCTCAGATGGCTCACCGCAGGGGAATCGCACGGCCCGGCGCTGGTCGGCACGCTCGAGGGGCTGCCCTCCGGCGTGGAGGTCACGACGCAGGAGATCCAGGACGCGCTCGCGCGCCGTCGCCTGGGGTATGGCCGCGGGGCCCGCATGAAGTTCGAGCAGGACCAGGTCACCATCCTGGGCGGCGTGCGCCACGGCGTGTCGCAGGGCGGGCCCGTCGCCGTCATGGTGGGGAACACCGAGTGGCCCAAGTGGGAGACCGTGATGAACGCGGACCCCGTGCCCGCGGAGCAACTGACCGGCGCGCGCGCCGCCGCGCTCACCCGGCCCCGCCCCGGCCACGCCGACCTGGTGGGCATGGCCAAGTACGACTTCGAGGACGCCCGGCCGGTGCTGGAGCGCGCGTCCGCCCGTGAGACCGCCGCGCGCGTGGCGCTGGGGACGGTGGCCGAGGCCTTCCTCGCGCAGGCCGCCGGTGTCCGGCTCGTGTCGCACACCGTCCAGGTGGGGCCCGTGGCTGTGCCGGAGGACGCGCCGCTGCCTCCTGCATCGGCTACCGCTGCGCTGGACGAGGACCCCATCCGCTGCTTCCACGCGGAGACCTCCGCCGCGATGATTGCGGAGATCGACCAGTGCCAGCAGGACGGCGACACGCTGGGCGGCGTGGTCGAGGTGGTCGCGTACGGCCTGCCCGTGGGGCTCGGCTCGCACGTGCACTGGGACCGCCGGCTGGACGCGCGCCTCGCGGCCGCGCTCATGGGCATCCAGGCCATCAAGGGCGTCGAGGTGGGCGACGGGTTCCGGACCGCCGCGCGCCGTGGCTCCGTGGCGCACGACGAGATCGAGTACGCGGCCGAGGGTGGGGTCCGCCGAAGGACCAACCGCGCCGGCGGCGTCGAGGGCGGCATGACCAACGGCGAGCCCCTCCGCGTGCGCGCCGCGATGAAGCCCATCTCCACCGTGCCCCGCGCGCTCGACACCATCGACGCCGCGACCGGCGAGCCCGCCAAGGCCATCCACCAGCGCTCCGACGTGTGCGCCGTGGCGCCCGCGGCCGTGGTCGCGCAGGCGATGGTCGCGCTCACGGTGGCCGATGCGGTGCTCGAGAAGTTCGGCGGCGACTCCGTGGGCGAGGTGCGTCGGAACATCGAGGCGTACCTGGCCGCGATCCCCGAGCACCTGCGGTGACGGCGGGGGTGCTCTCCTCGGCTGCCTCGGGGTCCGGCGCTTCGGCCGCGGTGCGGCCGCGTGCCGTGCTCATGGGCCCGCCCGGGTCCGGCAAGTCAACCGTCGCCAAGTCGCTCGCGCGCACGTGGAACGTGTCGCGGCGGGACACGGACGCGGACATCGAGCTGCGCGCGGGCAAGCGCGTCTCCGACATCTTCCTCGAGGACGGCGAGGCCGTGTTCCGGGAGATGGAGCGCGAGGCGGTGGCCGATGCGCTGGTGACCGAGTCTGGGGTCGTTTCGTTGGGTGGTGGGGCGATTCTTTCTCCCGCGACCCAGGATCTGCTTTCTTCCTACGCGGCCTCCGGGGGCTGCGTGGTGTTTCTCGACGTGTCCCTGGCCGCGGCGGCGCCGCGGGTGGGGCTCAACGCGGCGCGTCCGCTACTGGTGGGAAACCCGCGCAAGCAGTGGCTGGACCTCATGGCGGCCCGCCGGCCCATCTACGAGCGCCTCGCGACCCTGACCGTGTCGACCGACAAGATGACGCCGGGGCAGATCGCCCGCCACATCGCCGAGGAGCTCGCATGACCCGCACCATCGACGTCCGCACCGCCTCGCCCTACACGGTGACCGTGGGGGAGGGGCTGCTGGAGTCCGTGGCCGCGTCGGTGCCTTCGGGCGCCGCGCGGGTCCTGATCGTGTGCTCGGCGCCGTTGCGGGCGCGGGTGGAGGAGCTGCGTGTGCTGCTCGACGCGCGCGGGCTGACCGTCGTCATCGCGGAGGTGCCCGACGCCGAGGCCGGCAAGACCGCCGAGGTGCTCTCCTTCTGCTGGCAGGTGCTCGGCAAGTCGGACTTCACGCGCTCGGACGTGGTGATCGGCCTGGGCGGGGGAGCCGTGACGGACCTCGCCGGGTTCGTGGCGGCGACGTGGCTGCGCGGGGTGTCGGTGATCCAGGTGCCGACGACGCTGCTGGCGATGGTCGATGCCGCCGTGGGCGGCAAGACCGGCATCAACACCGCCGAGGGTAAGAACCTCGTGGGTGCCTTCCACGAGCCGCTGTCGGTGTGGTGCGACGTTCTGACTTTGGACACGCTGCCGCGCCTGGACCTGGCCGCGGGCCTCGCCGAGGTGGTCAAGTGCGGCTTCATCCGGGACCTGTCGATTCTGGACCTGGTCGAGGCCAATGTGGAGCTGCTGCGGGTGCAGGAGGACGGGGCGCTGTCGCCTGACGCTCGGGACGTGTTGGTCGAGCTCATCACCAAGGCCGTGGCAGTGAAGGCCGACGTGGTCTCGCAGGACCTCAAGGAGTCCCACCTGCGCGAGATCCTCAACTACGGCCACACCTTCGGCCACGCGATCGAGTACACCGAGCGCTACCAGTGGCGGCACGGCTCGGCCGTCTCCGTGGGCATGGTGTTCGCCGCCGAACTCGCGCACCTGGCCGGGCGACTGTCCGAGGAGGAGGTGGCCCGGCATCGGTCCGTGCTGTCCTCGCTGGGACTGCCGGTGACCTATGCCGGCGGCCGCTGGGATGCCCTGTCGACCGCGATGCGGCGCGACAAGAAGACCCGCGGCGACCTGCTGCGCTTCGTGGTGCTCGCCGGGATCGGAAACCCGGTGCGGCTCGAGGGGCCGGACCCGGCCCTGGTGCTGGGTGCGTACGACGCCGTGAGTGCGTAGGGCGCTGCTTCAGCTCTGAAGGCGGCCGCGTGCAGCCAGTGCGGTGTCGCGTCGCCTAGCGGCTTCTGTAGGCGTCACGACGGTGCGTGACGGTCACGATCTCAATGACGAGCCGGGCGTCTTCGATCAGGTAGAGCACTCTGTACTCGCCTCGGCGCGCCGAGTACATGGGTGCGAGCGGCTCGCGCAGAGGCTTGCCGACGCGCCGCGGATTGCCGGCGAGCGGGCCGATGATGAACTCGAACGCTGCCGCCGCGACGGACTCGGGCAGGGTCGTCTCGAGTGCGCGCCGGGCGCTGCGGGTGAAGACGACTTCGTACGGTTGGGTCATCCGGCGAGGCGCCCGCGTGCGATCAGCGCGGCACGCACCTCATCCGCGGAAGACACGTCGCCCGCTTTGAGATCCGCGAGGGCCGCGTTCACGGCAGCGACCTCGTCGGGGTTGCTGAGAACGTCCACGGTCTCGATCAGAGAGTCATAGTCGTCTGCGCTGAGGAGGACGGCCACCCGGGCGCCGTTGCGGGTGATCTCGAACCGCTCGTGGGTGCGCTCGGCGGAGTCGATGTGCTTGCTCAGCGATGCGCGGGCGTCTGCGACGGATAGCACTGTCATGTACATAATTCTAGCGCGAGGGTATTGGTGCGGGCGAGGCGCAAACCGACCGACGCATCGTCCCCGGTCCATCCCCAACCCGGCCCGGGCATCGTCCAATGTCAGGCCCCACCGCTAGGGTGATCGCATGGCAAAGGTGATGGTGGTCAACGGCCCGAATCTCAACCGGCTGGGCACGCGCGAGCCGGACAAGTACGGCACCACGACGCATGCGGAACTCGTCGACATGGTGGTCGCCTGGGCGGAGGGGCTCGGTCTCGAGGTCGAGGTGGGCCAGTCCAACGAGGAGGCCGACCTGGTCGAGTGGATGCACACCGCCGTCGACGACCAGGTGCACGTGGTCCTCAACCCGGCCGCGTTCACGCACTACTCGATCGCGCTAAGGGACGCCTGCACCATGGTGACCGACGCCGGGCTCACCCTCATCGAGGTGCACATCTCCAATCCGATGGCGCGCGAGGAGTTCCGGCACGTGTCGGTGATCTCGGGCGTCGCGACCGGCACGATCGCCGGCCTGGGCGTCGACGGCTACCGCCTGGCGCTCGAGGCCGTGGCGCGGCGGGTCGGCTAGAATCGTCTGCGGACTTCCACCCGAAACTTAAGGAACTGCATACCGTGGCGACCTCGAACGACATCAAGAACGGCTCCGTGCTCAACCTCGACGGCAACCTCTGGTCCGTCCTCGAGTTCCAGCACGTGAAGCCCGGCAAGGGCGGCGCGTTCGTCCGCACCAAGCTCAAGAACGTCCTGTCCGGCAAGGTGGTCGACAAGACCTTCAACGCCGGCACCAAGGTCGAGTTCGAGACCGTCGACCGCCGCGACATGCAGTACCTGTACTTCGACGGCACCTCGTACGTGTTCATGGACCCGAACACCTTCGACCAGGTGCCCGTCTCGCCCGCCGTCATGGGCAACGCGACCGACTTCCTGCTCGAGAACGAGTCCGCCACCATCGGCTCGCACAACGGCAACCCGATCTTCCTCGAGCTGCCCGCGTCCGTGGTCCTCGAGGTCACCTACACGGAGCCCGGCCTGCAGGGCGACCGCTCCTCGGGCGGCACCAAGCCCGCCACGCTCGAGACCGGCAAGGAGATCCAGGTGCCGCTGTTCCTCGAGGCCGGCACCAAGGTCAAGGTCAACACCGAGTCCGGCGACTACCTGGGTCGCGTCAACGACTAGTGGGAGCCCGGACCAAGGCCCGCAAGCGCGCCCTCGACGTCCTCTTCGAGGCCGACCAGCGCGGGGTCAACGCTGTCGACGTCCTGGAGGACCGCCTGCGGAACTCCGGCCGTGAGACGCCGCTGCCCGCGTACTCCGAGGAGATCGTCCGCGGCGTCGCCCGCTGGTGGGTCGAGATCAACGCGCTCGTCCAGCAGCACTCGCCCGACTGGACCCTGCCGCGCATGCCCGCGGTGGACCGTGCGCTGCTGCGCATCGCGACCTGGGAGATCCTGAAGGCCGCGGACGTGCCCGCGAACGTGGCCATCTCCGAGGCCGTGGAGCTGGCCAAGGAGCTGTCGACCGACGACTCGCCTTCCTTTGTGAACGGCGTGCTCGGGGCGATCGTGCGGGAGGCGCCGGCGCTGCCGTCGGACTCCTGACTCTTTGTGGGCGCCCGGCGCCTGCCTCCGTTCTTCGGGGGCGGGGCCGGGCGTTTCGCTTCGTGGTGGGGCCTGGCCCGGGCCGATGCGTGGGCGGGCTTGGGCGCCCGGGTGGCCCGCGCGCTGGGGTGACCCGGGCGCTGTGGCGACCCGCGCATCGTCCCTTGGAAAGTTCTCCCCAAGGCGTGTCCGGTATGTCCGGTTCAGTGTCAGACCCTCGTAGTTGACTTGAGTCATGGCCGATCCGACCGCCACCGACACCATCGCGCAGCTCCGCGCGCGGGTGCTGGAGGCGAGCGCGCTGCCGGAGAAGGAGCTGCTCCTGCTGCAGCGGGACATCGTCGCGAGCCGGCGCGAGCTCGACGTGCTCCTCGCGATGGTGAACGCGGACGTCTCGGAGCGGTCCAAGAACGGGGCTGCCGGCCTCGCGCGCCGCAACGGCTTCCGCACCGCCGACGACCTCAACGCCGCCGCGTCCGGCGGCACCAAGGCGGAGGCCGAGCGACTGCGCCGCGTCGGCGAGCGGATCAGGCAGGCAAGGAACGATGCGGGGGCCGGGTCGCAGTCCAAGACCCCGCCCGGTGGCGGGGCAGGGGAGAAGAAGGGTCCGGTCCTGCCGTTCCTGGCCGCCGCGCTCGAGCGCGGCGAGCTGAGCCCCGACGCGGGCGTGCTGGTCGAGGAGGTGCTCATGCTCCACCCCGAGGCGCGTGAGGCGACCGGGCTTCGCGTGGACCCGCGGGCCCGCAAGACCCGGCTGGGCGCGCTGCCGCTGACGGCGGTGGAGCAGGTGCTGGTCAAGAAGGCGACGGGGCTGCCGCTGCGCTCGGTGCGGCAACTGGTCGCCAAGGCGACCGCGGACCTCACGCCGGTCGAGAACGCCGAGGAGCAGCAGGAGGACCTCTACCGCCGCCGCTTCGCCGTGCTCCACGAGCAGCGGGACGGCATGGTGAAGCTCGAGGCGCTGCTCGACCCGTTGACCGCGGCGCCGCTCATCGCGGCGGTCGACGGCTTCAAGAAGGCCGCCTTCCGTGCGCGCAGGGACAACGGGCCGGAGTCGGACACCCGGACGGCCCAGCAGATGACGGCCGATGCACTGGGCTGGCTGGGCAGGCACGCCACCTCGTGCGACGCCCCGCACGACGGCATCAAGACCACCATCAACATCCGCATGACGCTCGACGACCTCATGAACGCCACCGGATACGGCACGATCGACGGGATCTCGCTGCCGATGACCGCGGGTTCCCTGCGCTGCCACGCGGCGGACGCGCAGGTGATCCCCACCGTTCTGGGCGGAGGCTCCGAGGTGCTCGACCACGGCCGCGCACGGCGGCTGTTCACCACGGCCCAGCGCCGGGCCATCGCCGAGCGGGACGGGGGCTGCGCCCGCTGCGGCGTGCCCGTCCACTATTGCGACGTCCACCACATCACGTGGTGGAGCGCGGGAGGCCTCACCAACGTCGACAATGGCGTTCTTTTGTGCGTGAGCTGTCACCACTGGATTCATCGAGAGCGCTGGGACATCAGGGTCCGCGACGGGAAGGTCGAATTCCTGCCGCCGCCCTCGGCGGATCCGCTCCGGAGGCCCCAAGCCGCGTATCGCGAGCGAACCTCGCTCGGCGACGCCGAACTCGCCATGGCCGCGCCATGACGGCCCCGCTCCGGCGGCCGGGCACCTCGTGCCCCGGCCGCGGGGTCGCGCGCCACGGGGTCGCGCGCCCTGACCGCAGGGTCGCACGCCACGGCGACGTGGGGGACGCCCCGGGAGGCCGCGCGCGCCCTGGCCGCGGGGAAACGCGCCCAAGTGACGCAAACCGCATCGTCCCCGGTCCCGCTTGCCCGATTCGCCCGTGTACGCTGACACCCGACCGGCATCCTTTAAGTTCCGTCCAGAGAGGCGGGGAAGGAGTCGCCAGATGACTGGCACCATTCTCGGGGCCGCGGACATCAACCGCGCCCTCACACGCATCGCCCACGAGATCGTCGAGCGCAACGACGGCGCCGACCGCATCGTCCTCCTGGGCATCCTCACCCGCGGCGTCCCCCTCGCCGAACGCCTCGCCGAGCGCATCGCGACCGTCGAGCCGGACTGGGACGCGCAGGAGCGCACCGGCGCCCTCGACATCACCATGTACCGGGACGACCTGTTCAAGAACCCCACCCGGACCATCGGCACCACGAGCGTCCCCGACGCCGGGATCGACGACGCGGTGGTGGTCCTGGTGGACGACGTCTTCCACACCGGCCGCACCATCCGCGCCGCCCTCGACGCCCTGCGCGACCTGGGCCGCCCCGCCGCCGTGCAGCTCGCCGTCCTGGTCGACCGCGGCCACCGCGAGCTCCCCATCCGCGCCGACTACGTGGGCAAGAACATCCCCACCTCCCGCTCCGAGCGCGTCAACGTGCACCTCGAGGAGCTCGACGGCGAGGACGCCGTCATCCTGAGGAAGGGGGAGTGATGCGCCACCTCCTCGGCACCGACGCGATGTCCCGCGAGGACGCGATCCTCATCCTCGACACCGCCGCCCAGATGGCCGCCACCCAGGAGCGCGAGGTCCGCAAGCTCCCCACCCTGCGCGGTAAGACCGTGGTCAACCTCTTTTTCGAGGACTCGACCCGCACCCGCATCTCCTTCGAGGCCGCCGCCAAGCGCCTCAGCGCCGACGTCATCAACTTCGCCGCCAAGGGCTCGAGCCTGTCCAAGGGCGAGTCCCTCAAGGACACCGCCCTCACCCTCCAGGCCATGGGGGCCGATGCTGTGGTCGTCCGCCACTGGGCCTCCGGCGCCGCGCATCAGCTCGCCCACGGCGGCTGGCTCCACGGCAGCGTCCTCAACGCCGGCGACGGCACCCACCAGCACCCCACCCAGGCCCTGCTCGACGCCTTCACGATGCGCCGGCACCTCGTGGGCGGGGGCGACCGGGCGGCCGGGGGCGCCAACGGCTCCGGTGGGGCCACGCGCTCCGGTGGCTCCGGGCACGGCGAGGCCGGGGACCGCGGGGGAGAAGGCCCCACCGGCAAGGGCCTCGACGGACTCCGCGTCGCGATCGTCGGCGACGTCCTCCACTCCCGCGTCGCCGCCTCGAACGTGCCCCTCCTCACCACCCTGGGCGCAAAGGTCACCCTCGTCGCCCCGCCCACCCTCCTCCCGGTGAGCCTGCGCGAGCGCGACGGCCTCGACATCCACTACACGCTGGACCAGGCACTCGACGCCCACGACTTTGACGCCATCATGATGCTGCGCGTCCAGCGCGAGCGCATGACCGGCGGCCGCTCAGCCTTCTTCCCCAGCCCCGAGGAGTACTCGCGGCTCTACGGCCTGGACGGCGAGCGCCTGCGGCGCCTGCCCGACCACGCCATCGTCATGCACCCCGGCCCCATGAACCGTGGCCTGGAGATCAGCGCGGAGGCGGCCGACTCGCCCCGCTCCGTCATCGTCGAGCAGGTAGCCAACGGGGTGGCGGTGCGCATGGCCGCGCTGTACCTCCTGCTGGCCGGAGAGGACCAGAAGTGACCGACCAGCAGCCCACCGCCCTCGTCATCGTCGGCGCCCGCCCCTACGGCGAGGAGCCGCAGGACATCGCCATCCTGGACGGGCGCATCGTCCCCGTGGAAGAAGCCCCCGAGGACGCCACCCGCCTCGACGCGGACGGGCTCATCCTCCTGCCCGGCCTCGTCGACCTGCACACCCACCTGCGCGAGCCCGGCCGCGAGGACGCCGAGACCATCGAGACCGGCTCCCGCGCCGCCGCCGTGGGCGGATGGACCGCCGTCCACGCCATGGCCAACACCACCCCCGTCGCCGACACCGCCGGCGTCGTCGAGCAGGTGTGGAGCCGCGGCAAGGAGGTGGGCCTGGTCGACGTCTACCCCGTGGGCGCCGTCACCGTGGGCCTCAAGGGCGAGCGCCTCTCCGAGATGGGCGCCATGGCCGACTCCCGCGCCCGGGTGCGCCTCTTCTCCGACGACGGCATCTGCGTCTACGACCCCGTCATCATGCGCCGCGCCCTCGAGTACGTGAAGACGTACGACGGCGCCGTGGTCCAGCACGCCCAGGACCTGCGACTCACCGAGGGCTCCCAGATGCACGAGGGCGAGATCTCCGCCGAGCTCGGCCTCGCCGGCTGGCCCGCCGTCGCCGAGGAGTCGATCGTCGCCCGCGACGTCCTCCTCGCCGGCCACGTGGGCTCCCGCCTCCACGTCCAGCATCTGTCGACCGCCGGCTCCGTCGAGATCATCCGCTGGGCCAAGTCCCGCGGCATCGACGTCACCGCCGAGGCCACCCCCCACCACCTGCTCCTCACCGACGAGTCCGCCCGAGGCTACGACCCCCTCTTCAAGGTCAACCCGCCCCTGCGCACCCAGGCCGACGTCGACGCCCTCCGCGAGGCCGTCGCCGACGGCACCATCGACATCGTCGCCACCGACCACGCCCCCCACGCCGCCGAGGACAAGGACTGCGAGTGGGCCTCCGCGAGCTTCGGCATGCTCGGCCTCGAGACCGCCCTGGGCATCATCCAGAAGGTCCTGGTCGACTCCGGGGCGCTCACCTGGCGCGACGTCGCCCGCATCATGAGCGAGAAGCCGGCCCGCATCGGCCGCATCGACGCCGAGCACGGCCGACCCATCGCCCCCGGCGAGCCCGCCAACCTCACCCTCGTCGACCCCGACGCCGCCTGGACCGTCACCCCCGACGGCCTCCACTCGCGTGCCCACAACACCCCGTTCGGCGGCATCGAGCTGCCCGGACGCGCCGTCGCGACCTTCCTGCGCGGCGCCCCCACCCACCTCGACCCGCGTTTCGAAGGAGTCCTCGCGTGAAGGCAGTGCTCGTCCTCGAGGACGGACAGACGTTCGAGGGCCGCCCCTACGGCGCCCTCGGAGAGACGCTCGGCGAGATCGTCTTCAACACCGGCATGACCGGCTACCAGGAGACCCTCACCGACCCGAGCTACCACCGGCAGATCGTCGTGATGACCGCGCCGCACATCGGCAACACCGGCGTCAACGACGAGGACGACGAGTCCCGCCGCATCTGGGTCGCCGGCTACGTGGTCCGCGACCCCGCGCGCCGCCCCTCGAACTGGCGCGCCACCCGCAGCCTCGAGGAGGACCTCGAGGCCCAGGGCATCGTGGGCATCTCCGGCATCGACACCCGCCAGCTCACCCGCATCCTCCGCACCGCGGGCGTGATGCGCGCCGGCATCTTCTCCGGCGAGAACCTGCCCGGGGACGATGCACTGGTCGCCAAGGTGCGGGAGGCGGCGCCCATGGCGGGCGCCCACCTGGCCGACGAGGTCTCCGCCGACGAGGCCTACGAGGTGCCGGCCGTGGGGGAGGAGGTCGCCCACGTCGTGGCCGTCGACCTGGGCATCAAGGCGATGACCCCCGCCCAGATGGCCGAGCGCGGCATCCGCGTCACCGTGGTGCCGGCCACCGCATCGGCCGGGGACATCCTCGACCGCGACCCCGACGGCGTCTTCTTCTCGAACGGCCCCGGCGACCCCGCCGCCGCCGAGCGCGCCGTCGCGACCCTGCGCGAGGTGCTCGACGCGCGGGTGCCCTTCTTCGGCATCTGCTTCGGCAACCAGATCCTGGGCCGCGCGCTCGGCTACGGGACCTACAAGCTGCAGTTCGGCCACCGCGGCATCAACCAGCCCGTGATGGACCGCACCACCGGCAAGGTCGAGATCACCGCGCACAACCACGGCTTCGCCGTCGACGCGCCGCTCGAGGGGGAGTCCGCCTCCCCGCACGGGTACGGGCGCGTCCGTGTGAGCCACGTGTGCCTCAACGACGACGTGGTCGAGGGCCTCGAGTGCCTCGACGTCCCCGCGTTCTCCGTCCAGTACCACCCCGAGGCCGCCGCCGGACCCCACGACGCCTCGTACCTGTTCGACCGCTTCCTCGACCTCATGAAGGGTGCCCGCCAGTGACGCGCCGCGACGACATCCACTCCGTCCTCGTCATCGGCTCCGGGCCGATCGTCATCGGGCAGGCCTGCGAGTTCGACTACTCGGGCACCCAGGCCTGCCGCGTCCTCAAGGCCGAGGGCATCCGCGTGATCCTGGTCAACTCCAACCCGGCCACGATCATGACGGACCCCGAGTTCGCCGACGCCACCTACGTCGAGCCCATCACCACCGAGGTGATCGAGCGGATCATCGCCAAGGAGCGCCCCGACGCCCTCCTGCCCACCCTGGGCGGCCAGACCGCCCTCAACGCCGCCATCGAGGTCGCCGAGGCCGGCGTGCTCGACAAGTACGGCGTCGAGCTCATCGGCGCCAACCTCGAGGCCATCCACCTGGGCGAGAACCGCGAGCTCTTCAAGGGCGTCGTCGAGCGCTGCGGCGCCGACTCCGCCCGCTCCGTCATCTGCCACACGATGGACGAGTGCCTGGCCGCGGCCGAGGACCTCAAGTACCCCGTCGTCGTGCGTCCCTCCTTCACCATGGGCGGCCTGGGCTCCGGCTTCGCCTACGACGAGGACGACCTGCGCCGCATCGCCGGCGCCGGGCTGCACTATTCGCCCACCACGGAGGTGCTCCTCGAGGAGTCGATCCTGGGCTGGAAGGAGTTCGAGCTCGAGCTCATGCGCGACAAGGCGGACAACGTCGTGGTCGTGTGCTCGATCGAGAACGTCGACCCCGTGGGCGTCCACACCGGCGACTCCGTCACCGTCGCCCCCGCCCTCACCCTCACCGACCGCGAGTACCAGCGCATGCGCGACATCGGCATCGCGATCATCCGCGAGGTGGGCGTCGACACCGGCGGCTGCAACGTCCAGTTCGCCGTCCACCCGGACACCGGCCGCATCATCGTCATCGAGATGAACCCGCGCGTGTCGCGGTCCTCGGCCCTCGCCTCGAAGGCCACCGGCTTCCCGATCGCGAAGATCGCCGCGCGCCTGGCCATCGGCTACACGCTCGACGAGATCCCCAACGACATCACCGGCTCCACGCCCGCCTCCTTCGAGCCCACCCTCGACTACATCGTGGTCAAGGTGCCCCGCTTCGCCTTCGAGAAGTTCCCGGCCGCCGACCCCGTCCTCACGACCACCATGAAGTCCGTGGGAGAGGCCATGAGCCTGGGCCGCAACTTCACCGAGGCCCTGGGCAAGGCCCTGCGCTCGATCGACAAGAAGGGCATGAACTTCCACTGGGACGGCCCCGTGCCCGACCGCGCCCGGGTCGAGGAGCTGCTCGCCGCCGTCCAGATCCCCACCGAGAAGCGCTTCATCCAGGTGCAGCAGCTGCTCCGCGCCGTCGAGGCCGGGACCCTCACCCTCGAGGCCGTCTACGACGCGTGCAGGATCGACCCCTGGTTCCTCGACCAGATGCTGCTCATGAACGAGGTGGCTACCGCCGTCGCGGGCGCCGACGTCCTCACCGCCGACGTCCTGCGCGAGGCCAAGTCCCACGGCCTCGCCGACCAGCAGATCGCGGACCTGCGCGGCCTCCAGGCCGACGACATCTTCCGCCTGCGCGCCGCCCTGGGCGTCCACCCCGTCTTCAAGACCGTGGACACCTGTGCCGCCGAGTTCGAGGCCCGCACCCCGTACCACTACAGCTCCTACGACGCCGAGAACGAGGTCGCCCCCCGCGACCGCGAGGCGGTGCTGATCCTGGGCTCGGGCCCCAACCGCATCGGCCAGGGCATCGAGTTCGACTACTCGTGCGTCCACGCCGCCCTGACGCTCAAGGACCGCTACGAGACCGTCATGGTCAACTGCAACCCCGAGACCGTCTCCACCGACTACGACACCGCCAACCGCCTCTACTTCGAGCCCCTCACCTTCGAGGACGTCATGGCCGTCTACCAGGCCGAACTCGCGGCCGGGCCGGTCAAGGGCGTCTTCGTGCAGCTGGGCGGGCAGACGCCCCTGTCGCTCGCGCAGCGGCTGGCCGATGCGGGGGTCCCCATCCTGGGCACCTCGCCCGAGGCGATCGACAACGCCGAGGACCGCGCCGCCTTCGGCCGCGTCCTCAAGGGCGCCGGGTTGCCCGCGCCGGCGTACGGCACCGCCCACGGCATCGGCGAGGCGATCGACATCGCCGAGTCCATCGGCTATCCGGTGCTCGTGCGCCCCTCGTACGTCCTGGGCGGCCGCGGCATGGAGATCGTCTACGACCGCCACCAGCTCGAGGACTACGGCACCCGCATGGCTGACGTGGGCGACCACGCCACCGACGCGCCCCTGCTGGTGGACCGCTTCCTCGACGACGCGATCGAGATCGACGTGGACGCCCTGTTCGACGGCGAGGAGCTGTTCCTGGGCGGCGTCATGGAGCACATCGAGGAGGCCGGCATCCACTCCGGCGACTCGGCCTGCGTCCTGCCGCCCTTCTCCATCTCCGAGGCCGAGCTCCAGCGCATCCGCACCTCGACCGAGGCCCTCGCCCGCGGCATCGGCGTGCGCGGCCTCATGAACGTCCAGTACGCGCTCGTCTCCGACGTGCTCTACGTCCTCGAGGCGAACCCGCGCGCCTCCCGCACCGTGCCCTTCGTCGCCAAGGCCACCGGCATCCCGCTGGCCAAGGCCGCCGCCGAGGTGATGGCGGGCGCCTCCATCGCCTCCCTCCGCGAGGCCGGCCTGCTCCCGGGCCACGACGCCGCCCGGGTGGACCTCACCCAGCGCATCGCCGTCAAGGAGGCCGTGCTGCCCTTCAAGCGCTTCCGCACCCACGAGGGCATCGCGGTCGACTCGGTGCTGGGCCCCGAGATGCGCTCGACCGGCGAGGTGATGGGCTTCGACGAGACCTTCCCGCTCGCCTTCGCGAAGTCGCAGACCGCCGCCTTCGGCGGCCTGCCGGAGTCCGGTCGCGCCTTCATCTCCGCCGCCGACCGCGACAAGCGCTCCATCACCTTCCCGGTGGCGCGCCTCCAGCAGCTGGGCTTCGAGATCCTCGCGACCGCCGGCACCCAGCAGGTGCTCGCCCGGATGGGCATCCCCTCGACCCTGGTGCGCAAGAACTCGCAGGGCAGGGGACCGGAGGGCGAGCCCACCATCGTGGACCTCATCCACGAGGGCAAGGTGGACCTGGTGTTCAACTCGCCGTCCGGCCAGGGCGCGCGAGCCGACGGCTACGAGATCCGTGCCGCCGCCACCGCGGCGGACATCGCCACCGTCACCACCACGCAGCAGCTGTCCGCCGCCGTGCTCGCGATCGAGGCCCGGCAGGCGGGCGCCTACGGCGTCCTGAGCCTGCAGGACGCCCGGTAGCACACCCGGTGCCAGGACTCTCACCCAGCAGACCCGTAATTGCGCAGGTATTCTGACGAAGGAGTGTCCACGAGGAGGACTTGAATGACGTTCGGCGCTCGCCTGTCCGAGGCGATGGATCGGTTCGGACCGCTGTGTGTGGGCATCGACCCGCACGCGGGATTGCTGGCGTCCTGGGGGCTTCCCGACACTCCCGAGGCCCTGGCGGAGTTCGGCGACCGGGTGCTGGCCGCATCGGCCGGTCACGCCGCCGCCGTGAAGCCCAACGCGGCCTTCTTCGAGCGTCACGGCGCGGCTGGCATGGCCGCCCTCGAGCTGGTCCTGCGCCACGCGCGGGAGCTGGGCATCGAGACCATCCTCGACGCGAAGCGCGGCGACATCGGCTCGACCATGGCCGGCTACGCGGACGCTTTCCTGCGTCCCGGGGCCCCGCTCGAGTGCGACGCACTGACCGTGTCGCCGTACCTGGGCTTCGGCTCGCTGGCCCCGGCCGTCGAGCTCGCGGCCCAGCACGGCAAGGGGCTGTTCGTGCTGGCGCTCACCTCGAACCCCGAGGGTGCGTCGGTGCAGCACGCGGTCGGGCCGGACGGCCGGGCCGTCGCGAAGGTCGTCGCCGACGAGGCGGCGGCGCTCAACGAGGGCGCCAGCCCGATGGGCAGCGTCGGCCTCGTGGTGGGAGCCACGGTGGGCGACGCGGTCCAGCGGCTGGGGCTCGACCTGGAGAGGGTCAACGGCCCCATCCTGTCGCCCGGCGTGGGCGCCCAGGGGGCGGGCGCGGAGGAGTTGTCCCTGGTTTTCGGGAACGCGAGGCCTCGTGTGCTCGTCAATCAGTCGAGGGGCGTGCTGTCCGCAGGCCCGAATGTCGAGAGGTTGCGGGAGGCGGTCGTCGAGGCCGCCCAGTCCGCTGCGTCCATCCTGCGCTAGCAGGGGAAAAAGGAGAGGCGATGGCCACCCCGGAGTTGACTGACGAGCAGCGCGCCGCTGCGCTCGTGAAGGCGACGGCCGTGCGTTCCGCACGTCGCGTGTTCAAGGAGGAGCTCGCCCGCGGCGAGATGACCCTCGCGGAGGCGATCCGCCGCGCCAAGAAGGACGATGCCCTGGCCGGCATCCGCGTGCGCGACCTCCTCCAGTGCCTCCCCGGCATCGGGCCCAAGCGCGCCCAGGTGGTCATGGAGGAGATCGGCATCTCCCTCGCCCGCCGCATCCGCGGGCTGGGACAGCACCAGGTCGAGGCCCTCCTCGAGCGCGAGCGTCGATGAGCCGACTCGTGGTCCTTGCCGGCCCCACCGCGGTCGGCAAGGGCACGGTGGTGCGCGCCCTGCGCGAGATCGAGCCCACCCTCTACCTGTCCGTCTCCGCCACCACGAGGCCCCCGCGGCCCGGCGAGGTCGACGGCGTCCACTACCACTTCATCGATCGCGACGACTTCGACCGCCGCATCGAGGCGGGGGAGTTCCTCGAGTGGGCGACCGTGCACGGCACGAACAAGTACGGCACCCTCCGCGGCCCCGTCGACGAGCGCCTGAGCCGCGGCGAGCCCGTCCTGCTCGAGATCGACCTCCAAGGCGCCCGCCAGGTCAAGGAGACCATGCCGGACGCGCACTTCGTCTTCCTCGCGCCCCCGTCCTGGGACGAGCTGGTCAACCGCCTGGTGGGCCGCGGCACCGAGGACGAGGCCGAGCGGGAGCGCCGCCTCGCGACCGCGCGCGAGGAGCTCGCCGCCGAGGGCTGGTTCGACCAGGTGATCGTCAACGACACGGTCGAGCGCGCCGCGCGGGAGCTCTCCGGCGTCCTGCACGAGTCACGGTAGACTAGCGAAATCTGTGTGAACAAAGAGGAGTGATCGTGGCTGGAACTGTCGCCGAACCCGTGGGTATCACCAACCCGCCCATCGACGAGCTGCTGGAGAAGGTGGACTCGAAGTACGCCCTGGTGATCTACGCGTCCAAGCGCGCCCGCCAGATCAACTCCTACTACGAGGCGCTGGGCGAGGGCCACTTCGAGAACGTGGGCCCGCTGGTCGAGGCCGACACGACCGACAAGCCGCTGTCCGTCGCGCTGCGCGAGATCAACCAGGGCGACCTGCTCGAGATCGGCAACAACACCCCCGTCGAGTAAGGCATGCGCGTCCTCCTGGGCGTCACCGGCGGCGTCGCCGCCTACAAGGTGGCCATCGTGCTGCGCCGCCTCAAGGAGGACGGCCACGTCGTGCGGGTGGTCCCCACCCCGGCCGCGCTCGAGTTCGTCGGGCGCGCGACCTGGGAGGCCCTGTCCGGGCTGCCCGCCACCGCGCACACCTTCGACAACGTCCCCGCCGTCGAGCACGTCAGGCTCGGCCAGCAGGCCGACCTGGTGCTCGTCGCCCCCTGCACCGCAGACTTCCTCGCGCAGCTCGCGCACGGGGAGGCCCGCGACCTGCTGGGCAACGCCGTGCTCGCCACCCGCGCCCCCGTAGTCGTCGCCCCCGCCATGCACACCGAGATGTGGGAGAAGGCCTCCACGCAGGACAACGTCGCGACCCTGCGCGCGCGGCGCTTCACGGTGCTGGATCCGGCCGTGGGGCGCCTCACCGGGCCCGACTCCGGTCCGGGACGCCTGCCCGAGCCCGAGGAGATCGTGGCGGCCGCCTACGCCGTGGCCGCGGGCGAGGTGCCCGACTATCCGCGCCTCTCGGAACGGGCCTGGGGCGACCTGGACGGGCTGCGCGTGGTGATCTCCGCCGGGGGCACCCGCGAGCCCATCGACGCCGTGCGCTTCCTGGGCAACCGCTCCTCGGGGCTCCAGGGCTTCGCCCTCGCCGAGGCCGCCCACGAGCGCGGCGCGCACGTCACCGTCGTCGCCGCCAACGTCGCCCTCCCGCTCAGCGAGGGCATCGCCCGCGTCGACGTCACGACCGCGGCGGAGCTCGCCGAGGCCGTCCGCGACGCATCGTCCACCGCCGATCTGGTGGTGATGGCCGCCGCCGTGGCCGACTTCCGGCCGCGCGAGGTCTCCGCGACCAAGGTGAAGAAGGACGGCTCGGGCGCGTGGACGCTCGAGCTCGTCGAGACCGAGGACGTGCTCGCCTCGCTCGTCCGGGAGGCCGTCCCGGGACGCACCGTGGTCGGCTTCGCCGCCGAGACGGGGGACGATGCATCGTCCGCCCTGGACCATGCCCGCGCCAAGGCGCGGCGCAAGGGGGCGGACCTGCTGGTCTTCAACCAGGTGGGGGAGAACCGCGGCTTCGGCGACGTGCCCAACGAGGTGACGCTGCTCGATGCCTCGGGCGCCGAGGTGGGCCACGCGGCCGGCACCAAGCTGCACGTCGCGCACGCCGTGCTGGACGCGGTCGCCGCGCTGCGCACCCCCTAGCTACCAGGCGCGACGGCGGTGTCGGTGGCCACGGATATGCTGACCGCCATGAGTTCCCTGAGGCTGTTCTCGTCCGAATCCGTCACCGAGGGCCACCCCGACAAGATCTGCGACCAGGTCTCCGACGCGATCCTCGACGAGATGCTGCGCCAGGACCCGCTGTCGCGCGTCGCCGTCGAGACGATGGTCACCACCGGGCTGGTGCACGTGGCCGGCGAGGTCACCACCGAGGCGTACGTCGACATCCCCGGGACCATCCGATCCGTGGTGCGCGACATCGGGTACACGTCCTCGAAGATCGGCTTCGACGGCGACTCGTGCGGCGTCTCCGTGTCGATCGGGGAGCAGTCCGCGGACATCTGGCTGGGCGTGGGCAACGCCACCGACTCCGACGCGCACGAGCTGGGCGCCGGCGACCAGGGCCTCATGTTCGGCTACGCGTGCCGCGACACCGAGTCGCTCATGCCGCTGCCCATCTCCATCGCGCACGCGTTGACGGCGCGGCTCGCGCAGGTCCGCAAGGAGGGCATCGTCGAGGGGCTCGGCCCCGACGGCAAGGCACAGGTGACCATCGGCTACGACGGCGACGCGCCCCGCACCGTCGACACCGTGGTGGTGTCGAGCCAGCACCACCCCCGCTGGGACATGGGGGAGCTGCGCGAGGCGCTCGAGGCCGAGGTGATCGCGCCCGTGCTCGCCGGGTTCGAGCTCGACGCCACGGGCCATCGCTCGCTCATCAACCCCACCGGACGGTTCGAGATCGGCGGACCCGCCGGCGACGCGGGGCTCACCGGCCGCAAGATCATCGTCGACACCTACGGCGGTATGGCCCGCCACGGCGGCGGCGCCTTCTCCGGCAAGGACCCGTCCAAGGTCGACCGCAGCGCCGCCTATGCCGTGCGCTGGGTCGCCAAGAACGTGGTGGCCGCGGGGCTCGCGGACCGCTGCGAGGTGCAGGTGGCCTACGCGATCGGCACCGCGCAGCCCGTGGGCCTCTACGTCGAGACCTTCGGCACCGCCACCGTCGCCGAGGAGCGGATCGCCGCCGCCATCCGCGAGGTCTTCGACCTGCGTCCCGCCGCCATCATCGACGCCCTCGACCTGCGCCGGCCGGTGTTCCGCTCGACGGCCGCCTACGGCCACTTCGGCCGCGACGGCTTCACCTGGGAGCGCACCGACCGCGCGGACGCCCTGCGCGCCGCCGTCTAGGTGTCCCTCCTGCCGCGGGCCGTCGCGCGCGTCTGCGTCGACAGCCCCCTGCCGCACCTGGACCGCGCCTTCGACTACGCGATCCCCGACGGGATGGCGGTCAAGGTCGGGTCCCGGGTGCGGGTTGTCTTCGCCGGGCGGCTGACGAGCGGCGTGGTCGTCGAGGTGGCGGACGACTCGGACTTCGGGGGCGAACTCGCGCCCGTCAAGTCCGCGAGCGCCGTCCCGTCCTACACCGCGGGCGCGATCTCGCTCGCGCGCGAGGTGGCCCGGCGCTACGGCGGGTCCCTATGGGACGTGCTGCGGCTCATGGCGCCGCCCCGGGTGGCCGCGGTCGAGAAGCGGTACGCGGCGGCGGACGCGGAGCGAGGCGCACCCGCTCGCGCCGACGCCGCGGAACGGCGTGCGCAGGACGGTGGCGAGTCCATCGCCACGGCGTCTCCCGAAGGCCCCGCCGACCGCTACCGCACGCCCCTGCCCGGAGCGGACCCCACCGTGCTCGAGGCCGCCTCGACCCCGGGCGCCCGCCTCGTGTGGGAGGCCCTGCCCGATCCCACCGCCGGATACCCGGTCGCCACGCTGCTGGCCCCCGCCCTCGCGGTGGCGGCGCAGGGACGCAGCGCCATCGTCGTCCTGCCCGACGCGCGTGCCCTCGCGGCGGCGACGGCGGCCCTCACCGGGGCCGGTCTCACGCGGTGGAAGGCGGGCAGGGGCGACTTCGCCGTCGTCCACGCCGACGACGGCGCCACCGCCCGCTTCGACAACTATCTCGCCGGGATGCGGGGTGACGTGCGCCTGGTGCTCGGCACCCGGCCCGCCGCGCTCCAGCCCGTCCCGGACCTGGGGCTCATCGCGGTGTGGGACGAGGGCAACGGCGTCTACGAGGAGATGCACGCCCCGTATCCGCACGCCAGAACCGTCGCGGCGATGCGGGCCGGCGCCGGCGACGCCCCTGCCGGGCTCCTGCTCGGCTCCTTCGCCCCCTCCGTCGACGCGATGGCGCTGGTCGCGCACGGGTGGGCCCGGCGCATCGGCGCCTCCCGCGCCCAGGTGCGCGCCGCCACGCCCCACGTCGACGTCCTCACCGACGACCGCCGCGAGGCCGAGGGCCCCGGCGGCTTCCACTGGATGCCGGGCTCGGCCTGGCGGCGCGCCCGCAAGGCGCTCGGCCGGGGTCCGGTCGCGATCCTGGTCCCGCGCGCCGGCTACGTGAACGCCACCGCATGCGCCCGCTGCGGCGAGTGGGCCGCCTGCCCGGTGTGCGAGGGGCCGCTGAGCCGCCCGCGTGCCTCCGCGCCCCTGCGCTGCGACGAGTGCGCCGCCGACCGCCCCGACTGGCACTGCCCCGAGTGCCACGGCTACGAGACCCGCCAGCTGCGCCAGGGGGTCGAGCGCATCGCCGAGCAGGTCCGCGCCATGGCCGGCGCCGCCCCCGTGGCCGTCTCCGCGGGCGCGACCGGGGTCCTCGACGACGGCGCGGTCAGCGAGGGATTCGTCGTGGCGACCCCCTCCGCGCTGCCCGCGACGCCCGGCGGCTACGCGGCGCTGGTGATCGTCGGCGCCGACGCCCCGGCCTCCGGCGGGCTGGGCGCCGAGCTCCACGCCCTGCGCCTGTGGCTCACCGCCGCCGCGCTCGTGCGCCCCCGGGGCGACGGGGGAGAGGTCATCGCCGTCGGCGAGCTCCCTCCCAGCGTGCGCGAGGCGATGGTCGCGTGGGACGCCGGCTCCGCCGGGGAGGCCGCCTACGCCGAACGCGCGGACCTGGGCCTGCCGCCCGCCCGCCGTTCGATCCGGCTCGAGGGCACCCCGGAGGTGGTCGCCCGGGCCCTCGACCTGCCGATCGGGGGCGCCCAGGGAGGCCGCGCATCGTCCCTGCGCGACCACCCCGAGGTGGACGTCCTCGACGCGCCCGACGGCGCCCGGCTGCTGACCAGCCGCGGCGCCGCGCAGTCCGTGGTCGACGCGCTCCGCGCCCTCCAGCGGCAGCTGTCGCAGACGCGCGAGGGGGAGCTGCGCATGCGGGTCGACGCGCCCTTCGACCTGCGCTGACGCCCCGGGCGGCGATGTCGGAGGGGCGCCCTACGATGGTCCCCATGCGCATCGTCTTCGCCGGCACCCCCGATATCGCCGTCCCCACCCTGGGAGCGCTCGAGGAGGCGGGCCACGAGGTGGTCGCGGTGCTCACCCAGCCCGACGCCCGCGGACGCCGCGGCCGCACCCTGCACCCCTCGCCGGTGAAGGCCTACGCGCTGGAGCGCGGCCTCGACGTGTGGACCCCGGAGCGCGCCTCCGAACCGGAGGTGGTGGAGCGCATCGCCGCCCTCGAGGCCGACGCCGCCGCCGTCGTCGCGTACGGCCAGATCCTCAAGCCCGCGCTGCTCGACGCCGTCCGCACCCACTGGGTCAACCTGCACTTCTCGCTACTGCCCGCGTGGCGCGGCGCCGCCCCCGTCCAGCGCGCCCTCATGGCGGGCGACGACATCACGGGCGCCTCGACCTTCATCATCGAGGAGGGCCTCGACACCGGCCCGATCCTGGGCGTCCTGACCGAGCGCATCCGCGCCACCGACACCTCGGGCGTCCTCCTCGAGCGTCTCGCCCACGCCGGCGCGCCGCTCATGGTGAAGTCCCTCGAGGCCCTGGTTGCCGGGCGGGCGGACCCCCGCCCCCAGGAGGCCGACGGCATCACCTACGCCCACAAGCTCACCCGGGACGATGCGTACGTCGCCTGGGACCTGGCCGGTCACGTGGTCGACCGGCGCATCCGGGGCTGCACGCCTGCCCCCGGCGCTTGGACCACGCTGCCCGACGGCTCGGTGGCCAAGCTGGGCCCCGTCTCGCCGCGGCCCCAGCGGCCCACGACCGTGCCGGGCCAGGTTGCCCTGGTCGAGGGAGAGGTGCTGGTGGGCACCGGCACGCACCCCGTCGCCCTGGGCACCATCGCCCCCGCGGGCAAGAAGCCGATGGACGCCGCGGCCTGGTGGCGGGGCGCCCGCCTTCCCGAGGGCTCGCGCCTGGGAGAGGCATGAGCCGCGCGCGGGACGTCGCCTACGGCTGCGTGATGGCGGTCTCCACCGAGGGCGCCTACGCCAACCTGCTGCTGCCGCAGCTGCTCGCCAAGCATCGGCTCGAGGGCCGCGACGCCGGCTTCACCACGGAGCTCGCCTACGGGGCGCTGCGCATGCGCGGCCTCTACGACGCCATCATCGCGAAGGCCTCCGGGCGGGACCCGCAGGACCTCGACCCCGAGGTGCGCGTGGCCCTGTGGCTCGGCGTGCACCAGCACCTCGCCATGCGCGTGCCCCCGCACGCCGCCGTCAACGAGACCGTCGACCAGGTCCGCCGCGAGCGCGGTCAGGGCGCCGCGAAGTTCGCCAACGCCGTCATGCGCCGCGTCACGGAGCGCGACCACGCCGGCTGGGTTGCCGTCGTCGCCCCCGGGGACTCCCGGGCCGCCCGCGCCCTGCGCCACTCCCACCCGGAGTGGGTCGCGAACGCGATCGAGGAGGCCCTGGGCGCCGAGGGCCGCGCCGGCGAGGCCGAGGGCCTGCTCGAGGCGGACAACACTCCCGCCCGCGTGACCCTGGTCGCGCGTCCCGGCCTGGTCGACCGCGAGGAGCTGGTCCGCCAGGCCCACGGCGAGGCGGGGGAGTACTCCCCGTGGGCCGTGGTGCTTCCGGGCGGTCGCCCCGGCGACCTGCCCGCCGTCGCCGACGGCGCGGCCGCCGTCCAGGACGAGGGCAGCCAGATCGTCGCCGGCGCCCTGGCCGCCGCGCGCGACATCGAGCCCGGCGAGCGCTGGCTCGACCTCTGCGCAGGGCCGGGCGGCAAGGCCGGCCTCCTCGGCGCCATCGCCGCCGAGGGCGTCGCCTACCTCGACGCCCTCGAGCTGCACCCCCACCGCGCGGACCTGGTCCGCGACTCCACCCGCGCCGTCCCCGAGGGCACGGTGACCGTCCACACCGGGGACGGGACCACGTGGGGCGAGAGCGAGGCGTACGACCGCATCGTCCTCGATGCCCCCTGCTCGGGCCTGGGTGCCCTGCGCCGCCGCCCCGAGTCGCGCTGGCGGCGCCGGCCCGAGGATCTCGACGAGCTCGTCCCCCTCCAGAAGAGGCTGCTCGCCAACGCCGAGCGCCTCCTGGCCCCCGGCGGCCTGCTCGCCTACATCACCTGCTCGCCCGTCCTCGCCGAGACCCGCGAGGTGGTCGCGGGCACCACGCTCACCGTCCTCGACGCCCGCGACGCCGTCGCGGCCGTCACCGGCACCGTCCCCCAGGCATGGGGTGCCGGACCATTCGTCCAGCTGTGGCCGCACGTCCACGGCACGGACGCGATGTTCCTGGCCCTGTTGGAGAAACCCGCCTGAGGAGGCGCCCCTTGCCGTACATGGACATGACCCTCGAGGAGCTCGAGGCCTACCGCCCCGGCCTCGTCGCCCCGGCCGACTTCGACGCGCGCTGGGCGCGCACCATGGAGGAGGCGCGCGCCCACGACATCGACGTGCGTGTCAGCCCCGTCGACCACCCGCTGCGCACGGTCGACGTCAAGGACGTCACCTTCGCCGGCTTCGGCGGCGACCGCATCCACGCCTGGCTGCTCACCCCGCGCGGGGCGACGGAGCCGATGCCCACGGTGGTGGAGTACATCGGCTACGGCGGCGGCCGCGGCCTGCCCCACGAGCGGCTCTTCTGGTCGGCGGCCGGCTACGCGCACCTCATCATGGACACCCGCGGCCAGGGCTCGGCCTGGGGCACCGGCGGCCACACGGCCGACGCGTCGGGCGGCGGCGACGGCGGCACCCCCGCGCACCCGGGCTTCATGACCCGCGGCATCCTCGACTTCGACTCGTACTACTTCCGCCGCGTCCAGACCGATGCCGCCCGCGCCGTCGACGCCGCCCGCGCCCTCGACGTGGTCGACAGCGACCGCATCGCCGTGCACGGCGCGAGCCAGGGCGGCGGCCTCGCCATCGCGGCGGCCGGCCTCGCCGACGTCGCCGCCGCGCTCGTCGACGTGCCGTTCCTGTGCCACATCCAGCGCGGCATGATGATCGCGGAGACCGACCCCTACCTCGAGATCGTGCGGTACCTCGCGATCCACCGCGAGCACGAGGAGCGCGTGCTGCGCACCCTGTCCTACGTGGACGGCGTCCACCACTCCGCCCGCGCGACCGCCCCGGCGCTGTTCTCGGTGGCGCTCATGGATGGCATCACCCCCGCGTCGACGGTCTATTCTGCGTATCACGCCTGGTCCGGTGATGCCGAGATGGCCGTCTACCGGTACAACGGACACGAGGGCGGCGAGCGCTACCAGCAGAGCCGCCAGGCCGACTTCCTGACGAGGCTGTGGGGATGAACCGATGACGCCGAACCTTCGCGACCAGCGCGCCGACCTGCTGCGCTTCGCCGCCCGGTCCAAGCGCCCGGACGGCTTCGGCTGGCTCGGAAGGTTCGGCACCGTCGACGCGCATCGGCCCGTCGAGCTGTGGATCACGTGCCGCATGACCCACGTGGCGTCGCTGGGGGTGCTGGCGGGCGAGCCGCCCGCCCCCGGCGGCCCCGATCGGGCCGCGCTGAGGGGCATGGCCCTGCACGGGGTCCGGTCCCTGACCGGCGCCCTCCACGACGACGCGCACGGCGGCTGGTTCGCGGCCGTCCAGCACGGCCGCCCCACGGTGACCGCCAAGCAGGCGTACGGGCACGCGTTCGTGGTGCTCGCCGCATCGTCCGCGGTCGCCGCCGGCACCCCCGGGGCCGATGCGCTGCTGGACGAGGCGCTCGAGACCTCCCTCGCGCGGTTCTGGGACGAGGACGAGGGCCTGTCCGTCGAGGAGTGGGACGCCGCCTGGGCCACGCTCGACGGCTACCGCGGCGTCAACGCCAACATGCACACCGTCGAGGCCTACCTGGCCGCCGGCGACGTCACCGGCAACCGCGACTGGCACCTCCGGGCGGACCGCATCGCGGACCAGGTGGTCGGCTGGGCGCGCGACAACGACTGGCGCATCCCCGAGCACTTCGACGAGCACTGGACGCCCCTGCTCGAGCACCACCGCGACCAGCCCGACCACCCGTTCCGCCCCTACGGCGCCACCGTGGGCCACGGCCTCGAGTGGGCGCGGCTGCTGCTCGCCATCGAGGGCACCCTGGGGGACGGGGTGGACGGGGTGGACGGGGTCGACGACGGGCGTGACTCCGGATTCCGGCAGGCCGCCGTCTCCCTGTACGACCGCGCGGTCACGGACGGCTGGGACGCGGACGGCGCGCCCGGCTTCGTCTACACCACCGACTGGACCGGCCACCCGGTGGTCCGCCAGCGCATGCACTGGGTGGTGGCCGAGGCGATCGGCGCCGCCGAGGCGCTCTCCCGCGCGACCGGCGAGGCCCGCTACGCCGCCGACGTCGAGCGCTGGTGGGACTACGCCGACCGCTTCCTCATCGACCACCGCTACGGCTCGTGGCACCACGAGCTCGACACGTCCAACCGGCCCGCGGCCTCCGTGTGGCCCGGCAAGCCCGACGTCTACCACGCCTACCAGGCGGCGCTCCTGCCCGAGTTGCCGCTCGTGCCGTCCTTCGCATCCGCGCTCAAGGCCCAGGGAGGGCTCTCATGATCCTCGTCATCGGTGAATGCGTCCTCGACGTGGTCGAGTCGGAGGACGGCGCGGTCGCCGCGCACCCCGGCGGCAGCCCCGCCAACGTCGCGGTGGGTCTCGCGCGCCTCGACCAGGACGTCACCCTGCTCACCGAGCTGGGGGACGATGCGCCGGGCCGGCAGATCGCCGCCCACCTGGACGAGTCGGGGGTCGCCACGGTCGCCGACGGCGACCGCACCCCTCAGGCCCGCGCCCGCCTCCGTGCCGACGGCTCCGCCGAGTACGACTTCGACATCGCCTGGACCCTCGCTCCCGACGCCGGGGACGCCATCGGCGCCGCCCAGCACGTCCACACCGGCTCGATCGCCTCCCACATCCCGCCGGGCGCGGAGGCGGTCGCCGCGATCGTCGCCGCCCGCCGCGACGGCGCCACCGTGAGCTACGACCCCAACGTGCGACCCAGCCTCGTGGGCGACCGCGAGGCGACGCTCGCCCGCACCGCGCGGCTCGTGGGGCTCTCGGACGTGGTGAAGGCCTCGGACGAGGACATCGACTGGCTCTTCCCCGGCGTCGAGGTCGAGGACGCGCTGCGCGCGTGGACCCAGGCGGGCCCGCCCCTCGCGGTGGCGACGCTCGGCGGCGCCGGCTCCGTCGCGTCCCTGCGCGGGGAGATCCTCCGCGTGGGACCCGTGTCCGTCGAGGTGGTCGACACCGTGGGCGCCGGCGACTCCTACATGGCCGCGCTGCTCGACGGCCTCGAGCGCGCCGGGCTGCTGGGCCCCGCCGGGCGCGAGCGCCTCGCCACCGTGGACCCGGACGTCGTCGAGGACGTGCTCGAGCGGGCCGCCCGCGCCGCCGCCATCACGGTCTCGCGGGCGGGCGCCAACCCGCCCACGCTGCCGGAACTCGCCGACTCGGCCGCGCGCTAGGCTCGGCGAATGGCCCTGCAGATCGCCCCCAGCATCCTCTCGGCGGACTTCGCCAACCTGGAGCGGGACATCCTCACCGTCGCGGATGCGGACTGGCTCCACGTCGACGTCATGGACGGACACTTCGTGCCCAACACGACGTTCGGGCTGCCCGTCGTCGAGCGCATCGCCCAGGTCTCGCCGCTGCCGTGCGACGTGCACCTCATGATCGACGACCCCGACCGGTGGGCGACGCGCTACGCCGAGGGCGGCGCCGCATCGGTCACCTTCCACCTCGAGGCCGCCCGGGACCCCCGAGCCATCGCCCGCGACCTGCGCAGCCTGGGCGCCCGCGCGAGCTGCGCCATCAAGCCCGGCACCCCCGTCGAGGAGGTGCTGCCGCTGCTCGACACCCTCGACATGGTGCTCGTCATGACGGTCGAGCCCGGCTTCGGCGGCCAGGCCTTCATGCCCGACATGATGCCCAAGCTGCGCACCCTGCGCGCCGCGGCGGCCGACGCCGGCACGGACCTGCGCCTCCAGACCGACGGCGGCATCGCCCGCGACACCGTCGCCACCGTGGTGGAGGCCGGCTGCGACGTGGTGGTGGCGGGCTCGTCCGTGTACGGCGCCGCCGACCGCGCCGCCGAGATCGCGGAGCTGCGCCGCCTGGGCGCGGAGGCCGACCATCACGTCTAACAGGGACGATGCCGTGGTCGCAGCGGAGTCCTGGCTCGACCGCGCCGCCGCGCTCGCCCTGCACGGACCCGCCCACGGCCCCAACCCGCGCGTCGGCTGCGTCATCGTGGGCGCCGACGGCGCGGTGCTGGGCGAGGGCTGGCACCGCGGCGCCGGCACCCCCCACGCCGAGCCCGCGGCCCTCGCCGACGCCGCCCGGCGCGGCCACGACGTCGCCGGCGCCACCGCGTACGTCTCGCTCGAGCCCTGCGCCCACACCGGCCGCACCGGGCCGTGCACGGACGCGCTGACCGCGGCGCGCATCGGCGCCGTCCGCTACGGCGTCGCCGACCCCAACCCCCAGGCCGCCGGCGGGGGAGAGGTGCTCCGGGGCCGCGGCATCGACGCGTCGCTGGCGCCCCACGCGGGCTGCGCCGACGTCAACCGCCGCTGGCTGGGTTCCGTGGCTCTCGGCCGCCCCTGGGTCATCGCCAAGTGGGCCCAGACCCTCGACGGCCGCACCGCCGCCGCCGACGGCACCAGCTTCTGGATCACCGGCGACGAGGCCCGCGACCACGCGCACCACGTCCGCACCCAGGTCGACGCCATCCTCGTCGGCACAGGCACCGTCCGCACGGACGACCCCCTGCTCACCGCGCGCCCGGCCGGGGTGCCCGACCCCCACCAGCCCCTGCGCGCCGTCATGGGACTGACCGACACGCCCGGGGCCCGGATCTGGGAGGACGGCACCGCCCTCCGGCTCGCCACCCGCGACCCCCGGGAGGCGCTCGACGCGCTCGCCGCGCGCGAGGTCCGTACCGTCGTGGTCGAGGGCGGGGGCACCGTGACCACCGCCTTCCTGCGCGCGGGCCTCGTCGACGAGGTGCACGCGTACATCGCCCCGGCACTGCTCGGCGCGGGGACGCGGGCCGTGGGCGACCTGGGAATCGGGACCATGAGCGACGCGTTGAGGGGCCAGGACGTGACCGCGACGCATCTGGGTGCCGATACGCTGGTCACCGCCTTCTTCACGAGAGGACACCAGTAGATGTTCACCGGCATCGTCGAGTCGCTCGGCGTCGTCGCCGCGGTGGAGCCCTCCGGGGCCCAGTCGCGGCTCACCATCCATGCCCCCGGCCTGACCGGCCTGGTCCACGGCGAGTCCATCGCCGTCAACGGCGTGTGCCTCACTGTCGCGGCGCACGAGGAGGCGACCGGCACGGCCGGCGCCGACGCGGCAACGCCCGGCTCCACCTGGACCGCGGACGTCATGAAGATCTCCCTCGAGACCACGGCGCTGGGCGACCTCGAGCCCGGCGACCGCGTCAACCTCGAGCGCGCCCTGCCCGCGGGTGGCCGCCTGGGCGGGCACATCATGCAGGGCCACGTCGACGGCGTCGCCACCCTGGTGGCCCGCGACTCGCACCCCGAGTGGGACGACCTCACCTTCGAGATCCCCGCCGACCTCGAGCGCTACGTGGTGCGCAAGGGATCGATCGCGCTCAACGGCGTGTCCCTCACCGTGGCGGAGCTCGACGGCACCCGCGTGACCGTCTCCCTGATCCCCACCACCCTGAGCGAGACCACCTTCGGCGGCTTCGCACCCGGCGCCCGGGCCAACGTCGAGGTCGACGTGCTCGCCAAGTACGTGGAGAAGATGCTGGGGGCACGCGCATGACCACCACCGACATGACCACCGTCGAACTGGTCGAGCGGGCCCTCGAGGACCTGCGCCAGGGCCGCCCCGTGCTGGTGTCCGACTCGCGCGACCGCGAGGACGAGGCCGACTTCATCATGGCCGCCCAGACCTCCACCACGGAGTGGATCGCGTGGGGCATCCGCCACTCGAGCGGCTACCTGTGCGCCCCGATGCCGTCGGAGCGCGCCGACGCCCTCAGCCTGCCCCTCATGGTCCCCTCGAGCCAGGACCCGCGCCGCACCGCCTACACGGTGAGCGTCGACGCGGCCGTGGGCGTCACCACCGGCATCTCCGCCGCCGACCGCCACCGCACCCTCACCGTGCTCGCCGACCCCGACGCCACCGCGGACGACCTCATCCGACCCGGCCACGTGCTGCCCCTGCGCGCCGTGCCCGGGGGAGTGCTGCATCGTCCCGGGCACACCGAGGCGTGCGTCGACCTGTGCCGCCTCGCGGGCCTCGAGCCCGTGGGCGTGATCGGGGAGATGGTCAACGACGACGGCACCATGATGCGCCAGGGCGACGCCACGGCCATCGCGGAGCGCGACGGGCTCACCTTCCTGACCATCGGCGACCTCATCGAGTACCGCCGCGCCACGGGCGACGTCCCGCCGCCCACCACGGCGCGCCCCCACCGGGTGCTCGCCCAGGGGGAGGCCCGCCTGCCCACCGCGCACGGCGACCTCACGATCCGCGGCTACCGCGACGCCCGCACCGGCGACGAGCACGTCGCCCTCACCGCGCCCGTCGCGGACGGCGCCGTGCCCGTGGTTCGCGTCCACTCCGAGTGCCTCACCGGCGACGCCTTCTCGTCGGTGCGCTGCGACTGCGGCCCTCAGCTGGACGGCGCCATCGAGCGCGTCGCGGCCGAGGGCGGCGCCGTGGTGTACCTGCGCGGCCAGGAGGGCCGCGGCATCGGCATCGTGTCCAAGATCCAGGCGTACGGCCTGCAGGACTCGGGCCTCGACACCGTCGACGCCAACACCGAACTGGGCCTGCCCGTGGACCGCCGCGAGTACGGCGCCGCCGCCGCGATCCTCCACGACCTGGGGATGACGCGCATCCGCCTGCTCACCAACAACCCGGCGAAGGTCGAGGGCCTGCGCGCCTCCGGCATCGACGTGGTCGAGCGCGTGGCCCACCACGTGGGCGCGCACCCCGAGAACGAGATGTACCGCCGCACGAAGGTCGAGCGGATGGGCCACCTGCTGGGAGACAACGCATGAGCGGCGCCGGAGCACCCACGGTCGAGGTCGACGCCTCGGACCTCACCATCGAGATCGTCGCCAGCCTGTGGCACACGGAGGTGATGGACGGCCTGGTCGCCGGCGCCGTGCGCGCCGCCGAGGCCGCCGGCGCCTCCTACCGCGTCACCCGCGTGCCGGGCGCCTTCGAGCTCCCCGTCGTCGCGGAGGCGCTCGCCCGCACGGGGGCCGATGCGGTGGCCTGCCTGGGGGTCGTGATCCGGGGCGGCACGCCCCACTTCGAGTACGTGTGCGACGCCGTCACCCGCGGCCTCACCGACGTGGCGCGCACCCACGCGACCCCCGTGGGCTTCGGCATCCTCACCACGGACGACGAGGCGCAGGCCCTCGCGCGCGCCGGCCTGCCCGAGTCCAGCGAGGACAAGGGCGCCGAGGCCGTCGAGGCCGCGCTCGCCACGGCCGTGGTGCTGCGGGCCCTCTAGGACCGCGTTCGCCTAGGCTGGCAGCGTGAAGAACTTCGAGGACCTGTTCGAGGAACTGCAGCGGCGCGCCGTCGAGCGCCCCGAGGGCTCCGGCACCGTGAAGATGCTCGACAAGGGCGTCCACGCGATCGGCAAGAAGCTGGTCGAGGAGGCCGCCGAGTCCTGGATGGCGTGCGAGTTCCAGACCGACGACGAGGCCGCGGAGGAGCTCTCGCAGCTGCTCTACTGGGCCCAGGTCATGATGGTCGCCCGGGGTCTCACGCTCGAAGACGTGTACAAGAAGCTGTAGGGGAGAACACACCAGTGCTGCGCATCGCCGTCCCGAACAAGGGCTCGCTGTCCGAGCCTGCCGTCCAGCTCCTGAAGGAGGCCGGCTACTCGCAGCGCCGCGACGGCCGCGCGCTGGTCCACGTGGACGAGCGCAACGACGTCGAGTTCTTCTACCTGCGCCCGCGCGACGTCGCGGTGTACGTGGGACAGGGCATCGTCGACGTGGGCATCACCGGCCGCGACCTGCTCATCGACTCGGGCGCCCCGGCGATCGAGCACCTCGAGCTGGGCTTCGGCGGCTCGACCTTCCGCTACGCCGCCCCCGCGGGCGTCGCGGCCTCCGTCCAGGACATCCACGGCAAGCGCGTCGCGACCAGCTACCCGCGCCTGGTGACCGAGCACCTCGCCCAGTTCGGCGTCGAGGCGGACGTGGTCCGCCTGGACGGCGCCGTCGAGTCCTCGGTGCGTCTGGGCGTGGCCGATGTGGTGGCCGACGTGGTCTCGACCGGCACCACCCTGCGGGCCGCCGGCCTGGACATCTTCGGTGACCCGATCCTCAAGTCCGAGGCCGTGCTCATCCGCGACGAGCGCTCCGACGCGGAGAAGATCGCGGTGCTCACCGGCCGCCTGCGCGGCGTGCTCACCGCCCGCCGCTTCGTGCTGGTCGACTACGACGTGCCCGGCGACCGCCTCGAGGAGGCCATCGCCGTCTCGCCCGGCTTCGAGGCGCCCACGGTGACGCCGCTGCACGGCTCGGACTGGCAGGCCGTCCGCGTGATGGTGCCGCGCGCCGACATCAACGACATCATGGACCGGCTCTACGCGGTCGGGGCGCGGGCGATCCTCGCGACCGAGCTGCTGGCCGTGCGGGTCTGATGGCCGAACTGGCGAAGGAGGAGCGGCTGCTCAACCTCATCGTCGCCCTCAGCTCGACGCGCCACCGCCTCACGCGCGACCAGATCCGCAACACGGTCGCCGGCTACGACCCCGTCCCGCTCCACGCGGACGAGGAGGAGTCGCGCAAGGCGGCGGAGAGCTTCGAGCGCAAGTTCGAGCGCGACAAGAAGGAGCTGCGCGAGCTGGGCATCCCGGTCGAGACCGTGATGGACGCCCACGGCGACGAGATCGGCTACCGGGTCCGGCCCGCCGAGGCCGCCCTCCCCGCCATCGAGCTCACCAGCCCCGAGCTCGCCATCCTCAACCTCGCCGCCGACTACTGGCAGGACGCGGTGCTGGGAGGCGACGCCCGCCAGGCCGTCGTCAAGCTCACCTCCTCCGCCGAGCACGGCCCCCGCGTCGAGCTTCCCTTCGCCGGCCGCGCCACCCGCGCCTCCGCCGCGTTCGGCGTGCTCGTCGAGGCGGTCGCCGAGCGCCAGCCCGTGCGCTTCGAGTACTCCTCGGCGAGCACCGGGCTCGCGACGCGCGTCGTCGAGCCGTGGACCGTGGTGCTCCGCCAGGGCGTCGCGTACCTCATCGGCTTCGACCGCGACCGCGAGGCGCCGCGCACGTTCCGCGTCCAGCGCATCGGCGGCCGGGTCACGCGCATCGCCACGCCCGGCTCCTACGAGATCCCCGACGAGATCCCGCTCGGGCTCCTCGCCGACTCGGGCGACGTCCACACCGCCACCGTCGCGCTCCGGCCCGAGTCGGGCCACGTGCTGCGCCGCCGCGGCACCGTGGTCGACATCGACGGCGACTGGGACCTGCTCGAGATCCCCTACGCCCACGAGGACTCCGTGCTCGCGGAGGTGCTGGGGCTGGGAGGCTCCGCGCGCATCGTCGCCCCGCCCGAGCTGGTCGCCGCCGTCACCCGCCACGTCGACGCCGCCCTGGAGGCCACCGATGGCTGAGACCGCCCGCGACCGCCTGGTCCGGATGCTGAGCATCCTCGCGTACGTCGAGCGCCACGGCGCCACCCCCTTCGCGGACCTCGCCGCCCACTTCGGGGTGCCGGTCGGACGCATCAGGGAGGACGTCTCCACGCTGTGGTTTGCCGCGGACACGGATCCCGGCTGGACGCCGGTCGAGTTCTCCGCGGTCGACTTCGAGGAGGGCGTCGCCGCGCTGGTGCGCAACGACGTCCTCACCCAGGTGCGCCTCTCGCCGCGCGAGGCCGTGGCGCTCGTGGGCGCGCTCCAGACCATGGACTCCGCCGGCGCCCTGCCCGACGCCGGGCGCACCATGCTCGACAAGCTGCGCGGCGCCCTGTCCGAGCCGGTCATCGTGCTGGGGGAGGACGACGGCGTCGACGAGTCCGTCCGCGACGCCCTCGCGGAGGCGGCCCGCCGCTACCGCTGCGTCGAGCTGGTCTACGTGGACGCCCAGGATCGCCGCAGCACGCGTGTGGTCGAGCCGCACCGGATCGTCGTCATCGACGGCCACGCGTACCTCGAGTGCTGGTGCCGCCGCGCCGAGGACTACCGCACGCTGCGCCTCGACCGCATCGACTCCGCCCGCGTGCTCGCCGACGCCGTGACCAAGCCGCCCACGGACACGGCCGGCTTCCAGATGTCCGCCTCCTTCACCGGGACCGTGCGCCTCGCGCGCGCCGGCCGGTGGGCGCTCGAGGACATCCCGGGCGCCCGCGTCGAGGATTCCGGGGACGATGTCACGGTCACCTTCGGCGTCGTCGACCCCGAGTGGGTCGCGGGCAGGCTCCTGGCGATCGCGCCGCACCTGCGCGAGATCCAGCCGCGTCGCCTCGCCGACGCGGTGCGCCGCGAGGCGGTCGCCGTCCGCGCCGCGCACGCCCGCTAAACTTGCCCACACCCCCATTCAAGGAGTTTCATCATGGGTTCGTTCGGCGCACGCGAGATGCTCATCATCCTCGTGATCGTGCTCCTGCTGTTCGGGGCGCCCAAGCTCCCGCAGCTGGCGCGCTCGCTCGGTCAGTCGATGCGCATCCTCAAGGACGAGACGAGCCAGATGCGCTCCGAGGGCAAGGACGCCGGCTCCGGCGCCTCCACCGGCGGCCCGGCCACCGACGCGGATGGGGACCAGGCGCCGTCGTCGGACGAGCCGCGTGAGCCGAGGCAGTAATCCCGAGGCGCGGATGCCCCTGAGGGAGCATCTGCGCGAGTTCCGCAAGCGGCTGATGCTGGCCGCGGCCGGCATCGTCGTCGGCATGATCGTCGGCTGGTTCCTCTACCAGCCCGTCTTCGAGGCCCTGCAGCAGCCGGTGCTCGAGCTCGCGCGCGAGCAGGACGCGGACGTCAAGGTGAACTTCGCCGGCGTCGCGACCGCGCTCGACATGCAGCTCAAGGTCGCCGCGATCCTCGGACTGGTGGTCTCCGCGCCGTGGTGGCTCTACCAGCTGTGGGCCTTCGTGGCGCCGGGCCTGCACCGCAAGGAGAAGCGCTACACCTTCGGGTTCCTCGCCGCCGCGGTGCCGCTGTTCTTCGCGGGCGTCGCGTTCGCGTGGCTCGTGTTCCCCAACGCCATCGTCATCCTCACCGGCTTCACGCCCGAGGGCGCCGCGAACTTCCTGGACGCGCAGCTGTTCATCACGTTCGCGATGCGCCTGGTCCTGGCGTTCGGCCTCGCCTTCGTCTTCCCGGTCGTCATGGTCGCCCTCACGTGGGTGGGGATCGTCAAGACGCGCGTGTGGCTCAAGGGCTGGCGCTGGGCCGTGTTCCTCATCTTCCTGGCGGCCGCGATCCTCACGCCGACGCCGGACGCGATCACCATGCTGTTCATGGCCTTCCCCATGGTCGCCCTCTACTTCGCGGCGATCGGAATCGGGGCCCTGCGGGAGCGCGCCGTGCGCAGGCGCGCCCCGGCCGAACCCACTGAGGCGCCCGCGTGAGCACCATCGGCCTGGTCACCAACCCCACCTCGGGCTCCGGGCGCGGCGCGCGCTGGGGCGTCGAGGCCAAGTCCGCCCTCGCGGCGGGCGGACATCGCATCGTCGACCTCTCCCACGGCTCCTGGATCGCCTCGTACGAGGCCGCCATGGCGCACCGCGACGACCTCGACGCGCTCGTGGTCGTCGGCGGGGACGGCATGGCACACCTGGGGCTGCAGGTGTGCGCGCGGCACCGGCTGCCGCTCGGCATCGTCCCGGCCGGCTCGGGCGACGACGTCGCCACCGTCGCCGGCCTGGTGCGCCACGACATCCCCGCCGCCGTGGCCCGCATCGAGGACGGGCTGCGCGGGCGGACGCTCGCCATGGACGTGGGCGCCGTCACCGGCGGCGGCGTCGAGGACCCCGCCACGCCCCGGTACTTCGGCGCGATCCTGTCCGCGGGCCTCGACGCGGCCGCGGCCGCCTACGCGCGCGGGATCACCGTCCCGCGCGGCCCCCTCAAGTACATCTACGCGGCGCTGCGGGAGATCGCGCGCTTCCGCCCCTACGGCGCGACCCTGACCGTGGACGGGCGGCGGTGGTCCCAGACCTGCACCCTGGTCGCGGTGGCGAACGCGCACGTGTTCGGCGGCGGGCTGCGGCTCTCGCCGGAGTCCGCGGTGACCGACGGCGCCCTCGAGCTCGTCACCGCCGAGGCGATGCCGCGCCGCGAGGTGCTCGCCCTGCTGGGCCGGCTCCAGCGGGGCACCCACGTCGACGACCCCCGCGTCCGCATCGTCCCCGTGCGGGAGGTGCGGCTCGAGCCCCACCCGGACGGCGCGCCCCTGCCCGTCGCCTTCGCCGACGGCGAGCTCGTGGGCGCCGCTCCGCTCAGCGTCTCCGTGGTGCCCGGTGCCGTCACCGTCCTGGGCGGCCAGTAGCCTGGCCGCATGACCAGCCCCGCCGAGCGCTACGCCGCCGCGCGGCGCCGCAACCGCCATCCCGACCTCACCGCGTTCGAGGAGTCGCTGCCCTTCCCGCTCGATCCGTTCCAGCGCGAGGCGTGCGAGGCCGTCGCGGAGGATCGCTCGGTGCTGGTCGCCGCGCCCACCGGCGCGGGCAAGACCCTGGTGGGCGAGTACGCGGTCCGCCACGCGTTCGAGCGCGGGGAGAAGGCGTTCTACACGACTCCCATCAAGGCGCTGTCGAACCAGAAGTTCGGGGACCTGCGCCGTGCCTACGGGGACGATGCGGTGGGCCTGCTCACCGGGGACACCGCCGTCAACCCGGACGCGGACATCCTCGTCATGACCACCGAGGTCCTGCGCAACATGATCTACGCGGGCTCCACGACGCTCGACCGGCTCGGCGTCGTGGTGCTCGACGAGGTCCACTACCTGGCCGACCGCTTCCGGGGCTCCGTGTGGGAGGAGGTGATCATCCACCTCGCCGAGCGCACCAGCATCGTCGCGCTGTCGGCCACCGTGTCCAACGCGGAGGAGTTCGGCGCCTGGCTCCACGAGGTGCGCGGCGACACCCGGGTGATCGTCTCCGAGCGCCGGCCCGTGCCGCTGTGGCCGCACGTGCTGCTGCGCGAGGGGATGTTCGACCTCTACGCGCCCGGCGTCGATCCGCTCGACCCCGGCCCCACGCCCGCGCTGAACCCCGAGCTCGAGGCCATCGCCAAGCACGCGCGCCTCACCGAGGGCGGCCGCGGCCGCGGACCCGGCCGGGGCGCGCGCAAGCCCGCGGCCCGGCGCAGCCCGCCCCGCTTCGCCGTGGTGGACGTGCTCGACGCCCAGGGCCTGCTCCCCGCGATCGTCTTCGTCTTCTCCCGCGTGGGCTGCGAGGACGCCGTCGACCAGGTGCGCGCGTCGGGCATGGTGCTCACCACGGACGAGGAGCGCGCCCGCATCGGGCAGATCGTCGACCAGCGCTGTGCGGCCCTTCCCGCGGAGGACCTGGGCGCGCTCGGGTTCACGCGCTGGCGCGACCACCTCGAGGCGGGAATCGCGGCCCACCATGCGGGCATGATCCCCCTGTTCAAGGAGGTGGTCGAGGAGCTCTTCGCCGCCGGCCTCATCAAGGTGGTCTACGCGACCGAGACCCTGGCCCTGGGCATCAACATGCCCGCGCGCTCCGTGGTGCTCGAGAAGCTCGTCAAGTGGGACGGGCTGGGCCACAAGGACCTCACGGCGGGGGAGTACACCCAGCTCACCGGCCGCGCGGGCCGCCGCGGCATCGACATCGAGGGCCACGGCGTGGTGGTCGAGCACCCCGGCTTCGACGTCGCCCAGCTGGGGCGCCTCGCCTCGCGGCGCACGTACCCGCTGGTGAGCTCCTTCCAGCCCACCTACAACATGGCCGTCAACCTGCTGTCGACCCTGGGCGCCGAGCGCGCCCGCGAGGTGCTCGAGATGTCCTTCGCGCAGTACCAGGCCGACCAGTCCGTGGTGGGCAAGGCCCGCCGGGCGCGCGAGCTCGACCAGGCGCTCGCCGGCTACCGCGAGGCCGCCGCGTGCGACCGGGGCGACTTCATGGAGTTCGCGGCGCTGCGGGAACGGCTCAACCGCGCCCAGAAGAACGCCCAGAAGGCCGCGTCGCGCGAGCGCCGCGAGGCCACCGCGGCCTCGCTCGCGACCCTGCGCAAGGGCGACGTGGTGCGCGTGGGCGGGGGCAAGCGCTCGGGCCTCGCCGTGGTGGTGACGCCCGACAACGACCCCGTCGCGCCCCGTCCCACCGTGGTCACGGACCAGGCCCGGTCCTACCGCCTCGCCGTCGCGGACCTGCGCCACGGACTCGACACGGTGGGCTCCGTCCGGCTGCCCCGCCGCCTCGACCCCCGCAATCCGCGCTCGCGCCGCGAGGTCGCCCAGGTGATGGAGGAGGCCCGCGCCACCTTCCAGGCCCCCACGTCGCGCACCCAGCGGCGGGACGAGAACGCCCGCACCGCATCGGCCCCCGACGATCAGATCGACGCCCTGCGGCGGCAGCTGCGCGACCACCCGTGCCACCAGTGCCCCGACCGGGAGGCGCACGCGCGGTGGGCGGAGCGCTACCACCGCACCCTGCGCGACAAGGACCGCCTCATGGGCGAGATCAACCGCGCGACGGGATCGATCGCGCGCGTGTTCGATCGCCGCGTGGGGGTGCTCGAGGCGCTCGGGTACGTCGAGCGGCACGAGGGCGAGCCCGAGCTCACCGGGCCCGGCGAGATGATGCGGACCCTGTACGCGGAGAACGACATCGTCATCGCCGAGGCGCTGCGCGCGGGCACGTGGGAGCGGCTCCACCCGCCGGCCCTCGCGGCGGCCGTCTCCACCCTGCTCTACCAGGGGCGACGCGAGGACGAGGCGCGTCCGGCGCGCATCCCGGGCGGGCCGCACGGCGTGCTCGGCGCCGCGCTGCAGGACACGGTGCGCCACTGGTCGCGCATCGACGACCTCCAGAAGGAGCGCGGCCTGCCCGACCTGCCCGCGCCGCACTGGGGGATCGTGGGGCCCATCCACCGCTGGGCCCAGGGCCGCGGCCTCGACGCGTCCCTCGAGGGCACGGACGTCGCGCCCGGCGACATGGTGCGCTGGTGCAAGCAGGTGATCGACGCGCTCGATCAGATCGCGGACGTCGCGTCCAGCGTCGCCGTGCGGCGCGCGGCGCTGCAGGCGATCGACGCGATGCGCAGGGGAGTGGTGGCGTACTGAGCGGCTCCGGAACGAAGGCGCGCCCCCGGCCGGCGGCGCGCGCCGGGCGGTGGTCGGGGGCGTCGGACCCGGGCCGTAGGCTTTCCCCCGTGATGACCGGCCTGCGCAACCTCCTGCTCGCGGCCGTCTCCGGATTCGCGCTCGACCTGGCCTTCCCGGACACCGGGTGGTGGCCGCTCGCGATCCTCGCGATCGCGGGACTGTGGTGGTCCCTCGAGCGCGTCACGGCCTGGTCCGCGTTCGCGCTGGGCACCGTGTTCGGCACCGCGTTCTTCCTGCCGCACCTCGCGTGGGCGGACTTCGCGGTCGGCCTGGTGCCGTGGCTCGCCCTCTCGGTGGTCGAGGGCGCATTCATCGGGCTCGCGGCGGCGGGGTGGGCGCACGTGCGCCGGTCCGGCATGCTCAAGGACCGCCCCTGGTCCACGCCGGTGGTGTTCGCGCTGATCTGGACGGGCGCGGAGCAGTTGCGCGGCATGGTGCCGTTCGGCGGCTTCCCGTGGGGCCGGCTGGGCTACGCGCTCGTCGACGCCCCGGTGGCACGACTCGCGTGGGCGGGCGGCGTGCCGCTCGTGACCTTCGCGGTGGCGCTCGCCGGCGCAGCCCTGGGCTTCGGTTTCGAGGCGCTGCGCACCCGCCGCTTCCTGGTGGCCGCGGTCGCGCCCGTCGCCGCCGTGGGCGTCCTCGCGGTCGGGTACCTGGTGCCCCTCGACGCGCAGGCCCAGGAGGGGACGATGCACGTGGCGGCCGTCCAGGGCAACGTCCCCGACCGCGGCCTCGACTCCTTCAACCAGGCGCGCGAGGTCACCAAGAACCACGTCGCCGAGACCGAGCGGGTGGCCGAGTCCGGCGCGACCGTCGACCTGCTCGTGTGGCCCGAGAACGCGGCGGACATCGACCCGCGCGTCGACGGCGAGACCATGGCGGACGTCACCCGCGCCGCCCAGGCCGTCGACGCCCCCATCCTGCTGGGCACGGTCGACTACACGCCCGAGGACGGCCGCTACAACACGTCGCTGCTGATGTCGACGCAGGGCGCGGTGCTCGACACCTACTCGAAGCAGCGCCCCGCGCCGTTCGCGGAGTACATCCCGCTGCGCGACATCGCGCGCCAGGTGACCGACGTGGTCGACCGCGTCACGGACATGCTCGCGGGCACCGAGGTGGCGGTCATGGACGCCCCCGTCGAGTCCCTGGGCCGGACCGTGCGCGTCGGCTCGGTGATCTGCTTCGAGGTCGCGTACGACTCGATCGTGCGCGAGTCCGTGGCCTCGGGCGCCGAGTTCCTCGTGGTGCAGACCAACAACGCGACCTTCGGCCGCACCGCCGAGTCGACGCAGCAGCTCCAGATGAGCCGCCTGCGCGCCATCGAGACGGGCCGCTGGACCATCCAGGACTCGACCGTGGGCGTGAGCGCCGTGATCGACTCGCGCGGCCACGTCATCGCGCAGACCGAGCTGTTCGAGGCCGCCCACATGGTCGAGCGCATCAACCTGCGCTCGGAGATCACGCCCGCCGTGCGGATCGGGTTCTTCCTGGGATGGGCGGCGCTGCTCGTGCCGGCCGCGATCGTCCTGCTCGCGATGCGCCGCCGCGTCCTGGAGGCGTACGACTGGTGATCCTGGTCATCATCCCCACCTACAACGAGCGGGCGTCCCTGCCGCGCCAGGTCGACGGCGTGCGCGCGGCCGCCCCGGACGCCCACATCCTGGTCGTGGACGATGCCTCGCCCGACGGGACGGGGGAGTGGGCCGATGCGCGGGCCGGCGAGGATGCGCACGTGCACGTGCTCCATCGGCCGGGCAAGCAGGGCCTGGGCGCGGCCTACCTGGCGGGCTTCGCCTGGGCGCTCGAGCGCGGCTACGACCTCGTGAGCGAGATGGACGCGGACGGCTCCCACCGGGCCGGCGACCTGCCGGCGCTGCTGGCCGCCGCATCGTCCCCCGAGGTCCCGGACCTGGTCATCGGGTCCCGCTGGGTGCCCGGCGGCTCGGTGGTGAACTGGCCCCGGCACCGGCTGGTGCTCTCCACGGGCGCGAACCGGTACGTGCGCCTCGCGCTGGGGATCGCCGTGCACGATGCGACGGCCGGCTTCCGCGTCTACCGCGCCTCCACGCTGCGATCGCTGGACCTCACGGCCGTCGAGTCGCAGGGATACTGCTTCCAGGTCGACATGACGTGGCGCGTGCTGCGCGCCGGCGGCACCGTGGTCGAGGTGCCCATCACCTTCGTCGAGCGCGACGCGGGCGCCTCGAAAATGAGCCGGGCGATCGTGGGGGAGGCCCTCGTCAAGGTCACCCGGTGGGGCCTGGTGCACCGCGCCCGGCAGCTGGCCGGGCTGTTTCGCCGCGGCTGAGGCCGTCGCCCGCCGGATATGACAAAGGCCCCCGCCGAGGCGGGGGCCGTGTGCTTGTCGGGGCGCGGTGTCGGAACCGGCTCAGCGGCGCGAGGCGCGCAAGACCTCGAGGCGCTCCGCGAGCAGCTCCTCGAGCTCGGGGATGCTGCGACGCTCGAGCAGCATGTCCCAGTGGGTGCGCTGAGGCTTGATGTCCTTCGCCTCAGGCTTGTCGCCGTCCCGCAGCAGCGCGAGGGCGCCGCACTGGCACTCCCACGACAGCGGCACGTCGGCCTCGACGGAGAACGGCATGGCGATGTGGTGGCCGTTCGGGCAGTCGTAGTGGACCTCGACGCGCTCGGCGAGCTCGGCGCTGTGCACCGACTCCATGCTCTGCGTGCCGAGTCGCATTCCGCGCAGTGCTCGGTCTGCCATCTGGGTCTCCTCTTCTCGTGCGGGCGTCTGCTCGTGCGGGCGCGTTCGCCCTGTCCAAAGCCGTCAACGAACCTCGCGCCCGGCGCGTTCCACCTGCTCTGATGCAAATCTCCTCACAAGAGTGCCAGAGATGCGCGAGCCGCGCGCGGGGCAACAGTCCCGGGCCCGGTGCCATATTTAGCGCGATTCCGTCGGGCCGGCCATCACGACGACCATCTCGCCGTCATGCCAGGTAAGCAGGGGAGGGGAGGCGGCGTTTGTGCACCCGGGCGGCGTCGCTCCGCCACCAGGGCCTCGTCTCGACGAGCGCCCCGCATGGACGGCAGGCTGACGACGGAGGCGGTCGATGCCACGGCGCGCCGTGGCATCCACCTGGCACAGGGCCACTCGACGCATTATCTTGACATCAAGATAATACGCAGGAGGGAAGTCTTGACGTGAAGAGGAGCCCGTGATGGACGCCGTCGCGTTCGCCGTCGGACAATGGCGCGCCGAGGCGCCGACGCTCGACCACGCGCCGACGCTGATCTTCGGACGGCTGGCGCGATACGCCCAGATGCTCGCCGTCATGAACGATCGGGTGCTCGCGGAGCTCGGTCTGGCCGCCTGGGAGCTCGACGTGCTCGACACGCTCACGCGCCAGGGCGCGCCGTACAGCCTGACGGCCGGCGACCTGGAGCGCGCGATGCTCATCACGTCGGGAACCACCACGCATCGCATCGGTCGGCTCGAGGCGCGCGGCTACGTGACGCGATCGCGCGACGCCGACGACCGGCGGGTCGTCAACGTCGTTCTCACCGATGCGGGACGCGCCGCCTGCGTCACGGCGCTCGAGGCGTTGCTGGAGCGCCAGCGGCGGGCGCTCGACGCACTCGAGACGCACGAGCAGGATGCCCTCACAACGGGGCTGCGCGCACTGGGGCGCGTACTGAGAGATGCGCCACCGGACGCGTGACGCCGTCGCGGCGCGCACCGCTATGACCGCTTCCCGCCCCACAGTGCACACCGCCGATAATGCACATTATGTTAAGTCCGGTGGAATCTGGCCAGTCGGACGCGCTCCCCGCCCGCTTTCCGGTCGCGCCTGACCTCGCTGCGCTTCGGTTCGCCACACCGCGACGCGCCGCGCTTGGCCGTGTCGCACCACACCGCGACCGGCCGACTCAATCGAGCTCGGGTGCTCCCACGTCGTCGAGCCCGCTGCGCTCACGCGCCGCCGTCCGCGCCCGTACGATCTCGGTTGTCACGGCCACCGCGATGATCGTCACCACGATGACGAACACCGGGCGGGTCACGGCGACCTCGTGAACCGAGGCCTTGGGCCCCGGTTGGAAGATCTCCAGGCTCAGCCACGAGGCGCCGACGAACACGAACAGGCCCACCAGCAGCCGTGCAGACATGGGCCTCCCCCTCGATGCGCCACTGAATCCTGTCGGGCACCCGCGCGGGTCCCGGGCTCAGGCTACCGAGAAATGCCGGACATTTTTCGCACTGTGGGCAGAAATTGTGTGACCCCAGGGATTCTTGGGCTACTCGCCCATCAGGTCGTGCAGCGCCTCCACCAGCGGGTCGTCCTCCGGAATTGAGGACTCGCAGGAGGCCACCACCCGTCGCACGCCGTCGGTGAACCACGCGTAGCTCACGGATCGTGCGTCGGGGTCCAGGCGGCAGTCGACCCAGGTGTCGCTCATCGCCTCGAGCAGCCGGGTCCGAGCGACCGCCTCCCGAAGCGCCGACAGCTCCTGCTCCGTCAGCGCGCCCGCGGTGGTCTCCCCGTCCTCGGTCAGCGCCCAGGCGCCGTCCGCCGCGACGGCCAGGCTGGTCCGGCAGTCGTCGCGGTCACACGCGCCCTCCGAGATGTCGAGCTCGACCCAGGCCGCCGATGCGATCGCTCCCCCCTCGGCGACCGTCGCATCCTTCGCAGGCTCGCCCGAGCAGCCGGCCAGCCCGAGCGCAGCCCCGAGAGCGACCCCGAGCGCGGAGACGCACACCGCACGTCGCCGCCGCGGCGGTCTCCCGATCCGCCGAGTCGCGGTGACGAGCGTGCGCATCCTGGCCCTCCCCCCGTGGGTCCTTCCGGCAATCTAGCGCCCGCGCCACGCCATCTCCAGTGTCGGCTTCAAGCCGGCCCGACTCGTCGACGCCGCTCCCGCCCCCGGCGCGCTACGGTTCCCCTATGCGCGCTCTCGCGGCCGGCTCCCTCCTGGCCTGCCTCGCCGCCTGCACGGTCGCTCCCGACCCGGCCCCCGATCCCGCACCGGCCGCCCGGGCACTCGCGGTCCCCGCGGACGTTACGAACCGGCTCGACGCCCTGGACGACGCCATCGAGGCCTGGGCCGATGCATCGTCCCTCGATGAGGCCCGGGCGGGCGCCGAGGCGGCCCGCAACCTCATCGTCGGCCCCGCGGGCCCCCTCTACGGCGACGCCGACGGAGACGGTGCCGTCGCCGGCGCGGTCGACACGGGGCTGCTGGCGGGCCTGGACGGCACCCCGGGGCTCGCGACCGGCAGCGCCCTCCCCTGCGTCGCCCGCGACGTCGAGGCGGGCACCTGGGACGATGCGCTCGCCGCCTATGAATCCTGGGCGCCGGGTCGCAACACCTTCCCGTCCCTGCCGTCCCACGCGCGGCGCGTGGTCGGCTGGGCGACCCTGACGCTCGCCGCCGGGGACCTCGAGGAGGCGCGCGAGTACGCCTCCCACGCGGCGATCCATGCCGGCGTGACGCGGGCCGCCTTCGAGCACTGCGGCTGAGCGCACACCCCCAACCCGGCCACAAGACCCAAGTCTTGCGTCCGACCAACCGTTACGGTATCCCGGTGAATAACGACGAGATGCCCCTCCACGCGTCGCGGCGCGCCCTCGCCGAGGAGTCCGCCGCCGCCGCGGGCACCTACCGCCACCTCCGCATGGTCCTCGTGGGCCTCCCGCTGCTGCTGTTCGTCAGCATGATCGGCTGGTTCCTCGCGGGCGGCGGCATCGCCACGTCGCTCAGCGCCTACTACCAGGGTCCGCTCCGGGACGTGTTCGTCGGCTCCCTCGTCGCGATCGGCGTCTGCCTCGTCGTGCACCGCGGCGAGCCGCTCGAGGACTACGCCCTCAACCTCGCGGGCTTCTACGCGATGTTCGTCGCGTTCGTGCCCTTCCGGCTCGAGGAGACGCTCCCCCAGATGTGCGACCCGACCGCGCGCCTCGCCGAGCTCGGCCTGCCCGCGGACGCGGCGATCGACGCCGATGCGTGGGCCGCAGCCTGCGCCACCGACCAGCACCAGGTCAGGATCGCGATCACCGTCGCGAGCATCGTGGTGCTCATGGTCGCCGCCGCCTTCATGGTGACGCAGCGCCCCGGCAAGCACGAGGCCCGGATCCTCACCGGCGGCCGCCTCACCCGCCTGTTCTTCGTGACCATGACCGTCGCCACCGTCGCCTTCGTCGCGCTCCTCGCGTGGCGCCTCATCGAGCAGGACTCGTTCTCCGGCATCCACGAGGCCTCCGCGACGCTGCTCATCGCCGGCCTGGGCACCGCGGTCGCCAGCCGGGCCTGGCCGTCCGGCCGTGCCGCCGGGGACCGGCCCCGCCCCCACTACATCGTCATCTTCGCCCTCATGGCGGGCGGCGGCGTCGTGCTGGCCGGGCACTTCGCCGGCGTCACTCCGTGGGAGCACACCGTGCTCGTGGTCGAGTGGTGGGAGATCGGCCTGTTCGCCGTCTACTGGGTGCTCGAGACCATTCGCACCTGGAACGACGTCGAGCGCCTGGGCAACCGGGACTCTCTGCCCGGGACCCCCGACCCTGTCCTCGCGCAATAGCGGCACCTAATCTCGTTATTGGCGTGCGGGCCCACGATCGGCCCCGCCTCAGTCCCCCTCCGACTCCCCCGCCCTGGAGAGCCATGCCTTCTGCCGTGCCCGCCGTCTTCCTGCGCCCGCTCGCGTACGCCGCGACGGTGCTCGCGCTGATCGCCCTCATCGCCGGCGCGCTCGTCGCCTTCGCGCCGCGCCGCGCCACGGCCGCGATCTCCGCACCGCAGACCGCCAGGGCGGCACGCGGCGTCGTCTCCTCGTCGCCCTTCGAGCTCGACGGCGCCATGACGGCCTCCGCCAGCGACGGCGTCGTCACGGACCCGGCGGACGTCCGCAGCGTCGACTCGTCCCGCGCGGCCCAGCGCCGCCGGGGCCGCATCCTCCACCCCTCGCACCGCGGCGTCGCGTGGGTCACCACCGCCACGACCACCCTGCGCGCCCAGCCCGCCGCCACCGCGACCGCCGTCGCCCGGCTCGAGGAGGGTGCGAGCCTGGCCGTGACCGGAACGGAGCGTGACGGCTGGATCGAGGTGCGCCACCACGGCACCACCGCCTGGGCCGCCGCCTCCGCGACCGGCGACGCTCCCCCGATCACCTTCGAGGTCAACGTGGTCAACGCCGGCGGGCAGGCCGTGCTCGACCGCTGCGCCGACGGCTGGACCCGCACCCGCACGTGGCACGACTCGGCGCTCCTGCAGCGCCACGCCTACTGCGACGGCGACCAGCTCTACCGCGTGGGCGTGGGCGACTACGTCACCATCGACGGCGAGCTGTGGCGCGCCGCCGAGGTCGCCGACGCCCCCACCAAGCAGCTCGTCAAGGTCGCGCGCGAGGGCGGCTACCTGCGCGCCCTCGCCTCGTGCGTCGACGCCTCGGGAGTCGTGGAGCGACTGGTGCTCCTGGTCCCCGCCTGACCCACCCGGGACGATGCGCGGCCGCCCGTCGTCCCCCACCATCTCCGCGCGCCCGGGTTGCTGAGGGCCCCGGGCGCGCGGCCCCTCCCTCGCGGAAGACCCGCCGAATCCTGGCGGGAGACCCCGCCGCACGCCGGCGGAGGACCCCCGAACGCCATGAGGCCCGGACCCCTCGCGGGATCCGGGCCTCATGACCGGGGACGCGGGCCCGCAGGCCCGCACGCTTGTGTCAGCGGCGACGCAGCGCGCGCGTCATGAACCAGGCGATCGCGCCACCGACGACGGCGGCGGCGGCGACCCACAGCACGGTCGCGTAGGAGGCGGCACCCTCGACCTCGACCGGGTTCTCGGCGATCTGCTCCGCGACGGGCTCCTCCATGACGGGCTCGACGGAGATCTGCTCGACCTCGGGGTCCACCGAGATCTGCTCGACGCCGGGCTCGACCGAGATCTGGGCGACCTCCTCGCCGGCGCGGGGCTCGACGGAGATGGGCTCGACCGAGATCTGCTCGGCGACCGGCGCGTCGTCGATGTCGATCGAGATCTGCGCGATGCCCTCGCCGGCGTCGACGGAGATGGGCTCGACGCTCAGCAGGACGGCCTCCTCCTCGGCGTGGGCGGCGGGGGCGCCCAGGATGACGACGGCTCCGGTGGCGATGATGGCGGCGGCGGCCTTGACGATGCGCATCTGCATTCTCCTTGCGTGGGGCCTCGGGTCGAGGCGGTGTGGGTGGCGGCCGGTGGTGTTCGGCCTTCGCAAGGGAGACGGTCGGCACCGGGTGCATCGTTGTGTCGTGTGACGAGGGTCACATGCGCCCAGTCCAGGAGCGACGCGACAGGTGCGGGCCGGACGCGACGCGACCCCCGCATCGGTCACCGATGCGGGGGTCGCGGTGGGCGTGGTGCGGCGTGGGCCGCGCCGGCCGGGTCAGGCGGCGGCGAGCTCCTCGAGGCGCTTGGCGACCACCTCGGCCCAGTCGTCCACCTGGGTGAAGTCGCGGAAGTCGCCCTTGGGCGGGTTGAGCGCCTTGATGAGCGCCTTCTCCCCCACGTTGAGACGGTCGTAGAGGATGCGTCCCGGGAAGCGGGCGTGGTCGTGGGCGGCGACCTCCGTGGCGAAGCCGTCGGCCTCGTCGAGCGGCTGACCGGGCTTGACCACGGTCTCCATGCCCACGGAGAAGATCCACACGTCCTTGGCGCGCAGCTCGTCGCGGTGCGCCTTGATCAGGCCGGAGGCGTCGCGGCGCCACAGGCCGCCGTAGACGGCCGAGCCGATGATGACCGCCTCGTAGTACTGGATGCCGTGCACGTCGCACGCATCCTCGAAGTCGACCTCGAAGCCGTGCGCGGCGATGGCGTCCGCGATGCGGCGCCCCACCTCCCGCGTCGCCCCATACTTCGAACCGACAGCGACCAGCACCTTCATTGGCGTTTCCTCCTCGATGAGCGGGACCCCATGGTCCCGCGCCGCGCCTGCCGCGGGCGGGACCATCGTCCCGGAACAGACTAGTCGACCACGAGCACCAGATCGCCGCCGTCGAGCTGCTCGGCGAGATTGAGAACGACCCGGCTGACGGTGCCCGCGACGGGGGTGGTGATCGAGGACTCCATCTTCATCGCCTCGATGACCGCGACGGTCTGGCCGGCCTCCACGGTGTCGCCCTCGGCGACGCGCGGGGTGACCAGTCCGGAGAACGGCGAGGCGATGTGCCCGGGACGATGCGGGTCGGCCTTCTCGCGCGAGCTCACCTCCACCTTGGCGGCGTGGTCGCGCACCTGGATGGGGCGGATCGAGCCGTTGAAGTGGAAGATCACGGTGCGCTCGCCGTGGTCGTCCGGCTCGCCCACGGCCTCCGCGGTGACGATCATGCGCACGCCGCGGTGGAGGTCGATGACCGCCTCCTCGCCGGAGCCGATCGTGAGCCCGTAGAGGTAGTGGAACGTGTCCACGACGGAGATGTCGCCGTACTTCTCGACCGCCTCGTCGAACTCCTTGGCCGGCCCGGGGAACAGCAGGTGGTTGAGGCGGCGCTGGCGCTCCTCGCCGGGCTTCGCGAGGATCGCCCGGTCCTCGTCGGTGATCTCCGCCATGGTGCGGGACACGTCGCGGCCCTCGAGCGCCTTCGAACGGAAGGGCTCGGGCCAGCCGCCGGGCGGGTCGCCCAGCTCGCCGGCGAGGAAGCCGATCACCGAGTCGGGCAGGTCGTAGGACGCGGGGTTCTCCTCGAAGTCCTTCGGATCCGCGCCGTTGGCGACCAGGTTGAGGGCCAGGTCGCCCACCACCTTCGACGACGGCGTGACCTTGACCAGGCGGCCCAGGATCTTGTCCGAGGCCGAGTACATGTCCTCGATCTGCTCGAACTTGTCCGCCAGGCCCAGCGAGATGGCCTGCTGGCGCAGGTTGGACAGCTGGCCGCCCGGGATCTCGTGGTGGTAGACGCGGCCCGTGGGACCGGGCAGGCCGGACTCGAACGGCGCGTAGAGCTTGCGGACCGACTCCCAGTACGGCTCGAGGTCCTGCGCCGCGGCGAGCGAGATGCCCGTGTCGCGGGTGGTGTGCTCGAGCGCGGCGACGAGCGCGGACATGGGCGGCTGCGACGTGGTGCCGGCCATCGCGGCGTTGGCCACGTCGACCGCGTCGACGCCGGCCTCGGCGGCGGCCAGCAGCGTGCCGATCTGCCCGCCGGCCGTGTCGTGGGTGTGGAGGTGCACCGGCACGTCGAAGCGCTCGCGCAGCGCGCTGACGAGCATGAAGCCGGCCGCCGGGCGCAGCAGGCCCGCCATGTCCTTGATGGCGAGCATGTGGGCGCCCGCCTCCACCAGCTGGTCCGCGAGGCGCAGGTAGTAGTCGAGCGTGTACAGATCCTCGTCCGGAGAGATCATGTTGCCCGTGTAGCACAGCGTGCCCTCGGCGATCGCGGTGCCGGTGCGGCGCACCGCCTCGATCGCGGGACGCATCTGGTCGATGTCGTTGAGCGCGTCGAAGATGCGGAAGATGTCGATGCCGGTGGCCGCGGCCTCCTCGACGAAGGCGACGGCCACCTCGTCCGGGTAGGGCGTGTAGCCCACCGTGTTGCGGCCGCGCAGCAGCATCTGCAGCGCGATGTTGGGCACCTTCTCGCGCAGGTCGCGCAGGCGCAGCCACGGGTCCTCGGACAGGAAGCGCATCGCCACGTCGTAGGTGGCGCCGCCCCAGCACTCGAGCGAGAGCAGCTCCGGCGTGGTGCGCGAGACGTGGTCCGCGACGCGCAGCAGGTCGTACGTGCGCACGCGGGTCGCGAGCAGCGACTGGTGCGCGTCGCGCATGGTCGTGTCCGTGACGGCGAGGGCCTCCTGGGCCCGCAGCGCGGCGGCGAAGCCCTCGGGCCCCAGCTGCAGCAGGCGCTGGCGCGAGCCGTCCGGCACGGGACCCGTGGAGTCCAGCGGCGGCAGCTTCTCCGCGGGCCGGACCACGTTCTCGACGTGGTGGCCGTACGGCCGGTTGACCGTACGGTCGCCCAGGAAGGCGAGCAGCTTGGTCGAGCGGTCCTGGCTCTCCGGGACGTGCAGCAGGTGCGGGCGCTCGTCGATGAACGCGGTGGTGACGCCGCCCTCCTTGAACGCGGGGTCGGAGGTCACCGCGCGCAGGAAGCGGATGTTCGAGGTGACGCCGCGGATGCGGAACTCCGCGAGGGCGCGCTGCGCGCGGCGCACGGCCGCGTCGAAGTCGTGGCCGCGGCACGTGAGCTTCACGAGCATCGAGTCGAAGTGGCCGGTGATGATGTTGCCGGCCATGCCGGTCGCGCCGTCGAGGCGGACGCCGGCGCCGCCCGGCGACCGGTAGGCGACGATGCGCCCGGTGTCGGGCAGGAACCCGTTGGTGGGGTCCTCGGTGGTGATGCGGGTCTGGATCGCGTATCCCTTGACGGACACGTCCTCCTGGCGGATCCCCAGGTCCTCGAGGGTCTCCCCCGACGCGATGCGCATCTGGGCGCTCACCAGGTCGACGTCCGTGACCTCCTCGGTCACCGTGTGCTCGACCTGGATGCGCGGGTTCATCTCGATGAAGACGTGCTGGCCGGCCCGCTCGCCCTCGGTCGCGACCAGGAACTCGACGGTGCCCGCGTTGACGTAGCCCAGCGAGGTCGCGAACTTCACGGCGTCCGCGCACAGCGCGTCGCGGATCGCCGGATCCAGGTTGGGCGCGGGCGCGATCTCCACGACCTTCTGGTGCCGACGCTGCACCGAGCAGTCGCGCTCGTAGAGGTGCACCACGTTGCCCTGGGCGTCGGCGAGGATCTGCACCTCGATGTGGCGCGGGCCCAGCACCGCCTGCTCGAGGAACACGGTCGCGTCGCCGAACGCGTTCTCCGCCTCGCGCATCGCCGCGGCAAGCATCTCCGGGAGGTCCTCGCGGCGCTCGACGCGACGCATGCCGCGTCCGCCACCGCCCGCCACGGCCTTGACGAACACCGGGTAGCCGATCCGATCGGCCTCCTCGATGAGCCAGTCGACGTCCTGCGACGGCTCGGACGAGTCGAGCACCGGCACGCCCGCCTCGCGGGCCGCCTTGAGCGCCGCGACCTTGTCGCCCGCCTTCGCCAGCACCTCCGGCGGCGGGCCGATGAAGGTGACCCCCGCATCGGCGCATGCCTGCGCGAACTGGACGTTCTCCGACAGGAAGCCGTAGCCGGGGTAGATCGCGTCCGCCCCGGCGCGCTGGGCGACCTCGATGATGCCGTCGACGTCCAGGTAGGCGCGGACCGGGTGGCCCTTCTCGCCGATCTCGTACGACTCGTCCGCCTTGACGCGGTGCTCGGACATCCGGTCCTCGTAGGGGAACACGGCCACGGTCTGGGCGCCGTTCTCGACGGCGGCGCGGAACGCGCGGACCGCGATCTCGGCGCGGTTGGCCACGAGGATCTTCTCGAACATCTGCTTCCCTTCAGCGGGGGGATGGGGCGGGACGTTGGTCGCCATCCTGCCAGGTTTCCCGGTGACGGTCAGCCATGCCAAGGGACGATGCGCGGCCTCCCGCCGTGCATCGTCCCGGGGTGGGCGTCAGCGAGAGGCGGGCGGATCCTGGCCGCCGAGCGCGTCCCGCCCGCCGGGGGCGGCGCCCGCGGCGGCCGACGCCTCGCGGGCCGCGCGCCGGCGCGACCGTGCCGACCGCACGACCAGCAGCGCCGCCATACCGACCAGGAGCGCCGCTCCGAGCCACGGGAGCAGGACGCCGGTCACCACCAGGGCTCCCTCGAGGAATCTCACGAGCGCCTCCCAGCCGGAGACGAGGCCATCCCAGAAGGAGCGCGGAGAGTCGTCGACGATCACGATCGGCTCGGTGGTGAGCGACAGGTCGATGGTCGACATCGACACCTGGTCGTCGAGGCCGCGCTGGCGCGCCTCGAGGCTCTCGAGCTCCGCCTGGCGCTGCGCGAGCTCGGTCTCGAGGGCGATGATGTCCTCGATGTCCTGCGCCTCGTCCAGGAGCGCCGCGATGCGGTCGGTCGACGCGCGCAGGGTCGAGATCCGCAGGTCGAGGTCCGTCACCTCGCGGCTGACGTCGTAGGAGGAGGTCTGGAACTCGTCGACCGTCCCGAGCGCGCGCAAGTCCTCCACCACCACGTCGAGTCCGACAGCCGGGATGCGGAGCGTGAGGTAGGCGGAGCCGCCGTCGTAGTCGCTCGCCGCGCGCTCGTTGCGCGCGTCGACGCGGCCGCCCGCGTCCTCGACGATCGTCGTGGCGCGGTCCGCGGCGCCGAGGGGGTCCTCGACGGTCATGTACATCGCGCCGGTGACGATCACCGCGCGGTCGGTCGAGTCGCCCGTGTCGCTCGTGGACGTGCCCGCCTCGCCGTCGGCGGACTCCTCCCACGCCTCGTCGGCGCCGATCTCCGCCGGCGCCGCCTGATCGTAGGCCGGCTCCGCGCCGCCGACGGTCGCGGAGTCCTCGCCGCTCGAGGTGCAGCCCGCCAGCAGGACGGTCAGCGCGAGGATCGCCGCGACGAGCGCGACCTGGAGAAGGTTCCGCGGCGCGAGGGCCCGTGTGCTCATGACGCTCATACTAGGGAGACGCACGGCGGCGGCATAACGTTGGTTGCCAACCCGTAACCGCCCTGTGATCAGGCGTGATGGAGGGGGATCCGCGTGACGCACCGGGACCAGCGCGAGGCACGGGGCCGCGATCATGGGTGGCGCGGGCGCAGGCGCGCGCGGCGCCGGCCGGTCACCCGACCGACCCGGCTCCGGCCGTCGAGCCCTAGCCGGCCTGGGTGCGGCGCTCGCGGCGCGCGGCGAGCTCGTCGACCTGCGGAGTGGCCGGAGCATCGGCCCGGTCCGCGGGGAGGGAGGCCAGCGAGCCCTCGAGCTCGCGCCAGACCCGCCCGAGGGCGATGCCGAAGACGCCCTGGCCGCCCTGGACCAGGTCGATGACCTCGTCGTCCGAGGTGCACTCGTACACGGAGGCGCCGTCGGACATGAGGGTGATGCCGGAGAGGTCGTCGATGCCGCGCTCGCGCAGGTGGCTGACGGCGGTGCGGATCTGCTGGAGCGAGACGCCGGAGTCGAGCAGTCGCTTGACCACGCGCAGGACCAGGATGTCGCGGAAGCCGTACAGGCGCTGCGTGCCGGATCCGGTCGCGCCGCGCACGGTGGGCTCGACCAGGCCGGTGCGCGCCCAGTAGTCGAGCTGGCGGTACGTGATGCCCGCGGCCTTGCACGCCGTCGGGCCGCGGTAGCCGGCGTGCTCGTCGAGCGGGGGCAGGCCGTCGTCGAAGAGGATGCCCTGATCGGAGGGGGCGGGACGACCCGTGGTGTCCGACATTCTTCCTCCTACCTTCGACCTGTGGTTCAACGTTAGCGGTGCGGCGGCGCGTCGGGCAACGACACGCGCGGGAACTATCCTCCCACTCCGCGGCGCACTGTGGCGGAGAACACGGCGATGGCGGCCTCGGCGAAGTCGTGGGCGTGGGCCTCCGCCTCTCCCCCGGCCTTGCGGCGCAGGGGCGCGGCGGCCTGCGTGGCGCGATCCGCCTCCCGTCGGGCGGACAGCGTGAGGGTGCGCAGCGCGCGCACGTCGCCGCCGGCCGCCAGGTACGCAGAGGCCGCGACCACGATGTCCACCGTGCCCGGCTCGAAGCCGCCGGGCACCGTCGGAGCGATGATGCCCGCCTCGACGAGCGCGGCGAGCACCTCCTCCGAAACTCCCCCACGCTCGGCGAGCGCGGCGGCTCCCACGTAGTCGTCGGGCGCGTCCGCGATCTCCGTGAGCGTCACCGGCTCGTGCAGGCGGCCCTCGTCGAGCGCGGCGAGCTGGTCCTTGATGACGGTGAGCGGCCGGTAGTGGTCGCGCTGCTGTCGCAGCACGAAGCGCACGCGCTCGACGTCGGCCGGCGAGTACTGGCGGTACCCGGAGCCGGTGCGCTGCGGGCACACCAGTCCGTGAGCGTCGAGGAAGCGCAGCTTGGAGGCGCTGAGCGTGGGGAACTGACTCTGGACGAGCGCCAGCACGTCGCTCACGCGCAGCATGGGCTCGTGGGACAGCGCGTGCGGCCAGGTCCCGCCCGGGGCGAGCGCCTCGAGGGGCGCGGCCTCGGGCAGGTCCTCGCGTCGCGCGGCCCGCGCCATGCGGCCTAGGCCTGGGAGCCCGGGTAGAACGTGAGCCGGTACTTGCCGATCTGCACCTCGTCGCCCGCGTGCAGCGGGGACTCGGCGACGCTCTGGCGGTTGACGTAGGTCCCATTGAGGGAGCCCAGGTCCTTGACGGAGAACTGCGTGCCGGCACGCAGGAACTGCGCGTGCTCGCGGCTCACGGTGACGTCGTCGAGGAAGATGTCGGACCGCACCGAGCGGCCGACCGTGGTCACGTCGACGTCGAGCAGGAAGCGCGCGCCCAGGTTGGGGCCGTGGTGCACGATCAGCAACGCGTGGTCGGGGCCGAGCGCCTCGACCGCGGCGTGATCCTGCGGGCCGAGCCGGACGGGAACCGACTCGTCGACGTGGCCCACCGAGTCGAGCGACATGGTGCGCTCGACGGGGCTCTCGTCATAGGTCATGACGCCTCCTGTTCATGCTGTTGCCCCTCATCGTAGGCCCGTCCGGGGCTCTCGCCGAACCCCCCGCGCCGGGATCTGCGGATGATGTCGCGCACATAGCCGATGCCGGAGATCCAGTAGAGGACCGCGGCCACGGCGGCGCCGATGATCGTGACCGTGTGGAACGTGTCCCAGCGGTCGAAGGCGAGGTAGGCCAGGGGCAGCGAGACGTAGAGTCCGAACGTCGCCGCCTTGCCGGTGAAGGTGACCTGGGGCGACTCGATGTGGTGGCGGTGGGAGTGCACCAGCGCGATCGCCACGACCAGGTCGCGGACGAGCAGCACCGCCACGAGCCACCACGGGACGATGCCCCGGGCGGCGAGGCCGAGCACCACCACCACCGTGAGGAGCCGGTCCGCGGCGGGGTCGAGCAGGCGGCCGATGCGCGAGACCTGGTTCCACCGGCGCGCGAGCCACCCATCGAGGAAGTCGCTGAAGCCGGCCAGCATGAGCGCGATGATCGCCCAGGTGTCCTGGCGGGCGGCGAGCAGCGCGCCGAAGACCACGATGAGGACGATGCGCAACGCCGAGATCGCGTTAGGCACCGTCCACACGGCGTCGACGGGGCGCCCGTCGAGGCCCTCCTGGCCGTCCCTCTGCGCAGTCACGGGGGCCAGTCTAGGGTGCGTCAGTCGTTCGGTTCGGCGTCCTTGACCTTGTCGACGGTCTCGGCCGCGATGCGCGCGGCCTCGTCCTCGCTCGCGCCCCGGGCGAGCTCCCGCGCGCGGATCTGCTCGAACTTGTAGTGGCGGGTGTCCCGCACGGTCTCGTCTGCCATGACGCACCTCCTGCGACCAGCCTAGGCCGATGCCCGGCGCGGTGCTACCCGGCCACGCCGGGATCGCGCCCTAGAGTTGGCCCATGCCCGTGCCGCCCTCCGTCGACGTCGTCGTCATCGGGGCGGGGCAGGCCGGTCTGGCCGTCGCCCACCATCTCGCCCGACGCGGCGTGACGACCGGGGAGAGGCTCGTGGTGCTCGACGCCGAGGCCGACGCCGGCGGCGCCTGGCGCCACCGTTGGAGCACGCTCACCCTGGGCGGCGCGCACCGGATCCACGACCTGCCGGGGATGCGCGACACGGGGCTGAGCTTCGACGATGCGCCCGCGGACCGCCCCGCGAACGACGTGGTGCCCGCGTACTTCCGGGCCTACGAGGACACGCACCGGCTCGCGGTGGTGCGACCGGCGCGGGTGACCTCCGTGACGCGCGAGGGCGACCGGTACGTGCTCGAGTGCGCACCCGGCGGCCCGGTGCCGCGGCTCGAGGCCCGCGTGGTGGTCTCCGCCACGGGGACGTGGACCAGCCCGCGGATCCCGTTCGTCGACGGCCGCGACCGCTATCGGGGCCGGCAGTACGCCACGCCGGACTACCCGGGCGCCGAGGCGTTCGCGGGCCTGCGCGTCGCCGTCGTGGGCGGCGGCACCTCGGCGCTGACCTTCCTCGACGAGGTCGGAGACGTCGCGGCATCGACGCTCTGGTTCACGCGGCGCCGCCCGGTCTTCCACGACGAGGAGGTCGACCTGTCCCCCGACCGGGGCCGCGTCGCCGTCTCGATCCAGGACGAGGCCGCCCGTGCCGGTCGGCCCCTGCCGTCGATCGTGTCCGTGACGGGACTGCCGTCGTCGCCGCTCGTGAGGTCGCTGCGGGAGCGGGGGCTGCTCGAGCGCCTGCCCATGTTCACGGAGATGACCGACCACGGGCTGGTCACCGCGGACGGCGACCAGCTCGAGATCGACGCGGTGATCTGGGCCACCGGCTTCCGGCCCGAGCTGCGCCACCTCGCCCCGCTGGACGTCGTGGGCGAGGCGGGCGGCGTCGAGGTGGTCGACGGCCGCGTCGCGGCCCAGCCCGGCCTGTTCCTGGCCGGCTACGGCCCCCAGGCGAGCACCATCTCCGCCAACCGGGCCGCGCGGTCGACCGCGCGTCAGGTGCTCGAGCTGCTCGGCTGACCCGGCGCCCTTCTCAGCCGAGTCCCTCCACCACCGCATCGGCCACGGCCCACGGGGTGCCGTACCGGTGCGCCGTGACGGCCACCGCCTGCTCGTGGAGGAACGGGGGCAGCTCGACCTCGGCCGCACCCGTGACGGGCTGGTCGTAGACCGCGAGGTCGACCGACTGCGCCACCGCCTCCCCGACCGCGCGCACGCGGGCGCCCAGCGTGCCCCGCAGCCGCGCGGTCATGGCGTCCACGGTCTCGACCGTGACCACCAGCCCGGCGGCGTCCAGCGCCTCGCGGACCACCGCCGGCGGCTCCTGCCCGCACGACACGCCCCCGACTCCCCCGGCGCGCACCCGCGCCGCGGCCGCGCGGAGCAGCGCGTCGGCGTCGTGGCCGTCCCAGCGGATCTCGGTGGGCGCCGGCACGTGGCGGAGCACGTCGCGCTCGGCGGCCATGCTGCTGCGGTCGCGCGGCGCGAAGCGCTCCTCCCAGCACGCCGCGTCGCGCTCCGCCGCGGTCCGCACCCAGGGTGCGGCGCCGGCGACGAGCGCCTCGACGCGAGGGTCGAGGGCCCGGCCCCACGCCCCGCCGGACCCGGGAGCCCCGGTCTCCCCCGCATCGTCCGCCCGCTCCCAGCCGGTGAGCGCGAGCAGCGCGGCGGGGCCGCCGGCCTTGGCGGCGGGACCCACGACCGAGCGCTTCCAGCCGCCGAACGGCTGGCGCTGCACGATCGCGCCGGTGATGCCGCGGTTGACGTAGAGGTTGCCGGCCTCGATGGTGTCGGTCCACCGGGCGATCTCGTCGGCGTCGAGCGCGTGGATGCCGGCGGTGAGGCCGTAGTCGACGGCGTTGGCGAGCGCGATCGCCTCGTCGAGCGTCGCGGCCTCCATGAGGCCCAGCACGGGCCCGAAGCACTCGGTGAGGTGGAACCACGATCCCGGTCGCACCCCGCGGCGGACGCCGGGCGACCACAGCCGGTCGCCGTCGAGCAGCGCCGGCTCGACCAGCCACTCCTCGCCGTCCTCGAGGGTGGTGAGGGCGCGCTCGAGCTTGCCCCGGGCGGGCTCGATGATGGGGCCCACCTGGGTGCGCGGGTCGCTCGCCGGTCCCACGCGCATCGAGCGCACGGCGTCCTCGAGTTGCGTGAGGAAGCGGCGCGAGCGGGCGACGGGGCCCACGAGGATGGCGAGCGACGCCGCGGAGCACTTCTGGCCCGCGTGGCCGAAGGCGGACTGCGCGAGGTCGCGGGCCGCGAGGTCGAGGTCGGCGCTCGGGGTGACGATGAGCGCGTTCTTGCCCGACGTCTCCGCGAGCAGGCGCACGCCCGGCCGGATGCGGTGGAACAGCGACGCCGTCTCGTAGCCGCCGGTGAGCACGATCTGCTCGACGTCCGGGTGCGACACGAGGGCCGCGCCCGTGGCCTCGGGGTCCAGGTGGACCAGGCGCAGCGCGTCGCGTGGCACGCCCGCCTCCCACAGGATCTCCGCGACGAGCGAGCCGCAGCGGGGCGACTGCTCGGCGGGCTTGAACACCACCGCCGAGCCGGCGGCGAGCGCCGCCATCGCGGATCCCGCCGGGATCGCGACGGGGAAGTTCCACGGCGGAGTGACGAGCGTGACGTCGCGCGGGACCTGGCGGGCTCCCTGGTAGGTCGCCAGTTCGCGGGCGCGGGCCGCGTAGTAGCGGGCGAAGTCGACGGCCTCGGAGACCTCGGGGTCGGCCTGGTCGAGCGTCTTGCCCGCCTCCGCGGCCATCACCTCGAGCAGGTCGCCGCGGCGGGCCTCGAGCCGGTCGGCGACCTGCTCCAGCACTCGCGCCCGCCCCTCGGGTCCGCGCGCCTGCCACCCGGCGGCGCCGGCCTTCGCGGCGGCCACCTCGGCCCGTACCCCGTCCTCGGTCTCGACCCAGTGCTCGGTGAGCGCGGCCACCCCGAGGGACGATGCGCGGGATCGGGCCAGCGCGGCCCGTCCGGCCCGCCGCTGCTCCACGACGGCGGGGTCGGAGTCGGGCTGGTTGCGGAAGTCCACGGCCGCGGGCAGCGGCTCGCCCCGGTGCCGCGCGGGGACCGGGAAGGCCGCGCCCACCCCGGACCGCGCATCGTTCCCCGTCTGGGCGAGGGACCGCCGGAAGCGGGCCTCCTCGCGTGCGAAGGCGTCGGGGTCGGACCCGAGCCGGTGCAGCGACGCGACGATGTTCGCGGGGTTCGCGACCTCCTCGAGGCGGCGCACCAGGTAGGCCAGCGCGACGTCGAACTCCTGGGGGTGGACCACGGGTGTGTACAGGCGGATGGGGCCCGCGTCCTCGGCGACCGCCCGCGCGAGCGGCGCGGCCATGCCCAGGAGCATCTCCACGTCGACGTGCTCGGCGCAGCCGCGCTCCTGCGCGGTGAGGAGGGCGTGCGCGATGTCGAACAGGTTGTGGCCGGCGACCCCCACCCGGACCGATGCGGTGCTCTCCGGGGTGAGGGCGGCGTCGACCAGGCGCTTGTAGTGGGCGTCGGACTCCTCCTTCGAGCCCCAGGTGGCCAGCGGCCAGCCGTGCAGCTCCGCGTCGACGCGCTCCATCGACAGGTTCGCGCCCTTGACCAGGCGCACCTTGATGGGCGCGCCGCCGGTCGCGACGCGGGCGGCGGACCACGCCTGGAGACGATGCAGGGCGCCCAGCGCGTCGGGCAGGTACGCCTGGAGGACGATGCCGGCGGTGAGCCCGAGGTGCTCGGGACGGCTCAGGACGTTCTCGAAGACGTCGAGGGTGAGCTCGAGGTCGCGGTACTCCTCCATGTCGAGGTTGACGAACGTGCCGGTGCGCCCGGCCGCGTCGTACAGCGGCGCGAGGCGGTCCGCGATGGCGGCCGCGGTCTCCTCGACCGACCACGCGGAGTGCGGCGCGACCGCCGCCGAGACCTTGAGGGAGACGTAGTCGACGTCCGGGCGCTCGATGAGCGCGAGCGTGCGCGCCAGGCGTCGGTCCGCCTCCTGGGCGCCCAGCACGGCCTCGCCGAGGAGGTTGAGGTTGAGGCGGTCTCCCCCGGAACGCAGGCGCTTTAGCGCGCCGCCCAGGCGCCGCTCGGAGGCGTCGACGATCAGGTGGCCCACCATCTGACGCACCGTCGCGCGGCACACGCCCACGACGAGGCCGGGCAGCGGGACCGAGGCGAGCGCGCCCACGCGCAGGGCCGCCCGCTGGTATGCGGGCAGGAAGGCGTGATCCGACTCCACCGTGCGCCGCAGCCCGCGCGCCGCCTCCCGGGCGTCCTCGGGCCTCACCACCGCGTCGACGAAGCCCGTGAGGAAGCTCAGCCCCTGGGGCGCCTCGAGCAGCCGCGCGAGCATGGCCGCGCGCCCGTCCGTGGGAGTCCCGGCCGCCTCGTCGAGCCAGCGGCGAACCATCGCCACGGTCGCGTCGGCGGTGTGCTGCGGTGCGGTGATCGTCATGCGCGTCCTCTCGGTCAGGTCTACAGTGTCGACACGCCATCCATCCAGCACCAGCGCGGATTACTGTCGATTTTCATGAAGCACTGCTAAACATTGATCCATGCTCGACCTCACCCGGCTGGCCACCCTCCGCGAGTTCGGCATGCGCGGCACCGTCGCCGCGACCGCCCAGGCGCTCGGGTACTCCCCCTCGGCGGTCTCGCAGCAGCTGGCGGCGCTCGAGCGAGAGGCCGGGGTGCCCCTCACCGCACGGTCCGGGCGGGGACTGGTGCTCACCCCGGCGGGTCAGCGGCTGGTCGCGCGCGCCCACGACCTGCTGGCGACCATGGAGCTCGCCCAGGACGAGCTCACGAGCGCGGGAGGCAAGCCCTCCGGCACGGTCCGGGTGGCGGTGTTCCAGTCCGCCCTGCTCACGCTGCTGCCCGCGGCGCTGGACGAGCTGCGCACCGCCCACCCCCGGCTGCGGGTGCTCGCCGTCCAGAGCGAGCCCGCCGCCGCGCTCGCGGACGCCTGGGCCCGCGACTCCGACCTCGTGGTGGCCGAGGAGTACCCGCACCACTCGGCGCCCCACCATCCGGGCATCGTGCGGCGTCCGCTGCTGAGGGACCGCCTGCTCCTCGCGGTCGCGCCGGGGGCCGCCGCATCGTCGCTGCCCGCGCTGTCCCAGGCGCAGTGGATCATGGAGCCCGCCGGCACGGCGTCGCGCCACTTCGCGGAGCAGGCCTGCCGCACCGCGGGCTTCGAGCCGGACGTGCGCTTCGAGACTCCCGACCTGCAGGCGCACGTCGCGATGATTCGAGGGGGCCTCGCGGTCGGGTTCCTGCCCAGCCTCATGGCGGACCTGGCCGGACCGGACCTGAGCACGCTGCCGCTCCCCGGAGACCCGCACCGCACCGTCTTCACCGCCACCCGCGAGTCGAGCCGCCTGGATCCCGCGGTGGCCGCGGTGCGGGACGCGCTCGAGCGCACCGCGAGCGGCCGCTAGCCCCGCCCGTCCCCGGGCGGGACCGCCGCACCGCCCCCAAGCCCCGCATCGTCCCCCGTCACGCCGGATCCTCTCCCAGCACCCTGCGGACCAGGAGCGTCGCTCCGGCGACGGCCGCGGGCATGGCCACCACGGCGCCGAGCGGCACCAGGAAGGCGAGGAACGCCGCCGCGCCGAAGCCGCCCACCAGGACGCGGTGCGGCCGCAGCGCGGCGATGCGGTCCCGGCGCGCCACGATCCCGCGGCGGGCCATGGGGTACGCCGTGAGCTCGAGCGCGAGCAGCCGGCCGCCCACGATCGCCCCCGTCGCGGCGGCGGTGACGGTGCCGGCGACCGGGATCAGGCCGATGGCGAACAGCAGCGCGGACACGACGAGCGACACCGCGAGCGTGACGACACCCTCGCCCAGGCCGCGCGCGAGCGCGCGCCACCACGGCTCCTCGGGTGCCGGATCGACCCCGCCGGCGTCGTCGTCCACGCGCCGCGAGATCGCCTCGTACGCGGGCTGGCCCAGCGCGAGGGCGAGCGTGGTGAACGTGGTCACCGCGATCAGGGCCGCGCCGCCCACCAGCGCGATCGCGACGAGCGCGCCCAGCACTCCGTGCAGGTCCCCGTCCCCCACGAGGCGGTCGGCGGCCCAGTCGCCCACGTGCCCCGCCTCGGACACGATCGCGACCAGCGCCGCCGCCAGCAGCGCCAGGGTCGCCAGCGCGGGCAGCACGCCGATCGCCATGATCCGCGGCGAGCGCGACCACACCCGGAGCCCCCGCCACGCGAGCCCCGCGCCCGCCAGCGCCGCGCGCGGCCCGCTCGGCCCGCTCGGGCCGGGGCGCCCCGGGCCGCGGCCGCTGTCGTCGTTCATGCCGCGAGACTAATAGCCTGGCCGTCGGCGGAGGGGGGACCGTGGACGCGCGCGTGCTGCTGACCGATGCGCGACTTCCCGACGGCTCCGTCGCGGATGTCGCGCTCGGAGGGGGCAGGATCCTCGCGATCCGGCCCGCCGGCGCGGACCGACGGGGCACCGTCGACGCCATCGCCGGCACCACCGGCACCGCCGGCGCCGCGCGGGGCGCGAGCCCGCGGATCGTCGCGCTCGACGGCCGCTGGCTGCGGCCGGGGCTGTGGGACGCCCACGTGCACGTCGCGCAGTGGGCGCGCTCGCGCGGGCAGCTCGACGTGTCCGGCGCCGCCTCCGCCGCGGACGTGTGCGCCGCGCTGGCCGTCGCGCCCGAGGACGGCCCGCTGATCGCCGCGGGCTTCCGCTGGGCCGGATGGCCGTCGCCGCCCACGCTCGCCGCCCTCGACGCCGCCCGCGCGGCTCCCACGGTGGCGCTCAGCGGGGACCTGCACTCGGCCTGGGTGAACTCCGCGGCAGCCGCGGCGCTCCGGCTGCCGCGGGCGGGCCTGCTCGTGGAGGGCGACGCCTTCCTGGCCCAACGCCGCCTGGCCGGCATCGACCCCGACCCGATCCGCGGCGTCGACGGGGCCGCCCGCGCCGCGGCCACGCGCGGGGTCGTGGGCATCGTCGACCTCGAGTTCGCGGACAACGCGACCGCGTGGTCCGCGCGCGTCGCGGACGGCGTGGACCTGCTCCGCGTCGAGGCCGGCTTCTACCCCGACCTGCTCGACGCGCGCATCGCCGCGGGAGCGACCACCGGCGCGGACGTGCCCGGCACGCGAGGCCTGGTGCGCCACGGACCTCTCAAGGTGATCTCGGACGGGTCGCTGAACTCCCGCACCGCGCACTGCCTGGATCCCTACGACGACGGCAGTCGCGGGGTCCAGAACGTCGCGCCCGAGCAGCTCGCCGCGCTCCTGGCCCGCGCCCGGGCCGCCGGGATCCGCGCCGCGGTGCACGCGCTGGGCGACGCGGCCGTACGGATCGCCTTGGACGCCTTCGCAGCCACCGGTGCGCGCGGCACCATCGAGCACGCGCAGTTGATCGCCGACGCGGACCTGCCGCGCTTCGCCGCCCTGGGCGTCACCGCGAGCGTCCAGCCGGCCCACGCCCTCGACGACCGCGAGGTGGCGGCACGGCTGTGGCCGGGGCGCACGGGGCGGGCGTTCCCGCTGCGATCGCTGCTCGACGCGGGCGCGCGGGTCGCGCTGGGCTCCGATGCGCCGGTCGCGCCGCTGGATCCGTGGGTCGCGATCGCCGCCGCCGTGCATCGGGCGGACGGCGACGACGCACCCTGGCACCCCGAGCAGTCGCTCACGGTCGCCGAGGCGCTGGCGTGCTCGGCCCGCAGCCGCCTCGCGCCGGGAGGGCCCGCGGACCTGATCGCGCTGGACGCCGACCCCGTGATCGCGGACCGCGCCACCCTGCGCGCGATGCCGGTCGCCCTCACGCTGCTGGGCGGCCGGGTCACGCACGACGCCCGGTGAGCCCCGGCGCTAGTCCATCAGCGTCGCTCCCGACAGCGTGATCTCCACGCCGGCGAGCGCCTGCGACACCGGGCAGCCGTCCTTCGCGGCCGCGGCGATGCGCTGGAAGTCCTCGTCGGCGATGCCGGGGACCTTCGCCGCGACGGTCAGCACGGACGCGGTCACGCCGGTGCCCGGCACGAACGACACCTGGGCCGAGGTCTTGACCCAGGCCGGCGGGGTGCCGTTGCCCTCGAGCTCGTGCGTGAGCGCCATCGAGAAGCACGAGGAGTGCGCGGCGGCGAGCAGTTCCTCCGGCGTGGTCGCGCCGTCGACGCCCTCGGAGCGCGCCTTCCACGTCATGGAGAATTCGCCGGCGCCCGAGGCGAGCGCCACGCTCCCGCTGCCGCTCGCCAATCCGTCGCTCCACTGCGCATCGGCCCTGCTGGTGACTGCCATGGTCGCCTCCCCTGTCGCGCGGCGGGCTCACCCGCCGGGCGGGCGCGCGCCCGCCATGGGTGACACGCCCGCGGGTCGCCAGACATTCCCCGCCAGGGACGATGCAGGGATCAGGTCCGGACGGGACAGGAGTCCTCGCGGCGCACCCGGGCGACGAGCGCCCACCCGAGCAGGCCGATCGCGCCGACCGCGAGGTACGGCTGGATGGGCTCGAAGAACTGGATCGCGCCGGTGTACCCGAGCGCGAGCAGGACGAGCTTGTTGCAGACCGGGCAGCCCACCGCGAAGAATGTGACGAAGGCGCCCGCCATCCCCCACCGGCTCTCCCGCTCGGGGCGGGGCAGGTCCGGCGGCGCGACGTAGGTGGCCGCGAGCAGCCCCGCCAGCACCGCGGAGGCGGCGAGGGCCGCGTGGGACCACGAGGTGGGCGGGATCTCGCGGCCGAAGATCGGGGTGGGGATCAGCGCCGTCGGGATCGCGATGACCAGGTAGGTCGCGATCGCGGAGCCCGCGGCGACGAGCCATCGGCGCGCGGGCCAGGTGCGCAGCGAGGTGAGGAACATGCGGAGAGTATACCCATGGGGGTATGCCGCGGGGTGCGGCCGGCACGCCCTGCCCGCGACCCGCGGCACCGGGACCGGGACCGGGACCGGACCCCGCGGGCCCTTCCTCAGCCCTGCGGGTGCTCGAGCAGTCGCCTCAGCGTGCTGATGACCCCGGCGTCCTCGTTCGACGGCGCCCGGTACTGCGCGCGCTCCGCCACCTGCGGATGCGCGTTGGCCATGGCGAAGGACAGGTGGCCGGCGTCCATCATCTCGAGGTCGTTGAGGTAGTCGCCGAACACCACCGTCTGCGCGGGCGTCACTCCGAGGGATGCCTGCAGCGCGCGCACGGCGACCCCCTTGTTCACACCCCGGGCCATGATGTCGACCCAGTGGCGGTCGGAGACGACCACGCGCAGCGGACCGTCGAAGTCCGCCAGCGCCGGCGCCGTGTCGTGCGCGACGTCGCCGAAGTCGTAGATGGCCACCTTGAGGATGTCATCCTCGACCGCGAGCAGGTCGTCGACCACCTCGAGCGCCGCATAGTAGGGGCGCACCTTGCCCATGAACGGCTCGTCCGCGCGCTCCACGTAGGCCGAGCGCTTGCCGCAGACCACCGCGCCCACGTCGTGCCCGGCCGCGTGCCCCCGCACGGTTCGGACGATCCCCCGCATGGCCTCGAGAGGGATGGGGGACGACGACACCTCGTCGCCGCCCCGGCGCACGTAGGCGCCGTTCTCCGCGATGACGACGAGCCCGTCGCCCAACCGCGCGAACTGGCGCGCGAGCGTCGCGTACTGCCGGCCGCTCGCGGGCGCGAACATGATCCCGCGCCGCTCCATGCCGTCGATCAGCGGCCAGATCGCGTCCGGGACGGTCTTGGCCGCGTCCAGCAGCGTGCCGTCCATGTCGCACACGACCAGCCGGATGTCGTGCGGACCCTCCGGGACGTGGAAGGCGTCGTGGGCGTGGGTCATGGTGCCTCCTGGCGGGATGGGGGCGCGGGACGATGCGCTCTCAGGGTAGTCCCGGCGCGCTGCCCCGGTTTCTGGCCGGCCCGCTGGCACCATGGGTGACTCACCGAGAGCTGAGGGAGCCCGACCGTGATGGAACTTCTGCGCGCGCGCACGCTGCACACCCTGGTCGCCGCCGTGCTGGGAGCGACGCTGGTCGCGGGGTGCACCGAGCGCGCCGACGACGTCGCCCAGACGCAGCAGCCCGGCGACGTGCCGGCCGCGTCGCCCTCCGTGAGCCCCACCGCCGCCGCGGAGCCCGAGCTCGACTCGGACGCGGACGCGGACCTCGTCGAGGCCGCTGCCACCGAGGAGGCCGCGCCCGAGGCCTCGTCCCCCGCCTCCCCTGAGCCGGAGCCGAGCCCGGCCGCCGCGGGCACGGCGCGCGCGGCCGCCGAGGCGCTCACGGTGAAGGGCCGCGCCCCCAAGACCGGTTACGCCCGCGAGGAGTTCGGCTCGGGATGGGTGGACACCGACCGCAACGGCTGCGACACCCGCAACGACATGCTCGCGCTCCGTCTCGAGAACGTCGTCGCCGAGGGCACGTGCAAGGTCATGTCCGGCGACCTGCTCGACCCCTTCACGGGCGAGTGGATCGCGTTCGAGCGCGGCGGCGCCTCCGAGGTGGACATCGACCACCTGGTCGCCCTGTCCGATGCCTGGCAGAAGGGCGCCTTCCAGTGGGAGTACGCCCAGCGCGTCGCCTTCGCGAACGACCCGCTCAACCTCGAGCCCGTCGACGCCGGGCAGAACCGCTCCAAGGGCGATGGCGACGCGGCCACCTGGCTGCCCCCGAACAAGGACTTCCGCTGCCAGTACGTCGCGCGGCAGGTCGCCGTGAAGACCAAGTACGAGGTGTGGGTCACCCAGGCCGAGCTCGACGCCGTGCTCCGCGTCCTCGACACCTGCCCGGGCGAGCCCCTGCCCGACGAGGGCACCCACCCGGTGATCGCCGAGAACACCGGCGGGCCCGCACCCTCGGAGACCGCCGCATCGGCCCCCGTGGAGGCCGAGCCCGAGGAGACCAGCCAGGCCACCGCCCCCGCGGAGGACGTGTACTACGCCAACTGCACCGCGGTGCGGGAGGCCGGCGCGGCCCCGATCCACCGCGGCGAGCCCGGGTACCGCAAGGCGCTCGATCGCGACGGCGACGGCATCGGCTGCGAGTAGCGCGCCGGGCGGCCCGTCGGCGGGGCGAGCCTCAGAGGCTCGCGCGCCAGTGGAACTCGCCGCCCACGGCCTCGCCCATCGCCTTCATCGCGTTGGCGATGGTGGCCTGGTAGGTCCGCGACTCCTCGGTGGTCGCCTCTGCGGCCGCGGCGCGGGCACGGGCCTCGTGGTGCGCCAGATAGGCGACGATGCGCTCGCGCTCGATCGCGCGGCCCTGGTCGATCAGCTCCTTGGACACGTCGCTCCCCTTCCGACGCCGCCATCATGCCATGCACCTGGGCCGATGGTCCCGTGCGGGATACTGAGGGCGTGACCCTCACCGCCGTGCTCTCGCCCTCCTGGACATCCTCCCCCGCGGCCACCCCGCGCGTCGTGCTCCTGCACGGCTTCGGCTCGAACGAGCGGGACCTGCCGTCGCTCGCGGCGTGGCTGCCCGCCCACCTGCCCTGGGCGTCCGTGCGCGCGCCGCTCGAGATGGGCTACGGCGCCGCCGCGTGGTTCCCGCTCGACCCGTCGGGAGCGATGGACGAGCACGCCATCACCACCGCGACCGACGCGCTGTGGGACTGGATCGACGCCCACGTGCCGGACGAGGCGCCGGTCATCCCGGTGGGGTTCTCGCAGGGCGGCCTCATGGCCCTGCAGCTGCTGCGCACCCGGCCGGCACGGGTGCTCGCGCCGGTGGTCCTCGCCGGCTTCGTCGGCCGGGACCCGCAGCCGGCCGACGCCGAGCTCGCGACCTCGCGGCCGGCCGTCTTCTGGGGGCGCGGCGACGCGGATCCCGTGATCTGGCCCGACGCGATCGCGCGCACCCAGGAGTTCGTCGACGGCCACACGACGGTCACGGCCCGCCTTTACCCGGGCCTCGCGCACTCCGTCGCGCAGGAGGAGATGGACGACGTCAAGGCGTTCCTGCGCGCGCACATCTAGGGCGGCGCTCCCCTCGCAGGGGCGGATCCGGGCGGTCCCGCGCCTCACGCTCTCGCCGAGCCGCCGTCAGGGCCGCGCGCTAGCCTGAATCGCATGGCGAAGAACCGGTCTCCGGCGCCGGATGTGACGCCCGCCGTGCGCACGCGCGTGGATGTGGGCCGAGCGCACCGCGACGCGGTCCCCCTGGAGTCGCACGCGGAGCTCCCGGACGAGGCCGGCCGTCCCGAGGCCGTGGACCTGCTGGCGGCACAGGATGTCTCCCGCATCCCTCGGCTGGTGCCCATCCGGCACGCCCGCATGCGTGCCACGCCCTTCACCTTCTACCGCGGGGCGGCGGCCGTCATGGCGTCCGACCTCTCCCGAGGACCACGCACCGACATCGGCGTCCAGCTGTGCGGCGACGCCCACCTGTCGAACTTCGGCATCTTCAACGGGGCCGACCGGCGGCTGGTCTTCGACGTCAACGACTTCGACGAGACCGCTCCGGGTCCGTTCGAGTGGGACCTGAAGCGCCTGGCCGCGAGCGTCACCATCGCCGGCCGCAACAACGAGCTGTCGGCGAAGCAGAACCGCGCCGCGACCCGCGCGGTGACCCGCGGCTACCGTGAGGTCCTCGCGGCGACCCTGTCCATGAGTCCCCTCGACGTCCACTACTACCGCGTCGACGTGGCGAAGCTCGCCGCCGAGCAGGAGGAGCTGCGCAAGCGCTCGCGCCGAGCCATCGACAAGGCGACGCGCAAGGACAGCGTGCGCGCGCTCGGGAAGCTGACCGAGGTCGTGGACGGCAGGAGGCGCATCGTCGCCCGGCCCCCGCTCATCGTCCCGCTGGGGCACTCGATCGACGACGAGGGTGCGGACCGGGCACGGACCTTCTTCGAGCGCTATCGCCGCTCCCTGCCTCCGCACCGGGCGGCGGTGCTCGACCAGTACCGCTACGTCGACATCGCCCACAAGGTGGTCGGCGTCGGCAGCGTGGGAACACGGTGCCTGATCCTGCTGCTCGAGTCCGACCAGGGTGCCCCGCTCTTCCTGCAGTTCAAGGAGGCCACCCGGTCCGTTCTCGAACCGTACGCCGGGCCGAGCCGGTACCCGCGCGCCGGTGAACGCGTGGTGCGGGGACAGCGCCTCATGCAGTCCACGGGAGACATCCTGCTGGGCTGGTCCTACGCCGAGGACGGCGACGGCACCACGGACTTCTACTTCCGTCAGATGTGGGACGGCAAGGGCTCCGTCGACGTCGACCAGATGGGCCCGAAGCGACTGAAGCGGTACGCGGGGGCCTGCGGCGCCACCCTGGCGCTGGCCCACGCCCGCACCGGCGACGGCGCCGCGATCTTCGGCTACCTGGGCGACGACGACAACGCCGACGCGGTGTTCGCCGACTACGCCGAGCGCTACGCGGACCTCAACGAGCGCGACCATGCCGCCCACGAGGACGCGATCGCGGCCGGCCGCGTGGAGCTGGCGCAGGAGTAGGAGTGACGGGTGGGCGGCCGCCACGCTCGCCGGTCGGTAGTCAGTTCACTCGCTCCAGCAGGTCGAGCAGCCACCGCGCGCCCTCGGCCCTCACGTGAGGCACGCGTTCGCGCAAGCCGCGGTCCGAGGTGACCAGCACCACGGTCTCCCCCTCGTCGGCTCGGCGCGAGGCCTCGGCGGCGAGCGCATCGTCCCCGGCTCCGGGCGCCTCGAGGACGGTCACCGGCGGCGCGACCGCCGCCCCGCGCGCGCGGCCCTCGAGCACGAGCGTCACCTCCGGGTGCCACAGGTCGCCTTCGAGCCCCAGCGCCGATGCGGGCACGCCCGCCGTCACCAGGGCACCTAGACGGGCGGCCAGGCGGGCGGCCGCACCGGACCGGTCCCGCCACCACCCGTCGGGCACGGCGCCCACGACGTTCGCGGCGTCGACCACGAGGCGGGGACGGCGCGCGAGCATGGGGCGCAGCCGGGGCCAGGCCGCGCCGAATCCGGGGTGGAGAGGGAGGTCGTCGACGCGGTCGACGGGCACCCAGGCGAGCTCCTCGCTCTCGGCGTCGGCGAGCACGGGTTCGAAGGGCCGCGAGACCCGGGCCAGCACCGTGGTGTAACTCCACACCTCGCGGTCGACCACGACGGAGGCGAAGGGGTGCACGGCCGTCGCGGGCACTCCGGCCTCCTCGTCGGACTCGCGCAGGGCCGCCTGCGTGGCCGACTCGTCCCGGTGGCGCGCGCCGCCCGGCACGCCCCAGGTGCCGCCGTGATGGCTCCACGTGGCCCGGTGCTGGAGGAGGATCCGCCCCCCGTCGTCGCCGTCGTGATGGGCGAGCAGGCCCGCGGCGCCGTAGCGTCCCCAGTAGCGCTCCCCGCCGGGGCCCTCGACCCACGCGTCGGCCTCGTTGCGGGGCCGGCCGCCGCGCCAGTCGGGCGGAAGTCCGTTCATGCGTCGCCCCCTGCGTCCGCCTCGCCGCGGTCCCCGCGGCGCGCCTCGGCCGGCCCGTGGGCACGCGCCTCCTCGGCGGCCCGGGCCACCAGAGCGGCGTCGGCCTCGGACAGGGCGTCGGCCGCCCGCTCGACAGCGGCGCGCGAGGCGCGGCGCAGCGCGGAGGCAGATGGTGCATCGGCCACGGCCAGGAGACCGGCGATCACCCGCTGGATCCTCAACCCCACCTCGACCATCGCGGCCCCGTCGCGCGCGACGGGGCGGAAGGCGTCCTCGACCACGTCGGCGACGTCGACGCGGGGCACGTGCACGCCCCGGTGGCGGACCTCGGGGTCGGGTTCCGTCGTGAGCAGCACCGTCATGGCCCGCTGGAGCGACCCGAGCGTGTCGATCGCGGTGCCCGGGTCGTTGACCGCGGGCGAGAGCGCGCGGGAGGCGATCTCCGCCAGCGCGACGAATCCGAGCCGCGGGTCCTGCTCGTACGTGCGGTGGGCCTCCACCAGGAAGGCGTCGCGCACGGCGTCCTCCACCTCGGTGGAGGCGCGGCCCTCGATGAGGGCGAGGGGCGCGGCGGCGTCGGCGGGGCCGCCTGGCAGCGTGATCACGTGGATGAGGACGTCGTGCTCCCCCGCGAGCCGGGCCAGATCCTCCACGTGGACCGCCGTCACGAACCCGGAGCGGGTGCAGGTCACGGGCGTGCAGTGCGCGGGCGGATCCACCGGCGCCTCGCCGCCCAGGTGCGGGTGGCGGGCGGCCTCCCGGGCCGCGTCCGTCGCGGCGCGCTCGACGCGGTCGATCACGTCCGCCATCCGGCCGAACGTGGTGAGGTGCTGGATCCAGCGCAGCAGCGTGATGACCACGATCGCGATGACCACCAGCGCGCAGCCGTACAGGATGGTCCGGCCCGCGTGGCCGTAGTACTCGGTCGACAGGGCCCCGAGCCCGACGATCGCGAACACGAACGCGCCCAGGAAGGTCGACAGCGCGTTCTGCGAGGTGCGGTCGGCGACCAGCAGCTGCGTCGCGCGGGGCGTGGCCACCTGCGCCGCGGAGATGTACGCCTGGATCATGGCGGTCAGGGAGAAGGTGGTGACGGCCAGCATCGACGTCGCGAGGATCTGCAGGATGGTGGCGACGGCCTCCTGGCCCAGGTCGACGTCGATCTGCGGCAGCACCGGTTCCGCGATCCCGACGGCCAGCGCGATCGCCATCGCCGCCACCGTGAACAGTCCCGCGCGGAACCAGATCCGCTCGACGATGCGGGCCGCCGCCATCCGCCACGCGCTCATCGGTCCGTCCCCATGCCCCGATCATGCCCTGCCGCGGCCCGTGCGGGTGGGACACTGGGCGCATGACGACGCTGGCAGACTTCACCGCGACCGCGCTCGACGGCACCGAGCGCGACCTTTCCGAGCACCTGGGATCCGTGGTGCTCGTGGTCAACACCGCCACCGCCTGCGGCCTCACCCCGCAGTTCAAGGGACTCCAGGAGCTCCACGACGAGTTCGCCGCGCAGGGCCTGGTGGTGCTGGGCTTCCCTTGCGCGCAGTTCGCGAACCAGGAGCGCCGCGACGAGGAGCAGATCGGCGAGTTCTGCTCCGCCAACTACGGCGTGGAGTTCCCCATGTTCGCGCGGGTCGACGTCAACGGGCCCGACGCGCACCCCCTGTTCCGGTGGCTGCGCACCTCCAAGAAGGGGCTCGGCTCGAGCGCGATCAAGTGGAACTTCACCAAATTCCTGGTGGGTCGCGACGGCCGCGTCCTCAAGCGCTACGCGCCGACGACGGCGCCCTCCGCGATCGCCGAGGACATCCGGGCCGCGCTCGCGTAGCCACTTCTGGCGTCGATCGTCCAGCGGCGCGCGCGCCATCCACTGTTCGTTCGGGATGTAGCCCCCTGGTCGTTCGGGACGCTGAGAACCGCTCTTCGCGACCCGCTGCGCGTTGCGGGACACTCCGGACCGCTCGCGCGACGAGCGCACGGTCCTCACTGTCCCGTGGCGCGCATCGGACCCGGATCAGCGGTCCACACTGTCCCGGACCGGGGTGGGACCCGGGCGGGAGCGTCGCGGACCGGGCTTGACCCGGGGCCGATGCGCGGTGCAGTCGGGAATCAGTCCTCCAGCATCACCGTGCCCAGCCAGGACTCAGGAACGCCGAGCCCCTCGACCAGCGGCAGCGCGTGGGGACGGAGCTCGCGGCACAGCGAGTCGATCTGCGCGCCGATCGCCTTCGAGCGGCCGGCGGAGATGCGGTTGTGCTCGAGGTACCAGGCGCGGTCCTCGTGGATCGACTGGAGGGCGTAGAGGCTGCACAGGCGCTCGAGCACGCCGCGCGTCTCCTTGTCCTCGCAGGCGTCGATCGCGGCGATGAACGCGGAGAGGATGACCCGCTCCATGTGCGCCCGCGCCACGAACTGGACGTGCCCGCCCAGGCGGTTGAACGCCTCGAACTGGTCGCCCCGGCCCTTGCCCGCGGCCCGCATGCGACGGCCGAGCGACTCGAGCGAGTGGTGGGCGCGCTCCTCGAACATGAGCGCGTGCCAGCCGCGGTCGACCAGGGTGGTCTCCTCGGCGCGGCCCCGCACCGCGTTGGCGAGCCGGTCGAGCAGCGGCCCGGCGGCCGTGCGCTCCATGACGGTCTCCCCCGCCACACGGGCGCTCGCCTGCACCAGGCCGCCGCGGTCCAGCGCGCTCCACGACTGCTTGAGGTCGGTGAGCAGGGCCTTCGCCACCAGCTGCATGAGCACCGTGTTGTCGCCCTCGAAGGTCGCGAAGATGTCGACGTCGCGACGCATCTCCGTGATCCGGTTCTCGGACATGTAGCCGGCACCGCCGCACGCCTCGCGCGCCGCCTGCAGCGTGTCGTTGGCGAACCACGTCTGCATCGACTTGAGCCCGGCCGCGAGGGTCTCGAGGTCGCGCTGCTCGCGGTCGGTGTACTCGCCGCCACCCTGGATGCGCACCAGGTCCGCGACCAGCTCGTCCTGCGCGAAGCCCAGGGCGTAGGAGCGCGCGATGCGCGGCAGCAGCCGCTTCTGGTGCACCGAGTAGTCGAGCAGCAGCACGCCGTCGGGCCGGCCCGCGGCCGGGAACTGGCGCCGCTGCAGCGCGTACCGGGTCGCGATCGAGAGCGCCCGGCGTGCGGCGATGGCGCCCGCACCACCCACGCACACGCGGCCGCGCACCAGCGTGCCCAGCATGGTGAAGAAGCGCGCGTTCTGGTTCTTGATGGGCGAGCGGTACGTGCCGTCCTCGCCCACGCCGCCGAAGCGGTCGAGCAGCCAGGTGCGGGGCACGCGCACGTGGTCGAACACGATGGTGCCGTTGTCGATGCCCAGCAGGCCGCCCTTGTGACCGTGATCCCCGGTGGTGACGCCGGGCAGGTCGTTGCCCTCGCCGTCGCGGATGGGGACCAGGATGGTGTGGACGCCGTGACGCTCGCCGTCGACGATGAGCTGGCCGAACACCGCCGCCATGGTCCCGTGCTTGGCCGCATTGCCCAGGTACGCCTTCTTCGAGCCCGGCGTGGGCGAGTCGACCTCGTACTCGTCGGTCTCGGGGACGTAGGTGATGGTCGTCTCGACGTTCATGACGTCGGAGCCGTGGCCCATCTCCGTCATCGCGAACGCGCCCAGCAGGGACATGTCGCACACCCCGGGGAGGAACGTGTCGTGATGCCAGTCGTTGCCCAGGTTGGTGATCGCGCCGCCGAAGAGCCCGAACTGCACGCCCGACTTGATCGTGGTCGACAGGTCGCCGTGCGCGAGCATCTCGAAGGTCACCACCGCGGCCAGCGGGTCGGCGGGGGCCCCGGCGCGCTCGGGCACTCCCGAGGACCCGAAGCCGGCCCCGGCCACCTCCACCAGGCGCTCGAGCGTCCACTCGCGGGCCTCATGCATGCCCATCTCGGGGTCGCGGTGGAGGTTCTCGGACGGGAAGGTGGCGCGGGCGACGGCTCGCTCCGCGGCGAAGCGGCCGTCCAGCGCGGTGCGCAGGCGGCTGCCCAGGGTCGTGAGGCGCTCCTCGGCGAGCGGGGAGGCACCGTGGTCGGTCAACGTCATCGTTGCTCCTTCGGGTTGGGGACTGCCGGGTGGTTACTGCGGTACTACGTGTCGCCGGTCATCGCTCCCGCGAATCCCGGGGTGAAGACACTGGAGATGTGCTGGACCACCTGCGCGCGCGGCGGCCGCTCGGGCGACGCCATCCAGTGGTCCGCGGCCGCGCGGATGAAGCCCGTGAGCCCGTGCCCCCACGTGGTCGCGACCGTGTCGTCGAGCCCGCGAGCGGCCAGGTGGCCGGCGATCGCGGCGGTGACGTGGTTGCCGATCATGTCCACCAGGGACACGGTGGCGTCCGTCTCGGGGGACGATGCGGTGGCCGGGCGGGCGAGGACGAACCGGTAGATCTCGGGGTCGCGTTCGACGAGGCCCAGGTAGGCGTCGGCGAGGTCCGCGACCAGCTTGCCCAGGTCCGCGGCGTCGGCGAGCAGGAGCCGCTCCGAGATGCGCGCGTGGATGTAGTCGTGCACCGACTCGACGACGGCCGCGTAGAGGCCGGCGCGGTCCCCGAAGTGCCGGTAGATCACGGTCTTCGAGGTGCCCGCCCGGACGGCGATCTCCTCCATGCCCACCCCGGCGCCCTGGCTCCGGATGGCCCGCAGCGCGTGCGACACGAGCTCGCGCCGGCGGTCCTGCCGGTGCTGCTCCCAGCGCGTGTCGCGACCGTCGGAAGTGGCCATATCCGGACACTACCCGATACTCGGGGTATCTGCTACGTTCGGTATCGGCTAGTCCCCTCAACGTCCCCGGAGGAACAATGAACCACGACGTCGTGGTCGTCGGCGGCAACCGCGTGCCCTTCACCAAGGGAGGCACGCACTACGCCGAGGCTTCGAATCATGACCTGCTGACCGCCGCGATCGACGGGCTCGTCGCCCGCTACGGCCTCGCCGGCACCCGCCTCGACGAGGTCGCGGGAGGTGCGGTCCTCAAGCACGCCAACGACTTCAACCTCACGCGCGAGGTGGTGCTGAGCTCCGCGCTCGCGCCCGAGACCCCCGCGGTGGATCTCCAGCAGGCCTGCGCCACCGGCCTCGAGACCACCATGTACATCGCGAACAAGATCGCGCTCGGCCAGGCCCGGGTGGGCATCGCGGCCGGCGTCGACTCCACGTCGGACGCCCCCATCGCGGTCTCCGACTCCCTGCGCCGCATCCTCCACGCGGCGAGCGGCGCGCGCACCGCGAAGGACCGCATCGGCATCCTCGCGAAGATCCGCCCCTCGCACCTGGCCCCCGTGCCGCCCCGCGTCTCCGAGCCTCGGACCGGGCTGACGATGGGCGAGCACCAGGCGATCACCACCAAGCGCTGGGGTGTCACGCGCGAGCAGCAGGATGAGATCGCGGTCGCGTCGCACCGCAACCTCGCCCGGGCCTGGGACGAGGGCTTCTTCGACGACCTGGTCACGCCGTACCTGAGCCTCGCCCGCGACGGCATCATGCGGCCCGACTCGTCGATGGAGAAGCTCGCGAAGCTCAAGCCGGCGTTCGGCGGGCCCGAGGGCACCATGACGGCGGGCAACTCGACGGCGCTGTCGGACGGCGCCGCGGCCGTCCTGCTCGCGTCGGCCGAGTACGCCGAGGAGAACCACCTGCCCGTCCTCGCCCGCGTGGTCGACGCCGAGGTCGCCGCCGTGGACCACCCCGGGGGCTCGGACCTGCTGATGGCGCCCGTGGGCGCGACCGGCCGCCTGCTCGCCCGCCAGGGGCTCACCGTCGACGACTTCGCCCTGGTGGAAATCCACGAGGCCTTCGCCGCCACGGTGGTCGCCACGCTCAAGGCCTGGGAGGACGCAGACTACTGCCGGTCGCTGGGCCTCGACGGCCCCATCGGGACGCTCGACACGTCCCGTCTCAACGTCAACGGCTCGTCGCTCGCCACCGGTCACCCCTTCGCGGCGACCGGCGCGCGCATCGTCCCCTCCCTCGCCAAGATGCTCGCGGCCAGGGGACCGGGGTCCAAGGGTCTGATCTCCGTCTGCGCCGCGGGCGGTCAAGGTGTCGTCGCGATTCTGGAGGCTGTGTGATGAAGGTGATCGAGAAGGCGTACTACTCCCCCGTCGGCAAGAAGGTCGCGGCCAAGGCCGGCCTGTCCGAGCCGCCGCGGCTGCGTCGGGGGCGCGACTACCCGCGCGGCCCGGTGGTGCTTGCGGCCCCGGCCGGATCCACGCTCGTGGCCGAGGCGCTCGAACTGCTGGGCCGCACCTCGGAGTCGCCGGTGCTCGACACGGGCGGCGACAAGGCGCCGGGCTACGGCGACCGCATCGGCGCCGTCGTGCTCGACGCCACGGGACTGACCGATCTCACCCAGCTCGAGGAACTCCGCCAGGTGCTGCGCCCCGCGATGCGGGCGATCGAGGGCTCGGGCCGCGTCATCATCGTCGGCTCGTCCCCCGAGGGCGACTGGGAGCGGCTCGCGCTCACGCAGGCCCTCGACGGCATCAACCGCACCGTGGCCAAGGAGCTGCGCAAGGGCGCCACCTCCAACCTCGTCTACGTCGACCCCGACGTCACGGCGGTGGACCTGCTGCCCACGCTCGCGTTCCTGCTCGAGGGCCGCTCGGCCTTCGTGGATGGCCAGGCGTGGACCGTGCGCGCGGCCGGCCTCGAGGAGGCCGACACGGTGGGAGGGCCCGCCGAGCGCCCGCTCGCGGGGCTCACCATCGCCGTCACGGGCGCGGCCCGGGGCATCGGCGAGGCGATCGCCCGCACCCTCGCGCGCGACGGCGCGGAGATCATCGCGATCGACATCCCGCCCGCGGGCGAGGCGCTCGCGAACGTCGCCAACGACATCGGCGGCGTCGCGCTGCAGCTCGACATCACGGCGCCCGATGCGGGCGAGAGGATCGCGGCGCTCGTGGCGGGCCGGGGCGGGAGCCTGCACGGCATCGTCCACAACGCCGGCGTCACCCGCGACAAGATGCTCGCCAACCTGGACCAGAAGAAGTGGGCCCAGGTGCTCGACATCAACCTCGCGGCGCAGCTGCGCATCAACAAGGTCCTGCTCGACCCGGCCACCCAGGGCGGCCTGGTCGACGGGGGACGCATCGTGGGCGTGTCCTCGATGGTGGGCTTCGGGGGCAACGCGGGACAGACCAACTACGCGGCCTCCAAGGCCGGCGTGATCGGCCTGGTCCGGGCCATGGCCCCGGACCTCGCGGCGCGCGGCATCACCATCAACGCGGTCGCCCCCGGCTTCATCGAGACGGAGATGACGCAGCTGATCCCGTTCGTCAAGCGCGAGGTGATGCGCCGCACCAACAGCCTCGACCAGGGCGGAAAGCCGGTCGACGTCGCGGAGACCATCGGGTACTTCCTCGACCCCCGCGCCGCCGGCGTCACGGGGCAGGTCATCCGCGTGTGCGGTCAGAACCTCATGGGGCAGTGATGGCGCAGGTCGTCCTGTCCGAGATTCCCCCGCTGGGCGCCGCGTTCGCGCGCGCCATGGTGCCCACGCGGGGTGCGGCGGTCCGCCTGCCCGAGCACTCGATCGTGATCTCGCGCGTGGACCAGGATCCGGTGCGGCTCGCCGCCTACAACCGGGTGTGCGGCTTCACGCTGCGCGATCACGTCGCCCCCACGTGGCTGCACGTCCTCACCTTCCCGCTCCACATCCATCTGCTGGGCGACAAGGCGTCGTCGATCAGGCTCATGGGCGCGGTGCACGTGAGCAACGCGATGACCCTGCACCGGCCCGTGCGGTTCGACGAGACGCTCACGCTCGAGGTGGGCGTGGGCAACCCCCGCGCCCACGCGAAGGGCGCGCTCATCGACCTGGTGGGCCAGGTCAGGGTGGGCGACGAGCCCGTGTGGGACGGGGTCAGCACGTACCTGTCGAGCTCCGCGAAGGTCGCGGGCGAGCCGCAGCCCGTCGAGCGGCTGCCGTTCGAGCCGGGCCAGCCCCAGGCCCTGTGGCGCCTGCCGTCCGACCTGGGCCGGCGCTACCGCGACGTGTCGGGCGATCCCAACCTCATCCACACGAACAGGCTCGCCGCGAAGGCGTTCGGGTTCCAGCGGCCCATCATCCACGGGATGTGGACCCACGCCCGGGCCCTCGCGGCGCTGGAGGGCCGGCTGCCGGACGCCTACACGGCGACCGTCGGCTTCGCGAAGCCCGTCCTGCTCCCGGGCACGGTCGGGTTCGCGGCCGCGCCCACCGAGCGCGGATTCAGCACCGCCGTCACCAACCGCGACGGCTCCAAGCCTCACATGCTCATGACCGTGGAGGCCGTGGGCCGGTGAACATGCTGTGGCGGGTCCTGTGGGTGCGGCTGACCGCCGCCCTGCGCCCGCGCCTCGGCCTGTGGGACACGGCGGTGACCCCGTTCCGTGTCCACGCGACCGATCTCGACGTGTACGCGCACATGAACAACGGGCGCTACCTGTCGATCCTGGACCTGGGCCGGCTGGACCTCATGGTCCGGTCCGGCCTGTGGCAGCGGCTCAAGCAGGCGGGCTGGTATCCGGTCGTGGCCGGACAGACCATCACCTACCGCCGCTCGCTCGAGCTGGGCCAGCGCTACGACGTCCACACCGCGGTGGTCGGCTTCGACGACCGGTGGTGCTACCTGGAGCAGCAGTTCCGGGTGGACGATGCGGTGCACGCCCACGCCGTCATCCGCGCCCGTTTCCTCCGCCGCGGCGGAGGCACGGTCGACACCGCCGAGCTCGCGCGACTCGCCGGTGAGATCCCGGATCACCTCGAGGTGCCCTCGTGGGTGGCAGAGTGGACCAGATGGACCCGCGTGCCGAATACCCGGAATTCGCACATCAACGGAGATGAGTGATGAGAAGCATGAATGACTCCCTGCCCCCCATCGGCGACCCCGTGAACGGCGCCGACCGCCCCTGGTACGCGTTCTATCCCCCCGAGGTGCCCCGCGTCATCGAGGTGCCGCCCGAGGCGTCGCTGGGCGAGATGGTCGCGCACACCGCGGCCCGCCACGGCGACAAGGTGGCCTTCACCAACCTGGGCGGCCAGCTCACGTTCAACGATGTCGACCGGCTCGCGAGCAAGTTCGCTGCCTTCCTCCAGCACGACCTGGGGCTGGCCAAGGGCGAGCGCATCGTCATCCAGATGCCCAACCTCATGCAGTACCCGGTGGCGCTCTACGGCGCGCTGCGCGCGGGACTCATCGTGGTCAACGCCAACCCGCTGTACACGGTGACCGAGCTGGCCGGCGTCTTCCGCGACGCGAAGCCCAAGGCGATCGTGGTGCTCGCGAACTTCGCGGACAAGATCGAGGAGGTCCTCCCGGAGACCACCATCGAGCACGTCATCGTCACCCAGGTGGCGGACATGCTCCCCCAGCCCAAGCGCGCGCTCATCAACTTCCTCGCCGCGAAGGTGAAGAAGATGGTCCCGGAGTACTCGATCCCGGGCGAGATCCGCTTCCCGGACGCCCTCGCCCGGGGCGAGCGCCACCAGGTCACCGACCCCGGCCTCACCAAGGACGACGTCGCGTTCCTCCAGTACACCGGCGGCACCACCGGCGGCGCGAAGGCGGCCGTGCTCACCCACGGGAACCTGCTCACCAACCAGGAGCAGTTCATGGCCCAGATCCGCAACACGCTGGGCGAGGAGAAGCAGTCGACCATCATCGCCGCGCTGCCGCTCTACCACGTGTTCGCGCTCACGGTGAATCTCATCGGCTTCTTCCGGTTCGGCGCGCGCAACGAGCTCATCACCAACCCGCGCGACCTGCCCGCCTTCGTCAAGACGCTGGGCAAGGTGCAGCCCGACGGCCTCATCCTGGTCAACACGCTGGCGGCCGCGCTCCTCGACGCCCCGGGCTTCAAGGACCTCGACTTCGGGCGCATGCGGCTGACGGTCGCGGGCGGCATGGCCGTGCGCACGGCGGTCGCCAAGCGCTGGCGCGAGGTCACCGGCTCGGACATCACCGAGGGCTACGGCCTCACCGAGGCCTCGCCCGTGGTGAGCGTCAACCCGACCCACATGCCGCCGCGGGTGGGCACCATCGGCGTGCCGCTGCCGTCCACGGACATCCGCATCTGCGACGACGACGGCAACGACGTCGCCCTGGGCACGCCCGGCGAGCTGTGGGTCCGGGGCCCCCAGGTGATGCGCGGCTACTGGAACAACGAGGAGGAGTCGCACCGGGTCATCACCGACGACCGTTGGCTCCTCACCGGCGACATCGCGACGCTGGACCAGGACGGCTTCCTCACCATCGTGGACCGCAAGAAGGAGATCATCGTCTGCTCGGGCTTCAACGTGTACCCGGGTGAGATCGAGGACGTCGCCTCGCTGCACCCGAAGGTCGCGGAGGCGGGCGCCATCCCCATCGCCGACGAGCGCGCCGGCGAGGTGCCCAAGCTCTTCGTGGTGCGCCGCGACGAGTCGCTCACCGAGGCCGAGCTCAAGGCCTTCCTCAAGGAGCGTCTCACCGGCTACAAGCGCCCCCGCTACATCGAGTTCATCGACGAGCTGCCCAAGACCAACGTGGGCAAGGTCCTGCGCCGCGCGCTGCGCGAGCGCGAGGCGCAGGCGACCGCGGAGGCTCCCGCCTCGTCCTGACCGGTCCGCGCCCCGTGCGCGTCGCATCGTCCCCTCGAAGGCCACCTTCGGGGGGACGATGCACGTCCGGGCCGGTCTTCCGTGGCACCATGCGTGGGTGTCCGAGTTCGCCGCCCGCCTTCGCGATGCCGTCCGCGCGTCCCGGGGCACGCGGGACGGGCGCGTCACGGACGTCTACCCGGCGCTGTCGCGCGTGAATCCCGGGTTGCGGGCTGCCGCGATGTGCGGGGCGCGACCCTTGTCCTCCGCGGCGGGCGAGGGACCCGCGGTGCCGGCCGCGGTGCGTGCCTCGACGACGGCCGGTGACGCGGACGCACCCTTCATCCTCATGTCCGTGGCCAAGCCCCTCACGCTCGCGCTCGCGGTCGACGCGCTCGGCGCCGACGCGGTCGAGGCGCTCACCGGCATGGCCGAGTCGCCCTACGCGTTCAACGACCCGGCCGCCATCACCGCGAGCCCGGACGGGCGCACCAGCCCGATGGTCAATCCGGGGGCGATCACGGTGGCGAGCCTGCTGGGCCGGGGATCCGTGGCGCTCGGGGAACGCCGGATCCTCGACGGGCTGTCGCGCTTCGCGGGGCGCTCGTTGGACGCCGACGAGACGATGGTCGACGCGATCCACGCCTCCAACCACCGCAACCGGCTGCTGGCGGGACTGCTCGCCGAGCGCAGGCTGCTCGGCTGCGACCTCGAGGACGCGCTCCACCTGTACACCTTGCAGTCCTGCGTCGAGGTGACGGTCGAGGACCTGGCGCGGATGGGCGCGGTGCTCGCCGGCGGCGGGATGGATCCGGTCACGGGTGCGCGGGTGGTGTCGGCGGAGGCGGCCGAGGTGGCGCTCGCGGCGATGACGCTCGCGGGCCTGTACGAGGCCTCGGCGTCGTGGCGGGGAACGGTGGGCCTGCCCGCCAAGAGCGGCATCGCGGGCGGGCTGGTCATGGTCTCCCCCGGCGTGGGAGCGCTCGCGGCGTACTCGCCGCCGCTCGACGTGGCCGGCAACCCGGTGGGAGCGCAGGCGATCGCGCGGGCCGTGGCGCCCGCGCTGCGCGCGCCGATCGCCTGACTACGCTTCCGCCGCCACCTCCGCGATGACCGGCAGCGCGCGCTCGAGCATGTCCGCCGTCGCGGTGAGCGAAATGCGGAACCAGCCCGGGCGCTCGAACAGGCTGCCGGGCATGACCAGCACGCCGCGGGCGGCGAGCTCCCGCGCGAAGGCGTCGCCGTCGTCGCGGGGCGCCCGCGCCCACACGTAGAAGGTGCTCTCGGGCGTCATCGCGTCGATGCCGGCCGCGCGCAGCGCCGGCACGGCGAGGTCGCGCCGGCGCTCGAGTGCCGCGACGTCGATGGAGACGTGCTCGAGCTCGGGCACCGCGTACTGCATGACCGCGTCGGGAAATCCCCACCCGATCGCGAGCTGGGTGGTGAAGAGCGCGCCTGCGAGATCTGCCCGATCCTCGTCGGGCAGGGCCGGCCCGAGCGCCAGATACCCCAGCCGCTGTCCGGGCGCGAGCAGGACCTTGCCGTAGCTGTAGTCGATGAGCGACCACGGGTACACCGTGGCCGGGCTCACGAACGAGGTACCGCCGTAGACGAGGCGCCGGTACGGCTCGTCGGACAGCAGCCAGATGCGTCGGCCGATGCGCGCGGAGGCCTCGTCGAGCGCCCTCGCCACCGCCTCGAGCTGGGCCCGCGGGTAGACCCGGCCCGTGGGGTTGTGCGGCGAGTTGACGATCACGATGCGCGTGCGGGCCGTGACGGCGGCGAGGATCGCCTCGACGTCGAGGTCGAAGTCCGGCGGTTCCAGGGCCGCCGCGACCGGCGTGAGCCCAGCCGTGCGCAGCATGGGCGGGTAGCAGAACCACCCCGGCACGGGGATGATCACCTCGTCGCCCGGCTCCGTGAGCAGGTGGAGCGCCAGCTCGATCGCGCCGAAGGCACCCTGGGTGAGCGCGATGTCCGCGGGCGCGAAGGGCGCGCCCAGCTCCCGGGTCAGCCCGGCGGCAATCGCCTCCTGCGCGGACGGCTGGCTCGTCGTGTAGGCGAACCACTCGTCGGTGCGGGGCTCCACCGCCGCTCGGATCGCGCCCACGAGACCCTCCAGCGGGGGTTCGTGGGGATTGCCGAACGTGAGGTCGACGACGCCGGGTCTCTGCGTCGCGGCCGCCACCTCGTCGAAGAAGGCCGTGACCTTCGCGATGTCCTCCTGCGCGCCGCGCGCCCGCATCGACAGCTCCACCCCGACCGCCCCCTTGCGAGGCGGGAGGATGCCGCCCCTCGGGCCATGCTCACCCCGCGGCCGGGTGCGTGTCCACCGCTCGACCCTCGGACGTCACCTCTCCACACGCCCCCACCGGAATGGGCATCTGTTGGTCGCTCTCAGCAGATGCTCGCGCGCCAGGGGTAGCTGGTTGTCGCACACGTGTGGAGAGGTGACTGGGGAGTCAGCCCAGCTGCGCCAGCCCCGCCCACTCGACGGCCTCGCCGGCGGCCAGCGACGCCTTCACGTCCACCACTCGCTGGTTGCGCGAGCCGCGGAAGGCCAGCGTCAGGTCCCGCTGAGCGATGTTGAACGGCCCATCGACCAGCACGTCGATCTGCTCGAGTAGCTCGCGCTTGTCCGCGCTGTCCGCCAGCAGCTGCTCGAACCGGTAGCCGCTCCAGCACCACACGTCCTTGCCGGGCAGCTCGGCGCGCATGCGCCGCACCACCGCGAGGCACACGCCGGTGTTGAGCATCGGCTCGCCGCCCAGGAGCGACAGCCCCTGGACGCCCGGGTGCGCGAGGTCCGCGAGGATCCGATCCTCGAGCTCCCGGTCGAAGGGCGCCCCGCAGCGGAAGCTCCACGCGTCCTCGTTGAAGCACCCGTCGCACGCGAACAGGCACCCGCTCACGTAGAGGCTGCACCGCACGCCCTCGCCGTCGACGAACGTGAACGGCTTGTAGTCCGCCACGTATCCCTGGCTCACCCTGTCGGCGAGCCAGGTCGGCTCGGGCGCGCGGTGCATAGGCCTCAGGCCTCCGGCGTCGCGATGCGGTCGACCAGGGCCGGGGGCACGCGCACGTCACCCGGCAGGTGCTTGACGCGCGAGGCGATCTCCTGGTGACGGCCGTGCACCATGGGCCGCTGCTGGGGGTTGCCCAGGTAGCCGCAGGTGCGCTTGACCACGTCGCAGGTGGCGGGGTTGGCGTTGCCGCACGCGGGGCACGCGAAGCCGCGGGCCGTCGGGTCGAAGTCGCCGGCGTAGCCGCACTCGAAGCAGCGGTCGATGGGCGTGTTGGTGCCCAGGTAGCCGATGCGGTCGTAGGCGTAGTCCCAGACGGCCTCGAGCGCCTTGGGGTTCTGGCGCAGGACGGGGTACTCGACGTAGTGGATGAACCCGCCCGAGGTGAAGGGGGCGTACTCGGCCTCGAAGTCGAGCTTCTCGAACGGCGTGGGGTTCTTGCGCACGTCGTAGTGGAACGAGTTGGTGTAGTAGTCCTTGTCGGTGATGTCCGTGATGGACCCGAACTGCTCCTTGTCCATGCGGGCGAAGCGGTCGGTGAGCGACTCGGACGGCGTCGAGTACACGGAGAAGTGGTAGCCGGACTCGTCGCCCCACTGCGCGGCCTTGGCCTTCATGGTGCCCAGCACCCGGAGGGTCAGCGCCTTGGCCTCGGGGTTCGACTCCCACGCGGGACCGAAGAACACGGTCGCCACCTCGTAGAGGCCGATGTACCCCATGGACACGGTCGCGCGCTTGTCACGGAACAGCTCGTCGACGTCGTCGGCCTTCTCCAGGCGCTTTCCGAACGCGCCGTACTGGTACAGGATGGGCGCGTTGCCGGGCTTGGCCTCCTTGCAACGCTCGATGCGGAAGGTCAGCGCGTCGTGGATGATGTCCAGGCGCTCCTCGAGCAGCTTCCAGAAGGCGCCCAGGTCGCCCTTCGACTGGATGGCGATGCGCGGCAGGTTGAGCGTCACGACGCCCAGGTTCATGCGGCCGTCGACCACGTCGTTGCCGTCGCCGTCGGTCCAGCCCTGCAGGAACGAGCGGCAGCCCATGGGCGCCTTGAACGAGCCGGTGATCTCGACGATCTTGTCGTAGCTGAGCATGTCCGGGTACATGCGCTTGGTGGCGCACTCGACGGCGAGCTGCTTGATGTCGTAGTTGGGGTCCTCGGACTCGAGGTTGAGACCGCGCTTCACCGTGAACAGGAGCTTGGGGAAGATCGCGGTGCGCTTCTCGCGGCCCAGGCCGCGGATGCGGATCTGCAGGATCGCCTTCTGGATCTCGCGCTCGTACCAGCCCTCGCCCAGGCCGAAGCCCACGGAGGTGAAGGGGGTCTGGCCGTTCGAGGTGAAGAGCGTGTTGATCTCGTACTCGAGCGACTGCATCGCGTCGTAGATGTCCTTGCGGGTCTTCTCCTCCGCGAAGGCCTGCTGCTTGGCGGGGTCGTCGATCCACTGCGCGGCGTCGGCCTCGTGCTTCGCGAAGTTCGCGGCGGCGTAGGGCGCGAGCAGCTCGTCGATGCGGTTGACGGTGCAGCCGCCGTACTGGCTCGAGGAGACGTTGGCGATGATCTGGGAGATCTGCGCGGTGGCGGTCTGGATCGACTTGGGCGGCTCCACCTGGGCGTTGCCGATGCGGAAGCCGGCCGACAGCATCGACTTGAAGTCGATGAGGCAGCAGTTCGTCATGGGCGAATAGGGGTGGTAGTCGAGGTCGTGGTAGTGGATGTCGCCCTTCTGGTGGGCGTTCGCCACGTGCGGCGGCAGCAGCTTGAGGCCGATCGACTTGCCCACGATGCCCGCGGTGAGGTCGCGCTGCGTGTTGAACACGTCCGCGTCCTTGTTCGCGTTCTCGTTCACCACGGACGAGTCCTTGCCCAGGAGCTTGCCGATGGTGTGGTTGATGTCCGTCGCCTTCGAGCGCGCGAAGTCGCGCTGGACGCGGTAGTCGATGTAGGAGCGCGCGACGTCGTACTCCCCCGAGTCGAGCAGGATGTGCTCGACCACGGACTGGATCTCGTAGATCTTCACGGTCTCGCTGAAGCGGGCGTCGAGCTCCGCGTCGATCTCGGCCACGAGCCGGTCGATCGTGCTCGTGTGCAGCGGCGTGAGGTCCCCGTAGACGTCGGCGAACGCCTTGGTGATCGCGTTGCGGATGCGCGCATCGTCGAAGGTGAGCGTGCGTCCGTCGCGCTTGATGACGGCGAGGTGCGGACGCTCGGTCGCACGGGCCGATGCGGTGGTCGCCTCAGACGCCGCCTGTCCAGGGGCTTCGGTCGTCGGGTCGATCTCGGTGGTGCTCACGGGTCTCCTCCTCCTGCGGCCTCGGCCGCGCTCCTCTTCCCTCGCCAAGGCCCTCAACCACTATATCTAGTGCCAGCCCGGTCCCGAGAACACTAGATGCGGGGGTTCCGGCATTCTGGGACCTTGGTCCCTGGCGTGCGGGCGGCGCGCCCGACACTCCGGGCGACCCTGGCGTGTTGCAGCCCTCGCGAACGAGCCGGGCGTCGCGCCAGATCCGGCACCCCACGGCGTGTCGCGACCTCGCCATGGTCCGAGGTCCCGACGTCCGGCGCGATAGCGGCGTTACCGTCGATGCAGTTTCGCGCCGGCGCGGGAGTCCCGCGCCCGCAGGCTCCCGGTCCGCGCCCCGCCCACGACCGAGAGCCTCGATGATTTCACGCCTTCCGCGCCGCCCCAGCCCGCCCGTGGCCGCCGCCATCGCCATCGCCACGTGCTTCGGGCTCGGCGTGGGCCTGCCGGCGAGCGTCCACCGGTACCGGGTGGACCAGACGGTGGCCGAGGCCCGCGTGCTCGCGGCCGCGGTCGCGGAGAGCCGGGCCAGCCTGGAGCTGTCGCTCGCCCGCGCGCGCCAGGCCGCCGACGACGCGGTCGAGGTCACCGGCCACGACGCCGTCGCGGAGGCGGCGGCCGAACTCGAGACGGCCGCCTCGGAGGCCGCCCGCACGGCGACCGCGCACGCGGTGGTCATCGACGCACCGGTTTCGTTGACGAGCCGCACCGTCGAGACGACCGCCTCGCCGGCCGCATCCGCTTCACCGGCTGCTTCCGCCTCGCCGGCCACCGCCGCTTCACCGGGCGCCGCCGCTTCACCGGACGCATCCGTCTCGCCGACCGCTTCCGCCTCGCCGTCGGCCGCGCCGGCCTCCCCCAACGCCACGGCCACCGCCACGCTCGGCGGGACCGCGACGACGCCCGCGGCCGCCACGCCGTTCCCCACGGTCGAGCAGACGGCCACCGGCGCATCGTCCGACGAGGAGGAGGGCCCCGCCGCCATCCTGGCCGACCAGACGCTGCGCGAGGTGTTGGCGGGCGACACCGACCTCGCCACCGCGAGGGAGGCCCTCGCGCAGCTGCAGGACGCCGCCGTCGCGCTCGACCAGGAGGCGCGCAACGTCGAGGGCTCGGCGGCCGCGCTCGAGGAGGCGGCAGCGGGGGCGCTCCTGGAGCGCGCCGTCGTCGAACTCGACGACCTGCTGGACGCCGCCGCCGCTTCCGCCGCAGGCGCGACGGACACGATCGCCGCCGTCGCCGGCGAGGTGGCGCAGGAGGGCACTGTCGATCGTCTCGACGCGGCGCGAGAGGCGCTCGTCAAGGTCGCCGAGGAGGAGGCCGACCGCACCGACCACGAGAACGTCTCCGCCTTCGCCGCGGAGCTGGGCGACGCGCATGAGGCGCTCGTGGCCGCCGAGGAGGCGGTGGCGGACTCGCACGAGGCATGGGTGGAGCAGGAGAATGCGCGCCGCGAGGCGGAGAACGAGGCCCGCACCGAGGCGCATCGCCAGGCGGTCGCCCGCGCCAGGGCCGGGCGTCGGTCGGCGCTGGCGGAGGCCGTCGCCGAGCACCAGGATGGCTGGGAGGGTGCCCCTCCTGGGACCCGCTACCGCAACGGTCGCTTGCCCGCTCACGAGCTCTGCGCCGTCCCGTTCGCGACCGCCCACCAGCTGGAGTGCGCGGCCGCGCAGGCGCTGGCCGACGCCGACGCCGCGTACCTCGCACAGTCCGGGCGCCACCTGGGACTCATCAGCTCGTACCGTTCGTACGCGGCGCAGGTGACCACCCGCGCGCGACGGGGCGGCTACGCCGCCGTCCCCGGCACCTCGAACCACGGATGGGGCCTCGCGGTCGACCTCGACGCGGCCTCCGCGACATGGCTGCGCGCGCACGGCGAGGACTACGGCTGGGTCCACCCGAGGTGGGCGCGGCCCGGCGGCTCGAAGCCCGAGTCGTGGCACCTCGAGTACGTTGCCCCGCACGTCCCGGCCGCGGAGGTCCCCGCGGAGCCGGAGCTCCTCGACCCGGTCGAGAACGTCCTCGGCTGACCTGGGCGCCCCTGCCGAGCGGGTTCAGCACAACCGAGCGAGTACGCGCGACCGAGCGGTTTCATGGCGGCAGCGCGCGAGCCGCTCAGCCGAGCGCGCGAACCTTGGCGCCCAGCGCGGGGTCGATCATGGCGCCGGTGGCGCTCATCACGGCGTCGGCGCCCGCCGCGCGCAGGGCCGAGTAGTCGTCCGCGGTGAGCACGCCGCCCACGCCCACGATCGTGAAGCCGTCGCCGGCCTCGCGCAGCCGCGCGAGCCGCTCGACCATCTCGAGGCCCGCCCAGCGAATGGCGCCGCCGCACACCCCGGCCACCTCACGGCCGGAGCCGGGCAGCGCCTGGGCGCCGTCGGCATCGACCAGGCGCGCGGGGATGGTGTTGATCGCGGCGTAGCCGTCCACGATCCCCCGGGTGGCCTCGACGAACCCGGCGAGCGCCGCATCGTCCCTGAAGTAGGCCATCTTGAGCAGGAGCGGAAGGTCGCCGATCTCCTCCTTGATGGCCGCGGCGATGCGCACCACGGACTCCGTGTCGAAGCACAGGAGGTTGCCGGTGCCCTCGTTGGGACAGCTGAGGTTGACCTCGAGCACGCGCGCGCCGGTCTCCGCGGCCAGGCGGGCGGCCGTCACGTGGTCGGCGACGTAGGCGGCGGCACGGTCGGCGACGCCGGGCGCGGGGTGGGTGCCCTGGAAGGAGCCGACGAGCAGTTGCCCCTCCCCCGCGGCCGCGACCGCGGCGGCCATGTCGGGCTGCCAGACGTCGGGATCGCGCGAGGGCACGCCGAAGGAGTTGGAGATCGAGGTCGCCCGGCTCAGGTCGCCGTCCGCGAGCAGCGGCGCCCCGGCCTTGTCGAGGGTGAGCTGACCCTCCACGTGCACATTCAGCACGTTGGGGAACGGGTGGCACGGGTAGGCGCCGGTGCGCACCGTCTTGTAGACGTTGACGTCGAAGCCCTGCCGGAAGGCCGCCTCGCAGAACGCCGCGTTCACCAGCGGCCCCGCGGGGATTCCGAAGGGACGATGCACGGGGTGACCCAGGAACACCTCGTGCGGCGAGTCCGCGGCAAGGACCGCATCGTCCCCGGCGAAGGCGCCGAAGGGGCCGTTCGCGTAGTTGTCCTCGTAGGTCAGGGTGGGATCGTAGAACCAGCGCACGAGCATCAAAGATATCGCGCGCGACCCCGTCCGCGCCGCCCCGTGCCCGTCCCACGTGTCGCGGGCCTCCTCGCGCGCAGATCGTGTCGGGAAAGTCACAAAATATGCGCGCTTGAGCCTTGCTCGCGCCAAGGAAGCGTAAAGTCCGTGGGGTGAGCAACGAAGCCACCTTCACCAGAATCCTGCGACTCCTCGGAGCCGCCATCATCACGTTCGCCCTCGCCGTCCAGGCCTGGGCGGACCTCACGTACGGCACGTTCACGTGGGGTCAGCTGCCGGGCTACTTCACGCCGCTGGCGAACCTCGCGGGCATCGTGGCGCTGGTCGCCGCCGCGGTCGTGGGCGGGCGTGAGCCGCGGTGGGTCGCGCTCCTCCGGGTGAACGCCGCGACGTATCTGGTGATCGTGGGCGCCGTGTACTGGGCCATGCTCGCCTCGTACGCGCAGCCGCTGTTCCCGTGGGCGAACGCGATCCTCCACGGCGGCGCCGGGGTGATGCTCGCCGCCGACTGGCTGCTCGTGCGGCCGCGGGTCCGCCTGCCGCTGTCGAGCCTGTGGAGCGTGCTGTCGCTGCCGGCCGTGTGGGTGTCCTACCTGATGGTGCGGGCCTTCCTCGACGGCTGGGTGCCGTATCCCTTCCTGGACCCGGCGCGCGGAGTCCTGGCGATCACCGCGACGCTCGCGGCCATCTCCGCCGCGGGCCTGGCGGTCGCGGCCGTGCTGCACGGCACGGCGCGGATGAGGCCGTTCCCGGCCCCGCTCCGCGCCGTGCGTGCGGCGACTCCCGCATCGTCCCCCCGCGGCGGCGCCACCCCCGTCGCCGCCGTGACGGCTCAGACCGCCACCGGCTCCTCGCGCGGCAGGTAGCGCGTGTAGGCCGGCACCGTGAGGAACGTGGGGAACTCCTCCCCCAGCGCCACCTCACGGAGCAGCTCGGCCGCTTCCTCGAGCCGGTCGCCGTCGAAGCGCGGCGCCTGCTGGAGGACGTCCGTCAGGACCGCCTCCACATAGGTCGCCGTGACCCGCGTGCCGTCGGCGGTCTCGACGCCGTTGCGCACCCACTGCCACAGCTGCGAGCGGCTGATCTCCGCGGTCGCGACGTCCTCCATGAGGTTGTCGATCGCGGCCGCCCCGGTGCCCCGCAGCCAGCTCTCCAGGTAGCGCAGGCCCGCGAGCACGTTGGCCCGGACCCCCGCATCGGTCACCTTTCCCCCGGGCACGGCGACGTCGAGCAGCTGCGCGGCGGTGACGTGCACGTCGTCCCGTCGGCGGTCCATCTGGTGGGGCCGGTCGCCCAGCACCGCGTCGAACTCCGCCTGCGCCACCGCGACCAGGCCCGGGTGCGCCACCCAGGATCCGTCGAAGCCGTCGCCGGCCTCGCGCCGCTTGTCCGCGGCCACCTGGGCGAGGGCCCGCTCGGTCACCTCGGGGTCGCGGCGGTTGGGGATGAAGGCGCTCATGCCGCCGATCGCCTGCGCGCCGCGGCGGTGGCACGTGGAGACCAGCAGCTCCGTGTAGGCCCGCATGAACGGCACGGTCATCGTGACCGATGCACGGTCCGGCAGCACGAACGCCTCGCCCCGCTCCCGGTAGGTCTTGATGATCGAGAAGATGTAGTCCCAGCGGCCGGCGTTCAGCCCGGCGCAGTGGTCCCGCAGCTCGTAGAGCATCTCCTCCATCTCGAAGGCGGCCGGGTAGGTCTCGATCAGCATGGTCGCGCGGATGGTGCCGTACGGCAGCCCGGTGAACTCCTCGGCGAAGGTGAACACGTCGTTCCACAGCCGCGCCTCGAGGTGGCTCTCCATCTTGGGCAGGTAGACGTACGGCCCCGTGCCGGTCGCGATGAGCGCCTCCGCGTTGTGCAGGAAGTAGAGGGCGAAGTCGACGAGCGCGCCGGACGTGGGGTGACGGTGGCCGTGCGGGTCCACGTGGAGCAGGTGGCTCTCGGTGAGGTGCCAGCCGCGCGGGCGGAAGACGATCGTGGGCGTCGTCCGGCCGAGCCGGTACTCCTTGCCCTCCGGGCTCACGTAGTCGATGCGCCGACGGATGGCGTCCGCGAGGTTGAGCTGGCCCTCGATGACGTTCTCCCACGTGGGCGTGTTGGCGTCCTCGTGATCCGCGAGCCACACCTTGGCGCCGGAGTTCATGGCGTTGATGGTCATCTTCCGGTCGGTGGGGCCGGTGATCTCGACGCGACGGTCGTGAAGGCCGGGGCCGGGGCCCGCCACGCGCCAGTCCGGGTCCTCGCGCACGGCGCGGGTCTCGGGCAGGAAACCCAGGTCGGCGCCGTCGGACACGGCCCGGGCGCGCTCGTGGCGGGCCTGGAGCAGGTCGGCGCGCGTGCCGGCGAAGCGGCGGTGCAGCTTCGCGAGGAACTCGAGCGCCTCGTCCGTGAGGACCTCGTGGTACCGCTCGCCCATCGGCGCGGCGATCTCGATGTGGGTGTTGCACATGGCGGGCTCCTTTCGGCGGCCTGCTAGAACTGCTCGGATTCGGTGGATCCCACCAGCGCGAGGGTGGACGCTGCGGGGTTGAGCGCGGTGGCGACGCGGTCGAAGTATCCCGTGCCCACCTCGGCCTGGTGCTTGGTCGCCGTGTAGCCGCGCGGCTCGGCGGCGAACTCGGCCTCCTGGAGCCGGACGTACGCGCTCATCTGGGTGGCCGCGTAGTCCTGAGCGAGCTCGAACATGCCGTGGTTGAGCGAGTGGAAGCCGGCCAGGGTGATGAACTGGAAGGCGTAGCCCATCGCGGCGAGTTCGCGCTGGAACTTGGCGATCTGGTCGTCGTCCAGGTGACGGCGCCAGTTGAAGCTGGGCGAGCAGTTGTAGGACAGCTGCTGGTCGGGGAACTTCGCGTGGATCGCGTCGGCGAAGCGGCGCGCGAGCTCGAGGTCGGGCGCGGCCGACTCGACCCACAGCATGTCCGCGTACTCCGCGTAGGCGAGGCCGCGTGCGATGACCGGCTCGATCCCGTTGCGGATCACGTGGAATCCCTCGGCGGTGCGCTCCCCGGTGAGGAAGGGCTTGTCGCGCTCGTCGACGTCGGACGTGATGAGGGTCGCGGCGAGCGCGTCGGTGCGGGCGATGATCACGGACGGAGCGTCGGCGACGTCCGCGGCGAGCCGGGCCGCGCTCAGGGTACGGATGTGCTGGCCGGTCGGGACGAGCACCTTGCCGCCCATGTGGCCGCACTTCTTCTCGGAGGCGAGCTGGTCCTCCCAGTGGACGCCCGCGGCGCCGGCCTGGATCATGCCGTGCATGAGCTCGTAGGCGTTGAGCGGTCCGCCAAAGCCGGCCTCCGCGTCCGCCACGATGGGCGCCATCCACTCGCGCGACGTGGTGCCGGTCTCCGCGAACTCGATCTGGGCGGCGCGGCTGAGCGCGTTGTTGATGCGACGCACCACCGCGGGCACCGAGTTGGCCGGGTAGAGGCTCTGGTCGGGGTAGGTCTGACCCGACAGGTTGGCGTCGGCGGCCACCTGCCATCCCGACAGGTAGATGGCCTTGAGGCCGGCGCGGACCTGCTGGACCGCCTGGTTGCCGGTGAGGGCGCCGAGCGCGGCGACCCACTCGTCGCGGCGGTCGCGGTTGGTCTCGACCATGTCCCACAGCGCCTCGGCGCCGCGGCGGGCCAGGGTGGCCTCCTCGCGGACCGGCCCGCGCAGGGCGATGACGTCCTGGGCCGAGTAGTCGCGACGGACGTTGGCCCAGCGGGGGCTCCACTCCCATTCGGCCTCGAGGTCGGCCGCGGTCTGGGTCTGGTCGCCGGGGCGGATCATGGGGGACATTCGGTGCTCCTTCGCGTGCATCGGTGGGTGACACCTCGAACGTAGGCAACGCGCGGGCGCCTTTTCGGGGCCCGTGACCAAGAATTTCCGCCCGTTTTCTGGCGCTCGCAATTCCCTCGTGCCAGGGTGGGGTCATGGAGACGCCGATGCACGGCACGCGCCTCGAGGACGAGGCCGGGCCCACTCCCCTGACCATCGGCCGGCAGGTGCGTCGGCTCCGACTCGCGCGCGGACTCACGGTGCAGCAGCTGGGCGAGGCAATCGGGAGGGCCGCCTCCCAGATCTCCGTCATCGAGAACGGGCGACGCGAGCTCCGCGTGGGCGAGCTCAAGCGGCTCGCCGAGGCGCTCGACGCGACGCTCGACGATCTGCTGGATCCGCGCCCGCCCTCGAGGCGCGATGCCCTCGAGATCGAGCTTGCGCAGATTCAGGACGGGCCGCTGTATGCGTCGCTCGAGCTTCCCGCGCTCGCGGCTCGCAAGTCCCTGCCCGATGCCGCCATCGAGACGATCCTCGCGCTGCATGCGGAACTGGTGAGGCTCCACGAGCGACGCGCCGCCACCCCCGAGGAGGCCCGCCGGGCCAACACGGAACTGCGTGCCGACCAGCGCGAGCGTCACAACTACTACCCGGACCTCGAGGCCCGGGCCCGGGAGCTGCTCGAGGCCATCGACCACCGGGGCGGCCCGCTGTCGCACTCCGCGGTCTCCCGCCTGGCCGGGCACCTCGGTTTCGACCTCCACTACGTCCACGACCTCCCGGTCACGACCCGCTCCGTCACCGACGCGCGCCACGGCCGGATCTACCTGCCCATCCGGGGCTCCGGCGGCGGGCGCAGGCTGGTGCTGCTCCAGGCCATCGCCGGATCGGTGCTCGGGCACGAGGAGCCCCGCGACTACGGGGATCTGCTGCGCCAGCGGGTCGAGGCCAACTACCTCGCCGGTGCCCTGATGATGCCGGAGCAGTCGGCGGCGGAGATGCTGGGGCGCGCCAAGGCCGAGCGGGACCTCTCCGTCGAGGATCTCCGCGACGCGTTCGCGGTGAGTTACGAGGCCGCCGCGCATCGCTTCACCAACCTCGCGACCGAGCACCTGGGCCTGCCGGTGCACTTCCTCAAGGTCTCCGCCTCCGGGGTGGTGACCAAGGTCTACGAGAACGACGGGGTCAAGTTTCCGCAGGATCCGCTCGGCCACGTCGAGGGCCAGCGCGTCTGTCGCCAGTGGAGCGCCCGGCAGGTGTTCGAGCGGTCCGACCGCTACGGCATCTACCACCAATACACGGACAAGCCCAACGGGACCTACTGGTGCACCTCCGCGGTGCAGACGGACACCACCGGCGACTTCTCCGTCTCGGTGGGCACGCAGTACGCGCACTCGAAGTGGTTCCGGGGTCGAGACACCACCACGCGACGCTACTCGAGTTGCCCGGAGCCGGCCTGCTGCAAGGCGCCGCGGCCGGAGCTTGCCACCCGCTGGGACGGGCTGTCGCTGCCGTCCGCGAGGATCAACTCGTCGCTGCTCGCGGCCACGCCCGCCGAGTCCGCCACCGGCATCGACCGGGTGGCGGTCTACGAGTTCCTTCAGGAGCACGCGCCGGCCGTGATCGAGTAGGCCGAGATCGAGCAGCCGGGACCGAGCAGACAACGAGTGGCCAGGTAGACGGCGGACCCCGCCCGTCCCAGCGCGGGTCTACTCCGACAGGTCCTCGGGCAGCACGTCGTCAGCCACCCAGCCCTCCGGAAGCACGTCGTCTCCCCACAGCGCGTCCTCCGCCGCGGCGGCGCGCGCCCGCGCCCGGATGGCGGTCGTCGCGGCCACCGCAGTCACGAACCCGGCCACGATGATCGCCAGGCCACCGAGCAGAATCGCCGCTCCCGCACCACCCTCGATCGTGACGCTCCCCGAGTAGGTGGGCGGCGCGGAGTTCTTGGCGCACTTCTCGACGCCCCTCGTGGCCCCGCCTTTCCAGCGCGGCCGAGGACCCGCCTCCGCGGGCGCCTGCGTCGATGCGTCCTTGCGGCACGAGCGCCGCCCGTCCTTGCCTGCCCCGATGCTCATGGTTCGACCCTAGCCCGCGTGGTCATGTGCGCAAGGGCGCATGAGCCTCGCCTGTGCCGCCACGCACGCCCGTGCCGGCAGGCGGTGGTGGAGGTGGATCAGGGAGTGCGGCGGCGTCGAAGCGATGGCGACCGCCGAGGACGGCCGTGCGCGCGGGATCGTGGCTCCCGGGCGGACGGAACCAGACGGTGTTGTCGTGAACCTCGATGGTCCAGTCGGTGTCGTGCAGCCGCATGTGACACGACCGGCACAGGAGCACGCCATTGGACAGATCCGTGGGGCCTCCGGCGCTGACGGGGAGGATGTGGTGGGCCTCGCACCACGACGGCGCCGCATGGCACCAGGCACAGCCACCGTCGCGCACCGCCAGGGCCCGCCGCTGCGCATGGGTGAAGAACCTCGCGGCGGCACCCACGTCGAGCACCTCCGACCGGGTCCCGAGCACCACCGGTATCACCTGCGCGTCCGCGGCCAGGCGCCGCGCCAACCCGGCCGACACCGGTCCACCCGCCTGGTCGCAGGACGCGAGCCCGCCCCCGCCCGTGAGCTGATCGAGCGTCATGGTCACGGTCACGGTCGCCCTCACGCCGCCGCCCGCCTCGCAGCCTGTCGCGTGGGAGGCCAGCACCGCGAGCGCGTCGACGTTCAGCTGGCCGGCGGTGCGCTCCTCGTTCTCGCCGGCGCGCCGGGCCTGCTGGAACGCCTGGCGACGGGCCGCGTCGAGGTACGCGATGAAGGGCGCGGCCGATGCGGGATCGAGTTGGCCGCGCACCTGCACCATCCCGTCGCGATCGGCCTGGATCGACAGGTACCTCTCCTTGCGCTGGCGTGCCTCCTTCTGCTTCCACCCCTCAGGGTCGCCGTGCGCCTCCTCCCACAGGCAGGCCTGCCACAGATCCCGCAGCGTCATGACCTGCGCCTTCCTCACGAGCCGCAGCTCCACCTGCCACAGCGCGCCCCCGTCGAGCACCGGCTGCAATCGCGTCAGCGTCAGACGCACCCTCGACGCGGCATCCACGGAGACCTTTCCGGCCCACACCGCCCATGCCAGCGAACCCTCGACCGGCCCGTGCGCACGTTCGCGGGGGCGTTGCTGCTGTGAGTCCGACTCATCGTCCACGTCGTCATCGTCAGGGTCGTCAGTGTCATCAGTGTCGTCGTCGGCACCGTCGGCACCGTCGGGGTCGCCCCGGTCGTGGTCGCTATCGCCCTGGTCATCGTCGTCCGGATCGGGCGGGTCCTCCTCCGGATCCGCGGCCATGCCCGCCTCGATCAGCCGGTGCGCCTCCGCGAGCGTGCCCGTGAGCAGCGCCGCGATGAGCCGCTCGGCCGATCCGTGTCCCGCCTTCTTCGCGAATCCCGTCACCCGGGACGGCGACCGACGCTTGGCCTGCGCCGCCAACGGCGCCGCGTACACCCGCGCCTCATTGATCAGGCGGCAGGCGCGCTCCAGCGCGACCCACAGCTCGTCGTCGTCCAACTCGCGGGAGTCCGCGCCGTCGTGCGCGCCCAGATCCGCCACGACGGTGGCGGCACGGGCGGCGTTCAACTCCATGTCGCAAGTCAACCTCGACCCTCTGACATTCCCGACAAACCGGACGCGGCCTTGTGGATTGCCGGCTGTGCGCCCGCCCCCGATAAGCCACGGCACCCTAGGCTCGACCCAGGGGTGACAGTCGCTCACACGCGGGCGGCCCACCCCCGAGGAGGCGCCATGACCGAGCCGAACACCGCGGACTTCGAGGCGCGGCTTGCCGCGCTCGAGGCCGAGAACCTACGGCTGCGCGCCGCCCTCGACGACCAGGCCACCCGACCCGCCCTGGGGGTGACCGCGACGCACCCGGCCGCCGCATCGTCCACCGGCAGCCATCGCGGGAGGGCGTTCCTCGCCATCGCGCTGATCGTCCTGGCGACCGTGATCGCACCGTTGGCGACGGTGGCCGCCTTCGCCGTCCGCGAGGCGAGCGACACCGAGGCGTTCGTGCGCACCCTCGCGCCCCTGGCGAGCGACCCGGCGGTGCAGGCGCTCGTCGTCGACGAGGCGACGCAGGCGATCGACGCGGCCCTCGACACGGACGCCCTGGTCGACGACCTGCTCACCTCCGTCTTCGACGAGGACACCTCACCGCGGCTGGCGAACGCCTCCGAGCTACTCGGGCCGTTGCTCGCCGACCAGGCCCGCGTCGCGATCCGCAGCGCGCTCACGGCGGTGGTCGAGTCGCGGGCCTTCGCGACCACCTGGGAGGAGGCGCTTCGCCTCACCCATCGTCAGATTGTCGCCGTCATGGAGGCCGATGCGGACGGCGCCCTGGCGATCGACGACGCCGGCACGGTGGCGATCCAGTTGGGTCCGGTCATCGAGCGACTCCGACCCGCGCTCGTGGACGCCGGCTTCACGCTCGCGGCCGCGATCCCCGAGGTGGACGCGAGCATCACGGTCGCCCAGGTGCCCTCCGTCGCGAAGGCGCGGCTGGGCTATTCGATCCTCACGACGGTGGGCACCGTGCTGCCGTGGGTGGCGCTGACCCTGCTGGTGCTCGGCGTGGCGCTGCACCCCCGCCGAGCCCGGGCGCTCGCCGTCGCAGGCACCCTGCTGCTGATCGTCGGCCTGACGCTGGGCGGTCTCATCGCGGTCGGCGGCTCCGTCATCGCGACGCTCCTCGCCACCGAGGTGCCCGCCGACGCGACCTCCGCCATCTACGGAACCCTCACCGGCGAGACGGCCGCGGTTATGCTCGCGTACGCGGCGCTCGGGGCGCTGTTCATCCTCGCCGGGGCGCTCTTCGGCGGCTCGAGCGCGGCCGCGGCGACGGTACGGCGCGCCGGCGCATCGGCGATCGCTCGGGGCACGGCCGCCCTGGACCGACGCGGCTGGCGGCCCGAGGGTGTCGCGATGGTGCTCCGGCGCCTCCCCTGGCTGCTGTGGTGCTGGCTCGCCCTGGTGCTCGTGGTACTGGCCGCCACGATGCCGCCGCTGACCGTGCTCGACGTCCTCATCGGCACCCTGGTGCTCGGCGCCGCGGGGACGGCGTATCTGGTGCTCCAGGGCCCCCGCGACGCCGCCTGAGCGCCCGGTTCCGACCCATCCGCGCAGATCGCGACTAACCTGGGCATATGAGTGACACCACGTCCACGGACACGACGGCCACCGGGGACGCGCCCGCCGGTCCCACCTTCGACAACCTGGGGCTCAGCGCACCCCTCCTCAAGGCGGTCAAGGCCGTCGGCTACGAGACGCCCTCCCCCATCCAGGCCCAGACCATCCCGCTGCTCCTCGCGGGGCAGGACGTGATCGGCCTCGCGCAGACCGGCACCGGCAAGACGGCGGCCTTCGCGCTGCCCGTCCTCGACGGCCTCGACCGCTCCGCCAAGAAGCCTCAGGCTCTGGTGCTCGCCCCCACCCGCGAGCTCGCGCTCCAGGTCTGCGAGGCCTTCGAGCAGTACGCCGGCCACTCCGACAAGATCCACATCCTTCCCGTCTACGGCGGCCAGGCGTACGGCGTGCAGCTGTCGGCGCTGCGCCGGGGCGTGCACATCGTCGTCGGCACGCCGGGCCGCATCATGGACCACCTGGACCGCGGCACGCTCGACCTGTCCGAGCTGAAGTACATGGTGCTCGACGAGGCCGACGAGATGCTCAAGATGGGCTTCGCCGAGGACGTCGACACCATCCTCGCCGCCACCCCGGACGACAAGCAGGTCGCACTGTTCTCCGCGACCATGCCCGCCTCGATCCGCCGCATCGCGACCAAGCACCTGCGCAACCCGCAGGAGGTGACGGTCAAGCAGAAGACGGCGACCGCCGCGAACATCACCCAGCGCTACGTGGTGGTGTCCTACCAGCAGAAGCTCGACGCGCTCGCGCGCATCCTCGAGGTGGAGAACTTCGAGGCGGCCATCGTCTTCACGCGCACCAAGAACGAGACGGAGACCGTCGCCGAGCGCCTCCGCGCCCGGGGCTTCGCGGCCGCCGCCATCAACGGCGACATCGTTCAGGCGCAGCGCGAGCGCACCGTCAACCAGCTCAAGGCCGGCAAGCTCGACCTCCTGGTCGCCACGGACGTCGCCGCGCGCGGCCTCGACGTCGACCGCATCACCCACGTGTTCAACTACGACCTCCCGGTGGACACCGAGTCCTACGTCCACCGCATCGGCCGCACCGGCCGCGCCGGCCGCACCGGCGACGCCATCGCCTTCGTCACGCCGCGCGAGCGCCGCCGCCTCGCCTCGATCGAGAAGGCGACCCGCCAGCCGCTCACGCCGATGCAGCTGCCCACCGTGGGCGACATCAACGCGAGCCGCCTCACCCGGTTCGACGACTCGATCACCGCGGCCCTGTCGCAGTCCGACCGCATCGATCGCTTCCGCGACATCATCAACCACTACGTCGCGCACCACGACGTGCCGGAGGCGGACGTCGCCGCCGCGCTCGCCGTGGTCGCCCAGGGCGACACCCGCCTGCTGCTCGACGAGCACGAGGAGCTCCCCCGCCAGTCCCTCGCCCCCGACAAGGGCGCCGGCCGGACCAGGGACGATGCAGGGGGCCGCGGTCCTCGCACGCCCCGTGACGGTCGGGTCACCTATCGCATCTCCGTGGGCCGTCGCCAGAAGGTGGAGCCCCGTCAGATCGTCGGCGCGATCGCGAACGAGGGCGGCCTGGACCGGGGCGACTTCGGCGCGATCACCATCAAGCCGGACTTCTCGCTGGTCGAGCTGCCGGGCGACCTCTCCCCCGCGACGCTCGAGAAGCTCTCCCGCACTCGCATCTCGGGTCAGCTCATCGAGCTGCAGGTGGATCGCGGGCCGGGCACCGTCAAGCGCCAGCGCCGCGACGGCGACGACCGCTACGGCGACGGCAACCGCGGGGGCGGCGACCGTTACGGCGACCGTTACGGCGACCGTTACGGCGACCGCAACCGAGACCGGGACCGTGAGGACCGCGGATACCGCTCGGATCGCTCGGACCGGGACGGTGGGGACCGCTACGGGCGGGACCGCGGCGATCGGCGCGACTCGAAGCCCGGCCGCGCATCGTCCGGGGGCAAGAGCTTCGGCAAGGGCGGGCGCACGGGCGGCTTCGACGACCGCAAGCCCGCTCGCAAGCCGCGCCTCAAGCGCCGCGACGGCTGACGCACGCGGGTGGCACGTCCGGGCGCCGGGCTGACGCGCGGCCTGGGCTCCGGCGGCGCCGTCTCCCTCGTGGTCGCCGGCGCGTTCACGCAGCAGTTCGGCGCCGCGCTGGCGGTGCTGCTGTTCCCGCGCGCGGGGCCGGGCGGGATCGTCTTCCTCCGCCTCGCGTTCTCCGCGATCCTGCTCCTGGCGGTCCTGCGCCCCCGCATCCGGGGTCTCCAGCGAGCGGACTGGCTCACGGTGGCCGGCTTCGCGGCCTGCCTGGCGGCCATGAACATCACCATCTACCAGGCCATCGCACGCATCCCGCTGGGGGCCGCCGTCACGATCGAGATGCTCGGACCCCTCGTGCTGGCGATCATCACCGGCAGGCGTCTGGTGTCGTGGATCGCCGCGGGGATCGCGCTGGCCGGCGTGGTGCTCATGAGCGGCGGCGGCTTCGAGTCGCTCGACCCGTGGGGCGTCGCGTTCGCGCTCGCGGCGGCCGCGTGCTGGGCGGGGTACATCCTCATGTCGGCCGCGACCGGCCGGCGCTTCCGGCGACACGATGGCCTCGCGATCGCCATGGCCCTGGGCGCCGTCGCCGCGCTGCCGCTCGGCATCGCGTCGGCCGGGACGGCGCTGCTCGACCCCGCGACGCTCGCGCTGGGCGCGGCGGTCGCCGTGCTGTCGTCGGCGATCCCCTATGTCCTCGAGATGGCGGCGCTGCGCCGGATCCGGCCTGCGACGTTCGCGATCCTCATGAGCCTCATGCCCGCGATCGCCTCGATCGCCGGCTTCGTGGCGCTGGGTCAGCGCCTGTCGTGGCAGGCGCTCGTGGGCATCGCGCTGGTCATCGGCGCCTCGGCCCTCGCGGTGCGCGCCGGGCGGGCGCCTCGCCCGGTGCCGGACGCCGCCCCCGCCTGACCCTTGCAGCAACCGCCCGAGCGGACGCGGCGCCGGCCCTGGGACCGGCGCCGCGCGCCTGCGGGGGAAGGCTCAGCCGTTGAGAAGCGCCGCCGCGCGGCGGGCGCCCTCACCGAGCGAGTCCAGCTTGGCCCACGCGATCTGCGGGTGGACGCGACCGCCCAGGCCGCAGTCGGTGGACGCGACCACGTTCTCCGGGCCCACGATCTCCGCGAAGCGGACGATGCGCTCGGCCACCAGGTCGGGGTGCTCGACCACGTTGGTCGCGTGGCTCACGACGCCGGGCAGGATGCGGGCGCCCGCGGGCAAATCCGCGTCGCGCCACACCTTCCACTCGTGCTCGTGGCGCACGTTGCCGGCCTCGAACGAGAACTCGCCCGCCTCGATCTCCAGGAGCAGGTCCAGGATGTGGCGCAGCTCGAGGTCCGTGGTGTGGGGGCCGTGCCACGATCCCCAGCAGATGTGCAGGCGCACCTGCTCCTTGGGCAGGCCCGCGATCGCGTGGTTGATCGCGTCGATGCGGGTGCGGAGGAAGGCGCGGTAGTCCGCGACGGAGGGCTCGGGGTTGATCTGGTCCCAGGACTCCGCGAGCGACGGGTCGTCGAGCTGCACGGTCAGGCCCGCGTCGACGATCGCCTTGTACTCCTCGCGCATCACGTCCGCCCAGGCCGCGATGTGCTCCTCCTCGGACGGGAAGAACGCGTTGCCGATGCGCGCGGCCGAGCCGGGCGCGAGCGAGGTCAGGAAGCCCTTCTCGAGGCCGGCGTCCGCGAGGGCGGACTTGAGGTTCGCGATGTCGTGGGCGATCAGGTCGTGACCGCGGTACGACAGCGGCCCGACCGCCTGCGGCCAGAACGGCGGCTCGCCCAGCAGCACGCCGGACGTCGGGTCGCCGTAGGCCGCCGCAAAGGCGACCCAGTCGCGACGGTCGTTCATGGAGGTGAGGCGCACGTTGCCGGGCTCGGAGCGCACCGGCTCCGGCATGGGCGCGCCCGGCTCGGGCAGCGCGAGGCCCGCGGTGCGCTGGAACGAGTACGACCACCAGGCGCCGAAGTCGTGGGACGCGGACATCGCCTTGCCCAGCTCGCCGTCGCCGACGATGGTGATGCCGGCCTCGACCTGGCGCTTGACGATGTCCTTGACGGCCTGCTCCGCGAGCTCGTCGTACTCGGGCGTGCGGACCAGCGTGAAGCCGTCCTCCGCCTTCGCGAGCGCCGCGTTCGCGGCGGCGAGCTCGGGGGTGCGCGGCAGCGATCCGGACGTGGTCGTCTGGATGGTCACGGTCATGTGGGCTCCTCGGGTCTGGGTGGGCGGTCGCCCGCCAACGTACGGGTGTCGCCCGTCCGCAATGCCCACTCGATGTGGATCCGAGGCCTCGTTTGATGCGTGACGGCACCGCCATTGTGTCCCGAGGCCGTCGCAAAGTCCAAGCGCCCGGCCGCCGATGTCCCCGGCCCCCGCATCGGCGCCTGTGAGCAACGACACGCCGCAAGATTTCGCGCTCCGTGACCATTTTGTTATCTTCGTTGAAGCCTTCTGAGGGAGAGAACTTGTCCAATCGTCGCCCGGTGCGCTTCGCGCCCGTCAATCGCGTCGCCGCCGTCGCGGTCGCGGGCTGCGCGATGACGCTCGGCTACGGTGCCGGCGCGATCATGTCGCCGGCCGACGCGAGTGCGGCCACCGAGTCGGTTCAGGCGAGCGCTCTCTTCGCGGACATCTCCCAGGTGGACGCGGTGCCGCTCTCGGTCGAGGCGCCCGAGGCGGCCGCGGCGGAGACGCAGGGCATGGCCGAGGACGACGCCGCAACCTCCGGAGACGGCGCGATCACGGAGATCACCGCCTCCACGGACCTCACCTGGCAGGCGGACGCGCCCGAGACTCCGGCCGTCACTCCCCTCCGCGACCAGCCCGAGCAGATCGAGAAGGCCAAGCGGCTCGCCGCCGAACCCGAGGTCGTCACCACGGCCGCCACGACGCTCTACGCCGCGCCCTCGTCCGAGTCGGAGGAGCTGCGCACGCTCGCCAAGGACGCGGAGCTGGGCACCGATGACGAGCGCCACGTCGAGGACGGGTTCGTGCGCGTCTACACGGAGGACGGCGTCACCGGCTTCGTCGCCAAGGGATCGCTCGAGGACTACGTCGAGCCCGCCGCGATTCTCGTGGGCAACACCACCACGGTCACCGGCAGCACCTCGACGGCCGCAACCGACTCCTCGACCGTTGCCGTCAGCACGGGCGGCGTGGTCGGCGCGGCCCAGTCGCGCATCGGCTCCACCTACCGCTACGCGGCCACGGGCCCCTGGGCGTTCGACTGCTCGGGCCTCGTGTCGTGGTCGTACGCGCAGATCGGCATCAGCCTGCCCCACTCCTCGGGCGCGATCCGCTCGGTCGGCACCGTCGTGTCCCGGGCGAACGCCCGGCCCGGCGACGTCATCTGGTCGCCCGGGCACGTGTCCATCTACGTGGGCGGCAACCAGCAGGTCGAGGCCGTGGGCTACGGCAGCGGCGTCCAGCAGACGCGCATCTGGCAGAGCGCGCCGGTCTTCCTCCGCTTCGGCTGAGTCCCGGCAGGCGCCGCCCCGCCGCTCAGCCGCGCAGGATCGACTCCATCCTCTTCCCCCGCGCGACCTCGTCGACCAGCTTGTCCATCTGACGCACGCGCTTCATGAGCGGGTCCTCGATCTCCTCGACGCGCACACCGCAGATCACGCCCGTGATGAGGTCCGCATGCGGGTTGTACGCGGGCGCCTCGGTGAGGAACGTCTCGACGTCCACCTCGCCATCGACCGCCCTTGCGAGGCCCTCCTCGTCGTAGCCGGTGAGCCAGGTCAGCACGCGATCGAGGTCCTCGCGGGCGCGCTCCTTTCGCTCGACCTTCTGGACGTACAGCGGGTAGATCTTCGCGAAGCTCATCGAGAAGATGCGGTGGCTGGACATGGCTGCTCCTTGGGCGGGCGACGGTCGGGCGATCTCCTCAGCGTAGGCGACGGCACGCGCGTCGCATCCCCCGCGCCTTCGTCCACGGCACCGACGGGATGCCAGGGCCACCCGGCGCGGCCTACAGCCCCTCGGGCTCGAGCGCCGTCCCGAGTCCCAGTCCCGCGAGCCAGGCGAGCCATGCATCGTCCCCCGCGGACAGGTCCTCGGAGGCTCCGACCGCGCGCGTGGCGATGAGCTGGTCCTCGCCCACGGTCACGACCACGCGGTCGATGCGGCCGTCGGGACAGTCGACCACGGCGCGCTCGGCCAGGTGCCCGCCCACGGCGACGGGCTCGACGACGGAGTCGCACGCGTCGCCCGGTCCTCGGCTCGCCGTGGCGTGCGCGCCACGGTGCAGCGTGACCGAGGCCTCCCCGAAGGAGTCGGCCACCTCGAAGTGGCGCTCGGACACCTGCTGCACGCTGGTCGACGCCGGGAAGTCGAGCGCGATCTCCGCCGCCTGCGCGGGAGGCATGAACACGCTGGTGAGGCCCGCCACCGTCAGCGCGGACGCCGCGAGCATCAGCGGGCGTCGCCAGGGGCCGCGTCGACGCCTGTCGCGTCGCGCGGTCGCCGCGGTAGGGGCGGATGTCGGGGTGGACTCGTGTCCGCCCCGTGCGATCCACCGCCCCTCGAGGGGGGCGATGATCTCGCTGAAGCGCGCGTCGATCTCGGCCTGGGTCCAGTCATTGTTCTCGGGCGGCGTTGCCATGCCGCCATCCTCAGCCGGACCCGCACGCGGGTCCGGGACCAAGGTCGGAGGGCCCCGTTCAGGTGTGGCGAACGACACTCGGGGCAATTCGGACGTCGCGCCCGCCGCCAGGACGGCACGCTGTGCCAGGATGGGCGCACGACGGCTCAACGACGAATCGCCTGGAGGTCCCCCATGCCCGGATCCATCCGACTCTCGCTCGACGACGGCATCGCCCGGCTCACGTTCGCGCGCCCCGACCGGCTCAACGCGTTCGACTTCGCCATGGGCAGCGAGTACCGGGACGCGTGTCTCGCCGCGGTCGCGGACCCGGGCACCCGGGCGATCCTCGTCTCCGCCGAGGGGCGCGCCTTCTGCGCCGGCGGCGACGTGCTCGCGATGGCGCAGTCGGGCGCGGACCAGGACGGCATCACCGCCGCGGCGCACCAGATCCACGCGGGCATCGCGGCGCTCGTCGAGGCCCCCATCCCCGTGGTCGCCGCCGCGCAGGGCGCGGTCGCGGGCGGCGGCATCGGCCTGCTGCTCGCGGCCGACTACGTGGTGGCGGGCGAGGACCTGCGCGTGGCCGGCCGGTACGCGGGCGTGGGCCTCTCCCCCGACCTGGGGGTGAGCACGCTGCTTACGCGCGCGGTCGGCGAGCGCCGCGCGCTCGAGTTGCTCCTGTCGGACCGGGAGCTGGACGCGGCCACCGCGCGCGACTGGGGCATGGTCGCGGAGGTGTCCGCGGCGCCCCTCGATCGGGCGCTGGAGATCGCGCGAGGCTGGGCGGACGGGCCCAGCGGGGCGCTCGGCCAGGCCGCGCGGCTCGTGCGCGCCTCCGCCACCCGCACCTTCAGGGAGAGCCTGGACGACGAGGCCCGCACCATCGGAGCCGCGTTCGTCGGCGCGGAGGCGTCGGAGCGCATCGCGGCCTTCGCCGCTGCCGCCGCCGGGGGCCGCCGGTGAGCGCCGGAGGCGGTCTCGCGGGCCGCACCCTCCTCATGTCCGGCGGCAGCCGCGGCATCGGGCTCGCGATCGCGGTGCGCGCCGCCCGCGACGGCGCGAACGTCGCGATGCTCGCCAAGACGGACGCGCCGCATCCCACCCTCGAGGGCACGCTTCACACGGCGGCCGATGCGGTGGTCGCCGCCGGGGGCCACGCCCACCCGATCGTGGGCGACGTCCGCAACGACGACGACATCGCCCGTGCCGTCGCGGAGACGGTCGAGCGGTTCGGCGGGATCGACGTGGTGGTCAACAACGCCAGCGTGATCGACCTGTCCCCTACGGCCGTCCTGTCCGAGAAGAAGTACGACCTCATGCAGGACGTCAACGTCCGCGGCACCTTCATGCTCTCGCGGGCCGCCCTGCCCCACCTGACGGCCTCGGACAACCCGCACATTCTGTCCCTGTCGCCGCCGCTCAACCCCACCGCGAAGTGGCTCGGGGCGCACACGGGCTACTCGGTGGCGAAGTTCGCGATGACCATGGTGACGCTGGGAATGGCCGCGGAGTTCGCCTCCCGAGGCGTGGCCGCGAACACGCTGTGGCCGCGCACCACGATCGCCACGGCCGCGATCGACAAGCTTCCCGGGGGCGACCGGCTCATGGCGCTCAGCCGGACTCCGCAGATCTACGCGGACGCCGCGTACGAGGTGATCACCGCATCGTCCCGCGAGCTGACCGGACGCTCGCTCGTGGTCGAGGACGTGCTCGCGGAGGCGGGCATCACGGACCTGTCGGGATACGCGGCGGTGCCGGGCACGCCGGACGAGGCGCTCTACCCCGACATCTTCCTCGACTGAGGAGCCCGCGTCGCGTACGAGAGGTCATCGATCCTCAACTCGAGGTAGGTCCACCAACGGCCGTCCTCCCGCCAGCGTGCGCCGCCGTGGACGCCGATGCTCGCACCGTCGCGTACGGCGTGCTCGTCGATCGGCGTGGACCAGTCGAGGCGGCGCGAACGTGGAGTGCCGGGATCCTGGACTCGGTCGTGGGAGACGAAGTCGACGAGCCTTCCGTCGCGGCTGATCGTGAGCTCCGCGCCCACGCGCCCAGCCTGGGCGTCGTACTCGACGCGCACGCGCTCCGCGTCGATCCCCTGCCACGTCACGGGTGCGTCGAGAAGCGCGCCCGGCGCGAACACGCACATGTCGTTGAGGAACGTGACCGCCTCGGCGCGGTCGGCCTCGGGGCCGCTCATCGTGATGACGGGAATGAGCGACAACACCTTCGCCCGCATGGTCGCCGTGCGGCCCTCCATCTGGTGCAGCACCTCGACCGGCAGCCCGCGCATGGTGGCCTGCATGAGGAACCTCCGGGTCGGGCGGGGCGCGAACGTGGACACCTGGCGCGCCCGGAAGGGCATCCATGCGGCGTCCGGCGCGCTGCGCAGCCGTCCGGTCACGTGCGCCCTCATGCCCGCCGGGATCGGCCTGCCCACCACGCCCGCGGAGCCCAGCAGGCGCGCGGCCGCCTCGGGAAGCCCGTCGAGGTCGGCCGTCGTCGCGATGCGCGAGGGTGCAGCGAACGGCCGGGCGTCGGCCCGGTCGAACCGCCAGCGCGCGGAGCCCGGCCCCCGCCTGGCCCATGCATAGGCTCCGCCCGCCAGCGCGCCCGCCGCCAGCGGCCAGAGGGGTCGCGGTGCTCCCGTCGTGGACTCGGCCGGGCTCACGTGCGCGCCACCCTCGCGGTCTCCCGAGTACCACGCACCAGCAACCAGAGCGCGAGGCCGAACTCCCCGGCGAAGCCGACGGCCGAGCTCGCGTACACGAGCCAGTCGGCACCGGGCGCCAGGAGGTGCTGCAACGGATAGAGCATCCAGGCACCGGACTCGACGATGAGCAGGTAGCCGAGCCAACGCGGCAGGAATCCGGAGGTGAGCACCAGGTACCCCAGGGGCAGCAGCCACGCCGCGTAGAAGAACTGGGCGACGACGAACCCCTCCGCATGAAGATCGACGAGCAGCAGGACCGTGGCTGGATCGGCACCCTCCTCGCCGCCCACCGCGCGCGCCGCCGCGAGGGCACCCGCCGCAGCGCCCTGGATCGCCACGCCGGCGGCGTTGAGCAGCACGAACAGCAACGCGACGCCGGACCGGACGTCGCGCAACAGCCTGTAGAGGGTCCACGCGGTGACGAGGAACAGCACCGCTGCGCCGGCGTCGAGGACCACGGCGAGACCCACGAGCCCCGGCCGGTCGTGGAACGCGCCGACCGTGGCGCCGTCGTCGTCCACCACCACGGCGCCGAGCACGGCGGTCGCCGCGATCGTCACCGCGATGTACCCGAGGTACGCCGCGCCGGCCCACCGCGCGCGGCGCGATCGCGCTCCGGACGTGTCCATGCCGCCTCCTCGACACCGACGGACGGCTTCCGCCCCTCCTCCTTCGGTATACACCCGCCCCCACGCCAGGGCGCGTCGAGCCGCGCCGCACCCGCCCGCCGCGGGTCGCGGTCCGGGAATACCTGGGCGCCGCAGACTGGTTCTCCTGGTGCGTGCGACGGTGCCGCGGACCTGGAGAACGGAGACCCCCGTGAACGACCCGGACCCCGACGCCCACCCCGATGCCGCCCTCGAACTTCCCCCGAACAGCCCCTTCGGCTCCGAGGAGGGCCTGCGCTCCGTCCCGAAGGCCGACGGGTCCGCACCCCTGGTCCTGGTGCTCGGCGCGACGGGGTACATCGGCGGACGACTGGTGCCGCGCCTCCTCGCCGGTGGCTATCGGGTCCGCGCGCTGACCAGGTCCCGCCGCCGGCTCGAGGCGCTCCCCTGGGCCGGCGAGGTGGAGATCGTCGAGGGCGACGCGTCCGATGCCGAGGCCATGGACCGCGCGATGGCCGGCGTCGACGTCGTCTACTTCCTGGTGCACTCGATGATCAGCGGCAAGGACTACGGACGGCTCGACCGCGCCATCGCCCTCACCACGGCGAAGGCCGCCGCCTCGCACGGGGTGGACCGCATCGTCTATCTGAGCGGCCTCCACCCCGACGGGGTCGAACTCTCCGCGCACCTCGCCTCGCGCCAGGAGGTGGGCGACATCCTGCTCGCCTCCGCCACGCCCACCATCGTGCTCCAGGCGGGCGTGGTCATCGGGTCCGGCTCCGCCTCCTTCGAGATGATCCGCCACCTCACCGAGGTGCTGCCCTACATGCCCGCGCCCAGGTGGGTGCGCAACACCATTCAGCCGATCGCGGTGCGCGACGTGCTCTACTACCTTCTCGCCGCCGCACGTGTGGAAGGGCGGGTCAACGACACCTTCGACATCGGCGGCCCCGACGTGATGCGCTACTCGGAGATGATGAACGGGTACGCCGCCGTCGCCGGGCTGCCCCAACGGGCGATCACCGCGCTGCCCGTGCTCACCCCCGGCCTCGCCTCGCACTGGGTGGGTCTGGTCACCCCCGTGCCGCGCCAGATCGCCCGCCCCCTGGTCGAGTCGCTCCTGCACTCGTGCGTGATGCGCGACCACACGATCGACGCCCTCGTCCCGCCGCCGCCCGAGGGGCTCATGAGCTACCGGGACTCGGTGGCGTACGCGCTCGGGCGCATCGAGGTCGACCAGGTGGAGACCAGCTGGGTCGACTCGCGGGTCAGCGGCGCCCCCAGCGACCCGCTGCCCTCCGATCCCGAATGGGCGGGACGCACCGTCTTCAAGGACGAGCGGCACAAGACCACCACGGCCGATGCGCGGGCCGTGTGGGACGTCATCACCCAGGTGGGTGGGGCGACGGGCTGGTATTCGGCCTCGGTGCTGTGGGCGACTCGCGGACTGATCGATCGTGTCACCGGGGGCGTGGGGGCCCAGCGGGGACGGCGCACGCACGCGCGCGTCACCGAGGGCGACGCGATCGACGTCTGGCGCGTCGAGCGGGTCGAGGAGGGACGCCTGCTGCGGCTCCGGGCGGAGATGAGGGTGCCCGGCAAGGCCTGGCTCGAGCTGGGCGTCACCCCCTCCGCCCAGGGCGCCGACTACTGGCAGCGCGCGGTGTTCTTCCCGCGCGGGCTCACCGGCCGCCTGTACTGGCTCACCATGCTGCCCTTCCACGCGCTCGTCTTCTCCGGCATGGTCAATCGCATCGTCGCCGAGGCGGAGGAGGCGGCCCCCGAGCCCGCCATCGAGGAAGGAGCCACGTAGGACGCTGTTACGTCAACAGTCCTTGCCCGTTAGGCTGGCACCACGACCAGCACAGTCGATCGTCACGGTCCGGCACGCCGGATCGCCCGAGGGGTGTCCGTTCTTGAGCATGTCGCGCGAGTCCGACTCGAGCCAGCCGCGCGGCCGCGCGGTCTGGCCCATCGCCCTGGGGATCGGCGTGATCGCCATCGGGGCGGGGGCGCTCGCACTGTCGGGCACGTTCTCCGGCACGCCGACCGCGAACGGCTCCACCTCGGCGACGCCGTCCCCCTCCACGACCCCGGCGACCGAGCCGCCGGAATCGCCCACTCCGGCGGCCTCGGCCGACGACGACGTGCTCGCCGGTCTGGAGTTCGACGCCCTGCAGGAGGTGCACCTCGACGAGCTGCGCGACTTCATCGCGTGGCTCGACGAGCACGACGCCGAGGGCTTCGTGGGCGAGGTGGGATGGGACAACGCTGGGGACGCCGAGTGGACCACCCTGGGCGAATACTGGTACCTGCTCGCCGAGCAGGAGGGGCTGTGGACCACCGGGTGGGCGGCCGGCACGGCGTGGCCGCTGGACTACCGGTTGCTCATCTATGGAGAGGCGGGCAGCGGATCGCTCGACACCGGCAGCCCGCAGGGCGACATCATCGAGCGCCTCGAGGCCGAGCGCACCGGCGACTCACCCGCACGCCACGGCGTCAACGTGGCGGGCCTCGACTTCGGCACCAACGAGGACTTCTCCAACGTCAACCTGGGCGAACTGGGCGGCAAGTTCCAGGCCGAGCCCCTCGAGTCCTACGCGTGGCTCGCCGACCGCGGCATCGACCTGGTCCGCCTGCCCGTGAGGTGGGAGCGTCTCCAGCCCGAGCTGGACGGCCCCCTCGACGCCGACCACGTCGCCCTCGTCACGGCGCAGCTCGACGCCGCCGCGGCGGCCGGGATCGACGTGATCCTGGACCTGCACAACTACGGCTCGTACGTCACCCAATGGGGGGCCTCGCTCGTGGGCTCGGAGTGGCTCACGACGCAGCAGTTCACGGACTTCTGGCTGGACCTCGCCGACACCTGGGGCGAGCACCCCGCCATCGCGGGCTGGGGACTCATGAACGAGCCCAACAACCTGGGAGCCGAGGACGCCGGCTCGCCCGCGCTGCTGTGGGAGCGCGTGAGCCAGGAGGCCGTGACGGCGCTGCGCGAGGCGGGCGACGAGCACCTCATCCTGGTCGCCGGCTACGACTGGTCGAGCCTCGCCAAGTGGCGCTCGAACCACCCGACCGGGTGGATCTCCGACCCGGCGGACAACTTCCGCTACGAGGCCCACCACTACTGGGACTCGTTCGGCGCCGGCTCGTACGACCTCTCCTACGCCGAGGAACTGGCGGCCCTCACCGGAGGCTAGGCGGTGCATCGTCCCCGGGGACGATGCACCGCCCGCCCTGGGGAGCACACGGCGGGCTGGCCGCGTGGTCCCCAGGAGGCGCCGCTCAGGAGGCCGCCGAGCCCAGGTCCGCCGGGATGGTCGGCGCCTCGTCGCGGGCGACGCGCGTGGGCTCCTGGGCCAGCGACTCCTCGATGAGCTCCGCGACCTTGAGACCGTCGCGCACGGCGTAGTTGGTGCCGCGGTCCTCGGGGAACACCTGAGCGAAGTTGGCGAGGAAGTAGCCGGGCAGCGGCGTCTTCATCTCCGGGATACGCGACTGGAACGTCACGTCGACGATGTGCTGCGCGTTGCGGAAGCGGAACACGTGCGACTCCGTCACCATGTCGCGCGTGAACTCCGGCAGGAGCTTCTCGAGCCCGGCGTACCAGCGCTCGCGCAGCGCGTCCTCGTCCATGGTCATCAGCTCGTCGTCGTTCTGGACGTAGTCGCCGATGTAATAGATGTACCGCCCACCCGTGTTCTCCACCCCGATGAGCGAGTCGAGGCTCAGGAACACGAGGAACGGCGCGTCGAGGTCGTGGATCTGATGCCAGTACACGTCCGTGATGGGCCGGTCGGTGGTGATGACCATGAGTGCCGCGCCCAGGTAGTCGATGTCCGTGAGGAGCTTCGAGTACTCGGGCGTCATGGCGGGGTGGTCCTTGGCCGCGCGCGCGAGCGCCGTGCTCGGGATCGCGCCGAGCACCGCGTCGAACCGGCGCTCCTCCCCATCGATGACCAGCGCGGGCTTGCCCTCGACCTCCGTGAAGGCCTGGATGGGCGTGCTCGGGCGCAGCACTGCGCCCCGCGCGGTGAGCTCCTCGAGCCAGCGGTCGACCATGATGCGGAAGCCGCCCTCGAAGTAGCCGAGCCGCTCGGTCTGCTCCCCCTTGATCTTCGAGGTCTGGCGCACGTGGATGCGGGTCCACAGCCACGCCATGGTCACCTTGTCCCAGTAGACGTCGAACTTGCCCATGAGCAGCGGCTTCCACACGATGTCGGTCGCCTTCTTGCCGTTCACCTTGCACAGCCACTCGTAGGCGGTGACGGTGGTGAGCGGCTGCCAGTTCTTGAGCGACAGCGTGCGCAGGCCGGTGAGGCCGGTGCGGATGCGGTCGATGAGGGACAGCGGCTTGAAGCGAAGCAGCTCGAGCGGAGTCGTGAAGCCGTACCGCTCACCCTCGTGGAACGCCTTGATCGAACTCGGATGGAAGCTGAGCCTGTCGCGGATGCCCAGCTCCTCGGCCATGCCGATCATCCACTTGTCGGTGGTGTAGAGGAAGTGATAAGCCCGCTCCAGCGGGAACCCGTCCTCGAGTTCGAAGCCGGCGACCAGGCCGCCGAACGTCGGGGCGGCCTCGTAGACCTCCACATGGTGACCCGCCTTGGCGAGTTCGTAGGCGGCGGTGAGGCCGGTGAAGCCTCCTCCGACCACCGCGATGCGGGCGGCAGTGCTCGTGGGCTCGATCATGACGGGGTCCTCTCAGCAGACGGGGCGAACGTGGTCTTCTTATTGAGCGTGAACTGCAGGATCAGCACCACCGGCAGGGTGATGCCCTTCGCGACCAAGGCATGCACGTGCAGCCCGTCGACGAGGATCGCCAGCATCAGCGTGCTCACGAGGTAGCCGATCCCGGTCACGAGCGCGAAGGACAGGAAGCGCGCGACGATGCGGTCGGTCACCTTGAAGTTGAGGATGCTGTTCGACGTGAAGCTGAAGATCATGGAGACGAACGTGGAGATGGTGTTCGCGAAGACCGGATGCATCCCCGCGGGCACCGCGAGCAGCGCGTACACGCCCACGTCCAGGACGACGGCTCCGCCGCCGATGACGGCGTAGATCAGGAAGTTCCGGTGCCGCGCCGCGAGCGCGCGCAGCCGTCCCGGGGCGATCGAAGCGGGTGCAGTGGCGTCCATGCGGGCCTCCTCGGCGGTGGTGGGTCAGTCGATCGGAACGGTGAGCGTGTCGGGCAGGTCCTCCTGGAGCCGATGCCATTGGTAGGTCCAGGAGAAGTCGTAGAGGCTGTCGTCCCAGGTGCCGGTGTCCGGATCGATCCGGACGGCGACGTAGGTGCGGTACAGGTCCTGAGCCGTGTCGCCGACGTCGCGTACCAGCGCGAGCATCGCGAGCGTGGTGCCCTGCGGCAGGTCCGGCGTGTCGCCGGCCTCCTCGATGAGTTGAGGGGTCAGGGCGTCGAGCAGCGCGGCCGCGCGCTCCTCCCCGTTGAGCTCCTCACGGATCAGCGTGGGGATGAGGCGCAGGGTGCTCTCCCCAAAGTCGTCGGCGCCCGCTCCGAACAGGTCCTCGGCGAGCTCCAACTCCCCGTCCTGGGTGAAGATGACCCAGTTGGGAATGGTCCCCCGCTCCTCGAGCACACGCTCCAGGAACGTGTAGCCGTCGTCGATGAGCCGCTGCCAGTCGTAGCCGGGGAACCACTGCGCCAGCTCGCGGTAGAGCACGGGGTTGAAGTGCGCGGTGTTGACCTGCTCGTCGATGATCGAGCCGTCCGCGGACGAGTCGACCACCTGCAGGCCGTCGATCTCGAACGTGCAGCGGTCCCACCAGCTCGCGAGCATGTCCGCGGCCTCGCGGCTGAGGCCCGGATCGCCCCACCGGTCGCCGGCCCTGGCGAGGAGCGCGATGAACTGCTGGTCCACGCCGCACACGGTGTCCGTCGAGCCCAGCTCGCCCTCGTCGACGTCCGAGGACTCCCAGAGCCAGGACGTGAGACCGTCGTTCTGCCGGTGACGCATCTTGTCGCTCGTCCACTGCCACACGCCCCGGAACGTCGCCTCGTCGCCCTCGAACAGCGCCTGCTCCATGGCGAGCGCCTGGTACTCGGAGGTGGTGACGCCCGGAACCTCCTCCAGCACCTGGCCGTAGGACACGATCCAGTCGTCTTGGAAGCGCTCCCACGCATCCTGGAGCACGATCTCGTTGCGCGACTTGGTCACCCAGATCTGCGCCCAGTCGCCATTGGTGGAGATGTAGTTGGGCAGATCGATGAAGCTGGTGCTGCCCTCGGTGTAGCTCGCCAGCAGGTCGGAGTGCTCCAGCGCCTCCGCGACGGTCGGGAGCACGCCCTGCGCGATCTGGTCGACCACGGCATGGGTCAGCAGGATGTAGTCGATGTCCCGGTAATCGTCGTTGAAGGTCGCGCGCAGGGTCGGGTCGTACTCGGCGTTGAGGAAGTACATGGCGCCGGTGAAGGTGTTCTCCTGCGCAAGCTCCGGATACGCGTAGTTGTCCACCACGATGATGGCGTCCGGATCGGCCGACGCCTCGAGCCACTCCACGGCGGAGGCCTGGTTGTCCGTCTCGTCCTCCACGAGGTGGGTGGTCTCGACGGAGGTGACGTAGGCGGCCGACACGCCCAGCACGACCACCGACGCGGTCACCGGCCGCCCCCAGCCCCGCGGCAGCCACTGCACCACCCGTGCGGCGACCATGCCGACGGCGATGGCCAGGAACGGCATCAGCGGAACGATGTACAGGGGGATGACGATCCCTCCGCGCGCGAGGAACAGCGCGTAGGCACCGATCAACGCGAGGAGCGCCACCGCTCCCGCGGTCCGGTAGCGCCGCCACGCGAGCATGAGCACCAGCAGCACTGCGGCGGCGACGCCCGCCGCCGTGGTCACCGAGTCCCGGGCGAACCAGTCGACCCACGCCCGCCAGAAGAAGGACGCCGGGTCCCACGGCCATGACGACGTCCCGCGCCCCAACTGGACTCGGAACGTGTCGATGAGGCTCACCGATGTCGGGTCGCCGTTCTCGTCGACCGGCGCGGGGAGCAGTTCCTTCTTGAGGAACGCGAAGTGGAAGAAGAGCAGCACCGTGCCGCCCGCGGCCGCGAACCAGTTCAGGATGGCGTGCTTGCGCTGGGCGCCGCTCGTTCCCGCCCACAGCAGCACCAGGAAGCCCACCCCGAAGAACGCCGCGTTGAGCTTGGTGAGCACGGCGATTCCGAAGGCGAAGCCGCTGCCGATCGAGGCCTTCACCGTCAGGGGTTTGCGCAGGAGCAGCAGGATCCCGATCAGCACCCACATGGCCATGAGGTTGTCCAGGAGAATGCGCCTCTGGAAGTAGATGCCGAGCGGGGACAGTGCGAAAACGAGGGCGGCGATGGTGCCGGCCGTGATCGCACCTCCGGAGAGCCGCTTGCCGATCACGTACACGAGCAGCGTGTTGACCACATGCACCACGAGCATGAACACGCGACCGGCCTCGAGGATCCCGCCGAACAGTGCGCCGTCACCCGTGAGGCCGAGCCAGCCGCCCAAGAGAATCCACCCGAACGGCGCGTGATCGTAGCGATAGGTGACGACGTCGAGCTGGGCCTCGTTGATGAGCGCCCAGCCGCGCGCCATGTAAGTGGCCTCGTCGTTGTCGTAGTAGGGGTAGCCGAGCATGTTGCACGCGTGGACCACCGCGCTGAGGACCAGCAGCGCCACGATGAGCACGGCCTCGGGCGACCTCGACCGCGTGGGCACGGCGTGGCTGCGGGAGCGCGGGCGCGTGCCCAGCATCGTCATGCGGCCTCCGACGCCATCGCCGGAACGAGCGCGGGCGACGCCGGCTGGGGTGCGCCTCGGTGGGCGCCGGAGTGCGCGGTCTTCTCCCAGCCTCGCTGGCCCAGCAGTTCGCGATAGGCCGCGCGGACCGCGCTGATCATCAGGATCCCCTGGTACGGCACGAACGTGACGACCAGGTAGAGGTACTGCCACCACCGGACGTGGAGTCCCTGGTCCTTGCCGAACTCGTACAGCCCCAGAATGCTCGTGCACAGCATGAGGACGGCCATCAGGAGCGGCACTGCCGTGAGCAGGCTCACGAGCACGGGAAGCTTCACGGTGATGCCCACGATGATGAACAGCGGAGCGCTGGCGATGACGAGAGCCATGAACGTGGGCGCCGTGAGCACCGAGCCGATGAGCAGCCGCTTGCGCAGGGTGGGCAGGCGCAGCCAGTCCCCCTTGCGGATCATCTGCAGGAAGCCCTGGTTCCATCGGGTCCGCTGCTTGATGAATGCCTTGGTGGAGTGGGGAACCTCCTCCTTGGTGACGTGGTCGGAGTCGTACATCACGCCGAACCGCTTGCCGGCGATGCTGAGGCGCACCCCCAGATCACCGTCCTCGGTGAGCGTGCTCTCGTCCCAGCCGCCCACCTCCTGAAGGTCCGTGGCGCGGAAGAACACCGTGTTGCCCCCGAGGGGCACGGCTCCCGACTTCGCGAAGTAGTGCATGCGGGACTTGAACCAGAAGAAGTACTCGAGCACGTTGTGGGCACTGAACCAGTGGCTGTCGTAGTCCATCAGCTGGACGCCACCCTGCAGCACGTCGATGCGCTTGCGCTGGTAGAGGGTGTCGACGATCGAGAACAGCTCGGGACTCACGTCGTCCTCGGAGTCGAAGATGGTCAGCAGCTCGTGCTTCGCGGCCTCGAGGCCCAGGTTCATCGCTTTGGCCTTGCCCGGCGATCCGCCGAACACGAGCACCGTGACGTTCTCGAGCCCGTACTCGCGCTTGGCGTGCTCGGCCGCGGCGATGGTCTCGGTGTCGTCCTCCGAGCAGATCACCATGAGCTCGAGAAGCTCCTTCGGGTATTTCGCCTCCCCGAGTTTGCGAACCGTCTCCCCGATGACCTCCTGCTCGTGCCGGGCCGGCAGCAGCACGGTGAACCCGTGCTTGGGCTTCGCGTAGGTGTCGGGCGCGCCGGCGGCGCGGATCCGTTCGGGCGAGTCCCAGATGTACAGGGTCTGGATCAGGCTCGTGCCCGCCTGGACGAGCAGGATCGCCGCGACCAGCAGGACGATGACCGTGATGATGTCAAGTGGCACGTCGGAACTCCTTGGCTCCTCCGAAGCCGGCCGCGGACACCGCCCCGATTCGGCGACGCCAGTCCCAGATGTAGTGGCTGCTCACCCAGTAGTTCACGCCCACCGCCGTGACGATGCCCAGCGCCTGCGCGAGCAGGTAGAAGACCCCCAGGTTCGAGAACACGACGAAGGCGAGGAAGATCACGGTCTGAGTGAGGGCGCTCGCGCCCTCGAACTTCACCAGGTTGACCGCGACCTGACGCGGCCCGAGCGCACCTCCCTCGCGGCGGTAGCGCCGGAAGGTGAAGCCCGTGTGCCACATGAAGTTCCACAGGATCGAGATCTGGATGGCGGCGGCCGAGAGCACCCAGACGCTGTCGCCCACCGGGTCCTCGGGAAGGAAGATCTGCCGCAGTGTCCACAGCGCGGCGAGGTTCACGACGGTGCCCGAGGCGCCCACGAGGAGGAACCGGACCAACTGCTTGAACGGCGAGTCGTCGTTCAACTGCAACGCGATGCGAATGAACTCGAGCACGTCCTTGACGCTGGCCTTCGAGACACCGTTCGCCCGCGTGTGGAAGCTGATGGGCACCTCCTTCACCACCCAACCGCCGCTGGTGAAGGCGTTGGCGAGGAAGATCTGAAAGCCGTAGCCGCGCGCGACCACGCGTCCGAAGTCGATCGACGCGAGCACCTCGCGACGCATCGCCCGGAAGTTCGTGGTGAGCTCGCGCAGCCCCGGGTCGATTCCGCCCACGCCGCGGGCCACCTGGCTGGCGACGCGCGTGCGCACGATCTGGCTGAGCGGCCAGTCGCCAGGAATGAGCCCGCCGGGCGTGTAGCGCGAGCCCACCGCGACGTCCGCCCCGCCCTCGATGGCCTCGAGCAGCGGCAGCACGTCCTCCGGCGCGTGGGAGAAGTCCGCGTCCATGGTCATCACGACCTCGTAGCCGAGCTCGAGCGACGACTTGAACGCGAGCTCGAGCGCCTTGCCCAGCCCCTGCTTGGTGCCGCGTGAGAGGTGCAGCCTCCCCGCGTAGGCGCCGGCCGCGAGCCCCTCGACGATCTCGCCGGTTCCGTCGGGCGACCGGTCGTCCCGCACCAGGACGTGCAGGTCCCAACCCGTGCGCTCGCGCGTCGGCAGGGAGAACAACTCGTCGAGCAGTGCGGAGATGTTCCCGGCCTCGTTGTAGGTCGGGACGATCATGAGTGCGGTGCGCGCCGGAGCCGTCCACTTCGCATGATCCTCGTCGGGTTGAATAGCTGAAGCCATGGCCGGTGTCCTCCTGGTTTGGGCCGTGCCTATGTCGCGCATGTACCGGCCATGACACGGAACCCGAGGAGGAGGGAATCTGCTGCGCAGGCGGAAGTCTCCGGACGCGCTCGCCACAAGAGCGAACTAGCGGATCCAACCCCCCAGGGCACCGCGCCAACGCTGGCACTAGTCACGGTAGTAGTGGACATTCCGCATGTACAGCACAAAAACGAAAAACACTAAAAAAGCTATAAATCCGGCACAGCCTTCCCGCCCGTGCACTCGGCGGGCGCGGGCACCCCCACCGTGCGTAGATTGAGGCGTGGGGGGTGGGCGCCTGCCGGGCGCCCGGCAGGGGCGACGGCGCCCACCGGCACCACCGTGCGTGCCGGCCAGCGGAAGGCCTCCGCCATGGCGGCGGCCGCACTCCTCCCCTCCCGCCCGGAGCGCCCGGCCGCCTCCTCGCTCAGCCGGCCCCCGCATCGTCCGGCGCCCACCGGCACCGATGCTCCAGGCACCCACCACCGCGCTCTCCCCGACCCAAGGAGTCCCCATGCCGTCCTGGAAGCACCCGCACGCATCCCGCCGCCTCCGCGCCATCGCGGCGGCCTTCACGCTCGCCCTCGTGGGCGCCGTCGCCTTCGCCCCTGCGGCGTCCGCACTCCCCGGCGATCCGAGCGGAACCCTGACCCCCCGGAGCGGGGTGTCCGTCGGCTACGAGGCGTTCCGCACCGGCTGGGGCGCCTCGGTGGAGCTCGCTCCGTCGCGGTCGTCCTGCACCGTCTACGTCACCCTGGTGGTCGAGTCCGGGGGCAACCGCACCCGCACGGTCGACTGCGGCGACGGCCCGACCGACGTCGACCTCCGGGCGGGGCTGGGCACCGGCATCGCGGGCGTGCGCATCACCGCATGCTCGTGGTGGCGCTGCGACTCCACCGGCGTCCTGCCGCTCATGGAACCGCCGGTGGATCTTGCGGCGGTCCAGGCCACCCTCGCCGCGCAGGCACCAGGCGACACCTCGGGCTGGACGGGCTCCACCGACGGGTGCAGCGTGCCGTCCGTGCCGTCATGGCTCGCGCCCACGATCGCGGGCCTCAGCGTCACCTTCGAGCCCGCCTGCACCACCCACGATCGCAACTACGGCTACTACGGCAACGCCGGCAACGGCGCCACGGACGCGGTGCGCGAGGCCGTGGATCAGCGCTTCCTCGAGCACATGCGGCTCATCTGCGACGCGCTCCCGAGCGACCGGGCGCAGTGCCTCGCGGGCGCCGACCTGTTCCACACCGGAGTGCGTTTGGGCGGCGGCGAGCCGTTCTTCCGCACCACCGCGTAGCGGCGCACCGGCGGGTCAGTTCGCCACCGGCGAGTAGGTGTCGTACTGCTCGATCACCGCTCGGACGCGGGCCAGGGCGTCCTCGCTCAGGCCCGCGTCCCCGGTCACCTGGTGCAACGCGTCCACCGCGAGGTTGCCGTACTTGTGCCCGGCATCCTCGGGCACGGCCGTCGACAGGATCAGGTCGATGAGTCCCTGGAACGCGGTGACGACGGGGATCCACACCATGTCCTCGCTCACCGAGTCCGACCGCTGGCCCTCCTCGAGCCACTCCGGCTTCTTCCAGATCACGCTCGGCCCGATCCAGGTGATGGGGTCGTTGCCGTGCTGGATGAACGCGATCCGCGTCTCCTCCCACGGGCCCGGGAGCACCTCGAGGCCGCCCCACTCGTCGGACCACCGCACATGCAGGCCCGCGTCGAGCACGGGCAGCGGATAGGGGCTGCCCGGGTCGCGCGCGTCCTGCGCCGCGCTCCACAGCGGCGTGAACGACGGCGTACCCGCGAGCACCGCGCCCTCCGTCGAGGCGAGCAGGTCCGCCATGTCGTCGTAGGCGGCCTGGATCCCGAAGGACCCCAGGCTGAGCCCGTAGACGACGAGGCGGGGACGGTCGTCCGCGGGGAGCCCCTCCCACCACGCGGTGACCGCGTCGACGAGCGCCGCGGTGCCCTCCTGGGAGAGCTCGGGCGTGAGCACGGCGGACACGGGGCTGCCGGTCGCGCCGTACTGCAGCGTGACCAGCGCGGTGTCCCCCGCGTGCAGGTACTCGAAGCCGTCGAGCGCCGCCGGGTCGAGCCAGCCGGAGCCGGTGGTGCCGGCGATCATGAGCACCGACCGCTCCGCGGCACCGGTGCGCTCGAGCTCGGCGACCGCGAGTTCCGCCCGCTCCGCGAAGGTCCCGGGGACGTCGACGCCCACGTAGACGCGGATCGGCTCGACGGCCGGCAGGTCCGTGACGAGCTCGATCTGCGCGGCCGTCGGGCCGCCGGCGACGATCTTGACGCCCGCCTGCCCCACATCGTCCCAGTCCACGAGGCTGTCGGGGGCGCCGGACCGCAGTGCGCTCGCGGGCTGCGCATACGACGGGTCGTACTGACGGTTCTTGTGCTCGGAGGCGACGGTGAGCAGCCAGGACAGCGCCCCGATCCCCAGGGAGAACACCAGCGCCATCGCGACCACGGTCGCCGCCACCGTGCCGGCCGCGGCGGCGCGCGGCCGGTCCGCCCTCCCGGGCAGGCGCGGACCGATCAGGCGCGACAGCCGCCGGTACCCGCCCGCCACGCCCCGCCCGATCGCGAAGGCCAGCCAGGAGCCGGCCGCGAACGCGACGCCGGCGACCATCCAGTCGAAGCCGCTGGTCGCCGGCATGCCCACGGCCGCGCGCACCGAGTTCTGCCAGCCGACCGCGAACGGCATGATCGCGGCCGCGCCGGCGAACCCGAGGAGCACCACCGCCCACACGGGCGCCTCCGCCGCGCGAGGCAGCCGGCCCCGTCCGAGCCGGGCGAGGCCTCGCCAGGCCATCACCCCCACCCCGTAGCCCACCGCGAACGCCAGCCCGGAGACCAGGCCCTGCCCCCACGCGGGGCGCGGGAGCAGGGACGGCGTGAGCGAGACGGCCACGGCGAGCAGGCCCAGCACCGCCCCCGCCACGTCCAGCCTCGCGCCGATGCGCACCACACGAACCATGACGCTCCCCCTTCGTCACCCTCACCCTAGCGGTGGGACCAGGCCCTTCAGCGCCATCGGAACCAGGCATTTCAGCGCTATCGGGGGCGAAGCCCTGGCCTCCTGGCCGCCGGATCAATACGGTGGGGACATGGCCGAGGGAGCAGAGGGCATCGACGCGACCGATCACGACTGGTTCAAGTCCGCCGTCTTCTACGAGGTCCTGGTCCGGTCCTTCCACGACTCGTCCGGCAACGGCGTGGGCGACCTGCGGGGGCTCACGGAGAAGCTCGACTACCTCGAGTGGCTGGGCATCGACTGCGTGTGGCTCCCGCCGTTCTTCCCCTCGCCCCTGCGGGACGGCGGCTACGACGTCGCCGACTACACGGACGTGGCACCGGACGTGGGCACCATCGAGGACTTCCAGGAGCTGCTCGACGCGGCGCACGCGCGCGGCATCAGGGTCATCATCGACTTCGTCATGAACCACACCTCGGACCAGCACCCCTGGTTCCAGGCCTCGCGCTCCGACCCGGACGGCCCGTACGGGGACTTCTACGTCTGGAGCGACACGGACGAGTCCTACGCCGATGCGCGCATCATCTTCGTCGACTCCGAATCCTCCAACTGGACGTGGGACCCGGTGCGCCAGCAGTACTTCTGGCACCGCTTCTACGGCCACCAGCCCGATCTCAACTTCGAGAACCCCGCCGTCCACCGGGCCATGCTGGACGCTCTCGACTTCTGGCTCGACCGGGGCATCGACGGGTTCCGCCTGGATGCGGTCCCCTACCTGTACGAGGAGGAGGGCACCAACGGGGAGAACCTCCCGCGCACCCACGACTTCCTCAAGCAGGTGCGCAAGCACGTGGACGACAAGTACCCGGGGCGGGTGCTGCTCGCGGAGGCGAACCAGTGGCCCGCGGACGTGGTCGACTACTTCGGCGATCCGGAGGTGGGCGGCGACGAGTGCCACATGTGCTTCCACTTCCCCGTGATGCCGCGCATCTTCATGGGTGTCCGGCGCGAGTCCCGCTACCCCATCAGCGAGATCCTCGCGCAGACGCCCGAGATTCCCGAACACTGCCAGTGGGGCATCTTCCTGCGCAACCACGACGAGCTCACGCTGGAGATGGTGACGGACGAGGACCGCGACTACATGTGGCGCGAGTACGCCACGGACCCGCGGATGAAGGCGAACATCGGCATCCGCAGGCGGCTCGCTCCCCTGCTCGACAACGACACGAACCAGATGGAGCTGTTCACCGCCCTGCTCCTCAGCCTGCCGGGCTCGCCGGTGCTCTACTACGGCGACGAGATCGGGATGGGCGACAACATCTGGCTGGGCGACCGCGACGGGGTCCGCACGCCGATGCAGTGGACGCCCGATCGCAACGCGGGCTTCTCGCGGGCGACCCCGGGCAGGCTGTCGCTGCCCGTGATCATGGACCCGGTCTTCGGATACCAGGCCATCAACGTCGAGTCCCAGGAGGCCAATGCATCGTCCCTCCTCCAATGGACGCGGCGGATGCTGCAGGTCCGGCGCCAGCATTCGGCGTTCGGCCGCGGCGACTTCTACGACCTGGGCGGCTCCAACCCGTCGGTGCTGTCGTACCTGCGCCGCGACGGCGAGGACGTCATGCTGTGCGTCAACAACCTGTCCCGCTTCCCCCAGCCCGTCGAACTCGAGCTGCACGAGTTCCGCGGCTACCGGCCCGTCGAGATGCTGGGCGGGGTCGACTTCCCCGCGATCGGCGAGCTGCCCTACCTGCTGACCCTGGCCGGCTACGGCTTCTACTGGTTCCGGCTCTCGCCGCCCACCACGACGGAAGGAATGGTCGCATGAGCGCGTGGACCGAACGCCCCGAGCTCGGCGCCTACATGGCGCGCCAACGCTGGTACGGCGAGGCCGTCGAGGAGGTGACCATCACCGAGGTGCGCGAACTCGCCTGGCTCGCCGAGCCGGCCTCCGGGGTGGGCGTGCGCTTCGAGATCGTGGTCGCGGGCGCGCCGTACAGCGTGCCGCTGTCGTACCGGGCGCAGCCGCGCGAGGACCTCTCGTACGGCTTCATCGGCGCCGTCGCGCTCGACGGCGAGGTGCTGTACGTGTACGACGCGATGCACGACCCCGAGGCGCGCGCGATCCTGCTGCGCGGCTTCCTCGACGACGCTGACAGCCCGGCGGACATCTCCTATGTGAGCCTCGAGGGCGCGCCGATCGCCGCGGACGCGGAGTCCGTGCTGATGTCGGTCGAGCAGAGCAACACCTCGGTGATCGTGGGGGACGTGCTCGTCAAGTTCTTCCGGCGGCTCGAGTACGGCAGGAACCCGGACATCGAGGTGCAGGCCGCGCTCACGCGGCTGGGGTCCGAGGAGATCTCGCCGCTGTACGGATGGATCAGCAGCGGTGACGTCGACCTGGCGATGGCCGGCGCGTACCAGCGCTCGGCCACCGACGGCTGGGACTCGGCCCGCGCCAGCATTCGCGCGCTCCAGGCGGACGACGTGCGGGCGCGCGACGCGGGCGGCGACTTCGCGGGCGAGAGCGAGCGGCTGGGCGCGGCCCTCGCGGCGGTGCACGCGCAGATGCGCGAGGCCCTGCCGACGGGCGTGTGGTCGCGGCCGGACGTCGAGGCGCTGGTGGGCCGGCTCGAGGCGCGCCTCGACCGGGCCATGGCCCTGGACCCGGCCGTGCGCGACTTCTCGGCACGGGCGCGCGCCGCCTACGCCGCGATCGACCCCGACACGCCGGTGCCGGTCCAGCGCATCCACGGCGACTTCCACCTGGGCCAGACCCTGCGCACCACGACCGGCTGGAAGATCATCGACTTCGAGGGCGAACCGGCCCAGGCGCTCGAGGACCGCGTGCGCCTCGACGCCGGCGCGCGCGACGTCGCCGGCATGCTGCGCTCGCTCGACTACGCGGCGCACTCGGTCGCGATCACCTCCGCTGGTCTCGCCGCCGGCTCGGACGATCAGGCCCACGTCGACGACTGGGTCCGGCGCAACCGCGTGGCGTTCCTGCGCGGCTACGGCTACGAGTCCTCCGAGGCCGCCGCCGCGCTGCTGCACGCCTACGAGATCGACAAGGCCGTGTACGAGTTCATCTACGAGTCGCACTACCGCCCCGACTGGGTGGAGATCCCGCTGCACGCGCTGCACCGCCTGCTGTGAACGTCGCGAACGGCGCGGGCCCCCGTGACCCGGCCGTCGCATCGTCCCCCTAGAGCTCGGTGCGCGCCCACCGCCAGAAGGCCACCACGGTGAACACCACGCAGGCCACGGCCGTCACCACGATCGCCGCGGAGGTCTCCACCGGCTCGCCGCCGATGATCGCGCCGATGACGCTCGACTCGGCTCCGCCGACCGGCACGACCAGCGACCACGGCAGGTACGCGGTCACCGCCGGCCCGAGCAGCTGCTGCCCGAACGCGAAGGCGAGCGGCACGGCGATGACCGGGCCCGCGCCGTTGAACAGGGTGCCGAGCATGAGCGTCAGGGTGAGATAGAAGAGCAGGTTGAGGGCGGCGACGGTCACGCCCAGTGCGAAGCGGAGGGGCGAGACCTCGACGCCCGCGACCGCGAGGTGGAGGAGCGTCGCCGCCGAGGGGATGACCAGCATGGTCGCCAGCGCGCCCACGGCGTTGGGCACCAGCTTGGACAGCATGAAGGCCGTGCGCGACGTGGGTTTGGAGAGCACCCATGCCGCGGTCCCACTGCGCTTCTCCCCGACGATCGCCTCCTGCATGACGATCGCGACCGCGATCGCGGCGAACATGGTCATCACCCCGAAGAGCGTGAACGCCGAGACGTCGTCAGGAGCATCGCCCCAGATCACCACCGCGAGCGAGCCGTTGATCACGGCGGTCCACAGCAGCGCCTGCACCCACCAGGTGCTGGTCCGCCACCACGCCCCGAACCCGGCGCGCATCAGGTTCGTCATGCCGCGGCGCCAGCCGCGCTCGTCCAGGCGCACCAGCCCGGCCACGTCCCCGCTAGCCATCGTGCCCTCCCTCCACCAGGTCGATGAAGATCCTCTCGAGGTCGGTGGTCTCGCGCCGGAACTGGGTCACCACCAGCGATTCGTCCTCGAGGAGGACGCGCTGCATGTGCGCGTCCGCGGGCTCGGGGTCCGTCACCGTCACGCGCAACGTGGCCGCATCGCCGCGCGCCGCGACCGACACCTCCGTCACCCACGCCTGCGCGAGGAGTGCGGCCCTGGCGCGTCCGACGTCGCCGCGGACCTCCACGGCGTAGGCGATCTCGTCACCGCCGGCGAGCACGTCGCCGATCGACCCCTGGGCCGCGATCTCCCCCTTGTTGAGGATGCACACGGTGTCGCTCACCCGCTGCACGTCGTCGAGGATGTGCGTGGAGTAGAACACCGTCGACGTCTCCCGGAAGCCCTCGAGGATGGCGAGCACGTCGCGCCGGCCCAACGGGTCGAGCGCCGCGGCGGGCTCGTCGAGGATGAGCAGCTCCGGCTCGTGGATCTGCGCCTGGGCGATGCCGAGCCGCTGCCTCTCGCCGCCCGAGAAGCTCTTGATCGGGCGGTCCGCCTTGTCCTCCAGCCCGACGAGGGCGAGCATGCGCTCCACGCGGGCATCGATCCCCGCCGCCGGTCCAGAGAAGAAGAAGCCCGCCGCGAAGCGGAGCGTCTCGCGGGCGGACATGTGCTCGTAGAAGCGCGGGTCCTGGGGCAGGTAGCCGATCCGGGCACGGATCTCGGGGCTGTCGCGCACGATGTCGAGCCCGAAGATGCTCCCGGTGCCGCCGCTCGGGCGGATCAGGCCCAGGAGCATCTTCATCGTGGTCGTCTTGCCCGCGCCGTTCGGCCCCAGGAAGCCGAAGATCGAGTGGCGCGGGACCTCGAGACGCAGCGCCTTCACCGCATCGACGCCCCCGTACGACTTGGTCAGCGCGTCGGTGGCGACGACAAGCTCTCCCTCGCCCATGCGCCCCTCCCCCCTAGGAAGGCCCGTCGGCGCGGTGGAGTTCGGTGGGCGCGTCGCCGGACGTGAGACCGCGCGTCCGCGCGCGGCCCCTTCTCGAACGTATCAACGCAGGTCACGACGTGCAGGGTCGGGAAGGCCGATGCATCGGGCACCTTTTGCCATAACGCCGTGACGAAGGTCACGAGCGAGGCTCGGTTGCCGCTGTAACACTGTTGTGCAATCACAACCCCGGAGGCTCCCCTTGCGCAAGACCACCGCCGCATTCGCACTCGGCACCACCGCCGCGCTCACGACCGGACTGGCCGCGCCGGCGCTCGCGCTGGACGACACGCCCGACCTCAACGGCACCATCGCCAACGTCCTCGAGAAGGCGACGTGCGGCTCCGACCTCGAGCTGGACATCACCTGGGGCTTCGAGCCCCGGCACACCACCGCGGACAACGGGACCCCGATGGACGTGGTGCTCCACTTCCAGGCGACCGGCCAGTCCGTGTTCACCATTCACGACCAGGACCGCGACCTGCGGGGCTACCACGCCACGATTCCCGCCTCGTATCTCCCCGACGGACCGTACGACTACACGCTGTCGGTGACCTTCGACGGCAAGACCGTCGACCCCGCGCACACCGGCAGCGTCGACTGCCCGGTCCCCGACCCCGTGGTCGAGGTGCCGGTCGAAGACCCCGACACGGTCGTGAAGTCCGGCGAGTCGCCGGCCGTCGAGCAGTACGACACCGATCCTGGCCCGACCGTTGTGGGCGGCTCCACCGACGACCAGCCCGTCGAGACCACCGTCACCGGCGTCGCCGACACCCTCACCGGCACGAGCCCCGCCACCGGCCTCTACGACACCGACCCCGGTCACACCATCCAGGGCGGCTCGACCGACGACCAGCCCATCGAGACCACCGTCACCGGCGTCGCCGACACCCTCACCGGCACCAACCCCGCCACCGGCCTCTACGACACCGACCCCGGCGAGACCATCCAGGGCGGCTCCACCGCCGACCAGCCCGTCGACACCACCGTCACCGGCGTCGCCGACACCGTGGCGGGGTACTCCCCGTCGGGCGCGCAGTCCGACGCCCAGGCTCCGGTGCCTTACCAGTGGCCGGACGCCACGCCGCCCACCCCGCCCGCGCTCGCGGACGACGCCGCCCCCGACCTGATCCCGCCGACCACGCAGGAGACTCCGCAGCTGGTCCCGCAGAAGGCGGACGTCATCGTGGTCACCGGGCAGTCGACCACTGCGGGGGGCAACTCGCCCGTCCCGGCCCCCGTGGCGGTCCCTGGCCAGACGTATGCCGGCGGGATCGCCCAGCAGGTGCCGGACCAGCCCGCCTCGGCCGCGCCGAGCCGGAGCCCCTTGGCGGTTCCGGCCACCACCCAGGCCGAGCCCGCGCTGCAGCCCGCCGCCGCGCAGACGCCGGCGCTCGCCGCGGCGACCGAGCCCGCCGCGCCGACGGCCGCGACCGCCGCGACCCCGGCCCTCCTCGACGCGGTCGCGACTCCGACCACGGACGTTCCCACAGCCCAGGACGAGACCGCGTCCGAGCCGTCCACCACCAGCGAGTCCCCGACCACCGCGACCACCTCGGCGAGCGCGGTCGAGCGCTCGACCCTGTCGTCGACCGGTGCGAGTGACCAGCTCTACGTGCTGGCCGGCGGCGCCGCCCTGATGATGCTCGCGGGCACCGCCACCGTCGGCCTGGCACGACGCCGCCGGGACTGACCCACCCCAGCCTCGCCCACCGCAGGGTGCGCCGGTTCGCGACCGAGCGAGGCACGATCAGGCCATCCGATGCATGGGGCCGCGCCGTGACCGGGCGCGCACCGATCTTTTGACGGCCTGCCAGGCCTCCCATACTTTTGAGGAAACCCACGACGCGACGTTGCGTCGGATCCGTGAGGAGTCCCGCCATCTCCCACTTCGGCCTGGTCATCATCATCGGGGACGACCCCGCCTGCGCGGCCGAGCTGCAGGAGATCGTGGAGCGCGGCGACTACGCGGTGACCACAGCGGCCGGCAGCGCCTTCGCTCCGGAAGCCGTTCTTCGCGCCGCCCCGGACCTCGTCATGATCGATGGCGGAATCGCCGGGATGCACCCCGACACACTCATCCGCGAGTTCAGGTCGAACCCCCGCACCCAGGACACCCCGGTGATCCTCATCGCGACCGGCGAGGACGCATCGGCGCGCATGCTTGGCCTGGAGGCGGGCGACGACCTCATCACGCGCCCGTTCGAGCCGCGGGAGGTGCTGGCGCGGGTGGAGCGCCAGGTCACCGTGGCGAAGGTCAGGATGGCACTGCGCGAGTCGGAGGCCAAATTCAGGTCCGTCATGGAGTCGGCGATCGACGCGATCATCTCCGCCGATGCGCGGGGCCGGATCCGGTCGTGGAACACCGCCGCGGCCGCGCTCTTCGGGTACGCCGAGGACCAGGTGATCGGGCAGCCGCTCGAGTTGATCATCCCGAAGGACTACCGGGACCTTCACCGCACCGGGGTAGACCGCGTGTCAGGAGGCGGCGAGACCCACGTGATCGGCACGACGGTCGAACTCTCCGGGCTGCGCGCCGACGGCATGGAGTTCCCGGTCGAGCTGTCGCTGGCGACGTGGTTCCTCGACGACGACCGCTATTACACCGGCATCATTCGCGACATCAGCGAGCGCAAGCAGGCGGAGGAGAAGTTCCGGTCGGTCACCGAGTCGGCGATCGACGCGATCATCTCCGCGGACCACTCAGGCGAGATCATCAGCTGGAACAAGGCGGCGACGCGGATCCTCGGGTACGCCGAGGAACAGGTGCTGGGGCAGCGTCTCGAGATGATCATCCCGCCCCGCTACCACGACGCGCACCGTGCCGGCATGGCGCGATTCACGGCCACGGGTGAGGCCCACGTGATCGGCACGACCGTCGAGCTCGCGGCGATCCATCAGTCGGGCGAGGAGTTGCCCATCGAGCTGTCGCTGTCGACGTGGACCGTCCAGGACGCGCGTTACTACACGGGCATCATCCGTGACATCCGCGAGCGCAAGCGTGCCGAGGACGCGCTCCGCGCGAGCGAGGCCGCCCTCCGGGAGCGCACCGAGGAGCTGAAGCGCAAGAACGATGCGCTGGTGGAGACCCTGGCGCGGCTGAACGAGATGCAGGACCAACTGGTGATCCAGGAGAAGATGGCATCGCTCGGCAAGCTGAGCGCCGGCATGGCGCATGAGATCAACAATCCGGCGGCGTCCGCGCAACGCGGCGCGGCCCAGTTGCGCTCCGCCTTCACGCGCCTGGAGCTGATCCACCGGCGCCTGTGCGCCGCCGACCTCTCCTCGCCCCAGCGGGATGAGATCGACCGGCTCGACGGCCTGATCGTGGAACGAGCCCTCCACCCCGCGGAATTGAACGCCGTGACGCGGAGCGACCGGGAGGAGGAGTTCGAGCGCTGGCTCGACGGGCTGACCGACGACGTTGCGGGCAACGTCGCCTCCGCGCTGGTGGGGCTCGGCCTTGCTTCGGATGACCTCGACCGGCTGAGCGCGACCTTCGACGATGCGGTGCTGCCCGTGGTGGTCGAGTGGGCCGCCTTCACCTACACGATCCACTCGCTGTTCTCGGAGATCGCGGTCGGAACCCACCGCATCGTCGAACTCGTGAAGGCGCTCAAGACCTACACGTACATGGACCAGGCCCCCGTCCGCGAGACCGACGTGCGGGAGGGACTCGACAACACGCTGATCATCCTGCACAACAAGCTCAAGAACGGAGTGACCGTCGTGCGGGAGTACGCCGAGGACCTGCCCCGGATCCAGGCGTTCGCGGGTGAGCTCAACCAGGTGTGGACCAACATCGTGGACAACGCCGTCGACGCGATGAACGGCGAGGGTCGGATCGTCGTCCGCGCGTTCCACGAGGAGCCGTGGGTGGTCGTGCAGATCGAGAACGACGGACCGGTGATCCCGCGCGAGGTGCGGTCCCGCATCTTCGACCCGTTCTTCACCACGAAGGGTCCCGGGGAGGGCACCGGGCTCGGCCTCAACATCTCTCGGTCGATCGTGGTGCAGAAGCATCACGGGCAGATCGACGTCGCCTCGCGACCCGGTCAGACGTGCTTCTCCGTCCGCCTGCCCGTCCACCACACCCCGCCGGACCAGTGAGGGGCCCCACCGTGCCCAAGCCGATCATCCTCGCCGTCGACGACGAGCCCCACGTGCTCAACGCCGTCACGCGTGACCTGCAGGAGCGCTATCGGGGCGACTACCGCATCGTCAAGGCGCTCTCCGGCCAGGAGGCGCTCGAGGCGACGCAGGAGTTCAAGCGCCGGGGCGCCGCGCTCGCACTGCTCGTGGTCGACCAGCGCATGCCGGGTATGAGCGGGATCGAACTGCTCGGGCGGGCGATCAACCTGTACCCCGACGCGAAGCGGGTGCTGCTGACCGCATACGCCGACACCGACGCCGCGATCGCCAGCATCAACGAGGTCGCGCTCGACTACTACCTGATGAAGCCGTGGGACCCGCCCGAGGAGCAGCTGTATCCGGTGCTCGACGATCTGCTCGACGCCTGGGCCGCCACCGTTCCCGTGCCCTACGACGGCATCCGCGTTGCGGGCACCCTGTGGTCGCCGCGCTCGCACGCGGTGAAGGAGTTCCTCGCCCGGAGCCAGATTCCCTATCAGTGGCTCGACATCGACAAGGACGACGAGGCGCGCTCGCTCGTCGAGGCCTCGACACCCGGACGGAACGTTCTGCCGCTACTCTTCCTCCCCGACGGCACCGTCCTCGAGGATCCCGACCTGCAGGTGCTGGCCGACAAGGTGGGCCTCCGCTCCCCCGCCCTCGAGCCGTTCTACGACCTGGTGGTGATCGGCGCCGGCCCCGCAGGCCTCGCGGCCGCCGTCTACGGGGCCTCGGAGGGCCTGCGGACGGTGGTGGTCGAACGCGAGGTGCCCGGCGGGCAGGCCGGCACGAGCGCACGCATCGAGAACTACCTGGGCTTCCCCCAGGGCATCGGCGGGGCGGACCTCGCCCGCCGCGCGGCCACGCAGGCGCGCCGCCTGGGCGCGGAGCTGTTGGTCGCGCAGGAGGTGACGAGCGTGCGCGTCGAGGGCCAGTACCGCATCGTCACCCTCGACGACGGCAGCGAGCTGAGGTGCCACGCCCTCCTGCTCGCAACCGGGGTCGCCCTCCGCACACTCGACGTGCCGGGTCTCGAGCCTCTGCTGGGCGCCTCTGTGTACTACGGCGCGGCCACGTCGGAGGCCGGCAACTACCGGGACCGGGACGTCCTGGTAGTCGGCGGCGCCAACTCCGCAGGCCAGGGCGCGATGTTCCTGTCACGATTCGCCAGGAGCGTCACCATCCTGGTGCGCGGGGAGTCGTTGCACCGGAGCATGTCCCGGTATCTCATCGATCAGATCGAGCGGACCGCCAACATCGCCGTCCGGCCACGAACAGAGATCACGGCCGTCGCGGGCGACCGTCACCTGAGCAGCGTCACGCTGCTCGACCATGGCACCGGGGCGATGGTGACCGAGCCCGCGGACGCGATCTTCATCTTCGTGGGGGGCGTGGCCCGCTCGGAGCTGGTCGCCGATCTGGTCGAGTGCGACCCCGCCGGCTTCATCCTCACGGGACAGGACCTGGTCGCCGGAGGCCGCAGGCCGCGCGGCTGGCATCTGCCGCGCGACCCGCTCCTGATGGAGTCGAGCGTCCCCGGCATCTTCGCCGCGGGCGACGTGCGCCACGATGTGGTGCGTCGCGTCGCCTCGGCAGTGGGCCAGGGCTCCGTCGCCGTCAGCGCGGTCCACCGGTACCTCGAGACGGTCTAGCGTCCCTCGAGGATCTCCCGCCAGTCCTCGGGCACGCGCCCGGCCGGACCGGGCGCGGGCTGGTCCGCCGGATGGCTCGTGGGCGCCGTGAGAGCCGGTCCTTCACGCATGGCCTCGCCTGGGTAGTCCCAGAACCACTCCTCGCCGGGCTCGAAGCTCTGCACCACGGGGTGGCCGGTAGCGGCGGCGTGTCGGCGCGCATGCGTGCTCAGCGAGCCGTCGCAGCAACCGACGTGGCCGCACCGCGCGCAACGGCGAAGGTGCCACCACCAGCCGCCGTCCCGCTCGCACTCCATGCACCCGGGCCCGCTCGGAGGGACCTCGGCGTCGAACGCATCGTCCGATTGAGCCGCCATGACTCCCCCCGTCCCCCCTGTGCGCCGCGTTGTTCGACACGGGCGCGGCGCGGCCAGCATGACTTCCCCGCCACTATGGGCCCATTTGGATGCGCGACTCAAGCCCCATCGCCAAGGATCCCTGCGCAGGGATCCCCAGGGCGCGCTTTGCCCACGCCGCCCCCGGCGGGGGGCACTGTCGATGCCGGCGGTACCATCGACCGAGTGCCCGACACTCCCGCCCCTGCATCCAGCCCGCACGTCATCGATCCCGCGGAGCTCGAGGTCACCCTGCGAGTCCTGGCGTCGCTGAGCGAGATGGACGAGGACGATCCCGACTTCACCGTCGTGCGCAACGCCACGGCCTCCATGATCAAGGCCGTGAAGCATCGTCGCCGCAAGGACCGTCGTGCCGCTATCGCCGAGGCCGACTCCGCGGTGGTGGCCGCGACGGCGACGGGCGCCGCGGATCGCATCGACGACGAGACCCGGGGGCTCACGCTCGAGGCGCGCGTGACTTCTCCCACCGCGGGCACCTACCTCAGGCCCCGTCCCTGCTACATCTGCAAGCAGGACTACACGACCGTCGACGCGTTCTATCACCAACTGTGCCCCTCCTGCGCGGAGACGGGTCACGCCAAGCGCCACGCCCGCACCGACCTGCGCGGGCGCCGTGCCTTGCTGACGGGCGGCCGCGCCAAGATCGGGATGCACATCGCGCTCCGGCTCCTGCGCGACGGTGCCGCGCTGACGCTGACGACCAGGTTCCCGCGCGATGCCGTGCGGCGCTTCGCGGCCATGCCCGATGCCCCAGAGTGGCTGTCTCGCCTCACCGTGGTCGGGATCGACCTGCGCGACCCCTCTCAGGTCGTGGCCCTCGCCGATACGGTCGCGGCGGACGGCCCGCTCGACATCCTCATCAACAACGCGGCGCAGACGGTTCGTCGCTCCCCCGGCGCCTACGCGCCCCTGGTCGACGCCGAGTCCGTGCCGCTCTCGCCCAGACTCTGGGAGGAGGGCAACGGCCCCCACCTTCTGACGCTGGGGCACACCAGCGACGCGCACCCGCGCGGCATCGAGGCGAGCATCGCCGTCCATCCCCTGCTGGCGTCCGCACATCACGGAGAGATGGCCGATCAGTCGGCCCAGCGCCTCACCGACCTGGCGCTCGCGCCGGGGTCCTCGTCGCTGGAGCGGCTCGCGGACGGTACGGCCATCGACGCGGGCGGGCTGGTGCCGGACACGCATGACACCAACTCGTGGGTCCAGGCGGTCGGCGAGGTCACTCCGCTCGAGCTGCTGGAGGTGCAGCTCTGCAACTCGACCGCGCCGTTCATCCTGATCAACCGCCTGCGCACGTCGCTCGCGGCGGCGGCCCGCGCATCGTCCAGCGGGCGATCCTACGTGGTGAACGTCTCCGCCATGGAGGGCGTGTTCGAGCGAGGCTACAAGGGCCCCGGGCATCCGCACACCAACATGGCCAAGGCGGCGCTCAATATGCTCACCCGCACCAGCGCGCGCGAAATGTTCGACTCCGACCGGATCCTCATGACGTCCGTCGATACCGGGTGGATCACCGATGAGCGCCCGCACCCCACCAAGGTGCGGCTCGCCGAGGAGGGTTTCCACGCGCCCCTGGACCTGGTCGACGGTGCCGCACGCGTCTACGACCCTGTGGTGCGCGGCGAGGCCGGCGAGGACCTCTTCGGGGTGTTCCTCAAGGACTACGCGCCGTCGAGGTGGTGACCGCCCGCGGCTACGCTTTCCACGTGATCTTCGATGCGATGCGGCGCTGGCCCGACGTCGAGGCGCCCGGGCTTGTCGCCGTCGACGCGGCGGATCGACTGATCCTGGACGAATCCGCGGAAATGCGAGCGTCCGCCCAGCCAGGTGACATCGTGGTGATCAACGACGCCTACGGCGCGCTCACCCTGGGGGCGGCGCAGGCCGGCGCGAGTGGGATGGGTACGCACATCGACGCGCTCACCGGAGAGCGCGCGCTCGACGCCAACGCGTCGCGCGTGAGCCTCACCGGCAGCTTCCGCACGCTCCCTCTCGACGCTGAACTGGTTCGCGGGGCGCGGGTTGTCCTGCTCCGCCTGCCCCGCTCCCTCGACGCCCTGCGCGACATCGCCGGCCTGATCGCCGCGCACGCGGACCCGAGGGTCGTCGTGGTCGCGGGCGGGCGGCTCAAGCACATGTCGGTGTCGATGAATGACGTGCTGCGCGAGAGCTTCGAGCAGCTGGACATCAGCCATGCTCGGCAGAAGTCGCGGGTGCTCATCGCTCGCGCGCCACGGGACGGTCGCGATCCGTCCCCTGCCGCCGCACGGGTCGAAGGTCTCGAGGTGCGGGCGTTCGGCGGGGCCTTTGCGGGCGCGCGGCTCGACATCGGCACGCGCCTGCTCCTCGACAACCTTCCCGACGCTCCGGCCGGAGGGACTCCCGACGATCCCCTCATCGATCTGGCCTGCGGCACGGGGATCGTCGGTGCGTGGATCGCAACGCGGTATCCCGGTGCCCATGTGTACGCGTGCGATCAGTCGGCCGTCGCGGTCGCGTCCGCGCACGCGACGATGCTCGCCAACGGGATCTCGGATCGGGTCGCTGTGGTCCGGGACGACGTGCTCGGCACCAGGCCGTCCGCAAGCGCATCCTTCATCGCGCTGAACCCGCCATTCCACTCGGCCGCGGCCGTGACCGACCTCATCGCGCCCCGCATGTTCGCCGATGTCGCCAGGGTCCTGCGCCCCGGGGGTCAGCTGTGGTGCGTGTGGAACTCCATGCTCAGGTATCGGCCGCTGCTCGAAACTGCGATCGGCCCGACGAGCCAGGTCGCGCGCAACGCCAAGTTCACGGTCACCGTCTCGACGCGTCGCTGAGCACTGCGCGGCCGATGCGCTCAGGCACATACCTCTGAGCGGATCCCTCCTCAGCTCGAGGGCCGCAGCGGCGCGATCGCCAAGGCCAGCCCGGCAACAAGAAGCACGGTGACGATGAGCGACCGTCGGCTGCCGCAGCAGGAGCGTCCTGTGAGCGCTTAGAGGCCGAGCGAGGGCCCCTCGAATGCCTAGTCGCGGCCGCTTCCGATGAGTTCTTCCGGCCGCTTCTCGAGCCAGCGGGCGAGACCGAACATGTCTGGGTACATCGTCGATGTCCGGATCCCGTAGCGGCGCTCGAGCTGGTCGCGGATCTCTGCCTTCGCACGTTGCGCGACCCGGAAGGTGAACACCGGCGCGCGATCTGCCGGAAGCACGCCGTCACGGGCCCGGGTGAGCTCAAGCGGCATCGAGCTGTACTGCCGCATCTGCTCGACGCTCCACCGCGACCGCTCCCCCGGTGCCACGCGCCCAATACCAGTCCTGTTCGCGTCGATGGCAACGCCGTCGAGCAAGAATCCGGCGCTCTGCGCGGCGATGCGCGAGTGGTAGACCGGCGGGCGCCAATATCGACGCCAGGTGCCGGTGCCCCAACGCTTCTGAGCTCGGATCGCGTCATCCGTGAGCGCGTGCCACAGCGGCTCGCGTGTATGCCAATTCTGGTTCAGCGTGATGTCGCTCTTGTCGGGAGCGACGAATGCGAAGATGCGTCCGTCAGCCTCTTCCTCGGGATCCGGGCCCGAAGGCTCAGTTGCGAACCACAGTGCGAACATCGGGTTCTCGGTGACGTCGAGCAGTCGAGTGGGCCCTCCGACGTGCTGCAGCTCGGCGAAGATCTCGATCGCGGGCTTGCCGTCGAAGCGCCAATCGGTGCGCGCATGGTCGAGGATCCGCTTCTCCGCGTCGACCATCTCCTGCTCGGTCGGCGGCCTGTGGCGGACTCCCCGGAGTGCGCGGTAGAGCGAGCTCTCGACGCCCCAGTTGGCGTTGCGGGCGCCGCGCCACAGCAAGCGCTGCGCCGGATAGCGTCCGGTGAGTTCGTTCACCTGGATCTGGAAGTCCGGCCAGCTCTCGATCGGCTCGGGCTCCCACTCGCGGAAGAAGTCGGCGGCGAACGGTCCGGCCATTGGCGCTCCTCAGTCGTGTTGGCCGCACACTATCGCCTGGTCGTCAACCGCGTCACGCCGGAGCGCACCTGTTTCACCCTCAGGTCCACAGCGACTTCCCGAGCGACATCACGACCGCGGGTGCCAGGCTCGAATCCATGCGGCGGTACGTATCAAGCAGGTCCGTCGAACCATGAACGGTCCGCACCTGTCCGTACCTGTCGAACACCGCCACAGGCTCCAGATCGCGCATGAGCACCCATGCCTGGCTCACAGGCCCCGCATAGAGCTCGTCGATCTCATCCTCGGCTCGCCAGAAGTCACGGAGTTCCGCGATCGAAGCCCACCCTGCGGCTTCCCCCATCCACGACAGGTCGTGCAACACGTGCGGGTCCTCGACACGCTCGCCACGCAGCGTCCACGAGTAGCGAGAGTTGACCATCGCGGCCAGGGCCCATGCGATCGCTCGGTAACCGATGGTGGTTCCGGTGGTTGCCGGCGTCTCGGCGGGCTTGCCCATTCCGTGAGCGTCCTCAACCTTGCGCAGGATCGCGTGCGGGTTGATCTGTTCGAGCAGTGCGGGCGGCGCGACGCCGAACTCGCGGCCCTTGATCGCGATGCCTGCGGTGCGCGAGAAGCCGACGCGGACCTCGCGGCCGTCGATCGTGCCGGCGGCCTCGACGACGGCTCCGACCTCGTCGAAGACCGACTCGATCAATCCCATCCGGGGATGTCGTCGGCACAGCTCCGACGCGACCCACCACAGCTGCGAGTCGATGAACCGGTCGGCCGGGCGGAACACCTTGGTGCCGCTCATCACTTCACCTGCGCGAGGTGGGCACGGAAGGCGGGGTTGGGGTCGGCAGCAGGCAACGCCGCCACCACATCCGCGAGAGCCTGCTCCGGCGCTACCCCCAGGTGCCTCGTCGCATACAGTGCCGCGACGGTGGGCGTCCGCGATTGTGCTGCGACGCAGTGCAGGTAGACGCGCTTGCCATCGGCCCGCAGCGCGGCAACGGTGTCGGCGGCCTCCTCGAGGACGAAGGCGAGGTGCACGTTCGCGTCCGGCTCGGAACGATCGATAAGCCACACCTCAGCGACGTCTTCGCGGCGGATGCGCGCCGGCACCTCGCGACTCCCGAGCTGGCACAGCGACACGACGGCGTCGATGTCCGCGGGCAGATCTGCAAGATGGGCCACGCCGCCCATCAGCACGCCGTTGTCGTGTGGATGAACGGCGGTCGCGTCGCGCCCGCTCCAGGTCGAGTAGTCGACGCTGTCTCCCGTGAGCCAGCCGCGCGAGTCGGGCCTGCCGTCACGCACAGCGAGGACTGCCAACCTGGTGAGCTCACGTGCACCCAGTCCCGGGTATCCGTGGAGCAGCCGCTGCCAGCCGATCGGGATCGCCGAGGCGCCGACGAGCGCGCCGGCGAGTGCACCGGCGATTGCGGCGACGGTGTCGGTGTCGTTGTGGATGCGGATCGCGGCCTCGATGGTGCGGCGGAACGCGGCGGGTGTGTGCGTCGAAGGGTCGTCAAGGACGATGCCGCCGGCACAGATCGCCGCGTACGCTGCCTGGACCGCGTGGACCACCCAGCCGTTGTGCTGGAATGCATCCGGGTCTGCGCCGTCTGCTGCGGCGAGCATCGCACCCCACCGCTCGCGACGCTCGACAGGCAAGGCGGCGAGAGCGTGGTCCAACCTCACCCGACCGTCGCGCACAGCAAGGTGAATCAGCACGCTCCACAGGGCCGCACCGTCGCGGGCGTCGTCCTCGAAGTGCGTCAGTGCGGCGATCGCGTGGGCGGCCGCGGCGACCTTTGCGACTCCGTCGCTCTCGGCCATGTAGGCGAGTCCCACGGGCGCGGTGCGCATCACTGAGCCGTTGCCGCCGCTGCGGCCGTGCGCTTCGTGGACCCGGCGTGCGGATGCTGTCGCGGCGGCCGCATCGTCGCCCCGCATGCCTTTCAGGACCTGAGAGGTCTGGATGCCGACATCCTTCGCGCCGCGTGCCCAGGTGGCCCATTCCTGGACGATGCGGTTGTGGACCTCTGCGCTGGCAAGGTCCAGTCCTGCCGCGGCAGCGCGCAGGATCGGCACCGCCATGGAGGTGTCGTCGGTCCACTCGCCTCTGTCCCACATGCCGTTGCCGGTCATGTCGTCGGCACTTCCGGCGAGAGTGAGGTGGGGCCGGGCGGGTCCGAACTCGTAGGGCGCGCCGATCGCGTCGCCGACGGCGGATCCCAGGATGGCGCCGGCGGCGCGGTGGGCGATGGAGTTGCTGATCTTCGTCATGGTGGTCCCCCCTCGATTTCTGTTAAAGCGATTCTGCGTCAATTGACAAGTTAGCGCAAGGGTGCGACATTCAGTTCTGTGGCCGTACACACCGACTCCTCCGGCAAGACGCTCGCCGACTACCCGCGCCCCTCGGTCGCCGTCGACACGGCGGTCCTCACTGTGACCGACGGGACCTTGTGCGTGTTGCTGGTGGACGATGCGCGGGACAGGTCACGCAGGCTCCCCGGCACCTTCCTCCACGCGGGCGAAGTGCTGGCCGACGCGGTCCGCAGGTCGCTGGCCGACAAGGGGGGCCTGACAGGACTCGCTCCAACCCAACTGCACGTATTCGATGCACTCGACCGCGACGACCGCGGCTGGGTATTGTCCGTCGCACACCTGGTCGCCGTGCCAGCCGATCGACTCGGCGAGGCCACGCTTGCACCGGTGACCGACGTCGGACCCCTCGCCTTCGACCACAGGGCGATCCTCGAGCTGGCCGTCGCACGACTGCAGGCCGACTACAGGGAGCGCCCCGATCCGTGGGGCCTTCTGGCGGCTGGCCCGTTCACACTGCTCGAGCTCGAGCGGCTACACCGTGCCGTCGATCCCTCTCGTCCGGACCACAAGGACACGTTCCGTCGCCTCATGGAACCACAACTGCTCGACACGGGCGAGCTCGAGCAAGGAACCGTAGGCAAGCCTGCCAGGCTATTCACCAGGAAGCGAGGGCAACGATGACCGCCGAGAATCCCGAACCGATCACGCAGCTCGAGTTGATTGCGCTTCAACGCCTCTACCTCGATGCGAAGGCGCGCGGCGATGCGGAGGCCGTTGCCTCGCTCAAGTCCCTCTTCGCAACTCGCTCCAGAGAGTTCGGCGCGGGCCGATCTCTCGCCGACATCGTGGGCCCGATCGACGACGACGGCGCCGCATACGGCAGGTTCCTCGCCTCTCTCGATCGACTACCGCCGGCTCCGCCGCGCAAGTGCTTCGCACCCCGCCTCAGCCGCACCGAGCGCGAGTCCTGGCTCAAAGCCAACCTCATGAATGGCGACGACTGGACCGACGACGAGATCCTCTTGGCCATGGGCTCCGGAATCAACTGAAGACGACGCGCTTGGCAACCACACAACCATCAGCTGAGGAGTACCGATCCATGTCGAACTTCGGCCTCGAAGACCAGGGCGCCGAGCGCGTCCGCATTGCGGCGTCCTGGGATTTCGCCGCACGCATCGTCGGAATCGACCCCGCCTCACGGGTCTACGAGTACCACCCTGGCGGCGGGATGTACGACTGCCTATCGATCGGTCGCCAAGGCCTGAAGATCGACATCAACCGCAACGGCTCAGTCCACGTCCATGTGAGCGACGGCGGAGAGGCAATGCCACTCGTCGAAGCCGAGGAATGGCGCGCGGCCGCGTCCTCCGCTCCCGGAACGGCTGCCCTCCTCGAACGCCTCGCAGCCCACTGCCGGCTCTCGGCCACTAAGAGCCCGTCACGTGCACCCTGGCCGCTGACCTACCAGGTGATCGCCCGGGTGCTCGCGAGCCGGATCTTCGACTCTGCGCTCTGGGACTGCCGGCTTCAGTTCGATGACTCGTCGGGACACTACAGCGAGCCGAACTTGCGTTTCACGGCGCCGTCGCCCGAAGCATCGTCCATTCCGCCCACCGAGTTCTGGGCCATCATGCGCGACGACAAGCCCGTCGCCTACGTGTGGAACGGCTGGGCCTGGAACGGTGTAGGTGAACGCATCAACCTCGCGGCGCGCTACTCGCGGGGCGACTCGATCGACGCGCTCGCCCGCGACCTCGTCAGCCGCTCAGGCACGAAGGCGTCGACCACGCTGCCCCCGGTGAGAGTGCAGGTCGAACCGCAGGGGTACGTCCCGCCGCCCATGGCCAATCAGTGACGCGCACGATGTCCTCGCCGATCATCCTTCACGTGCCACACGCCTCGCGCGAGATCCCAAGGGACGCCCGCGGCGGCATCGTCCTGTCCGACATCGGGCTCGAACACGAACTCGACATGATGACCGACTCCTTCACCGACGCTATCGCGTCACGCGCCGCCGAGGCCTCCGGCGCCCCACCGACCATCGTGGCGGCGCCAGTGTCACGACTGGTCGTCGACGTTGAGCGCTTCACTGACGGGTCGGAACCGATGGAGCGCGTCGGCATGGGTCCGATCTACACCGCGACCCACGACCGTGGGGTCCTGCGCGAGAGGGTCGACCGCACGCTCCTGGACCGCTACTTCCGCCCGCACGCGCAGGCAGTCGAGGACGCGGCGACCGCATCACTCGGGACGCACGGGCGCGCAGTGTTGATCGACGTCCACTCCTATCCCACCCGCCGCCTTCCCTACGAGATGGTTGAGGACGATGCGCTACGCCCCGAGATCTGCATCGGAACCGACGCGCTCCACACGCCGACACGGCTCCTTGAAGCCGCTCGCGCCGCGTTCGCGGACTACGAAGTCGCCCTCGACTCGCCGTTCGGAGGAACCTACGTGCCGCTGCGCTACTACGGCAACGACGCCCGGGTCGCCTCGATCATGATCGAGATCCGCCGGGATCAGTACATGGACGAAGCTTCGGTCCGTCAGCACGATGGGCTATCGAGACTCGCAGACGGACTCGCCGGCCTCTGCGATCGCATCACCGCGGGATCAACTCGCGTCTGACTTGCGCGCGGGCCTCTCGATATGAGCATCGATAAGGAAGCCCCCGACGGCGAGCTTCGCGCGCCGGGGCGCGGGCCCGACGGAGCCCTTGCCGCGACCGTGGGCCTCCCCGAGAGCGTTGCGCACGCCCGCGAGACCACCCGCGACAGTCGCCGCTCCGCGGAGGATCCCCTTGACGATCTGCTCGGAGCACTGGCGCGCCGCGGGGAACGTGCGCGCACCCGTCCTACTGAAGAGTGTTCGCCAAGACTGGCGCCAAGCCCACCGCTCTCATGACGGCCGGAGGCAGGCCCGCGGAATCCCCGATGACGGTCATCAGGCAAGCAGAAAGGCCGGTCCCGAAAATCGGAATCCGGCCTTCTACCAGGGATTTCTCCCGAGTCGGGCTGACAGGATTTGAACCTGCGACCCCCTGACCCCCAGTCAGGTGCGCTACCAAGCTGCGCCACAGCCCGTGACAGCCCGACTAGATTACCTGAAGTTCACCGGGCCGCGTGACATCGGAGGTCCCGGCGTGCCGCGAAACGCCCGCGCGGTCACCGGTCCCACGCCTCCGCAGGGGCCCGCGACTACCCTGTTCTCCATGGTCCGCGTGCTCATCACCGGCTTCGAGCCGTTCCGCGATGCCCCCACCAACCCCTCCTGGGACGCCGTGTCCCTCATGGCGGAGCGCTGGCGCGGTTCCGCGGAGATCATTCCGCGCCTCCTCCCGGTCGAGTTCGAGGAGGCGCCCCGCAAGCTGCGCGCCTCGATCGCCAAGCACCTCCCGGACATCGTGATCGCAACCGGCGTGGCCGAGGGCCGCCGCGGCCTCACCCCCGAGCGCGTCGCCATCAACCTCGACGACGCCTCCATCCCGGACAACGGCGGCTACCAGCCCCTCGACCAGCCCATCGCCGAGGGCGCCCCCGCCGCGCTGTGGACCACCCTCCCGGACAAGCGCATCGTCGAGGCGATGAAGGCCCACGGCATCCCCGCCTCGCTCTCGCTCACCGCCGGCGCCTACGTCTGCAACCACGTCTTCTACATGCTCCAGCGGGAACTCGAGCGCTGGGGCGTGCCCTCGGGCTTCATCCACGTGCCCGCGACGCCGGAGATGGGCCTTCCGGAGTCAGTCCCCACCGTGCCGACCGCGACCATCGCCGAGGGCCTGCGCATCGCCGTCGAGGTGACCATCGCGCACTTGAATGGGGACGATGCGCCGGTCACCTCCGTCGCCGCGCCCACCGCCGGCCCGGAGAGCGACGAGGCCGCCGCGACCGTGGCCGCGGCGGCCGCGCCCGCCGTGCCGGACGTCCCGGACGTCCCGGACGTCCCGGAGGGTCGCGAGGAGACCGACGCCGAGGCCACGCAGGCCTTCGCCATGCCCTTCGCCGAGCCGGCACCGGCACCCGTCGAGCCCGAGCCCGCGCCCGAGCCCGAGCCCACCCCTGATCCCGCGCCGACGGCATCGGCGGAGCCCGACGCCGGGCCGCGCCTGCCCACCTGGGACGAGATCATCGGCGGTCCGCGCGGCCGCTGACACCCGGACGGGGCCCAACACCGCCCCGCCCCGTGCCCCGCCGGGCACGGCATCCCGCCCGCCCCGTGGGACCATGAAGGTATGACTGGGACCTGGTCCGCCGACGTGCTGCCGGGCTTCGAGGCCCGCGCCATCGGACCCGCGACGCTGGTCCGCGCCGTCGACAGGCCGGAGCATCCCCGCGCCGCCTTCCTCCACGTCCACGGGTACAACGACTACTTCTTCCAGACGCACCTGGCCCAGTGGGCCCACGCCCAGAACCTGGCCTTCTTCGCCGTCGACCTGCGCAACGCCGGCCGATCACTGAGCGAGGGCGACGTCCCCCACTTCATGACCGACGTCGCCGAACACGGCGACGACCTCGAGACCGCAGCCGCGGCCATCGGCGAGACATACCCGAGCACGCCCCTCATCGTCCACGCACACTCGACCGGAGGCCTGAGCGCCGCGATCTGGGCCGCCGACCGTCCCGCGCCGGCGCTCGCAGGGCTCATCCTCGACAGCCCCTTCCTGCACTCCCACTTCACCCCGCGCCAGCGCCTGGCTCTGCGCGCCGTGCCGGCCATGGCGAAGGCCACGCCGCAGCGCATCGTGAGCTCCGGCCCCTCGACCTATGGCAAGCGCATGCACGTCGACAACGGCGGCCGCTGGAGCTTCGACACGACGTGGAAGAACGCCGCGGGCGTGCCGGTGCGGGCCGCGTGGCTGCACGCCGTCCGTCAGGCCCAGGCACGCGTGGCCCGTGGCCTCGACGTCGACGTGCCCGTGCTGGTCGCGCGATCCGCGCGGTCGGGGCCGGACTCCCCCGACAATCCGCTGCTCGACAGCGAGGACACGGTCCTCGACGTCGAGGCGCTCCGCCGCCTGGGCGAGCGCCTGGGCCGCAACGTCACCTCCGTGGCGATCGAGGGCGGCGTCCACGACCTCACCCTCTCGGCGCCGGCTCCCCTGCGCGACTACCTCACCGCGGTCGAGAACTGGCTCCACGGGGTACTGGTGTGACTCACGGGTACTTCGACGGCGGCTTCGCGGCGCTCGCGCACCGGGGCTTCTCGCGCGACGGGCTCGAGAACTCCATGGAGGCGTTCGAGGCCGCCGTCCGACTCGGGTTCCGCTATGTCGAGACGGACGCGCACGGCACCTCCGACGGCGTGGCGGTGGCCCTGCACGACGCGTCGCTCGACCGCACCACCGACGCCGCCGGCGAGGTGGCGACACTGCCCTGGTCGCGGGTGCGCCGCGCGCGCATCGGAGGGGTGGCTCCCGTGCCCTCCCTCGAGGATCTGCTCGGCACCTGGCCGGACCTGAGGGTGAACATCGACGTCAAGGGCGAGTCGGGCATCGTCCCCATCGCCCAGGCGATCGAGCGCACCGGCGCGCACGACCGGGTCTGCCTCGCCTCGTTCTCCGGCAAGCGCCGGCGCGCGACCGTCGCCCGGCTCAGCCGGCCCGTCGCCACCTCGGCCGGCACGAGCGAGGCCGCTCGCTACTTCGCGCTGGGGAACCTGGGACGCGGCGTCTCGGCCGTCCTGCGCCACGTCGACGGCCTTCAGATCCCGTGGACGATGCGCGGGGTCACCCTGCTGACGGGCCGTCACGTGCGCGCCGCGCACCGGGCGGGGCGGCCGGTCCATGTGTGGACCGTCAACGAGACGGCAGAGATGGAGCGTCTCATCGACCTGGGCGTCGACGGACTCGTGAGCGACCGGGCGGACCTGCTCAAGGAGACGCTTGTCGCGCGCGGGCTGTGGCGCTGACGTCATGATGGGGTCATGAGCAACAAGACGCAGCCGACGGACCAGCCCGTCGAGGCGTTCGTCGCGGCGGTCACGCCGGACAGGCGGCGCGAGGAGGCCGAGCGCGTGGTCGCGCTCTTCACCCAGGTGACCGGCGTCGAGCCCGTGATGTGGGGGCCGTCGATCATCGGCTGGGGCGAGCGCCACTATCGCTACGCGACCGGCCGCGAGGGTGACTGGATGCGGGTGGGCTTCTCGCCTCGCAAGGCGCAGCTGTCCTTCTACGGGCTCAAGGACGTGCCCGCGGCCGCTCCCCTGCTCGAGCGACTGGGCCCGCACACCACCGGCGCGGGATGCGTGTACGTCAAGCGCCTCGTGCAGGTGGACCAGGAGGTGCTGGCCGACCTCGCGGACCTGGGCTTCGCGCAGGGCGACTACGACGCGTCGTCCCCGGCAGACGAGGAGACCCCGTGAGCGGCGACGGGCGGCCGCCGGTCCGCCCCGTCCCGTTCGCGGCGGGCATGCTCCTGGGCGCCCTGATCGGATTCATCATCTGGATCGCGACCGACAACTTCGCGCTCTTCCCCGCGTTCCTGGGCGTGGGCGTCGGCCTGGGCCTCGCGTTCTCCCAGGCGGGAGGCGGCCCCCGCGCCTGACGGCGTCAACCGCCCCCGAGACTGACGGCGCCGGCCGCCCCTTCGGGCGGACGGCCCCTGCCGCCCCTACTTGCGCCGCGGGCCCCGCTTCTCGCGCACGCGCACCGAGATCTGGATGGGCGTGCCCTCGAAGCCGAAGGTCTCACGCAGGCGCCGCTCGATGAAGCGGCGGTACTGCGGGTCCAGGAAGCCGGACGTGAAGATGACGAAGCGCGGCGGGCGCGTCGCGGCCTGCGTGGCGAACAGGATCTTGGGCTGGCGGCCGCCACGCACCGGGTGGGGGTGCTCCGCGACCAGCTCGCCCAGGAACGCGTTGAGCTTGCCGGTCGAGATGCGCTGGTCCCAGCTCGACAGGGCCAGGTCCACGGCGGGCAGCAGCCGGTTGGTGTGCCAGCCGGTCTTCGCGGACAGGTTCACGCGCGGCACCCAGGTGTGCTGGACCAGGTCCTTCTCGATGGAGCGCTCGAGCAGGAAGCGCTCGTCCTCGCCCACCAGGTCCCACTTGTTGAACACGAAGATCATGGAACGCCCGGCGTCGACCACCTGCTGCATGACGCGGGTGTCCTGCTCGGTGAGCGGCACGGACGCGTCGAGGAGCACGAGCGCGACCTCGGCGCGCTCGATCGCGGTCTGGGTGCGCAGCGAGGCGTAGAAGTCGGCGCCCTTGGTCATGTGGACGCGGCGGCGGATGCCGGCCGTGTCGACCAGCGTCCAGGGGCGGCCGCCGATCTCGACGACCTCGTCGACCGGGTCGCGGGTGGTGCCGGCCTCCTCGTTGACCACGACGCGCTCGGCGCCCGCGAGGTGGTTGAGCAGCGACGACTTGCCCACGTTCGGCCGGCCCACCAGGGCGATGCGGCGCGGGGCGTCCTCGTCCACCTCCACCTGGGGCATCTCCTCGGGCAGCGCGGCGAGCGCGGCGTCGAGCAGGTCGCCCGTGCCGCGGCCGTGCAGCGCGGACACGGGATACGGCTCCCCCAGGCCCAGGTTCCACAGCGCGGCGGCCTCGAGCTCGCCCTGGGGCCCGTCGACCTTGTTGGCGGCGAGCACCACGGGCTTGTCGGCCTTGCGCAGCAGGCGCACCACCTGCTCGTCGGTGGCGGTCGCGCCCACGGTCGCATCGACCACGAACACGATCGCGTCGGCCATGTCGATCGCGGCCTCGGCGGCCTGCGCGACGGACAGGTCGATGCCGGTGACGTTCTTCTCCCAGCCGCCCGTGTCGAGCAGGGTGAAGTCGCGGCCCGCCCACTCGGCGCGGTAGGCGACGCGGTCGCGCGTCACGCCCGGCTGGTCCTCGACCACCGCGAGGCGCCTGCCCAGGATGCGGTTGACCAGCGTCGACTTGCCCACGTTGGGGCGGCCCACGATGGCGAGCGTCGGCAGCGCCTCCTCGGTGAAGGCCTCGTCCTCGCCGGCGAGGTCGGCGAGGTCCGCGTCCGTGAGGTCGTAGTCCTCGAGACCCGCCAGCAGCGCGGCCTCGCGGATCTGGTCGAGCGACTCCGCCGGGTCGGACTCGTGCGGCGCGGGAAGCTCGTCGCTCATCGGATCTCCTTCTGTGACGCGCCGTCGCGGCGCGGATCGTCGAGCGGCAGCTCGAGGTCGGTGGACTCCAGGGTACGGGCCACCTGGTCACGCAGCGCCTCGCCGAGCCGTGCGGCGGCCCAGGCCTGCTTGGCGCGGCCGCCCCTCACGTCCGGGGGCGGGGTCACGTCGAGGGGCTCTCCGAACGCGACGAGCAGGCGTCGGCCGGGACGCGGCCACACGCTCACCCTCTCCCCCGTGCGGCGCGAGCCGATGATCGCCGCCGGCACCACCGTGGCGCCGGACTGCACCGCGAGCCACGCGGCGCCGCCGTGCACGGCCTCCGCGGTGCCGGCGCCGCGCGTGCCCTCCGGGAAGACACCGACGACGCCGCCACGACGCAGCACCGCGAGCCCCTGCGCGAGCGCCTCGCGGCCCGAGCCAGAGACCTTGATCTGCTGGGCGGCGGTCAGGAGCGCGCCCAACGGGCCGGTCATCATGCCCTCACGGATGAGGAAGTGCGAGGGACGCGGGATCACGCCGTGCAAGACCGGGCCGTCGATGAGCCCCACGTGGTTGCACACCACGATGACCGCACCGCGGCGCGGGAACGACCGGCCGCCGCGCACCTCGGTGCGCCACAGCACCTTCGCGAGGAACACCCCGAGCCAGCGCGACCAGCGCGGGCCCCAGGGGCTCGGCGCCGCGGGTACGCTCACGCGGGGTTCGAATCGTCGGCGGCCGGGGGCTCGGGGGACGATGCTCCGGTCGCCTCCGCGGGAGCCTCGCCGCCGGCCGGGTCGAGTCCCTCGAGCGTGAAGCGCGGCGGCTCCACGTCGGGACGCATGGTGAGCACCAGGTCGATCACGGCCTGGACGGCCTCCTCGATGGTGAGGTCGGTGGTGTCGATGGTGGTGACGCCGTCCGCGGCCACGTGGAACTGCACCACGGTCGCGTCGCGCCTGTCGCGGCCCAGCACGGCCTCGCGCACGCTCGCGGCGTCCGCGCCCTCGCCGGCGCGGCGGGCCACGCGGACCTCCTCGTCGGCGGTCATGAGGATGCGCACGTCCGCGTCGGGCGCGATCACGGTGGTGAGGTCGCGACCCTCGGCCACGACGCCGCGGCCGCCCGAGAAGCCGCCGTCGAGCTCGTGCGCGATGACCTCGCGCTGCCACTGCCCCAGCGCCGCGCGGGCCTCGAGGTTGGTGGCCACCTTGGACACGGTCAGCGCGATGGTGTCGGAGCGGATGAGCGAGGAGACGTCGTCGCCCTCGAGGATCACGCGCGGGTTGCCCGGGTCCAGCACCATCGCGACGTTCATGGTCTCCGCCATGGCGGCCACCGCGTCCTGGTCGTTGAGGTCGACGCCCTCGCGCATGCACCACAGCGTGGCGACGCGGTAGGTCGCGCCCGTGTCGAAGTACGCGAGCCGGAGGCGGCGCGCGACCTCGCGCGCCACCGTCGACTTGCCGGTGCCCGCAGGCCCGTCGATCGCGATCGAGATTCCGGTCATGATGCGGCGATGTCCCATCCGGTCCGCTCCAGCGCGGCGAGCAGCTCGCCCGCGCGGGAGGGCAGCACATGGAGCGTCGTCAGTCCCACCGGCTGCCGCGGCGAGTGCTCGATGGTGATGTCCTCGACGTTGACGCCCACGCCCGCGGCGGTGGCGAGGAGCCGGAGCAGCTGCCCGGGCTCGTCGGGGACGATGACGGTGACGGGCGTCCACTCGCGGGTCGCCCCGCCGTGCTTGCCCGGGATGCGGGCCACCTCGTAGCGGCCGCGGTCGATGAGGTCGGACAGGGCCTCGCCCACGTCGTCGGCCTCCCGCACCTCGTCGAGGTCCGCGATGATGTGGTCCAGGGTGGCGATCAGGTGGGTGCGGTTGAGGCGCGCGATGTCCGCCCACATGCCGGGCGCGGAGCCCGCGATCCGGGTCACGTCGCGCAGCCCCTGGCCCGCCAGGGCCACGTCGTCCTCGTGCAGGGTGCCCAGCGCGGCCGCGACGGCGGACGCCGCGACCTGGGGCGCGTGCGAGACCCGGGCGACCGCCGCATCGTGCGCGGCCGCGTCCATCTCCACCACGTCGCACTGCAGGGCGGCGGGCAGGAGCCGCACCTGGGCCACCGCATCGTCCCCCGCGTCTCCGGCACAGATCACCCAGGGACGGGCCTTGAACAGGTCGCCCTGGGCGCCCAGGCCGCCGGACACCTCGCGCCCGGCCATGGGGTGCGAGCCCACGTAGCGCTCGGCGTGTCCGGTGGCGCGCGCGGCCTCGAGCAGCGGCGCCTTGACGGAGGCGACGTCGGTGACGATCGCGTCCGGCCAGCGCTCGAGCGCGTCGGCGACCACGGACGGCGCGACCGAGGGCGGCGTCGCCACGACGACGAGCTCGGGGTCCCCGGCGGGCTCTCCCCCGCCGCCCAGCGCGCGGGCGAGCCGCTGCGCCTCGGGGTCGCGGTCCTCGATGGAGACGGTCCAGCCCTCGGCGACCAGCCCGATGCCCAGGCTCGTGCCGATGAGTCCCGCCCCCACGATGTGGGTGCGCGGCGTGCGCGTCATGTCCGTCCCCTCTACTGGGCGAGGTCCTGGCGGAGCTTGACGGCGTCGCGCAGGTAGACGTGCTGGACCTGGTCGCGGGCGCGGTCGGTGTCCACGTGCATCATCACGCGCACGACGCGCGGCAGCGCGCCGGGCACGGCGATCTCCTGGGCGCACATGAGCGGCACGGCGCCGAAGCCCAGGTCGCGGGCCGCGGCCGCCGGGAAGTCGCTCGAGACGTCCGGGGTGCAGGTGAACAGCGCGGAGATCACGTCGTCCGGCGTGAGCGCGTTGTCGCGCATGATCGCGGAGACCAGCTCGCGGGTGCGCTCGTGGAGGTGATCGCGCTCGTCGCGCTCCAGGGTGATGGCGCCACGGATCGCACGAATCGTCATGGCGTCCATCGTAATGGCCGCCGGGGACGCATCCCCCGACCTACATCCCCGCGTCGTCCATGAGCTCGCCCACCTCGCTGGGCGTGAGGCGACGCACGTCTCCCGGCGCCATGGTGCCCAGGCGGATGGGCCCGAACTGCACGCGGACCAGCTCGAGCACCGGGTGGCCCACGGAGTCGAGCATGCGGCGGACGATGCGGTTGCGGCCCTCGTGCAGCTCCACCTGGACCAGCGTGGAGTCCTTGGAGGTGTCGAGGATCTGGGCGGAGGTAGCGCGCACCGGGCCGTCGTCCAGGTCGACGCCCTCCTTGAGGCGCGTGCACACGGCCTTGGTGAGCCGACCCCGCACCTTCGCGACGTACACCTTCGACACGCCGTGCGTGGGGTGCGCCAGGCGGTTCGCGAGGTCGCCGTCGTTGGTGAGCAGCAGCAGCCCGGTGGTCTCCGCGTCGAGGCGGCCCACGTGGAACAGGCGCTCGTCGTACTCGGCGACGAACTGCCCCAGGTCGGGCCGGCCCTGCGGGTCGCTCATGGTGGAGACGACGCCGAACGGCTTGTTGAGCGCGACGGTGACGTGCGCGGAGTCGACCGCGACGCGCTTGCCGTCGACGGCGATGGACACCGCCTCGGGATCCACGCGCACGCCCAGCTGGTCCACGATCTCGCCGTCGACCGTCACGCGGCCCTGCTCGATGAGGATCTCGCACTTGCGCCGCGAGCCCACGCCCGCCGCCGCCAGCACCTTCTGCAGCCGGATGCCCTCCGGCCGGTGGATCTCGAGCCCCATCAGGCCCCCTCTCCGTCGATGTCCGCCAGGTCGGGCAGGTATGGCGCGAGCGGCGGGAGGTCGTCGAGGCTCGACAGCCCCATCCGCTCGAGGAACTCGGTGGACGTGCCGAACAGCACGGCGCCGCCGGTCTCGCCCACCTCGGTGACGAGCCCGCGCGCGGCGAGCGTGCGCATGACGCCGTCGACGTTCACGCCGCGAATCTGCGAGACCTGGCCCCGCGTCACCGGCTGACGGTATGCGACCACGGCGAGCGTCTCGAGCGCCGCCTGCGACAGCCGGGCGGACTGCCCGTCCACCACGAAGCGGCCCACCACGTCCGCGAACAGTCGGGACGAGTAGATGCGCCAGCCGCCGTCCACCTCGCGCAGCTCGAAGCCGCGCGGCGCGTCGGGATCCGCGTACTCGTCGCGCATGGCCTCGAGGACGGCGGTGACGTCCGCGACGGGCGCCTCGAGCGCGGCAGCGAGGTGCGCGGCCGGCACCGGCGCGTCGACCACCATGAGCACCGCCTCGAGGGCGCCGCGCATGCGCGTGTCCGTCACTGTGCCTCCTCCTGCTGCGCCGCCCTGGCGACCCCCAGCGCATCGTCCTCGTCGAACTCGTCCGAGACCTCGACCTGGTCGTCGCCGCCGGTCCACCGGACCGTCAGCTCGCCGAGCGAGCGTACCTGGTCGAAGGCCACCACGGCCTCGCGGAACAGCTCGAGCAGCGCGAGGAAGCGGGCGACCACCACGGCGGTCTGTCCCGCATCGGCCACCAGCGACCGGAAGGTGAGCGTGCCCTCCCGCTGGAGACGATGCGTGACGAGCGCGGCCTGCTCCCTCACGCTCACGGCGGGGTTGTGCAGGTGGGCGATGCTCACCTGGGGGGCCGACCTGGGCTGGAGCGCGTGCGCGGCGAGGCGCGCGAGCAGCTCCGGCGTGGCCGTCCAGATGAGCTCCGGCAGCAGCATCGCGAACTGGGGCTCGAGCGGCACGTCGCGCGGCAGGCGCGGCGGCGCGGTGAGCTCCGTCTCGAGGTGCACGGCGGCCTGCTTGAAGGCGCGGTACTGCAGCAGCTTCGCGAACAGCAGGTCGCGCGCCTCGAGCAGCTCGAGGTCCTCGACGTCGTCCACCTCGCCCTGCGGGAGCAGCCGCGCGGCCTTGAGGTCCAGCAGCGTCGCGGCGACCACCAGGAACTCGGAGGCCTGCGACAGGTCCCACGCGTCCTCGTGGGAGGCGATGGTGGCCAGGAACTCGTCCGTGACCTGCGCGAGCGCGACCTCGGTGATCTCGAGCTGGTGCTTCGAGATGAGGCTCAGCAGCAGGTCGAAGGGCCCCTCGAAGTTCTCGAGGTGGACCTCGAAGCCGCGGGGTGCGGCCTCCGCCGTCACGCTAGGCCGCTACCCCGCGCGCGACCAGCTCGCGCGCGAGCCTGCGGTACGCCTCCGCACCCGGGTGCGTGGGGGCGAAGGTGGTGATGGGCTCGGCCGCGATGGTCGCGTCGGGGAACTTCACGGTGCGGCTGATCTGCGTCTCCGTGACGCGGTCGCCGAACGCCTCGCGCACCCGCTCGACCACCTCCTGCGCGTGCAGCGTGCGGCCGTCGTACAGGGTGGGCACGATCGCGTCGATGGTGAGGCGCGGGTTGAGGCGGTCCTGCACCTTGGCGATGGTGTCGACCAGGAGCTTGACGCCGCGCATCGCGAAGTACTCGGCGGCCAGCGGGATGATGACGCCGTGGGCCGCGACGAGCGCGTTGACGGTGAGCAGGCCCAGCGACGGCTGGCAGTCGACCAGGATCGCGTCGTAGTCGTCGAGCACGGGGCGCAGCGCGCGGCTCAGTGCGCTCTCGCGCGCCACCTCGCCCACGAGCTGCACCTCCGCCGCGGACAGGTCGATGTTCGCCGGCAGCAGGTCGAGCCCCGGCACCTTGGTCTCGACGATGACCTCACGGGTCGACGCGCCGGACTCCATGAGCAGGTTGTAGACCGTGCGGTCGAGCGCCTCGCCGTTGATGCCCAGGCCCGCGGACGCGGCACCCTGCGGGTCGAAGTCCACCAGCAGCACCTTGCGCCCGTACTCGGCCATGGCCGCCGCGACGTTCACCGACGTGGTGGTCTTCCCCACGCCGCCCTTCTGATTGCACAGCGCGATCACGCGGGCGGGACCGTGGCTGGACAGGGGGGCGGGCTCGGGGAAGTCGTCGGTCACGCCCCAACCCTACCGCCGGGTCTGCCAGGACCTCAGCGGGCGCGCGGGTGCGCCGCCGCGTACACCTCGCGCAGGGTGTCGCGGGTGACCAGCGTGTAGATCTGCGTGGTCGCGACGGAGGCGTGGCCCAGCAGCTCCTGCACCACGCGCACGTCGGCGCCGCCGGAGAGCAGGTGGGTCGCGAACGAGTGGCGCAGGGTGTGCGGCGAGACGTCGGGCACGCCGGCGCGCTCCGCCGCGGCGCGCAGGATGGTCCACGCCGACTGGCGCGAGAGCCGGCCGCCGCGCGCGTTGAGGAACAGCGCGGACGTGCCCCGGCCGTGCTCCGCGAGCGGGCCGCGCGCCCGCACCACGTACGCGTCGAGCGCCCGGGCGGCGTACGAGCCCAGGGGGACGATGCGCTCCTTGCGCCCCTTGCCGCGCAGCAGCACCGCCTCGTGCCCCTTCTCCAGGGTGAGGTCGTCGACGTCGAGGCCCACGGCCTCGGAGATGCGGGCGCCGGAGGCGTACACGAGCTCGAGCAGCGCGCGGTCCCTGAGGGGCCCCGGCCCGTCGCCCATGCCGGCCTGCTCGAGGACGGCGGCCACCGCATCGGTCCCGATCGCCTTGGGCAGGCGCTTGGGGATGGCGCGCGGCTTGACCTGCGCGGCCGGATCCTGGGCCGTCCAGCCCTCGAGCACCGCGAAGCGGTGCCAGCCCCGGATGGACACCACCACGCGGGAGGCCGATGCGGGTGCCAGGGCCCGGCCGCCGTCCTCCCCCGTGCCGATCGCCTCGGCGAAGGCGCCCACGTCCTCGCGGCCCACGTCGCCCAGGCTGTCGATGCCCCGGGAGGCGAGGAAGCGCAGGTAGCGCTCGAGGTCGCGGCGGTACGCGGCGACGGTGTTGGCGCTGAGCCCCCGCTCGACCGTGACGTGCGCGAGGTAGGCGTCGCGCTCGCCCGCGAGCGTCACCCGACCGACAGCGCGGCGGGCAGGAAGGGGTCGATCATGATGGCCGCGAACACCACAGAAAGGTACGTGATCGAGTCGCGGAACAGCCGCATCTCCTTGAGGCGCGCCTCCCCGCGGCGCGCACGCCGGTACAGCGAGAGGCAGCCCGTGAGGAACCACGCGCCCGACACGAGCGCGATGCCCAGGTACACCCAGGTGAGGCCGGCGACGAAGGCCAGGGCCACCGTCGTGGCGACCATGGCGATCGCGTACGCGAAGATCTCGAACGCCACCCGGCGGCTGGGGGCCACCACGGGGAGCATCGGCACGCGGGCTGCGCCGTAGTCGCCGCGGAAGCGCATGGACAGCGGCCAGTAGTGCGGCGGCGTCCAGAAGAAGATGATGAGGAACAGCAGGACCGGTGTCCACGCGAGCGACTGGGTGACGGCCGCCCAGCCGATGAGCACGGGCATGCAGCCGGCCGCGCCGCCCCAGACGATGTTCTGCGCGGTGCGTCGCTTGAGCAGCATCGTGTAGCCCACGACGTAGCCCAGGATCGCGAGCACGGACAGGCCGGCCGCGAGCGGCGAGCCCACGACGAACCAGAACCACAGCGTGGAGCCCACGGAGAGCACCCACGCGAACACGATCGCGCCGCGCGGGCTGGCCTCGCCCGTCACCAGCGGGCGGCGGCTGGTGCGCTTCATCACCGCATCGATGTCGCGGTCGAGGTAGCTGTTGAACGCGTTCGCGCCCCCGGCGGAGAGCGCCCCGCCCAGCACGGTCGCGACCAGCAGCCACGGGTCCGGCCAGCCGTCGGCCGCGAGCACCATGGTGGGCACCGTGGTGACCAGCAGCAGTTCGATGATGCGCGGCTTGGTGAGCGCCACGTACGCCCGGACTGTCGTGAGCGGCGACCGGGGGGCGCGGGGCGATGCGCCGGCGGGCGCCTCCGTGGCGGTGGACATGCCCAGCAGTCTAGCCGCGGCGGGCGGGACCCAGGTCCCGGCGCGGCCGCCCTTTTCCGCACGATCTGCCCAATGTGAACGTTCGACATTGGTGCGCGGCCACGACAGAACGACGTTCCCGCGCCGGTAGGCTGGGCGCGTACTCACCACCCACACGTCGAGGGAGACACCTGTGACCATCAACTGGACCGAGGCCGACCACCGCGCCGTCGACACGCTCCGCGTGCTCGCGGCCGACGCGGTCGAGAAGGTGGGCAACGGCCACCCGGGCACCGCGATCTCGCTGGCGCCCGCCGCCTACCTGCTGTTCCAGAACGTCATGCGCCACGACCCGTCGGACTCGCACTGGATCGGTCGCGACCGCTTCGTGCTGTCGGCCGGCCACTCGTCGCTCACCCTGTACCTGCAGCTGTTCGCCTCGGGCTACCCGCTGGGCCTCGACGACCTCAAGGCCCTGCGCACCGAGGGCTCGCTCACCCCCGGCCACCCGGAGTACGGACACACGGACGGCGTCGAGATCACCACCGGCCCGCTGGGCACCGGCATCGCGTCCTCCGTGGGCATGGCGATGGCCGCCCGCCGCGAGCGCGGCCTGCTCGACCCGAACGCCGCCCCCGGCACCTCGCCGTTCGACCACCACGTCTACGTGATCGCCGGCGACGGCTGCCTCCAGGAGGGCGTCGCCCACGAGGCGAGCGCGCTCGCGGGCACCCAGGAGCTGGGCAACCTCATCGTCATCTGGGACGACAACAAGATCTCGATCGAGCACGAGACGGACATCTCCTTCACCGAGGACGTCCTGGGCCGCTACGAGGCCTACGGCTGGCACACCCAGAAGGTCTCGTGGGTCACCGAGGACGGATACAAGGAGGAGCCGCAGGCCCTCTACGACGCCATCGAGGCCGCGAAGGCGGAGACCGGCAAGCCGTCGTTCATCGCCCTGTCGACCATCATCGGCTGGCCCTCGCCCACCAAGCAGAACTCGGGCGGCGTGCACGGCTCGGCGCTCGGCGCCACCGAGGTCGCGGGCCTCAAGGAGGTGCTCGGCTTCGACCCCGAGGCCAGCTTCGCCGTCGAGCCCGAGATCCTCGCGCACATGCAGCAGGTCAAGGACCGCGGCCAGGCCGCCCACTCCGAGTGGAACGCGGGCTTCGCCCGCTGGCAGGCCGAGAACCCCGAGCGGGCCGCCCTGCTCGAGCGCATGGTCGCCCGCGAGCTCCCCGAGTCGTGGGACGATGCGCTGCCCACCTTCGAGGTCGGCACCAAGGTCGCGACGCGCGCCGCGTCGGGCAAGGTGCTGGGCGCCCTCGCCCCCGTGCTCCCCGAGCTGTGGGGCGGCTCGGCCGACCTCGCGGGCTCGAACAACACCACGATGGCCGGCGAGCCGTCGTTCCTGCCCCCGCACCGCTCAACCCACTCGTGGCCCAACGGCGACTGGTACGGCCGCACGCTGCACTTCGGCATCCGCGAGTTCGGCATGGGCGCGATCATGAACGGCATCACGCTCCACGGCCTCACCCGCGTGTACGGCGGCACCTTCCTGGTGTTCTCCGACTACATGCGCGCGTCGGTCCGCCTCGCGGCCCTCATGCAGATCCCCACCACCTTCGTGTGGACGCACGACTCGGTGGGCCTGGGCGAGGACGGCCCCACCCACCAGCCCATCGAGCACCTCGCGACGCTGCGCGCGATCCCGGGCCTCGACGTGATCCGCCCGGCGGACGCCAACGAGACCGCCGCCGCGTGGAAGGCCATCCTCGAGACCACCGACCGTCCCTCCGCGATCATCCTGTCGCGCCAGGGCCTGCCGGTCCTCGAGGGCACCTCGACCGAGGGTGTGCTCAAGGGCGCCTACGTGCTCGCGGGCGCCGACGAGGACGCGGACGTGGTGCTGCTCGCCACCGGCTCCGAGGTCTCCGTGGCGGTCGGGGCGCGCGAGCTGCTCGCCGCCGAGGGCGTCAAGGCCCGCGTCGTGTCGATGCCGTCCGTCGAGCGCTTCGCCCGTCAGGACGCCGCCTACCGCGAGTCGGTCATCCCCGCGGCCGTCAAGGCGCGCGTCTCGGTCGAGGCCGGCTCGGCGCTCGGCTGGCGCGAGTTCGTGGGCGACTGCGGTCGCACCGTGTCGATCGACCACTTCGGCGAGTCGGCCGACGGCGGCCTGCTGCTCAAGAAGTACGGCTACACCGCGGAGAACGTCGCGGCCGTCGCCAAGGAGTCGATCGCGGCCGTGGCGGACTGCTGCTGACGCACTCCGACTGCTGAACGCGCGACGGGCGCGGCGGGGCCGGAAGCCCCCGCCGCGCCCGTTGCGTATAGTCGCGAGCATCACCGCATCTCCCCTCGCACGGCCCCGCGTGCCCACCCGGTCTCCCGCACCGGTGCGGGGCGCGCCCGGCCGGACCTTGCATCGTCCCCCGCCCCCGCTCCCCCTCCGGAAGGCACCGCGTTGACCAATCCCCTCCGCGATCCCCGCGACCGCCGCCTGTCCCGCATCGCGGGCTCGTGCGGCCTGGTGATGTTCGGTGTCACGGGCGACCTCGCACGCAAGAAGCTCATGCCCGCGGTCTACGACCTGGCCAACCGCGGCCTGCTGCCGCCCGCGTTCGCGCTCACGGGCTTCGCGCGGCGCGACTGGGACGACGCGCGTTTCGCGGAGGTGGTCCGCGAGTCCGTCGAGCGGCACGCGCGCACAGAGTTCCGCGAGGAGACGTGGCGGCAGCTCGCGTCCGGCATCCGCTTCGTGCCCGGCACGTTCGACGATGCGGAGGCGTTCACCCGGCTGCGCTCCACCGTCGAGGAGCTCGACGCGTCGCGCGGCACGGGCGGCAACCACGCCTTCTACCTGTCCATCCCGCCCTCGGCGTTCCCGCAGGTCATCACCCAGCTGCGGGAGTCCGGACTGTCGGACCCGCACGAGGGCACGTGGCGACGCGTGGTCATCGAGAAGCCCTTCGGTCACGACCTCGAGTCCGCGGAGGCGCTCGACCGCGTCGTGTCGTCCGTGTTCCCGCCCGACTCGGTGTTCCGCATCGACCACTACCTGGGCAAGGAGACGGTCCAGAACCTGCTCGCGCTGCGCTTCGCCAACCAGCTGTTCGAGCCGGTGTGGAACTCCACCTACGTGGACCACGTGCAGATCACCATGGCCGAGGACATCGGGATCGGCTCGCGCGCCGGGTACTTCGACGGGATCGGCACCGCGCGCGACGTGATCCAGAACCACCTGCTCCAGCTGTTCGCGCTGACCGCCATGGAGGAGCCCGCATCCTTCGAGGCCGACGACCTGCGGATGGAGAAGGAGAAGGTGCTGCGCAGCGCGCGGCTGCCCGCGGACCTGGGTCTGGCCACGGCGCGCGGGCAGTACGCGGCCGGGTGGCGCGGCGGCGAGCGCGTGGGCGGCTTCCTCGACGAGGACGGCATCGCGGAGGACTCGGAGACGGAGACGTACGCCGCCATCCGTCTCGATATCCCCAACCGGCGCTGGGCGGGCGCGCCGTTCTATCTGCGGGCGGGCAAGCGCCTGGGCCGGCGGGTGACGGAGATCGCGCTCGTGTTCAAGAAGGCGCCGTCGCCGTACTTCCAGGAGATCGCCGGGTCCGACGTGGGCACCAACGCGCTGGTCATCCGCGTCCAGCCCGACGAGGGCGTGACGCTGCGGTTCGGCTCGAAGGTGCCGGGCACGCAGATGGAGGTGCGCGACGTCACCATGGACTTCGCGTACGGCAACGCCTTCACGGAGAGCTCCCCGGAGGCGTACGAGCGGCTCATCCTCGACGTGCTCCTGGGCGACCCGCCGCTGTTCCCCCGCCAGGAGGAGGTCGCGTTGTCCTGGAAGCTCCTCGACCCCATCCTCGAGTTCTGGGCCGGGCAGGGCCGCCCGGAGGCCTACCGCAGTGGCACGTGGGGTCCCCCGGGGGCCGACGAGATGCTCGCCCGCGACGGACGCGTCTGGAGGCGCCCATGATCATCACCCTTCCGCAGACGACGACGGCGGAGATCAACGCCCGCCTGGTCGAGAGCCGCATGGACTACGGCGTGGTCACCCTCGCCCGCGTCATGACGCTGGTGATCGACGCGACCGGCGCCGACGCCGAGCAGGCCATTCGGACGGCGAACGTGGCGTCCCGGGAGCACCCGTGCCGCATCGTCGTCATCTCCCCCGGCGACTCCGCGGAGGCGCGGCTCGACGCGGAGATCCGCGTGGGCGGCGACGCGGGCGCGTCCGAGGTGATCGTCCTGCGCCCCGCCGGCGAGCAGATCGACCACCAGGACACCCTGGTGACTCCCCTGCTGCTGCCCGACGCGCCCATCGTCGCGTGGTGGCCGGCCGACGTGCCCGCGGACATGGCCGGATGTGCGCTGGGCCGCATGGCGCAGCGCCGCATCACCGACACCAAGGGCGAGGAGGACCCGACCGCGGTGCTGCTGTCGCTCGCCCGCTGCTACCGGCCCGGCGACACGGACCTCGCCTGGACCCGGCTCACGCGCTGGCGGGCGCTGCTGGCCTCCGCGCTCGACCAGGTCCCCGACCCGCGGGTGTCGGTCGCCCGCATGCACGGCGACTTCAACAGCCCGTCCATCCTGCTGCTGGGCGCGTGGCTGCGGAGGGCCCTGGGGTGCGAGATCGAGGCGACGTACGATGCCTCGGTGACCGCGCTGCAGTCCATCACCCTGGAGACGCCCTCGGGTCCCGTGTCCATCTCCCGGCCCGACGGCCGCAACGCCACGCTCTCGCAGCCGGGCCAGCCGGATCACGTCATCACGCTGCCCGCGCGGGCGCTCGACGAGGCGCTCGCGGAGGAGCTCCGCCGGCTCGACGACGACGCGCTCTACGGAGAGGTGCTCGCCTCCTTCGCGTCCGAGACGGTGGTGCCGCTGTGAGCCTCTGGTCGCGCCGGGAGCACCGGCCCCGCGTCGTGGTCCACCCCTCGCCGGACGCTGTCGCCGAGGCCACCGCGGCGCGCCTGCTGGTGACCCTGCTCGACACCCTGTCCGTGCAGGACCGTGCGGACGTGGTGCTCACGGGTGGAACGGTCGGCATCGCCACGCTCGCGGCCGTGTCCCGGTCGCCGCTCGCCGACGCGATCGACTGGACCTCCGTGCATGTGTGGTGGGGCGACGAGCGGTTCGTGCCCGCCGGCCACCCCGACCGCAACGAGGGCCAGGCGCAGGCCGCGCTGCTGGGAGCTCTCCCGCTGCCCGAGGAGAACATCCACCGGATGCCGGCCGCTGCGCCGGCCGATGCGGCTGCGGCGTTCGGTGGTGCGGCGTTCGGTGGTGCGGCGTCCGGCGCGACGGGCTCCACTCCCGGCGCCTCGCTCGAGGCCGCCGCCGAGTCCTACGACGCACTCCTGCGCGAGCACGGCGATCCCAGCTTCGACGTGGCGATGTTCGGCATGGGGCCCGACGGCCACGTGGCATCGCTCTTCCCCGGCCACCCCGTCTTCGAGGAGCTCGCGAGCTTCTCGCACGGACTCGCCTCGGACACGGCCGCCGCGGCGGCGCTCGCCGGAGCCGATGCAGGTGCGGCCTTCGGCGCCGGCGGCATCGACCCCTCCGTGGACTGGGCCGCCGAGGCGTGGGCAGCCGCGATGGTCGGTCCGCGCGCCGTGGCGGTCACGGACTCCCCCAAGCCTCCGCCCGAGCGCGTCTCGCTCACCCTGACCGCCATCAACCGCGCCAAGCGCGTGTGGATCGTCGCCGCGGGCGCCGAGAAGGCCGATGTGGCCGCGCGCGCCCTCGGCGGCGACGCGGCGCTGCCCGCCGCGCACGTCCACGGCGCGCAGGAGACGCTCTGGCTGCTCGACGCGAAGGCCGCGGCCAAGATCTAGCGTCACTGGTTCGCCCGCCTCCGCCCGGCCTCGCCTCGCGTCACCCCTCCACACAGGTTCGGGCGTGTCGTCGGCGTGTCGCGCCCGGAAGGCATCGACACGCCGACGACACGCCGGGCGCCGTGTGGAGAGGTGACGTCGCGTGGAGGGGTGACGCGGTGTGGAGGGGTGACGCGGTGTGGAGGGGTGACGCGGCGACTCGCCTCAGAGACTCAGTGGCGCTTGCCCATGAGCAGGTCGCGGCCCTCGGCGTCGATGTGCTCGCGCTCGGGCAGACGCCCGCGCACCTCGGCCACGATCGCCTCGATATCGAACTCGGCGGGCTTGGCGTAGATCTGCTCGCCGTCGGCGCGGAACGTGAACACGCCCTTGCGCCCGGTCTTGAGGGTGACGCCCTCGATGTGGTTGCCGAACTCCTCCAGCAGGCGGGTCTGCGCCGCCGTGGCGCGCGGCAGGTAGCCGCAGGGGACGCAGTACTCGATCTCGATCAGCATGAACGCTCCTTCCGTCGCCGGGACAACCCCGGTCCGCCGCCCATCATTCCAGCCCCCGCCGGCGCACCCCCGGACACTCCGCACGGAGTGGCGCGCGACGCGCCGGAGCCGACCGCCGCATCGGCCCCCACCACCGGTGTGTCGCGCCGGAATCCGTGCGGAGTGTCCAGAGGTGCGTCCGGGGAGACGCCACGAGGGGCCGCCTCCCCGGTGGGAGACGGCCCCTCGTGAAGCCTGGTCGGGCTGCTACTCGGCGTCGACGACCGACAGCGTGCCGCGGCGCTCGCGCAGGTCCGAGAGCGCCTCGTCGAGCAGGGACTCGCCCTCCTCATCGGAGCGGCGCTCCTTCACGTACGCGAGGTGCGTCTTGTACGGCTCGGTGCGCAGCGGCTCCGGCGGGTTGTCCTGGTCCAGGCCCGCGGGGAAGCCGCAGCGCGGGCAGTCCCACTCGACCGGCACGACCTGGTCGCCGCCCGTCGCGAACGACGGCGTGGTGACGTGTCCCCGCGCGCAGTAGTACGAGACCGCCTGACGCGCGGCGGTCTCGCCACGCTCGTTCTCACCCATCGGACCCGAGCCCACGCGTGCGCCCCGGATGGCGTTTCCGCCTGCCATAGAAGACCTCCTTGTCTTGCCGTACTGCAGTAATTAGACGGAGAAGCGGGCCACGAGGCCCAGCAGCACCACGGTGGCGCCCCACACGATCGCGACCGTCCAGGTCATGCGAGTGAGGTTGCGCTCGCCCACGGCGGACGACTGGATGCCGGAGGCGATGCCGCCGCCGAACATGTCCGTGATGCCTCCGCCGCGGCCGCGGTGGATGAGCACCAGGCCCAGGAGGAGCAGCGAGCTCAGCACGAGCACGACCCACAGGATGGTGTTGAGGATTTCCACGGTTCTCCCAAAAACGAATATGACCGGAGACAAGAATACGCGACCGGCCGGCCTTACCAGGCCGACCGGTCGCGCATGTCGCGTGAGATCGGCTACAGACCGACCTGGTGCTCCTTGAAACGCGCGATCTTGGAGAACTCTTCCGGGTCGAGCGAGGCGCCGCCGACGAGGCCGCCGTCGACGTCGGGCTCGGCCATGAGCTGAGCGATCGAGCTGGACTTCACCGAGCCGCCGTAGAGGACACGGACGCCGTCCGCGAGCTCGGCGTCGTAGAGCTCCGCGAGGCGGGCGCGGATCGCGCCGCAGACCTCCTGCGCGTCGGCCGGGGTCGCGACCTCGCCGGTGCCGATGGCCCAGACGGGCTCGTAGGCGATGACGACGTCCTTGGCCTGCTCGGCCGGGAGGCCGGCGAGCGCGCCGTCGACCTGGGCGAGCGTGTACTCGACCTGGCGGCCCTCCTTGCGGATGTCGAGGCCCTCGCCGACGCAGACGATCGGCACGATGCCGTTCTCGAACGCCGCCTTGGTCTTGGCCGCGACGACCTCGTCGGTCTCGCCGTGGTACTGGCGACGCTCCGAGTGGCCCACGGCCACGAAGGAGACGCCCAGCTTCGCGAGCTGCGTGCCGGAGACCTCACCGGTGTACGCGCCCTTGGCGTGCTGCGAGATGTCCTGCGCGCCGTACTTGAGCTCGAGCTTGTCGGCCTCGACCAGGGTCTGGACCGAGCGCAGCGAGGTGAAGGACGCGAGCACCGCGACCTCGACCTCGGAGTAGTCGTGCTTGGCGTCGCGCAGGTGCCACGCGAGCTTCTGCACGGTGTGCGTCGCCTCGAGGTGGTCGAGGTTCAGCTTCCAGTTTCCTGCGATGAGCGGGGTGCGTGCCATTCTGATCAACCCTCCAGCACGGCGAGACCCGGCAGGGTCTTGCCCTCGAGAAGCTCGAGCGACGCGCCGCCGCCCGTGGAGATGTGGCCGAAGCCGGCCTCGTCGAAGCCGAGCAGGCGCACGGCCGCGGCCGAGTCGCCGCCACCGACGACCGAGAAGCCCTCGGAGTCGACCATGGCCTGGGCCACGGCCTTGGTGCCGTTCGCGAACGCCTCCATCTCGAACACGCCCATGGGGCCGTTCCAGACGATGGTCTGCGCGTCGGCGAGCTTGGACGCGAAGAGCGCGGCCGAGTCGGGGCCGATGTCGAGGCCCATGCGGTCCGCGGGGATCGCGTCCGCGGCGACGACGAGCGCGTCGGCGTCGGCGGCGAACTTGTCGGCGGCCACGATGTCCGTCGGGAGGACGATCTCGACGCCGTTCTCCTCGGCGGTCGCGAGGTAGCCCTTGACCGTGTCGATCTGGTCCTGCTCGAGCAGCGAGGTGCCCACCTCGTAGCCCTTGGCCGCGAGGAAGGTGAAGACCATGCCGCCGCCGATGAGCAGGCGGTCCGCCTTGGTCAGGAGGTTGGCGATGACGCCGAGCTTGTCCGAGACCTTCGAGCCGCCCAGGACGACCGCGTAGGGGCGGGCCGGGTCGGTCACGGCCTTGCCCAGCGACACGACCTCCTTCTCGACCAGCGTGCCGGCCGCGGCGGGCAGCACCTGCGCGACGTCGTAGACCGACGCCTGCTTGCGGTGGACCACGCCGAAGCCGTCCGAGACGAACACGTCCGCGAGGGCGGCGAGCTCGGCGGCGAGCGCCTGGCGCTCCTCGTCGACCTTGGAGGTCTCGCGCGCGTCGAAGCGCACGTTCTCGAGCATCGCGACCTGGCCGGGCTCGAGCGCGGCGACGACGGCCTTGGCCGAGTCGCCCACGAGGTCCTCGGCGAGGGTGACGGGCTTGCCGAGCAGCTCCGACAGGCGGGCCGCGGCGGGCGCGAGCGAGAACTTCGCGTCCGGGGTGCCCTTGGGGCGGCCCAGGTGCGCGGTGACGATCACGGCGGCGCCGGCGTCGAGCAGCTTGGTGATGGTGGGGACCGAGGCGCGGACGCGGCCGTCGTCGGTGATGGTGGTGCCGTCGAGCGGGACGTTGAGGTCCGAGCGGACCAGCACCTTCTTGCCGGTGAGGTCACCGAGCGAGTCGATGGTCTTCATTGATGTTCCTGTCGTGAGAGAGGTGGGAGGGGGTCGGTGGGATCACGCGACGACGGCCGCGCACGCAAGCGCGTGCACGGCCGTCGAGGTGATCACATCGAGAGTGCTTAGAGGCGCTCGCCGACGTAGTTCGTGAGCTTGGCGAGCGAGCAGGAGTAGCCCCACTCGTTGTCGTACCAGGACACGACCTTGACCGTCGAGCCGGTCACGCGGGTGAGCTTGGCGTCGAAGATCGACTGGTGCGGGTCGCCGACGATGTCCGCGGAGACGATGTCGTCCTCGGTGTAGGCCAGGGTGCCGGCCATGTCGCCCTCGGCGGCAGCCTTGATCGCGGCGTTGACCTCCTCGACGGTGGTCTCACGCGACGCCTCGAAGGTGAGGTCGGTGGCCGAGCCGGTGATGGTCGGAACGCGCATGGCGAAGCCGTCCAGCTTGCCCTTGAGCTCGGGGAGCACGAGCGCGACGGCCTTGGCGGCACCGGTCGTGGTGGGAACGATGTTCTGGGCGGCGGCGCGGGCGCGGCGCAGGTCCTTGTGCGGGCCGTCCTGGATGTTCTGGTCACCGGTGTAGGCGTGGATCGTGGTCATGAGGCCACGCTCGATGCCGATCGCGTCGTTGAGGGCCTTCGCGAAGGGGGCGAGGCAGTTGGTGGTGCACGACGCGTTCGAGATCACGTTGTGGGCGGCCGGGTCGTAGTCGGTGTGGTTCACACCCACGACGAAGGTGGCGTCCTCGTTCTTCGCCGGGGCGGAGATGATGACCTTCTTGGCGCCGGCCTCGATGTGCGCGGCGGCCTTGGTGGCGTCGGTGAAGAAGCCGGTCGACTCGATGACGATCTCGGCGCCCAGCTCGGCCCAGGGGAGGTTCTTGGGGTCGCGCTCGGCGAGGGCCTTGATGGCCTTGCCGTCGACGTAGATGTTGTCGTCGTCGAACGAGACCTCGCCGTCGAACTTGCCCAGCACGGTGTCGTACTTGAGCAGGTGCGCGAGGGTCTTGTTGTCGGTGAGGTCGTTGACGCCGACAACCTCGAAGTCGAAGCCGAGCTCGCGCGCGGCGCGGAAGAAGTTACGTCCGATGCGGCCGAAGCCGTTGATGCCGACCTTGATGGTCACTGTATGTCTCCTCCGGTGCTCTGCCCACAGGGCATCGCGGTTGTGGATGGTGGGTTGCGCACTGCCGCGTGCGCCGTGCCCCGCCGAGGCGGGGCCACTGCTTGGAAGCCTACTACTCACGCACGAATCAGGCAGGCGGACGGAGGTCCCGGGCGGAGCCGATGCGCGACGCGCGATCGCACCAGGCATTTCACCCCTATGGGGACAGCACGGACCGCCGCCTGGCAGACTGCGCGCCCCACGGGGCTCTCAGGACCGGTCGAGGGACGATGCGGTGGCCGGGTTGAGGGCGGAACGCGGCGCGGCGCGGCCGGGCCGAAGATGCGGCCGGGCGGGGCCGGGCCGAGCATGCGGCCGGGCCGGGCCGAGCATGCGGCCGGGCCGGGCCGAGGATACGGCCGGGCGGGGCCGGGCCGAAAGATCAGTCGAGCTCGAGCAGCTCGGGCGCGATGCCCTTCTCCGTGTCGGGGATGCCCAGCTCCTCGGCGCGCTTGTCCGCGGTCGCGAGAAGCCGGCGGATGCGGCCCGCGACGGCGTCCTTGGTGAGCGGCGGGTCCGCGAGCTTGCCCAGCTCCTCGAGCGAGGCCTCCTTGTTCGCGAGGCGCAGCTCGCCGGCCTGACGCAGGTGGTCGGGGACCTCGTCGCCCAGGATCTCGAACGCGCGCTGCACGCGCGCCCCGGCCGCGACGGCGGCGCGGGCGCTGCGGCGCAGGTTGGCGTCGTCGAAGTTCGCGAGCCGGTTGGCGGTGCCGCGGACCTCGCGGCGGGTCCGCTTCTCCTCCCAGGCGAGCACCGAGTCGTGCGCGCCCAGGCGGGCCAGCAGGGACGCGATGGAGTCGCCGTCGCGGATCACCACGCGGTCGACGCCGCGCACCTCGCGGGACTTCGCGGTGATCCCCAGGCGTCGCGCGGCGCCCACGAGGGCCAGCGCGGCCTCGGGGCCGGGCGAGGTGACCTCGAGAGCGGCGGAGCGGCCGGGCTCGGTGAGTGAGCCGTGCGCAAGGAACGCGCCGCGCCACGCGGCCACCGTGTCGTCGATGCCGCCGCCCACCACGTGCGGAGGGAGACCGCGCACCGGACGGCCCCGGTGATCGAGCAGGCCGGTCTGGCGGGCGAGCGCCTCGCCCTCCTTGACCACGCGCACCACGTAGCGGTTGCCCTTCTTGAGCGCTCCGCCGGAGACCACGATGATCTCCGAGTGGAGCCCGTAGGTCTCGCCGATGAAGTGGCGCAGGCGGCGGGCCGCCGCGGCCGTGTCGAGCTCCGCCTCGATGACGATGCGCCCCGAGACGATGTGCAGGCCGCCCGCGAACCGCAGCGTCGCCGCCACCTCGGACTTGCGCGCCGAGATGCGCTCGACGGCGACCCGTGCGAGCTCGTCCTTCACCTGTGCCGTCAAAGCCATGGCGTCAATAGTGCCACTGCTCAGCGGGCGATCGCGCCTCCGGAGCGCACCCAGGAGACGAGTGCCTGGTAGTGCTCGCGAAGCCGGGCGACGTCGTGACGGTCCACCGCATCGGCCGCCCGCAGGGGCGCGACCACCAGCCTCGCCCCCCACTGCTCGACCTCGCGCCGGAGATCGGGCTCGTCGTGACGCTCGTCGACGAGCACTGCGGCGGGCACGAAGTCGGGCGCGACCTGGCGCAGCGCGCGCACGTCGTCCACGCGGTCGGTGCCGGCGGTCTCCTCGTCCTCGTGCGCGATGTTGAGCGTGAGCACGGTGCGCGGCCCCGCCTCGACCAGGGCCGCGGCGACGCGGGGCACCAGGAAGTGGGTGAGCACGGAGGTGTACCAGGAGCCCGGCCCCAGGATCACGGCGTCCGCATCGGCGAGCGCCTCGAGGGTCGCGGCGGGCACCGCGGGGTCCGACGGCGTGAGCGCGAGGCCGCGCACGCGGCCCTCCGCGGTCGCGACGGCCACCTGCCCGACGACGCGGTCGAGGCCGTGCGCGGTCTCCACGTCGGCGCTCACCACGATCGGCTCCGTGGAGACGGGCAGCACGCGCCCCTCGCAGCGCAGCAGCCGCGCGACCCAGTCGAGCCCCTCGACGATGCCCCCGGTGCGGTCCCACAGGCCCGCGATGAGCACGTTGCCCACCGTGTGCCCGTCGAGCGATCCCGTGGTGTGGAAGCGCCACTGCAGCACGTCGCGCCAGGTGCGGCCCCACTCGGTGTCCTCGCACAGGGCGGACAGCGCCATGCGCAGGTCCCCCGGCGGCGGGACGGGCATCTCCGCGCGGATGCGGCCCGACGAGCCGCCGTCGTCCGCGACGGTGACGATCGCGGTGATGACCTCGCAGGCCCCGCGCAGCGCGGTGAGGCTCGCGTAGAGGCCGTGGCCCCCGCCGAGCGCGACGACGTGCGGACCGGTCACGACACCGGCCGGTCGCGGTGGGTGACGCGGACGGGGTAGCCGCGATCCTCCAGCACGCGCGCCAGCTCGCCCGCCATCGCCACCGAGCGGTGCTTGCCGCCCGTGCAGCCGATGGCGATGGTCACGCCGGGCTTGTCATGCGCGCGATACCGCTCGAGCACCCCGGAGATGACGTCCGCGTAGCCGTCGAGGAACTCCCTCGCCCCGTCGCTGCTCAGCACGTAGTCGCGCACCGCATCGTCCACCCCCGTCAGCGGGCGCAGCTCGGGCACCCAGTGGGGGTTGTGGAGGAACCGCACGTCGGCGACGAAGTCGGCGTCGCTAGGCACGCCGTTCTTGAAGCCGAAGGACTGCACGGTCACGCGCAGGGGCGTGTCCTCCTCCCCCACCTCGCTCGTGATGACGTCGCGCAGCTGATGGACGTTGAGGCTGCTGGTGTCGATGACGGTCTGCGCGCGGTCGCGCACGGCGGTGAGCGCCTCGCGCTCGCGCGCGATGCCCTCAAGGATGGTGCCGTGGCCCTGCAGCGGGTGGGGTCGGCGCGCCTCCTCGAAGCGGTGGACCAGGGACTCGTCGGACGCGTCCAGGAACACCAGGCGCACCGGCACGCCCCGGCCCTCGAGCTCGTCGAGCACCGCCTCGACGTCCTGGAAGAAGTCGCGGCCCCGCACGTCGACCACGGCGGCGAGCCGGTCGTGACCGCTCTTCCCGACCATCGACACGAGCCCGCCGAGCAGTTGCGGCGGCAGGTTGTCCACCACGTACCAGCCCAGATCCGCGAGCACCGCGGCGGCGCGGGTGCGGCCCGCGCCGGACATGCCGGTGAGGACCATGACCTCCGCGGCCACCTCCGCGACATCGAAGACCGGCTTGGGAATGCCGGAGGGATACGTGATCGCGGGCACCTCGTCCGTCATGGTTCCAGCATGCCATCCTCGCCGCGCAGCGCCGCCACGATGGTCCTGGCCGTGCCCTCGCCCACGCCCGGGACCATCGCGATCTGCTCGACGGTCGCCTCCTTGAGCCTCGTGAGGGATCCGAAATGCGTGAGCAGCGCCTTGGCCCGCGCCGGCCCCACGCCCGGCACCTCGTCGAGCGCGGACACGGTGACGGTCTTGCCCCGCTTGGCGCGGTGGTGGCGGATGGCGAAGCGGTGGGCCTCGTCGCGCACGCGTTGCAGCAGGTACAGCGACTCGGACCCGCGCGGCAGGATCACCGGGAACTCGTCCCCCGGCACCCACACCTCCTCGAGCCGCTTCGCGAGGCCCACGACCGCGATCTGGGGCACCCCCACCGCGTCGAGCTCGCGCCGCGCGGCGTTCACCTGCGGCAGTCCCCCGTCGACCACGACCAGCTGGGGCGGGTAGGCGAACCGCGCCGACTCGCGCTCCTCGGGAGGGAGCTGCGACTCCTCGAGGTAGCGGGTGAAGCGCCGGCGCAACACCTCGCCCATGGCCTCCGTGTCGTCGACCGCATCGGCGATCGAGAACTGGCGGTACTCTGCCTTGCGCGGCAGCGCGTCCTCGAAGACCACCATCGAGCCCACCTGATGGGTGCCCTGCGTGTGGGAGATGTCGTAGCACTCGATGCGCAGCGGCGCCTCGTCCAGGCCCAGCTGCTCCTGCAGGTCCTGCAGCGCGGCCGAGCGGGTCGTGAGGTCGGACGCCCGCTTGAGCCGGTGCTGCTCGAGCACCTGGCGCGCGTTGCCCAGGCCGGTCGAGGCCAGCTCGGCCTTCTTGCCCCGCTGGGGCACGCGCATCGTCACCCGCGAACCGCGCACGCCGGACAGCCACTCCATGAGCGCGGCGGCCTCGTCCGGGAGGTCCGGGACCAGCACCTCCGCCGGCACGTCCTCCGCGTCGGCCTTGCCGTACGCCTCCTGGACCAGCTGGCCCACCATGGCGGCCGGGTCGAGCGGCTCGGGCTTGTCCACCACCCAGCCGCGCTCGCCGGTGATGCGCCCGTCGCGCACGAAGAAGACGTGGGCCGCCGCCTCGAGCTCGTCGTCCTCGAGCGAGAAGATGTCCGCGTCGACGCCGGGATCGAGCACGATCGCGTTGCGCTCGAGCACGCTGCGCAGCGCCGTCAGGCGATCCCTGGCCCGCGCCGCCGCCTCGAAGTCCTCGCGCTCGGCCGCCTCCTGCATCGTCCGCGTCAGGTCCCTCACCAGGGGCTTCGCCTCGCCGCCCAGCACCTCGCACACCTTGGTGGCGAGCGCGCGGTGGTCCTCCTCGGAGATGCGCCCCACGCACGGCGCCGCGCACTTGTCGATGTACCCGAGCAGGCACGGCCGCCCCTGGCGCTCGGCCTTGCGGAACACCCCGGGCGCACACGTGCGCACGGGAAGCGCGGTGAGCAGCGTGTCGACCGTCTCCCGGATGGCCCAGGCCTTCGCGTACGGCCCGAAGTAGCGGACGCCCTTCTTGCGCTCGCCGCGCATGACCTGGATGCGGGGGAAGCGCTCGTTCATGGTGACGGCAAGGTAGGGATATGACTTGTCGTCGCGGAACACCACGTTGAAGCGCGGGTCGTACTGCTTGATCCAGGTGTGCTCGAGGATGAGCGCCTCGACCTCGGTGCGCACCACCGTCCATTCGACGGACGATGCGGTGGTCACCATCGCGCGCGTGCGCGGGTGGAGGCGGGCGGGGTCCTGGAAGTAGTTGGCGAGGCGGGCGCGCAGGTTGCGGGCCTTGCCCACGTAGACCACGCGGCCGTGGGGGTCGCGGAACCGGTAGACGCCGGGCTTCGTGGGGACGGCGCCCGGGGCCGGGCGGTACGTCGAGGGATCCGTCACGGACGCCAGCCTAGGGATCAGGCGGGCGCGGGCGCGCCCAGGATCTCCGCGAGGAAGGTGCCGGTGTGCGAGGCCGCGACGGCGGCGACGTCCTCGGGCGTGCCCTCCGCGACCACCATGCCGCCGCCCGAACCGCCCTCCGGGCCCATGTCGATGACCCAGTCGGCCGACTTGATGACGTCGAGGTTGTGCTCGATGACGATCACGGTGTTGCCCTTCTCCACCAGGCCCTCGAGCACGCCCAGCAGCTTGCGGACGTCCTCGAAGTGCAGGCCCGTGGTGGGCTCGTCGAGCACGTACACGGTCCGCCCGGTGGAGCGGCGCTGGAGCTCGGAGGCGAGCTTGACGCGCTGCGCCTCGCCCCCCGACAGGGTGGGGGCGGGCTGGCCCAGGCGCACGTAGCCGAGTCCCACGTCCACCAGCGTGCGCAGGTGGCGCGAGATGGCGGGGATGGCCTCGAAGAACTCGGCGGCCTCCTCGATGGGCATGTCGAGCACGTCGGCCACGTTCCTGCCCTTGAAGCGCACCTCGAGCGTCTCGCGGTTGTACCGCGCGCCCTTGCACACCTCGCACGGCACGTACACGTCCGGCAGGAAGTTCATCTCGATCTTGAGCGTGCCGTCGCCCGCGCAGGACTCGCAGCGCCCGCCCTTGACGTTGAAGGAGAAGCGTCCCGGGCCGTAGCCGCGCACCTTCGCCTCCTGGGTGTCCGCGAAGAGCTTGCGCATCTTGTCCCACACGCCCGTGTAGGTCGCCGGGTTGGAGCGCGGCGTGCGGCCGATGGGCCCCTGGTCCACGTGCACGATCTTGTCCAACTGGTCCGTGCCCGTGATGCGGGTGTGCCGGCCGGCCACCTGGCGCGCGCCGTTGAGCGTGTTCGCCAGCGACGTGTAGAGGATCGAGTTCACCAGGGTCGACTTGCCCGAGCCAGAGACCCCCGTGACGGCGGTGAGCACGCCGAGCGGGAACTGCACGTCGATGCCCTGCAGGTTGTGCTCGCGCGCGCCCACGACGGTGACGTGACGCTTGGGGTCGACGGCGCGCCGGGCGTCCGGCACGGGGATGGTGCGGCGGCCGGACACGTAGGCGCCGGTCATGGAGGCCGCGTTCTCGAGCAGCGACTCGTACGTGCCGGAGTGGACCACCTCTCCCCCGTGCTCGCCGGCGCCGGGGCCGATGTCCACGACCCAGTCGGCGGCGCGGATGGTGTCCTCGTCGTGCTCGACCACGATGAGCGTGTTGCCCAGGTCGCGCAGGCGGGTGAGGGTGTCGATGAGGCGGCGGTTGTCGCGCTGGTGGAGGCCGATGCTCGGCTCGTCGAGCACGTAGAGCACCCCCACGAGCCCCGAGCCGATCTGGGTGGCCAGGCGGATGCGCTGCGCCTCGCCGCCGGACAGCGTGCCGGCCGCGCGGGCCAGCGTCAGGTAGTCGAGCCCCACGTCGAGCAGGAAGCCCAGGCGGGCGTCGATCTCCTTGAGCACCTGGACCGCGATGTGCCGGCCGCGCTCGTCGAGCTCCGCGGTGAGCAGGAAGTCGCGCGCGTCCGCGATGGACAGCTCGCACACCTCCGCGATGGACCGGTCGCCGATGGTCACGGCGAGCACCTCGGGCTTGAGGCGCGCGCCCTTGCACCGCGGGCAGGGCACCTCGCGCATGTAGGACTCGTACTTCTCACGCGACCATTCGGACTCGGTCTGCTCGTGCAGGCGCTCGATCCAGGTGATGACGCCCTCGAAGCCGGTGGTGTACTGGCGCTCGCGGCCGTAGCGGTTCCGGAAGCGCACGTGGACCTTGTAGTCCTTGCCGGTGAGGATGGCGGTGCGGGCCTTCTTGGGCAGGTCCCGCCACGGGGTGTCCATCGAGAAGTCCAGGTCGTCGGCCAGCGCGGTCAGCGTGCGGCCGAAGTAGTCGGAGGACGTGCTCGCCCACGGCGCCACCGCGCCCTCGTTGAGGGACTTGTCGGGGTCCGGGATCACCAGGTCGGGGTCCACCTCGAGCCGGACGCCGATGCCCGTGCACTCGGCGCACGCGCCGTACGGGGCGTTGAAGGAGAAGGTGCGCGGCTCCATCTCCTCGAGCGTGAGCACGTGGTCGTTGGGGCACGCACGCTTCTCGGAGTAACGGCGCGGCGCGATCTCCCCGTCGACCGGGTCGATGACGACGAGCCCGTCCGCGATGCGCAGCGCGGTCTCGACCGAGTCGGTGAGGCGCTGGCGCACGCCGTCGCGGGCCACCAGGCGGTCGACCACGACCTCGATGTCGTGCTTGAGCTTCTTCTCGAGCTGCGGCGGTTCCGTGAGCTGCACCACCTCGCCGTCGACCCGGGCGCGCGCGAAGCCCTGCTGCTGCAGCTCCTCGAACAGGTCCTGGTACTCGCCCTTGCGGCCGCGCACCACCGGCGCGAGCACCTGATAGCGGGTGCCGTCGGGCAGCGCGAGCACGGAGTCGACGATCTGCTGCGGCGTCTGCGCCTGTATCCGCTCGCCGCACTCTGGGCAGTGCGGCGTGCCCACGCGCGCGAACAGCAGGCGCAGGTAGTCGTAGACCTCCGTGATGGTGCCCACCGTCGAGCGGGGGTTGCGGTTGGTGGACTTCTGGTCGATCGACACCGCCGGGCTGAGCCCCTCGATGAAGTCGACGTCGGGCTTGTCCATCTGCCCCAGGAACTGGCGCGCGTACGCGCTCAGCGACTCGACGTAGCGGCGCTGGCCCTCCGCGAAGATCGTGTCGAACGCGAGCGAGGACTTGCCGGAGCCCGACAGCCCGCTGAAGACGATCAGCGAGTCGCGGGGAAGGTCGAGGTCGACGCCCTTGAGGTTGTGCTCGCGCGCGCCGCGCACCAGGAGACTGTCGTTCACCCGGCCATGCTACGACCCGGCGCATCGAACGTCTGTTCGAAACGCGGGCGGCATCACCCCGTTTCGCTGACGGCGCACCGGGTATTCCCGGACGAGGCCGGGGTCACGGGCCGATGCGCCGTCCGGACGGCCGGTGGCGCACGGCTCTCGCGAGGGCCAGGATGGGCGCATGAGCCTCTACGCCGTCCACTACACGTACGACGAGCGCGCCGAGGAGCGCGCCGCGCGCCGCCCCGAGCACCTCGCCCACTTCCGGGCGCTGGCCGAGTCGGGCCGCTGCCCGGTCATCGGGCGCTACGGGGACGACCTCGCCCCGGGCGCGCTCATCGTGCTCGACGTGGACTCGCTCGACGAGGCGGAGCAGATCGTCGCCACCGACCCGTACGTCGAGGCGGGCCTGGTGCCCGAGCGCGTCATCCGCGAGTGGCCCGCCTTCGGCGCGTGGCCGGGACGGGACTTCCCCGCCTGAGGCGCCCGCTCAGCCCTCGCGCTCGGTGCGCTCGGACCCTTCCGCGACCCCCGCATCGTCCCCTGACTCTTCGGGCCCGTGGAGCGTGCGCCCGGTGCGATTCGACGCGATGACCGAGGCGAGCGCCGCGACGCCGATCACCACCGCGATGACGACGAGCGACACCCAGGTCTCGATGTGCGGCACGTGCACGGGCTCGCCGCCGTTGATGAAGGGCAGGGAGTTCTGCGCGAGCGCCTCGAGCACCAGCTTGACGCCGATGAACCCGAGCACCACCGCGAGCCCGTACGAGAGGTAGATGAGGCGCGACAGGAGCCCGTCGACCAGGAAGAACAGCTGGCGCAGGCCCAGCAGCGCGAAGGCGTTCGCGGTGAAGACGATGTACGGGTCCTGCGTGAGGCCGAAGATCGCGGGGATCGAGTCGAGCGCGAACAGCACGTCCGTGCCGCCGATCGCGAGGACGACCAGCAGCATGGGCGTCGCCATGCGGCGGCCGGCCTCGCGCACCGTGAAGTGGCCCTCGCGGTAGCCGTCCGTGACGGGCATGAGCCGCCGTGCCCACCGGACCAGGGCGTTCTCCTTGTATTCGGCCTCGCCCTCCTCCGCGCCGCCCTCGCGCGCCACCATCACCGCGGTGTAGAGCAGGAACGCTCCGAAGATGTAGAACACCCAGCTGAAGGTCGCGAGGGCCGCGGCGCCCACGGCGATGAAGATGCCGCGCAGCACCAGCGCGATCGCGATGCCGATGAGCAGGACGCGCTGCCTGAACCGGGGCGGGACCGCGAAGCGGCCCAGGATCACCAGGAAGACGAAGAGGTTGTCGACCGAGAGCGACTTCTCCGTGATGAAGCCCGCGAGGAACTCGGTGCCCTTGTGCGGGAGGTTCCACCAGTACATGGAGACGCCGAACACCAGCGCGAGCGCGATGTAGAACACCGACCACAGGGCCGACTCCTTGAAGCTCGGCACGTGCGGCTTGGCGACGACCACCACGAAGTCGAAGACGAACAGGCCGATGATGCCGGCGACCGTGATCGCCCAGACGAGGGTGGATTCCACCGGCCCATCCTAGAGTGAGCGATTTGGGTTGTCTGGGACCCTTCCCCTAGCCCGCGTCGATCATCTGGCGCAGCTCCTTCTTGAGCTCGCCGATCTCGTCGCGTAGCCGGGCCGCGACCTCGAACTGCAGCTCCGCCGCGGCGGCGCGCATCTGCGCGGTGAGGTCCTCGATGAGCTGGGAGAGCTCCTCCGCAGGGCGTTGCGCGAGGGTGGCCTTCCGGCCCTTCGCGTCGGTGGGGGTGGGCGCCCTGCGCGCCTCCTCGAGGGTCGCGGCGGTGTCCGCCTCCTCCCGCGCGAGCATCTCCGTGATGTCGCCGATGCGCTTGCGCAGCGGCGTCGGGTCGATGCCGTTCTCCTCGTTGTACGCGATCTGCAGGGCGCGGCGGCGGTTGGTCTCGTCGATCGCGGAGGCCATCGAGTCCGTGACCGTGTCCGCGTACATGTGGACCTCGCCCGAGACGTTGCGCGCCGCGCGGCCGATGGTCTGGATGAGCGACGTGCCCGAGCGCAGGAAGCCCTCCTTGTCCGCGTCCAGGATGGACACGAGCGACACCTCGGGCAGGTCGAGACCCTCGCGCAGCAGGTTGATGCCCACGAGCACGTCGAAGCGGCCCATGCGCAGCTCGCGCAGCAGCTCGACCCGGCGCAGCGTGTCGACGTCCGAATGAAGGTACTCGACACGCACGCCGCGGTCGCCCAGGAACTCGGTGAGGTCCTCCGCCATCTTCTTCGTGAGCGTGGTGACCAGCACGCGCTCGTTCTTCTCGACGCGCGCGCGGATCGACTCGAGCAGGTCGTCGATCTGACCCTCCGTGGGCTTGACGACGATCTGCGGGTCGACCAGCCCGGTGGGTCGGATGATCTGCTCGACCGCGCCGTCGGAGCGCTCGAGCTCGAACCTGCCGGGCGTCGCCGACAGGTAGACCGTCTGCCCGATGCGCTCCTGGAACTCCTGCCACTTGAGCGGCCGGTTGTCCATGGCGGACGGCAGCCGGAACCCGTGCTCGACCAGGGTGCGCTTGCGCGACGTGTCGCCCTCGAACATGGCGCCGATCTGCGGCACCGTGACGTGCGACTCGTCCAGCACCAGCAGGAAGTCGTCCGGGAAGTAGTCGAGCAGCGTGTGCGGCGGGGTGCCCTGCTCGCGCTGCTCGATGTGCCGGGAGTAGTTCTCGATGCCGGAGCACGTGCCGACCGAGCGCATCATCTCCAGGTCGAACGTGGTGCGCATCTTCAGGCGCTGCGCCTCGAGGAGCTTGTTCTGGCGCTCGAGCTCCTGCAGGCGCCCCTCGAGCTCGAGCTCGATGGTGCGGATCGCGGCGTTCATGCGCTCCTCCGACGCCACGTAGTGCGACGCCGGGAAGATGTGCACCTGTTCGCGCCGCTCGACCACCTCGCCGGTGAGGGGGTGGAGCGTGTAGAGCGCCTCCACCTCGTCCCCGAACATCTCGATGCGGATCGCGAGCTCCTCGTACACCGGGATGATCTCCACCGTGTCGCCCCGGACGCGGAAGGTGCCGCGTGTGAAGGCCAGGTCGTTGCGCGTGTACTGCATCTGCACGAACTCGCGCAGCAGCCCGTCGCGGTCGAGCACGTCGCCCACCGCGAGCGTCACCATGGCCTCGATGTACTCCTCCGGCGTGCCCAGGCCGTAGATGCACGACACCGAGGACACCACCACCACGTCACGCCGGGTGAGCAGCGAGTTGGTCGCCGAGTACCGCAGCCGCTCCACCTCCTCGTTGATCGAGGAGTCCTTCTCGATATACGTGTCCGTCTGCGGCACGTACGCCTCGGGCTGGTAGTAGTCGTAGTAGCTGACGAAGTACTCGACGGCGTTGTGCGGCAGCAGCTCCCGGAACTCGCTCGCCAGCTGCGCCGCGAGCGTCTTGTTGTGCGCCATCACCAGCGTGGGGCGCTGCAGGCGCTCGATGAGCCACGCCGTCGTGGCGGACTTTCCGGTGCCCGTCGCGCCCAGGAGCACCACGTGCTCCTCCCCCGCGTTCAGGCGCCGGGCCAGCTCGTCGATCGCCTTCGGCTGGTCGCCCGAGGGCCGGTACTCGGAGACCACCTGGAACGGATGATCGGCGCGACGCAGGTCCGGGGAACTCATGCGACCACAGTACGCCGGGCCTCCGACACCCCTCCTCCCGGGGGACGATGCGGGGGCCGGGGTCCGTGCATCGTCCCTCCCGCCGCTCAGGCCGGGGGCACCGCCATGCGCCACAGCTCGTCGACCTGCCGACGAAGCTCCTCGACGGTGCCGGTGCCGTCGAGGACGACGTCCGCGGCGGCGCGGCGCTCCTCGTCGGACGCCTGCGAGCGGATCCGGGCGAGCGCCTCGGCGTGGGTCATGCCCCGCCCCTCCATGAGGCGCCGCACCCGCAGCCGCTGACCCGCCTCGACCGTCACGACCATGTCGAAGCCGTCGTCTCCGGCGGCCTCGACGAGCAGGGGGATGTCGTGCACCACGACCCTCTCGCCGTCGGCGTGGGCGCGCTTGTCCGCCGCGGCACCCATGGCGAACACGTAGGGGTGCACGATCGCGTTCAGCCGCCGCCGCGCGTCGTCGTCCTCGAAGACGATCGCGGCGAGGGCGCGCCGGTCGAGCGCGCCGTCCACGATGACCGCGTCGCCGAACTCGCGCGCGATGTCCGCCAGCGCCGCCGAGCCGGGCTCGACCGCGCGGCGCGCCAGCTCGTCGTGGTCGACCACCAGGGCGCCCAGCTCCGCGAAGCGGGCCGAGGCGGTCGACTTGCCGGAGGCGATCCCGCCCGTGAGTCCGATGCGCAGCACCCGTGCAGTCTTCCAGTCGCGCCTGCCAGGGGCAACGACGGCGCGCCCCGGACGCGACGAAGGCCGCCACCCCGGAGGGTGACGGCCTTCGTACCGAGCGACCGCGGAAGCGGCCGTGCGGAATTAGTTGCCCGTGAGCTTCTCGCGCAGCGCGGCGAGACGCTCGTCCGAGGCGAGGGTGCCGGCGTCGGCCGAGTCCTCGTCGTGCGACGAGTACGAGGTCGGGCCGTCGTTCTTGGGGCCACGGCGACGCGGGGCGCCGGCGCCGGCGGGAGCGGCGGTCTCCGCCTCTGCGGCGGCCTCCTCCTGCTTCGCGACGAACGCCTTGTGCGCCTCCCAGCGCTCGTGCGCCTTGGCGTACTCGGCCTCCCAGGCCTCGCGCTCGGCCTCGAAGCCCTCGCGCCACTCCTGCGACTCCGGGTCGAAGCCCTCGGGGTACTTGTAGTTGCCCTGAGCGTCGTACTCGGCGGTCATGCCGTAGAGCGCGGGGTCGAAGTCCTCGCCCTGCGGGTCCACGCCCTCGTTCGCCTGCTTGATCGACAGCGAGATGCGACGACGCTCGAGGTCGATGTCGATGATCTTGACGAAGACGTCCTCATCGGCGGAGACGACCTGCTCGGGCAGCTCGACGTGGCGGGTGGCGAGCTCGGAGATGTGCACCAGGCCCTCGATGCCCTCGAACACGCGCACGAAGGCGCCGAACGGGACGAGCTTGGTGACCTTGCCCGGGACGATCTGGCCGATCGCGTGGGTGCGGGCGTACACGGCCCACGGGTCCTCCTGCGTCGCCTTGAGCGACAGCGAGACGCGCTCGCGGTCCATCTCGACGGTGAGGACCTCGACCTCGACCTCCTGGCCGACCGAGACGACCTCGGACGGGTGGTCGATGTGCTTCCACGACAGCTCGGAGACGTGCACGAGACCGTCCACGCCGCCCAGGTCGACGAACGCACCGAAGTTGACGATCGACGAGACGACACCCTTGCGGACCTGGCCGGGCTTGAGCGCGGTGAGGAACGACGAGCGCACCTCGGACTGCGTCTGCTCGAGGAAGGCGCGACGCGACAGGACCACGTTGTTGCGGTTCTTGTCGAGCTCGATGATCTTCGCCTCGATCTGCTGGCCGATGTAGGGGCCCAGGTCGCGCACGCGGCGCATCTCGACGAGCGAGGCGGGGAGGAAGCCACGGAGGCCGATGTCCACGATGAGGCCGCCCTTGACGACCTCGATGACGGTGCCGGAGACGACGCCGTCCTCCTCCTTGATCTTCTCGATCGAGCCCCACGCGCGCTCGTACTGCGCACGCTTCTTCGAGAGGATCAGGCGACCCTCCTTGTCCTCCTTGGTGAGGACGAGGGCCTCGACGGTGTCGCCGACGTTGACGACCTCGTCCGGGTTCGCGTCGTGGCGAATGGAGAGCTCGCGGGAGGGGATGACGCCCTCGGTCTTGTAGCCGATGTCGAGGAGGACCTCGTCACGGTCGACCTTGACGATGGTGCCCTCGACGAGGTCGCCGTCGTCGAAGTTCTTGATGGTCGCGTCGATGGCTGCGAGGAAATCCTCAGCGGAGCCGATGTCGTTGACGGCGATGCTGGACTCGGGGGTGGATACGGACATTAAGGAGGTGCTCCGATGGACAGGGAATAGATGGGATGTTGTCGGCACGCGCCACCGGGGGCGGCACACACCGCCCACCATCCTACCCCGAACCGGGCCCCGCGGCCACCGACCGCGCCCCTGGATCCCAGGCGTGTCGCCCGGGTTCCGGGCGCGCCGCGCGGCGCGCCCGGAACCGGCGGACGGGTCCTACAGGCTGCGGGCGGCGTGGAGCAGCTGCTCCGGCACCCACTTGGTCTTGCCCATCATGGTCTCGAAGGGCTCGAGCACGATCTTCTCGCCCTGCAGGGCGGTGAACTTGTGCGTCTCGCCCGCGACGATGCCGTCGATCGCGGAGAAGCCCATCCGGGTGCCCAGGAGGCGGTCCGCCGCGGTGGGGATGCCGCCGCGCTGGACGTAGCCGAGCGTCGTGAGGCGCGAGGTGAAGCCCGTCGCCTCCTCGATGGCCTTGGTCACCTCGGTGCCGATCGAACCGGCGATGGGGTTGCCCTTGGCGTCGAGGGTCTCGCCGCCCTTCCACTTGGTGCCCTCCGCGGGGACGGCGCCCTCCGCGACCGCGACGATCGAGAAGTCCTTGTAGCGGTGGCGGTGCTTGATGCGCTTGACGATCTGGCCGATGTCGAACGGCTCCTCGGGCGCGATGATGATGTCCGCGCCGCCCGCGATGCCGGCCGTGACGGCGATCCAGCCGCTGTGGCGGCCCATGAGCTCGACGACCATGACGCGGTTGTGCGACTCGGCGGTCGAGTGGAGGCGGTCGATCGCCTCGGTCGCGACCGAGACCGCGGTGTCGAAGCCGATCGCCGCGTCCGTGCCGACCACGTCGTTGTCGATGGTCTTGGGAATGCCGATCACCGGCACGCCGAGCTCCTTGGAGACCTTGCCGGCCGCCTTGAGCGTGCCGTCGCCGCCGATGCAGATGAAGGCGTCGAGCTTCTCGTTGTCGAACGTGTCGCGCACCGCCTCCATGCCGCCGTCCACCTTGTGCGGGTGGCAGCGGGCGGTGCCGAGCATGGTGCCGCCGTGCACGAGGATGCCCGAGACGTCGTCCCGCGTCAGGGGGCGGGCGTCGCCGTCGATGACGCCGCGCCAGCCGTTGTTGAAGCCCACGATCGAGCAGCCCAGGTCCGAGGTGCCTCGCTTGACGACCGCACGGATCGCCGCGTTGAGTCCGGGGCAGTCTCCGCCGCCGGTCAGAAGTCCAATACGCATGTGTCCACCCTAATGTCCGGCGCTGCGCCAGTCAGCGCCCGATCCGACGTTGACGTCGAGAGGGACGCTCAGCTTCGCAGCCGCGCTCATCTCCTCTCGGAGAATGGCCTCGACCGCGTCGCGTTCCGACGGACCGGTCTCGACCACCAGTTCATCATGGACCTGCAACACCTGCCGGGACCGAAGACCTTCGTCCCGCAACCGGGACTCCACGGCGAGCATCGCCCGCTTGATGAGGTCCGCCGCCGAGCCCTGGATGGGCGCGTTGAGCGCGACCCGCTCGGCGATGTCGCGGCGCTGACGGTTGTCCGACTGCAGGTCGGGCACGTAGCGGCGCCGCCCGAAGATGGTCTCCGTGTAGCCGTCCTGACGGGCCCGCTCCACCACCTCGTGCAGGTAGTCCCGCACTGCGCCGAAGCGCGTGAAGTAGTCGTCCATGAGCGCCTGCGCCTGGCCGACCGGCAGCCCCAACTGCCGGGCGAGCCCGAACGACGACAGCCCGTACGCGAGGCCGTAGGACATGGCCTTGACCTGGGAGCGCATCTCGGGGGTGACGCCCTCCGGCGCGACCCCGAAGACCCGGGAGCCCACGAACCGGTGCAGGTCCTCCCCCGACGCGAACGCCTCGATGAGCGCCGCGTCGCCGGACAGGTGCGCCATGATGCGCATCTCGATCTGCGAGTAGTCCGCGGTCACGAGCGTCTCGTAGCCCTCGCCCACCACGAACGCCTCCCGGATCCGGTGCCCCTCGGGGGTGCGGATGGGGATGTTCTGCAGGTTCGGGTCCTTCGAGCTCAGCCGGCCCGTGGCCGCGACCGTCTGCGAGAACGTGGTGTGGATGCGGTCGTCGGGCCGCACGGACTGCGCGAGCGTCTCGATGATCTGCGACAGCTTGGCCGCGTCCCGGTGCGCGAGCAGCGCGGTGAGGAACGGATGCGGCGCCTTCTCGCTCAGCTCCTGGAGGGACGATGCGTCGGTCGAGAAGCCCGTCTTGATCTTCTTGGTCTTGGGCATCCCCAGTCGCTCGAAGAGCACCTCCTGGAGCTGCTTGGGGCTGGCGAGGTTGACCCGGTCACCGCCGATCGAGGCGTAGGCCTCGTCTGCCGCGTGCTGGGCACGAGCGCGCGCCTCGGACGCGAGCGACTCGAGGTGGCCCAGGTCCACCGCCATGCCCGCGTGCTCCATGCGCGCGAGCACGCCGATGAGCGGCACCTCGAGCTCGCGGTAGAGGTCCGCCATGCCGCGCTCGGCGACCGCGCCCTCGAGCACGTGGGCGAGGGCGTGCACCTGGGCGGCCCGCTCCCCCGCGGCCCGCGCAGGCGAGTCGCCCAGTCCCAGGTCCAGCTGATCGGTGGACGATGCGGCGGCCGGGAGGACGCCCAGGTGACGCTCGAGGATGGGCTCGAGGTCGAAGCCGCGCTGGTCGGGGTTGACCAGGAACGCGGCCACCTGGGTGTCGCCGACGATCCCGCCCAGCTCCCAGCCGCGCGCGCGGAGCGCGTGCCACGCGTCCTTGGCGCCGTGGAGCACCTTCTCCACCGCGGGGTCGGCGAGCCACGCGGCGAGCGCGGCGTCGTCGTCCGCGGACAGGTCCGCGAGGTCGATGCCGAAGGCCTCCTCGCCCGAGGACGCGGCGCCGATGGCCCAGGCGTCCGCGTCGGCGCCCGTCCGGCCGTCGACGTGCACCGCGACCCGGCCGGTCAGCGCCGTCAACCCGGCCACGGCATCGTCCACCGTCACGGCGACCGTCGACTCCTGGGCGACCGGGGCGTCGTCTCCCGCGGTCAGCGGGAGCAGCCGCTCGCGCAGCGTGCGGAACTGCAGGGCGTCGCACATCTGGTGGATCGCCTTCGCGTCGCCGCCCTCGAACCGGAGGCCGGACAAGGGCGTGGCGACCTCGAGGTCCGTGAGCAGGTGGTTGAGCTCGCGGTTGAGGCGCACCTGGTCGAGGTGCTCGCGGAGGTTCTTGCCGGCGACGCCGGGCACGTCCTCCGCGGAGTCGAGGATGCCCGCCAGCCCGCCGTACGTCGCGATCCACTTGGCGGCGGTCTTGGGCCCCACCTTGGGCACGCCGGGCAGGTTGTCGCTGGTCTCCCCCACGAGGGCCGCGAGCTCCGGGTACTGCTCGGGGCGCACCCCGTACTTCTCCTCGACCGCGTCCGGCGTGAAGCGCACCAGGTCGGACACGCCCTTGCGGGGATAGAGCAGCGTGACCTGGTCCGTCACCAACTGGATGGTGTCCCGATCCCCCGAGACGACCAGCACGCGCATGCCGGCCTCGCGGCCCAGGCGCGCGTACGTGGCCAGCAGGTCGTCGGCCTCGAAGCCCGCCTTGTCGACCGCCTCGATCCCCATGGCGGCGAGCATCTCCCGGATGAGGGGCACCTGCGGCTCGAACTCCGGCGGCGTCTCGTCGCGGGTGCCCTTGTAACTGGGCAGTCGCTCGGTGCGGAAGGTGCCGCCAGGCAGGTCGAACGCGACCGCCACGTGCGTGGGCTCGTGGTCCTTCATGAGCGTCGCGAGCATGGTGGTGAAGCCGTACACCGCATTGGTGGGCGTCCCGGTGGCGGTGGTGAAGTTCTCCACCGGCAGTCCGAAGAAGGCGCGGAACGCCATCGACAGGCCGTCGACGAGGAGCAGGGTGTCTTTGGTCGTGTCGGTCACAGGTGCCAATCTAGGCCCTATGCCCGACACCGACGCGTCCGCCTCCCAGCCCGCCACCGCATCGTCCCCCGGCACGCCCGCCTCGCCCGCCGTGGCGGGCGGCCTCGCGGCCCGCATGGGGATCGAGATCCTCGAGCTCACCCCCGAGCGCGTCGTGGGAACCATGCCGGTGGCCGGCAACACGCAGCCGTACGGACTCCTTCACGGGGGCGCCTCCGCCGTGCTCGCGGAGACGCTGGGCTCGCTGGGCGCGGCGGCCCACGCCGCGACCCAGGGCCCCGGGTGGATCGCCATGGGGGTGGATCTCAACATCACTCACGTGCGGGGGGCTCGCGAGGGCGCGGTCACCGGTGTGGCGATTCCGGTCCACCTCGGCCGGACCGTCGCGACGTATGTCATCGACATCACGGACCAAAGCGGACGAACCCTGGCGAATGGCCGTCTTACCTGCGCATTGCGTGACCGGATGGCCACATAACTGAAACATTACTGCGATACGTTCCGGGCAATCCGAACCATGGAGGGGGTTCAGTGAGAGCTCGAATCGATCGGCGGGTGCTGCTTCGAGCGGCCCTCGTCCTGGTGGTCGCAGCCATCGCGATCACCGTCGTGTTGACGCTGGCAGGGCCGGCGGGCGCGACAGCCGAGGTGGACGTCACCTCGGAACCCGGCACCAATCGTGTCGCCCAGAACTTCTTCAACGGCGTGGTCTTCGGACTGCTGCTGGCGCTGGCCTCGGTGGGCCTGTCGCTCATCTACGGCACCACGGGCCTGAGCAACTTCGCTCACGGCGAGCAGGTGTCGCTGGGAGCCATGCTGGCGTACTTCCTGGCGACGCAGCAGCCCGTGAGCATCCCGCTGATCCCGGTGGAGTTCACTATCGGGCTGCCGCTGTGGCTGGCCGCGATCATCGCGATCGTGCTCGCCGGCGGCAGCGGCTGGCTGCAGGACAGGTTCCTGTGGTCGAAGCTGCGCAAGCGGCGCGTGGGCGTGGTCCAGCAGATGATCGTGTCGATCGGTCTCTCCCTCGCCCTGCTCAACTTCCTCCAGTGGTGGATCGGCCCCGACCGCGTCCGCCTCTCGCGGGCCATCGAGGAGCGCCACCAGATCGGGCCCATCCAGCTGGGCAGCATCACCGCGATGTCGATCGTGATCTCCGTGGTCGTCCTGCTCGGGGTCGGCTACTTCCTCATGCGCACCCGCCTGGGCCGTGCCACGCGCGCGGTGTCCGACAACCCCGCGCTCGCGGCCGCGTCGGGCATCAAGGTCGACGCGATCATCCGCCTCGTGTGGGTGATGGCCGCCTCGCTCGCCGCGCTCGGCGGCATCCTCATGGCGCTGTACGACTCGGGCACCAAGTTCGACGTGGGCGCCCGCCTGCTCCTGCTCATGTTCGCCGCGGTCACGCTCGGCGGACTCGGCCAGCCGTTCGGCGCGCTGGTCGGCTCGCTCGTGATCGGCATCGTCGTCGAGACCTCGACCCTGTGGCTCGGACCTGACCTCAAGTACGCGACCGCGCTCGGCATCCTCATCCTCGTGCTGCTCGTGCGGCCACAAGGCATCCTGGGACGAGCGGAAAGGGTGGGATAGCGCATGGATCTCCTCTTCGACCTGCTGCGCGAGGCCATCGCGCCCACGACCGCGGCCTTCGCGCTCGCGGCCATCGGACTCAACTTCCACTTCGGCCTCACCGGGCTGCTCAACATGGGCCAGGCCGGCTTCATGCTGCTGGGCATGTACGGCTACGCCATCACCGTGCGCGAGGGCGGGCCCATCTGGCTCGGCATCATCGTCGCGATCGCCTGTGCGGCGGTGTTCGGCGTGATCCTCGGCTGGCCCACGCTGAAGCTCCGGGGCGACTATCTCGCGATCGTCACCATCGCCGCCGCGGAGATGATCCGCTACCTGGGACGCTCCCAGAACCTCAACGACCTCACCGGCGCCTCGACGGGCATCCGCGGCAACGACTTCAAGGGCTCGTTCGAGGAGCTGTCGCCGTTCCCGGACTCGATGGTGACCATCGGCCCGTTCACCTTCCACGGCACGCGCTCCACGTCGTGGTGGCTCGTCCTGGTCGGGTGGACGCTCGTGGGACTCATGGTCCTGCTCTACTGGCGCCTGTCGAAGTCGCCGTGGGGCCGCGTGCTCAAGGGCATCCGCGAGGACGAGGACGCCGTGCGCTCGCTGGGCAAGAACGTCTACTCGTACAAGATGCAGGCCCTCGTCATCGGCGGCGTGATCGGCGCGCTCGCCGGCATCGTGTGGTCGCTGGGGGCCTCGGTCCAACCGGACTCCATGGGCCGCCCCACGACCTTCTGGGTGTGGACCCTGCTGCTGCTGGGAGGCGCCGCGACCGTGTTCGGGCCGGTGCTCGGCTCGATCCTGTTCTGGTGCTCGCTCGTGCTGGTCAAGGGGCTGGCCTCGGCCTTCATCCCCACGACCGTGCTCAGCTCGCAGCAGCTCGAGCCGTTCTCGCTGGCGCTCGTGGGCGTGACGCTCATGTGCCTGGTGATCTTCAGACCACAGGGCGTGCTCGGCGACAAGAAGGAGCTGGCGTTCAATGACTGACACCGACCCGTTCGCACACGTCCCGCACGAGCCCGGCGCTCCCAAGAAGGACCCGATCGTCACGGCCGACAACGTGCATCGTCACTTCGGCGGACTCACCGCCGTGGAGGTCGACCACTTCGAGGTTCAGCGCGGTGCCATCACGGCGCTGATCGGCCCCAACGGCGCCGGCAAGTCCACGTTCTTCAACCTGCTCACGGGCTTCGACAAGCCGCAGAGCGGCGAGTGGCTGTTCAACGGGCACTCGCTCAAGGGCGTCTCCCCCGCGGCCGTCGCCCGCGCCGGCAAGGTGCGCACGTTCCAGCTGACCAAGGCGCTCAGCCGCATGACGGTCATCGAGAACATGCGCCTGGGCGCCTCGAGGCAGCGCGGCGAGAACTTCTTCGCGGCGTTCGTGCCCAAGCTGTGGGCGCAGCGCGAGGAGGAGATCACCGCGCAGGCGCACGTCCTGCTCAAGCGCTTCAAGCTCTACGAGAAGAAGGACGACTACGCGGGTTCGCTCTCCGGCGGCCAGCGCAAGCTCCTCGAGATGGCGCGCGCGCTCATGTCCGAGCCGGAGATGGTGATGCTCGACGAGCCCATGGCGGGCGTCAACCCGGCACTGACCGAGTCGCTGCTCGATCACATCGTCGAGCTCAAGAACGAGGGCGTCACCGTCCTGTTCGTCGAGCACGACATGCACATGGTGCGACGGATCTCCGACTGGGTGGTGGTGATGGCCGAGGGCCGCATCATCGCCGAGGGGCCGCCGTCCACCGTGATGCAGAACGAGGAGGTGCAGGCCGCGTACCTGGGCGTGCACCACGACACCGACCTGTCCGAGGAGGGACCCGCATGACCGCCGCCCCCGAGCCCGCGGGCGCGCCCGCACCCGTGCTCGTCGCTGACGACCTGATCGCCGGCTACCTCCCCGGCGTCGACATCCTCAACGGCTGCTCGATGAGCGTCGCCGAGGGCGAGCTCATCGGGATCATCGGCCCGAACGGCGCGGGCAAGTCGACCTTCCTCAAGGCGCTGTTCGGGCTGGTGCCGGTGCGCTCCGGGTCCGTGACGCTGGGCGGCGAGGACATCACCAACCGGCGCGCCGACCAGCTGGTGCGCATGGGCGTGGGGTTCGTCCCGCAGACGAACAACGTGTTCCCGTCGCTCACCATCATGGAGAACCTCGAGATGGGGGCCTTCCAGCACCACAAGTCGTACCACGAGCAGTTCGACAAGATCGTGGAGCTGTTCCCCGTCCTGGGCGAGCGCCGCCACCAGCGCACGGGCTCGCTCTCCGGCGGTGAGCGTCAGATGGTCGCGATGGCCCGCGCGCTCATGATGGATCCGAAGGTGCTGCTGCTCGACGAGCCCTCCGCGGGCCTGTCCCCCGCGCGCCAGGACGAGACCTTCGTCCGCACGCGCGAGATCAACAAGACCGGCGTCACCGTGATCATGGTCGAGCAGAACGCCCGCCGCTGCCTGCAGATCTGCGACCGCGGCTACGTGCTCGACCAGGGCACCTCCGCCTACACGGCCACCGGCAAGGAGCTGCTCAAGGACCCCAAGGTCATCGAGCTCTACCTGGGCACCCTCGGGGCGTAGACCCCGCGCGGCCCGCTCACGAGGCCCCTGCATCGTCCCCGGATGCAGGGGCCTCGGTGCGTCCGGCGTGGGGACGATGCGGCGTGTGCGGGCGCCGCGGGCACGGGACGACGGGGCGGGCGTGGAGACCGGTCAGTGGAGACGATGCGGTGGCGCCCGGGAGGGCGCAGGGTGCGCGCTCTCGGCGGGGCGCACTGCGCTGCGGTGGGGAACGGCGCCGACGCCCCACCCGGACGCGACGAGGCCCCCGGCGCAGCGCGCCGGGGGCCTCGTGCCGGGAAGGCTCGGTGAGAGGATCAGACCTCGCCGAAGACCTCCTTGACCCAGGTCTGGACGTTGTCGTCGCCGTACTCGTAGACGCCCACGTAGGCGCTCGAGGGGTCGTTGTCCTCGTTGAACGGGCCGACGCCGGAGACCGACTGGTAGAAGATCTCCTCACCGGATTCGAGCAGCTCGAGGCAGTCCGCGAAGCCGGTGCACTCGGTGCCGCCGGTGGCGCCGGAGACCGCCGCCATGTTGTCCGCGATGGTCTGGCCGTCGTTGGCGCCGCCCTTCACGGCCGCGAGGGCCGCGAGCATGGTGGCGTCGTAGGACTCGGCGCCGTAGGCGAACGAGTCGAGCGAGCCGCCGTCGGCGACGGACTCGAGCAGGGCCGCGAAGTCCTCCGAGGGGTTGGCGCCGGGGATGGTGCCCTGGGCGCCGGTCATGGTGCCCTCCTCGAAGTCGGCCGAGTAGTCCGCCGTGTTGCCGTCCGTGAGGTACAGCTGGTCCGCGGGGTAGCCGGCGCCGATCAGGGCCGGGATGACGGCCTTGGTCTGGTCGAACGCGATGATGAGGATGCCGTCGGGGCTGGTCGCCAGGACGTCCTGGACGATCGACTCGAAGTTCTGCGCGTCGGTCTGGAACTCGTCGCCGGAGGTGCCGTACGTGATGGTGCCGCCGGCCTCCTCCACGACGCCCTGGACCACGTCGCGCAGCGAGGTGGCGTAGTCGTCGGCGAAGAGCAGGATGCCCAGGTTCTCGATGCCGTCGTCGAGGATGAGGTTGGCGAGCGCGCTGCCCTGGACGGTGTCCGGCGGGGCGGTGCGGAAGTAGAAGTCGGAGTACCCGGACAGGGCCGTCGAGGTGTTCGCGGGCGAGATCTGCACGACGCCCGCCGCGGCGATGTCGTCGACCACGTTGAGCGACACGGACGACGAGGCCGCCCCGATGATCGCGCCGACGCCGTCCGAGATGAGGTCGGACACCGACTGCGAGGCGATCTGCGGGTTGTCGGTGTCGGAGGAGTCCTTGTGGATCACCTCGACGTCGGCGCCGTTGACGCCTCCGGCCTCGTTGATCTCCTGGACAGCCAGGTCGACGCCGGCGACCTCCGGCGGGCCCAGGAACGCGAGCGAGCCGGTCAGCGGCAGCAGCGTTCCGATCTTGAGGCCGTCACCCGAGCCGCCCGCGGCGTCGCCGCCGTCGGTCGCGTCATCCGAGCTCTCAGAGCCCGCACACGCGGCCAGGGACAGGGCGGCCACCCCGGCGAACGCTGCGCCGCGGGCGATGGTCTTCCATCGTGCCATGTTGTTTCCTCCCACTGGGACGGGTCCGGTACCCGTCTCGCTTGACGATCCCCGAGGCCCTCCCCCGGGTTCGTTAGCGGTCACGCTAGCGACGCCACATTTCGCGAAAGCGTCGCCCTTGTCACGATTTCGTGACCAAGGTCCTAGCGTGTCGAGAGGTTTATGGCACTTTGGACTACTTTCCGCCCATCTGCTCGATGACGGCCTCGGCGACCTCGCGCATGGTGAGGCGGCGATCCATCGACGTCTTCTGGATCCAGCGGAACGACTCGGGCTCGTTGAGCTTCATCTTCTCCATGAGCAGACCCTTGGCGCGCTCGACCTTCTTGCGGGTCTCCATGCGCTCGGTGATGTCCGCGATCTCCGACTCGAGCGCACGGATCTCCTGGAAGCGCGAGCTCGCGATCGCGACGGCCGGCAGCAGGTCGCCGGGCGTGAACGGCTTCACGACGTACGCCATGGCGCCGGCGTCGCGGGCGCGCTCGACCAGCTCGGTCTGCGAGAAGGCGGTCAGCAGGACCACGGGCGCGAGGCGCTCCTTCGCGATCTGCTCGGCCGCGGTGATGCCGTCCATGACGGGCATCTTCACGTCCATCACCACGACGTCGGGCTTGTGCTCGCTGGCGAGCGCCACGCCCTCCTCGCCGTTCGCTCCCTCGCCGACCACGTCGTAGCCGCCCTCACGGAGCGTTTCGACGATGTCCATGCGGATCAGGGCCTCGTCCTCGGCGACCACCGCACGCAGCTGCTTCGTGGCCTTGGTCTCGTTCTGCTCCACCGGAGCGTCATTCGCGTCTGTCACAGGCGCTAGCCTAGTGGGGCCCAGCCCCGATAGCCCAACTGGCAGAGGCAGACGGCTCAAACCCGTCCCAGTGAGGGTTCAAATCCCTCTCGGGGCACGATGCAGAAAGAGGCACGCGTGACCACCACCAGGAACATCGCGCTGGTCGCCCACGACCACAAGAAGGCCGAGCTCCTCGAGTGGGCGCGCTTCAACCGCGACAGCCTCGCCCCGCATCGTCTCTACGCCACCGGCACGACCGGCTCCATGCTGGCCGACGCGCTCGACCTCGACGTGCACCGGTTCCTGTCCGGCCCGGTGGGCGGCGACCAGCAGATCGGCGCCGCGATCGCCGAGGGCCGCATCGACACGCTCATCTTCTTCTGGGACCCGCTCGAGCCGCAGCCGCACGACCCCGACGTCAAGGCGCTCCTGCGCCTGGGCGCGCTGTGGAACATCACCATCGCGTCGAACGTCGCGACGGCGGACCACGTGATCTCCTCGCCGCTGTTCGCGGCGGGCTACGAACGGCGCATGCCCGACCAGGCGCCGCGCGACTGGCAGGCGCTCACCGCGCCCGAGTAGGTCGGTCCGCCCTCACAGCACCGGCGGGTCCTCCAGCAGGTCCTTGGTCCATCCCACGGCGCCGTCGTGCTCCCACTCCAGCACCACGGCGTGCGTGTCGAGCGCGACCACGAGCGTCGCGCTCGCCTGCGCCGCCACCCACTTCATGGTCAGCGTGGTGCCGGACACCGAGTACGAGAACTCGCCGTCGAACGCCGGCAGCCCCGAGCGGAACGCGCACAGCGCCATGAGCGCGCGCACCACGGGCCGCTCGAGCTCCGCGGCCACCTCGCCCGGCGTGTAGTACGCCCGGTTGATGTCGCGGCCCACGCCGGTGGCCTTGAGCAGCTCCAGGTCGTTGCGGCCGGCCAGCGCGCCCACGTAGTACACCTGCGGGATGCCGGGGGTGAAGAACTGGATCGCGCGGGCGGCGAGGTACGAGTGGTCCGCCGCACCCAGCGCGTCATAGAACGTGCAGTTGACCTGGTACAGATCCAGGTTCGAGGCCGCGGCCCCGGTGGCGAGCCGCGAGGTGTCGCCCGAGGCCTCGTGGATGCGCTCCACGAGCGCGTCGAGCCGGTCGGGAGGCAGCAGCCCCGGGGCGTCCGGCGCGGTCTGGTCCGCGCCCACGTCGATGACCCCGATGCCGTCATGGGTGTCCAGCACCGTGACGGCATTGGCGGGGCGCACCTCGAGCCACGCCGCGAGGGCTCCCCCGTCCCCGGTCGCGAGGGCGTCGAGGATGAGCGGCGGCAGCGCGAAGTCGTAGACCCGGTCCACGGACCGGCCGATCTCGATCTGCCTGCGGTAGTAGCTGTGCACCTCGACGAGCACCTCGACGCCGCGCGCGCGGGCGAGCCCGGTGAACTCGTCGATGAAGGCGAACGTCTCCGGCGTCATGAAGCTCGTGGTCCCCGGGGTCTTGACCGCGTAGCCGACGGCGTCGAGCCGCACCATGGTCGCTCCGGCGCCCCCCACCGCGTCGAGGATCGCCTCGAGGTAGGCGCGCGCCCGCGGGTGCGTGACGTCGATGTCGATCTGCTGGGGCGTGAAGGTGGTCCATACCAGGCGCTTCTCCCCGGCCACCGTGTACGGCGACAGCGGCAGCCCGGGCCGGGGGCGGTACACGCCCGCGAGGTCCGCCTCGGTGGCGCCGTCCGGGAACACCGAGGACAGCGTGAGGAACATGCCGTCGGCGGGGGACGATGCGCCGCGCTCGAGCCAGTCGCGGAAGTCGGCCGAGTCGCTCGAGACATGGTTGACGATGATGTCGACCATGACGTCGCCGTCCGCCGCGATCGCGCCCAGGTCTCCCCACGTCCCCAGCCGAGGGTCGACCTGCGTGTGGTCGACCGGGTCGAACCCCGCATCGGCCCCGTCGAAGGGGGTGAAGAACGGGAGGACGTGCACGCCAGTGAAGGCGGAGGCCCAGGGCTCGGCCGTCAGGAGGGCACGCAGGCCCGGGAGGTCGCCGGCGAGCCGGTCGGCGTAGGTGATGAGCTGGACGCCGTTGCGGACCATGACACTCTCCTCAATGGCACCTCGGCGTGCCCTCGCCAAGAAGGCTAGCGCGCGCGGGAGGCGGCCCGCACGCCGGGCCCGGGCCGCCGCCCCGGTCCCGCGCGCATCGTCGCCGTGCAAACGGCGAAGGGGCCCGCCGGCGCGAACGCCGACGGGCCCCTCGAGGCTGTGCGGATGCTTAGCCGCGGACCTGGCCCACCTTGTGGACGAAGATCGAGTTGGTCGTGCCGGGCACGCCCACCGGGGTGCCGGAGACGACGACGACGTACTCGCCGTCGACCGCGCGACCCGACTCCTTGAGGAACGAGTCCACCAGGTTCACCATCGCGTCGGTGCTGTCGACGCGCTCGACGAGCTCCGCGTGGATGCCCCAGGACAGCGCGAGGCGCTTCTGGGTGTGCTCGTTCGGGGTGAAGGCGAGCATCGGGGTGTTCGGACGCAGACGCGACATGCGCAGCGCCGAGTCGCCCGACTGGGTGAACGTGACGATGTACTTGATGTCGAGGTTCTGGGCGATCTCCGCCGCGGCGTGCGTGACGGCGCCACCGCGGGTGTGCGGGGTCGACAGGTACGGCGCGATGCGCGAGAAGCCCTTCGACTCCGTGTTGGAGACGATGCGCGCCATGGTCTCGACGGTGACGATCGGGAAGTCGCCCACCGAGGTCTCGCCCGAGAGCATGACCGCGTCGGTGCCGTCCAGGATCGCGTTCGCGCAGTCCGAGGTCTCGGCGCGGGTGGGCACCGGGGAGGTGGTCATCGACTCGAGCACCTGGGTGGCGACGATGACCGGCTTGGCCTGCGAGCGGCACAGCTCGATGGCGCGCTTCTGGACCAGCGGCACCTCCTCGAGCGGGAGCTCCACGCCCAGGTCGCCGCGGGCGACCATGACGCCGTCGAACGCGTCGACGATCTCGGCGAGGTTGTCGACGGCCTGCGGCTTCTCGACCTTGGCGATGACCGGGACCGAACGGCCCTCCTCGGCCATGATGCGGGCGACGTCCTCGTAGTCCTTCGCGTTGCGCACGAACGACAGGGCGATGAAGTCGGCGCCGAGCTTGAGGCCCCAGCGCAGGTCCGACTCGTCCTTCTCCGACAGCGCCGGCACGGAGACCGCGACGCCGGGGAGGTTGATGCCCTTGTTGTTGGAGACCTTGCCGGGCACGACGCAGCGCGTGGTGACGTCGGTCTCGGTCACGTCGGTGACCTCGAGGCGGACCTTGCCGTCGTCGATGAGCAGCATGTCGCCGGGCTTGCAGTCGCCCGGGAGGCCCTTGAACGTGGTGCCGCAGATGTCCTTGGTGCCCTCGACGTCGCGGTTCGTGATGGTGAAGACGTCACCGACGGCGAGCTCGTGCGGGCCGTTGACGAACTTCTCGAGGCGGATCTTGGGGCCCTGAAGGTCGACGAGGACGGCGACGTTGCGGCCGAGCTCCTCGGCGGCCTGACGCACGTTGCGGTAGACCTGCTCGTGCTCCTCCTCCGAGCCGTGGCTGCGGTTGATGCGGGCGACGTCCATCCCCGCTCCGACGAGCTTGCGCATCTGCTCCAGCGGCGCGGTGGCCGGGCCGATCGTGCAGACAATCTTCGCGTTTCGCATGTTCTCCAACCTAAGGGGTTAGGCGCGCAGCGCAACCTGATGCGCCGTCACGGGTGCGGGAAGCTCGGTGCTCCCCGACAAGTATTCATCTATGGCCGCCGCCGCCGCACGGCCTTCCGCGATGGCCCACACGACGAGCGAGGCTCCGCGGCCGGCGTCGCCGGCCACGAACACCCCGTCGTGGGTAGTCGCATAGTCGTCCGTGCGCTCGATATGACGGCGCGCCGTCAACGCTACCTGGGATTGTGCGGCGAGGCTCGTGACCTCGGGCCCAGTGAATCCCATGGCGATGAGGACCAGGTCCGCGGGGATGTCGCGCTCCGTCCCGGGGGTCGGGGTGCGCGAGCCGTCGGGGTTGTACTGCGTGACGGCGACGCGCAGGGAGCGCACATGGCCGGACTCGTCGCCCACGAACTCGACGGTCGAGGCGAGGTACTCGCGGGTGCCGCCCTCCTCGTGGCTCGAGGAGACCTCGAACACGCGGGGGTCGGTGGGCCACGGCTGGTTCCCGGGGCGGTCGACCGGCGGCTTCTTGCCGATCGCGAGCGTGGTCACCGAGGCGGCGCCCTGGCGCAGCGCGGTGCCGATGCAGTCGGAGCCGGTGTCGCCGCCGCCGATCACGATGACGTGCTTGCCCTCGGCCGTGAGCTGGCCGGGGATGTCCTCCCCGGCGGCGGCGCGGTTGCCCTGCTCGAGGTAGGACATGGCGAAGTGGACGCCGTCGAGGTCGCGGCCGGGGATGGGCAGGTCGCGCTCGACCGGCGCGCCGGTGGCGATGAGCACGGCGTCGTAGCGGGCGCGCAGGTCCTCCCACGTGAGGTCCTTGCCGATCTCGATGCCGGTGCGGAAGCGGGTGCCCTCGCGCTCCATCTGCGCCACGCGGCGGTCGATGTGGTGCTTCTCCATCTTGAAGTCGGGCACGCCGTAGCGCAGCAGTCCGCCGATGCGGTCGGACCGCTCGTACACGGCCACGGTGTGGCCGGCGCGGGTGAGCTGCTGGGCGGCGGCGAGTCCGGCGGGTCCGGAGCCGACCACCGCGACGGTGCGGCCGGTGTGGCGCTGCGCGATGTGCGGGGTGACGCGGCCGGCCTCGAAGCCGCGGTCGATGATCTCGACCTCGACGTTCTTGATGGTGACGGCGGGCTGGTTGATCCCGAGCACGCACGAGGTCTCGCAGGGCGCGGGACAGATCCGTCCGGTGAACTCGGGGAAGTTGTTGGTCGCGTGGAGGCGGTCGAGCGCGTCGGCGTCCTGGCCGCGCCACATCAGGTCGTTCCACTCGGGGATGAGGTTGCCCAGCGGGCAGCCCTGGTGGCAGAACGGGATGCCGCAGTCCATGCAGCGACCGGCCTGGCGCTTGAGGACCACCTCGTCGCGTCCGAGTTCGTCCCTCACCTCCTTCCAGTCGCGCAGGCGGACCGGCACCGGGCGGTACGCCGGCACCTCCCGCTCGCGAACCTTCAGGAATCCACGGGGGTCAGCCACCGGTCACCTCCAGGAACTCGGCCCAGGCGCCTGGGGCGCGCAGGTCGCCGCCCCTCGCCTCGAGCTCGGCCAGCGCCTCGCGGACGCGGGCGTACTGTGCGGGCAGGACACGGGTGAAACGGGCGGCCGAGGCCTCCCAGTCGCCCAGCAACTCGCGCGCGACCGGCGATCCGGTCTCCGCCTCGAACCGCTCGACCAGCGACCGGACGATCACCTCGTCCTCGGCGTCGAGCGGGCCCAGGGTGAGCTCGCCCGCGGCCAGCGCCTGCGCGTTGACGCGCTCCGTCCTCAGGTCCAGGACGTATGCGGTGCCGCCGGACATGCCGGCGCCCAGGTTGCGCCCGGTGCGGCCCAGGATCACGGCGGTGCCGCCGGTCATGTACTCGAGCGCGTGGTCGCCCACGCCCGCCGCGACGGCGGTCGCACCCGAGTTGCGCACCAGGAAGCGCTCGCCCACCTGGCCGCGCAGCAGTATCTCTCCCCCGGTGGCGCCGTAGCCCACCACGTTGCCGCCGATGACGTCGCGCTCCTCGTCGAGGGCTGCCTCGCGGGGCGGGCGCACGACGACGCGGCCGCCCGACAGCCCCTTCGCGATGTAGTCGTTCGCGTCGCCCTCGAGGCGCAGCGTGATGCCGCGGGGCACGAACGCGCCGAACGACTGCCCGGCGGATCCGGTCAACGTGATGTCGATCGTGCCATCCGGCAGGCCCGCGCCACGGTAGCGACGCGTCACCTCGTAGCCGAGCATGGTGCCCACCGTGCGGTGGGTGTTGCGCACCTCGCGGGCGATGGTCACGGGCTCGCCGCGCTCGAGCGCGGGCTCCGCGGCGGCGATGAGGTCGTTGTCCAGCGCGTGCTCGAGGCCGTGGTCCTGCCCGGTCGAGTTGAGCAGCGCGGCGCCCTCGCGGGGCCGGGCGAGCACGGGCGTGAGGTCGAGCCCCTGAGCCTTCCAGTGGTCGATCGCGGCGCGGGTCTCGAGCGCCTCGACGTGGCCCACGGCCTCGGCGATCGAGCGGAAGCCCAGGGCGGCGAGGTGCTCGCGGACCTGCTGCGCGATGAACTCGAAGAAGGTCACGACGAACTCGGGCTTGCCGGAGAAGCGCTCCCGCAGCTCGGGGTTCTGGGTCGCCACGCCCACGGGGCACGTGTCCAGGTGGCACACGCGCATCATGATGCAGCCCTCGACCACGAGCGGCGCGGTCGCGAAGCCGAACTCCTCGGCGCCCAGCAGCGCGGCCACGACCACGTCGCGGCCGGTCTTCATCTGTCCGTCGACCTGGACCACGATGCGGTCGCGCAGGTCGTTGAGCACGAGGGTCTGCTGGGTGTCGGCGAGGCCGATCTCCCAGGGCGCGCCGGCGTGCTTGAGCGAGTTGAGCGGGCTCGCGCCCGTGCCGCCGTCGTGGCCGGAGATGAGCACCACGTCGGACTTGCACTTGGCCACGCCCGCGGCGATGGTGCCCACGCCCACCTCGGATACGAGCTTGGTGTGGATGCGCGCCTTGGGGTTGGCGTTCTTCGCGTCGTGGATGAGCTGCTTGAGGTCCTCGATCGAGTAGATGTCGTGGTGCGGCGGCGGGGAGATGAGCCCCACGCCCGGCGTCGAGTGACGCGTCTCCGCGACCCACGGATACACCTTGGTGCCCGGCAGCTGGCCGCCCTCCCCGGGCTTGGCGCCCTGGGCGAGCTTGATCTGGATGTCGTCCGCGTTGACCAGGTACTCGCTCGTGACGCCGAAGCGGCCCGACGCGATCTGCTTGATCGCGCTGCGCCGCTCGGGGTCGTAGAGGCGGTCGACGGACTCGCCGCCTTCGCCGGTGTTGGAGCGGGCGCCCAGGCGGTTCATCGCGACGGCGAGCGTCTCGTGCGCCTCCTGCGAGATGGAGCCGTAGGACATCGCGCCGGTGTTGAAGCGCGTGACGATCTCGCTGACGGGCTCGACCTCGTCGATGTCGACCGGCTCGCGGTCGGAGCGGAACTCGAGCAGCCCGCGCAGGGTCATGAGCCGACGCGACTGGTCGTCCACGCGGTCGGTGTACTGGCGGAACACGTCGTACTGGCGGGTGCGGGTCGCGTGCTGGAGCTTGAAGACCGTCTCCGGGTCGAACAGGTGCTCCTCGCCGTCGCGGCGCCACTGGTACTCGCCGCCGGTGCGCAGGCGCTGGTGCGGCGGCAGCTCTCCCGAGGCGGGGTACGCGTCGGCGTGGCGCAGCGCCACCTCCTTGGCGATCACGTCCAGGCCCACGCCGTCGATCTGGCTGGGGGTGCCGTTGAAGTGGAGGTCCACCAGCTCGCGCGACAGCCCGATCGCCTCGAACACCTGGGCGCCCCGGTAGGAGGCCATGGTGGAGATGCCCATCTTGGACATGATCTTGAGGACGCCCTTGCCGAGCGCCTTGATGAGGTTGCGCGTGGCCTGCGGGCCGGTGACGTCGCCCAGGTAGCCGCGCGCGGCGAGGTCCTCGACGGTCTCCATGGCGAGGTAGGGGTTGACCGCGCCCACGCCGTAGCCGATGAGCAGCGCGACGTGGTGCACCTCGCGCACGTCGCCGGCCTCGACCACCATGGACAGCTGCGTGCGGCGGTGGGTGCGCACCAGGTAGTGGTGCACGGCCGACGTGAGCAGCAGCGACGGGATGGGCGCGAGGTCCGGGTTCGAGTCGCGGTCGGACAGCACCAGGAAGGACACGCCGTCCTCGATGGCCTCGTCGACCTCTCGGAAGATCTCCGCGAGGCGCGCGTCGAGGGCGTCCGCTCCCCCGCGCACGGGGTACAGGCCCCGGATCTTGCGCGAGGAGAACACGCCCCGGCGCTTCGGGTCCTGGTCGATGTGGAGGATCTTGGCGAGCTCGTCGTTGTCGATCACCGGGAAGTCGATGATGATCTTGCGCGCGTGCTCGGGGGTGGCGGCCAGCAGGTTGGGCTCGGGGCCCAGCGCGCCGCCCACCGCGGTGACGATCTCCTCGCGGATCGAGTCCAGCGGCGGGTTGGTCACCTGCGCGAACATCTGCACGAAGTAGTCGAACATGAGCCGCGGCCGCTTCGACAGCACCGCGATGGGGGTGTCCGAGCCCATCGCGCCGATGGGCTCGATGCCGGTCTTCGCCATCGGCGCGAGCAGGATCTTGAGCTCCTCCTCGGTGTAGCCGAAGGCGCGCTGACGGCGCTGGACGGAGCGGGCCGAGTGGACCACGTGCTCGCGGTCGGGGACCTGGGACAGGCGGACCGCGTGATCCTCCACCCACTGCTCGTACGGGCGCTGCGCGGCCAGGCGCGCCTTGATCTCCTCGTCCTCGACGATGCGTCCGGCGCCCGTGTCGACCAGGAGCATGCGTCCCGGCTGGAGGCGGCCCTTGCGCACCACGGTGGCCGGGTCGAGGTCGAGCAGGCCCGCCTCGGAGCCGCACACGACCAGGCCGTCGGAGGTGACCCAGAAGCGGCCCGGGCGCAGACCGTTGCGGTCGAGGGTCGCGCCGATGACCGTGCCGTCGGTGAAGTGCAGGGCGGCAGGACCGTCCCACGGCTCCATGAGCGACGAGTGGTACTCGTAGAACGCCCGCTTGGCGGGGTCCATGTCGGCGTTGTTCTGCCACGCCTCGGGGATCATCATGAGCACCGCGTGCTCGATGGACCGGCCGCCCAGGTGCAGCAGCTCGAGCACCTCGTCGAAGGACGCGGTGTCGGAGGCCGACGGGGTGCACACGGGCATGAGCGGCGCCATGTCGCCCAGCAGGTCCGACTGCAGCGTGCCCTCGCGCGCGGCCATCCAGTTGCGGTTGCCCTGCACCGTGTTGATCTCGCCGTTGTGGGCGATGCCGCGCAGCGGCTGCGCGAGCGGCCACGACGGGAAGGTGTTGGTGGAGAAGCGCGAGTGGACCAGCGCCAGCTCGGACTCGAAGTCCGGGTGGGTCAGGTCGGGGAAGACCTGCTCGAGCTGGTACGTGGTGAGCATGCCCTTGTAGGTGAGCGTCCGCGCGGACAGCGAGGCGAAGAACGGGCCGCCCGCGGCCTCCGCGCGCTTGCGCACGCGATAGACGCGGCGGTCCAGGTCGATGCCGGCGAGCCCGTCTGCGGAGACGAACACCTGGCGGAACACGGGCATCGCCGCGCGCGCGCTCGGTCCCAGCGGATCCGGCACGACGGGCACGTCGCGCCAGCCGACCACCCGGACGCCCTCGATCTGGGCCGCGCGCTCGAACGCCGCGGTCTCGGCGCGCTCGGTGCCGGGAGTGAGGAAGGCGATGCCCACCGCATACTCCCCCGCCGCCGGCAGGTCGAAGTCGACGGCGCCGCGCAGGAAGCGGTCGGGCACCTGCGTGAGGATGCCCGCGCCGTCGCCGGTCTCCGTCTCGGCACCCACGGCGCCGCGGTGCTCGAGGTTCTTGAGAGCGGTGAGGCCCGCCTCGACGATGTCCCGCCCCGGCGTCCCGCGCAGCGTCGCCACGAAGGCCACGCCGCAGGCGTCGTGCTCGTACGCCGGGTTGTAGAGGCCGTGGGCCTCGGGAGCGCCAAGATGCGCGACCATCACACCGTCCTTCGCCGTCCCTCGCGGGACCTGTTGGTTTCGGGGCGCCGTCGACCCATGTTCACACGGATGTTCAGCCTACCGTGCCCGCTCACACGGGTGAAAGCGCCGCTCAGCGGCCCTCGTCGGGCTCGGTACCGTCCTCGGTCTGGGCACGCCCATCGGCGGTGCCCGGGGACGATGCGGGGGTGGCCGCGTCGTCGTCCGCGCCCTCGCGCGGGGTCGCCTCGCTCGGGTCGTCGGTCTCGGCGGCCGCCAGGCGCGACCGGTCGGGTCGTTCCTCCGCGGGTATGCGGGCCTGGAGTCGGCCGAGCACGATGAAGGCCACGATAGCGCCCGCGAGGACCGCGATCGACACCCAGATGTTGATGCGCAGGCCCAGCACGTGCACGGCCGTGTCGATGCGCACGGCCTCGATCCACAGCCGGCCGGACACGTAGACGATGACGTAGAGCCAGAAGGTGCGCCCGCCGCGCAGGTCGTACTTCCGGTCGAGCCACAGGAGGAGCGCGACGCCCGCGAGGTTCCACACCATCTCGTAGAGGAAGGTGGGGTGGAAGGTCGCGAACTGCTCGTAGCCCTCGGGACGGAAGGCGGGCTCGATCTCGAGCGCCCACGGCAGCGTCGTCGGCGCGCCGAAGAGCTCCTGGTTGAAGTAGTTGCCCAGGCGACCGATCGCCTGGGCGAGCAGGACGCCCGGCGCCACCGCATCGGCGAACGTGGGGAAGCTCACACCGGCGCGGCGCGCGCCCAGCCAGGCGCCGAAGGCGCCCAGGGCGACCGCACCCCAGATGCCCAGGCCGCCCTCCCAGATGCGCAGGGCGGCCAGCGGGTCGCCGCCCTCGCCGAAGTACGGGCCGGGCGTGGAGATGACGTGGTAGAGGCGGCCGCCGACGATGCCGAAGGGGATCGCCCAGAAGGCGACGTCCATGACCTTCTCGGGGTCGCCGCCGCGCTCCTTCCAGCGCCGGGCCGTGAGCCACAGGGCCGCGAAGATGCCCGCGAGGATGCACAGCGCGTAGACGTGGATGGTGAGCGGCCCCAGGTGGATCTGGCTCCATTCGACCGGGGGGCTCGGGATGGACGTCCTCATCGGGCGGACCGCACCCCGGAGGCGAGCTCGCGGGTCTTGGCGCGCAGCGCCTCGATGCCGGCCTCGCCCTCGTGGTCGAGCAGCTGACGCACGAACGCCGAGCCGACGATCACGCCATCGGCGTAGGCGCCCACCTTGCGGGCCTGCTCCCCCGTCGTGATGCCCAGGCCCACGCACACGCGGGCGGCGCCCGCGGCGCGCGTGTCGGCCACGAGGCGCTCGGCGGCGTCGCTCACCGGCGTGCCGCCGGTGGTGCCCATGATCGAGGCGGCATAGACGAAGCCCGACGAGGCGGCCGCGGTGATGTGCAGTCGCTCCGGCGTCGAGGACAGCGCGGTGAGGAAGATGCTGTCGAGGCCGTGGGCCTTCGCCGCGGCGAGCCAGTCGCCCGCGACCTCGGGGGTGAGGTCCGGCAGGATGACGCCCGCGCCGCCGGCGGCCGCGAGGTCCGCCGCGAAGCGCTCGAGACCGTACTGGAGCATCGGGTTGTAGTAGCTCATGACCACGGCGGGCGCGCCCGCGTCGGCCACGGCGCGGACCGCGGTGAAGACGTCCGAGACCCGCACGCCGCCGCGCAGGGCGGCCTCCGCGGCCTGCTGAATGGTGGGCCCGTCGAGGACCGGGTCGGAGTACGGCATGCCCACCTCGATGAGGTCGCAGCCCTCCTCGACCATGGCGACCATGGCGCGGGCCGAGGTCTCCACGTCGGGATAGCCGACGGGCAGGTACCCGATGAGCGCGGCGCGGCCCGCCGCCGCGGCCTCGTCGAGCCGGGCGGTCACAAGGCTCACGCGTCCTCCTCCAGCAGGTCGAACCAGCGCGCGGCGGTCTCGACGTCCTTGTCGCCGCGCCCGGAGAGGTTCACCAGGATCGTGGCGTCGGGCCCCAGCTCGCGGCCCAGGTCCAGCGCGCCGGCGAGGGCGTGCGCGGACTCGATCGCGGGCAGGATGCCCTCCGTGCGGCACAGCAGGCGGAAGGCGTCCATCGCCTGCGCGTCCGTGATGGGGCGGTACTCGGCGCGGCCGATCGAGTGCAGGAACGCGTGCTCGGGGCCCACGCCCGGGTAGTCGAGGCCCGCGGAGATCGACGTCGACTCGATGGTCTGGCCGTCCTGGTCCTGCAGGATGTACGAGCGCGAGCCGTGCAGCACGCCCGGCCGGCCGGCCGTCAGTGTCGCGGCGTGCTCGCCCGTCTCGACCCCGTGCCCGGCCGCCTCGCAGCCGATCAGCCGGACCGAGGCATCGTCCAGGAAGGCGTCGAAGACGCCGATCGCGTTGGAGCCGCCGCCCACGCACGCGACCACGGCGTCGGGCAGGCCGCCCAGCTCGAGCAGCTGGGCGCGCGCCTCGACGCCGATCACGCGCTGGAAGTCGCGCACCATCGCGGGGAACGGGTGGGGGCCGGCCGCGGTGCCGAACAGGTAGTTGGTGGTCTCGACGTTCGCGACCCAGTCGCGGTACGCCTCGTTGATCGCGTCCTTGAGGGTGCGCGAGCCCGTGGTGACGGGGATGACCTCCGCGCCCAGCAGGCGCATGCGGGCGACGTTGAGCGCCTGGCGGCGGGTGTCCTCCTCGCCCATGTACACCGTGCACTCGAGGCCCATGAGCGCGGCCGCGGTGGCGGAGGCGACGCCGTGCTGGCCCGCGCCCGTCTCCGCGATGACGCGGGTCTTGCCGATGCGCTTGGTCAGCAGCGCCTGGCCCAGCACGTTGTTGATCTTGTGCGAGCCGGTGTGGTTGAGGTCCTCGCGCTTGAGGATGACGCGCGCGCCGCCGGCGTGGGCGGCGAAGCGGGGCACCTCGGTGACGATCGACGGGCGGCCCGTGTAGTCGCGGGCCAGTCGGTCGAGCTCGCGCGTGAACTCGGGGTCGATGCGCGCCTTGTCGTACGCGTCGGAGAGCTCGTCGAGGGCCGCCATGAGGGCCTCGGGGACGAACGTGCCGCCGAAGTCGCCGAAGTAGGGGCCCGGCGCGGCCTGCAGCGACTCGGTCACGGGCGCACCGACCGCAGCGCGGGGTGGGCGCCGGCCGCGACCATGGCGGCGACGGTCGCGCGGGGGTCGCTGTCCTTCACGAGCGCCTCGCCCACGAGCACCGCGTCGGCACCCATGCGGGCGTACTCGACCACGTCGTGGCTGTCGCGGATGCCGGACTCCGCGATGCGCAGGATCCCGTCCGGGATCGAGGGCGCGATGCGCGAGAACGTGCCGCGGTCCACCTCGAGGGTGCGCAGGTTGCGGGCGTTGACGCCGATGACGGTGGCGCCCGCGTCGGCGGCGCGCATCACCTCCTCCTCGTCGTGCACCTCGACCAGGGCGGTCATGCCCAGGGAGTGCACCCGCTCGATGAGGCTCTCGAGCGCGAGCTGCTCGAGCGCGGCGACGATGAGCAGGACCACGTCCGCGCCGTGGGCGCGCGCCTCCCACACCTGGTACGGGGTGACGATGAAGTCCTTGCGCAGGATGGGGATGTCCACCTTGGCGCGCACGTTGTCGAGGTCCTCGAGCGAGCCGTGGAAGCGGCGCTGCTCGGTCAGGACGGAGATGACGGAGGCGCCGCCGGCGGCGTACTCGGTGGCGAGCAGCGCGGGGTCGGAGATCTCCGCCAGCTCCCCCTTCGAGGGGCTCGACCGCTTCACCTCCGCGATGATGGAGATCGCGTCGCCCGCAAGGATCCGGCGCGCGTCGATGGCCGCCGGAATGGCGGCGGCGCGCTCCTTGAGCGCGTCCATCGAGACGGCCTCCTGGCGGACCGCGAGATCCTCGCGCACTCCCGCGACGATAGCGTCCAGAACGGTCAATCCACCCTCACCCATGCGGACAATCGTAACGCGGGCGCACGGGCGCTCCCGTCACGCGGGCGCTACCTGAGGGGCTGGCCGTGGCCCAGCGCGCGCATCACCGCGCCGACCACGAGGGACACGACCGCGACGCCCACGCCCACCCACACGACGGGCCACACCGTCCAGCCGATGCCGATGGACACGAGCACCGCGGCGATGACCAGGCCGACGTTGGTGACCCACGCCGCGCGCGTGCGGCCGTGGTTGTGCGGGGCGACGTCGGGAAGGTCCTCGGGCTCGAGGTTGACGGACGACATGGCGACTCCTTGGGGACGGGGACGTGCCGCCAGTGTAGGGGTGGTCCCGGGCCGATGCGGGGCCTCCTTCGCGGGGGCGTCGCCTTCCGCCGTCGTGGCCGCGGGCGCTACCCCTCCGAGGACTTGACCAGGCGCGATGCCGTCGAGATCGCGCGGATCATCGCGGCCGCCTTGTGGCGGGTCTCCGCCGCCTCGTTCTCCGGGACGGAGTCCGCGACGATGCCCGCGCCGGCCTGCACGTGCGCCTTGCCGCCCTCGAGCAGCGCGGTGCGGATGGCGATCGCCATGTCCATGTTGCCCGCGAAGTCGAAGTAGCCCACGGCGCCGCCGTAGAACGCGCGGCGGGTCGGCTCGATCTCGTCGATGAGCTGGATCGCGCGCGGCTTGGGCGCGCCCGACAGCGTGCCGGCGGGGAACACCGCGGTGAAGGCGTCGAGGGCGCCGTGCGGCTCCTCGAGCTCGCCCAGCACCGTGGAGCAGATGTGCATGATGTGCGAGTAGCGGTTGACGGCCATGAACTGCGCCACCTCGACCGAGGTGGGCGCGCACACCTTCACCAGGTCGTTGCGGGCGAGGTCGACCAGCATGACGTGCTCGGCGATCTCCTTGGGGTCCGCGAGGAGGTCCTCCTCGAGCGCGAGGTCCTCCGCGACCGTCGCCCCGCGCGGGCGCGAGCCCGCGATGGGGAACGTCGAGACCCGGCCGTCCTTCACCGTGCACAGCGACTCGGGGCTCGAGCCCACGACCGCGAACTCGCGGCCCTGGTCGTCCTTCAGCTGGAAGCAGTACATGTAGGGGCTCGGGTTGAGCGTGCGCAGCACCCGGTAGATGTCGAGCGGGCTCGCGTCGCAGTCGAGGTCGAAGCGCTGCGAGGGCACCATCTGGAACACCTCGCCGTCGCGGATGGCCTCCTTGGCGAAGTCGACCGCCTTCTCGTACTCCCCCGGCGCGCTGCGCTGCACCACGGCCGGCTCGTCGTGGTCGCCCAGCACGGACACCGCACCCGCGGGGGCGGACTCGAGCTCGCGCTGCATCGCGTCGAGGCGCGCGACGGCGTCCGCGTAGGCGCCCTCCTTGCCCGAGTCCTGGGCGTCCACGTTGACCGCGTTGGCGATGAGCCACACCGACCCGTCGCGGTGGTCGAACACGGCCAGGTCCGTGGCGAGCAGGAGCAGCACGTCGGGCACGTCGATCTCGCGCGGGGCCTTGGCCGGCAGCGTGGGCTCCCACTGGCGGATGATGTCCCAGCCCATGACACCCACGAGGCCGCCGGTCAGCGGCGGCAGGCCCTCGATGGGCTCGGAGGCGAGCTCCCGCAGCGCGTGGGCGATGACGTCGAGCGGGGCGCCGTCCGCGAGACCCACGGGCACGTCGCCGGACCAGCGCGCCTCGTCGCCGTCGACGGTGAGCATCGCGCGCGAGCGCACGCCCACGAAGGAGAATCGGGCGCGGGTGCCGTCCGGCTCCGCGGACTCCAGGATGAAGGTGCCCGGCCGCTCCTGGCCCAGCGCGCGGTAGACGGCCACCGGCGTGAGCGAGTCGGCGAGCAGGCGGCGCACCACGGGCACCACGCGGTGGGTGGCGGCGAGCGCCGCGAAGCCGTCGAAGTCGGGCCAGGTCTGGCCCCACTGGACCTCGGCGCGGGTCACCGGGTCTCCCCCGGCACGGCGCCCAGGTCCCCGCCGGCCTCGAAGCAGGTGCGCGTGCCGGTGTGGCACGCGGGGCCCTGCTGGTCGACCTCGAGCAGGAGCGCGTCGGCGTCGCAGTCGAGGCTGACGCGGACGACGCGCTGGGTGTTGCCCGAGGTGTCGCCCTTGCGCCACAGCTCCTGTCGCGAGCGGCTCCAGTAGACGGCGCGGCCGGTCGTCAGCGTCTCGTGCAGGGCGTCGTCGTTCATCCACGCCACCATGAGCACCTCGCGCGTGTCGTGCTGCTGCACCACCGCGCAGACGAGGCCGTTGCTGTCGCGCTTGAGGCGCGCGGAGATCTGCGGGTCCAAGGGCATGCGCTCATCCTCCCACGGTGCGCCCGGGACGCTCCCCTGGGGACGGCCGGTTGGACACTGCGCACGGATTCGGATGCGACGCGCCGGTGATGCGGGCCGATGCGGGGCCCGGCCACGGCGTGTCGCCCGCCCATCCGTGCGGAGTGTCCGGAGGGGACTACCGGGTCTGGGCCACCCAGGCCTCGTGCAGCCTGGCGTAGATGCCGCCGGCCTCGACCAGCTCGCGGTGCGGGCCCACCTCGACCAGCTCGCCCTGCTCCATGACGCCGATGACGTCGGCGCGCTCGGCGGTGGACAGGCGGTGGGCGATGACCACGGCGGTGCGACCCTGCATGAGCGACTCGAGGGCGCGGGAGATGCGCACCTCTGTGGCGGGGTCCACGGCGGAGGTCGCCTCGTCGAGGATGAGCAGGTCCGGGTCGCGCAGGTAGGCCCGCGCGATGGAGACCAGCTGCCGCTCCCCCGCGCTCAGCAGCTCGCCGCGGGGGCCCACCGGGGTGTCGAGGCCCTCGGGCAGGGTGTCGATCCAGCCGTCGAGGCCCAGCGACTCGAAGGCCGCGCCCGCGCGGGCCCGCAGGTCCTCGGGCGAGGAGTCGGGAAGCGCGTACGACAGGTTGGACACGATGGTGCCGTCGAAGAGGAAGCCCTCCTGCGGCACGACGGCCACGGACCGGCGCAGCGAGGACATGGGGACCTCGCGCAGGTCCACGCCGCCCACGCGGACGGTGCCGTCGGTCGGGTCGAAGAAGCGCGACAGCAGGCGCGCGAGCGAGGTCTTGCCCGAGCCGGTCTGGCCCACGAGGGCGAGGCGCCGGCCGGCGGGCAGGTCGAGGTCGATGCCCTTGAGCACCTCCGGGCCGCCGGGATACGTGAGCCGCACCCCGGACACCGCGAGGTCGCCGCGGCCGTGCGGGATGGGGGTGCCGGACGCTGCCGGGTCCGCGACGGTGACCTCCTGGTCGACCAGCTCGACCACGCGTCGCCAGCCCACGATCGCGCGCTGCATCTCCGCGAGCATCTCGATGATCCACATGAGCGGCCCGGAGAACATGTGCACCAGGAACGCGAACGCCACCACGGTGCCCACGGACACGCGGCCGTCGAGCGCGAGGTAGGTGCCGCCGATGAGCGCGAGGCCCGTGGCGAGCGACTGCCCCACCACCGTCGAGGAGAAGTTGAGGGAGGCCAGCACGGAGGCCTTCTTCTCCGCGGCGAGGATGCCGTCGATGTCCGCCCGCAGCCGGGAGCGCATGCGCTCCTGGACGCCGTAGGAGCGGATGGTCGACACGCCGACGATCTGCTCGGAGGTGCGGCCCAGCAGGTCCGCCATGCGCTGGCGCACCCCCTGGAAGGCCTTGCGGACGCGCGGCTGGATCCACAGCAGCGACCCGACCATCGGCACGAAGGCGAGCAGCACCAGCAGCGACAGCTGCCAGGAGTACGCGAGCATCACGGAGAACACCACCGCGGACTCGAGCGCGGAGATGACCATCGCCGCGCCGGTCCACTGCATGAGGTCGCGCATGGTCTCGACGTCGCCGGTCACCCGGGAGACGTAGCGGCCGCGCTGCTCCTCGTTCTGGGTGAGCACGGACAGCTCGTGCACCTTGCCGAACGCGCGGATGCGCAGCGTCGCGAGGCCCGCCTCCGCGGCGGTGACCATGCGGGCGCGCACGCGCCACGCGACGATCGCGGCGAGGACGAGCACCACCGAGCCCATGAGGGCGTGCTCGACCACGAAGCGCACGTCGACGCCGTCGGGCGCGAGCAGGCCGAAGTCGGTGATGCGCTGGGTGAGGAACGGCACGGCGGCGCGGCCGGCGGCCGCCACGGCCGCGAGCGCCAGCGTCACGCCCAGGCCGCGGCGGAACTCGGGGCTCAGCTCGAGCCCGCGCCGGAACAGCTGCGGGAAGGTCATCTCGGTCATCCGATGCGCTCCGCCTCCTCGGCGGCCTGGCGCCGCGAGTCCTCCTCGTAGGCGAGCACCAGCTCGCGGTAGCCCGCGTCGCGCGCGACCAGGTCCGCGTGGGCGCCCGCGTCGATCACGCGGCCGCGGTCGACGTGGACGATGTGGTCGGCCAGCAGGATCGACGCCAACCGGTAGGCGATGATCAGGACGGTCGGGCCGTCGCCGTCGCCGGACAGCCCGGTGAGGATGTCGCGCTCGACCCGCGGGTCCACCGCGCTGGTGGCGTCATCGAGCACGAGCACGCGCGGGCGGCGCACCAGGGCGCGGGCGAGCGCGATGCGCTGACGCTGGCCGCCGGACAGGTTCATGCCGCGCTCGGCGAGCACCGCGTCGAGGCCGCTGCCGCCGTCGCGGCCCAGGTTCTCCACGACGTCCACCACGTTGGCGGCGCGCAGCGCCTCCCACACCCGTGCGTCGGAGTAGTCCTCGCCCAGCGTGACGTTGTCGCGCACGGTGCCCGCGAACACGAAGGCCGTCTGCGGGACCAGGGCCACGTGGTCCCCGAGCTGCGCGACCCCCTGGAGGTCCGCATCGTCCAGCGTCACCCGCCCGGACGTGGGGCGCGCGAGCCGCGAGGCCGCGAGCGCGACCGTCGACTTGCCCGCGCCGGTCGCGCCCACGAGCGCCGTGACGGTGCCGGGCGCGAGGTCGAGCGAGACCTCGCGCAGGATGATCGCGAGGTTCCCGTCGCCGTCGTCGGCGCCGATGTCCGCGCGGTCGAAGCTCATGGCCCCCGCGCCGGTGCGCGGGACGTCGAGGTGACCGGGCTCGTCGACCTCGGTCGCGGCCTGGGAGATCTCGCCGATGCGGCGGAAGGCCACGAGCGCCTGCGGCATCTGCCCCAGCACCCAGCCGAGCCCGCGGATGGGCACGGCGAGCAGGGTGACCAGGTAGATCGCGGAGACCACGTTGCCGACGGTGACGGCGCCGGCCTCGGCCCGCACCGCGCCGACGACCATGAGCGCGACGGCGCCCAGGGGCACGATGACGTCCATCATGGGCTCGAACCACGCCGACGTGCGGCCCACCCGCGTGTCCGCGTCGCGCAGCGCGTTGGCCTTGTCCGCGAAGCGGCGCGTCTCGCGCTCCTCCGCGCCCAGCGCCTTCACCACGGTGCCGCCCTCGAACGACTCGTGGGCGATGGTCGAGACGTCGGCGCGCAGGCTCTGGCCCAGGTCCCAGCGCGGCGTGATGACGCGCTCGTAGACCACGTTGATGGCGAAGATGACGGGCACCACCGCGAGGCCGGTGACGGCGAGCCACGGGTCCATGCGCCACATGGAGAAGCCGGCGGCGAACATCATGACGAACGCGCCCACCGTGAAGGCGAACGGGTACAGGGGCGCGGTCGCCGTCTCGGAGTCGGACGACATCGCGGACAGGAGGCGCCCGGACGGGTTGGCCCGGTGCCAGCCGAGCGGCAGGGAGGCCAGCGCATCGGCCACCGTCCTGCGGTGGTGCGCGCCCACGCCGGCGACGCCGTAGCCCTGGGCGATGCGGCGCGCGCCCACCAGGACCGCGTTGATGACGCCGATGCCCAGGAACGCCGCGCCCGCCCACAGGATCGCGGTGCGCGGGTCCTGCGACAGCTCGCCCCACACGCCGCCCAGCGGGTCGCCGGCGACGCCGGGGATCACCACGTCGTCCGTGATCTCGCCCAGCAGCGTGCCGAAGACCACGGTGGAGATGGAGAACACCGCGGCGAAGCCGATCGCGGTCCAGAACCTCACCGGCTCGGTCCGCATGGCCTGCCCGATGAGCTGGGCGGACTTGCGGGTGAAGCTCCCCGACAGCGCGTAGTCGTCGCGCCGGGTCACCTGACCTCGATCCCGGCGGCGCGCATCGCGTCCTTGACCTCGCCGATCGTCAGCGTCTGGAAGTGGAACACGGACGCGGCGAGCACCGCATCGGCCCCCGCCTTGGCCGCCTCGACGAAGTGCTCGACGGTGCCGGCCCCGCCCGAGGCGATCAGCGGCACGGAGACCACGTCGCGCACGCGTCCCAGCATCTCGAGGTCGAAGCCGTCGGTGGTGCCGTCGGCGTCCATGGAGTTGAGCAGGATCTCGCCGGCGCCCAGCTGCGCCCCGCGGCGCGCCCACTCGACCGCGTCGATGCCGGTGCCACGGCGGCCGCCGTGGGTGGTGACCTCGAAGCCCGACTCGGTGGTGGTGCCGTCCTGGCAGCGCCGCGCGTCCACGGACAGCACGAGCACCTGGTTGCCGAAGCGGCGGGCGATGTCGGAGATGAGCTCGGGCCGCGCGATCGCGGCCGTGTTGACGCCCACCTTGTCCGCGCCCGCACGCAGGAGCCGGTCCACGTCGTCCGGGGTGCGCACGCCGCCGCCCACGGTGAGGGGCACGAAGACCTGCTCGGCGGTGCGGCGCACCACGTCGTAGGTGGTCTCGCGGTCGCCGGACGAGGCGGTGACGTCCAGGAAGGTGAGCTCGTCGGCGCCGGCGGCGCCGTACGTGGAGGCGAGCTCGACGGGGTCCCCGGCGTCTCGCAGGTTCTCGAAGTTCACGCCCTTGACGACGCGTCCCGCGTCGACGTCCAGGCACGGGATCAGACGGACGGACACGCCCATGTCACACCTCCGGATTCCACACGTCGAGAATGTCGACGACGAACACGAGCGTGCCCTTGGTGGCGTACCCGTACGACGTGGGCACCACCATGAGCACCTGGGAGCCCGCCGTCTGGTCGAGCAGGCCCTCCTCCCAGCCGCGGATGACCCGGCCCTGTCCCAGCTGGAACTGGAACGGGGCCTTCTCCAGCGGCCACGACGACTCGAACACGTCGCCGCGGCTCCATTCTGCCTCGCCGTCGGAGCCGTCCGCCCAGTACACCGCCGTGTAGTTGACGGTGAGATAGGAGTCCTCGCGCACCTGCGGGCCCCGGCCCTCGATCAGGGTCGCGACGGTGAGGTCCGCGGGCGCGTCGGTGCGCTCGCCCAGGTCGATCGACGGCTCGCCGGTCGCGTCGCGCGTCACGGTGGGCAGGCCCGGGTCGGGCTCGAGCTCCGTGCCGGTCGTGGTCACGGGCAGCACGTCGACGACCATCGCGATCGAGTCCTCGCCGGACTCGTCGCTGTGGGGCGCGACCACCAGGACGCGCGCCCCCACCCGCAGGTCGTGGAGCGCCGCGTACATGGCCTCGCCCACCATGTCCTCCGTCATGAGGAACGAGCGCGGCAGCCCGTCGTACGTGTTGATGACCGGCGTGCCGCCCGTGAGCGACTCGCCGTAGATGTCGAGCAGCAGCGGCTGGCCCTCCTGCAGGCGCTGCCCGTCGCCGTCCCACACGACCTTGGCCGCCTCGGCCGCGAACTCGGCGCCCGCGGGCAGCTCGAGCGCGGGTGCGAGGGTGTCCGAGTTGGTGATGACGATGTCGTCGATCGTGGCCGCGGGGCTCGCGCTGGCGTCCGCGTCGGGCGCGGTCGCCGAGCAGGCGGTCAGGGCGGGCAGCGCGACGAGCGCCGCGAGGGCGAGCGCGGGCGTGACGAGGCGGCGCATGGTCTCCTTCCACGGCCCGGAGACGGGCCCCCAAGAGTGTAGGCCTCAGGCGGGGTCGAGCATCTCCAGGAGCGCGTCGACGCGCTCGTCCTCGTGGCGGAAGGGGTCCTTGAGCAGCACCGTGCGGCCGGCGCTGCCGGAGATCTTCAGATGCACCCAGTCGACCGTGTAGTCGCGGCCGGCGGCGAGCGCCGCCTCGACGAAACGGCCGCGCAGGTGGGCGCGGGTGGTCGCGGGGGCCGTGGTCATGGCGCGCTCGATCGCGTCCTCGGGGACGATGCGCCGCATGAGGCCCTCGGCCTCGAGCCGGGGGGCGAGGCCCCGGCCGGGCGCGACGTCGTGGAAGGCGAGCTCGAGGCGCGCGAGGCGCGGGTCGTCGAGCGCGCAGCCGAGCCGCTCCTGGTAGCGCCGCAGCAGGCGCAGCTTGATGGCCCAGTCCAGCTCGGTGTCGACGAGGGACGGGTCCTGGGTGCGCACCGCGTCGATGCCGCGCTGCCACAGGTCGAGGATCTGGTCGACCTGCGCCGTGGGCGCGATGATGCCGCCCACGTGGCCGCGGATCGCGTCGAGGTAGGTCTGCTGCACCTCCACCGCGGTGAGGCGGCGGCCATCGGCGAGCTCGACCGTCGCGGCGCCGGTGAGGTCGTGGGCGACGTCGCGGATCGCCTGCATCTCGTGCGCCAGGGTGAGGTCCGGGACGGGGACCCGGGCCTCCATGACGCGCAGGAGCAGGTCCGTCGCGCCCACCTTGAGCAGCGTCGTGGGCTCGGCCATGGTCGAGTCGCCCACGATGACGTGCATGCGGCGGTAGAGCTCGGCGTTGGCGTGCGGCTCGTCCCGCGTGTTGATCATGGGCCGCGACCGGGTGGTCGCGGAGCTGAGCCCCTCCCACATGTGGTCCGCCCGCGGCGAGAAGCTGTAGTGCGCGCCGGTGGGCGTGCGGGTGATGCAGCCGGCGCCGGTGACGATCTGCCGGGTCACCAGGAACGGCAGCAGCGCGGAGGCGAAGGCCTTGAAGTCCGCCCGGCGGCGCACCAGGTAGTTCTCGTGGCAGCCGTAGCTGTTGCCGGCCGAGTCCGTGTTGTTCTTGTAGAGGTGGATCCGGCCGTCCACGCCGGCGGCGCGCAGGCGCTCCTCTCCCCCGGCGACCAGGGCGGCGACGATGCGCTCGCCCGCCTTGTCGAGGGCGATGAGGTCCTCGAGGCTGTCGCATTCGGCGGTCGCGTACTCGGGGTGCGCGCCCACGTCGATGTACAGGCGCGAGGCGTTGGGCAGGAACACGTTCGAGGACCGCCCCCACGCGACCACCGAGTGGAACAGGTGGCCGGCCACCTCCTCGGGCGTGACGGCGCGCGCGTTCGCGGCGTCGAGGTGGAGCCCGAACTCGGTCTCGAGCCCGAAGATGCGGCGCGCCGGGTCGACCTCGAGCGGCGCCGGGATGTCGGTGGAGATCACGCGGCCTACTGGCCGCCCTTCTGCACGAAGGAGCGCACGAACTGCGTCGCGTTGACCTGCAGCGTCTCGTCGATCTCGTCGAGCAGCGAGTCGATCGCGTCCGTGTTCGCCTGCGCGGCGGGGGCCGGGGCGGGCGCCTCGGGCGCGTCGTCGTCCTCGAAGGGCTGTCCTTGCGACTGCAGCTGGGCCATGCGTCCCACTGTAGCCGCGGGCCGGCCTCAGCCCTCCATGAGGGAGTCGAGCAGCCGGTGCGTCGCGACGTGCGGGTCGTCCAGGTGGACCACCTCGAGGTGGCCGTGGTCGGACTCGCGGTCGAGCACCACCGTGGACCAGCCGGCCGCGTCGACCACGCCGGCCGCGCGGGCGACCATGCCGCCGCGCAGGCGCGCGCGGGTGTCCTGCGGGGCGCGGGCCACGGCGGCCTCGACCTCGTGATCGGGGACGATGCGCTCCACCGCCCCGGCTGCGTCGAGCCGGGCGGCCAGGCCGTCGCCCAGGCGAGACCACTGCAGGTCGAGCGCGGCGAGGCGGGCGTCGTCCCACGGCAGCCCGTCCGGGCTGGCGGGCGAGGCGTGGCGGGCGCGCATGCGGCCCAGCAGCTGGAGCTTCGCGACCCATTCGACCTCGCGCGCCGCGGACCCGGGATCGCGCGCGAGCCGCTCGAGCACGTCCTCCCAGCGCGCGAGCACGGCCGCGTCGTCCGCGTCCGCGGCGTAGGAACGGCAGATCTCCAGCAGGGCCCGCTGCACCTCGAGCGCCGTGGCGGCCTCGCCGTCCGCGAGCGGCAGGCGCGCGGCGAGGCCCAGGTCGCGCGAGACGACGCGCACGGCCTCCACCGGGGCGGCGAGCTCGAGCGCGTCGAGACGCTCGTCGTCCGCCTCGATCGCGGCGAGCACGAGCGACGTGGTGCCCATCTTGAGGCAGGTGGCGACGTCGAAGAGGTTCGCGTCGCCCAGGATCACGTGCAGGCGCCGGTACCGGTCGCGGTCCGCGTGCGGCTCGTCGCGCGTGTTGACGATGGGCCGGCGCAGGGTGGTCTCGAGGCCCACCTCCGCCTCGATGTAGTCCGCTCGCTGGGAGACCTGGAAGCCGGCCTCGTCGCCGAACTGTCCCAGCCCCACGCGGCCCGCGCCCGTGTACACCTGGCGCGTGACCAGGTGGGGGGTGAGGCGGCGCGCGAGGTCCTCGAAGTCGACGTCGCGGCGCACCAGGAAGTTCTCGTGCGTGCCGTAGCTCGCGCCCTTGCCGTCCACGTTGTTCTTGTACAGCTCGACGCGGCCGTCCTCGTCCGCGGCGTAGCGGGCGGCGGCCGCGAGCGCGATCGCGTCGCCGGCACGGTCCCACGTGACGGCGTCGCGGGCCGTCGTCACCTCGGGGCCGGAGTACTCGGGGTGGGCGTGGTCCACGTAGAAGCGCGCCCCGTTGGCCAGCACCGCGTTGAGGTGCGCCGGGTCCTCCCAGGAGCCGCGGCGCCGGCGCAGCGTCACGGTGCCGCGCTCGGGGTCGTACTCGTGGTCCTCGGTGAGCATGTCCGGCGTCGCGCTCATGCGGGAGCGGCGGAAGCCGCGCTGGTCCTGCAGCGGGTCCTCGCCGCCGTAGTCCCAGCGGGCGGTCGCCTGGCCCGCCCAGGCCCGGCAGGCGGCGACCAGCCGGGAGGACAGCAGGATGGGGTTGGCGCGCGGCTCGTCGGGGTCGACGATGCCGTACTCGGTCTCGATGCCGCGGATGCGCATTCAGCCGCCCAGGGACCGGGCCGCGACGGCGCGCGCCTCGTCGAGCTCCTGGTCCGCCGCGTCGACCAGGTGCGCCAGCGTGACGCCGCGCTCGCCGCCCGCGACCACGCCCTTGATGGCGCGGGTCTTGGCGCGGTCGACGACGTTGCGCACCACCGCGCCGGAGACGTGCTGGGAGGCGTCCGCGTGGGAGAAGATCCGTGCGACGGCCCCGGCGATGAGCGCGCGCACGGTGGCCGCGCGGTCGCCGTCGTGCGCGGCGAGGTCCGCGGCCGTGAGCGGCAGGTCGGGCGTGAGGTACTTGCCGAAGATGTCCGCGGTGGCCTCGGGGCCGGGGCGCGAGATCTCGATCTTCACGTCGAGGCGGCCCGGGCGCAGGATCGCGGGGTCGATCATGTCCTCGCGGTTGGAGGCGCCGATGACGATGACGTTGCCCAACGACTCGACGCCGTCGAGCTCGGTGAGCAGCTGCGGGACGATCGTGGTCTCCATGTCGGAGCTCACGCCCGAGCCGCGTGCCCGGAACAGCGCGTCCATCTCGTCGAAGAAGACCACCACGGGGGCGCCGCCGTGCGCCTTGGCGCGGGCACGCTCGAAGATGGTGCGGATGTACCGCTCGGTCTCGCCCACGTACTTGTTGAGCAGCTCGGGACCCTTGACCGACAGGAAGTAGGAGCGGTCGGCGCCCACCGCATCGGCCAGCGAATGCGCGACCGCCTTGGCGATGAGGGTCTTGCCGCAGCCGGGCGGGCCGTACAGCAGCAGGCCGCGCGGCGGACGCAGGTCGTGCTCGCGGTAGAGCTCGGGGTGGGTCAGCGGCAGCTCGATGGCGTCGCGGATGCGCTCGATCTGCGGGGCGAGGCCGCCGATGCGCGCGTAGTCGATGTCCGGCACCTCCTCGAGCAGGAGCGCCTCGACGCCGGTGCGCTCGACCTTCTCGGACGCGAAGCCGGTGCGCGGATCGATGATGACGGTGTCGCCCTCGTGGACGCGCGCGGCCGCGTCCCCGCCGATGAGCACGACGACGCGCTCGTCCTCGCCGCGGGAGACCACCAGCACGCGGTCGTCGTCGATCACCTCGCGCACGATCGCGGCCTGGCCGCTGCGCTCGGGGACCGCGACGTCGACCACGACGCTCATGGGGTTGAGCAGCACCTCGTCGCCCGGGTTCAGGCGCGCCTCGAGCGTGGGCAGGACCGCGACGCGCATGCGGCGGCCGTTGGCCACCACGTCCGCGTGCCTGCCGGCCCAGGCGACGAAGGTCGCGAAGGTCTGCGGGGGCTGCGACGCGTCCGCGAGCTGCTGGCGCATCTCCCCCATCTGGTCGCGCGCGGTGGTGAGCAGCCGCTGCAGGTCAGCGTTCTGGCGCTCGAGCCGGCCGATGATGTCCTGCGCGTCGGCAACCATTCAGTCCTCCCCGGCGGGGGTGCCGTGGTCGGCCGCGGGCGTCGTCGCGCCGTCCGCGGTGCCGGCCGTCACGTCCCGGCGCACCTTGCGGATCTTCTTCTCCGACACGGGCCGCTCGCCCAGGTCCGCCGGCGTCCACGTCTCCTCGTGCGGGTACGAGCCCTTCGCGGGCCGGCGGTGGCGCAGCGGCGCGTCGACGCCGGGCGCCATGCGGCGGGCGGTGATGAGGAAGCCGGTGTGGCCCACCATGCGGTGGTCGGGACGGACCGCGAGGCCCTCGAGGTGCCACGTGCGGACCATGGTCTCCCACGCCTGCGGCTCGGTGAAGCCGCCGTGCTCGCGCAGATCCTCCGCGAGGCGGGACAGCTGGGTGGTGGTCGCGACGTAGGCGAGGAGGACGCCGCCCGGCGCCAGCGCATCGGCCGCCGCCTCGATGTTCTCCCAGGGTGCGAGCATGTCGAGGACGATGCGGTCGACCGTGCCCGCGGGGAATGCCTCGCCCACGCGGTCGGCGAAGTCGCCGATCTCGAGGCGCCACGCGGGGTGCGGCCCGCCGAAGTGCCCCTCGACGTTCGCGCGGGCGATGTCCGCGAAGTCCTCGCGGCGCTCGATCGAGACCAGCTGGCCGCCGTCGCCGACCGCGCGCAGCAGCGACATGGTGAGCGCGCCGGAGCCCACGCCGGCCTCGACCACGCGGGCGCCCGGGAAGATGTCCGCCATCTGCACGATCTGCCCGGCGTCCTTGGGGTAGACCACCGCGGCGCCGCGCGGCATCGACAGCACGTAGTCGCTCAGCAGCGGCCGCAGCACCAGGTACTCGATGCCCCCGGTGTTGCGCACCACGGTGCCTTCGGGCCTGCCGATGACGTCGTCGTGCTGGAACATGCCGCGGTGGGTGTGGAAGGCCTTGCCGGGCGTGAGGACGATGGTGTGGTGCCGACCCTTGGGGTCGGTCAGCTGGACTTTGTCGCCCGCGCGCAGCGGGCCCCGGCGCTGCTCGGCGCCGATCGGGGTGGCCTGGGTCATGCGCGTCAGTCTAGGCGGGGACGATGCGCGGGCCGGGTCAGGTGAGCGCGCGCTTGAGGTCCTCGACCATGACGATGCCCACGGGCGCGCCGCGGTCGGTGATGACGAGCACGTCCGTCTTGCCCAGCCACGGCAGCAGCGCCTGGACCACCTCCTCTCCCCGGAGGCTCGCCGGGATCTCCGCGCCGCGCACCACGGGCATGGTGACGGCGGACAGCGGCGTGGTGGCGCGCTCGGCCTCGGGGACCACGTCCGTGAGCTGCACCGGGAAGTGGCCGGCCGGCTGGCCGTCCGCGGCGAGGACGACCACCTCGCGCGCGCCCGCCGCCTGGGCCGCCTCGCGGGCCTGCTGCACCGACAGCTGGTAGGGCACCCCGATCGCGGACACGCCCGGGCCCAGGGGCGTGACGTCCTCGCGGCGCGACAGCACGGAGGCGGCCTTGAGCTCCTGGGTGGCCGCGGGCCAGATCACGGAGAACAGCAGGACGGACCACAGCATGGTGATGAGGTCCGGGCGCCTGCCGTCGAGCAGCGGGGCGCCCACCGCCCAGACGACGACGCCGATCGCGATGATGCGCCCGCCCCATGCCGCCGCGCGGTGCCCCGCCCAGCGGTCGCCGCGCACGGCCCACACGATCGCGTTGAGCACGCGGCCGCCGTCCAACGGGGTGCCCGGCAGCGCGTTGAAGGCCGCGAGGATGAGGTTGAGCCATCCGAACGCCCCGGCGATCATCCCGGGGATGCCGGTGAGCACGTTGGCCGTGGCCCAGGCGCCCGCGCCCAGCAGCGCGTTGGCGACGGGGCCGGCGGCGGCGATGACGCCGATCTCGAGCGGGCGGGGGTCCTTCGCCTGGAACTGGGTGTGGCCGCCCAGGAACGTCAGCACGATCTCGTCGACCTCGCGGCCGAACGCGCGCGCCGCGGCCGTGTGCGCGACCTCGTGGAGGAAGACGGCGAGGAACAGGCCCACGGCGACCGCGAGGCCGAGCGTGAAGCTCTGGCGGGTCAGGCCCTGCTCCGTGGTGCCGACGAGGACGGCGATGAGCACCGCCATGAGCACCGTGGACGGGCGCAGGAGCACCCGCGCGCCGAGCACGCGGCCGAGCGGGATGCCACGCGAGCGGGCGGGTCGATTCATGCCGCCTACCGTAGCGGGGGCCTCCGACACCGCCGCGAGGCGGCGCTCGTGGCCGGTGCCGACCACCGCATCGGCCCTGGTGGGGTGTGTCCCTGGTCCCCCGCCGCGGGCGCCCGTCCCCAGGCCCGCCGGGCCGCGTCGGAGGCTCCGCCTACGCTGTCTCCATGGCCGCCGCTCCCTCCCTGTCGCCGTCGCGTGCGGGCGACTTCACCCAGTGCCCGCTGCTGTTCCGCTACCGCGTGATCGACCGGCTCCCGGAGCCACCGTCCGCCGCGGCGACGCTCGGGACGCTCGTGCACGCGGTGCTCGAGGACCTGTACGACCTGCCCGCGCGCGAGCGCACGGTGGAGGCGACGCACGGCGCGATCGAGCCCCGGTGGCGGGCGATGCTCGAGAAGGACCCCCGCCTCGCGGACCTGCACGCGGACGCCGCGGCGGAGGCGGAGTGGCTGGCGCAGGGGCGCGAGCGGCTGTCGACGTACTTCGAGCTCGAGAACCCGCAGCGGCTCGAGCCCGCGGGGCGCGAGGAGTTCGTGCAGGTGCAGCTCGAGGACGGGCCCCTGCTGCGCGGCATCGTCGACCGCATCGACATCGCGCCCGACGGGTCCATCCGGGTGGTGGACTACAAGACCGGCAAGACCCCCGACCCCCGCTGGGGTGCCCGCAAGGAGCGCTTCCAGATGCGCTTCTACGCCCTGGTGATCGAGCGCATCCGTCAGCGCCGGCCGGCGCTGCTCCAGCTGCTGTTCCTGCGCGACGGCGGCCGGCTCGAGATCCGTCCCACGGGCGACGACATCGCCCAGATCGAGCACGAGATCCGGGAGCTGTGGGCGCAGATCACCGCGGCCGCGGCCGCCGGCAGGTTCCGGACCCGCACGTCGAAGCTGTGCGGGTGGTGCAGCTTCCAGGACCGCTGCCCGGAGTTCGGCGGCGCCGAGCTCGCGCTGGACCCGGACGCGGTCGAGCGCGCGACGGGCGTGCGGCCCGCGACCGCCTGAGTCGGGGTGGAGCCGGGCCGGGCCCGGGTCAGACCGCGTCGGCGAGCTCGTCGACGACCTCGCCCTGGACCAGACGCCCCAGGAAGGCCACGTCGAGGCCCTCGAGCGAGCGCACTCGGCTGAGGCCCGGCCGCGGCTCGATGGGGACCAGGCGGTGCACGCCCAGGGTCGCGGCGCCCGAGGCGTGCGCGGAGGCGATGCCGGTGCGCGAATCCTCGATCGCGACGCACCGCTCGATGGGCACGCCCAGGCGCTGCGCGGCGAGCAGGTACGGGTCCGGTGCGGGCTTGCCGCGCTCGACGTCGTCGCCCGCGACCACGGCCGCGAAGGCGTCGGGGGCGCGCGACACGAAGGCATCCGCGAAGAGCCGGTAGGAGGCCGTCACGAGCGCGCACGGGATGCCCGCCGCGAGCACCTTCTCGAGAAGGGCGCGGGCGTCCGGCTGCCACGGCACCGACTCACGGACGCGGGCGGTCACGCGGACCAGGAGGTGGTCGATGAGGTCGCCGGGCTCCATGTCGACCCCGCGATCGATGAGGATCTGCGCGCTCGTGGGCAGGTTGTTGCCCACGAGCAGCATGCCGTCCTCGTCGGTCCAGTCGACGCCGAAGCCGCGCGCGAGGTCCTTCTCGGCCTCGATCCAGTACGGCTCGGAATCGATCAGCGTGCCGTCCATGTCCCACAGGACCGCGGCGGGGCGGGGCTCGTTAACATCCACGGAGCGAAAGTCTAGGCTGGCCCGATGAACGCCGAACGCGACCCCGCCGCCCTCGCCGCCGACGAGACCGTGATGATCGCCGCCTTCGAGGGCTGGAACGACGCCGGCTCGGGCGCGTCGTCGGCGTTGGACCACCTCGCGACCGCGTGGACCGCGCGCGAGCTCGCCGTGCTCGACCCCGAGGAGTACCACGACTTCCAGGTCGCCCGGCCGGCCATCCAGACCCTGCCCGACGGCGAGCGCGTGATCTCCTGGCCCGGCACGGTGGTCTCCACCGCCAACGGCCCGTGGGTGGGCGACCGTACCGTCGCGCTCGTGCGCGGCATCGAGCCGTCGATGCGCTGGCGCCGGTTCGTCGCGGAGATCCTCGACCACGCCGAGGCCCTCGACGTGTCGACGCTGATCACCTGCGGGGCCCTGCTGGTCGACGCTCCGCACACCCGGCCGCTGCCCACGTTCGTGACGAGCGAGAGCGCCGAGGCGCGCCGCGCCTTCGACCTCGAGCGCTCCGACTACGCGGGACCCACCGGCATCCTGGGCGTGCTGGGCCACGAGGCGCACCTGCGCGGGATCACCGTCGTCTCCGTGTGGGTGGGCGTGCCCCACTACATCGCGCACCCGCCGAGCCCGAAGGCCACGGTGGCGATCCTGTCGCAGATCGAGCGCTTCCTGGGCGAGCCGATCGACCTGGGCGACCTGGCCGACGAGGTCGACGCCTGGCAGCGCGGCGCGGACGAGCTCGCGGCCGACGACGAGGAGATCGGTGCCCACGTCACCCAGCTCGAGTCCGTCATGGACGAGACGAGCCTGCCCGAGGCGTCGGGCGAGGCGATCGCGGCCGAGTTCGAGCAGTTCCTCCGCCGCCGCGACAGGGGCAACGGCAAGGCCTGACCCGGCCCGCGCATCGGCCCCCTGCCTGCCCCCTGGCCGTGGCGAGCGAGTCGCCTGACTACTGCAGCGGCAGGATGATGCCCGCCGCGAGCATCGCGAAGATCGCCGCCGCCGCGCAGATGCGGTAGATGACGAACGGCATGTACGACCGGTGGCTGATGAGGCGCAGGAACCACACGATCACCACGTAGCCCACGCCGAACGCGACCACGGACGCGATGAGCGTGTTGAGCAGCCCGGGCGCGCCGGGCGAGGTGAGCGTCTCGAACTCGGTGACCAGCTCGAACAGCCCCGACCCCATGACGGCGGGGATGGCGAGCAGGAACGAGTACCGGGCCGCGGTCTCGCGCGTGAGGCCCAGGAAGAGTCCCATGGAGATGGTGCCGCCCGAGCGCGAGACGCCGGGGACGAGGGCCATGGCCTGTGCGAAGCCGAGCGCGACGGCGTCGCGCGGGCGCACCTCGTGCATCTCGCGGCGCTTGGCGCCCACCTTGTCGGCGATTGCCAGCACCACGGCGAAGAGCGCGAGCACCGTGGCGGTGAGGTAGAGGTTGCGCAGGCTGGTCTCGATGTGGCTCTTGAGCAGCAGGCCCAGCACCACGATGGGGATCGAGCCCAGGATGACGAACCAGCCCATGCGGGCATCGGCACGGTGCGCGCCCATGCGCGCCCTCCAGCCGGTGCCGTCGGCGCCCCCGAGCGCGCGGAACCACTCCGTGACGATGCGGGCGATGTCCTTGCGGAAGTACAGCAGCACCGCGAGCTCGGTGCCGATCTGGATGATGGCGGTGAAGGCCGCGCCCGGGTCCGCGCCATGCGGCAGGAGCGGCCCGATGACCCTCACGTGCGCCGACGACGACACGGGCAGGAACTCCGTGAGTCCCTGCACCAGGCCGAGGATGACCGCTTCCCACCATTCCATCATGGGCGCCACAGTAGCCGCCGCGCGTCGCGATCCCCCGGGACCCCGGTGCCCGGTACCGTCGCACCCATGCAACGCGCACGGGTGGGTTCATCGGGTCTCGAGGTATCGCGCCTGGCGCTCGGCACCATGACGTGGAGCCGCGACACCGGCGCCGACGAGGCCGCGACCATGCTGCGCGCCTTCGTCGACGCCGGCGGCTCGCTCATCGACACCGCGGCGTCCTACGCGGGCGGCGGCTCGGAGGAACTCATCGGCGGGCTGCTCGCGGGCGGCGTGTCCCGCGCGGACGTGCAGATCGTCACCAAGGCCGGCATCCGCCGCACCGCGACCGGCGGCGTCGTCGACGCCTCGCGCGACTCGATGCTCGACACGCTCGACGCGTCCCTGCGACGCCTGGGCACCGACCATGTGGACCTGTGGCTGGTGCAGCGGCACGACGCGGCCACCGACGCGGACGAGACCGTCCACGCCCTCGAGATCGCCGTCAATTCGGGTCGCGCCCGCTACGTGGGAGTGTCCAACTACCCCGGCTGGGCGACGGCGCAGGCCGCGACCCTCGCGGGGCGCCGGCCGGCGCTGGCCGCGACCGAGGTCGAGTACTCGCTGGTCCAGCGGGGCGTCGAGCGCGAGGTGGTGCCCGCGGCATCGTCCCTGGGCATGGGCGTGCTCGCCTGGTCTCCCCTGGGCCGCGGCGTCCTCACCGGCAAGTACCGCACCGCGATCCCCGCGGACTCGCGCGCCGCCTCCGAGCACCTGTCGGGCTTTGTGGCGCCCTACCTGGACGACCGGTGCGGGGCGATCGTGCAGGCGCTGGTGACCGCGTCCGACGGCCTGGGCGTCACCGCGCAGGAGGCCGCTCTCGCATGGCTGCTGGGGCGGCCGGCGGTGGCCGCCGCGATCGTGGGCGCGCGCACCACGGATCAGCTGCGGACGATGCTCGGGGCCGCGGATCTGGTCCTGCCCGAGGCGATCGCCACGGCCCTCGACGAGGTGTCCCGGATCACGTTCGGCTACCCCGAGCGGCCCTGACGGCCACCCGCCCGGGCGACCCGCGCATCGTCCCCCGGAATCCGGCGGAACGCCGCGACTACTCGCGCTCGAGGTCGAAGTCGACCACGTCGTCGTCGAGCTCGTCCTCGTCCTCCTCGGCGTGGGGGTCGAGCTCGTCGAGCTCCTCCTCGAGGTCGCCGTCCTCGTCGAGCAGCATGGGCAGCGACTCGCCATGCTCGACGTCCATCGCCGCCTCGTAACGGTCGAACGCCTCCGCCAGCGCGTCGTACGCGTCGTCCACGGCCACGTCCTGCTCGCCCCGGCGCTGCTGCACGGCGGCGAGGTGCTCCTCGAAGGCGGACACCAACATGCGGAGGGCCTCTTGGGCGGTTCCACTCATGTCTGAGACAGTACCCCCATATGTCTGGTATTGAGGAGGGACGATGACCCACCGCCACCGCTCCGCACACGTGATCGATCCGCGTCGCCGCACCGACGCGGAGACCTCGCGCATCGAGTGGCGGGTGGTCGACATCCCCCGCGATATGCCCAGGAACGATGCACGGGCCATGCTCACCGAGCACGCCGAGTACGGACGCTGGGAGTTGGCGCGCACGCAGCTGTACCGCGGCGGCGCGCGGCGGGTGTGGCTCAAGCGTCGCGCCCTCAAGGTCAAGCGCACGGACGCGGCCTGAGTCAGGTCCCTTCCTTGGCGGGCAGACCCGCGATGAAGTCCGCGACCAGGTTCAGGTTGGCCTTCTCGAGCGCCCACGGCTTGTCCCCCAGCTGACCGCGGAGCGGGTCCGCCGTGACCACCACGACCATGTCGAGCTCGGGGAGCACCGCGATCTGCTGGCCGCCGTGTCCCCAGGCGAGGAAGTAGGTGTGCGGTCCGGCGTCGATGATCCACCACTGGTAGCCGTACGCGGTCCGGTCGAAGTTGTCGCCCACCTTGTAGTACCAGGCGCCCTCCGTGTACGGGGTCCAGGACTGCTCCACCCATGCGGTGGGCACCACCTGCTCGCCGTCGACCGCGCCGCCGTCGAGGTACATCTGGCCGAAGCGCGCCATCTCCCGCGCCGTCACGAACAGCTCCGTGTAGCCCAGCCGGTACCCCTCCCAGTCGGTGGTCCAGTCGCTCGGGGTCGTGGCGAGCGGGTCGAACAGGTGCTCCTGCGCGAAGTCCTGCAGGTCCTCCACCTCGCAGGCGCGGGTGACGATGGTCGCCAAGAAGTGCGAGGACAGGTTCGAGTAGTCCCACCCCGTGCCCGGGTCGCGCGCGAGGGGCACGTCGACGATGTTGGATGGCGCGAAGCCGTGGAACAGCAGCTCGACGCCCTCCGCCGAGGCCTCGAGCCACGGGTAGCCCGCGCGCATCTGCAGCAGCTGGCGAATGGTGATGTCGAACTTCCGCGGGTCCTCGACGCGGGCGGCGAGCTCGGGGAAGAAGTCCATCATCGGCTGGTCGAGTCCGTCGATGCAGCCCTGCTCAATCGCGATTCCGACGAGCGCGCCCGTGTAGCTCTTCGTCACGGACTGCACGTTCTGCGACAGCTCCGGGCCGGTGCCGTTGAAGTAGTCCTGCGCGACCACGCGGCCGTTCGCGATGACCGTGAGGCTGTGGATGGACTCGAGCTCGCCGGCGCGCCAGAACACCTCCGCGACCGCGTCGGGGACGAGGCCCTCCGCCTCCGGGGTGGAGGCCTCGAAGCCGTCGAAGGCCTCGGGCGCGTATTCGACGGCGGCCAGCTCCTGGGCCGACGGTCCCCCGCCGCCGCACGCCGCGAGGCCGAGCACGCCCGCCGCGGCCGTCGCCGCCACCACGATCGGCGCCCTCGCGCGCATGGGTTCTCACCTCGCCCCGTCGCCGGTGCTCCCCGTCCAGCCTAGGTGGGGTGGCTCGTGGACGCGCCGCGGCGCGGGCCCCGGCGAGGCCCGGGAGGCTCGAGGCCGCCCCGGCCCGCGCATCGTCCCCGGGGGATCAGCAGTCGCGCAGGAACCGCACCATTACGTCCGTGCCGAACTCGAGGCTCTCGACCGGCACCCGCTCGTCGATGCCGTGGAACAGCGCGGGGAAGTCGAGCTCGGGGGGCAGCCGCAGCGGCGCGAAGCCGTAGCCGGCGATGCCGAGCGAGGCGAGGTGCTTGTTGTCCGTGCCGCCCATCATCATGTACGGCAGGACCACGGCGTCGGGGTCGTCGGCGGTGACGGCGTCGATGGCCTTGCGCACCAGCGGGACGTCGAAGGGCAGGTCGATCGCGCGCTCGGTGATGTACTGCTCGACCTTGACGTGCGTGCCCGCGAGTTCCTCGATGGTGCGCAGGACCTGCTCCTGCTGGCCGGGCAGGAAGCGGCTGTCGACGAACCCGCCCGCGACGTCGGGGATGACATTGGTCTTGTAGCCGGCGTCCATCATCGTGGGGTTGGACGTGTTGCGCAGGGAGGCCTCGACCATGCGGCCCACGCTGCCCAGGCCCGCGACCAGCCGGTCGAGCGTCTCGGGGTCCTCGGCGTAGTCGACGCCCAGGATGTCCGCGGCGCCGCGCAGCAGGCGCTCGACGGTGGGCGTGATCTCGAGCGGCCACTCGTGGTGGCCGATGCGGCTCATCGCCCCCGCGAGGTGCGTCACCGCGTTGTCGCGGTGGACCAGGCTGCCGTGGCCCTGGATGCCCTGCGCGGCGAGGCGCAGCCACTGCATCCCCTTCTCCCCCGTCTGGAACAGGTAGACGCGGCGGCCGGCCACCTCGATGGAGAAGCCGCCCACCTCGGACACCGCCTCCGTGGCGCCCTCGAAGTCCTCGGGGTGGTTCTCGACCATCCACTTGGCGCCCTTGCGGCCGCCGTGCTCCTCGTCGGCGAAGAACGCGAGCACGATGTCGCGGGGCGGGCGCTCCCCCGCGTCGATCATGCGCTTGACGGCCGCGAGGTACATCGCGTCCGCGCCCTTCATGTCGACCGCGCCGCGGCCCCAGATCATGCCGTCCTTGATCTCCGCGCCGAACGGGTCGACGCTCCAGTCCTCCTTGAACGCGGGCACCACGTCGAGGTGTCCGTGCAGGACCAGCGCCGGGCGGGCGGGGTCGGAACCCTCCCACCGGGCGACCACGCTCGCGCGGCCGGGCTCGGACTCGCGAATGGTGGGCTCGAGGCCCAGATTGGAGAGGAACGATGCGACGTACTCGGCCGCCTCGCGCTCGCCGGGGCCGTCGGCGTCCCCGTAGTTCGAGGTGTCGATGCGGATGAGGTCGCGGGCGAGGGAGACGACGTCGGACTCGGTCATGCCGAGAAGGCTAGCGTCAGGAGACGAGGACCCCGTTGCCGATGACGACCGCCAGCACCACCAGCCCGCCCGCGCTGAGCACGTACACCAGCCGTCGATAGCCGGCCTTGTGCGCGGCGACCACGATGCACGCGACGGCCGCCGGGATGAGCGCGAGCCCATAGCGTCCCGTGACGTGGGGGAAGTACTGCGGCACGGCGGTGTTGAAGTAGGCCTGGATCTGGACGATGGTCGGGAACAGCGCGGTCCCCGCGAGCACCAGCCATCCGAGCGAGCGGCGGGCCGGCTCCTTGGCGCAGGCCACGATGACGGCGAAGATCGCGCCGATGATGAGCACGTTGAGCAGGCGGGTCCACGACACCAGCAGGGCCACGTTGAGCGGCGGCTGCACGTAGTAGTCGGACGCCAGCTCGAGCCCGCTGAACAGCGTCTCCATCCACTCCGAGCCCGGCAGGCCCACGACGTCCCTCGTGTTGAGGCCCACCAGGGGGTTGACCCAGTGGGGGTCGCCGTGTCCGGACTGGAACGCGCTCCAGGCGAGGTAGGGCAGCAGGATCGCCCCCGCCATCCCGGCGATCATGGCGACGTCCCTGCCTCGCGGGCGGCCGCGGCGGCGCCAGTCGCGCAGGGCGCGGAACGTCATGAGCGCGCCGAGCGCGATGAACGGCACCGTGGTGATGGTCTTCGATATGCCGGCCGCGCCGGCGAGCAGGGCGCCCAGCCACCACGGTGCGTCGTCGTCGACCAGGATCCGCGCGGCGAGCCAGAGGGCCGATGCGCCGATCAGGATTGCGGCCGCGTCCGGGTTGACGGTGGTCACCGCGTGGAGCACGCGGGGGAAGGCCGGGAGCAGGAGCGGCGCGATGATCGCGGCGGCGGGGTCGATGCGCCAGCGGCGCAGGGCCACGAAGAGCATCAGCATGCCGCCGGCGAGCCAGCCGATGCCCAGCAGGCGTGCGGCCGTGATGAAGTCCGTGCCCGTGACGGCGGCGATCGCGCGGGCCGGGACGCCGACCACCGCGTAGTACAGCGGCGGATGGGGGTAGTTGTACTGCTGCCCCTGGTAGGGGAACTCCCACGCCTCGGCGTCGTCGCCGCACGCGGGCAGCTCGTACCGCTCCTGGCCCGCGCACGCCCACAGGTCGCGGATCTCCGGCGCGATCACCGACCCGGCGTACGGCACCGTGCCGTGGGCGACCTGGTAGGCGTAGTCCGCGTGGGTGGGCTCGTCGATGCGCGACAGCGCCGTGCCCGGACCGGTCACCACGGGGATGACGATCACGGCGCTGACGACGACGTAGAGCAGCGTCACCCACCAGCGCGAGGCTCGCGAGTCGCGGAAGCCGGCCGCCCATTCCTCGGCGCGGCCCAGCCACTCGGCGGGCGGGGGCACCCGGGTGCGGGTCGGCTCGGGCACCGGGGCTCCTTCGGGTGGGCGGGACGCGTCGTGCGCGCGGCCCGCGGCGGCGTGGAACGGGCGCCGCGCGCGGACGGTGGCGCTGGTCGCATCGTATCCACGCCGGGAAGTGGTTCCGACGGGGTCGACGACAAGTTTGCGGTCGCGGTCCCTCGGAATCGAGAGGTTGACGCAGCGGATGTCGATGGCGACGCGCTCTTGACGACGCCACAAGCAACAGTGAGCCAGATTCAGTCGGCGCGGACTGGCAAACGGAGCGCAGAGACAGATTTCGCGTCGACCAACTCAAACTCGGTAGAGACATCCCGACGAATCCACAAGCCGCCAAAGGGGGTCAGTCGTACCTCTGCGAATGCCTCCGAGACGTCAACGTCATGCAGAGCTGCCGTGAACACATCCTGCTCCTGAGCATCGATGCTCAAGAGAACACGCCCGCCGCGCGCCAGCAACTCCGCAGTGGTGGCACGCAGCGCTTCGGCAACTGAGGGGGCCAGCCTGTTTGCCGCCTCGTCGAGGAAGTCCTTGATTGGCCCGGCATGGAGTTCGCTAGCAACGGACTGTGTACCGACTGGGGCGTCACTGTCATTCGTGGCGAAGTGCCAACGGTGCTGTTGCATCGCTGCACCGGCGGCATCGAATTGAACGCCATCGGTCTCAAGTTGATCTCGCGATGCACTTGACGCACTATCGGAGAAGTACCGGCCGTCGGCTTCCATAACACGCCATCCGAACTGGATGTCTTCCTTAGCCACGACATCTCGGACCGCGGCGATGGTCAGTTGAGTCGCATTAGCGAGGTCTCCGAAGGAAACCCACTTCCCCGCGGGAACGCGCTGAAGTGCATCAGCGACCTCCTCCGTATTGCGCGCCGACGAGTCCGCAACGGGGGCCACCGAAATCGGGCCGGGCCAGGAGGTGATGATTTGCTCACTCAACAGCTTGCCGCGCTCGATGATCTGGGTGCGCCTCCACTGCCCGTTGCCAGCGATCCACTTGTTGAGTTCGATGTTCCCCTTCTCAACGAGAAGGCTGCGCTTCTCCGCAAACGGTTTGTTGCTCAGCGCGGAGTTATAGCCCGAGAGAGTGAGGTTCGCCAAGGTGTGGACGTACGTCTCGTGCACTGCTTCGGGCGAATCGAATTCACCAAGATCCGGACTCAACTCGCCACGCCAGTCGTCACTGAGCTTCTGAGGAAGCACGTGCTCAACGGTTGCCCTTGAGAGGTCCGCGGGTTCGTTGCCGGCCAGTGCGCCCTCAAGCCACATCAGCAGTGTCTTTTGCTGCTTCCGAGACCCCGATCGGTAGAAGTTCACAGACACGACCGCCTCGCGGATCTGATCATCCGTCGCGAAGTCCTTGTTGTCTCGAGACAAGTAGTCGCGCAACGACCCTGCAGGATCGGACTCGTCAATAGACCCGAAAGCGCGCATGAGGATACGCGAGAGCGCGTTGTGTGGCGCACGCACGACCAGCCTTCGCACGAGGAAGGCTTCAATGACCGCCAGCGCGTCGGCAGTCTGGGTGGCGTCGGTCCGGTTTTGTTGTCGCAGGCTGAGTAGGCCAAGGACGAGAGGGTCGATCGACTCAATGCCAAAGTCCACTAGGCGTTGGAGTGCACGACGCACGGCTGAGTCCGTCTCGTTGCTCGGACGTCGCATTACCTCAAGGAGCACCGAGAGATGGTTGAACCGCTTCACTTCATCTCGAAGACCCTCGGGGCTCAATCCGCTTACGCGGGCTGCTTGCTCCTTGAACGTGTCGTCCTTCTTGATTTCCGTGTTGCTCCACGTCATATCAAGCCAGAAGAGGTGGGCAAGGTCGGCGCGGGAGAGCCTCTCTTGCATCGGATACCAGAATGACTCATGGGTCGATTCAGCAAGGTCGCCGAGCCGCGAGAAATAGAAGTTTCGAAGCAAGTCGCCCTGTGTGAGCTTCAGGCCTGTGTTGTTGAGCGATTCGAAGATGGCGTAAACGTTGTCCTGCGCTTCTGCCGTAATTGACACGAAGCGCAGACCGTCGAGAATCGCGTCATAGAGCTCGCATAGTTCGACTTCAGATTCCTTGATCGCGGCATGGATAGCCTTGACGAAGTACAGGTACGCCTGAACGATGTTGCTGCCAGATCGGCGATCCACCTCGCCGTCAATCACCTCCATGTAGGCAGCGCGATCACCCTGCGTCGGCCATAGACGAAACCGCTCCGGGCCTGAGAGCTTCTTGCGATGCACCAGGCGGTCTTCATGGATCTCTTCGGCCGTGTCGTTGTCGCGGGAGCTGCCGCTCTCCTTGTAGACGTCGCGAAGCGCCGCGAGCAGCATGGTGAGCGTTGTGAGGCGCTGCTGGCCGTCTACTACGAGAAATGTGTTCTCGTTCGGAGTCTGATGGCCCATGTCCAAGACCAACGTGCCGAGGAAGTGCTCCTTGGCCTTGGTCTCCCGCCTCGCAACCGCGAGGCTAAGGACATCTGCCCACAACTGCTCATACTGCGGAGTTCCCCAGTCATAGGTCCGCTGATAGAGGGGAATCTGATAGCGCGTCTTCGCGCCGTCAACCACGTCGCCAAGGGTCGGCTTGTCGAGTTGCACTGATACCTCCACCTACGGAACCACTACCAAGGGGGATCAATCTATCGTGTGCGCTAGCCAATCCGCCGTGCAGCCAGACAGGCCGGCCAGGTCACAGGGTGAACTGTTCGCCGCTGCGTGCGCCTCCACCACCTCGGCATCGGCCGCGCCCACGCCCGCACCGAGATCATTGCACTCATCCACGACCGCGACGCCACCATCATCACCGCCGACACCGGCAACACCCTCGCGACCTTCACCCTCGACCCCAGCCGCGGCTACCAACGCAAAAACGGGTGAACCCCCATCACTGGGGGTTCACCCGTTCACGATGTCCTGAGACATCACACGGTGTCCGAGGGGGGACTTGAACCCCCACGCCCTAATACGGGCACTAGCACCTCAAGCTAGCGCGTCTGCCAATTCCGCCACCCGGACGAGTGGACCAAGGAACTCCGTGGAGCGCCTCAGCGCGAAGAAAACTTTAGCACGGCTCGGAGGGGCTCGATGACCACTGCCCGCCGTCACCGAAAGTCCCTGCTCTTCGAGGGCACCTTGAGGGACAGCGGCGCGAGGTGCTCCGCGACCAGGTTGGTGGCGCCGTCGGCGCGCTCGATGCGTCCCCGGATCACGAGCGCGGGCGACCTGCGGGCCACGGCCTGGAACCGGCGCCACACCCCCTGCGAGCAGATGACGTTGAGGAAGCCCGTCTCGTCCTCCAGCGACAGGAACGTCACCCCCTTCGCGGTGCCGGGACGCTGCCGATGCGTGACCACGCCGGCGGTGACGATGCGACGCTCCGCCTCGTGGGTGAGCACGTCACCCACCCGCAGGACGCCCGCGGCGTCGAGCCCGTCGCGGACGAACGCCGTCGGGTAGCCCTCGACCGAGACCCCGGAGGCCCAGACGTCGGCCACCGCCTCCTCGACCACGGACATGCCGGGCAGCGTGGGCGCCTGAGCGCCCGGCACCGTTCCCGGCAGGGTCGCGGGTCCCTCCTTGGCGAGCGCCCCCGCGGCCCACAGGCCCTCGCGGCGGCTCACGCCGAGCTCGGCGAGCGCCCCGGCGGTGGCGAGCGCCTCCCACTGGGCGGTGGTGAGCCCCTTGTCCGGGGCGAGTCCGGACTCCCCTGCCACGCCCTTGGGCCGCACGCGCACCCGGCGCGCCATGTCGTGGAGCGAGGCGAACGGCGCCTCCTCGCGCGCCTCGACGATCGCCTGCGCGGCCTCCGTGCCGAGCCCGCGGATCGCGCCGAGCCCCATCCGCACCGCGAGGGTGCGGTCGATGCGGACGAGCGCCGCCATCTCCTCGCGCCGCTCGTCCGGGACGCGGAAGGGCTCGTCCTGGCGTTCGACGATCGCGAGCACCTCCGAGCGCACCACGCACGGGCGCAGGATCGCCTGGCCGTGGCGGCGGGCGTCGGCCGCGAGTGACTGCGGCGAGTAGAAGCCCATGGGCTGCGCCGCGAGCAGGCCCGCGTAGAAGGCCGCGGGCTTGTTGACCTTGAGCCAGCTCGACGCGTACACGAGGTAGGCGAACGAGAACGAATGCGACTCGGGGAAGCCGAAGTCCGCGAAGGCCTTGAGCTTGTCGAAGATCTGGTGGGCGACGTCCGCGGTGATGCCGCGCTCGTTCGCGCCGACCATGAACCGTGCGCGCAGCGCCTCCATGCGCTCGGGGCTGCGCTTGGAGCCCATCGCGCGGCGCAGCTGGTCCGCGAGGGCGCCGTCGAAGCCGGCGGCGTCCATGGCCATCTGCATGAGCTGCTCCTGGAACAGCGGCACGCCGAGCGTCTTGCCCAGCGACTTCTCGAGCGACGGATGCAGGTAGGTGACCGGCTCGCGGCCGCGCGCCCGGTTGATGTACGGGTGGACGGAGCCGCCCTGGATGGGGCCGGGCCGGATGAGCGCGACCTCGATGACGATGTCGTAGAAGCGCCGCGGCCGCAGGCGCGGCAGCGTCGCCATCTGGGCGCGGGACTCCACCTGGAACACGCCGACGGTGTCCGCGGCGCACAGCAGGTCGTACACCGCGGGATCCTCCTGCGGCATGTTGTGCAGCTGCAGGTCCTCGCGCTCGGTGTCGTGGACGTAGCGGAACGCGTACTTGAGCGCGGAGAGCATGCCCAGGCCCAACAGGTCGAACTTCACCAGGCCCGCGTCCGCGCAGTCGTCCTTGTCCCACTGGAGGACGGTACGGCCGGGCATGCGCGCCCACTCGACGGGGCACACGTCGATCACGGGCCGGTCGCACAGCACCATGCCGCCGGGGTGGATGCCCAGGTGGCGGGGCAGGCGCAGGAAACGCTCCGCGAGGTCCAGGACGGGCTCAGGGATGTGGTCGAGGTCCTGCGCGGGCGGCGCCTCGGGCCACATGGCGTCGCGCTGACGCTCGGCCCACTCGGCCTCCTGCTGCGGCGTCCGCCGCAGCGAGCTCCAGCGGTCGATCGACTTGGACCAGGCGTCCTGCTGGCCCACGTCGTAGCCCAGCGCGCGGGCGGCGTCGCGCACGGCCGAGCGCGGTCGGTACTGGATGACGTTGGCGACCATCGCGGCGTTGATGCGGCCGAACCGCTGGAACACGTGCTGGATGACCTCCTCGCGGCGGTCGGACTCGATGTCGACGTCGATGTCCGGCGGGCCGTCCCGCTCGGGTGCGAGGAACCGCTCGAACAGCAGCCCGTGCGTGACGGCGTCCACGGCGGTGACGCCGAGCGCGTAGCAGACGGCGCTGTTGGCGGCCGAGCCGCGGCCCTGGCACAGGATGTCCGCGCGGCGGCAGAAGGACACGATGTCGTGGACGATGAGGAAGTAGCCGGGGAAGTCGAGCGCCTCGATGACGGCCAGCTCGTGCTCGATCTGCCTCCAGGCGCCCGGGATGCGCTCGGCGTCGGGCGGGCCGTACCGCTCGCGGGCGCCGCGATAGGTGAGCTCGCGCAGCCAGGTGGCCTCCGTGTGCCCACGCGGCACCGGGTACGGCGGCAGGTGGGGGGCGACCAGGTCGAGGTCGAACGCGCACTCGGCGGCGAGTCGGGACGCGGTGAGCACCGCCTGCGCGTGCCGCCGGTGGCGGAAGAGCATCTCCCCGGCGCTGCGCAGGTGCTGGCCGGGCGAGCCAGGCAGCCAGCCGTCCATGTCGTCGAGCGAGGACCGCGCGCGCACGGCCGCGAGCGCGCCGGCGAGGTCCGCCTCGCGCGGCGCCGCGTAATGCGCGTTCGTGGTCGCCACGAGCGGCAGTCCCGCGTCGAGGGCCAGGTCCGCCAGGGCGTCGTTGAGTTCGGAGTCGTGGGGAGCGCCGGTGTCGGTGATCTCGACCGCGACGCCCTCGCGGCCGAACAGCGCGACCAGCCGGTCGATCTCCACCCGGGCCGCTGCGTAGCCGTCGCGGGAGACGCCCCCGGACAGGGCATCGGCCCCCGCCCTCCGACCGCCGCCGCCGAGCCCCATGAGGGCGCGCCGGACCGCGCCCTTGCGGCAGCCGGTGAGGATCAGGAGGTCGCCGTCGCCCTCCGCGGCGAGGGATTCGAGGGTGTAGCGGGCCATGCCCTTCTCCCCCGTCGCGAGGTGCGCCATGCCGATGGCGCGGCTGAGCCGCGCGTACCCGCGGGCGCCGCGCGCGAGGACGACGAGGTGGCTCGCGCGCGGGTCGGGCACGCCGGTGGGCGGGTCGAGCACGGGCGGGCCGCCCGCACCCTCGACCGCGAGCGACAACTCCGAGCCGAACACCGTGGGCAGCCCGATCTCGCGCGCCGCATTCGCGAAGCGCACGGCGCCGTAGAGGCCGTCGTGGTCGGTGAGGGCGAGCGCACTGAGGCCCAGGCGGCCCGCCTCGGCCGCCATCTCCTCGGGCTGGCTGGCGCCGTCGAGGAAGCTGAAGGCGGAGTGGGCGTGGAGCTCGGCGTAGTCGGCGACGTCAGTCATAGACGCCCTCGAGTTCCCAGTGCCCCTGGGTGAAGGCCAGCAGCACCGCGGTGGTGCCGCCGTCGCCGTCGCTCAGCGCGACCTGGAGGTAGGCGCGCCGCGAGCCGTCCTGGGCCCACCAGCGCTCCGCGACCGGCCAGGGTCCGGCCCAGGACTCGACCGGGCGCGGCATGTCCCACACCGGCCCCTCGACGCGGCCCACGTGCCCGGAGGAGGGGTGCCGGTTCGCCGCGCGAGCGCGCTCGTCGTCCGGGTCCGCCTCGAGCCGCACCCAGGTGGGTGGCGCGCTCACGGCGAGGCGACGGCTGACGGTGACGAGGCCGCCGCCCGCGTCCAGCACGAGGGCGGGGCGCGGGGCCGGCGGCACCGTCGCGGGCGGCGGGTCGGGGATGCGCCCCGGCCACGGGTGGGCGATCGCGCGGGCGGGCGGCGCCTCCTGGCCCCAGGGCGTGAGCAACGCCCTGTCGCGGGGAGAGCGACCGCCCTGCTCGGCGACCGCGAGCACGCCCTCGGCCCCGAGGAGCCCCTGGACGCGCTCGAGGGAGCGGTGGGCGCGCGCATCGGCGCCCGAGGTTCCGCCCCACAGATAGGCCTGCTCGTCGCCGAGCGGCACGACGTCCTCGGCCACGAGTCCGAGCGCCGTCAGCGGCGCGGGCTCCGGCCCTCCCGCGCGCCCCGACAGCCAGCCCTCGAGCTGCCAGCGCACGCGGTCCGTCATGTGGCGGGCGAAGGCGCCCGCGCGGGTGCCCACGTCCGTGCGCCACACGCGCTCGAGGTCCTCGCCGCGCTCGGTGCGCGCGGTGATGCGCACGCGGCCGCAGCGCACGCCGGCCTCGAGCAGCGCCTGATCGAGGCGCTCTGCGGCGACGGCGGCGACGGCGGCGAGCTGCTCGATCCGCTCGGCGGGGTCCTCGAAGACGTGCTCGACCGCGATGTCCTCCTCGCTGCGGCGCAGCACCGGCGGGGCGAGGTCCTCCCCACACGCGAGCCGATGCGCCCATGCGCCCACCGGGCCGAAGCGGGACAGCAGGTCCGGGCGCGGCAGCGCCGCGAGGTCGCCCAGGGTGTGGAGGCCGAGTCGCACGAGCACGCTCGCGAAGCGCTCGACCTCGGCGCGCTGGGCGCGCTCCATCGCGGCGAGCGTGATCGAGTCGACCGCGGCGGGCGCCAGGTAGTCGCGCGAGGCGCCGGGCGGCACCAGGTCCGCGCCGCGGGCGGCCAGCACGGCGGCGAGCAGCCCGTCCGCGGCGCCCACGGAGCACTCGACGCCGGCATCCTGGGCGACGGCGCCCACGAGCGCCTCCGCCAGGGCCTCCTCCGAGCCGTGGAAGCGGGCCGCTCCCCCGGCAGGAATGATCATCAGGCCGGGACGGGAGATCTCCACGCCGGCGACCACCTGCTCGGCCGCGGCGGCGACCGCCTCGAACCGTCGCGAGTCGCGCGCCTCGTCGAAGGGCAGGATCGCGAGGTCGGGCAGCACCCGCTGGGCGACCCGACGGGTCGAGCCGCGGCGCACCCCGGCCGCCCGCGCGGCCGCGGATACCGCGACGAGGCCGCGGCCGTGGAGCACCGCCGCGGGCGCCTCCGCCCCCAGCCCCGCGTCCGCCATCGCGGCGACGACGGGCCAGTCCGGCACCCACAGGACCACGCGGCGGACGGTCTCGACCGCGGCGACCACGGCGCCGGGTCGGGGCGCGCCGGGTCGGGACGGCGTGGACGTTCGAGGCGCCCCCGCCCGAGAGGCACCCGCACGCACCCCCGCCCGCGCGCTCATGCCGCGCCTCCGAGGGCGCGCCGCCCCGCCGAGGCTCCGGAAGAGACCCGCGCCGCGGCGCGCCCGGGCGCGCCGCCCCGACCGAGCAACGGCGCCTCGCCGTCCAGCGGCACGGTCACGAATCTGGGCGCGCCCGCGTTGCGGCCCTCGACCTGCACGGTGAGGTCGCGGCCGCGCAGCCGCCCGTCGCCCGCGCCCAGCCCGTGCCACCGCGACCTCAGCGCCGTTACGGTCGCGTGCGCGCCGGGCCATCGCCCCTGGCACAGCAGCACCGCGCCACGCTCGCGCGCCCGCGAGGCGAGCCGGCGCCGGTCCGCGTCCGACAGTGCGAGGCCCGTCCCGAGCAACACCAGTTCCATCCCCTCCACGCACGCACCGGCGACCGCGGCCGCGTGGGCGCCCGGATGCGGGATCGCGGCCACCCGGTCCAGATCGATCCCGCGTCGGGCGGCCGCGACCACCCCGACCGAGGGCAGGCCGACGAACGCGGTCCACGCCCCGGCGCGCGACGCCTCCGCCGCGAGCGCGAGCAGGAGCGACGTGGAGCCGTCCACCGCGACCACGCGCCCGCGCCTCAACCCCTCCGGCAGCACCTGGTCGAGCACCGGCGCGAGCGGGAGCACGGGAGCCTCCCATCGCTCCCGCGTGGTGCCGACCCTCCGCTGCACCCCCGCGAGCGCCTCACGCGCCTTGGCGAGGCGAGCCTCCACCGTCTCCATACCCACCTCCCGGCCGTCTCATCGTCCACCCATTCGAACACATGTTCGAACACGTCTTCGATTATGAACCACCCCTCCGACACCGGCAAGGCGCCGTGGAGGACCGGCGCGACGGCCGTCACCTGTCCACACACGGCAGCCGGGATCCGCCGCAAATTCGCTGATATCGCGGCGACACGCCGACGACACGCCGGGCCGTGTGTGGAGCAGCGCAGAAAACGTGTGGACAGGTGATCTGCACCGTCGCCCCGAGGCATGACGCGAGCTCCACGCCCCGAGCGCCTCGCCTCCCGACCGGGACAGTCAGGACCGCCAGAGTGCGATCCGCGTGCGCTGCGGGACACTGCGGACTGGTCCACCGCGGCATCCGCGGTCCACACTGTCCCGCAGCGCGCAGTTGCCCCCGCAAAGCGGTCCTCAGTGTCCCGAACCGCGAGGGGTCCCGTGTCGAGCCGGAATCCGTGCGGAGTGTCCGGGGAAGAAGGGGGCTCAGCGGGCCCGCAGCGCCCACATCGCGACCGCGGAGGCGGCCGCGACGTTGAGGGAGTCCACTCCCCCGTGCATGGGGATGACGACCGCGTCGTCGACATGGGCGAGCGCGGCGCGGGTGAGTCCGTCGCCCTCGGCGCCCATGACCAGGGCGACCCGCTCGTGGCCGCGGGCCGCGTACTGGTCGAGGGGCACCGCGTCGTCCCTCAGGGCGAGGCCCGCGACCGCGAAGCCCAGGCCGCGCAGGGTGTCGAGCGCGTCCGGCCACTGCGTCGCGCGCGTCCACGGCACCTGGAACACGGTCCCCATCGACACCTTGACCGAGCGCCGGTACAGCGGGTCCGCGCAGGTGGGCGCGACGACCACCGCGTCGGCCCCGATCCCGGCCGCGGACCGGAAGATGGCCCCCACATTCGTGTGGTCCACGATCCCCTCGAGGACCACGATGCGCCGGGCCTCCCGGGCGAGCTCCTCCAGGCTGGGCAGCACGGGACGATGCATGGCCGCCAGGGCGCCCCGGTGCACCTGGAATCCGGTGACGGATTCGAGGAGGGCCTCCGAGCCGACATACACCGGCGCGTCGACGCCGGCGGCGGCGAGGGCCTCCTCGACGCCGGGGAGCCAGCGCTCGGTGACGAGCACGGAGCGGGGCTCGTGGCCGGCGGCGAGCGCGCGGGAGATCACCTTGGCGCCCTCGGCCATGTAGAGGCCGCGCTCGGGCTCGAGCACGCGGCGCAGGGCGACGTCGGTGAGGCCGCGGTAGTCGGCGAGCGGGTCCGCGGCGGACGCCTCGGGGTGCGCGGCGTCGGCTGGAGCGGCGTCGGCGGGGGCGTCGGCGAGGCGGATCACGGGCATGGCGGCATTGTCTCAGGGCGCCCGCGACGCCCGTGCAGCGCGCCCATCCCGGGAGTAAAATCGCAGGTAACGGGAGTCGCCGCGCGGAGGGAAGGTGGCGCGCCATGGACGACGCACCGGCAGGCACCGGACCGGGGATCGCCTCGCGCATCGAGGCGTGGGCCCAGGCGGGCCTCATCGATCGCGAGACCGCCGAGCGGCTGCTCGGTTTCGAACGCGAGCGCGGCCAGATGGAGACGACGGAGATCTCCTCACCGGACGGGACCACGCCTCCCTCCCCGCCCGGTGAGGCCGCGCCGGCAGCGCCCGGGTCGGAGGCTTCGCGTGAGGCCGCGCCGGCAGCGCCCGGGTCGGAGGCTTCGCGTGAGGCCGCGCACGAGGCCCCACCGGCCGCGCCGCACGCGCTCGCGGTGGTGGGCGAGATCGTCGGCTACCTGGGCGCGGTGCTCGTCGTGTCGGCCGTGACGTTCCTCATCGGCAACGCGTGGGAGGACCTCAACGACGCGGCGCGGGTGGGCGTCGTCGCGGCGCTGACGATCGCCGCTCTGGTCGCGGGCCTGGTGACGGCGCGCTATCCGACGGCGCCGGCCCAGCGCCTCGCCTCCGCGCTGCTGGCCGTGACCGTGGGCCTCACCGCGTGGCTCGCCTGGCTCTCCGCGGACAGCGGCGGCGTCGAGGACCCCGCGTCGGCGCTGATCGCGGCGGGCGCAGCCACGGCGGTTGCGGCGGCGATCTACGCGGCGCGACGGCGGGCGCTGGCCCAGATGGCCCTGCTCGCCGGCATCCTCGCCACCGCGACCGCGCTCTACGCGACGGTGCTCGACGATCGCGGAATGACCATGTCGCTCGCCTCGGGCCTCACGACGGCCGCCATCGGCGCCGTGTGGATCGTGCTGTCCGCGCTGGGGCGGCTCGTGCCCGAGAAGCTCGGACTCGTGATCGGCGGGCTCACGGTGATCTACGGGCTGCAGACCAGCGCCTTCGACGACGCCCGCGCGTGGGTGCTGGCGGCGGCCGTCGCGTGCGCGGTGGCGATGATCGTGGCCGCCATCACGCGCCGGGACGTGGCGGTGTTGATCGTGCCCGGCGGCATCGGCCTGCTCACGGCCATGCCGCAGCTCATCGAGGAGGTCGTCGAGGACGCGTTCGCGACGTGGCTCGGCGTGCTCGCGACGGGCGTGCTGCTGGTGGTCGCCGCCGTGTGGATGGTGCGGGACCGGACGCGCCGGCCGAGCGAGGCGCCGCCCGGCTGACCGAGGCGCCGCCCGGCTGAGCGAGGCGCGCATCGGCCTGGGTTGAGCCCCGCACACGGCCGAAACGAGGCCATCTGAACCAGATGGCCTCGTTTCGGAGGACGAAGCGGTAGGGAGAGCGTCGAGTAGGTGCGGCGCGAGCCGAACCCCTTACTGCCCCTTCTCTGCGTCCGGGTCGAAGCTGCGGCCCGAGCCGGTGCCGGCCTGGTCCGCCTCGGCGGCGAAGCCCTCGGCCTGGCGGCGGGCCTCCTCGAGCGCCTCGCGCGGGTCGGCGAGCGCGGAGGTGATCCGCGAGCCCGTCCGGGCACGCTCGGGGTCGCGCTCGAGCGGCGACAGCGACTCCTCGGCGCCGAACGCCGCGGAGATGGACTTGAGCGCGCCGGTGAACTCGGTGGGCACGAACCACACCTTGTTCGACTCGGTCTTCGCGATCTCGGGCAGCACCTGCAGGTACTGGTACGCGAGCAGCTTGGAGTCGGCGTCGCCCTCGTGGATGGCGTCGAACACCTGCAGGATCGCGCGCGCCTCACCCTCGGCGGTGAGGATCTTGGACTGCGCCTCACCCTCGGCCTTGAGGATCGCGGACTGCTTCTCGCCCTCCGCGGTCAGGATCGCCGACTGCTTGACGCCCTCCGCGGTGAGGATCGCGGCGCGGCGGTCACGCTCGGCACGCATCTGCTTCTCCATCGAGTCCTTGATGGACAGCGGCGGCTCGATCGACTTGAGCTCCACGCGGTTGACGCGGATGCCCCAGCGGCCGGTCGCCTCGTCGAGCACGCCGCGCAGCTGGCCGTTGATCTGGTCGCGGCTGGTGAGCGTCTGCTCGAGGTCCATGGTGCCGACGATGTTACGGAGCGTCGTGGTGGTGAGCTGCTCGACACCGATGATGTAGTTCTGGATCTCGTACACCGCGGACTTCGCGTCCGTCACCTGGAAGTAGATGACCGTGTCGATGTCGACCACCAGGTTGTCGGACGTGATCACCGACTGCGGCGGGAACGAGTACACCTGCTCGCGCAGGTCCACCTTGGCACGCGCCCGGTCGATGAACGGCACCAGCAGGTGCAGTCCGGCATCCATGGTGACGTGGTAGCGGCCCAGCCGCTCGACGATGATCGCCTGGGTCTGCGGGACCACCACGACCGCCTTCGCGATCGCGGTGATGACGAACAGCGCGAGAACCGCGACAGCGACCCACACGACGATCGTGACAATCTGAGCGTCTTCCATCATGCCTCCTCGGGGCCGACGATCGCCGTCGCCCCATCGATTCTCAGCACGCGCACCTCGGACCCCTCGGGGATGGGCGGCGCGTCGTTCTCGGTGCGGGCGGTCCAGACCTCGCCCGCGAGCTTGACCCGGCCACGCACCTCGGTGACCTCGTCGATGGCGCGGGCCTCGCGGCCCACCAGCGCCTTGGTATTGGTCTGCGGCTGTGCCTCGCCCTTGGCGCGCAGCGTCTTCAGCAGGAAGGGCCGCAGCCCGGCGATGAGCGCGGAGGCCACGGCCAGCGCGACGATCGTGCTCAGCCACCACGGCGCGCCCAGCAGCGCGGCCACGCCGCCGGCGAGCGCGCCCACGGCGAGCATCGCGAACAGCAGATCGAGCGTGAACAGCTCGGCCGCGCCCAGGATCATCGCACCGATGAACCACCACAGGAACTGCATCGTCCGCCTCCTCGCGTCGCGCCCGATGGCGCTTGCCGTCTCCCCACATCGTACCGGGGGACGATGCACGGCCAGGACGGTCGCACCGCCCGCCAGGGCGGCGCTCACCCCGGGGATTACGTGGCGGGATGGACCGTCAGGCGCCCCGGGCGGCGTAGCGGCCGTCGGCCTCCGTGAGGGCGATCGGCATGCCGTAGGTGGCCTCGAGGTTCGCCTCCGTGAGGGTCTCCGCGAGGGGGCCCGCGGCGACGATCCGGCCGTCGCGCATGAGGAGCACGTGGGTGAAGTCCACCGGGATCTCCTCGACGTGGTGGGTCACCATGAGGATCGCCGGCGAGCGCCGGTCCCCCGCCAGCTCGGTGAGCGCGGCGAGCAGCTCCTCGCGGCCGCCCAGGTCCAGGCCCGCGGCGGGCTCGTCGAGCACGAGCAGCTCGGGGTCGGCCATGAGCGCGCGGGCCACCTGGACGCGCTTGCGCTCGCCCTCGCTGAGCGTCCCGAACTCCCTCCCCGCGAAGCCGGACATGCCGAACGCCGCGAGCAGCGCATCGGCCCGCTCCTCGTCGATGGGGTCGTACTCCTCGCGCCAGCGCCCGGTGACGCCGTACGAGGCGGTCATGACCACGTTCTTGACCGTCTCGTGCCCGGGGATGCGGTCGGCGAGCGCGGCGCTCGAGAGGCCCACGCGCACGCGCAGCTCCCGCACGTCGGTCTCCCCGAGCGTCTCGTCGAGGACGCGCGCGGTGCCCGAGGTGGGGTGCAGGCGCGCGCCCACGATGGACATGAGGGTGGTCTTGCCCGCGCCGTTGGGCCCCAGGATCACCCAGCGATCCCGGTCGTCGACGGTCCACGACACGTCGCGGAGAATGTCGTTGTCGCCCCGGCGCACCGTCACGCCCTCGAATGCGAGCACCTCAGTCATGGGCGCGAGCCTAGCGAAGGATCTGGCGGTAGACGTCGAGCGTCCGCTCCGCGATCGCCTCCCACGAGAACGCGTCGGCGGCGCGCTGCCGGCCGGCCTCGCCCATGCGAGCGGCCCGGTCCGTGTCCGCCACCATGTCGGTCAGCGCCGCGGCCAGGTCGCGCGAGAAGCCCTCGGGGTCGAGCGGGGTGCCGGTGCCGTCCTGCACCTGCTCGATGGGCACGAGCGTGCCGGTCTCGCCGTGGACGACCACCTCGGGGATGCCGCCGGTCGCGGTCGCGACCACCGGGAGCCCCACGGCCATGGCCTCGAGGTTGACGATGCCCAGCGGCTCGTAGACGGACGGGCACACGAACGCGGTGCACGCGTCGAGCACGGCGACCAGCTCGGGGCGCGGGAGCATCTTCTCGATCCAGATGACGCCGTCGCGCTCCTCCTGGAGCTTCGCGACCGCGGTGGAGACCTCGGCGGCGATCTCCTTGGTGTCCGGGGCGCCGGCGCACAGCACCACCTGGATGTCCTGGGGCAGCTGCTCGACGGCCTTGAGGAAGTGCGGCAGGCCCTTCTGGCGCGTGATGCGGCCCACGAAGACGATCGCCGGACGGGTGGGGTCGATCCCCCACTCGGCGACCACCGCATCGGCCTTCGCCCGCTCCTCGTCGGTGACGGGCTTGGCCCAGGCGGACAGGTCGATGCCGTTGTGGACCACGTGGACCTTCGCGGGGTCGACGTCCGGGTAGCAGCGCAGCACGTCCTTGCGCATGCCGTCGGAGACGGCGATGATGCCGGCGGCCGCCTCGTAGGCGGTCTTCTCGATCCACGAGGACACGCGGTAGCCGCCGCCCAGCTGCTCGGCCTTCCACGGCCGCAGCGGCTCGAGCGAGTGCGCGGAGATCAGGTGCGGGACGCCGTGCAGCAGCGAGGCGAAGTGGCCGCCCATGTTCGCGTACCAGGTGTGGGAGTGGACCAGGTCCGCGCCGGCGACGTCCTTCGCCATGGGCAGGTTGTGGGCGAGGACGTCGAGCGAGGCGTCGCCCACGCCGCCGCCGAGGGCCTCGTAGCCGGTCACCCCCTCCTCCTCGCGGGGTCCGTCGAAGGCGCGGACCCGCACGTCGATGTGGCCGCGCAGCACGGCGGCCAGCTCGTTGACGTGGACGCCGGCGCCGCCGTAGATGTGGGGCGGGTACTCACGGGTGAGGATGTCGACTCGCATGGCCACCAACCTAGTCGCTCCGACGTGTGCCAAGGCTCACATCGCACCCCGAAGAAACCCCTATGCTGGCCCCATGTCAGCGCCGAAAGTTCTCGCCATCGTCCTAGCCGGGGGTGAGGGCAAGCGCCTCATGCCCCTCACCGCCGCCCGCGCCAAGCCCGCCGTGCCGTTCGGTGGCACGTACCGCCTGATCGACTTCGCACTGAGCAACCTGGTCAACTCGCGCTACCTCCACGTGGTCGTGCTGACGCAGTACAAGTCCCACTCGCTCGACCGCCACATCGCGCGCACGTGGCGCATGTCGCCGCTGCTGGGCAACTACGTCGCCCCGGTGCCCGCGCAGCAGCGTCGCGGCCCCCACTGGTACCTGGGCTCCGCCGACGCGATCTACCAGACGGTCAACATCATCGAGGACGAGCGCCCCGACTACGTGGTGATCGTGGGTGCGGACCACGTGTACCGCATGGACTTCTCCCAGATGGTCGACGCGCACATCGAGTCCGGCGCGGACTTCACCGTCGCGGGCATCCGCCAGCCCATCTCGCTGTCCGACCAGTTCGGCGTCATCGACGCGGACCCGACCCAGCCGGACAGGATCCGCGCGTTCCTCGAGAAGCCGACCGACCCCGAGGGCCTGCCGGACAGCCCGCACGAGATCCTCGCGTCGATGGGCAACTACGTCGCCACCGCGGGCCCGCTGCTCGAGGCGCTCCAGGCGGACGCCGACAACCCGACGTCGAAGCACGACATGGGCGGGGACATCGTCCCCTACTTCGTCGAGAAGGGCTCCTGCGGCGTCTACGACTTCATTCGCAACGACGTCCCGGGCTCGACCGACCGCGACCGCGACTACTGGCGCGACGTGGGTACGCTCGACATGTACTACGACGCCCACATGGACCTCATCGCGGTCATGCCGGTGTTCAACGTGTACAACGAGGAGTGGCCGCTGCACCAGGGGCTCATCACGAACCCGCCGGCCAAGTTCATCCACTCCGAGGAGGGCCGCCTGGGCCACGCCGCGGACTCGGTCGTCTCCCCGGGGGTCATCGTCTCCGGAGCGACGGTCACGGGCTCGGTGCTGTCGCCCGGTGCGCGCCTGCACTCGTGGTCGACCGTCTCGGACTCGGTGCTGCTGGACCGCGTGCAGATCAACCGCCACGCCCAGGTGCACCGCGCGATCCTCGACAAGGACGTGGTGGTGTCGGAGGGTGCCCGCGTGGGCATCGACCGCGAGCACGACCTCGCGCGCGGCTTCACCGTCACGGAGTCCGGCATCACGGTCGTCGCGAAGGGCACGGTCATCGAGTGAGGCTCTGCGTCCTCGACGTCGACTCCACGCTGATCACGTCCGAGGTCATCGAGCTCATCGCGGAGCGCGCGGGCACGCGCGAGCAGGTCGCGGCCGTGACCGAGCGCGCCATGCGCGGCGAGCTCGACTTCTCGGCCTCGCTGAGCGAGCGCGTCGCCACGCTCGCGGGTGTCCCCGACTCCGTGTTCGCGGACGTGCTCGCCCAGGTGCGCTTCACGCCCGGCGCGGAGTCGCTCATCTCGACGCTCCAGCACGAGGGCTGGGAGGTCGCGCTCGTCTCCGGCGGCTTCGTCGAGGTGGTGGGCGGGCTCGCGGAGCGGCTGCGCATCACCCGCTTCCGTGCGAACTCGCTCGAGGTGGTCGACGGGCGGCTCACGGGCCGCACCGTCGGCCCGGTCATCGATCGGGCGGCGAAGGCCGACACCCTGCGCGCCTTCGCGGCGGAGGTGGGTTGCCCCCTGGCCGATGCGGTGGCCATCGGGGACGGTGCCAACGACCTGGACATGATGGCGGCCGCGGGCCTCGGCATCGCGTGGCACGCCAAGCCGATCGTGCAGGAGCAGGCCGACGTCGCCCTCAACGGCGAGCGCCTGGACGAGGCGCTCGAGGTGATCCGCGCCCGGTCCTGAGGCCTAGGTCGTGGGGAGCGTGCCGTCGAGCCGCTCGCGCGCGGCCAGCGCCATGAGCGCGAACGCCTGCGCCTCGGGCGAGACCCCGGGCCGGTCGAACAGCGGCGCGCCGCACACCTCGCGGACGAAGCCGTCCTGGTCCACCCGGGCCAGCGACGCGGCCAGCCACCGCTCCCCCGACTCCGCGTAGGCCTCCGGCAGCCAGCCGCCGGCCGCGCCGGTAAGGGCGGCGTACGCGAGCATGAGCCCGGCGGTGCCGTCGACGAAGGACTCCGGGTCGTCGAGCACGTCGTGGAACCGGCCGTCCGGGCGCTCGAACGCGGCGCACGCGTCGAGCAGCTCGCGCGTCTCGCGCCGCCACCGCTCCCGCATCTGCTCCGCCGCCACTCCCAGCCGGAGCGACCGGGCCAGGCCCGCGGCCACCCATCCGCTCGCGCCGGCCCAGCGCGCCCCGCGGGTGAGCTCGCCGGTCGCGAGGTCGCGCCGATGCCGGTACACGCCCGTCGCCGGATCCCACAGGTGCTCGCGGTGCATGCGGTACTGCATGTCCGCCGGGGCGATGTCCCCGCACGCGACCAGCGCGGGCACGATCATGTAGACCGAGTCGGCCCACACCTCCTCGGAGTCGAGCCGGTGATGCAGCACGCCCGAGTCGTCGCGCGGCGCGTACCGGAGCAGCCACCAGCGCTGGGTCTGCGCGGCCCGGGCCGCCGCATCGTCCCCCGTCCCCAGGCGAAGCGTCGCCTCGAGCAGCGCGCCCGAGTTGACCGAGGCAGCCTCGCCGAGCGCGCCGAGCCGCCCGTCGGGCGCGGCGTGCGAGACGCCGTGGCGGGCGAGCATCGCGGCCAGCGCCGCATCTCCCCGGTCGAGCGCCGCATGCGAGGCGACACCCTGCTCCCACGAGGCGCGCGGAAAGGTCAGGAGGGCGCGCGTCAGCGCGGCGGCGTCCGTCATGCGAGGGGTCAGGGGACCTCGACGTCGCGGCCGGACAGCACCGTGAGGAGCCTCGCCGAGCGCGCCTTGAGCGAGTCCCACTCGCCCTCGAACTCGAGCACCGCGGCGGTGCCGGTCTGGATGCCGTGCGCGATGCGCTTGAGGGCCGGCGTGTCCGACCCCTTGCCGGCCAGGAAGGCCGCGGTCGCGGACGACGTGGGCTCGTGCCCCACGACGATCACGGTCTCGACGTCGCCCAGCTCCGCGAGCTCGGCGAGCACGCCCTGGACGTGGGTCTCGTACAGCGCGTCGATGGTGCTGGCCGACGTGGGCGCGAGCGAGGCCTCCATGAGCTTCCACGTCTGCTGGGTGCGCACCGCGGGAGACACGAGCGCGAGGTCCGGGTTGTACCCGGCCTCGGCGATGACCTCGCCGAGGCGGGCGGCGGCCTTGCGGCCGATGAGCGCGAGCGGGCGGGCGTCGTCGGTCAGGCCGGGCGTGGGGCCCTCTGCCTTGGCGTGACGGGCAAGGATGAGCGTGGGCACGTGGTCAGCCTAGCGGAGGCTACTGGCCCATCGCGTGAACGCCGCCATCGACGTGGATCATCTCGCCCGTGGTGGCCGGGAACCAGTCCGAGAGCAGGGCCGTCACGGTCCGCGCGGTGGGCTCCGGGTCATCCGAGTTCCACCCCAGCGGGGCGCGCTCGGACCAGTGACCCTCCATCTGCTCGAATCCCGGGATGTGGCGCGCCGCGGTGGTCTTGATGGGCCCCGCGGAGACGATGTTGCACCGGATCCCCTGCGGCCCCAGGTCGCGCGCGACGTAGCGGGAGGTGGCCTCGAGCGCGGCCTTGGCGACGCCCATCCAGTCGTAGACGGGCCACGCGAAGCGGCCGTCGAAGGTGAGCCCCACGATCGCGGAGCCCTCGACCATGAGCGGCTCGGCGGCGACCGCGAGCGCCTTGAGCGAGTACGCGGAGATGTGCATCGCCGTGGCGACGTCGTCCCACTCGCCGGCGAGGAAGTTGCCGCCCATGACGGACTGGGGCGCGAAGCCGATCGAGTGGACCACGCCGTCGAGGTGCGGCACGTGCTCCTTGACCCGGTCCGCGAGCGCCGCGAGGTGGTCGGGGTCGGTGACGTCGAGTTCGACCACCGCCGCCTGGACCGGCAGGCGCCGGCCCATCGCCTGGGTGATCTTGAGGGAGCGGCCCACGCCGGTGAGGACCACCGTCGCGCCCTGCTCCTGGCACAGGCGCGCGACGTGGAAGGCGATCGAGCCCTCCGTCAGCACCCCGGTGACGAGGATGTTCTTGCCTTCGAGCATGCCCATGGTGTGTCTCGCTTCCTTGAGTTCTAGTGGCCCATGCCCAGGCCGCCGTCGACGGGCAGCACCGCGCCCGAGACGTAGCCGGCGGCGTCGGAGCCCAGGTAGGTGGCCGCGGCGGCGACCTCCTCGACGGCGCCGAAGCGCTTGGCGGGGATGGTGGCCTCGTACTGCTTGACGGTGGCCTCGGGCAGCTCCGCGGTCATCGCGGTGGTGATGAAGCCCGGCGCGATGACGTTCGCGGTGATGCCGCGCGCGCCCACCTCGCGGGTGATCGAGCGCGCCATGCCCACCAGCGCCGCCTTCGACGAGGAGTAGTTGACCTGGCCGGGGTTGCCCATGAGGCCCACGACCGAGCCGACGAGCACGATGCGCCCGAACCGCTCGCGCAGCATCGAGTTCACCGCGCGGCGCACGCACCGGAAGGTGCCGGTGAGGTTGACGTCGACGACCCGCTCGAAGTCCTCGTCGGACATGCGCATGAGCAGGCCGTCCTTGGTGACGCCCGCGTTGGCGACCAGGACGCGAACGCGGCCGTGGCGCTCCTCGAGCTGGTCGAACGCGGCGTTCACCGCATCCGTGTCGGTGACGTCCGCGATCGCGCCGTCCACGCCCTCGGGAAGGTCGCCTCCCCGGTAGATGGTGGAGACGGTGTCCCCCTGGGCGACGAAGGCCTCCGCGATCGCGCGGCCGATGCCGCGGTTCGCGCCGGTGACGATGACGTGACGACTCATGACCGCCACGCTATCCCGGCCCCGCCGCGCACGCCGTCACCGCCGCTTCCAAGGTCGCACCCCGGACTTTGGGGATTTCTACGACATGGACCGGGGACGATGCGATGGTGGCGGGGGCCTGGCGGCCCGGCGGCCGCCGCTAGCATCGGGAGCGTGCCCCACTCCCCCGCGCGACGCGCGCTCACGGCGGCGATCATCGTCGCCGTCGGGCTGGCGGTGTCCGTGGTCGGGGTCCGCGCGGGCGCGTGGCAGTACGGCAAGCACGTGGCGCGCTCGGAGGCGATCGCCGCCTCGGACGCCAACGCCTCGCTGCCGCCGGCCTCGCTCGAGGAGGCCGTGGGCACGGACCTCGCGGTCGACGCGACCGAGGAGTGGCGCGCCGTCGAGGTGACCGGCCGCATCGTGGGCGACTCGCTCACCCTGCTGCGCAACCGTCCGGTCGACCGCGAGCGCGTCTACCAGCTGCTCGTGTGGATGGAGACCGACTCCGGCCGAGCGCTGCTGCTCAACGCCGGGCACATCCCGGTGCCCGGCCCCCTCGAGGACCTCGCGGTGCCCGCCTGGCCCGCCGGCGACGTGACCGTCACCGCGGTGCTGCGCCAGAGCGAGCCCGACGACGGCCGCCGTGACGACGGCGCCACCCGCATCGCGGCCGCGCAGATGCCCGCGCCTCCCGCCGAGCCGATCGACGGCTACGCCGTGGTGACCCAGGCATGCTCCGCCGACGGCTGCGTCGACGCGTTCGGCTCCCCCGTCCCACTGCCCACGCTCAGCCTGGGCCCGCACCTCGCCTACGCGTGGCAGTGGTGGGCGTTCGCGCTCATCGCGCCCGTCGGCGGCGTGCTGCTCGCGCGCCGCGAGTGGGTGCTGAGCGCCGAGCGTACCTCCAACGACGAGTCGGAGCCCGCTCCTGCCCCGCCGGCCGCAGGCCCCGCCCCGCCGGCCGCCGCCTCCGCCGCTGCCCCGCCGGCCGCAGCGCCTTCCGACGCCGCACCCGGACCTGCGTCCGTCGCCGCTCGAAAGCGTGCGCGCCCCGCCAGGCCCGCCCGTGCATCGGCCCGGCGCACGCGGGAACTCTCCGATGAGGAGATCGAGGACGCTCTCTAGCCGTCCCTGAGGCGGGCGCGTGGAATCGATGCGCTCGAATCCGCCCGACCGTTCACGTGCCGGGGGCAGGGCGGTGTGTTGCGCGACGCTAGCCGAATTCATGCAGTTTGGGCGGGTCGGTGCGGACGGACCGCCCAAAGTGCACGAATTCGGCTAGTGCGACGGAAGCAACTCCCCCTCCGGCCGACCCCGCGCGCCGCCCCACCTGCGCCGCTCAGGCAAATGGGTAGCTGACGGTCGCTTTGGGGAGGTCGCCGCGTCCCACGGGTAGATGGTTGTCGTTGCGCGGACAACAGGTGGTGCTTGCGCGGGGTGGAACGGCGCCGCTACGCGAGCGAGATGAGCTCCCGGTACTCGTCGTTCCACAGGTCCTCGACCGCGTCGGGCAGCAGCAGCACGCGCTCGGGCTCGAGGGCCTCGACGGCTCCCTCGTCGTGGGTGACCAGGACGACGGCGCCCTCGTAGGTGCGCAGCGCGCGCAGGATCTCCGCGCGCGAGGCGGGGTCGAGGTTGTTGGTGGGCTCGTCGAGCAGGAGCACGTTCGCCTGGGACACGACCAGGGTCGCGAGCGCGAGGCGCGTCTTCTCGCCGCCCGACAGGACGCGCGCGGGCTTGTGCGCGTCGTCTCCGGCGAAGAGGAACGAGCCGAGCACGTTCCGGACCTCGGTGTCGGTGAGGTCGGGCGCGGCGTGGCGCAGGTTCTCCAGCACGGTGGCGTCGAGGTCGAGCGTGTCGTGCTCCTGGGCGTAGTAGCCCAGCTTGAGTCCGTGGCCGGGCTCGACCTGGCCGGTGTCGGCGTCCTCGACCCCGCCCAGCAGGCGAAGCAGCGTGGTCTTGCCGGCGCCGTTGAGGCCCAGCACCACCACGCGCGAGCCGCGGTCGATCGCGAGCTCCACATCCGTGAAGACCTCGAGCGAGCCGTAGGACTTCGACAGTTCGGAGGCGCGCAGCGGGGTCTTGCCGCACGCGGCGGGCGTAGGGAACCGCAGCGCGGCCACGCGGTCCTGGACGCGCTCGCCCTCGACGCCGGCCAGCATCTTCTCGGCGCGCTTGGCCATGTTCTGCGCGGCGACGGCCTTGGTCGCGGTCGCCTTCATCTTGGCGGCCTGGGCCATGAGCGCTGCGGCCTTCTTCTCCGCGTTGTCGCGCTCGCGGCGGCGGCGCTTCTCGTCGGTCTCGCGCTGCTTGAGGTAGAGGTCCCATCCCATCGCGTACTGGTCGAGCTCGCCGCGGTTGGCGTCGAGGTGGAACACCTTGGTCACCACCGTGCGGACCAGGTCCACGTCGTGCGAGATCACGATGAGCCCGCCGGAGAACTGGGCGAGGAACGTGCGCAGCCAGATGATCGAGTCCGCGTCGAGGTGGTTGGTCGGCTCGTCGAGCAGGAGCGTCTCCGCGTCGGAGAAGAGGATGCGCGCGAGCTCGACGCGCCGGCGCTGACCGCCCGACAGCGTGCCCAGCGGCTGGCCCAGGATGCGCTGGTCGAGCCCCAGGTTGGCCGCGATCTTCTGCGCCTCGGACTCGGCCGCGTAGCCGCCCGCCGCCCGGAACCGCTCCTCGAGGCGCGGGTAGGCGTTCATGGCCTTGTCGCGCGCCTTCTCGTCGTCGCCGGCCATGGCCTCCTCGGCCGCGCGCATCTTGGTGAGCAGGCCGGCCAGGTCGCGCACGCCCAGGATGCGGTCGAGCGCCATCTGGGTGGGCTCGCCCTCGCGCGGGTCCTGCGGCAGGTAGCCGATGCGCCCCTTGTGGGTGACCTGGCCGCCGGTCGCCTGCCCCTCGCCCGCGAGGATGCGGGTCATGGTCGTCTTGCCGGCGCCGTTGCGGCCCACCAGGCCCACGCGGTCGCCGGGCCCGATCTGGAAGCTCGCAGGGTGCAGCAGCACGCGGGCGCCGATGCGCATCTCCAGATCCTTGGCGACGATCACACGTACTCCTGACTTGGGGGACCAAAGGTTTGTGGCATCCCCACAACGTTCCGTGCATCGGCCCTGAGCGGGGTACCCCGTCGGTAGGGTGGCCGCCGTCCATTATCCCCGGAGGTCGCCCGTGTCGCTGCATCGTCATCTCACCGGCCAGAACATCGCGCTCGTCGCGGTCTTCGCGGCGGTCATCGCGGCGTCCACGCTGGTGCCCGAGTTCACCCTCCTGGGAGGCGTGCCCATCACGCTCCAGACCTTCGCGGTGGTCCTCGCCGGGCTGGTCCTGGGACCATGGCGGGCGCTCGCGGCCGTGTCGCTGTACCTCCTCATGGGCCTCATGGGCGCGCCCATCTTCGCCAACGGCGTCGCGGGGATCGTGGTGCTCAGCGGCCCGACCGGCGGGTACCTGTTCGGGTTCATCCTCGCCGCGACCGCGATCGGGTTCATCGCGCGCGCCCTCGCCCGCCGCGGCCTGCTGCATCGCCGCGTGTGGTCCGCCGCGATGCTCGCCGCCGCCGGGCTGGTGTCGCTGCCGCTCGTCTACGCCGTGGGCGTGCCGTGGCTCGCGTGGCGCACGGGCATGCCGGTCATGCCCGTCAGCTGCACCGGGCTGACGGACTCCGACTGCGTCTCCGCGGTGACCGTGGGCGTGATCCCGTTCATCGTCCCGGACCTCATCAAGGTCGCAGCGGCCGGCGTGGTCGCCGCCGCCGTCCACCGCACCTTCCCCGGCCTGCTGGGCAGGGCGCGCGTCGCCACGCGCGCGACCAGGGACGATGCACGGGTCGCCCTGGCGGAGGAATCGGGCGGGACCGCCACCGCCTAACCTTGTCCGCATGATCGAGTTCAAGGATGCCGCCGTCGTCGCGCCCGATTCCGGTGTGCCCATCCTCGAGCCCACGTCGCTCACGCTGACCGAGGACCGGATCAGCATCATCGGCGCCAACGGCGGCGGCAAGTCCACCTTCGCGCGCCTCATCAACGGCCTGGTCACGCCGGTGAGCGGATCCGTCGAGGTCGACGGCCTCGACACCGTCAAGCGCGGCGCCGACGTGCGCCGCAAGGTGGGCTACCTGTTCACCGATGCCTCCGCGCAGCTCATCATGCCCACGGCCATCGAGGACGTGATGCTGTCGCTGCGCCGCGTCATCAGGAAGCGCGGCGAGCGGGAGAAGGCCGCGCTCGACGCGCTGCGCGAGATCGGCCTCGCCAGCAAGGCGGACGTCTCCGTCAACGCCCTGTCGGGTGGCCAGCGCCAGCTGCTCGCGCTCGCGGGCGTGCTCGCCACGACCCCCTCGATCCTGGTCGCCGACGAGCCCACGACTCTCCTGGACCTGCGCTGGCGCGCGCACGTGGGCGCGCTGCTGCGGTCGCTGCCGCTGCAGGTCATCGAGGTCACGCACGACCTCGACGCCGCCTCGCGCGCGGACCGCACCCTGGTGATCGACCTGGGCGAGGTGGTGTTCGACGGCGACCCCAAGGAGGCGATCCGGCTGTACCGCGACCTCATGTTCGGGCGCGCCTCGCAGGGGGCGACTGCGTGATCTCGCTCTTCGGGCTCTACCGGCGCCGCCGGACGCCCATGCACCTCGCGCCCGCGTGGTTCAAGGTGCTGCTCATGCTCGGCCTGTCGGTCGCGTGCCTCATCATCTCCGAGCCGGTCACCTCGATCGGCATCACCGCGGCGTGCCTGCTGCTGCTCGCGTCCACCCTGCCGCCGGCGAAGGCCACGCTCAAGGGCATGAGCCTCATCATCGTCATCGCTGCGCTGACGACGCTCTTCCAGGTCTGGCGCGGCGACTACATCCGCGCGCTCGACCTCGCGGGCGACCTCATCTCCATCGCGGCGCTCGCGCTGGCGATCGCGAGCTCGACGTCGATGGAGGAGATGCTCGACTTCGTCTCCACGATGGCGCAGCCGCTGCGGTGGATCCTGCCGCCGGACACCATCGGCGTCATGGTCGCGCTCACCTTGCGCGCGCTGCCCGAGGCCGCGCGCATCATGGTCGAGGCGCGCATCGCCGCGCGCGCCCGCGGCATGGACCGGTCGCTGCGCGCGGTGCTCGTGCCGTCCGCGACCCGGTCCGTGGGCTTCGCGCTCCAGCTGGGCCAGGCGCTTCACGCACGCGGCATCGCGGAGACCGGACGCCGGCGCAAGGACGTGCTGCCCTCGCCCCCGCGCGAGCGCGAGAAGGTGCCCATGGCCCCGCCGCCGGTGCGCGAGCCCGAGGCTCCCGCCGTTCCCGTGAAGGAGTCGCGCCGCGAGCGGCGGCGCCGGCTGGAGGCCGAGGCCGCCGCCGGGGCGCACGAGCCGGGGCCCGAGCCCGCGCTCCCGTCGTTCGACGAGGTCGTGACCGGAGCCATCCCCATCGTCACGGAGGCGAGCCACGGCGGGGCGCCCGAGCAGGACGAGGCGACCGACGCGTCGTCCCCCGAGACGACGAGGTGGGGACGCCTCTCCCCCGCCCGTCGCTCGCGGCGCGACCGGAAGGACTGACGCGCCCTACTGCCCGCTGGCCCAGGGGCGGAAGTGGCGCACGCGCGCACGCGCGGCCTTGCCCTGCTCGGTGACCTGGGACGGCGCGGTGCCGCCGGCGCCGGAGCGCGCGGCGAGCGAGCCCTCGACGGTGAGCACCTCGAGCACCCCAGGCGTGAGATCCGGGTGGATCGCCTGCATCTCCTGCTCGGTGAGCTCGTGCAGGTCCTTGCCGCGCTTCTCGCACAGGCGCACGCAGGCGCCGGCGACCTCGTGGGCCTCGCGGAAGGGAACGCCCTGCTTGACCATCCACTCGGCGATGTCCGTGGCGAGCGAGAAGCCGGCGGGGGCGAGCTCGGCGAGGCGCTCGACCCGGAACACCAGGGTGCGGACCATGCCGGTGAAGGCGGGCAGCACCGTCTCGAGGGTGTCGACCGCGTCCAGGGCGGGCTCGTGCACCTCCTGGATGTCGCGGTTGTACGCGAGCGGCAGACCCTTGAGCGTGGCGAGCATGCCCGCGAGGTCGCCGATGAGCCGCCCGGCCTTGCCGCGCGCGAGCTCCGCGATGTCGGGGTTCTTCTTCTGCGGCATGATGCTCGAGCCCGTCGAGTAGGCGTCGTCGAGCGCGACGAAGCCGAACTCGACGGTGGACCACGCGATGATCTCCTCCGAGATGCGCGACAGGTCCACGCCGATCATGGCGGCCACCCAGGAGAACTCCGCCATGACGTCGCGCGCGGCGGTCGCGTCGATCGAGTTCTCCGTGGGACCCACGAAGCCCAGCTCCTGCGCCACGGCCTTCGGGTCCAGCCCGAGCGTCGAGCCGGCGAGGGCGCCTGCGCCGTAGGGCGAGAACGCCGCGCGCGAGTCCCAGTCGGTGAGCCGCTCGACGTCGCGCAGCAGCGGCCAGGCGTGGGCCAGCAGCGCGTGCCCGAGCGTGACGGGCTGGGCGTGCTGGAAGTGGGTGCGGCCCGGCATGGGCGCGTCGAGGTGGCGGTCCGCCTGGCCCAGGAGCGCGTCGACCAGGTCGAGCAGCTCCGACGCGATGAGGCGCGCGTGGCGGCGCAGGAACATGCGCGGCAGCGTCGCGATCTGGTCGTTGCGCGAGCGTCCCGCCCGCAGCTTCCCGCCCAGCTCCGGCCCCAGGCGCTCGATGAGGATGCGCTCGAGGGCGCCGTGGACGTCCTCGTCGGAGTCCGCCGGGTGCAGCGTGCCGGCGGCCTCGTCGGCGCGCATCTGCTGGAGCTCCCCCACCATGCGCGCGGACTCGTCCGCCGTGAGCAGGCCGGCCCGCTCGAGCGCGTGCGCGTGCGCGATGGACCCGAGGAGGTCGTCGTCCGCGTACCGCCAGTCAAAGTGAGTCGACTTGCTCAGTCGGGCGAGCGCCGCGTCCGGCCCGCCCTCGAAGCGTCCGCCCCACAGGGCACCCTCGTTCGTCGCCTGCTCCATGTCACCCCTCCACTGCGGACCCCGCCCCATCCGGGACAGTCAGTGCCGCTCACGCACCTCAGAAACCTGCTCCGGGACACTGCGGACCGGTTGGCCGCAGGTAGCCCCTGCATCGGGACGCGCCGGACCGCCGATCCGACCCCGTGGCATCCCACGGGACACTGCGGACCGGCGGGCCCGGGCCCCTTACCGGCGACCCTACGCCAGCCGCGCCTCGCGGGCGGCCGCCTGCTTGGCCGCGAGCCCGTAGATCTCGATGAAGCCGCGGGCGGCGGACTGGTCGAAGGTGTCGCCCTCGTCGTAGGTGGCGAGGTTGAAGTCGTACAGGCCGGTCTCGGAGCGGCGACCCGTGACCACGGCCTTGCCGCCGTGCAGGACCATCCGGATCTCGCCCGACACGTGCTGCTGGGTGTCCTCGATGAAGGCGTCGAGCGACTTCTTGAGCGGGGAGCTCCACATGCCGTCGTAGACCAGCTCGGTCCACTCCTCCTGGATGAGGCGCTTGTAGCGGGCCTGCTGGCGCTCGAGGGTGACGTTCTCCATCTCCTTGTGCGCCTCGATGAGCGCGATGGCGCCGGGCGCCTCGTAGATCTCGCGGCTCTTGATGCCCACCAGGCGGTCCTCGACGATGTCGATGCGGCCGATGCCCTGGGCGCCGGCGCGCTGGTTCATCTGCTCGATGGCCTGCAGCGGCGTCACCGGCTGGCCGTCGATCGAGACGGGGATGCCGCGCTCGAAGCCGATGACCACCTCGTCCGGCACCGGCGGGAAGGCCGGGTCGTCGGTGTAGTCGTAGACGTCCTTGGTGGGCGCGTTCCAGATGTCCTCGAGGAAGCCGGTCTCGACGGCGCGGCCCCACACGTTCTGGTCGATCGAGAAGGGGTTCTTCTTGGTGGTCGCGATGGGCAGCGCGTGGCGCTCGGCGTAGTCGATCGCCTTGTCGCGGGTGAGCGCGAGGTCGCGCACCGGCGCGATGCACTTGAGCTCGGGCGCGAGGGAGACGATGCCCACCTCGAAGCGCACCTGGTCGTTGCCCTTGCCGGTGCAGCCGTGCGCCACGGTCGAGGCGCCGAACTCGCGCGCGGCGTGGACCAGGTGCTTGACGATCACGGGCCGCGACAGCGCGGAGACCAGCGGGTACTTGTCGTGGTACATCGCGTTGGCCTTGAGCGCGGGCATGCAGTACTGCTCCGCGAACTCGTCGCGCGCGTCGGCCACGTACGCCTCGACGGCGCCGCAGTCGAGCGCGCGCTGGCGGATAACCTCGAGGTCCTCGCCGCCCTGGCCCACGTCGACGGCCACGGCGACCACCTCGGCGCCGGTCGCCTCGGCGATCCAGCCGATGGCCACGGACGTGTCCAGTCCTCCCGAGTACGCCAGCACGATGCGCTCAGTCATGTCTCTTCCTTCTCTCGTTGCCGATTACCGCTGGCCGCTCGCGCGGTCCAGAAACCTGTGGGCGAGCCGCTCGCCGCCGTCGGTGTCGCGGGCGAGCACGAACAGCGTGTCGTCGCCCGCGACGGTGCCGACGACCTCGGGGTCGTCGTGCGCGTCGATGCCCGTCGCGAGGAACTGCGCCGCGCCCGCGGGCGTGCGGAGCACCGCGATGTTGCCCGAGGCGTCGGCGGAGTGCAGCAGCTCGATGCACAGCCGTGTGAGCCGCGCGTCCGTGTCCTCGCCCGCCTCGAGCGCGGCCTGGGTCGTGTAGACCATCTGCCCGCCGGCGTCGCGCACCTTGACGGCGCCGATGTCGAGCAGGTCGCGCGACAGCGTCGCCTGGGTGACGTGGATGCCGTCGCGCTCGAGCGCCTGCGCGAGCTGCGCCTGCGAGCGGATGGTCGAGGACTCGATGAGCCGCGCGACCAGCGCCTGGCGGGCGGACTTGGTGGGCGGGACGGAGGCGGCCATCAGTGCCTCGCCAGCCATGCGAGCAGCGCCTTCTGGGCGTGGAGGCGGTACTCGGCCTCGAGCCACACGATGGACTGGGGTCCGTCGAGCACCTCGCCCGTGACCTCCTTCTCGCGGTACGCGGGGAGGCAGTGGATCACCTGCGCGCCGTCGGCGGCCAGCGTCAGGGACCGCGCGTTGAGCTGGAACGGCAGGAACACCTCCGCGCGCGCCGCGTACTGGTCCTCGTCCCCCATCGACACCCATGTGTCCGTGGCGAGCACGTCGGCGCCGGCGACCGCCTCGTCGTGGTCCGACGTGACCAGCACCGAGCCTCCGTGGGCGGCCGCGATGCGCGTGGCATCGGCGACGACGTCCGGGTCGGGCTGGTAGTCGGCGGGCGTGCCGATGCGCACGTGCAGTCCGGCGAGCGCCCCGCCGAGCAGGTAGGAGTGGGCCATGTTGTTGGCGCCGTCGCCCACGTACGCGAGCGTGAGGCCGGGCAGGGCGTCCACCCCGCCCCGCGCATCGGCCACCGCGGCCAGATCCGCGAGGATCTGGCACGGGTGGAACGAGTCGGTGAGGGCGTTGACCACCGGCACCGTGGAGTGCGCGGCCATCTCCTCGATGCGGTCCTGGCCGAACGTGCGCCACACGATCGCGCTCACCATCCGCTCGAGCACGCGCGCGGTGTCCGCGACGGACTCGCCGCGGCCCAGCTGCGACGACGCGGAGTCGATGACCAGCGGGTAGCCGCCCAGCTCCGCGATGCCGGCGGAGAAGGACACGCGGGTGCGCGTCGAGGGCTTGTCGAAGATCACCGCGACGGCGCGCGGCCCGGCGAAGGGCTGCTCGAGGTGGCGGTTCTTGCGGAACTGCAGCGCGAGCTCGAGGATCTCGTGCTGCTCGGCGGCGGTGACGTCGTCGTCGCGCAGGAAGTGGCGGGTCATGCAGGCTCCTTGGTGACGAGGGCGGGCAGATGCGCCGCGGCCCAGGCGAGGAAGGCGTCGGCCTCGGCGCGCGTCAGGGTGAGCGCCGGGACGAGCCGGATGGTGGCGGGATCGGGGGCGTTGACGATGAAGCCGTCCGCGAGCGCCGCGGCGACCACCGCGGGTGCGACGGGTGCGGCGAGGCCGATGCCCAGCATGAGCCCCGCGCCGCGCACCTCCGTGACGCCGGGCACGGCGGCGAGCGCCGCCCGCAGGTGCTCGCCCTGGCTGCGGGCGTGGTCGAGCAGGCCGTCGGCCTCGATCGCGTCGAGGGTCGCGAGCGCGGCCGCGGAGGCCAGCGGGTTGCCGCCGAAGGTGGTCCCGTGGTCGCCCTTGACCAGGGCGGTGGCGGCCCGTTCGCCGAACGCGACCACCGCGCCCACGGGGAAGCCGCCGCCCAGGCCCTTGGCGAGGGTCATGACGTCCGGCACGACGCCGGCGAGCTGGTGCGCGAACCACGCGCCGGTGCGGCCCACGCCGGTCTGGACCTCGTCCATGACCAGCAGCGCGCCGTGCCGGTGGGCCGCCTCGCGGGCGACGCGCAGCACCTCGACGGGCACCGGGCGCACGCCGGCCTCGCCCTGGATGGGCTCGACCAGGATCGCGGCCAGGTCCTCCCCCGCCGCGGACGCGGCCTCGCGGATCGCGTCGACCGTGGGCGGCACGAACACCGCCCCGGCGACCAGCGGCTCGAAGGGTGCGCGCAGCGCCTCCTTGGCGGTGACCGAGAGCGCACCCGCGGTGCGGCCGTGGAAGCCGCCCTCGAGCGCGATCACCGTGCGCCGGCCCGTGCGGCGCGCGAGCTTGAGCGCGGCCTCGTTGGCCTCCGCCCCGGAGTTGCACAGGAACACGCGCGAGCCCGAGGGCGCGTGCGCGAGCGTCAGCAGCCGCTCGGCCAGGCGGATCTGGGGCTCGGTCGCGAAGAAGTTCGAGGTGTGCGTGAGCGTCGCCGCCTGCGCGGAGACCGCCTCGACCCAGGCCGGATGCGCGTGGCCCAGGGCGTTGACGGCGATGCCGCCCAGCAGGTCGAGGTAGCGGTTGCCGTCCGCGTCCCACACCCACGAGCCCTCGCCGCGCACCAGCACCCGCTGCGGGGTGCCGTACGTGCCCATGAGGGCGTGGTCGTAGCGCTGCAGGTCCACCCGGCCGTGCTCGAGGCCGGCCTCGTTGTGTCCGGTGAGCGTCATACCCAGATCTCCTTGTCCTGGAGCACCATGGTTCCCACGCCGGCGGTGGTGAACACCTCCGTGAGGATCGAGTGCGGGTCGCGGCCGTCGATGATGTGCGCCTGCGGCACCCCGCCGCGCACGGCGCGCAGGCACGCCTCCATCTTGGGTCGCATGCCGGACTCGAGCGAGGGCAGCATCCCCTCGAGCTCGGTCGCGTGGATCTGGCTGATGAGCGAGTCGCGGTCCGGCCAGTCCGCGTACAGGCCCTCCACGTCCGTGAGCACGATGAGCTTGCGGGCCCGCAGCGCGATCGCGACGGCCGCGGCGGCGGTGTCCGCGTTGACGTTGAGCACCTGCGTGGGATCGTCGATGTCCGGCGCGACGGTGGAGATCACGGGGATGCGGCCGGCCTCGATGATGTCGAGCACGGCGCCCGGGTTGACCTTGACGACGTCGCCCACGAGGCCGACGTCGACGGGTGCGCCGTCGACCAGCGCGTGGCGGCGCTTGGCCTGCAGCATCCCGGCGTCCTCGCCCGACAGCCCCACGGCGTGCGGCCCGTGGTCGTTGATGAGCCCCACGAGCTCGCGCGAGACCTGCCCGGTGAGCACCATGCGGACGATGTCCATCGCCTCGGGCGTGGTGACGCGCAGGCCGCCGCGGAACTCGGACTCGATGCCCAGCCTGTCGAGCATCCCGGAGATCTGCGGTCCTCCCCCGTGCACCACGACGGGGTGCAGGCCCAGCAGGCGCAGGTGCACCACGTCCTGGGCGAAGGCGCGCTTGAGTGAGTCGTCGATCATGGCGTTGCCGCCGTACTTGATGACGGTGATGGCGCCGCGGAACTGCTCGATCCACGGCATGGCGTCGATGAGGACGCCCACCTTCTGCTGGGGGGTGAGGTCGAGGTCGGTCATGAGGAGTACGCGCTGTTCTCGTGGACGTAGTCGTGCGTGAGGTCGTTGGTCCAGACGGTGGCCGAAGCTCCGCCCGCGTGGAGGTCGACCCGCACCTGGACCTCGCGGGGCTCGAGGTCGACCAGCTCGCGCGGGTCGCCCACGCCGCCGCCGCGGCACACCTGGACGCCGTTGATGTGGACGTCGATGAGCGCGGGGTCGAAGGGTGCGACCTCCTCCGGCACGGTGCCGGCGGCGGAGATGACGCGGCCCCAGTTGGGGTCCTTGCCGAAGATCGCCGCCTTGAAGAGGTTGGAGCGGGTGATCGCGCGCGCGACCGCCTCCGCGGCGGCCTCGGTGGTGGCGTTCTCCACGGTCACCGCGATGTCGTGGCTCGCGCCCTCGGCGTCCGCGACCAGGCCGCGGGCGAGCGAGGCGAGCACGTCGGTGAGGGCCGCCTCGAACTCCCCGGGACCGGGGACGATGCGCGAGGCGCCGCTGGCGAGCAGCAGCACCGTGTCGTTGGTGGACATGCAGCCGTCGGAGTCGACCCGGTTGAGGGTGACGCCGGTCGCGGCGCGCAGCGCCGCGTCCGCGCGCTCGGCGGTGAGCGACGCGTCCGTGGTGACCACGCAGAGCATGGTCGCCATGCCCGGCGCGAGCATCCCGGCGCCCTTGGCCATGCCGCCCACGGTCCAGCCGTCGCCGCCGGCGACGGCCTGCTTGGCGACGGTGTCGGTGGTCATGATCGCGTGGGCCGCGTCGTCCCCGCCGCCCTCCGAGAGGCCGGCGACCGCCGCATCGGCCCCGGACAGGAGGGCCTCCATGTCCAGCCGCACGCCGATCAGCCCGGTCGAGCACACGGCGACGTCCCCGGAGGAGACGTCGCGCCCGGTGGCGGCGAGCGACGCGGCGAGGTGCTCGGCGGTGCGGTGGGTGTCCGCGAAGCCCTCGGGCCCGGTGGCGGCGTTCGCGCCGCCGGAGTTGAGGATGACGGCGTCGACGCGACCGTCGGCGACCACCTGGCGCGACCAGGTCACCGGCGCGGCGCAGATGCGGTTGGTGGTGAAGACGCCCGCGGCGATGCGCTCGGGGCCCTCGTTCACCACGACGGCCACGTCCCTCGCTCCGGTGGACTTGAGGCCGGCGGCCACGCCGGCGGCGACAAATCCCTGCGCTGCGGTGATGCTCACGGCGCGACCCCCAGCGTGGTGAGGCCGAGCGTCTCCTCGAGGCCCAGCGCGACGTTCATGGACTGGAGCGCGGCGCCGGCGGTGCCCTTGACCAGGTTGTCGATCGCGCACACGATGACCACGCGCCCGGCGCGGCCGTCGACGGCGACCTGCATGAGCGCGGTGTTGGCGCCGAGCGTCGCGGCCGTCGAGGGCCACTGACCCTGGGGCAGCAGGTGGACGAACGGCTCGTCCGCGTACGCCTGCTCCCACGCGTGGCGGACGGCCTCGACGTGGACGCCCGCCGCGAGCGGCGCGGTCACGGTCGCGAGGATGCCGCGCGCCATGGGCACGAGCGTGGGCGTGAAGCTGATCCGCACGTCGGCGGCGCCGGCGGACTCGAGGTTCTGGACGATCTCCGGGATGTGCCGGTGCGAGCCGCCCACCGCGTACGGGGCGGCGGCGCCGAGCGCCTCGGAGGCGAGCAGGTGCGGCGCGAGCTTGCGACCCGCGCCCGAGTAGCCGTTCGCGAGCACGGCGACCACGTCCGTGGGATCGACGACGCCGGCCGCGACGCCGGGCTGGAGCGCGAGCGTCACGGCGGTGACGTTGCAGCCGGGCACGGCGATGCGCCGGGCGCCGGGCAGCGCGTCGCGCTGATGCCCGTCCGGGGTGATGAGCTCCGGCATGCCGTAGGGCCACGTGCCCGCGTGCTCGCCGCCGTAGTAGTGCCGCCACGCCTGGGGGTCGGACAGGCGGTGGTCCGCGCCGCAGTCGAGCACCAGGGTCTCGGGGGGCAGCTGCGCCGCGATCTCCCCCGACGCGCCGTGCGGGAGGGCGAGCACGACCACGTCGTGCCCCGCGAGCTCCTCCACGGTCGTGGGCACCAGGGTGCGGTCGGCGAGGGTGCGCAGGTGGGGCTGGTGCGCGCCCAGGCGGTCGCCCGCGCTGGAGTGGGCGGTCAGAGCGCCGAATTCCACGTCCGGATGGGCGGAGAACACGCGCAGCACCTCGCCCCCGACGTAGCCGGAGGCGCCGGAGACGGCGACAGAGAGGGTCATGTGCATAAATATACACACGACTGCATGAGTGGTCTGGGACCCTCGCACCGGGACGTACGATTCACCGTGTGAGAGCGATCCAGGTAACGCGGCCGGGCGGCCCCGAGGTGCTCGAGGTCGTCGAGCTCGACCTCCCGGAGGTGACCCCCGGACACGTCCTGGTCCGCGTCGAGGCGGCGGGCGTGAACTTCATCGACACCTACCAGCGCTCCGGACTCTACCCCGTGGATCTGCCGTTCGTCCCCGGCTCCGAGGGCGCCGGCGAGGTGGTCGCGGTGGGCGAGGGCGTCGAGGGCCTCGCCGCGGGCGACGCCGTGGGGTGGGCCTTCACCACCGGTTCGTACGCCGAGTACGTGCTCCTGCCGGCCGAGGACGCCTACCCCCTGCCCGGCGAGATCGAGCTCGACATGGCCGCCGCGGTGATGCTGCAGGGCATGACGGCGCACTACCTGGTCACCTCGTCGCACGCGGTCAAGCCCGGCGACGTGGTGCTGGTGCACGCGGCCGCCGGCGGCGTGGGCCTCCTGCTCACCCAGCTCGCGGCGGCGCGCGGCGCCACCGTGATCGGCACCGTGGGCACCGAGGACAAGGCCCGCATCGCCCAGCAGGCCGGCGTCCACCACGTGATCCGCTACGACCTCATGGACGACATCGCGACGCAGCTGCCGCAGGCGGTCCGCCGCTTCTCCCCCGCCGGCGCCGATGCGGTGTACGACGGCGTGGGCCGCGCCACCTTCGACGGCTCGCTGGCCTCGCTCACGCGCCGCGGCCACCTGGTGCTGTTCGGCGGCGCGTCCGGCCCGGTGCCGCCGGTCGACCCCATGCGCCTCATGCGCGCCGGGTCCGTCATGCTGTCGCGCCCCATCCTGCGGGACTTCCTTGCGACCCCCGAGGAGCGCGAATGGCGCGCGGGCGACATCCTGCACGGCGTGCTGCTGGGCGACATCACGGTGCGCATCGACCGCGGGCTCGCGCTCGAGGAGGCGGCGGACGCGCACCGCGCGCTCGAGTCCCGGGCGACCAGCGGCAAGGTGCTGCTCCACCCCTGACCCGGCCCGCGCATCGTCCCGGGTCCAGGCCCGTCCATCGCCGCCCGCCGGGGCCCGTCGCGCGCGCGACACGCCCACGTCACACGCTCGTGACACGGATTGGGCACAATAACGGCATGCATCACCTCCGGCTCCGCATCATGCGCGACTCGGACGTGCCCGCCGTCGCCGCCCTCAACGCCGCGGCGGCGCCCGCGGTCAACCCCATGCCGGAGGAGGACCTCCGCGCGCTGTTCGCCATGACGGACGTCGCGCTGGTGGCCACGGACCGCGACCGGCGGCTGCAGGCGTTCGTGCTGTCGCTCGCGCCGGGACAGCCGTACGGCTCGGAGAACTACCGCTGGTTCGAGGCCCGCGGACGCCGGCACCAGTACATCGACCGGATCGTCGTCGCCCCCACGGCCAAGGGCACCGGCGTGGGCCGCGCCCTTTACGAGTCGGTGTTCGAGCGCGCCCGCGAGCGCGGCGCGAGCGAGGTGACCACGGAGATCCAGCTCGAGCCGCCGAACCCCAACTCGCTCGCCTTCCACGAGAGCCTGGGCTTCCAGCGCGTCGCCGAGCAGTGGACGCGCGGGGACACGGTCCGCGTCGCGCTGCTGTCGCGCGTCGTGTACTGACGCGGGGGCTGCGGACCCGGTCCGACGATTGCCCTAGGGTCGAGACATGCGGATCCTCATCGTCGGCGGAACCGGACTCATCTCGGGCGCGCTCGCCTCCCAGGCCGCCGCGGCCGGGCACGAGCTCACGCTCGTCACGCGCGGCCGCTCGAGCACTCCCGCCCCGCCCGGAGCCCGGACCATCCATGCCGATGCGACCGACGCGACGGCGATGCGCGACGCCCTCCACGGGATGCGCCTGCGCCGGGAGCGCTTCGACGCCGTGGTGCAGTCGGTCGCGTTCCGCCCGGAGCACGTCGCGGACGACGTCGCCACCTTCGCCCCGCTGACGGACCAGTACGCCCTCATCGCCACCTCGGCCGCCTACGCGACATACCCCCACTACCACCCGCTCACCGAGGACACCCCGCAGGAGAACCCGTATTGGGAGTACGCCCGCCTCAAGGCGGACTGCGAGCGGGTGCTGCGCGACGCGGCCGGGCCGGCAGGCCTGGGCTGGACCGTCGTGAGGCCCGCCCACACGTACGGCGACTCGAAGATCCCGTCGTACATCGGCAACTCCCGCGCGCCGTGGACCCTGGTGGACCGCATGCGCCGGGGCGCGGACATCATCGTCCCGGGCGACGGCACGTCGCTGTGGACGCTCACCCACGCCGACGACGTCGCCGCCGGCATCCTGGGACTGCTGGGCAACGCCGACGCGCTGGGCCGCGCGGTCCACATCACGTCGGACGTGCCCCACACCTGGCGGGGCATCCTCGCGACCGTCGCGGAGGCCGCGGGCCTCACGCCCGCGCAGTTCGACGCGCAGGCGGTGTGCGTCCCGACCGATGCGATGGTCGCCGTCGACCCCTCGCTCGAGGGCGGCACGCGCGGCGACAAGATGCACGCGGCGATCTACGACACGTCGCTGATCCGCACGCTCGTGCCGGGCTGGGAGGCACGCGTGCCGCTCGACGAGGGCATCCGGCGCGCGGTCGACTGGTTCGAGGCGGACCCCGCGCGCCAGGTGGTCGACGCCGCGGACGATGCACTGCTCGACCGCCTGGGCGCCGTCTACCGGGACGCGCTCGCGCGGGTGCGCGAGTGACCACCGACCCGGGCGACGATGCGGGGGCCGACGGCCAGGACCGCCCGCCCCGACGCACCGACCCCGAGGTCGCCTTCCCGCTCTCGATCGTCTCGATGGTGTTCGGACTCGTCGGCCTCACCATGCCGCTGCTGGCGGCCGCGGCGATCCTCCTCGCCGTGATCGCGTTCCTGCTCAACGCACGGCACGCACCCACACGGACGTTCGCCATCATCGGTGGCGTGCTGGGGATCGTGGGCGCGGCCGCGTCGCTCGTGGGCTGACCGACCGGCGGGGCGACCCGCCGACCCGACTAACTTGCACATCGACGTGCAATTTCCTACCGTGGAGGGCATGTCGCCCCGCCCCCCACGCGCCGATTCCGCCCGCAACCGCGAGGCGCTGCTCGACGCCGCCACCGCGCTGCTGCGGGAGAACTTCGACGCCCCGCTCGACGCCATCGCGGCCGCGGCGGGCCTGACGCGGCGGGCGGTGTACGGCCATTTCCCCAGCCGCGACGACCTGGTCGCAGCGATGCTCGAGCGAGGTGCGGCCCGGATCGCGGGAGCCGTGGGCGAGGCGCGCGACGAGCCGCCGCTGCACGCGCTGGCGCGACTCGGCGGCGCACTCTGGGACCAGGTCGCGGAGGTGCGGGCATTCGCCCGTGCGGCGGTCGCCACCCCGCACGCCGCGTTCGTGGCGCGCGGGCTCGCCCCGGTGCGCGAGCGCATGCGCGGCATTCTGGAGCGCGCCGCGGCCCGCGGCGAGGTCCGCACCGACGTCGGCCTCACCACGCTCGCCCTGCTCGTCGAGCGCGCCGCCCTCGACGTGCTCGAGGTGACCGGCGACTCCCCCGCGGGCGATGCCCGCCTGCTCGCCATGACCCACCCGCTGTGCGCGGCGGGCGTAGGCGGCGAGCGCGCGCTCGAGGTCGCCCACGAGGTCGACGCGGCATGAGGGTCGCTCTCGCACAGGTCTCCAAGGGTCGTCGCGGCAGGGCGCTCGCTCCGGTGACCTTGACGTATTCCTCCGGCGGCGTGACCGCGGCACGCGTCGAGACCCAGCAGCGCCCGGCAGTGCTCGGGCTCCTCGCGTCCGGCCGCATGGCTCCTTCGTCGGGCACCGTCACGATCGACGGACGGCCGGACCGGGCAAGGCTGCGTCGCTCCGTCGCCCTCGTGGACGCGCCCGCCGTCTGCGACCCGGCGCCCGAGGTCTCCACGCTCGGAATCGTCGAGGAGGAGCTCATGTTCGCCGGCCGGGCCGCCCACCCGCGAGCGGCCCGCCGCCTGCTGGCATCCCTGGACCTCGAACAGTGGGCCCGGATCCCCATCGGCGCGGTCGCCCCCACGGATCGCTGCCGCCTGCTGCTCGAGCTCGCCGCGCTGCGCCCCGGCGTCGAGGGCGTCGTCCTTGTCTCGCCCGACCGGCACGGCGGTGACCCCGCCGGCTGGTGGAACGCGGCGCTCGCGCTCGCGCGACGCGATCTCGCGGTCCTGGCACTGGTGGGCGATGCTGCGATGGCCGCGATTGCGCGCACGCCGGTGGGCGGCGCGCCGGACCTGTTCGAGGCCTCCCCCGAGCCCGCCGGGCAGCCCACCCCCGAGGCTTCCGAGCCCTCCGTGGCGTGCGCGCCCGCCGAGGCGGAGGCCCTCGCATGAGGCGCAGCCCCGTGCGCGTCCCTGCGCTCCTCATGGCCGAATTCCGCCGCCTCACGGCCACTCCGATGGCGGTGGTGGCCCTCATCGCACTCATGGCGGTTCCCCTGCTCTACGGCGGCCTGTACCTGTGGGCCAACCGGGATCCGTACGCCGCGCTCGACGGCATCCCCGCGGCGATCGTCGTCGAGGACCGGGGCACGGGCGTCGACGGCGCGACCCACGACTACGGACACGAGGTGGCGGAGCGACTCGTCACCGAGGGACGCTTCGATTGGCGCATCGTGACGACGGACGCGGCACTCGAGAGCGTCGACGCCCAGGACGTCGACTTCGCCATCACGTTCCCCGCGGACTTCTCCGCCGCCCTCGCCTCGGCCGCCTCGGACGAGCCCCGCCAGGCGACCGTCGTGCTCACCACGAGCGACGTCAACAGCTATCTGGCCTCGAGCATTGGCAAGCAGGCGGCGGAGACGATCCGCACCGCCATCGCGCAGGCGGTGAACGAGGAGGCCGCGGCGCGCTTCCTGCTGGGCTTCGCCGAGGTCCGCGACTCGCTGATCGACGCGGTCGACGGGGCCTCGCTCCTGTCCGACGGAGCGGCGGCCGCCCACGAGGGCTCGACCGAGCTCGCCGACGGCGCCACCGACGCACGCGACGGTGCGGCCGAACTCGCGGACGGCTCCGCCGCGGCCCGCGACGGAGCGGCGGACCTGGAGGCGGGAGTGACGCGCCTGGCCTCGGGATCCGAGGACCTGGCCGAGGGCCTCGAGGAGCTCGAGGACGGCGCGGGCGACCTGGCCGATGGTGCCAGTCAGATCGCCGCGGGCACGGCGACGCTTGCCGAGCGCGCCGACGCCGCCGGCGACGCAATGCAGCAGGCCACCGATGCCCTGCCGGGGATTCGCGAAGAGCTTGCGAGCCACCTCGCGGCGGTCGGCCTCGACACGACCGCACAGGAGGATCTGCTGACCCTCCTCGACCCGCTCGCGGACGAGCTGCGGCAGGGCAACGAGCGACTCCAGTCAGCCGTCGAGAAGGTGGACAACCTCGCGGATGGCGCGGACCGGGTGGCGCAGGGCGCGGTCGTCCTCGCGTCGGGAGCGGCGGACGCCCACGACGGCTCCGCGACACTCGCCGACGGCCTCACGAGCGCGCACACGGGGACGTCGGACCTCGCCGCCGGCCTCGCGACGCTGGCGGGCGGCACGGATGACCTGCGGGAGGGCCTGGACGCCCTCGACGCCGGCGCCCACGAGCTGGAATCCGGGCTCGCCGCCGTCGCGGACGGCTCGGCGGAACTGCGCGACGGGCTCGACGAGGGCCTCGAGGAGCTGCCGGACGCCGAGACGGACCTGCGGACGCGCCAGGCGGCGACCATCGCCGATCCGCTCGTCGTCGAGAACGACTCCCTCACCTCCGCGGGCACCTACGGCGCGGGGCTCGCGCCGTTCTTCCTCTCGCTCGCCGCGTGGATCGGCATGTACGCGCTGTTCCTCATCGTCAAGCCCGTCTCGCGCAGGGCCGTCACGGCGCTGAGGTCACCGGTGCGCGTCACCCTCGCGGGATGGCTGGTGCCGGGCATCCTGGGCGCCGGCCAGATGGCCGCGCTGTTCGCGGTGGTGACGTGGGGCCTGGGCTTCACCTTCGGCCGACCATGGGGCTCGCTCGGCCTGCTGACCCTGGCCTCGCTGACGTTCGCCGCGATCATCCTCGCGCTCAACGTCTGGCTCGGCTCGGTGGGCCAGTTCCTGGGACTCGTGCTGATGGTGCTCCAGCTGGTCACCGCGGGTGGGACCTTCCCGTGGCAGACCCTGCCGGCGCCGCTCGCGGGCCTTCACCCCGTGCTGCCGATGTCCTATGCCGTCGACGGGATGCGCCAGCTCATGTACGGCGGCGCGGAGGCCGCGGCCTGGGGCGATGCCGCCGTGCTCGCGTGCTGGCTGGGCGGGGCGCTGCTGGTCGCGGCCGCGGGAGTGACGCGCATGACCCACCGGCGCACGCTACGCGACCTGCGGCCCAGCCTCATCGGGTAGCCGCATGGGTGCGGGCTACGCGTGCGGCCTCGCGCGCAGCAGCGCCCGATACAGCGCCAGGTCCTCGTCCGAGTAGACGCAGAACACGACCTCCTCGACCCCCGGCGCGGAGGTGAGTGCCCGGCCCACCGCGGCGATCGCGACCTTCGCCGCCGCGTCCGACGGGTAGCCGTAGATGCCCGTCGAGATGCACGGGAACGCGATCGACCTGTCGCCGTAGTCCTGCGCGAGGGCGATCGCCCGCTCGTAGCACGAGGCGAGCTGGGCCGCCTCGCCCGCGTTGCCGCCGCGCCACACGGGCCCGACCGCGTGGATCACGTGCCGGGCGGGCAGGTCGTACGCGCCGGTGAGCCGCACCTCGCCGGTCGGGCAGCCGGCGAGCGTGAGGCATTCCGCCTGCAGCTCCGGCCCCGCCGCCCGGTGGATCGCCCCCGACACGCCCGCGCCCGCCATGAGCGAGGAGTTGGCGGCGTTGACGATCGCGTCCACGCGCACCGCGGCGATGTCCGCGCGCCGCACGCTGATGATCGCGGTCATGGCACCCTCCCCCGGCTCGTGCCCGTGGCACCAGCCTAGGACGGCGGGCCGCCTCTTGCCTATGGCAGGAGCCGTCCCCACCAGGGACGATGCGCGGGCGGGCGCCTCGCGCCCAGGACCCGCCCCTGTGCCCGGGGCGCGTTGCAACCAGGCCTAGCGGGGCACCCGCCCGGCCCGTGCATCGTCCACCGCCGCGGCGAGCGCGTCGAGGTCGCGCGCGCCCAGGTACATCTCCGTACCGTCCATCATGGTCAGCACGACGGCCTCGGATCCGGCCATCGCGAACTGGCGCGAGCCGGCCTTGCCATAGCGCCATCCCCAGCCGCCGAACTGGCGCAGGGGCCGGTAGCGCCGCCGCTCGACCGACGCGATCCCCGTGACGGGGATGTCGTGGTGCATGACGCCCGCGAGGGACACGCGGATCGCGTCGCCATCGACCGAGAGCGTGATCGGGATGAGCAGCAGCGCGTCGGAGAGCACCAGGGTGAGGAGCAGCCACGGCCACGCGGACGCCAGGTCCTCGGTGACCACGAAGGCCACGAGGACCGCGGCGGACACCGCGACCATCGACCACAGCGCGATGGGCTGCTCGGCGGTGAACTGGCGGAATCGGCGTTGCGGCATGGCGACCATCCTCCCGCAGGTCAAGAGCAGGTGAAATCCGGACCAAGGTCCCGCCTCGATGGGCGGCACGCACGGCACGCTCTTCCGAAAGGGCGCACCATGGACGTTGGGCCCGGAATGCGAGCCGAAGGAGTCGAGCATGACCATCGAGACGCGGAGCCAGGTCGAGGCACACGTGGAGAAGCTGAACCTGGCGCCCGAGGTGCGCGCGGTCCTCGACAACTGTCCCTCCCTCACCATCCCCGCGACGCGCGACGAGCTGTACGGGCTGTCGCTCGGCCCCGACTACGGGCCCACCTTCTACGTCGACTACGACGTCGACGGCGACGTGGTCACCGAGGCGACCGTCACCCGCTGCCGCAACGGCCTCGCCGTCAACTACCCCGAGGACTACATGCGCCGCCGCGACCCCGCGTGCATGGTCATCGCGGACGACCGCCCCACGGACAAGACCCGCTTCGCGGACCGGTTCGGCCACGCATTCTCCGGCACCCGCCAGGAGACGCTCGACTGGCTCGCGCGCCAGGACCTCGTCGTGGTGCCGTTCAAGGCGGGCGGCCCGGTGCACGGCTCGCCGTCGATCGCGATCGTGCCCGCCAACGCGGCCTTCTTCGCCACCGCGCTGGTGGACCTGCAGGGCTGGACCACCTTCGAGGAGCTGGGCCCGTTCACCCCGCGCTCGATCCTGTACCTGGCGCCGCCGTTCCGCCACACGCACTTCGACGGCAAGCAGGTGGTGGTCCACGACCGCTCGGAGACCCTGCACGAGATCTTCGCGTACAACCTGTACCCGGGCCCCAGCGCCAAGAAGGGCGTCTTCTCCGTGCTGCTCGACATCGGCGAGCAGGAGGGATGGATCACGGCCCACGCCTCGTCGGTGCGCGTCACCACGCCGTACGACAACGACACGGTGATCATGCACGAGGGCGCGTCCGGCGGCGGCAAGTCCGAGATGGGCCAGGACCTGCGCCGCACCGAGGACGGCCGCATCCTGCTGGGCGAGAACGTGGTGACCGGCGAGCCGTACCTGGTGACTCTGTCCGAGACCTCGCACCTCTCCCCCGTCACCGACGACATGACCCTGTGCCACCCGGCCGACCAGGACGGCTCCGGGAAGATGGTGGTCCGCGACGCGGAGGCCGGCTGGTTCGTCCGCGTCGACAACCTCAAGTCGTACGGCGAGGACGTCAAGTTCGAGCGCGCCGTCATCCACCCCAAGGACCCGCTGGTCTTCCTCTCGCTGCACGGCGTCGAGGACGCGACCGCGCTGCCGTGGGAGCACACGCCCGACTCGACGGGCAAGCCCTGCCCCAATCCGCGCGTCGTCATCCCCCGCGAGTCCCTGCCGGACCTGGTCGACGAGCCCCAGCCCGTCGACGTGCGCACCTTCGGCGCCCGCATGCCCGCGTGCACGCGCGACAAGCCCACCTACGGGATCATGGGCATGACGCACTTCGTGCCCCCGTCGATCGCGTGGCTGTGGCGACTCATCGCACCGCGAGGCGACAAGAACCCGTCGATCGGCGAGGCGGCCGATGCGGTGCGCACCCTCGAGCACGGCGGCATGGTCTCCGAGGGCGTCGGCTCGTACTGGCCGTTCTCCACGGGTACCAAGGTCGCGGCGGCGAACCTGCTGCTGCGCCAGATCCTCGACTACCCGCGCACGCGCTACGTGCTCACCCCCAACCAGCACATCGGCGCCTACAAGGTGGGCTTCTCCGCCGAGTGGCTCACGCGCGAGTGGCTCGCCCGCAAGGGCGGCGGCCGCATGCGCGCCGACCAGCTCGAGCCGGCCCGCTGCGCGCTGCTGGGCTACACGCCCAAGGAGATCACGCTCGACGGCCAGCCCATCCGGCGCACCCTGCTGCGCCCGGAGCTGCAGTCGCAGGTGGGCATGCACGCGTACGACGAGGGCGCCGCGATGATCACCGGCTTCTTCGCCAAGGAACTCCAGCAGTTCCTCACCGACGAGCTGGACCCGCTGGGCCGCGAGATCATCGACCTGTGCCTGCGCGGCGCCCCGGTCGAGGACTACGAGGCCCTGACCCCCATGTACCTGTGAACGATGCGCCGGCCGTCCGCGCCGCGTCGCCCGGCGACGCGGACGTGCTGGCGCGTCTGTTGACGGAGTTCAACGCCGAGTTCGGCGAGGAGGCGCCGCCCCAGGCCGCGCTCGCGACCCGCCTGGCGCGGTCGCTGTCCGAGGGGACGATGCGGGCCTGGCTGGTGCGCGCGACCCCGCCCGCCGGCCCGTCCGAGCCGGCGGGCTACGCGACCCTGGCGATCCGTGCATCGGCCTATTGCGACGGCCCGGTGGGGATGCTCGAGGACCTGTACGTGCGCGCTCCCCTGCGCGCGCGGGGCCTGGGCACCGCGCTCATGACCACCATGCTCGAGGAGGCCGAGGCCGCTGGCCTCGCGATGATCGAGGTGGGCGTCGACGAGCCGGACACGGACGCGCTGCGGTTCTACGAGCGGCACGGCTTCGTGCACCGTCGGCCGGAGACGGGCGACCGCGCGTTCTACCTGTCGCGGGACCTGCCCGGCGCATGACGGGCTCCCCCGAGCCGTCCCCGGCGGGTGCCGGCGGCGCCCGCCAGCTGCGCCTGGTGGTGCACGCCGAGGATCTGGAGGCCGCGGTCGCGTTCTTCCGGGACGCGCTCGGGCTCGCGCCGGAGCTCGACCTGACGACGCCCACGGACGGCGGGGACGCCCGGGTGGTGGTCCTCGACGCGGGACGCGCGACGCTCGAGCTGGTGAACTCGGCGCAGCGCGCCCTGATCGACCGGATCGAGGTGGGCGCCGACGCCTCCCGGGAGATCCGCGTCGCCCTCGAGGTGGACGATGCGCGGACCGCCACCGCCGCGGCCCTCGCCGCCGGCGCGGACCAGGTCGCGCCGCCCACCCTCACTCCGTGGGGGTCGCTCAACGCGCGGATCGAGGGGCCGGCGGGGCTGCAGCTCACGCTGTTCGAGCAGGTCGAGCCGGAGTAGCGGCGACGCCGGGCCGCGGCGCGGCCGGCGCGAGGTCCCACCCGGGCCGCGGGTACCGTGTCGAAGCACCCCCGACAGAAGGAGCACCGATGGACCCCCGCGAGATCCGGGCGAAGATGGACGAGGTCCCCGTCGAGGACCCCACCCGCACCGAGTACGAGAAGCTCGCGAACGACGAGTGGTTCAAGTACCGCTCCGGCCCGGAGCTCGCCGCGATGCAGCGGGAGACCATCGCGACCCTGCGCGAGCTGGGCGGCATGTACTTCGAGGACCCCGTGACGGCGACCCGCATGCTCGCGGATCTGGTGGGCGAGTGCGGCCCGGGCCTGGACTTCCGCCCGCCCCTCTACCTCGAGTACAAGGAGCGCGTGCGCTTCGGGTCGAACGTCTTCATCAACTCGAACCTGATGATCCTGGGCTCGGGCGAGGTGAGCATCGGCGACAACGCGCTCATCGGCCCGGAGGCGCGCTTCTACACCGTGAATCACGCTCTCGACGTGCCCACGCGGCGCGAGGGCTGGGAGCGGGCGTTCCCCATCACGCTCGAGGAGGACGTATGGCTGGGAGGCTCGGTGGTGATCTGCCCGGGCGTGACCATCGGCCGCGGATCCGTCGTCGCCGCCGGGTCAGTGGTGACCGGCAACGTTCCGCCCATGAGCGTGGTCGGTGGGAACCCGGCTCGCGTGCTGAAGACGCTGGAGGGATAGGCGCCCTCGGGCGCCCGGGCCCGAGGCGGACCGCCCGGCGGCGCTACCCGCGCGCCATCGCGAGCATGCCGCGCGGGGTCAGCCCCGCGCGCGTTCCCCCGTCGACCAGGATGTCGGTGCCGGTGACGTAGCCCGGGAGTGCCGAGGCGCAGAACGCCAGCACCTCGGCAACCTCCTCAGGCCGCCCGAAGCGCTTGAGCGCCGCGTACTCGGTCAGTTTCCCCGAGCCGGACTTCTTCTCGAGGCGCCCCATCGAGGTGTCGAACGAGCCCGGCGACACGGAGACAACGCGGGCGCCCTTGGCCCCGAACGCCGCGGCCATCTCGCGCGAGTACCAGATGACGAACGCCTTGCTGGTCGAGTAGGCGGACCCGGACCGCATCTTCGCCGGACCCCGGTTGACCGCCTTGTCGAGCCGCGCCGCGAACCCGTCGGCATCGGTCAGCGCCCGCTTGAATGTCCGCGTGGGCTGCAGCGCCTTGGGCGTCATGTGCCCCGCGATCGAGGCGACGTTGACCAATGCGAAGCCCTCGCGCGCGACCGCGAGCGCCGCCTCTGTGACGTGCACCGTGCCGAGCGCGTTGATCCGCGCGATGCTCGACGCGTCACCCATGAGCGGGCTCACGCCAGCAGTGTGGACCACGGCCCGGAGTTCCCCGGTGGCGTCGCCCGTCGCAACGAGCGACTCGACCGCGGCACGGTCGGTGACGTCGCACTCGATGGCCGTCGCGTCGATGCCGTCCTCGCGGAGCGCGTCGACCGCGGCGCCGAGTCGCTCGAGGCCCATGTCCGCGATGACCACCGCATGGTCGCGTCCCATGATCCGTGCCGTCGCCAAGCCCATTCCTCCCGCACCGCCCGTGATGATCGCAGTCTTCATCGCACGCTCCCTTGCGTCCCGCTCAAGCGAATCCCCTGCTTGGCACCCTAGTGGGCACGCGAGCGCGCCGTAAAGGCCCATGCGAACCCGCCCGGCCAGGCCACCCGCACCCGGCGGACCGCATCGTCCTACGCTAGGGCGGTGACCGGTCCCCTTCCTCTGTTCCCCACCCAAAGCCCGCTCACGCGCGCGGAACTCGAGGAACTGCTGGCGCCGCTCGGCGCGGTCGCCCACGTGTGGCCGATGGAGGGCGGGTCGTTCTCCTCGGTCCAGAGCGTGGAACTTCATTCGGGAGACGCGGTCGTCGTCAAGACCTCCGTGTCGGAGGACCGCCTGCTCACCTACGAGCGGGACCTCCTGCGCGCGGAGCGCGACCACCTGCGCCGGCTCGAGTCCGTTGCGGGCGTGCCGGCGCCGGTGGTGCTGATCGAGGACTTCAGCCGCGACCGGTTCGAGGTCGACGTCATCGCGATGACCCTGCTGCCGGGCATGGCATGGGTCGAGGCGACCGAGCTGATGACTGCCGAGTCGAACGACCGCGCGCTCACCGAGGTGGGAGGCGTGCTGGCCGCGCTCGGGACGGTCGCCGCGCCACGGTTCGGGTTCCCGGCGCACGGATTCGCTCTCGGCGGGGAGACCTGGCCCGCGTTCATGGCTGCGCTCGTGGAGGCGACGGCGGCGGACGCGGAGCGCTGGCGCGTGGACGCTGGCGCCGACCGGCTGGCCCGGGCGCTCGAATCGGTTCGGCCCGACCTCGCGGAGGTCACCGCACCCACGCTCGTCCACGCAGACCTGTGGCACGGCAACGTGCTCGTGGACCCGTCGACCGGAGCGGTGACGGGCGTGGTCGACTTCGAGCGGTCGCTCTACGGGGACCCGCTGTGGGGGCTCGCGGGCGGCGAGACGCACTCGTCGGGTCCCCTCGCCGCGGCGAAGGTGCGCGGCTACGAGGCCGCGACCGGCCTGCCGCTGGTCATGGACGCCGCGGCCCGGCGCCGGATCGCGCTGTACCGGCTGTGGTCCATGACGGTGCAGGAGATCGAGCTGGCGCCGCGCGGCTACTCCGGCGACTGGCTCGACGGTCTGTTGGCGTCGATCCGCGCCAACCGCGAACGGCTGTGCCACATCCTGGGGGTGTAGCGGCCACGAGGCGCCCCCGCATCGTCCCCATCCGAGTCACCCGCCGCACCCGCCGCACCCGCCGCACCCGCCGCCCCCGCCGCCCCCGCTAGAGCGAATTGTGTCGCTTTCCGGCCGTCCATGCGCCTCAGGGAGCGAATCGTGTCGGTGGCCGGGCGCCACCCGCCTCACGCCCCGTTGGCCTGCAGCCGCTCGAGCGCCTCGAGCGCGTCCCGGCGCCTGTCCCATGGCACGAAGATGTGATCGTGGTGGAAGCCCGCGACCACGTTGGCGCTGATGCCCTCGTCCGCGAGCGTGCGCGCGAACACCGCCGTGAGCCCCACCGCCTCGAGCGACGAATGCACCTCGAGCGTGATCCGCGCGGACCGGAACTCGTGCGGCAGCTCCGCGGCGCGCGCCTGCTCCTCGGGCAGCACCACGGTGATCCCCTCGGCCTCCCGCACGATCACCACGGGCTCGACGCCGTGGGGCGCCTCGGTGAGGGTCGCCCACACGTAGGGCTCGGGGTCGAGCCGGGCCGACAGGTCGGACAGCAGCTCGGCGAGGTCGACGATGCCCATCCGCCCAGGGTACGTGGGCCGCGGGCCGCCCGCGCGGTGCCTAGCGGGGGAAGGCGGCGACCACCCCGGAGTACGGGCCCAGGTAGGGCGACGGCTCCGGCCTGCCCTCGACCCACAGCTGCGAGATCTGCCCGTCCAGGTACAGCGCGTCCTCGCACCCGAGCTCGCGGAACACCTCCGCGAAGTCCCACAGGTTGACGAACGTCCGCGACATCACGATGTACACGGTCCGCCCGTCGGGCGACACCCCCACCCCGTTGCGGATCGCGACGTTCTCGCTCCCCTCGCGGAACTGCGGATGCACCTGACCGTCGAGCAGCAGCGCGGGGCCGGACTGCGTCGCGAAGAGCACGCCGTCGCCCGAATAGGTGGAGCTCTCCACCACCTGCGCCGTGCCGTCGTCGAGCACCGCGAAGACCGCGTTGGGCTTGAGGTGGAAGTTGCCCCAGCCGTCGGCGAGGTTGAGCGGGTGCAGCTCCTCGCCGTCGCTCACGAGCAGGCCGCCGGGGCTGCCGTCCTCGGAGAAGATCCCGGCATTGGTCACCATGGCCACCCCGGGATGAGCCTCGATGTACTCCCCCAGGTCCGTGCCCCGAGGGTCCTGCGGCCAGTCCACCCGCACTTCCCACGTGTCGAGAGGCAGCGTCACCACGGTCGAGGACCGGCCCTGGTCGTCCGTCACCCGGGCCACGTCCAGCGCCGATGCGCCGGTCGCCGCGGACGGCGCCGTCGCCTCGGGGGTGGCGGCAGGGGTGGCGGAAGGCTCCGCGGCCGGGGTCGCGCCGGAGGTGACCGGCGGCTCCGGCGAGGTCGGCGCGGTCTCCCCCGCCCGCGAGCACCCCGCGAGGGCCAGTGCTGTCGACGCGGCGACGACGGCAGCGAGGGTCAGGGTCCGGGCGGCGAGCACCCCACGAGGGTACGCGCCGCGGAACGACAACGACCTACCCCTCAGGCGCAAGAAAGTCGGGAGACCGACCACCATCTACCCATTCCGCGGGGCGGGGGCGCGGCTGGGGGCCGGTGGGAGGTCAGCCCACCCAGGAGCCCACGAGCGGCCAGCAGACGATCGCCGTCAGCAGCCCGAAGACCGCGAGGCCCGCGGGCGTGGCCCATGCCGGCGGGCGCATCCGGCGCACCGCGAGGATCGCGATCGCGTAGATGGCCAGGAACATCAGCGACGGCAGGCCGAAGAGCAGCACCTCGACGCCGTCGTCGAGCACGGTCCACGCGAACAGCAGAACGGCCAGCACCGCGTTCCCCGCCCAGGGAACCCACAGCGGCCAGCGGACGCGCCCGCCGGTCTTGAGGTAGACCGCGCCACGGACGCCCATCACCACCACGAGTCCCACCACGTGGAAGAACGTCACCAGGAACGCGATGAGCAGGTACGCGAGAGCGAGCCACGCGTACCCGGTCGCGATGTGGACGCTCGGCAGCACCAGCACGCCGCCCAGGAACCAGGCGAGGAAGGAGGCGAGCATGAGCGAGATGCCCACGGCGCCGAACTCGAAGACCATGGTGGGCGAGGGAACGGCGGCGGCCCCGCTCGGCATCGCGGAGGCGGGCTCCGGTGCTCCCGTGACGGGCTCCGGTGCCGCCGCGGTCACAGGTTCCGGTGCCGCGGTCATGGGCTCCGCCACCCCGTCGTGTCCCATGGGTCAAGATTGCCCCAACAACGCCGTGATGGCGACCGGGCCCGAGCCGGGTGGGAGCAGGACCGGAGCCGGGTGGAGCCGGGCCGGAGGCGGGTGAGAGCGGGGCCGGGGCCCGGATGCAGGCCAGACCCGGGCCCGGCTCCCCCGCCCTACAGCACGTGCGAGATGAAGTCCTGGGTGCGGGATTCCTGCGGCGCGTCGATCACCTGGGAGGCGGGTCCCTCCTCGACGATCACGCCCTCGTCCATGAACAGCACGTGGTCCGCGACCTCGCGGGCGAAGCCGATCTCGTGGGTCACCACCACCATGGTCATGCCGGACGCCGCGAGGTCCTTCATCACCGCGAGCACCTCGCCCACGAGCTCGGGGTCGAGCGCAGAGGTGGGCTCGTCGAACAGCATGATCTCCGGGTCCATCGCGAGCGCCCGCGCGATCGCGACGCGCTGCTGCTGGCCGCCGGAGAGCTGTGCCGGATAGTGGTCCATGCGGTCGGACAGGCCCACGCGCCCCAGCATCTCCACGGCACGGGCCTTCGCCTCGGCCTTGGAGCGCCCGCGCACCTGAACCTGCGCCTCCATGACGTTCTCGAGCGCGGTCATGTGCGGGAACAGGTGGAAGCGCTGGAAGACCATGCCGATGCGCGAGCGCTGGGCCGCGATCCGCTTGGGGTGGAGGCGGTGCAGCCGGGTGTGGCCGCCGTGGTGGCGCTCCTCGTAGCCGATCAGCTCGCCCTCGATGCGCACCTGTCCCCCGGTGAGCACCTCGAGCTCGTTGATGCAGCGCAGCAGCGTGGACTTGCCCGAGCCGGACGGCCCGAGCACCACGCACACCTCGCCGGCGCTCACGGTGAGGTCGACGCCGCGCAGCACGTGCAGGTCGCCGAACATCTTGTGCGCCTCGCGCACGGAGACCATGGGAGCCGTGTCGGTCACGGGGTCACCTCCAGGAAGGGGTCGTCGTTGCCTCGGCCGGCCGCGTTGATGGCCTCCTGCTTGCGGGCGCGGCGGCTGCCGGGCTTGGGCCCCTTGCCGCCGCCGGTCCGCTTGTCGGTGCCGCGGCCGTAGTAGCGCTCCAGGTAGTACTGCCCCACCATGAGGATGGACGTGATGATGAGGTACCACAGCGCCGCGACGATGAGCAGGGGCAGCGGCTGGAACAGGCGGTTGCCGATCGCGTTGGTCGCGAACGTGATGTCGAGAGTGAACGGCACGGCGAGCACCAGCGACGTGGTCTTCAGCATGGAGATGGTCTCGTTGCCGGTGGGCGGCACGATGACGCGCATGGCCTGCGGCAGGATGATGCGCCGCAGGATCGCGGGCTCCTTCATGCCGAGCGCGCGGGCCGCCTCGGCCTGGCCCGGGTCCACCGAGTTGAGGCCGGCGCGGACGATCTCCGCGAGGTACGCGGCCTCGTTGAGCGCGAGCCCGAGCAGCGCGGCCCAGAAGGCCGTGATGACGTCCTTGGTGGTGAAGGTGAAGAACTCCGGCCCGAACGGGATGCCCAGGGACAGCCGCGGGTAGAGCACCGCGATGAGGCCCCAGAACACCAGCTGGGTGTAGATGGGGGTGCCGCGGAAGAACCAGATGTAGAACCAGCTCACCGACACGAGCACGGGATTGTCGGAACGGCGCATGATCGCCAGCAGCACCGCGAGCACCACACCGATCGCCATCGACCCGAACGTGAGGACCAGCGTCCAGCCCACGCCGCGGATGACCGTGACGTCGAGGAAGTAGGCCCACACCACGTCCCAGCCGTAGTTGGGGTTGGTGAGCAGGCTGTTGACGGCCATCGCGGCGAACACGAGGACGATCGCGGCGGCGGCCCATCGGCCCGGCCGCGGCACGGGCCGGGCGTGGATCCGGTTGGGGACGGGGTCCCCTCGGCGGGCCGATGCATCGGCTGGGCTGGTCATGTGCGCTCCCCTGACGTGGCGGTCGTGGCTACAGGCTTACCCCGAAAGGCCGGGCGTCGCACCTGGTGCGACGCCCGGCCGAGGCGGGATTACAGCGACGGGTTGGTGGTCGCCTCGTCGAGGCCGGCGTCCGCCACGCCCCACGCCGAGAGGATGTCGTCGAGCGTGCCGTTGTCCATGAGCGCCTGCAGCGCGGCCGAGACGGCGGCGGTGAGCTCCGAGTCCTTCTCCGTGACGACGCCCTGCGCCGCGGTCGCGAAGGGCTCGCCGAGCCACTCGAGCTTGCCGGTCTGCTCGATCGCGTAGCCGATGATGGGCGAGTCGGCGAACAGCACGTCGGCCTTGCCGCCCACGACGTTGGTGGTCGCGTCGGCGTTGGTCTGATAGGTGAGGATCTCGAGCTCGTCGGCCCCGTCGGCCTCGCACTGCGCGGCGGTGTCGGCGATCTCGTCCTCCTGGATGGTGCCCACCTGGACGGCGACGGTCGCGCCGCACAGGTTGTCCGCGGAGAAGCCGCCGGGGTTGCCGGTCTGGACCGCGTAGCCCTCGCCGGCGGCGATGTACTGGGTCATGTCGACCGCGCCCAGGCGCTCGGTGGTGATGGTGAAGGAGGAGATGCCGGCGTCGAACTTGGAGCCGATCGCCGGGATGATCGAGTCGAACGACGCGGTCTCGAGCTGGGCCTCGAGGCCCAGGGTCGCGGCGATCGCCTTGGCGATGTCGATGTCGTAGCCGATGGGCGTGGTGCCGTCGACGTCGAGGAACTCGGCGGGCGCGTAGGAGGTCTCCGAGGCGAAGGTGAGGACGCCGGAGTCGGCGATGTCCGCGGGCACGAGCGCGGCCGCGGCCTCGTCGACCGCGATCGCGGCCACGTCGAAGACGGGGTACTCCGAGTCGCCGGAGCCCTCGGTCTCCGAGGCGTTCGTGCAGGCGGACAGGGCGACGGCGGCGGTCGCGGCGAACGCGACGGCGACGGGAAGCTTGCGCATGAGGTGGCTCCTTTGTAGATGACGGCTGCCGCGCCCCGCGGCGGAATCCGCGGCGGGCGAGGCGACTTCTGTATTTTTATACATAGTACCGGGAATTCATGCATCGAAGGTCCCGGGCGCGTCGCCACGCGCCACGACCGGCGCGTCGCCGCCACTCGCCGGCGGCGACGCGTGACGCGAATCACACCGCGGCCCACACGTGCGCCCGAGGGCCTCAATTATCCTCGGGACCATGCCCGATGGCCATAGTCCCGAGCGCCGGGCACGAGCAGCGATGCCCGCCCCGGCGCCAGCCCCGCACCACCTCCGCGACGACGCCGCACAGCGCTCGCAGATCCACCGCGACCGCGCGAGCATGAACGCATGACCGCCGCCTGGCTGCTGCTCGCCCTCGCGCTCGTGCTCATCGTCGCCAACGCGGTCTTCGTCGCCGCCGAGTTCGCCTTCGTCACGGTCGACCGCCCCACCGTCGACCGCGCCGCGCGCGAGGGCGACCGCCGCGCCCGCTCCCTGCGATCGGGCCTGGAGAAGCTCTCGACGGAGCTGTCCGGCGCCCAGCTCGGCATCACGGTGACGAGCCTGCTCGTCGGCTTCATCGCCGAACCCTCGCTCGCGACCCTGCTGCGCGGCCCGCTCGAGGCGACCGGCCTGCCCGAGGGCACGGCGCTCGCCGCATCGTTCACCGTGGCGTTCGTGCTCGCGACCGTCACCCAGATGGTGTTCGGCGAGCTGATCCCCAAGAACTGGGCGATCGCCGAGCCGCTGCGCGTCGGACGCGCCGTCGCCGGCCCCCAGCGGGGCTTCACCTGGGCGGCCGGCCCGCTCATCCGCGTCCTCAACGGGGCCGCCAACCGCATCGTCCGCTGGTTCGGGATCGAGCCTCGCGAGGAGCTCGCGACCGCCCGATCCGTGCAGGAGCTCCAGGCGCTCGCGGAGCGCTCGGCCGAGGAGGGCACGCTCGAGCCGCGCGTCGCGCGGCGCCTGGCTCGCGCGGCGGAGATGCGCGAGCGCACCGCGTCCGACGCCATGACCCCGCGCACCCGGGTGCACTTCATCGAGGCCGATGCGCCGGTCGCCGCGGTCCTCGACCTCGCCTCGCGCACGGGGCACGCCCGCTTCCCCGTCACCGGCGAGGACGTCGATCAGATCGTGGGCGTCGCGCACTTCAAGCGCGCGCTCGCCGTGCCCGCTCGCCAGCGGGCCACCACCCGGGTCTCCCAGATCGCGCTGCCGGTCGAGTCCGTGCCGTCGACCATGCCGCTGAGCGCCGTGCTCCCCCCGCTGCGCAAGGGAGCGCAGCTCGCGATCGTGGTCGACGAGTACGGCGGCACCGACGGAGTGGTCACGCTCGAGGACCTGGTCGAGGAGATCGTGGGCGAGATCGAGGACGAGCAGGACCAGCCCGTGAGCCGGCACCGCCTGCTGCCCGACGGCCGCTGGTCCCTGTCGGGGCTGCTGCGCCCGGACGAGGCGGGCGAGCTCGCCCGCCTCGAGCTGCCCGAGGGCCGCGAGTCGGACACGCTGGGCGGGCTGCTGACCGAGGCGCTGGGCCGCTTCCCCGCCGTGGGCGACCGCGTCGAGCTCGCGGCCCGCGACGAGGCGCACCGCGACGAGGACGGCATCGCCACCGAGGTGAAGGTCGCGCTGACGGTCACCCGACTCGACGGCCTGCGCGTCGACCGCGTGACGCTCGAGGCGACGCCCCTCGAAGAGCGGGAGGCACGCCGTGGCTGACTGGACCGCCATCCTGGTCGCCCTCGCACTGCTCGCGGGCAACGCCTTCTTCGTGGGCGCGGAGTTCGCGCTCATCTCCGCCCGCCGCACCCAGATCGAGCCGCGCGCGGCCGAGGGGTCATGGGCCGCGCGCATCACCGTGCGCGCGATGGAGCGCGTCTCCCTCATGATGGCCGGCGCGCAGTTGGGCATCACCGCCTGCTCGCTGGGCCTCGGCGCGATCGGCGAGCCCGCCGTCGCGCACCAGCTCGAGGTCCCGCTCGCCGCGCTGGGCATCACCGGACCGTGGCTGCACGGCATCGCGTTCGCGGTCGCCCTCCTCATCGTGGTGGCGCTGCACATGGTGCTGGGCGAGATGGTGCCCAAGAACATCGCGATCGCCGGCCCCGAGCGCTCCGCGATCGCGCTGGGCCCGGTGCTGTACGGCATCGTGTGGCTGCTGTGGCCGCTCATCTGGCTCATGAACCAGCTCGCGAACCTGGGCCTGCGCGCGCTGCGCGTGGATCCCAAGGAGGAGGTGGCCTCCACCTTCTCCGCGGACCAGGTGGCGGCCTTCGTCGCCGAGTCGCGCGAGGAGGGGCTGCTCGACGAGCGCGAGCACCAGGTCCTCACCGGTTCGCTGCAGCTGAGCTTCGAGACCGTGCGCAGCGTGATGGTGCCCCGCGAGGAGCTCGTGTCGCTGCCGGTCGACGTGACGCCGCAGAAGGCGCAGCGGGTGTGCGCCCGGACCGGCTTCTCCCGGCTGCCCCTGGCGGACCCGACCGGCGAGCTCGTGGGCTACCTGCACCTCAAGGACGTCGCGGTCGTGCCGCGCGGCGGCGCGACGCGGCCGGTGGACGCGTCCCTGGTCCGGGCGCTCACCTCGATCGAGGCGGACGCCTCGCTCGAGCAGGCGCTGATCCGCATGCAGGCCTCGGGTGCCCACCTCGCGCTGGTCCGGAGCGAGTCGGGCGAGGTGCTGGGCGCGGCGATGCTCGAGGACGTCATCGAGCGGCTCGTCGGCGAGGTGGTCGACGCGGCGCAGGCGGTGGCGCCGGAGGCGTAGTCCAGGGGTGCGGTGTGACGACCCTCACCGCCGGAAACTACTTGATCCGAGTGCAATAATTCCGCAAGGGACGAAGGTCCCTGGCGTCCCGTCGACGCCGCGGCCTACGGTCGAATTCATGCGCAATGATGCACAGGTCTCCCCCACGAGCGGCGCGCCGCGCGCGCCCGCCCACTCCTCGTCGTCCGCCTGGAGCGAACGGCCCAAAAGGCATCTTGCGGACGCCGCCCGGCTGGACCACGGTAGTGGGGTGAGCGACGACCGGCTCTTCTCCGTGTCCCCCGTCGCGGCCGCGCGCCAGGCCGCGGATCCGTCGACGTCCGGCACGGACCTCGAGTCGCTCTCGCGGCGCGCCGATCCGCGGCTCCGGCAGGTGGTCGCGTCGCACGCCTTCTGCCCGCCCGCGGTGCTCGCGCGGCTCGCGGAGGACCCGGACGTGCGAGTGCGCTGCGCCGCCGCCGTCCACCCGGCCCTGCCGGCGGCGGCCATGCGAAGGCTCGCCGCGAACGTCGAGGACGTGGACGCCTGCGAGGCGCTCGCGTCGAACCCCTCGACTCCCCCGACCGTGCTGGCGCGGCTCGCGCGCCACCCCGGAATGAACGTGCGCCTGCACGTCGCCCGCAACGTCAGCGCGGACACGCGCACGCTCGAGACCCTCGCCCGCGACGTCGAGGGCCTGGTGCGCAACCGGGTGAGCGACATCCTGGCCGCGCGCGCACCCGGCTGGGCCTGAGCCGCGCGCCCTGCCGGACCCCGGACGCACACGGGCCGGCCGGGTGCGTCACCCGGCCGGCCCGTGCATCGTCCCCCGTCCCGCAGGGACTAGATCTCGTGCGGCTCCACGTCGTCCTCGCCGCCCGCGGGCATGTCGACCCTCTCGGGCCGGCGGGCGAGGAAGACGACCGAGGCCGCCAGCCCGCCCCACAGCAGGGCGATCGACACGATCATGAGCACCAGTGCATCGGTGGCCATCAGGCACCACCCTTCCTCGCGGCGCCGGCGGCCGCCTCCTCCAGCTGACCCTCGGTGGGCCAGGCGTCGAACTCGGCGATCGCTCGGTGCCACGGCATGAGCGGCAGAACGATCGCGATGAGGACGAGGAACCCTGCGGTGCCCCATCCGAACACGGCGAGGTACTCGCCCGGGTAGCCCTCGTAGCCCTGCGTGGCGAGCTCGACGGTCTTGCGCACCAGCATGTAGGTGAGCAGCAGGCTCACGCCGACGACCAGGACGCGCCACGCGCGCCCCACGCCGAGGGTCGACACCGCGCTGAGGTGCAGCGCGATCTCGCGGCCGCGGCGCGCGATCATCACGGCCGCGACCATGCCGATGGCGCCGGCCACGATGCCCAGCTGGTTGGACCACTGGTCCACCGTGTCGAGCAGGTACAGGCCGGTGGTCGTGGAGAAGCCCAGCACCGACAGCGTCGCCATGATGAGGCCCACCGCGACGGCCGAGCCGCGCGGGTGCCAGCCGAACTTGTCCTGCAGCGCGGCGGAGATGGTCTGCAGGAGCGAGATGAGCGACGTGAGGCCGGCGATGACGAGCGAGGCGAAGAACGCCGCGCCGAAGATCGGGCCGCCGGGCATCTGCGCGATCACCGCGGGGAACGTGATGAAGGACAGGGACACGCCGGTGAGGCCGTCGAGCTCGGCCACGGAGACGCCCTGCTCGTGCGCGAGGAAGCCGATCGCGCCGAACACGGCGAAGCCGGCGAGCAGCGAGAACGAGCAGTTGCCGAACGCGACCACGAAGGCCGGGGCGGTCATGTTCGAGCGCTTCTTGCGATAGGACGCGTAGGTGATCATGACGCCGTACGCGAGCGACAGCGAGAAGAACACCTGGCCGTACGCCGCGATCCACACATTGATGTCCGCCAGCGCGGAGAAGTCGGGCGTGAAGAGCGCCTCGATGCCGTCCATGGCACCGTCGAGCATCATGGCGCGGACGGCCAGCACGATGAACGTGACGACCAGGAGCGGGATGCCCACGACGTTGAGCCGCTCGACGCCGTTGTGGACGCCGAGCGCGAGCACGATGATCGCGATCGCCCAGATGGCGAGCAACGGCCACATGACGCCGGGGACGATGTCGAAGCCCAGCTTCACCTCGTCGCCCAGTTGGAGGTACTCGCCGATGAAGAAGCCCGCCGGGTCCTCCGCGTAGTCGAGGTTGAAGCTGAAGAAGAAGAAGCTGACGGCCCACGCGATGACGACCGTGTAGTAGAGGCCGATGACGAAGCTGACGGCGATCTGGAACCAGCCGACGCCCTCCGCGCGCTTGTGGACCCGGCGCAGGGCCAGGGGCGCGGAGCCGCGGAAGCGGTGGCCGATGCCGTTCTCGAGCAGGAGCAGCGGGATGCCCGCGGTGACGAGCGCGATGAGGTAGGGAATCATGAACGCCCCGCCGCCGCTCTCGTACGCCTGGCCCGGGAAGCGCCAGATGTTGCCCAGTCCCACGGCCGAGCCGACCGCGGCGAGGATGAAGGCGGTCTGCCCGCTCCACTTCTCCCGCTGCTCGGGCGCCGGCGCGCCGGTCGATGCTGTCATGAGGGTTTCTCCTCCGTCGCAGTTGTCTTCGAGGGTAACCGCCCGGTCGCGCCCGCGTTGAGGGACGCCACCAGCGAGGTTGCGAGACGCATCTTACATACCGGATGTGCAGTCTCAGATAGCAAGACGAGCGCCTCGGGGGCGCATCCCGCACGAGACGGCGCCCCTCGCGTGGCCTACCTCACACGCGGTCGCAACTGGGACCAAACGACCGCAGATGGGGCGGAAGCGGGACATACCGTGTTCGCCGGGCTCGCGACACGGACGCAGAGCCCGACGACGACCACGGGAGACGCGCAGTGGAGCACGGCACAGTCACGACGCCGCAGGCGACCCTGGCCTACCGTCGGCGCACCTCCTCGGGCGCGCCCACCCTGCTCCTGCTGCACGGCATCACCGACGGCGGCGCCGTGTGGACGCGCGTCGCCGACGCGCTCGCGGACCGCTTCGACATCGTCATGCCCGATGCACGCGGCCACGGCGCCTCCGCCCGCCTCGCCGCGGACCCCACCGTCGAGGCGCTCGTCGAGGACGCCGCCGCCATCGTGGAGGCGCTCGACCTGGGCCCCGTGCTCGTGTGGGGGCACTCCATGGGCGCGGAGACCGCGGCTCGGCTGGCCGCCGCGCGCCCGGACCTGGTGCGCGGACTGATCCTCGAGGACCCGCCGTTCGCCGCGGAGCCGGCGGACGATGCCTCGGGCGCCACCACGGACGACCCTCACCTGCGGGCGTTCATCGAGTTGCTCTCCAGCGTGCGCGAGATGTCCGACCAGGAGCGGCTGGCGATGGCCCGCCGCGAGAACCCCGGCTGGCACGAGGACGAGCTCGCGCCCTGGGCGCAGACCAAGGCGCAGTTGGACCACCGCGCGCTCGCGCTGCTCGACGGCGGGCTCGGGCGCGCCTGGCGCGCGGCGCTGGAGGGCATCGAGTGCACCACCCTGCTGGTCACGGGCGATCCCGAGCGCGGCGCCATCGTCACCCCCGAGGTCGCGAGCGAGGCCGCCACGGTGCTGCGGCACGGACAGGTGCGCCACATCGCGGGCGCCGGGCACAGCATCCATCGAGACAGGTTCGCGGACGCCCTCGCGGCGGCCGCAGGCCTGCTCGACCGGATCGTCCCGCCGACCGGCGGAACCGGCGGGGCCGCGCGCCACGCCGACACCATGAAAATTTGACGAGTCGAAGCGCTTCACCTATGTTTATCGAAGCGTTTCGAATGTTGTTGGGCAAAACGAATTCCCGGCCCGGCGGCATCGTCCTCACACAAGGGAGTGGACATGGACAGCACATGTCGAGTGACACGTCCGACATCGGGCATCCAGAAGCGGAGTGATGCGTGACTACCTCAAGCGTCGTACAGGAGACGGTGGCGACCACCGTCGATCACCAGGGCTCGGGCCCGGGATCCACGGAGCCTGGCAAGACCGCCACGCCGGCCAAGGGCGACAAGCCCGCGCGCCGTCGCAAGACGAACTTCGGGATGTTCCTGTGGGTCTCCCCGTTCCTGGTGCTCGCCTTCCTCTTCTCGTACTTCCCGCTGTACGGCTGGATCTACTCCCTCTACGACTACAAGCCCGCGCTGGGCCTGTCGGGCTCCGAGTTCGTGGGCTTCCAGTGGTTCCGCCTGCTGGTGAGCTCGCCGGCGCAGGTCGAGCAGATCGGCAAGGTGCTCACCAACACCTTCGCGATCAGCTTCCTGGGCATCGCGACCTCCGTGCTGCCACTGATCTTCGCGGTCTTCCTCAACGAGGTCCGGGTCAAGTGGTTCCGCAACATGGTGCAGACCCTGACGACGCTCCCCAACTTCATCTCGTGGGTGCTCGTCTACATGATCGCCTTCTCGCTCTTCTCGAGCACCGGCCTGGTCAACGACGTCCTCATGGACGCGGGCCTCATCACCACGCCCATGAAGTTCCTCGACTCGGACCAGCACGTGTGGCTGACGATGACCGCCTGGAGCATCTGGAAGGGCCTGGGCTGGGGCGCGATCATCTACCTCGCCGCCATCGCCGGCGTGGACCCGTCGCTGTACGAGTCCGCCAAGATGGACGGCGCCGGTCGCTTCCAGACCATGTGGTACGTCACGATCCCGCAGCTCATGCCCACCTACCTGGTGCTGCTGCTGCTCTCGGTCGCGAACCTCCTGAACAACGGCATGGAGCAGTACTTCGTGTTCCAGAACGCCTTCAACAAGGAGCACATCCAGGTCCTCGACCTCTACGTCTACAACATCGGCCTCACGGGTAACTCCATGTCGATGGCCACCGCGATCGGCATGCTCAAGAGCCTCATCTCGGTCGTCCTGCTGTTCACCGTCAACGCGATCGCCAAGCGCGTCCGCGGCCAGTCGCTCGTGTAAAGGGGATCTCCTGTGACCACCGAGACCATCTCCCCCGCCGCCGAGTCCTCCTCGGCCGCCGTGGAACCCGTCAAGCCGAACAAGAAGCGCAAGCAGGACCGCACGGCGGGCGACTACGCCTTCCACACCTGGAACTACGCGATCTTCGTCGTCCTCGCGCTGCTGTGCGTGTACCCGTTCTACTACCTGATCATCAACTCGGTCAGCGCGAACGACGTGTCGGCCCTGGGCGAGGTCCGCCTCGTCCCGGTGGGCTTCCACCTGGCCAACTTCGAGCAGGTCTTCCAGCTCAACGGCCTGACCTCCGCCGCCGCGGTCTCCGTCGCGCGTACCGTGCTCGGCACCGCGGCGACCGTGTTCGCCTCGGCCTTCCTGGGCTTCATGTTCTCGCAGCGCCAGATGTGGGGCCGCCAGTTCTGGTACCGCTTCCTGGTCGTCACCATGTACTTCAGCGCGGGTCTGATCCCGATGTTCATCATCATGAAGAACCTGGGCCTGACCAACAACTTCTGGGTCTACGTGCTCCCGTTCGTGGTGCAGCCGTTCTTCATCGTGCTGGTGAAGACCTACGTCGAGGGCATGCCCCGCGAGCTGCAGGAGGCCGCGGAGGTCGACGGCGCCGGCATCGCGCGCATCTTCCTCACGATCTACCTGCCGAACATGACGCCCATCCTCGCGACCATCGCGATCTTCGCGGCCGTGTCCCAGTGGAACTCCTTCCAGGACACCCTGATCTACATCACGGACCAGAGCCTGTACACCCTTCAGTACCTGCTCTACATGTTCATCAACCAGGCGAACTCCCTCGCTCAGGCCGCCGCGAACGCCGGTGGAAACCTGGGCGCCCTTGCGGACGCCGCCTCCACTCAGACCCCCACGTCCATCCGCATGACCGTGTCGGTGCTCGTGGTGCTTCCCATCATCTTCATCTACCCGCTGTTCCAGCGCTTCTTCGTCAAGGGCATCATGCTCGGCGCGGTGAAGGGCTGACCCACAACCCCCTCCAGAAAGGAACCCAGCAATGAAGCTGAAGCGCTCGGTGGCCCTGGCCGCCTCCGCTCTGCTCGCGGCCGGCGCGCTCTCGTCCTGCGCCTCGGACTCCACCTCGTCGACGGACGGTGCCGAGGGCACCACCGCCGGCCCGATCACGGAATTCCCCGCCCAGTGGGAGGACGAGATCACGATCGACGTGTTCTCGGGTCTCGCCAACTACATGGGCATGCAGACCGGCTGGTTCGCCCAGGTGGTCAAGGACAAGTTCAACATGAACCTCAACATCATCGCCCCGAACGTCGCGGGCGGTGGCGACACTCTGTACAACACGCGCGTCGCGGCGGGCGACCTGGGTGACCTCATCGTCACCGACAAGGGCACCCGCATGAACGAGCTCATCCAGGGCGGGCTCCTGCTCGACATGGCGGACTACTACCCCGCGATGGAGCACGTCGCGGAGTTCGACACCGCCGTGCAGCACCTCAACGAGGGCACGGACGGCGTGTACGCGACGCCCACCCAGGTGTCGTCGCTCCTCCCGACCCAGTCGTCCGAGGGCTTCGACCCCACCTTCGGCCCCTTCATCCGCTGGGACCTCTACGCGGAGCTCGGCTACCCCGAGATCGACACCCTCGAGGACCTCCTCCCCGTGCTCAAGGGCATGCAGGAGCTCCACCCGACCACCGAGAACGGCCAGACGGTCTACCCGCTGTCGCTGTTCAAGGACTGGGACGGCAACATGATGGTGACGGGCAAGCAGCCCACCACCTTCTACGGCTACGACGAGGTGGGCTTCGTGCTCGCCAAGGCGGACGGCTCCGACTACCAGAGCATCATCGACTCGGACTCCGAGTACATCCGCACCATGCGCTTCTACTACGAGGCGAACCAGATGGGCCTCATGGACCCCGAGTCGACCACCCAGAACTACGACACGCTGTTCTCGAAGTTCCAGAACGGCCAGGTGCTCTTCTCCTGGTGGCCGTGGCTCGGCCAGTCGGCGTTCAACACCGACGCGAACACCTCCGCGGGCAAGGGCTTCATGATCGCCCCGCTGAAGGACATGGAGATCTTCTCCTACGGCGCCGAGGCGTACGGCGGCGACCAGGTCATCGCCATCGGCTCGCAGGCCGAGGACCCCGAGCGCATGGCCGCGTTCATCGACTGGCTGTACTCGCCCGAGGGCACGTACATGAACAACAGCCAGACCATGGGCGCCGCGGGCCCCGAGGGCCTCACCTGGGAGATCGCCGAGGACGGCGAGCCCGCGCTCACCGACTTCGGCCTCGAGGTCTTCCTCGGTGGCGACGCGACCGTGCCCGAGGAGTGGGGCGGCGGCTCGTACATCGACGGCACCTCGGCCCTCAACGTGAGCGCCGTGCTGCCCGAGGACACCGACACCGCAACCGGCCTCCCGTTCTCGTACAAGTCGTGGCCCAGCTACCAGGAGCACACCGAGACCGCGCTGCACGCGGACTGGTCGGAGCACATGGGCGGCGCCATGACCACCATGGAGTACCTCGAGCAGAACGACGCCGTGCTGGTCGCCCCCGGTGCGTCCTTCACCACCCCGACCGACTCGTCGGAGATCGAGACGCTGCGCAACCAGATCAAGGACGTCGTCGTGACCTACTCGTGGCAGCTGGTCTTCGCGCAGGACGACGCGCAGTTCGAGTCGCTTCTCGCTGACCTCCAGTCGAAGGCCGAGGGCCTCGGCTTCGCCCAGGTCCTCGAGGTCGACATGGCGAATGCCAAGGCGCAGAACGACGCCCGCCTCGCCATCACCGCCGCCTTCGAGTGATCCTCGACTAGGCGCCACTGACCGCGGGGCCCGTGCTCGATCGACCATCGAGCGCGGGCCTCGCGTCACGTGGGGGCGGAGGACGTCGGGCGCCGCGTAGCCCTCGAACCAGGTGCGCCTCTCCCGCCCCCATCCCCGCCCCACCGCACCGCGCGCCGCACTCCCCCCGCGACACGCGAACGGCTCGGGCTTGCCGCCCGCCGCCGCGTGACATAAGGTCACCTGTAACACACTATCGAAGCGCTTCGACAGCGCCATGATCCGACAGCGAGGTCATCATGCCCACCATCGAGGACGTCGCCCGCGAGGCGGGCGTCAGCGCATCCACCGTGTCGTACGCGCTCTCGGGCAAGCGGTCCATCCGCCAGGACACGCGCCAGCGCGTGCTCGACGCGGTCGAGCGCCTCGGCTACCTCCCGAACGCCTCCGCGCGCATGCTCGCCGCCAAGCGCGCGCAGATCATGGCCGTCACCGCCCCGCTGCACCCGGACACCGACCAGAGCGCCCACATGGTCTTCGCCCTGGAGGTCACCAAGGCCGCACGCGCCCACGGCTACGACACGCTCCTCCTGGTCGACGACGACGCCTCCGAGGGCATGCGCCGCAGCGCCGCCACCGCCCTCGCCGACGGCATCGTCGTGCTCGACGTCGCGGCGCACGACGAGCGCGCCGACCTCGCCCGGGCCCTCAACCACCCCGCGGTGTTCATCGGCATCCCCGACCGCACCGACGGCATCGTGTGCGTCGACCTCGACTTCGCCGCCGCGGCCCGCGAGGCGGTCGACGCGCTCGTCGCCGCCGGCCGCCGGCGCATCGGCCTCATCTCCCACCCCCGCACCGCCGTCCTGCGCGAGTCGAACTTCCCGCTGCGCTTCCGCGACGCCTTCGCCGCGCACACGCGCGAGCTGGGCCTGTCCCCCGCGGTCGCCTACCCCGACCTCCACGCCGCGGACCGCGCGCTCGAGGACCTGCTCGCCGTCCTGCCGGACCTCGACGGACTCGTCCTCAACACCACCGAGGAGGTGGCGCAGTCCGCCCTCGACGGGCTCGCCGCGCGCGGCATGACCGTGCCCGGCGACGTGGCCGTCGTGGCCGCCGGCGTCGCGTTCCCCACCTCGCGGCTGTCGATCACGCTCGACACCATCCCGCTCGACGCCGCCGCCTCGTGCGGCAAGGCCGTGGAGATCCTCGCCGGCATCGTCGAGGACGGCCTCGAGGCCCCGGGCGTCACGCTCATCCCCCCGACCTACCTCAGCCACGGCTCCGTCGTCCCCGCGGCACCGCGCCCCGCCTGACCCGACCCCCCCTACGTAGGAGCAAAGACACCATGAAGTTCACCGACGGTTTCTGGCAGCGGCGCCCCGGCGTCACCGCCCTGTACGCGCGCGAGGCCTATCGCCTCACCGAGCGCGACGGCGCCCTCGAGGTCCTCGCCCCCACCCGCGAGATCCGTGAGCGCGGCAACGTCCTCAACTTGCCGGCCCTCGAGGTCACGGTCGCGCCCGTCGCCGACGGCGTCATCCGCGTGCGCATCGACCACCACCGTGGCGCGCACCGCTCCCCCGGCTTCCCCCTCCTCGCGCAGGACGCCTGCGAGGGCGGCGTGGAGATCACGGACGAGGCCGGCACCGTCACCGCGGGCCGCCTGCGCGCGGTCGTCAGCGCCGGCGCGCCCTGGAGCCTCGAGTTCTTCGACGGCGAGACCCGCCTGACCGGCTCCGGCGAGAAGGGCCCCGGCCACATGATCCTGGCCGCGGACGCGGCCGTCGTGGCCGAGCCCGCAGGCGAGACCGGCGTCACCGCTGACGGCCGCGCGACGGCCCGCGCGTACACGCACGAGCAGCTCGACCTGGGCGTCGGCGAGGTCGTGTACGGCCTGGGCGAGCGCTTCGGCCCCTTCGTAAAGAACGGCCAGACCGTCGACAGCTGGAACGCCGACGGCGGCACCTCGAGCGAGCAGTCCTACAAGAACGTCCCGTTCTACATGACCAACCGCGGCTACGGCGTGCTGGTCAACCACCCCGAGCACGTCTCCTTCGAGGTGGGCTCCGAGGCCGTCGAGCGCGTCCAGTTCTCCGTGCCCGGCCAGTCGGTCGAGTACTTCGTCTTCGCGGGCCCCACGCCCAAGGACGTCATCGACCGCTACACCCGCCTCACCGGCCGTCCGGCGACCGTGCCGGCGTGGTCGTACGGCCTGTGGCTGTCGACCTCCTTCACCACCGACTACGACGAGGCCACCGTCTCGAGCTTCGTCGACGGCATGCGCGAGCGCGGCATCCCGCTGTCGGTGTTCCACTTCGACTGCTTCTGGATGCGCGAGTTCGAGTGGACCAACCTCACCTGGGACGAGCGCACGTTCCCGGACCCGGAGGGCATGCTCGCCCGCCTCCACGACAAGGACCTCAAGCTCTGCGCGTGGATCAACCCCTACATCGCGCAGCGCTCGCCGCTGTTCGACGAGGGCCTCGAGCGCGGCTACTTCGTCAAGAACACCGACGGCTCGGTGTGGCAGTGGGACCTCTGGGTCGCCGGCATGGCGCTGGTGGACTTCACCAACCCCGAGGCGCGCGCCTGGTTCCAGGAGCACCTGCGCACCCTGCTGCGCCAGGGCATCGACTCGCTCAAGACCGACTTCGGCGAGCGCATCCCCACCGACGTGGTCTACCACGACGGCACCGACCCGCACGTGATGCACAACCTCTACACGCAGCTGTACAACGACGCCGTGTTCGAGGTGCTCAAGGCCGAGCGTGGCGAGGGCGACGCCGTCCTGTTCGCCCGCTCCGCCACCGCCGGCGGCCAGCAGTTCCCGGTCCACTGGGGCGGCGACAACACGTCCACCTACGCCTCGATGGCGGAGACGCTGCGCGGCGGCCTGTCGCTCGCCTCGTCCGGCTTCGGCTACTGGAGCCACGACATCGGCGGCTTCGAGGGCACCCCGGACCCCGGCGTGTTCAAGCGCTGGGTGGCCTTCGGCCTGCTGTCCTCGCACTCGCGCCTGCACGGCTCGGAGAGCTACCGCGTGCCGTGGGCATTCGACGACGAGGCGGTCGCGATCACCCGCCGCTTCGCCGAGCTCAAGAACACGCTCATGCCGTACCTGCTCGCCGCGGGCGCGGACGCGCACGAGACGGGCGTCTCCATCGCGCGTCCCATGTTCTTCGAGTTCCCGGAGGACCCGGCCGTCACCTACCTGGACCGCCAGTACATGCTGGGCCGCGACCTGCTGGTCGCCCCGGTCATGAGCGCCACCGGCGACGTGGAGTTCTACCTGCCCGCGGGCACGTGGACCTCGCTCCTCACGGGCGAGCGCGTCGAGGGCGGCCGCTGGGTGCGCGAGAACCACGGCTTCGACTCGCTCCCCCTCTACGTGCGTCCCGGCGCCGTCATCCCGCGCGGCGCGCGGGCCGACCGTCCGGACTACGACTACCTCGAGGGCCTGGTCCTCGACGTCTACCCGACGGAGGACGCGATCGATGCCTCGATCGCCCTGGTGACCACCGACGGCGCCCGCGTCCAGGTGCGCGTCACCGGCGAGGGCACCACCGCATCGGCCACGGTCGAGGGTGCGGACGCCCAGGTGGACGTGCGCGTCCACCGCTGATCGACGACCGCCGAGGGGGCGGGAGGCCATGCGGCCTCCCGCCCCCTCGGCGCATCCGGGCGGCCGTCAGGCCTGGCGGGAGAACATGCTCCGGAACAGGAAGGCGGCGCCGTACGCGGCCGTCGAGAAGCCCACGGTGATGAGGATGATCCAGAACGGCCGGAAGACGACGACGAGCGCGGCCGCCGTCACCGGGATGAGCACGAGCGCGAAGGTGCGCACGGGCTCGGCGCCGGGCAGCAGCAGGGCGTTGCGCAGCGTCTGGCGGACCGTCTGGCGGTAGCGGGCCACCAGCCCCATGCCCAGGATGAACGCGGCCACGCAGTACGCCGCCGCGACGAACGCGAGGACTCCCGCGATGCCCGAGACGATGCTGCCCTGCGACAGCCAGAAGAATCCGGAGAACGCCAGCATGGCCCCGGGAATCGCGAACGCGAGGTAGACGAGCGTGGCCGGCGCGAAGTTGCGGCGCAGCGCCCGGAAGAAGTCCGGCAGCGGCTTGCCGCGCTCGTCGTCCGAGTAGCGCATGGTCACCTCGAACAGAGAGCTCGTGGCGACGCCGATGGTCACGACCGGCAGGCACGCGATGATGAACACCACGTTGAGCGCGACGAACTCCAGGAAGCCGGTCACCCCCTGCACGCCGCGGCTGTCCGGATCGATGCGCAATGGGTCTCCTAGGGTGAGGCGCGCGGAGGGCGCGCGGACGTGGGCGGGGTCGCGAGGTCGCGCCCTCCAGTGTGACGTGCGCGGGCCGGGACCCGCCACCGGCCCCGCCCGGTCGCGCGGGCTCTCGGGGTGGCCCGGGCGCTCCCGACGCGGGGTGCGGTCAGGCGCCGATGACCACCGGCGCGTCGGCCTCGAGACGCACGCGGCGCTCGGCGCCGTCCGGGGTGACCACCGTGACGTCGACCGGGGCGCCGGCCGCACGCAGCCGCGCCGTGACCAGGCGGCCCCCGCGCCACTCGAGGTCGACGAGCGCCCCGCCGCGGGCCCGCAGGCCGCGCACGGCGCCGTCGGGCCACTGCTCCGGCAGCGCGGGGAGCAGGCGCAGCACGCCGCCGTGCGACTGCAGCAGCGCCTCCGCGATGCCCGCGGTGAGGCCCATGTTGCCGTCGATCTGGAACGGCGGGTGCGCGCTGAACAGATTGGCGTACACGCCGCCGCGGTGCTCCGCTCCCCCGGTGGCCGCGGGCCGGAGCGCGAGGCGGGTGTGCTCGTGCACGCGCGCGGGCTCGCCCAGGCGCGCCCACATGGACAGGCGCCACGCGAGCGCCCAGCCGGTGCTCTCGAGGCCGCGGCCCAGGATCGACGTCGCGCAGGCCCCGGCCAGGTCGGGCGTGGCCCCGGGCGTGATCTGGTCGAACGGGTACAGCCCCACCAGGTGGGACAGGTGACGGTGGAGGGGCTCGGCCTCCTCGCGCTCGCGGTCCCACTCGAGGAGTTCGCCCCGGGAGCCGATGCGCGGGTCGGGCAGGGCGTCCGCCAGGACCTGGACACGGGAGACGACGTCCGAGTCGAGGCCGAGCACGCGCGCGGCCTCGCCGCACGCGGCGGCGAGCTCGCGGACCAGGGCGACGTCCATGGTCGACGTCTGGGCGACGCCGCGCGGTGTGCCGTCGGCGTCGACGTAGTGGTTCTCGGGGGACGCGGACGGGCTGGTCCACGCGCGCTCGCCGTCGGTCTGCACCCAGTCGCACGCGAACCGCGCCGCGGACTCGAGGACCGGCCAGGCGCGCTCGCGCAGGAAGTCGAGGTCGCCGCCGAAGCGGTAGTGCTCCCACAGGTGCGTCGCGAGCCACAGCCCGCCCATGGGCCAGAACGCCCAGGCGGGATCGCCGTGGCCCGCGCCCACGGCGGAGGCGTGGCCCCAGGGGTCGGTGTTGTGGTGCAGCACCCAACCGTCGCAGCCGTAGAGGGCGCGCGCGGCCTCCTCGCCGGTGGTCCGCGCGACGCGGGCGACGAAGTCGAGCAGCGGGACGTGGCACTCGGGGAGGTTGGTGGTCTCCGCGTGCCAGTACGCCATCTGCAGGTTGATGTTGGTGGTGTAGGCGCTCGACCAGGGGCCCGGCAGCTCGGCGTTCCACATGCCCTGGAGATTGGCCGGGAGCCCGCCGGGCTGAGACGATGCGATGAGCAGGTAGCGCCCGTAGTGGAACGCGAGCGCGGCGAGGCCCTCGTCGGGCCGCTCCTGAGCGCGAACCACGCGGGCGTCGCTGTCGAGGTCCGGTGCGTCGGGGGCCGAGGGAAGCTCCAGAGCGCAGCGGTCGTACTGCGCGGCGTGGGCGGCGACGTGGCCGGCGAGCAGCGCATCGGCGTCCGCGGCCCGCAGGGCGCTGGCGGTCCCCGCACGGTCGAGGATCGCGGTCGCGCGCGCGAGGTCGTCACGGGCGTCGGCAGGTTCGCCCGGCAGCGACGGCGAGGTCGCGGTCGCCACGGCGATCAGGTGCTCCGTGGCGGGCGCGCAGACCAGGACGTCGCCCTCGACCGTCGCGTCGCCGCTGGCGCGGACCGCGACGGTGCCGCGTCGTCCGGACTCGGGGTCGTAGCGGACCGGCTCCGCGGGGCCCTCGTGCCCGGGGGCGACGTCGACGGGGAGCAGGAGGCGTGCGACCAGGTCGGAGGCATCGTGGTCCACGGCCGCATCGTCCGCGCGGCGCAGCGGGCTGTCGATGCTCACGCGCAGCGCCACGGGGCGGTCGGCGGTGACGCGGTGCATGATCGCGCCGGTCTCCATGTCCGCCCACGAGCGGTGTGCCACCTCGCCCGCGCCGTGCTCGTAGCGGTGCTCGGCCACGGCGGTGCGCAGGTCGAGGCTGCGGGAGTAGGCGGCGGGCTCGCCGACGGCGCCGACCACCTCGATGTCCACCCGGCCGAGCGGCAGGTAGGCCTGGACCCAGGGGGTCTGCTGGGCCATGAGGAGGCTCTCGGCGCGGCCCGCGTCGCCCCCGGCCAGCGCCTCACGGATCTCGCCGAGGCGCTCGGCGCCCATCGACGCGGCGTCGGGCAGGAGGCCCTCCGGCACCGGCCCGGACCAGGCGGTGACGTCGTTGAGCCAGAGCCGCTCGAGGCCGGCCCCGCCCTCGCACATGGCGCCGCGATGCCCGTTGCCGATGGGCAGCGCCTCGAGCCAGGTGTTCGCGGGCCGGGAGTAGCGGAGGACATGGAGCGCGTCGTCGCGCCGGTGCTGATCAGTCACGGCGGTTAGTATAGGCTCGATTTGTTGAAGCGCTTCGACGATTGCGACAAGAAGGAACCAAGGATGCCTCCCTCCCCCCACGAGAACACCGCGCCGCGCGTCATCTTCGGCGGCGACTACAACCCCGAGCAGTGGCCCCGCGAGACCTGGGACGAGGACGTCCGCCTGATGGTCGAGGCCGGGGTCAACCTGGTCACCGTCGGCGTGTTCTCCTGGGCGACCCTCGAGCCCTCCCCCGGCGAGCGCAACTTCGCCTGGCTCGACGAGATCCTCGATCTGCTCCACGCCAACGGGATCGACGTCGACCTCGCCACGCCGTGCGCCTCGCCGCCGCCGTGGCTGGGCATCGAGCACCCCGAGATCCTGCCGGTCGACCAGAACGGCGTGCGCCTGGTCGCCGGGTCGCGCAACCAGTTCACGCCCGCCTCCCGCGTGTACCGCGAGCGCTCGCTCGCGATCGCCCGCGACCTCGCGGAGCGCTACGTCGACCACCCGGCCGTGGTGATGTGGCACGTGGGCAACGAGTACGGCCAGCTCGACTACGGCGACGAGGCCGCTCGCGAGTTCCGTGCGTGGCTCACGCGCCGCTACGGCACCATCGAGGCGCTCAACGCCGCGTGGGGCACCGCCGTGTGGTCGCAGGGCTACCGCTCCTTCGAGGAGGTGCTCCCGCCGCGCGCGATGCCCTACCTGGTCAACCCCACGCAGAACCTCGACTTCCGCCGCTACAGCTCGGACCAGATGCTCGCGTGCTACGACGAGCAGCGCGAGGCCATCCGGGCCGTCGGCGCGACCCAGCCCATCACCACCAACTTCATGGGCTTCTTCCCGCACGTGGACTACTGGACGTGGGCGGACCACGTCGACGTCGTCGCCGACGACCAGTACCCGGACCACAGCGACGCGAACTCCCCCGCGGACACGGCGCTGGTCCAGGACCTCATGCGCTCGCTGGGCGGCGGCCGCCCGTGGATGCTCATGGAGCAGGCCATCTCCTCGACCTCGTGGCGCGAGCACAACCTGCCCAAGGGCCCCGCCCGCGGCCGGCTCGACTCGATCCAGGCGGTCGCGCGCGGCGCGGACGGCATCTGCTTCTTCCAGTGGCGCCAGTCGCCGTTCGGCGCCGAGCGCCACCACTCCGCACTCCTGCCGCACGCCGGCGAGGACACCGAGGTGTTCCGCACCGTGTGCCGCCTGGGCGCGGACATGAAGGCCCTCGCGCCGGTCGTGGGCTCACGCATCGACGCCCGCGTCGCCGTGCTGTTCGACTGGCCGTCGTGGTGGGCCGCGGAGGAGCCGGGCCGCCCCACCGCGCGCATGGCCACGCTCGAGCAGCTCAACCGCTGGTACCGGTCGCTGTGGAGCCGCGGCATCCCCGCGGACGTGGTGCGCCCGGGCGCCTCGCTCGAGGGCTACGACGCCGTGCTCGTGCCGCACTCCTACATCCTCGAGAGCGACGCCGCCGCGGAGATCACGGCCGCGGTCCGCCGCGGCGCCAGCCTGGTGGTGGGCCCGTACTCGGGCGTGGCCGACTCGCGCGGACACATCCACCAGGGCCGCTCCCCCGTCGTGCTCACGGATCTGCTGGGCGTCTCCGGCGAGGAGTGGGGCGGCGTGCCCGACGAGGGCGTGACCCTCCAGGCGACCGCCGACTGGGCGGGGGCACCCGCCTCCCCCATCACCGCATCGGTCCTGGCCGAGCGCCTCCGCGCGGACGATGCGACCGTGCTCGCCCGCTTCTCCTCCGGCGACCTGACCGGCATGCCGGCGCTCACGCGCCGGGCCGAGGGCGAGGGAACCGCCTGGTACCTGGGCGCCGTCGTGGACGACGCCGCCCTGGACACCGTGCTCGCCGAGGCCCTCGCGGCCGCGGACGTGACCGGCCCGGTGGCCGACCTGCCCGCGGGCGTCGAGGCCGTGCGCCGCGGCGACGTGCTGTTCCTGCTCAACCACGGCGCACCCGCCACGGTGACGCTCGACCAGGGCGGCCGCGACCTGCTCACCGGCGCGGACCTGGGCCCCGTCCTCTCCCTCGACTCCGGCGATGTGGTCGCGCTCGACCGGCGCGGCTGACACGAACGTATCCGCCCGCCCCAGCGGCGGGCCCGACCAGAAGGATCCAGCATGACCGACACGACGCCGGTGTTCCGGCAGCCCGACCAGCCGACCGAGGCGCGCGCCCGCGACCTGCTCGACCGGCTCTCCACCGAGGAGCGCATCGCGATGCTCCACCAGGTGGTCCCCGCCAACGAGCGCCTGGGCCTGGGCGAGTTCCACACCGGCTGCGAGGCGCTGCACGGCGCCGCGTGGATGGGCACGGCCACCGTGTTCCCGCAGCCCGTGGGCCTCGCGGCCACGTGGGACCTCGACCTCATCGAGCGCGTGGGCGAGGTCTCCTCGACCGAGGTGCGCGCCAAGCGCGCCGAGAAGTCGTCGGTGAGCCTCAACGTGTGGGCCCCCGTGGTCAACACGCTGCGCCACCCGCTGTGGGGCCGCAACGAGGAGGGCTACTCCGAGGACCCGCACCTCACCGGCGCGATGGGCGCCGCGTACGCGCAGGGCCTGCGCGGCCACCACCCGACGGTGTGGCGCACGGTCGCCGCCGTCAAGCACTTCCTGGGCTACTCGAACGAGACGGACCGCTCGGTCACCTCGTCGGAGATGTCGCTGCGCACGCTCCACGAGGAGGAGCTGCCCGCGTTCCGCTGCGGCATCGAGTCCGGCGCCGCCGGCGGCATGATGCTCGCCTACAACCGGGTCAACGGCAAGGCCGCGCACACCCAGCCCGAGCTGGTCGCCGAGGCCCGCTCGTGGGCGCCCGGATCCATCGCGATCGTCTCGGACGCCGCGGCCCCCACCTTCCTGGTGACCACCCAGCGCGAGGAGCCCGACTTCACGCACGGCGCGGCCGCGCTGGTGCGCGGCGGCATGGACTCCTTCACGGACAACGACGCCAACGCCCAGCCCACGATCGACCAGGTCACGGCCGCCCTCGAGCAGGGCCTGCTCACCATGGACGAGGTCGACCGGGCCGTGCTGCGCCTGCTCGAGCTGCGCGTGCGCACCGGCGAGTTCGACGGCGACGCCGACCCCTACGCGGGCATCACCGTCGAGGACATCTACACCCCCGCGTCGCGCGCCCTCGCCCGCGAGGCCGTCGCGCGATCCGTCGTGGTGCTGCGCAACGAGGCGTGCCTGCTCCCGCTCGCCGCGCCCGCCCGCATCGCCGTCGTGGGCCCCCTCGCGGACGACATCCTCACCGACTGGTACGCGGGCACCCCGCCGTACAAGTCGACCCTCGCCTCCGCGCTCGCCGAGCGCTTCCCCGACGCCCAGGTGACCGTCGCCACCGGCGCGGACACCGTGGCCCTGCGCGCCGCATCGTCCGGGGCCTACGTCACCGCGACCGCCGACGGGGCGACCGTCACGGCCGCCGCGCCCACGTGCGAGGCGGACGCGCTGTTCGACCTGACCGACTGGGGCGACGGCGTGCTCACGCTGCGCTCGCACGCGAGCGGCAAGCTGCTCACCGGCGGCCACTGGCCCATGCACGCCGACGCGGACCGCGTGGGCGGCTGGGTCGCGCAGGAGAGCTTCCGCCGCCACGTGCACGCGGACGGCACCTGGTCGCTCCTGCACCTGGGCTCGGGCCGCTGGGTCCGCGTCATGCGCGACGGCGGCCTGGTCGCCGCCGACGCGGTCACGCTCGACGCGGCCGAGCGCTTCACGGCCCGCGTCACCCGCTCGGGCCTCGCGGCCGTCGCGGAGGCCGCGACCGGAGCCGATGCGGTGATCGTCGCCGTGGGCAACGACCCTCACCTCGCGGGCCGCGAGACCGAGGACCGCCCGCACCTCGACCTGCCCGCGTGCGCCGCCGAGGTCTACCGCGTCGCGCGCGACGCCAACCCGGCGACCGTCCTGTGCCTCACGTCGAGCTTCCCGTACATCCTGGGCGACCTGGCCGACGAGCCCACCATCGTGTGGACCAGCCACGGCGGCCAGGAGCACGGCCACGGCGTCATCGACGTCCTGTCCGGCGACGTGGAGCCCACCGGCCGCCTCGCGCAGTCGTGGCCCGCTCACGCGGACCAGGCCGGCGACCTGTTCGACTACGACACCCTGCGCCAGCAGGCCACCTACCGTCACCAGCCGGGCACGTACCGGTTCGCGTTCGGCCATGGCCTCACCTACTCGCAGGTGGCCTACGACGGCGTGGCGCTGTCCGCCGCGACCGTCCCGGCGCCGGCGCCCACGCACCGCCACCCCGGCCTCGTCGCACGCGAGGACGAGGCCACCGTGACCGCCACGGTCACCGTCCGCAACGCGGGCGACCGCGTCGCGGAGGAGCTGGTGCAGGTCTACGCCCTGCGCGACGAGCGGCTCGAGCTGCCCACGCCGCTGCGCCTGCTGGTCGGCTTCGAGCGCGTGCGCCTGGAGCCGGGCGAGGCCCGCGAGGTCGCCGTGACGTTCCCGCTCGCGCGCCTGGCCGTCTGGGACGACGCGCTGCGTCTCGAGGGCGCGCCCGCGGACTGGCTGCACGAGGGTGCCCTGCGCGTCCAGGAGGGCCGCTACCTCATCGGCGCCGGCTCCTCCTCGCAGGATCTGCCGGCCCAGGTGGGCCTCGAGGTCACCGCGCAGGCCTGACACTCGCCGCATACGCCGAAGGGGCGGACCGGGCACGTGCCCGGTCCGCCCCTTCGTGTGTCGTGGGGTCGCTCTCCCCAGGACCGCACCGGAATCACCATCTGGTGATAGCGTCGCAATCGTGCGACGTGCGACCGTGACCCTGCCCGACGACCTCGACCGCCGCTTGGCCGCGTTCGTGGAGGCGCAGCCGGGCCGGCCCTCGTTCACCTCGGTGGTGGAGGCGGCGCTCGGCCAGTACCTCGACGGACCACGCGAGCGCGGCTCGCGCATCGTCGACGTGGTGCGCGAGCGCGACCGCATCCGGGAGGCCGCGGAGCGGGCAGGGGCTCGACGCATCGGGCTGTTCGGCTCGACCGCGCGGGCTCAGGACGGGCCGGACTCGGACGTGGACCTCTGGATCGACGCACGCCCGGGCACCACACTGTTCGACCTTGCCGAGCTGAGGTCCCGACTGAGCGAGCTGCTCGGTTGCCGGGTCGACCTGGTCACGCTCGGCTCGGTCCCCGCCGACGAACGCGACGCACTGGTCGCGTCGTCGCTGGTGCTGTGAGCGGCGCGATCCCGGAGCGGGACCGCGCCCGCCTCCGGCACGTCGCGGGCGCGTGCGAGCGCGCGCTGCGCTACGTGGACGGCGAGCGCTCCGCCCTCGACGACGAGCGCACGTACGACGCCGTGCTCCGCTGCCTCACCGTGGTGGGCGAGGCGCTCGGGGCGCTGGGCGAGGAGACGTACGCGCGGCTCCCGTCCCTGCCCCCAGGACTCCCGAAGGTCCAGCGGAACCTCATCGTGCACGAATACTGGCGGGTCGACCCAGCGGTCGTCTGGGCGACGGTGACGCTGTCACTCCCCCGGCTGCGCGACGACGTCGCGAGGGTGCTCGATGATGGGTAGGCCGGTTGCCGGCTGTGTGGCCGGGTGGCCGGCAGGCCGCTCGCGCGGCGTGCCGGCCACCCGTAGGCCGTCGTGTCAGCGGCTGCGGCGGCGGCCGCCGCCGGAGGCGGAGAAGGCCGCGGCCGACGAGTGGCCGCCCGCGTGGCGGCCGGAGGCCTTCGACGATGCGGGGCGCGAACCCGCGGCCTGACGGGATGTGCTGGCCTGGCGAGATCCACCGCCCTGGTGCGAGGCCGCCGACGCGCCGTTGGAGGCGCGGCCCGTCGACTGGGCACCGCCCGCCGGGCGGCCCGCCGACTGCGAGGCGCCGCCGGAGCGACCGCGGCCACCGCGGCCGCCGCGTCGACCGCCGCCCTGGGACGGCTGGGAGTGCGACTGCTCGTTCCTCGCCCGTTTGGGCTGGCGCTGCTGAACGGGCGCGGTCGCGACGGGCGCGACGTGCGCGGCGACCTCGCCGACCAGGTCGGTCACCGCATCGGACGTCGCGGTGACCTTCTGCGGGGTGACCTTGATCTTGGCCTGGCGCAGCAGCTGGTCGGTGTCGCGGCGCTGCTCGGGCAGCACGATGGTCGCGACGTCGCCGCTCTCCCCCGCGCGGGCCGTGCGGCCGGAGCGGTGGAGGTACGCCTTGTGCTCGGCCGGCGGGTCCACGTGGACCACGAGCTCGATGCCGTCGACGTGCACGCCGCGCGCGGCGACGTCCGTCGCGACGAGCACCTTGGCGGAGCCGTCCGCGAAGGCCGCGAGGTTGCGGTCGCGGGCGTTCTGCGACAGGTTGCCGTGCAGGTCGACGGCCGGGATGCCGTCCGCGGTGAGCTGCTTGGCGAGGCGCTTGGCGTGGTGCTTGGTGCGCATGAACAGCACGCGCCTGCCGGTGCCCGAGGCCAGGGTGCGGACCAGGTCCTTCTTGGCCGTCGCATCGGCCACGTGGAACACGTGGTGCGTCATGGCCTCGACGGGGCTCTCGGCGCTGTCGACGGAGTGCGTGGTCGGGTTGTCGAGGAAGCGCTTGACCAGCTTGTCCACGCCGTTGTCGAGCGTCGCGGAGAACAGCAGGCGCTGGCCGCGCTTGGGGGTCGCGTTCATGATGCGGGTGACGCCGGGCAGGAAGCCCAGGTCGGCCATGTGGTCGGCCTCGTCGAGCACCGTGATCTCGACGGCGTCCAGGGAGACGATGCGCTGGCCCATGAGGTCCTCGAGGCGCCCCGGGCACGCCACGACGATGTCGACGCCGCGCGCCATGGCGCGCTCCTGACGGGCCTGGCTGATGCCGCCGAAGATGGTCGTGGTGGTGAGGCCGTACGCGGATGCGAGGGGCGAGATCACCGCGTCGATCTGGGTGGCGAGCTCGCGGGTGGGGCACAGGATGAGCGCGCGGGGGCGGCCCTTCTGGGCGCGCGCGACCTTGCCGGGCGACGCGTCGCCGGCGAGGCGGGCGACCACGGGGAGAGAGAAGGCGAGGGTCTTGCCGGAGCCGGTGCGGCCACGGCCCAGCACGTCGCGACCCGCGAGCGTGTCCGGGAGGGTGCTGGCCTGGATGGGGAACGGGGAGGTCTTGCCGTCGCGCTCGAGCACGGTGACGAGCGGCTTGGGCACGCCGAGGGCGGCGAAGGTCTGAGTCATGCGGGTTGCCTTTCGGGCAGGCCGCCGTGCGCGCGCGACCGCTCGGGCGAGCATCACGGGCACCGGCGGTGGTGGCGAATCGCGGAGGTGTCCGCGTCCGTTCGCCGGAGAGAGGATTTCTACGAGCCGGGCGGTTGTCCTGGCCTGGATGGCCGGACCGCCGGCGAGAAGGAGAAGCAATCTGCGACGCGTGCGCCCTGCCGCGGGGGCCGGCGCACAGTCGTCAAGGATAGCAGGTGGGTTGTGCGGGGGCCGGAGCGGGGTCGCTGTGCCTGTGCGGGCGCCGTAGGGCCCAACGCTCTTCCGGTTGAAGGATGCAGAGCGCACACTGGGCTCGTGGAGAAGTTGACGCTACGAGAGTTCGAGGGCAACCCCGCGCTGGCGATGCGTCGCGCCGTTGAGACCGGCCAGCCGGTGCGCGTGGCGCTCGAAGACGGATCTGCCGTGATCATCCAGGCAGAATCCCCACGAGCGAGCGGCGGGTTGGAGAAGCTTCTCGCCGCAGGTCTCGCGTCGCCACCGGCCCGCAAGCGGCCGCGCGCCGCCTGGGCACCGGTGGAGTTGACCAGCGGGGTCGACGACCTGCTCGCAAGCATCGACCGGGACTGGTGAGTTCGCGCAGGCGTGCTCGGATTCGAGGTGCTCGACCCGGTCGCACGCTGACGGGCCCGGGCGCGAACGACAACCACTTGCCCCCAGGACGCGAGAACCTGGGAAAAGCGACAACCGCCTACCCCTTCGCGATGGAAGGGCAGGCGGTTGTCGACGGAGGGGCAGGCGGTTGCCCAAGAACGCGGAACTACCGCAGCACGGCCCCGAACTTCTCCCCCGCCGCCGCGATGATGGCCTCGCGCACGGCGAGCACCTCCTCGGCGGTCAGGGTGTGGTCCGCATCCCGCATGCGCACGTTGATCGCGAGCGACTTGCGCCCCTCGCCCACCTGAGGCCCGGTGAACACGTCGAAGACGCGCGCGTCCTCGACCAAGCCGTCCCCGGCGGCGATGACGGCCTCGGTGAGGTCGCCGGCCGCCACGGACACGGGCACCACGAACGCGAAGTCCTCCTTGGCCAGCACCTGCTGCGACACGGGCGAGGCCGTGACCAGCACGCCCTCGGACTCCGCGATCATCGGGTCGAGCAGCAGCTCGAACGCGACCGTGCGGGCGGGAAGGCCCAGGTTCTCGCACACCTTGGGGTGCAGCTCGCCGGCCGCGCCGACGATCTCCCCGTCGAGGCAGTACATGGCCACGCGGCCCGGGTGGAACGGCGCGGTCGAGATGCGGCCCGAGCCCTCGGGGACGTCGGGCAGGATCTCCAGCACCACGCCGCAGGCGCGCTCGACGCGCTCGACCATCGCCATCGCGTCGGTCCAGGCCCAGTCCACGGCGGGACCGTTCCAGCCGGCCTCCACGCGGTGGCCGGCCATGATGCCGCCCACGCGGCGCACCTGGCCGGGGATCGCCTCGTTGAGGCGCTCCACGTCGTCCGGCGTGATCGACGTGCCCGAGTAGGTCGCGGGGATGTCGCCCACGAGGCGCGACAGGTACGCGCGGCCCGTCTCGTACACGGCCACCGACTGAGAGCCGCGGCCCAGGTTGACGCGCACCGCATCGGCGAGCGTCGCGATGAGCGCGGGACGCATGAGCGGCATCTCCGCGGACAGCGGGTTGGCCAGACGCACCACGTCGCGACGCTGGTCGTCCTCGGGGAGCATGAGCTCGTCGAGGCGCTTCTCCGAGATGAACGGGTAGGTGAGCACCTGCGTGAGGCCGGCCTCCGCGAGCGACCGCGCGACGGACTTGCGCACGATCTGCGAGTGCGTGTACCCGCGCCCCGGGGGCGCGATCGGAAGCACCGAGGGCAGGCCCTCGTAGCCCTGCAGGCGCGCGACCTCCTCGACCAGGTTGATGGGGCCCTCGAGGTCCGCGCGCCACGTGGGCGGCGTCACGATCAGCACGCCGCCGTCCTTCTCGACGCGGCAGCCCACCTGGGTGAGCGAGTCGACCACCTGGTCGGTGGTGTAGGGCACGCCCACGATGCGCGCCGGGAAGTCGGCGTCCATCTCGATGGGCGCGACCGGCGCCACGTCCGCGACGTCGGTGTAGACCGCCTCGATGGTGCCGCCGCCCAGCTCCGCGAGCAGGTTGGCCGCCCGCTGCACCGCGACGGGCGGCAGCTGCGTGTCGACCGCGCGCTCGAAGCGGCGGGACGCCTCCGAGCCCAGTCGGTGGCGGCGCGCGGTGCGCGCCACGGTGATGGGGTCGAAGTGCGCGCCCTCGAGCAGCACGTCGGTGGTGGTCGCGGAGACCTCGGTCAGCGCGCCGCCCATGACGCCGGCGATGCCGATGGGCCGGTGGGCGTGGCCGCCCTCCGAATCCGTGATGAGGAGGTCCTCGCCGTCCAGGACGCGCGTCGCATCGTCCAGGGTCACGATGCTCTCCCCCGGCACGGCGCGACGCACCACGATGGGCGCGGTCACGGTGGCGAGGTCGTACGCGTGCAGCGGCTGGCCCAGCTCGAGCATGACGTAGTTGGTGACGTCCACGGCGAGCGAGATCGAGCGCATGCCGGCCGCCTCGAGCCGGCCGCGCATCCACGTGGGCGTGGGCGCGGCGGGGTCGAAGCCGCGGACGATGCGCGCGACGAACCGGTCGCAGCCCACCCGGCCGCGCACGGGCGCCTGGTCCTCGAGGCGGATCTCGAAGCCGGTCCCGGCCTCGCCGGTCACGTCGATCCCGGCGGGATCGGTGAACGATGCGCCGGTCGCGTGCGCGTACTCGCGCGCCACGCCGCGGACGGAGAAGCAGTAGCCGCGGTCGGGGGTGACGTTGATCTCGATGGTCGACTCGTCCATGCCCAGCAGCGCGATGGCGTCCTGGCCGGGGGTGAGCTCGGCGTCGCCGTACCCGCCCCACTCGGCGGACTCGCCGGACGGGGACTGCAGCACGATGATGCCGTCGTGGTCGTCGCCCAGGCCCAGCTCGCGCGACGAGCAGATCATGCCGTCCGACCAGTGGCCATACGTCTTGCGGCCGGAGATGGGGAACGGCCCGGGCAGCTCGGCGCCGGGCAGCACGACCACCACGTAGTCGCCCTCGACGAAGTTGCGGGCGCCGCACACGATGCCCTTCGAGGACGGGTAGTCGACCTTGTGGTCGGGCTTGTGGCCCGGGCCGGCCGGGTCATTGTGCGAACCCACGTCGACGCGGCAGTAGTTGATGGTCTTGCCGTTGGACTGCTGCTCCTTGACGAGCGACATCACGCGGCCGACCACCAGGGGTCCCTTGACGCCGGGGCCGTGGATGCCCTCCTCCTCGAGGCCCACCCGGGCGAGCGCCGTGGCGACCTCCTCGGGCGTGGTCTCGGGCGCGAGGGAGACGGACTCCGCGAGCCAACTGAGCGGAATCTTGGGCATCAGATCTCCATCCCGAACTGCTGAGAGAAGCGGACGTCGCCCTCGACCATGTCGCGCATGTCGGCGACGCCGTGGCGGAACATCAGGGTGCGCTCGACTCCCATGCCGAACGCGAACGCGGTGTACTTCGACGGGTCGATCCCGGCCGCGACCAGGACGTTCGGGTGCGTCATGCCGCACCCGCCCCACTCGATCCAGCCGGTGCCGCGGCAGGTGCGGCACGCCGCATCGTCCCCGCCGCACACGAAGCAGCGCAGGTCCATCTCCGCGCTGGGCTCGGTGAAGGGGAAGAACGACGGGCGCAGGCGCGTCACGGCCTCCGGGCCGAACATCGCCTTCGCGAAGTGGTCGAGCGTGCCCTTGAGGTGCGCCATGGTGAGGCCCTCGTCGATCGCGAGGCCCTCGATCTGGTGGAACACGGGCGTGTGGGTCGCGTCGAGCTCGTCCGTGCGGAACGTCTTGCCCGGGCACACGACGTAGATGCCGCGGCCCTCCTCGACGAGCAGGTCACGCCGCTCGAGCGCGGCGCGCACCTGCACCGGCGAGGTGTGCGTGCGCAGCAGCAGCCCCGACGACGGCGGGTCCACGAAGAAGGTGTCCTGCATCTCGCGCGCCGGGTGGTCCGGGTCGAAGTTGAGGGCGTCGAAGTTGAACCACTCCGCCTCCATCTCCGGGCCCTCGGCCACCTCCCAGCCCATGGAGACGAACACGTCGCACATGCGCTCCTGCAGCGTCTCGAGCGGGTGGCGGGCGCCCGTGGCCTGGCGCGTCGCGGGCAGCGTGACGTCCACGGCCTCCTCGATGAGCACGCGCGCGTCGCGCTCCGCCTCGAGCTCCGCGGTGCGGGCGGCCAGCGCCCGGCCCATCGCGGCCCGGGCGGCGCCCATCGCCTTGCCGGCGGCGGCCTTGTCCTCCTTGGACAGGTCCTTGATGCCGCGGTTGGCGAGCGTCAGCGGCGCCTTGTCGCCCGTGTGGGCGAGCCGCGCCTCCTTCAGCTCGTCGAGATCGTTCGCCTGCGCGAAGGCCGCGAGCGCGGCCTCCACGGCCGCCTCGACGCCCGCGGCGTCCAGCGGAGAGAGTTCAGTCATGGATGGCCCTTCACGGTTCGAAACCCCGGGCAGTCTACCGGGGCCTCGGCGCCTTGTGACGGGACGATGCGCGGGCCGGGTCGGGGGACGATGCGCGGGCCGGGCGGGCGGCCCGCGCCGCCTCAGCCGGAGTAGGGCGCGAAGAGGACGTAGATGACGCCGGCGATCACGACCGTGTTGACCAGTGGGAGCGCGATTCGCAGCCCGCGCGGCATGTTCGCGTTCTTCACGAGCACGATGTTCGACAGCACCATGAGCACCGCGATGACCGCGCCGAGCCACCCGAGCAGGATGAGCAGCAGCGGGCTGAAGGCGGCGGCCTTCTCCGGCGGCTGGACGTGGGCGCCCATCTTCAGCACCGGCTCGCCGTCGAGCCGCAGCGTCTGGAAGCCGGGGATGAGCCCGCTCGAGGTGAGCCTCGCCGTGCCGCCCTTGCGCAGCGGGATCGCCCAGTGGCCCTTGCGGCGCAGGATCACCTGGTCGTCGACCTTGACCTTGTAGAGCAGGCCGAGCACGCCGTCGACCTCGACGCGGCCGGCGGCTCCGGGGATGTCGAGCCGACGCGTGTTGTCCATGGGGCCTCCTTGACTCGCCGGGAGACTATCAGCGGCCGCGACGGTCCTCGGCCAGCGGGCGGCCCGCCCCATCCGTGACGCTCGCCTCTCCCCTGGTGAGGCCGCGCTCCCCGGCGACCCGCGCATCGTCCCCCGGCTCGCCGGCGTCGCCGTAGGCGTGCCCCTTGGCCTTGCGCTTGCCCGCCACGAGCGCGGCGTCGGCGGCGCGCTGCAGCGTGGGGATGTCGTGCCCGTGGACGGCGCTGGTGGCGAATCCCGCGGTCACGCCCACCTCGTCGGCCCACGCGCCGCACCCGCGGATGGCGGACTCGACGTCGCGGCGGAGCCGGGAGGCGACGTCGCGGGCCGCGCCGGCGTCGCGCACGCGCAGCACGGCGATGAACTCGTCGCCGCCCAGGCGCGCGGCCACATCGCGGCGGCGCACGGACTCGAGCAGCGCCTGGCCCACGGCGGCGAGCACGGCGTCGCCCGCATCGTGGCCCGCGCTGTCGTTGAGCCGCTTGAAGCGGTCGAGGTCGAAGGTCACCACGAGGAGCGCGTGGTCGTCGGCCTGCGCCACCCGGGCGATGGCGCCGGCGCGCTGCGAGAACTCGTAGCGGTTCGCCAGGCCGGTGAGGGGGTCGGTGCTCGCGCGGTCGCGCAGGCGCAGGAGCGGGCGCCACAGTCGCGCGGCGAAGATCGCGGCGAGGACCACCATGAGAATCGAGAACGCGGTGACGAGCAGCGCCACCTCGGTGAACCGGTTGAGGCCCGGCGTGAGGTCGGTCTCGCGGGCCTCGAGGTGGAGGATCCAGTCGAGCCCGTCGGCGTCGATGCTGCGCTCGAGGCGCACCAGGTCGGAGTCGTCGTCGAACGCGATGTCGCCGGCGGCGACGGTGCCCTCAGCCGCGTGCGTGTCGGACGCTACCGGCCGCAGGCCCAGCTCGTCCGCGGGGGGCGCGGTGCCCAGGTCCTCGACGCGCTCGGCGAGCTCGTCACGCGCGCCGCGCGGGGCCGCGATGACGCGGCGGTCGTCGGCGGTGAGCACGAAGGCGCGCGCGTCCGCGCCGATCGGGATGTCGTCGAGCAGGTCGCTCGCGCGGTCGATGTCGAGGTCCGCGCCCACGACGGCGAGCACGTCGCCGTCGACCCGGGCCGCGACCACGGGCGACACCACCAGCTCCCCCGTGCGCAGCGACACGTAGGGCCGGGTCCACACGGGCTCGTTCGAGTCGACCGCGAGCCGGTACCAGGGCCGTCCGGTGACGTCGTAGTCCGTCTCGACGGTCACAGAGTCGATCACCGCGAGCTCCGCGTCGAGCGTCTCGCGGGTCGCCACGGGCGACACCCCCGGCGCGACGTCCGTGCGGATGTACCCGTCGCCCTCGGGATCGCGGGCGAGGGCGATCGTGTGCCCGTCGGGGCGGCCCACGAAGATCGAGCCGACCATGTCCTCGCGGTCGAGGCGCGCGGCGAGCGCGGCGGTGAGGTCGGCGCCGCTCGCGAGGGTGCCCGCGCGGGTGATCTCCGAGGCGGTGCCCTCGACCACGTCGGTGCCGGCGTCCGCCATGCCGTAGACCTTCTCCGCCATGAGGTCGCCCACGTACGTGTAGGTGTCGCGGGCCGCCGCGTGCGCGCCCTGGTCGGCGATGTACGCGCCCACCACCTGCACCACCATCTGCAGCGCGAGGATCAGCGCGACGATGACGGCCGCCACCGCGACGCCGCGGACGCGCGGCATGCGGGAGCGGAGGTGTCCAAGGGGCATCCCCCTATTCTTGCCGAGGGGCAAGCATCCAGGAGTGCGCCTGCGACGTGGGATTCGTCACACCGGGCCGCTTTCCCGCTCGCGACAGCCCCGCATTTCCGCTCGCGAGAGCCCCGCTTTTCCGCTCACGAGAGCCCCGCTTTTCCGGGCGCCCTCCGCTCGAGCGGATTGTGTCGTTTTCGGCCGGTCACCGCGTCCTACGGAGCGAATCGTGTCGCCCGCGCCGCGAGCACTCCCCTCACCACCTCGCGGCACCACTCAGGTTGGCGCGTCACCTGCCGGTACGTGAGCCTGATCGTCTGGATTCCGATGCCGGCGAGCTCCGCGTCCCGCCGGCAGTCGGACTCCCGGTGCTCTGCGGCGGTGTGATAGCCCTCCCCGTCGAGCTCGACGGCCGTCATGGTCGCGGCGTCGTACATGTCGAGGTAGTACAGGTTCCTCACGGGGCGCACCGCGTGCTGCCGGGTGAATCGGTCGAACTCCCGCCCGCGGAACACCGTGGCCATGCCCTCGTATTCGAGGTACGAGTGCGCGCCGCGCTCGAACGCGGCGATCACCGCATCGAGCCCGCGGCGGTCCCGGCAGGCCGGCTGCGACTCCGCGACCTCGCGCAGGTCGCGCGGGCTCACCGCCCGTTTCTGCATCGCGGCCAGGACGGTCCCTGCGGCGCGGTCCTGCGGCCCACGGCTCCACGCATCGAAGACGGCGTGCGCCGGCTCCGCGCAACGGAGGAACCCTCGCATCGAGACGGGCCGCGCCGCGGTCGACGTGAACGCCGTGCCCCAGTCGAGATCCGGCCGGCCACGACCCGGTGGAGCGACAACGAGAATCCGACCGGGAGCCCCGTCCAGGATCCCGGCCGCGAACAGCGCGCCCTCCCCCGTCACCGCTCCTCCCGTCGCCTCTGCGAGGGCGTGCGCGCGCGGCGCAAACGCGCGGGCATGCGCGAGCGCCACATACCGTCCGGGCATCACCGCGACGATCTCCAACGCGTCGATGGCGGTCCGGACGGCCCGCGCCGAGGTCATCGCCACGAGCTCGCCTCGCGAGTAGCTCCTCAGGCCCGACCGCACCTCGGCGGGCATGCGTTCCGAAGGCCGATGTGTGCGCACGGCGGCAGGGTTGCTCGGATGCGCGCTCGCACGCCGTCCATGGCGCCCGTGTTGTGGATCGAGGCCCAGCGCAGGGCACGGGGACATCGGTTCTCGAGCGCGGCGCCCGCTCCGGAAGTGGCGATCGGGCCGGCGTCGACGGTGACCGTCACGATTCGCTCCCTGAGGCGCATGGACGCGCCGAAAGCGACACAATCCGCTCGAGCCAAGGGCAAGGGGGCGCGTGCAAGGGAGAGGGAGAGGGAGCGGGCAAGTACCGCGCGAGGCCAGCAGCGCGAGAGCCTCGAAAACGAGGAGCGAGGTGAGAGCCGTCAGGCGCGCTGCGCGGTCGCCGAGGCGTACAGGCAGACCGTCGCGGCGGTGCCCAGGTTGAGGCTCTCGGCGCGACCGTAGATCGGGATGCGGACCACCGTGTCCGCAAGCGCGAGCTCCTCGTCGCGCAGGCCCCAGGCCTCGTTGCCGAACACCCAGGCGGTGGGAGCGGCGAGGTCGAGGCCGCCGGAGGCATCGCCCAGCTCGACGTCGCCCGACCCATCGGCGGCGAGCACGGTCAGACCGGCCTCGAGCAGCGCCTCGACGGCGTCTGCCAGGGGCGCGCGGGCGACGGGGAGGTGGAACAGGGAGCCGGCGGTGGAGCGGATCACCTTGGGGTTCGAGGGGTCCACGGACTCCCCCGCGAGCACGACCGCGTCGGCGCCGGCGGCGTCCGCCGCGCGGATCACCGTGCCCGCGTTGCCGGGGTCGCGCACGTTGGACAGCACCGCGACGAGCCGGGGCCGCGCGGCCACCACGTCGTCGAGCGAGTGGCCGGTCGAGTCGAGCACCGCGACCACGCCCTGGGCATCCCCGCTCATCGCGTCGAGCACCTGGTCGGTACCCACGTGCAGGTACAGCGAGGCGTCGAGCGCGGCGGCGGCGATCTCCGGGTGGCGCTCGAGCGCCTCCGCGGACAGGTACACGTCCCGCACCCGCTCGGGGGCGAAGCGCACCGCCTCGCGGACGGACTGCGGACCCTCGACCAGCCAGGCGCCGGCGCGCGAACGCGCAGAACGCCCCGCCAGGGCCGCGACTCTCTTGACACGCTCGGCCCTCGGGTTCGAGAGCGTCACGGGGAGGTCGGCAGGCCCGACGGGGCGTCCTGACATGCGCGTGGGTTACGCCGCGGGGGCGTTGACGTCGGCCGGGAGGGCCTTCTTGGCAACCTCGACGAGGGTCGCGAAGGCGGCCTCGTCGTTCACCGCGAGCTCGGCGAGCATGCGGCGGTCGACCTCGATCTCAGCGGCCTTGAGGCCCTGGATGAAGCGGTTGTACGTCATGCCGTTCGCGCGGGCGGCGGCGTTGATGCGCTGGATCCACAGCTTGCGGAAGTCGCCCTTGCGCTTCCGGCGGTCGTTGTAGCTGTAGACCATGGAGTGGGTGACCTGCTCCTTGGCCTTCCGGTAAAGGCGCGAGCGCTGACCGCGGTAACCCGCGGCCCGCTCGAGGGTGGACCGGCGCTTCTTCTGGGCGTTGACCGCCCGCTTGACGCGTGCCATTTTCTAACTCCTTGGCTCTATGGGGGCGGGGCTTACTTGCCCAGCAGCTTCTTGATCTTCTTGGTGTCGGCGTCCGACAGGATCTTGTCGACGGCCACGCGACGCTTGCGCGAGGAGTGCTTCTCCTCGAACTTGTGCACGTTCATCGCGGACGCGTGCTTCACCTTGCCGGTGCCGGTGAGCTTGAAGCGCTTCTTGGCACCCGAGTGGGTCTTGTTCTTCGGCATTGCTGCCACTCCTAACCGATCTGGCCGGGCCGAGGCCCAGCACGTTGCACGGGCTGACGCCCGACGTGGACCCGCGCCCCGCGGCGCGGAAACTCTGGTGCGGCCTACTCGGCCGCGGCGCCCTTGGGCGTCTTGCGCTCGTCGCGTGCGGCCGTCTCCGCGGCCTTGCGCTCCTCGCGCGCCTTGCGCTGCTCCTCCTTGGCCTCCGCCTTCTTCTTCAGCGGGCCCAGGACGAGCGACATGTTGCGTCCCTCCTGGTTCGGCGCGTTCTCCACGACACCGAACTCCTGCACTTCCTCCGCCAGCTTCATCAGCAGGCGACGGCCGAACTCGGGACGCGACTGCTCGCGACCGCGGAACATGATCGTGACCTTGACCTTGTCGCCGCCCTTGAGGAAGCGGACCACATGGCCCTTCTTGGTCTCGTAGTCGTGGTCGTCGATCTTGAGGCGGAACCGCATCTCCTTGATCTCGGTGTTCGCCTGGTTGCGACGCGCCTCGCGGGCCTTGACCGCGGCCTCGTACTTGAACTTGCCGTAGTCCATGAGCTTCACGACGGGCGGACGCGAGTTGGGCGCCACCTCGACCAGGTCGAGTTCGGCGTCCTGCGCCAGTCGGAGGGCATCCTCGATGCGGACGATGCCGACCTGCTCGCCCTTCGGGCCGACCAGGCGGACCTCGGGGACTCGAATGCGCTCGTTGATGCGCGGCTCGTTGATAGCGGCTCCTTCTCGTGACGTCTGTGGCCGCCGGGCCGGCGCCTCCCCGAAAACGAGAAAGGCCCCTGCCCGAACACGAGCAGAGGCCACCGAGTAAGCGATCAGCGGACACCCGGGGGTGCCGCGAACCGTTACCGTAAACCTGGGTCCGTCGTTCCGGTCCTCAGGTGGGAGATGGCCTCCACTTGCGCGTTGCGACACATGCCGCAACCGGTCAGTAGGAAAGAATAGCACGATGAGCGCCGAACAGCCCGAGACCACCACGCACGTCTTCCCCGGCACGGGGGACGATGCGCCGCGCACCCCCGGGGACGATGCACCGGCAGGCGAGGAGACGGGCGCCGCCCAGGCGGCGCGCGACCTGGCCGACGTGAGCTCCGTGGAACTTATCACCACGGTAGGCGTTCACCTGCTGAGCGCCGCGGCGCTCAGGTGCGGGCTCGCCGAGGACGGCGACCGGCACCAGGACCTCGACGAGGCCCGCACGATCATCAACGCCCTCGCCGGGATGGTGACGGCGGCCGCGCCGGACCTGGGCGACACGCATGCGCGTGCGCTGCGCGACGGGCTGCGCAGCGTGCAGCTCGCGTTCCGCGAGGCCTCGGTGGTGCCGGACGCGCCGGGCGAGGGCCCGGGAGAGAAGTACACGGGGGCAGTTCGTTAGTGGCACGAGAGCACGGCACCGGACGGCGGCGCGGACCGCGCCGTCCCGGTAGGCAGCACGACAGCGTCGTCGAGTCGCGCGCGGGAGACGCCGCGACCGACGAGCTCGAGGTCGTGCTGTCCGTCGACGCCGGGCACCCCTACGGCGAGGACGATGCCGCGGATCCCCTGGTCGACGAGGCGTCGCAGGACGAAGGGGACGCAGGCGCGGGCGACGCCGACGACGAGGCTCCCCCTGCATCGTCCCGTGTCACCCGGCCCGGGCGGCGTTCGCCGCACACCGGCGCGATCCCGGTCGTGCCCGTCGGGCCCGACGGGCGGTCGTGGACCCGCACCGACCGCGGCGACGACGCCGCGCAGGAGGTTCCAGCGGCGGACGCCGACGAGAGCGACAACGGCCCCGGCCACCCGTTCCTCCCCCTCGACCATGTGATCGCCGGCCCCGACCACCCGCGGCGCAGGCGCGGCGGGCGCCGTCACCACGCGCCGACGCGGCGCCGGCCGGTGGGCCTCATCATCACGGTGGCGCTGCTGTCCGTGCTCACGCTCGGCGCGTCGGCGTTCGCCGCCTACCTGTGGCACGTGTCCGAGGAGTGGCGCGTCCAGGTCGAGGACATCACGGACGTGAGCTACGGGCTGGGCGCGGACCTCGCGGCCGAGCGCGAGGCGCTCGTGACCGCGCAGGAGCGCATCGACCTGCTGAGCGAGCAGCTCGCGACGTCGAAGGACACGGTGAGCCGGCTGCAGGCGGAGAACGCCCAGTGGGGCGACGACGCGGCGTTCGCGCAGGAGCAGTTCGCGCTGCTGCAGCAGGACCTCGCGGCCGCGCAGACCGTGTCGACCAGTCTCAAGCGCTGCATCGAGGCGCACGACCAGCTGCTCGAGTACCTCGACCAGCCCGAGGACCTCGAGGAGGGGGAGGTCGAGTCCTTCCGCACCTCGGTCAACGACCTGTGCACCCAGGCGCTGCGCGCGCAGTCCGCGCTCGCCCCCTCCTCGGTGCCGGCGACCACGCCATGAGGCGTGCGGTCACGGCGATGGCGGCCGCCGGCGCCCTCGCGCTGGCGGGGTGCGGCTCCATCCCGGCGGCGCCCCAGGCGCTGCCCACCGACTTCGTGCCCACGCCGTCCATCTCCCCCGGCGAGGGCCCGGGCGCGCTGTCGCCCGACGGCTTCTCCGCGGCGCAGCGCATGACCGTGCGCGTGCGCAACGTGGGCTGCGGCTTCATCACCACCGGCACGGGCTTCGCGCTCGACGAGCACACGCTGGTCACCAACCGTCACGTCATCGCCAACTCGAAGCGGCTGTCCGTGCTCACCTACGACGGCCGCTCCATCCCCGCGACCGCCGCGTCGACCACCACGGTCGCGGACATCGCGATCATCACCACCGAGGAGTCGCTGGGCAACGCCTACGCCTCCCGCGCGCTCGAGGACCCCGAGACCGGCGACGTCATCACGGTCGTGGGCTACCCCAACGGCGGCCGCCTCACCACCGCGTCGGGCGTGGTGCTGGGCGCGACCGAGGACCCGATCGGCGGCTCGGTGGGCACCGTGCTCGCCACCAGCGCCACGGTCGAGCAGGGCTCGTCGGGGTCGCCGGTGCTCGACGAGGACGGCAAGGTGATCGGCGTCGTGTATGCCAAGAACGTCGCCAACCAGAGCTTCATCGTGCCCGTGTCCACGCTCAACACGCTGCTGAGCGAGGAGTCGCTGTTCGTGCCCGAGCGCAGCTGCACATTCACGGAACCGCCCACACCTGACATTCTGGGACAGTGACCCACCCCGACCCGTTCGCCCGGCCCGAGACGGACGACGCGTTCGGGACGCCCGACGGGGCGGGGTCACCGGCCGCGCCGGCCGTGAGCGTGCCGGGGGGCACGGTCCCGTCGGCCCCGCCCGGGTCGCGGCCGCGGCGCTGGCCGGTCGTGGTGCTCGGGCTCGCCGTGGCGGCCCTCGCGGGCCTGCTCGCGTCCGTCGTGATCGCGTGGGGCGCCCAGAACGCGCAGCTGCGGGACCGCGTCGAGGAGCTGACGGTCGAGGGCGACGCCCTGCGCTCGCGCGTCAGCGAGCTCGAGACGGTCGAGGCCCAGCTCGCGGCCCTCAAGGAGCGCTACTCGAGCTCGGTCAACCTCAACGCCTCCGCGGAGGAGCTGGTCGCGGAGCTCGAGGACATCGCCGACGCGTACGCGACCTGCGTGGGCCATCAGCAGGACCACTTCGCGGTGCTGCACGAGTCCCAGCGCTACGTGCCGTCGAGCGTCGCCGAGTCCGAGCGGTCGATCATCGAGTTCTGCGACTCGGTCGACGAGGCCTACGACGAGTTCCTCGCGAAGCATGGGTAGGGGCGCCGCGGTCGGCCCGCGAGCCGCCGCCACCGTCGCCGCCCTCGCCCTCGGCGCGACCGGCTGCGCCCTCTACCCCGAGGCCTACGCCGCCCCCTCCCCCACGGTGGCGATCGCCGTCCCGGCCGATCCCGGCGACGGCTTCACCCCTGCCGAGCACGCCGCGCTGCGCGTGTGGGCCACCACCTGCGACACCTTCCGCAACGGCACGGCGTGGATGCTCGACCAGACCACCGCGGTCACCAACCGGCACGTGGTCGAGGAAGCCACGGAGATCCACCTGTCCGACTACCAGGGCCGGGAGTACCCCGTGACGTCGGCGGCGATCTCCACGACGGACGACCTGGCGCTCATCACCATCGATGGCTCCTTCCCCGAGCCGGCACCCGTCGCGGCCACCGAGCCCGAGGTCGGCGACGCGCTCAGCGCCTCCGGCTACCCCTACGGCGGCCCGCTCGAGACCCTCGAGGGCCCGCTGCTGGGCGTCACGGACAACGAGCTCGACCCCGACGGCGCCCCGGTCTACCTCGCGCAGATGGGCGCCCAGGTGGGCAGCTCCGGCTCGGCCGTGGTCGACGCGGCCGGCGACGTGGTCGGCGTGATCTTCTCCTCCGACGGCGAGGCGGTCACCGGCGTCGTCACCCTCCCCACCCTGCAGCGCTTCCTGGCCAGGGACGATGCACGGGAGACGGTCGAGGCGACCTGCGACTGAGCGCGTGGTCGCCCAAGTGCCGCGCCTCCGCGGGGCGCGGCGCCTCAGGCCGTCGCGAGGCGCAGCTCGACGCTGTCGACGCGGTGCGCGACCACCGCCGACCGCGCGAGCTCGCGCTCGACGCGCTGCACCACCTGGTCCACCTCGGGCTGGGTGAGGCCCGGCACCAGCCTCAGCACCACGGCGACCTCCGCGCCCCGGCCGGGCGTGGCCTCGACGGCGCGCAGAGCATCGTCCACCGTCACCGCGTCCACGACGGCCGCCTGGACGTCCGCGTCGACCTCCCCGTCGACCACCGCGGGTCGCCACGGCTCGCCCTGGCCCAGCGCCCACACGGCCGGGCGCGGGACCAGCACGGTCTCCATGCCGGGGTTGAGGACCATGGCGCTCCAGCCCTCGGACACGGCCGCGAGCGCGGCGCGCGGACCTTCCGCGGGGATGGGGCGCGCCTGCGGGCTCCACGCCCGCATCGCGTCGACGTCGGTGAAGATGGGCAGCGCCCGGCGGCCGTCCGGCATCTCGACGGCGACCACGCCGGTCGAGGCGACCTCGTCCTGCTCGACGCCGTGCTTGCCGACGAAGCGCGCGTGGCCCGAGGCGACCACGGGCACCAGCACGCGCGCGTACGTCAGCGCGTCGACCACGTCCGCGAGGGCGGTCTTGCCGTGCGAGTGGCGGATGAGCGCCTGCGCGAGGTGCGCGTCGGCGCTGCCGTCGTCGTCCGCGAAGATCGACTCGGGGATCTCCTTGCGGGGCTCGGCGTCGTCGTCGCTCATGGCGCCCAGCCTAGCGGCGCCGTCCGACGCCGCCTGCGTCACCGGCTCCAGGTCACCCCGGCGGCGTCCCGCAACGACGCGATGAGCTCGTCGGAGCCCAGCACCGTGCCGCTGATACCGGGGTACGGCTCACCCTCGACGTGCGCCCACGGGTCGGCGACCACGGAGGTCATGCGGCAGCCGAACTCCTCTATGGCGACGCCGTAGCGCTCCTCTCCCTCGAGCACCAGGAGCCAGACCGGGCCCAGGTCCGCCATGCACGCGAGGTCGTCGGGCACTGGCTCGAGGGTGCCGAGCGCCTCCGCCACGTCGCCCAGGTTCTCCCCGGGGATCGGCGCCGGGCCGTCGGTGAGCGCCCACGTGTAGTACGGCCACTCCCCCGGCTGGGCCTCCCCGGTGTCGGCGTAGCGGCACAGCCACGCCGTCTCGAGCCCGATGTCGCCCACCTCGACCGTCGGCTCCCGGTCGCGCTCGGCGGCGTCCGGTCGCGGCAGCACCTCCGGGCACTCCGGATCGACAGGCTCGGAGCCCGAGCCAACCGTGAACCCGCCGGACGCACAGCCGGCGAGCATCGTGACCCCGGCGACCGTCGCGGCACCGGCGGCCGCGAGACCTGTCAAGCGACGCATCGTCCACCTCCTCGCAGAACCTACGCCCGGGACGGGGCGAGCGTGGGGTCAGGGGCGACCGGCGACGTCGAGCGCCTGCGGGAGCGTGAAGTTGCCGTTGTAGAGGGCCTTGCCCACGATCGCGCCCTCGATGCCCTCGCCGGTCAGCGTGCGCAGCGCGGCGATGTCGTCGAGCGAGCTGATGCCGCCCGAGGCGACCACGGGCGCGTCGGTCGCCGCGCACACCTGGGACAGCAGGTCGAGGTTCGGTCCGGACAGCATGCCGTCCTTCTTCACGTCCGTGACCACGTAGCGCGCGCAGCCAGCGGCGTCGAGGCGCGCGAGCACCTCCCACAGGTCGCCGCCGTCGCGGGTCCAGCCGCGCGCGGCCAGCGTGGTGCCGCGCACGTCGAGGCCCACCGCGATGCGGTCGCCGTGGCGGTCGATCGCGCGGGCGGTCCACTCCGGGTTCTCGAGCGCGGCGGTGCCCAGGTTGACGCGGGCGCAGCCGGTCGCGAGGGCGCGCTCGAGCGACTCGTCGTCGCGGATGCCGCCGCTCATCTCGACCTTGACGTCGACGGCCTTGACCACGGCCGCGAGGAGCTCCGCGTTGGAGCCGCGCCCGAAGGCCGCGTCCAGGTCCACCAGGTGGATCCACTCGGCGCCGCCGACGACCCAGTCCTGGGCCGCGGAGAGCGGGTCGCCGTAGCTCGTCTCCGAGCCGGCCTCGCCCTGCGTGAGGCGGACGGCCTGACCGTCGGCGACGTCGACGGCGGGAAGAAGCTCGAGGCGGGGCGTGGCGGTCATGAGGTCCTCTCGGGTGGCGGGCTGGGGCTCAGTCTCGCACGGGGAGGGCCCAGGGACGATGCGCGGGACGGGCCCGGTGCGTCGCGCGCCCGGGCGCGGCCCGTCCCGGGCGGCGTCGCGTAGGTTGACTGCGTGAGCACCCTTCCCCTCGCCTCCCCGACCGACGCCCGCGCCGCGGTGCTCCGGCGCCGCATCCGCTGGGTGGTCGCGGGCACCATCGCGTACAACGTGGTCGAGGCCGTGATCGCGCTGTCGGCGGGCACGATCGCGTCGTCCGCCGCCCTCGTCGGGTTCGGGCTGGACTCGATCGTCGAGGTGCTCTCCGCCGCGGCCGTCGCGTGGCAGTTCTCCTCGAGCGACCTCGCTCGGCGCGAGGGCACCGCGCTGCGGCTCATCGCGTTCTCCTTCTTCGGGCTCGCCGCGTTCGTCACCGTCGACGCGGCCCGCACCCTGCTGGGCGCGGCCGAGCCCGCCCACTCCCCCGTGGGCATCGGCCTGGCCGTGCTGTCGCTCATCGTCATGCCCACCGTGTCGTGGATCGAGCGGCGCGCGGGGCGCGAGCTCGGGTCGGCCACCGCGGTGGCGGACTCCAAGCAGACCCTCGTGTGTGCGTATCTCTCGGCCGCGCTGCTCGTGGGCCTGGTGCTCAACTCGACGCTCGGCTGGTGGTGGGCGGATCCGCTCGCCGCGCTGGTGATCGCCGGCTTCGCGGTGCGCGAGGGCCTCGAGGCGTGGCGGGGCGACGGGTGCTGCGCCACCTCGGGCGCGCTGCTGCGCGGCGAGGAGGTCGCGTGCGAGTGCGAGGGTCCCTGCGGCGACGGGTGCTGCGACGCGTCATAGGTCCGAACGACCAAGGCCTACCCCTGGCGCGCACGAATGTGCCCAGACCGACAACCACCTACCAATTCGGGGTAGGTGGGGCGAGTGGGGCGGCGCGGGGGCGGGCGGCGCGGGGCGGGGCGAAGGTGGGCCCAGATCCGGAGCTAGAGCGTCTCAACCCAGTTGCGCAGGAGCCGGAGCCCCGCCTCGCCGGACTTCTCGGGGTGGAACTGGGTGGCGGCCAGCGGCCCGTTCTCGACCGCGGCCACGAAGCGGTCCGCGTCGTCCCCGGTCCCGGCGGTCGACCAGGTGACCAGGGGCGCGGCGAAGCGTCCGGTGTCCTCGGTGGTGCCCAGCGGGAACGTGCGGGCGCCGTACGAGTGGACAAAGTAGAAGCGCTCGTCGGCGATCCCGTCGAACAGCGTGGTGCCGGCGGGCGCCTCGACCTTCGCCCAGCCCATGTTGGGCACCACGGAGGTCTGCAGGTGCTCGACCGTGCCGGGCCACTGGTCGAGGCCCACGGTCTCCTCGCCGTGCTCGACGCCGCGCTCGAACATCACCTGCATGCCCACGCAGATGCCCAGCACCGGGCGTCCGCCCGACAGGCGCCGTCCCACGATCTGGTCGCCGCGCGCCTCGCGCAGTCCCTGCATGACCGCCGCGAAGGCGCCCACGCCGGGGACCACGAGGCCCGCGGCGGTCTCCGCGAAGTCGCGGTCGCGCGTGAGCCGCACGTCCGCGCCCACGTGCTCGAGCGCGCGGGTGGCGGAGCGGACGTTGCCGAAGCCGTAGTCGAAGACGCAGACGGTGGGCCGGGTCACGACTCCTCCTCGCGCTCCTTGGCCGCGGCCGCGTCGCCTCGCAGCGCGCGGGTCTCGCGCGCCAGCAGGCGGAACGCGGCGATCCGCCCCATGTTCGTGCCGTGCACCTTCTCCGGGTGGGTCTCGGCGACGTCGTCGATGGTCTGCGCCCCGGTGAGGATCGAGGTCACGACGCCCGGCGCATCGGCCAGTGCCAATCCCGGCGGCAGCGAGCGCTGCTGCGAGCCGCCCGCCCACAGGTCCGCGGTGAGCTGGCCGGCCTCGTTGCGCACCAGCAGGAAGTGCACCTTCGACGCGAAGCCCGAGCAGGCCTTCGCGGCCGCCTCGGAGGCCTCGGGCGAGGCGTCGTCGAGCACCAGCAGCGAGCCGGCGCTGGTCTCGAGGACGCGACCGGAGATCTTGTTCAGCGCGCACAGCGCGGTGACGAACCCGGGCCGGGGCATGGGCGTGAGGAGCGCGGCGATCCGCGGCCCCATGAGCTCCTCGGGGGTGTCGGGGATCTCGGGGATGGACTCGTCGGTCACAGCGCTCCCTTGGTGGACGGGATGCCGGTCACGCGGTCGTCCTTGGCGACCGCGGCGCGCAGCGCGCGGGCGAGCGCCTTGAACTGCGCCTCCACGATGTGGTGGGGGTCGCGGCCCGCGAGCACGCGCATGTGCACGCAGATGCCCGCGTGGTGGGCGATCGACTCGAGCGCGTGGCCCGTGAGCGAGCCTGCGAAGTTGCCGCCGATGAGGTGGGTGGCCTGGCCGATCGGCTCGCCGGTGTGGACGAAGTAGGGGCGGCCGGAGACGTCGACGACGCACTGCGCGAGCGACTCGTCGAGCGGCACCATGGCGTCGCCGAAGCGCGAGATGCCGACCTTGTCGCCCAGCGCCTTGCGCAGGGCCTCGCCGATGCAGATCGCGACGTCCTCGACCGTGTGGTGGGAGTCGATGTGGATGTCGCCGGTCGCCTCGACCTTGAGATCCATGAGCGAATGCTTGCCCAGCGCGGTGAGCATGTGGTCGTAGAAGGGCACGCCGGTGCTGATCTCGGTGCGGCCCGAGCCGTCGAGGTCGAGCTCGACCAGGACCTGCGACTCGCTGGTGGTCCGCTCGATGCGGCCGGTGCGGCTCATGGGTTCTCCCTGTGAATCGGGGCGCCCGGGGTCACACGACCTCCAGGAGCGCACTGCGGAACATCATCATCTCGTGGGCGGTGCCGATCGACACGCGCAGCCAGCCCTCGGGTCCCGTGACGCGGATGAGCACGCCGTGGTCGAGCAGGCCACGGAACACCCTCTCACGGTCCTCGAACATGCCGAACAGCACGAAGTTCGCGTCGGATTCCGCGACCGTGAAGCCCTGGGCGCGCAGCCAGTCGACGGTGTCGTCGCGCTCGGCGCGGATCTCGTCGACCTGCGCCTGCAGGGACTTGTGGTGGGCGAGCGCGGCCCGGGCGGTCGCCTGCGTGACGGCGCTGAGGTGGTACGGCAGGCGGACCACGCGCAGCGCGTCGACGAGCGGCTCGTGCGCGATGAGGTAGCCGAGCCGGCCGCCGGCCAGGGCGAAGGCCTTGGACATCGTGCGGCTCACCGCGAGGTTGGGGTACTGGGGGACGATGCTCGCGGCGCTGGGCGTGCCCCAGCGGCGGAACTCGGCGTAGGCCTCGTCGACGACCACGACGCAGCCGCCGGGCACCTCCTGCGCGGCGAGGGCGAGCGCGCGGATGTCGTCGATCGCGATCGCGGTGCCCGTGGGGTTGTTCGGGCTGGCGACGATCACCATGACGGGGTGGTGCTCGCGGATCGCGGCCACGGCCGCGTCGACGTCGAGCGTGAAGTCCTCGCGGCGCGGGACGGTGACGAACTCGGTGAGGGTGTCGCGCGCGTACTCGGGATACATCGAGTAGGTGGGCGAGAAGCTGAGCACGGTGCGACCGGGTCCGCCGAAGGCCTGGTGCAGGTGCAGCATCACCTCGTTGGAGCCGTTGGCGGCCCAGATGTTGCGCGGCTCGACGAAGTCGACGTGGGACTCCGCGGCGATGTAGCGCGCGAGGTCCTGGCGCAGCCCCAGGAAGTCGCGGTCCGGGTAGCGGTTGAGGGTGCGCGCGGCACGCCGCACGTGGTTCGCGATCGCGTCCACGACCACGTTCGGAGGCGCGTACGGGTTCTCGTTGACGTTGAGGCGCGCGGCCACATCGAGCTGGGGCGCGCCGTACGGCTCGAGCCCCTGCAGGTCCGGGCGGATCGGCAGAGTCATGCCGAGATTCTAGTCAGCAAGGTCACGGGCGGCACCACGCCCGGTCCCGGACGATGCGCCTGGGTGCCAGATGTGGGCGGCCGCGGGGCTGTCGGACGGCCCTCCTAGGATCGACGCATGCCCGCCACCACCGCATCGTCCACCCTCCGCCTGGACGCCGAGGCGGCGCTGCGCGCGCTCGTCGGCCGCGAGGACGTCGCCCTGCGCGACGACCAGTGGACGGCCATCGAGGCGCTCGTCGAGCGCCGCGCGCGGGCCCTCGTGGTGCAGCGCACCGGATGGGGCAAGTCCGCCGTGTACTTCGTCGCGACCACGCTGCTGCGCGCGCGGGGTGCGGGCCCCACGGTCATCGTCTCTCCCCTGCTGGCGCTCATGCGCGACCAGATCGCGGCGGCGGCGCGCGCCGGGATCCGCGCGGCGACCGTGAACTCCGCGAACGTCACCGAATGGGAGGACGTGCACGCCGCGATCGCCGCCGGCGACGTCGACGTGCTGCTGTGCTCGCCCGAGCGGCTCAACAACCCGCAGTTCCGGGACGAGGTGCTGCCGCGGCTGGCCGCGGATGCCGGCCTCGTCGTGATCGACGAGGCGCACTGCATCTCCGACTGGGGGCACGACTTCCGGCCCGACTACCGGCGCATCCGCACGCTGCTCGCGGACCTGCCGTCCGGGATCCCGGTGCTCGCGACCACGGCGACGGCGAACGCGCGCGTCACCGCAGACGTGGCCGAGCAGCTGGGGGTGACGGCGGGCGCCACGGATCCGGCGGCCGGGGCCCCGGACACCGCCGGGGCGGACGTGCTCGTGCTGCGCGGGGCCCTCGATCGCGAGTCGCTCCACCTCGCGGTGCTGCACCTGCCCGACCCGGCCACGCGCGTCGCGTGGCTGGCGGAGGCGCTCCAGGACATCGACGGCTCGGGCATCGTCTACTGCCTCACCGTCTCCGCGGCGGAGGAGGTCGCGTCCCAACTGCGCGCGGCGGGCCTCGCGGTCGGCGCGTACACGGGACGCACGGACCCGGCCGAGCGCGAGCGGCTCGAGGAGGACCTCAAGGCGGACCGCGTCAAGGCGCTGGTCGCGACCTCCGCGCTGGGGATGGGCTTCGACAAGCCCAACCTCGCCTTCGTGGTGCACCTGGGCGCGCCGTCCTCCCCCATCGCGTACTACCAGCAGGTGGGCCGCGCGGGGCGCGGCGTGGACCGCGCGGTGGCGGTGCTGCTGCCGGGCCAGGAGGACCGGGCGATCTGGGAGTGGTTCGGCTCGCAGGCCTTCCCGGCCGAGGACCAGGTGCGCGCGACCCTCGCGGCGCTGTCGCCCGACCAGCCTGTCTCCGTCGCGGTGCTCGAGTCCCAGGTGGACCTCACGCGCGGGCGCCTCGAGGCGATGCTCAAGGTGCTCGACGTCGACGGCGCGGTCAGGCGCGTGCGGGGCGGATGGCTGTCGACCGGCGCTGCGTGGGAGTACGACGCGGAGCGCTACCGGCGCGTGGCGCAGGCGCGGCTGGCGGAGCAGCGCACCATGCTCGAGTATCAGTCGACCGACGGCTGCCGGATGGCGTATCTGCGGCGGGTGCTCGACGACCCGGAGCTGGCGGCTTCCGGTGAGGGCATCGCGGACGCCGGCGGCGCCCGCGATGCGATGGCCCCGGACTGGCGCTGCGGCCGCTGCGACCGATGCGGCGGCGTGGCGCTTCCCGAGGCCCCGGATCGCGATGCCGTGACCGAGGCGCGCTCACAGATGGACCGCGTGGGCGTCGAGCTGACCGCGCGGCGTCAGTGGCCCAGCGGCATGGACCGCCTAGGGCTCGACCTGCGTGGCCGGATCCCGGCCGAGGAGCAGGCGGAGCCGGGCCGCGCGATCGCCCGCCTCGACGGCCTGGGGTGGTCCGGCCAGCTGCGGGACCTCTTCGCGGCGCGCGATGAGGAGGGACGCCCCGCGGACGGCGAGACCCCCGCGCCGCTGCGCACCGCCGCGGTGCGGGTGCTCGACGACTGGGACGCCCTGTGGGCGCCGGGCCCCGACGGCGAGCGCGCGCTCGCGGTCCAGGGCGTGGTCGCGATCCGGTCCGTAACGAGGCCGCGGCTCGTCGAGCACCTCTCGACGGGTCTCGCGCGGTACCTGGGGATCCCGCTGGTCGGCACCGTCGGCCCGGCGGCGGGCCGGGAGGCGCCCGACCGCCACGACGTGAACTCGGCGCAGCGGCTCGCCGGTGTGGCGCATCGGCTCTCGCTGGAGCTATCGGAGGCCGCCGCGGCCGGCCTCCCGGGCCGGGCCGTGCTGCTGGTGGACGACCTCACCGACTCGGGCTGGACGCTCACCGTCGCCGCGCGACAGCTGCGGCTCGCGGGCGCGAGCGCCGTCTACCCGTTCGTGCTCGGGCAGCGCTGAGGGGACGGGACCGGGCGTCACTCCTGGGCGGCCTCGAGCCGAGCTCGGATCGCCTCGCCGTGCGCGGGGAGGTCCTCGGCGTCCGCGAGCGCGACCACCTTCTCCCCCACGGCCGCGAGCGCCGCGGCGTCGTACTCGATCTGGGAGACGGCCTTGAGGAAGCTCGTGACGTTCAGCCCCGAGGCGAAGCGCGCCGTGCCCCCCGTGGGCAGCACGTGGTTGGAGCCGGCCAGGTAGTCGCCCAGCGGCACCGGGGAGTGCTCGCCCACGAAGATCGCGCCGGCGCTGCGGATCCGGCCCGCGACGCCCACCGCGTCGTCGGTGTGGATCTCGAGGTGCTCGGCGCCGTACGCGTCGGCCACGGCGACCGACTGGTCGATGTCCTTGGTGAGGATGATCGCGCTCTGGCGGCCCGACAGTGCCTCCTTGGTGCGCGCGAGGTGCTTGGTCGCGTCGACCAGGGCGGCGAGCTCGCGGTCCACCTCGTCGGCGAGCTCCTCCGAGTCGGTGATCAGCACGGAGCCGGCCATGGGGTCGTGCTCGGCCTGGCTCAGGAGGTCGGCGGCGACGAAGCGGGCGGTGGCCGTCGCATCGGCGATGACCGCGATCTCCGTGGGGCCCGCCTCGGAGTCGATGCCGACCACGCCGTTGACGGCGCGCTTGGCGGCGGCGACGAAGACGTTGCCGGGTCCGGTCACCACGTCGACCGGGTCGCACAGCCCGTCGACGCCGTACGCGAGCATGCCGATGGCCTGCGCGCCTCCCGCGGCGTAGACCTCGGTGACGCCCAGGAGCGCGCACGCCGCCAGAATGGTCGGGTGCGGGTAGCCGCCATGCGACCTCTGGGGCGGGCTGGTGACGGCGACGGACGGGACGCCCGCGGCCTGCGCCGCGACCACGTTCATCACCACGGAGCTCGGGTAGACCGCGAGTCCGCCGGGCACGTAGAGCCCCACGCGGGCGACGGGGATCCAGCGCTGGCTGACGACGGCGCCGGGCGCGAGCTCGACGCGCACCGGCGGCGGCACGGTGGCCTCGTGGAAGCGACGGACGCGGTCGATCGCCTCCTCGAGACCCTCGCGGATCGCCGGGTCGAGGTCCTCGAGCGCGCGGTCGAGGTAGCGCTGGGGCACGCGCAGGTGCTCGGGGGCGACGCCGTCGAAGCGCTCGCCGTACTCGCGCAGGGCGTCGGCCCCGCGCTCGCGCACGTCGGCGATGATGGGCTCCACCACGGTGAGCGCGTCGGCGACGTCCACGTCCGCACGGGGCACGATGGACAGCAGCTCGCGGGGCGTGGGGTCCTGGTCGCGAAGATCGATCCTGGTCAGCACGCGGACAATCCTAATCGGGCGCACGCGGTGCGCGCCCGTCCCGCGTCCCGGCGACGCCGGGCCGCCGCCCCGCTCAGCCGGGGTCGACGGGCTCGACGTGCGCGGACAGGGAGAGCAGGTTCCCCTCGGTGTCGTGGAACCAGGCGACCCGGTCGCCGTTGGGCGCCTCCCATGCGGCGCCGTCCTCGGCGAGGCCGAAGTGCTCGAAGCGCACGCCCGCGGCCGCGAGCCGCGCGACCTCGGCATCGACGTCCTCGACCTCGAAACCGAGCACCGTGAACGGCTGCGGGGAGAACTCACGGGGCTCGACGATCCGCAGCATCGTGCCGCCGGCCTCGCACACGAGCGCGAACCCGTCGTCGCGCAGGAACCGCGCGCCCAGCACCTCCGTGTAGAACGCGAGTGCGCGCTGCTGATCCTCCGCCGGGACGAAGGCGATGACGGGCCATCCGGTCATGATCGTTTTCCCTCCTCGTGCTCGTGACGCGCGGCGCGGCCGCGCCCTATCCACCCCAGATGGGTGTGCTGGAAGCTGTCGTTCTCCTTGAGCCCGTAACCCACCGCCCTGTCCACACCCACGTGGAAGGTCCAGGCGCTCGCCGCGAGCGCCAGCGCCTCGGGGTGCCCGGGTGTCGCCCACGCCGCCGCGGCGACGGCCCACACGAGCAGCACGGCGGGTCCCCAGTACGAGTGCACCAGGTTGTAGGTGAACGCTCCCGGTCGAGGCCCGGCCAGATACCCGAGCGCGCTCAGGTCGAACAGCAGGAACGTCGCGAGCGGCCACCACCAGCCGCCGAGCGCGGCCGCCCCGACCATGGCCGCGGCCGCGAGCGCGGCACCCTCGACCCTCTGCCACGACACCGGGGACATGACTCCACGCTAGCGAAGCCCGGCGGTTCCCGGGGATGGATGATGTCGCGGTCCGCGCCCCACTGATTCTGTGGCGCGATTCGCGCCGCCTTCGGCCGGGCCCCGCGCGAGTCCGCTAGAGCGAATCGTGTCGCTTTCGGCCGGTCCCTGGCTCTCAGGGAGCGAATCGTGTCGCCCGGCCCCGGAAGACCCGGGCGCGCAGGCGCCTGTGCCACCCTGGAGCCATGGATTGCGTCGAGTGGGACCAGCGCGCGGCGGGGTGCGACCCCGACGCGCGCCCGCACCCCTGGCGCCGTCGCCTTGTGCTCACCGCGATCACGGTGGGCGCGTTCGCGGGCATGCTGACGCTCAGCCTCATCTAGAGCCGGCTTCGCCGCGCCGAACGACAACCATCTACCCCTGACGCGCAGAGACCTCCCAAAACCGACCACCATCTACCCGGAGGGCGTTGGGGTGGGTGCGCCGCGCGCCGGGTCGGGCGCACCGCGCGCCGGGCTGTGTGCGCCGCGCGCCGGAGGGGGCGCCCAAGCGCGAGGGGAAGCGCGGCTACACCCCCTGGAGGCAGCCGGGGCCCAGCGCGGCCTTGAGATCCCCGTAGAGCGCGGAGGACCGCGTCACGCGGAACTCGTCGGCCAGCCGCATGGTGAGCGGCTGGTCGGGGCCCGTGAGCACCATGCGCACCTCGATCGCGCCCGGGTGGGCGCGCAGGATGCCCTTGACCTCCTCGACCAGCGGCGGCGTGATGCGCGCGGCCGGCACGGTGATCGCCACGGGCGAGCTGTCCGTGACGTTGACGTTGGGCATGCGCAGCTCGACGGCGGAGTACTGGAGGCCGCCGTCGCCCTTCTCGCGGCAGCGCACCTTGATGGCCACGACGGCGTCCTCGGCGAGGTCGCGCGCGTAGGTGTCGTACGTCTTGGAGAAGAAGGACACCTCGCACTCGCCGGTCATGTCCTCGAGCGTGACGATCGCGTACGGGTTGCCGGACTTGGCGATGCGCCGGTCCACGCGGGTGACCAGGCCGGCCAGCGTGATCTGGGAGCCGTCGGCCACGCCGTTCGCGGGCGTCGCGCCCAGGATCTGGTGGGAGGACTCCGCGCGGATCACGTGGTCGAGCCCGGACAGCGGGTGATCGGACACGTAAAGGCCCAGCATGTCGCGCTCGAGGTTGAGCTTGGTCTTCTTGTCCCACTCCTCGAGGTTGGGGACCTCGACCTTCACTCCCCCGCCCACGTCCTCGACCTCGGCGAAGAGGTCGAACTGGCCCGTGGCCTCCTGCTTCTTCACCCCGATGACGGCGTCGATCGCCTGCTCGTGCACCGTGTTGAGCGCGCGGCGCGAGGAGCCCATCGAGTCGAACGCGCCCGCCTTGATGAGCGAGTCGATGGTGCGCTTGTTGCACACGGTCGCGGAGACCTTGTCGAGGAAGTCGGCGAAGTCCGTGAACTTGCCCTTCTCCTCACGCGCCCGGATGATCTCCGCCACGACGTTCGCGCCCACGTTGCGCACCGCGGTCATGCCGAAGCGGATGTCGCCGCCCACGGCCGCGAAGGTGCCCTTGGACTCGTTGACGTCCGGCGGCAGCACGGTGATGCCCATGCGGCGACATTCGGCCAGGTAGATGGCGGACTTGTCCTTGTCCGTGCCCACGGAGGTGAGCAGCGCGGCCATGTACTCGGTGGGATAGTGCGCCTTGAGGTACGCGGTCCAGAACGACAGCACGCCGTACGCGGCGGTGTGCGCCTTGTTGAACGCGTAGTCGGCGAACGGGACCATGATGTCCCACAGCGCCTGGATGGCCTCCTCGGAGAAGCCGCGCTCGAGGCCGCCGTCGCGGAAGGGGATGAACTCCTTCTCGAGGACCTCGCGCTTCTTCTTTCCCATCGCGCGGCGCAGCAGGTCCGCTCGGCCCAGCGTGTAGCCGGCGATGATCTGCGCGATGCGCTGGACCTGCTCCTGGTAGACGATGAGGCCGTAGGTGATCCCCAGCACCTCCTTGAGCGGCTCCTCCAGCTCGGGGTGGATGGGGACGATCTCCTGGCGGCCGTTCTTGCGCTCCGCGTAGTTGATGTGCGAGTTCGCGCCCATGGGGCCGGGGCGGTACAGCGCGAGCACCGCGGAGATGTCCTCGAACGTGTCGGGCCGCATCTGGCGCAGCAGCGAGCGCATCGCGGTGCCGTCGAGCTGGAACACGCCCAGGGTCTCGCCGCGGCACAGCAGGTCGAAGGCGCCGTCGTCGTGCAGGGGCAGGTCCTCGAGGACCAGCGGCTCCTTGCCGTTGTCGACGATGTTCTCGAGCGCATCGTCCAGGATCGTGAGGTTGCGCAGCCCCAGGAAGTCCATCTTGACCAGGCCCAGCGTCTCGCACGTGGGGTAGTCGAACTGGGTGATGACCGCGCCGTCGGCCTCGCGGCGCATGATGGGGATGACGTCGATGATGGGGTCCGAGGACATGATGACGCCCGCCGCGTGCACGCCCCACTGGCGCTTCAGCCCCTCGAGGCCCTGCGCGAGCTCGAACACCTGCTGCGCCTCGGGGTCCGTCTCCAGGAGCTTGCGGAAGTCGTCGCCCTCGTAGTGGCGCGGGTGCTCGGGGTCGGTGACGCCGATCAGCGGCATGTCCTTGCCCATGATGGCCTCGGGGTAGGCCTTGGTGAGCTGCTCGCCCAGGGCGAAGGGCTTGCCCAGCACGCGCGTCGAGTCCTTGAGCGCCTGCTTGGCCTTGATGGTGCCGAAGGTGACGATCATCGACACCTTCTCCTGGCCGTACTTGTCCGTGACGTACTGGATGACCTCGCCGCGCCGGCGCTCGTCGAAGTCCACATCGAAGTCGGGCTTGGACTCGCGCTCCGGGTTGAGGAAGCGCTCGAAGTACAGCTGGTGCTCGATGGGGTCGATGTCCGTGATCTTCATCGCGTACGCGGCCATCGAGCCCGCGCCGGAGCCGCGCCCCGGACCCACGCGGATGCCGTTGTCCTTGGACCACTGGATGAAGTCGGCGACCACGAGGAAGTAGCCCGGGTAGCCCTTGCCCGCGATGACCTCGATCTCGAAGTTCGCGCGCTCCTGCACGTTGGCGGGGATCTCCTCGCCGTAGCGCTCGTGGAGGCCCTTCTGGACCTCCTTGACGAACCACGAGTGCTCGTCCTCCCCCGGCGGGCAGTCGTACAGCGGCATGTAGTCCGCCTTGGTGTCGAACTCCACCTCGCACTGCTCCGCGATCGCGACCGTGTTGTGCAGCGCCTCCGGGTAGTCGCCCCAGATCTTCCACATCTCCTCGGTCGACTTGACGTAGTAGCCGTCGCCGGAGAACGCGAAGCGCTTGCCGCCCTGGTCGTACGTGGGCTCGCTGAGCGTCGATCCCGACTGGACGCACAGGAGCGCCTCGTGCGCCGTCGAGTCCTCGCGCTTGGTGTAGTGGAGGTCGTTGGTCGCGACCAGCGGCGCGCCGATGTCCTTGGAGATCCTCAGCAGGTCCTCGAACACGCGCTTCTCAATGTCGAGCCCGTGGTCCATGAGCTCGACGTAGTAGCTGTCCTTGCCGAAGATGTCCTGGAACTCCGCGGCGGCCTTGAGCGCCTCCTTGTACTGGCCCAGGCGCAGGCGCGTCTGCACCTCGCCCGACGGGCAGCCGGTGGTCGCGATGAGGCCCTTGGAGAAGCGCTGGAGCAGGTCGCGGTCCATGCGCGCCTTGTAGAAGTGCCCCTCGAGCGACGCATAGGACGCGAGCCGGAACAGGTTGTGCATGCCGGACGTGTCGCGGGCCCACATGGTCGCGTGGGTGTACGCGCCGCCGGCGCTGACGTCGTCCGACTCCTGGCCGCGCTCGCCCCAGCGCACGCGCGTGCGGTCGCCGCGCGCGGTGCCCGGGGTGAGGTACGCCTCGAGGCCGATGATGGGCTTGATCCCGGCGGCCCGGCCCTTGGTCCAGAACTCGTACGCGCCGAACAGGTACCCGTGGTCCGTGGTGGCGATGGCCTTCTGGCCCAGCCGCTCGGTCTCCTTGAACAGGTCCCCGATCTTGGCCGCTCCGTCCAGCATCGAGTACTCGGTGTGGACGTGGAGATGAACGAAATCCTTGCCGGGCATGGGGACGATTCTAGAGAGCGTCACCGACATCCGGGGCCGCGGGGGACGCCGCCCCAGCACCGACCGCGTGTCGCGGGTCAGTCCCCGCGCAGCGCCGCGGCCGCCCGGTCCGTGTGCCAGCGGTAGTACGGCGTGCCGTCGCGCAGCTTCGCCGCCTTCGCCAGCCCGTCCGCGAGCGCGCGCTCGGTGGGCTCGCGCGTCCCGGGGTCGCGCAGGCCCGCGGCCTCGAGCATCCGCCCCACCTCGACGGCGGTCGCGCCCAGCACCTTGCCCAGGTCCGTCTGGTTGCCGAACCCGTCGCGGGACGGCTTGCGGGTGGACGATGCGCCGGTCGCCTTCCCCGTACGCCCGGACGATGCGGTGGCCCGGGAGGACGCGCCCGGCCTCGCCTGGGCGGGCCTGGCCCCGGCGGGCGCCGCGTCGACGTCGAGCAGCTCGCCCTCGTCCGAGCCCCACACCTCGCCGTCGCGCGCGCCGGCCACGCGGGCCGCGGCCGAGGCGCGGTCGTCGGCCCACTCGTTGAGCACGTGGCCGTCGTGGCCGCGCACCCAGGTGAGCGTCGCGGGCGGCAGCCCGGCCGCCTTGCGCGCGTCGCGCACGTCGATGAGGTCCTGGAGGATGTCCGCGTTCTTGGTGGGCGATCCCGAGGAGGTCTTCCAGCCGCGGCGGCGGTGGCCGTCCATCCACTTCGTGTACGTGTTGATGACGTACTGCGAGTCGACCAGCAGCTCGAGACGCGGCACGCGCGCGTGCTCGCGCAGGGCGTCGAGCACGGCGAGCAGCTCGCCCACGTTGTTGGTCGAGCGCGCGAGCGCCCCCGAGCGCCATGCGCCGTCCTCGCGCACCCACGCCCAGCCGGCCGGCCCGGGATTGCCCAGGCAGGCGCCGTCGGTCGCCACCACCACGTCCATCAACCGCTCCTTCCGTCGGGGCGCGCGCCCCGGCGGAACACGGTACGCGCCCGTGCCCGCCGCGGCGCGTGCGAACCGCCGGATTGGTCCGATGCGCGCCGCACGGGGAGAATGTCGCGGTGACCTCGCCCACCAGCCCCGATCCCGCCCGCCGCGATCCCTCGCGCCACGGCGGAAGGAAGGGCGGCGAGCACACGCGCGGCGGCAACGCGGGTGGCGCCGAGAAGGGCGCCGGGCGATCCGGCCGCGGCAGGGGCCGCGGACGCGGAGCCCGCCGACCCGAAACCCGGGGCCCCGCCCGCGTGAGCCGCCAGGCGCTGGAGGCCGCCGCATCGGCCCGCGAGGCGGTGGAGGTGCCGCCCATCTCCTACCCCGCCGAGCTGCCCGTCAGCGCGCGCCGCGAGGACATCGCAGCCGCCATCCGCGACCACCAGGTGGTGATCGTCGCGGGCGAGACCGGCTCGGGCAAGACCACGCAGCTGCCCAAGATCTGCCTGGACCTGGGCCGCGGCCGCGCGGGGCAGATCGGCCACACGCAGCCGCGCCGCATCGCCGCCCGCTCGGTCGCGGACCGCATCGCGGAGGAGCTGCGCACCACGCTGGGCGCAATCGTGGGCTACCAGGTGCGCTTCACCGACCAGTCGAGCGAGAAGACCCTGGTCAAGGTGATGACCGACGGCATCCTGCTCGCGCAGATCCAGCGCGACCCGGACCTGCTCGCGTACGACACGCTCATCATCGACGAGGCGCACGAGCGCAGCCTCAACATCGACTTCCTGCTGGGCTACCTCACCAACCTGCTGCCGCGCCGTCCCGACCTCAAGGTGATCATCACCTCGGCGACCATCGATTCGCAGCGCTTCGCGCGCCACTTCGCGCCCGGCGGCCCGCTGCCGCCGCTGCCGGAGGAGCCGCTCGAGACCGACGAGGCGGGGGACGATGCGCCGACCGCCCCGGTCGTCGAGGTCACCGGCCGCACGTTCCCCGTGGAGATCCGCTACCGCCCCCTCGAGGGCGAGGAGCGCGGCGAGGAGCGCGACCTGGTCACCGGCATCGTCGACGCGTGCGACGAGCTCATGGCCGAGGGCCCCGGCGACATCCTGGTGTTCCTGTCCGGCGAGCGCGAGATCCGCGACGCCGCCGACGCGCTCGAGGGCAGCCTGGGCGAGCGCGCCCGCGACCCGCGCCACCCCCGCCGCGTCGAGATCCTGCCGCTGTACTCGCGCCTGTCCGCCGCCGAGCAGCACCGCGTGTTCGAGCGGCACTCGCACCGGCGCATCGTCCTGTCCACCAACGTGGCCGAGACCTCGCTCACCGTCCCCGGCATCCACTACGTGGTGGACCCGGGCACCGCGCGCATCTCCCGGTACTCGAAGGCGACCAAGGTCCAGCGCCTGCCCATCGAGCCCATCTCCCGGGCGAGCGCCAACCAGCGCTCGGGCCGCGCCGGCCGCCTCGCCGACGGCATCGCGATCCGCCTCTACGCGGAGGAGGACTTCGAGACCCGCCCCGCGTTCACCGAGCCGGAGATCCTGCGCACCTCGCTCGCGAGCGTCCTGCTGCAGATGATCTCCGTGGGCGTGGCCTCCTCGCCCGACGACGTGGCGCGCTTCCCGTTCGTCGAGCCGCCGGACACGCGCGCGATCCGCGACGGCGTGCAGCTGCTCACCGAGCTGGGCGCGGTCGCGACCCGCGACGGCCGCACCGTCCTGACCGAGGTGGGGCGCAAGATCTCCCGCCTGCCCATGGACCCGCGCCAGGCGCGCATGATCGTCGAGGGCGCGCGCCACGGCGTCGCCCGCGAGGTCGCGATCATCGCCGCCGCGCTGAGCATCCAGGACCCGCGCGAGCGCCCCTCGGAGCGGCGCGAGGAGGCGGACCTGCTCCACCGGCGCTTCGCCGACCCCACCTCGGACCTGCTCGCCTACCTCAACCTGTGGCAGCACGTCCGCGAGCGCCAGCAGGCCCTCTCCGGCAACCAGTTCCGGCGCACCTGCAGGGCGGAGATGCTCAACTTCCTGCGCGTGCGCGAGTGGCAGGACGTGGTCCAGCAGATCCGGGTGAGCGCCAAGGAGCTGGGCATCGAGATGCCCCGGCTCGAGTCCCGGCCGGTGACACCGGAGCCGGGCGACGATGCGGCGGCGGGCTCCGGCGCGTCCGCCGCCGGTTCCCTGCGCCACGTGTGGGACGAGGACGCGATCCACCGCAGCGTGCTCGCGGGCCTGCTGTCCCACCTGGGCATGCAGGACGACTCGGACGTCAAGGCGTCGAGCTTCTCCCACCTCAAGGGCGGCCAGCGCGAGGCCGCGATGCGCAAGGCCCGCAAGCGCGCCCGCAACGAGTACGTGGGCGCCCGCGGCGCACGCTTCGCCATCAACCCCGGCTCGCCCCTGTCGAAGAAGCCGCCGGCCTTCGTCATGGCCGCGGAGCTGGTCGAGACCAGCCGCCTGTGGGCCCGCGACGTGGCCGCGATCCGGCCCGAGTGGGCGGAGGAGCTCGCCGGGGACCTCGCCCGGCACACCTACTCGGACCCGCACTGGTCCACCCGCCAGGGCGCGGCGATGGCCAAGGAGAAGGTGCTGCTCTACGGCGTGCCCATCGTGGCCGACCGCGAGATCCTGTGGGGCCGCGTGCGCCCCGAGGAGGCGCGCGAGATGTTCATCCGTCACGCCCTGGTCCAGGGCGAGTGGACCACGCACCATCGCTTCTGGAAGGACAACCAGCGGGTCCTCGAGGAGGCCGCCGAGGTCGAGGCGCGCGCCCGCACGCGCGGCGTCATCGCCGACGAGGAGACCCTGTTCGCCTTCTACGACGAGCGGCTGCCGGAGTCGATCGTGTCCGCGCGGCACTTCGACCGCTGGTGGAAGGACGCGCGGAGCGACGATCCCGGCCTGCTGAGCCTCACGCTCGACGCGCTGGTCCCCGAGTCCGAGCGCATCGACCCCGCGCTGTTCCCCGACGCCTGGCCGCAGCTGGACCTCGAGCTGCCGCTCACGTACCAGTTCGAGCCCGGCACCGACGAGGACGGCGTGACCGTCCACATCCCCCTGCCGGTGCTCCCCCGCCTCCTGCCCGACGGCTTCGACCGCCTGGTCCCCGGCCTGCTGCCGGAACTGGTCACCGCGACCATCCGCGCGCTGCCCAAGGCCGTGCGCCGCCTCCTGGTGCCCGCACCGGACGCGGCCCGGGACATCGTCGCCTGGATGGGCGAGCACACCCCGGCCTGGGCCGATGCGGTGCGCGCCGGGGACATGGGCACCCCCTTCCGCGAGGACTTCGCCCGGGCCGTGAGCCACGTCCGCGGCGTCGAGATCCCCGCCGACGCGTGGGAGGACCTCGACGAGCGCCTGCCCCTGCACCTGCGCATGAGCTTCCGCGTCGAGGACGAGCGCGGCCGGCGCCTGGCCGAGTCCGCGTCCCTGCTGTCGCTCCAGCGCGAGCTCGCCCCGCGCGCGCAGAAGGCGGTGCGCACCGCCGTCCAGCGCGCGGCCGACGCGGCGCACGAGGCCCGCGGGGGCACGGGCGGCGCCGCCACGGGTGGCGCCGGCAACGGCGGTGCGGGCCGGAGCGGGGCGGGCGCCGCCGCGCGTCCCTCCGCGACCGCTCCCGCCGCCCGCCCGGTGGCCGCCGCGGTCGCGGAGGTCGACCGGCTGACCGGTTGGCCCGACCGCGACGAGCTGCCCGCCGAGGTCGAGGCCACCGTCCACGGCCTCACCGCGCGCGGCTATCCCGCGCTGGTCGCCGAGCGCGGCAAGGACGGCCCGCGCGCCGCGCTGCGCGTGCTCGCCGACCCGCAGGACCGGGATGCCCGGCATGCCGCGGGCGTGCGCCGCCTGCTGCTCACCGAGCTCGCGCTGCCGGTCAAGCGCGTCACCACGCGCTGGTCCACCACGGAGTCGCTCGCGCTCGCGGCGTCCCCGTACCGGTCCACGGAGGCGCTGGTCGACGACCTCCAGCTGGCCGCGGTCGCCGCGCTCACCACGCCCGGCGCCGCGCACACCTCGCCCGCGCTGTCCCTCGATGCCGGCGCGATCCGCTCCCGCGCCGACTACGAGGCCGCCCGCGACGCGCTGCGCCCGCGCCTCGAGGACGAGGTGCTCGCTGTCGCCCGCCTGGCCGCCGCGGCGCTCGCCGCCGCCCGGGACCTGGACGCCGCCGTCCGCGGCGCATCGTCCCTCGCCCTGCTCGCCACCCTGCAGGACCTGCGCGACCAGGCCGCCGGGCTGGTGCCGGACCGGTTCGTGAGCGCGACGCCGCCGGACCGGCTCCGCCACCTCGAGCGCTACCTGCGGGCCGGGCTGCACCGGCTCGAGAAGGCGCAGGCCGATCCCCAGCGCGACGCTCAGCTGTCCTACCAGGTGGGAGAGTCCGTCGCGGCGTACGAGGCGGTGCGCGGCGCCCACGCCCAGGGCCGTCCCGACGCGGCGGCCGCGGCCGGCCTCGAGCGTGTGCGGTGGATGCTCGAGGAGCTCCGCGTCTCCCTGTTCGCGCAGAGGCTGGGCACCGACGGGCCGGTGAGCGAGCAGCGCATCCGCAAGGCGCTCGCCGCGATCGGCTGAGATCGCGCGCGCCCGCGGGGCCGGGCGGGCTCAGCCCCGCAGCACCTCGAGCGCGTGCGCGAGGTCGGCGGGGTAGGTCGAGGTGACGCGCACCTCGCGCCGTTGGGTGGGATGCGCGAAGGCGAGCTCGTGCGCGTGCAGCCACTGCCGGCCCAGGCCCAGGCGCTTGGCGAGCACCGGGTCCGCGCCGTACGTGAGATCGCCGGCGAGCGGGTGGCGCATCGCGGCCATGTGCACGCGGATCTGATGGGTGCGGCCCGTCTCGAGGTGGATCTCGAGCAGCGAGGCCGCCGGGAACATCTCGAGCACCTCGTAGTGGGTGATGGACGGCTTGCCACCCTCGACCACGGCGAACTTCCAGTCCTGTCCGGGGTGGCGGCCGATGGGCGCGTCGATGGTGCCCTCGGTCGGGTCCAGGTGGCCCTGGGCGACCGCGTGGTACACCTTCTCCACCGTGCGCTCCTTGAAGGCGCGCTTGAGCTCCGTGTAGGCCGCGTCGGAGCGCGCCACCACCATGAGGCCGGAGGTGCCCACGTCGAGGCGGTGGACGATGCCCTGGCGCTCGGGCGGCCCCAGCTCGGACAGGCGGTGGCCGGCGCTCGCGAGGGCGCCCGACACGGTGGGCCCGGTCCAGCCGGTCGACGGGTGCGCGGCGACGCCCACGGGCTTGTCGACGACGATGATGTCCTCGTCCTCGTACCGGATGGTCAGCCCGCCGGGGATGGGCGGCTCGGGCGCCGCCTCGCGCTCGTCGGGGATGTCGACGGCCACGATCCCGGCGGCGAGCCGGTCGGACTTGCCCAGCGTGCGGCCGTCCTGGAAGACGCCCCCGGCCTCGAGGATCTCCGCGGCGCGGGTGCGCGACAGGCCGAGCATGCGCGCCAGGGACGCGTCGGCCCGCTCCCCCTCCAGCGCGTCGGGCACCGGGAGGTAGCGCGTCTCAGCCACGCTCCGCCTCGGCGTCGCCGTCGGTGACCTCGTCCGAGGAGCCCACGGTGGAGCCGCCCGCGGCGGCGACCGGCGCATCGTCCCCGGTCTCGCCCAGCGGGTGCCACCCGAACAGCGAGCCCGCGACGATCGCGATCGCGGCGCCCACGATCGCGATGTCCGCGACGTTGCCCACGAACTGGTGGCCGTAGTTGATCATGTCGACCACGTGGCCCTGCCCGAAGGACGGGTCGCGGAACAGCCGGTCGATGAGGTTGCCGATCGCGCCGCCCAGGGCGATGCCGAACAGCGCGACGGCGGGACCGGTGCGCGCGCGGCGGCCGTAGAACACGATGCCGGCCGTGATCGCCAGCGCGACCAGCGTGAGGACCCAGGTGTAGCCCGCGCCCATGCTGAACGCGGCGCCCGAGTTGAAGACCAGCTGGATGCCCAGCAGGTCACCGAGGAGCGGGTGATTCTCGTACGGTTCGAGCGCGGACAGAGCCCACTGCTTGGTGGCGAGGTCGACGGCGATGACGCCGCCGGCCCACAGCCAGAACGCCGGCCTCCAGGTCAACGACGTTCCTCGCGCTGCTTGCACTGCACGCACAGGTTGGCGCGGGGGAAGGCCATGAGGCGCGCGCGCCCGATGCCCTTGCCGCACGACTGGCACTGGCCGTACGTGCCGGCCGTGATGCGGCGCAGCGCGTCGACGCTCTGCTCGAGCATGTCGCGGGTGTTGTTGACGATCGACATCTCCTGCTCGCGCTCGAGCGCGGTGGATCCGGCGTCCGCCTGGTCGTCGCCGGCGCCCTCGGAGGTGTGCAGCAGGTCGTCGAGCTCGTGCTCGGTGACGCCCAGCTCGATGACCAGGCGCTCGACGTCGGCGTTGAGGCTGGTCACGATCTCCCGCAGCTCCGCGATCTTCCAGGCCTCATCGCCCTCGCGGACCGTGAGCCGCTTCGCGTCCGCCGGCTTGAGGTCGGCGGGGTCGACCACAACGATGGTCACTTCGGTGGAACTCATGGCTGTCCTCGATTCTGCCTAGTAGATAGACCCTAGACCCGCCCGCCACACATGGCAAAGCGCCGCGCCGTCCGGCGCGGCGCTCCGCTCATGGTGTCAGTTCTGCTCGCCCTCGGACGTGCGCGCCCAGGGGTAGTCGTACTGCGTCGGCTCGCCGCCCTCGGCGTCGCCCTGCTCGGCGCCCTCGGGCTGCTCGGCGGACTCGGCCGGAGCGTCGCCCTCCTCGCCCTCGCCCACGTAGGGCGTCTCGGGGGTGGTGCCGTGGTCGAGGTCGCCCAGCAGGTTCTGCAGGTAGCCCTTGAGGCGCGAGCGGTAGTCGCGCTCGAAGCGGCGCAGGTCGTCGATCTTCGCCTCGAGCTGCGTGCGGTCGGCCGCGAGCTGCTCCATGCGGGCGGAGGCGTCCTGGTCCGCGCGCTCGACGATGGACTCGGCCTTCGCCTTGCCCTCCTCGATGAGGCGGTGCTTCTCCTCCTCGCCGGCGGCCACGTACTCGTCGTGGAGCTTCTGCGCCATGGCGAGCATGCCGGTCGGGGTGGGGGGCGTCGGGTCGGTCGCGGCGGGCACGAGGCCGGCCTCCGCGGTCGCCTGCGCGGACTCGGCGCCGGCGGCCGGCGCCTCCTCGAGGCGCTTGGCGAGCTCGTCGCGCTCCTGGGTCAGCTGGGCGATGGTCTCCGCGACCTTGTCGAGGAAGTCGTCGACCTCATCCTGGTCGAAACCCTCGCGGTACTTGGTCTTCGAGAATGCCTTGTTGAGGACGTCCTCGGAGGTCAGCAGTGCCATCGGTTGTCCACCTCACGTCGTTCGGGGCCGGTGGCACCGGCCTGTGTGTTGCAGGTCACTCTACCTACTCGCGGGGCCTGGTGCGAAAACCGCGGCTCAGCCGACGCCGAGCAGCAGCTGGTACGCGATCTGCACCGTGAAGAACACGATGAGGAACGCGAGGTCGATGCGCACCTGCCCGATCGCGAGCGGCGGCACCACCTTGCGCACGGCCTTGATGGGCGGATCGGTCACCGTCAGCACGCCCTCGACCGCGACCACCGAGGGTCCGGTGGGGCGCCAGTCCCGGGCGAACACCATGACGAGGCTGATGACGATGCGCGCGAGCAGCAGCAGCATGAACAGGAAGAGCAGCAGCTGTGCCGCCTGGATGAGAATGCCCACCCGCGAAGACTACCGCGCCGCTCAGGCCTGGTTGTAGAAGGTGTTGTCCTTCTTGGGCTCGTCGTCGATGCCGATCTCGACGTGCGCGGGCGACAGCAGGAACACCGAGGTGGTGACGCGCTCGATCGAGCCGCGCAGGCCGAAGGACAGGCCCGCGGAGAAGTCGACGAGGCGCTTGGCGTCCGCGTCCGACATCTCGGTGAGGTTCATGATGACCGGCACGCCCTGACGGAACGCCTCGCCGATGAGGCGCGCGTCGTTGTACGAGCGCGGCTTCACGGTCTGGATGCGGGGCAGGTCCGCCCCGGCCGTCGGCGCGGCGGCGGAGGTGTGCTCCGTGGCCTTCGCCTGCTTGACCTCGGACACGTCGTGCAGGTGGGTGACGGGCGCGAGCTCGGGCTCGGCGTAGTCGTACTCCTCCTGCTCGTTGACGTCGAAGCCGAGGTACTGAATCGCCTTGCGGAACCCGCTCATGGTGACCCCCTGTGGTGCGGAAAATCTGGTGACTTCACGGTAGGGCCCGGGCCCCGCGAGTCACGGGACCGACACGCCGCAGACGACGACGCCCGCGAACCTTCCGGTGAGACCTTCACCACGATGGGAGAAGAACCGCGGGTCCTCGAGCGTGCAGATGCGGTGGCGGACGATGCGGGTGAGACCCATCTCCCGCAGCCGGGTCTCGATGGCCCGGGGCAGGTCGAGGGCCGGCGTGCCCCGTCGGGTGGTCGCGAACGCGACCGGGTGCCGGCTCGCGACGCGGGCCCGCAGGTCCTCCCCCACCTCGTAGCACCGCCCGCAGATCGCGGGGCCGATGCTCGCACTGAGCCCGCCGCGCGGCGTGCGGGGCGCCCGCAGGTCCAGCAGCGCCGCGACGCCGGCGTCCACCGCACCGGCATAGACGCCCTCGCGGCCCGCGTGGACGGCGGAGACCGCGCCGGTGGCCGCGTCGTGGAGCAGGATGGGCACGCAGTCCGCGGCGATCGCGGCCAGCGCGATGCCGGGCGTGTTCGTCACGAGCACGTCCGCCGGCGGCGGCTCCGTGCCGGGCGCGGGGATCCGCGCGACGCGGATGCCGTGCTCCGCGTTGAGGAACGTCACGGGCGCGCCCGCGTGGGCGGACACGGCGGCGCGGTTGGAGGCCACGGCCGCCGCGTCGTCGCCCACGTGGGTCGCGACGTTGAGCGAGGCGAACGGCTCCGTGGAGGAGCCGCCCGCCCGCGTGGTGAAGAACGCGCGGACCGGCAGGCCCGCGTCGATCACCTCCACCGCGTCGTCGCTCAGCGCAGGAAGTCGGGCACGTCCAGCGGGTCCGACGAGGACGGCCGCACCGTGCGGGCGTCGATCGCGTCCGTCGCCGGCGCGGCCGGGGTGCCGGTCATGGGCGACGCCGGGATCACGTCCGTCTCGACGGGAGCGTCGACGGGCTCGAGCGCCGCGGCCTTGGGTGCCGGGGCGGACTCGATGGTGCCCAGCGCGCCCGCGTGCTCGCGGTGCGTGGGGCTGCCCGAGTCGAAGCCCGCCGCGATGACCGTGATGCGGAGCTCGTCGCCCAGCGAGTCGTCGATGACGGTACCGAAGATGATGTTGGCCTCGGGGTGCGCCGCCTCGCGCACCAGGCGCGCCGCGACCTCCACCTCCTTGATGCCCAGGTTGGAGCCGCCCGCGATCGACAGCAGCACGCCGTGCGCGCCCTCGATCGACGCCTCGAGCAGCGGCGACGCGATCGCGCCCTCCGCGGCCTCGAGCGCGCGGTCGTTGCCGCGCGCGTTGGCGACGCCCATGAGCGCGGTGCCCGCGCCCTGCATGACGGACTTCACGTCGTTGAAGTCGACGTTGATGAGGCCGGGCGTGGTGATGAGGTCCGTGATGCCCTGGACGCCGCCCTGGAGCACCTGGTCCGCCGCCGCGAACGCGCCCAGCACGCTGAGCTGCTCGTCGGAGATGTCGAGCAGGCGGTCGTTGGGGATGACGATCAGGGTGTCGACGGCCTCGCGGAGGGTCTGGATGCCGGCGTCGGCCTGGTCCGCGCGGCGGCGGCCCTCGAAGCCGAACGGGCGGGTGACCACACCGACGGTGAGGGCGCCCATCTCGCGGGCGATGCGCGCCACGACCGGCGCGCCGCCGGTGCCGGTGCCGCCGCCCTCGCCCGCGGTGACGAAGACCATGTCGGCGCCGCGCAGCGCCTCCGCGATCTCGTCCTCGTGGTCCTCGGCGGCCTTGCGGCCCACCTCCGGGTCGGCGCCCGCGCCGAGCCCACGGGTGAGCTCCCGACCGATGTCGAGCTTCACGTCCGCGTCGGACATGAGGAGCGCCTGGGCGTCGGTGTTGATCGCGATGAATTCGGCGCCCTTGAGGCCCACGTCGATCATGCGGTTGACGGCATTGACGCCGCCGCCGCCCACGCCGACGACCTTGATGTGCGTGATGTAGTTCTGCGGTGCGGCCATGTGCCTTCCCTTTCAACCTTAACCCTCAAGTTGAGGGTTATAGTTATGTCAAGTCGTTCAAGGTCGAAGGTACGGGTCGGCGCCGCATTCATCCGTCAGGCGGGCGCGTGTCGCCGGAATCCGTGGGCGAATTCGTCGCGCCCGAGCACGGACGGTCCGGGGTCGCGGCGGGACACGCCGGGACCCGCGCGCGGCGCCGGGTCAGGCGTGCTTGACCGTGGGCAGCGTGGGCGCGGAGACGTCGATGACCTCGATGGGTGCCGCGTCCTCCGCGTCGCCGGTCTGCAGCAGGATGCCCAGCACCTGGGCCTTGAGCGCGGAGTCCTCCGCGCTCCCCCACTCGACCCGCGGGCCCTCGCGCAGCTGGAACTCGACCGCGTCCTCCGTGGTCGCGCGGATGTCCTGCACCCGCTCGCGCAGCTCGACGGGCAGCTGGTTGACCACGCCGAGCACGGCGGTGAGCACGCGCACGTGGTCCTCGCCCACGGGCACCTTCACCACCGGCAGGTCCTCCGGAGCCTGCTCGGCCGCGCCCACATGGACCGCCTCCGCGTCCAGCAGCGCGTAGCCGCCGCCGTCCTCGGGCACGGCGGCCACGGGCTCGCGCGCGGTGATGGCGAGCAGCAGTCCCGACGGCCACACCCGCGCGATCTCCACGTCGCGCACGCCCTTGACCTGCGTGAGCTCGTCCACCATGGCGCGCGTGTCGAGCAGCGCGAGGGACGTGCCCGCGTGGGCCGCCACCACCTGGTCGACGCCGGCCCGGTCGACCACCGCGCCCGCGCCCTCGAGCTCGACGCGGTCGGCGCGCAGCCCGAACACCGGCGAGTACAGCACCACCCACACCGCGAGCAGGGCCGCGGCGAGGTACCCCGCGCGACGCAGCCACACGACGGCGGACAGCCGCCGCTGCTGGGCCGCGCGCTCCCTCAGGCGCGCCTGGAAGCGCGCCGACGCCGAGTCGCGGGGCTCGTCGTCCCCGCCCCTGGGCCGCGAGAGCCACGGCAGGCGGGCGCGCGCCGCGCGGGCGAGCCCGCGCAGCCTCCCGACGTCCTCCCCCGCCTCGGCAGGGGACGATGCGCCGGCCGGGTTCGCTGCGGTCGTCGCCGTGCCGCCGGCGCGCCGCGGCGTGCCCGGCGCGCGCCGGGTGCGGTCCGCGCCGCGCCGCCACGCGCGGGCCATGTCGTCGGTCTCCGCGGTGGGCGCGACAGGCGCGCGCGACCCGGCGGTCCGGGCCGGACCCCGCGTGGCCTCGTCCACCGCGGTGCCCGCGCGGGCGCCGCTCCCGGCGGCCTCGCCGCGCGCGGACGGCGGCGCCGGCCGCGACGGCCGGGCCGGGCGCGGGACGCGCGGGCGGCGGTCGTCACCCATCCGCGCCCTCGCGCTCGCGCAGCCGCGCGAGTATCCGGTCGGGGGTGGTGGTCACGGTGCCGGAGCCCACGGTCAGCACCGTGGAGCCGGGGCGGGCGCGGTCGGCCGCGAGGTCCGCGGCGCGCTCGAGGCTGTCCGCGAGCGTCAGGGTCGAGCCCGCGGGAAGCGCGACGTGCGCGGCGATGGACTCGGAGCTCACGCCCTCGATCGGGTCCTCGCGGTCGCCGTAGACGGGCGCGAGCACCACGTCCGCGTCGTCGACCGACAGCGCGCGCCCGAAGGCCTCCGCGTGCATCTGGGTGCGGGTGAACAGCGCGGGCTGGAACAGCACCACCAGGTGCCCCGCTCCCCCGTCGCGGGCCGCGCGCAGCAGCGCGGCCACCTCGGTCGGGTGGTGGGCGTAGTCGTCGATCACGGTGACGCCCGCGGCGTCGCCGCGGTGCTGGTAGCGCCGGCCCGTGCCCGCGTAGGTGGCGAACGACGCGGCGGCCGCCTGGGGCTCCGCCCCCATCTCGATCGCGGCGAGCCACGCGGCGGTCGCGTTGAGGCGGTTGTGCGCGCCCGGCGCGGAGACGGCCAGCGCGATCGCCCGACCGCCGGCGACCACGCCGTCGGGGGTGACCCGCGCATCGGCCTCCGGGGACGTGCCGTAGGTGAGGACCCGGCCGCCGGCGTCGCGGCGGCGGGCCGCCAGCGCGGCGACCACGGGGTCGTCGATGCAGGCGATGACCGCGCCGGACTGGGCGGCGAAGTCCTCGAACGCGCGGTGGAGGTTCTCGACGGTGCCGTGGTGGTCGAGGTGGTCGGGCTCGATGTTGAGCAGGATCGATACCTCGGGCGAATAACGCAGGAACGAGCCGTCGGACTCGTCGGCCTCGAGCACGGAGATCCCGGCCGAGCCCGCGTAGCCGCCGGCCACCGCGCCGTCGATGCCGAACACGCGCGCGCCCACCGCGAAGCCCGCGTCGATCCCGCACGCGTGCAGCGCGTGCGCGACCATCGCGGAGGTGGTGGTCTTGCCGTGCGAGCCGGCCACGGCCACGAGGCGCTGGCCCTCGAGCGCCCGCGCGAGTCCCTCGGAGCGGTGCCACACGGGGATGCCCAGCTCGCGGGCGCGGGCGAGCTCGACGTTGGACTCGCGGACGGCGGTGGACACGACCACCGCGGCCGCGCCGTCGACCAGGGAGGCGTCGTGGCCGATGCGCACGTCCATGCCCGCGTCGCGCAGCGCGAGGAAGTAGGCGCTCTCGCGCAGGTCCGTGCCCGTGACGTCGTAGCCGCGCGCGGCGGTCAGCCGGGCGACGGCGGACATGCCGGAGCCGCCGACGGCGATGAAATGGATCCGCTCGTTCACAGCACTCCCTCGATCATGGTGGCCAGGCGGTCGGCGCCGTCCGCGATGCCGATGCCGCGGGCGGCGGCGCGCATGCGGGCGCGGGCGTCCGCGTCGATGAGCAGCGGCTCGACCTCCGCCACGAGGCGGGCGCCGCTGAGGTCCGCGTCGGGCACGAGCGTCGCGGCGCCGGCCTCGACCGCGGCGCGGGCGTTGAGCGCCTGCTCGCCGTTGCCGTGCGGCAGCGGCACGTACAGGGCCGGCAGGCCCAGGGCGCCGATCTCGCACACGGTCGCCGCGCCGGAGCGGCACACCACCGCGTCTGCCGCCGCGAACAGCGACGCCATGTCGTGCGCGTACTCCTCGACCTCGTAGCGGTGGCGGTCCGCCTCGGGCAGCGCGGCGCGGGCCGCGAGCGCGCCCTCGGCCTTGCCGCGGCCGGTCAGGTGGATGACGTGGACGCCGCGCGCGACCAGGTCCCCGATCCCGTCGGCCAGCGCCGCGTTGAGGCTCGCGGCTCCCAGCGACCCGCCGAAGGCGAGCAGCACGGGGACGTCCTCGCCCCACACGCGGGCGGCGCGCGAGGCGCGGGAGGCGTCGGCGGCCGCGGCCGGGTCCGCCAGCGTCGCGGCGAGCTCCTCGATCTGCGCGCGCAGCGGCAGCCCGGTGACCGCCGCGTGGCGCAACGGGGTGTCCGGGAAGGTGACCGCGACGTGCTCGGTGAGGCGCGCGCCCAGCTTGTTCGCGATGCCGGGGCGGGCGTTCGCCTCGTGCACCACGATGGGCAGGCCCCGCCGGCGCGCGGCGAGGTACGCCGGGGTGGAGACGTAGCCGCCGAAGCCCACCACCGCATCGGCCCCTCGCTCGTCGATCGCGCGCACGCAGGCGGCCACGGCGCGGCGCAGGCGCAGCGGGAAGCGCAGGGCGTCGGCGTCGGGCCGGCGCGGGAAGGGCACCTTGTCGATCTCGACCAGGTCGAGGCCCGCGCGCGGGACCAGGTCCGCCTCGAGCCCGCCGGGCGTGCCGATCGCGGCGACCTCGTGGCCGCGCCCGCGCAGCACGGCCGCGGTCGCGAGCAGCGGGTTGACGTGGCCGGCGGTCCCCCCGCCGGCGAGGAGCAGGCTAGCCACGACGGCGTCCCTTCGAGAGCACGGACAGGGAGCGGCGCACCAGCGACGGGCGCGCCGTGAGGACCTCCTGCGCGCCGGGCTCGTGCCGCGCGAACGACATGAGCACGCCCATGGCGAGCAGGGAGACGATGAGCGAGGAGCCGCCCGCGGACACCAGCGGCAGCGGCACGCCGGTGACGGGCAGGAACTCGAGCACGACGGCCATGTTGATGCAGGCCTGGATGCACACGGCGGCGCCGATGCCGGCGGCGGCGATCTGCACGAAGCGGTCGTCGCTGCGCTGGATGATGCGGTTGACGGCGAGCACGATGAGCGCGAACGCGATGAGCACCAGCACGGTGCCGATGAGGCCGAACTCCTCGCCGATGATCGCGAAGATGAAGTCGTTGTCCGAGGCGGGCAGGTAGCCCCACTTCTCGCGGCTCATGCCGGGGCCCAGCCCGCCGATGCCGCCGGAGGCGAGGGCCCACGTGCCGTGCTGCTGCTGCCAGCAGGAGTCGTTCTCGCACGAGCCGGTGAACCACTGCTCGATGCGCGCCAGGCGCGTCTCGCCCACGTTGACGAGCGCGACGAGGCCGATGACGAGCGCCACGCCCGCCATGCCGAAGAACCGTTTGGGCACGCCCGCGACCCAGAAGGCCACGAGGATGAGCGCCATCAGCACCAGCGCCGTGCCCATGTCGTGGCCCCACAGCACCAGGGCGAGCACCGCGCCGGCCATGAGGCCGCCGGGCACCAGGAGGGCCTTGATGGTGGTGAGCCCGTGGCGGAAGCGCGCCAGCACCACGCCCAGGTACAGCGCGAGGCCCACCTTCGCGAGCTCGGAGGGCTGGAAGCTGAAGGAGCCCAGCCGGATCCACGCCTTGTTGCCGCCCACGGCCGTGCCGATGAACGGCACCGCGACCAGCAGCGCCATCGACACGTACAGGACGATGGGCCCCAGGATCTTCCATGTCGCCGGGCTCAGCCGCGAGCCCACGAGCAGGGCGGTCGCGCCCACGACGAGGGCGATCGCCTGGGTGACGAAGCCGGAGTAGGCGCTGCCGGAGCCGGACGCGATCGAGGAGATCGAGGAGCTCGACAGCACCACGGCCAGGCCCATGAGGACCAGGATCGAGGTGGCGGTGAGGAGCAGGTAGTAGGAGGTGACCGGCGACTTCCACGCCGTGACGGAGGTCTGGCTGTCCGCTGTCGCGGTCATGCGTCACCCTCCTAGCGTCCCAGTGCCTCCACCACCCTGGTGAACGCCTCTCCCCGGTCCGCGTAGCTGCGGAACTGATCCATCGATGCGCAGGCGGGAGACAGGAGCACCGTGTCCCCCGGCTGCGCGAGGCCGCGTGCGGCGTCGACCGCGCGCTGCATCACATCCTCCCCCGGCGCCATCGGGACCACCGGGATCTCCGGCGCGTGTGTCGCGAGGGCGTCCGCGAGCGGGGCCTGATCCACGCCCAGCAGGACGGCGGCGCGCACGCGGCCCGCGATCGACCGCACCAGGGCGTCGAACTCCTGCCCCTTGGCCAGGCCGCCGGCGATCCACACGACCGAGCGGTCCGCGCGGCCGCCGAACGCCGCCTCGACGGCGTGCGCGTTGGTGGCCTTCGAGTCGTCCACGTAGGACACCCCGTCGAGGTCGCGCACGAACGCGCTGCGGTGGGCGTCGAGGCGGAAGCCGCGCAGGCCGTCGCGCACGGCGTGCGGCGCGACGCCCACGGCGCGGGCGAGCGCCGCGGCGCTCAGGGCGTTGGTGACCAGGTAGGGCGGGACGTCGCCGGCGACCAGGTGAGCGAGATCCTCGACCGAGCCCAGCTCGAGGGCGGTGCGGCGGCGGTCGTCCCCGAAGGCACGGTCCACGAGCAGCCCCTCGACCAGGCCCAGCTGGCCGAGGCCGGGCGCGCCCAGCGTGACGCCCACCGCCCGGGCCCCCTCGACCACGTCGGCGTCGGCGACCATGGACTCGACCCGGGCATCGGCCGCCGGGTAGACGCAGGCGACCGTGGTGTGGCGGTAGACGCGGGCCTTGTCCGCCCGGTAGGCCTCGAGCGAGCCGTGCCAGTCGGTGTGGTCGTCGTCCGCGTTGAGGCACACGGCCGCGTGCGGGGAGATGGTCGTCGAGAAGTGCAGCTGGAGGCTCGCGATCTCCACCGCCACCAGGTCGGACTCCTCGCGCCCGGCATGGATGACGGGGATGCCCATGTTGCCGCACACGCGCACGTCGAGGCCCCCGGCGGCGGCGATCGCGCCCACCATCTGGGTCGTGGTGGTCTTGCCGTTGGTGCCGGTGACCAGCACCCACGGGATGCCCGGGCGGCGCACGCGCCAGGCGAACTCCATCTCCGACCAGATCTCGAGCCCGGCCTCCTGGCACGCGCGCACGGCGGCCGAGTGCGGCGCGAAGCCCGGCGACGCCATGACGACGTCGAACGTGGCGAGGTCCAGCTCGGCCACGTCGCGGTGGTCGGCGCTGCCGTTGGCGTCGACCGTGACGGCCTCGCCGCCCAGCTCGCGCGTGACCTCGGCGGCGGACCGGCCGGCGACGCCGTGACCCAGGATCAGGACGCGTCGGCCCTCAAGGGCCTCCGGGCCCTCGGGCGTCGCGGGGCCCGCGTCCGTCACAGCGCGGCCACCCACTCGGCGTAGAACAGGCCCAGGCCCGCCGCGGTGAACAGCCCGGCGATGATCCAGAAGCGCGTCACGATGGTGACCTCGCCCCAGCCCATGAGCTCGAAGTGATGATGCAGCGGCGCCATCTTGAACAGGCGCTTGCCGCCGGAGATCTTGAACCAGCCGATCTGCAGCACCGAGCTGCCGACCACGAGGACGAACAGGCCGCCGACCACGACGCCGAGCACCTCGGTCTGCGAGGTGATGGTCATGCCGGCGATCGCGCCGCCCAGCGCGAGCGAGCCGGTGTCGCCCATGAAGATCTTCGCCGGGCTCGCGTTCCACCACAGGAAGCCCAGGCAGGCGCCGGCGATCGCGGAGGCGAGGATCGCGAGGTCCCAGGGGTCGCGCACCTCGTAGCACTTGGCGACCGACTCGACCACGCCGCACTTCTGGTTGAGCTGCCAGATGCCGATCAGGACGTACGCGCCGAAGAAGATGATGGACGTGCCCGTCGCGAGGCCGTCGAGGCCATCGGTGAGGTTGACCGCGTTGGACCACGCGGTGATGAGGAAGTTCGACCAGATGACGAACAGCACGAGCCCGATCGCGGGTCCCCAGATCGCCAGGTCGATGTACGTGTCGCGCAGGAACGTCACGGCCGTGGACGCGGGCGTGATGCCGTCGCCGTCGGGGAACTGCAGCGCGAGCACGCCGAAGGTGACGCCCACGACGCCCTGACCCAGGAACTTCCACGCGGGGCTCAGGCCCAGCGAGCGCTCCTTGGAGATCTTGATGCCGTCGTCGAGGAAGCCCACCAGCCCCAGGCCCACCATGAGGAACACCACGAGCAGGGACGATGCGGCGGGCGAGCGGCCCACCCAGAGGTTGCCTCCCAGCCAGCCCAGGAGGGCGGCGAGGATGATGACGACGCCGCCCATCGTGGGGGTGCCGCGCTTGGTGTGGTGGCTGGCCGGCCCGTCCTGGCGGATGAACTGCCCGAACTGGCGACGGGTGAGGTAGCGGATCAGCAGCGGCGTCGTGAGCAGCGACAGGAGCGTTCCCAGCGCACCGGCGACCACCACTGCAATCATCGAGATCCTCCCACCAGGTCGTCCGCCAGCCTCCACAGGCCCGAACCGTGCGAGGCCTTGACCAGCACGGTGTCGCCGGCGCGGAGGTTCTCCTCCAGCCAGGCGTGAGCCTCAGCGATTGTAGCCACGAAAGCGGCCTCGTCCCCCCAGGACCCCTCGCGCACCGCCGCGACGTAGGCCGCGCGGGCGCCGTCGCCCACCACCAGCGTGTGGTCGAGGCGCAGGCGCACCACGTCCACGCCCAGGGAGTCGTGGACGCGCACGGAGTCCTCGCCCAGCTCGAGGATCTCCCCGATCACCGCGATGGTGCGACCGCCGTCGGCCACGTGCTTGAGGGCGCGGAACGCCGCGCGCATCGACTCGACCGACGCGTTGTAGGCGTCGTCGATGATGGTGACGCCGTCCGCGCGCTCGGTGAGCGCCATGCGGTGGGCGGACAGCGGCCGGGCGGCCGCGATCGCGGCCCAGGCCTCGTCCGGGTCGATCCCGCACTCGAGGCACGTCGCGAGCGCGGCGAGCGCATTGGTGACGTGGTGCTCGCCCACCAGGGTGAGCGTGCGGCGCTCGAGCGAGGCGCCCGGCGTGTCGACGGAGAACGATGCGCGGCCCCGGTCGGGGGTGAGCCCCACCGCCCGCACGTCGCCGGCGCCCGCGCCGAAGGTGACCGCCCGCGGGGCGAGCGGCGCCATCGCGGCGACCCGCGCATCGTCCGCGTTGAGGATCGCGACCCCGTGCGACGGCAGCGCGCGCACCAGCTCGGCCTTGGCGACCGCGACGTCCTCCGGGGAGTCGTACTCCCCCATGTGGGCGGTGCCCACGGTGAGGACCACGGCCACGTCGATGGGCGCGATGTCCGTGAGATAGGTGAGGTGGCCCAGGCCGCTCGCGCCCATCTCGAGGACCAGGTGACGGGTGCCGCCGTCCGCGCGGAGCACGGTGAGCGGCAGGCCGATCTCGTTGTTGAAGCTGCCCACGGGCGCCACCACGTCGGGCAGCGCCTGCGCGAGCAGGTCCTTCGTGGTCGTCTTGCCGTTCGAGCCGGTGATGCCGATGACGGTGATGTCGCCCTCGTCGCGCAGCAGCGCCAGATAGGCGCGCGCGAGCGCCCCGAGGGCGAGCGTGACGTCCTCGACGAGCACGTGCGGCGCGTCGACCGGGCGCGAGACCAGGCTGAGCGCCGCCCCGGCCGCCACGGCCTGCGGCGCGTAGTCGTGGCCGTCGACGCGCTCCCCCACGAACGCCGCGTAGAGCGCGCCGGGGTGGACGTCGCGCGAGTCCTTCTCGACTCCGGTGACCTCGATCGCGGGGTCTCCGGCGAGCGTGCCGCCGACGGCCTGGGCGATCCAGGCCGCGGTGACGGCCCTCACGCGCGCTCCGCGGCCACGCGCGCCAGAGCGTCGCGGAAGGCCCCTGCATCGGTGTACGGGTGGTGCACGCCGTCGATCTCCTGAGTGGTCTCGTGCCCCTTGCCGGTGGCGATGATGGTGTCCTGCGGGGTGGCCAGGCGCACGGCCGCCTCGACGGCGGCGGCGCGCGGGGTGACCTCGAGGACGTCGGCGCGGCCGGGGCGCTCCGCGTCCACCCCCTCGAGGATGCGGGCACGGATCTGCTCGGGCGGCTCCGTGCGCGGGTTCTCGTCCGTGACGACCACGACGTCCGCGTGCGTCGCCGCGGCCACGCCCAGGCCCGGTCGCTTCGAGTCGTCGCGCAGGCCGTCGCAGCCGAACACGACGATCACGCGGCCCGGGGTGACTCCCCGCATCGCGTCCAGCACGGCGGCGAGGCCGTCGGGGGTGTGCGCGTAGTCGACCACGGTCATGGGCGTGGTCGCGTCGCGCGCGGTCACCACCTCGGTGCGCCCCGGCACCGGGCGGGCGTGCTCGACGCCGCGGATCGCGTCCTCCAGCGGCACGCCGGCGGCGTGCGCGGACACGATCGCGCCGGCGGCGTTGGAGACGTTGATGAGTCCGGGCAGCCCGACCTTGACGCGGTGCCGGGACCCGCGCGGGTCCATGAGCACGAAGGACATGCCGCCGTCGTCGGTGGGCACGGCATCGACCGCGTTCCAGTCGGCGGCGGGTGAGCCCGGGCGAGTCGCGACGGTCTCGACCGGCACGGTGGCCTCGCCCACCAGGCGGCGGCCCCACTCGTCGTCGACCAGCACCACGGCGCGGTCCGCGAACTCGGGGGTGAAGATGCGGGCCTTCTCCTCGAAGTACTCCTCCATGGTGTGGTGGAAGTCGAGGTGCTCGTACTGCAGGTTGGTGAACAGGACCACGCGGAAGCGCGTGCCGGTGACGCGCTCGAGCGCGATCGCCTGGGACGAGGCCTCCATCACCGCCGCCCCGGCGCCCGCCTCGCGCATGCGGGCCAGCAGGCCCTGGAGCATGGGCGCCTCGGTGGTGGTGCGGGAGCTCGGCTGGGACTGGTCGCCGATGCGCATCTCCACCGTGCCCAGCAGCCCCACCGTGTCGTAGGCCTGCCGCAGCGCGCCCTCCACCAGGAAGGACGTGGTGGTCTTGCCGTTCGTGCCGGTGAGCCCGATGACGGGCACGTCCCTGGCGGGGTCGCCGTAGATCGCGGCCGCGGCGAGCGCGGCCGCACGACGGGGATGCGTCGCGACGAGCACGGGCAGCCCGGTGGCGCGCGCCTGCGGCGCGCCCGCGCGGTCCGTGAGGATCGCGGCGGCGCCGCGCTCGGCGGCCTGCGCGGCGAAGGCCGCGCCGTGGACGTGCTCGCCGGGCATCGCGCAGAAGAGGTCGCCGGGCTCGACGGCCCGCGAGTCGACGGTCGCGCCGGTGAGGTGCCCGTCGGGGCCCTCGTGGTCGGTGCCGGCGCGCGCGGCGACAGCCGCGATCGATGCGCCGGCGACGCGCTCGGGGCGCATCGCCAGGTCAGCCATAATCACTCCCAGGTCAGTGGATAGAGCGAAGGCTCCGTCGTGGACGGCGGCACGCGCAGCGACTGGAGCGCGAAGGTCGCGACATCCTTGAACACCGGCGCCGCGGCCGTGCCGCCCCAGATCGTCGTCTTCGGGTCGTGCGAGATGACGGATACGACGATACGCGGGTCGTCGGCCGGCGCGATGCCGATGAAGGAGGCGACGATGGACGTCAGGCCTCCGGAGGCGCCCGCGGCCTGCGCGGTTCCGGTCTTGCCGGCGACCCGGTAGCCGTCGATCGCGGCGGCCGGGGCGGTGCCGCCCTCCTGCGTGACGTCCTCCATCATGGTGAGCAGCGCGGCCGCGGTCTCCTCGGAGATGATGCGCGTGTCCTCCTCGCGCTCGCGCTCGACGAAGGTGCCGTCGTCGGCGCGGAAGCCCTTGACCACGGTGGGCTGGATGCGCACGCCGTCGTTGGCGACGATCGCGAACACCTCGGTGGCCTGCAGCGCGGTGACCGCGACGCCCTGGCCGAACAGCACGGCCCACTTGGTGCGGCCGTCCCAGTCGCGCCAGTCGCGCAGGATGCCCGCGGCCTCGCCCTCGAGGCCCACGCCGGTGGCGGAGCCGAAGCCGAACTTCTCCAGGTACTCGTAGCGGGTCTCGACGGACAGCTTCTCCCCCACCTGGACGGTGCCCGTGTTGGAGGAGGTGGCGAGGATGCCCGCGAGTGTCAGCTTCTCGTCGTCGTGCTCGTGCGAGTCCCTGAACGTCTGGTTGTTGTCCGTCGTGTACGTGTACGGCGCGATGTACTGGGACAGGGGCGTCGCGACGCCCTCCTCGAGCGCGGCGGCCATGGTGATGACCTTCGCGGTCGAGCCGGGCTCGAAGACCGTCGACACCGCGCGCGAGCCGCGGTCGGCCGCGTCCGTGGCGGACGGGTTGTTCGGGTCCACGGCGCCCGAGTCGACCAGGGCGAGCAGCTCGCCGTTCGTGGCGTCCTGCACCACCACGGTGACGCGGTCGGCGCCGGTCTCGGCGACGGCCTCGGCGACGCGCTCCTGCGTGTACCACTGGATGTCGCGGTCGATGGTGAGGACCACGTCCGAGCCGGGCACCGCATCGGTCTCCTCGCGCACGCCGGTGGGGATGATCGTCCCGCCCGTGCCGCGCTCGTAGGTCATCGACCCGGGGGTGCCCAGCAGCTCGTCCTGGTACGCGAGCTCGACGCCCGCGAGGCCGGTCTGCCCGGAGCCGGACTCGGTGCCGCCCATGAAGCCGATGACGTTGCCCGCGAGATCGTCATTGGGGTAGATGCGCTTCTCGACCAGCTCGGGCTCGATGCCGGGAATGCGCTCCGCGGAGATCAGGTCCCACGTCTCGGGGGTGAGGTCCTTGGCGATGTAGCGGAAGGTCGACTCGCCCACCATCTGCGCCGCGAGCTCGGACTCGTTGAGGCCCAGGATGGGCGCGATGATCCGCGCGGCGCCCAGGGGGCCCTCCGCGACCACCTCGCCCTCCTCGGTGCGCGTGAAGTCCGCGATCTTGATCTGATTGACGCCCACGTTGTAGCGCTGCACGGACGTGGCAAGCACCACGCCGTTGCGGTCGACGATGTCCGCGCGGGGCACCGTGAGCTCCTTGGTCACCAGGCGCGTGGACAGCGCCTCGTTCGCGAGGACCTCCGCGCGGATGCCCTGGATGTAGACCAGCCTCACCGCGAAGACGGCGAGGACGATCAGGAGTGCCACCGACACGAGGCGCTGGCGGCGACGCGGCTCCGCGACGCGCGAGGCTCGTGCTGACGGCATGGACGCTACTTCTCTCCCGACTCGAGGACAATGCCGTCCGATAGTGACACGAAGCCGAGCACACCCGCGGGAGCCATGCCGAGGCTCTGGGCACGGCGGGCCAGGTTCGTGGGCGACGCGCTCGCCTCGAGCGCCTCCATCGCGGCCGCGCCCTGCTTGTGCAGGCCGGCGATCTCGATCTTGAGGTCGCGGCGCTCGTATGCGCCCTGAGCCATGGTGGTGTTGATGATGAGCACGGAGGCGAGCGCGCCCACCACGATCGCCAGGCACAGCCACACGAAGGGCATGAAGGAGCGCGCCTGCTCGGGCGCCTGCACGGGCGCGAGGCGGGGGCGCTCGGCCTCCGCCGCGGCGGTGCGGGCGGCTCCGCGGACGTAGGGGCGCTGCTGGCGCAGGGGCGCGGCGCTCATGCCGCCCTCCTTCTCTCGGGTGGGGTGGGACGGATGCGCTCGACCGCGCGCAGGCGGACGGGCTTGGATCGGGGGTTGGCCTCGGCCTCCTCGGGGGAGGCCTTCTCCGCGCCGCGGGTGAGCAGCGCGAGGTACGGCTGCGCGCTGTCGGGCACGACGGGCAGGCCGGGGGGCGCCTGGGTCTCGGCGCCCTCGGCGAAGGCACGCTTGACGATGCGGTCCTCGAGCGAGTGGTAGGACATCACCACCACGCGGCCGCCGGGGCGGACGCCCTCGATCGCGGCCCAGATCGCGCGCTCGAGCACCTCGAGCTCGCGGTTGACGGCGATGCGCAGGGCCTGGAACGTGCGCTTGGCGGGGTTGCCGCCGGCGGTGCGGGTCGCGGCCGGGATGCACGCGCGCACCAGGTCGACCAGCTGGGCCGACCGCTCGAACGGCTCGGTCTCGCGGCGGCGCACGATCGACCGGGCGATCTTGCCCGCGAAGCGCTCCTCGCCGTACACGCGCAGGATCCGCGTCAGCTCGGCCTCGTCGGCGTCGCGCAGGAGGTCCGCGGCGGTCAGCGGATCGTCGGGGTTCATGCGCATGTCGAGCGGCGCGTCCTGGGCGTAGGAGAAGCCGCGTTCCGCATCGTCGATCTGCAGCGAGCTCACGCCCAGGTCGAGCAGGATGCCGTCCGCGAGGTCCGCGCCGGCGCGGGCCAGGGCGCCGGGGATGTCGTCGTACTCGGCGTGGTGGGAGACGAACCGGTCGCCGAACGGGGCGAGGCGCGCGCCGGCGAGCGCGATGGCCTGCGGGTCGCGGTCGATGCCCACGACCGTCGCCTGCGGACAGGTGGTGAGGAGCGCCTCGGTGTGCCCGCCCATCCCGAGCGTGCCGTCGATCGCGACGGCCCCGGGGCGATCGAGCGCGGGCGCGAGGAGCTCGACGCAGCGGTCGCGCATCACCGGGGTGTGCCGCCCCGCCGCCTCGTCCCGCGCGTTCATGCCCTGCTCGTCCATTCCTGCCCCCTCTCCTGTTCCTGCCTCGTGCCGGTCCTCCGCATGCCCCCCGGTCTCCCTCCGTTCCTCTGGCGGGGGGAAGTCCGCCAGAGCGACCGGGAGGAGGCCGCGGGGCACGCGCTCACATGCCGGAGTCCTCGAAGATCTCCGCCGCGGTCTCCGCGTAGGCGTCCTCGCCGGACTCGAGGTAGTCCTCCCACCGCTGGGCGTCCCAGATCTCCACGCGGGAGCCCATGCCCACCACGGCGACGTCGCGCTCGAGCCCCGCGTAGCGGCGCAGCGGCTGCGACAGGAGGATGCGCCCCTGCTTGTCCGGCACGTCGTCGTTCGCGTGGCCCAGGAAGGCGCGCATGTAGTCGCGCGCGGCCTTGTTCTCGAGCGGCGCCTTGCGCAGGCGGTCGTGCACCTGCACGAACTCGTCGACCGGGAACAGGAAGACGCACCGGTCGAGGCCGCGCGTGGCGACCAGGCCGGAGCCCAGGCGGCCGCGGAACTTGGCAGGAAGGATGAGCCGGCCCTTCTCGTCGAGGCGGGGGTTGAAGGTGCCCAGGAGCATGCCGGTGGGGCCGAGGCCCAGCGTCGACGCGACGGTCATCCGGCCCCCTCCCCTCGTGCTGCCGCTCCCAGTGCCTCCACTTTACTCCACAACCCTCCACGAAGCCATGATTCGAGGCCGATTTCACCCCTGTGTCGATCAACTAAGGAGGTAAATCGCGTGGAGCGCGGTGGAGGGAATTGGGGGTGGAGGCGGGCCGCGCCGATCACTAGGCTCGACGTGGGAGGCACGATGACTGGACCGATCCCCACGGCCGCCGAGCTCGACGGGGTGCGCGAGACCGCGAGCCGGATCCGCGAGGCGGTGCGCTCCGTGCTGGAGGGGCTCGACCCGACGATCGACGCGGCGCTCGCCACCGTGCTGGCCCAGGGACACCTGCTGCTCGAGGACGTCCCCGGCGTGGGCAAGACCACGCTCGCGCGGGCGATCGGCACCGCGATCGACGGCACCGTGGGACGCATCCAGTTCACGCCCGACCTGCTCCCGTCGGATGTGACGGGCGTGAGCGTGTTCCGCTCCGACGAGCATCGCTTCGACTTCCGCCCCGGCCCCATCTTCGCCAACGTGGTGATCGCGGACGAGGTCAACCGGGCGTCGCCCAAGACGCAGGCCGCGCTGCTCGAGGCCATGCAGGAGCGCGCCGTCACGGTCGACGGCGTGACCCGTCGCCTCCCGTCGCCGTTCCTGGTCGCCGCGACCCAGAACCCCGTGGACATGGAGGGCACCTATCCCCTGCCCGAGGCGCAGCGGGACCGCTTCATGACACGGCTCGCGGTCGGCTATCCCGACCACGGCTCGGAGCTCGCGATGCTCGACTCGCACGACGGGGTCGACCCGCTCGACGCGATCACCCCCGTCACCACGATCGAGCGGCTCGCGGAGGTGATCGCGGTGGTCCGCCGCGTCTACGCGGCGCCCGCGGTGAAGGAGTACATCGTCGACCTCGCCCGCGCCACGCGCGGTCACCCTGACCTGCGCCTGGGCGCCTCGCCGCGAGCCTCGCTGCAGGTGCTCGCGGTCGTCAAGGCGCGCGCGGCCATGGCGGCGCGCGACCACGTGCTCCCCGACGACGTCAAGGCGCTCGCCATCCCGGTGCTCGCGCATCGGCTCATCCCCACCGCGCAGGCGCGCGCGGCCGGCCGCGACCCGGACGCCACGCTCCACGACCTGCTCGAGCGCGTCCCGGTTCCCGCCGCGTCGTGACCGGGCCACGCCGCGACGACGCCCTCGCGGGCGGCGAGACGGTGGTGTCCCCGCGCGGGATCGGCCTCGCCGGTGCCGGCGGCGCGCTGCTGGTCGCCGGGATCGGGCTCGGCTCCACCGGGCTCACGCTCGTCGCCCTCGCGGTGCTCGCGTGCGTGGGCCTGTCCGCCGCGTGGATCTGGCTCTCCCTGGCGCGGGCGCGGCGCGCCGTCGTCGAGGTGCGCCGTCACGCGAACCCGCCGACGCTCACCGCGGGGCTCCCGGGCGAGGTGATCGCACGGCTGGTCACGCGGGGCGGGGCGCGGCCGCGGGTGCGCGAGCAGGCGGCCCCCGAGCTCACCGGCGGCGGGCCCACGCGGGCCCAGGTGAGCTCCATGCCCGACGGGGTCCAGCTGCGCTACCGGCTCACGCCGCAGCGCCGGGGGCGGTGGCCGCTCGGGCCGCTGCTGGTGCGCGCCGAGGATCCGTTCGGCCTCGCCTGGGCGGACCGCGCGGTCGGCGCCGGCGCGAGCGTCGCCGTGTGGCCCCCGGTCACGGACCTGACTCACGCGACCGGCGCCCTGCTGGGCGCGGCCGAGACGGCGAGGGACGGCGCGCGCCTGCCCTCTCCGGACGATGCGGCGCTGCGCGACTACCGCGACGGCGACGACCTGCGGCGCGTGCACTGGCCGTCGTCGGCGCGGCGCGGCACCCTGCTGGTGCGGTCGGAGGAGGCCGCGAACCGCTCGCCCGCGACGGTGATGGGCCGCCTGCCCACGGACCCCGAGGCGGTCGAGGCCGCCATCCGGGCGGTCGCCTCCATCGCGCTCGGCGTGGTCGACTGCGGCCACCCGGTGCACGTGCGCCTGGGCGAGGCGAACCTCGTGGCCGGCGACTCGCACGCCCGTGGGCGGGACGTGGCGCGGTCCGTCGTGCTCGACGCGATGGTCGACCTCGCGCCCGCGCCGGACGAGGAGGCGGGGGACGCGGACCTCGCACGCCACGCGGCCGCCGCGGCCGCCGCCCCGGTGGAGCACGGCATCGTCTTCGCCGTGCTCGACGCGGCGGCGGACTCCACGCTCGCGGCCCTCGCGCCGCTCGGCGCCCGTGGCGGGGCGTTCGCCCTGGTCTCGCCCGCGGACGGCGGTCGCCCGGCCGCCGAGCGCACCGCGGCGCGGCTCGCCGCCCACGGCTGGACCGCGCACGTGGCCGGCCCGGGCGAGACGCTCGAGGAGTCGTGGACCGCGCTCGTGGGAACGGCGCGGCCGTGAGGGGCCGGGGCGCGAAGGCCCTGGGCACCGTGCTCGCGGCCGCGGCCGTGCTGTGCGGGCTGTTCGGGCTCGACGGATTCCTCGACGGCACCGAGTGGGCGGGGTCCGTCGTCGCCGTCGTCGGCGCGGCCACCGGGGCCGCGGCTGCGGCGCGGCTGCTCACCCGGTCCGCCGTGCTGCCGACCGCGGCGGGGCTCGTCGTCGGGGTCTGGGCACTCGTGGTCGCGTACGTGCCGTCGGCGGACGGCACGCGCACGCTCGTCCCCACGCCCGCCGCCCTGATCGCGCTGCGCGACCTCATGGACGACGGGATCGTGTACGCCGCGCAGACCCTCGCGCCCGCGCCGGTGGTGCCCGAGCTGGGCGCCCTGCTCGCCGCCGGCGCGCTCGCCATGATGCTCGCCGTGGACGCGCTGGCGGTGGGCGCGGGCCTCGCCGCCACGTCGGGCCTGCTGCTGCTCACGCCGTGGCTGCCAGCCTTCGCGATCCACCATCGCGCGGCCGTGCTGCCGCTCGCCGGCGCCGTGGTCTGCTGGACCGGACTGCTCGGGCTGGCACGGCGCGCCGACCCCGCGCCGGGGAGACGCACCACGCGGGTCGCGGTCGGGACCGCGGCGGGCGCGGGCGCGGTGGCCGTGGCGGCCGCGGCCGTGTTCGCGCCGCTCGGGCCCGCCGTCCCCGGCTGGGGCGCGTTGCCCCAGGTCGACGTGTCGAGCGGTCAGGCGGCCACGCGCCTCAGCCTCGACGTCGACCTGCGCCGCTCGCTCACCGAGCAGAGCCGTGCCGAGGTGCTCGCCTACAGCACGGAGGACGGCAGGCTCGACGTGCTGAAGACCACGACCCTCGCGGACTTCGACGGCAGCGAGTGGGCGCCCGGGCCGACCGGGCCGCCGGAGCCGCTCACCGGGCTGCTGTGGCCGGAGCAGGTCGCCGTCGGCGTCGGCACGCCGGCCTCGGTGCGGGTCGCGGTGCTCGCCCTCGACGTCGCGGACGTCCCGCTGCCGGACTCGCCCCGCACGGTCTCGGACGTCTCCGGCACCTATGACGCCGTGCGCGACGAGCTCAGCGTCGACAGCGCCGGCGGCGCCGACCAGCTCATCTACGCGGTCAACTACCTGCGCGACTTCCACACTGCCGATGCGCTGCTCGAGGCCCAGCAGGCGATCGCCGACGGAGGCGACGCCGCGGTCGACGCCGCCTACCTGGACCTCGCTCCCGCCATCGACGTGGACCGGGTGCGCACGCTCGCCGCCGAGCGCACCGCGGACGCGGGAACGCGGTACGCGCAGGCGGTCGCGCTCCAGGAGTGGCTGAGCGGGCCGGAGTTCGACTACTCGCCCGCCGTCGCGTTCGACGGGGACGACGCGGTCTCGCTGTTCCTGGACACGCGGGTGGGCTACTGCAGCCACTTCGCGACCACCATGGTGGTGATGGCGCGCACGCTCGACATCCCCGCGCGGCTGGCGCTCGGCTTCCTGGGCGGGCGCGCGCCCACCACCGACACCGGGTGGTACTACGTCACGGGCCAGGACTATCACGCCTGGCCGGAGCTGTACTTCCCGGGCCATGGGTGGGTGAGGTTCGAGCCGACGCCCGCCGTCCAGACCGGTCCCGCGCCCGAGTACGCGTCCCCCGAGGAGGCGGCGCCGGAGCAGTCCGCGACGCCGTCCCCCGAGGCGTCGGCCGCCACGGCGGACCCGACGCCGAGCGCGCTCCCGGAGGAGCCCGCAGACGCGTCGGACGCCGCCTCGCCGGTCCTGACGCGCGGAGCGCCGCTGGTCGCGGCGCTCGTGGCGGCGGCCCTGCTCGCGGCGGGAGGCGCGACCGCATGGATGGTGACGCGGGCGCGACGGCGCGGCCTCGAGCAGGTGTGGGCGGCGGTGGTGCGCCGACTGATCGGCGACGGCGCCGCGCTCACCCCCGCGGAGACCGTGGCTCGCGTCGAGCGCCTGCGCGACCTGGACGAGCCGCAGCGAGAGGCGCTGGCGCGGCTCGCCGCCGCCGTGGAGGACTACCGGTACGCCCCGGGCGGCACGGAGCCGACGCGCCGGGAGCTCGACGAGTGGCGGCGGGCGCTGCGCAGGACCCGCGCCCGCGCGACGGAGGCCGCTGCGACGGGGACGTCGCGGACGACGGAGAAGGCCGAGGACCGGGGCTAGAGGTCGCCGCGCTCCCGGCGACGCTGGAAGCGCTCCTCCATGCGCTCGACGAGGCCCTTCTTCTCGGGCTTGCGCGGCGCGCTCGAGGCGCCGGGCTTGGCGGCCGCCTTCGTGGGTCGCGGCGCGAGGATCGCCCAGATCGCGGCGGCGAGCATGACGGCGAAGCCGGCGACGCCGACGATCATCATCTGCGTCACGGCACCGGTGATCACGATGCCCAGGCCGACGAGCACGCCGAGCGCGGCCACGAGGTAGCGGGTCCGGGGCCTCGACGCCCGCGCCATCGCAGAGCCGAGCTTGGCGTCGGAACCCAGGTCCCGCTCCATCTGCTCGAGCACGCGCTGCTCGTACTCCGACAGCGGCATCGCGCCCTCCTTCTCCCGCACCGTGCATCCCAGTCTATCGGCACCGCCCCGGGGATTCCAGACGGGACGGTTACGGTGAGACCTATGTCTCGCCGCAAGTTCGCGCGCCCCGCCCCCGACGTCCGCCGTGGCGTCCCGTTCACGATCGCCACCGGTGCCGCCGAATTGCGAGACGAGCCTGACGGGACAACGTTCCTGTGGGTCAATGATGTTCCCAGTTCTCCGCTGCATCCGGATCCGGAGGTGCTGGACTTCGAGTACATGCGCCATCTGTCCGCCGCGGTCGCGGCCTGGTCGCCGCCGGCGCGCATGCTCGCCCTCCACGTGGGCGCGGCCGCCTGCACGTTCCCCCGCCACCTCGCGCACCGCTATCCGGACTCGGGGCACATCGCGGTCGACATCGACGCCACGCTCCCGGAGCTGGTGCGCACGTGGTGGGACCTGCCGCGCAGCCCCCGGCTGCGCATCCGCGAGCAGGACGGCCTCGCGGCGCTCGAGTCGCGGCGGGACCGGAGCCTCGACCTGGTGGTGCGCGACGCGTTCGCGGGCGACACCACTCCGGCCCACCTGGCCACGCCCGAGTGGTGGGGGCACGCCCGGCGCGCCCTGCGCCCGGGCGGCCTCGTGCTCGCGAACGTGGGCACGCGGCCCGGCGCGGTCTCCCCCGACGCCGCGGCCGCGCGGGCGGCCTTCGGCGCCGCCGTCGCCATCGGCGAGCACGCGGTCCTGCGCGGCAAGCGCCGCGGCAACGTGGTCCTGGCCGCGGTCAGGCCGGCGGACGATGCGGCGGCGGGCGACGATGCGGGGGCGGGCACCGCGACCGGCCTCGACGTCGACGCCCTGCGCCGCTACGCCTCGTCGGCGCCCCTGCCCACCGGGGTCGACCCGAACTGGCGGGGGTAGCCCGCCCGGCCACCGCATCGGCCCGGGTCGAGATCCCACCCGGGCGCGCATCGTCCCCGGGAACGACGAAGGCCGCCGCCCCGCAACGGGACGGCGGCCTTCACTCAAGCCATCAGATGGGGCGAACAGCCTCCGCCTGGGGGCCCTTGGGGCCGTTGGTGACCTCGAACTCGACGCGCTGCGCCTCCTCGAGCGAGCGGTAGCCCTCGGACTGAATCGCGGAGAAGTGGACGAACACGTCCGCGCCGCCGCCATCCTGAGCGATGAAGCCGTAGCCCTTCTCAGCGTTGAACCACTTCACAGAGCCCTGTGCCATGCGTATTTCCTTACCTGTCATGCCCGGGGACGGGAAGGCCGAACACCGTGTCCGGCCTCGTCGCCGCAATGGCTCGCACCCCGTCCGGTCAAGACAGGTCTTGCTCACTACGTACTGCAACCGGGACCAGTGTGGCAGATATCAGGCGCCGTTGGGAGGCTCACGGCGCTGTTGAGCGAGGAATTTCTCGAATTCTGCCGCCAATTCGTCCGCGGAGGGCAGGGATGCCTCGTCCACCGCGCCCTCGCCGCGCGCCTCCTGGAAGGCGTCGTACTGCTCCTCGAGCGCGGCGACCAGCGCCTGGACCTCCTCGCTCTCGGACATCTGGCGGGCGATCTCCTCGTCGGCGCGGGAGGCGGCCTCGTCGAGGTCCCCGCCGTCCACGGCGAGACCGGAGATGTCCGCCACCGACGCGAGCGCGCGCTGCGCCGCCTGGGGATACGACGACTGGGCCAGGTAGTGGGGCACGTGGACCGCCACGTTGACGCACGTGAGCCCCCACTGCCCGAACCGGTACTCGAGCAGGTTCTGGGCGGACGCCGGCACCGTGACGGTGCCGAAGAGGCTCGGGGTGTCGGGCAGCAGGTCCTGATCCGTGCCGTGGATGGTGACCATGAGGTCGCGCGTGTGCGGCACCGCCATGGGAATCCCGTGCGTGCCGAGCGTGAGTTCCACGCCCATCCGCTCCACGATGGACCGGACCTCCTTGATGTAGCGCTCCCACTGGATGTCGGGCTCGAAGCCGTGCAGCAGCAGGTAGGCGCGCCCCTCCTCGTCGTGGACCAGGTCGAGGTCGAGGTGCGGCTCGTCGTACGAGGTCCACTGGTTGACCGAGAACGTCATCTCGGGCCGGCGGGAGCGGTAGTCGAGCAGCTGGTCGATGTCGAAGGACGCGATCCGGACCGGGTCCCCCTTCTCGAGCAGCTCCTCCGCGACGAGCGCGCCCGCGCGCCCGGCGTCGACGAACCCGCGCAGGGAGTGGACGAGCACGGCGCCGGCGCGCGGGGCCGTGTCCGCCCAGGCCTGGACCCCCTCGGGGTCCCACGTGAGGAGAGGTCGTTCCATGATTCCTCCATCCTCGCACCGACCGGCGGCTCCCCGGTCGAGGTTCGCCTATGCGCGAAACGCCCGGGCGTCACGGCGCTACCGCGCACCCTTCCGGATGCGGAATAATGGTGGACCGCCTTGTCGAAGGACAACGCGACGCGGGTGAAGGGTATGCCGATGGGGAACGAGCGAGGCCTGACGGCCGAGCGCAGCGGGCTGGCGGCCGAGCAGACGGTGGTCGACGGCCTGTACGGGCGTCTGGACGCGCTGCGGGGTGAGGCGGAGCACCGGCTCGCCGCGATCCGCCGCGAGGGTCCGTCGGGATCACCGCAGAACCGCTCCGAGCGCGACGCCTTCGCGACGCTCTACGAGGACCGGATCTCCCAGCTCGACGCGGTCGAGGATCGCCTGTGCTTCGGCCGCCTGGACCTGCGCGACGGCCACCGCTTCTACGTGGGCCGCATCGGGCTGTCGGACGAGGAGCACCAGCCGCTGCTGACGGACTGGCGCGCGCCCGCCGCACAGGCCTTCTACTCAGCGACCGCCGCCACCCCGGGCGACGTGGTCAACCGCCGTCACCTCACCACCGCCGGCCGCCGCGTCACCGCGGTCGAGGACGATGTGCTCGACGTCGAGGCGCTGCGTGAGTCGGGCGCCGATGCGGCGCTCGCCGGCGAGGGCGCCCTGCTGGCCGCGCTCGGCGCGCGGCGCACGGGCCGGATGGGCGACATCGTCGCCACCATCCAGGCCGAGCAGGACGCGGTGATCCGCGCCCCCATGACCGGCGCGCTGGTGGTCCAGGGCGGCCCGGGTTCGGGCAAGACCGCCGTGGCCCTGCATCGTGCCGCGTTCCTGCTGTACCACCACCGCGAGCAGCTCGAGTCCCGCGGCGTGCTGCTCATCGGCCCCTCGAAGACCTTCCTGCGCTACATCGACCACGTGCTGCCCTCGCTGGGCGAGACCGGCGCCGTGTCGACCACGCTCGGCGGCCTGGTGCCCGGCGTCGAGTTCACGGGCGTCGAGCCCGACGACTCCGCGGAAGTCAAGGGCCGCACCGCGATGGCCGCGGTCATCAAGGCCGCCGTCCGCGAGCGCCAGCGCGTGCCCCGCCGCGACCAGGAGATCCGCATCGACGGCCGCACCGTCGTGGTGCGGCGCGGTGACGTCAAGGAGGCGCAGGCGAAGGCCCGCCGCGACGGCCGTCCGCACAACGAGGCGCGCGCCGTCTTCGCCAAGGAGATGATCACCCGCCTCACCCGCCAGCTGCTCGACCAGCTCGACTACACGGTGGGCGACGAGGACCGGCTCGAGCTCGAGCGCGACGTCCGCGACAGCCGCGACGTGCGCGTGGCGATCAACCTGTGCTGGCTGCCGGTGACGCCGCAGCAGCTCATCCGCGACCTGTTCTCCAAGGCGCACCTGCTCGACCACGCCGCCCGCAAGCTCGCGCGCGACGAGCGCGACCTGCTGCTGCGCCCCGCCTCGATGCCGTTCACCGAGGCCGACGTGCCGCTGCTCGACGAGGCCGCGGAGCTGCTGGGCGAGATGCCCGGCGGCCGCCGCCCGCGCGGCGACGAGCCCACCACCGAGGAGATCGAGTACGCCCGCGACGTGCTCGACACCTTTGGCGACGGCGGCATGGTGACCGCCGAGGCCCTCGCCTCGCGCATGAAGTCGGGCACCGCCCGCCTCACCGTCGCCGAGCGCGCCCGGGGCGACCGCACGTGGACCTACGGCCACGTGGTGGTCGACGAGGCCCAGGAGCTCTCCCCCATGGCGTGGCGCATGCTGCTGCGCCGCTGCCCCACGCGCTCCTTCACCATCGTGGGCGACGTGGCGCAGACCGCCTCCGTGGCCGGCACCCGCTGGTGGCCCGAGGCGATGGACCCGCTGTTCGAGTCCTCGTGGGAGCTGCGCGAGCTCACCATCTCCTATCGCATCCCGGCCCCGGTGGCCGATGCGGCGCAGGCCTACGCGAAGGCCGCGGGCCTTCCCGTGAGCGAGCTGAGCGCCGCGCGCGAGCTGGACGACGCGGTCGCCTTCACCCGGGGGGACGATGCGGTCGCGAGTGCGGCGCGGATCGCCCGCGCGCGCGCCGAGGAGTTCGTGGACGGCGAGGGCGGCCTGGTGGCCGTGGTCGCGGACCGGTCGATGCACCCGCGCCTGCGCAACGCGCTGAGCGGCACCGGCATCTCCGTCATGACCGCTCGCGAGTCCAAGGGCCTCGAGTTCGACGTGGCCGTCGTGGTGGAGCCGTCGCTCATCGCCAGGCGTCCGGGCGACCTCTACGTGGCGCTCACGCGTCCCACGCGCCGCCTCGAGGTGGTGCACGCCGAGGATCTCCCGGCAGGCCTGGGTCCCGCCTGAGCGGGTCCTGATCGAGCGGGTCGCGCCTGACCGAGTCCTCCCGGCCGGCGGCCTGCGCGACGGTCAGACGTCCTCGCACGCCCCGGAGCCCGCGACCGCGAGGCCGGCGAGGTCCCCGTCGCCCCAGTCGAGCAGGCGCAGGTTGGACTCGTGCATGAGCTCGCTCGTGTCGGCGACGTGCGCGAGACCCACCACGTGGGCGAGCTCGTGTGCGATGACCGCCTCGGCGAGCGCCGCGCCGTCGCTCTCGTTGCGCAGGATGCCGGCCAGGTCCTCGAAGTCGAGCGTGACTACGCCCGCGCGCAGCCACATCTCGTCGCCATAGGCGCCCGGCACGGCCGACGAGCCTCCCAGCCCGGTGACCGACCCCTTCAGGTCCGGGTTCTGGGCCTCGTTCTGGAACCCGAGGAGCACGGGCGCGAAGCGGTCGCCGTACCGCTCCTGGATGAGGGCCCGGTCGAAGGACACGGGCTCGTCCGTGTAGCCCTCGTACGCGAAGGCCAGCCCCGTCGCCTCCTGCACCCGCGCCACCGCGGCGTGCACCAGCGGCTCCACGCCGTCGGGCATGAGGTGATCCGCGATCACCCACTCCACCTCGCGGCAGGGGTCGTAGCGCACCGGACCGCCGCCCGCGCCGCCCGTGGGGAACAGGAACTCGTAGGCGCCCGCGGTGAGGGCCGTGACCCGCGGCCTGATCCGCTCGGTCTCGCCCTGAGGCAGCGGAATGCGGACCGCCTCCCCCTCCGCCTCGATCACGTTGCGCGGGGTGCCCCAGTGGCGCACGTCGCTCCACGTGACGCCGTGCCACCAGGCACCCGCGACGAACACCGCGGCCGCGGCGGCGGCGACGACGGTGACACGCGACACGGACCTCATGAGGGCACTCTGCCACCTGCGTCGATTTGCCGTCACCCAAAAGTGCGAGACGATAGCCCTCGTGCGAGCACTTCTACTTGAGAACCTTCACCCCAAGGCCACCGAGATCCTGACCGGCGCCGGCGTCGAGGTCGAGGCCCACGGCGGCGCGATGGACGAGGACGAGCTGATCGCCGCCCTCGACGGCGTCCAGATGCTGGGCATCCGGTCCAAGACGCAGCTCACCGAGCGCGTCATCGAGTCCGCCCCCTCGCTCATCGCGGTGGGCGCCTTCTCGATCGGCACCAACCAGATCGACCTCGATGCGGCCGCCCGTGCCGGCATCGCGGCCTTCAACGCCCCGTTCGCGAACACGCGCTCCGTCGTGGAGCTCGCGGTGTCGGAGATGATCTCCCTCACGCGGCGCCTGCCCGACCACAACCGCTCCCTGCACGAGGGCGTGTGGTCCAAGTCGGCCACCGGCGCCCACGAGATCCGCGGCCGCACGCTCGGCATCGTCGGCTACGGCAACATCGGCTCGCAGCTGTCGGTCATCGCCGAGGCGCTCGGCATGAACGTCATCTTCTACGACATGCAGGAGAAGCTCGCGCTGGGCAATGCGACCCCCATGCCCAGCCTCACGGCGCTGCTGCGCGAGGCGGACATCGTCACCCTGCACGTGGACGGGCGCCCCGGCAACGCCGGCTTCTTCGGCCGTGAGCAGCTCGAGACCATGAAGCCCGGCGCGATCCTGCTGAACCTCTCGCGCGGCTTCATCGTCGACGTCGAGGCGCTCAAGGCCGCCCTCGAGTCCGGCCACCTGGGCGGCGCCGCCGTCGACGTGTTCCCGGTCGAGCCCAAGAAGACGGGCGACCCGTTCGACAGCCCGCTGCAGAACATGTCGAACGTGATCCTCACGCCGCACATCGGCGGCTCCACGGAGGAGGCCCAGCGCGACATCGGCATCTTCGTCGCCACGCGCCTGCGCGACTACATGTGGCACGGCTCGACCTCGCTGAGCGTCAACCTCCCCAATCTCTCCCTCGAGCACCCGTCCGCGAAGCACCGCATCGCGCACCTGCACGAGAACGTGCCGGGCGTCCTCGCCGCCGTCAACTCGGTCTTCGCCACGCACGGCGTCAACATCGAGGCGCAGCTGCTGGGCACCCGCGGGGAGCTCGGCTACGTGGTCACGGACGTGGCCTCGGGCCTCGACGACGCCTCGATCGAGGCGCTGCGCAGCATGCCGGGCACGGTGCGCCTGCGCGTGCTGTCCTAGCCTCGACACCCCGTCCTTCTCACGTCACCCCTCCACACAGCTCGGGCCGGAATGGGCCCGAATCGGCCAATATCGGCGCGACACGCCGCACGACACGCCGAAGGTGTGTGGAGGGGTGATTTTTCGTGTGGAGGAGTGACGTGGGGCGCGGCTGGATGAGGCTGGTGCGGGCGCGTCAGGCCGGGTTGGAGTCCTGCGCCGCGGCGTCCTCGGAGCGCAGCTGCGCGATCGCGGACTCGAAGTCCTCGAGGGTCTCGAACGCCTGGTAGACGCTCGCGAATCGCAGGTACGCGATCTTGTCGAGCTCCCTCAGCGGGGGCAGGATCGCGAGGCCGATCTCGAGCGCGTCGATCTCGGCCTGGCCCCGTGAGCGGATGGCCTCCTCGACGCGCTGCGCGAGGAGGGCGAGGTCGTCGTCGCTGACCGGTCGGCCCTGGCAGGCCTTGCGCACGCCCGAGACGATCTTGTCCCGGCTGAACGGCTCGGAGACGCCGTTGCGCTTCAGCACCGAGAGGCTCGCGGTCTCCACCGTGGAGAACCGGCGCCCGCAGTTGGGGCACTCACGCCGACGACGGATGGACGACCCGTCGTCCGCGGTGCGCGAGTCGACCACGCGCGAGTCGGAATGGCGGCAGAACGGGCAGTGCATGCCCCCACTCTGCCACGAGGATAGGGCCCTGCCCGGGAGGCCGGCACGACCCGTCGGCCCTGGATGGGCCCGGTAGGCGCGTCAGCCGGCGACGGGGACGTAGATCTGCTGGCCTGCGTCGAGCGAGGTGGTGGGCATCGCGTTGAGGCGCTGGATGCGCGCGACGGTGTCGCGGACGTCGTGGCCCTGCGCGGTGAGGTCGGTCGCGATCTCCCACAGGGTCTCCCCCGCCACCACCGTGTGCGTGTCGACGGGCGCCGACACGGCCTCCCCGTCCGAGGCGAACGCCTGCGGCGCGACGACGCCGGCGAGGGCGAGCAGCCCCACGACGGTCACGGTGCGGCCGGCACGGCGGCGGCGAGCCCGGGCCTGCGCGGTCTGCGGTGCATAGATGCTCATGGTGGTCCTCCCTGGTCGAACACTTCGCGTTCGAACACCTGTTCTATCGAACGTATGTTCTAGTTGTACACCGGCGGTCCGACAGCCGCAAGACACGATCGAACATATGTTTGATTCGAGCCGCGTCCTGCCCTACTGTCATGAGACAAGAGGACCACCGGGGTCTGACATCGAAGGGGGCTGCGATGGCCGAGCGGCGGGACGCGACGATCCACGAGCTGCGCGATCCGGAGACCGGACTCACCGCGCGCCAGCGCGCCGTGGTCGACTGCATCCGCTCCGCGATGGCCGAGCGCGGCTACCCGCCGTCGATGCGGGAGATCGGCGAGGCCGTGGGCCTCACCTCGACCTCGTCCGTCAAGCACCAGCTCACCGCCCTCGAGGCCAAGGGCGTGCTGCGCCGCGACCCCCACCGCCCGCGCGCGATCGAGGTGCTGCTCCCCGGCGAGGAGCCCGCCGCTCCCCCGGCGCCCCCCGTCGAGGCGACCCCGGACGATGCGCCGGCCGGCGCATCGTCCCCCGTCACCCAGCCGGTCGAGCCCGCCCTGCCGGATGACGTCTCGCTGGTCCCCCTGGTGGGCCGCATCGCGGCCGGCGGGCCCATCCTCGCGGACCAGGCCGTCGAGGACTCGTTCGCGCTGCCGCGTCAGCTCACGGGCGAGGGCGACCTGTTCATGCTCAAGGTGTCCGGCGACTCGATGATCGACGCGGCCATCTGCGACGGCGACTGGGTGGTGGTGCGCCGCCAGCAGGACGCCGTCAACGGCGACATCGTCGCGGCACTGCTGGACGACGAGGCCACCGTCAAGACCTTCCGCCGCAAGGACGGCCAGGTGTGGCTCATGCCGCACAACCCCGCGTACACGCCCATCGACGGCACGCACGCCCGCATCATGGGGCGCGTGGTGTCCGTGATGCGCCGGGTCTAGGTTTCACCTACCCCGCGTCTCACCGACCCTGAGCCGCCTCAACCCCGAGCGGCTCAGGCCCCGCGCAGCCTCCTGAGCGCCCCGAGCGCGACCTCGCGGTCCGTCGTGGGCCACAGCTCCGGCATCGACCGGGCGAGGAAGCCGCCGTACCGGGCGGTCGCGAGCCGGGGGTCGAGCACGGCGACCACGCCGCGGTCCGACGAGGACCGGATGAGCCGCCCCGCGCCCTGCGCCATGAGCAGCGCGGCGTGGGTGGCGCTGATCGCCATGAAGCCGTTGCCGCCCGCCGCCGCGACGGCCTCCGTGCGCGCCTGCGCGATGGGCTCGTCGGGGCGCGGGAACGGGATGCGGTCGATGACCACCAGGCTCGAGGTCGCGCCGGGCACGTCGATGCCCTGCCACAGCGAGGTCGAGCCGAACAGGCAGGCCCGTTCGTCCTCCTTGAACCGCGCGACGAGCGTGGGCAGCTGGTCGTCGAGCTGGTAGAGCACCGGCACGTCGAGCCGCTCGCGCATCGCCTCGACCGCCGCCTGGGCGGCGCGATGCGAGGAGAACAGGCCGAGGGTGCGGCCGTCGGCGGCGCGGATCAGCGCCTCGAGCTCGTCGAGCGCCTCGGCGCCGATGCCGCCCATGCCGGGCTTGGGCAGGTGCTTGGCGACGTAGAGGATCCCCTGGCGCGGGTAGTCGAACGGGCTGCCCGCGTCGAGCGTGATGGGATCGTCGACGCCCAGGTGGCGCGAGATCGCGGCGAAGTCGCCGCCCAGCGCCAGCGTCGCGGACGTCATGACGGACGCCTTCTCCTCGAGCAGCCGGGTGCGGATGAGGCCGGCCACGTCGAGCGGCGCGGAGACGATGCGCTCCACCACCGGGGAGTCGTACTCGCCGTCGCGCGGGGCGAGCCAGATGACCGCCCGGCCGTGCTCGCCCTGAAGTTCCTCGCACACGTCGTGGATCTCGCCCAGCGCGGCCGTCGCGATCTTCCCCGCGGTCCCGCCCGGCTTCTCGTCCGCCGAACCCTTGGTCACGGCCGTCATGGCCGCGCGCACCGCGCCGCGAAGCTCCTCGATGACGACGGCGAGCTCCTCGGGCAGTCCGAGCCGCAGGCGGCCGGGAGTGCAGTCGCCCAACGCGGCGTCGAGCCGGCGCTCGGCGCGGTCGATGGCCTCGGTGTCGTGGCCGCACCGCCGGGCGGCGCGCGAGGCCCGACCGACGGCGTTGACCGTGAGCTCGTGCGTCGCGGAGGACGTGATGCGCTGGACCAGCTCGTGCGCCTCGTCGACCACCAGCACCGAGTGCTCGGGCAGGATGTCGTGGCTCGTGGCCTGGACGCCCAGCATCGCGTGGTTGGTGACCACCACATCCGACTCGGCGGCCTCGACGCGCGAGCGCTGCGAGAAGCACCGGTCCAGCACCGGGCACTTGGACTCGAGGCACTCGCGTCCGGTGACGGACACCTGGGCCCATGCCCGGCCGGTCACGCCCGGGACCAGGTCGTCCCGGTCCCCCGTGTCCGTTTCGGCCGCCCACTCGTGCAGGCGCGCCACCTCCTTGCCCAGCTCGGAGGTGGGGCCGGCGGCGATGGGCAGCATGCCGTCGTCCGGCTCCGGGTAGCCGCCGTCGAGCTTGTGGGCGCACACGTAGTTGGCGCGGCCCTTGACGAGCGCGAGCCGGGGCTCCCTCCCCAACAGGGGCGTGAGCGCGTCCGCGACCAGGGGCAGATCCTTGGTGAACACCTGGCGCTGGAGGGCGAGCGTCGCCGTGGAGACCACCACGCGCTCCTGGGCGCGCACCGCGTGGGCGACGGCCGGGACCAGGTATCCCAGCGACTTTCCCGTGCCCGTGCCCGCCTGGATGAGGGCGTGCGCGTCCCCAGCCAGCGCATCGGCCACCGCCCGTGCCATGTCCCGCTGCCCCGCGCGCGGCTCGCCGCCCAGCGCGCCGACGGCCGCGTCCAGCAGTCCGTCGACGTCGTGTGTCTCGGGCGCGTCCGCGCCGCCGTCCGTCATGGGGGTCCCGCTCAGGCGGTGGCGACGGCGGCCTCGGCGAGGCGGCCCGCGAGCGGCTCGTCGACGAGGGCGTGCAGGCGCGTGCCCTCGGCCACGTGGGTCTCGGAGAGCACCTCGCCGCGCGTGTGCACCTCGGAGACCAGGTCGCCGCGGGTGTAGGGGATCACCAGGTCGACCTCGGTGCTGGGGCGCGGGAGCTCGCGGCCGATGAGCGCCATGAGCTCGTCGATGCCCGCGCCGGTAAGCGCGGAGACCTCGATGGTCATCTCGCGGCGGGCGCGCAGGCGCAGCAGCACGTCGGGATCGGCGATGTCGGCCTTGTTGAGGACCAGCACCTCCTTGACCTGGTCCGCGCCGGGCACGTCGGAGAGCACCTCGCGCACGGCGCGGATCTGGCTCTCGGGGTCCGGGTGGGAGGCGTCCACGACGTGGAGCATGAGGTCCGCGTTCGCGACCTCCTCCAGGGTGGAGGCGAAGGCGGCGACCAGCTGGTGGGGCAGGTCGCGCACGAAGCCGACCGTGTCGGAGACGGTGAACGCGCGGCCGTCGGGCGTCTGCGAGCGGCGCACGGTCGGGTCCAGGGTCGCGAAGAGCGCGTTCTCGACGAGCACGCCGGCGCCGGTGACGCGGTTGAGGAGCGACGACTTGCCCGCGTTGGTGTAGCCCACGATCGCGACGTTCGGCAGGCCCAGCCGCTTCTCGCGGCGCACGGCGCGTGCGGGCTCCATCGCCTTGATCTGGCGGCGCAGCTGCGCCATGCGGGTGTGGATGCGGCGGCGGTCCAGCTCGATCTTGGTCTCACCGGGACCGCGCGAGCCCATGCCCGCGCCGGCGCCGCCCACCTGGCCACCGGCCTGGCGCGACATCGACTCACCCCAGCCGCGCAGGCGCGGCAGCAGGTACTCGAGCTGCGCGAGCTCGACCTGCGCCTTGCCCTCCTTGGACTTCGCGTGCTGGGCGAAGATGTCCAGGATGAGCGCGGTGCGGTCGATCACCTTGACCTTGACGACGTCCTCGAGCGCGCGGCGCTGGCTGGGCGCGAGGTCGTCGTTGACGATGACGGTGTCCGCGCCCACGGCCGCGACGATCTCCGCGACCTCCTGCGCCTTGCCCTTGCCTACGTACGTGGCCGGGTCGGGGTGGGGCCGGCGCTGCAGCACGCCGTCGAGCACCTCCGAGCCGGCGGTCTCCGCGAGCGCGGCGAGCTCGCGCAGCGAGACCTCGGCGTCCTCGGCGCTGCCATGGCTCCACTGACCCACGAGCACCACCTTCTCGAGCCGCAGCTGGCGGTACTCGACCTCGGTGATGTCCTCGAGCTCGGTCGAGAGGTTGGCGACGCGGCGCAGCGCGGCGCGCTCGTCGCGCTCGAACTGGTCGCCGTCGTAGTCGGTGACACGGGTGCCGCCCTCGGCGACCGCGGTGCCGGCGCGCGAGAGGACCCGGTCGATCACCGCATCGGCGCGGGACTGCTCGGCGGTGGGGTCGGGGACGGGAGAAGGAAGTTCACTCATACGTCCGTCCATTGTCTCACCCCGGCCGCGCACGCGGCGCGTGTCCTCGACAGGCCGTCGCCGCACGGTCCCCCGGTACTCTCACGGGGTGAGCGAGGACCACTACTTCACCGCCCGGCCGGCGTCCGCGGACGAGCGCCGCCTCATCTCCGTGACCCTCGCCGGCGAGCCGCTCGAGCTCGAGACGGCCGCCGGCGTCTTCTCCCCCGGCCACGTCGACCTGGGCACCCAGGTGCTGCTGCGCACCGTGCCCGCGCCCCGCGGGCGCGTGCTCGACCTGGGCTGCGGCTGGGGACCCATCGCCCTCACCGCGGCATTGTCCGGGGCCGATGCGGTGGTCGCCGTAGACGTCAACGAACGGGCCCTGGACCTGTTGCGCCGGAACGCGGCCCGGGTGGCCGCGCGCCGCCCCCTCGCGCCGCTCGTGGCCTGCCTGCCCATCGAGGTCGCGGCCGAGGCGTCCTTCGACACCCTCTGGTCGAACCCTCCCATCAGGATCGGCAAGGAGGCGCTGCACGCCCTGCTCGACGCGTGGCTCCCGCGCCTCGCACCCCGCGGCGAGGCGTTCCTGGTGGTCCAGCGCAACCTCGGCGCGGACTCGCTCGCCAAGTGGCTCGCGGCGCGCGGCGAGGAGAACGGCGGCTGGGGCGCGGTGGAGAAGCTGGGCAGCGCGAAGGGCTTCCGGGTGCTGCGCGTCGAGGCCGCCCAGGGCTGAGGGCTAGTCCCCCGCCTCGACCTCGCCGTGCGCGACCAGCACGGCCGGCCCCTCGAGCACGGTCGACGAGCCCTCGATCCGCACGGTGACGAGCCCGCCGGGCACCTCGACGTCCCAGACGTCCGGCGCGCCGTCGCCGCCCCAGGCGCGCATCGCGAGGGCCACGGCGCACGCGCCCGTGCCGCACGAGCGGGTCTCGCCCGAGCCGCGCTCGTGGACGCGCATGCGCACGCGGCCGCGCGTCTCGCCGTCGACCGCGTGCTCCCCGAGCGCGACCGCGAACTCGACGTTGGTGCCGTGCGGCGGCACCGGGTCGACCCGAGGCGCGACCGTTAGGTCCAGCGCGGCCAGCTCGTCGAGGTGTGCGAGCGCGACCACGTGATGCGGGTTGCCCATGTCCACGGACAGGGCCGGTCGCACGTGCTCGAGGCCGCGCGCGGCCACCTCGGAATCGAATCCCTTGCCCGCGTCGCCCAGGCGATACTCCCCCATGCCCACGGCGTAGCGGCCGCCGCCCAGCGAGGTGAGCGTCTTGGGTCCGCCGCGCGTGCCGATGACGGTGCCCTCGCCCAGCGTCACCCCCGCGGACGCCTCGATGAACGCGCCGAACACCCGGGCGCCGTTGCCGCACATCTCCGCGGTGGTGCCGTCCGCGTTCCAGTAGTCCATGAACCACGTCTCGGGCGCGAATCCCGCGCCCGTGTCCACGGCCCCGGCGCGCACCGCGCGGATGACGCCGTCGCCGCCGAGCCCCGCGCGTCGGTCGGCGAGGAACCGCACCAGCTCGGGCGTGAGGTCGATCGTGCCGGCCGGGTCGAACAGCAGCACGAAGTCGTTCTGCGTGCCGTGCCCCTTGGTGAACGCGAGAGTCATGCGGCCAGCCTAATCAGCGCGCGGCGAGGGCGGCATCGGCCTCCCGCACCACGGCGAGGGCATCCGCGGCGGCGCGCGGCGCATCGTCCGCGGTCACGGGCCCGTCGACCCACCGCACGCGCGGGTCGGGCCGCCACCACTGCTGCTGCTTCCTGGCCAGTCGGCGCGTGTGCTGCGCGATGAGGTCGCGCGTCTCGGCCGCGTCCAGCTCGCCGTCCAGGTGCCTCAGCGTCTCCGCGTAGCCCACGGCACGGCGGGCGGTGACCCCGTCGCGCAGGCCCCGCGCCTCCAGGGCGCGCACCTCGTCCACCAGCCCGGCCTCCCACATCGCGTCGACGCGGGCGTCGATGCGCGGATCGAGCACCTCGAACGGCACGGTGAGGGCGACGGTCACTGCGGGCGCGAAGTACTCGTGCCGCGGCAGGGAGCTCTGGGTGGAGCCCGTCAGCCGAATGATCTCGAGGGCGCGCACCAGGCGCTTGACGTTCTGGACCGGGATCTTGGCGGCGGCCTCCGCGTCGAGCTCGGCGAGCTCGCGATGGAGCACGCCGGGCCCCTCGGCCTCCGCCCGCGCCTCGAGGGACGCGCGCAGCGCCGGATCCGTGCCGGGGAAGTCGAAGCGATCGAGCAGCGCGCGCAGGTACAGCCCGGAGCCGCCGACCACGATCGCCCGCCGTCCCCGCGCGTGGATGTCCGCGATGTCCGCGCGCGCCTCGCGCTGGAAGCGCGCCACGGAGGCGTCCTCGTGGACGTCGAGCATGTCGAGCTGGTGGTGGACCACGCCGCGTCGCTCGGCGACGGGCAGCTTGGCCGTGCCGATGTCCATGCCCCGGTAGAACTGCATCGAGTCCGAGTTGACCACCTCGCCGCCCAGCGCGCGGGCGAGCTCGAGGCTCACGGCGGACTTGCCCGTCGCGGTCGCTCCGACGATCGCGACGATCGCGGGGGACGATGCGCGGGCGGGGTCCGCCTCCCGGGCGGAGGTCACGCGCGGCGCGGGGTGGGGACGCGCAGCGTCGGGATGCCGAGCCCGACGGGACCGGCCGGGGCGGCCGAGGGGTCGGCGGGCCCGCATCCGTCGTCCGACTGCGCGGCCTCCCACGCGTCGCCGGCACGGGTCGCGCGCACCACGTACGGGGCGCCCGGCTCGGGGTCGGCGATGAGGTGGTGCGGCGCCCCGTGGGTGATGCGCGCGGTGACCATGTCGCCGGGGCGCGGCGTGGCGGCGCCTTCGGGGACGGTGAAGTGCACCAGGCGGTTGCCGGGCTCGCGCCCGGACAGGCGCGCGGAGGCGCCGTCCTTGCGGCCGCCGCCGTCGAGCACCATGAGCTCGAGGTCGCGGCCCACCAGGGACTGCGAGTCCTCGAGCGTGATGCGCTCCTGCAGCGCGACCAGGCGCTCGAAGCGCTCCTGGACCACGGCCTTGGGGATGACCGGCAGCTCGTACGCCGGGGTGCCGGGCCGCGGCGAGTACTGGAACGTGTACGCGGAGGTGAAGCGCGAGGCCTCGACCACGCGCATCGTCTCCTCGAAGTCCTCGTCGGTCTCCCCGGGGAAGCCGACGATGATGTCCGTGGTGATCGCGGCGTCGGGCATCGCCGCGCGCACGCGGTCGATGATGCCCAGGAACTTCGCGGACCGGTACGAGCGGCGCATCGCCCGCAGCACGCGGTCGGAGCCCGACTGCAGCGGCATGTGCAGGCTGGGCATGACCGTGGGCGTCTCGGCCATCGCGGCGATGACGTCGTCGGTGAACGCGGCCGGGTGCGGCGAGGTGAAGCGCACGCGCTCGAGGCCCTCGATCGCCCCGCACGCGCGCAGGAGCTTGGCGAACGCGCCGCGGTCGCCGAACTCCACGCCGTAGGAGTTGACGTTCTGGCCCAGCAGGGTCACCTCGACGGCGCCCTGGGAGACCAGCGCCTCGACCTCGGCGAGGATCTCGCCCGGGCGGCGGTCGCGCTCCTTGCCGCGCAGGGAGGGGACGATGCAGAAGGTGCAGGTGTTGTTGCAGCCCACCGAGATCGACACCCAGCCGGAGGCGATCGCGTCGCGCTTCGACGGCAGGGTCGAGGGGAAGACCTTGAGCGATTCCTCGATCTCGACCTGCGCCTGGGCGTTGTGGCGGGCGCGCTCGAGCAGCACGGGGAGCACGTCGAGGTTGTGGGTGCCGAACACCACGTCCACCCAGGGCGCGCGCCGGGTGATCTCGCCGCGATCCTTCTGGGCGAGGCAGCCGCCGACGGCGATCTGCATGCCCGGCCGCTCGGCCTTGACGGACGCGAGCTGGCCCAGGTTGCCGTAGAGGCGG
>NZ_BBLY01000001.1:0-173313 GCF_000971175.1 Demequina pelophila | reverse complement strand
CCGTAGAGGCGGGTCGCGGCGTTCTCGCGCACGGCGCAGGTGTTGATGACGACCACGTCGGCGACCTCGGCGCCCGCGGGCGCGGCCGCGTAGCCGGCGCCCTCGAGGAGGCCGGCCATGTGCTCGGAGTCGTGGACGTTCATCTGGCACCCGAGGGTGCGCACGACGTACGTGGGCGATGCGATGGTGTCGGTCATGCTCTAACCGGCGACGGCGTCCGCGCGAAGCTCGCGGATCACGGTCACCTTGATCTCTCCGGGGAACGTGAAGTCCTTGCTGATGTGCTCAGCAATTGTACGCGCCAGGGTCCTGGTGCCGTCGTCGTCGATCTCGTCGGGCTCGACGATGACCCGCACCTCGCGGCCCGCGGCCATGGCGAGCGCCTTGGTGACGCCGTGGTGCTCGGCGACCAGCCGCTCGAGCCGGGCCATGCGGTGGACGTAGCCCTCGATGTCCTCGTTGCGGGCGCCGGGGCGGGCGGCGGAGACCGCGTCCGCGACCTGGACGATCACGGCCTCGAGGGTCTCCTGCGCGACCTCGTCGTGGTGCGCGGCGATCGCGTTGACCACGGCGGGCTCCTCGCCGTGCTCGAGCGCGAAGCGCGCGCCGAGCGACGCGTGCGTGCCCTGGCGATCGTGGCTGAAGACCTTGCCGATGTCGTGGAGCAGGCCCGCGCGGCGTGCCAGGTCGGGGTCGGCCCCCACCGTGGTGGCGATGTCCGCCGCGAGCTGCGCGACCTCGACCAGGTGGGCCAGCACGGTCTGGCCGTAGGAGGTGCGCAGGCGCAGCCGGCCGAGCGCGTCGACCACCTCCTCGGGCACGCCGGTGACCTTGGCCTCGGAGAGGGCGTCGAGTCCCGCGGCGCGATGGCGCTTGCGCGCCCCGGCGACGGCGCGCGCGTAGGCGGCCTCGACGCGCTGGGGCTGGATGCGGCCGTCCTCGATGAGCTCGGAGAGCATCACCTCCGCGATCTCGCGGCGCTCGGGGTCGAAGCAGGACAGCTGGACGGCGTTGACGCCCTCCTCGACGATGACGGTGACGCCGGTGAGCGCCTCGAAGGCGCGGATGTTGCGGCCCTCGCGGCCGATGATCCGGCCCTTCATCTCCTCGCTCGGGAGATCGATCCAGGTGGTGGAGTGCGCGGCGGAGGCGGCCGCGGCCTGGCGCTGCATGGCCTCGACGAGCACCTCCCGGCCACGCTCCTCCGCCCGCTCCTGGACGCGCTTCTCCAGGCGGCGGAGCTCGACCTCGGCGTCCGCGCGCGCGTCGGCGACGATCGACTCCGTGAGCGCGCGCCGGGCCTCGTCCGGCGTGAGGCCGGCGGCCGCGGCGAGCGCCTCCGCGCGCTCCCCCGCGAGTCGCCCGCGGTCCGCGGACAGCCGCTTCTCGTCGCGCACCACGACGGCGGCGCGCTCCTCGAGCTCGCGCGCGTACTGCTGGGCGGCGCGCTGATCGGAGGCGACCTCCTTCTCGCGGTCGAGCGACTCCTGCTCGCGGTGCTTCGCCTCCGCGAGGCGATTGCGGGCCTCCTCGCGGACCGAGTCGGCCTCCCGGCGGGCGGCCTCGCGCTCCTCGCGGGCCTCCCGGCGGGCGAAGAAGACGAGCAGCAGCGCGACCAGCGAGGCGCCGAGCAGCACCAGGATCGTGATCGACTGGGTCAACGGCGTCTCCTTCCGCAGGCGAGGGTCAGCCGCCCTCGCTCTCGGCTCGCGCCAAGTCTGTCACGACCGCGTACGCGAGACCCGGAGGATACCCCTTGCGCCCGAGCATGGCCACGATCCGCCGCGAGCGAACCTCGGGCGGGTGGGAGGCGAGGCGCGCCCAGCGCGCGGCCGCGAGCTCGCGCGCCCGCTCCCGCTCGTCGTCGCCGTCGATCTGCGCGAGGGCCTGCTCCGCATCGTCCTGGGAGAAGCCCTTGCGCCGCAGCTCCTGGGCGATGGCGCGGCGGGCCTGGCCGCGCTCGCCGTGGCGGGTGCGCACGATGGTCGCGGCGAGCGCCGCGTCGTCGACGAGCCCCACCTCGGCGTACCGCGCGACGAGCGCGTCGGCCAGGTCCGGTGCGACGTCCCGCGCGACGAGCCCGTCGCGCAGCTGCGCCGCGGACCGGGCCGAGTGCGTGAGCAGGCGCAGCGCGATCTCGCGCGCCCGCTCCTCGGGATCCTGGCCCGCGGCGTCCGCTCTCACTTAGAAGTCGGCCTTCTTGCGCCCGCCGCGCGCGGGCGTGGCCGCCGGCGCGGCGGCCGGCGCGACCGCCGGCGCGCCGGCCGGTGCCGCGGGCGCCTCCGCCGCCGCCTCCTCGCCGGGCTGAGCCTTCCTGCCGATGCCGAGCTTGTCCTTGACCTTGCGCTCGATCTCCGTCGCCAGCTCGGGGTTGTCCTTGAGGAACTTGCGGGCGTTCTCCTTGCCCTGTCCCAGTTGGTCTCCCTCGTACGTGTACCAGGCGCCCGACTTGCGCACGAAGCCGTGCTCCACGCCCAGGTCGATGATGCCGCCCTCCTTGGAGATGCCTTGGCCGTAGAGGATGTCGAACTCGGCCTGCTTGAACGGCGGCGCCATCTTGTTCTTCACCACCTTGACGCGGGTGCGGTTGCCCACGGGCTCGGTGCCCTCCTTGAGCGTCTCGATGCGGCGCACGTCGAGGCGGACGGAGGCGTAGAACTTGAGCGCCTTTCCACCGGTGGTGGTCTCGGGGCTGCCGAAGAACACGCCGATCTTCTCGCGGAGCTGGTTGATGAAGATCGCGGTGGTGCCGGTGGTGTTGAGCGCGCCGGTGATCTTGCGCAGCGCCTGCGACATGAGACGCGCCTGGAGACCCACGTGGCTGTCGCCCATCTCGCCCTCGATCTCCGCCTTGGGCACGAGCGCCGCGACGGAGTCGATGACCAGGATGTCGATGCCGCCCGAGCGCACCAGGATGTCCGCGATCTCGAGCGCCTGCTCGCCCGTGTCGGGCTGCGAGACCACGAGGTTGTCGGTGTCGACGCCCAGCTTCTTGGCGTACTCGGGGTCGAGCGCGTGCTCCGCGTCGACGAACGCCGCGGTGCCGCCGGCGCGCTGGACGCTCGCGACGGCGTGGAGCGCGACGGTGGTCTTACCGGAGGACTCGGGCCCGTAGATCTCGACGATGCGGCCGCGCGGGAGCCCGCCGATGCCGAGCGCGATGTCGAGCGCGATGGCGCCGGTGGGGATCGCCTCGATCTCCGGGCGCTGCTGCTCGCCCAGGCGCATCGCCGAGCCCTTGCCGAACTGCCGGTCGATCTGCCCGAGGGCCGCCTCGAGCGCCTTCGCGCGATCCTGTCCCTGTGCCATGTCATCCCTGCCTGTTCATCGGTGCCTGCGGTCGAGGACGACGCTAGGCCGACCCTCCGACATCGCCACCCGGCCACCCCCTCACGAGGGACGGTCGGGCGTCACGACGCCCTGCGGACCACACTAATCGAACGCATGTTCGAAGAGAAGCGACACGCCGTCCCTGTGGAGATCGTGACGGCGGCACGACTCGGCGCGGCGACCGCGTTCAGCGCGGCGGCGGCACCAGGCGGCGGCGGTCGCCGCCATCGCGCTGGGCGAGCGGCACGTCCATCTCCTCGCACCACGCGTGCCACACGTCGCGGGGCGCGCGGCCGGCCTCGAGCGCGGCGGCGGGAGTGAGCGAGTCCAGCCGGGTGAGCGCGAGCTCGCGCCCGAGCGTGCGGGAATACGCGGACCCGAAGACCGCGTCCGCCAGGTCCCAGAACTCGCTGAGGCGCACCGTCAGCGGCGGACGGAGCCGAGCAGCTCGGGGACTGTGTCCGGGATGGACGTCATCATGGCGACGTCGCTGAGGTCCTCGGCGGCGGCGAAGCGGTCGGAGACCTCGCGCAGCACCGTCGACATGGGCACGTCCAGCGCGTCGCAGATCGAGGCCAGCAGCTCCGACGACGCCTCCTTCTGGCCGCGCTCGACCTCGGACAGATAGCCGAGGGAGACGCGGGCGCCGGAGGAGATGTCGCGCAGGGTCCTGCCCTGGTTGAGGCGCGCGTCGCGCAGCACCTCACCGATCTCGTTGCGAAGCACGGGCATGCGCCCTCCTCCCGTTGCTGTGGTCAAGGCCTCTTTCATGCCTGACCTAACGCACTATACGGCACCCTTGTTCCGGGCCCATGGCGCCGGTGTTACAGCAGGGTCACATCTGAGTCGACCGCGACCAGCACCGCATCCAGCGCCGCGTCGACCGCGCCCGCCCGCACGGAGGCCCGGTCACCAGGGATGTCGTGGCGGGAGCTCCGCTCGCCGGCGGGCCCGGACACGGCCACCCAGACGCATCCGACGGGGCTGTCGCCGTGCGGCTCGGGCCCCGCCACGCCGGTGGTCGCGACGGCGAGCGTGGCGCCGGTGGCCTCGCGCGCGCCGCGCGCCATCGCCTCAGCGACCTCCGGGGACACCACCCCGGCGGACCGGATCAGGTCGGGGTCGACGCCCAGCAGGCGCGCCTTCATCTCCGCGGTGTAGGCGACCACGCCGCCGCGCACCACCGCGGACGCGCCGGGGACGGAGACGAGCGCGGAGCACACCGCTCCCCCGGTGAGCGACTCGGCCGTCGCGAGGGTGACGCCCCGCGCGGCGAGCCGGGCGACCACGTCCTCAGGCCGCGGCACGCCCGCTCCCCCGCTGCGCGCGCGCCGCACGCAGGATCTTCACGGTGTAGTCGATGCCGGTCACCAGCGCGAGCGCGGTCGCCGCCATGAGCACCCACCACGCGGTCGTGTCGACCCAGCCGGGCATGCCCGGCAGCAGGTACAGCCACAGGGCGAGCAGCTGGGCGAACGTCTTCGCCTTGCCTCCCGGAGAGGCGGCGATGACCGTGCCGGAGGCGACGAGCAGCCGGCCCACCGTGACCCAGATCTCACGCGCACCGATGATGAGCAGCGGCCACCAGGGCAGCCCGTCGACGATCACCAGCGTGAGCAGCGTGCCGAGCACGAGCGCCTTGTCCGCGATCGGATCGGCGAGCTTGCCGAACGCGCTCACCACGCCCCACTTGCGGGCGAGGTAGCCGTCCAGGTAGTCGGTCGCGCTGGCGGCCATGAACAGGCCCACCGCCCACCAGCGGGCGGCGCCGTCCGCGCCGTCGTCGAGCAGGAGCAGCACGATCACCGCGGGCACCGCCACGATGCGCGCGAGGGTCAGCGCATTGGGAACGGCGGAGGTCACCCCCCACACTGTAGTGCCCGTCACACCGTGGACGGACGGCGGGCGGGCCGTGTCCGCCCCGGGGATGACGGGGGATGGCCCGGCCGCCCTCATACTGGAGGCCATGCCCGCCACGACGTCCACGCATGCCCGCACCCGGCGGAGGGGCCTCGGCGCGCTCGTCGCGACGGTGGTCGCGCTCGCCGCCGGACTCGGCGCGGGCGCGCTCGCCGCGTGGCCCGGCTCGCCCGGCACCCACGACGGCCCGGCCGTCGAGGCCGCGACGGCGCCCTCCCCGGCGACCGAGGCATCGTCCCCGGTGGTGACCCCCTCCCCGACCGAGCCGGCCGAACCGGAGCCGGTGCGGTTCACGCTCGTCGCCGCGGGCGACGTGCTCACGCACGGCCCCGTGAACCGCTCGGCCGCATCGGGCGACTCCTACGACTTCTCCCCGCTGCTCGAGGGCTTCGCCCCGTACGTCGAGGGCGCGGACCTGGCCCTGTGCCACCTCGAGGTGCCCATCGCGCCCGAGGGCGTCGCGCTGTCCGGCTATCCGCTGTTCGCGGGGGCGCCCGAGCTGGTCCGCGACCTGGCCGGCATGGGTTGGGACGGCTGCTCGACCGCGTCGAACCACACGGTCGACCAGCGCTTCGCCGGGCTCACCGCCACCCTCGACGCGCTCGACGCCGAGGGCCTCCAGCACGCGGGCTCCGCGCGCACCGAGGAGGAGGCCGCGCGGGTCGCGATGTACGAGGTGAGCGACGGGGACCAGCAGGTGACCGTCGCCCAGATCTCCTTCACGTACGGCCTCAACGGGCTGCCGATGCCCGAGGGCAGGCCGTGGGCGGTCAACGTCTTCGACGCCGACGCCGCGGACGCCCGCCCCATCATCGATGCCGCGCAGGAGGCGCGGGACGCCGGCGCGGACATCGTGCTCGCCTCCGTCCACTGCTGCGTCGAGTACCGCACCGCCCCCACGGACGCGCAGCGCGCGATCGCCACCCAGATCGCCGAGTCGGGCCTGGTGGACCTCTACATCGGACACCACGCCCACGTGCCCCAGCCCATCGAGCTGCTCCCCGGCGGACCGAGCGGAGACGGCATGTGGACGGCCTTCGGCCTGGGCAACTTCCTGTCCAACCAGGACGACCACTGCTGCGTGGCCGAGACGTCGTCGGGCGTGCTGCTCTCGGCGACCTTCGAGCTGTTCCCCGGCGAGGCGCCCGCGGTCGACGTCGGGTGGACCGGCGTGACCGTGGATCGGGTGTCCGGGCACCGCCTGCACGCGCTGGCGGACATCGCGGACGGCGTGGGCGCGCTCACGGCGGACGAGGTCGCCGCGCGCCACGCGCGGGTGGCCGATGCGGTGGGCGGGGACGCGCCCGAGGTCACCGAGCCGGTGGCCGCCCTCGCGGAGGCCGTCACGGCGGTCCCGCGCGTCGAGTCCTGAGCCGACCGGCCCGTCAGCCCGCCGCGCGCTGCGCGGACAGGCGCACCGGCGCGCTCGCCGCGCCGTAGCCGTCGTAGCCGCCGCGGCGCTCGACGAGCTCGAAGAACACGCCGCCGACGCGCGGGGTGTAGAGGTGGATGAACTCCCCCTCCCCGTCGCGGTCGTAGCAGAGGTCGAGCTCGCGCAGGTCCTCGAGCAGGGCCGGATCGAGCGCCGGACCGAACCTCGCCGCCAGGTCGTCGTAGTAGTTCGCGGGCATCCTGAGGAACCGCAGCCCCGCGGCCCTGGCCCGCCGCGCGGCGCCCACCACGTCGTCGCAGCGGATCGCGATGTGCCGGGGCGGCACCGGGGCGGTGGGCGGCGCGAGGTTGATGGGGAGGCGCACCACCCCGTCCGCGGTGCGCATCACCTGGCTGCGCACCAGCCCCATGGGTCCGGGCACCTCCGCGGTCGACTCGGTCGCGAGCGCCAGCACGGAGCCGGCGAAGAGCACGGCCTCGTCGAAGTGCTGCCAGCGATAGCCCAGGTTGACGTGGTCGATCACGCCGTCGAGGGGGCCCGGGATCGCGTCGCCGCCCAGGAACTCCTCCACCCAGGAGCCGCTTCCGGACCGGTCGCCCCAGAACACCTCGGTGCCGTCGGGTGCGGCGACGGCGGGCAGCTCCTGCTCGCCCGCGTAGGTGCGTCGATAGACGGCCGGCGCGCCCAGGGCGCGCGCCCGGTCCGCGGCGACCCGCGCATCGTCCACCACCAGGCCCAGCCCGGCGACCAGCGGCGCCTCGTCGCGGCGCTGCTCGTTGAGAATGATGCGGGCCTCGCCCGCGCTCCACAGGCGCACGGGCTTGCTGCGGTGCCGCCCGCGGAAGGTGAGCCCCAACTGGGCCAGCATCTCGTCGACGGCGTCGAGGCTCTCCCCCGCGACCTCCACGAAGTCGATGCCGCGCGCGGGCTGCGGGTCGGGAAGCCTGTCGATGCCCCAGTCGTGCGCGGCGGCGGTGCGGTCGGCCAGCCACGTGAGCGAGCGGCGCGCGTGCGCGGCGGTGCGCCCCACGTCGGTCTGCCGGAACGTGTCGTTGAACACCTCGAGCGAGTACGGCCCGCGATACCCGGCCGCGAGCACGTGGCCCAGGAACGCGGTGAGGTCGAACGCCCCCTCGCCCGGGAACAGTCGGTGGTGACGGCTCCAGGACAGCACGTCCATGTCGAGCGCGGGCGCGTCGGCCAACTGGAGGAAGAAGATCTTGTCGCCGTCGATCTCCTCGATCGCGGCCGGGTCGTGACCCCGCGACAGGATGTGGAACGAGTCGAGGCACGTGCCCAGGTTGGGACGGTCGGCCAGTTGGACGATGCGCCAGGCCCGCCGGTAGTCGTCGACGTACCTGCCCCAGGCGAGGGCCTCGTACGCGAGCCGGATCCCGCGCGCGGCCGCCAGGTCCGCGAGCTCGCCCAGCTGCGCGGCGGCCACCGCGTCGTCGTCGACGGTCGCCGTGCCCACGTTGGAGCACACGAGCATGAGGTCGGTGCCCAGGCGCTCCATCACGTCGAACTTCGCCTCGGCCCGCCGCAGCGTGTCCGCGAAGGTGACGGGGTCCACGCCCTCGACGTCGCGGAACGGTTGGAACATGTCGATCCGCAGGCCCAGGCGGGCGCACAGCGCCCGGATCTCCTCGGGCGACTCGAAGGCGCCCACCAGGTCCGCATCCATGATCTCGACGCCGTCGAAGCCCGCCGCGGCGCAGGCGTGGAGCTTCTCCACCAGCCCTCCGGAGAGGCAGACCGTCGCGATCGAGGTGCGCATGCTCGCAATGTAACAGCAAGTACATTGCTTCGGTCACGATCCGGAAAAGGGTCTTGCGCTCGCAATGTACCAATCGGTACGTTCGCCCCAGGACGCCGACCCCGCGGCGCCCACGGACCGGACAAGGACGTCTCGTGACCGAACCCTCCTCTCGGCGAGGACTGCCCCCAGCGCTGCGCCGCATCGGCGCCGTGGTCTCGGGTGCGGAGATCGCCGTCGGCGCGCTCGCGCTGCTCACCATCCTCGTGCTCGTGTTCTTCCAGGCGCTCCAGCGCTACCTCCCGATCGACCAGATCGCATGGACCGGCGAGATCTCGCGCTTCTCCCTGGTGTGGCTCACCTTCGTGGTCGCCGGCGTGCTGGTGTCCACCCGCGGGCACATCGCGCTCGAGATCGCGGACGCGATCCCGAACCGCATGGTCGTGCGCGCGGTCCAGGTCTTCGCGATGGTCGTCGTGTGCGCCACCGGCGTCGGCCTCACCATCGAGGCCTGGGCGCTCGTGACCACCCAGGGCATCGTCAAGTCGCCCGTGCTGCGCATCCCCATGTCATGGGTCTACATCCCGGTGCTGCTCGGGGCCGTCTCGATCACGGTCCGCTCCGCCATCGCGGCGGTCTCCGTGGCCGTGAACGGACCGGTCCTGCGCGAGCAGGAGGCCGAGGACCACATGAACCCGATGCCCGGGGAGACCGCGTCATGACCCTCCTGCTGCTGGCCCTCGCCATCGCCGTCCTGCTCCAGCTGAGGGTGCCCGTCGCCTTCGCGTTCCTGGGCCCGTCCCTGGTCTACATGGCCGTGATCGGCCAGTCGGCGGGAGCCGCGCTGCGCACGGTGACGAACGCGGCGGCGAGCTTCCCGCTGCTCGCGGTGCCACTGTTCGTGCTGCTCGGCACGCTCGCGAACCACACCGGGATCGCGGAGCGGTTCTTCCGGTTCGCGCTCGCGCTGCTCGCCCGCGTGCGCGGCGGCCTGGGCTACGTCTCGATCGGCACGTCGCTGGCGTTCTCCTGGATGAGCGGCTCCGCGGTGGCCGATGCGGCGGCCCTGGGCAAGGTGCAGATCCCCGCGATGCTCCGCCACGGCTACAGCCGTCGCTTCGCCACCGGCGTGAGCGCCTCGTCGTCCCTGGTCGCGCCGGTCATGCCGCCGTCGATCCCCGCGGTCATCTTCGCGGGCCTCGCCGCGGTCTCCACCGGGGCGCTGTTCGCGGCCTCCGTGCTGCCGGCGCTCGCCATCGCCATCGGCCTGTGCCTCGTCGTGTACCTCCTGGTGCGCTTCCGCGAGAAGGTCACCACCGAGCCGTTCTCCATGCGGGAGGTGGTCGATTCCGGCAAGGGCGTGATCCTGCCGATGTTCGCGCCGGTCATCATCCTGGGCGGCATCCTGGGCGGCGTCTTCACTCCCACCGAGGCCGCCGCCGTGGGCGTCGTGTTCATCGTCATCGTGGGACTGGTCCAGCGCTCGCTCAGCCTCGCGGGATTCATCACCGCGGTCAAGGAGGCGGTGACGACCACGGCCGGCATCATGCTCATCGTCGCCACCGCGTCGCTGCTGGGCTACATCCTCGCCAGGGAGCGCCTGCCGCAGATCCTCACCGACGCGGTCCTGTCCATCACCTCGAGCCCCGTGATGTTCCTCCTGCTCACCGCAGTGATGATGCTGATCCTGGGCACCGTCATCGACGCGACCGCGATCCTGGTGCTGGTGGTGCCCATCCTGCTGCCCATCGCCGGGCAGTTCGGCGTCGATCCCATCGTGCTGGGCGTCGTGGTGATCGTGTCCCTCATGATCGGCCTGCTCACACCGCCGGTCGGCACGGTGCTGTTCGTCACCGCGTCCGTGTCCCAGACACGCGTGGGCGAGGTCTTCAAGGGCACCCTGCCGTTCATGGTGCCGCTGCTGGTGATCGCGCTGCTCATCATCCTCTTCCCCGCGACCGTCATGTGGCTGCCGGGGGTGCTGGGACTGTGAGCCTCGCACCCGCCCGGCCCCGGACCGTGCTCGTCGGGCTCATCGGCGAGGGCGTCGGCCCGTCGCTCAGCCCCGCGATGCACGAGCTCGAGGGCGCCCGCCACGGGATGGCGTACATCTACCGCACCATCGACATCCCCCGCACCGCGGCCACCCCGGAGGGCCTCGAACGCCTGCTGGGATGCGCGCAGGAGCTGGGCTACGACGGCCTCAACATCACCCACCCCGCCAAGCAGGTCGTCGTGCCGCTGCTCGACGACCTGTCCCCCGCCGCCGCGGCCGTCGGCGCGGTCAACACGGTCACCCTCGCGGGCGGCCGCCGGACCGGCCACAACACCGACGTGAGCGGCTTCGGAGCGGCGATGGACGACGCGCTGGCGGGCTGCGCGCGCGAGGCGGTGGTGCTCGTGGGCGCCGGAGGCGCGGGAGCGGCGGTCGCGCACGCGCTGGCGACCCGCGTGGGCGAGCTCACGATCGCCGATGCGGACCCGTCCCGCGCCGCGGCGCTCGCCGCGGCCACGGGCGGGCGGGCGATCGCGCTGGACCGGGTGGCGGAGGCGCTCGCGCACGCGGACGGCGTGGTCAACGCGACCCCGATGGGCATGGCCGCGCACCCGGGGGCCGCGGTCGACGCGGCGCTGCTCCGGCCGCAGGCCTTCGTCGCGGACATCGTCTACCGCCCCGTCGAGACCGCGCTCGTCGCGAGCGCCCGGCGGCGGGGCTGCCGCGTCCTCACCGGCCTCGGCATGGCGCTGCACCAGGCCGCGGACGCGTTCGAGATCTTCACCCATGAGACTGCAGACCGACGAGCGATGCTCGCGGATCTGGAAGGCCTGGTCGCCGCGGAGGCTGCCGGGGAAAACGCCCACTGGGCACCTATGAAAGGACAGGAACGATGAACGCACGACGTCCCCACGGTGTGCGCTGGATCGCTCTCGCCGCGGTACCGGCACTGATGCTGGCTGCCTGCTCCTCGGGAGACTCCGACGACACGGACACCGACACCGGCAGCACCGCCGCCGCCGATGACGGCGGCGAGACCACCGACTCGATGGAGTCTCTCGAGATCACTCTCGCCCACAGCTACACCGAGGACCAGCCGCAGCACCGCTGCGGCGCGCAGGTCATCGCCGACGTGGTCGAGGCCGCCAACGTGGGCCTCACCATCGAGATCTTCCCCGCCAGCCAGCTGGGCGGCGACGCCGACCGCATCGCCTCCGTGGTGTCCGGCGACATCGACATGGACATCCAGGGCGCCTCGGCGCTGGGCGCCGTGTACGAGCCCATCAGCGTCATGGACGCCGCCTTCGGCTTCGACTCGCCGGAGCACATCGCGGCCTTCATGGCCAGCGACGAGTCGTCGGTCCTGGTCGACGGCTTCGCGGAGGCGGCCGGCGTCCAGACGCTGGGCGTGTGGTCCGCGGGCGCCCGTCACTTCACCACGGTCGACGCGCCCATCCGCACCCCCGAGGACCTCGAGGGCGTGCGCATGCGCTTCCCGGGCTCCCCGCAGTACCTGCTCAACGCGCAGGCGCTGGGCGCGACGGCCACCGAGGTGGCCTACGAGGAGCTGTACCTCGCCCTCCAGAACGGGACGGTCGACGGCCAGGAGAACCCGCTGACCAACATCGTCGCGCAGAACTTCGCCGAGGTGCAGGACTACCTCAGCCTGTCCGCCCACCAGCAGAACACCAACCTGGTGATCATGAGCTCGAAGTGGGACGAGCTGTCCGCGGAGCAGCAGGAGGCGCTCTCCGCCGCGGTGGTGACCGCCGTGGACGAGGTGACGGCCTGCGTCGCCGAGTCCGAGGAGGCCACGCTCGACGAGTGGCGCGGCGGCGACGAGTGGGAGATCGTCGACGACGTCGACCGCGCCGCCTTCTCCGAGAAGGCCGAGGCCTTCTTCATGGAGACCTACACCGGCGAGCTCCTGTCGGTCTACGAGGCGATGCGCGCCACCGCCCCCTGATCCGGCACCACGCGCATGAGCGACGTGCCCACCATCATGGGCGTGGTGCCGGGGGACTCCCTCGGCACCACGCTCATGCACGAGCATCTCTTCGTGCTCGACCCCGTGCTCGACGCGGACCTGCCCCATCCTGAGTGGGACGAGGCGGCGGCGATCGAGCGCGCGGTGGAGGAGCTCACCCGGCTCGCCGGGCTCGGGGTGTCCACCCTGGTCGACCTCACCGTGCCCGGCCTGGGCCGCGACGTGTCGCGCGTGCGCGAGGTCGCCTCCCGCGTCCCCCTGCGGATCGTCGCGGCGACCGGCTGGTATGCGGCGGCGGGCCTGCCCCCCGCGGTGCTGTCGCACGGCCCAGACTCCCTCGTGGGCGGCCCCGACCCCCTGGTCGCGCTGTTCGTGCGCGACCTCGAGCACGGCATCGGCGACACCGGGGTGCGCGCCGGGATCATCAAGGTCTTCTCCGACGGGGCGGAGCCCACGCCCCCGCAGGCGAGGGTGTTCGCGGCCGCCGCAACCGCGCACGCGCGCACCGGCGCGCCCCTCACGACGCACTCCGACGCCGCGGCCCGCGGAGGCCTCGCGCAGCAGGACCTGCTCGCGCGGCTGGGGGTGCCGCTCGAACGCGTGGTGATCGGCCACAGCGGGGACAGCGGCGACCTCGACTACCTCATGCGGCTCGCCGATCGCGGCTCGTATCTGGGCTTCGACCGCTTCGGGATGGCGCACGCGGGCGACGACGGCGCGCGCATCGCGACGCTGCTCGCGCTCCTGGACCGGGGCTACGCCGAGCGCATCGTCCTGTCCCACGACGCCGCGGTGTTCAGCCGCGTCACTCCCCCGTCCTGGCGGGCCGCCCACGCGCCGGACTGGCGGCTCGACCACCTGCCCGCGACGATCCTGCCCCGCCTGCGCGCCGCCGGCGTGGACGACCGGACGCTCGCCACGCTCCTGGTGGACAACCCGCGCCGCATCCTGGCGGGGGCGTGACCGTGTCCTCGCCCCGACCCGCGCCTAGGCTGACGCCCGTGCCCCCGCAGCCCGTCCGCCGCCGCGACGCCGAGCGCACCCGCGCCGAGCTGCTCGAGGTCGCCACCCAGGTGTTCGCGGACTCGGGCTACACCGGCGCGCGCGTCGATCACATCGCCGAGCGCACCGCGACCACCAAGCGGATGATCTACTACTACTTCGGCTCCAAGGAGAAGCTCTACCTCGCGGTCCTGGAGAAGGCGTACCGGGGCATCCGCGACGCCGAGCACGAGGTGCAGGTGAGCGACCTCCCGCCCGCCGTGGCGCTGCGGCGCATCGCCGAGCGCACGTACGACCACCACCTCGACCACAGCGACTTCATCCGGCTCGTGTCGATCGAGAACATCCACCGCGGCGAGCACATCACGCGGCTGGAATCCCTGCGCGGGATCAACTCGGACGCGGTGGGGCTGCTCGACACGATCCTCGCGCGCGGCCGCGCCGAGGGCACGGTGCGGGACGGCGTGACCGCGCTCGACGTGCACCTGGTCATCAGCGCGTACTGCTTCTTCCAGGTCGCGAACCGGTACACGTTCGGTTTCCTGTTCGACCGGGATCTGCTCGATCCCGCCCTGCGCGACCACCACCGCGCGCTCATCGGCGACGTGGTGGTGGCGTGGCTGAGCACCGGCGGCGCGACGCCCTCGGCCTGAGCGGGACGGCTCAGCGCGCGTCGGCCTCGCGCGGGTGCTCCTCGGGCCACGGCGCGATGCGGCCGTCGCTCATCTGAGCCGCCTGGGACATCACCGAGCCCGGCGGCTGCGCGACGCCGAACAGCCAGCCCTGGCCCAGGCGCCAGCCGCAGTCGGCCAGGAACTCCGCCTGCGCCTCGGTCTCGATGCCCTCGGCGATCGTGTCGAGCCCCAGCTCCCGGGCGAGCGCTCCCAGCGCGCGCGACACGCGGGCGCCCGCCGGGTCGTCGGGGATGCCCGCGACGAAGGACATGTCGAGCTTGACGCCGCTGACCGGCAGGTCGCGCAGGTACGACAGCGGCGACACGCCGGTGCCGAAGTCGTCCAGCAGGATGGGCACGCCGGCGTTGCGCAGCTCGGTGAGCTCGTGGCGGATGCGCGTGTTGGGCGCCACGATCGACGCCTCGGTGAGCTCGACCACGATGCGCTGGGGGCTGATCCGGTGGCGGGCGATCGCGCTCAGCACCCGGTCCGCGAACTCGGAGTCGCCCAGCTGGTCCGCGGTGACGTTGAGCGACACCCACGAGGTCTTCGATTCGTGGCGGGACAGGAAGTGCGCGGCCTGCTCCACCAGCGAGGCGCTCAGCGTGGTGGCGAGGCCGCGGTCCTCGATGAGCGGCAGGAAGGCCGGCGGGAGCAGCAGCCCGCGGACGGGGTGGTGCCAGCGGACCAGCGCCTCGTAGCCCACCATGCGGCGCGACGCGAGGTCGAGGATGGGCTGGTAGTGCAGCACCAGCTCGCCGCGGTCGATCGCCCGCGCGAGCTCCTGCGCGAGCTCCTCCTCGCCCTCGGAACGGGTGCGCATGGACGGCTCGTAGACCTCCGTGCGGTTGCGGCCCGTCGCCTTCGCGCGGTACATGGCCGCGTCCGCGGCGCCCAGCAGGGCGGGCCCGCCGCCGGGTCGCGTGTCCTCGTCCGCCAGCGCGATCCCCACGGACCCGGCCAGCTGGATCTGGTGGCGCTTGATGGTCAGCGGGCGGCGCAGCCCCTCGTGGAAGGACGCCGCGATGTCGAACAGCGCCTTCGAGGTGTCCGGCCCCTGGACCGCGACCACGAACTCGTCCCCGCCCAGGCGGGCCACCGTCCCGCGCCCGCCGGCCGCCGCGCGCAGCACGCCCGCGACGTGCACCAGCGCCGTGTCGCCCGTCGCGTGGCCGAAGCGGTCGTTGAGCGCCTTGAATCCGTCGAGGTCGATCGCGATCACGCCCACCCGGCCGTCCGCGTCGGGCTGGTCCAGCATCTTCTGCAGCACCTCGTGCAGCAGCGTCCGGTTCGCCAGGCCCGTGAGCGGGTCGTGCATCGCGCGGTGGTTGAGCAGCTCGGAGTGCATGCGGTCGTCGGTCGTGTCGCGCACCTGGACCACGTAGTGGTCCGGGGCGCCGCCGGCGAAGCGCACCAGCGCGACGTCGAGCACCGCCCACACGACGTTGCCGTCGGCGCGCACGTATCGCTTCTCGAGCGAGAACCGGCTCTGGTGGCCGTCGTAGAGGCGCTGCAGCTGGTCGCGCTCGGCCTGGAGGTCCTGCGGGTGCGACAGCGCGGAGAACGGGGTGCCGCGCAGCGCCGCGACGGTGGAGCCCATCATCTCCGCGAAGGACCGGTTGACCTCGAGCAGACGCCACTCGAGGTCGACGAGCGCCATCCCGGTGGGGGCGTTCTCCATCGCGCGGCGGAACTGGGCGTCGGAGTTGCTCAGCGCCTCCGCGGCCTCGCGCAGTCCGGCCGCGTCGATCAGGCTCGTCACGACCAGCGGACCCTCGGGACCGTCCTGGACGGTGCGCGCCTCGACCTGCAGCCAGCGGACGTCGTCGGGGCCGCGCCGGCCCGGCACCCCGACGATGCGCGGGCGCCCATCGGATGATGCGGTGAAGGCCTCGGCCGGGCCCAGCGGCTGGGACTTGGCGTCCACGACGCGCAGCGGCAGCCGCGCCACGGGCCGGCCCACCACCTCCGCGGGGTCGATGCCCAGGATCGCGGCGGCCACGTCCGAGACGAGCGCGACGTCCCCCGAGAGCGTCGAGATGAGCACCCCGTCGCGGGTGTGCGCCATGACGGCCTCGAACTGGCTGCGCAGCCGTGCCTCCTGGGCCACCACGGCCTCGCGGGCGCAGCGCTCGCGCGACGAGCGCCAGAACGAATAGCCGGCGACCGCGGCCAGGACGACCAGGAGCGCGGCGAAGGCCGCGACCGCGGCGGGCCGGTCGAACAGCCCTACGAATCCGTCCATTCGTCGTCCTCAGCCTCGCTCGGTGCGTCGGTTGGCAAAACCGTAGCGGAGGACTCTCCACGGAGGACAGCAAGAGTGGACGCGAGTTCGTCAGGTGTGACCAATACGTCACGGGCCTTGGATCCCTGGCTCGGTCCGACGACCTCCCTGGTCTCCAGCAGGTCCATGAGGCGACCGGCCTTGGCGAAGCCCATCTTGAGCTTGCGCTGGAGCATCGAGGTCGACCCGAGCTGCGTGGTGATGACCAGCTCGGCCGCCTGGAGCAGGTCGTCGAGGTCCTCGCCGATGTCCTCGGCCACCGCGGGGCCGCTGCCCGACGCCTGGGTGACGTCGTCGCGGTACTCGGGGTCGGCCTGGCGCTTGGAGTGCTCGACCGCGGCGTGGATCTCCGTCTCCGTCACCCACGAGCCCTGCACGCGGAACGGCTTCGAGGCGCCCATGGGCTGGAACAGGGCGTCGCCCTGGCCGATCAGCTTCTCCGCGCCCGGGGTGTCGAGCACCACGCGGCTGTCGGCGAGCGAGCTGGTGGCGAAGGCCAGGCGCGAGGGCACGTTCGCCTTGATGGTTCCCGTGATGATGTCGACGGACGGGCGCTGCGTCGCGAGCACCAGGTGGATGCCGGCCGCACGCGCGAGCTGCGTGATGCGCTGGATGGACTCGTCGACGTCGCGCGGCGCGACCATCATGAGGTCCGCGAGCTCGTCGACGATCACCAGCAGGTACGGGTACGTCTTGATGACGCGGTTGGAGCCCGGCAGCGGCTTCACCTTGCCGGCGCGCACCGCCTTGTTGAAGTCGTCGATGTGCTTGTAGCCGAACAGCGCCAGGTCGTCGTAGCGCATGTCCATCTCCTTCACCACCCACTCGAGGGCCTGCGCGGCCTTCTTCGCGTCGGTGATGATCGGGGTGATGAGGTGCGGGATGCCCTCGTAGATGGTGAGCTCGACGCGCTTGGGGTCGACCAGCACCATGCGCACCTCGTCCGGCGTCGCGCGCATGAGGATCGAGGTGATGAGGGAGTTGACGAAGCCCGACTTTCCGGCGCCGGTCGCACCCGCGACCAGCAGGTGCGGCATCTTCGCCAGGTTGGCCATGACGTAGCCGCCCTCGACGTCCTTGCCGATGCCGATCGCCATCGGGTGGTCGTTGCGCTGCGCCACCTGCGAGCGGAGCACGTCGCCCAGCACCACGGTCTCGCGGTCCACGTTGGGGATCTCGATGCCGATCGCGGACTTGCCGGGGATGGGCGACAGGATGCGCACGTCCGCGCTCGCCACCGCGTACGCGATGTTCTTGTTGAGCTGCGTGATCTTCTCGACCTTGACGCCGGGGCCCAGCTCGACCTCGTAGCGCGTGACCGTGGGGCCGCGCGTGAAGCCGGTGACCTCCGCGTTGACGCCGAACTCCTCGAGCACCGTGGTGAGCGCGGCCACCACGCGGTCGTTCGCGGCGGAGCGCTCCTTGTGGGGCGCGCCGTGGACCAGCATCTCCATCGACGGCAGCACGTAGGGGTTGGAGTTCTCGAGCACGCCCTGCTCGCCGCGCGGCACCACGGACGTGGCGGGCGGCGCGACCGGGCCGCCCGGCGCATCGTCCATCGCCAGGGCCGCCGTGTCCACGTCGTCCACCTCCAGGGCGGCCGTGTCCACGTCCTCCGTGGGAAGGACGCTGGTGGGGCCGGGTGCGGGGCTTCCCAGGGACGATGCAGGGGCCGGGGCCGGCGGTCCCGCCGGGGCCGTCGCGCGCCGGCCCACCGGCGTGGCGGCCGGCGTGCCCTGCGCGGGCGTCGCGGCCTCCTCGGCCGCGCCGTCGTAGGGCGACAGGCGCTCGGTGACGGGCGCGTCGGGAGCGATGAGGCGGTCGAAGTCGGTGCGCTCGACGGTCGCGGCGGAGGCGAAGGCCTCGTCCGCCTCGTACGAGTCCAGGCCGGTGTCGCGGACGTGGTCGCGGCGGCCCGCGATCACGCGCTCGATGAGGCCCGCGAAGATGTTGGGTCGCCGGCCCGCACGCGTGGGCACGTGGGTGGAGGTGCTGGGCCGCTCGAGCGTGCGGTGCTCGGGCAGGTCGAGCTCCTCGTCCTCCGCCGGGGCCTCCTCGCCGCGGGCGTGGCTCGCGACTTCGCGGAACCACTCGGCGGCCTCGCGCAGCGACACGCCCGTGATGATGAGGACGGCCAGCAGCGACAGCAGCGACATGACGACGATCGCGAGCGGCGCGGACACCAGCAGCGACAGCGGGGTGCCGATCGCCCAGCCCAGGATGCCGCCGGAGCCCTGGAGCTCCTCGAGGTTCGCGCTGGGGCTGGGCTCGCCGTGCGCGACGTGGATGATGCCGCACACGAGCGTGCCCAGCATGAACGCGCCGAGCGTCATGCGGTGGTTGGCGGCCTCCTCCTGCGGGGCGCGCATGAGGCGGATGGCCATGATGAGCAGCACCACGGGCAGGCCCATCGCGAGCACGCCGAACGTGCCGGCGGCGAGCCAGTGGATCGCCGTCCCCGCCCAGCTGGGCAGGTGGAACCACTCGCGGGACGCGACGATGATCGCGACGATGATGAGCGCGATCGCGAGGCCGTCGCGGCGCACCGCGGGGCTCACGTCGCGGGCGCCGTGGCCGATGCCCCGGACACCCGAGCCGATCGCGCTCGCCGTGCCCTCGGCCGCCTTGCGCGCGCCGCGCAGGGCGGCGGGTGCCTTCTTCTTGGGAGGGTTGCCCTTCCCCTGTCCCCCGCGCGCGCCCTGGCCGCCGCGTCCGCCGGACGCGTTGCTGGCCGACGAGCGCGTCGAGGGACGCGTCTGCCGAGTCTGTGCCATGGTTCCCCACGGTACCCGCGAGGGTCCCGGGTGGCGCGGAGGCTCCCCGGGCGACCCTCGCGGCGAGGCTCGGCTACGCCTGGACGACCACCGGGATGATCATCGGACGGCGGCGCAGCTTGGTGCCCACGTAGCGGCCCAGCACGCGGCGCGCGACCTGCTGGAGCTGGTGCGAGTCGGCCTTGCCGCCGCTCGCCGCCTCCTCGATCGCGTCCTTGATGTTCGGCAGGATCGCGGCGAACACCGCATCGTCCTCCGCGAGGCCGCGCGCGTGGACCTCCGGCCCGGAGACCACCCGGCCGCTCGAGGAGTCGACCACGGCGAAGACGGACACGAAGCCCTCCTCCGACAGGATGCGGCGGTCCTTGAGCTCGGTCTCCGTGATCTCGCCCACGGACGAGCCGTCCACGTAGACGTTGGAGAAGTCCACCGCGCCCACGACCTGCGCGACGCCGTCCTTGAGGTCGATCACGGCGCCGTTCTCCACCAAGACCACGTTCTCCTCGGGCACGCCGGTCTTGACCGCGAGCGCGCCGTTGGCGAGCAGGTGGCGCACCTCGCCGTGGATGGGCATGACGTTCTTGGGGCGCAGGATGTTGTAGCAGTAGATGAGCTCGCCGGCGCTGGCGTGGCCGGACACGTGCACGCGCGCGCTGCCCTGGTGGACCACGGTCGCGCCCAGGCGCATGAGGCCGTTGATGACGCGGAAGACCGCGTTCTCGTTGCCCGGGATCAGGGACGATGCGAGGATCACCAGGTCCCCCTCGCCCACCTCGACCTTGTGGTCGCCGCTGGCCATGCGGCTGAGCGCCGCCATGGGCTCGCCCTGCGAGCCGGTCGACATGTAGACCACGTGGGTGCGCGGCATCTGGTCGGCCTGCTTGGGGTCGACGAGGATGCCGTCGGGCACGCGCAGGAAGCCCATCTCCGCCGCGATGTTCATGTTGCGGACCATCGACCGGCCCACGAAGGCCACCTTGCGGCCGTGCGCCTCGGCGGCGTCGATGACCTGCTGGACGCGGTGGACGTGGCTGGCGAAGGACGCGACGACGATGCGCCCGGTCGCCTCCGCGAACTGGCGGTCCAGGACCGGGCCGATCTCGACCTCGGCCGTGGTGAAGCCGGGGACCTCGGCGTTGGTCGAGTCGACCATGAACAGGTCGACGCCCTCCTCGCCCAGGCGGGCGAAGGCGCGCAGGTCCGTGATGCGGCCGTCGAGCGGCAGCTGGTCCATCTTGAAGTCGCCGGTGTTGAGCACGGTGCCGGCGTCCGTGCGGACCATGACCGCGAGCGCGTCCGGGATGGAGTGGTTGACGGCCACGAACTCGAGGCCGAACTTGCCCAGCTGCTCCACCTGGCCCTCCTTGACCGCGAGGGTCACGGGCGTGATGCGGTGCTCCTTGAGCTTCGCCTCGATGAAGGCGAGCGTGAGCTGCGAGCCCAGGATGGGGATGTCGGGGCGCATGCGCAGCAGGTAGGGCACGGCGCCGATGTGATCCTCGTGGCCGTGCGTGAGGACGATCGCCTCGATGTCGTCCAGGCGGTCCTCGAGGTAGTCGAGGTCCGGGAGGATGAGGTCGACGCCCGGCTGGTGGTCCTCCGGGAACAGCACGCCGCAGTCGATGATGAGGATGCGGCCGTCGATCTCGAGGGTGTGCATGTTGCGGCCCACCTCGCCGAGCCCGCCGAGCGGGACGAGGCGCAGGGTGCCGGGCTTCAGCGCGGGCGGCTGGGGCAGGTCGTGGACGAAGCTCACGCGGCCACCTCCGCCACGGCCAGGGCGGCGACGAGCGCGTCGTGCTCCGCGGGGTTGTTGGGCAGCAGCGGCAGGCGCATGGCCCGGCTGCCGATCACGCCCAGGTGGTGCACGGCCGACTTGGCGTTGGTCGCGCCCGGGCCGGTGAACATCGCGGCGTGGACCGGCAGGAGCGACGCGTGGATGCGGTCGGCCTCGTCGGCGTCGCCCGCGTCGTGCGCCGCGATCATCGCGGCGATCTCGCGCGAGACCACGTGGCTGGAGACGGAGACGACGCCCACGGCGCCGGCGCGCAGGAAGTCGAGCGTGAGCGGGTCGTCGCCGGAGTACCAGGCGAGACCCGTGCGCGCCATGCGCTCCTTGGCCTGCGAGACGTTGCCGGTCGCGTCCTTGACGGCCACCACGCGCGGGTGCGCGGCGAGCTCGTCGTAGGACTCGTCGGAGATCGCGAGCGCGGTGCGGCCCGGGATGTCGTAGAGCATCGCGGGCAGGCCGGTGGCGCCCAGGATCGCGCGGAAGTGCGCGACGACGCCCGCCTGCGTGGGCTTGGAGTAGTACGGGGTGAGCGCGAGGATGCCGTCGGCGCCGGCCTCCTCGCCCTGCTCGGCCATGCGCACCGCGTGCGCGGTGTCGTTGGAGCCGGCGCCGGTGAGCACCGTGACGTCGGGGCCGACGGCCTCGCGCACCGCGTGCAGGAGGTCGGCCTTCTCGGGGGCGTGGGTCGTGGGGGCCTCGCCGGTGGTGCCGGACAGGACCAGGCCGTCGGAGCCTCGGGAGACGAGGAAGCGCGCGAGGGCCTGGGCGGCCTCCAGATCGAGCGCGCCTCCCTCGTGCATCGGGGTCACCATCGCCGTGAGGACGGTGCCGAAGGGGCGGTGTGCAGTCATGCTCCTCAACCTACCCCGCGACGGTCCCGAGCGGACCTGGGCGGGGCCCGCAATCCGTGCATCGTCCCTCCTGCGCGGGCCTCTCCCCCGGCTCCCCGCACGCCTGCCCGTGCGTGTCGGAGGGCGCGCGTAGAGTGCTGGGCGTGACCTCGATCCCCACCCCGTACGAGGACCTGCTGCGCGACGTGCTCGCGACCGGCACGGTCAAGTCCGACCGCACCGGCACGGGCACGCGGTCCGTGTTCGGCCGCCAGATCCGCTACGACCTGTCGCAGGGCTTCCCGCTCATCACCACCAAGAAGGTGCACGTGCGCTCGATCGTGGGCGAGCTGCTGTGGTTCCTGCGCGGCGACACCAACGTGCGGTGGCTGCAGGAGCGCGGGATCTCCATCTGGGACGAGTGGGCGGACGCGGACGGCGAGCTGGGGCCGGTGTACGGCTACCAGTGGCGCTCCTGGCCCGCGCCCGACGGTGGTCACGTCGACCAGATCGCGAAGGTCGTCGCATCGATCCGGACCAACCCGGACTCGCGGCGGCACATCGTGTCGGCCTGGAACCCGGCGCTCGTGGATGACATGGCGCTGCCGCCGTGCCACGCCCTGTTCCAGTTCTATGTGGCCGACGGCCGACTGTCGTGCCAGCTGTACCAGCGCTCGGCGGACCTGTTCCTGGGAGTGCCCTTCAACATCGCGTCCTACGCGCTGCTCACCCACATGATCGCGGCGCAGACCGGGCTCGAGGTCGGGGACTTCGTGTGGACCGGCGGCGACTGCCACATCTACTCCAACCACATGGAGCAGGTGGAGCGGCAACTCTCGCGCGAGCCGTACCCCTACCCCACGCTGCGGCTCGCGGAGCGGGAGTCGCTCTTCGACTACGACATCGACGACGTGGTCATCGAGGACTACCAGCACCACCCCGGCATCAAGGCGCCGGTGGCGGTGTGAGCCACGGCCGCGGGGCGAGGCAGACGCCCGGCGAAGTAAGGCATTGCGTAAGGATTCTGCGCAAGCGTAAGGTGGAGAGATGCCGACAGCCACACTGACGTCGAAGGGCCAGGTCACCATCCCGGTCGAGGTCCGCGCGGCCCTCGACCTCCACGCCGGCGATCGCATCCAGTTCACGGAGATCGCGCCCGGCGTGTTCGAGGTGCGGCCGGCCAACGGTTCCATCACCGTGCTGCGCGGCGCCCTCGCCCACCGCGCCCCCGCCACCCCGCTCACCGTCGAGGACATGGACGAGGCGATCGGCCGCGGTGTCAGCGAGGCGAACCGGTGATCGGCCTCGACACGAACGTCCTGGTGCGCTACCTCGCGCGCGACGACGAGCCGCAGGCCGCCGCCGCGGCCGCCGTGCTCGAGGGGCTGGGCGATCGCGAGACTGCCTTCGTCTCGCAGATCGTGCTGTGCGAGCTGTGGTGGGTGCTCGGCACGGCCTTTCACAGCCCTGCGGAGGAGCGCGCCGCGATCCTCGAGACCTTGCTGACCACCCGGGGAATCGTCGTCGAGGCGGCCGACGCGGTCCGGGCCGCCCTCACCGCGACCGCCCGCGGAGCGGACTTCGCGGACGCCCTCATCACGCAGGCGTCCGCGCGCGCGGGGTGCGCCGCCACGGTCACCTTCGATCGCCGGGCCGCGACGGCCGCGGGCATGCGGCTCCTGGAGGCGGGCGCATGATCAAGGCGATCTGGGCGGAGGCGCGGGACGCGGAGGGGCGCCCCGTGATCGGTCGCGACGGCGACATGCCCTGGCACCTGCCCGAGGACCTCGCCCACTTCCAGGCGCTGACGCGCGGCCACGCCGTCGTCATGGGACGGCGCACGTGGGAGTCGCTGCCGCCCCGCTTCCGTCCGCTGCCCGGCCGAGTCAACGTGGTGGTGACGCGCTCCGGCGCGTCCTTCGCGGGGGCGGCCACCGCATCGTCCCTGGACGATGCCCTGGAGACGGCCGCCTCGCTCTCGCCGGGGACGGACGTGTGGATCATCGGAGGCGCGGCGCTGTTCGCGGAGGCGGTGCGCGTCGCGGACCAGATCGTGGTGACCGAGATCGACCTGGAGACCGAGGGCGACACGTACGCGCCCGTGCTGGACGAGGGCTGGTCGGTTGCGGACTCCACGCCCCCCGCGGTGTCGAGCACGGGGCTCGGGTACCGCTTCCTCACGTTCCTGCGCGGCTGACGGGGCGCCCGCTTCTGGGTCCCTGCGTCCCGCTCCTGCGTCCCGCCCCGCTTCCGTCGTCCCACGAGGTGCTCAGTGCCCACGCTCCCGCTTCTGCGTCCCAGGAGGCGCTCAGTGCCCACGCCCCCACTCCTGCGTCCCAGGAGGTGCTCAGTGCTCAGAATCGGCGTTTTCGGGCAGTGAGCACCTCCTGGGACGCGGCCCCTGAGAGGATGGCGCCCGTGCCCCGCGCCGCCCTCGCCACCGCCCGCCAGGAGGCGATCTCCGTGGCGCTGGCCACGAGCGCGTACGCGCTGAGCTTCGGCGCGCTGTCCGTGGCGGCGGGCCTCGACGTGTGGCAGACGCTCGCGCTGTCGCTGCTGGTGTTCTCGGGCGGGTCGCAGTTCGCGTTCGTCGGGGTGATCGGCGCGGGCGGCGGCGCCGCGGCCGCGATCGCGACCTCCACGTTCCTGGGGCTGCGCAACGGGTTCTACGGGATCGGGCTCGCACAGATCCTGCGGCCGATGCGCGGATGGCGCCGCGCGTGGGCCGCGCAGGTGACCATCGACGAGTCCACGGCGGTGGCGCTCGCGCAGCCCCACGAGGATCTGCCGGCGCGCCGCGCAGGCTTCTGGTGGACCGGGGTGGGCGTCTTCCTGGGCTGGAACGCGGTGACGCTGGTGGGCGCCCTGCTGGGCTCGCGCATCGGCGATCCGTCCGACTGGGGCCTCGACGCCGCCGCGGCCGCCGCCTTCCTCGCCCTGGTGTGGCCCCGACTCGGCTCCCGGCGCGCGCGGGCGGTCGCGGGCGCCGCCGCGCTGATCGCCCTCGCGCTCACCCCCGTGGCTCCGGCGGGAGTGCCGGTGCTCGTGGCCGCGCTGGTCGCCGTGGTCGCCGGCTGGGGGCAGCCCCGTGAGGCGGTGCCCGAGTGAGCGCGTACGCATGGATGTGGGTCGCCATCGCGGGCGCGGGGCTGCTCGCGTGGCTCACCAAGCTCGCCGGGCACACCGTGCCGGAGGCATGGCTCGAGCACCCGCGCGTCCACCGCGTGGCCGGGTACCTCACCATCGCGCTGCTGGCCGCGCTGACCGGAGTGCAGGCGTTCACCTCGGAGGGCGCGCTGGCGCTCGACGCGCGTGTGGCGGCCATCGCCGTCGCGGCGGTGCTGCTGTGGCGGCGGGCGCCGTTCATCGTCGTGGTCGCGGCCGCGGCGGCGGTGGCCGCGGGGCTGCGCGCGCTCGGCTGGGCCTGAACGTTCGACCGGGCGCGGTGGGGCTACAGCTCGTTCATCACGAAGGCGACCAGGAAGCCGGCCGCGACGATGAGTCCGCTGAGCCAGTGGTCTTCCTCGTAGGCCTCCGGGATCATCGCGTTGCTCACCATCGCGAGCAGCGCGCCGGCCGCGAGCGAGACGACGAACGCGAGCACCTCGGGAGGAGCGGACGAGAGCGCGGCCGTTCCCAGCACGGCGGCGACCATGCTGATCACGGTGATGGACGACCACAGGCCCAAAATGGTGCGCTTGGACCGGCCGGCGCGCAGCATCGCCGCCGATCCCGCGAGGCCCTCCGGGATGTTGCTCAGCCCGATCGCGACCACCATGGCCGCGGGGAAGCCGCCGGTGAGCGCCACGAGCACGCCGATCACGAGCGACTCGGGGATGCCGTCGAGCAACGCGCCGACGGCGAAGGCCCCTCCCCCGCCCGGATGGGCGGTGCCGCGCCGCGAGTGGATGTTGCGCGAGCGGTGTCGAGCGTCGTGGCGCGAGAGCAGCCGCTCGACCAGCCGGTCGCCGCCCACGTAGAGCACCGCACCCACGCCGAAGCCGATCACCACCGGCCTGATGCCGGCCGCCTCCCGCGACTCGGCGACCAGCTCGAGCGCGAGCGTCGCCAGCATGACCCCCGCGCCGAACGCCATGATGGCGGCCACAATGGTGCGCGGGATGTCCCAGATGAGCGCGACCGCGGCGCCGATCAGCAGGGTGCCGATGGCGGCTCCGGCGGCGAGCGCCGTGGTGAGCACCTCCATTCCCTCACGCTAGTGCGGTTGCCCCTGGTGCGCGGCCCTAGGCTGGTCGGCATGATCCACGCCGACGTCTCCGCCCGCCCGGCCGTCCCCGGAGACGAGGAGGCGATCGCCGCGATCCAGCTCGCATGCTGGCGGGAGACCCTGGGGCCCGCGGTCGACGCGCTGCCGTCCGACGACGTGCGCGCGCAGTGGGCCGCGGCGATCGCGCAGCCGCCCAGCCGCGACCACCGGGTGTTCGTCGCGTGCGACGGCCCGCGCGTGGTGGGCTTCGCCGCGCTCGCTCCCACGGAGATCCTCGCGCTCGAGGTCGCGCCCGACCACCGGCGTGCCGGCCACGGCTCGCGGCTACTATCCGCGTGCATCGACACGCTGCGCACGCGGGGCGCCACGGAGACCCGCGCCTGGTCCCTGGAGGACGATGCGCCGCGCCGGGCCTTCCTCGAGTCCGCCGGGTTCGGCGAGGGCGGGCTGCGCAGGACGCTCGACGGCCCCACGGGGGACCTGGTCGAGCTCATGTACCGCGCCGCGCTGTAGTCGCGCGCTGCACTGTAGTCGCGCGCCGCACTCCCCGCCGGTCACGTCACCTGTCCACACAGCGGGGCCCGCAGCCGCCGCGAAAATGCTGATATCGCGGCGACACGCCGACGACACGCCGAGGCGTGTGTGGGCCAGCGAAGATTCTGTGTGGAGAGGTGACGGGGTGACCGGGGTCAGCGCCGCCGGTACAGGTCCGCGGCGTAGCGCATCGCCTTGCGCGCCTGGCTCTTGTCCTTCATCGCCTCGTAGCCGTACGCCAGGTGAAACCAGGCCCGCCAGTCGTCGGGCTGCTCGTCGACGCCGCGGCGGGCCAGCTCGTAGACGTCGCGCGCGGCCTCCTCGGTGAGGGCACCGCCCGCGCCGCGCGCGCCGTCGTGGACCGGCAGCCGCCCCTCCTGCTCGAGCTGGGAGCCCATCCGCTGTGCGGCGAACCCCAGGCTCCACTCGTGCCACAGGTACCAGGCGCCCACGATCGGCATCACCAGCAGCGCGGCGCCCAGCGCCTTGGCGGTGAGCGCATCGTCCCGCAGCAGCACGAACGCACGCCCGAGCACCAGCGCCATGTAGATCCCCAGGAGCCCGGTGATCGCCGTGGCGGCGAGCAGCGCCGGGCGGCGCATCACGCTCACAGCGCCATGTACCCGTCGAGGCCCACGGTGAGGCCGGGGTGGCGGGCGACCTCGCGCACGCCCAGCAGCACGCCGGGCATGAAGCTGATCCGGTCGAAGCTGTCGGTGCGGATGGTGAGCTGCTCGCCGGGGTTGCCCAGCAGCACCTCCTCGTGCGCGACCAGGCCGCGCAGGCGCACCGCGTGGACGTGGACGCCGTCGATGACCGCGCCGCGCGCGCCATCGGGGTCGTGCGTGGTGGCGTCGGGCGAGGGCGCGATGCCGGCGGCCGCCCGCGCGGCGGCGATCCCCTGCGCCGTGTGGGTCGCGGTGCCGGAGGGCGCGTCGACCTTGTCGGGGTGGTGGAGCTCCACCACCTCGACGGACTCGAAGTAGCGCGCGGCCGCGGCCGCGAAGCGCATCGACAGCACGGCGCTGAGCGCGAAGTTGGGAGCGATGAGCACGCCGATCTCGGGGCGCTCCTTGAGGTGCTCGTCGACCCGCAGCAGCGATTCCTGCGTCCAGCCGGTGGTGCCCACGACCGCGTGGACGCCGGCGTCGATGAGCGCGTGGACGTTCACCTCGGTGGCGCTCGGGACGGTGAAGTCGACCGCCACCTCCGCACCCGCCCGGGCCGCGGCGGCCACGTCGTCCTGGTGGTCGAGCGCGGCGACGAGGGTCATGTCCTCGGCGCCGTCGACCGCGTTCACCACGTGGGTCCCCATGCGCCCGGAGGCGCCCAGCACTGCGACGTTGATCATGGCACCACCCTAGTGGCGCCCCACCGCGGGACGGCCCGGGGACGATGCGCGGGCCGGCTGGGTTGGCCTACGCGGGCCCGACGCGCACGGACACGCGCTCGCGCGCGGCGATGTCCGCGGCGAGGGCCTGCACCTGGTCCACGGTGACGGCCTTGACCTCGTCGAGCATCTCCGCGATGGACCACAGGTCGCCGTAGACCAGCTCGGCCTTGCCCAGCCGGGACATCCGCGAGTACGAGTCCTCGAGGCGCAGCACGATCGACCCGGCGATCTGCCCCTGCGCCCGCTCGAGCTCGCCGGGGGTGACGCCCTCGGCCATGCGCTCGAGCTCGTGGCCCAGGAGGCGCGTCACCTCGTCGGCCTTGCCCGGCGCGCACGCGGCGTACACGCCGAACAGGCCGGTCTCCGTCGAGGGCGAGCCGAACGAGTACACCGAGTACGTCAGCCCCCGCTTCTCGCGGATCTCCTGGAACAGCCGCGACGACATGCCCCCGCCCAGGATCGCGTTGTAGACGGACAGGACGGCGCGGCGGTCGTCGGTCGCGCTGAACCCGCGCGTGCCCAGCAGCACGTGGGCCTGCTCGAGCTCGTGCTTGACGATCCGCGTCTCCGGCGTCGCCGTCGCCTCGACGGGCGCGAACCGGTCGCGCCGCCCCACCGGGGACGATGCTGCGGCGAGGTCCCAGCCGCCCCTCGCCACCGCATCGGTCACCATCGCGCACACCGCGTCGTGGTCCACTCCCCCGGCGGCCGTGACGATGAGTCCGGCCGGCGTGTAGTGCTCGCGGTAGTGCGCCTCGACGGCGTCGCGCGAGACGGCCTCGATGATCTCCGGCGTGCCGCCGATGGGCCGGCCGAGCGCGTGACCGCCCAGGACGGCCTGCGCGAAGCGCTCGTGGATGACGTCGCCCGGGTCGTCCTCCGCCATCGCGAGCTCCTCGAGGATCACCCCGCGCTCCATGTCGAAGTCGGCCTGGTCGAGCCGCGCCGACGTCACCATGTCGAGCACCACGTCGATCGCCATGGGCAGGTCGCGGTCGATCACCCGCGCGTAGTAGCAGGTGAACTCCTTGCCCGTGAGCGCGTTGGACTCGCCGCCCACGCGGTCGAAGGCCTCGGCGATGTCGAGCGCGCTGCGCCGGGCCGTGCCCTTGAACAGCAGGTGCTCGAGGAAGTGCGTCGAGCCGGCATGCTCGGGATTCTCGTCGCGCGAGCCGACCCCCACCCACGCGCCCAGCGTGGCCGACCGCATGCCCGGGATGGTCTCCGTGAACACGCGCACGCCGCCGGGCAGCACGGTGCGGCGCACCATGGCGCCGTGGTCCTGCTCGATGGCGAGGTCCGAGCCGATGGCGCCGGAGTGGACGAGCGGGAGCATGTGAGGCATGGGGGCGAGCCTAGTTGTACCCGGTCATGAGGTTGGTGGCAGTCGGCTGATCGGTGGGAGTCCTGCGAGGGCTTGATGCCGGCGTCGGGTGTTGTAGTACTCGATCCAGGGTGCCAGGGTTGCGGCTCGCGCGTCGTTCGATGTGAAGACTTGCCGGTAGGCCCACTCGGTCGCAAGGGTGCGGTTGTAGCGTTCAGCCTTGCCGTTCTGCCATGGGCAGTGGGGGCGGATGAACTTCTGGGCGATGCCGTGGGCGGCGCACACCTCGCGCAGCGACCATCGGTAGGCCCAGGCGTTGTCCGTCATCAACTGCTCGATCCGGTCGATGCCGTGAGCGGCGAAGTAGTCGATCGCGCGCTCGAAGAACGCGGCACAGGTCGCGCCCTTCTCATCCGTGAGGACTTCGGAGTAGGCCAGGCGGGAGTGGTCGTCGACGACGGAGTGGATGTAGTCGTAGCCGACCTTGGTGTGCTTGTCGGTCCTGGATTGATGGTTGGCGACTGTTTCGCCGCGTCCACGCCAGCCGCCGCCGTCGGGGATGCGTCCGAGCTTCTTGACGTCCATGTGGACCAGTTCGCCGGGACGCTCCCGCTCGTATCGCACCGCCGTCGTCTTCGACGCGCGGATCGCCTCGCCTGTGATCGGGTCCAGCGCGGCGATGTGGGCCATGTGGTGGCGGGCGAGGATGCGCGAGACCGTACGGGGAGCAAGGCCCAGGTCCGCTGCGACACCATCGCGGCCCTGCCGGGTCGCGCGTCGATGCTCGAGGACCGCGGCCTCAACATCGCTGCTGACCCGCGTCGGGCAATGATGGGGACGACTGCTGCGATCGACCAGCCCGTCGTCGCCTTCGGCTTCGAACCGCGCGATCCATGTGTGGACGCACTTGCGGGACACCCCCATCGCGGCCGCGATGTGGGCTTGAGCCCAGCCCTGTCGGTGGCGTTCGACGATCAGACGCCTGCCGTGCACGGTCAGACGAGCATTAGCGTGGGACACGAGAACCTCCGGGTTGTGCAGACGTCAGACATCTCCACTAAGCCCGGAGGTTCTCCTCTTCACAACTCGAACGGCGCTACCAACGTGCTGGCCCGGTACACCTAGTCGCGCACTGCCGCCGGCCCGTCACCGCCGCAGGACTCCCCAGCAACCCGCCCGGATGTCGGACCGTTCGGGGATGCATCCGCCATGGAGGTCGCCACCGACCCGCATGTCGGACGATGCGCGGCACGGTCCGACGTGCGGGTTGGGTGGGCTGGGGCGACGGGTGGTGAAACGCCGCAGGGGCGGCCCCGGCGCACCGGGACCGCCCCTGCGGACGTGACGCTGAGAGCCTTACGCCTCGACGGACTCCTCGTCGGCGGACTCGGACGAGCCCTCCGAGCCGGCCTCCTCGACGACGCCGAGCGAGAGCTTGCCGCGCGGGTCGACCTCGGTGATCTCGACCTGGATCTTCTGGCCGACGCCCAGGACGTCCTCGACGTTCTCGACGCGCTTGCCGCCCACGAGCTTGCGGATCTGCGAGATGTGCAGCAGGCCGTCCTTGCCGGGGGTGAGCGAGATGAAGGCGCCGAAGGCGACGGTCTTCACCACGGTGCCGACGAAGCGCTCGCCCACCTCGGGCACGTGCGGGTTGGCGATCGCGTTGATCGCCGCGCGCGCGGCCTCGGCGGACGGGCCATCGGTGGCGCCGATGTACACGGTGCCGTCGTCCTCGATCGAGATGTCGGCGCCCGTGTCGTCCTGGATCTGGTTGATCATCTTGCCCTTGGGGCCGATGACCTCGCCGATCTTGTCGACGGGGATGCGCACCGAGATCACGCGCGGGGCGTGGGGGCTCATCTCGTCGGGCTCGACGATGGCCTGCTCCATCACGCCCAGGATGTGGACGCGGGCGTCGTACGCCTGCTGGAGCGCGCCGGCCAGGACCGAGGCGGGGATGCCGTCGAGCTTGGTGTCGAGCTGGATGGCGGTGACGAAGTCACGGGTACCGGCGACCTTGAAGTCCATGTCGCCGAACGCGTCCTCCGCGCCCAGGATGTCGGTGAGCGCCGCGTAGCGGGTCTCGCCGTCGACCGTGTCGGACACGAGGCCCATGGCGATGCCGGCCACGCGGTCGCGCAGCGGGACACCGGCGTTGAGCAGCGCGAGCGTCGAGGCGCACACGGAGCCCATCGAGGTCGAGCCGTTCGAGCCGAGCGCCTCGGACACCTGACGGATCGCGTAGGGGAAGTCCTCGCGCGACGGGAGCACCGGCACGAGCGCACGCTCGGCGAGCGCGCCGTGGCCGATCTCGCGGCGCTTGGGGCTGCCCACGCGGCCGGTCTCGCCGGTCGAGAACGGCGGGAAGTTGTAGTGGTGCATGTAGCGCTTGTGCGTCTCGGGCGAGAACGAGTCGATCTGCTGCTCCATCTTGAGCATGTTCAGCGTGGTGATGCCCATGATCTGGGTCTCACCGCGCTCGAACAGCGCCGAGCCGTGCACGCGGGGCACCACGGCAACCTCGGCCGAGAGGGGACGGATGTCCTTGAGGCCGCGGCCGTCGATGCGGACGCCGTCCTTGAGGATGCGCTGACGGATGGTCTGCTTGGTGACCGAGCGGACCACCGAGGAGATCTCCTTCTCGCGGCCCTCGAACTCGGGGGCGAACTTCTCCAGCGCGCCGGCCTTGATCTCGTCCAGGCGCGACTCGCGGGTCTGCTTGTCGGCGATCTGGAGCGCCTCGGCGAGGTCGCCCTCGATGGCGGGCGCGACGGCGGCGAACACGTCGTCCTGGTAGTCGAGGAAGCGCGGGAACTCCGCGGTCTCCTTGGCGGCCTGGTCGGCGACCTTCGCCTGCGCCTCGCACAGCGCGCGGATGAAGGGCTTGGCGGCCTCGAGGCCCTCGGCTACGACGGTCTCGGTGGGCGCCTGGGCGCCCTCGGAGATGAGGTTGAAGGCGTCGTCGGTGGCCTCGGCCTCGACCATCATGATCGCGACGTCGTCACCCACGACACGGCCGGCGACGACCATGTCGAACACCGCGCGCTCCATCTCGGAGTAGCGGGGGAAGCACACCCACTGGCCGTCGATGAGCGCGATGCGCACGCCGCCGATGGGGCCCGAGAAGGGCAGGCCGGCGAGCTGGGTGGACATCGACGCGGCGTTGATCGCGATGACGTCGTACTGGTCGTCGGGGTGGATCGCGAGGACGTCCACGACCACCTGGATCTCGTTGCGCAGGCCCGACACGAAGGACGGACGCAGCGGACGGTCGATCAGGCGACACGTGAGGATGGCGTCCGTGGTGGGACGGCCCTCGCGGCGGAAGAACGAGCCGGGGATCTTGCCGGCGGCGTACTGGCGCTCCTCGACGTCGACGGTCAGGGGGAAGAAGTCGAAGCCGTCGCGCGGGGACTTGCCCGCGGTGGTGGCCGACAGCAGCATCGTCTCGCCGTCGAGGTAGGCCGCGGCGGAGCCGGCGGCCTGCTTGGCGAGGCGACCCGTCTCGAACCGGACGGTGCGGGTGCCGAAGCGACCGTTGTCGATCGTGGCTTCGGCGAAAGTGATCTCAGGACCCTCCATGCGGAGTTGCTCCTTGCCTATTCGAGGCAGGCAGGCGGATATGGCTCTCGCCACTGAGACTGATCGTCAGTCGAAATGCTCAGAACGGTCCGCACCTGCGGAGGTTCTGCCCATCACCACCGAGGATCAGCATCCGGCTGGCCTGCCAGGTTGTGTTGGTCGGCCCGGATGTCCGAGCCGCCCTCATGGTATCAGTCACCGGGGACGATGCCGGGGTTCCGGGCCCCGCGCGCGGCGCGCGGGGCGTACGGGAGCCGGCCGGCGCATCGTCCCCGGATACGCGAAAGCCCGGTCGCTGCGACTCCGAGGAGGCGCGACCGGGCGAACGCGGACGGGCTGCGCTTAGCGGCGCAGGCCCAGACGCTCGATCAGCGAGCGGTAGCGGTTGATGTCCACGCGCTGGAGGTAGTTGAGCAGGTTGCGGCGGCGGCCGACGAGCAGGAGGAGGCCACGACGCGAGTGGTGGTCGTGCTTGTGCTCCTTGAGGTGCTCGGTCAGGTCGGAGATGCGACGCGACAGCAGCGCGATCTGGACCTCGGGCGAACCGGTGTCACCCTCGCCGGTGCCGTACTCGGCCATGATGGACTTCTTGGTTGCGACGTCGAGCGACATGGTGTCTCCCTAGGTTGTTGCGCGGCGCGCCCGGGCCTGTTCTCCGGGGCTCTACGATCCGCGGCCGTTCTTACGGCGACGTCCAAGCATACAGGACGGCCGCCCCTGTCCGCGACGGGACGGGGGCGGCCGTTCCGGGGACGCCCGCCCGGGGCCGATGCGCGGGCCGGGCGGGCGTCGGAGCGGCAGTCAGGCGGTGGCGGGGACGGGCGCGTAGCCGAGCTCTGCGAAGGCCTCCGCGACGGCCGCGACCGCCTCACGGATCGTGTCCGCGTCGATCGCGCCGATGCAGCCGACGCGGAAGGTCTCCTCGTCCGTGAGCTTGCCCGGGTACAGGATGAAGCCGCGCGCGCGGACGGCGTCGTAGAAGCGGGGGAAGCTCCAGTCGGCGACCTCGGGGGCGTAGAAGGTATGGATGATCGGGGTGCGCAGCTCCTCCGGGAGGTACAGGCGGAGTCCCAGCGCCTCCATCCCCTCGACGAGCGCGTCCGAGTTGGCCCGATAGCGCGCGTGGCGGGCCTCGCGGCCGCCCTCCTCCTCGTACTGGAGGAGCGCCTCGCGCAGGGACGCGACCACGTGGGTGGGCGGGGTGAAGCGCCAGCGGCCGTGCGCGACCAGGTAGTCGTGCTGCGCGATGAGGTCGAGCGAGTGCGAGTCGCACCGGCCGCGGCGGGTCTCGACCGCGTGAGAGGACAGGAACACGAAGCCCACGCCGGGCAGCGCCTCGAGGCCCTTGCCGGAGGCCGCGACGACCGCGTCGACGGCGGGGTGCGCGAGCGGCACGTCGACCACCGCGAAGGAGCTCATCGCGTCGATGATGACGCGGCGGCCGCGCGCGTGCGCCACGTCCGCGATCGTCTCGACCGGGTTGAGCAGTCCCGTGGTGGTCTCGCAGTGGATGACGGCGACGACGCCCAGGCCGGGGTCGGCGTCGAGCGCGGCGGCCACGTCCGCCGGGGCCGGCGGCGTGTCGGTGGCGGTGCGGAGCACCTCGACGCGGCGGCCGGCCATGCGGGCGAGCGTCGCGAGGCGCTCCCCGTACGCGCCGTTGGCGAGCACCAGGATCCCCTCCCCCGGGCCGACGAGCGTCCGCACGGCGGCCTCGACGGAGAAGGTGCCCGAGCCCTGCATGGGCACGCAGACCGCGTCGGCCGGGTCGCCGACGATGCGCAGCAGGCGGTCGCACACGTCCCGGGTGAGGCGGCCGAAGTCCGCGTCCCACGAGCCGTGGTCGCGGGTGGCGGCGGCGCGGGTGCGCTCCGAGGTGGTGAGCGGTCCGGGGGTGAGGAGGACGGGGGTGTCGTCGAGCATGGGTGCTCCTAGGGTTCGAGTGGTGGGCCCGGGCGCGCTCATGCGCCCCAGGCGGCCACGGTGCGCTCACCGAGGCCGAACGAGGTGGTCATGCCGACGCCCGTGGTGACGGAGACGACCGTCACGTCGGGCATCGGGGTGCGGACGAGCACCGGCTGCCGGGGCGAGGACGCGTACACGCCCTGCCAGCGGTCGCGGACGCGCAGCGCATCCACGCCGAGCACGGCCGCGGCCTCCTCGAGGACGAGCGCGATGGCCCGCTCGGAGACGAACGGATCCGCCGAGGGCCCGTACTCGTGGGTGTCTCCCACGACGAGGCTGCCGTCGGGGCGCCACGTCATCATGACGTTGGCGCCGATTTCGAGCAGCTCGGGCGCGCGCCCCTCGACCTCCGTGCGCACGGCGGCCGCGGAGGGCTGGGAGGTGAACGCGTCGTAGCGCGTCATCGAGGTCGAGGTGAGGATGCCCGCCTGGGCCGCGAAGCCGCGCGGCGCGTCGACCGTGACGACCGCGAGGGTGCAGCGCTCCACCGCACCCTCGGCGGCGACGTCGGGCAGGAGGTAGTCGATGTCGTGGCCGACGCACACGACGGTGCGGTCCGCGCGGAGGTCGCCTCGGGTGGTGCGGACGACGCCGTCGCCCAGGCCCAGCACCGAGGTGGCCCAGCGGAACTCGACGCCCTGCCCCTCGAGCCAGCGCGCGATCGCGGGCGCCGCCTCGCGGGGGTCGACGCGCAGGTCCGCGGGGAGGAAGGCCCCGCCGTGCGAGGCGCCGGGCGCGCCCTCCTCGTGGGCGAGGCGCGCGGCCATCGCGGCGGGGTCGAGCAGCTCGACCTCGTCGTCCCCGCGGGCGGCGTGCAGCTCCTCGACCAGGGCGCGCTCGGCGGCGGTGCGCGCCACCACAAGCGTGCCCGCGGCCGCCGCGTAGATGCCGGTCGCGCCCGCGACCTCGAGCCACCGCGCGCGGCCGGCCCGGCCCAGCTCGAGCAGCTCCCCCTCCTGGGCGGTGATCGACGCGTGCCCGAAGTTCCGCACGGACGCGCCCACCAGGTGGTGGTCGCGGTCGAGGACGACGACGCGCAGCCCCCGCTGGTGCGCGGCGTACGCGTGGGCGAGGCCCAGGATACCGGCCCCGACGACGGCCAGGTCATAGTGCTGAGTGGTGTCCATGGGTCCATGGTGGGCGACGCCCCACGCCCCGGCGCCACTTATCTATACAACTTCACTTGTCGTTCACCAGATATTCACCGCGACCCCGCACGGAGCCGCCGGCACGCACCGCTCCACTTGTATAGTGAAGTGCGTGACTCCCGCCTCCCCGATCCACGAACGCCTGCGCCTCGAGCTGCAGCGGCGCATCGTCTCCGGCGAATGGGCGCCGGGCGACCGGGTGCCGTCGGAGGCGAGCCTGCGCGAGGAGTTCGGGGTGTCGCGGGGACCCGTGCGCCAGGCCCTCGCCGCCCTGCGCACCGCGGGGCTGATCTCCGGCGGGCAGGGCCGCCAGGCCGTCGTGCTCGACGGCGCGGTCCCCCAGCCCTTCGATGCGTTCCTGTCGTTCACGGAGTGGACGCGCGCGACCGGCCGCACGCCCGGCCAGCGGACCGTGGAGCTCGCCCGGCGCCCCGCGGACGCCATCGCCGCGGGTCGGCTCGACTGCGAGCCGGGCGACCCCGTGGTCCAGGTCCTCCGCGTGCGCACGGCGGACGGCGTCGTCACCATGCTCGAGCGCGCCACCTTCATCTGGGAGGCCGGACGACTGCTGCTCGACCAGGACCTCGACTCGGCGTCGATCTTCGACACGCTGCGCGGTCACGGCCTGCACTTCGTGCGGGCCCGCCACGAGATCGACGCGATCGGCGCGGACGCGACCGACGCCGCACACCTGGGCGTCCCCGTCGGCTCCCCGCTGCTGCGCGAGCGCCGCGTCTCCTACACCCCGGACGGACGCGCGGTCGAGGCCGCGGACGACCGCTACCTCCCCGGGCTCACGAGCTTCCTCATCGAGAACTCGAGCCACAATCCCGTGCCGCTCACCCGCGGCGCCGCATCCTGACATCAAGGAGAGACCCATGATCCGACTCGCCGTCTTCGACATGGCCGGCACCACCATCGACGAGCAGGGCCTCGTGTACGTCGCGCTCCGGGAGGCCGTCGAGGCCACCGGCGCGACCGTCGCCGCGGCCGACCTCGAGACCTGGATGGGCCGCGACAAGGAGGAGGCCATCTGGGGCCTCATGGAACTGGGCGGCCAGACCCCCGATGCCGACCGCGTCGCCGCCGCGTTCAAGGACTTCTCCGAGCGCCTCACCCGCAAGTACACCGAGGTCGCGCCCCGCGCCCTCGCCGGCGTCCGCGAGGCGTTCGACGCCGTCCACGCCGCGGGCGGTCAGGTCTACCTCACGACCGGCTTCAAGATCCCCGTGGTCGAGTCGCTGCTCGCCGGCCTGGGCTGGGACGGCGACGACGTGATCGACGGCTGGTTCTGCACGGACCACGTCCCCACCGGTCGTCCCGCGCCCTATCTCATCTACCGTGCGATGGAGGCCGCCGGCATCCACGACGCCGCCGAGGTCCTGGTCGCGGGCGACACCATCGCGGACGTGAAGTCGGGCCTCAACGCCCGCGCGGGCGTGGTCATCGGCGTCACCACGGGCGACGTGTCGCGCGCCACGCTCGAGGCCGCGGGCGCGCACCACGTGCTCGACTCGCTCGCGGACATCGCTCCGCTGCTGACCGCGGAGCCGGCCGCGGTCTGACGGACGCGCCGCCGCGTCTGACGGACGCGCCGCCGCGTCTGACAACCCGAGCGCCAACGAGGAGGGCCGCCCCGCCGCGGTCTGACAACCCGAGCGCCAACGAGGAGGGCCGCCCCGCGCATCGCGCGCGGGGCGGCCCTCCTTGCGTGTGGGGCAGACGCTACTTCTCGTCGTCCTCGTCGTTGTCGCGACGCGGGTTGAAGCGGTCCCACTTCTCCCACTGGTGGCGCTGCTCCTCGCGTCGGCGCTCCTCGCGCTCGACCAGGCGGCGCTGCTCCTCGACGTCGCCGGGCCGTAGGTCACGCGTGGGGACCTGCGTGGACGCGGGACGGCCCCTGCCGAACAGCGGGTCGCCCGCGTGGGCGCCCTCCTCGCGGGCCGGACCGCCCACGCCCGACTGCGGGATGGGGCCGGTGGGCCCGATCTCCGGGGGCTCGGCCTCGCCGGCGCCGCGTTCGCGGATGCGGCGCTCCACCGTGGTCGCCATGCGGGAGACCACCAGGTTGATGAGGATGTAGATGATCGCGCCCACGAGGAACAGCGGGATGAGGTAGCGGTCGCCGAAGAAGTCGCGGTTGGACTTGATGGTCCGCAGCAGCTCCGGGTAGGCGACGATGTACCCCAGCGAGGTGTCCTTGAGCAGCACCACGATCTGGCTGACCAGGGCCGGCAGCATGATGCGCACGGCCTGGGGCAGCTCGATGAGCAGCGTGGTGCGCATGGGCGACAGGCCGATGCTCAGACCCGCCTCGCGCTGGCCCTTGGGCAGCGCCGCGAGGCCGGCGCGCAGGATCTCCGCCACGACCGCGGCGTTGTAGACCACCAGGCCGAACACCACGGACCACAGCGGTTCCCAGCCGAACACCAGCTTCGCGAGGAACATCAGCATGAGGACGGGCAGCCCTCGGGCGAGCTCCGTCGTGACCGCGGCGGGACCGGACAGCAGGCGCGACTGGGCGCCCCGGCGGATGATCGCGATGGCGCCGCCGATGACGAGCGCGATGGGGGCGGCGATGGCCGCCGCCTCGAGGGTGCGGAGCAGTCCCTGGCCCAGCGACCACCACACGTCGAGCCCGGTCTGACCCTTCGGCGGGTCCCACAGGACCTGCCAGCGGTCGTCGAAGATGCCGCGCTGGTACCAGGACCACATGATCCAGGCGCCCACGGCGACGAAGGTGGCCGAGAAGGTCCAGTTGAGGATGTTGTCGAGGCGCTTGGCGCGGGGGCCGGGCGCGTCGTAGAGAACCGAGCCGCTCATCGTGCGAACGCCACCTTTCGCTCGATCTGACCCGCGGCGAGGCCCAGCGGGATGGTGATGACCAGGTACATGAGCGCGATGCCGAAGAAGATGAAGAGGCCGTCCGACGGGTGCGCGTTGGTGAGGCGCTGCTGGATGGCGACCAGCTCCGTGAACGCGAAGCCGGCGGCCACCGAGGTGTTCTTCGTCAGCGCGATGAGCACGGAGATGAGCGGCGGCACGGCGGTGCGCCAGGCCTGGGGCAGCACGATCTGCGACAGGGTCTGGCCGAAGGTGAGGCCGATGCTGCGCGCCGCCTCCGCCTGGCCGATCCCCACGGAGTTGATGCCCGAGCGCAACGCCTCACAGACGAATGCGCTCGTGTAGACGGTCAGCGCGACCACGGCGGGCCAGAACCCCAGCTCGGGGAACAGGATCCCGAAGCTGGGCGCGACGAACACCCAGAAGAAGAACATGAGCGTCAGCGGGGTGTTGCGGACGATCTCCACGTACGCCGTGCCGAAGCTGCGCAGCGGCCCCACCGGCGACACTCGCATCGTCGCCAGGACCGTGCCCAGGACGAGCGACAGCACTCCCGACAACGCCGTCAGCGACAGCGTCGCGAGGAAGGCGCCCCAGATGGTGCCGAACTCGCTGATAAAGGTTTCCATGTACTCCTCCGGACGTGCCGTGCGGCCCCCTCGGCTCGAGAGGGCCGCACGGAATCAGGCTTGGACCTTCCGGTCTAGCTCACCTCGTAGCGGTCGACGCTCGGCGGGGTGGCCTCCGGCAGCACGGTGCCGGCGGTCTCGTTCCAGGCGTCGAGCCAGCGGCCGTCCTCGAAGATCTCCTCGAGCACGTCGTTGATCCACATGCGGAACTCGGTGTCCTCGCGCTCGACGCCGATGCCGTAGGGCTCCTCCGTGAAGGGCTCGCCCGCGATCTTGAAGGCGCCGTCCGACTCGTCGACGTAGCCGGCGAGGATGACGTTGTCGGTGGTGACCACGTCGACCTGGCCGTTGCGCAGCGGCTCGAGGCAGTCGGTGTAGGCGCCGAAGAGCGACAGCGTCGCGTCGGGGTAGTTGTCGGCGATGTTCTGCGCCGGGGTCGAGCCCTCGACCGAGCAGACGCGCTGGCCCGCGAGGTCGTCGGGGCCGTTGATCTCGTCGTTGTCGGACAGCACCATGAGCGACTGGCCGGCGTTGTAGTACGGGCCGGCGAAGGAGATGAGCTCCTTGCGCGTGTCGTTGATGGTGTAGGTCGCGATGACCATGTCGACGGTGCCGTCCTGGATGAACGGCTCGCGGTTGGCGGAGACGGTCTCGACCCAGTTGATGTCGTCGGTCGAGATGCCGAGCTCGCCGGCGATGATCTTGCCGATCTCGACGTCGAAGCCCACGGGGTCGCCGCTCGGCGGCTTGAGGCCGAACAGCGGCTGGTCGAACTTGGTGCCGATGGTGATGGTTCCGGCCTCGGCGAGGGCGGCCATCGTCGTGCCGGCCTCGAAGTCGCTCGCGGAGACGTCGGCAACCTCGCCGCCGTCGTCCGAGCCACATGCGGCCAGGGTCATGGCGGCGACCGCGCCCAGCGCGGCCATCGTCATCGTGCGTCGCATCATGCATCTCTCCTTGTTGTTGGCAAACCGCCCGCTCCCCCGCGGGCGGCGGGGACTCAGTGGGTGAGGATCTTGGACAGGAAGTCCTTGGCACGCTCGGACTGCGGGTTGGTGAAGAACTCCTCCGGCTCCGCCTCCTCCTGGATGCGGCCGTCGGCCATGAACACCACGCGGTTCGCGGCCTTGCGCGCGAAGCCCATCTCGTGGGTGACCACGATCATGGTCATGCCCTCGTGCGCGAGCGAGGTCATCACGTCGAGGACCTCGTTGATCATCTCCGGGTCGAGCGCGGAGGTGGGCTCGTCGAACAGCATCACCTTGGGCTTCATCGCGAGCGAGCGCGCGATCGCCACGCGCTGCTGCTGGCCGCCGGAGAGCTGCGCGGGGTACTTGTGCGCCTGATTGGCGACGCCCACGCGCTCGAGGAGGGCCATGGCCTCCTCCTCGGCCTCCTTCTTCGCGACCTTCTTCACCTTGATCGGGCCGAGCGTGACGTTCTCGAGGATCGTCTTGTGCGCGAACAGGTTGAAGGACTGGAAGACCATGCCGACGTCCGCGCGCAGGCCGGCCAGGGCCTTGCCCTCCTGGGGCAGCTCCTGGCCGTCGATGCGGATCGAGCCGTCGTCGATGGTCTCGAGGCGGTTGATCGCCCGGCACAGCGTCGACTTGCCGGATCCCGAGGGGCCGATGACGACGATCACCTCGCCCGTCGCGACGGCAAGGTTGATGTTGTTGAGGACGTGAAGTTCGCCGAAATGCTTGTTCACCTCGTCGAGGACGACGAGGGGTTCTGCGGTCTGGGCCATTCCTGCACGATAGGCCCCCGGTTCTGCCCGTGTCCCGCGTCGTGTCCGATTTGCACCCCAAGGTTTACGTCCACGAAACAGCACTTTGCTTGAACTTGGGACTTCGGGCCCACGACTTTACTGTGGTAGGGGTACCCCTTGAGATCGACTTCCCGCGGCTCGTGTCCAGGGCCGATGCACGGGTCGCCGGCGGCGCCCGTCCTCAGGGGGCGAGGGCGAGACGGGGGTGGGACGGCCGCTCGTCCATCAGCATGCCGCTCAGCGCCTCGAGCCCGCGGGGCGCGGAGACGAGGCCCGCCCACGGAAGCCGGTCCGCCGTGGTCGCGAGGAAGTCGACCGCGCGCTGCAGGTGGCGCGGCTCGTAGTTGTGGACGCCCGCGACGGTGAGCCAGCGGCGCACCATCCGCTCCGCGTCGAACGGCACGGGCGGCGCGGGGGTCACCGAGCCCACGAGCACCAGTCGCCCGCCGATGTCGAGCGACTCGAAGGCCGCGCCGATCACGGCCGGCGCGCCCGTGAGGTCGATCGCGACGTCGAGCCCGGAGCGCGGCGGCACCGCATCGGCCGCGGACGTGGCGCCGAACCGGAGCGCCTCCTCGCGCCGCGCCGGATCCAGGTCGATCGCGGTCACCTCCGCCGCGCCCGCCTCGGCCGCCATGGCCACCGCGACCAGGCCGAGCATGCCGGCGCCGGTCACCAGCACGCGGCGCCCGGTGAGCGCGCCCGCCCGCTCCATCGCGGCCGCGACGGTGGCGGTCGCGCAGCCCGCCGGGGACGCGACCGCGTCGGGGACGGCATCGGGCACCCCTGCGACCGGGGTGCCGGACGGCAGCAGGATGTGGGAGGCGTAGGTGCCGGACAGCGGCCACGGGGAGTCCCACGCCTCGTGCCCCACCTTGCGCACCTCGCGGCACTTGGCGGTGAGCCCGCCGCGGCAGCGGTCGCACGCGCCGCAGGACACGGCGACGCCCCACACGATGCGGTCGCCCACCTCGAGGGTCCGCCCATCGGTGCGGGCCGGGGGACGATGCGCGTCGACGGCGACCACCCGACCCACCCCCTCGTGCCCCAGCACCGAGGGGCAGGGTCCGGGCCGGCGCCCGGTCGCGGTGTGGCGGTCGGAGCCGCACACCGTCGCGAGGTCGATGCGCACGAGCGCGTCGCCGGGCGCGAGCTCCGGCGCGGGCGCGTCGGCTATCTCGACGTCCGCTCCCCCGCGCCACACGGCGGCGCGGACGAGGTCGACGGAGGCGGGCTCGGGAGCGGCGGGCTGCGGCTGGCGCGTCATGCCGTCATCATCGCCCGCCCACCACCGGACCCGACGGGGACCTGGGTCACGCGCCGGGCGACCGCCCTTCGCGCCCGGCCGCCGGACTACGCGCCGACGGCCGCCCGGGTCCACGCGACGTCCTCGTCGAGCGCGTCGATGAGCGCGTCGAGCGAGCCGAAGTCGAGCATGGGCCGGCGCCACTCCACGAGGTCGAGCGCGACCTCCGCGCCGTAGAGGTCCAGGTCGTCCCGGTCGAGCACGTACGCCTCGACGCGCAGGTCCGTCCCGCCGACCGTGTAGTTCATGCCCAGGCTGATCGCCGCGGGCATCCGGTGGCCCACCAGGGAGGCGCACGCGCCGTTGCTGCGCGGGTCGAGCACGGTGAGCCAGCCGCCGTAGACGCCGTGGCGCGGGATCATCCCCGACTCGACGTCCAGGTTCGCGGTGGGGAACCCGATCTCGCGCCCGCGCGCGTCGCCGTGGATGACGGTGCCGCGGACGCGGTGCTCGCGCCCCAGGACCGCGGTCGCGCCGCGCAGGTCGCCCGAGTCGAGCAGCTCGCGCACCCACGTGGACGACCAGCGCCGGCCGGAGTCCGAGACCGCGCGCGCGTCGGTGATGACGTCCACGTCGAAGCCCAGCCGCTCGCCCAGCTCGCGCATGGTGCCGATGTCCCCCGCGTTGCCCCGCCCGAAGCGCGCGTCGCGGCCGATCACCACGCAGGACGCGCGCAGGCCCTTGGCCAGATACGTGCGCACGAACTCCTCGGGCGTCTGGCGCGCGAAGTCGAGCGTGTAGCGCACCACGAGGACCCCGTCGAGGCCGGTCGCGGCGAGCCGCTCGAGGCGGTCGTCGAGTCCCGTGATGAGCTCCGGCGGGTGCGCGGGGTCGTGGACGGCCTTGGGGTGGGGATCGAACGTCATGGCGAGGGCGACCTGCCCCCGTGCCCGTGCATCGGCCACCATCTCGCGCAGGACGGCCTGGTGTCCGCGGTGCACCCCGTCGAAGTTGCCCAGGGTCACCACGGCCGGGCCTAGGTCCGGAACCTCCGCGAGGGAGCGCCACACATGCATGGCCGCCATTGTGCCCGACGCGCGCGGGATCTCCCCTATCGCGGGTCGAGCATGATGAGCGCGAGCTTGGACGGCTCGAGCGCATCGACCGCGTGCGGAAGGCGCGTGCCCATGTGCATGACGGCGCCCGGCAGCAGCTCCTCCGTGCGGCCGTCGGCGGTGATCGCGAGCCGGCCCTCGAGCACCTCGAGGAGCACGGGCACGGCCGCCGTGTGCTCGGTGAGCACCTGGCCCGCGTCGAAGGCGAAGACGACGATGCGCACGCCCTCCTCCTTGAGCACCGTGCGCGAGACCGTGGACTCGGGCTGGACGGTCACCAGCGCGGCCAGGTCCTCCACGTGGGTGAGCCGCGCGACCACGGGCGAGTCGGACCGTCCGAGCATGGACGGACGGGTGGGGGTCGACAGGTTCTCGGTCACGGCTGCTCCTCGGGCTTGCGGGCGACGATGGCCACGCCGCTCAGGTGGTCACGGTACGTGCGGAAGATGCGGCGCATGTGGAGGACGCGGCGGCGCGCGTCCCCGTCGCGCAGGACGTTGCGGACGATGCGGAGCGTGCGCGCCGGGCCCTCGTCCACCAGGTTGCGACGCATCTGCAGCAGCGCCATGGGCGCGTGGCCCACCCACACGATCTCGAGGCCGTGGCTCTCGAGCAGGGCGCGCCACTGCGCGGTCGTGAGGGGCCGGGCGTTGACGCGGATGGCGTGCACCAGGCCCAGGCGGATCTCCTCGGTGATGTCCCCGTCGAGGTCGTCGGGCGTGAGCGCGAGCTCGTGGATCGCGTAGCGCCCGCCGGGGCGCAGCAGCCGCACCGCCTCCGCGACGATCGCGCCCTTGCCGCGGTCGGACTGCATGGTGAGCATCGCCTCGCCCACCACCACGTCGGCCTCGCCGCCCGGCAGCCCGGTCTGGTGCGCCTGGCCCACGGCGCAGTCGCCCCGGCCCTTCACCACGGCGCTCACGCGACGCGCGGCGTCCGGATCCGCGTCGACGCCGGCGTACCGGTGCACGCCGCGGTCGAGCATGAGGCGGGCCGTGAGGCCCAGTCCGGGCGCGAGCTCCACCACGCGGGCGGCCCGCAGCCCCACCTGGTCGAGCATCCGCGTCGTGAGACCGACGCCGCCGGGGCGCAGCACGCGCTTGCCCAGGCGGGCGAGCAGCCAGTGCCCCTGCATCTCGTCGGCCGGACGCGCGGCGTGGGGAAGGGTGGCGTCGGTGGTCATGGGTCCTCGCATCGTCGGGGGGCCGGGAACGAGGATTACGCTACAGAAGCGTTACGTATTCTCCAAACCGCGTGGCGCGCGCCCGCGACGGGCGGACCGGGCGGACCGGGCGGACCGCGTGGCCGCCCACCCGACTACGTCGAGGCGGGCTCGAAGACGACGACGGGCTTGGCCTTGGCGCCCTTCGGATCGACGATCGCGACGGCCCGCGGTCCGGGCGCGATCGCGACGGCGGTGCCCTCCAGCCCCGGCGCGTCGATCCACTGGCCGTAGCCCAGTGCGGTCGCGTCGGCGTCGGAGACCTCGATCACCGGCAGCGCGGCGGCCGCGGCGTCGGCGAGGGGCACGCGCGGCAGCGCCTCTCCCCCGTCGACCACGGCGCCCAGGTCCTCGAGCGTGCGCGCCCGGTCCAGGCCGATGCGCCCCACCCGGGTGCGGCGCAGCGCCGTGAGGTGGCCACCCACGCCCAGGGCCTCGCCCAGGTCGCGCGCGAGCGCGCGCACGTAGGTGCCCGAGGACACGTCCACGTGGACGTCCAGGTCGACCACCGCATCGTCCCCGGTCTCGGGGGTGTCCCGGCGGATCTCGAGGATCTCGAAGCGTGACACGGTGACGGGGCGGGCCGGGATCTCGACGTCCTCGCCGCCGCGCACGCGCGCGTAGGCGCGCTTGCCGTCGATCTTGATCGCGGAGACTGCAGAGGGCCGCTGCATGATGTCGCCGGTGAGCTCCGCGACGGCGGCCGCGATGGCCTGGTCGGTCACGCCCGAGGCGTCGGCCGATGCGGTGAGGTCGCCCTCCGCATCGTCCGTCACGGTGGTGCGGCCCAGCCGGATGGTCGCGTCGTAGCCCTTGTCGTGCCCCACGACGTACGTGAGCAGCTTGGTGGCGCGGCCGATGCCCAGCACGAGCACACCCGTCGCCATGGGGTCGAGCGTGCCGGCGTGGCCCACCTTGGAGGTGGCCGCCAGCCGGCGGACCCGCGCGACGACGTCGTGCGAGGTCCAACCGGCCGGCTTGTCGATTACGACCAGGCCGGGAACGGGCTCGGGCCCGCCGCGACGGCCCACATCAGGCCTCGTCCTCGTCGGGGTGACGGTACGGGTCCTCCTCGCCGGCGTACCGCGCGTTCTCGCGCAGCCGCTTGAGCTCCTCGTCCCGCACGTGCGCCTCGTGGAGGGCACGGTCGAGCGAGGCCGCCGTCTCGGGGACGGCGTCGAGGTGGAACTCGAGCGACGGCGTGAGCCGGATGCCCAGCTGGCCGCCCACCAGGGAGCGGAGCCGGCCCTTGGCCCGCTCCAGCGCCCTGGCGGCGTCCGCGCGATCGGCATCCGATCCCAGCACCGTGTAGAAGACCGAGGCCTGCTGAAGGTCGCCGGTGACCCGAACGTCGGTCACCGTGACGAACGTCAGCCGGGGGTCCGTGAATTCGGTCTGAAGCGCGCGGGCGACGATCTTCTTGATCGTGCCCGCGAGCTTCAGAGCGCGTGCGCTGTCCGCCATCAGTCCCTCGGGATCTCGACCATCTCGAACGTCTCGATGATGTCACCGACCTGGATGTCGTTGAACTTGCCCAGGCCGATACCGCACTCGTAGCCGTCCTTGACCTCGGTGACGTCGTCCTTGAAGCGGCGCAGGGTGTCGAGCGTGGGCTCGCCGACCACGACGCCGTTGCGGACGACCTTGGTCTTCGCGTTGCGCTTCATGAGGCCTTCGCGGACCAGGCAGCCCGCGATGTTGCCGAACTTGGACGAACGGAAGATCTCCATGATCTCCGCCGCACCGGTCTGACGCTCCTCGAACTCGGGCTTGAGCATGCCCTTGAGCGAGGCCTCGACGTCCTCGAGCGCACGGTAGATGACCGAGTAGAAGCGCATGTCCACGCCCTCGCGGTCCGCGAGCTCCTGGACGCGCTCGGCCGGGCGCACGTTGAAGCCGAGGATGATCGCGTTGTCGACCGTCGCGAGGTTGACGTCGTTCTGCGTCACCGCACCGACACCGCGGTGGATGATGCGCAGGTCGACCTCGTCGCCCACGTCGATCTGGAGCAGCGCGTCTTCGAGCGCCTCGACGGCACCGGAGACGTCACCCTTGATGATGAGGTTGAGGGTCTCGACCTTGCCCTCCTCGAGGGCCTTGTTGAAGTCCTCGAGCGAGATGCGCTTGCGACGCTTGGCCAGCTGGGCGGCGCGCTCGGCGGCCTCGCGCTTCTCCGCGATCTGACGGGCGGTGCGGTCGTCGTCGGCCACCAGGAAGGTGTCGCCGGCGCGGGGCACCGAGGTCAGGCCGATGACGAGCACCGGACGCGCCGGGGTCGCCTCCGCCACCTGGTTGTCGTGCTCGTCGAACATCGCACGCACGCGGCCGTGGGCCGTGCCGGCGACGATCGCGTCGCCGACGCGCAGGGTTCCGGAGTTGACCAGGACGGTCGCCACGGCACCGCGGCCCTTGTCGAGGTGGGCCTCGACGGCCACGCCGCGCGCGTCCTTGTTCGGGTTGGCGCGCAGGTCGAGGCCCGCGTCCGCGGTGAGCAGCACGGCCTCGAGGAGCTCGTCGATGCCCTTGCCCTGGAGCGCGGAGACGTCGACGAACATCGTGTCGCCGCCGTACTCCTCGGCCACGAGGTTGTACTCGGTGAGCTGCTGGCGGATCTTGGCGGGGTTGGCCCCCTCCTTGTCCACCTTGTTCACCGCGACCACGATCGGCACGTTGGCCGCCTGGGCGTGGTTGAGCGCCTCGATGGTCTGCGGCATCACGCCGTCGTCCGCCGCGACCACGAGGATCGCGATGTCCGTGACCTTGGCACCACGGGCACGCATGGCGGTGAACGCCTCGTGACCCGGGGTGTCGATGAACGTGATGGCACGGTCGACGCCCTCGTGCTCGGCGTGCACCTGGTACGCACCGATGTGCTGGGTGATGCCGCCGGCCTCGCCCGCGATGACGTTCGCCTTGCGGATCGAGTCCAGCAGGCGCGTCTTTCCGTGGTCGACGTGACCCATGACGGTGACGATGGGCGCGCGGGGCTCGAGGTCCTCGTCCGACTCCGCGGCCTCCTCGGCCTCGAGGTCGACGCCGAAGCCCTCGAGGAGCTCCTTGTCCTCGTCCTCGGGCGACACGATCTGGATCTTGTAGCCCAGCTCCTCGCCCAGCGCCGCGAAGGTGTCCTCGTCGAGCGACTGCGTCGCGGTCGCCATCTCGCCCAGGTGGAACAGGACGGTGACGAGCGACGCGGGGTTGACCTCGATCTTCTCGGCGAAGTCCGTCAGCGTCGCGCCGCGGCGCAGGCGGATCGGCGTGTTGCCGTCACCGCGAGGGATCTGCACGCCGCCGATCGCCGGGGCCTGCTGCTGCTCGTACTCGGCCCGCTTCGCCCGCTTGGACTTGCGGCCGCGGACGGGCTTGCCGCCCGCACGGCCGAACGCACCGGCGGTGCCGCCGCCACGGCCGCGGCCGCCGGGGGCCGGACGACCGCCGGGAGCGCCACCAGGGCCGCCGAAGCCGCCCGGACGTCCGGGAGCGCCACCGCCGGGACCACCGGCGGGACGGGGGCCGAAGCCGCGACCCGGGGTGCCCGCGGGCGCGCCGCCGGGACGTGCGCCGCCACCGGCACCGGGACCGCCGGGACGGCCGCCGCCGCCCGGACGCGGGCCGGGGCGCGGCGACTGGAACGGGTTGTTGCCGCCCGGACGGGGCCGCGGACGCGGGCCGGCCGACCGGTCGGAGAAGGGGTTGTTGCCCGCCGGACGCGGCCGGGGGCGGGGCATGTCGCTGGGCAGCGGCACGTTGGGACGCGGCTTGCCGGCCTCGCCCTGCGCGGGCGCCGCGGCGCCCTGGGCGCCCTGCGCGTCGGCAGGCTTGGCCGGACGGTCGCGACGGTCGCCGGGACGGCCGCCCTGCGGGGCGCGCGGACCGGGCTGAGCGGCGCCGCCGGGACGGCCACCGGGGGTCGCGCCGGGGCGGCCACCCTGCGGGGTGCGCGGACCGGGCTGGCCCGCGGGGCGCGCGGGCGCCTCGGCACGGCCGCCGGGCTTGGCGCCGGGACGGGCCGCGGGACGCGCGGGGGTCTCGGGCTGGGCCGCGGGCGCGGGGGCCTCGACGGCGGGCTCGGGGGCGGACGCCTCCGGGGCCTTGGGACCGGGCTTGGGGCCGGGCTTCGCGCCCGGCTTGGCGGCGGGCTTCGCCGCGGGCTTGGCGCCGGACGATGCGGCGGGGGCGCCGGCCTTGTCGGCCGGGAACGCCTCGCGCGCCTTGCGCACGACCGGGGCCTCCAGGGTGGAGGCGGGTCCCTTGACGTATTCGCCGAGCTCGTTGAGCTTGGCGATCAGCTGCTTGCTCGGAATTCCGAGCTCCTTCGCGATCTCGTGAACGCGGGGCTTTGCCACAATTCTCCTGTCTCGACTCGACCGAGGCAGGGTCGAGCCGTCGTTACGGGTGGGTACTCATCGCGAGGTACTCATCGGATGGCCATGGGCTTTCATCCCGTCTGACTCGTGGGTGGGCACGATCCCGGATCACCGACCGCGAGGCCGGTCACATCGAGCTCCGCGACGCGCAACGCGCGCTGCAGGGCCCGGCGTTTCACCGCCAGCGCGAGGCACTCCGCGTCGGGATGCAGCCAGGCACCCCGGCCCGGGAGGCTTCGACGCTCGTCGACGACCGCACGGCCGCCCACGTGCGCCACTCGCACAAGGACCGACCGAGGGGCCCGCTCCCGACACCCGACGCAGGTGCGCACCGGCTCGTGAGGAGCGTGGTTGCGCGCCGCATCGACGCGAGACGGGTCTCTCGGCTGGTCCAGTCTAGCGCCTCCGGTCAATGTGCCGAACCGGCGCGGCCCGGAATGTCCGGAGACTCGTCCGAACGGATGTCGATGCGCCACCCCGTGAGGCGCGCGGCGAGGCGGGCGTTCTGCCCCTCCTTGCCGATCGCGAGGGACAGGTGGAAGTCCGGCACCACGACGCGGGCGGCGCGGGCCTCCTCGTCGACCACGGTCACCGAGACGACGCGCGACGGCGACAGGGCGTTGCCCACGAACGTCGCGGGGTCCTCGTCCCAGTCGATGATGTCGATCTTCTCGCCGCGAAGCTCGCTCATGACGGCGCGCACGCGCGCACCCATGGGGCCGATGCACGCGCCCTTGGGGTTCACGCCGGGGACGGTGGCGCGCACCGCGATCTTGGTACGGTGGCCGGCCTCGCGGGCGAGGCTCATGATCTCGACGGTGCCGTCGGCGATCTCGGGCACCTCGAGCTCGAACAGCTTGCGCACCAGGCCGGGGTGCGTGCGCGACAGCGTGATCGACGGGCCCTTGTTGCCGCGCGAGACGTCGAGCACGTAGCCCTTGAGACGCTCGCCGTGCACGTACACCTCGGTGGGGACCTGCTCGTGCGGGGGCAGGATCGCCTCGACGTCGCCGATGTCGACGTGGACGTTCTTGGGGTCCGAGGACTGCTGGATGATGCCGGACACCAACTGGCCCTCGCGGCCGGCGTACTCGCCCAGCACCGCATCGTCCCCCGCCTGACGCAGGCGCTGGACGATCACCTGGCGTGCCGTCGCGGTGGCGATGCGCCCGAAGTTCTCGGGGGTGTCGTCGAACTCCGGCTGGTCCTCGATCTCCGCGTCGTGCTCGACCTCCTCGCGGGCGAAGATCGACACCTTGCCCGTCGCGCGGTCCACGTGGGCGCGCGCGTGGCTGTGGGCGCCGGGCGACTTGAGGTACGCGCTCACCAGCGCCTGCTCGATCGCGTCCACGAGCACCTCGAGCTTGATGTCGCGCTCGCGCTCGAGTCCGCGCAGTGCGGCCATGTCGATGTCCATGTCAGTCCCTCTTCATCTCGACCAGGATGCGGCCCGAGGCCACGTCGGCGAGCGGCACCCGCCGCTCCTGCCCGTCCACCGCGACCACCAGCGCATCGTCCACCACGTCCAGGAGGCGGCCCTCGAGGGGGCCGTCGGCGAGCGTGAGTTCGACCAGGCGGGTGCGGGCGCGCAGGAAGTGGCGGCGCTCGGTGAGCGGGCGGTCGGTGCCGGGCGTGGTCACCTCGAGCACGTACGGCGTGGACGGCACGTCCGCCTCGTCGAGCGCGGCGCCGATGGCCCGCGAGGCCTCCGCGACGCGGTCGAGGTCCGCGGACCCCACCTCGGTCTCGGGCAGGTCGAGGGTGACGACGACGCGCGAGCGCTTGCCTGCCGCGCTCACCTCGACTCCCTCGAGCACGAGCCCGGCCTCCTGGGCCGCGGGTGCGGCGATCTCCGTGATGCGGCTCGACAGCTCCATGAGTTCGCCTCCCGCGCGCCGTGCGCGCTCCGTTGCTTCATTTGGTCCGGAGTCATTCTAGGCCCCGACCTGGGGCATGTCATGATGACCGCCGTGACCCGCCTGCGCCGCCCCGCCGCCCTCATGGCCGTCGCGGCGCTGCTCGCGGGCGGCGCGACGGGCTGCTCGCTGCGCCTCGAGACCCCGCCCATCCCGCTGCGCACGCCCTCCCCCGAGGTGCAGGTCCGCGACGCCGCGGCCCTGCGGGAGCAGGCCGTGATCGACGCCGCCGCGGCGGCCACGGGGACCCTCGCGGAGCTCGAGTCCGCCACCGCGCCCGAGCGGCTCGCGGCGCTGGGCGGGATCTACGTCGAGTACCCGGACTCGACGCCCGAGGTGCCGAGCGCGGCCCTCGCGGAGGCGGTGCTCGCCGCCACCCAGGGGGCCCTGGACGCCGCCCTGGAGACGGACGACGCGTCGCTCGCCGCGCTGCTGAGGTCGATCGCGCTCGGGCACGCCCTGGCGCTCGACGCGGCGGGTCTGACCGGCCCGGGCGGGGAGCCGGTCCCGAACGCGGACACCGCCGTGCCCGGCACGACCCTGGCCGAGTTGGCGCGCGCCCACTACGCCCTGGCCTTCGCGTACGAGGCGATCGCCGCGGCCGCCGAGGAGGACGAGCGCCAGGATGCGCTCGCCTCTCAGGCGCTCCACCGCGACCGCGGCGACGCGCTTGCGGCGGCCGCCGGCGAGACGGGCCTGCGCGCACAGCTCTACGACGTCCCCGCCGACGCGCTGACCGACGCGGAGGCCCGCGCGGCCTACGCGGCCGGGCTCGAGCGCGACCTGGGCGACGCGTACACGCGCCTCGCGATCGAGGCGGCTTCCGAGGACGTCGACTGGCTCCTCGCCGCCGCGGTCGAGGCCGCGGGACGCGCGGCCGACCGGGCGGGCGGCACCTCCGAGGTGCCCGCCCTGCCCGGCCTTGCCGGCGCATAGCCGCGCGCCGCGCGCCCGCTCCCAGCCTCGCGCGGCGCGCCGGCTCCTAGCCGGCCAGCGACTGCCGGACGCGCGCGGCCACGGTGGCCGCAGCATCGTCCACCGGGAGCTGCTCGGACGTGCCCTTGGCACGCACCTTGAGCTCCACCTGGCCGTCCGCGAGGCCGCGGCCGGCGACCAGGATGAACGGCGCGCCGATCAGCTCGGCGTCCTTGAACTTCACGCCGGGCGAGACCTTGGGGCGGTCGTCGTAGCAGACCTCGATGCCGGCGGCCTCGAGGTCCGTGGCCAGGCGCTCGGCGGCCTCGAAGACGGCCGCGTCCTTGCCGGTGGCGACCACGTGCACCTGGTACGGCGCGACCTGGACGGGCCAGCGCAGGCCCAGCTCGTCGTGGTGGTTCTCCGCGAGCAGCGCGAGGCAGCGGGTGACGCCGATGCCGTACGAGCCCATGGTGACCACCTGCTGCTTGCCGTTGACGTCGAGGACGCGCAGGTCGAGCGCCTCGGCGTACTTGCGGCCCAGCTGGAAGATGTGGCCGATCTCCACGCCGCGCGCGAGTTCGAGCGGGCCCGAGCCGTCGGGAGCGGGGTCGCCGGCGCGCACCTCGGCGGCCTCGATGGTGCCGTCGCCCACGAAGTCGCGGCCGGCGACCAGGTCGAAGACGTGCCGACCGGGCGCGTTCGCGCCGGTGATCCACCGGGTCCCGGGGACGATGCGCGGGTCGAGCAGGTACGGGATCGTCGCGTCGTCCTCGGACAGGAAGGCGACGTCCGCGGGGCGGGCCTGCGGGCCCAGCACGCCGGGGCCGATGTACCCCTTGACCAGCTCGGGGTGCGTCGCGAGGTCCTCGTCGGTCGCAGGCTCGACCGTGGCCGGCGCCATGGCGGCCTCGAGGCGCGCGAGGTCCACCTCGCGGTCGCCGGGGAGGCCCACGACCAGGAGGCCGCGCTCCCCCGCCGGGTTGGTCGCGGCGAGGACCACGTTCTTGAGGGTGTCCGCCGCGGTCCAGGCGCGGTCGGCGCGCGGGTGGTGGGCGTTGGCGAAGTCGACCAGCGTCGCGATGGTGGGCGTGTCGGGGGTGTCCTCGACGTGGGCCGCGGGCGCGTCGGCGAAGTCGATCGCCTCCGGCACCGGGGTGGTGACGGCCTCGACGTTCGCGGCATAGCCCCCGGGCGAGCGGACGTAGGTGTCCTCGCCGATGGGCGTGGGCGACAGGAACTCCTCCGACTTCGAGCCGCCCATCGCGCCCGCCATGGCGGAGACGATGACGTACTCGAGGCCCAGGCGCTCGAAGATGCGCACGTAGGCGTCGCGCTGGGCCTGGTAGCTCGCGTCCAGGCCCTCGTCGGTGACGTCGAACGAGTACGAGTCCTTCATGACGAACTCGCGCCCGCGCAGCAGGCCGGCGCGGGGACGGGCCTCGTCGCGATACTTGGTCTGGATCTGGTAGATGGTCAGCGGCAGGTCCTTGTAGCTGCTGTACAGGTCCTTGACCAGAAGGGTGAACATCTCCTCGTGCGTGGGGGCGAGCAGGTAGTCGCCGCCGTTGCGATCCTGGAGGCGGAACATGCCGGGGCCGAACTCGGTCCAGCGGCCGGTCGCCTCGTAGGGCTCGCGGGGCAGCAGCGCCGGGAAGTGGACCTCCTGGCCGCCCGCGGCGTCCATCTCCTCGCGGACGACGCGCTCCACCTTGGCGAGCACCTTAAGTCCCAGCGGCAGCCAGGTGTAGATGCCGGGGGCGGCGCGGCGGATGTAGCCGGCACGGACGAGCAGCTTGTGCGACGCGACCTCGGCGTCGGCGGGGTCCTCGCGCAGGGTGCGCAGGAAGAGCGTTGACATGCGAAGCATGGTGCCCAGCCTAGACGCGGGCCGGGCGGGACCCGGCGCGTGGTGGCGTCCGGGGGCCCGCCGTCAGGGGCGGCTCGTGATCGGGCGCGCGGTCAGGCGCGGGCGTGCCGCGCGGCGCGGACCTCGTCGCGCACCTTCACCGCGGCGCGCGGGTCGTCGGTCATGATCGCGTCGACGCCGGCGAGGGTGAGCGAGCGCCACGCCGCGGGGTCGTTGACCGTCCACGGACGCAGCTCGATGCCGCTCTCCTCGAACCCCTCGAAGGTGCCCGGGAAGGCGAGCGTCGGGTGGAAGGGGTGCACCGCGCGCGCTCCTAGGCGGCGCGCGTACAGCCACGGCTCGACGAGCGCCTCCGTGTACAGCGGCGCGATGTCGACGCCGCGGCGCAGCCGGCGCAGCGCGACGAGCGTGTGGTGGTTGAAGGACGAGTAGACGATGCGCTCGGCCATCCCGGAGCCGCGCTCGGCCGCGAGGACCGCGCCCTCGATGCCCGGGTAGCGCACCAGGCCGTCCTTGATCTCCACGTTGAGGGTGAGATCCGTGGGCGCGAGCAGGGCGAACACCTGGTCGAGCGTGGGGATGCGGTGGACTCCCGCCCCGGGCGTGCCCACGTCGATGGTGCGCACCGCCTCGTACGGCAGGTCGCGCAGGAGGGCCGGCTCCCCGGTGGGCAGGACCACCGTCTCGTCGTGGTGGACCACCAGGCGCCCGTCCGCCGTGAGGTGCACGTCGAGCTCGATGCCGTCGGCACCGGCGTCGATCGCCGCGGCGAAGGCGGCCAGGGTGTTTTCGGGGGCCTCGACGCGCGCACCGCGGTGCGCCCAGATGTGGGTCATGGCACGGAGGTTACGGACGCAAGGTGTCGGAAAGGTGGCGACACGGTGGACGGAGGGTGAACACCCCATGAAAGCCCTGAGGATGGCTCGACTCGCATCGGCCCCGCCCAGGCGCGCGGCGGCGGCGACCCCCTAGAACATGACGGTCGCGAAGGTCCCCACGCGCTCGAACCCCACCGCCTCGTAGGACCGAATGGCCACGGGGTTGAAGTCGTTCACGTACAGCGACACCGTGGGCGCGATCGAGGCGCGCGCCTGGCGCACCACCTCGGCGAGTCCGGCCCGGGCGAGCCCGCGCCCGCGCAGCCGCGGGTGCACCCACACGCCCTGAAGCTGCGCCGCTCCCCCGCCCACGGCCCCCACCTCGGCCTTGAAGGCCACCTGGCGGCGCCCATCGATCGTGCCCAACTGTACGAACGAGCGTCCGGCCCGCACCAGGAACTTGAGCCGCTCCTCGTAGGCGGCACGGCCGTGCCGCAGCGGGTCGTAGCCCACCTCGCCGATGAACATGTGGACGCACGCGGGCAGGAGCACCGGGTAGTCGCCCATGACCGCCGGACGCACGCCCTCCAGGGCGAGGCCTGCATCGTCCCCCGGGCCGGTCTCGACCGGCTCCCCGGAGATCGCCATGGACAGCTGCCGGGCGCGGACCTCCCGCGCGGGACCCCACCACGGCTCGACGCGTCCCCACAGGTCGAGCGTGACCTGCGCGGGGCCCACGATGGCCGCGGGCCGCGTGAAGCGCGCGACCGCGGAGGCCGCGAGGTCCGCGCGCAGCGACTCGGACTCCTCGGAATCGTCCGCGGGTGCGACCAGGCACAGGTTGGCGCCGTTCCAGGCGAGCGCGACCAACTCGTGCCGCAGGCCCACGCGCCTGCGCACCGCCCACATGGACGACGGCATGAGGCCCGAGGCGCGCGCGATCTCGAGGTGCATGAGCGGCACCACGTTCGCGACGGGGTCCTCCCCCGCCAGCGCGAGCGCGCCGGCCAGGTCGCGCCGCTGCAGCGGCGCCAGCGTGTGCTGGCCGCGCCGCAGCAGCGAGTCGGTCATGTCAGGGGGTGGTCACGACCGGGGCCGCGCCTTCCTCGGGCTCCATCGTCTCGGCGATCTTCATCGCCTCCTCGATGAGGGTCTCGACGATGTCCCGCTCGGGCACGGTCTTGATGACCTCGCCCTTGACGAAGATCTGTCCCTTGCCGTTGCCGGAGGCCACGCCCAGGTCCGCCTCGCGGGCCTCACCCGGCCCGTTGACCACGCAGCCCATCACGGCGACGCGCAACGGCACCTCCATGCCCTCGAGCCCGGCCGTGACCTTCTCCGCGAGCTCGTAGACGTCCACCTGCGCGCGTCCACAGGACGGGCAGGACACGATCTCGAGCTTGCGCGGGCGCAGGTTGAGCGCCTGGAGGATCTGGATGCCCACCTTGACCTCCTCGACGGGAGGCGCGGACAGGGACACGCGGATGGTGTCGCCGATCCCCTGGCTCAGCAGCGCGCCGAACGCGGTGGCGGACTTGATGGTGCCCTGGAACGCCGGGCCGGCCTCGGTGACGCCCAGGTGGAGCGGCCAGTCGCCGCGCTCGGAGAGCATCTCGTAGGCCCGCACCATGACCACGGGGTCGTTGTGCTTGACGGAGATCTTGAAGTCGTGGAAGCCGTGCTCCTCGAACAGGCTGGCCTCCCACACGGCGGACTCGACGAGCGCCTCCGGGGTGGCCTTGCCGTACTTCTCCAGGAGCCGCTTGTCGAGGGAGCCGGCGTTGACGCCAATGCGCAGGGACGTGCCGTGGTCCTTGGCCGCCGCCGCGATCTCCTTGACCTGGTCGTCGAAGCGCTTGATGTTGCCCGGGTTGACGCGCACCGCGGCGCAGCCGGCCTCGATCGCGGCGAAGACGTACTTGGGCTGGAAGTGGATGTCCGCGATGACGGGGATCTGCGACTTGCGCGCGATCGCGGCGAGCGCGTCCGCGTCGTCCTGCGTGGGGCACGCGACGCGCACGATGTCGCAGCCGGCCGCGGTGAGCTCCGCGATCTGCTGGAGCGTCGAGTTCACGTCGTGCGTCTTCGTCGTCGTCATCGACTGCACGCTGATGGGCGCGTCGCCGCCCACCTCGACGCTGCCCACCCTGATCTTGCGGGTGGGGCGGCGCTCGGCGAGCACAGGCGCGGGCATGGCGGGCATTCCGAGTCCGATGGCGGTCACGAGTCCAGTATCTCCCAGGGTCCTTGGGCGCCGGTCAGAGGATGCTGACGGGCGCGACGATGTCGGCGTAGATGAGGATGAGGCCCATGACGAGCAGCAGGCCGAACACGCCGTAGGCGAGCGGCATCATGCGGGCGACGTCGACGGGCGCGGGACGCGGCAGGCCGCGCACGCGGGCCCAGCCGTTCTTGATCCCCTGCCACAGCGCGGAGGCGACGTGGCCGCCGTCGAGCGGCACCAGCGGGATCATGTTGAACACGAACAGCGCGAGGTTGAGGCCGCCCAGCACCATGAGCATGTCCGCGACCTTCTCGCCGATCCCGTAGCCCTCGACGTCCGCGGCGGAGATCTCGGCCGTGACGCGGCCCACGCCCACGACGCCCATGATCGACTCCTGCGAGCGCTCCTCGAGCCCCACCGCGGCGCGGGCCACGTGGTAGACGTGCTCGGGCAGGGTGACGACCACCTCGGCGGTGCGTGCGAGGTACTCGCCCGTGAGGGCGACGCCGGCGCCCAGGCCCTGACGGACGGTCTCCGCCGTGGGCGCGATGCCCATGTAGCCGACCTCCTCGGTGAGGATCGCCCCGGACGCGTCCGTGACCACCTCGCCCGCGTCGTCGTACACCGCGCGCTCGCGCAGCGCCGGGGTGAGCGTGAGGGTCTCGGTGGCCCCGTCGCGGTCGACGGTCAGCGTGATGGGCGTGCCGGGACGGTCGGCCACGTACGTGGTGAGCTCGGTCCATTCGGCGACGGGGGTGCCGTCGACGGCGGTGATGGTGTCGCCGGCCTCGAGCCCGGCCTGGGAGGCGGGCGAGGCCGGGTCGCCGGCGGTGCAGACCGCGGCGCCGGCGGCGGGCACGCAGTCCGTCACCTGCGCGACGGTCAGGGTCGGGTTGCCGGGGGTGCCGACGAAGAACAGCACCCCGGTGAAGATCAGCGCGGCGAGCACCAGGTTGACCAGCGGCCCGCCCATCATGACGATCACCTTGCGCCACCATGTCAGGTGGTAGAACGCCCGGTGATCCTCGCCCTCGGGGATCTCCTCGACGGAGGCCTCGCGGGTGTCCGCGATGAGCCGCGCGAGCCGGCCGGTGCTGCGCACGGGCTTGACGCGGTCCTCGGGCGGGATCATGCCCACGAGTCGGACGTAGCCGCCCAGCGGGATGGCCTTGACGCCGTACTCGGTCTCCCGTCCGCGCCGCGACCACAGCGTGGGCCCGAAGCCCACGAAGTACTCGCTGACCCGCACCCCGAAGCGCTTGGCCGGGATCATATGCCCCAGCTCGTGCAGCGCGATCGAGACGAGCAGTCCCAGCACCAGGACGCCCCAGCCGATGACTTCCGCCATGTCTCCTATCCTCCCGCGATCGCCGCGAGCGCGCGCTCGCGCGCCCACCGTTCGGCCTCGTCGACGGCGTCGAGAGTGACCTCACCGGGGGCGCTGTATGACTCCACAACGCGCCGCACCGTGTCGACGATCCCAAGGAACGGGAGCGCGCCGTCCACGAACGCCTGGACGCACTCCTCGTTCGCGGCGTTGAGCACGGCCGGGTGAAGGGACGATGCTGCGGCCGCCTCGCGCATGAGCCTCACCGCCGGGAAGGCGACCTCGTCGAGCGGCTCGAAGGTCCAGGTCTGGGCCGTGGTCCAGTCGAGGCGGGGTGCCACGTCGGGGAGGCGCTCGGGCCAGCTGAGGCCCAGCGCGATGGGCAGGTGCATGTCCGGCGGGGACGCCTTCGCCATGGTGGCGCCGTCGACGAACTCGACCATCGAGTGCACGATCGACTGGGCGTGGACCACCACCTCGATGCGGTCGAGCGGCACGTCGAACAGCAGGTGGGCCTCGAGCACCTCGAGCGCCTTGTTCACCATGGTCGCGGAGTTGATGGTCACCACCGGGCCCATGTCCCAGTTGGGGTGGGCCAGCGCATCGGCCACTGTGACGCTCTCGAGCGACGCGCGGCTGCGGCCGCGGAAGGCTCCGCCCGACGCCGTCACCACCAAGCGAGCGACCTCGCTTGCATCGCCGGCGCGCAGACACTGCGCGAGCGCCGAGTGCTCGGAGTCGACGGGCACGATCTGATCGGGCCGCACCTGCGCGGCGCGCACCAGCGCGCCGCCGGCGACCAGCGACTCCTTGTTCGCCAGCGCGAGCGTCGAGCCGGCCTCGAGCGCGGCGAGCGTGGGCCGCAGGCCCACGGAGCCGGTGACCCCGTTGAGGACCACGTCGGCGCCCATCGACGCCGCGGCGACCACCGCATCGGCCCCTCCCGCGACCTCCACGCCGGGCAGGGCCGCGGCGACCTCCGCGACGGCGTCCTCGCGCGCGAGGGCGACGAACCGCGGACGATGCGCGCGGGCCTGCGCGATGACGTCGCCCGGGCGGCCGCCGCCGGCGGCCAGCGCGATCACGTCGAAGCGGTCCGGGTGGGCCGCCAGGATGTCGAGGGCCTGGGTGCCGATCGACCCTGTGGAACCCAGCAGCGAGACGGTGCGGGTCACTCGCCCACGCCGAGCAGGATGTCGACGAGGCGCGCCAGGAAAGCGTCGACGGTGCCCTCGTCGTAGGCGCGGGAGCCGCGCGACTGCCGGAAAGTGGTGGCGCGCACCTCCTCCGCGGTGAGCGGGGCGCCGCGGTCGAAGAAGGACGTGACGCGGCTCAGGAGCTCGTCGACGTCGGCCACCGAGTAGCCCTTGCCCAGGCCGCCCGGGTGGGCGAAGCGGTCGCCGGCGGGGCGGCGCAGGCGCGGGTAGAGGGTCTGCGCGCGCTCGGCGAGGTCCTGCATCCAGGCGTCCTGTCCGTGGGTGCGCACGTACATCTCGCGGGTGCGCTGCACGAAGGCCACCTCGAGGCGGTCGAGCGCCGCGTCGACGGAGGCGGTCTCGTAGCCGCCGTGCTTGAGGTCGAACGCGGTGCGCCGCACGTCGAGCGCAGCGAGGCTCTCACCCTCGGTGGGGCGCTCGTACGCGGCACGGGCGCGGTCGAAGAACGCCTCGACCTGGTCCGGCCGGTACCCCAGCTTCGCCGCGCTCACCTTGGGGAACAGGACCGTCATCATCTCTCCTTGATCGCAAGCTGGCCGCAGGCACCATCGATGTCGCTGCCCCGAGTATCCCTGATGGTGGTGGGGATTCCGTGCATCCGCAGGATGCGCACGAACTCGCGCTCCACCGCGGGGTCCGAGGCCGTCCACTTGGAGCCGGGGGTCGGGTTGAGCGGGATGGGGTTGACGTGGACCCAGCCGTCGCCGCGCGCCCGGAGCTTCTTCGCGAGGAGCTCGGCGCGGTGGGCGTGGTCGTTGATATTGCGGATGAGCGCGTACTCGATGCTCACGCGGCGGCCGGTCGCGTCGAAGTACCGCCGCGCGGCGTCGAGCGCCTCGTCGACCTTCCAGCGGGCGTTGATGGGGACGATCTCGTCGCGGAGCTCGTCGTCCGGCGCGTGGAGGCTGAGCGCGAGCGTCACCGGGATGCCCTCCCCCGCCAGCCGGTCGATGCCGGTCACGAGGCCCACGGTGGAGACGGTGACGTGGCGGGCCGAGAGCCCGAAGCCTTCGGGCGCGGGGCTGGTGAGCGCCCGCACCGCGGTCATCACCGCGTTGTAGTTGGCCAGCGGCTCGCCCATGCCCATGAACACCACGTTCGACAGGCGGACGGGGTCGCCGCCCAGGGAGCCGTCGCGGGCGGCGCGGGCCGCGAGGCGCACCTGCTCGACGATCTCCGCGGCGGACAGGTTGCGGGTGAGGCCCATCTGGCCGGTCGCGCAGAACGGGCAGGCCATGCCGCAGCCGGCCTGGCTGGTGACGCACAGGGTCGCGCGGTCGGGGTACTTCATGAGGACGCACTCGAGCTTGGCGCCGTCGACCAGCGTGAAGAGCGTCTTCACCGTCTCGCCGTCCGGCGTGACCAGCTGGGTCACCGGGGACAGCAGCGGCGGGAACAGCTCCGCGACCAGGTCCTCGCGCGCCGCGGCGGGCAGGTCCGTCATGTCGTCGGCATCGACGGTGAGGTGGTCGTAGTAGTGCGTCGCGAGCTGCTTGGCACGGAAGCCGGGCTGGCCCAGCTGCTTGAGGGCGTCCTTGCGCTCGACGGCGTCGAGGTCCGCGAAGTGGCGCGGCGGCTTGCCGCGGCGCGGGGCGAGCATGGGCAGGCGGGGGTGCTCGGTGGCGGTCATGAGGTTCCCATCAACAGGGCGAACACCACGTAGGCGGCGGCCGCCGCGGGCAGGATGGAGTCGAGCCGGTCGAGGATGCCGCCATGCCCGGGGATGGCGCTCGACATGTCCTTGATCGCGATGTCGCGCTTGAGCGCGGACTCGGCGAGGTCGCCCAGCACGGCGGCGACCACGCAGGCGGCGCCCACCGCGGCGCCGATCCACCAGCGTCCGTCGAACGCCACGTACGCGAGGGCCGCGGCGCCCGCGGTGCCCAGCACCGCGCCGCCGATCGCGCCCTCCCACGTCTTCTTGGGGCTCACGCGCGGCGCGAGCTTGCGCCGGCCCATGAGCATGCCGGTGAACAGCGCGCCCGTGTCGTTGAGCACCACGGCGACGAGCACCATGAAGACGCGCAGCCAACCGTCCTCGGCCATCTCGAGCAGCATGACGAAGGAGCCCAGGAACGGGATCCAGGCCACCGTGAAGATGCCCGCCAGCGAGTCGGCGAGCGTGTTCTCGACGCGTTCGTCGACGATGCGCCAGGCGACGATGCCGGCGGCCGCCACGATGACGGCCACCACGAGGCCCTCCGCGCGGGCGAACCACGTCGCGATGGCCATGCCCACCGTGACGGCGATGACCGGCACGAGCGGGACGCGCAGCCCGATGCGCGCGAGCGCGCTGCGCCACTCCACGATCGCTGCGATGCAGAAGCCGTAGACCAGCGCGGCGAGCGCGAGCGGGTGCCACCAGGCGGCGGCCAGGGAGCCGACGCCCAGCACCAGGCCCACGCCGAAGGCGAGCCACAGGTTGCGCCCGGCGCGCGGCGGGCGGGGTGCGGGGACCGTGTCCGCGGGCGGGACGGACGGATCGACGGGATCCGCCGCATCGTCCTCCCCGGCCGCGTGGTCCTCGCGGACCGCGATGGCCGCGGCCACCTGCTCGGCCGCCTCCGGTACGGGGGCGACCGTCGCGGGCCGCTGCTGCGGCGCGTCGGCGGGTCCGGGCAGGACCGGGTCCTCCCCCGGCTCCAGCCCGGCCGGGACGGGCCCGGGGGACGATGCGCCGGCCGGGTCGGCCTGCGCGGGCGCCGGATTCACGGGCGCGAAGGGCGAGCCGCCGACGGGGGCCTCGGTCGAGGTGTGGTTCTCCGCGGCTCGACGCCGCCCCCACCTCATGAGACGCCCCGTCGCGCGGTCAGCGTGCCCATCAGACCGCGAGCAGCTCGCTCTCCTTGTGGGCGAGGAGCGCGTCGATCGCGTCCACGTGCTTCTTGGTGAGCGCGTCGAGCTCCTTCTCCGCGCGCGTGCCCTCGTCCTCGCCGACCTCGCCGTCCTTCACGGAGGCGTCGATCGCGTCCTTGGCCTTGCGGCGCATGTTGCGGATGGTGACGCGGGACTCCTCGGCCTTCGTCTTCGCGAGCTTGACGTAGTCGCGGCGGCGCTCCTCCGTCAGCTGCGGGAGGTTGACGCGGAGCACCTTGCCGTCGTCCGTGGGGTTGACGCCCAGGTCCGAGTTGCGCAGCGCGGTCTCGATCTCCTTCTTCGCGCTCACGTCGTAGGGCGAGATCACCACCGAGCGCGCCTCGACCACCTGGATCGATGCCAGCTGCTGCAGCGGGGTGGGTGCCCCGTAGTAGTCCACGGCGATGTTGGCGAACATCGCCGACGACGCCTGTCCGGTGCGGATGGCGGCGAAGTTGTCCTTCGCGACGGCCACCGCGTTGTCCATGTTCTCCTCGGCCTCGAGGAGGATCATCTCAGTCACGCTTGTCTCCTTCACGTGGTGCGGCGTCAGGCCGTCACCAGGGTTCCGATTGTCTCACCCAGGAGGGCGCGAGTCACATTTCCAGGGGTGTCGAGCCCGAACACGCGCATGGGCACCTCGTTGTCCATCGCGAGCGAGAACGCCGCGGAGTCCATGACGGCCAGGCGGCGCTGCAGCGCGTCGCCGTACGTGACGTGCTCGAGGCGCTCCGCGTCGGGGTTGGTGCGGGGGTCCGCGGTGTAGATCGCGTCGACGCCGTTCTTGCCCATGAGCACCTCCGAGCAGCGCGTCTCGAGCGCGCGCTGGAGGGACACGGTGTCGGTGGAGAAGTACGGCATGCCGGCGCCGGCGCCGAAGACCACGACGCGGCCCTTCTCCATGTGGCGGATGGCGCGCAGCGGGATGTACGACTCGGCGACCTGACCCATGGTGATGGCGGTCTGCACGCGCGTCGCCTGCCCGGCCTGCTCGAGGAAGTCCTGGAGGGCGAGGGCGTTCATGACGGTGCCGAGCATGCCCATGTAGTCGGCGCGGGCGCGCTCCATGCCGGACTCGGACAGCTGCGCGCCGCGGAAGAAGTTGCCGCCGCCCACGACCACGCAGACCTGCACGCCCTGACGCACCGCGTCGGCGATCTCGCGCGCGACGCGCGAGACGATCTCCGGGTCGAGGCCCAGCTTGCCTCCGCCGAACATCTCGCCGGAGAGCTTGAGAAGAACGCGGCGCGCCGCCTGGGGCTCCCCGTCCGGGATCAGATTGCTGGTCTCGGACACGGGGTTCCTCCTGACGGCGCGCCGCGCCTAGCTCGAATGTGGGGTGTGGTGCTTATGCTCCCACGCGGAAACGGGCGAACGCGACCAGGGCGCCTCCCGTGTTCGCGACGACCTTGCCGACCGTGGTCTTGGGGTCCTTGGCGAATGCCTGGTCGACCAGGACGTTCTCCTTGAAGAAGCCGTTCATGCGGCCGTCCACGATCTTCGGCAGGGCGGCCTCGGGCTTGCCCTCGCCCTTCGCGGTCTCCTCGGCGACGCGACGCTCGTTGGCGACGGTCTCCGCGGGGACGTCCTCACGGGTGAGGAAGGTGGGCGAGTACGCGGCGATGTGCATCGCCACGTCGCGCGAGACCTCGCCGGCGGCGGCGTCCGTGCCCACGAGCACGCCCACCTGCGCGGGCAGGTCCTTGTTGGTCTTGTGGAGGTACTCGGTGACGACCGGGGCCTCGACGCGCGCGACGCGACGCAGGACGATCTTCTCGCCCAGCACGCCCGCGTTCTCGTTGACGACCTCGCTGACGGGCTTGCCACCCAGGTCGGCCGCGAGGGCCTCCTCGATGGTCGCGGCGCCGGCGGCCACGACGGCCGCGAGCACCTGCTCGGCGAGGGCGACGAACTTCTCGTTCTTCGCGACGAAGTCGGTCTCCGAGTTGAGCTCGATGAGCGTGCCGGCCTGGCCGCCGTCGACCTCCTGGATGGAGGCGAGGACGAGGCCCTCCGACGCGGCGCGACCCTCACGCTTCGTCACGCCCTTGAGGCCCTTGACGCGGAGGATGTCGACGGCCTTGTCCAGGTCGCCGTTCGCCTCGTCGAGCGCCTTCTTGACGTCGAGCATGCCCGCACCCGTGCGCTCGCGGAGCGCCTTGATGTCGGCAGCGGTGTAGTTCGCCATAGGGGTTCCCTTACTTCTCAGCGGCCTCGGTCGCCTCGGCGGGCGCCTCGGCCGGGGTGGTCTCAGCGACGGGCGCCTCCGCGGGCGCCTCGGCGGTCTCAGCGGCGGGGACATCGGTGGCGTCGGCGGCCGGAGCGTCGGCCTTCGCGCCGTCGAGCAGCTCCTGCTCCCACTCGGCGAGGGGCTCCTCGCCGGCGGCGGCGGTCTCGCCCGACTTGCCGGCGTGGCGCAGGCGGATGCCCTCGGCCACGGCGTCGGCGATCACGCGGGTGAGCAGGCCCACCGAGCGGATGGCGTCGTCGTTGCCCGGGATGCCGTAGGCGACCTGGTCGGGGTCGCAGTTCGAGTCGAGGATGCCCACGACGGGGATCTGCAGCTTCGCGGCCTCGTCGACGGCGAGGTGCTCCTTGTTGGTGTCGACGATCCAGACGACCGAGGGCACCTTGGCCATGTCGCGGATGCCGCCCAGGGTCTTGTCGAGCTTCTCCATCTCGCGGCGGAGGCCCAGCAGCTCCTTCTTGGTGCGGCCCGAGCCGGCGACGTCGTCGAAGTCGATCTCCTCGAGCTCCTTGAGGCGCGCGACGCGCTTGCTCACGGTCTGGAAGTTGGTGAGCATGCCGCCCAGCCAGCGCTCGTTGACGTAGGGCATGCCCACGCGCTTGGCCTGCTCGGCGATCTGCTCCTGCGCCTGGCGCTTGGTGCCGACGAACAGCACGGTGCCGCCGTGGGCGACGGTGTCACGCACGAACTCGTAGGCGGCGTCGATCTTCGACAGCGACTGCTGCAGGTCGATGATGTAGATGCCGTTGCGCTCGGTGAAGATGAAGCGCTTCATCTTGGGGTTCCAGCGGCTGGTCTGGTGTCCGAAGTGGACGCCCGAGTCGAGCAGCTGACGCATGGTCACGACGGCCATGGTTCTTCCTTGTCTCACGCGCACGGCGCGTGGTGTTCTCTTGGCGGCGCTGACGCGCCTTTTCGGTTGACGATGCGGGCCGGGCGGCTCGCATCCCTGGCATCAACGCGGTCGGGCACCGATTGCTCGGACCTCGCCCTCCCGGCGCGCCCTGACGGGCGCGAATGATGCGCGATGTCATCCGGGCATGCCGGATGCAGGGTCAATGGTACCCGAGGGGTGGGCGGGACGACGACCCGTGTCGCGGCCGATGTCCCCAGGCCCCGTTCCCGGGGACGATGCACGGGCGAGCCCTCTCGCGCCGCCCGCCCTGAGCCGGGGTCGCGACGATCGGAGGGTGCGCTCCCCTCTTCGCCCTCTCGCCGGCCTTGCTCCGGTCCGCTCCCGCGGCGCCGTCGCGGCGGCCGTCGGGGCCGCGCTGCTGACGGGCGCGGCGCTCGCCGCGCCCGCGGGGGCGCTCGACCCTGCCCACGCATCGTCCCCCGAGGGCACACCCACCGCGTTGCACTGGCCCACCTCGACCCCACGGGCGGCCCGCCTGTACCTGGCCCCGCCGAGCCCGTGGGGCGCGGGCCACCGCGGCATCGACATCCCCGCGGACGAGGGCGAGCCGGTGGTCGCCCCCGCATCCGGGGTGGTGGTCGTGGCCGGGTGGATCGTCGACCGCGAGGTCGTGGCGATCGACCACGGCGGCGGCCTGCGGACCGCGCTCGAGCCGGTCGAGCCGGGCGTCGAGGTGGGCACCGTCGTCGCGGCGGGCGAGGAGATCGGCACGGTGGGCGGCGGACGCAGCCACTGCGCGCCCGCCGCGTGCGTCCACCTGGGCGTGCGAGTCGACGGGGCCTACGTCGACCCGCTCGACCTGCTCGCGGGCCTGGGCCCGGTGGTGCTGATGGAGTGAGCCGTCAGAAGGCGCCGGTGCTCGCGAGCGTCTCCCGCAGCTTCTTCACCGCCGCCGAATGGATCTGGGACACCCGCGACTCGGTCACGCCCAGGATCTGGCCGATCTGAGCGAGCGTGAGGTTCTCGAAGTAGTACAGGCGGAGCACCTCCTGCTCGCGGTCGCGCACCTGCTGGACGGCCTCCGCGAGCAGCATGGTGCGCTCGCGCGCCTCGAGCCGCGAGGAGCCCCCCGTCGCACCGAGCGCGGCGAGCGTGGGGATGGGCTGCGTCTCCGGCTCGCCCGGGAGCGAGTCGAGCGCCGCGATGTGCGACAGGGCCACCTGCGCGCGGACCGTGCGGACCTCGCCGGCCTCCCAGCCGATGTCCTCGGCCACGTCGTCGTCCGTGACCGGCCGCTGGAGCCGCTGCTCGAGTCGTGAGGCGGCCTGCTCCAGCGTGCGTGCCTTGGACCTCACCGAGCGCGGCACCCAGTCGGCGGCGCGCAGCTCGTCGATGATCGCTCCCCGGATGCGCGTCGCGGCGTACGTCTCGAACTTGATGCCGCGGCCCGACTCGAACTTCTCGACGGCGTCGATGAGCCCGAACATCCCGTACGAGACGAGGTCCCCGAGCTCGACGCTGTCGGGCAGCTTGACGATCATGCGGGACGCGACCTGGGTCACCAGGGGTGCATAGTGAGTGATCAGACCCTCGCGGGCGCGGGTGCGGACGGCGCCCGTGAACGCCATCTCCTGCCACCAGATGTCGACCTGGGACAGCGTATGGACCGGCCTCGTCGCCGGACCGGGTGCGGACGTCATCGTCGTAATCTCGGTCATGGTGCGTCTCCCTCTAGGCGCGTGGATGAGCGAGGTGGTACGCGGCGCGCAGGCGCTCCGCGGACACGTGGGTGTACCGCTGGGTGGTGGCGAGGCTCGCATGGCCGAGCACTTCCTGCACCGACCGCAGGTCGGAGCCACCGGCAAGAAGATGGGTCGCGGCCGAGTGACGCAGCGCGTGCGGCGCGACGTCCTCGACCTCGGCCGCCCGGCACACGCGGTGGACGGCCTCGCGAAGCTGGCGCGGGTCGACGCGCCGGCCGCGTCCGCCCAGGAACAGCGCGGTGCCGGTGGTCGGCACCACGAGCGCGGGCCGGCCGCGCTCCAACCATGTGTCGAGCGCCTGGGCCGCGGGCGCGCCGAACGGCACCATCCGCTCCTTGCCGCCCTTGCCCAGCACGCGCACGAGCCGGTCCGCGAAGTCGAGGTGGGTGACGTCCAGCGCCGCCACCTCGCCCACGCGCAGCCCCGAGGCGTAGATGAGTTCGAGAGCCGCCCAGTCGCGCAGGTGCAGCGGGTCGCCGTCGTCGGCGCGCGTGCGGGCCACGTCGAGCAGGCGCGCGGCGTCCTCCGCGGACAGCACCGTCGGGAGCGTGGTCGCAGCCCGGGCCGACGCGAGCCGTGCGGCGGGGTCGGACTCGACCCGGCCGGTGTCCGCCGCCCAGGAGTAGAAGGCGCGCACCGAGGCTCCGCGGCGGGCGAGCGACGTGCGGCTCAGTCCCGCCGCCGCCATGGATCCCAGCCAGCCGCGCAGGTCCGCGAGGGTCGCGGCCGCGAGGACGGCGTCCGTCCGTGCCGCGCGCGCTGCACTGCCCGTGGTGGCGTCCGGGCCCGAGGCGGCGCCCTTGTCGACTCCCAGGTGCGCCGCGAGCGCCCGCAGGTCACCCAGGTAGGCGCGCACCGTGTGCTGCGAGAGGCCGCGCTGGTGGCGCAGATACCCCTCGAAGGAGGTGAGCAGCTCGCCCGAGGCGGCCGATGTGGGGGACATACCGAAAACCCTGGCATTACGTCGGGTTCGTGATCAACCCCATGAGTCACATTTGTCACATGCGCCGCACCGCTTTCACCTGGTTTGTCCGGTGTTATCCGAAAGATTCTCCGCGCGGCGAGGCGGGATCCGCCTCCAACCGCCCCCGTCGCGCCGCGCGAGGCCCCTCGCCAGCAGTCCGCCGAGCGCGGTGAGCGCCTCCGCCGGCGCCAGCCCCGCGGTCGCCGCGAGCGCGTCGAGGCCGCGCGTCTTGGGGCCCAGCGCGTCGTAGGCGGCGCGCTCGGCCATGCTCCCGAATTCGATGCCCGCCGAGCCCTTCGCCGCCGGTGCCGCCTCCCTTCCCGCCTCGGCCTCCAGCGCCTCTCCGACCGGCAGCGCCAGTGCGATCGCCTGGCCGGGAGCCGCCAGCAGGGTCGCCAGGGAGTCCCGGATCAGCTCGTTGCAGCCCCGGGAGGACGCTGCCGTGATGGGACCGGGCACCGCGCCCACCGGCCGGTGCAACTCGGCGGCGTGGCGCGCCGTGTTGAGGGCGCCGGACACGGGGGCGGCCTCGACGACGACGGTCGCGCGCGCGGCGCCGATGAGGCGATTGCGGGACAGGAAGCGCGACCGATGCGGGGCGTATCCGGGCGGCAGCTCGCTCACGACGGCGCCCGACTCGATCACCGCGGCGAGGAGCGACGAGTTTCCGGCGGGATAGAGCCGGTCCACTCCCCCGGCGAGCACCGCGACGGTCGCCCCGCCGCACGCCAGCGCCCCGCGGTGCGCGGCCGCGTCGATGCCGTACGCGCCCCCGCTGAGGACGGTGAGCCCGGAATCGACCGCGGCCCCGGCGATCTCGGCCGCGACGTGCTCGCCGTAGGCGGTGGCCGCGCGGGCGCCCACAATCGCAAGGGACCGCGACCACAGCGCGTCGAGGTCCGTCCGCCCCCGCACCCACAGCGCGTGCGGGGCCTTGGCATCCCAGTCGGCGAGGGCGCGAGGCCACCCCTCGTCGTCGCTCGTGAGCGCCGTCGCCCCCACGCGCGCCGCGGCCTCGAGCATGCGGTCGGGATCGGCGTCGTCCAGGCGGGCGGCCCACCGTTGCGACGCGCGGAGCAGGGCATCGGCCCTGTCCTTGTCGAGCGCGAGCGCCATGGTGGCAGACACCGGATCCGCGCGCGCCTCGCGCGCCCAGGCCAGCGCGTCCTGGTGGCCCAGCGAGGTCGCCAGCCATGCCGCCTCCCGGTCCAGCGGCTCGGCGATCGCGCTCCACACCAGCGCCGCCCTGTTCATCGGCCGCCTCCCCCGCGCACCGCGCTCACGTCCCCTGCCGGAACGCGAGCGCCTGGGCCACGTGGGCGTCGGTGGGCGCGTCGTCGCCCGCGAGGTCCGCGAGGGTCCAGGCGACGCGCAGCGCCCGGTCGGCTCCGCGCGCGGTGAGGGCGCCGCGGTCCATCGCGCCCCACAGGGCGGCGCACGCGCGCCGGTCCGTCGTGCGGCGCAGCCACACGCCGCTGGCCTGGGCGTTCGCGCTCCAGCCGTGCTCCGCGAGCCGCGCCCGGGCCCGCGCGCGGGCGGCGGCGACGCGCGCCGCGACCGTCGCGGAGGGCTCGCCCGGCGCGTCGGCGCGCCCGCTCGGCAGGAGCCCCACCTGCAGGTCGATGCGGTCGAGCAGCGGCCCCGACAGGCGTGTCAGGTACCGCCGCCGTTCATTGGGCCGGCACGAGCACCGCGCCCCGTCCCCGACGAAGCGGCCGCACGGGCACGGGTTCGCGGCGAGCACCAGCTGGAAGCGCGCCGGATAGCGCGTGACGCCGTGCGCGCGGTGCAGGACGATCTCGCCGCGCTCGAGCGGCTGGCGCAGGGTCTCGAGCACGCGCGCCGGAAACTCCGGGGCCTCGTCCAGGAAGAGCACGCCGCCGTGGGCGAGCGATACCGCGCCCGGCCTGGCGAGCCGCGTGCCGCCGCCCACGATCGCGGCCGCCGACGCGGTGTGGTGGGGCGATTCGAACGGCGGCCGGCGCAGCAGGCCCTCGGCGGCATCCAGGGTGCCGGCGAGCGAGTGGATGGCCGTCGCCGTCACCGCCTCGGCCTCGGTCAGATCCGGAAGGATCCCCGGGAGCCGCTCCGCCAGCATGGTCTTGCCGGCGCCGGGAGGCCCGAGCATGAGCAGGTGGTGTCCGCCCGCCGCGGCCACCTCGAGCGCGAGGCGCGCCTCGGACTGGCCGCGCACCTCGGTCAGGTCCGCGGCGACCGCCGCGCCCCGTGGCGCCGCGGGCGGCGCGGGCACCGGGGCGGTGGCCGTGGGGACCGCGTCACGAGCCCCGAGGGCGGTGAGCACGTCGGCGAGCGTCGCGTCGGCCCGGATCGATGCCCCCGCGACCAGGCTCGCCTCCGCGGCGTTGCCGTGCGGCACGACCAGGCGGGTGTGGCCGGCGCCGACGGCCGCCGCCACGGACGGCAGCACACCCCGCACCGGCCGCACGCGTCCATCGAGACCCAACTCCCCCAGCAGCACCGGGCGCTGCGCCAGCACCGGGTCGACGCCCCCGGCGCCCGCCATCACGGCGACGGCGATCGCGAGATCCGTCGCGGAGCCCGACTTGGGCAGCGACGCCGGCGACAGGTTGACGGTGACGCGGCGCCGCGGCCACTCGACGCCCGAGGACACGATCGCCGCGCGCACCCGGTCCCGCGCCTCCGACAGAGCGGTGTCGGGCAGACCCACGATGGTGAAGGACGGCAGCCCCTGCGCGACGTGCGCCTCGACCTCGATCATGTGCCCGGTGAGCCCCGCGAGCACCACCGACCGCGCGCGGCCGATCACCCGACGTCCCTGACGAACTCGACGCTCGGATCCCCTCGCCGAGGCAGCGTCACGGCGGCCACGTCGATGCGCACGGACGGGAACGCGCGCGGCTGCGCCTCGAGCCACGCCCCGGCGAGCCGCCTCAGGCGCGCGACCTTCGCCGGGGTGACCGCCTCGAGCGCCCCGCCGCACGCTTCCGACCGCCGCGTCTTCACCTCGACGACCACGAGCGCGCCGCCGTCGAGGCCCACCAGATCGATCTCGCCGTGTTCGCACCGCCAGTTCCGGTCCAGCAGGGTCCAGCCCTGCTCGACCAGCCGGCGCGCCGCGTACTCCTCGCCGAACCGCCCCACCGCATCCTTGACCGCCATGCGCCCAGGCTGCGCCGCAGGGGACGATGCACGCCTCGCCGTCGCCTCCCACCGGGGACGGCGTGCCCCGGGCGGGGCCTGGGGACATCGCCCGCACCGGGCGGGGAGGCTCAGGCGGGGACGGCCACCCCGTCCTCGGCGACCTCCGTCGACGGCGAGGGCGACGACTCGGCGAGCCGCGCATCGGCCGCCAGCAGCAGCCGGCCACCCACGACCGCGAGCGCCGCGGTCGCCAGCCCTCCGATCGCGTACGGCCACATGAGGTGCTCGCGCGCGACCCAGCCGCCGACGAGCGTCGCGACGGGCATGAGCCCCCACGACGCGGTGCGCATCGCCCCGGTCGCCCGGCCCAGGATGCCCCCGGGGATCAGCGCCTGGCACATCGAACCCCACACGACGTTCCAGCACGCGACCCCGTAGGCCGCCGCGCCGTACACGGCGACCGCGACCCACGCGCTCGGCGCGAGCGCCACGGCCGCGAGGCCCAGCCCGGCAAGCATCATGCCGCCCAGGAGTGTGCGGCCGCGTCCGAGCGCCGCGACGACGCTCGGCGCGGTCAGCGAGCCGAGCACGCCGCCGACCCCGATGCCGGCCGTCACCAGGCCGATCGCGCCGGGCCCCACGCCGAAGTGGTCGACGAAGACGAGCACGGTGACCGCCTGCGCGAATGCGATGAAGGCGCCGATCAGCGAGGTGAGCAGGACCATCGGCCGCAGGTACGCGTGGTGCCACAGGAACCGCATCGCGTCGCGCAGTGGCACCGCCGGCGCGCGCACGCCCGACTCGTCGGCCGGACGCGCATGCGCCGCGGCGACCGGCAGGCTCAGCGCGAGCACCGCCGCCACGACGTAGCCGAGCGCGCCGACGATCATGGGCAGCACCATCGCGAGCGCGAACAGGACCCCCGAGACGGGGGTGGCCACGAACATGTCGATGCCCGTCTGCGCCGCCTGGATGCGACCGTTGGCCTTGTCGAGCCGCTCTCGGCCCACGAGCGAGGGGACGACGGCGGTGGTCGCGTTGTCGACCACGGTCTCGCCGAACCCGAACAGCAGCGTGGCCGCGGCGAGGATCGGCACCGACACGTGACCCGTGGCGATCGCGAGCGCCACCCCGACGGCCGCCACCATGCGCCCCGCGTTGCCGATCGCCATCGCGACGCGGCGGTCCACGCGATCGACGATCACGCCCGCGGGCACGCCGAAGACCAGCCACGGCACGTACGACAGGGCCGCGAGCAGGGAGATCGCGAGCGGATCCGTCGTCAGCGTCACCGCGGTCAGCGGGACCGCCAGGCGCGCGATGCCATCCGCGAGGTTCGAGGAGATCGCCGCACCCCACAGCCGCCCGAAGCCGTGCCCGATGCCGCCGCCCTTCACGGGCCCGGCGCTCATGCCTGCCCCGGGGCGTCCACGAGCGGGAACCCGTTGACCTGGAACATCACCGGGCGCGCGCCCTCGGGGGCCTCGCGGTCGCGGTAGCGGTCGACGAGCGCCGTCAGGGTCGACAGCAGCTCGCGGTTGACCTCCTCGAGCTCCTCGGCCGTGAGGGTGGCGGGCGCCGTGGACAGCATCGACGCCTCGACCCAGGGCGTGCCCAGCTCGGCGAGCCCGCGGCGCACGAAGGCGTCGGCGTGCCGGGCCCGCAGGTCGAGCCACTGCCGCGTCACCAGGTCGCCGGCCTCACGCGCGGCGGCGTCGCCCTCGAGGTGCTCGGCCGACAGCTGCAGCCCGCCCTTGGCGATGCGCCACCACCGCTCCCGCGCGGTCCCGCGCCCGGCGTCCTCCTCGATGAAGCCGTGCCGCGCGAGCTGGCGCAGGTGATAGCTGGTCGCGCCGGAGGTCTCCCCCAGCCCCTTGGCCAGCGACGATGCGGTGGCCGGCCCGTACATCGCGAGCCGGTCGAAGAGCTCCACCCGGAGCGGGTGGGCGAGCGCCTTGAGCGCCTCGGGGTCGACCTGACGGTCCTCGGGGTCGACCTGAGCGGCGTCGGATGCGGGGCCATCGTTCATGCGGCCAGGCTACAGTTGCAAATGATTCTTTGCAAAGACTTCTTTGGACATGAGAACGATGGGGGCATGGGCGCAGGACCGAACGCGCGCGCGGGCGCAGTGGAGTGGAGAGGACGCGGAGCCGAGAGGAGCCGCGCGGAGACTCAGCGACCGCGCAGCTGGCGCAGATCGGGCAGCGCCTCGTCGCGGGCGAGCTCCTCGACGTTGACGTCCTTGAACGTCACCACCCGGACGGACTTCACCAGGCGGGCCGAGCGGTACACGTCCCACACCCAGGCGTCGGCCATGGTGACCTCGAAGTAGATGTCGCCGCCGGAGGCCTTGACCTGCAGGTCGACCTTGTTGCACAGGTAGAAGCGGCGCTCGGTCTCGACCACGTACTGGAACAGCCCCACGACGTCGCGGTACTCGCGGTAGAGCGCCAGCTCGGCCTCGGTCTCGTACTTCTCAAGGTCGTCGTGGCTCACGCGGCCATTCTACGAACGGCCCGACCGGGACGGGAACGACGCCGCGCCGACGACGCGCGCGCGGAGATCACCCCTCGCGGGCGGGGAGTCTCCACGAGCGCCGATGCAGCGGGCTGGGTCCCAGCCGCCGCAGCGCCTCGAGGTGGACGGCCGCGCCGTAGCCCTTGTTGCCGCTCCACCCGTAGTCGGGGTGCGAGTCGTGCGCGGCGGCCATGAGCCCGTCGCGCTCGACCTTGGCGAGCACGGAGCCGCCCGCGATCGAGGCGCAGGTCAGGTCGCCCTTGACCACCATGGTCACGGGCGGCGGGGCCCAGTCATCGCCCGGCCCGGAGCCGGCCCCGCCCCACGCGTCGACCTGTGCGAAGAGGTCCGGCGCGGGCGGCGTGAGCCAGTCGTGGGTGCCGTCGAGCAGGACGGCGTCGACCGCCACGCCCAGCGATCCGAGCGCCCGGCGACCGGCCAGCCGCAGCGCGGCGACGATGCCGTGCGCGTCGATCTCGTCGGCGCTCGCGTGCCCCACCGCGGAGGCCGCGGCGAAGGCCCGGATCGGCTCGATCAGCGCCTCGCGGCGCGCCCGGGTGAGCCGCTTGGAGTCCGTGAGCCCGTCCGGCCAGGCCGTGCATCGTCCCAGGGCGACCACGCCCACGGACACGGGGCCGGCGAGGGCGCCGCGGCCCACCTCGTCGATGCCGGCGACGATGCGCGCGCCGGCGTCCCACAGGGCCGTCTCGCGCTCGAGCGAGACCGTCACGTCAGTCCTTCTCGTGCGGCGCGTCGTCGCCGAAGGGGTTGCCCACGCCGCCGAAGCGGTCGAAGGGCCACACGATGGCGAAGGTCGAGCCGACCACGTTGGCGCGCGGCACGGTGCCGCCGCCCGGGTCGCCCATGTGGGCGCGGGAGTCCGCGCTGTCGTCGCGGTTGTCGCCCATGAGCCACAGGTAGCCGTCGGGCACGTCGATGGTGAAGGTGGTGCCGCAGGGGCGCGAGCCGGCGGCGATGTACGGCTCGTCGAGCGGCTCGCCGTTGACGCGCACCTGGGCGTCCGGGTCCGTGCACTCGACGGTGTCGCCGGGCAGCCCGATCACGCGCTTGATGAGGTGCTCGCCGGCGTCCTCGGGCAGCAGCCCGGTCCAGGTGAGCACGTCCTTGACGATGCGCCGGACGTCGCTGGACTCCTCGACGGGGGCGCCAAGCCACTGGTTCGGGTCCTTGAAGACCACCACGTCACCGCGGCGCAGCGGCAGCGGGTCGGGCCGCCACTTGGTGACGAGGATCCGGTCCCCCACCTCGAGCGTCGGCACCATCGACGGCGACGGGATGTAGAAGGACTGGAACAGGAAGGTCTTGACCAGCAGCGACAGCGCGAGGGCGCTGACCACCACGAGGACGATCTCCTTGAGAGCCGCCCATGCGCGACGACCGGCAGACGGAGCTCCGCCTGCCGGTCGTTCGTCGCTGCTGGTCGCGATGATCAGTTCTCGCGCTTCTCGCGGATGCGCGCCGCCTTGCCGCGCAGGTTGCGCAGGTAGTACAGCTTCGCGCGACGCACGTCACCGCGAGTGACGACCTCGATCTGCTCGATGGTGGGCGCGTGCAGCGGGAACACACGCTCCACGCCCACGCCGAACGAGATCTTGCGGACCGTGAAGGTCTCGCTCACGCCGTGGCCCTGACGCGCGATGACGACGCCCTGGAACACCTGGATACGCGAGCGGTTGCCCTCGATGACCTTGACGTGGACCTTGACGGTGTCACCGGCACGGAACGCCGGCACGTTGTCGCGGACCTGGTCCGCGACGATGTTGTCAAGCTTCTGCATGACTGTCTCTCCTCGCACATGCCACAGGTCACGCACGGCTCTGCCTTGCGGCATCGGTGTGACAGTGTCGCTGCGGCTCGTGCCGGACCCCCTGTGGCAGGTCCAGGCGCCGCGCGCACCGAGGATCTATTCTGCCATACCCGACCGCCCGGAGGCGAGGTCCGCGTCAATCCTCCGGGAGCAGGTCGGGACGACGATCCCGGGTCCGGGACAGCTGCTGGTCGCGGCGCCACTCGGCGATGCGCGCGTGGTGGCCGCTGAGCAGCACGTCCGGCACGTCGTGGCCGCGCCATGTGGCCGGCCGCGTGTAGGAGGGGTACTCGAGCAGGCCGTCGGAGTGCGACTCCTCGACGATCGAGTGGGCGTTGCCCATGAAGCCGGGGATGAGCCGCGTGACGGCCTCGGTCATCGCGAGCGCCGCGACCTCTCCCCCGTTGAGCACGTAGTCGCCCAGCGACAGCTCGCGCACGTCGTGGCCCTGCTGCGCGTAGTGCTCGGCCACGCGCGCGTCGATGCCCTCGTAGCGCCCGCACGCGAACACGAGCTGCGGCACGGTCGCGAGGTCCGCGGCCTCGGCCTGGGTGAACAGCCGTCCCGCGGGCGAGGGGACGATGAGCGTGCCGCCGGGACGCAGCACGTCGTCGAGGGCCCGTCCCCACACGTCGGGCTTCATCACCATGCCGGCGCCGCCGCCGAACGGGGCGTCGTCCACGGTGCGGTGCACGTCCGGGGTGCCGTCGGACTTGAAGGCGGCCCACTCGCGCAGGTCGTGGACGCGGGTCTCGACCAGCTCGGACTGGCGGGCCTTGCCCAGCAGGGACACGTCGAGCACCCCGAAGAACTCGGGAAAGATGGTGATGACGTCGATGCGCATGCTCAGTCCCCCGCGGTCTCGCCGGTGGACTCGGGCTCCTCGCCCGCGAGCAGCCCGTACGGCGGGGTGAGCACCACGCGCCCGCCCTCGAGGTCCACCTCGGGCACGAACTCCTCGACGAACGGGATCATCGCGCGCGAACCGCCGGGCTGCTTGACCACGAGCAGGTCCTGCGCGGGCATCGACATGAGGTCCACCACGGTGCCCAGCACGGTGCCGTCGGGGCGCACGGCCTCGAGGCCCACGAGCTCCTGGACGAACCAGGCGTCCTCCTCGTCGGACTCGTCCGCGTCGAGCACCAGCTCGATGCCGCGCGCGTTCTCCGCCGCGGTGCGGTCGCCGATCTCCTCGAACTGCACGTACCAGCGCCCGGACTGCACGCGCACGCGCGCGATGGTCAGCGGGCCGGCCTCGGCGGGCTCGGTCTCGTAGGCCTCTCCGGGAATCAGGCGGTCCTCGGGGATGTCGGTGCGCAGCTCGACGCTCACCTCGCCGCGCAGTCCATGGGCGCGGCCGATGCGCGCGACGGTCACTCTCATGACGCCCAGCCTACGGCGACACGCCTGGGACGACGGGCTCGGGCCGGACTGTGGCGCCGCCACTAGCGTGGGAGGTACCAGGAAAGGAACCTCATGTCTCAGGCCGTCCGACGCCCCTTCGGCGTCACCCTCGTCGTCATCCTCACGTGGCTCGCCGCGCTGTCCGACCTCATCGGCGGCGGCCTGTTCCTGTGGGGCACGTTCCAGCCCGAGCCCGTGTTCGAGGCGGATATCACGCAGGTGCGCATCATCGCGATCACCATGCTCGTCATCGGGCTCATCACCGTCGCGGTCGCCCAGGGCCTCGCCGCGGGCTCGCAGCGCGCGCGCTTCGCCGTCTACCTGCTCATGGGCATCCGGGCGGGCGCCGCGATCTACGCGCTGCGCGAGCTGGTCGACATCGAGGCGGCGCAGGCGTGGGGGCAGTTCGGCGGCGCGGTGCTCATCATCCTGCTGCTGTCGACGCCCAAGGCGGCCCGCTTCTTCCGGGAGTCGCACGCCTGACCCGGCCCCTGCATCGTCCCCGGTCCATCCCGGGAAAGGCGAAGGCCCCCTCCAGGCGGAGGGGGCCTTCGTGCGTCCGGGTGTCGGCTACGCGACGTCCACGATGTTGACGCGGACGTCGTCGCGGGCGACCGCGTCGACGACCGTGCGGATCGCGCTCGCGGTGCGGCCGCGACGGCCGATCACGCGAGGCAGGTCGTCGGGGTGGACCACCACGTTGAGCGTGGTGCCACGGCGGCCGGTGCGCTCGGTGACGCGAACATCGTCCGGGTTGCGGACGATGCTGCGCACCAGGAACTCGAGCGCCTCCAGGACCATCGCTTACGCGTCCTCGGCGGGGGCCTCGGCGGCGTCCTCGGCGGGAGCCTCCGCGGCGGCGGCCTCAGCAGCAGCCTCGGCGGCGGCCTTCTCCTTGGCGGCGGCGGCCTCGGCCTTGAGCTTCTCGGCGGCGTCGGCCTGCGCCTTGATGGCGGCCTCGGCGTCGGCCTTGCCCTCGGCGACCTTGACGGTGCTCTCGCCCTTGCCACCCTTGAAGGTGTCCCAGTCGCCGGTCAGCTTGAGCAGCGCGGTGACCTGCTCCGAGGGCTGCGCGCCCACCGAGAGCCAGTACTGCGCACGCGCCGAGTCGATCTCGATGACCGAGGGCTCCTCGGTCGGGTGGTACTTGCCGATCTCCTCGATCGCGCGACCGTCACGCTTGGTGCGCGAGTCCATCACGACGACGCGGTAGAACGGGGCGCGCTTCTTGCCGAAGCGCTTGAGGCGAATCTTCACAGCCATGGCTGTCTCCATTTCTGAATTCGGTGTGAGCCGGCGCGGCGTCGCCCGGGGAATCAGGCGGGCCGGCTGGCCAGACGAATCGGCGCGCGCGGGTAGAGGGCCGCTTGCGCCAGCGACCAAGTATGCCAGAACGGGCCGGGTGCGGGCGACCCGGCGCAGTGGCCTAGGCGACCGAGGGCCATCCCGGCGAACTCTGCGCATCGTACGTGCCGTCGTGGCGCAGTCCCGTGACGAGCAGCACCTCGAGTCCCGCGGCCAGGGCCCGGGGGACGATGCGCGGGCCGCCTCCGGCGATGGCCGTCGCCCAGGCGTCGCACACGGTGAGGTCCGTGCCGGCGACCGAGACCTGCGGGTAGTGGCGCGCCACCTCCCCGGTCTCGGGGTCCCAGATGTGGTCGACCACCTGCGCGCCGCCGGAGGTCGCGAGCGCGGTGAACGCGCCGCCGAGCTCGACGACGTCGAGGACGGGGGTGCCGGCCGGGTCGCCCTTGACGTGGGGGTCGGCGATGCCGATGCGCCGGGTGGTCCCGGGCGAGCAGAGGATGTCGCCCGAGGCCCCGACCATCCAGCCGGAGGCGCCTGCGCGGTCGAGCGCCCGCGCGGCGCGGGCCACGGCCCAGCCCTTGACGAGGCCGGTCGGGTCGATCACGCCGTCCCGGCGGCGCGCGTCGAAGCCCCCGTCGGTCGCCTCGCGGAACCACTCGCAGGCCTCGAGCACCTCGCGCAGCTCGGGCGGGCACTCCTCGAGGGCGAGCTCGCCGGCCAGGTGGCGGCTGAGGGACGAGTCGTCCTTCCACAGCGAGAACACGTCGTCCGCCCACCGGAGGACTCCGTGGAAGGAGGCGATCGCGGGCTCGGCGTCGGCGGGGTCCGCGCCGTCGAGCTCGACCGTGAAGGGCATGGCCATCGCGTGGACGGTGGTCCTGTGGGGCGCGGCGTTGTGGGCTGTCATGCGTCGCATCCTTCCAGCCGCGCCTGGGAGGTCGCTGGGCGGATCCTCACAGTCCGGCGTCAGCCATCGCTCCCCGCACGGACTCGAGGAAGGCGGGCGAGGTGAAGCTCGCGCCGGACACCTCGTCCACGTTCGCGGACTGCGCGGCCAGCACGCGGTCCGCCAGTGCGGGGATGGCCTGGGCGTTGATCTCGACGGACTCGCCGGCGCTCGTGCCCGCGACGATCGCGTCGACGGCGACGATGCGGCCGTCCGCGACCGTGATCCGCGCCTGGTAGTTGCCGCGTGGGTTGGTGACGACGGGGCCGTCGTGCGTGGTGGTGGTGGGGTCGGTGGTCGCGGGGTCGGTGGTGGCGGGCGCGGGGTCGGTGGTGGCGCTGGCCGGCGCTTCGGCGGCGGGCTCAGTGACGCTCGGCCCGGGAGTCACGAGGACGCAGTCGTCGTCGTCGGCTTCCCGGTCCTCAGCGTCCCGATCATCGTCATGGTCGTCGGATTCGCGGTCCTCACTGTCCCGATCATCGTCATGGTCGTCGGATTCGCGGTCCTCACTGTCCCGGTCGTCGTCCGAGTCACCATCGTCGTCCGAGTCGCCATCGTCGTCGGGCGTGCACGAGACGGACGGCGACGGCGCCGGTTCGGTGGACTCGCGGTCCTCAGTGTCCCCGTTGACGTCACCATCGGCGGATTCGCGGTCCTCAGTGTCCCGGACCGGAGAGGAGGGGTCCTCAGTGTCCCGATCACCTGCGGGGGCGACGAGGTCGAGCGTCGGCAGCTCCTTGGGCGAGGCGACCCAGCCCGCGCCGACGATGGCCGCGCAGCCGCCGGCGACCAGGAGGGCCCGGGACGCGCGCATCAGGCCGCGGCGTCGTCGAGGGCGCCCTGGACCGACTCGAGGAACGCGGGCGAGGTGAACGAGGAGCCGGACACGTGGTCGACGTCGGCGCTCTGCGCGGCGAGCACGCGGTCGACCAGCTCGGGCACGGCGAACGCGTTCACCTCGAGCGACTCGGGCGCGTCCGTCCCGGCCTCGATCGCGCCCACGGAGGTGATCACCCCGCCCTCGATGGTCACCTGCGCCTGGTAGCCGCCGCGGGCATTGACCACGCGCGGGCCGTCATAGACGCCGTCCGCGTAGGAGCCCGCCGAACCCGCAGCCTCACTGGCACCCGCCTCCGCGGTCGCGTCCGCCACGGCGGCATCGTCGGCAGAGTCCACCACCGCGCTCGGCGCCTCGTCGAATCCCGCCTGCGTGGATTCCGCGTCACCCCCGCACGCGCTCAGCAGCACCCCCGCGGCGCCCGCGAACGCCAGCGCCCCTCCGGCTCGTGTCACAGCCATGCCCTCTCCTCTCACCATCCGAACCTCTCCCGATGCACGGCCCCGGACGGGACCCCGGCGGCGCGCGCGTCGGCGACCACCGCATCGGCCCACGGCACCGGGCCGCAGACGAACACGTCGCGTGCCACGACGTCCGGCACCAGATCCGCGAGGCTCTCCCCCGCCGCCGTACCCCAACCGGCGCCGCGGGGCCCCGTGACCACATGCAGGCGCGCCCCGCGCTCGGCCGCGACCGCCTCGACCTCGTCGAGCAGCGGCGCCTCGTCGCGCGAGCGGACGCGCACAATGACGTCACAGGGCCCGTCGGCCTCCTCGAGCAGCGCCCGGATGGGCGTGATGCCGATTCCCGCCGCGACCAGCACCGAGCCAGCCGCGGTCCGCGCGACATTCGAGAACACCCCCAGCGGCCCCTCCGCGATCACGCGGGTGCCGGGCCGGAGGTCGCGCAGGGACGCCGAGTGGTCGCCCGAGGGCTTCACGGTGAGCCGCAGCGAGTCGCGGCGCGGGGCGCGCGACAACGAATAGGGGTGCGCCTGCGCCCACCGCCGCCGGTCGAGGAAGCGCCACAGCATGAACTGGCCCGGCCTGGCGCCGAGGCGGTCCAGGTCGGCGCCCTCGACGACGATGCTCGTCGACCCGTCATCGTGGGCGGTCACCTGGGCGACGCGCAGGCCGTGGCGCGCGGAGCGCACGAGGGGGCGGACGATGCGGTAGGCCACGAAGGAGCCGATCGCGCCCGCGTAGAGCAGGAACCAGAACCACCACGCGAGCCCGCCGTCGCGGAAGGTCGAGCCCTCGAGAAACTGGTGCGGGACCACCGCCGCGATCGCGACGTACATGAGCAGGTGGATCGCGTGCCAGCGCTCGTACCGCCATCGCGAGCGCACCGCGGCCAGCGACGTGGCGACCACCACCGTGACGAGCCCGAAGCCCGCCTGCGCGGCCACCATGAACCAGCCCAGGTCCCAGAAGGCGGCGGTCTGCGCGAAGATCGAGCGCTCGTCATAGCTCGCGGAGGCGGCGGTGATGATGCCCACGTGGGCGAGCATCGCGATGAACGCGACCTTGCCCAGTCGGGTGTGGGTGGCGGCGGCGCGGTCGTGGCCCAGGGCCCGCTCGACCCACGGCGCGCGCGAAACCAGCGTGACCTGGGTGAGCACCAGCACGGCGGCGACAATGCCCGCCGCCCGGCCCGCCGCGTAGACCCAGTCGAGCGGTGAGTTCGCGAGCAGCCCGCCGGACGCGACGAACAGCGCGATGCCGACGGCGGCGACCAGATAGACGGCGGCCTCGAGACCGTCGCGCCACCAGCCGCGGCGCGCGGCACGGCGCGCGTACGGCGCGGCGGTGACGGCCATGGTGCCTCCGGGGACTCGGCATGTGGCAGGGGCAACGCGGTCGGCGGCCCGACTGTTCCGCGGCCCCGCTCCCCCGCGCCCAGCATGCCCGAGGGTCCCACCCGCACGGAACCCTCGGGGCGAGGTGGGGGCCCAGGTCCAGGCCCGGGCCCGGGCCCAGGTCCTGGCCCAGGCCCCGGCCCCGGGCCCAGGCCCGGGGCTCAGCTCACCACACGAACTCCTCGCGGTGGAGGCGATCCTCGCTCACGCCGCAGGCGCGCGCCTCGGCGAGCAGCGCATCGGCCCATGCCTCGGGGCCGCACGCGTAGACGTCGGCGCCGGCGATCTCCGGGACGAGCACGGGTAGCGGGGCCTCCGCACCCGCGGCGCCCCAGCTCGCGCCGCGATGGCCGATGAGCTCGTACAGGCGGGCGCCGCGCGCGGTCGCGATGGCCCGGATCTCGTCGAGGTGAGGGGCCTCGGCGATGGACGAGGCGCGCACGATGACGGTGCACTCCCCCGGCCGGTACGCGGCCCCCTCGAGCAGGGCGAGCACGGGCGTGATGCCCACGCCGGCCCCGGCGAGGACCAGGTGGTCGCCGGCGCGCGAGTCCTCGGTCATGGTGCCCAGCGGGCCCTCGACCATGACGCGGGTGCCCACGCGGAGATTCGCGAGGCCCGCGGACCCGTCGCCCAGGGGCTTGACGGTGATGCGCAGCCAGCCGTCGAGCGGCGCGCGGGACAGCGAGTACGGGTGGGCCTGCGCCCAGCGCTCGCGGTCCAGGAAGCGGAAGAGCAGGAACTGTCCGGGACGGGGGCCCAGCCGGGTGAGGTCGCGGCCCGACATCGTCACAACGATCGAGCCGTCGGCGAGGCGGTCGAGCGCGGCGACGCGAAGGTCGTGGCGGCGCAGGAGCACCAGGGGGCGGATCACGCGGAAGACGAGCAGCCCGCCCACCGCGACGGTCCACAGCACGAGCCAGTACCACCAGCCCCAGCCCATCTCCCGGAAGGTGGAGCCGTCCGTGAACTGGTGGGGCACGGAGAAGCCGATCGCGACGTAAGCGAACAGGTGGACCACGTGCCAGTCCTCGTAGGACCAGCGCGACCGCATCAGCGCGAGCGAGGTCACCACGACCGCGGTGAGCAGGATGAATCCCGCCCACGCGAGGAACATGGGGCCGCCGTAGTCGACCACCAGCGACCAGGCCTGGTCGAGGACGCCGCTGCGCGTGGACAGCGCGTAGCCGGTGACGATGAAGACCAGGTGGGCGAGGATGAAGAGGAAGCCCATGCGCCCCAACTGGCCGTGCAGGCGCGCCGCCTTGTCGTGACCCACGTACCGCTCGACCCACGGGATGCGGCCGATGAGGATCAGCTGGCACAGGATCGTGGTCGAGGCGACGATGCCTGCGAGGCGCCCCAGCGTCGTGAGGAAGCCGGGCACGGTGGTGACGTCCACGGTGCCGGACGCGAGCATGAAGGCGATGGTGCCGGTGCCGGCGAGCCAGCCGAGCGCGAAGGCGGTCTCGCGGCGGCGCTCGAGAGCGGCCGCGCGGCGGCGACGGTCCTCGACGCGGGTGTCGAGCACGACGCCGGTCCCCTCGATGACGCTCATACCAGCCCCGCCTCCTCCATCGCGCTGTAGACGGCGTCCTCGACGCCCTCGGAGGTGAAGGAGGCGCCGGAGATGGACCCCACGTCCGTCGACTGCGCCTCGAGGATGAGGCTCTCGAGCTGCGGGATCGCGTAGTCGTTGATCTGCTGCGAGTGGTGGTCCGCCTCGCCGTCCTGCAGCCAGTCGATGGCGACGATGACGCCGTCCTCGACGGTGATCTCCGCCTGGAAGGCGCCGTAGCGCGTGGAGACGGCCGAGCCGTCGAACGTGCCGGACACGCCCGTGGACGATGCATCGGCCGAGGTGTCCGTGGATGCGTCGGCCTCGGTGGTGGCGTCCGCTGTGGTCGAGTTGTCCAGCGCCGCCTCGTCGTCCGACGTGGTCGATTCATCGGCCGATGCGGCGGACTCCTCGTCGGCGAGCGCGACGCTCGAGTCGTCGGCGGAGGTCGCCTGGTCGTCGGCGGCGGAGCCGGTGGTCGCGTCGGTCGTGGCGGACGCGGCCGCGTCGACCGTGGAGGTCTCCTCGCCGCTGGTGAGCATGCCGGATCCGGCGATCCAGCCTGCGGACATCATCACGGCGGAGAGCCCGCCCACTACTACGGTCGTCGATCGCTTCATGCCTCCCACACTCGTCCGCGCGGCTGGGAACCGCCGGGGCCGAGCCTGGGAGTCTCCTGGCAAACCGGACGCGCCGGACGAACCGGGCGCCATGCGCACCGGCCGGGGCGGGCCGGGCGCAGAATTCAGACGAGCGCGCCGCGCAGCACCACGTGCGTGGGCCGCTCGAGCGCCCGGATGTCCTCGCGCGGGTCGTCGGCGTAGACCACGAGGTCCGCCGAGGCGCCCTCCTCGAGCCCGGGAACGCCCAGGTAGGAGCGCGCCCGCCAGGTCGCGATCGCGATCACCTCGGCGGCGGGAAGGCCCGCCTCGACCAGCAGCGCGGCCTCGGTCGGGAGGTTGCCGTGGCCGATCGTCCCGCCCGCGTCCGTGCCCACGAGCAGCGGGACCCCCGCATCGTGCATGGCCCGGACGTGCTCGAAGCGGCGCGCGTGCATGCGCCGCATGCGCGCCGCGTACTCGGGGAACTTCCCGTCGCCCTGCGCCGCGAACCCGGGGAAGTTCTCGAGCTGCAGCAGGGTGGGCACCACGGGGATGCCGCGGCGCGCGCACTCGGCGAGGTGCTCGGGCAGCAGGCCCGTGCCGTGCTCGATGCAGTCGATGCCGGCGTCGAGCAGGCCGTCCGCCGCCTCCGTGGCGAAGGTGTGCGCGGTGACGCGCGCGCCGGCCTCGTGGGCGGCGGCGACGCCCTCGGCGAGCACGTCGGTGGGCCACAGCGGGGTGAGGTCGCCGGCGTCGCGGTCGATCCAGTCGGCGATGATCTTGACCCAGCCGTCGCCCTTGCGGGCCTCCTCGGCCATGGCCGTGGGCAGGTCGGCGACCTCGATCTCGCGGGCGTAGTGGCGCAGGTAGCGCTTGGGGCGCGCGATGAAGCGTCCGGCGCGGATGAGCCGCGGCGCCTCGATCACGTCGTGGAGGAAGGCCGTCGAGGTGGGCGAGCCGGCGTCGCGGATGAGCAGCGTGCCGGCGTCGCGGTCGACCATCGCCTGCTTGAGCGCGAGCTCGGGCTCGACCTCTCCCCCGGAGTCGAGGCCCACGTGGCAGTGGACGTCCACCAGGCCGGGGATGACGACGCCCTCGAGCGTGCGCTCGACGGGACCGTCGGGGCGCTCGAACGTGAGGCGGCCGTCGACCACCCACGCCTCCGCGCGCACCTCGTCGTCCCCCACGACCACCGGGCCGGCGAGGTGCATCACCACGTCAGCGTCCCAGGTACTTGCTCAGGTCGGTGTCGAGCTGGTTGGGGTCGAAGTCCTTGGGAGGCTCGATCCCGAAGGCCGAGCCGGGGGACGATGCGGCGGCCGGGCGGTTGCGCTGCGCAGCCTCCTGCTGGGCCCGCTTGGCGGGGTTGCCGGACTTGCCCTTGACCTTGCGCTGGGGCGCCTGCTTGCCCTTGGACTTCTTGCCGCCGGGCATGCCGCCGAACGCGCCGGGGCCGCCGCCCTGTCCGGGCATCTGCGGCATGCCGCCGCCGCGGGCCATCGCGCGCATCATCTGCTGCGCCTGCTCGAAGCGCTTGACGAGCGAGTTGATCTGGGCGACGGAGGTGCCCGAGCCCTTGGCGATGCGGGAACGGCGCGAGCCGTTGAGCATCTTGGGGTTGTCGCGCTCGGCGGGCGTCATCGACTGGATGATCGCCTCGGTGCGCACCAGCTCGCGCTCGTCGAAGTTCTCGATCTGCTCGCGCATCTGCCCCATGCCCGGGAGCATGGTGAGCATCTTCTTCATCGAGCCCATGTTCTTGAGCTGCTGCATCTGCGCGAGGAAGTCGGTGAGGGTGAAGTCCTCGCCCTTGCTGACCTTCTCCGCCATGCGCTCGGCCTCGGCCTGGTCGAAGGCCTTCTCGGCCTGCTCGATCAGGGTGAGGATGTCGCCCATGTCGAGGATGCGCGACGCCATGCGGTCGGGGTGGAACACCTCGAAGTCGTCGAGCTTCTCGCCCGTCGACGCGAACATGATGGGACGGCCGGTCACGTGCGAGACGGACAGCGCGGCACCGCCGCGCGCGTCGCCGTCGAGCTTGGTGAGCACCACGCCCGTGAAGTCGACGCCCTCCTGGAACGCGGTCGCGGTCGCGACGGCGTCCTGACCGATCATCGCGTCGATGACGAACAGGACCTCGTCCGGGTTCACCGCCGCACGGATGTCGCCCGCCTGGCGCATGAGCTCCTGGTCGATGCCCAGGCGGCCGGCGGTGTCGACGATCACGACGGAGTGCTGGCGCTGCTCGGCCTCGCGCAGGCCCTGGCGGGCCACCTCGACGGGGTTGCCGCGGGGCACCTCGTCCTCGCGGGTGACGCCCGGCTCCGGTGCGAAGACGGTGACGCCGGCGCGCTCGCCGACCACCTGTAGCTGGGTGACGGCGTTGGGACGCTGAAGGTCCGCCGCGACGAGCAGCGGGGTGTGGCCCTGGCCCTTGAGGTGGTGCGCGAGCTTGCCCGCGAGGGTGGTCTTACCGGCACCCTGGAGACCCGCGAGCATGATGACGGTCGGGCCGGTCTTGGAGAAGCGCATCTGACGCGCCTCGCCGCCCAGGATCGCGACGAGCTCCTCGTTGACGATCTTGACGACCTGCTGGCCGGGGTTCAGCGCGCCGGAGACCTCCGCGCCGAGCGCGCGCTCGCGGATCGCGCCGGTGAAGGCGCGCACGACGGGGACCGCGACATCCGCATCGAGCAGCGCGCGACGGATCTCCCGGATGGTGCCGTCGATGTCCGACTCGGACAGGCGGCCCTTGCCCCGCAGATTGCGGAACGTCTCGGTAAGGCGATCGGAGAGGTTGGCGAACACGGGTTTCCCTTCGCAGCGTGCCCCGGCATTCTACCGACCCGGGCCGCTCCCCTCGGAGCCGAGCGCCGCGCGCGCCCGGGCGGTGAGCCCGTCGACCAGCTGGGAGCGCCACGCGGTCCATGCCTTGGGCCCCGCGGCGCGGGCGTCGGCCTCGGTCAGGGCCCGCAGCACCTCGAGCAGATCGGCCCGGTGCTCGACCGCGTCGAGCAGCGCCCGGACGGTGGCCGGGTCGTCCGGGTCCTGGGTGGTCGCGAGGTCCGCGAGGGTGAGGTGCTCGCGCACCAGCAGCTCGAGATCGTGGGCCGTGCGACCGGACAGGCCCATGCGCGCCGCGATGGCCGGGATGAGCGCCGCGCCGTCGACGGAGTGATCGGTGGCGCCGGGACGCTTGCCGATGTCGTGGACCAGGGCCGCGAGCAGCAGCAGGTCGGCGCGGGGCACCCCGCGCCGGTGGCGGCCCGCGATGACGACGGCCTCGATCATGTGGCGGTCGACGGTGTAGCGGTGGATGGGGCTGCGCTGCGGACGGTTGCGCACCGCGTCCCATTGCGGGATCCAGCGGGCCGCGAGGCCCCAGAGGTCGACGGCCTCCCACACCTGGACCAGGTGCGTGGACGCGCGCAGCAGGTCGCGCAGATGCCGCCGGGCCTCCTGGGGCCACGGCTCGGGCAGGTCGGGACACGTGGTGAGCGTCTCGAGCAGGGTGGGGGTGAACGTGAGGCCCGTCGCCGCGGCGGTGGCGGCGGCGCGCAGCGGAAGCAGCGCATCGTCCCCCGCGGCGTATCCCGGAGCGAGGGCGAGCTCGCCGTCCACGTCGATGAGCCCCTGGGCGACGGGGATGTGGCGCGGCGCGGCCGCGCGGCGGCGCGCGAGGAAGGCGCGCGAGCCCACCCCGGAGCGCTCGAGCGAGCGGCGGGCGCCGCGCTCGGTGAAGTCGAGGGAGTACGCGACGGTGCGGCCTGCCTCGGCGAGCGCGGCGAGCAGGTCGTCGGGGTCGTCGAGGCCCATCCGGGCGGCGACCTCGGGCGCGAGGTGACGGCCCAGCACGGTGACGGGGCGACCGGCCTCGAGCTGCATCGCGTCGCGCACGTCGAGCAGCAGCTCCCCCGCCTGGTCGACCGAGCCGTGCGGGCGGTCGGTGAGCCACGTGGCGGACAGCGCCGTGAGGCTGGTGAGGTCCCGCAGGCCTCCGCGGGCCTCCTTGAGGTGCGGCTCGATGAGGTAGGCGAGCTCGCCGAAGCGCTCGGCGCGGGCGCGCGAGGCGGCCAGCAGGTCGGGCAGGCGCTTGCGCGCGGCGGCGCGCCAGTCCTGGTAGATGGAGGCGCGCGCCTGGGTGACCACCGCATCGTCCCCCGCGACGTGGCGCAGGTCGAGCAGGCCCGCGGCGGCGGCGAGGTCCTTGGAGGCCACCTGGCGGCACTCCGTGAGCGAGCGCATCGAGTAGTCGAGCTCGAGCCCCGCGTCCCAGATGGGGTACCACAGCCGCTGCGCGAGGTCGGCGATGTCGTCCTTGGTGTGGGTGCGGCCGTCGTGGATGATCACCAGGTCGAGGTCCGAGTGCGGGCCCGCGTCCCCGCGGCCCAGGGAGCCGACGGCGCCGAAGGCGATGCCCTCGTCCGGTCCCCCGGCGTCCTCCCAGTGCTCGGCCAGCCGTCCCAGCACCAGCGCGGTCATGGCCGCGCGGCGATCGTGGCCCGAGACGTCGGAGGCGGCCAGCGCCTCGACCTGCTCGCGCCGGACGCGCTTGAGGTCCCGCACCCCACGGGGGTGCGGGACCTCAGCGTCGGCGCCGTCCGGTGCGTGCACGGAACGGTCGGCCATGGATCGGTCGGTTCTCCTTAGAGGGCGTCCGCGCCGTGCTCACCCGTGCGGACACGGGCGACGTCGTCGACGGGAACGACCCAGACCTTGCCGTCGCCGATCTTGCCGGTCTGCGCGGCGGAGACGATGGCCTCGGTGACGGTCGCGGCGTCCGCGTCGTCCACGAGCACCTCGAGGCGGGTCTTGGGAACCAGGTCGACCGTGTACTCCGCACCGCGGTAGACCTCGGTGTGGCCCTTCTGGCGGCCGTAGCCGGCCGCCTCGGAGACGGTCACGCCCTTGACACCGGCGGCCTCGAGGGCCGCACGGACCTCATCGACGCGGTGGGGCTGGATGATGGCGGTGACGAGCTTCATGGGTTACTTGGCCTCCTCGTAGGCGGTCTCGCCGTGCTCGGCGAGGTCGATGCCTGCAACCTCGACCTCTTCGCTCACACGGAATCCGATGGTGAACTTGATGGCGAGTCCGATGATGAGCGTAGCGACCGCCGAGTACACGATGGTGACCAGCGCCGCGACCACCTGAGCGGTCAGGCCGCCCACGCCGCCGCCGGTGAACAGGCCGTCCCAGGAGCCGAAGGTCGTGGTGCCGAAGAGGCCGATGGCCACGGTGCCCCACAGACCGGCGACCAGGTGGACGCCCACCACGTCGAGCGAGTCGTCGTAGCCCAGCTTGTACTTGAGGCCCACGGCGAGCGCCGAGAGGATACCGGCGATGAGGCCGATGAGCAGCGCGCCCCACGGGTCGACCGCGACGGCGGCCGGGGTGATGGCGACCAGACCGGCGACCACACCCGAGGCGGCGCCCAGCGAGGTGGCCTTGCCGTCGCGGATGCGCTCGGTGACGAGCCAGCCGAGGATCGCGGCGGCGGTGGCGGCGGTGGTGTTGACCCACGCGGCCGAGGCGTAGACGTCCGCGGCGAAGGCGGAACCGGCGTTGAAGCCGAACCAGCCGAACCACAGCAGCGCGGCGCCCAGCATGACGAACGGAAGGTTGTGCGGGCGCATCGGCTCCTTGCCGAAGCCCTTGCGGACGCCCAGGATGAGCGCGAGCACCAGGCCCGCGACACCGGCGTTGATGTGGACCACGGTGCCGCCCGCGAAGTCCTGCGGGAACCAGTCCTCGCTGAAGATCGGGCCGGCGTCGCTCAGGATGCCGCCGCCCCAGACCCAGTGCGAGACGGGCGCGTAGACCAGGATGCCCCAGAGGAACGCGAACACGAGCCAGGCGCTGAACTTCGCGCGGTCCGCGATCGAGCCCGAGATCAGGGCGACGGTGATGATGGCGAACGTGGCGCCGAAGCCCACCGCGATGAGACCCTCGCCGTCGCCGGCCGAGGCGTAGTCAGCCCAGGACGTCGCGATCAGGAAGTCCGAGCTCGGGTTGCCGAACAGGCCGCCCACGGACTCGCCCACCGAGATGGCGTTGCCGACGAGCACCCATCCCACCGTGACGACCGCGAGGGCGCCAAAGCTCATCATCATCATGTTGAGCACCGACTTGCCTCGCGACATGCCGCCGTAGAAGAACGCCAGTCCCGGCGTCATCAGCAGCACGAGCGATGCAGAAGTCAGGAGCCAGGCAATGTTGCCGCTATCCATTCTGCTTCTCCTTTTCGCCTAGCCCCCTGGCTAGTCGTAAAAGAGCCTGTCGTAGCGCTGTTTCCCCTGAACGACCCGCGTGTTTCCGCGCGGTTACATGTGACGGTGTGCCGTAAAGACTGTGTTGCGGGACCGACAAACCGTGGACACTCCGCACGGATTCAGGCGCGACACGCGGTCCTCGGTGCCCCGTGGCAGGACTCAGACCGGCGTGTCGCCGCCCCTTCCGTGCGGAGTGTCCGGGGAGGTCAGTCGCCCAGGAGCGAGTCGACGAAGCCCTCGGCGTCGAACGGGGCCAGGTCGTCCGCGCCCTCGCCCAGGCCCACGAACTTCACCGGGACGCCGAGCTCGCGCTGGACCGCGATGACGATGCCGCCCTTGGCGGTGCCGTCGAGCTTGGTGAGGACGATGCCCGTGATGGGGGCTACCTGGCCGAACACCTTGGCCTGGGTGAGGCCGTTCTGGCCGGTGGTGGCGTCGAGGACCAGCAGCACCTCCTTGGGCGCGCTGATCTTGGACACGACGCGGACGATCTTGCCCAGCTCGTCCATGAGGCCCTGCTTGTTCTGCAGGCGGCCGGCCGTGTCGACCAGGAGCACGTCCGCGCCCTCGGCACGGGCGCGGTCGGCGGCCTCGAACGCGACGGAGGCGGGGTCCGCGCCGTCGACGTGCGAGCGGACCACGGGCACGCCCACGCGCTCGCCCCAGGTCTCGAGCTGGTCCGCGGCGGCGGCGCGGAAGGTGTCTGCGGCGCCGAGCACCACGGTGCGCCCCTCCGCGACCAGCACGCGCGCGAGCTTGCCCACGGTGGTGGTCTTGCCCACGCCGTTGACGCCCACGACCACGGCCGTGTCGATCTCGTCGGAGCCGGGCTCGCTCAGCGCGAGCGAGCGGTCCAGCGCGGGGTCGATGACCTCGAGCAGCGCGGCGCGCAGCAGGTCCTTGGGGCTGGCCTCGGGATCGGCCTTGACGCGGCGGCGCAGGTCCGCCAGCAGCTCGTCGGTCGCGGCGGCGCCCACGTCCGCCATGAGGAGGGTCTCCTCGAGCTCGTCCCAGTCGTCCTGCGACAGCCCGCCCCGCCCGAAGATCGCGAGCAGCGACTGCCCGAATCCGGAGCGGATGCGGTCGTGCAGGCGCGCGAACCGGCTCGACGGGGCCTCGGGGGCCTCGAGGGTGGCGGCGGCCTGCTCGGCCTCCTCGACCACGGACTCGGGGGCCTCGGGCTCGGCGACCGTCGCATCGGCCTGAGGGGCCGGAGCGGTCGGCGCGACCGGGGTCGGGGGCTCGGCCTGCCGGGGCGGGGCCTTGCGCCCGCGGCCCACAAGGCCGGCGACGGCACCGCCGACGACCACGAGGGCCGCGATGGCGGTGACCAGAAGGTCGTTATCTCCAGGGATCCATGAGACGTCCACGGGCACAGTCTCTCAGGTCGCCGGTCAGGAGTGGACGGGCTCGCGCTCGCGGTCGATGCGCGACATGCGCTGCACCACGTCGAGCGACGCCTCGGGGCGCTCGACCTCGGCGTAGAGCTGCTCGCGCATGGGGCGACGCTCCTCGACGCCCAGCAGGATGCGGATCAGGCGGCGGCCGCGACCCTCGGCGGCGAAGGCGGCCACGGTGATGATGATCGCCATCAGCACGGCGACGATCAGCGTGCCTTCCATGTAGTGGAACATCGGTGCTCTCCAGTGGTGTCGGGGGACGGGACGGGTGCCGTCCTCATCCGTCGCACCGCGCAGACGGGTCCATACCGGGCGATTCGCGCCCGCGCTGGCGCGCGCGGGCCCGGTTCGTGGTCCTCGGGGGGATGCCTGCCGCGTTCAGCGGAGTGAGGGCGGACGCCCGCATCGGCATCGGTGCCCATGGTAGGCGGGACGATGCGCATCTGGCTAGGGACCCCCGTCCCCTTTCCGTGGGGCTCGGGAAGACGGCGCGGCGAGACGGCGCGCCGACCCGGCCGCGCGCGCCCCTACGCCGCGTCGTCCCCCAGCCGCTGGCTGATGACCGTCGTCACGCCGTCGCCGCGCATCGTCACGCCGTACAGGGCGTCGGCGATCTCCATGGTGCGCTTCTGGTGCGTGATGACGATGAGCTGCGAGTCCTCCTGCAGCTCCTTGAAGATCTCGAGCAGGCGGCCCAGGTTGACGTCGTCGAGCGCGGCCTCGACCTCGTCCATGACGTAGAACGGGCTGGGACGGGCCTTGAAGATCGACACGAGCAGCGCGACGGCGGTGAGCGAGCGCTCGCCGCCGGACAGCAGGGACAGCCGCTTGACCTTCTTGCCGGCGGGGCGCGCCTCGACCTCGATGCCCGTCTCGAGCATGCGGTCGGGGTCGGTGAGGACGATGCGCCCCTCGCCTCCCGGGAACAGGCGCGGGAAGATGCGCTCGAACTGGGCGGCCGTGTCCGCGAAGGCCTCCGCGAACACCTTCTCCACGCGGTCGTCGATCTCCGCGACGATGGTGAGCAGGTCCGCGCGGGACTTCTTGATGTCCGCGAGCTGGTCGGTGAGGAACTTGTGGCGCTCCTCGAGCGCGGCGAACTCCTCGAGCGCGAGCGGGTTGACCTTGCCCAGCTTGTTCATCTCGCGTTCGGCCTTGCGCAGGCGCTTCTCCTGGGCCTCGCGGTCGTAGGGCTCGGTGGCGGGCTCGGCGTCCTCGTCCGCGTCGGGGTCCGGGACCGGCACGGGCACGTCGGGGCCGTACTCCTCGACCAGCCGGTCGGGGTCCACGCCCAGCTCGTCGACGGCGCGCTGGCGCAGCTGCTCGAGTCGGACGTTCTGCTCGGCGCGCGCGACCTCGTCGCGGTGGGCGTCGTCGGTGAGGCGGGCGTGCTCGGCGGCGTGCCGCTCGACCAGCGCGCGCACCTCGCCCAGCCGGCCCGAACGCTCGGAGCGCTCGGCCTCGACGCGGGCGCGGGCCTCGTCGGCCCGCTGGACGGAGGCGTCGAGCAGGTGCAGCGCGTCGGTGCAGCCGGCGATGACCTCGCGGGCGGCCACGGCCTGGCGCTCGCGGCGCAGCGCGGCCGCCTTGGCGCGCGCCCGGGCCTCACGCTCGGCGATCGCGGCCTTTTCGAGGCTCTCCGCGCGCGAGGCGAGCGCGCGTGCGCGCTCCTCCGAGGTGCGCAGGGCGAGGCGCGCGTCGGTCTCGGCGGCGCGGGCGGCCTTCGCGGCCGCCTCGTCCGCGTCGCGGCGGGCGGCGGCCTCGCGGGTGTCCTCCTCGAACTGCTCGGGCTCGGACTGGGCGGCCGTGAGCCGGTCCGCGAGGCCCTCGAGCTCGGCCTCATCGCCCTCGAGGCGGGCGTGCGCCTGCTCGAGCTGCGTGGTGAGGCGCTCCCCCTCGTTGGTCGCCGCGCGCGCCTGGGCGCCCAGCTGTCCCAGCTGCTCGGCGGCCTTGGCCATCCGCGCATCGGCCTCGCTGAGGCGCGCGACCACGGCGCCGTGCTCGGCGCGCGCCACCCGCTCCGCCTCGGTGGCGGCGACGATGCGCGCCTGGGTCTGCTCGACCGTGGCGGCGGCGGCGTCGCGGCGCTCCCGCGCATCGTCCAGCGCCGCCTGCATGTGGATCACCGACGGCGCGTCGCCGGCGCCGCCCGAGGCGCGCCAGGCGCCCAGCAGGTCGCCGCGGCGGGTCACCGCGACCACCTCGCGGTGCTCGTTGACGAGAGCGCGGGCGGAGGCCAGGTCGTCCACCACCGCCACTCCCGCGACGAGCGCACGCACGGTCTCGACGAGCCCCGCGGGCCCGTCGACCAGGTCGGAGGCCCAGGCCGCGCCGTCCGGGAGGCTCACGGCGGGGTTGCTCCCGTGCGCCATCGAGTCGCTCACGAGGATGCGGGCGCGCCCGGCGTCCTCGTCGCGCAGCCAGCGGATCGCGTCGACCGCGTCCTCGACCGTGTCCGCCGCGAGGGCATCCGCGAAGGGTCCCAGCGCCGCGGCGATCGCGTCCTCCGCGTCCCCGCCCACGTCGATGAGCGACGCGACGGTGCCGCGCACGGCGCGGCTGTCGCTCGCGAGCAGGGCGCCGGCGCCGTCCTTGCGCACCAGGGACAGCTCGAGGGCCTCACCCTTGGCCGCCCACGTGTCACGCTCGCGCATCGCGGCGTTGAGGGCGTCCTTGAGGTCCGCGAGCGCCGTCTTCGCGTCCTCCCAGCGCGCGGAGGCGGACTCGACCTGCTCGTCGAGGCCCTCCTCCCCCGGCTCGGTGGTCGCGACGGAGGTCTCGAGGTGCTGGAACTCGGTGGTCGCCACGTGGGCGCGCTTCTGGGCGGCCGCGAGCTGCTCCTGGAGGCGGCCGATCTCGGCCTCGCCCGCCTCGACGCGCGAGCGCTTCGCGGCCACCTGGCCCGCGAGACGCGCGACGCCCTCGCGACGGTCGGCCACGGAGCGCAGCAGGTTCGCGTGATGGCGGTCCGAGGCGCGCGCGACCTCCTCGGCCTCCTTGCGCGCCTCGATCGCCCGCTCGAGGGCGGTCCCGGCGGCGGCGACCTCGGCGTCGAGCTCCGCACGGGCGGACTTGGCGCGGGCCACCTGGTCGTCGAGGTCCACCAGGTCCGTGGGCGGCGTGGCGTCGACGTGCGTGCCGAGCATCCGCAGCCGCTCCTCCGCGAGCTGCGAGAGGTTGCGCAGCCGCTCGCGGATCGCGCTGAGCCGGTAGTAGATGTCGTTGGCCTGGGTGAGCGCGGGCGTCGCGGCGGCGGCGACGCGCTCGAGCTCCGCGAGCTCGACGCGCGCGGCCTCGAGCGCCTGCTCGACCGCGGCGCGGCGCTCGAGCAGCGCGGTCTCGTCCGCCCGGTCCTTGGTCATCGACCCCTGGAGCGTCGCGAGGTCGTCGGCGAGCAGCCGCGAGCGCGCGTCGCGCACGTCCACCTGGATGCGCTGGGCGCGACGGGCCACCTCGGCCTGGCGTCCCAGCGGTCCCAGCTGGCGGCGGATCTCGACCGTCAGGTCCTGGACGCGGGTGAGGTTGGCCTGCATCGAGTCGAGCTTGCGCAGCGCCTTGTCCTTGCGGCGGCGGTGCTTGAGGATGCCGGCGGCCTCCTCGATGAAGTGGCGGCGATCCTCCGGGGTCGCGCGCAGCACCTCGTCGAGGCGGCCCTGACCCACGATCACGTGCATCTCGCGGCCCAGCCCCGAGTCGCTGAGCAGGTCCTGGATGTCGAGCAGGCGGCACGAGGAGCCGTTGATCGCGTACTCGGAGCCGCCCGCGCGGAACAGCGTGCGGCTGATGGTGACCTCGGTGTAGTCGATCGGCAGGGCGCCGTCGGCGTTGTCGATCGTGAGCGAGACCTCGGCGCGGCCCAGCGGCGCGCGGCCAGCGGTGCCCGCGAAGATGACGTCCGCCATCTGCCCGCCACGCAGGGTCTTCGCGCCCTGCTCGCCCATCACCCAGGCGAGCGCGTCGACCACGTTGGACTTGCCGGAGCCGTTGGGGCCCACGACGCAGGTGATCCCGGGCTCGAGCTCAAGAGTGGTCGCCGACGCGAACGACTTGAAGCCGCGCAGCGTCAGCGTCTTGAGATGCATGCGCCCGAGTGTAGGGCCAGCGCCCCCACACCCCGGGGAGCGCAGGCGGCGGTACCAGGAATCTCACAGTTCGCCGGGCCAGGCCCCGCAGTGACGTGGTGGTGGCGCGGAGGCGCCGCGCCCGACGGACTCAGAGTCCCGGGAACCAGAGGCCGATCTCGCGCTCCGCGCTCGCGACCGAGTCCGAGCCGTGCACGATGTTGTGGATCACCGGGGCGTCCCAGGCGCGGGCCAGGTCGCCGCGGATGGTGCCCGGGGCGGCCGTGGTGGGATCCGTGGCCCCGGACAGCGAGCGGAAGCCCTCGATGACGCGCTCACCCTCGGCGACCGCGGCGAGCACCGGCCCCGACAGCATGAACTCCACGAGCGGGTCGTAGAAGGGCTTGCCCAGGTGCTCGGCGTAGTGCTCGGCGAGCAGCTCGGGCGTCGCGGTGCGCAGCTCGACCGCGACGAGCGCGTAGCCCTTCGCCTCGACCCGCCGGAGCACCTCCCCCGACAGTCCGCGCCGCACGCCATCGGGCTTGACCAGGATCAACGTCCGCTCCGTCATGGCCGGGAGCCTAGCGGTGCGCGCGGGCGTGGCACCAGGGGCAATGCACAATCATCGAGGGACGATGCGCGGGCCGGCACGCGGCGGTGGGCCGCGGCGTCGGTGCCCCGTGCCAGGATGGACCCGTGATCACGATCGACGACTTCGACACGTATCCCGACTTCCCCATCGAGGGGGTCCTCTTCTACGACATCGCACCCATCCTCGCGAGCCCCGAGCGCTTCCGCGAGGCCTGCATCGCGCTCATGCCGCCGCGAGCGGCGAACGTGGACGTGGTGGCCGGCATCGACGCGCGCGGGTTCATCTTCGCCCCGGTGGTCGCCCAGACCCTGGGCGTGGGCATGACGATGGTCCGCAAGAAGGGCAAGATGCCCGGCACCGACCTGCTCGAGGCGGGCGTGAAGATGGAGTACGGCGCCACGGACCTCACCGTCGCGGCGGGCCCCATCGAGGGCCGCGACGTCCTGGTGATCGACGACGTGCTCGCGACGGGCGGCACCGCCCGCGCCGTGGCGGAGATGCTCGAGCGCGGCGGCGCGAAGAGCGTCCGCTTCGCCTTCCTCATGGAGCTGGGCGAGCTCGACGGCCGCGCGGCGCTCGAGGGCTACGAGATCCAGTCGGTCGTCACCATCTGAGCCGAACGCGCGTGGGGGCCGCGGCGGGACATCCCGCCGCGGCCCCCTCGTCGCATCCGGGGCGACGTCCGCGTGGCCGCCCGCGCGGGAGCCGCATTCAGTGCCGGTAGCCCGGCGACCAGCGGGCCGCGAGCAGCACGAGCGGCAGCAGCGCGAGCGCGGCGAAGAACACCTCGTAGGCGACGAAGCCCTGCGAGATCTCGACGGGGGTGGGGTCCTGCTCGCGGACCCAGCCGGCGTGGATCGCCGAGCCGACCACGAACAGCGCCCCCGAGAACACGATGAGCCCGATGAGGAACCAGGGCGGCAGCTGCCGGGTCTCGGGATGCTCGCGCAGGTAGGCCGACCACCGGGTGAAGCCGTACAGGACCGCGCCGCCCAGCAGCACCAGCCCCGCGAACAGCAGCGCGTACACCGCGGGCGACGGGCGTCCCTCGCCCGCGAAGCGCAGCAGCGAGGCGTGCTCGAGCTGCCAGAACACCAGGGACAGGCCCAGGAGGCCGGCGGCGAGCGCGCCGCCCATGCGCCACAGGAATCCGCTCATCGGTCGCGCCCCGCCTCGTCCCCCGGGGCGCCGGGCGCGGCGGTCTCCGCTGCATCGTCCCCGGCCGTCGCATCGTCCCCGGCCGCGAGGCGCTCCGCGCGCTCGCGATCGATGCGCCCGCCCAGGCGCAGCGCGGTCACCCACAGCGCGAGGAACATCGCGCCGATGATCGCGATCGTGGGCTCGATGAGGCCCGCGACCAGCATGGGCGCCTGGAGCGCCCAGCCCAGCCAGGTGCCCCAGCGGCGGTCCTGACGGCCCGCCGCGAAGGCGAGGAGCACGACGAGTCCGAGCCCGCCGCCCCACGTGAGCCAGGCGGGGACGTCCACCATGTCCGTGCGGCCCAGGCCCCACAGGACCAGGACGGCGAACAGCGCGCCGAGCGCCTGCAGCGCGAGCACGGACTGAGTGAGGGTGAGGCGCGCGGGGCGCTGCGGGCGCGCGGGCTCGGGCGCGTCGGTCGCGTCGCTCATCGCGCCTGTCCGGTGCCCTTGCGGCGGTCCGCGCCGGTGAGGATGCGCGCCTCGGCGATCAGCGTGACCGAGCCGACCACGAGCACGCCGGCGCCGATGTCCGAGTCGCGCTCCGCGCGCTGGACGGCGTGGTCGATCGCGTCGGGCAGCGTGTCCGCGACCGTGACGCGGTCCTCGCCGAAGATCTGGTGCGCGAGCGGCGCGAGCTCGTCGACCGGGATGGCCCGGGGGGAGGCCGATGCGGTGATCACCACGTGCTCGAGCGCGCCCTCGAGCGCGGCGAGGATGCCCTCGGCGTCCTTGTCGCGCAGGATGCCGACGACGCCCACGAGCGTCTCGAAGGTGAACGACTCGTCGAGCGCGCCGACCATGGCCTCGATGCCGTGGGGGTTGTGCGCGGCGTCGACCAGGATCAGCGGCGACGTGCGCACCGCCTCGAGCCGGCCCGGGGACGTGGCGGCGGCGAAGCCCGCCTCGACCACCTCGCCGGACAGCGCGGCGGGCTCTCCCCCGCCGGCCATCAGCAGCTCCGTGGCCGCGAGCGCGAGCAGCGCGTTGTGCGCCTGGTACGCGCCGTACATGGGCACGAAGACGTCCTCGTAGCGGGCCGCGGGCGTGCGCAGGGTGACCAGCTGGCCGCCCACGCCGGGGGTGCGCTCGACCACCTCGAGGTCCTCGCCCTCCCAGTAGGCGCGCGCGGAGTGCTCCTGCGCCGCGACCGCGAGGACGGGCTCGACGGACTCGCTCTGGTGGGCGACCACCACGGCGGCGCCGTCCTTGATGATGCCGGCCTTCTCCGCCGCGATGTCCGCGAGCGAGTCGCCCAGCCACTCCTGGTGGTCGAGGCTCACGGGGGTGACGACGGCGACCTCGGCGGTCACCACGTTGGTGGCGTCCCAGACGCCGCCCATGCCCACCTCGACGACCGCGACGTCCACCGGGGCGTCCGCGAAGGCGGCGAGCGCGAGCACCACGAGCACCTCGAAGAAGCTCATGCGCGGCCCGCCGGACTCCGCAGAGCGCGCGTCCACCAGGTGCAGGATGGGCGCGACGTCGAGCCACAGCCGCACGAAGTCCTCGCGGGAGATGGGCTCGCCGTCGATCTGGATGCGCTCGCGCACCGTGGTGAGGTGCGGCGAGGTGAGCAGCCCGGTGCGCAGGCCGTGCTCGCGCACCAGCGACTCGGTCATGCGCGCGGTGGACGTCTTGCCGTTGGTGCCGGTGACGTGGACCACGCGGTAGGCGTCCTGCGGGCTGCCCAGCAGGTCGCAGGCGGCGCGAACGCGGTCGAGGGTGGGTTCGAAGTCGTGCTCGGGGTTGCGGGAGACGATGTGCGCGTAGATCTCGCGCTCGGCCTCCTCGAGGCTCAGGCCACCGAGGTCAAGGTCGGTCATGGGCCCCAGTGTTTCATGCAGGAGCGGCGGCGAGTCCGTGCGCCACGGACGGCAGGTGCAGCGCGCGCGGGATCCCGGCGCCCACGTACGCCTCGCACGCGGCGAGCGCGAGCAACGCGTGGTGCGCCTCCCGCTCCCCCGTGCCCGGGACGAAGACGTCCCGGTACGTGCGGGCGACGGTGGTGAGCGTGGCGACCTGCCCCTGCTCGACCTCGCGCCGATCGGTGACGGACAGGCGCTGGCCGTCGACCGCGAGCACGGCGCCGCGCGCGGCCACCGCCTGCGCGATCACGGTCGCGGCCGCGGGGCGCTGCGGCCCGCACACCACCGCGGCGCCCGGCTTGATGATCCCGGCCGCGGCGCGGGCCGCCTGGGCGGGCGTGAGGGTGGCCGGAGTCCCGGCCGCGGCATCGCGCGAGGCACCCGTCCCGGCGCCCGCCGGGGCGACGTCCGCGAGGACGGCGACCCGTGCATCGGCCGCGTGCGTCGCGTCCCTGTCCGTGCCGGCGGCCTCGAGGACCACCACGTCCACCTCGGCCGCGCGCGCGGCCACGAGGCCGAGCACCAGCAGCGCCTCCTCGTGCGTCGCGCGGCCCGCCTCGCCGGCACGCGCGTCCACATGATGGAGCGCGGGGGCGGCGCGGCGCCAGGCCGCGACCAGGGCGGCCGGCCCGAGCTCGGCGCCGTCCACGAAGAGCGCTTCTGCGCCACGACGCGCGGGCGCCAGCAGCGCGGTGCGCAGCCCGTGGCGGCGCAGGATCGCCTCGGTCATGCGGGCGGTCGACGCCCGTCCGTCGAGTCCGGCGATGTGAATGATGTCGAGGTCGAGGTGCGGATCCTCCAGCCGCGACAGCGCGTCCGAGACCCGCATGAGGGTGCCGTCGCGACGCGGTCCCGGACGGCCCTCGAGGTGCGCGGCAAGCTCGCGCGCGGCCTCGGCCAGGCTGAGGTCGGGGAAGACGTCCATCGTCACGCGACCATTCTCAGCCACCCCCGACGGCCCACCCGACGAAACGACGCCTCCCGGGGTGTGATGGTGGCCACATTCGCCACTAGCAGGGACGATGCACGGATTCGGGTCGCGCGTCGCGACACGCCCACGGTGCGACACGCCGCCGAGTCGGGAATGTCGGATTTGCCCCCTATTCTCCTGCCATGCGTGAGTCGTCCCCGGCACTCCTCGGGTTCGCGGCGGTCGCCCTTCTGGGACTGACCGCGTGCACCGTCGCGCCTCCCGCGACTCCCCGGGCGTACGGGGCGTCGCCCGCCCCCACCGGCGGATCGGCACCCGAGGCCGCCACCGCATCGCCCACCGCGAGGCCCCAGGCCGCGCCCGAGGTCCAGCCCGCGGTCACCGCACCCGCGGCGGCGGCACCCTCTCCCGAGCCCATGCCGGACGTGAGGCGCGGGGCGACCGGCGCATCGGCCGGGGACGCTCAGGGCATCGTGGCGGTGGAGGAGGACCGCGTGATCGTGGGCGGCGGGTCGCCCGAGACGTGCACGTCCGCGGCCGTCGCGGCCGCCGTGCGCGCGGGCGGGGACATCTCCTTCGACTGCGGGACCGCGCTGCACGTCATCGTGCTCGACACCACCCTCACCGTGTGCAACACCGTGGGCTGTGAGGAGGGCGGGGCGCCGCTCGAGCGCGTCCGGATCGACGGCGGCGGCACGGTGGCGCTCGCGGGGGCGCACGAGCGGCCGCTGCTGTACGCGAACGCGTGCGAGGCGGGGCTGGGCACCCTCGCGGACGACTGCACCACCCGCGCCACCCCGCGCATCGAGCTCGTGGGCCTCACCCTGGTCGACGGCAACGCGGAGGGCGGCCCGCGCGACCTGGAGGGCGGCCTGGGGCTCGAGGACCTGGGCGGCGGCGGTGCGGTGGCCGTCCGGGGCGGCACGCTCGCGCTCGAGCGCACGTTCGTCACGGGCCACACCTGCGGATCGAGCGCGGACGGGCACGGCGGGGCGGTGCTGGCGGTCGGCACGGCGGAGCCCGTCGCGATCAGCGGGTCCACCTTCACGTCGAACTGGTGCGCGCACGGCGGCGCCATCGCGGTGAAGGAGGCCGCGGTCGACGTGTCCGGCAGCCAGGTGGTGGACAACACCGCGACGGCCGCCGGCGGCGGCCTCCACGTGAGCGGCGGGCAGCACGACGTGCGCATCTCCGCCTCCGCGCTGGTGGGCAACGTAGCGACGAGCGGCGCGGGCGCGGTGATCGCGACGTCGGGCGAGGTCGAGCTGCGCCGGACGCGCGTCGACGGGGACGTGGTGGGTGCGGACGGGACGGCCCTGAGTCCCGACGACGCGGAGGCGGGCGGGGACTCCCCCGACCCTTCCGCGAGTGAGGCGACGGTCCCACCGGAGCCGATGCCCGAGGAGGACCCGACGACCGCGCCCGAGGCCGGCCCCGCACCGGACCCGACCCCCGACGCGGGGGCGGCCTCGCCCGCGAACTGACCGTCGCGCATCGTCCCCTCGGGGGCTACGGTGGCCGGTGGGAGGTGCCATGCCCGTCCTCGTCCTCTGCGGCTCGCCCGCCGCCGGCGTGCCGTCCGCGCCCGCGCGCGTCATCGACCCGTCCACGCCCATCGCGACCGCCACCGACCAGGGGCTCACCCGCGGCGACGGCGTCTTCGAGTCCGTGGGCGTCCACCACGGCCGCATCCACGACCTCGAGCCGCACCTCGAGCGGCTCGCCCAGTCGGCGAGCATGCTCGACCTGCCCGCGCCCGACCTGGGCGACCTGCGCGACGCCGTGGCGACCGCGGTGCGGGAGTTCCTCGCGCCGCTGGACGCCCCGCCGCCCACCGTGCTCGTGAAGATCGTCTACACGCGCGGCGGCGCCGAGGCCTCGCCCGACCGTCCTGCGGGCAGCCCGTTCGGCTTCGTCTATGCGGACGAGTTCCCCGACCCGCGGCCCGCGCGCCGGGACGGCGTCTCCGCGATCACGCTCACCCGCGGCTATCCCCTGGGCATCGGGGCGAGCGCGCCGTGGCTCACCATCGGCGCCAAGACCCTGTCGTATGCGGTCAACATGGCGGCGCTGCGCCACGCCGCCGCGCGCGGGGCCCAGGAGGTGGTGTTCACCACGACCGACGGCTTCGTGCTCGAGGCGCCGCGCTCGACGGTGCTGGTCCGCTACGGCGGGATGGTCTCGACGCCCGAGATCGACGGAGGCCTGCTGCACGGCACCGCCCAGCGCGCGGCGTTCGAGGCGTTCGAGGCGCGCGGCTTCACGTGCGACTACCGGGCCATCCGGGTCGACGAGCTCGCGTCGGCGGACGCGATCTGGCTCGCCGACTCGGCCTTCCTCCTGCGCCCGCTGCACACGCTGGACGGGCGGGAGCTCGCGATCGACCGGGAGCTCACCGGCGCGGTCGTGGACGACATGCTCGCGCGGGCGTAGGTCGCGCTGGGCGAGTTGGGCGCGCTGGGCGCGTCGGGCGCGCTGCGGGTCCTCGTCAGGCGCCGGGCTCGGCCCCCGTCGCCACGGGACGATGCGCCTGGTTGGACCACTGCGACCACGACCCCGGGTAGAGCGCGGCCGGGATGCCGGCGATCTCGAGAGCCGCGATCTGATGGGCCGCGGTCACCCCGGAGCCGCAGTAGACGGCGACCTTCGGGGCGTTCGGGTCCGAGCCCGACTCCGCGGCGCGGCCCGCGACGGCGCCGCTGTCCGCCCAGCAGCCCATCGCCGCGAACCGGACCACCAGGTCGTCCGAGTGCAGGAACGTCCCGTCGGGATGCACGTTGGCGGCGGTCGGGGCGTTGATGGCGCCCGGGATGTGACCGGCGGCGGGGTCGACGGGCTCCACCTCGCCGCGGTACCGCTCCCCCACGCGCGCGTCGAGCAGGGTGCCGTGCGACGGCCACGTCCCGGCGCCGTCGGCGTCGACGACGGGCATGCGGTCCCAGTCGAGCGTGATGGCCCCCGGCGGGGGCGTCACGGCGCCGGCCTCGACCGCCCCGCCGGCCGCGATCCACGCCTCGAGCCCGCCGTCGAGGATCCGGACGTCGACGCCCGCGTGGCGCAGGAGCCACCAGGCGCGGGCCGCGGCGAACGCAGGGCCGTGGTCGTAGACCACCACCGCGTCGCCGCCCTGGAGTCCCCACCGCCGCGCCGCCGCCTCGAACGCCTCGCGGGTGGGCAGCGGGTGGCGGCCATCCTCGGGCTCGCCGTGCGCGGCGAGGTCGGTGTCGAGGTCCACGTACACGGCGCCCGGGATATGACCCGCGGCGTGGTCCTCGCGTCCGTCGGGCTTGGTGAGCACCCACCGCACGTCGAGCAGCCGCGGCGGCCGCTCCCCGGCGAGCTCGTGGGTCAACTGCGCGACATCGATGAGCACCGTCATGAACTCATCGTTGCACGCCCCCGCCCGCCGTCACTCCTCCACACACGACCGGCTCACAGCGGCGCAGAATCGCTGATATCTGCGCGACACGCCGACGACACGCCGACGCATGTGTGGAGCAGCGCATTTTGTGTGTGGAGGGGTGACGGGCGGGGGGACGGCTCAGGCCTTCGCGACCTCGATCTGCTGCGCCTCGCCGGCGGTCACCTCGAACGACGTCGCGAGCACCTCGCCCGCGATGAGCGCGCGGTGCGCCTCGACGGCCTCGACCCGCTCGGCGGGCACCGTGACGCGCAGCGCGATGCGGTCGGACACGTTGAGGCCGGCGTTCTTGCGCTCGTCCTGGATCGCGCGGATGAGATCGCGGGCGAAGCCCTCCGCCTCGAGCTCCGGCGTGATCGCGGTGTCGAGCAGCACGAAGCCGCCCTCGGCGCCGGGCAGCACCGCGGCCGCGCCGCCGTCCGCCCCGATCACGGTCTCGAGCGCGTACTCGCCCTCGACCAGCGCGACGCCGCCGGACACGACCCCGTCCGCGCCCTCGGACCAGTCGCCGGTCTTGGACCCCTTGATCGCGGCCTGCACCTGCTTGCCGATGCGCGGGCCGGCCGCACGCGCGTTCACCGTGAGGCGACGCTCGACCGGGTTGGCGGCGGTGAACTCCTCGATGGAGATCAGGCGCACCTCGCGCACATTCAGCTCGGACGCGATGAGCGCGGCGTACGGCTCCAGCAGCGCCGGCGACGCGACCGCCACCGTGAGCGACGTGAGCGGCTGGCGCACGCGGATCTGCTCCTTCTTGCGCAGCGCGTGGGCGCTCGACACCACCTCGCGCACCTGGTCCATGACGGACCCGAGCGACGCGTCGGCCCACGCGGAGCGCGCGACCGGGTAGTCGGTGAGGTGCACGGAGCGCTCGCCGGTGAGGCCGCGGTAGACCTCCTCGGTCATGAGCGGCAGCAGCGGCGCGGCCAGGCGCGACACGGTGACCAGCACCGTGTAGAGCGTGTCGAACGCGTCCTGGTCCTCGTCCCAGAACCGGTCGCGCTGGGTGCGCACGTACCAGTTGGTGAGCAGGTCCATGTACTGGCGCAGCGACTCGGACGCGCCGGGCACGTCGAACGCCTCCATCTGCTCGGTGACGGTGGAGACCAGCTCGGCCGTCTTGGCGAGCACGTACCGGTCCATGACCGGCAGCGACGCGACCCGCGCATCGTCCACCTCGACGCCCAGCACGCCCGCGCCGCCGTTCGCGGCGCCCGCGTAGAGGGTGAAGAAGTAGTAGGTGGACCACAGTGGGAGCATCACCTGGCGGACGCCCTCGCGGATGCCCTCCTCGGTGACCACCAGGTTGCCGCCGCGCAGGATGGGCGAGCTCATGAGGAACCAGCGCATCGCGTCGGAGCCGTCGCGCTGGAACACCTCGTTGACGTCCGGGTAGTTGCGCAGGGACTTGGACATCTTGCGGCCGTCGGACCCGAGGACGATGCCGTGGCTCACGCAGGTCTTGAAGCTCGGCTTGTCGAACAGGGCCGTCGCGAGGACGTGCAGGGTGTAGAACCAGCCGCGGGTCTGGCCGATGTACTCGACGATGAAGTCGCCCGGGTAGTGGCTGTCGAACCACTCGCGGTTGTTGAACGGGTAGTGCACCTGCGCGAACGGCATCGAGCCCGAGTCGAACCACACGTCGAGCACGTCCGGGATGCGGCGCATGGTCGACCGGCCGGTCGGGTCGTCGGGGTTGGGCCGGGTGAGGTCGTCGATGTAGGGGCGGTGGAGGTTGGGCTCGCCGCGCTCGTCGAGCGGCAGGCGCCCGAAGTCGCGCTCGAGCTCCTCGAGCGAGCCGTAAACGTCCATGCGCGGGTGCGCCGGGTCGTCGCTCACCCACACCGGGATCGGGGTGCCGAAGTAGCGGTTGCGGCTGATGGACCAGTCGCGCGCGCCCTCGAGCCACTTGCCGAACTGCCCGTGCTTGATGTGCTCGGGCACCCAGCGGATCTGCTCGTTGAGCTCGACCATGCGGTCGCGGAACTCGGTCACGCGCACGAACCACGAGGACACGGCCTTGTAGATGAGCGGGTTGCGGCAGCGCCAGCAGTGCGGGTAGCTGTGGTCGTAGGTCTCGTGGCGCAGGACCGTGCCGCGCTCCTTGAGGTCCTTGATGATGACGGGGTTGGCGTCGAAGACCTGCTGGCCCGCGTAGTCAGTGACCTCGCTGGTGAAGCGGCCCTTGGAGTCGACCGGCACCACGGTGGGGATGCCGGCGTCCTGGCACACGGCCGCATCGTCCTCACCGAAGCCGGGGGCCAGGTGGACGATTCCGGTGCCGTCCTCGGTCGAGACGAACTCGCCCGCGAGGATGCGGTGGGCGTTCTCCGTGCCCGCGAAGTACGCGAAGGGCGCCTGGTACGACAGCCCCGCGAGCGCCGAGCCCGGCACCGTCGCGACCGTCTCGCAGCCCTCGCCCAGCTCGCGCGCATACTCGGCGACGCGCGCGGAGGCCAGCACCAGCGTGCGACCGGCGAACGCGCCCTCGACCGGGCGCACCACGGAGTACTCGATCTCCGGGCCCACCGCGGCGGCGAGGTTCGACGGCAGGGTCCACGGCGTGGTGGTCCACACCAGCACGGACGCGCCCGCGAGGTCGCCGGGCGCGTCGACCAGCGGCAGCAGCACGGTGAGCGCCGGGTCCTGGCGCATGGCGTACACGTCGTCGTCCATGCGCAGCTCGTGGTTGGACAGCGGGGTCTCGTCGCGCCAGCAGTACGGGAGCACGCGGTGGCCCTCGTAGGCGAGGCCCTTGTCGTAGAGAGTCTTGAACGCCCAGATCACCGACTCCATGAAGGTGACGTCGAGCGTCTTGTAGTCGTTCTCGAAGTCCACCCAGCGGGCCTGGCGGGTGACGTACTGCTCCCACTCCTCGGTGTACTTCAGGACGGACGAGCGGCACGCCTCGTTGAACGCCGCGATGCCCATCTCGTCGATCTGGGCCTTGTCGGTGATGCCCAGCACGCGCTCGGCCTCGAGCTCCGCGGGCAGGCCGTGGGTGTCCCAGCCGAAGCGACGCTCGACGCGCTTGCCGCGCATCGTCTCGAAGCGCGGGACCACGTCCTTGGCGTAGCCGGTGAGCAGGTGGCCGTAGTGCGGCAGGCCGTTCGCGAAGGGCGGGCCGTCGTAGAAGACGAACTCGTCCGCCGGGTTCTCGGCCGGGCGGTTGTCGATCGACGCCTGGAACGTGCCGTCGTGCTCCCAGTACGCGAGCACGTCCGTCTCGATCGACGGGAAGTGCGGCGACGGCGGCACCTCGGCATGGGTGTCCTGATCGGCGGAGCGGTGCAGCGGGTAACGGGCGGCGTTCATGCGGTCCTCGCGTGGTGGTCACTGACGTCATCGACTGCGAGGACGCCCCGTCCCTGGGGACGATGCGCGGTACCACCCCGCTTGCTCCCCCACCTTCCGGTGCGGTCGCCTCTCGTGAACGCTGTGACGGGCTGCCCGTGCGGGTCTACTGGGGCGCCGCCACCGGGTGGCGCCCGTTCTTCCGCAAGCTCGCCGGTGATGGCCGGGTCGATGCTGGTGCGTCCAGTGTAGGACAGCGTGGCAAGGACGGGCGGCGGCCGGGCGGGCCGCTATCCGGCCGCGACGAACCACGCGACGATCGTCGCGCCCGCCAGGTCGCGGGCGCCGGGCTCCACGGTGACCGCGAGCGCCTCGTCGCCCCGGACGTGGATCCATGCGGTCCACGCGACGTCGGGCTCCGCGACCTCCGTGACCTCGACCCGGAGCCCCTCACCAGCGACGGTGGCCAGGCCCACGTCGCCGACGGTCACCGCGAGCCCCGCGGCCGCCGCCTCGTCCGCGCACGCCCGCGCGGTGGTGGCCGCGTCGCCCAGGTAGGCCGTCGCATCGTCCTCCGAGGCGAACCGGCGCGCGACCGCCACATTCGCGCCGCCCTCCGGCGTCACCACGGCGCCGAGCGCCACGGGTGCCCCGCCCCGGTCGGCAGCGGCCTCGAGCCGCGCATATGCGTCGAGCAGGTCGCACCCGGGCACGGCGCCGGCCTCGAGGCCGAACGTCTCGACCAGGCCCTCCGCGGCGCGATCGGGCTCGAGCGTCGCGGGCGGCTCCCACTCGCGCAGTCGCAGGTCGAGGGTGGTTTCCGGGACGGGCGGTGCGGGCGGGGCCGGGTCCATCGGCGCGCGGTCGACGAACAGCGCGTACGCGCCGACGGCGAGCACGGCCGTCGCGGCGATCCCGACCGCCGCCTCGCGCATCCGCCGCGCACGCCGGCCCGGCGCGATGGCGCGCTCGTAGAGCCCCGTCTCGTCGCCGGGGTGGTCGGCAGCGAAGCGCCGCGCCTCCTTGTCCAGCGAGGCGAGCAACTGCCCGCGCAGGTCCTCGGTCATCGCGCACCCCCTCGTCGTGCCTCGACCGCGACGCTCTCGTGCGCTTGCTCGCCGCCCAGGTCCCCCAGCGTCTGCCGGAGGCGCTCCAGCGCATCGTGCAGGTAGCGCTTGACCGCCCCCTCCGAGACGCCCATCCGCTCGGCGGTCTCCGACGTGGACAGGTCCTCGACGTGGCGAAGCACCACGCACGCGCGCTGGCGGGCGGGAAGCTCGCGCAGCGCGAGAACCACCGCATCGTGCTCGCCCGCGTGCTCGTCGGCCGGCGCGACGTCGCGCTCGATCAGCAGATGCTGCTTGGCGCGCGCCACGGCCTGCCGACTGCGACCGTTGAGGAATTGGGTGAGGATCGCCCGGCGCACGTAGGCCTCGGCCTCGTTGACGTGGTCGAGCCGTCGCGCGCGCGTGAACGCGCGGATGATCGCGTCGTGGACCAGGTCCTCGGCGGTCGGCCGGTCACCCGAGAGCAGGTACGCGTAGCCGACCAGGCGGCTGCGGCGCTCGCGGACCAGGGTGTCGAGCACACCGTGCCACGCCCCCATGGTGCGTCCTCCCGCCGCCGCCATCGTCACTCCATCATCGCTCGGGTGCGCGCCGGTGTCACTCGGCGGCCATGTGGTCGAGGAACCGGCCGATCACGCTCGCGGCGATGGCCTCCGCACCGTCGACCCCCTCGACGCCCACCGTGATCCCGTAAGGCCCGTCCACGTACACGTACGCGACGCTGGGCGGGCCGGCCCATTCCTGGGTCTCGCCGGTGGCCTCCTCGTGAAGGGAAGCGGAAGAGGCGCCGTAGGCGATCCGCACCGCGGGCTCCGACAACCCTTCCAGGTCGACCGCCGTCACCTCGTCGACCACCACCTGCGACGTGAACGTGCCATCGTCCCATGTCTCCATCGTCGTGTACGTCGTGCAATCGGCGTCCAGGAGCAGCGGCGTCACCTCGCCGGCGAGCGCCTCGTCGCCGAAGACGCGCGTGAAGACGCTCACGCTCGGCACTGCCTCGTCCTCGCCGGGAAGCTTGCCGCCAGGGAAGAACGGCGACACGGGGTTGATCAGGTCGCCCGCGGCGGAGGTCAGGTCCGCGGTCGTGCCGAGGCCTTCGGCGCGCATGAAGCCGACGCAGTCGGCGGGCTCGACGGCCGGTGTCGACGAGCCGTACCACCCGTCCGCGCGATCGACCGGCGACCGGAATCTCGACGGCACCGCGAAGCCCTCGATCTCCACCACATCGTCGAACGCCTCCAAGCGATCCCAGAGGTCGGGATCATCGGCGGGAGCCGTGCCGGTCGCCCCCGCAGCGGCGTCCTCCGTGGGCTCCGGCGACGACGCCGACGCCGAGTCCGCAGCCGCCGTCGGCGCGGAATCCGCGGCCGCCTCGTCGCCGGCGGTGCCCGAATCGCACGCCGCCACCAGCGGCGCCACGCACGCCATCGCCGCGACCAGGACGCCACGGCGCCGCGCGCCCGCCCCCGTGCCCTTCTCTCGTCCGTTCATGATCCTGCCTCCCCCGGGCGGCCGCCCGGCCACCACAGGCTCAGAACAGGCGACCCCTCCCGGAGGTTGTGAGACACCGCGCGGCGGTGCGACATGACGCTGGAAGGACGGGCGGCGCCGCCGGCGGGCGCCTTCCGCACGACGACGGCCGCGAGTATGCTGAAGTCATACCCGAGCGAACGGTGGGAGTGGCGATGGCGGTGCGCAAGGTCGCGGTGACCCTGCCGGAGGAGCTCTTCGAGATCGTCGAGCGCGCCCGCAGGATCGAGCACCGCACACGTTCGGAGGTGGTTCAGGAAGCGTTGCGCACGCACTTCGGCGAGGCGGTCTACGTGCCGAGCGACGAGGAACGACGACTGCTCACCGCCGCGCTCGATGAGCCGGACGCGTCGCTTCGGGACTGGGACCAGGTGCGAGCCGATCTCCATTCCGACCGGTGAGCGTCCGGCTCACCGCGCGCGCCGCGCGTGACCTGGCCGACATCCGCGACCGCTACCGCGAGGTCGACGACGCGACGGCGGCCCGCTTCCTCGAGAGCCTCGACGGCGCGATCGAGCGGATGAAGATGTTTCCCAACGGCGCTCCGCCGGTCGAGGGCATGCCCGGGGTGCGTCGCGCCCGCGTGCGGCGCTTCCCCTTCGGAGTCTTCTACCGGCTTGAGGGCCCGGACATCGTGGTGCTCCGAGTCCTGCATACCCGGCGCGATCCGTCTCAGGCCGCCTCCAGGTAGGCAACGAGCTGGGACAGCACCGCGGCCGCGGCGGCGTCGTCATTCTCGAGCAGGCCCGTCCTCACCGTGATGAGGTAGGGCCCGGTCGCATAGAGGTACTGGTGACCGTCGTATTCCTCCCCTGTAGGCCCCTCGAGTGCGTCGCCCGCCTCGTCCGTGACCTCGAGCGGCACGCCGTCGACGAGCATTTCCACCTCCCCGCCGCTCACCTCCGCAACCGGGCCGTCGATCCCGTCGAGGTCGACGGACTCGACCCGCAGGCCGGTGAAACGGGTCACCATCGGCGGATTGACATCCGCCTCGCTTACCTCGAACTCGGTGCAGTCGCTCGAGCCCGCCACGACCGCGAGCGTCTGCGCCGCGCCCGAGGCATCGGCGAAGACGCGCAGCTCGACCCCCACGTGGCTCTCCCACGCGGTGCCGCCCGGCGTCTGGGCGTACCCGAGCGACGCGACCGCGTCGCCGGACCTCGCGGTCAGGTCCTGGTCGGTGAGGAGTCGCAGTCCGGCCTCCAGCGGCGCGCAGTCCGCGGGCGCGACGGCCGCGGCCGGCCCCTCATGGAATCCCGTGACGGGGAACCAGCGCGCCTCGGGCGAGTCGTCGGGGGTCCAGGCGAGCGCCTCGCCGTCCCGCCCGCCGACGCCCGCAAGGTCGGGGCTGAACCCCGCGATGTACTCGCCCAGCGCGACGTCATGGATGGGCCGGTCGCCCGGCGCGGGCGCCGCCGCGGGTGAAGCCGTCGGCGAAGCCGTGGGCGAGTCCCCGGGCGAGGCGGCCGCCGTCACCGCAGCGTCCTCGTCCGGGGCTCCGCTCGTCTGGGCGTCGGGCCCGGCGCCGGTGCAGGCCGCAAGCGCCAGGGCGCCGACCGCCGCGGCCGCCGGCCACCTCATCGTGATGCTCATCTCGCGCCTCTCCCCCGCGCCGCTACTCGAGCCCGGCGTGCTCGATGAGGCCGGTGAGGAGCTGGCCCACGACCACCGGCGGATCGTCGAGCCCGTAGCCCTCGCCTTCGTACGTGGTCACCCGGATCACCGCGTTGCCCACTGGGTAGTAGTAGTGGCGCTCGAAGCGTGGACCATCCAGCCGGTCGGCGCCGTCCTCGATCCAGGACTCGACCACCACCGACACGCGCGTGGCGTCGCGATCCAGATTGGAGAAGGCCACGCGGTCCACGGCGACGCCGCTCACCGTCACCTCGCTGCCGCGCTCGAGGATGGACTCACTGAAGCCCGTGCAGTCGTCCGCGGCGGCAAGTGCGGACGCCGGGATGCCCTGAGCGCCCTCGGGGCTGTCGTACAGCCGCACCATCACGTCCGCCACCACGTCGCCCATCGGCTCGCCTTCGGACGACAGGTAGAACAGGTACGCGAACACATCATTGCCCTCCCGATCGCCCTGCCCGAACGAGAGCGCCTCGGTGATGGGACCGCAGGCGGCGGGATCCACCACGCGCGGGGTGTCCGGGAAGTCGTCGATGCTGTCGACGCCGCGCTCGCCGAGCATGGTCGCGTCCGTGCCGTCGATCTCGGGTTCGTACGCGATCAACGCGTTGAGCAGCTGCTCCTCCGCGGCCCCGCGCGCCTCCGGGAAGTCGATGGACCCCTGAGGCGCCGTGCTTCCGGCGGCACTCGTGTCCGGGGCCGCAGCCGCGGTGGGCGCGCCGTCGTCGGCCACCTCCGCGGTCGTGTCCGCCGACTCCGACGTCGTGCACGCGGCCAGCGCGAACGCTCCCGCCGACGCGATCGCCGCGATCTTCACTGTAGTTCGCATGATCGTCCCCTCCCCAGGGTGGGCGCCCCCGTACGGACGCCTCTGCCACCACAACACGTCGTCGCCCCCTCAGGTTGGGGGCAAGAAGACGCGAAAAGAACCCAAGGCCCCTTCCGCATCGTCCCCCGCGGCCCTAACGTTGATATGCGGCGGCGCGACGACGGAAACAGATCCGGCGGGCGCGCCGTTGGTACTTCAGGCGAGCCGGTCCCCGACCGGGCTCGCTGGGCGGCGCGGCCCTCACGCGCCGCCGGATCCCTCCGATGGCGCACCCACCTTGCCCGCCACCGACCAGGGAGCCACCCATGAGCGACTCCACCCGCACCCTCGACCTCGACTCGCTGGCGCACGTCCTCGACCACGCCCCGGCCCACCCTCCCGGCACCGGCACCCCAACCAGGGACGATGCACCGGAGGCCGACCCCACGACCCTCGCCATTCCCACGGTCGCCGGCGGCGAGGCCGTCGTGGTCGACCAGGCGGACCCCGGGGTCCGCAGCCTCGCCTCGCTCACGCTGTCGCCGCGGCGCGCGGGACTCGCGCTCGCCGCGCTCGCTGCCGGCGCGTTCGTCACCGGCGCGAACGAGGCGTCCATCGTGGCGCTCGGCCCGGCGATCGCACAGGGCCTGGGGGTCTCCGTCGCGCAGGTGGGCCTGCTGGCCACCGCCTTCGCCCTCACCGTGGTGCTCGCGGCGCTGCCGCTCACCGCGCTCACCGCGCGGCTCTCGCGCCGCCTCACGCTCGGCGTGACGATGGCCGTGTGGACCGCGGGCGTCGCTGTCGCGGCGACCGCCACAGACTTCGTGCAGCTCGCCGGCGGCCGCGTCATCTCCGCCGCCGCGCACGCCCTGTTCTGGGCCGTGGTCGCGCCCACCGCCGCGAGCATGTTCGCCCCGCATCTGAGAGGCCGGACCGTGACGCGGGTGATGCTGGGTGCGTCCGCGGCGGGCGTGATCGGGACGCCGCTGGTGACGGTGGCGGGCACCCATCTGGGCTGGCAGGCGCCGTACTGGGGGTTCGCCACGCTGGGCGCCCTGCTCGCCGTCGCGCTCGCCGGGCTGCTCCCCGGACGGCCCCGCGCCCGCGGCGCCACGGCCGAGCCCGACGCCCAGCCCGACGACGCCGACGAGGCCCCCGCCCCCCGCCAGGACCGGGGCGACCTGCCGTCGCTGCGCGACTACCTGCGCGTCCTCGCGGTCACGTTCACGGCCTCCGTGGCCATGTCGACCACGTGGACGTACGTCGTCCCCTTCTTCACGGACGTCGCGCACGTGGGCACGGCCACCGTGCCCGTGCTGTTCGCGCTGGGCGGCACCGTCGCGGTGGGATCGACGCTGGTGGTGGGCCGGTTCCTCGCGACCCGGCCCGTCGAGACTGTCGCCGTGGGGCTCGTGATCCTCGCGGGTGCCTGGGGCGCGATGCTCCTGGGCCACGGCTATGGGGCGGTGGGCGCGCAGGTGCTTCAGGCCTCCGGCTGGGCGATCCTGGTGGCCGCGCTGCTGAACTGGGCGCTGCGCCACACCCCGTGGCCCGCGGACCTGGGCGCGTCGACGTACATGGTGGTGATGAACTCGGGCGCCGCGCTGGGGCCGCTGCTGGGCGGCTTCATCGTCGGGAGGTGGGGCCTCCAGGCGACGCCGCTCGTGTCGTTGGGACTCACGGCGGGCGCCATCGCGCTCACCGCGCGCCTCGACCCCAGGACGCTGCGCCGCCTCCACGTCGCCCGCCGCGTGCGCCTCGCGCTCGCCCAGCGTGGCGAGCTCGAGGACCGTCGCCGCGAGTGGATCCGCCGGACGCGCGGGGCAATCGACGGCACCCTTGCCGCGGGGGCCGATGCGGCGCGCGCCACCCATCGCACCACCTCCCGTGGGGTGCGGGGCTGGCTGCGCGGGCTTGCGGCGGCCGTACGCGGCCACGTCGCGGACCTCGACACGCACCTGCGGTGAGTTCCAGGGACTCCGCCCGCGCACTCCCCTCGCCCGCTACCGCTCGCGCACCCAGTCGCCGATGATGCGCGCAGCCAGGTCGTCCGCGCCCGGCTCCACCACCACCGCGACGGCATCCGGACCGTCGACGTGCACCCACAGCGCCCACTCGTCCCCGGCCGCCTGATCGCCGTCGAGGCGCACCCGCACCGCCTGGCCGCGCACGCCGGTCAGGGCGATGCTCGAGCTGCTGACCGTCGCGCCCGAGTCGGCGAGGGCGTCCGCGCAGGCCGCGCCCGTCGCCGCGACCGTGTCCAGGTACGCCAGTGCGGCGTCCTCCGCGGCGAAGGCCCGGGCATGAACCACGTTCGCGCCGCCGGTCGTCGAGAAGACGCCTAGGAACTGTCCCTCGCCGCCCAGGCCCTCGTCGCCCGCGAGCGCGCCCTGGTCCGGCAGCGCGGCACACGACTCCGACTCGGCGAATCCCGCGACCGCCGGGGCGGCGATCGCGGCGCCCGCCGGAGATGGGTCGAGCAGGAAGTGCTCGACCTCCCAGTCCTCCGGGCCCGTGAGCGCTCCAGCGTCCGCCGTCCCGTCCGCCGTCCCGTCCGTCGGCGCGTCGCCGTCGGCGCCCTCCGCGCCGGCCGTCGGCTCGGGCGACGGCGTCACGACCTCGGGGGACGTGATCGGCTGGACCGGGTCGGCGCCCCACCCGCCGCCCAGCGCGAAGCCTCCGGCCACCAGCGCCACGGTCGCGGCCGCGCCGGCCACGCCGATCCCCCACTGCCGAGCGGCCCGTCGCGGGCGGATCGCCTTGCGGTACAGCAGCAGGTCGTCCGCCTGATGCTCCTGGTCGAACGCGATGTGCTCGTGCCGCGCCAGGTCGTCGAGCATGTCCCTCAGTTCCTGTGCCATGACGCACCTCCCTTCGCCGCCCCCACCTGCACCGCCGTCGGCTCGGGCGCGGCGAACGCCCCAAGCTCCTCCCGCAGCCGCGCCACCGCATCGTGCACGTAGCGCTTGACCGCGCCGGCGGAGATCCGCAGGCGGTCCGCCGTCTCATCCGTGCTCAGGTCCTCGAAGTACCTCAGGACGATGCACGCGCGCTGCCGGTCCGTCAGGGTCGCCAAGGCCTTGGCGACCTCGGCGGACTCCCCGGCATGCGCATCGGCCGGGGCCATGTCCCTCTCGACGAGCAGGTGCTGCTTGGACCTGGCCGTGGCCGCCGACCGGCGGCCGTTGAGGAACTGGGTCGTGATCGCGCGTCGCACGTAGCCCTCCGCGGCGTGGATGTTGTCGAGCCGACGGGCGCGGGAGAAGGTGCGGATGATCGCGTCGTGCACCAGGTCCTCGGCGGCCGGGCGGTCGCCGGTGAGCAGGTAGGCGAATCCCACCAGTGCGCCGCGGCGCTCGCGGACGAGCGTCTCGAGCACGCCTTCCCACGACCTCATGGCCGGCCCCCGTCCCCGGCGCCGGTCCGGCGCCGCGGTTCCCGTCGTTCCATCATGCGCTCTCAACACCTGCGGGGCGCGTGCGGTTGGGGCGAGGGACGATGCGGCTGCTGGCCTCGCGACCTCGCGGGAGCGGGCGCACACTGGAACGGTGCGCTCGGGGCGCCGAGCGCATCGGCCCCTGTCCCGGGGTCGAACCCGATCGGAAGGGGGCCTCTCATGCTTGGCGAGGCACGCGCATTCGGCAGTTTCTCGACGGACGACGTCGAGTCGGCGAGGAAGTTCTACGGCGACACCCTGGGTCTCGAGGTGACGTTCTTCGAGAGCCCCGAGATGCCGGGCATGATCGAGATCCACCATCCCGGCGGGCACCGGACTCTCGTGTATGAGAAGGAGGGCCACGTCCCTGCCACGCACACGGTGCTCAACTTCGAGGTGGAGGACCTGGTGGCCACCGTCGCGAAGATGCGTGCGGCCGGGATCGAGCCCCTGGTCACCGACATGACGGACGCGGACGGGATCGCCCGCATGCCAGGCGATTCGGGGACCATGAACGCCTGGTTCAAGGACCCGGCGGGCAACTGGTTCCTCGTGGGACAGGGGCTCAGCGAGTGACCGGAGACTGAACCAGGGAGTTCGCGCGGGGCGATCCTGGCGCGACGTCACGGTCGGCGCCCGGGTGAATCCGGGCCCCGCGCGGGCCGATAGGGTCGCCCCCATGACCGCACTGGAGACGCTCGCCGACGAGTTCTACGACTACGCCATCGCCCTCAGCCCCATCTCGCTCATGTGGACGGGCAAGATCGACCGCCTGGCCGAGTGGGACGACTTCACCCCCGAGGGCCGCGCGACCGCGTGCCGCGAGCTCGAGGACTTCGCCGCCCGTGCGGAGGCGATCGACCCCGGCACGGACCCGCAGGCGATCGTGCTGCGCGACGTCATCATCACGACGGCCCGCGCGGAGATCGCCCGCGACCCGTGGACCCCCGAGCTGCTGCACCTCAACCCCCGCATGGGCGTGTGGGAGATGCTGCTGTCCTTCATCGGCAACTTCCCGCTCACCACCGCCGAGCACGGCGAGGCCTACCTCGCCAAGCTCCGCGCGATGCCGGCCATGCTCGACCAGCTCATGGACGTGGCCGAGGCCGCCGCCGGCGAGGGCCGCGTGGCCCTGCGCCGCCACCTCGAGGAGACCGCCGCATCGGTCGAGGGCTACCTCAACACCGCCGCCGGCGCGTCCGAGCGTCTGTGCTGCCAGGCCGCGCCGACCGGCCTCGACGAGGCCGGCAGGCGCGCGTGGACGCAGCAGCGCAACCGCATCGTCGCCGAGCTGGTCCGCCCGGCGCTGCGCGACTTCGCGGCGCGCGTCTCCGCGCTCGCCGAGCGCGGCATGCCCGACGACAAGCCCGGCCTGGTCCACCTCGAGGGCGGCGCCCAGGTCTACCGCGGCAAGATGTGGTCGAACCTGCTCATCGACATCACCCCGGAGCAGGTCCACCAGATGGGCCTCGACCAGGTGGCGAAGCTCGAGGACGAGTACCGTGCGCTCGCTGGGCCCCTGCTGGGCACCGACGACATCGCGGAGATCTACGCCCGCCTGCGCGACGACGAGTCGCTGCGGTACGACTCGGCGGACGCGATCGTGGCCGACGCGGAGAAGGCCCTCGCCAAGGCCAACGCCGAGGCGCCCAAGTGGTTCCGCCACCTTCCCGTCTCCGAGTGCACGGCGCACGCCACGGAGTTCGGCGCGATGGCCTACTACTCGACGCCGGACCCCAAGACGGGCAAGCAGGGGCAGTTCTACTTCAAGACCTCGGACCCGCACGCGTGGGCCACCTACGAGCTCGAGGCGATCACGTACCACGAGGCCATCCCCGGCCACCACCTCCAGCTCGCGCTGGCCGCCGAGAACGAGTCCGTGCACCAGGTGCAGCGCGAGTTCCACAACACCGCGTTCTCCGAGGGCTGGGGCCTGTACACCGAGCGCCTGAGCGAGGAGATGGGCATGTACTCCTCGGACCTGTCGCGCATCGGCATGCTGTCCGCGGACTCGCTGCGCGCCTGCCGCCTGGTGGTCGACACGGGCATGCACGCGCTGGGCTGGAGCCGTGAGCAGGCCATCCAGTACCTGCTGGACCACTCGCCCATGGACCGCGAGCACATCGAGCAGGAGATCGACCGGTACATCGGCCTGCCCGGCCAGGCGACCGCGTACATGGTGGGCCGCCTCGAGATCCAGGCGATCCGCGCGGAGGCGGAGCAGCGCGACGGCTTCGACATCCGCGACTTCCACGACACGGTGCTGCGCCACGGCGCGGTTCCGCTCGAGACGCTGCGGAAGATCGTCCTGGGCTGAGTTCTCTTTTTCGTTCCCGCCTGACCGGGGACGATGCGGGGCGCGCCGGCATCTGCCGGCGCGCCCTTTCGTCTTTGTAGCTTCCCCGCCGCCACTCCACCCCTGCCGCGCCACTACCCCGCTGCTACTCGACGAGCACCGCGCGCGGCCTCATCATGGCTCGGCCACTACTCCACCAAGACCGCGCGCGGCCTGATCACGTCGAGGTCGATCGTGGGCGAGGCGCTCGCGATGGTGCTGCTGAAGGGCTCCCAGTCCCCGCCCGAGATTCGGTAGTGGCCGGTCCACGTGGTGGTGAGCACGACTGATGCTTGCTCCACCCACAACGGGTACGCGTACGTCACCGTCGCGTTCGGGTAGGGACGGCCCGGGTCCGTGGTCGTGGTGCTCTCGCCGTCTCCCCACTCCCAGGTGAAGGAGGACGGCGTCGCACGGATTTCAACCGGCGCCCCAAGGACCGTCGCAGTATGCAGTCGCGGGTTGTCCTCCGCGATCGCGATGGTCGGCATGGTCGCGTACACCCAGCCGGTGTCGGGCTGGAGGGTGACCTGGGTGGGCTCGGGTCGCAGCGACGTCCACTCGCGCTCGAGTGCGGCGCGAATCTGCTCTGGGGTGGGACACCCAGGCGCATTCTGCACGATGGTCCAATCAGTCCAAACGCCGTCGATGAACTCGCGCATCCACAGTTGCTGCACGAACTCGAACTCGCCCTCACAAAGCGCGGGCAGGACATAGGCGGCACAGTTGCCCGGGTCAAGAAGCCCTGGAAACACTGCGGCCGCCTCCAACGGCCCCGAGACTCCTTCCTCGTAGCAGGCGTACGAACGGAGGTACTCACGAAGAGCTTCACCTGTTCTCGTTGTCGCGCCGCTCGGGAGGCGTGAGATCGCCGCCCCCACCGTGAATTCCGGACCGGTGACTTCGTTGGTGAGGTCGCTACCCTCTGGAAGCGCCCGGTCGGTTGCCCAAGCGGCGACGACGAGGCCGACAAGCACGTGCGCCCAAGTCTCGTGCATGATCATTGCCGCGCTTCCGCGGCAAACTGTTGCACCCTCCAAGCTCCATGCACTCGTGCGAGTTCGAGCGCGAACGTCATTTCGGCGGCAGGGAACTGTTGAACCACATCGTTGCTCGCGTCAACCCACGCCGCCTCGAGCACAGGCATTTCAACGACGACTGTCGCGAGCGTTTCGTTGTCTGGAGCGAGGACACCCCTGGCATCCATCTCTGACGCCACTACACCACCGCCGCGGTAGGACAGCCCTGAGGTGTCGGTCTCATTGAGAGATGAGGAGGCGTCGACGCAGTATTGGCATGCATCGGTTGACAAGGAATCCCAGAGGCTTGTGTCGCCTGTCTTGTACATCGGTGCGTGCTGCTCCAAGAAGAAGACCGCCGTGATCACGGCGCCGTCGAGGTCCGGCGAGTCCGCGCCTTCGGGCATGAGTGCGAACAACTCCTCGTTGCTGAGCGGCGCGGCCGCCGACACCGACGGCTGGACATCCGCGGACGGCGACGGCGACGCCGCCGCCGACGGTGATGGCGTCGGATATGCCCCCGCCTCGGACACCGCCGGCTCAGGCGACGCGGGCCCGGACACTGATCCAGCCGCGGTCGGCACCGGCGTCTCCGACACGATCGGGCCGGGCGCGCCGGTGCAGCCCGACAGCACCCCCACGCTCACGGCGATCGCCGCGCCCCCAAGGACGAATCGCATGAAACACAACGTAATGGGCCAAGTCCCTCACGGGAAGGGGCGGTGGACAAGTAGCGAGCGAGGAGGCCTCTCTTCGTTTCGGCTTCTACAGTCCACGCTGAATCAGCGCGCTCCGAAGGGCCATCCCGAGCGCGCGCCCAACGGGGCGCCAGCTACAGCGCGAGGCCTATTTCAGCCGACGCTGTAGAACGCGAAACGAAGAAGGTCTCCTCTCGCTTCAGGATCCGCGCCGGAAGCGACCCACTGTGCTTCCGCAGGAGAGGCGGGGGCTGGCGCGGACCCCGGGGCGGGTTGGGCTGGTTGGGGCCCCAGGCGGGGCGGCGCCGACCCCGAGGCGGGCTGGCTCGACCGGAGGCGACGACGGTCGCCTCAGCCCCTGCGAGAGAGGGCCGACTCAGCCCCTGCGCAGAAAGGACAGGGGCACGTACTTCGCCGTGCGCGCCGCGTACTCCGCGTATCCCGGGTACGCCTCCCGCAGGAAGGACTCCTCCATGCGGGTCTTGACCTCGAAGAACACCGCGAGCACGACCGCGAGCGCGTACGTCCACAATTTCCCCGACCCCACCGCGAGTCCGAACGCCCCGGTCAGCACGGCGCCGTACATCGGGTGGCGGATGTGGGTGTAGATCCCGCCCGAGGCCAGGCCCTCCCCATTGGGAATCGGCATGGGCGTCAGCGCGCGGCCCAGGTCCTTCGCGCCCCAGAACACGCCCAACGATCCGAAGATGATGAGCATCGACCCCGCCCACCACGAGCCGAAAACCGCAGGTCCGGGCAGGAATGCCGTCAGCGCGACCGCAAGGAACAGCACGCCCTGAACGCCCACCATGAGTGCGCCCAGGAGTCGGGTCTGCGTCGCTGCCACCGCGCCAGGCTAACAACCCCGCGAACCACGGGTGTTCACTCCGCGCTGGCCACGCGCCGCTTCTGCTCCGCCACGCCCGAGACGCGCGGCTGGTGCTCGTCGATCCACGCGTCGACCTGCTCCCAGCGGTCGTAGAGCCACGCCTCGCGCCCGGCGCGATCGGCGGGCAGCTCCGCGACATCCGTCGCCCACCCCTTGAGAACGATGCGCTTGTCCACCGGAAGCTCCCGCCACACGTCGCCCACGGTGGACAGGCGCTCAAGCCCGGTGTGCGCCACCACCAGCACGACCGCATCGGGCCTCGCCTCGATGGCCGCGAGCACGCCACCGGGGTGCGGGGGCATCACGTGCGGCATGGCCTCGGCGCGGGCGGCCAACCGATCACGCCCCGCCGCGCGCAGCGCCTCGATCCGCCGGGCACGGCGTCGGGGCGTGGCGTTCGCGCCCTCGGGGAAGATCAGCAGCGCACCGTCCGGCCCCAACGCCCCGGCGAGCGCCCCGACCGCGGCCCGGCCGTCCGGCGCGCCGGAACCGCGGTGCGCGCGCGGCGTCACGAACTTGGACGGGATGCGGTTGAGCAGGATGTCCACCGCCGGGTCCCACTGGAGCGTGTCCTTGAGCACGATCGCGGGCTCGCGCGCGAACTTGTTGAGCAGCGCGTGCACCAGGATGAGCGAGTCGCCGGGCCCCGCGTGCCGGGAGACCACGATGATCGGCCGCGCGTCCGCGATCCGGTCCACGTTCGCGTCCGCGATCTCCACCTCGAGGCGCAGCGTCCACCGCGCCTGCGCGAACAGGAACCGCAGCATCCCGCGCGCGAACGCGTAATGGTGGTGCTGCGAGGCCACCGAGTCGATCCGCGTGCCGAACCCGTGCCACACCCACAGCCCCGCGAGCGCCACGATCGCCACCGCGTCCCACAGGAGGTACAGCCCCGTCAGCCACACGACGCGAGTGATCCGCAGTCGTCCCGGGAGCGCGAGACTCACGATCGCCGCGACCGCCACGATCAGCCAGAACGCGAACGGCAGCCACAGGAACGCCACCAGCACCAACGCGGGCGCGAGCACCGCGCGCCGCACCCAGCGAGGAGGAAGCCGCCACCAGTGGGTGCGACGGGACGATGCACCGGCGGGCCTCGCGCCTCCCCCGCCTACGCCTCCCCCGCCTTCGCGCGGGACGCCCCCGCGCGGGCCGGCTCCTCGCGAGCTGCCTCCGCGCGGGCCGCCCTCCCCGGGGAGGTCGCCGCTCACGCGAGCCCCTGCTCGACCAGGTACGCCGCCGTCGCCGAGCGCGCGGCCTCGATCCGCAGGTGCGTCCGGTCGAGCCGGCGGTACGCGCTCACCTTGTGATCGCCGCGCTGCGGCCCGCCGTAGGGCAACACGTGGAGGTCCACGTGAGGCGGGACCAGCGCACGCTCGCGCTGGAAGCGGTGGCGGCGCGAGATCTCGAAGGCCACGCGGGCGACGTCCGTGGGCTTGCGGGGCGCGTGCAGCGGCTCCTCGATGCGCCCCACCTGGAGCACAAAGATGGTGGTCGCACCCCGGTGCACCGCCTCCCCCAGCGGGATGGAGTTGACGATGCCGCCGTCGATGAAGTGCTCGTCGCCGATCCTCGTGGGCGGCAGCGCGGCCGGCACCGACGCGGACGCGAGCACCGCCTCCACCAGCGGACCGGAATCGAACCAGTGCTCGGACGCCCTCTCGATGGAGGCCGCGCACACGGCGAGGGGCACGGCGAGATCCTCGAACCGTGCATCGTCCCCCACGACGTGCCCGATGAGCCGCCGTAGCGGCTCCGGGTCGTTGAGGTGGACCTTCGACTTGGCGAGGCGGCGCAGCTGGCGGTACCAGTTCTCGCCGTAGATGGCCGCGGCGGTGGGCGAGGCCCACGCCTTCTCGAGCCCGTCGACCACGTGCGGCGTGGGGTCGTACGCGAGCGCCGCGCCGTTGATCGCGCCGATCGACGTGCCCACGATGAGCTGCGGGACGATGCCGACGTCGAGCAGCGCGCGCATCATCCCCACCTCGGTGGCGCCCCGCACTCCCCCGCCGCCCAGCACGAACGCGATGGTCATAGGCCCAGGCTAGGGGCTGGGCCCATCCACCGCCGGGGCCGCGCCGAACCACGGGCATGCTCACCCTCATCCTCGTCGGCGTGGTCTCCGGTGTGATCACCGCCGTCAGCCCCTGCGTCCTGCCGGTGCTGCCGGCCATCCTCTCGTCCTCGATCCAGGACGGGGCGTCCAGCCGGCGCCGACCCATCATCGTGGTGGCGGGCCTGGTGACCAGCTTCGCGTTCTTCACCCTGCTGGGCGGCATCATCCTGTCCAGCCTGGGCCTGCCGGACGACCTGCTGCGGTGGACCGGCATCGTGCTGCTCGCCGTGGTGGGCATCGGGCTCATGATCCCCAAGCTCGGCGAACTGCTGCAGCGCCCCTTCGAGCGCGTCCGACCGCTCCAGATGGACCGCCAGGGCAACGGCTTCGTCATGGGACTCGCGCTCGGGCTCGTGTTCGTGCCGTGCGCCGGCCCCATCCTCGCGTCCATCACCGTGCTCGCCGCGACCAACGGCGTGAGCTGGGGCCTCGTCGCGCTGACGCTCGCCTTCAGCGTCGGCATCGCGATCCCGCTGTTGGTCTTCGGGCTCGCCGGTCAGGCGATCTTCGCGCGCATCAAGGCCGTCCGCGAGCGCCTCCAGCTCATCCGCACCATCTCGGGTGGCGTGCTGCTCGCGACCGCGCTGGTCATCGCAACGAATGTCGCGGAGCCGCTCCAGCGCATCGTCCCCGGTTTCCTGGCCCAGATCCAGGCCGGCATCGAGGACAACGACGCCGTGCGCGACGAGCTCGACACGCTGTCCGGCCGCGAGCCCATGGATACCACGGTGACCGGCGACGCGATCGGCTTCGACGCATGCGAGGAAGACGCCGCGATCCTGCAGAACTGCGGACCTGCGAGGGACATCGTGGGGATCGAGGCATGGCTCAACACCGACGGCGAGGCCCTGAGCATCGAGGACATCACCGCGGACGGCAACGTGGTGCTCGTCGACTTCTGGACCTACTCGTGCATCAACTGCCAGCGCACGTTCCCCTACCTGACCGCATGGGACGACAAGTACCGCGACGACGGACTCACGATCATCGGCGTCCACTCGCCCGAGTTCGCGTTCGAGAAGGTGGTGGACAACGTGGAGGACGCCGCGAGCCGCTACGGGATCGAGTACCCCATCGCGATCGACAACGACTTCGCCACGTGGCGCGAGTGGGACCAGCGCTTCTGGCCCGCGCACTACCTCATCGACCAGACCGGCACGGTTCGGCAGGTGCACTACGGCGAGGGCGCGTACGAGGAGACCGAGCGCCTCATCCAGGAGTTGCTCGACACCGCCCCGCAGATGGTCGAGGAGAACCCGCAGGCGCACACCGCCGACCGCACCCGCGAGACCTACCTGGGGTATCGCCGCGGCCGCAACGACAACGCGGAGCCCGACTTCCCGCGCGACGAGCCGCACGACTTCGCGGACACGGCGCCGGCGGACGAGGGGGTCGTGTCGCTGGGCGGCACGTGGACCGTCACGGAGGAGTACATCGAGGCGGGGGACGATGCTGCGCTCGAGATCGCTTTCCACGCCGCCTCCGTGAACCTCGTCATGGCGGGCGAGGGCACCGTGACCGTCTCCCTCGCCGACGAGGGCTCGACCACCACGGTCGAGGTCGACGGCACCTCGGATCTCTACCCGCTGTGGGAGGGCGAGGCGCGCACGGACACGCTGCGCCTCGAGTTCTCCCCCGGCGTGCAGGCGTACGCCTTCACCTTCGGATGACCCATCCAGCCCGCCCGGCGCACCGAACAGGAGGCGTCGGGAGCAGTCCCCAACCAACCCGGCACAGGAGGAAACATGAACGGCATGCGGAAGCTCGCGATCCCGGCGATCGGCCTGTTCGCGGGCACGATGCTCGCGGCGTGCGGCGACACCGAGCCCGCCGCGGAGGAGTCCGACGGCGCCACCATGGAGGAGACCATGGCGCCCGACACCATGGAATCCGAGGACGCCATGGAGGACGACAGCATGGAGGCGACGCACTCGCCCGACGCGATGGAATCCGACACGATGGAGTCCGAGGACGCCATGATGGAGGACGACTCGATGAGCGACGACGCGATGGAGTCGGACGACGCCATGACCGACGACGCCATGGAGGACGAGGGCTGACGCCCCGGGACGATGCGGAGGCCCAGGTGAGCGCGGATCGCGAGCGGCGGCTGCGGGCGGTGCCCGCGGACGCCGCCGCGTCCCCGCCGCCGGACCCCGCCGCGTCCCCACCCCCGGCCGCCGCGTCCCCGCCCCCGGCCGCCCCCGCCTCCCCGACTCCTCAGGACCTCGCGACCCTCATGGTCGACACCGGCCGCGGCTCCACGGAAGCATTCGAGAAGGTGCACGACGCCCTCGCGGGCGCGGTCTACGGGCTGGCCCTGCGCATCGTCCGCGATCCCCAGCTCGCCGAGGACGTCGCCCAGGAGGCCCTCGTCGAGGTGTGGCGGCAGGCGCCGCGGTACCGGCCCGCGCAGGGCTCGGCGAAGGCGTGGGCGCTCACCATCGCGCACCGCCGGGCGGTCGACCGGGTCAGGTCCGAGCAGGCGCACGCGGACCGGCTGCGGGCGCACGGCGCCCGCCACGAGCCGCAGGTGGAGGCCGTCGAGGATGTCGACGACCGGCTCCATCGGGAGTGGGCCGGGGCACGGGTCCGTCAGGGCCTCGCCTCGCTCACCGGGCTCCAGCGCCAGGCGCTCGAGCTCACGTACTACAAGGGATACACGAATAGGCAGTTGGCTGAATCGCTCGGCATCCCCCTGGGCACCGCGAAGGCCCGGGTGCGGGATGCCATCATCAGGCTGCGCGACCAGTGGGAGGTGACACCATGACCGACAACGTGCACGGGCTGCTGGGCCCCTACGCGGTCGACGCCGTCACGCCCGCCGAGCGCGCCGCATTCGAGGCGCACCTGCCCACGTGCGAGGAGTGCCGTCTCGAGCTCGCGAGCCTGCTGGAGACCGCCGCCGTGCTCGGCGAGGCCGAGGCGGCCACGCCGCCGCCGTCGCTCCGCGGCCGAGTGCTCGACGAGGTCGCCCGCACCGCCCAGGTGCCGCCCTCGATCGAGAACGGAACCGGCGCATCGTCCCTGGACACGGTGGCGGAGGCGCGGACCCGACGCCGCTGGCCGCGCCTCGCGCTGGCCGCTGCCGGCGCGCTGGTGCTCGCGCTCGGCGGCGTGGTGGGAGGCTCGATCCTGGCCGACCGCAACGCCGAGCTCGCCCTCGAGAAGGAGGCGATGATGGTCGCGAGCGCGCCCGACGCGCACTCGATGGACCTGGACCTGGGCCGCTCGCACCTGGTGATGAGCGACCGGATGGCGAGCGCGGTGGTCATGGGCGACGACTGCCCGTACCCCAAGGACGGCATGGAGTACCAGCTGTGGCTGGTGATGGACGACGGCACCAAGATGGCCGGGCCCACGTTCATGCCGGACGACGACGGCGCGTACATGACGCTGGTCGACACGGACATGGACGGCCTCGCCGCGATCGCGGTCACGGTGGAGCCGAGGGGCGGCTCGGAGCAGCCCACGTCGGACGAGGTCGCGGTCGTCGAGCTGTAGGGACGCGCGGTGAAGCCGTAGGGACGCGCGGTGGAGCCGTGGCGCTCAGTCCGCGTCGGGGTCCTCGGCGCGCAGGTGGGCGCTGATCTGCTCGGCGTCGAGGATGCGCATCACCTCCGCGAGCGCGTGCCCGCCGTAGGTGCCCACCTTCCGGGCCTCGAGCAGCCGCGCCCGCTGCGCCTCCACCACGGCGAGGCGCAGCTCGAGGAACTGGGCGCCCATGTCGACCTCGTCGTCCTCCTCGTCGCGGGCGTGAACCACGGCACGGTGCACGGCCTCGACCACACGCGGCTCGTAGGGCGAGCCGTCGGCGCGGCGCAGGGCGGGGTCGGCAAGCATCGCATCGGCCACCCCGGCGACCAGGCCGCGCAGCTCGGCCTTCTCCCACTCGTCGTGCGGGGTCTCCCCCGCGATCCCGAGCCGGCGCGTGAGGTGCGGGAGCGTGAAGCCCTGGATGAGCAGGGACCCGGCCGCGACCACGAACGCGATCAGAACCAGCGTCGAGCGCATGGGGGTGTCGCTCGGCAGCGTCTGCGCGGCGGCCAGGGTGATCGCACCGCGCAGTCCCGCCCAGACCAGCACGCTCCCCTCGCGCCAGCCCAGCGGCCGGTTCTCCTGGTAGGCGGCGTCGGCGTGGCGCTGCTCCCGGCGCAGGCCCGCCCGGCTCGCCCCGTCCGCGCCGCCCGTCCCGCCCGCCTGACCCGCCCCGCCCGCGCGCTCCGCGAGACGACGCCGCGCCCGCCGGGCGCGCCGCGCGGCGATCATCACCAGCGGCGCGATGTACGCCGTGCGCACCAGCAGCACGAGCACGAGCGCCGCGGCGCCCAGCCCCACCGCCGCCGCGATCGACCCGTGCGTCTCCTCCACGTCCTCGAGCAGCGTGATGAGTTCGAGCCCCAGGATCAGGAACACGGCGCCCTCGAGCAGCAGTTCGGCCGTGTGCCAGTTGGCGCGTTCGGAGATGCGGTCCGCGGGCCGCAGGAAGATGGGCGCCCGGAAGCCCGCGACCAGCCCCGCGACCACGGCCGCGACCAGGCCGGACGCGTCGAGCAGCTCGGCGGGCACGGCGGCCGCGAAGGGCGCGACGAAGGAGATCGCGGTGGACGATGCGGCGCCCGGCACCGCGCGCCGCAGCCGCACGTTCGCCTCGCCGGCGATGAGGCCGATCACCACCGCGATGCCGACCGCACGGCTGAGGTCCCAGGCCGCCTCGAACAGGGACATCGACGCGACCGAGGCGGCCACGGCCGTCCGGGTGAGCACCAGCGCCGTGGCGTCGTTGAGCATCGACTCGCCCTCGAGCACCGTCACCACCCGGGGCGAGACCCCCATCTTCTTGATGACCTGGACGGCCACCGCATCGGTCGGGCTCACCACCGCGCCCAGGGCGGCGCCGATCGCGAACCCGATCCCGGGGATCACCTGGACGAAGAACAGGCCCATGAGCAGCGAGCTGAGGATCACCAGCACCACGGACAGGCTCGAGATGGCCCAGAAGTCGCGCCGGAACTCGGTCGCGGGCACCGCCACCGCCGCCGAGTACAGCAGCGGCGGGATGATCCCCAACAGGATCACCTCGGGCTCGATCTCCACCGCGGGGAATCCGGGGATGAGGCTCACCGCCACGCCCACGAGCACCAGCAGCAGGGGCGGCGCGACCTTGACCCGCGACGCGAGCGCGTTCACGGTGACGATCGCGACCACGGCCACGACCCCGACGAGCAATGCCTCGTCCATCCACGACCTCCCTGGTGCAGGCGCCCTCCGGCGCGATCCCAGCCAACCACCTCGGAGGCGCGACGCGCCACGGAACCTTCGCATCGGCGGCGCGTTCGGGTGGCGCGCACGGCCCCGGGGCGCAAAACTGGGGTATGGCAGAGATCCTGATGTTCCACCACTCGCTGGGGCTCACGGAAGGCCTGCTCGCGCTGGCCGAGCGGCTGCGCGCGGGCGGCCACGAGGTCCACTGTCCCGACTCCTACGCGGGCGTCACGTTCACGGACATCGACGAGGGCGTGCGCCACGCCCAGGCGATCGGCCACGACGCGCTGCAGGAGGCCGCCCACATGGCGGCGCGCCGACACCGCGGGGCGGACGTGGTGATGGGCTTCTCGCTGGGGACGATGCAGGCCCAGCTTCTCGCGCAGGATCGCCGGCGCTTCCGCGCCTGCCTGCTCGCCGGCGGCGCGCTGCCGCCGGCCGCGCTCGGCGGCGTGTGGCGCCACGAGGTGGCGCTCCAGGTCCACGTCGCCGACCCGGACGAGTGGGTCGAGCAGTCCGAGATCGACGCGCTGCTCTATCACGCGCCCCACGCGCGCCTGCACCGCTACTCGGGCGCGGGGCACCTGTTCATGGACACCTCCACCGCGGACTACGACGCGGACTGCGCGGACCTGTTCGAGGACCGCACCGTCGCGTGGCTCGCGGACATCGACGAGCACCAGCGTTCGCGGATGCCTGCGTAGCGACGGGCGCGCACGCAAGAAAACAGACATTGCGCGCAAACCGATGCCGGGGTAGCGTCGGGAACGTCGCATTCTGAGGTGGCTGAGGGCACACAGACGCACCGCCCGATCACTGACACCTGAGGGCCGCGGCGAGCGCGGGGGGCCGATTCCAGGCGGTCGCGGAGCAATCCGGGACCGCCTGGAATCGTGCGGCGCTCAGGGAACCGCGGGACCTCGCGGCCTCTTGCTCGGCGGGTCCGCCTCAGGCGGACCGGGTGCCGCGGTGCCGGCCGAAGCCGCGCGCCGCGCGCTCCTTGAGCAGGCGCAGGACACGGTCCTCGTCGACGATGCGACGCGGCCGTGACCGCTCGTGCCCCAGGGGGCTCGGGTCGCGGTCGAGGTCCTCGAGCCGGGTCCACGGCTGCCAGCGCTCGCCGTGGCGCGCGCGCTGGCCGTGCTTGAGCGCCTCGATGCTCTCCTTGCTCGCGGCCTGGCGCGGGGTGCGGCTCGCCTGGCCTCCCCACGCGCCCGCGAAGGAGGTCTCGATTCCGTCGGTCCACGTGTAGCGCTCCTGGAAGCGGCCGTCCGCGACGGCGAGCACCAGGTGCTCGAGCTCCTCGATGCAGCCCTCGAGCGACTCGTCGCACGCGTCGCAGCCGCAGGCCGGCGCGCGCTCCGCGCCGGCGGCCCCGACGGCGAGCACGACGGTCGGGAAGGTCGTCTCCGCGAGGTGCAGCGGCGCGGCGAGCGAGTTGCGCGGAACCACCGACGTGGTGCGGGCGACGGCCACCTGACCGTGCTCGTACCGGGCCAGCGCGACGGGCGCATCCGCGGGCAGGCCCTCGGTGACGGTGACGTCGACGTCGTAGGTGCTCGCGAGGTAGTCGACCAGCGCCCGCGCGTGATCGATCAGCGGCGCGAAGCGCTCCGGGTGACGGGTACGGGAGTACGTCGCCTCGGGAGGGCCGCCCGCGCCCCAGCGGTCGCCGTAGGGAATCGGCTCGCCCTCGGCGTCCGTGAACTGCAGCTCGGGCACCTCGGGACGCTCGTACACGTCCGTCAGGCTACCGCTCGGCCCCGCGCAGCGGGGGGAGCCTCGCGGGGCGGGCGCCGCCCACGATGTCGGGCCGCACCCGACCCCTGGCGCTCACCCGCCGGGCCCCACCCCGGCCTGCCTCAGCCGCCCGCGAGCAGGCTGGTGCGCGGCTCGACCAGGTGCTCGGGCCGGACCAGGCCGATCGGCAGCTGCGCCTCGTCGACGAAGTAGCCGTCCCAGAACTGCCGCCACGGCAGGTGCGGGATCGGGTCGAACTCCGGCGCCACCGCGTCCACGTACCAGCCCGAGAAGGCACCCATGCCGCGGTCGAATGCGCCGACCCAGACGACCGCCCACAGCAGCGCGCCCACGATCGCCAGGCCCACCACCTGGATCGTCACGTCGATCCATGCGATGCGCCTGTCCCGGGCGTGCTCACGGGGCCGGGCCGGCATCTTTGCCGGCCGCGGCGCCGCCACCGCGCGGGGCCGCCGCACGTGCCACGAGGGGACCGAAATGTATGGAACTGTCACGATTCCTCCTGGTTCCATCTCAGCGGAGCGGCACGCTCGCCGCAACCGGAGTGGCCAGATCGTGACCAGGCGCGTGCGCTCGCCGTCAGGTCACGTCGTCGTCGACCCAGTCGAGGGTGCGGGCGACCGCCTTGTGCCAGTTGCGGTAGAGGCGCTCCGCCTCCTCGGCAGGCATGGCCGGGTGCCAACGGCGGCCCTCGCGCCAGTTGTCGCGCAGCTCGTCGAGGCCCTGCCAGAGGCCCACCGCGAGCCCCGCCGCGTAGGCGGCGCCGAGCGCCGTGGTCTCGGGCACCTCGGGCCGGACCACGTCCGCGCCCAGGATGTCCGCCTGGAATTGCATCAGCAGCTCGTTGACCGTCATGCCGCCGTCGACCATGAGGGTGTCGATGTGCAGGCCCGTGTCCGCCTCGACCGCCTCGAGCACGTCGCGGGTCTGGTAGGCCGTCGCCTCGAGGACGGCGCGTGCCAGGTGGTGCTTGGTCACGTACCGGGTGAGACCCACGATGGCTCCCCGCGCATCGGCCCGCCAGTGCGGCGCGTAGAGGCCGCTGAAGGCGGGCACGAAGTAGGCGCCGCCGTTGTCGGGCACCGCGGCGGCCTGCGCCTCGATCTCCGCCGCGTCGCGGATGGCGCCGATGTTGTCGCGCAACCACTGCACCAGCGCGCCCGTCACCGCGATGGACCCCTCGAGCGCGTACCGCGGCGGCTCGTCGCCCAGGCGATACGCGACCGTGGTGATGAGCCCGTGCGAGCTCTCCACCCGGTGCTCGCCGGTGCCCACGAGGATGAAGCTGCCGGTGCCATAGGTGGCCTTGGACTCCCCCGCGCGGAACGCCGCCTGGCCGAACGTGGCGGCCTGCTGGTCGCCCAGGATGCCCGCGATGGGCACCTCGCGCAGGAGCGAGCGGCCCGTGACATGGCCGTAGACCTCGGAGCTCGAGCGGATCTGCGGCATCATCGCGCGCGGGATGCCGAACGCCGCGAGGAGGTCATCGGACCACTCGAGCGTGCCGATGTCCATGAGCAGCGTCCGCGACGCGTTCGTGACGTCGGTCACGTGGATGCCGCCGTCGACCCCGCCCGTGAGGTGCCACACCAGCCACGAGTCGGGCGTGCCGAACGCGAGCTCGCCTGCCTGGGCCCGCTCGCGCGCGCCCGGGACGTTCTCGAGGATCCACGCGATCTTGGTCGCGGAGAAGTAGGTCGCGAGCGGGAGTCCGGTGGCGGCGCGGAAGCGGTCGGTGCCGGCTTCGGCCGGGCCCACACCCTCCCGCGCGAGCGCGTCCACCATCGGCTGCGTGCGCGTGTCCTGCCACACGATCGCCGGGTAGACGGGCTCGCCCGTGGCGCGGTCCCACACGATGGTGGTCTCGCGCTGGTTGGTGATGCCCACGGCCGCGATGTCGTGGCGCGTGATCTCCGCCTGCGACAGCGCCTGACCGATCACCAGCCTGGTGTTGCGCCAGATCTCCTCCGGATCGTGCTCGACCCAGCCCGCGTGCGGAAAGTGCTGTGCGTGCTCCATCTGCCCCGAGCTCACCACCGCTCCGGCGCGGTCGAACACCATCGCCCGCGTCGAGGTGGTCCCCTGATCGATCGCGATCACATAGCCGCTCATGAAGCTCCCTCGCCCATGCGGCTCAACCTACCGCCCGCCCGTGCCCCACCCTCGCGCATGGGTACCTCCGCGAATGGGTACCTCCGCGAATGGGTAGACCACGGTCGCTTCTGGCCAATCTTTGCACCTGAGGGGTAGGTGGTTGTCGCCGCGGCGATCACACCGGCAGCGCCCGCGCCCCCAGGTCCACCCCGTGGGCCTCGCGCAGCACGTCCCGCACGGCCGCGACCTCCTCGCGCCGGCGCCGGCCACGCCACCCCAGCGCGTCGCCGACCACGTCCGCGAGCTCCACGAGCAGCGCGCCGCTGATCCGCCCCTCGAACGCGAGGGTGGTGCGCCGCAGCACCAGGTCCTCGAGCCGGACCACGCGCTCGTGGCGGCAGATCCACCGGATCTCCTCGCGCGTGTACTCGGGGGCGTGCTTGAGGGGGGTGCCATGCGTGATCCGCTCGCCGGCCCAGCCGAGCCAGCCGAGCACCGAGTCGGTGTTGTCGGCCCAGCGCCCGCGCTCGGCCCGCGCGATCCGCTCCGCGCGGGTTCCGTAGCGGGTGAGGAGGGTGTCGGCGCGCTCGACCGTGAGGCCCGGCATGTGCTCGGCGATCCACGCCGGCCGATCGTCCGCGGAGGGGAAGCCCCGACCGCCGCCGATCGCCGCTCCCCGCGTCGACGCCACCCGGGCGCGACCGAGGATGGGAAGCACCGCATCGGCCACCGACTCCCCCAGCGCCCGGAAGGTGGTCCACTTCCCCCCGACCACGGACAGGAGCGGCACCCCGCCCGGCAGCGCCGACTCGACCACGCGGTAGTCGCGGCTGACACGCCCGGGATCCGCAGCATCGTCCCTGGGAAGCGGGCGAATGCCCGCGTAGCGGTAGACGATCTGCTCGCGCCGCACGGGGATGCCCGGGAACACGCGCGCGGCGAGCTCGATGAAGTAGTCGACCTCGCCCTCGGTGCAGCGCGCGGGCTCGAGCGGGCTCGCGGGGATGTCCGTGGTGCCGAGGATGACGCGGCCGTGCTGGGGGTAGACGAGGACGATGCGGCCGTCGTCGTTCTCGAAGAAGATCTCACGCCCCCGGCAGGCGGCGTGGAGCGCGGGGCTGTCGACCACGATGTGCGAGCCCTTGGAGCCGCCCACGTGCGACGTCTGCTCGCCGAGCGCGCCGTGGACCAGGTCGACGAACGGGCCCGCCGCGTTGACGACCACGCGCGGTCGCAGCGGGATCTCCTCGCCCGTGAGCGTGTCGCGGACCGTCACGACGCCGGGCTCGGGGACGCCGACGGCCTCGGCGTAGGTGGCGAGGCGGGCGCGCGACTCCGCGGCGAGGGCGTCGAGCGCGACCTCGAGCGCGAGCCGCTCGGGCGCCCATACGGCCGCGTCCCAATAGGTGGCGGACATGCGGGTCTCGGGGTGGAGGTCGGGCAGTTCCGCGAAGGTGTCCTCGCGGCCGACGATGCGGTGGCGCGGCACCGCGGTGCCGTCCTGGGCCCTGCCCACGCGCGAATACGAGTCGTAGATCTTCAGGCCGGCGATCACCAGGGCGGCGCCGCGCTCGTGCCGACGCTGCGGGCCCCGGCCGGCGAGGAACCGCAACGGGGCGCTCGCGAGGCCCGACCAGGTGTGGCGCAGCGGAATGGTGGTCGCGAGCGGGTGGACGTGGTGGGGCGCGGTGGACAGGAGGTCGTTGCGCTCGGCGACGGCCTCGCGGACCAGGCGGAACTCGCCGTTCTCGAGGTAACGCAGGCCGCCGTGGATCATGCGGCTGCTCGCGGCCGAGGTCTCCCCCGCGATGTCGCCCCGTTCGACCAGCGCGACGTCGACCCCCTGCATCGCGAGGTCGCGGAACGTCGCCACGCCGTTGATCCCGCCGCCGATCACGAGCACGTCACAGGACGGGCGGGCACGCAACGCCTGCACCTCGGGACGCGCGGCCCGGGTGCTGCGGGGACGCCGCGAGGCCATGAATCCAGTGTCGCGGGGGCGCGCGATGTGGGCAACAGGTGTTCGCTACCGGCGTCGTGTCGGGGGCGCCCCGCACTTGCCCCACCCCGCCCCGCACGCCCCCCCGACCCGAAATGGGTAGCTCACCGTCGTTCTCGCGAGGTTCCTGTGTGTGAGGGGTAGCTGGTTGTCGTTCGGACTGTTGCCCCGCCCCTAGCCTGCGCCGCCCTTCACCCTCAATCTGCACCACCGCACGGCCGGGCGTATCCTGAAAGGGCAGGAAGATCGCGATATTGCCCCGTTCGCCCGTGCCCCGAAACACCTCCGGGCGAGGCAGGGAGCGGAGGCGCATCGTGTCCGCGCGGAGGACGGCGGCGGTGGCCTTCGTAGGCGCGCTCGCACTGGTCGGCCTCGCCGGATGCAGCGGCGACGATCAGGCCGCCACGATCGCCGACCTCGAAGAGCAGGTCGCTGCGATGACGGCGGAGCGGGACGAGTTGCAGGCGCAACTCGACGGCGCCGCCGCCCGGTACGACAAGGTGGTCGCGGCCAAGGCCGAGGTCGAGGCGGTGCTGGCCGACGAGTCCGCCTACGACGACATCGCCACGATGGTGGACCGGCTCGCCGCCTTCGCCACCGACGGCGCACAGATGGAGGACGACGTCTTCGGGTCGATCGGCTACCGCTCCGCGTGGTTCTCCACGCTCTCCGGCGACGTCGAGGCTCGGATCGACACGGTGCGCCAATGGACCGACCCCGACGGCTCCACGTCCGGGAGCCTGTGGGTCTGGCACGGCACCAACGCGCAGGGCAACCCCTTCGCACTGATCGGTGTGTCCGTCATGACCTACGACGACGACGGGCTCATCACCCACGAGTGGGTGGGGTACCCGTACACCGACGAGTTCGTCCGCGAGGCGATCAGGGGCGCCGGCACCCCGACCGACGCGACCGGGACGCCGTGGGACGAGGTCGCGGCAGCGGACTCCGGCGGGGCCTGAGGAAGGGAGGGCGCGCCACCATGCGATCGCGCGCGACAATCACGAAGCCCCTCGTCGCGGGGCTCGGCGCGCTCGCGACGCTCGGCGCTCTCGGCGCGGTCTCCGGCTGCGGCGATGGCGAGGAGCGCGCTCGACAGGAAGCCGCTGTCGCGGAGCTCGAGCACCAGCTCGAGAACATCACGGCCGAGCGCGACGCACTGCAGGACCACGTCGATGCCGTCCTCCTCAGGTACGTGCTCGTGGTCAAGCACGATGCGGAGCAGGAGGCGCTGCTCGCGGACGACTCCTTGCGCGCCGACCCCGACGCGCTCCTCGACGAGCTCTCGTACTACGTGATCGACGGCGCGAGGTTGCACAACGAGACCTTGGGGAGCACCAGTTGGCGCTTCGGGATGAGGGGCACCCTCTTCACGACCGCCGAGGCCACGATCGACAACGTGCACAGTTGGATCGACCCCGACGGCTCGACCACGGGAAGCCTCTTCGTCTGGAGCGGGACCAACGCCGAGGACGAGCCGTTCGCCCTGGCGGGCGTCGCCATCCAGTTCTACAACGACGACGGGCTCCTCACCCACACCTGGGTGGCCCACCCGTACCCGGACGGCTTCATCTGGAACGCGGTACAAGGGAGCGGCACCCCGACGGACATCGAGGGGACCCCGTGGGAGGCCACCGACTCCGAGTGACGTCTCGCCCCACCAGAACCCGAATGGGTATCTGATAGTCGCTCTCGCGAGATTCCCGCGCCTGAGGGGTAGCTGGTTGCCGGTCGCCGAACGAGCCACCCGCTCGCGTTGCACCAACACCGCACCGGGCACAGGATGGAGGGAGGTCCCCGCCGCATCGAAGGAGCCCGCGATGGCCACGATCGCCGAAGCCGCCGAGCACTTCCTCGCCCACCGCCGGATCGCGGTGACCGGGGTGTCGCGCAAGCCCGCAGGACATGGCAGCAACGCCGTCTATCAACGCCTCAAGGAACGCGGATACGAGGCCGTTCCCATCAATCCGCACGCCGACGCGATCGACGGCGACCCCTGCTACCCGGACCTCGCCTCCGTGCCCGGCGGCGTCGAGGCGGTGGTGATCGGCACCCGCCCCGAGCACGCGATGGCCACCGTGAAGCAGGCGATCGACGCGGGCATCTCCGAAGTCTGGATGCACCGCGGCACGGGCCCCGGCAGCGTCGAGCCCGAGGCCGCCGCGTACGGCCGTGACCACGGGCTGACCGTCATCGACGGCGGATGTCCGCTCATGTTCGGTCCGACCAAGGACGGCTTCCACGGCTTCATGTGCGGCTGGGGCAAGCTGACGGGCTCCGTGCCCAAGACTGTATGAGCACCGCGACGGAGACCTGGCGGCTCGTCGAGACCGACGACGCCCGGCTCGAGGTCGGCTCGTTCGGCTCCGGCCCGCCGCTGCTCGCGATCGGCACGGCGCTCACCGTGGACGAGCTTCTCCCGGTCGCCCGCGACAGCACGCTGTCCTCCGCCCGCACCGTGCACGCCCTGCGGCGGCGCGGCTACGGCGCGAGCGAGCCGCGGCCCGAGCCGCGCTCCATTGCCGGCGACGCCCGGGACGCCGTGGAGTTGCTCGACGCCCTCGAGATCGACGCCGCGGACGTGGTCGGCGTCTCCTACAGCGCCGCCGTCGCGCTCCAGCTGGCGGCCGACGCCCCCGACCGCGTCCGCCGCCTCTGCCTCGTCGAGCCGCCGCCCATGCTGTCGAAGGCACGGGGCGACTTCGTCGAGTCGGGCCGGAGGCTGCTCGCCGAGCATGCGGAATTGGGCAGCGCCGTCGCCACGGAGCGCTTCATGCACGGCTATGCCGACCGCCACTGGCGGCTCGACCTCGACCGGCTCGTGCCCGGCTCGGTGGCGCGCGTCGACCAGGACGCGAGTGCCTTTTTCGACTCCGACGTCCCGGCCCTGCTCGACTGGTCGTTCACCGGGGACGATGCGGCAGCCGTCGCCGCGCCCACCCTCCTGGTCGGGGCGGCGGACTCGCGCGACTGGTTCCGCTCGGAGCGCGCGGCGCTGATGAAGGCGCTGCCCAAGGCCAGCGAAGTGGTGGTGCTGCACGCGGACCACTCGCTCGCCCTCACCCATGCGGCCGAACTTGCCCACGCGATCGCGACCTTCCTGGAGCCGGTTCACCTAGGCGACGAGTGACGCCGCGACGCATGACGCCGCGACGAACCTCGCGGCACGTCCCGGCCCCCGTCAGGAGTGAATGACGAAGGCGGGCCCGCCGGTCAGCACGCGCCTCAACGACCGGACGAGCGCGTACCCCGCGAGCGGCAGCACGGCGGAGGCGACCACGAGCGTGAGCGCGCGCTCGGTCCCGTAGAAGTACGGGACATGGCCGGCGACCCACAGCAGACCCGCACCGGTCACGAGCGCGGCCCCGAGGATCACGACGACGACGAGCGCGGCGCGCAGGAGCCGGGACGGCAGAGACATGAGCACTCCGGGGGGACGGGCGGATTCCACCGCGAGCATGGCCCAATGCACGGCTTGCCACAATCCCCCGTTCTGGGGGTTCGCGCGGCCCGAGACGGCCCCCACGAACGTCTCGGACCGCGCCTCCTCCCCCTACGCGGCGAGCGCCAGCGCGTCCGCGCCGCGGTGCCGCGCCGTGGCGACGCGGCGCATGCCGTCCGCGATGGACACGTACGCCGCGTCGCCGAGCACGTTCGCCGGGCGCTCGAGCCAGAGCACCTGATCGGCGAAGTAGTCGATGCCCATGGCCGCCTGCGAGGGTAGGGCCGCGAGGATCGCGGGCCGCCCGACGGCAGCCAGCCGGCGCATCGGCCGGATGAACGCGTGGTCGCCGGAGGCGATGACCACGTCGCGGTAGCGCGCCACCACGTCGTCGACGTCCTCGAGCCACTCGCACAGGACGTCGTCCGCGCCGTCGCGCCCGGCGCGGGTCACCAGGCGGGCCTGCGGGGCGAGCGCGGCGGCCGTGAAGACCCAGTCGGGGCCGACCCCGATGACCAGGTGGTCCGACTCGGCGCGGTACTCGACCGCCTCGAGGGCGCCGGCGAGCGCGCGCTCCCAGCACGAGTCCGAGGCGACCTCGGGCGAGCAGCCCAGCAGGTTCTCCAGGTCGACGACGATCAGGCGGCGTGCAATGCGGTTCATGACTCTCCTCTCCGGGCCGGGCCGGGTGCTCGGCAACTGATGAGAATCACGCTAGAGAGGGGGGCTGACAGCCACCCCAGAGGGGGCCTGACAGCCACCCCGCCGCTGGGACAATCTCCTGGTGACCGGCTTCGCAGTGGTGGACCTCGAGACCACCGGATTCGCGTACAACACCCGCGACCGCATCTGCGAGATCGGCGTGGTCCTGCTCGACGCCGACGGCCGCCGCGAGGACGCCTACACCACCCTGGTCAACCCCCAGCGCGACCTGGGCGCGCAGCACGTCCACGGCATCGACGCCACGGACGCGCGCATCGCTCCCCTGTTCGCGGACGTCGTGGGCGACCTCACCGAACTCCTCGCGGGCCGCGTCCTGGTCGCCCACAACGCGACCTTCGACACCGCCTTCCTCACCGCCGAGTACGCCCGCGCCGGCTTCCCGGTCGACCTCCGCGACGCGGCCCTGTGCACCATGCGCCTCGCGCCCGCCTTCGGCGCGCCCGCGAAGCTGGGCGAGTGCTGCCGGCACTTCGGGATCCGCCTCGACGGCGCCCACGCCGCGCTCAACGACGCCGAGGCCACGGCCCAGGTGCTTCAGCGGTACCTCGCGGTCGACGCCGCCGTCGCCCACCCCTGGCGGGATTGTGCAGGGACGATGCGCTGGCCCGCCCCGGCGCCCCGCGCCACCACGCCCGTGGTCCGGGGAGCCGCCGCGCCCGGCTCGGGCCTGCTCGCGCGCGTGATCGCCGGGTTCGACCTGTCCACCGACATCCTGGGCGGCGCCGAATACCTGGACCTCCTGGGCCGCGTGCTGGTCGACGAGCGCATCACCTCGGACGAGCGCGCCGCGCTCTCGGCGCTCGCGCGACGGCTGGGCCTGGGCACCGCGCAGCAGGACGCGCTCCACCGCCGCTACCTGCTGGGCGTCGTCGACGCGGTCTGCGCCGACGACGTCATCACCCCGCGCGAGCGCGCCCTCATCATCAAGCTGGCGCGCCTGCTCGACCGGAGCGATCTGGAGGTCGAGGCACTGCTGGCCCATGCATCGTCCCTGGTCTCGCGCGTGAGCGCGGGCATCGACCTGAACCCGGGCGACCTGGTGGTCTTCACGGGGTTCGGGGCCGACGAGAAGGCGCGCCTGGGCGCGCTCGCCGCCTCGCGAGGGCTCGGGGTCCATCCGAGCGTCAAGAAGGCGGTCGCCGCGGTGATCGCGCTGGACCCGGGGTCGAACTCGGGCAAGGCGCGGAAGGCGCGCGAGTACGGGATCCCGGTGGTGGGCGCCCACGTGCTCGAGGGCTGAGGACCGACGCTGTCGGTGGCTCGCGTTAGCCTCCGGTCATGCGCCTCCTGCACACCTCCGACTGGCACATCGGCCGCACGTTCCACGGCCATTCCACCGACGAGCACCTCGCCCAGGTCCTCGACGCGCTCGCCGCCGCGGTCACGAAGCACCGCATCGACGCGGTCGTGGTCGCCGGCGACGTCTTCGACAGCTCCACCCCCAAGGCCGACGCCTTCACCATGCTCAACCGCGCCGTCGCCGCGATCCGAGCAGCCGGCGCCACCGTGCTGCTCACCTCCGGCAACCACGACGGCCCCGCGCGCCTGGGCCACCTGGCCGACTTCGCCGCGTTCGGCGGCGTCCACCTGCGCACGCGCCTCACGGAGATCGCCGTCCCGGTCACGCTCGCCGACGCCCACGGCGACGTCCTCCTCTACGGCATCCCCTACGTCCACCCCGAGTTCCTGCGCGCGGCCTTCCCCGAGTTCGAGGGCTCGACGCACCAGGACGCGCTCACCTTCGCCATGGGATTGATCAGGGACGATGCACGGGAGCGGGGCGGCGCGGACGCCCGCTACGTCGTGGCCTCCCACTGCTTCGCCTCCGGCGTCTCCGACACCACCGAGGAGTCGGGCCGGGCCGAGGAGCGCGACATCTCGCGCGGCGGCCTCAACATCGTGGGCCTCGACACCTTCGACGGCGCGGACTACGTCGCGCTGGGCCACATCCACTCGCACGCGACCCTGCGCCCGCACATCCGCTACTCGGGCGCGCCGCTGCGGTTCTCCTTCGGGGAGATCTCGGGCGCCAAGGGCGCGTGGATCGTCGACCTGGGCGCCCCCGGCACGGAGCCGCAGGTCGAGTGGCTCGAGCTGCCCACGCCGCGGCCCGCGGTGCGGCTCGAGGGCACGCTCGCCCAACTTCTCGACGCCGACGCCCACCCCGGCGCGCACGACGCCTGGGTCGACGCGGTCCTCACCGACGACCAGCTCCCCCGCGACGCCATGCGCACCCTCCAGACCGTCTACCCGCACGCGGTGACGCTCACGCACCGGCCCGCCACCGTCCACGACCACGGCGAGGCCACGTACGCGCAGCGCGTCGAGGGCCGGACCGACCTCGAGATCGTCGACGAGTTCCTCGCCTACGTCCGCAACGGCGCCGCCCTCGACGACCAGGAGCGCGGCCTCGTCACCGACGCGCTCGGCGCCCTCGAGGCCAAGGAGGCCACCCGATGAGGATCCTGCGACTCGAGATCGAGGGCTTCGGCCCCTACCGCGACGCCCAGACCATCGACTTCACCGCGTTCGAGCAGGAGGGCCTGTTCGCGATCACCGGCCGCACCGGCGCCGGCAAGTCGACCATCCTCGACGCGATCTGCTTCGCGCTCTACGACAAGGTACCGCGCTACGACAAGGCCGAGCCCGTGCTGCGCAGCCACTTCTGCGGCGAGGATGACGTCACGCGCGTCGCGCTCGAGTACGAACTGGGCACCACCCGCTACCGCATTGAGCGTTCCCCCTCGTATTGGCGCGCCAAGAAGCGCGGCACCGGCCTGACCGAGGAGAAGGCGTCCGCGAAGCTCTACGTCGACCGCGGCGGCTGGGAGATCCTCGCCGCGATGCCCCGCGAGGTCGCCGAGCACGTTGCCCACACGGTCCCCCTCACCGGCGATCAGTTCCTCCAGGTGATCCTGCTCGCGCAGGGCCGCTTCGCCGAGTTCCTCAAGGCGGACACGAGCGAGCGCCGCACCGTGCTGCGCTCGCTGTTCGGCACGCAGCGGTTCGAGGACCTCGAGCAGCGCATCCGCGACGTCGCCAAGGCCCGCCAGGCGCAGGTCGAGGCGGCCGATGCGCAGCTCGCCGAGCTGGTCCGCCGCGCCGCCACGCTCGTCGCGGTCGACGTCCCGCCGGCCGCCGAGCGCGCCGCCTTCTGGGAGGCGGCCCGCGTCTCGGTGGACGATGCGCGGGAGACGTCCGCGCACGCCCGCACCCTGGCGACGGCCTCCGCGGAGGCCGCGGCCGCCGCGCTCCACGAGGCCCGGGAGACCGAGCGGATCCGCGACCGCCTCGCCAAGGCGACCGTGACGGTCACCGAACTCGGGCACGACGCGCCGACGCAGGCCGAGCGCGAGGCCCGTGTGGCCCTCGCCCGCCGCGCCGTCCCAGTCGCCGGGCCGCTGCGCGAGGCCGATCGCGCCGCCCGCGCCGCCTCCGACGCCTCCACCTCGCTCGCCGAAGAGCGCGACCGGGCACGGGACGATGCGTCGGCCGGCCTCGCGTGGCCGTCCGGCGACATCGCCGGGGCCGGGGAATCCGAGCTGAGGGCGCGCGCGTCGGAGCTCGCGACCGAGCTGGGCGAGACCACGGCCGCGCTGACCGCCGAGAGGTCGATCCCCGCACTCGAGGCCACCCACGCCCGCGCCGTCGAGTCCGTCGAGGCGGCCCGCGAGGCGCAGAGCGCCACCCGCGAGCAGATCGACGCCCTCCCCAAGGAGGAGCAGCGGCTGCGCGAGGCACGCGAGGCCGCCGCGGGCGTCGCGGCGCGCGCCGAGGACCTGGCGGCCGCGGTCACGCGCGCCACGGACGCGGTCGAGGCGCACGCCCTGGTCGCCACGCTCGAGGCCCAGCTCGCCGCCGCGAGCGCCACCGAGGCCACCCGCGCTCAGGAGCATGCGGCCGCCTCCGCCACGCACGCGGACCTGGTCACGCGGCGGCTGCGCTCGCAGGCCGCCCACCTCGCCGAGGAGTTGGTCGACGGCGAGCCCTGCCCCGTGTGCGGCGGGGTCGACCACCCCTCCCCGGCCCAGCCGTCCGACGATCACGTCACGGACGAGCAGGTCGACGAGGCCTTCGAGACCGTCCGCGCCGCGGACGCCGCGCTCGGGACGGCCCGCGAGGCCCGCGCCGACGTCGACCGCCGCCTGGGCGCCGCCCGCGAGAAGGCCGGCGAGGGCGACGCCGAGTCCGCCGCGGCCGCGCTCGAGGCCGCCCGAGACACCCACCGCGCCGCCGTCGAGGCCACCGCCGAGCGCGTCCGGCTCGACAAGGAGCTCGACAGGCTCGCCGCGCGCGAGCAGACCCTCAAGGCGAAAGCGGACACCCACACCGCCGAGCTCGAGAACGCCCAGGCTTCGGTCACGGAGGCGGCCACCGCGCTGGCCGCGGCACGCGACGCCGCGGCCCAGCGACCCGATGCCTACGCGAGCGTCGCCGCCTACGTCGCCGCGCTCGAGTCCGCGAAGTCCCTGCTGGCGCGGCTCATCGACGCCAACGAGCGCGCCGAGGACGCCGCCGCCGCGGACGCGAAGGCCCGCACCGCGCTCGACGAGGCGCTCTCCGCCGCCGGATTCCCCACCGCGGAGGCCGGCGGGGCCGAGGAGGCCCGCGCCGCGGCCCTCGACCCGGCCGAGCTCGCGCGCCTCGAGCAGGCCGCCGACCGCTACCGCACCGAGCTGGCCTCCGCCCGCGGCGTCGTCGCGGAGCTGTCCGACCGCGACCTGCCCGAGGAGGTCGCGGACCTCCCGGCGCTCGAGCTCGCCTCGATCGAGGCCGCCGACGCCCGCGACCGGGCGATCGAGGAGGCGACCGCGGCATGGTCCCGCGCCGCCGCCCTGGGCGAACTCCGGGCCGAACACGACGAGCTCGGCGCGACCACCGCCCGGGCGCGCGCGGAGCGCGACGCCGTCCTCACGCTGGCCGACTCACTCGAGGGCAAGGCGCCGAACGAACGGCGGCTGCGGCTCGAGTCGTTCGTGCTCGCATCCAAGCTGGAGCGGATCGTCGCGGCGGCGAACGGGCGCCTGCAGACCATGTCGAGCGGGCAGTACCGGCTCGAGCACGACGACTCGTCGCAGTACCGCAACAAGGAGACGGGTCTGGCACTGCGGATCGCGGACGCGCACACGGGCCAGTCGCGCTCGACGCGGTCGCTCAGCGGCGGCGAGACGTTCCTGGCGTCGCTGTCGCTCGCGCTCGGGCTCGCGGAGACGGTCACGAGTGAGGCGGGCGGCATCGAGCTGTCGACGCTGTTCATCGACGAGGGCTTCGGCTCGCTCGACGGGGACACGCTCGAGGTCGCGATGTCGACGCTGGACGACCTGCGCGCCTCGGGCCGCACGGTCGGACTCATCTCCCACGTCGAGGCGATGCACGACGCGATCCCGGCGCGGCTCGAGGTCACGAAGGCCGCGGACGGCTCGAGTCGCGTGGTCGCGAAGGCGGGTGCGGTGGACTGATCGCCGGCCCCCGCCGGGCGAGCGCCGGACCGGGAACGGCTCGGTCCTAGTCGCCCGAGACGCTCGCCGCCGCTTCGACGAAGAGGGACGCCAGCGCGATCCGCCACCGCGGCAGATCCACGCTGAGCGTGAGCCAGGTCATGGCGCGGTCGACCCGGTGATACCGGTGGACGATGAAGTTGCGGTTCGCGACCGCCAACGCCCAGTCGACCCCCGCAGGTGCGGCCAGCCCCAGACTTGCGAGTCGGTTCGCCGCCTCGCCCACCTTCATCATCAGCGAGTCGCCGGCTTCCTGGAGCAGGGGGTCGGCCAGGTACGCGTCGCGGCCCCGCGCCACGATCGCGTCGACCCACTCGAGCCACGACTGGATGTGGAGCAGCTCCTTCGCGACTCGCGCCTCCATCACAACTCCATGGCGTCGCGAAGAATGTCATCGTCGTGGCCAGCCTGGATGCTTCCATAGGGGACCAGGTCGACGTCGCGCCCCAGGACCTCTTCGAGCAGGCGAGCGAAGGCTACGAACTCGAACGACGAGGTGCCCACCGGAGCCTCGACCAGGAGATCGATGTCGGAGTCCTGCCGCGCCTCGCGTCGCGCCACCGACCCGAACACGGCGAGGCGCGTATAGCCGTGCTCGGCCGCGAGCGCCTTGAGAACCGGCGCTGCAGCGTCGAGGAGTTCGTGTGGGGCCACGCCGTCGACACGGGACACGGACCGGAACTGCTGACTCACCGCCGGCTGGGAGATCCCGAGACGCTCCGCAATCTGCCGCTGCGACATTCCCCCGGCCGCCATCGCCCGAAGCGCGAGCGCTCGCCGCAGGCGAGCGCGGTCCTCGTCGCGCCGGGCACCGAGGTACTCATCGACCAACGTCATAAGGCAACCTTATCGGCCCCTCCTTTCCGCGTCACCCCCTGTGAGCAACGTGGTCGACGGTCCGCCGACGAGGGGGCAACGAGCTGCGCACCGTGTCATCGCGCCCGGGTGACCACGCGATCGAGCGCGTGAAGGCCCACTCAGGCAGGCGGGAGTTCGACCAGCAACGGGAGCATCAGCGGCGGAAGGTCTCGCGGGTCGTCGATTGCGAGCCGAGCGAGGTACTCCAGCACCTCTGCGTGCCGGTCGGCGCGAATGGTGGCGAGGACGCGGGGGTCCTCGACCGCGACAACCGGCACGGCACCACAATCCCTACTCGCCCACCGCCTCGCGCAGCGCCGCCAGCGCCGTCTCCCATGGCACCCGCTCCTGCTCGAGGCGCGGGTAGCCCTCCGATTCGAGCGCCTCGAGCGCCTCGCGTTCCCCCGGCGTGAGATGCGCGAGCGTGGCCGTCGAGGGCCGGGGCTCCGGCACCCACAGGTCGCGGTGCTCGGCGAGGGTCGCGGCGTCCATCAGCACGGACTCGGCGTCGAGACCTGCGGCCCGGGCACGGTTGAGAATCGCGAACCCGTGGCTGTCGAGGTCGCCCCAATAGAGCACCCGCGCGCCACGCACCCACGGCAGGCCCGCGAGCGCGTCCACCGCGTAGCCGGCGCCGTGCGCGCCGATCACCCCGGGCATGTCCGGCAGAGCAAGCAGGCTCGCGAGGTTCTCCGTCACCAGGACCGCGCGCGGCCGACAGGCGAGGCCCGCGAGCTCGTCCACCGGCGCCGTGATGTCGCGCAACCCACCACACGCGAGGTCCGGGTCGAGCGCCCGCAGACGCACGCGCACCGGCGCCTGCTTCAGGCCCAGCCCCTCGCGGCCGGTGACCGCGGCGACCAGCCCCTCGACCACCGCGCGGTGAGCCTCGAGCCACTTGGTGTCGATACCGCGGATGGGGAGCTCACGAATGTGCCTCCCCGACACCGGGTGCGCGGCCAGCCACGTCACCACGCCGGCGAGCACGTCGAAGTCGCGGGCCTCGAGGCCCGCGATCGCTCCCGCGTGTCGCCGCAGCGCCGTCACCACCGCGTCCGGCCACCCGGCGGTGGGCAGCAGCGCCGCGCGCAGGGCCGCGCACCGGTCTCGCATCGTCGCCCACTCCGTGGCGAGGCCCGCCACGGCAGCAATCGCATCGGCGCCCGCCGCCGTCGCCCGCTCGGGCACGCTCTGCGCACCCACGGAGATCCACCTGCGCGTCACCCATGTCACGGTCGCGAGGCCCATCGCCTCGGCCTCGCGCCACCGCGCCACCCACGCGAGCGCCCCGTCGAGGTCGCTCAGGACGGTCCGCTCGGTGGGCGGCCTCAGCGGGAGGCTCAGCTCGGCGGCGACGGCGGCGTCCGGGTCAGCGGCCCAGCCTCGCGCCTCTCGCTTGTACAGGGACGATGCCCGGGTCGCCAGGTCCTCCGGCGTCACCGCACGCGCCGCGCCGGGACTGCCGCTCACGCCTCGGCCGCCTCGACCGCCTCGAACCTCACGTGCGCCATCGACGAGGCCCGACGCGTCGGGTTCGACACCGAGGTGACGGCGCCCAGGTACGGCTCGAGCGTCTGGAGCAGCTTCTGCGGCGTCGCGAGCACCATGTGGAAGCCGAACTCGACGAAGATGTCCATCGCCATGCGTGTGTAGTTCGAGTCCGACTTGTCGAAGGCCTCGTCGAGGACGATGGTGCCGTAGCGCGGGATCATCTGATCCTCGGAGGCGAGCTGGTAGCGCAGCGCGGCGGCGAGGCAGAACACCACGAGTCGTTGGCGCTGGCCGCCGGACAGGCCCGCGGAGGAGTCGTGCACGGACCTGACGGACCCGTCCGCTTCGAGCTCGCGGGCGAGGAACGTGACGTGCTCGCGCGTGTCGAGCACCCGCCGGCGCCAGGCGCGGTCGGCCGACTCCGACGAGCCCAGCCGGACCATCACGCGCGCGAGGACCGCGAAGCGCCTCTCCGCGGAGGCGAGCGTCTCCTCCGCCCACGTGCCGTCGACGATCGCGCGAAGGTCGCCCAGGAAGTCCTCGACCTCCCCGGAGCGCCGCGTCTTGACCTTGATCTCGAGGTGGCTGCCCACGTCGAACGGCGAGCGGCGCAGCGACTCGTTGACGGGGTCGACGCGCTCCTCGACCCGCCGCGGCGCGTTCATGATCTCGTCGCGCAGGTGGATCAACGTGTCGCGCGAGCGTTCCCGCAGGAGGCGCAGGAAGTTGGCCTCGTGGGCGGGCAGGCCCTGCGAGACGATGCCCTCGAGCCGCGCCCGGAAGCCGTGGCGGTCGTCGATCTCGGGGGCCAGGTCCGCCGCCTGCGCCGGCCACGTGGTCGTGTAGGTGGCCGCCCGCGCCGCGAACGCCGCGGCCGCGCCCTGGACCCGGCGCTGCGCCTCCTTGGCCTCGCGAGCCAGCGTGGCACCCACCTCGGTCGCGGTGCGGTCGATGGTGTCGATGGTGCGCGAGCGCCGCACGGCGGTGAAGCGCGCGTCGATCGCGTCGGCGTCGGCGGCCTCGAGCGGGGCGGCATCGGCGACGCCGGCGAGGATCGCGCCGATGCGCTCACACTCGGCCTCGGCCTTGAGATGCGCCGTCTGGGCCTGCGAGGCGGCCGCCGCGAGCCGCTCGTAGGACTCCTGGGCGTCCTGCTCGGCACGGATCGCCCGGTCGAGGTCGCTGTCCGGCCGCACCAGCGTCTCGAGCTCGGCCCGCAACGCCACGACCACGCGCTCCGCCTGCGCCACGTCCACCCGCGCATAGTCGGTGGCGGCCACGTCCTCGAGGGTCCTGCGCCGGTCGAGCACGGCCTGGCGCGCGCGATCGGCCGACTCGACCTCCGCACCGCGGGACGCGAGCTCGCGCCGGGCGGCCACCAGGCGCTCCTGCAGCAGCTCGATCTTGCCGTCGTTGGACCCGCCCAGCACCCACGCGGCGCGGTCGTCCACGCGGCGGCGGTCGTTCTTCTCGTACCGGTGTGCGGACCGCTTGTACAGGCCCGCGATGGTCACGCCGCGGGCGACCCCGGCGAGCGCGTCGGGACCGTCGACGCACGCGATGTCGAAGTCGCGGCCGATGCGCCGGTGGAGGTAGGCGGCATACGTCCCTTCGGCGACGCTCACCTTGTGCACCACGGAGCTCGCGTCCCGCACCCGTGGCGGGGCCTCGACCTCGAGCGGCACCTCCTCGAGGACGAGTCGCACACCCAGGTGCCGGCCGTCCACGAGCCGTCGCACGGCCTGCATCCTGTCCGCGCGCACCAGCAGGGCCGTCGCCAGCGGCGCGAGCACGCGCTCGATCGCCCCGGTCCAGTCCGCGTGCTCCTCGCGCACGTCGATGAGCTCGCCCGCGAACGGCAGGGCGTTCTCGGGGACGCCCAGGTCAGCCGCGAGCCGCTCGCGGATGGCCAGCAGCGCGGCGTCCATGTTGGAGCGACGGTGGCGCAGCGCCTCCAGTTCCGTTTCGAGCCTGGACACGGACCTGCGTGCCCCCGCGTGGGCGTCGTGGAGCTCGTGCGCGACGGGCGACGGCGGCGGGGCGTCGAGCTCGCGCCGCGCGGCCACCACCAGCTCCGCGAAGTCGGCGGCGGAGCCGGGCAGGTCGATCCCGGAGGCGCGCAGCCGCCCCTCCAGCCGCGTCCTCGCCTCACCCACGACGCGGACGCGGTCCTCGGCCTCGCCGATGCGCTTGCGCAGCTGCGACGCGTCGGTGCCGCCCACCCGGGCGGTCGCGACGCGCGCCGCGTCCCACGCATCGTTCGCCTCGCCCGCGACGGCGCGGGCCCGCTCCCACTCCTGGCCGGTGGTCGCGACGGCGACCTCCGCATCGTGCAGGGCCTGTTCGGCCAGGTCGCGCTTGACCCGGTCCGCGTACGCCTGCACCAGGTCGCCGAGCCGCTCGGCCTCGGCGGCCGCCCCCGCGGCCTCCTCGAACGCGTCGGCCGACTCGACCGCGAGCCGCAGCTGATCCGCCTGACGCCGCAGGTCCACCACGTGCTCGTACGCCTCGCGCAGCTCGCCGAACTGCGCGACGGCATTGTCGGAGCGCTCGAACGTGCGCGGCTCGTCGAGCATGAACTCCCGGAACAGGGTGTCGAGCGTGCCCAGGTTCTTGGCCGCCTGCGTCTTGTGCAACAGCTTGAGCGCGTTGTCGCTCGCGATGCCCAACAGGGTCCGCAGCCGCGCGTAGAAGCCGCCGTGCGAGCCGCCGGAGGTCACCACGACGGGGTTGAGTTCCTGCTTGAGCCGCCGCACCTCGATGCCGCGGGCGGCGAATTCCTGGAAGTCCAACAGCCCCTCGCGCCCGCGGGTGATGACGCACGCGTCCGAGAGCGCCTTGGGATCCGTGCCCGTGCCGCGGGCGTGGAACAGGCGCACGAGCGTGACCGGCTCCGCCTCGTCGTCCTCGTAGCGCAGCAGGATCCCCGACCACGTCGCGCCGGGGCGCAGGTAGGACGCGACGGTGCGATCCTCGACCTCGTCGGCCTCCTTGCTCCAGGCGCCGCGCACGTAGCTGACCTTGTTGCGGTCCTCGCGACCGGCCGCGGAGTCGACGGCGGCCGCGTTGAAGCGCACCCACTTGTCGGGCGTGATGACCGCCGCGATCGCGTCGAGGAGCGACGACTTCCCCGACCCCGAGGCGCCCGTGAACAGGTGCCCCTGGCGCGCGACGTCGACCGTGTGGTGCCCGTCGAAGGTGCCCCAGTTGACCACCTCGACGCGCGCGAGGCGCCACTGCGGATGACTCTCGACCAGGCCCAGGTCCAGTTGCAGCGTCATCGCGCCGCCTCGAAGGCCGCCCGCAGCTCGCGCACCCGGTCCGCGTCGACCAGCAGGCGCACGACCGGCGAGATCTCCGCGCGCCCCTCCTCCACGGTGTGCAGCACGCGCAGCTTGTTGAGCATCTTGCCCCACGACGAGTTGAGCCGCTTGGTGAAGTCCGCCTCGTCGCGGTCGGCGCTGCGGAACACCTGAAGCTCCTCGTAGAGCTCGTCTTGACCGACGATCACGCGACCCTGCCCCTCGTCGTGGATGAGCCGCTGACGCAGCGCGAGCAGCATGACCGTGTCCAGATACGTGAGCGCCTCCGAGCGCACGGCGACCGGAGCGTCGTTCCCCTCGCCGGCCACGGACCGCACGAAGGCGACCTCCGCGTCCGGGTCCAGCACCAGGTCGAGGAACAGGTCGTGCAGGCGCGAGCGGATCGCGGGCTCGTCGGCGAGCAACGCCGCCCAGTTCGCGGGCTCGCGGTCGCGCGACAGGTACGGCCCGCGCACGAGCGACAGCAGCGCGCGACGCGAGCCATCCACCAGCGCGCCGGTGTCGCCGGGCCACAGCCGCGGCCGCGCGTCGAACGCCTCGCCCGCGGCGGCGAGGTCCGGGTCGTCGTGGGTCACAGGGGCCTCCTGGTGTGGGACGGGAAGGCGGTGCGCGCGGACGCCCCGCCGATGGGCGCGGTGAACAGGTGGCGCCGGACGCGCGCCTGCCGGGCGGCGCCGTCGGCGCCGGTCCAGGCGAGCGGCTCGGGCTCGGCGCCCTCGGGAACCTCGCCGTGGGCGGCCGCGAGCGCGAGCAGCCCGACGATGCTGGCGACGCCCTGGGTGGCCGGGTGCGCGGCGAGCACGTCGCCCACGGTGACCGATGCACGGGCGTCGCCCCGGGCGCGGGCCGCGGTCAGGACCGTGTTGACGTTGGCGGTGAGTTCATCGAAGTCGACCTCGGTGGCGCGGGCGAGCGCGCGCAGGTCCTCGAGACTCGCGACCTCGCCGTCGTGGGTCTCGATCTCGCGCGCCGCATGGAACTCGGAGGGGTCGTGCAACGCGAGCGCGCCCACGCTGCGCAGCGCGACGTGCGTGAGCGGCTGGTCGATGCCCAGCGGCGCCCACGGCTTGATCGAGTCTGCGACCTCGCGGGCCGAGCCGAGCGCCTCCTGAATGAGCCCCCGCAGGACGCGATCACGCTGGTAATCCTGGGAGCGCACGTAGCGCCGCAGCCCGCGCGCGAACTGGGTGATGACGTCGTGGATCTCCGCGCTGCGATCCTTGAGGGTGGTGAGGAACTCGCGCAGCGCCCGCCGCTCGGCCACCGTGAGCGAGCGGGCGAAGTCGCGCTCGAGCACCTGACGCACGTCCTCCTCGAAGGCCGCACCGAGCGACGGGTCCAGCACCAGCGCGCTGAAGCCCGCGAACGAACGCCCAGCGTCGGACTCGCCGATCAGGTCGACGCCCCGGAACACGTCGTCGAGCACCGCCCGCTGCGACTCCCCCGACTCGAGGATGCGGCGGCGCAGCAGCCCGTTGAGCTCCTCGAACTCGGTTCTGACGCGCGCGAAGTCGTCGGGCACCTCGGCCGCCTGGGCGAGCAGGTCCTGAACCCGCTCGATCGCGCGCTCCCCCGCCAGGGCATCGTCCCTTCCCTCCTGGATGGCGGCGATGCGGGCGTCGAGCGCGTCGCGCTCCTCGAGCAGGCGCTCGAGGCGCCGCGCGGAGGACGGGTCCGTGTCGATCGCCAGCTGACGCAGCTGAGTCGACAGGCTCGCGAGGCGGGACTCGGTGAGCGAGCGGCGCGGGGCGTCGCGGGATTCGAGGAAGCGCAGCGCCGCGACGCCGGCGCCGGAGAGCTCGAGGGTCTCGACGCGCGTGTCCCCGGCGGCGCGACGCACCAGGAAGCCGGCGTCGCGCCACTGCTTGACGTACGCCTGAGCCGTCTGCGGCAGGCTCAGCCCGTGGGTGCGCAGGTCCTCGAGGTCCGCGTCGAGGCGCTCGTACAGGTCCTCCGCGTCGAGGCGGGTCGCGTCCCCGTCGAGGTGCTCCTTGAGCAGCGCCGCGACGATGGGGGCGTTGTCCGCGCGCAGCAGGCGCCAGGCGGCGTCCTCCTCCAGTCGTTGAAGGAGGCGCAGGGCGCGGGCGGTCGCGGACACGATCGCCATTGTCCCGGATGGGTCCGACACCGCGGCGCAGGCTGCGGGCACGCCGGCTCTACCCCAACGCCTCCAGGTCTCCGTCGAGCACGTGGACGTGCCGGTGCACCACCTCGCGTGCCCGGGAACGATGCGCCGCCCACCCGAGCGCGAGCGCCACCACCGCGGCGGTCACGGCGGCCTCCAGGACGGCCCACGCGAGATGGTGCGGCAGCACCGCGCCCACCGCGAGCCCGCTCGCGGCGTTCACCGCCACCAGCGTGACGGTCGACGCGAGCACGCTCGCGAGGCCGCCCGCCGCGGCCGCCGCCACGCGCCACCGGTCGCCGGGCGCGCCGCCACGCAGCGCGCCGGAGCCCCGCATCCGCGCCACCGCCCGCAGCACCCCGCGGTACGCGAACCAGCCGCCCCACACGCCGGCCACACCCATGATCAGCACGTTCGCACCCAGCGCCGCGACTCCCCCGTCGCCCCACGCGAGCGCCTCGAGCGCCAGCACGGCCGTCATCACGGCCAGCCCGAGCGACGGGCCCAGCGCGATCGCGAGCAGCGCGCCGCCCATGAGGTGCGCGGTCTGCGCCCCGCCCAGCGACACGTCGACCAGGTGCGCCACCAGCACGCCGGCCCCGCCGGCGAGCGCCAGCCCGACCCGGCCGCGCGCACCGGACAGTCCCCGTCGCATCGTCCAGCCGGCCGCGACGACCGCGCCCGCGGCCGCGACGCCGGACACCGCCAGCACTCCAGGATCCAGAACTCCATCGGGGATGTGCATGGCCCTCTCCTTTCAGGCGAGCACCGTCGCCGGCGCCGAGTACGTGCACGCGTTGACGGCCCGCAGCTCCGCGAGCGTCGTGGTCCGCAGCCGGGCCAGCCCCGTGGGCCCGATGCGGTCGCACACCCAGTCCCAGTGCAGCGACACGAGGTCGCCGCGCCTGAACGGCCGGGCGAGGGCGTGACCGTCGCGGCGGAACCGCGCGGTCTCGGCGGCGGGCGGTCCCAGGCTCAGCGCCCGTCCGTCCCACGCCAGGCGCCGGGTCTCCACCAGCGCCACGTCTCCCTCAACGTCCGCGACCCGACCCCAGCGGATCCGGCAGCGGTCCAGCACCTCGAGCGGCTCCTCGACCCGCCCTCCCCTCAGCAGGCCCACCCAGGGGTAGACCCCGAACACGTGGAAGCTGTGATGCGGGGTCGCGCCCCGCGCGACGGCCTCGGCGAGCCGCTCGTACTCGAGGCGCGTCAGCCGCGGCCGGAAGCGGGTCTCCAGGGACCCGGCGAAGGCCGCCCCGCCGCACCGCGCGAGCTCGGGTCCGCCCAGCCAGTAGGCCTCGACCACCGCGGGGTCCAGCGGGGCACGCCCCAGGCACTCCGAGATGAGCTCGAGGTACGGCCACGCGCCCTCGAAGCCGCGCGCGACCTCCTCGAGCGCCCGGCCGGACGCTCCGGCGCCGACGCGCTCGAGCAGCTCGCCCGCGCGGTCGGGCCCGCAATAGCCCAGGTCGTTGGGCGGGAAGGCGTACCGGCCGAAGAGCACCGCACCGTCGGTCTCGCCTGACGGTGGACGATGCCCCGGCCGGGTCATCACGTCCCTCGCCTCCCGCGCGGGGTCCCAGCGGGCAGGGCGCCCGCGGCGCCCCGGGCGGGGCCGCCCGCCGTGCGCGAGCGCGGCGCGAGCCAGATCATCGCACCGCCGGCGGCGAGCAGGACCAGCCACGGCGCCTTGGCCGCGAGCGGGACGCCGTCGAGCGCGCCCGCGAGCGCCGCCGTGACGAGAGCGCCGAGCACCAGCACCGCGGTGACGTCCACGGCCTGCGCCCGCGCGAGCGCCTGGTGCCACGTGAGCACGTACCCCGCCAGCAGCACGCCGGTGAGCAGCACCCAGCCCAGCTGCGCGGCCGTCGCGGGCAGCACCGCCCCGGCGCGGCCGGTCCCCGCGCACCACGCCAGCAGCGCGAGCGTGCCGCCGCCCATGCGCGTCACGGACACGGTCCACGGCGTCACATCGCGCAGCAGCCGCTTGGAGATCGCGACCTCGACCGCCCACATCAGCGTGGCGGCGGCGATGAGCGCGAGGCCCGGATCCGCGATCAGGCTCACCTCGCCCGCGAGCCCCCACTGCGCGAGCACCAGCAGGCCGATGGCCCCCAGGTGCCACCACGTGAGCCGCTCCCTCAGCACCACCACGGCGAGCAGCGCGACCCAGATCACCAGCGTCTTGTGCAGGAACGCCGCCTGCGTCGAGGCGGTGGAGGCGAGACCCTCGAAGAACAGCACGAACGGCACCGCGCCGCCCAGGATCGCGACGGACGCGAGCCCCCACCAGTGGCCGGGCCGGGCGGGCCGGGTCAGCGCCACGGACCGCGCGCCCGCCATCCCGCGGGCCGCCACGAACGCCAGACCGATCACCAGGGCCGCCATGGCGTTCTTGGCGGTCGTGTACGCGGTGGCGTCGCCGTACGCCGCCACCCCGAAGCCGTTGACGTAGACGGCCACGCCGCTGATGGCGGCCGTGCCGCCGGCGAGCGCGATGCCGCGCGAACGGGTCGTCATCATGGCGCCACCTCCTCGTGAGCCTTCACCGGGTCCAGCCCCCGGATCTCATGCCCCCTGATCCGCAGCGCCTCGAGCGCCTCCGCCTCGGAGACCCGCTCGAGCGCGAAGCCCGACTGGATCACCACCCAGTCGCCGGGCCGGCAGGGGCCGGCCGGCGCGCCGCCCGGGCCGCCCACCGAATCGTCCCCGGCCAGGGTCATGGCGAGGACCTCGCGACGCGCGCCGCCCTCGCCCCCGCCGCCCTCGACCCCGCCGCGCTCGAGCCCGCCGCGCTCAAGCCTGCCGCCTTCAAGTACCACGAGCCGGCCGTCGTCGCGCGCCTCGACCACCCTGGCGATGCTTCCCAGGCACATCACTCCAGCTCCTTCCTGAGCTCGAGGAGCTCGGCGGCGGCGGTCTTGACGGCGTCGTCGAGCTTGGCCTCCACCTCCGGGGACATGGGCCCGTGGTCGAAGGTGCCGGCCTCGACGCCCACGACGGTGACGTGCGTGGGCAGGGTGCCCAGGGTGCGGGCCAGCTCGACGGCGCCCGCCAGCCCGAAGGCGTGGCTGCCGCCGCGGCCCGCGGCCGTGAACGCGTGGGTGGGCAGGGGCTCGCCCGCGTCGCCCACCTCGCGGATGTGCAGCGTCCCCGGCGGCCGACCGGACATCACCGCGTCGATCACGAGCGCCGCGCCGTGCCCCTCCCACAGCTGGACCAGCTGCGTGGGGTCCTCGCGCGTCACCACGTCGACGCGGTCCAGGGCCATCTCCTCGAGGCGGGCCGCGACGGCGGCGCCCACCGCATCGTCCCCCCGGTCGGGGCTGCCGAGCCCGACCACCAGCACGTTCTTGTCGGTCATGATCGCTTCACCCTCAGGTCCAGGAAGTGCGTCGCGCAGGAGATGCACGGGTCGTAGTTGCGGATGGCCTCCTCGCACCGGTGCGTGAGGGCGTGGTCGTCCAGGTGGGTCCACTTCTCCGCGGCGGTGCGCAGGTCCGCCTCGATGGAGGCCTGGTTCTGGGAGGTGGGCGGGACGATCTGGGCGTCCTCGATGATCCCGTCCTCGGAGATCCGGTAGCGGTGCCAGATGAGCCCGCGCGGCGCCTCCGACGCGCCCACGCCCTCGCCCGCCCGCGGCGCCACCGGCACCGAGGCCGCGAGCCCGTCGCGCCAGCCGTCGACGATGCGCAGCGCCTCCTCGAAGGCGTACGCGAGCTCGACCGCGCGCACGATGATCGACTTGAACGGGTTGCGGCACGTCTCTCCCAGCCCGGCGGCCAGCGCCGCCTCCTGCGTGGCGGGCGAGAGCTGGTCGAAGCACAGCGTGTACCGCGCGAGCGGCCCCACAAAATACGTGCCGCCGTCGAAGCGGGCGTGCAGCGCGTTGGAGTGCGCGACGTGGAACTCCTCGACGTGGTCGGGGATCTCCGCGACAGGGAACCGCACCCCGCTGGTCGCGACCACCTCGGTGCCGCGCTCGAGCGGGTACCAGTCCGGGTGGCGCAGCGCCACGTAGGTGTAGTCCTGCTCCATGTCCGGGAAGTCGAAGCCCGCGACCAGGGCGACGGCGGCCAGCGCATCGTCCCGTCCGCGCTCGAGGTCGGGCCGGAGCCGCTGCAGCTCGGCGACCGTGGGCATCCGGTAGAAGCCGCCCACCTTGACGTTGACGGGGTGGATCGCGCGGCCGCCCACCACGGTCATGAGGTCGTTGCCGGCCTTCTTGAGCCGCAGGGCCATCTGGACCACGTCGGGGTGGTCCTTGGCCATCTCGAGGACGCTCTCGTAGCCCAGGAAGTCCGGCGCGTGGAGCATGAAGATGTGCAGCGCGTGCGACTCGATCCACTCGCCGCAGTAGAGCAGGCGGCGCATCAGCTGGATCTCGGGGGTGGTGGTGACGCCGCAGATGGCCTCCATCGCCTCCGTGGACGCGCTCTGGTACGCGACCGGGCAGATGCCGCAGATGCGTGCGGTGATGTCCGGCGGCTCCGTGAACTTGCGGCCGCGCAGGAAGCCCTCGTAGAAGCGCGGCGGCTCGAAGATGTTGAGCTTCACGTCCTTGACGCGGCCGTCCTCGAACTCGATGTGCATGCCGCCCTCGCCCTCGACGCGCGCGAGCATGCCCACGTGCATCACCTGCCCGCCGTCCTTGAGCTGGTGGGTCATGGCGCACCTCCGGGGGACGATGCGGCGGCCGCGTCCCCGACCGCCGCCGCCTTGTCGCTCGCGGCCGCGAATTCGGGCGAGCCCGCGTTGAAGGTCCGGTAGACGCGGACGATGTCCGCGTTGGTCATGCCCAGCTCCGCGAGCTGGCGGGTCATCGCCTCCGTGTTGGGGCTGTCCTGCGGGCCGAAGCAGCCGTAGCAGCCGCGGCCGTACGACGGGCACAGCGCGCCGCAGCCCGCCTGCGTCACGGGGCCCAGGCAGGGCGTGCCCGTGGCGACGGGCACGCACACGTTGCCCTTGAGCTTGCACTCGACGCACACCGAGTAGGTGGGGATGCGGGGCTTGCGGCCGTTGAGGAAGGCGGCGAGCACCTCGACCAGCTGGGTCTTGTCGACCGGGCAGCCGCGCAGCTCGTAGTCGACGTCCACGTGGCTGGCGATCGGGGTGGAGGTGTCCAGGGTGGAGAGGTACTCGGGGTGGGCGTAGACGATCGACCGAAACTCGTCGACGTCCGCCCAGTTCCTCAGCGCCTGGATGCCGCCGGCGGTCGCGCACGCGCCGATGGTCACCAGCGTGCCCGACTGCGCGCGGATCTCGTGGATGCGCTCCACGTCGCCCGGGGTGGTGATCGACCCCTCCACCAGGGAGAGGTCGTACGGCCCCTCCACCACCGCGCGGGTGGCCTCGGGAAAGTAGGCGATGTGGACGGACTCGGCGATCTGGAGGAGCTCGTCCTCGCAGTTGAGGATGCTCAGCTGGCAGCCGTCGCAGGAGGCGAACTTCCACACGGCGAGCTTGGGGCGGGTGTCGGTGGCGACGGCCGCGTGCTCGTGGCCGTGCTCGTGGCCGTGCTCGTGCGTGTGCTCGGCCATGTCACAGCTCCCTCACGCTCATGAGCGGCTCGAGCCGCTCCCACGGCAGCACCGGCCCGTCCACGCAGATGAACAGCTCGCGCAGCTGGCAGTGCCCGCACAGCCCGATCCCGCACTTCATGGACCGCTCCATGCTGAGCCGCACCCGCGCCTTGGGCACCCCGCGGGCGACCAGCGACTGCGCGGCGGACCGCATCATCACCTCCGGCCCGCACACGAACGCCCAGGCGTTCCGCGGGTCGAAGCCGGCCTTGGCGATGAGCTCCGTCACGAACCCCACCCGGCCCTTGTAGCCGTAGGGGGCGTTGTCGACGGTCATCTGGACGTTGACGCCGTTGAGGTCGGCCCAGCGGCGCATCTGGTCGCCGTAGAGGATGTCGTCGGGCGTTCGCGAGCCGTACAGCAGCAGCACCTTGCCGTAGGCGTCGCGCTCGGCGAGGACGTCGAGGATCGCCGGCCGCAGCGGCGCCAGCCCGATGCCGCCGGTGACGAAGACGACGTCGTGGCCCCGTGCATCGTCCACCGCCCAGGTGGTCCCGAAGGGGCCGCGCACCCCGATCTCCGTGCCGGGCGCCGCCTCGACCAGGGCGCGGGTGACGGCGCCGACGTTGCGGATGGTGTGCTCGAGCGGGGCGCCGGAGATGCTGATGGGCACCTCCCCCACGCCGAACGCGTGGAGCATGGTGAACTGGCCGGCCGCGAACTCGAGCGGCGGTGCGCCGTCGGCGGGGTCGAGCAGGAGCGTGAAGGTGTCGCGGGTGTCCTGGCGGACGCGGGTGATGACGTAGCGGCGCGGGACCATGGGGTCCGGGCCGGGAACCAGGGCCGATGCTGTGGTCGCCGGGGACGTCCCCGCGAGTGTTCGGATGTCGCCCATGACATGCCTCCTCGTCCGACGCTACGTCGTGAGGATTCGGACGAAAGGGACCTTGGTCCGGGGCCGGTCGGGCATCCGGGCGCGCGCTCGCGGCGTGCCTCCACAGCCCCTCCTCGCCCTGCGCTGGTCGCCGTACACTGTCCGTACAGCGAGATCCAGGAGTCACCATGACCGCCACCGCACCCCGGAAGGACCAGCGCGTCGAGTTCCGGGTGTCCGCGGTCGACCGCGAGCTCTTCGCGCGCGCCGCGGCCGCCGCAGGCACGGACCTGTCAACCTTCGCCACGACCAACCTCAGGCTCGCGGCGCAGCGTGCGCTCGCCGACCGCACGCAGTTCACGCTGTCCGCCGTCGAGACCGAGGCGTGGGAGGAGCTGTTGTCACGTCCGCCGCGCGACCTTGCCGGGTTGCGCGCGCTGCTGGACCGCCCCTCACCGTTCGTCGACTGACCGCCGTGTATCTCCGGCCTCGCACGCTCCGCCCGGACGACGTGCTCGACGGCTTCACGTCGCGGTCGGAGGAGCAGACCGGGTGGCTGCGCGACCACGCGCGCCAGGCCCATGCGGCGCGCACGGCGCACACCATGGTGGTGACCCCGGCGGGTTCGTCGGAGGTGGTCGCGTACTACGCCTGGGCCATGGCGAGCGTGGCATTCGCCGACGTCCCGGCGCGGGCCGCGCGCGGCGCCGGGCGGCATCCCCAGCCGTTCGCCCTGCTCGCCCGCCTCGCGGTCGACATCGACCACGAGCGGCGGGGGCTCGGGCACGCGCTGCTGGCGGACGTGGTGCTGCGCACGGTCGAGGTGTCGATGCGCATCGGCTACCGCGGCCTGCTGGTCCACGCGGAGGACGATGCGGCGCGCGCCTTCTACCTGCGCGCCCTCCCGGGCTTCATATCCAGCCCGTCGGATCCGATGCACCTGGTGGCGCTGGTCAAGGACCTGCGGCGCGCGGTCGAGAGGTAGCGGCACCTCGGTCGACGGCCAAGGTCCCGCCTGTGCGCGACCCCTCGCTGGGACAATCGCCCGATGTCGAGACTCCAGACGTGGGAGCGGCGCATGGAATGGCCGCTCGCGGGCGCCGCACTCGTGTTCCTGGCGGCCTACGCGATTCCAATCATGTGGCCCCAGATCGACCCGGTTGCCGCCCAGGCATGCGAGCTGGTCGTCACCGCTACATGGGTCTGGTTCGGCGTCGACTACGTGGTTCGCCTCCTCCTTTCCGAGCACCGCTGGCGGTTCGTTCGCTCGAACGTCGTCGACCTGCTCGCGATCGTCCTTCCGGTCCTCCGACCCCTCCGCCTGCTCCGCCTCATCGCCCTCGTCACCATCCTCTCCCGGGCGGGCGCCAACTCGTTGCGCGGCCGGGTGGTGACGTACGTCGTCGGCGGCACCGTGCTTCTCGTCTTCGTCGCGGCTCTCGCCGTGACGGATGCCGAGCGCGGCGCGAACGACGCGACCATCTCGGGCTTCGGCGATGGCCTGTGGTGGGCCATCGCCACGATCACGACCGTCGGTTACGGCGATTCCGTGCCCGTCACCGGTACTGGACAGGCGGTAGCGATCGCCCTGATGATCGGCGGCATCGCGGTGCTCGGTGTCGTCACTGCGTCGATTGCTTCGTGGCTGGTCGAGCGCGTCGCGGCCGAGAACGAGGCGGAGCAGGCCGCGACACGCGCTCAGGTTGAACTCCTCCGCGAGGAGATCACGGCACTTCGCAAGGCGCTCGGACCGCTTCAGGCGGCCGTGGACGATCGCCCGAAGGTCGCCTCTGAGCCCTGAGCAGGCCCACGTATCGGCAGCCCGTCCGCACCCACTACGGTGTCCGCGAGGGGGTTCGACGATGACCGAAGGCATGTTCCTGATCGATGACGGCGAACTGCGCGAGATGTCCCCGGGTGCCTACGTGAACGAGGACGAGCTTCAGTCACTGATCGCCCGATACCCCGACCTGATTCCGGGCGCCCTGCTCGACCCGGAGGACCCGCGGAGGTGGCTGCCGATCGCCCGGGAGCCGGGGCTCGCGACGGGGCATGGGGAGCCCGACCGGTTTTGCGTCGACCATCTGTTTGTCGACCAGGACGGCATTCCCACGATCGTGGAGGTCAAGCGCAGCTCGGACACCAGGATCCGCCGCGAGGTGGTCGGCCAGATGTTCGACTACGCGGCGAACAGCGTGCGCTATTGGCCGGTGTCGCGACTTCGCGGGTGGCTTGCCGAGCAGCACGATGGAGAGGAAGCCGCCGCGAGGCGCATTGCGGAACTCCTGCAGGTGCCGGCGGAGAAGTCCGCAGCGGTGGCCGAGGACTTCTGGCGCAGAGTCGACCGCAATCTCAAGGCGGGCAGGCTCCGGCTACTGTTCGTGGCGGATGAGATTCCCCGCGAACTGGCCCGCATCATCGAGTTCCTCAACGAGCAGATGCAGGACACCGAGGTCCTGGGCATCGCGATCCGTCGTCACTCGTCGGGCTCGGCGCACGTGATCGCGCCGACAGTGATCGGCAAGACCACGGCAGCCGACGCAGTCAAGGGCAAGGACGACCTTCCGCTGAGCGAGCACGTACGACGTTCCAGCCCAGCCACGCAGAGGGTGGGCGACCTCCTCCACGCGCTGGCAGGCCGACGCGGCTGGGATATTCAGGAGGCCGCCAAGTCGAGGCGCTACGTGACAGCACCGACGGCGAACCTCATCACCTGGTATCCCACGAACAACGCGATCGAGATGTACGTGGGATTCATGGGCGACCTGGGCCTGGCCGACGAGGTGGGCCGCCTTCGCGACCTGCTCAGCCGGATCCGCGGCACCGAGCCGTCGTACAAGCGCCCGAATGTCGGGTGCGAGGAACTACTCGAGAACTGGGACCTCTTTGTCTCCGAGTTCGTGCCGCTGTACGAGTCCTCGCGCATCCGCGCCGCCGAGCTGCAGTCGCACTAGCGCATCGGGGGCCTCGCTCACGCGCTCGCGACAGCCATCCTCCCCAGCGCCGCGGCCTCCTCGGTGATGTCGATGCCCACAGGGCACCAGGCGATGCACCGCCCGCAGCCCACGCAGCCGAGCATGCCGAACTGGTCCTGCCAGCTGGACAGCTTGTGGGTGATCCATTGGCGGTAGCGGGCCTTGACGTCGCCGCGGAGCGGGCCGCCGTGGATGTAACTGAAGTTCTCGGAGAAGCACGAGTCCCACACGCGGTGGCGCTCGGCGCTGGCGCCGGCCAGGTCGCTGGTGTCCTGGATGGTGGTGCAGAAGCAGGTGGGGCACACGAGCGTGCAGTTGGTGCAGGCGAGGCAGCGGCTGGCGACGTCGTCCCAGCGGGGGCTCTCGGCCGATGCGCGGAGGACGTCGTGGATGGTGCCGGTGTCGATGGCCCGGGTCTGGCGGGCGGCGGCCGCGTCGGTGACCTCCAGGGCCGCGCGCTTGTCCTCGGCGGCGCCGGGGGCGGCGGCGATCGCATCGGCGACGCTTCTGCCCTGCTCCGTGCCGATCTCCATGATGAAGCGGTGCTCGGGCTCGAGCACCTCGGTGAGCAGCAGGTCGTAGGCGGGCTCACCGGTCTCGGGGCTGGTCGTGGCCGGGCGCGGGCCGGTGCCCATCGAGGTGCAGAAGCAGGTGGCGGCGGGCTCGCCGCAGGCGACGGCGACGGTGAAGGTGCCAGCGCGGCGGGCCTCGTAGTGGGCGTCGCGGAACGTGCGGTTCGCGAGGACCTTGTCGTGGATCTGGACGGCGCGGAGGTCGCAACTGCGGACGCCCAGGAGCGCGACGGGCCGCTGCTCGGGGGTGTCGCGCTCGACGGTGAAGTGGCCGGCGTCGCCCTCGCCTTCGCCGGTCTCGCGCCGACCGCGCCAGACGACCTCCTCGGCAGGGAAGAACACCGGCTTGGTCGACTGGGCGGGGTCGGCGAAGCCGAAGTAGGCGTCGTCGTCGCGGCGCCTCAGCCGGTACTTGCCGGCTTCCTGTTCGTCGCCGATGCCGCGCGGCAGGTCTTCGGCGGTGGTGAGGTCTGCCGTGACGATCGCGTCTCCGCGGACGGTCGGCCCGACGACGCGGAAGCCCCGATTGCGGAGCTCCGCGATGAGGGCGTCGAGGCCTGACGGTTCGAGCACCCGGATGTCGTCCATGACACGCCTCCTCGTTCGACGCTACGACTCGAGGAAAGGGATGAAAGGGACTTTGGTCCGGGGGTGCGGACGTGGCCACGGGCGCAGCCGCTAGTTGCGGTTGTAGCCGAACTCCCGGGACAGGAGCGTGCGCTTGAAGTGCGACTCCGCCGCGTCGACCTCGTCCGGCGTGGTGTTGGTGCCGAACACGCGCAGGATGCTCCAGGTGAAGTGCTGCGCGTGCTCCGGGTCCACCCCGAGCGCGTCCCTCAGCGCGGCGTTGCCGCCGTGACCGGTCTGCGCGTACGTTCGCCAGCGCCCCAGGAGCCGCTCGGCTCCCTCCGCTTTGCCCACGTAGAGCCTGCCGGTGCGACGGTCCGCGATGAGGTAGATCCCCTGGACGGCCCCCAGTGCGGTGCGCCATGACGCGTATCGCGAGTCCTCCATGACCTCGCGCAACCGGGCGTACGAGAGCTCGATCCGATCGAAACCGGGGAACGGCACCGTCTCCGGATCGGAGATCTCGATCACGGGGAAGCCCTCAGCGCGCGATCCACGCTTCGCCCAGTTGATGGTGTCCTTCGACCAGTCGATCACGAGCCGCCCGGCGAGCGAGCCAAGCAGGTCCGCCTCGCCGAGGTCGAACCAGCGATACTCATGATCCCTGTGTGTCTCACCGCGGTTCTCGTACGCGCGGTAGAACCGGGACCGGCGTCGCCCGTCTGCGAGGAACACGAGCCACCATCGCGGCGGGTCCTTCGGAAACTTGAGTGTCGCAACCCACTGTCGTCGTGTGTACTCGAGGACGCCCTCGGGCGTCGCGTCACTGGGCGTCTGAAGCCCCTCCTCCTTGAAGGTGTGACGAATCACCAGGGCGGAGTCCGCCTCGTCCAAGCCCGCCGCGCCAAGGATGTCGCCAAGCGTCAACGCGCCCTGCCAGCGGGACTCCACACCCCCTGCACGCATGCTCATGACGGGACTCTAACTGGGCCTGGACGGGCCCGCGAGGTCGGCACTTTGCCCCTTGTCAGGCACCCCCACTACCCTGCCGGACAAGGGCGAGCGAGGGGCGAGCCGGCCAACCTTTGGGGGCAGACGTGACCACACCCGTCGACATCGTCGGACGCACGCTCGATGCGATCATCGAGCCCGTCGGCGCCTTCGTCGAGCAGGTCATGGCCGCATCGGCGCCGGGCAAGGACTGGGTCGCACTCCTTGAAGCGCGCGACGAGGCGCAGCGGGGCAAGCCCGTTCATCACTCACCCCAGGACCCTCGCTTCCTACTACGCGTGCTCACCGAGAACCGCGTCGTATTTCGCGGAAAGGTGCCCGACGAGGCGTTCGCCTGGGCGTCGGAGTTGCGCACGCTGGGCAACAAGTGGGCGCACCGGGAGCCACTCGACCGGCAGTCGGCCCGCCGTGGCGTCGACACGGCCGCGCTGCTGGTACACGGGACGGGCGCGGTCGAAGCCGCGGTCGCGATCCGCGGCCTCGCCTCGTTGCTGGACGAGGTGCCGCCCACGGCGTCGGCGCCCGGAAAGCCCACGCCTGCGCAGTCCGCCGATGCCCACCCCTCGACCCCCGCCGTGCAGGTGCGCCACCAGCCCGCGGGCGTGCACCAGGGCGCCTTCACCCCCGCGGCCCTGACCCTCGAGGGCTTCGGCGTCGAGGTTCAGCTCGCCCACCAGGACGCCGTGAACTTCGCGCTGGCGCACAACCGCGTGAGCCCGCTGCTCGGGCTGTCGGTGGGCAACGTCTCGGACGAGCCCGTCGAGGTCACCTCGATCGAGATCGACCTGGTCGCGCCGGTGGACGATGCACTGGCGGACCCGGTGCGTCTGGGCCAGGCGATGCTCGAGCCGGGCAGGGGCATCACGGCCCAGCGTACCCAGCTCGCGATGCGCCTCAAGGCGCGCGGGTTCGCCGCGGTCGCCGAGGCGCTGCCGGCGTCGAGCCTCTCCCTCACCGTCCACACCTCGCGCGGACGCCTGCACGGCACGGCACCGGTGACGGTGCTCGCGTGGAACGAGTGGTGGGCGGCGAGCGTGCACGATGCGCTGGCTGCCTTCGTGCGCCCCGGCGACCCGGTGATCGCGCACCTCGCCGGCGAGGCGTCCGACCTCCTGGCCGAGCGCACCCAGAACCCCTCCTTCCTGGGCTACCAGGGCGGCTCCACCCGTGCGGTGGAGGAGGCGCGGGCCGTGTTCCACGCGATGGTGGCGCGCCGGATCCGCTACATCGATCCGCCGCCGTCCTTCGAGGGCACCGGGCAGAAGATCCGCGACCACTCGGAGGTACTCGAGGGCCGGTTCGGCACCTGCCTCGACCTGGCGACCACGTATGCCGCGGCGCTCGAGTTCATCGGCCTCAACCCCGTCCTGGTGCTCGCGAAGGGCCACGCGTTCGCGGGCTTCCTGGCCGACGAGGGCCAGCTCGACGAGCTGGCGCTGCCCGTGGCAACCCACGCCAACACCATCGCGAACCTGGTCGACTCGGGCTCGCTCATCGCGGTCGAGACCACGGACACCACCGCGAGCGACACGCCCCGCTCGTTCGACACCGCGCGGGCCAGGACACGCGAGTGGACGTCCAGGCGCTTCGACGACCTGCGCTACCTGCTCGACGTGCGCGCGGCCCATCGCCGCATCCGGCCGCTGCCCGGCGCATCGGCCCCCGTCGAGGTCCGCGACCTCCCGGAGACGCCCGCGGCTCCCCCGCGCGCGCCCGCCTCCGTCCTGCGCCGGCCGGACGAGCCCGAGCGCCCCCAGCCCACACCGGGCGAGCGCGCCGCCGAGACCTACCCGCCCCGCGTGGACAAGTGGCGCAACGCGCTGCTGGACCTCAGTTTCCGCAACCCCCTGCTCAACCTGCGCACGCGCACGTCCGGGCTGGACCTGCACATCCCCAGCGGCTCGCTGCCCTCGTTCGAGGACGGGATCGCCGCGGGCGCGCAGTACCGGCTGGTGCCGCAGGACAAGATCGCGGACGTGCACCGGGCGCAGGGCGCGCGGTCGGCGCGGGACGTTAGCGCGGAGGAGCTCGCGCGCATCCTGAGCGACGAGCGCGCCGCCTACTGCTCGGTCACGCAGGACGCGTATCCCACGAAGCTGACCAACCTGCAGCGCCGCGCGCGCACCGTCGAGGAGGAGACGGGCGCGAACAACCTGTTCCTCACGCTCGGCAGCCTCAACTGGACGGACGGCTCGCGCGAGCGCGTCGACGCGCCGCTGTTCCTGCTGCCCGTGCGCCTGGTGGGCTCCCGCACCCGCGGCTTCTCGCTGCAGATCGAGGAGGGCGCGTACGCGGTGCCCAACCAGTGCCTGCTGGAGAAGCTGCGGCTCACGTTCAACCTCACCATCCCGGCGTACGAGGAGCCGCAGACCGATGCCTCGGGCATCGACCTGCCGGACGCCCTCCAGCAGATCCGGCTCGCGCTGCTCGACGCGCGCCTCGACTTCCGGGTCGACGAGGTCGCGCGCCTCGCGATCATCCAGTTCTCCACGCTGCAGATGTGGCAGGACCTCAGCGCCAACTGGGAGGCCTTCGCCGCCAACCCCGTGGTCCGGCACATGATCGAGACGCCCACGGACTCGTTCGGGGACGGCGTCGACGAGGCGGCGTTCGACGCGTCCCTCGAATCGGAGGCGTTCCTGCCCATCCCGGCGGACGGCTCGCAGCTCGAGGCGATCCAGTGGGCCGCGGAGGGCCGCTCGTTCGTGCTCGAGGGACCGCCCGGCACGGGCAAGTCGCAGACCATCACCAACATGATCGCCCACCTCCTCGCGACCGGGAAGCGCGTGCTCTTCATCGCGGAGAAGCAGGCGGCGCTGAGCGTGGTGAAGCGGCGCCTCGAGTCCAGCGGGATCGGCGCGTTCGCGCTCGACGTCCACGGCCGCACGCAGACCCCCGCGGAGGTGCGCCGTCAGCTGCGCGAGGCCCTCAACGCGACGGCCGAGTCCAACCCGGCCGCCTGGGAGGCGCTGCGGTCGCAGTACGCGTCGCTGGTCTCCGGTCTCACGCAGTACCCCGACGCGCTGCACGCGGAGGGCCCCGCGGGCGACTCGGCGTGGACCGCGCGGCAGACCATCCTCGCGCTCGGCGCGTTCGGCGAGGAGGCGCGCGGACCCGCCGCGGACCCGGCCGTCGCGCACGATGCGGAGGCCGCCGCGGCGGCGAGGGCGGCCGCGCCCACGGCCGCGGAGGCGCTGCAGATTCTGGCCGAGAACCCCGCGCGGCACCGGTGGGCCCTCGCGGGCGGCGGGGTCGACGTGCGCGGGAACGCCGAGGACCTCGAGGCCTGCGTCCACGAGGTGGCCGCGGCCGCTGCGGCGCTCGCCGCCGATGCGTGTGCGGACATCGTGCGCCAGTTGAGGACGTCGCAGGAATGGGGCGCGCTGGTCACCTGGCTCGACGCGCTCGCCCGCGGCCCCGTTCCCACGCCCCGCGAGGCGCGGCCGCTGGTCACCCACGAGTGGAGCCGCCTGCTCGGCGAGGCGGAGCGTGCGCTGGCAGCGGCTCATGCCCACGCGGGCGAGCCCCTCGCCGCCTTCACTCCCGGCGTGTTCGGCTTCGACCTCGAGGGCCCGCTCGCCGCGGCCCAGGAGGCCGACGGCAAGCTGTTCAAGAAGCGGCGGCGGCGCGCCGTGGTCGAGTCGCTGCGGGCGGTGCTCGCCGAGGGTGCCCAGCCGGATCTGGCCGGCCTGACCGCGATGCTGCGGGCCGCGCTCGACGCGCAGTCCGTGGCCCGCGCCGCGGCCCGGCAGGTGCTCGAGGTGCCGGGACTCGGCCTGCCCGGCGACTTCAACCCGCTCGACCCCGCCACCGCCTCGCTCCCCCACGACCGTGCACGCACGCTGCACGCCGCGGCGACGCTCGCGCACGCGGGCGACCATGTGGCCCAGGAGGCCGAACGCTTCCTCGCCGCGCGCACCGGCATGCCCGCGGCCCCGGCCCCGCTCGCGACCCTGCCGAGCCTCGACGGCCCGGGCGCGGCGGGCTCCGCCGCTGCCCCCGCATCGGCCCCCGCCCCCACCGCCGCCGGCGGCGCCGTCCTGGCCCGCCTCGCCCACGCGTGGGACCGCCTGACCACCCTGGTGGGCGCCGACGACGCCGCCATCGCCCGCTGGCAGGGGGACCGCACGCTGCTGGCCGCGCTCGAGGCGGATCTGGGCGATTGGAAGGCCGATGCGGCGGGCGCCTCGTTCGTGCGCCTCACCCGCTGGGTGAGCCTCATGGACGCGTGCGCGGGACTGCGGGCGTGCCACCTGGGCGCGTTCGCGGACGCGGTCCTCGCGGGCGAGGTCGAGGCCGAGGAGTTAGACCGCCTCGCGCGCCTCGCGATCGCCCGCGCCGCGCTCGAGGAGCGGCTCGACACCACCGGGCTGGCCGGTTTCGACGCCGCCCGGCGCGCGAGCCTCGCCCAGCGTTTCCTGTCCTCGGGGGAGGACGTGCGCAAGCAGCTGCTGGCCGAGCTCCCGGCGCGCATCGTCGCCGCCCGCTCGTTCGAGCCGGGCCGGTTCCGCGGCCGCGTGGGCGAGCTCGACCGCGAGGCGTCGCGCAAGCGCGGCGGCCTCACCATCCGCGGCATGTTCGAGAAGTACGGCTCCGTGATCGGCGAGGTCACGCCCTGCCTGCTGATGAGCCCGCACTCGGTGGCGCGCTTCCTGCCGCACGGCGCGCTCGACGTCGACGTGGTGATCTTCGACGAGGCCTCGCAGATCCGCGTCGCGGACGCGGTGGGCGCGATGGGCCGCGGCGCCTCGGTCATCGTGGTGGGCGACTCGCGGCAGATGCCGCCCACGTCCTTCGCCCAGGTCAACATCGACGATCCGGACGCCGGCTTCGAGCCTGCCGCGGACGTGCTCGCGCCGCCGGACCAGGAGTCCATCCTGTCCGAGGCGGTCGAGGTGCGGATGCCGCGCCTGTGGCTCACGTGGCACTACCGCTCCGAGGACGAGTCCCTGATCGCGTTCTCCAACGAGCGCTACTACGACGGCCGCCTGTCGAGCTTCCCCGGCCCGCCCGGGCGCCGCGCCGGCATGGGCGTGTCCTTCCGCCGCGTGGACGGTGTGTTCGACCGCGGCCGCACGCGCACCAACGCGATCGAGGCCGATGCGATCGTCGCCGACATCCGCGCGCGCCTCGCCGACGACCCGGACGCCTCGATCGGCGTGGTCACGTTCAACGCGCAGCAGGCGGACCTGCTGCTGACCCGGCTCGAGGAGTGCGGCGACCCGCGCGTGGCCGCCGCGCTGGAGCGCGAGGACGAGGCCGATGCGCTGTTCGTGAAGAACCTCGAGAACGTCCAGGGCGACGAGCGCGACGTGGTGATGTTCTCGCTCGCGTTCTCCGTGGATCCGGAGACTGGCAGGCTCCCGCTCAACTTCGGCCCGCTCAACCGGGCCGGCGGCGAGCGGCGGCTCAACGTCGCCATCACGCGCGCGCGTCGCGAGGTGGTGATGTTCGCGTCCTTCGAGCCGCACGACATCGACGAGCGCCGCACCTCCGCCGCCGCCCTCCTGGACCTCAAGGACTACCTGGCGCGGGCCAAGGAGGCGGGCTCGGACCAGGCGCGACTGGGCGCGCTGGGCGCGTCCGACCTGCACCGCGACGAGGTGCGGGACGCCCTGCGCGAGCGAGGGCTCGAGGTGCGCGAGCACGTGGGCCTGTCCTCGTTCACGGTGGACCTCGCGATGCGGGTGGACGCCGGCTCGCCGTGGGTGGCCGTGCTGCTCGACGGGCCCGGATGGCGCGCGCGCCGCACGGTGGGCGACCGCGACGCGCTCCCCCAGGCCGTGCTGGTGGGGCGGATGGGTTGGCGGCGCGTCGAGCGCGTCTACCTGCCCACGTGGCTCCACGCCCGCGAGGACGTGCTCGCGCGGCTCGTCGCGGCCGCCCAGGCGGCCGCGCGGGACGAGGACGCGCGCGAGGCCGAGGCCGCTGCGGAGGCGGATGCGGATGCGGCCGGCCCGACGAGTGACGCCGGTGCCGGTGACGCCGGCGCCGGAGACGCCGGTGCCGGTGAGTCCGGTGCGCAGTCCGCTGAGGCCGCCGCCGGCGACGCTGCGCTGGACGCATCGGCGGACGCCCCGATCCGAGCCCACGTCGCGGCTCCCGCTCCCGCCGCCGCCTCCGCTCCCCCTGTCCACGAGGACTCGCCGGACGCCGGGTTCGTGCCCGCCTCGGACGAGCCTCAGCCCGGCCTCGACGTGTCGATCCTCGACGAACTGCCCTCCCGGTCGGCGACCGCCCGGGTGAGGGAGGCCGCTTTCGCGGTCGTGGAGATCGAAGGTCCGGTCGAGGAGGCGCGCCTGGCGCGCATCGTCGCCAACCGCTGCGGGCTGGGCACGGTGCGGCGCACCCGGATCGATGCGATCCTCGCCGCGCTGCCGCGCGAGCGCCGCGAGCGCACCCCGCTGGGCACCTTCGTGTGGCCCGAGGGGGTCACTCCGGAGTCCTACGCGGGCTTCCGGCCCACACCGGACGGGGTGGACCGCCCGCTGGACGAGGTCTCCCCGCACGAGCTCGCCAACGCGATGGCGTCCGTCGCCCGGAGCGCGCACGGCATCGAGGCGGAGGAACTCATGCGCGAGACGGCGCGCGTCTTCGACTTCAGCCGGCTCACCGCGCGGGTGCGCGGCCGGCTCGAGGGCGTGCTCGCGTGGGCGACCGCGGAGGGGCGGCTGGCGGTCGAGGAGGGGCTCGTGATCGCCGAGGAGGCCGCGCGATGAGGATCGAGTTCTCCATCGAGGAGCTGCGCACGTTCCTGCTCGAGAAGTCGGACGTCAAGGACCTGCGGGTGAACTCCGCCGACGAGGTCGAGGTCGCGTTCGACCATGCGCTGAAGCGCGCCTTCCCGCCGCTCGACCTGACCTTGCCCGTGCTCGCGGTGGTGCGCGAGACGCGTACGCACCGGGGAATCCTCACCGCCAGGCTCGTGGCGAAGGTTGAACTCCTGTGGCACCCGCACATCCCCACGGACCGGTTCGCCGACGGGGTGGCCGAGAAGCTGGCGACCGTGAGAGACGCGGCATCGCTGCCGGAGCACGCGCTCACGTCTCGGCCGCTCTCGTCCGAGGAGTTCGAGCTTCGGGTCGATCTGGACGCGATCGGCGCCGCGGTGAGCCGCCGCATCGGCTTCGACGTGAGCGTGCGCGACGTGACGCTCGGCGCGATCGTCGAGGTCGCCGGCCAGGTGCGGCCGCCGGTGGCCGTGGAGGCCTAGGCGAATCTCATTTCGGTAGGTCCAATAGGTCGAGAGTCCGGGACGCGGTCGATGAGCGCCGCGTCGGAGGCCGCCGAAAGCGCTGAAGTCGCAGGCTCCGCCCGAGGACAAATCCGCGAGCGCATGATCGAGCGCGGAGTCCAGGCGGCGCTCGGCGTCGGTGGGCGCCGATTCCCCCTCGGCTGAAATCCAAGCCCCAGCCTTCCCCACGACGACGCCGGCGCGGTGTTCGTGGTCACGCCGCGCTGAACCCGAAGGCGGAGGTCGCGGGGGTCGCGGAACCGCGCCGGTAGACGGGGACGGACCAGGCGCGCGGCGGGGCTCCGAACGCGCGCCTCGCACCCTGCACCACACCCCACGCCATGGCCGCATTCCCAGCGCCCCCGACCGCTGCTCCGACTCCGAAGGGCGCGAGCCGGCCGATGACGACGATGCCCTGCTTCGTTCCATAGCGGGTGACGAAGTGGCGGCCGAGGACCTTGTTGAGCTCCTTGATGAGTTCGAGCGGGACGGACTGGGCAATCTGCCGTCCCCAATGCTTGCCGATGCGCTCGGACGCGCGGGCCATGACGGCAGGCCCGCCCCTCCCCAGAAGCACGGACATGACCAGCGTGCGCCGTCGCTCGACGTCACTGATGCTGATGCCGTGGACCTCAGCGATCGCAAGCGCCAGCAGGACGCCCTGCTCAAGCGCGACGACGGTTTCCCCGGCGGTCAGGGCCACCGCCACGCTCGTTCCGACGCCAGGCGCGGCCGCGGTGCCGCCGATCGCGGCGCCAGAGGCGGAGAGCGACGCGATGTAGGCCTTCTCGAGCCCGCGGACCACCTCGGAGGGGGTGGCGCTGGGCTTCCGCCTGCGGAGCGCCGCGATGTGGCGCGCGACCAGAGGACGCTGGGTCTCGATGGCGGCGTCGAGCAACGTGAGGGACTTGTGGGCTGCGCCTGCCGGCGCCGCGGTGCGGGCGTTCGTGGTGGTCATGGCATGCTCCGTTTCTGTAGGCGGGTTGGCGGCTGGCGGTTTCAGCGCTTCGAGGTCATGTAGCGCTGGATCGCCGCTCCCAGCGCGCCCACCGCGGCGAGGACGGCGGCGACGTCGTCGCCGAGGCCTGCGGGGCCGAGAAGGGCCTCCGGCACCGCGTCGAACGGGTTTGCGACGTACGCGAGGGCGCCGATCACGATGACAACCTCGGTCCACGACATCGTGAACTTCCCCGCCCGGTAGTCGCGGAGCATCGCGACCATGGTCCGCACCGCGTCCACGAACTCGGCGAAGCGACCGTCGTTGCCGGCGTGCTTGCGGGCGTGGCGCTCTGCCCCCTCGGCGCGGTCGGCCTGCGGCTCGAAGTTGGACGGGTCGATCGGGAATGCAACAACGGACATGACAAGCCTCCTGTTATGCTCACTGATATGCGAGGGCTACCCCGCGGGTCGATCCAACATCGACTTAACATCAAGTTAGCCCCTAAGCGAGATGGAGTCAACATGACCGAACGCACGAGTCGGGATCCGCGACTCATCGCCCAGGGCGCAGTACTCAAGTCTTGGCGCCTGGAGCGCAATCTCAAGCAGGAGCAACTGGGCCTGAGGGCCGGCTATGGCAGCGCGACCAGCCCCAAGAGCGCAGGCGTTGCGATCTCGAGAATCGAAAGCGGCAAGTCCAATCCGAGCGGCCCCCACCGGTCCATGCTCCTGAAGGCGCTGGGCAAGACCGAAGAGGCACTCGAGAAGGCGACCGAGGCGAAGGTCGTGTCCAACATCAAGGGCAACACGGCCCTCCGCCTGCTCGCCGGAGAGGTCCACGTCGAGAACGAGGTGCGTCGGATGCAACTCGAGAAGACGGCGCAGGCTATGAGCGAACAGGTGCGTCTCGAGCTCGAGAATGTCAGCACGGTGTTCGACCGCGCGGTCGTGCGCCTGGTCGAGCCCTTCGTCGAGGCCGCGGCCCGAGTCGATTGGCCGGCAACCCTGCCAGGAGTCGGCAGCGCCGATCACGCGGCGGTCGGCGACACGACCGCATCACGCATCGGGACCCACCGCGCTGAGACCAACTCCTTCGTCAAGCGCACCCTCGCCGAGGGCGCCGCGGGCGCGGTAGCGGGAGCAGGCCTTGGCGCTGGTGCAGCGGCCGGCCTCTTCACCGCCGTTTCCGCCGCGGCGACGGCGTCGACTGGCACCGCCATCGCGGGGCTCTCAGGCGCCGCAGCCACGAGCGCCACCCTGGCCTGGCTCGGAGGAGGCTCATTGGCGGTCGGCGGCGCCGGCATCGCGGGCGGCACGATCGTGCTCGGTTCTGTGGCCGCGCTTCCGGTACTGCTCGCGACGGGCTCGGTGCTGGCCTTCAAGGGCCGCAAGTATCGCGAGGAGGCTGCGGAGGAGTCGGAGCGCCTCGACCAGAAGCAGGCACAGTTGCAGGAGCTTCAGCGCGCCTATGCCAAGGCCTACGGGTGGGAGGATCGCCAGCTCAGGGCGGTCCAGGACGCGATGGCCCTAGGCCGCGAATTGCACAACACGATCGTGGAGCCCGCGCTTACGGTCCTCGCACCCGCCGCCGGCGCGCGGATCCGCTTCGCCTCGCTGCCCAAGCGGGTACAGGATGCGCTCGCGCTCGAGTTGCGACTGGTCGGATTGGTCGCAGACCTCGGGGCCCTCCCGGTCTGGCTCGAGCTGACCACGCAGTTGAGCGGGGACGACACCGCCGCTCGGTCCAAGACCGCAGCGAAGTCGGACGACTGGGTCGAGGAGAGCCTGTCCCTCGCGACGATCGAGCTTGAGCAGTGCAGAGGCGAACGCGACAGGCTCGTCTCGGAGACGCGAGCCTAGTTGGCTCGAGCCCTGTCGACTCCGCCTGACCTGTCGCGCGACCTCCTACTCTTCGTTCTGCGCGAGGAACTCCGACACCAGGCGCTCAGGGCTGGGCAACCCGCGAATGAGTTCTCGCTGAATGAGGCTGTGAAAGTCCTCCAACCGCTCGATTCCGACCGGCATCCGGCGGGGGGGGCAGCTGCAAGCAGCCGCATGGCCTCGTCCAGCGCTTTCCGCGCACCGGAGGTGTCGAGCGTCGCGGCCAATGTCACCGACTGGATCGTCAGCGCTACGGCCAGCAGCCCCTTGTCGCCACCAAGACGGAACGAGTTGCGGCGCCGCGCGCCGCCACATTTGCGGACTGGAACTCGCCCGCGTGCAGCCAGTCGATCGCGCGGTCGATGTCCGGGAGTGTCTCGCGCCCCGACTCGCTGATGCCCTCCTGCGCCTTGACAGCCCAGTTGCCGATGAAGCCCGCACGCATCGCCACGACCAACGCCACGATCATGTCGACCCAGCGCCCGTTGAACAGCGCAACGACGCCGCCGATGAGGCAGGCCCC
>NZ_BBLY01000002.1 GCF_000971175.1 Demequina pelophila | reverse complement strand
TTATGTGCCGCAGCGACCTACTCTCCCACACCCTCGCGAGTGCAGTACCATCGGCGCTGGGAGGCTTAGCTTCCGGGTTCGGAATGGGACCGGGCGTTTCCCTCCCGCTATGGCTGCGGCAACTCTATGGAGTTATTCGATCGGTTTCCGACCGTCACTCGGGAACCGCACAGTGGACGCATAGCATTACAGATATTGTGTTAAGTCAAGTTATCGGCCTATTAGTACCGGTCAGCTTCGAGAGTCGTTAGTCCTCTCTTCCACATCCGGCCTATCAACCCAGTGGTCTGCTGGGGGCCTTCTGGACCGAAGTCCATGGAAACCTCATCTTGAAACAGGCTTCCCGCTTAGATGCTTTCAGCGGTTATCCCTTCCCAACGTAGCCAACCAGCCGTGCTCCTGGCGGAACAACTGGCACACCAGAGGTTGGTCCACCCCGGTCCTCTCGTACTAGGGGCAGCCTTTCTCAAGTTTCCTGCGCGCGCAGCGGATAGGGACCGAACTGTCTCACGACGTTCTAAACCCAGCTCGCGTACCGCTTTAATGGGCGAACAGCCCAACCCTTGGGACCAACTCCAGCCCCAGGATGCGACGAGCCGACATCGAGGTGCCAAACCATGCCGTCGATATGGACTCTTGGGCAGGATCAGCCTGTTATCCCCGGGGTACCTTTTATCCGTTGAGCGCCGGCGCTTCCACTTGCCACCGGCGGGTCACTAGTCCCGACTTTCGTCCCTGCTCGACCTGTCAGTCTCACAGTCAAGCTCCCTTGTACACTTGCACTCGCCACCTGATTGCCAACCAGGCTGAGGGAACCTTTGGGCGCCTCCGTTACTCTTTGGGAGGCAACCGCCCCAGTTAAACTACCCACCAGGCACTGTCCCTGATCCGGCTTACGGACCGAGGTTAGATATCCAGAGTGATCAGAGTGGTATTTCAACAACGACTCCACCGAAACTGGCGTTCCGGTCTCATAGTCTCCCACCTATCCTACACAAACCACACCGAATACCAATACCAAGCTATAGTAAAGGTCCCGGGGTCTTTCCGTCCTGCTGCGCGTAACGAGCATCTTTACTCGTAGTGCAATTTCGCCGAGTTCGCGGTTGAGACAGCGGAGAAGTCGTTACGCCATTCGTGCAGGTCGGAACTTACCCGACAAGGAATTTCGCTACCTTAGGATGGTTATAGTTACCACCGCCGTTTACTGGGGCTTAAATTCGGAGCTTCGCCTTGCGGCTGACCCCTCCTCTTAACCTTCCAGCACCGGGCAGGCGTCAGTCCGTATACATCGTCTTGCGACTTCGCACGGACCTGTGTTTTTAGTAAACAGTCGCTTCTCCCTGGTCTCTGCGGCCCTCAAACGCTCCGGCAGCAAGTGCCATCACGCCTCAGGCCCCCCTTCTCCCGAAGTTACGGGGGCATTTTGCCGAGTTCCTTAACCACGATTCTCTCGATCGCCTTAGTATTCTCTACCTGACCACCTGAGTCGGTTTGGGGTACGGGCGGCTAGAACCTCGCGCCGAGGTTTTTCTTGGCAGCATAGGATCACCGATTTCCCGCTAATGCGGTCACCATCAGGTCTCAGGCGTGTGAGCTGCGGATTTGCCTACAGCTCGCCCTACACCCTTAGACGTGGACAACCATCGCCACGCTCGGCTACCTTCCTGCGTCACCCCTGTTAATACGCTTGACTACTACGGATCTGGGTCGTGCGTTCCACAGAGATTCCCCCGAAGGGTGCACCTGCTTCAGGCACTTAGCATCGTCCGCCTCGTCATGGGCGGTTCTTCGCCGGTACGGGAATATCAACCCGTTGTCCATCGACTACGCCTGTCGGCCTCGCCTTAGGTCCCGACTTACCCAGGGCGGATTAACCTGGCCCTGGAACCCTTGGTCATTCGGCGGACGGGTTTCTCACCCGTCTTTCGCTACTCATGCCTGCATTCTCACTCGTGTGGCGTCCACCGCTGGGTTACCCCGCGACTTCACTCGCCACACGACGCTCCCCTACCCATCCACACGCTTGGACCACAAGGGCCATGCTGATGTGTGAATGACACAACTTCGGCGGTGTACTTGAGCCCCGCTACATTGTCGGCGCGGAATCACTTGACCAGTGAGCTATTACGCACTCTTTCAAGGGTGGCTGCTTCTAAGCCAACCTCCTGGTTGTCTATGCAACTCCACATCCTTTCCCACTTAGCACACGCTTAGGGGCCTTAGTTGGTGTTCTGGGCTGTTTCCCTCTCGACTACGAAGCTTATCCCCCGCAGTCTCACTGCTGCGCTCTCACTTGCCGGCATTCGGAGTTTGGCTGACGTCAGTAACCTGGTAGGGCCCATCGGCCATCCAGTAGCTCTACCTCCGGCAAGAAACACGCAACGCTGCACCTAAATGCATTTCGGGGAGAACCAGCTATCACGAAGTTTGATTGGCCTTTCACCCCTATCCACAGCTCATCCCCTCGGTTTTCAACCCAAGTGGGTTCGGTCCTCCACGCGGTCTTACCCGCGCTTCAACCTGGCCATGGATAGATCACTTCGCTTCGGGTCTAGACCCAGCGACTCAAACGCCCTATTCGGACTCGCTCTCGCTACGGCTGCCCCACACGGGTTAACCTTGCCACTGAGCACTAACTCGCAGGCTCATTCTTCAAAAGGCACGCCGTCACCCCTGCTAGGGAGGCTCCGACGGATTGTAAGCACACGGTTTCAGGTACTATTTCACTCCCCTCTCGGGGTACTTTTCACCCTTCCCTCACGGTACTGATTCGCTATCGGTCAGTAGGGAGTATTTAGGCTTACAGAGTGGTCTCTGCAGATTCACACGGGATTTCTCGGGCCCCGTGCTACTTGGGATGACTCTCAGGAGTCCACGCAATTTCGTCTACGGGGGTGGCACCCTCTATGCCGGGCCTTTCAATGCCCTTCGACTATCACGCGGATTTTTGACTCCTTGGAGGATCGGCAGATCCTCCCAAAAGGTCCCACAACCCCGCCGCTGCAACGCCTGCCGGCTATCACACAACGACGGTTTGGCCTCCTCCGCTTTCGCTCGCCACTACTCACGGAATATCTCTTCCTGTCGGTACTGAGATGTTTCACTTCCCGACGTTCCCTCCACACGCCCTATGTGTTCAGGCGTGGGTCACTGGACATGACTCCAGCGGGGTTTCCCCATTCGGACATCCTCGGATCAAAGCTTGTTTGCCAGCTCCCCGAGGCTTTTCGCAGGCTACAACGTCCTTCTTCGGCTCCTACTGCCAAGGCATCCACCATGTGCTCTTAGAAACTTGACACACAGATATCAAAGATGCTCGCGTCCACTGTGCAGTTCTCAAGGTACGGGCGGTCCCACATCCACCGGCGCCTACCTCGCACTCGAGGCGGTTCGACCCGGATCCAATGGTCCGACCAGTCCACGAACAAAGCCCGAAGGCCTGTCCATACGGACCTGAAAGGAGGCTTCTCGCCCGACCCTTCAGGACCCAACAGCGTGCCATGCAGACAACCCCTTCACCCCCGACGTTCCCACCCCCACAGGGGCGTACTGGTCGAGCGCTTCACAGCTGTCTGCCACGTCGATGTTCCATCCATGAGCTCTCGCCGGCCTACAGATGAGACCGAAACGAGTCTGGACAGCCCGGAAGCTGCCAAGTGCTCCTTAGAAAGGAGGTGATCCAGCCGCACCTTCCGGTACGGCTACCTTGTTACGACTTAGTCCCAATCGCCAATCCCACCTTAGACGGCTCCCTCCCCGAAGGGTTGGGCCACCGGCGTCGGGTGTTACCGACTTTCGTGACTTGACGGGCGGTGTGTACAAGGCCCGGGAACGTATTCACCGCAGCGTTGCTGATCTGCGATTACTAGCGACTCCGACTTCATGAGGTCGAGTTGCAGACCTCAATCCGAACTGAGACCGGCTTTTTGGGATTCGCTCCACCTTACGGTATCGCTGCCCTTTGTACCGGCCATTGTAGCATGCGTGAAGCCCAAGACATAAGGGGCATGATGATTTGACGTCATCCCCACCTTCCTCCGAGTTGACCCCGGCAGTCTCCTATGAGTCCCCAACCGAATTGCTGGCAACATAGGACGAGGGTTGCGCTCGTTGCGGGACTTAACCCAACATCTCACGACACGAGCTGACGACAACCATGCACCACCTGTATACCCCGCCGAAGCACCCCCCATCTCTGGGGGTAGAGGGTATATGTCAAGCCTTGGTAAGGTTCTTCGCGTTGCATCGAATTAATCCGCATGCTCCGCCGCTTGTGCGGGCCCCCGTCAATTCCTTTGAGTTTTAGCCTTGCGGCCGTACTCCCCAGGCGGGGCACTTAATGCGTTAGCTGCGACGCGGAACTCATGGAATGAGCCCCACATCTAGTGCCCACCGTTTACGGCGTGGACTACCAGGGTATCTAATCCTGTTCGCTCCCCACGCTTTCGCTCCTCAGCGTCAGTTGTGGCCCAGAGACCTGCCTTCGCCATCGGTGTTCCTCCTGATATCTGCGCATTCCACCGCTACACCAGGAATTCCAGTCTCCCCTACCACACTCTAGTCTGCCCGTACCCACTGCAGACCCGAGGTTGAGCCTCGGGCTTTCACAGCAGACGCGACAGACCGCCTACGAGCTCTTTACGCCCAATAATTCCGGACAACGCTTGCGCCCTACGTATTACCGCGGCTGCTGGCACGTAGTTAGCCGGCGCTTCTTCTGCAGGTACCGTCACTTTCGCTTCTTCCCTGCTGAAAGGGGTTTACAACCCGAAGGCCTTCATCCCCCACGCGGCGTCGCTGCATCAGGCTTGCGCCCATTGTGCAATATTCCCCACTGCTGCCTCCCGTAGGAGTCTGGACCGTGTCTCAGTTCCAGTGTGGCCGGTCGCCCTCTCAGGCCGGCTACCCGTCGTCGCCTTGGTGAGCCATTACCTCACCAACAAGCTGATAGGCCGCGAGTCCATCCCAGACCGAAAAACTTTCCCAACCCTCACCATGCGGTGGAGTTGCATATCCGGTATTAGACCTCGTTTCCAAGGCTTATCCCAGAGTCTGGGGCAGGTTACTCACGTGTTACTCACCCGTTCGCCACTGATCAGAAGAGCAAGCTCTCCGTCACCGTTCGACTTGCATGTGTTAAGCACGCCGCCAGCGTTCGTCCTGAGCCAGGATCAAACTCTCCGTAAATGCATTACGCAAACCCAACCCCCAAAAGAAGGCTGGTTCACAAACATACGAAGTAGACCCGAAGGTCCGTTCAATCTCCAGCATCGAACAAAATGTCACTGACATTTCGTTGTCTACCAAAGGAATCCTGCATCACACCAAAAATGATGTGACACCGGAGATAATTTGGCATCGACATGTGGCACACTGTTGAGTTCTCAAGTTTCGGACGCGCACCGCCTCAGACCCTCACGGGCCCTCGCTCGGGGCAACCC
>NZ_BBLY01000003.1 GCF_000971175.1 Demequina pelophila | reverse complement strand
TAGACGCCGCAGACGGAATCGGCGGTTGAAGTTCCGTTCGAGAGGCCCTTCACACGCGCGCAATGAACTGGCGTCTGGACATCCCATCCGCCAACTCCAAGAGCGAAGGTGTGCTGCGAACCCGAGCGACCCTGGTTGGACACAACGGCAGCACCCTTCGACACGCTTCCGATCACGCGCCACCCAGGCGTCTTGGTCTCGGCTCCGTAGTCCTGAACACTGGCTGCAGTGACAGTCGAACCGGACGAGCACCAGTACCCGACGTGGTAGTACGTATAGAGGGTGTTCCCCGCGGCAGCCTTGGGTCCCCACGTCCAGCGCTGCGTCCAGCAGCCCACTGCGAGGGGCGTGATCTCGACGCCCGTCATGCGCGCTGCCATCGCGGATGCGTACGCCTGAGCGTTGGCCGGCGCCTGCGGGCCGACCGTGACCGACTCGGTGGCGGGGAGCATCGTCTCGATGAACTCCTCTCGCTCTGCTGTGTCGAGCGTGTCGAGATACGCCTCCAGGGTGACGTCGTCGGCGACATCATCCGGTGACGTGGCCGCCTGCGCCCCTACTACAGGCGCGGCCAAGAGCAGCGCGAGGGCGGCAACAGCGAACCCTCGAGTCAAGTTTCTCACGAGCTTCTCCTCCTCAGCGGGCGCCTCGTTGCACCCTGCACTAGGAAACATAGCACGCTACCTCGCAGTGCGAACTACCATGCTATGATCCAAACTGTGGAGATGGACCGCGACGGAGCGCTGACGCAACTTCGCAAGGGCGTCGTCGAGTACTGCGTACTTGCCCTGTTGCGAGAAAGCTCGACATACGGACTCGAGCTGACGTCGCGTCTCACGCGAGACGGCGGATTGCTTGCAAACGAGGGGACTCTCTATCCGGTCCTCTCGCGGATGCGCCGTGTGGGCACGGTCTCAACCGCTTGGCACGAGTCGCCATCGGGCCCCCCGCGCCGGTATTACCAAATAACTGACGCAGGCCTCGCGGCACTGTCGGCATTCGCGGACATCTGGGGGCCGTTTACTCAGCAGGTCAACCAAATCCTGGAGAACAGCAATGAAGCACCTCCCGAACACCGCCCAACCTGAGTCGCACCTCGTCGCGCGCTATCTCGCAGACCTAGACCGAGCCCTGAGCGATGCGGATCCCGGCGAACGCGCCGACATCCTCAGCTCAGTAAGGGAGCACCTCGACGATGCGCTCCCGGGAGACGCGAGCGCGGACGAAGTGGCCCAAGTGCTCGACGCGCTCGGCCCAGTAGAAGCGATCGCGCGCGCCGCGACGCCCGGGCACACCGGCACAGCGGATGCCGGGTGGATTGCTGTCGCGTCGCTGGGTGCATCGACCCTTGGCGCGCTCCTGACACTCCCCCTGCCCTTCGTCGCTCTCGCGCTTGCCGTGCTGGGAGGCGTGTCAGCGGTGGTTGCGCTGCGGCGCGAGGGCGCTCGGCGCCTCATCGCCAGGGTAAGTCTGGTCATCGCATCGCTCACGATAGTGGCGCTCGCCCTCGCGGCGATCACACTCGTGTCCACCGCGACGCCGACGGAACCTAGTTCCGCGCCCATAGAGACGGTCGGACCCTAGGGCACCACAAGCCACGGCAAACCCGGACAGGAACGGCTCGAGGACGTGGCGGTCAGTGACTTGACCCAGGGTTCGGTTACCAATGGCAGTGTGTCGTTCAGGCTCGATCTCGAGGAGTCCGGACCATGCCCAAGCCCTATCCGCAGGAGTTCCGTCATCGCGCCGTCGCGCTCGTGAGAGCCGGCCGCCCCGCGACCGAGGTCGCCCTCAGTCTCTGCATCAGCACGACTTGCTTGCGCAATTGGGTGCGTCAGGATCGCATCGATCACGGCGAGATCGCCGGTCGGTCGACGACCGAGAACGCGGAGCTCAGAGAGGCGCGCAAGCGCATCCGCGAGCTCGAACGTGAGGTCGAGGTCCTCAAGGTCGCATCGAAGCTGCTGGGCGAGGACAAGCCCCACCCAAAAGGATCCATCCGGTGATCGACGTCCTCGTCGCCGCCGGACATCCCGTGCTCACGTGCTGCCGGATCCTGGGCGTGTCCAAGCCCGGCTACTACCGCTACAAGCATCGCCCGACCTCGCCCACGCAGATGCGCCGTGAGTGGCTCACCGGGCTCATCCGCGAGGTCCACACCGCCTCCCGCGGCACGTACGGCTACCGGCGCGTCCATGCCGAGCTGACGATGGGGATGAACGTCAAGGTCAGTGAGCACCTCGTCGGCAATCTCATGAGCCTGGAAGGCATCTATGGTCTGCCAGGACCGACGCGGATCAAGAGGCTGCGCGGCGTCGTCACCGCGGACGACCTCGTCAACCGCAAGTTCCATCGGATGAAGCCCAACGAGCTGTGGGTCACCGACGTGCGCGTCAACATCGCACGCGGGAGGGCTGGCTGTACTGCTGCTGCGTGCTGGACGCCTTCAGCCGCAAGATCGTCGGCTGGTCCATCGACTCCAGCGCCGACACCCGACTGGTCTTGAACGCCCTCGACATGGCCATCAAGACCCGGGATCCTGCACCCGGCGGGATCGTCCACGCCGACCACGGAGCCCAGTTCACCTCCTGGGCTTGTCACGCAACCGCATCCGTGCCGCCGGTCTCATGCCATCGTTCGGATCCGTCGGCGACGGGCTCGACAACGCGATGATCGAGTCCTTCTGGTCATCCATGCAGATCGAGTTGCTCGACCGTCAGACCTGGAACACCAGAGTGGAGCTCGCCAACGCGATCTTCGAGTACATCGAGGTCTGGCACAACCGCGCCCGACGCCACTCCGGCATCGGCTACCTCACGCCCATCGACTTCGAACTACAGTCAGAAATGCACGCCACCACCGCCCGAACGACACACCTGATCAGGTAACTGAACCTTGGGTCAGGTCACAGAGTCAACCAATGCTGGGGCAGACCCGGATGCGCACCCCACCCGAAGCCGAAGAGGGCTACTACGCTGACCTCGAATCACCCCAGCCGGTACCTGCCGGACAGGGAAACTGAGCGGAACGAAACTCAGGCCGATTCACCTGTGGCCGACCCCAACGCTTGTGGCTGGCACCGCCGGCCACAAGCGACGACGAAGGGGTGCCCCACAACGGAGTCGTTGCGGGGCACCCCGGTTGGTGGACGCGCCGAGCCAGGGGGGCTGGCGCATCGGTCCGAAGTGTGG
>NZ_BBLY01000004.1:120297-504248 GCF_000971175.1 Demequina pelophila | reverse complement strand
TTCAACCTTACTCTTCGCTGTTCCGCCTGTCAAATCCGCCTTGCCGGCCGATTCGATCTGGGGAGCTGCTCGAGCTCGGGCGATTCCGTGCGTGGTGCGGGGCCTTGCGGCCCGCCGCTTCCGCGGAATCTTGCGTGGTCACCCTGGCGGCCCTCTTGCGAGTTCCTGCCCTGGGCAACCCCTCTAACTTACCGTGTCGCTTTCGCCGTGTCAAATCGGCCGTTCCGGCCGATTGTCTGCGGTGAGAGCTCCAGGCTCGTCATCCCGTGCGTGGTGCAGGACGCTCAGGCGTCCGCCGCTTCCGCGGGATCGAGGCTTGTTGCTTCGTGGCGCGATCCGCGGGGCCTGTGTGGTCCTCCGCTTTTCGCTTCCGTCGTTGGCAACGGGGAATAACTTAAGTCGCCGTGCGCCCCTGCGTCAAATCTCGTGAATCTCGGGCGTGTCGCGCCGAAAAGCCCTGGCAGAGCGTCGTATGGGGGGCATCACTCCCCTGGCGTGCGCACCAGACCCACGGACTTCTTTCCCCGCCGCACCACGATCCAGCCGCCGGCCAGGGCGTGCTCGGCAGACAGGGCGAGTTCGGCATCGTCCACACGCACGTTGTTGACGTACGCGCCGCCGTCCTCGATCGCGCGGCGAGCGGCCTTGCGAGAGTCGACGATGCCCGCGGCGACGAGCGCGTCGACGACCGTGGCGCCGGGCTCGACGTCGACGCCGCCCAGCTCGCGCGCGCAGCCCTCGAGCGTGCCGGCGTCGAGCGATCCGAGCTCGCCGCGTCCGAAGAGCGCCTGCGAGGCGTCGACCGCGCCCTGTGCGGCGGCCTCGCCGTGCACGAGTCGCGTCACCTCCCACGCCAGGGTGCGCTGCGCCTCGCGTCGGAACGGCTCCTCGGCGACCTTGACCTCGAGCGCGGCGATCTCCTCGCGCGAGAGGAAGGTGAACACCTTGAGGTAGCCGATCACGTCGGCGTCCGCCTGGTTCAGCCAGAACTGGTAGAAGGCGTAGGGGCTCGTGAGGTCCGCGTCGAGCCACACGGTGCCCGACTCTGTCTTGCCGAACTTGGTGCCGTCCGCCTTGGTGATGAGCGGCGTCGACAGCGCGTGCACGGAGACGCCCTCAGCCTTGCGCGTGAGCTCCGTGCCCGAGGTGAGGTTGCCCCACTGGTCGGAGCCGCCGGTCTGGAGCGTGCAGCCGTAGCGCCGGTACAGCTCGAGGTAGTCCATGCCCTGCATGACCTGGTAGCTGAACTCGGTGTAGGAGATGCCGTCGTCCGAGTTGAGCCGGCGAGCGACGGTGTCCTTCGCGATCATGGTGCCCAGGCGGAAGTACTTGCCCACGTCGCGCAGCAGCTCGATCGCGGTCATGTCCTTGGTCCACTCGTAGTTGTTGACCATCCGCGCGGGGTTGTCTCCGTCGAAGCGCATGAAGGGCTCGATCTGCCCGCGGATGCGCTCGACCCACTGGTGGACCACCTCGACGGGGTTGAGCGTGCGCTCCCCCGCCATCTTCGGGTCACCGATCAGTCCGGTGGCGCCGCCCACGAGCATGAGCGGGTGGTGCCCCGCGTCCTGGAAGCGCCGGACGGTGAGGATCTGGACCAGGTTGCCGATGTGCAGGCTCGGCGCGGTCGGGTCGAAGCCGCAGTACAGCGTGATCGGGCCCGCGTCGAGGGCGGCGCGCAGCTCGTCGTCACCGGTGGTCTGGGAGATGAGGCCGCGCCAGGCGAGCTCGTCGAGGATGTGCTCAGTCATGATGCGGCCATTGTGCCAGGACGATGCGCCGCCTCCGAGGGGCGGCGGTCCCCCGCGGTTTGCGGAGACTGGCGCGCGCCGGCTCAGTCGGGGACGCGGGCCGCACCGTCGACGAGCACGTGTGCGGCGGCCCGGGTGCCCTCGGCGGCGAGGTGCGCGTCCTCCACGCCATGCCACCGGTCCCACTCGGGAGCCATGGCCTCGCCGTCGCGCTCCACGCCCCGCGCACGCCGCAGCGGCCACGGCGCCTCGACGAAGACGACGAGCGACGCATGCTCGCGCGCCGCGCGGGAGGCGACGCCCACTCCCTCGACGACCAGTGCATCGGCGACGGGCACCCGGACCTCCTCGGCCCGCGCGGAGGAGAGCCAGTCCCACCGCCGGAACGTCCCGGGCCGGCGGCGCGACAGCGGCTCGAGCACGCCGTCGACGAGCACGCGGTCGAGCGTGGCGAGGCCGTCCCAGCCCTCATACATGTCGTCGGCGTGGAGCACCTGCGCGCCCAGTGCGGCTCCCAGGCGCTCGCCGAGCGTGGTCTTGCCGGAGCCGGCGGGCCCGTCGACGAGCACGAGCCGGGTCCGCCCCAGCCGCGGCGCGGAGGCGCGGACGCGGGCGATCATCTCGCTCACCCCCGCGTTCAACATGGGGCGAGGATACGGTGGAGGCATGCACCCGTCGAGCACGGCCATCAGGACGATCCTCGAGGGCGCGGGGCTGCACAGCGAGGTCCGCTCCCTGGCCGCTTCGACGCACACGGCCGCAGAGGCGGCCGCCACGCTCGATTGCGAGGTGGGGGCGATCGCCTCGAGCCTCGTCTTCCTCGCCGACGCGGAGCCCATCCTGGTCCTCGCCTCGGGCGCGCACCGGGTCGACACCACAGTGCTCGCCGGGCAGATCGGGGCACAGGCGGTCACCCGGGCCTCGGCCGACGAGGTGCGGCTGGCGACCGGGCAGCCGATCGGCGGCGTCTCGCCGGTGGGGCATCCGCGGCCCCTGCGGACCTACATCGACGTGGAGCTCAAGGAGCACGGGGAACTCTGGGCGGCGGCGGGCACCCCGAACGCGGTGTTCGAGATCGCGTACGACCAGTTGAAGGAGCTCACCGACGCGACCGAGGTCGTCGTCGACGGGGCAGTCTGAGCCGCGCGACTCCTCGAGCTCCTTGCCACGCCCGTGGCAGACGCGAAACCGGCCCCCGCCTCCCCGGTGAGGGGCGCGAGGGCCGGTCGGTGCGCGGAGCGGCCGCGCGTCAGTCGCGCGTGAGCTTGCGGTACGTGACGCGGTGCGGGCGCGCGGCGTCCGCGCCCAGGCGCTCGACCTTGTTCTTCTCGTAGGACTCGAAGTTGCCCTCGAACCAGAACCACTTCGACGGGTCCTCGTCCGTGCCCTCGTAGGCGAGGATGTGCGTCGCGACGCGGTCGAGGAACCAGCGGTCGTGGGAGACCACCACGGCGCAGCCGGGGAACTCGAGCAGCGCGTTCTCGAGCGAGCCGAGGGTCTCGACGTCGAGGTCGTTGGTCGGCTCGTCGAGAAGCAGAACGTTGCCGCCCTCCTTGAGCGTGAGCGCCAGGTTGAGGCGGTTACGCTCACCGCCCGACAGGACGCCGGCGGGCTTCTGCTGGTCCGGGCCCTTGAAGCCGAAGGCACTCACGTAGGCGCGCGAGGGCATCTCGACCTTGCCGACGTTGATGTAGTCGAGTCCGTCGGAGACGACCTCCCACAGCGTCTTGTCGGGGTCGATGCCGCCGCGGCTCTGATCGACGTAGGAGACCTGGACGGTCTCGCCGACCTTGAGGTCGCCGTCGTCGAGCGACTCGAGGCCCACGATGGTCTTGAACAGGGTCGTCTTGCCGACGCCGTTGGGGCCGATGACGCCCACGATGCCGTTGCGCGGCAGCGAGAACGACAGCCCGTCGATGAGGACGCGGTCGCCGAAGCCCTTCTTGAGGTCCTTCGCCTCGATGACCGTGGAGCCCAGGCGCGGGCCCGGCGGGATCTGGATCTCCTCGAAGTCGAGCTTCCTGGTGCGCTCCGCCTCGGCCGCCATCTCCTCGTAGCGGGCCAGACGCGCCTTCGACTTGGTCTGGCGCCCCTTCGCATTCGAGCGCACCCACTCGAGCTCCTCCTTGAGGCGCTTCGCGAGCTTCGCGTCCTTCTTGCCCTGGACCTGGAGGCGCTCCTGCTTCTTCTCGAGGTAGGTCGAGTAGTTGCCCTCGTACGGGTAGAGGCGGCCGCGGTCCACCTCGCAGATCCACTCCGCGACGTGGTCGAGGAAGTAGCGGTCGTGGGTGACGGCGAGCACGGCGCCGGGGTACTTCGCGAGGTGCTGCTCGAGCCACAGGACGGACTCGGCGTCGAGGTGGTTGGTGGGCTCGTCGAGCAGCAGCAGGTCGGGCTTCTCGAGGAGCAGCTTGCACAGCGCGACGCGGCGGCGCTCACCACCCGAGAGCACGGTCACGTCCGCGTCGGGCGCCGGGCAGCGCAGCGCGTCCATCGCCTGCTCGAGCTGCGCGTCGAGGTCCCAGGCGTTGGCGTGGTCGAGCTCCTCCTGGAGGGTGCCCATCTCCGCCAGCAGCTTGTCGTAGTCCGCGTCGGGGTCGGCCATCTCCTCGGAGATCTGGTTGAAGCGGTCGAGCTTCGCGTAGATCTCGCCCACGCCCTCGCGGACGTTGCCGATGACGTCCTTCTCCTCGTTGAGCGGGGGCTCCTGGAGCAGGATGCCGACGGTGTAGCCCGGCGTCAGACGTGCCTCGCCGTTCGACGGCTGCTCGAGGCCCGCCATGATCTTGAGGATCGTCGACTTTCCGGCGCCGTTGGGGCCCACCACACCGATCTTGGCGCCCGGGTAGAACGCCATCGTCACGTCGTCGAGGATGACCTTGTCGCCGTGCGCCTTGCGCGCCTTCTGCATGGTGTAGATGAATTCAGCCACTGCCGCTCCGTTGATCGTCCTGCCAGGCGCGGGGCGCCCGGATGCCGACCCATAGCCTACGCGGTCGCCGCACGCGGCCGGGGGCCGGCCCGGCGCCCGCCCGACGGCGGGCCGGAGCCTGCGTCCGGGCGCCGCCGCCCCGCGCACGCTCAGGCGCGGGCGGCGGTCACGGAGCCGAGCCCGGCCTCCTCGTCCGGCTCGTCGTCCACGTCCTCGTCGACGGCGCCGTCCATGCCATCGTCGTCCCGCCCCTCGCCCGTGGCGATCTCCCAGCGGGAGTCGTCCTGCGCGTCGTCCTCGAGCGCTGCAGCCGGCTCCTCGGCCGCCCCGGCCCGTGCCTCGGCCTCGTCACGCGCCGCAAACGCGGTCGCCGCGGGCGAGCCGGCGGTCTCGGCGATGTCCGGCGCGCCCGACGCGCGCCGGAACTCGGCGACGCCCCGCGTGATGTCGGGCCCGATCGCGGTGGCGTCGATGATCAGGTCGGTGCGCGGACCGTCCTTGGACTCCCAGGTGCTGGTGCGCAGGCGTCCGGTAACCACGACGGGTATCGACTTGTGGATCGACTTCGGCAGCAGCAGCGCCGGTCCGCGGAACACCCTCACGGTGAACCACTCGGTGACGCCGTCCGCCCACGCGTTGCGGTTCCGGTCGAAGAAGCGCGGCGTCGAGGCGAGCCGGAACGAGGCGACGTCGAGCCCTCCCTGTCCCACCCGCGCGTTCACGTCGGTCGCGACCCAGCCGGTCACGGTCACGGTCAATTCGTTCATGGTGTCCTCCCCTTGCCGCACGGTGCGGCCCTGCCAGGGTGGGCGGGGGACGAGGGACGATGCGCGGGAGCCCGGGCAATCAGTGGAACCCGGGCAGGCGGGCGGCCTGGGGACATCGGCGGCGGCACGCGACCGTGCCGCGGCGCGGGGCACGTGGACGCGGGGCTACGTCGCGGGTCCGCGCGAGCGCGAGACCGCGCGTCCGCGCAGCTACGCGGACGCCGGGGCGTCGGCGCCCGGCGACACCGGCTTCTGCGCCCGGGCGTAGACGGTGAGCTCGTCGAGGTTGCGGTAGGCCTGATGGATGAGCTCGGTCGGCTCGACCAGCAGCGGCGCGACCACCCGCGCGATCGCCTCGCGCCCGGCCTCACGTGTCGCCTGCGACGCGCGCGACGCGGCGGCGCGGCGTCCCCACCACGTGGGGTGCTTCTCGGCCGACGGCCAGCCCACCGTCGCGAGCGCCGACGTGATCTCCTCTGCCAGTCGCGGACCCGGCGCGACCGCCTCGGCGATCACGATCCTCCAGGTCACGGGCAGCCCCTCGGACGCGGCGTCGACCCAGTCGAGCCGCTCGCGCTCGGCGACCTCGACCCTCATGGGAGGCAGGTCGGGGATGGCGTGGGACCTGCCCGCCACGACCGCGCCGACGGCCTCGGCGCGCGCATCCACGCCCGCGGCGGCGGCGAGCGAGTCGACCAGCTCACGAACATCCGGCAGCACCGGCTCCGCGTCGCGCGACAGCGCCCGCTCGAGCGTGCGGCCGGCGTCGACCAGGTCGGACGCGACCGCATCGGCGGCAACGGTGCGGGCCTGGACGGCGCCCTCCAGCTCGGCGCGGAGCACGTCCACGCCCTGGCCGGTACGGGCGCTCGCCGGCAGCACCGGCACCTCGTGCAGCCCATCGAGCGAGAGCAGGCGCTGCAGGTCGCGCACCACCTCCCAGGCGTCCTCGGTGCTGAGCCGGTCGACGTGGTTGAGCACCACCAGCGACGGGTGGCCCGTCTCCGCGGCGGACTCGAGGTACTGCGTGTGGATCGCGTCGTCCGCGTACTTCTGCGGGTCCATCACCCACAGCAGGAGGTCGACGCGCGGCGCGATGCGGTCGACCAGCGCGCGGTTGGCCGGGTCGACCGAGTCGTGGTCGGGCAGGTCGAGCAGGACCAGCCCGCGCAGGCGCGTGAAGTCGTCGTCGAGCTCGGTCTGCGCGAGGTGGTGGCGGTGGCCGCGGCCGATCTCGAGCCAGTCGAGCAGCGGCTCGGCCGGGTCGGGCCCCCACACCGCGGCGCTCACCTCGGACGTGGTGGGACGGGCCGCGCCGGCGACCGCGAAGGACCCTCCGGTGATCGCGTTGAACAGGCTCGACTTGCCCGACCCGGTGCCGCCGGCCAGGGCGACCACCGTGAAGTCGATGCCCAGACGCAGGCGCTCGTCGCATCGGTCGATGGCCGCGACGAGCTCCTCGCGGATGCCTGCCGGGATCGCCTCGCGCGCCCACTCGAGCGAGGAGCGCAGGCGCTCGACCCGCGCGGCGAGCGCCGCCGCGTCGTCCGACGGGCCCACCATGTCGAAGCTCACGCTCACAGCAACCCCCTCAGCTCCGCCCGGCGCAGCCGGATCTTGGACGAGGCATCCGGCATGAGCGACGGGATGTCCGTGGGCTTCATCATGTCGAGCGCCTCACGGTTGACGCAGTGGCGGCGAGCGGCCGCGAGCTCCTCGCGCGCCGCGTCGACCGCGTCGCCCACGGCCTGCGAGGTGAGCAGCATGAGCGCGGTGCGGGCCTCGTCGACGCCGAGCGCGGCGCTCGCGAGTGCGGTGGTGAGTCCGGGCTCCCCCACGACCTGGATGCCGGACTCGGAGCCAGGCAGGTCGAGCACGATCTCCTGGCACCGATGCATCCATCGCCGGGCGGCGTCGGCGGCCTGGCGCTCGCGGACCTCGCGGGTGTCGCGCGGGTCGCGGCGCTCGGCGAGCCACGGGCCCACGCCGGTCTCGGCGCGGCGCAGCGCCTCCGTCATCGCGTCCGAGACGGACGACGCGGCGAACACCAGGCGCGACTCCACGGCCGCGAGGACGTCCTGATAGATGGCGTGCAGTTCTGCGTCGCGGCGTTCGCGCGCGTGCGCCCGGCGCACCCACATGCTGTTGCGCAGGCGGAACAGCACGCCTCCCTCGCCGGTCGCCTGAGCCCAGCGGGTGGTGACGGCGCCCGTGGGGATGGTCTCCCACCAGCGGTCGCCGCCCTCGTTCTCCGCGGCGGCGGCGCAGCGGCGCACCTCGGAGCGGACGTCCTTGGCGGCGGCGGACTGGTCGTCCATCGCCTCGGCGAGCGTCTCGAGCCACTCCTTGAGCGCCTCGGCCGAGCCGTGCAGGGTGCGCTCGACGATGGTGGCGGCCGAGGCGGACGCGACTGAGTCGAGCCAGCGGCCCAGCCCGCCCACGACGTCACGGGGCACGCTCGCGCGGCCCGCGGTGTCCTCGGGGATCACGAACAGCGGCAGCGACTCGAGGTGCTCGGCGGCGAGCCGCGACACCAGCTCGCGGCGCACCTGCGCGGCGACGTCGACCGTGACGCGGTTGAGCACCACCGCGATGGAGGCGCCCCGGTCCGCGCCCGACCGGATCGCCTCCCACGGCACCGCGTCGCCGTAGCGCGCCGGGGTGGTGACGAAGACCCATAGATCCGCGGCCTCGAGCAGCTCGTGCGCGATCTCGCGGTTCTCGTCCCGCACCGAGTCCAGGTCCGGGGAGTCGACGATCGCGAGGCCGCGCGGGACGGCCTCCGTCGCGATCACCTTGGCGCGCTGGGCGACCTCGGTGAGCACCTGGGTGTCGAGCGGGTGGTGGAACAGGTGGGGCACGCGGGTGGTGGGACGCAGCACGCCCGACGGGGTGAGCTCCTCCCCCACCAGCGAGTTCACGACGGTCGACTTGCCCGCGCCGGTCGACCCGGCGACCACCACGATCGCGGGCGAGGCCTGCTCGCGCACGCGCGGGATCAGGTGATGGTCGAGCTGGTCGAGCATGCGGCGAACCGACGCACGCGCCTCCTCCGCACCCGTCGTGGGAAGGGGGAGCTCGACGCCCGCGACCACGCGCCGGGTGTCGACGAGGGCATCGAGGAGGGCGCCGGGGTACGACCAGGTCTTGATCGGCCGGATGCTCATGCGTCCGGTTCACCTCTGCGCGCCATGCGTGCCAGGATAGCGCCCGCATGTCTACCAGGACGCACGGAGGGTCCGCCCCGACCGTCTCCCGCGCACCACTACCCTGGTGGGGCGCCACCGCGCGCCATGCCCTCGTAGCTCAGCTGGATAGAGCATCGGACTTCTAATCCGCAGGTCGCAGGTTCGAGTCCTGCCGGGGGCGCCACGCCGAGCGGCGCCGAGCAGAGACGCGCGTCGCATCGTCCGCAGCGAGGCGGCGACCTCATTCCTGGGCCCGAACTCCCGCACGCTCCCCAGGGTGCGTCCACTAGCATTCCCCAGAGGCGAGCACATGCCCGGCCCGCGACCCAGTCCCCGTCGTCGCGCCGGCGTTACTCAGTTCGCCCCGGCCCGCCCTGACGCTGCACACCTCGCCCCGGGCGGGCTCCGGGGGAACGGAACAGGAACAGCGATGAAGATAGGGGTCCCCGCGGAGACCCGCCCAGGAGAGCGACTCGTCGGTGCGAGCCCGGCCTCCGTCGCCCAGCTGATCAAGCTGGGGTACGACGTGGCCGTGGAGTCCGGCGCCGGCACGGCCGCGAGCTTCCTGGACGAGCAGTACGAGCAGGCGGGCGCCTCGCTCGTCACGGCCGCCGAGGCCTGGGGCGCGGACATCGTCACGTGCGTCAACACGCCGGGCGCCGAGCAGATCGCCCAGCTGCGCGAGGGCGCGACCCTCGTGTCGATGATGGCGCCGCAGTCGAGCCCCGAGCTGCTCGAGACGCTCAATGCGCGCCGCATCACCGCGCTCGCGCTCGACGCCGTGCCGCGCATCTCGCGCGCGCAGGCGCTCGACGTGCTCTCGACCCTGTCCAACGTGGCCGGCTACCGCGCGGTCATCGAGGCGGCGGAGCACTACGGCGGCATGTTCACCGGCCAGGTCACCGCGGCCGGCAAGACCGCGCCCGCGACCGTCTTCGTCATCGGCGCCGGCGTCGCCGGCCTCGCCGCGATCGGCGCGGCCTCGAGCCTGGGCGGCCAGGTGCGCGGCTTCGACGTGCGCCCCGAGGTCGCGGACCAGATCGAGTCCATGGGCGGCACGTTCGTCCACGCGCCGCAGGCGCAGCAGGAGATCTCGGCGGACGGCTACGCGAAGCCCCTCACGCAGGAGCAGCAGGACGCCGCGATGGGCGTCTACGCGATCGAGGCCGCCAAGGCGGACGTGATCATCACCACCGCGCTCGTGCGCGGCTCGGCTCCCACGACGATCACGGCGGAGATGGTCGCGAGCATGCGCCCCGGCTCCGTCATCGTCGACCTCGCCGCGTCCGGCGGCGGCAACTGCGAGCTCACCGTCCCGGGCGAGACCATCGTCTCGGACAACGGCGTGACCGTGATCGGGTACACCGACCTCACGAGCCGCATGCCGCGTCACACCTCGCAGCTGTTCGGCACGAACATCGTCCACCTCATGGCGCTCGTCACCCCCGAGAAGGACGGCGAGCTCACGCTGAACTTCGAGGACCCGGTCCAGCGCGGCATGACCGTCGCGCACGCCGGCGACATCATGTGGCCGCCGCCGCCCGTCGCGGTCTCGGCCGCCCCGGCCGCCGCCCCGCAGGGCCCCACCGCGGAGGAGCTCGCCGAGCAGGCCGCCGCGGCCCAGGCCGCAGCCGAGCGCAAGGCCAAGCGCCGCAACTGGCTGTACGGCGCAGGCGCGCTCGCCGCCCTGGCGCTGCTCACCTTCTCCGACGAGGAGACGGTCAAGCACCTCACGGTGCTCGCCCTCGCGGTGATCGTGGGCTTCTACGTCATCTCCAACGTCAAGCACTCGCTGCACACGCCGCTGATGTCCCAGACCAACGCGATCTCGGGAATCATCCTCGTGGGCGCGCTGCTGCAGATCGGCTCGTCCGACGTGATCGTCTCCACGCTCGCGTTCATCGCGGCCGCAGTCGCCAGCATCAACATCTTCGGTGGCTTCCTGGTCACCTACCGGATGCTCGGCATGTTCCGGAAGGACGCGTCATGACCCTCGTCTCCCTCGCCCAGGCGACCTACGTGGTCGCCGCGGTGCTCTTCATCCTGTCCCTCGCGGGCCTGGCCAAGGAGGACACCGCCAAGCGCGGCAACATCCTCGGCATGATCGGCATGGGCCTGGCCCTCGCGGCGACCGTGGTGCTCGCCCTCGAGCAGTCCGAGCGCTCCGTGCTCGTCACCGCCCTGCTCATCGCGGGCGTGTTCCTCATCGGCATCACCGTGGGCATGTGGCGCGCCCGCACCGTCGAGATGACCCAGATGCCCGAGCTCATCGCGATGCTCCACTCCTTCGTGGGACTCGCGGCCGTGCTCGTGGGCTTCAACTCCTACCTCGAGGCCGACCACGCGGACGCCGTCCACCAGGTCGAGGTCTTCCTGGGCGTGTTCATCGGTGCCATCACGTTCACCGGCTCGATCGTCGCGTACCTCAAGCTGTCCGCGAAGATGAAGTCGAGCCCGCTCACGCTGCCCGGCCGCAACCTGCTGAACATGGGCGCCGTGGTGGTCAGCCTGGGCCTCATGGGCTGGTTCCTCACGACCGGCGCGTTCGCGGACGACTCGGCGGGCCTCATCCCGCTGATCATCATGACGATCATCGCCCTCGTGCTCGGCTTCCACCTGGTGGCCGCGATCGGCGGCGGCGACATGCCCGTCGTCGTGTCGATGCTCAACTCGTACTCCGGCTGGGCCGCGGCCGCCGCGGGCCTCATGCTCGAGAACGACCTGCTCATCGTCACCGGCGCGCTCGTCGGCTCGTCCGGCGCGATCCTCTCGTACATCATGTGCAAGGCGATGAACCGCGCCTTCCTGTCCGTCATCCTGGGCGGGTTCGGCGCCACGGCGACCGCCGCATCGTCCGCGGGCCCGCAGGGCGACCACCGCGAGGTCAAGTCGCCCGAGGCCGCGGAGCTGCTCGCCGGCGCCCGCTCGGTGGTCATCGTGCCGGGCTACGGCATGGCCGTCGCGAAGGCGCAGTACCCGGTCGCGGAGCTCGTCGAGAACCTGCGTTCGCACGGCGTCGAGGTGCGCTTCGGCGTCCACCCCGTCGCCGGCCGCCTGCCGGGTCACATGAACGTGCTCCTCGCCGAGGCGAAGGTGCCGTACGACATCGTGCTCGAGATGGACGAGATCAACGACGACTTCCCGGAGACGGACGTGGTCCTCGTGATCGGCGCGAACGACGTGGTCAACCCCTCGGCCATGGAGGACCCGGGCTCGCCGCTGGCCGGCATGCCCGTCCTCGAGGTGTGGAACGCGAAGCAGTGCATCGTGTTCAAGCGCTCGATGGCCACCGGCTACGCGGGCGTCCAGAACCCGCTGTTCTTCCGCGAGAACACGGCGATGCTGTTCGGCGACGCCAAGGCCCAGGTCGAGGAGATCGTCACCTCGCTGCGCACGCAGCAGGGCGTCGGGGCCTAGCCTCCCGCCGGTCGACGGCCCCGTCTCCCGCGAGGGAGGCGGGGCCGTTTCGCGTCCCTTGACCAGGGACGATGCGGTGGCCGGGCGGGGCGGGACCGGGGACGATGCGCGGGCCGGGTGGGACCCGCATCGGCCTGGGCACCTGGTCGCGCGACTAGGCTGGCCGCCATGGCAATCGACCCCCGTTTCGTCCGCTCCGCGGACGCCCTCCGCGAGGCCGTGCTGGAATTGGCCGCGGAGCAGCCGATCGAGCGCGTCGCCGTGACGGAGATCGCCCGCCGCGCCGGGGTGACGAGGGCGACGTTCTACAACCACGCGACGTCGCCGCAGGCGCTGCTCGCGGCCGCGCTGGGCGACGAGCTGGACGAGATGCGCGCCCGCTTCCTCGCAGACGTCGAGGCGGATCGCCGGCACATCGCCGAGTCCTGGCGGAGCTCGACGACCGACGTCGCGCGGCACATCCTGCGCCACGAGGCCGTGTACCGCGCCGGCCTCGCGCCGTCGGCGGACCGGGACGGCACGGCCCTCGCCGAGCTGCTGGCGCAGCACATCGAGGACACCCTCGCCGCCTACCGTGAGACGCTGGGCACCGCCCCGGCGGACCCGGAGGAGTCCGCCCGGCTGGCCATGCGGGCCTCGTTCCAGAGCCACGGCGTGGTCGGCGCGTTCCGGGCGTGGCTCGCGGCACCGCGGATGCTCCCGCTGGACGACGCGGTCACCGTGATCATGGACGCGGTCTCGCCGCGATGGTTCGACTCCGAGGAGGCCCCCGCATGAGCGCCGCGCTCTTCACCCCGATCCCCCTGCGCGACGTGACGGTCCGCAACCGCCTGTGGGTGAGCCCGCTGTGCCAGTACTCGTGCGAGGAGCGCGACGGCGTGCCGAACGACTGGCACCTGGTCCACCTGGGCTCCTTCGCGCGCGGCGGCGCGGGCCTCGTCATGGCGGAGGCCACGGCGGTGGTCCCCGAGGGCCGCATCTCTCCCTGGGACACGGGGATCTGGGACGACGCACAGGTCCAGGCCTGGCGCCGCGTCACCGACTTCATCGCGGGCCAGGGCGCGGTGCCCGCGATCCAGCTCGCGCACGCCGGCCGCAAGGCCTCGACGTACCGCGAGTGGTCCGGCCGAGGCACGGTGCCCGCCGAGGACGGCGGCTGGACCACGGTCGCGCCGTCGCCCATCGCCTTCCCAGGCTACGAGCCGCCGGTCGCGCTCGACGAGGGCGGCATCGCGGACGTCGTCGAGGCCTTCGCGGCGGCCGCGCGGCGCGCGCTCGACGCCGGCTTCGCGGTGCTCGAGGTCCACGCCGCGCACGGCTACCTGCTCCATCAGTTCCTCTCCCCCGCCTCCAACGTGCGCACCGACCGGTGGGGCGGCTCGCTCGAGAACCGCGCGCGCCTGCTGCTCGAGGTCACGCGGCGCGTGCGCGAGGTCGCGGGCGACGGGGTGCCCGTGCTGGTGCGCGTGTCCGCGACCGACTGGATCGAGCCCGCGGGCTGGACCCTCGACGAGTCCGTCACGGTCGCGGGCTGGCTGAGCGAGGCCGGCGCGGACGTCATCGACACGTCGACCGGCGGGCTGCTGCTCGCCTCGATCCCCGTGGGCCCGGGCTACCAGGTGCCGCACGCGGAGGCGATCCGCTCGGGCGCCGGGATCGTCACCACGGCCGTCGGCCTCATCGCGGACGCCCGCCAGGCCGAGGAGATCGTCGCCTCCGGCCAGGCGGACGCGGTCTTCGCCGGCCGGGAGTTCATGCGCGACCCGCACTTCGCGCTGCGCGCGGCGCACGAGCTGGACGTCGACATCGACTACTGGCCCGTCCAGTACCGGCGCGCGCCGTTCGACGCCCGCCCCAGCCTCACGCACGCGGAGGACTGAACGCGAGACCGGCCGGTGCATCGTCCCCAGGAACGATGCACCGGCCGGGCCGGGCGCAGGACTACCCGCGGGCGGGTGCGCGCCGCAGCGCCACCCAGCCCAGGACCGCGAGCACCACGGTGACCGGGAGGGTCCAGGCGAGGATCCCCACCAGCGGGGTCTCCGTGAAGAAGCGGCCCACCGGCCCCCACCCCGCGTCCAGGAGCCACCAGGTCAGGCCCAGCAGGACCAGGGACAGCGCGCCGAAGAAGGCGTACAGCCCCGTGGCGCGCCACCGCACGTACATCGCCCCGATGAGCAGGCCGATCACGGCGAACAACGCGATGAGCGTGAAGAAGTGGAAGACGATCTCCCCGAAGGAGCGGTCGTACAGGTACGCCGGGGCGTACAGCGAGCCGCCCATCCCCCAGCCGTCGGTCGCGCGCTCGACCAGAGCCAGCACTCCGATGCCCGTGGAGAACATCGCCGCCGTGATGAGGAAGAAGGCGAGCGTGCCCAGGTAGTAGTCGCGCCGCGTGGCCGAGAATCCGAGCGCGAAGCGGAACGTCGCGTTGGTCGCCTGGATCGCGATCGACATGAGGTAGAAGACGATCCAGGAGATGCCGCCGCTGTAGCGGAACGCGTCCGCGTCCAGGTCCGGCCCGGCGTAGTGGCTGATGATCGCCCAGATCGCGAGCATCATCGCGTGGATGGCGAACAGGATGAGCCACGGCAGCAGGACCGCGGGCCACGGGTTGGCCACGTGCATGCGCATGACGTTGCCGATGCGCCGGCCGGGCGAGGAGAGCGCGGCGGGGCGCTCGTGGGCGAGGGCGGTCATGACGAGGCCTCCTCGGTGGTGTGGGTGCGGGCGTCGTGGGGGTCGCCGCCGGTGCGGCGGACGATGAGCTGCTGGAGCGAGACGGCGGTGACCTCGAGCCCGGACTCCGCGGCGCGCGCCTTGTCGTGCGCGGACAGGCCGGCGACCGTGGCCGACGCGATGCCGCCCACCCGCTCGCGGCTCATGACGTCCCGGCCGGCGACGAACGCCTCGACGTCCGCGTGACGGCCCACCACGGTGGAGGCGGTGCCGCGCAGGTCCTCGGCCTCCTCGTCGATGACGATCCGGCCGCCGTGGATCACGATCACCCGCTCGAGCAGGTCCGCCGCCTCGTCGATGAGGTGCGTCGAGAGCACCACGGTGCGGGGGTGCTCGGCATAGTCCTCGAGCAGGCGGTCGTAGAAGACGTGCCGGGCGACGGCGTCGAGCCCGGCGTAGGGCTCGTCGAGCAGCGTGAGCTCCGCCCGCGAGGCGATGCCCACGATGGCGCCGAGCGCCGAGCGCTGACCGCGCGACATCTTCTTCACCGGGCGCGACAGCGGCACGTCGAAGTCCGCGACCAGGCGGTCCGCGAGCGCGGCGTCGTAGTGGGGGAAGAAGTGCGGCGCCATCGCCAGCACGTGGCGGCCCCGGTACGAGTCCGGGTAGCTCTGCGACTCCTTGATGAAGCACACGCGCGACAGCACGCGCGGGTTCTCGACCGGGCGCTCCCCGAAGACCCGCAGGGTCCCGGAGGTGGCGAAGTCCTGCCCCGTGATGAGGTTCATCAGGGTGGTCTTGCCGGCGCCGTTGCGGCCCAGCAGGCCCGTGATGGCGCCCTCCGGGATCGCGAAGCTCGCCGCGTCCACGGCCGTGACGGCGCCGAACGTCTTGGTGACCCGGGTGGCCTCGACCGCCGTCATCGCGTCGCCTCCGTCCGGATCATGTCCCGAAGGCGGTCGGCGTCGATGCCGAGCCGCGCCGCCTCCGCGATCAGCGGGCGCACATACTGCGCGCTGAACGCCTCCTGACGCTGCGCGACCAGCCGGTCCCGCGCGCCGTCTGCCACGAACATGCCTACTCCCCTTCGCTTGATGAGCACCCCGGCGTCCACCAGTCGGTTGACGCCCTTGAGCGCGGTCGCCGGGTTGATGCGGTGGAAGGCGGCGAGCTCGTTGATCGAGGGCACCTGCGCGCCCTCGGGGCTCGAGCCGTCGAGGATCTGATCCTCGAGCAGCTGCGCGATCTGAAGAAAGATCGGCCGCTCGTCGTCCACGCCACGCCTCCGGTTTATTGGTTAGTTACTGACCTAACTAACTAAATCACGGGGTGGCGCGGGCGTCAAGCCGAACCCGGCCCGCGCATCGGCCCGCCCCCGGAGGTCCCACCGCCCCGCCACTACAGTGGTCGCCATGACTGACACCCCCCTGGTCTGGATCGACTGCGAGATGACGGGCCTCGACGTGGGGACCGACGCCCTGGTCGAGGTGGCGTGCCTGGTCACGGACGCCGAGCTCAACGTGCTGGGCGACGGCGTCTCCGTGGTGATCAAGCCCTCCGACGAGGCGCTCGCCGGCATGAGCGACTTCGTGCGGAACATGCACGTCACGTCGGGCCTCATGCCCGAGCTCGCGCACGGCACCACCGTGGAGGACGCGCAGGCGCGCGTGCTCGCCTACATCAAGGAGCACGTCCCGGTCGCCGGCAAGGCGCACCTCGCGGGCAACACCGTGGGCATGGACCGTCTGTTCCTCGAGCGCGACATGCCCGAGGTGATCGGCCACCTCCACTACCGCGTGGTGGACGTGAGCTCGCTCAAGGAGCTCGTGCGCCGGTGGTACCCGCGAGTGTTCTTCCAGGCCCCCGCCAAGACCGGCGGGCACCGCGCGCTGGGCGACATCCGCGACTCGCTCACGGAGCTGCGCTACTACCGCGAGACGGTGCTCGCGCCGCTCCCCGGCCCGGACTCGGACGCCGCCAAGGCCGCCGCCGAGCGCGTCGCGGCGACCGCCGCATCGTCCTAGGTCGGCCGGCCGACGGGCCCGGAGCGACACCGCCGGCCGGTCCCGGCGGGACTGTCACAGGTCCCGGTCCAGGTCCGTTACACTGGTCTCCGGCCCTTTGGGGCCAATGGTGGCTATAGCTCAGTTGGTAGAGCACCGCGTTGTGGTCGCGGGGGCCGCGGGTTCAAGTCCCGTTAGCCACCCCGAGCCGAAGGCCCCCTCCATCCGGAGGGGGCCTTCGTCGTGCCTGGGGCACGAGCACCGAGCCCGCCCGTACACGCAACGAGGCCCCCGACCGCCGCAGCGGTCGAGGGCCTCGGGAGGCCTGAGGGCCTAGGACTTCTTCGAGAAGACCGCGGTCCAGATCGCGATGAGCACCATCGCGACGGCCACGCTCAGGCCGAGCGAGATCCAGTCGATGCCGTCGGTGTCGCCGCCGCCCAGCAGGTTGGTCCAGACGAAGCGGCCACCGATCGCGCCGCCCACACCCAGCAGGATGGTGACGAGGATGCCGATGTTCTGCTTGCCCGGCATGATGACGCGAGCAAGGATGCCGATGCCGAGACCGGCGAGGATGGTCAGAAGCCAGCCCATGGTGTTCTCCCTATCGATGTGACGCCGGTCACACGCCGGCATGAGGAGACTATCCTGGGGTCCGCGCTGCGGCACGGCGCAAGGTCCTAGGAGGAAAAATGTTCGCAGCCCTCACGGGCGTCGGCCTGTCCGCGGCGGCGGGCCTCAACGCGTTCATCCCGCTCGTGCTGGTGGGATTGTTCGCGCGCTTCACGGACTTCATCGTCCTCCCCGACCACCTCGACTGGCTGCAGTCGTGGCCCGCGATCATCATCGGGCTGGGCCTGCTGGCGCTCGAGCTCGTCCTGGACAAGATCCCCGGCGTCGACCACATCAACGACCTGCTCCAGTCGCTCATCCGCCCCGTCGTGGGAGGCGTGATCTTCGCCGCGACGGCCGCGGCGGAGGTGATCGACCAGTCGAACTTCTGGCAGGACAACCCGCTCATCGCCGGCATCGTCGGCGCGATCGTCGCGGCGCTCATCCACGCCGGCAAGGCGGCCTCGCGCCCCGCGGTCAACGCCGCGACGGCCGGCACGGGCGCGCCGCTCGCGTCGTTCGCGGAGGACGCCACCTCGGTGGGCCTGAGCCTCGTCGCGATCTTCGTCCCCGTGCTGGTCGTGTTCGTGCTCATCGCGATGGGGGTGGTCTTCTATCGCATCGTCACCACGGGTCGGCGGCGCCGGCGGCGCCGCGCCCTGCTGGAGGCGGAGGAGCGCGCCGAGCGCGAGGAACGCGCCGCGGCGGGCATGAAGGCGCCCTGGTGGAGGGGCCGCTGGCGCTGACGCGCCCGCCCCGGCCGAGGCAACGGCCGGGGACGATGCGCGGGCTCAGGCCGCGCGCGGCTCGCCGAAGTCGGCGAGGAAGTCCGCGACGAAGTCGTTGGCGGGGGCCTCGGTGACCTCGCGCGGGGTCCCGAGCTGCTGCAGCACTCCCCCGCTTCCCATGACCGCGATCCGGTCCGCGAGCAGCACCGCCTCGCGCATGTCGTGGGTGACCATGACCACCGTGGTGCCCAGCTCGCGCTGCAGGGCCTGGAACTCGCCCTGGAGTCGGCGTCGGCCCTGCGGGTCCACCGCGCCGAACGGCTCGTCCATGAGCATCACCGGCGGCCTGGCCGCGAGCGCCCGGGCGACGCCCACGCGCTGACGCTCGCCCCCCGACAGCTCGTGGGGGTAGCGGTCGCCGTAGGTGTCCTGCGGCAGCCCCACCAGTTCCAGCAGCTCGCGAACCCGCGACCGGATGCGGTCGCGCTCCCACTTGAGCAGCCGCGGCACGGTGCCGACGTTCTGCGCGACCGTCCGGTGCGGGAACAGGCCCACGTGCTGGATGACGTAGCCGATCCCCCGGCGCAGCTCGACGGGGTCCGCCGCGGTGACGTCCTCGCCGCCCACGCGGATGGCGCCGTCGCTGGGCTCGACCAGGCGGTTGATCATGCGCAGGGTGGTCGACTTGCCGCAGCCCGACGGGCCCACCAGTGCGAGCACCTCCCCGCCGCGCACCTCGAGATCGAGCGCGTCGACGGCGACGGTGCCGTCGGCGTAGACCTTGCGGACGGAGTCCAGGGCGATGCCGGTGTCCATTCCTCCACGCTATCGTGCGCGGCGTGGGCGGCCCGCCGCGCCCCCGCTCGCTCCGCACCCCGCCTCAACCCAGTGCCCCCGCAACCCTGCGACCCTGCGACCCTGCGACCCTGCGACCCTGCGACCCCGTGCCCCTGCATCCCCGTGCCCCCGCAACCCTGTACGGTCGAGTGGTGGATGACAACCCCTGGCTGTCGCTCGACTACCTGCGGCGCAGCGGCGACGAGGTGCTCGACCACCTCCTCATCCACGTCTCCCTCACGCTCCAGGCGGTGGCCATCGCCCTGGCGATCGCGCTGCCGCTGGCGATCCTCGCGCGGCGCCTGCCGCGCCTGTCCGGCCCCATCCTGGGTGTGACCGGCGTGCTCTACACGATCCCCTCGCTCGCGCTGTTCGCGCTCCTCGCGCCCTACACGGGCATCGGGCGCACCACCGTGCTGATCGGGCTCGTCGCGTACGCGCTGCTGGTGCTGGTGCGGAACACCATCGTGGGGCTCGAGGGCGTCGACCGGGACGTGGTCGACGCCGCCCGCGGGCTCGGATACTCGCGCACCCGCCTGCTCTTCACGGTCGAGCTCCCCAACGCGCTGCCCAGCATCGTCGCCGGCCTGCGCCTCGCCACGGTGACCACGGTGGCGCTCGTGACGGTGGGCGTGGTGGTCGGCTACGGCGGCCTGGGCCAGCTGATGTTCCGCGGACTGCAGTCCAACTACCGCGCGCAGATCGCGACCAGCTCCCTGCTGTGCATCGCGCTGGCGCTGGTGCTCGACGTGCTCATCCTCCTGCTCGCCCGGTGGGCCATGCCGTGGACGCGCACGCGCCGCCGCGCCTCCCGCGCGGCATCCCCGGAGTCCGCCGCATGAGCGTCCTGGCCGACGCGTGGGACTACCTCACCGACCCCTTCAGCTGGGTGGGCGCGAACGGCATGTTCGGGGAGAACTTCGACGGGTCGGTGCGCTTCCAGCGCGACTCGATCCTCGCGCTCACGCTCGAGCACCTCTACATGTCCATCGCCGCGGTGGGGATCGCGACCGCGATCGCGCTACCGCTCGGGCTGTGGCTGGGCCACCTGCGCCGGGGCGGCACCGCGACCACCGTGGTCTCCAACGTCTCCCGAGCGATGCCGACGGTCGCGCTGCTGACCCTGTTCGCCGCATCGTCCATCGGGTTCGGCAACCGCGCGGTCATCATCGCCGCCGCGATCTTCGCCTTCCCGCCCATCCTCACCAACGCGTACACGGGCATGGCGGGTGTCGACCGGGACGTGCGCGACGCGGCGTTCGGGCAGGGGATGTCGCGCCGCCAGGTGGCGCTGCGCGTGGAGCTGCCCCTCGCGGTGCCGCTCGTCGCGGCGGGGCTGCGCACCTCGGCGACGCAGACCGTCGCCACGGTGCCGCTCGCGGCGCTGGTCGCCGGCGGCGGGCTGGGCGTGATCATCAACAACGGGCTCGCGACGCAGCGGTACGGACAGGTCCTCGCGGGCGGCCTCCTGGTCGCCGCGCTCGCGCTGGGGACCGATGCACTGCTCGCCCGGCTGCAGCGCCGCGTCACCCCCGCTCCCCTGCGGGCGGCGGCGCGGGCGACGGCCGGCGCGTGAGGCCGGCGAAATAGGCCCGCGTGGACCAGGGTTGACACCAGGGACATCACCGACGGAGGTTAGAGACCATGCGCACCACCGGAATGCTCGCGGCGGCCACGGCCGCCGCCCTCATCCTCGCGGGCTGCGGCTCCGGGTCCGAGACCGAGGCGACGGAGGACGCCGCCTCCGACGCCACGACCGGCACCTCCGGCGACGCCACCGCGGCCGCCGTTCAATGCCAGCCCGTGCCGGGCGAGTCGATCGTGGTCCTCGATGACGACCTGATGCTGCAGAACTCTGACAACATGATCCCGGCGATCAACGCGGACGCCGCCTCCGACGAGGTGGTCGCGGCGCTCGACGCGGTCTCCGCGGTGCTCACCACCGAGGACCTCATCGCGCTGAACAAGGCCGTCGACATCGACCGCCAGACCTCCAAGGAGGCCGCGGTCGCGTTCGTCGAGGCCGAGGGCATCACCTCGCCCGCGACCGGCTCGGGCTCGCTCGTGGTGGGCACCGCGAACTTCTCCGAGAACATCACCGTGGGCGAGATCTACGCGACGGTGCTGCAGGACGCGGGCTTCGACGTCGAGGTGCGCACCGTGGGCAACCGCGAGACCTACCTGCCGGCGCTCACCGGCGGCGAGGTCGACATCGTGCCCGAGTACGCCGCCACCGTCACCGAGTTCCTCAACCGGTCCATCAACGGCGCCGAGGCGGACCCCGTGGCCTCGGGCGACATCGCCGAGACCGTCGCGGCCCTGGAGCCCCTCGCCGAGGAGTCGGGCCTGGTGTTCGGCGCCGCCTCGGAGGCGCAGGACCAGAATGCCTTCGCCGTCACCCAGGACTTCGCCGACGAGTACGAGGTGACCTCGCTGACGGAGCTCGCCGAGACCTGCGGCGAGATCTCGCTGGGCGGCCCGCCGGAGTGCCCCGAGCGCACCTTCTGCGGCCTGGGCCTCGAGGAGGAGTACGGCATCGAGATCGTCCAGTTCGAGTCGCTCGACGCGGGCGGCCCGCTCACCAAGACCGCGATCCAGCAGGGTCAGGTCATGGTCGGGCTGGTCTTCTCCTCGGACGGCGCGCTCGGGTAGCCGATTAGGGGACGATGGACGGCCCGCCCCCTCTTGGGGGCGGGCCGTAGTCATGGGCGGGGCCTTCGCGCCTCGCGCGCGAGTGCCCTAGGCGGCCTCGGCCTTGGTCGCGACCCGGGCGGCGTAGTAGTCGACCACCTGCCGGTGCGTCGCCTCGGCGGGCGTCGCCCCGGCCTCCACCATGCGCACCCACTCGACGATGCGGTCCGCGGACTGCGCGAGGCCGAATCGATGGCGCCAGCCGAGCATCGCCGCCGCGCGCGAGCCGTCGAGCACCAGGAACTTGTCCTCGGGGAAGGCGGACGCCTCGCACTCGACGCCCAGCCGGGCGTCCGGCCCCCAGGCGCGCGCGAGCTCCTCCACCATCTCGGAGCACGCGTGACCAAGCGTGGGCGGCGCGAAGTTCAACGCATCGACCAGCTCGGCCTCGGCGCCGAGCAGCCGCTCGCCCAGCAGCACGAGCCCCGCGACCACGTCGAGGACGTGCTGATAGGGACGGACCGCCGCGGGATCGCGCAGGGAGAACTCGCGCCCCTCCTGGAACGCGCGGAGGCAGTTGGGGACCAGTCGATCCGCCCAGTCCCCGCCGCCGATGACGTTCCCGAGCCGGACGGACACCAGCCGATTCGCGGCACCATCGAAACGCGTCATGCGCGCGAACTCGGCGAAGAGCATCTCCGCGATGGCCTTGGACGACGGATAGGGCGTGTGCCCGCCCAGCGGACTCGTCTCCGTCAGGACCTGCGCCGCGTCCTCCATGGGGACGTAGCACTTGTCGGAGGTGACATGGACGAGCGCGCCCGTGAGGCCCATCCGCGCCGCCTCGAGCACGTTGAGCGACCCGTTGAGGTTGACGTCGAACGTCGCGTGAGGTTCGTCGAACCCGCGACACAGCAACGCCTGGGCGGCGAGGTGGAAGGTGATGTCGGGCTCCATGAGCCGCATCGCCCCCCACATTGCAGCGCTGTCGCGGACGTCGCCGCGCAACTGGGTGATCCCAAGCTCGCCCAGCCACTCCTCGCGGGCCCGGGTGTCCGGATCGTCCGAGACGGAGTAGCCGACGACGGTCGCGCCCTGATGCGCGAGCACGGTGCACAGCCACGCACCGATGAATCCGCTGTGTCCCGTGATGAACACCGTCTTGCCGGCGAACACCGGATCGCCAAAGTACTCGTGAGGCAACTCCGTGACCTTCCCCCCCAGGCGCGCGTGTCACTGCAGGCCGCCCGATGCCTCGCCCTTGTCGACACCCGGCGCTATCGACACGCAATTCGAACTGATTCTGGACCCCTCAGCCGAACCACGCGCCGCCCCCAGAAGCAAGCGTCACGCCACTCTCTCGGCAAGTACCCTCGCTCCGCGGGCCGACCGTTCGCCCCTCGCCACGCGAGGGAACTTTGTCCTATTTGCCCACGTTCACAGTCTTAGCGCATTTTGTAGCACCTTGGCAATGGCGCGACGCCGATTTCGCGCGCGAACGGGCGTCGCCGCCGCTCCTATGCCTGCCGGGGGACAGAGCTTGGCGGAGCGACGGCGACGCCCGTCGGCGGTCAGGCGGTGACCGAGGCCTCCTCGACCTGGCTCAGCAGCGCGGCAACCGCGCCCTCGACGTCGGTGTTGCCGCCGAACTTCATGAGGTTGCTGATCGGGGTGTCGGCCATCATCGCGAGCATCTCCTCGCTGGTGAAGGCCTCACCCATGGGCCCCATCGCCTCGAACGCTGCGCGAATGACGGGGCCGCCGACCGGGTGGTCGAGCCACTCGCGCAACGAGGAGTCGGGGCGCAGCGACGCCACGACCGGCACCACGTCGAGCACGATCCGCTGCGACGCACGGATGTCCCGCGAGGAGGCGCCGACCTCAACCAGGAACGCACCCGGGTCGACGGTCCAGCCGCGCTCACCCCAGTAGGCGAAAGCGCGACGATCGAGCTCGATGCGCACGCGTGCGGTCTCGCCCGGCTCCAGCCGGACCTTCGCGAAGCCCTTGAGCTCGCGCACCGGGCGGTCGACGGCCGACTCGGGGTCGCCCACGTAGGCCTGGACCACCTCGGCGCCGGCACGCTCGCCCACGTTGGTGACCGAGACCTCGACGATCGCCTCGGCGACGGCCGGGTCCTGCACCGTCACCGCGAGGTCGTCGTACCGGAAGGTCGTGTAGCCGAGTCCGTGGCCGAACGGGTACGCGACGTCGCGGTCCGTGGCGTCGTACCAGCGGTAGCCGATGTAGACGCGCTCGCCGTAGTTCACCTCGAGTCCCGTGCCCGCCCAGTTGAGGTGCGCGGGGTTGTGCTCGAGGCGGAACGGGATGGTCTCCGCCAGGCGGCCGCCGGGCTCGGCGGCGCCGAACACGATGTCCGCGACAGCGGACGCCCCTGCCTGGCCGGACAGCCAGGTCTCGAGGATCGCGGGCGCACGGCCCGCGACGCCGTCGAGCGTCACCACGCCGCCGTTGGACAGCACCACGATGATGGACGGGTTGACCGCCGCCAGCGCCTCGAGCAGTGCCACCTGGTCCGCGGGAAGGTGCATGTGCTCGCGGTCGAAGCCCTCGGACTCCCACTTCGCGGGCAGGCCCAGGAACAGGACCACGGCCTCCGCCCGCTCGGCGGCGGCCACGGCCTCGCGCACCAGCTTCGCGTCGGGCGTGCCGTCGATGCGGTAGCCGGGCGCGAAGACCACCTCACGCGAGGTCGCCTCGGCGATCGTGTCGACTGCGCGGTCAAGGCGGGTCGGGTTGATGAACGAGCTGCCCGCGCCCTGGAAGCGCGGCTCGCGGGCGAACTCGCCCACCAGCGCGATGGCACCGCCGGCGGCAGCGTCGAGCGGCAGCAGGTCGCCGTCGTTCGCGAGCATCACGGTGCTGTCCGCCGCGATGCGGCGGGCGAGCGCGTGGTGCGCGTCGAAGTCGGGCGTGGTCTCCGCCTGGGTCTCGCGGAGGCGGTCGTGGACGGTAAGGATCCGCGACACGGCCAGGTCGAGCAGCGAGACGTCGAGCGTGCCGTCGTTCACCGCGGCGACGATGCGCGTGGCGCTCGCCTCGCCCGGCGAGGGCATCTCGAGGTCCAGGCCGGCGGCCACGGCGGCGACAGGGTCAACCACGGCGCCCCAGTCGGAGACGACGTAGCCCTCGAAGCCCCACTCGTCGCGCAGGACCTCGGTGAGCAGCCAGCGGTGCTGCGACGCGTACACGCCGTTGAGGCGGTTGTACGCGCACATGACCGTGGCGGGCTGGGTCTCGGTGACGACGTGCTCGAAGGCGGGTAGGTAGATCTCGCGCAGGGTGCGCTCGTCCACGTTCGCGCTGACGCGGAAACGGTCCTTCTCCTGGTTGTTCGCCGCGAAGTGCTTGACCGAGGCGCCCGTGCCCGTGGACTGGATGCCGCGCACCAGCCCGGCCGCCATGCGGCCGGCGAGGAACGGGTCCTCCGAGAAGTACTCGAAGTTGCGCCCGCACAGCGGCGAGCGCTTCATGTTGACGCCGGGGCCGAGTAGCACGTCGACGCCGAGCGCGCGGGACTCGCGGCCGAGCGCCTCGCCCATCGCCTCGAGAAGCTCCGGGTCCCAGGTCGACGCCGTGGCGCAGGCCGTGGGGAAGCCGGTCGCGGGCTCCGAGTCGAAGATGCCCAGGTTGTCGGCGGAGGTGCGCTGGAGGCGCACGCCGTGCGGGCCGTCGGTCATCAGCGCGCCGCGGATGCCCACGCGCTCGACGTCCTCGGTGTTCCAGAAGCTGGCGCCGGAGACCAACGTGGCCTTCTCCTCGAGCGTGAGCACGGCGACTGTGGGGTGGATGGTGTGGTGGGTCATGTCAGCGGACTCCCTTGATCGGAATGACGGTCAGCGCCCCCAGCACGCCGATGACGGCAGCGATGAGGAACAGCGCGGTGTAGTTCGCGTCGCCGCCGCCGATAGCGAGGGCGAACGGCGCGAGTGCGGGTGCGAGGGACTGGGGAAGGGCGTTCGCGATGTTGACGATTCCCATGTTCTTGCCGGCCGAGCCCTCCTTGTCGGGGAGCACGTCGGTGATCAGCGCCAGGTCGACGGCGTAGTACGCGCCCATCGCGATCGCGCCGATGGCGGACGCGACCCAGAACATGGGGAGCGAGAAGGAGAACGCCGTGACCACGTGGCCCACCGCGATGAGCGCGGAGGCGAAGAACACGAAAGCCTTGCGGCGCTTGAATCGGTCGGAGAGCGAGCCGGCGACCGAGGCGCTGAGCGCGAGCAGTGTCGCGGTCATCACCATGATCGCCAGCTGGATGGTCACCACCTCCGCGATCGGAATCCCGAAGCGCGCGTTGATGAAGTACACCTGGTAGGTCATCAGCGACGCGTAGGAGAGCGTCATGACGAAGCGGCCGAGCCAGGCCCAGCCGAAGTCGGGGTGCTGGCGCGGGTTGAACAGGAACGCCTTGAAGATGTCGAGCACGCGGAAGGGCTCACGGCCCGCGGCGGACATTGCGGGGTCGTCGACCCGGATCGCGTAGATCATCACCATGACGAGTCCGATGAAGGCCGGCGCGAGGAACATGCCCACGGTGCCGCCGCCGAGCGCGAGCGCGATGTTCGCGATCGCGAGGCCCACGAGCGGGGTGACCTGCTGCGCGATGCCCGCGAGCGCCGAGACCTTGCCGCGCTGCTCTTCCGGCACACGGTCGGGGATGAAAGCGGCTAGCGCCGCGAGCACGGCGTTCATGGTGATCTGGGTGAGGACCCAGCCCAAGCCGACCAGGACGATCGATGGACCAAAAGCCATGACGAGCACCGACAGCATGCCGCCCAGCACGCCGGCGACGACCCACGGACGACGGCGTCCATAGCGCGAGGTCGTGCGGTCGCTCAGAGAGCCGATGATCGGGTTGGACACCATCGCGCACATCGCGCCGATGCCCATGATGATGCCGAGCGACGCCTCGCGGTTGTCCGGGGCGATCTCGTCGACGCGGATCGCGAGCGTGGTGACCAGCGGGACGATGAGGATGAGGTACGCGCCCATGTAGGCGCTCATGAACGATGCGACGGTCCCCTTCGAGACCCGGGGGCGCTCCGGCGCGGCGACCGCCGCGGGGGGAGGCGCCTGATCGAGCTGTGACACTGCCACTCCTTTGAGGCTGATGTGCGATACGGGCTGCGGTGCCCGCTGCGGCCATCGTACTTATGCGATTAAGTAAGTCAATTCGAGGCAGGCGGCCGGCGTGTGGAACGATGATGCGATGAGCTCCCGCGCCGCCGGTCGACCCACCATGGCGGCCGTCGCGCGGGAGAGCGGTGTCTCGGCCGCCACGGTGAGCTACGTCCTCAACTCCGATCCCCGCCAGAGCATCTCGCCGGCCACGCGCGAGCGAGTGCTCGCGGCCGCCGCGGCGATCGGATATGAGCCCTCGGCCGCCGCCCAGGCGCTGGTACGCGGCCAGTCGAAGGTGGTGCTCATCGACGTGGGGCAGGTCCCGCACGGCGAGGCAATCGACCACGGCGTGCGCGCGATGGCGCACGACTTCGAGGAGGGGGGCTACCTCCCTCTCGTGGTCGAGTCCTCGGGAGACGATGCACTCGAACGCCTGATCCGCCTCGCCCGCTCGCTGTCGCCGTTCGCCGTGGTCACCGCGACGCGAGTGCCCGACGACGTCGCAGCCGCCCTGCGCGCCACCGGCGTCGAACGCGTGATCGACTTGGTGGGATCGCACGCGGACTTCGACGCGACCATCGCCGCGGCCGCGCGCGTCCAGGCGGAGCATCTGGCCGCCGGCGGGCACGTTCGGGTCGCATACGCCGGCGCATCCGATCCCGCCCTGGCGCGCACGAACGCGGCACGCCGCGACGGCCTGATCGAAGCCGCCGCAGGTCACGGCATGTCCGTGCGCGACCTGGATCAGGGTGTTGCTCTCGTGGATGCGCTCGCACGGGCGCGGGCCGAGGATCCTCGCCCCACCGCGGTGGCGGCGTACAACGACGAGGTCGCGCTGGTCGTGCTCCAGGCGGCGCACCGGCTCGGGCTGCGCGTGCCCGAGGATCTCGCCGTGATCGGCGTCGACGATCTCGCTCTCGCGGCCGCAGCCTGGCCGCCGCTCACCACTGTGGTAGCGCGCCCCGAAGGCCCCACGCCGACGCCTGGCACGATCCATGACCGCGAGACGTCCGCATCGGCACCCGCCATGGGGTTCAGCCTGGTCAAGCGCGAGTCCACGTGAGGGCGACGCCTCGACCACTCCCCGCCACGAGCGACCTCGCCGACAGCGGCGGGCACCCGGGGTGACCGCCGGAGACGACTCAAGGCGGCCCCACCACCCTTGAAGAGTGACATCACCGCCCTGAGCTTCCCAATCGTGAACACCTTCGCAAGCAATCGCGAGGATTCCGCTGGCGACATCCTCGCGCTTGGGATCTACCTGCGTGGATACAGAGGGCCAGGGGTTTCCCCTCTGTGAAACCTCGACGTCTTCTCCATGACGTTGGGGCAGGCGCTCAGCGACAGGCCGGTCCGCGGGGCCCCAAGACCGCGAGGGCACGATCGCGTCCGCAGGTACGGGGCCACGACTCTCCTGCTTGTCGGCCAGCGACGGGCGCGCGGAAGAGACCTCTGCTTCCTCCTGCTCGGCGCCGGGTGGGCCCAGTTGCGCACCGTCTGCGCACTCGATTCCCGGTAGCTGCGCGCCTTCACGGGGCAGGAGTCGGCACCCGCCCCGCCTCGTCACGGCCTGCCGCGGCAACCGCCGGTGTGGCTCTCGCTGCGCATGCACGTGCCGCCTGTCCGCAGCGGCTTGCCGCAGCGGGGGCCCTTGCGCGGCCTTCCGCGGCCTGCGCCCACGGCCGCCGTGGTGGCAGCCGTGCCGGCCATGTCGGCGGTGTCGACCACCGGCGCGCCGCTCGCGTCCTCCAACAGAGCGATCAGCGCTGGCGAGAAGTAGACCTTGCCGAAACGGCCGCCTGAGCGATGCTCGACCAGCCCCAACTCACACATCCGCTCGAGACCATTGCGGGCAGTCTGCTCCGTCACACCGGCATCAGCGGCTGCCGCCGCCACCGTCACCCCCACGTGGGCGGCCACCACGTCCACGAGCCCGCGCGCCGCCGCATTTGCACGCGTGTTCGCGTTCACGGTAGCCACGAGCTCGTCGTACACACGGTCAGCCGCGTCGATCAACTTCATCGCCCGCCCCGCCGCATGCGACACGAAGTCGGCGAACGTCGCCACCACCAGATCCAAGTCGGCCGCGCCCGTCTCATCACCACGCAGCGCGTCGAGCGCTCTCACGTACGCACGCCGCGACTCGTCAGAGTCCGCGATCGCCAGCGAGACCGGCAGGATCGCGGTTGCCGTCACTCCCTCACGACGCAGCATCGCCTGAATCAACGAGCGGCCTACCCGGCCGTTGCCGTCAGGGAACGGGTGGATCGTCTCGAACTGGGCATGAGCAATCGCCGCCCGCACGATCGGGTGAAGCGCCTCATCGGTGCGCGCCATGAACGCGCACAGGTCATCCATCAGGTCGGAGACCCGGTCAGCCGGCGGTGGCACGAAGTCAGCCGTATTCGGGTCCGTCGCATCGCCACCCACCTGCACCGGCCCCGTCCGGTACCCCTGCAGCGCAGTGCGCTGGTTGCGCATCAGATTCCGCTGGACCTGCTCGATCGCGGCCGGCGTCAACGCCGTCGCGGGGTCACCGAGACTTGCCAGAGTCTCCTCGACCGCACGAATCCCGTCACGGATGATCGTGGCTGTCGTCGGCGAATGCGGCGACTCCCCAGTCGCCTCCGCGGTCACGATCTTCGCCATCGATGTCCGATAGCCCTCGATCGTCGAAGACCCCACACCCTCACTACGGCACAAGAGCCCCATCAACCGCGAAATGCGCGCCTGTGACCCCTCAGCGCGCGCGTCGAGGCGGCTCGCCTGCTCCGCCGCAGCAATCAGCGCCTCAGCAGCTGCACCCTGTGGCTGGTACTCAAGGTCCACGATGAACTCCGGCACGTACGCCCGATACGGCACATCGCGGCGCGCAGCACGAGGACCATACGGATCGCCAGGCCGCACCATCTCGACGTAGAACCCCACCGCAACCCCATTCTTTTACGTCTCGAATCCAAGTTAGCCCATACAACTTAGAATTGATACGAAATCAAGGTGCGGGAACCGCAACAAGATCGACGTCGGAGAGGAGGGTGCAGCACAGCTGCGCCCTCACGTCGACGGCGAGCAGATCAATGCCCACTTCGAACTCCAAGGCACCGCCGCGACCGCGGGCTGACGACCGCATCCCCCGATCGTCAACCGGGCTCAGGGCAGACCCCGATGCCGCATCGTCCCGCACGTTTTCCGCGAGTTCTTGGGGAGTTCGACCGTGAAGAGCGCTGAAAACAGAGAAGGCAGTGACCAAAACCGCTGGTCACTGCCTTCTACCTGGTACGCCCCCAGGGACTCGAACCCTGAACCCGCTGATTAAGAGTCAGCTGCTCTGCCAGTTGAGCTAGAGGCGCATCGGCCGCATCGCGGCGCGAGAGAAAACACTACCAGAAATCGTGACGGATGCGAAATCGAACCCGGCGGGAAGGCCATCGAGTGCCGCAACGTTAGGTTGAGCACCATGAGCACTCGACTGATCCCCGGCGACGCCGCACCCGACTTCACCGCCCCCACCGACACCGGCACCTTCACCCTCGCGGACCTCCGCGGCCGCAAGGTGATCCTCTACTTCTACCCCGCCGCCATGACCCCGGGCTGCACCACCGAGGCGTGCGACTTCCGTGACTCGCTCGACGCGCTCGGCGCAGCCGGGTACGAGGTCGTCGGCGTCTCCAAGGACTCGCCGGAGAAGCTCGCCGCCTTCCGCGAGAAGGAGGGCCTCACCTTCACGCTCGTCTCCGACGAGGACCGCGCGATCCAGGAGGCCTACGCCGCGTGGGGGATCAAGAAGCTCTACGGCAAGGAGGTCGAGGGCTCGATCCGCTCGACCATCGTGATCGACGAGGACGGCAAGGTCGCGCTCGCGCAGTACAACGTCAAGGCCACCGGCCACGTCGCCAAGCTGCGCCGGGACCTCAAGCTCGACTGACGCATCGTCCTCACGCGCCCCACTATCCTTGACGGGCGCGCGAGTGGCGGAATTGGCAGACGCGCTGGATTTAGGTTCCAGTGCCCTCGGGCGTGGGGGTTCAAGTCCCCCCTCGCGCACCAGACGACCGCAGGCCCGGCGCCCCTCCACGGGGCGGCCGGGCCTGCGGCGCGAACGGGCCTAGTTCTGGGCGGCCTCGTGCTCCGCGAGCTTCGCGCGGACCTCGTCCATGTCGAGACCCTCGACCGCGTCGACCAGCTGCTGCAGGGCCGGGCCGGGCAGCGCGCCGGCCTGGTTGAAGACCATGATGCCGTCGCGGAACGCCATGAGCGTCGGGATCGCGGTGACGCCGAACTTCACGGACAGCTCCGGGTGCGCCTCGGTGTCGACCTTGGCGTGCGTGATCTCCGGCTTGGCCTCCGAGGACTGCTCGAAGATGGGCGCGAAGCGCTTGCACGGACCGCACCACTCGGCCCAGAAGTCGACGAGCACGATGCCGTCCTTGCCGACGGTGGAATCGAAGGTCTCGGTGGTCAGATCGATCGTTGCCATGGGTTCCTCTCCTGCGGTCTTATACCCTAGGGGGTATCCTATCAGCGCCCCGCGTGCGGAACGTCCTACCCCGAGCCTGCCAGTCTCGGCGCGGTGGTCCGAACCACCTCGCCGAGAGGGTAGAAAAGAGTCATGACCGACATGGCCGAGCTCCCTGACGAGCCCACCGGGTGGATGTCCGATCGAGAACTGCAGCATGTGCGGGGCCAACTCCCTGTGGTGTACGTGAACGTCATCCCCGTGCGGATTAGTCCCATGGGCAAGGTCACGAACGTCGGGCTGCTGCTGCGCGCCTACGACGGCGCGATCTCACGGGCGATCGTCGCCGGCCGGGTGCTCTACCACGAGTCCATCCGCGACGCGATCGTGCGCAACATCGAGAAGGACCTGGGCATCGGCGCGCTGCCGCAGGTGCCGCTGTCCCCCACGCCCTTCGCGGTCGCGGAGTACTTCCCGTCCAAGGGCGCCGGCCCCTTCCACGACTCGCGCCAGCACGCGGTCGCGCTCGCCTATGTGGTGCCCGTCCAGGGGCCGTGCGAGCCCAGCCAGGACGCGCTCGACCTCACCTGGCTGTCGCCCGAGGAGGCGGCCTCCGACGACGTGGCGGCAGAGATGGCCGGGGGCCAGCACCACCTGGTGCGCCAGGCGCTCGCCCACTGCGGCGTCCTGCTGTAGGCGGGACGATGCGGCCACCCGGCCGCCGCATCGTCCCCCGAGCGCGCCGTCTCCCGACGGGGACTCAGCGCAGCCCGAGCACCGCCGCCACGTGCGGCCCGAGCGCGCGGAAGGCCGCGCCCCGGTGCGAGATCTCGTTCTTGCGCTCGGGCGAGAGCTCCGCGTTGGTGACCTCCTCGCCTTCGGCGACGAAGATCGGGTCGTAGCCGAAGCCGCCCTCGCCGCGCGGGGCGCGGACCAGGCGGCCGGGCATGCGGCCCAGCACCACCACGTCGCCCCCGTCCGGGGTCGCGAGCGCGGCGGCGCACACGAACTGGGCCCCGCGATGCTCGTCGGGCACGTCGCCCACCTGGTCGAGCAGGAGCGCGAGGTTGGCCGCATCGTCCCCATGCGATCCCGCCCACCGGGCCGAGAACACACCGGGCGCGCCGCCCAGGACGTCCACGGCGATCCCGGAGTCGTCCGCGATGGCGGGCATGCCGGACGCGGCCGCGAGCGCGCGGGCCTTGATGAGCGCGTTGGCCTCGAACGTCACGCCGTCCTCGACGGGCGACGGCGCGTCGAGGTCGATCGCGGACGCGACGTCGTGGCGCTCGACCCCGGGCAGGTGCGGGGCGAGGATCGCCCAGATCTCATCGACCTTGTGGGCGTTGCGCGTCGCGATCGCGAGGCGGGGCACGGTCACGCCTCGAGCGCGGCGGCCTGCAGGCGCGCGAGCTCCGCGGTGCCGTCGGTCGCGAGCGCGAGCAGGGCGTCGAGCTCCGCCTTGGAGAACGGCGCGCCCTCGGCGGTGCCCTGCACCTCGACGAAGCCGCCGGCGCCGGTCATCACCACGTTCATGTCCGTCTCCGCGCGCACGTCCTCGACGTACGGCAGGTCGAGCATGGGGGTGCCGTCGATGATGCCCACGGAGATCGCGGACACCGAACCGGTGAGCACTTTCGCGGAGGCCTTGACGAGCTTCTCGCGCTTCGCCCACGAGACCGCGTCCGCGAGCGCGACGTACGCGCCCGTGATCGCGGCGGTGCGGGTGCCGCCGTCCGCGTCGAGCACGTCGCAGTCGAGCACAATGGTGTTCTCGCCCAGCGCCTCGACGTCGATCACCGCGCGCAGCGAGCGGCCGATGAGGCGGGAGATCTCGTGCGTGCGGCCGCCGATCTTGCCGCGGACCGACTCGCGGTCGTTGCGGGTGTTGGTCGAGCGCGGAAGCATCGCGTACTCGGCGGTGACCCAGCCCGAGCCAGAGCCCTTCTTCCACCGCGGCACGCCCGCCGTGAAGGACGCGGAGCACAGCACGCGCGTGTTGCCGAACGTGACCAGGCACGAGCCCTCGGCGTTGCGCTGGAAGCCGCGCTCGAAGGTCACGGGGCGGAGCTGGTCGGGGGCGCGGCCGTCCGCGCGGATGGCAGTCATGGGGACGAGCCTAACCGCGCGGGAGTGCGGCGGCTTCCGGGCACCGGTGCGGCCTGCCCATGTCACCCCTCCACACGAAACCTTCACTGGCCCACACAGCGCCCGGCGTGTCGTCGGCGTGTCGCGCGGATATCAGCATTTTCGCGGCGTTTTCCGACTGCCACGTGTGGAGGGGTGACGCGCGCGGGCCCCGGCCCGGGCAGAGGTGACGCGCGCGGCCTACAGATCCGCGACGGCGCCCGGGTGCGCGTGGGTCACGGCCGCACCGAAGGCGGCGGCCGCGTGCTCGAGCGTCTGCGCGGGATCCACCCACGAGGCCACGTGCGTGACGATCAGGGCACGCACCCCGGCCTCGCGGGCGAGCTCGCCCGCCTGGGTGCCGGTCATGTGGATGCCGGGCGGGTTGACCGCCTGGTGCGCCCAGCCGGCCTCCGCGAGAAGCGCGTCGGCGCCGCGCGCGAGGTCGAGCACCGTGTCGCAGCGGTCCGTGTCCCCCGTGTAGACCAGGGACACCGCGCCACCGGCCACGGACGGGCCGGTCACCCGCACGGCGTTCGCCGGCACGGGGTGCCATGCGGACGCGAAGTCGAGCGTGAACGGGCCCACCTGCGCGCGGTCCCCCGCGCCCACGGCGGTGAAGGCGAAGGCCTCGAGGTCGCGGTCGTCCTCGGACCCGGCGATCTGCACGACGCGCCGGTCGATGCCCGCCGGGCCGTAGAGCGGAACGGGCGCGCGGCCCTCCCCCGCGGCCGGGCCGTACCGGAACAGCACGGACAGCGACGCGAGATCCGCGCAGTGGTCGGGGTGCCCGTGCGAGACCACCACGGCGTCGACGGCCGTGGGGTCGCACAGCCTCTGGAGCGGTCCCAGCGTCCCGGGACCCAGGTCGAGGACGATGCGCCACGTCCGGCCCTCGTGGTCGGCCTCGATCAGATAGCACGACGGCGGCGAGTCGGGGCCGGCGGTCGAGCCCGCCGAGCCGATCACGGTGAGCCTCATGCGGGGCTGCCGATCGTCAGCGACTCCACCGAGCCCACCACGGGGCCCAGGAATCGCTGCGCGAGCGCCTCGAAGCGGTCGCGCGGGCCGGTGGCCGCGAAGCGGTGCACGGGCGGCGTGTCGCCGGGGTTCTCCATCCCGTTGGCGGCGAGCACGCGATACACGTCGCGCGCCGTCTCCGATGCCGAGTCGACCAAGGTGACCTCCGGTCCCATCACGTAGCCGATCGCGCCTGCGAGCAGCGGGTAGTGCGTGCAGCCCAGCACGAGCGTGTCGACGCGCGCGGCCTTGAGGGGGGCGAGGTACTCGCGCGCGATGCGCTCGACCTCGGGGCCCGCGGTGACCCCGGCCTCGACGAGCTCGACGAAGCGCGGGCATGCCTGGCTGGTCACCAGGATGTCGGGGTTGCCGGCCAGCGCGTCCGAGTAGGCGCCCGAGGTGATGGTCGCGCGCGTGCCGATGACTCCCACATGCCCCGAGCGGGTGTTGGCTGCCGCGCGGCGCACCGCGGGCACGATCACCTCGACGACCGGCACGCCCTTCTCGCGAGAGAACCTCTCGCGGGCGTCGCGCAGCACCGCGGCGGACGCGGTGTTGCAGGCGATGACGAGCATCTTCACACCGTCCTCGACCAGCGCGTCCATGATCTCGAGCGCGTGCCGGCGCACCTGGGCGATGGGCAGCGGACCGTAGGGGCCGTGGGCGGTGTCGCCCACGTAGTGCACCGACTCCGCGGGGAGCGTGTCCATGATGGCGCGGGCGACGGTGAGACCGCCCACGCCCGAGTCGAACACGCCGATGGGCGCGTCAGTCATCGAGCCCTCCCAGGTTGAGGGACACGAGGGACTCCTGCAGCCACGTGAGCGCGTCGTAGAGCATGCCGAGCCACAGCCGCTCCGCGTCCGCCTCGGAGGTGCCGGCGAGCGCGCCGTCGGCCGCCTCCCCGGACTGGATCGCGGCGGCCGCGGCGGCGAGGTCGTTGTGCAGCGCCTGGGCGTCCTCCTCGGAGTCCAGGCCCAGGCGGGAGGCGACCACCAGGCGCACGTCCGTGAGCGCGGCCGCGGTGGGCATCACCTCCGCGGGGCCCACCTCCCAGCGCCCCTCCCCGGTGCTCAACTGCGCCCACATCCGGCGCAGCCGCGCGATCTTCAGGTCGCGCAGGTCGCCCTCGGTCAGGCGGCGGAACTCCTCGGACACGTCCGCGTCCGTGGGGGCCGCGGTGGGCAGCAGGCGCAGCAGCGCCGGGTCGTCGGGCTCACGCGGCGACTCGTCCGCGCGCTCGAGGAACGCGAGCGCATCCGCGAGCTCCTCGCGCTCGGGCCGGGCGCCCGGGTGCTCGTCGCCGAAGCCGTCGCCGCCGAGCATCGCGCCCACATCCGCGACGATGCGCGCGATGACCAGCCGCTCCTCCTCGTCCAGCGACGCGACCGCGAGACCGCCGACGTCCCGGAAGCCCCTCACTCGCCGCTCCGCTGCAGGGTCGCCCACAGCCCGTAGCCGTGCATGGCCTGCACGTCGACCTCCATCTGCTCGCGCGAGCCGGTGCTCAGCACGGAGCGGCCGCGCTCGTGGACCTCGCGCATGCGCGACTCCGCCTCCTGCCGCGGCATCACGAAGTACTCCTGGAACACGCGGGTCACGTAGCTCATGAGGTTCACGGGGTCGTTCCACACGATGGTGACCCACGGATCGTCGGTCCGCGTCGCGACGGAGCCCTCGACCTCGTGACTCTCGCTCGTGTCCACGCCCCCAGCGTACGTCGGGGCTGCAGTCACGCGCCGTTACTCGCCGCCGTTGTCGTCGTTGCCGAACGCGGCGTCGAGGATCTCCTTGCACTGCGGGCAGACCGGGAACTTGTTCGGGTCGCGGCCGGGCACCCACACCTTGCCGCACAGCGCGATCACGGGCTCGCCCGTCATCGCGGACTCCATGATCTTGTCCTTCTTCACGTAGTGCGCGAAGCGCTCGGCGTCGCCCGGCTCCACGACCTCGCGGGTGACGGTGCGCTCGATGGTGGCGGTGCCGCCCTGCGGCAGCGGGTTCGGCTCGAGGGTCTCGCTCATGCGCGCCAGTCTACGCGCGCGGGGCGACACGCCCCCCAAGGACGGGGGACGATGCGGTGGTTGCGACGGCCCACCCGACCCCCTTCGCTAGGCGACGGCGGCGAGCAGGGCCCCGGCCCGCGCATCGTACGCCGCTCCCCCGAGCCGCACCCCGCCCAGGTAGCCACCCACCCCGACGACCACGCCCAGGGCGAGGGCGACCGCGCCCCACCAGGGCGCGACCACGAGCGACAGGATGAATGGCGCGAGGACCAGCGGCACCAGCGCCAGGGTGGCCGCTGACGAGGCGAGCTGGGCGAGCAGGCCCGCGCCCACGGATCCCACCTCGGCGCCGAAGGGGCTCTGCCCCGGCGCGGGCACGCGGTACGGCACCAGCACGGAGGCGACCGCGGAGATCCCCAGCGTCAGTCCCATCACGCCCGCGCACGCGCCCAGGAGGCCGGGCGCGTCGGCCCAGCGACCGGTCACCGCGAGCATCGCGAGCGCCACGACCGCGACGGACGGCGCCGCCCACGCGAGCGCTGCGGACATGCGCCCACGCATCACCGCCGGCCCCAGACTGCCGGCGGTCACATCCATCCACACCGCGGTCGAGTCGTACGCGACGTCGTTGTGGCGGCCCCAGCCCGACGATGCCGCGAGCGCGAGGGGGCACACGTACAGCCAACGCTCGTCGAGGCCCAGCCCGGGCACGGCGACCAGTCCCAGCAGCGCCGGGAGGATGAACGCCCCCGCGAGCATGGCCAGGTAGCGCGGGTCGGTGCGCCAGGCGCGGCGCAGGCGGGTGCGGACAGCGCGGGCGGCGGACTCCCGGGGGGCGAAGAGGCTCGGACGGGGGTCGAGCACCTCGTCCCGGGTGCGGCGGGTGCCCGTGCCGATCGAGGGCGGCGCCACCAGCGCGCGGTCGACGATGGCGCGCCAGGCGCCCAGCAGGAGCGCGAGCCAGGCGGCCTGCATGCCCAGCCGCCACACCACGCCCAGGGGGTCGCCGGCCACGAGCGCCAGCGGCGCGGCCGCCCCGGCGCCCAGCGGGGTGAGGCCCAGCTGGTGGATGAGCGTGTCCGCGTCGACCTCGATGAAGGCCTCGAGTCCCTGCGCGTGCAACTGCCAGGCGGCGGGCACGAGCGCGGCGACGCCGACGGCGGCGAGCACCAGGGTGGTGAGGCGGGAGCGCGAGGAGGACAGCGCATCGGCCGTCCACGCGGCGGCCACGCGTGCGCCCACGACGAGGCACGCGACCGTCAGGACCGCGCCCGCGAGCGCGACCGCGAGCGCCCCGACGCCGTCGGCGGCCCAGGAGGTCGCGAGCCCGGCGAGCGCGACGCTGGTGGCGATCGCGGGAATGGTGAGGAGCGCGCCCGCGGCCAGGCCCGGCATGAGCCGGCCCGCGGCCACGCCCAGGCTGCGGAAGCGGGCGGGGTCCAGCGTGTCGTCGAGGCCGGAGGTCGCGATGGGCACGACCACCCACCCCACGGCGACGAGGGTGAAGACGGCCACCAGCGCATCGGCCCTGATGTCGCCCGGCTGCAGCGCGAGGGCGGTGCGGCCCCACACCAGGGACGGCAGCATGAGCAGCAGCCACACCAGGCCGAGCCCCAGGATCACCGCGCGCCACGGCTCGCGGGCGAGCAGGTGGGCCTGCGAGCGCAGCCGGATCCCTATGACCGCCGCAGCCACGCGAGATCCCTCTCCTGGGGACCGCCCACCCACGCGACGAAGCGCTCCTCGAGGCTCGCCCCCGCCCGCACCTGGTCGAGCGTGCCCGCGGCGAGCACGCGACCGCCGCCCACGATCGCGACGCGGTCGCACAGGCGCTCGACCAGGGCCATCACGTGCGAGGACAGGACCACCGTGCCGCCCGCCTCGACGAAGCCGGCGAGCAGGTGGCGGATCGCGGCGCCCGAGACCGGGTCGACGGCCTCGAACGGCTCGTCGAGGACCAGCACGCGCGGGGCGTGCACCAGCGCGCACGCGAGCCCGATCTTCTTGGTCATGCCGGCGGAGTAGTCCATCACCAGGGTGGAGGCGGCGTCGGCGAGGTCGAGCGCGGCCAGCAGGTCGTCGCGGCGGGCGCGGACCGTGGCCCGGTCGAGTCCGCGCAGGCGCCCGGCGTAGGAGATGAGCTCCGCCCCGGTCAGCCGGTCGAACGTGTGGAGCCCGTCGGGGAGCACGCCCAGCAGGGCCTTCGCCTCCGCGGGGCGCGACCACAGGTTGATGCCCAGCACGCCCACGCTGCCGGCGTCGGGGCGCAGCAGGCCCGTCGCCATCGACAGCGTGGTGGTCTTGCCGGCCCCGTTGGGACCCACCACGCCATAGAAGGAGCCCGCGGGGATGTCGAGGTCGAGCCGATCCACGGCCACGGTCGCGCCGAAGCGCTTGGACAGCCCTCGCAGCTGGAGGGCGGGGGCCGCGGCGCCGGTCATGTGCCCAGGTTAGGCCGGGTGACGGCGCGGCGACAGGCCGGGGGCGACCGTCAGCCCGCGGTCGCGATGAGCACGACCGTGTAGCCGATCCATGCGACCAGCAGCACGCCGCCCTCGATGCGGTTGATCCGGCCGTCGCGGCGCGGGTGGTAGGCCATGAGGATCAGGGCGACCGTGATCACGAGCAGCGCGGGAATGTCGCGGGTGAGGGCGACGTCCTCGACCGCCGTCGGCGCGATGAGGCCCGCCAGTCCGACGACGCCGAGCGCGTTGAAGAGGTTGGAGCCGATCACGTTGCCGAGCACCAGGTCCGCGGCGCCCCGGCGGGCCGCGGCGAGGCCTGCGGCCAGCTCGGGCGCCGACGTGCCGATGGCGACCACCGTCAGGCCGATCACCAGTTCCGACCATCCGAGCCGCTCCGCGATCCCGGTCGCGCCCCACACGAGCACGCGCGAGGCGACGATCAGTAGCGCCATGCCCACGAGCGTCCAGGTCCAGGCGGCCTTCTTGGACAGCCCGATGCGCTCCTCCTCCGCGACCACGGTCGCCACCAGGGGATCACGGTCCGCGGACGATGCGGGGGTCGCGGGCTCCGGCTCGGCGCCGGGCGCGTCCGCGGGAGGGGCACCCGGCGCGTCCACGGGCGCGCCGCCGGGCGGGGCGGCCGCGCCGCCGGGCGCATCCTCGCGGCGGGTGCCGCGCCAGATGGACCACGCGAGGTAGCCGACGAGCACGGCCACCAGGATCATCGCGTCGGCGCGCGACAGGTGACGGTCGACGAGGAGCCCGGCGAGGAGCACCGTGACGAGCAGGACGAACGGCAACTCGCTGCGCAGGACGCCGCGGCGCACGGCGATGGGCATGACGATCGCCGTCGCGCCCAGGATCAGACCGATGTTCGCGATGTTCGAGCCGATCGCGTTGCCCAGGGCGAGTCCCGGCTCGCCGTCGGCCGCGGCGAAGGCGGACACGGCGAGCTCCGGCGCGGAGGTGCCGAAGCCGATGATCACCATGCCGACGAGGAGGGGCGCCATGCCCAGGTGCTGGGCGACGGCGGCGGCGCCGTCGACGAACTTGTCGGCGCTCCACGCCACGAGGGCGAGGCCGAGGAGTGTCGCGAGGATCGCCAATGCCATGGCGTGAGGCTAGCCGCGGTGCGCGCGTTATTGCCACACGGCCGCGGGCGCACGCCCGATGGGCACCGCCGGTCAGGCCCCGTGCTGCGCCTGAAGCTCCGCCTCGATGTTCTCGGCGCTCTCGAGCTGCGCGTCGAGGTGCTCGAGGTCGTCGTCGGAGGCCGCCGAGGCGCGACCGGCGACGAACGAGTATGCGAGCCCGATCACCACGCCGCCGCCGACGAGGTTGCCCAGGCCCACGAACAGCATGTTGGTGCCGAAGTCGAGCCAGCTCGCGTGGGCGCCGCCGCCGATGAGCGCCAGGGCGAACGTGGTCATGTTCGCCACGACGTGCTCGAAGCCGGCCGCGATGAACGCGAGCACGCACCAGAAGATGATGATGGCCTTGGCGACCTCGGACTTGAGGCGCGCGGCCGCCCAGATCGCGCAGCACACGAGGACGTTGCACATGACGCCGCGGAAGAACAGCTCGCTCGGGGTGTGCGAGATCTTGCCGGCCAGGTAGTCCGCGAAGTACTCGCCGGCCGCGCCGTGGTGCAGGACCCCGGTCTGGAGCAGCACCCACGCGAGCGCGAAGGCGCCGACCATGTTGGAGAAGAAGATCGCGAGGAGGGTGCGGGCCGCCTCCCACCAGGAGATCACGCCCCGCAGCGCGCCGATCGGCAGGATCATCATCGCGGAGGTCGCGAGCTCCGAGCCGGCGAACACCACGATCGTGAGCGCGGCGGCGAAGACGCCACCGGCGACCAGCTTCTCCGCGGCCGAGTCCGCCACATGCATGGGGCCCGCCGTGGACCACATGAGCACGTCGCCCACCCCGATCCACATGCCGGCGAGCATCGCGGAGACGAGGAGCCGGAGCGGGGTGCGCGAGAGCTTCACCTTCTTGGTGGCGGCCTGCGCGTGGACATCGACGGTTTCGGGAAGAGTCAGCACAGAACAAAGTTACGACTCATACAACCATTGGGGCCGGTACGAAGGTCCGGGGAGTGACCACGGGCTCACGCGGAACCGCCCGCCGCCCCGAGGGGAGCGGGCGGCGCGGCTCCGGGGCCGCTCGGCAGCACCGGTGCGGCCCCGGTAGTCACGGCGGCGCTAGACGGTCGCCTCGATCGCGCGCTTGTAGTCCTCGAGAATGGCGTCCAGGTCACGGTCCGAGTGCGAGAAGGCGGCGTCGAGCGCCTTCATCATGCGCGGCCCGTCCCAGTCGAAGGTGAGGGTCGCGCCTCCCGCCTCGGGCGCGATGCCGTAGTCGAACACCACCCCGAGCGAGTTGTGATCGACGATCCTCCTCCCCGGCACGTCCTCCTCGCGGGTGAACACCGCGGTCCTCTTGACGCCGGGCAGCATCTTGAACTCGACGGAGAAGCCGGCGACCCGGCCGTCGTCCGTCCGGTCGACGCTCACCAGGTGAGCCTTGTTCGACGCGGGCATCGCGGCGACGAGGTGGGAGGGGTCCGCGACGTACGCGTAGACCTTGCCCGGCGGCGCATCGATCCCGATGACGTGGTGGTGCTTGTTGGTGGTCATGACATCTCCTTCCTCTCCACGGCGGAACGCGTCGAGGCGCCCCGCCGCCGGCCGCCGTCAGACCTCGTCGGACTTCCAGGTCTCGACCGCCTCCTTGACCCGCTGCAGCCGGTTCCTCACCAGCTTCTCGGCGCCGCCGTGCTCGAGCCTGCTCATCATCCGCTCGTAGGCCGGCGGGTCGTGAACCTCGACCGTCAGGCTCATCGTGGTGCCCGCGCCGTCCGGCACGAACGTGTGCACCAGGCTGAACAGCGCCGTCTCGTGGCCCTTGCCGTGGCCGCCCCGCAGGTGCATGGTCGGCCGCATCGCGATCTCGATGCGAGCGTCGGGCACGACGTCGACGTACTCCAGCGCATCGTCCTCCTCGACGGGGCCCGTCTTCAGCGACAGGCGCGCCGTGGTGCCCTGGCCGCCATCGACCACGTCGGACTCGACCACGTGCTTGGGGTCACCCGCGAACAGCCGGTGCGGGTCGAGGCAGTACGTGAACACGTCACGCGGCGTCGCGTCGATGTGGACCGATTCGTCGACGTATGTCATCACGTCAGTCATCGTTCTCACCCCCTCTCCACGCTGACGAGGTGGTACTCCCACCCCTCCAGGGTAGGCCCGCGTCCGCGCCCGCGCCGGGCGCCGGAACGCGCGAACGGCCGCCCACCCCGAGGGGTGCGGCGGCCGTTCTATCCAGACAGGGATGAGTGGAGATGGCGGGAATCGAACCCGCGTCCGCATGCATATCGCCAGGTCTTCTCCGGGCGCAGCCTGACTATGGTTTTCTCGGCCCCTCGCTCGCGGTCAGGCGCACAACGAGCGGGCTCAGTCATCTAAAAGTCCCGCAACTCCCAATGACGAGGAGCTGAAGCAAGTTCCCTAAATGACGCCAGGATCCGGGACGGGAACACGCCCGGGCTGACGGACTTCGGGGCTCGCTTAGGCAGCGAGGGCGAAGTCGGTGCGCTTGTTATCGGCACCTATGGTTTGCTCGGGGCGTTTGCGAGATAACCGAGCATCCTCGGCCCGCTTCCCCCGACGAGTAGGCACACGTCGAAACCGATCATCCCCTGTGCAGTTGTGCCCCCATTCTACCGGGGCGACCGACAGCGGCCAACACCCCCGGCAACCGGGGCCGATGCATGGGCCAGGGGACGATGCGCGGCCCGCCCGGGCGGGCCGTCAGGCCTCGGGCGAGAGGCCCGGCATCCCCAGCGCGGTGTGCCAGATCCACGCGGCCGCCACCTCCGGTCCGGGGCGGTCCTCGAGCGCGAGCCACTCCCCGATCACGCCGAGCACCAGGCCGGTGACGCCCGCGGCGGCGATGTCGACGGGCACCGTGCGGGGCATGACCCGCTCGGCGACGGGCGCGAGGCCCCGAATCGACTCGCGCATGGTGGTGCGCAGGCGGGCAAGCACGGCGCCGTAGCCGGGCTCGGTGAACACCCGCCCGTAGACCGCATGGTTCTGGTCGAGGTGAGCGAGGAAGCTCACGAGCACGGCGGGAGGGTCCGCGGCGAGCAGGTCGATCGCGCCCAGGGTCGCGCCCGACTCGTCCGCGATGTGCTCGAGGGCGTCCGCCAGCAGGGTCTCCTTGTCGGAGTAGTGCTGGTAGAAGGTGCTGCGGTTGATCCCCGCGCGCGCGGCGATGTCGCTCACGGAGACCGCATCGAGGCCGCGCTCGCGCGCGAGCTCGAAGAGCGCGGCCTGCAGGCGGCGACGGGTTCTCACGACGCGGGCGTCCATGTCGGCGATTGTGCCACCTCGCGTCGATTTAACCAACACCTGTTGCGAATCTTCCGTCGCCGACGTACGCTGATCGCAGCCGACGCCCGCGCACCGCGCCAGGCGTCGCATCGGCGCTGACGCCGCTCCCCTTCACTCCCTGAACGGAAAGGTGCCCTCGTGGCCAACCTGCTCTACCGCATCGGCCGCTCGTCGGCGATGCGACCCCTTATCGCGATCATCGCGTGGGTGCTCGCGCTCGGGGCCGCCGGCGGCGGCTTCGTCGCGTTCGGCGGCACCCTCACCGACAGCTTCTCCATCCCGGGTCTCGAGACCGAGCGCGTCGCCAACGAGCTCTCCGAGGAGATCCAGGGACTGGACGGCGGCACCGCCAACGCCGTCTTCCAGACCACCGACGGCTCGGCGATCACCGACGAGCAGGCCGACGGCATCGCCCAGGCGCTCGCCACGGCCGAGGACACACCCTCCGTGGTGGGGATCGTGGAGCCGTTCGCCACGGAGGCGCAGATCGCCGACCAGACCGCACAGCTCGAGGACGCGCCGCAGCAGATCGCGGACGGCCGCGCGCAGGCGGAGGCCGGCCAGGCCCAGATCGACGCCGGCCGTGCGGAGCTCGAGGCCGGGCAGGCGCAGCTCGACGCGCAGCGCGAGGCGGCCGAGGCCCAGCTGGAGGCCGGTCAGGCGCAGATCGACGCCGGCCAGGAGCAGCTCGACGCGGGTCAGGCGCAGCTCGACGCCGCGATCGAGGAGGCGAAGGAGGCCGGCACGTACGAGTTCGCGCAGGCCCAGTTCGAGGCGCAGCAGGCGCAGCTCGATGCCAACCAGGCCGAGCTCGACGCCGCGCAGGAGGAGATCGACCGGGGAGTCGCCGAGCTCGACGCCGCGCAGCAGCAGATCGACGACGGCCTCGCCGAGCTCGAGGCGGCCCAGGAGGAGCTCGACGAGGGCCTCGCCGAGCTCGACGCCGCCGAGGCCGCGCTCGAGACCCGCGGCCCGCTCGCCGAGGCGGCCGCCGACATGCACTTCGTGTCGGGCGACGGCACCACCGCGCGCGGCATGATCCGCTTCGCGACCCCCATCTACGAGGTGGTCCAGGAGGACAAGACCGAGGTCATGGAGACCGTGTCCGCCAACGTGCCGGACGGCATCCGGGTGGACTTCTCCGCGGACATCGCGACCTCCGTCGAGGGCGTCATGGGCGCCGGCGAGGTCATCGGCGTGGGCCTGGCCTTCATCGTGCTGCTCGTCATGATGCGTGCGCTCCTGCCCGCCATCCAGCCGATCGTCACGTCGGTCCTGGGCGTCGGCGTGGGTGCCCTCACCGCGCTGGCGTTCTCCGGCACCGTCGAGATGTCCTCCGTCACCCCGGTCCTGGGCGTCATGCTCGGCCTCGCGGTGGGCATCGACTACTCCCTGTTCATCGTCAACCGCCACCGCAAGCAGGTGCGCGCGGGCATGAACGTCCACGAGTCCGCCGGACTCGCCAACGGCACCTCCGGCAACGCGGTGGTGTTCGCGGGCGTCACGGTGATGATCGCGCTGCTCGCCCTGAACGTCACCGGCGTGCCGTTCCTGGGCATCATGGGCACGGTCGCCGCGTTCTCGGTGCTGGTCGCGGTGCTCGTCGCCATCACCCTCACGCCCGCGGTGCTCGGCCTGCTGGGCACCCGCGTCGTCAGCCGCAAGGCCCGTGCGAGCATCGGCGCCCCCGAGCACGCGGAGCCGCCGGTCAAGCCCATGAGGACGGCGACCGCGCTGGTGGCCTTCGTCGCGGCAGCCGCCGCGCTGCTGGTCATCGCCATCCCCGCGATGTCGATGCGCCTGGGCCTGCCCGACGGCCTCCAGGAGCCCCAGGACTCCACGCAGTACGTCGCCTACACGACCATCGACCAGAAGTTCGGCGAGGGCGTGAACGGGACGCTGCTGGTGACCGCCAGGCTGCCCGAGGGCACCACCGAGCAGGAGGCGGTCGCCGCGCAGGTGGACATCGCGATGATGCTCATGGAGAACGAGGACGTCACGGTCGTCTCCCCCGCGGGAGACATGGACGATGCGGATCTCGCCACCATCGGCATCTCGGACGACTACGACTTCCTCGCATTCCAGGTGATCCCCCGCGAGGGCCCGTCGAGCGAGTCGACGGCCCAGCTGGTCCACGACCTGCGCGACCTCTCCCCCCTCGACGACGGCACCGAGATCGGCGTCGCCGGCCAGGCCAGCGGCAACATCGACGTGTCGGAGAAGCTCGACTCGGTGCTGCCCCTGTACCTGGCGATCGTGGTGGGGCTCTCTGTGGTCATCCTCATCGTCGTGTTCCGCTCGCTGCTGGTCCCGATCATCGCGACCGCCGGCTTCGTGCTGTCGCTCTTCGCGGCGTTCGGCGCGGTCACCGCGGTCTATCAGTGGGGCTGGCTCGGCTCGCTCTTCGGCGTCCACGACCCGGGCCCGGTGCTGAGCTTCCTGCCCATCCTGCTCACGGGCATCCTGTTCGGCCTCGCGATGGACTACCAGCTGTTCATCACGGTGGGTATGCGCGAGGCGTTCGCCCACGGCTCGACCGCGCGCGAGTCCGTCATGGCGGGCCTGCGCCACGGCCGCGCCGTGGTCACCGCGGCGGCGATCATCATGATCTCCGTCTTCGGCGGCTTCGTGTTCTCGCACATCGCGACCATCCGGGCGATCGGCTTCGGCCTCGCGGTGGGCGTGCTATTCGACGCGTTCCTGGTCCGCATGGTGATCGTGCCGTCGCTCATGCACCTGGTCGGCAACGCCGCCTGGTGGATGCCCGCGTGGCTCGACCGGCTGCTGCCCAACGTGGACGTCGAGGGCTCCGAGCTGGAGCGCGCGCACCCCGTGCCGCACGCGGTCGAGGGTGACGAGCCCGGAGGCGAGCACCCCGCCGGCTCCTCCACCGGGGACGATGCGGAGGCCGCCAAGGCCTGATCCCCGCCTCCCGCTTCACGCGACGAGGGCCCGCGACCGTTCGGTCGCGGGCCCTCGTCGTGTGCGGCGCTCCTGAGCGGCGGGCGCAGGAAGTGCGCGGCTAGCGATTGACGCGGCGCTGGGTGCCGAAGGCCCGCTCGGCCTCGCGCTTGTCCTGCTTCTCCCGCAGCGCCTGGCGCTTGTCGTGGAGCTTCTTGCCTCGGGCGATGCCGATCTCGAGCTTGGCGCGTCCGTTGAGGAAGTACATCCGCAGCGGGACGATCGTGAAGCCCTTCTCCCGCGTCTTGTGGAGCAGCTCGTCGATCTCGTGGGCGTGCAGCAGCAGCTTGCGCTTGCGACGCGGCGCGTGGTTGGTCCACGTGCCCTGGGAGTACTCGGGGATGTGGAGGTTCTCCGCCCAGGCCTCTCCCCCATCGACGTACACGTAGCCGTCGCCGATGGTCGCGCGCCCCTGGCGCAGCGACTTCACCTCGGTGCCGCGCAGGACGATGCCGGCCTCATAGGTGTCGTCGATGAAGAAGTCGTGGCGCGCGGCCCGGTTGTTGGCGATGACCTTGATGTCCTCGGCCATGGCTCACCTCCCGTGCGCTCGCCGATCCCGGCGACCTCCGCCGGACGCGACAGTATACCGGCGCGAAGGGTCAGCCGACGAGCGTCATCGGGTCCACCGTGGCCCCGTTGACGTACGTCTCGAAGTGCAGGTGGCAGGCGGTCGAGGTGCCGGTGTTGCCGGAGTAGCCGACCACCTGGCCCTTGCTCACCGTCTGGCCCGACCGCACGGAGAAGCTCGTGAGGTGGTTGTAGCTCGTCATGAGCACCTTGCCGCCCACGATGTCGTGGTCCAGCATCACCTGGTTGCCGAAGCCCGGCTGGTAGGTCGCCCAGATCACGGTGCCGGAGCGTGCCGCGAGGATGGGCGTGCCGCAGTAGGCCCGGAAGTCGGTGCCGGCGTGGAGCCGCCAGTACTGGAGCACCGGGTGGAAGCGCATGCCGTAGGACGACGTGATGTACTTCAGCGCCGTCGGGTACGCGAGGGCGCCCTTGGTGAGCGAGCTGCCGGTGCCGGAGCTCGTCGAGCCCGAGCTCGACGAGCCGGAGCCGGCCGCCGCGGCGGCCTCCTCCTCGGCCTTGCGCCGCGCCTCCTCCTCGGCCTTGCGGCGGGCCTCCTCCTCGCGGCGCTTGCGCTCGGCCTCCTCGGCGAGCTTCTTCTCGACCAGTTCCTTGATCTCCGCCATGACGGCGTCCTGCTTGGCGGTGAGATCGCGCTGCTGCTCGAGCACCTCGTCGCGCTTGGCCTCGAGCTCCGCGGTGATGCGCTTCTGCTCGTCGACGATGCGGTCGAGCTCGTCGCGCTTGGCCTGCGCCTCGGCCCTCAGCCGCGTGGTCAGCTCGACCAGCGCATCGGCCTCCGCCTTGAGCTCGACGATGTACTCGCGGACGGCCTCCTGGCGCGACCCGCGGTTGCGGTTGACGGCCGCGATCTCCTCGACGTCCGCGAGCGCGTTCGACTGCACGCGCGCGGCGTTGTGGTCGGCGGCGAAGCGGTCGATGAACTCCTCCGAGGTGGCGGAGCCGAACACCAGCGACAGCGCCTCGTCGTCGCCCACGCCCTGGTACTGGGCCCGGGCGAGCTCGGCGACGATGTCCTGGAGCTCGCCGATGCGATCCTCGTCGGCCTCGATCTGCTGCGTGATCGCGCGGTCCTGGGCCTCCGCCGCCTCGAGCTTGTCGGCCACCAGCTGCTGTTCCACGAGGGCGGCGTCGAGCGCCTCGGTCGCCTCGTCGAGCTCCTGCTGCGCGGCGGGGATCTTCGCCTCGGTCTCGGCGAGCTTCTTCGCGGCCTCGACGATTTCCGCGTCCGTGTTCTCGAGCGCTGCCTCGAGCTCCTCGATCTCCTTGGCGAGCTTCGTCTGGCGGTCCTTGGCGTTCGCGATGTCGTCGTCGTAGGACGACGCCTGGAACCCGCCCATCGCATCGGCGGAGGAGACCACCGAGCCCACGGCGAGCAGCAGCCCGCACACACCGGCGGCGGCGACGGCGAGGAGGCGGTTTCGGATCATGCGCGCGTGTACTTCCCGAGCGTCACGATCGAGGAGATTCCGGCGAGCGCGACCGCGATGACCAGGAGCCAGGGCGCGACGGTCCACACGTCGGCCGACCCGACATAGTCGACCCACGTCACCGACGCCTTCAGCCAATCGTCGATCATGTAGCGAACCCCCAGGTACAGCGTACCGATAGCGAGGCCCGCGCCGGTAGTGGCGGCCACGGCCCCCTCCAGCATGAACGGCATCTGGATGAGCGACCTCGAGGAGCCGACCATGCGCATGATCTGCGTCTCCCGGCGCCGGCTCAGCGCGGACAGACGGATGGTCGTGGTGATGAGCAGCATGGCGGCCACGGACATGACGGCCGCGAGCGCGGCGGCGACGATGGTCGCGGCGTTGAGGAAGCGGAACAGCTCGGAGAAGATCTCGCGCTGGTCGCGCACGGTGTCGACGCCGGGCAGGCCCTGCGTCGCATCGGCGACCACCTGGTACTGCTCCGGATCGGTGAGCTTGACGCGGAAGCTGGGCTGCATCTGCTCCGCGGTGAGCGAGCTCCAGATGCCGTCCGAGTCGTTCGCGATGAACTTCTCGTACGCCTCCTCGCGGGACTCGTAGTAGACCTCGTCCACCATGGGCTCGAGCGCGCCCTCCTCGAGGACCTCGCGGATCGCGTCCTCCTGGGCGGTGGTGACCGCGCCTTCGGCGCAGCGCTCGTTGCGGCTGGACTCCGGGCACAGGAAGATCGAGATCTCGACCTTGCCGTACCAGTCGTCCTTGAGCTGGTCGATCTGCATCTGGATGAGCGCGGCCGCGCCCACGAAGGTGAGCGACACGAACGTCACGAGCACCACGGACAGGGCCATGGTGGAGTTGCGGCGAAGGCCGTTGAAGACCTCGCCCAGGATGAACCGGAGCCTCACACCCGCTCCAATCCGTAGACGCCGCGGTCCTGGTCACGGACCACCTGGCCGCCGCGCAGCTCGATGACGCGCTTGCGCATCTGGTCGACGATCTCGTCGTCGTGCGTCGCCATGAGCACCGTGGTGCCCGTGCGGTTGATGCGGTCCAGCAGGCGCATGATGCCCACGGAGGTGCCCGGGTCGAGGTTTCCGGTCGGCTCGTCGCAGAGCAGGATGGGCGGGTGGTTGACGAACGCGCGCGCGATCGCCACGCGCTGCTGCTCGCCTCCCGACAGCTCGTGCGGCATGCGCCGCTCCTTGCCCGCGAGTCCCACGAGCTCGAGCATCTCCGGCACCGTCGTCTGGATGTGGTGGCGCGACTTGCCGATCACCTGCAGCGCGAACGCCACGTTCTGGTACACCGTCTTGTTGGGCAGCAGGCGGAAGTCCTGGAACACCGCGCCGATCTCGCGGCGCAGGTGCGGCACGCGCCAGGCGGACAGCTTGTTGAGGTGCCGCCCCGCCACGTAGACGTCGCCACCCGTGGGTCGCTCCTCGCGCAGGATGAGCTTGAGGAAGGTGGACTTGCCGGAGCCGGACGAGCCGACGAGGAACACGAAGTCCCCCCGCTCGATCTCCACCGAGGCGGAGTCGAGCGCCGGCCGGGCGCCGCGCTTGTACACCTTGGTGGCGTTGTCGAATCGAATCATGAGGCGGTGTGCGGCACGAGGGGTAGGACCCGTGCCTCCACAGCATGGTAGGAGCGCGCGGTCCCGGCCCGGGGGCAGGCGCGCCGCCCCCGTCCGTGACCATTTCGTCACACAGGCCCGCTACCCGGACACTCCGCACGGATTGAGGCGCGACGCGCGGGACGGCGACCCGCGCATCGTCCCTGGACACGGCGTGTCGCCGGACACTCCGTGCGGGGTGTCCGGTGAGGCGGGGCCGGGGTCAGTCCTGCTGGGCCTGCTGCTGGCGGCGCCAGCGGATGCCGGCGTCGATGAAGCCGTCGAGGTCGCCGTCGAAGACGGTGGCGGGGTTGCCGGACTCGTAGCCGGTGCGCAGGTCCTTGACCAGCTGCTGGCCGTAGAGGAAGTACGAGCGCATCTGGTCGCCCCAGCTCGCCTTGATGTCGCCGGCGAGCTCCTTCTTCTGCGCGGCCTCCTCCTCCTTCTTGAGCATGAGGAGACGCGACTGGAGCACGCGCATGGCGGCGGCGCGGTTCTGGATCTGCGACTTCTCGTCCTGCATCGAGACGACGATGCCGGTGGGAAGGTGGGTGAGGCGCACCGCCGAGTCGGTGGTGTTGACCGACTGGCCGCCCGGGCCGGACGAGCGGAACACGTCCACCTTGATCTCCGCCTCGGGCACGTCGATGTGGTCGGTGGACTCGATCTCCGGGACCACCTCGACGGCCGCGAACGACGTCTGGCGCTTGTCCGCCGAGCCGAACGGGCTGATGCGCGCGAGGCGGTGCGTGCCCGCCTCGACGGACATGGTGCCGAAGGCGTACGGCGCCTTCACCTCGAAGGTCGCGGACTTGATGCCGGCGCCCTCCGCGTACGAGGTGTCGAGCACCTTGGTCGCGTAGCCGTGACGCTCGGCCCAGCGCAGGTACATGCGCAGCAGCATCTCCGCGAAGTCGGTGGCGTCGTCGCCGCCGGCGCCGGAGCGGATGGTGACCACCGCGTTGCGCTCGTCCCACTCCCCCGTCATGAGGGTGCGGACCTCCATCGCCGCGAGGTCCTTCTTGAGGACCTCGAGCTCGGACTCGGCCTCCGCGAGGGTGTCCTCGTCCTCGCCCTCGGTGCCCAGCTCGACCAGCACCTCGAGATCGTCGATGCGCGAGCCCATGCGCGTGAGGCGCTCCAGCTCCGCGTTCGCCTGGCTGAGCTGGCTGGTAACCGCCTGGGCGTTCTCCTGGTCGTCCCACAGGTCCGGCGCGGCGGCCTGCTCCTCGAGCGCCGCGATGCGCTGCTTGAGCGTCGCGGGGTCGGTCACCGCCTCGATCTGGGAGAAGGTGGAGCGCAGGTGCGAGATCTCAACGGGAAAGTCGGCGGTCACGAGGAGTCAGTCTAGTCGGGACGGGTCCGGGGGTCCCGCCGGCGGGGTGTCCCGGGCCGATGCGGAGGCCGGGTTCCGGTGGCGGGCCGGGTTCCGGTGGCGGGCCGGGTTCCGGCGGAGGGCCGGGGTCCGGCGGAGGGCCGGGCGCTACTCGGCGTCGTGGAGTCCGTCGACCCAGGCGGTGATGGCGCCCGCCTGCTCGTCGATCCACGCCCGGGCGTCCTGGCTGTGCTCGTCGAGCCACCGCTCGATGTGGGCCCGCGCATCGTCCATCGCGTCGCCGAGGCCTTCGATCCAGTCCTCGGCCTTGCCCTCGACCGCCTCGCGGCCGCGCTCCTCCACCCAGTGCTCGCCCTCGGCGACGGCGCGCTCGACCTCGTCGGCCGCATCGTCCGCCCACTCCTCGACCCGCTCGGTCCACTGCTCGAGCTCCTGCTCCCACCGGTCCGCGTCGGTGTCCGCGGCGTCGGCCTCGTCGCGGTCCGGCGCGCAGGCGGCGAGCGCTGCCACGAGCGCGGCGGCGCCGGCGATCGCGCCGACGCGCGTGGCGAGGCGGCGGACGGTGGGCGGGGTCATGGCGGTCCTCTCGGGGGTCGCTTCGGGGATCCGATGCGGTGGTTCAACGCGTGCGGTCGGCGCCGGGTTCCCTCTCCGGCGGGGCTACCGCTGGCGGTGCCACCAGCTCGGATGTCGGACTCTTCTCTGCATCGTCCGCCATACGGGTTGGCGTGAGCACGTATGGCGGATGAACCCGCGCATCGTCCGTCACAGGGGAGGCGCGGCGCAGCCCGGACACGCACCAGGGCCGCGACCCTCGTCCTCCGCGGGGGGGCGGGCGCAAGTGGCGGCATCGGTGGCAGGACGGGCGCCCCATCTCCAGCACCGGCACCGGCACCGTCACGGCCACTCCCGCCGCGGCTACCGGGGGCTCGGATGTCGGACTCTTCGCCGCATCGTCCGCCATACGTGCCCGGGCCGACCCGCATGACGGACAAACCCGCGCATCGTCCGTCACACGGGAGGCACGGCAGGCGGGAGGCGCGGCGGGCGGGAGGCGCGGCGGGCGGGAGGCGCGGCGGGCGGTGGGCGGCGGCGGGCGGCGGGCGCAGGTGCAGGCGTAGGCGCGGGGTGAGCACGGGCACCGGCACAGGCACAGCCCGGACACGCATCAGGGCCCCGACCCTCGTCCTCAGTGGACGGGATCGGGGCCCTGTGCGAGCGGCGCGACCGTCAGTCGGTCGGGCCGGTCAGGTTACTTCTTGGTCGCGGCCTTCTTGGCGGGCGCCTTCTTGGCGGCGGCCTTGGGGGCCTCCTCCGTCTTGCGGCCGGCCTTGACCTCGTCCCACGTGGTGCCGAAGTACGCGGCCTCCATCATGATCTTCATGTCCTCGAGGATGGGCAGACGCGGGTTGGCGGGGGCGCACTGGTCCGCGTAGGCGTTCATCGCGAGGGTGTCGAGCGACGCCATGAAGTCGGCCTCGTCGACGCCGACCTCCTGGAAGGACGCCTCGATGTTGACCGCGGCGCGCAGCTCCTCGACGGCCTTCGCGTAGGACTCGACGCCCTCCTCGGGGGTCGAGGCCGGCAGACCGAGCATCTTCGCGATGTCCTGGTAGCGCTCCGGCGCGACGTACGACTCCGCCTTGGGCCACGACGTGGGCTTGGTGGGAACCTTGCCGTTGTAGCGGATCACGTGCGGGAGGTAGATCGCGTTGGTGCGGCCGTGCGCGACGTGGAACGTCGAGCCGGTCACGTGCGACATGGCGTGCACGAGGCCCAGGAACGCGTTGGCGAACGCCATACCGGCGATCGTCGCGGCGTTGTGCATCTTCTCGCGGGCCTTCATCGCGTCGGGGCCGTTGTTGACCGACTCGGCGATGTACTCGAAGACCATCTTGATGGCCTGCAGGGCGAGGCCGTCGGTGAAGTCGTTCGCGTAGACCGAGACGTACGCCTCGGTGGCGTGCGTCAGGGCATCCATGCCGGAGTCGGCGGCCACGCGCGACGGGAGCGCCGCGGTGAGGACCGGGTCAACGATCGCGACGTGCGGGGTGAGCGCGTAGTCGGCGAGCGGGTACTTGCGGCCGTTCTCGGGGTCGGAGATGACCGCGAACGGGGTGACCTCGGAGCCGGTGCCCGACGTGGTCGGGATGCAGACGAGCTTGGCGAGGTCGCCCAGCTTCGGGAACTGGAACGCGCGCTTGCGGACGTCGAAGAACTTCTCCTTGAGGTCGGAGAAGTTGGTCTCCGGGTGCTCGTAGAGCAGCCACATGACCTTGGCGGCGTCCATGGGCGAGCCACCGCCGACGGCGATGATGGTGTCCGGCTTGAACGCGCGGAGGGTCTCGGCGCCCTTGCGGACGGTCGCGACGCTCGGCTCGGGCTCGACGTTGTCGATGATCTGGACCGACACGTTGTTCGAGCGGCGGTTCAGGACGTCCAGGACCTTGTCGACGATGCCGATGCGGGTCATGGTCGCGTCGGTGATGATCGTGACGCGCTCGACGGCGTTCATGTCGTGCAGGTACTGGATCGCGTTCGGCTCGAAGTAGGTCTTCGCCGGAACCTTGAACCACTGCATGTTGTTGTTCCTCCGGCCGATGCGCTTCACGTTGATCAGGTTGACGGCGGTGACGTTCGCGGACACCGAGTTGCGACCGTACGAGCCGCAGCCGAGCGTGAGCGACGGCATGAAGGCGTTGTAGATGTCGCCGATGCCGCCGTGCGACGACGGCGAGTTGACGATGATGCGGACGGCCTTGCAGCGCTTGCCGAACTCGCGGATGAGCTCGTCGTCGGTCGCGTGGATCGCGGCCGAGTGGCCCAGGCCGTTGAACTCGACCATGCGCTCGGCGTAGTCGAGGCCCTGCTCGGTCGACTCGGACTTGAGGACGGCGAGCACCGGCGCGAGCTTCTCGCGGGTGAGGGGCTCGTCGACGCCCACGGTCGAGACCTCGGCGAGGATGATCGAGGTCTCCTCCGGGACGGAGAAGCCGGCCTGCTCGGCGATCCACTGCGGGGTCTTGCCGACCACGTTCGGGTTGAGCTTGGCGCCGGCGCAGTTCTCGCCGAAGGCCTGGGTGCCGAAGATGAAGTCCTCGAGCTTGGCCTTCTCGTCGGGGGTGGCCTTGTAGGCGTGGAGGCGGTCGAAGAGCGACAGCGCCTCGTCGTAGATCTCCGCGTCGAGGATGACGGCCTGCTCCGAGGCGCACACCATGCCGTTGTCGAACGCCTTCGAGATCACCAGGTCGTTGATCGAGCGCTTGAGGTTGGCCGACTTGTGCACGTAGGCGGGCACGTTGCCCGCGCCGACGCCCAGGGCGGGCTTGCCGCACGAGTACGCGGCCTTGACCATCGCGTTACCACCGGTCGCGAGGATGAGCGCGACGCCGTCGTGGTTCATCAGGGTGTTGGTGCCCTCGATCGAGGGGGTCTCGACCCACTGGATGCAGTTCTCGGGGGCGCCGGCCTCGATCGCGGCGTCGCGCACGATCTTCGCGGCGGCCACGGAGGACTTCTGGGCGCTCGGGTGGAACGCGAAGATGATCGGGTTGCGGGTCTTCAGCGCGATGAGCGACTTGAAGATCGCGGTCGAGGTCGGGTTGGTCACGGGGGTGACACCGGCGACGACGCCGACGGGCTCCGCGATCTCGATGATGCCCTTGATCGGGTCCTCGTTGATCACGCCGACCGTCTTCATCTCGGCCATCGAGTGGGTCACGTGCTCGCACGCGAAGATGTTCTTGACGGCCTTGTCCTCGAACACGCCGCGGCCGGTCTCCTCGACCGCGAGAACGGCGAGCTCGCCGTGCTGGTTCAGGGCGGCCACCGAGGCCTTCTTGACGAAGAGGTTGACGTCGTCCTGCGTCACGTTCGCGTAGGCCTTCAGAGCCTGCTGCGCGTTCGCGACGAGTGCGTCAATGGCGTCGGCGACGGAGGTCTCCGCAGCCTTGCTCTCCGGGGCGGTGGTAGTCATCTCTAGATTCGCTCCTCTGGCATGGGTTCCGGCCCCCTCCGGGCCTCGATCCCGTTCGTTCACGTTACGCCGGAATAGTGGCGTTATGCCTGGGCGAAGGTCCCGGGGACCATGGGCCCAGACGCCGGATCCGCCTGCCGCGACAGCGACAAACAGGGCGCCCTACCAGGGACTTCGCTCGAACGCGACGATGCCACCCGGCGGCCGTGCGCCCATGACACTGTTATACCCCAGCCCCGGCGGGCGCGGGCGGGCGGCCGGTGTTTCGCGCACCTGCCTGCGGTGTCGCGCATCGGCACCCGGACGCGCCGCGGGGCCGGCACCCCGAAGGATGCCGGCCCCGCGTGGAGAGCGTCGGGCGTCAGCCCGTGAAGAGCGCGATCGCGTCGACGACGGTCGAGCCGATGCCGAAGGCGAGGCCCGTGCCGACGAGCACCCACAGCACGACGGCGAGCGGGTTGCCGACGCGCGGCTGCGTCTGCTTGTCCATGTCACACCTCCTTCGTGGCGGCGACGAGCGGCTGCTCGGAGGCGTCGTCCGCGACGGGCGCCGGCGCGGCGGGCTTCTCGTGCCACTTGGCGGCGACGGGACGGACCAGGAGGTTGGCGACGAAGCCGACCACCAGGATGCCCGCCATCACCAGCATCGACGGGCGGTACAGGTCCGCCCCCTCGAGGCCCTGCGCCTCGAGCGCGTCGATGACGGAGTTGATGATGAGCGGGCCGGCGACACCGGCGGCGGACCACGCGGTGAGCAGGCGGCCGTGGATGGCGCCCACCTCGAACTCGCCGAAGACGTCCTTGAGGTACGCGGGGATGGTGGAGAAGCCGCCGCCGTAGAACGTGATGATGAGGACGACGAGCGGCACGAACAGGCCGATCGCGACGGGACCGAAGAAGGCGACGCCCGCGTAGGCGACGGCGCCGACGCCCAGGTACATCATGTAGGTCGCCTTGCGGCCGATGACGTCGGAGAAGCTCGACCAGCCGATGCGGCCGCCCATGTTGGCGAGCGACAGGAGGCCCACGAAGCCCGCGGCCGCGGCCGCGGACACGGCCGGGAAGTAGTCCTCGACCATGGGCTTGGCGTTCTCGAGGATGCCGATGCCGGCGGTGACGTTGGTGAACAGCACCACCCACAGCAGCCAGAACGGCAGGGTCTTGATCGCGTTCTTGGCGGACACCTGGCCGCCGCTCGACAGCGCCTTGCCGTGCTGCTTGGGCACCCAGCCCTCGGGCTTCCAGCCCTTCTCCGGGACGCGGATGACGGCCGCGCCGAGCAGCATGAGCACCGCGTAGATCGCGCCGAGCGTCAGGTAGGTGCCCACCAGGCCGTCGGCCTCGACGCCGTTGCCGTAGAAGTCGAGCAGGAACTGCGACAGGGGCGCGGCGAGCAGCGCGCCGCCGCCGAAGCCCATGATCGCGAGACCCGTGGCGAGGCCCGGACGGTCCGGGAACCACTTGATGAGCGTGGACACCGGGGAGATGTAGCCCAGGCCCAGGCCGATGCCGCCGACGACGCCGTAGCCGACGTACACCACCCACAGCTGACCGACGGAGACGCCGAGCGCGGCGAGCGCGAAGCCCGACACCCACGCGGCGGCGGAGATCACCATGGTCTTGCGCGGGCCGTGCTTCTCCATCCAGCGGCCGCCGAACGCGGCCGACAGGCCGAGCATGACGATCGAGATGGAGAAGATGACGCCGATCTGCGTGTTCGAGGCGTCGAAGCTCTCGCGCAGTGCGTCCTTGAGGACCGAGTAGGCGTAGACCTGCCCGATGGAGAGGTGAACGGCGAGCGCGGCGGGCGGCACGAGCCACCGGTTGTAGCCGGCGGGCGCGACGGTGCGTTCGCGGTCGAGGATGGACATCTATGGACTTCCTTTCAAGGGCGCCTCTGCCCCCATTTCGGCCATGGTCGCGCGCCCGCGGCCGTCCGATTTGGGACTTCGGTCACGGTTGCGGGACTTGGGTCACGGCCCCGTGCGGGGCCGGAGCCGCGAGGTGACCGACCTCACAGGCCGACGCCCCTGGTGCGTCTAGGGTGGCGGGCGAGGCACCCCGCCCCCGCCACCGCCCGCTCGCGCGTCGAAGGAGCGCCATGACCGCACCGGCCACCACCGCATCGTCCGAGAACTCGCTCGCCCACCTCCCGGTGGGCATCTTCGCGATCATCATGGGCGGCGGGGGCACCGCCGTCGCGTGGCACAGGGCGGTCGAGACGTTCGGCTGGCGCCTCCACGTGGGCAATGCGCTCGCGTGGGTGAGCCTCGCGGTCCTCGCGGTCGCGCTGGTCGCCTACGGCGCCAAGGCGGTCCGGCACCCGCGCGCGGTGGCCGACGAGTGGTCCCACCCGGTCAAGGCGGCCTTCGTCGCGTCCCTGCCGGCGGCGATGATGGTGCTCGCGGTCGCCTTCCTGCCGATCGCGGAGCGGCTGTCCGCGGGCCTGTGGTGGACGGCCGCGGCGACGCAGTTCGTCCTGACCGTCGCGATCATGCGCACGTGGATCGCGGACGCCCGCATCCGCGCCACGCACGTCCATCCCGCCTGGTTCATCCCCATCGCCGGCAATCTGCTGGCGCCGCTCGCGGGCGTCGCCCACGCGCCGGAGGAGATCAGCTGGTACTTCTTCGGCGTCGGGGTGATGTTCTGGCTGGGCCTGCTGCCCGTGGTCCTCAACCGCCTCTTCGTCGAGGGCGTGGTGCCGCCGCGCCTCGCGCCCACGCTCGCGATCCTCATGGCACCGCCCGCCGTCGCCTCGTCCGCGTGGGTGCGCCTGGGCGGCTCGTGGGACGACCCGCTCGCCTCCATGCTGCTGGGCGTCGTGATCTTCCAGCTCGCGCTGCTCGCCTCGCAGGCGAACGCCCTGGCCCGTACCCCCTTCGCCGTCAGCGCCTGGGCGTACGTCTTCCCGCTGGCGGCCGCCGCCTCGGCGCTGTTCGCGGCTCGACTGGACGGCGCCACCGTGTTCGCGGCGTGGGTGGGCGGCGTCGCCCTCACCGCGGCGACCGCGCTCGTGATCGCGCTCGGGTGGCGCACCGGCGTCGCGATCTCCCGGGGCGAGCTCACGCGCCCGGAGGGGTGAGGTCGGAGCGTCAGCCGGTGACCACGTCGCCGGTCCAGGCGACGATGCCGCCCTCGAGACCGACCGTGTGCGCGATCCCCTGCTCCGTCATGACGTCGATCGCGGCGCGCGAGCGGTTGGCGGAGCGGCAGTAGACCGCGTAGTCCGCCTCGGGGTCGAGCGCGGCGACGTTCTGGGCGAACGTCGCGGAGTTGATGTCGATGTTGAGCGCGCCGGGCAGGTGCCCGGAGGCGAACTCCTCGGGGGTGCGCACGTCGATCAGCACGACGCCGGGAGCGTCGAGCGCCGCGACGAAGGCCTCCTGATCGACGTGGGCGCCGTCGAAGGCCACGGCGACCGGCGCATCGGCCGCGGCCTCGACCGCCGCGACGTCGGCGGGGGCGTCGGCGTCGCCCGAGCAGCCCGCCAGCGCGGGGGCGAGGAGGAGCAGGGAGCCGGCGAGGGTGGGGACGATGCGTCGGTTCATGGCCGCCACTATACCCCAGGGGGTATCGGGCGCGCCATGGTCCCTCGCCGGCACCGCGCTACTTGACGTTGATGCCGCGCGCGGCGAACTGGCCCTTGACGCGGTCGATGAGCTCCTTGCCCGGGGGCTGGACCTCGCCCAGCAGGTACGGCTCCCCCGTCGCGGTCCACTTGTCCCGGCCCAGCTGGTGGAACGGGAGCACCTCGAGGCGCTCGACGCCGTCCAGGGTCGCGACGAAGTCCGCGATCGCGTCCACGTTCTCCACCGCATCGGTCAATCCCGGGACCAGGACGAACCGGATCCACATGGTCTTGCCCTTGTCCGACAGGCGCCGCGCGAAGTCCAGCGTCGGCTGGAGCGGACGGCCGGTGACGCGCTTGTAGACCTCGGGGATGCCGGACTTGATGTCGAGCAGCGTGAGGTCGACGTAGTTGAGGTCGTCGTCGCTCAGGCGCGCGCCCAGCAGCCCGGCCGTGTCGAGCGCGGTGTGGATGTCGAGGTCCTTGCAGCGGCGGAAGATGTTCATGACGAACTTCGACTGCAGCAGCGGCTCCCCGCCGGAGATGGTGAGGCCGCCGCCGGTGACCTTCATGATGGTCGCGTAGCGGGTGACGCGCTCCATCACCTCGTCGACTGTGTGGCGCTTGCCGTCGCGCATGTACCAGGTGTCGGGGTTCTGGCAGTACTGGCAGCGCATCCCGCAGCCGGCCAGGAAGAGGGTCATGCGCGTGCCCGGGCCGTCGGCGCCGGTGACCAGGTCCCAGGAGTGGACGGATCCGGTCTGGAAGTCGCGGATCCGCTCGGACGCGGCGACCTCCTCGTCCGCGATCTCCATGGGCGGGGTGGGCATGAGCTCGACGGGCACAGAATTCTCGGTCATGTAGGGACCTCCTCGTTCGAGTGTAGAGAACGAGGCGCCCCGCCCCCGCACGGATGCGGGGGCGGGGCGCCTCGGTGAGAGCGGTCCTTACAGGCCGGCGTGGAACGTGCGCGAGAGCACGTCCATCTGCTGCTCGCGGGTCAGACGCACGAAGTTCACGGCGTAGCCCGACACGCGGATGGTGAGCTGCGGGTACTTCTCCGGGTTCTCCATCGCGTCCTCGAGCACCTCGCGGTTGAGGACGTTGACGTTCACGTGGAAGCCCTTCGACACGTTGTACGCGTCGAGGATGCCCACCAGGTTCTTGACCTGCTCGTCACGGTCGCGACCGAGGCCCGAGGGCACGATCGAGGTCGTGAGCGAGATGCCGTCCTCGGCCTGCTCGTAGGGGAGCTTCGCGACCGACAGCGCCGACGCCAGCACACCGTGCACGTCGCGGCCGTTCATCGGGTTCGCGCCCGGGGAGAACGGCTCGCCGGAGCGGCGGCCGTCGGGCGTGTTGCCGGTGTGCTTGCCGTACACCACGTTCGAGGTGATGGTGAGCACCGACTGCGTGTGCTTCGAGTTGCGGTAGGTGGGCTGCTTGCGCACCTTCTCCATGAAGCGGGTGACCAGGTCCACGGCGATCGAGTCGACGGAGTCGTCGTCGTTGCCGTAGCACGGGAACTCGCCCTCGACCTCGTAGTCCACCGCGAGGCCGGTCTCGTCGCGCACGGGGCGCACCTTGGCGTGCTTGATGGCCGACAGCGAGTCCGCCGTCACCGACAGGCCGGCGATGCCGCAGGCCATGGTGCGGAGGATGGTGCGGTCGTGCAGCGCCATCTCGATGCGCTCGTAGGCGTACTTGTCGTGCATGAAGTGGATGCAGTTGAGGGCGTCCACGTAGGTCTCGGCGAGCCAGTCGAGCAGCTTGTCGTACGCGGCCATGACCTGGTCGAAGTCGAGGACCTCGTCCGTGATGGGCGCGGAGACCGGGGCGACCTGCTTGCCCGAGTTCTCGTCGCGGCCACCGTTGATCGCGTACAGCAGGGCCTTCGCCAGGTTGACGCGGGCACCGAAGAACTGCATCTGCTTGCCGACCTCCATGGCGGAGACGCAGCACGCGATGGCCGCGTCGTCACCGCACACGGGGCGGATGAGCTCGTCGGACTCGTACTGGATGGCCGACGTGTCGATCGACACCTTGGCGCAGTAGTCCTTGAAGCCCTGGGGCAGGCGGTCCGACCAGAAGACGGTGAGGTTCGGCTCGGGGGCGGGGCCGATGTTGTACAGCGTCTGCAGGTAGCGGAACGAGGTGCGGGTCACCAGCGGGCGACCGTCCTTGCCGATGCCGCCGATGGTCTCGGTGACCCAGGTCGGGTCGCCCGAGAACAGGGCGTCGTACTCCGGGGTGCGCAGGAAGCGGACGATGCGCAGCTTGATGACGAAGTCGTCGATGATCTCCTGCGCCTGCTCCTCGGTGAGGACGCCGGCGGCGATGTCGCGCTCGATGAAGATGTCGATGAAGGTCGAGGTGCGGCCCAGCGACATGGCGGCGCCGTTCTGCTCCTTGACCGCGGCGAGGTACGCGAAGTACAGCCACTGGACGGCCTCACGGGCGTTCGTCGCGGGGCCCGAGATGTCGAAGCCGTAGCCGGCCGCCATCTGCTTGAGCTCCTTGAGCGCCTTGATCTGCTCCGAGTTCTCCTCGCGGTCGCGAATGATGTCCTCGGTCGAGCGCTCCATGTCGAGCTCCATGCGCTCGAGCTTCTTGCCCTCGATGAGCGCGTCGACGCCGTACAGGGCGACGCGGCGGTAGTCACCGATGATGCGGCCGCGGCCGTAGGCGTCCGGGAGACCGGTGACGATGTGCGACGAGCGGGCCGCGCGGACGTTCGGCGGGTACGCGTCGAAGACGCCGTCGTTGTGGGTCTTGCGGTACTTGGTGAAGATCTCCTCGAGCTCCGGCTTCACGGGGTAGCCGTAGGTCTCGAGCTCCTTGACGACCATGCGCCAGCCGCCGAACGGCATGATGGCGCGCTTCAGCGGAGCGTCGGTCTGGAGGCCGACGATGATCTCGTTGTCCTTGTCGATGTAGCCCGGCGCGTGCGCGGTGATCGACGCGGGGGTCTCGAAGTCGACGTCGTAGACGCCCTTCTCGCGCTCCTCCGGGAACATCGCCGAGAGCTTGTCCCACACGGCGGTGGTGCGCTCGGTCGCGCCGGCGAGGAACGAGTCGTCGCCCTCGTAGGGCTCGTAGTTCAGCTGGATGAAGTCACGGACGTCGACCGCGTCGCACCAGTCGCCGGTGCGGAAGCCGCGCCACGCCTGCGAGCGGGGGTCGCCCTCCTCCGGCTGAATGGTGTCGTTGTTGACGGCTTCAGTAGTCATGGCCTGGTCTCCCTCTCCCTGTGGATGATGGCCTGGGGTGAGCCCCTGAGGGCTCTGTGGCTGTTGCCATTGGTGCCACGGTACGACCGGGGCCCTGACCCCATACGGGACCTAGTGCCCCGAGTTCGGTGACGGTGTTATCACGGAGTGCTCGAATACGGGGGTGGGTACCCTCGCGGCCACTCGTGGGAACCACGTTACGCGCGCTCGCCCGGCCCTGCGACCGCGGCCGTCAGCCGCCCGTGATGCGTGCCGCCGCGGCTGTGCGCAGGTCCACGGTCCCGGGCAGCCACGCCAGGTCGAGGACGAGCGGGCTGCGCAGGCTCGCCTCCACGACCACCGCGCCGTCCGCCCGGATCTCGACGCTCTCGACTCGGGCCTCCCCGAGCCCCTCGCGCAGGGACGATGCACGGAAGTGGGTGCGCGCCTCGTCGTCGGCCCGGTCGTGGGACAGGTGGGGAGCGGCCGGGTCGAGCGTGCCGGCGTAGTAGGCGTCCGCGTCGATGGCGTCCGCGGCCGCGAGCGCGGCCTCATCCGCCGCGTGGGCCAGGCGCATCCTCTGGAGCTGGAGGTGCGTGGCGGCGGCGACGGTCAGCACGAGCGCCAGCACCAGCGCGACGAGGCCGATCACGACGACCGCGACGGAGCCCTCGTCGTCGGTGGGCCTGCCGCGGCGCGCGGCGGGCGCGCGGCGGCGGCCCTCCGGGGCGGTCATGGCGCCACGCCCTCGACCGGGCTCGCCGCCGAGGCCGCGACGGTCACCTCGAGGGGCAGGACGCCGCGCGCGAACGCGGGCACGCCGGGCAGCGGGACGGCCACGGTGACGGCGGCCTCGACCACGGAGGCGGGCTCGAGGCACGCCGGGTCGCACGTCAGTTCCACGGCCACCGCGTCCGCGGGGACGCCGAAGTCCTCGGCGACGAGGCGCGCGGCGGCAATCCCCGCATCGTCCATGGCCGTGCCGACGCGCGCGCCGTCGACGGCCGCGGCGGTGCCGGCGAGCACGGCCGCGCGCGCAGCGGCGTAGGCCCCGGACTCCGCCGCGTAGGCGCCCGCCTGGACGCGGCCGAGCGCGAGCACCAGGTAGAGCGTGGGGATCAGCAGCAGGAGCGTGAGCGCGACGGCCTCGACGGTGAGGGAGCCGCGGTCGTCGGTGCGTCTCATGGTGCGGCCCCCTCGAGGACGCCGCGCGCCGCGACCTCGATGGCCCCCGCGGACCACACGCCCAGCACGGGGGCCGGCGCGCGCATCGTCACCCGGACCCCCGGCAGGCCGCCCACCGCGACGTCCTCGACCTCGACGGTCGCCGCGGCGCCCACGCCCGCCGCGCACGCGTCGGCGCGGCCGACCGCGTCGTGGGCGGTGGCCGCGACGGCGGCCGCGCGGGCGGCCTGGGAGGCGCAGGCGAGCAGGGTGTGGCGCACGTGCAGGGTGAGCGCGAGCTGCATGAGCCCGAGCACCACGACCAGCACGAAGGCCGTCACCAGCACGAACTCGACGGGCGCGCTCCCCCGCTCAGCCTCCGGTGACCGATTCAAGGGCGGTGGTGAACAGCTCGCTGAGCGCGGGCCCCGCGAGCGCCCACAGCGTGGCGACCAAGCCGGCGCTCATCAACGTGATGAGCACCCAGCCGGGCACGTCTCCGCGGTCGTCGAGTTCCAGGCGCCGTCCGTGGCGCTCGATCGTTGCTTCCTGGTCCATCTCTCCCCCTTCGTCGCGTGGCGGCGGGCGCCGCTCACAGGTCCAGCCGGATCGCCATGAGTCCCGGATACAGCGCGAACAGCACCGTGACCGGCAGAATGATGAGGACGACGGGCACGAGCATCGCGATTTCACGCTTGCCGCCCTCCTCCATGAGCGCGGCGCGGGACCGCTCCCTGGCGTCGCGTGCCTGCGCGTGGAGCACGTCCGCGAGCGGCGTGCCTCGATCGAGGGCCGCGGACACCGCGCCGGCGAACGTCGCGACGGCGGGCTCGGGCACGCGCGCCGCCCAGTCGTCCAGCGCGGCGGCCACCGAACGGCCCTCGCGCGCGGTGGCGAGCACCTCGCCGATCTCCTCGCCCAGGGGCCCGCCCACCGTGCGGGAGGTCCTCTCGAGGGCGACCGGGAGGCCGGCGCCGGCGACCACGGCGAGCGCGAGCAGCTCGGCCGCGCCCGGCAGCTGGGCGCGCATGCGGGCGACGCGGCGGGTGCCGGCGCTCGCGAGCAGGACGTCGGGCAGCGCGGCACCCGCGGCGCACGCGCCCACGGAGACGCCGAGCGCGACGACCGGCGACGCCCCGCGGACGGCGGCGAGCGCGGCACCGAGCGCGAGGCCGGCCGCCAGCCCCACGGCGGCGCCCGCGATCTGCTGCGCCCGGTGCGCGGGCCCGGTGCGCGGATGCCCGGCGCGGGCCAGCCGCTCGTCGAGGTCCCCCGAGGCGGCCCACCGCGCGAGGAGGCGTCGGGCATCGTCCGCCAGCGGCGCCGCGAGGCGGTCCGCAAGCCGCGCGCGGCGCGGGGCACGGGTGCCGCGCAGGGCAGGCGCGAGGCGGGCCTCGAGCGAGAACCGCCGCGTCCCGGCCCACGCCAGCACGAGCGCGAGCCCCAGCGCCAGGCACGCGGCCAGGGCGGCGATCATGCGTGCGTCCGCTCGTCGACCGGCAGGCGTCCCAGGTAGCGCATCAGCCGGTACGCGCCCACGCAGGCGGCGGCGCCGCCCGCGAGCACGATCACGCCGCCGGGACTGTCGAAGGCCTCGACGTTCGAGGGACGGCTCGCGAGCATCGCGAGCAGCACCCAGGGCGCGGCCACGGCGAGGCGCGCCGCGTTGACGGTCCAGCTCTGGCGGGCCTCGAGCTCCGCACGCGTGCGGCCCTCGTCGCGCAGGTGCGAGCTCAGGGCGTCGAGCACGCGGCCCACGTCCGTGCCGCCCACGTCGCGCGCGAGGCGCACCGCGGACAGCATCCGGTCCGCGACGGGGTCCGCGAGCCGGCGCTGGAGCGCCTCGACCGAGGCATCGAAGCGCCCCGAGGCGCGGTAGTCCTCCCCGAACTCGACGAAGGCCGGGCGCAGCTCCTCCGGGCCGCGCTCCCCCAGCTCGGCGAGCGCCTCGGGCAGCGACAGCCCCGCCCGCACGCCGGACCGCACCAGGTCCACCGCGTCCGGCCACACCCCGCGCAGCCGCCCGCGGCGGGAGCGCGCCCGTGCGGAGACATAGGCATGCGGCGCCCACGCCGCCCCCAGGGCCGCGCACAGCCCGACGGCGAGCGCGCCGGTGGTCGCGGCCACGACGCCTCCGGCGACCAGTCCGGCCGCCGCGCCCGCGGCCGGCACCGCGCGCGGGTCGATCCCGGGCAGGCCCGCCTGGGCGAGCCTGTCCGCCGCCCGCAGCGCCCTGGCGCTCGGGGGCCGTTCGCGCCGCGGCACCTCCCACGCGGACAGCCAGACGAGCAGCAGGCCGAGCCCGAGCGCGATCCCCGCGAGCGCCGGCATCATGCGGAGAGCAATCCGGCGACGTTGATGCCGCGCGCCTCGAAGCGGTCCGGGTGCGGCGGGAAGCCGCCGCCGCGACGCAGCTCGCCGTCCCGCCACCCGAACAATTCAGTCAACTCGATCACTCCGGATTCGACGCGGCCGGAGACGCCCTGGATCTCCCTCACGCGCCGCGATCCGTCGGGGCCTATCCCCACGTGCACGATGAGGTCCACGGCAGAGGCGACGGTGGGCACGACGAAGCGATCGGTGACGTTGCCGCCGGCGAGGAGCGGCAGCGCGCACATCTTCGCGAGCGCGTCCCGCGCGGAGTTCGCGTGGATGGTGCACATGCCGGGAACGCCACTGTTCAGAGCGATGAGGAGGTCGAGCGCCTCGGCCTCGCGCACCTCGCCCACGATGATGCGGCTGGGCCGCATGCGCAGCGCCTCCTTGACCAGCCGGCGCAGCGGGATCTCGCCCGTGCCCTCGAGAGACGGCTGGCGACACTGGAGCGCGACCGTGTCCCGTACGGGGACCGCGAGCTCGAACACCTCCTCGCAGGTGACCACGCGTTCGCGCGCGGGAATCGCGCCCGCCAACGCGCCCAGCGTGGTGGTCTTGCCCGCCTGGGTGCCTCCGCTGACCAGGACGGTCAGCCCCGCCTCGACGGACGCGGCGAGGAAGGCCGCGGCCTGGGCCGGCAGCATGCCCAGGCGCACCAGGTCGTCGACGCTCGTCGCGCGGGCCACGTACTTGCGGATGTTGACGGCCCAGTGACGGCGGGTGACGTCCGGGATCGCGACGTGGAGGCGCTCCCCGCCCGGGAGCGCGGCATCCACGAACGGGCTGGAGAGGTCGAGCCGCCGGCCCGCGGCAGCGAGCATCCGCTCGACCAGCATCCGCACGGTCGCCTCGTCGAGCAGCAGGCTCGTGAGCTCGCTCACCCCGCCGCGGGCGACGTACACCTCGTGCGGCGAGTTGATCCAGATCTCCTCGATCGTCGGATCGTCGAGCAGGGACTGCAGCGGCCCCAGCCCGGCCACAGCATCGTGCACCGCCTTGGCGACCGCCGCCCGGTCGGCGAGCGGGTCGCCGTCGCCCACGAGCGCGCGCTCCTCCCAGGCGTCGACCGCGGCCTCGACCAGCGCCCGCACGGCGTCGACATCGCGCGCCGGGTCCATCCCCGCCGCGCGCACTCCCTCACGTACCCGCTCTTCGATGAGAGCGACAGGCTCTCCCCCCATGGCGGGGACATTACCGGCAAAACCCCTGAAAAGGACACCCCCTGTGGGGAACTTCGTGCACGCGGCGACGAAGGTGGCGCCGCTAGGCCACGACGACCGCGAGCGCGGCGGTCCCCACATAGGCGAGCGGCAGCCCGACGCCCTCGAAGCCGATCCCCTTGCGGTCTCTGACGAGCAGACCCGCCGCGAGGATCGCCGTGATGAGCAGGGTGCCGCCGAGCAGCACGAGGCTCGAGGTGCCCGCCTGGGCGTAGATGGGCCCGTCGAGGTAGAAGACGTCGGAGACGGAGATGAGCAGCGTGTCGAACACGTTCCCGCCGATGATGTTGCCCACCCCGAGCGTGAGCGCCCCGATCTTGACGGCGGCGATCAGCGTCACCAGCTCCGGCAGCGAGGAGATGATGGTCGTGAGCGTGAAGCCGGTGACCGAGCTGGGCCAGCCCGTCGCGGCGACCACGCCGAGTCCCGCGCGACCGATCACCCATCCCGTCACGCCGATGAGCACGGCGAAGGCTCCCAGGCGCAGCCACAGCGTGCGCACGGGCGTGTCCGACGGCTCGTCCGGCTCGTCCCCCACGGTGTCCTCGGTCTCCTCGGGCTGCCACGACGGCTGCTCGCGCGCCCGCTTCACGAGCCTCAACCCGTAGAAGTAGAGGACGGGGATCAGCAGCGTGACCGGATGGACCCAGCCGACCGTGAGGTCCGGGGTGGCGAATGCGATCACCGGCAGCGACAGCAGCGCGACCAGCACGAGCGCCTGCAGGATGTTCTCGAGGCTGGCCGCCGCGTGTTCGAGGTTGGCGCGCCGATAGAGCAGGTCCGCGATCGCGAGCCACACGGACTGCACCGCCACGCCTCCCACCGGATTGGCGAGCGCGAAGGCCGCGTCGCCCTGGAGCGCACCGGTCGCGGACGCCACGATGCCCGGCAGGCTGGTGATGCCGCCCAGGAACAGCGCGCCCGCGAGCGCCTCTCCCATCCCGGTGCGGTCGGCGAGCTCGTCGGCGGTGCGCGTGAGGCGGACTCCCACGAGGATCACCGCGCCCACCGCGAGGGCAAGCGCGACCGCGCTGGGAATGAGGGGCCAGGCTTCGTTCATCGATCGTTCACCTCCATGGGGGTGCACAACCGGGCTCCGCGCCGCGTTGTTCCCCGTGACCGGCAGCGACGGCGGGTGCCAGCATGGGGACATGTGCGGGCGCTACGCGAATTTCATGACCGAGCAGGAGCTCATCGACGCCTTCGAGATCGCCGTCATCGCGGACGATGCCCGGCTCGCCCCGCGTTACAACATCGCCCCCACGCAGGAGGCGGCGATCGTCGTGGCGCGCAGGGACGAGGGGCGCTCCCTCGAACTCGCCCGCTGGGGCCTCGTGCCGTCCTGGGCCAAGGATCCCTCCGTGGGCTCGCGCATGTTCAACGCCCGCGGCGAGACGGTCGCGGAGAAGCCGTCGTTCCGCGCGGCCTTCGCCAAGCGCCGTTGCCTGGTGCCGGCGAGCGGCTACTACGAGTGGAAGACGGAGGACGGGGTCAAGACCCCGTACTTCATTCACACCGCGGACGATGCGCCGCTCGCCTTCGCGGGCCTGTTCGAGTTCTGGCGGGACAAGGCCAAGGGGGACGACGCGCCGTGGCTGGCCTCGTGCTCGATCGTCACCACGGCGGCGCGCGGTGAGATGGCGCGGATCCATGACCGCCAGCCCGTGATGCTGCGCCGCGAGGAGGCGGACGTGTGGCTCGATGCGGACTCCGCGAACGACGACCTGTTCGCGGCGATGGCCGCCCCGGAGCCGGAGCTCGCGTGGCACGCGGTGGGGCGCGACGTGGGCAACGTCAGGAACCAGGGGGCGGAGCTGGTCGAGCCGGTGTAGGCGGGCCGAACGACAACCATCTACCCCTCACGCGCAGAGATTCGCGAGAAGCGACCAACACCTACCAATTGGGTGATGGCGGGGGCGGGCTGCGCGCGGGCGGGACGAACGGCACTCCATGCCACCTGAGACCACTCGTACACTTGAACAGTTGCCCAGCAACACAGGACGGAGGCTCGGGTGATCCGGATCGGCGTCGTCGAGGATGATGAGGCGTACCGCCGCACCCTGCTCGACCACCTCGCGCGCTACAGCGAGGAGCACGAGGTGCCCTTTGATGTGCGGACCTTCACGGACGGCAAGGAGATCGCCGTCGACTACCGCCCCGAGTTCGACGTCCTCTTCCTGGACGTCGAGATGGCGGGCATGGACGGCTTCGAGACCGCGCACGCCATCCGCCAGGTCGACACGGACGTCATCATCGTGTTCGTCACCAACATGGGCCAGTTCGCCATCAAGGGCTACGAGGTGGACGCGCTGTCCTACCTGCTCAAGCCGGTCCCCTACTTCGCCTTCGCCCAGGAGCTGGGCCGGTCGCTGTCGCGCCTGAAGAAGCGCGAGACCCCCGCGATCGTGCTGTCCGTCAACAACGCCCTGGTTCGGCTCGACCCCAACGACGTGGTCTACGCCGAGTCGGACAAGCACAAGATCACCGTCCACTGCTTCGACCGGCGCTACACGTTCTCGGGCACCCTCAAGGCGCTCGAGGAGGATCTGTCGGAGTTCGGGTTCTTCCGCTCCAACAACTGCTACCTGGTCAACCTCCGTCACGTCTCGCGCGTCGACCAGTCGACGTCCGTGATGGCGAACGGGGACGCCCTCCAGGTGAGCCGGCCCCGCAAGAAGGCCTTCCTCGAGGCGCTCGCGGACCACATGGGCGGGCGCGTGTGACGTTCCTGGTCGCCAACTCCGGCATCGAGCCGATCCTCGAGGACATCCCCCGCCTGCTCACCGCCGGAGCCGAGTGGGGCGCGTGCGTCGTCTACATCACCCTCACCCCCAAGCGGCTCGACCGGCTGCCTCTCATCGGCGTCATCGTGGCGGGCCTGTTCGCCCTCGTGGGCGTCCAGCTGCTCGCGGGCGCGCTGCACCTGGGCTGGTGGTGGCTGGGCATGGTGATGGCCGCCGCCACGATGTACGGACTGGTCTGGGCCTGCACGGACACGGAGTGGCAGCGGGCCGGCGACCGGTTCGTGCGTGCCTTCGTGCTCGCGGAGCTCGCGGCCTCGCTCGCGTGGCAGATCGACCAGCACTTCTTCGTCGCCAACGGCTGGCCGTGGGAGAGATTCGCCGCGGTGGCGGTCATGCTCGCGTCCGCGCTCGCGGCCGCGTGGTTCGCGGAGCGGCGCAACTTCCCTCCCGAGCGGCGCGTCGCGATCGACTCGCGGATGTTCCTCGCGACCCTGTCCATCGGGATCGTGACGTTCCTCATGTCCAACCTGAGCTTCGTCACCGACGAGTCGCCTTTCGTCAGCAGCGACCACGAGTCGATCCTGTACATCCGCACCCTCGTGGACCTGTGCGGCTTCGTCGCGCTGTACGCGATGCGCGCCCAGCGCCTGCAGCTCCAGCGCGCGATCGACAACCAGTCGATGAACTCGCTCCTGCGCGCCCAGCACGCCCAGTACGAGCAGTCCCGCCGCATGCAGGACTCCGTCAACCGCAAGTACCACGACCTCAAGCACTTCGCCACGGCGCTGCGCGGCGAGGGCGACGCGCAGGTGCGCGCGAGCCTGGTCGACCAGCTCGAGGACACCATCCGCGGCTACGACGTGGTCTACGACACCGGCAACCCCGTGGTCGACACGATGCTGACGGCCAAGGTGTCGCAGGCGCAGGACCTGGGGATCACGTTCACGTGCGTGGTCGACGGGCACGCCGTGGACTTCATGGAGGTCGCGGACATCGTCGCGATCTTCGGCAACGCGCTCGACAACGCGATCGAGGCCACCCGGAAGGTCCCGGACCCCGACCAGCGCCTGTGCCGCGTCGCGCTCCACCGCCAGGGCGGCTTCGCGCTGCTGCGCTTCGAGAACTACTTCGGCGGCGAGCTCGACCTCGACGACGGCCTGCCGCGCACCACCAAGGACGACCAGGCGCACCACGGCTACGGCCTGCTCAACACCCGCCAGGCGGTCGAGCGCTACGACGGCACCTTCACGGTCGCCGCCGAGGACGGCTGGTTCGTGATGAGGGTGCTGGTGCCCATCCCCTCTTGACCGGGGACGATGCGCGGGCCGGGGACGATGCGCGGGCCGGGGACGATGCCCGGTCTCAGTTGAAGCCCACGCGCCACTGGGCGGCGCGGTAGGCGGCCAGGGTCACCTTGCGGCCGGGACGGCCCGGCAGGGTGCAGATCTGGCCGAGCGCGCCGCGGCGCAGGCGCCGGTGCAGGTAGCGGTCCTGCTCCCGCAGCTCGCGCCAGAGCGCCTCCTTGGCCAGCACGGACTCGTCCGTGCCCGAGCGCACCAGCAGCGTCGAGGAGACCGCCGTGATGATCTCGAGGTAGTGCGCCATGTAGCGGTAGCACGGCGCGTCCTTGGGCACGGTGTCCGTCATGTGCTGCGCCATCATGCGGTTGACGCGCAGCTGCTGGTCCAGGCGGGAGATCATGACCTCCTCCGCCACGGACTGCCCCTCGCGGCCGATGAAGTACCGGTAGAGGTCCACGTCGAGGTAGTAGATCCGCTCGACGGCCGGCAGCGGCATGAAGGCGAAGATGTTGTCCACGTAGAAGGTGTGCTCGGGCAGGCGCAGCCCGACCTGGCGGAGCAAATCCGTGCGGTACACGATGGTGTGCATGATGAGGTACTGCGTCTTGCGCAGGCGCCCCACCTCGTCCCACCCGAAGACGCGCCCCTGCGGCAGCTGCTTGCGGAACCGGACCGCGCGCTTCTTCTCGCGGCCCTCCTTCTCGTAGACGAAGTTGGTGAGCATCATGTCGATGCGCGCGTCCTCGCCGTCGAGGCGCTTGAGCGTGGCGATGACGTCGAGGTAGGCGTCCTGGTCGACCCAGTCGTCGGAGTCGACCACCTTGAAGTAGCGGCCGCGCGCCTCCGCGAGCCCGACGTTGATGGTCGAGCCATGGCCGCCGTTGGCCTTGTGGATCGCGCGTACGCGGCCCGGGTACCGGGCCGCGTACGCGTCGGCGATCTCACCTGTCGCGTCGCGGGATCCGTCGTTGACGATCAGGATCTCGACATCGTCGCCGCCGATCAGCAGCGAGTCGATGCAGCGGTCCATGAAGTCGGCCGAGTTGTAGCTCGGCACGACGATGGTGAGCGTGGTCATGATCGCCTCGAGGATCCCTGCTCGCGGTTAGCGGGCGGCGGGCTCGGAGCCCGCCTCATCCGCCACCTTAGCGGTCTCGGAGGCCTGCTCCTCCGGGACCTGCTTGAAGATCACCTTGAAGATCGGGAAGAACACCCAGAAGGCGATCGCCGAGTTGATGATCATGGTGATGACGTCCGCGACGTTCTCGCCGCCCGCGGGCCACACGTCCTGGCAGAACGAGTAGATCGGGACCTTGTAGAAGCCCTGCGCGGCCGCCGCACCGATGGTGATGAGGATGTAGGCGATGACGTACCAGAACGCGGCCTTCGCCATCGAGTTGTTCGCCTTGAACGTGATGGAGCGCTGGGCGAAGAAGTTGATGACCTGCGCGATGGCGATGGTGATCTGCACCGCGAGGAAGTACGCGAGGCCGCCGCCCATGCCGTCCGCGTCCACGGGGCCGGCCGGGTAGTCGAAGATGTAGTACTGCGAGCCGTCGAGGTTGGAGCCCACGGGCCAGATCTGGAACGCGGTGTTGACCAGGTCGGTGTTGTAGAACCAGCTCTTGATGACCGGCATGAGCACCAGCTGCAGCACGGTGACACCGTTGCTGAGCAGGAAGAACATGAGGAACTGCGCGGTGGTGGGGCGCTTGGTCTCGAAGTTCTTCCACAGGCGCGCCACGGGCGCCCAGAGCTTGCCGAGCGCGGCGGTGATGGTGGACATGAAGGGTTCCCCTCAGCGGTTGGAGGCAGGCTGCGACGCCTGCGGGGTCGGGTGGGTGAGGTCGGCGGCCATGGCCTTCGACTCGCGCGCATTGCGCACGGCGCCGGAGGCGAGAGCGCCGATGCCGGCGAAGGAGCGGCCGTTGACGATCGTGACGATCGCCTCCACCATCTCCATCGACGCGGCACCGTTCGTCATCTTCGCGATGGAGCGGAACGGCATGTTGTAGAGGAAGTACAGGTTGAGGTCCGGCTTGCCCTTGCGCTGCGAGCGGTCGATCAGACGCTTGAGCGTCGACGCCGCGAAGCGGGCCGCGGGGTTGCGGGCCTCGTGCATGGCGAGCAGGGGCGAGTTGAGGCCCAGCGGCGCGCCGGCACCAGGGGTCGAGGCGGGCAGCTCGCGGCCCAGCAGGGCCTCGAACTCCTCGTCGGACACGTCGGTCACGGTGGCGGCGTGGTACGAGGGCAGCTCGTCGCGGCGGTCGACCGGTGCCGCGTCGCCCTCGACCGTGTGCGTGGCGGTGAGGCGCACGTCCTCGACGCTCGCGCCCACGGACACCGTGTACTCGCCGGACTCGACGGCCCAGCGGCCCTGCGCCACCGAGTAGTGGCGGAAGGTGTACGCGTCGAAGGGCAGCGTGACCGTGGTCTTCTCCCCCGGCTCGAGCGCGACCTTGGCGAAGCCCTTGAGCTCGCGCACCGGGCGGTGGACGCCCGCGCCCTCGCGGCCGATGTACAGCTGCGGCACCTCGGCGCCCGCCACGTCCCCGGTGTTCTCGAGCGTGAAGGTGACCCCCGCATCGGTCACCGCGAGGTCGCTGTACTCGAACGAGGTGTAGCTGAGGCCGAAGCCGAACGGGAACAGCACCGGCACCTGCGCGGTCGCGTAGTAGCGGTAGCCGGCGAAGAGGCCCTCCCGGTACTCGGCGGTCTCGCCGCGGCCCGGGTAGTAGCGGTGGCTCGGGTTGTCCTCGAGGCGCACGGGGTAGGTCTCGGCGAGGCGGCCCGACGGGTTGATCGTGCCGGTGACCACGTCGAGGGCGGCGGCCGCGCCGGCCTGTCCACCCAGGTAGCCGTGCACCAGGGCGGCGCAGTCCTCGAGCCACGGCATCTCGATCGCGGAGCCCGCGGAGAGGATGACCACCACGTTCTCGTTGACCTCGCGCAGGCGCGCCAGCAGCGCGATCTGGTTGGAGGGCAGGCGCATGTGGGTGCGGTCGTTGCCCTCGGACTCGCTGGTCTCGTCGAGGCCCAGGTAGAGCAGCACGGCGTCGGCGCCGCGGGCGGCCTCGACGGCCTCCGCCGCGAGCGCCTCGTCCTGACCGCCCAGGCGGTGGAAGCCCTGCGCGTACGCGGTCATCTCCAGGCCGGTGCCGGCCATGGCCTCGAGGGCCGTGTCGAGCTGGGTGGGGTTGACGAGCGAGGAGCCGGCGCCCTGGTAGCGCGGGGTCTTCGCGAAGTCGCCGACGACGGCGACCTTGGTCCCCTGGGCGAGCGGGAGCACGCCGGTGTTGCGCAGCAGCACCTGGCTCTCCTGCGCGACGCGCAGTGCGAGCGCGTGGTGGGCCGCGTCGTCGACCTTGCGGGCGAGCGCGGGGTCGACGCGCTCGACGAGCGCGATGACCTCCGCCACGCGGGCGTCGAGGTCCTCCTCGGACAGGCGCCCCTCCTCGACCGCGGCGATCAGCTGACGCGCGGAGTCGAGACCCGGCGACGGCATCTCGAGCGTGCCGCCGGCCTGCGCGGCCGCGACGGCGTCGTTCGAGCCGCCCCAGTCGGAGACGACCAGCCCGTCGAAGCCCCACTCGTCGCGGAGGATCTCCTGGAGCAGGTGCGCGTTCTCGTGGGCGTAGGTGCCGTTGACGCGGTTGTACGCGGACATGATGGTCTTGGGCGCGGCCTCGCGCACGACGATCTCGAACGCGGTGAGGTAGATCTCGCGCAGCGTGCGCTCGTCGACCACGGAGTCGCTCGCGAGGCGGCGCAGCTCCTGGCTGTTCGCGGCGAAGTGCTTGGGGCACGCGGCGACGCCCTGCGACTGGATGCCGCGCACGTAGCCGGCGGCGACCTTGCCCGAGAGGTACGGGTCCTCCGAGAAGTACTCGAAGTTGCGGCCGCACAGCGGCGAGCGCTTGATGTTGAGGCCGGGGCCCAGCACGACGTCCACGTCGAGCGCGGCGGCCTCGGCGCCCAGCGCCTCGCCCACGAGCTCGGCGAGCTCCGGGTTCCACGAGTTCGCGACGGTCGCCGCGGTCGGGAAGCAGGTGGCGGGGGCCGAGCCGTTGATGCCCAGGTGGTCGCCCGAGCCCAGCTGCTTGCGGATGCCGTGCGGGCCGTCGGAGAGGTTCAGGGCGCGGATCCCGGCGCGCGGGACGGCGCGGGACTCCCACACGCTCTGCCCGCTCAGCAGCGCCGCCTTCTCGGCCAGGGTGAGCTCCATGGTCATGATGGATCCTTCGCGTCGGTGTGCAGGTGCCGCGCGGCCCGGAAGGCCGCATGCAGCGCCTGGCAGTGAATTGTCGTGACGTCGTTGTGACGGTTCCGCCCCCACGGCTGCGTGGTGGCGATGCGTCATCGTAGGCATCGCGCTCGCGCCTGAAATGGGGCCCCGGCACAACCTGTCGCGTGCGGGCCACAACCTGTCGCGGGCCCGTGGAAACGGCCCGTCGAGGGGCGCGGGACGGAGCCACCGCCGGCCCGAGGAAAGCCTGGCGCCTCGGACCCTCCCCCGGCCCGCGCATCGTCCCTTTCCAGGCGACACGCCGTTGTCGCGGCCCGTCCCCGGACATGGGACGAGGGCCCCCGCTCCGGTGGGAGCGGGGGCCCTCGAGGGTGCCGGCGGGGCCGCGGTGGCGGCCCCGCCGATCAGATTCAGACGGTCTCGGTGACCTTGGTCTCCGTGACCTCCGCGACCGGCACGCCGCCGCGGTTGCGGCGCACGCGCACCGCGACCATGCCGATGAGGCCGACGATGCCGAGGCCCACCACGACGGTCGTGATGATCTGGATGTAGACCCACATGGGCGGGGTGTACGTGACCGTCGCGCCCGGCGCCATGCCGTTGGTCAGGTTGGAGTTCGCGACCGCGTAGAGCACGTTGTGCGTGGCGTTGCGAATGTCCGTGACCGCCTTGGCCGACGTCGAGTCGTGGAAGGTCTTCATGGGCGCCAGCGTCAGCGTCAGGTCGGTGCCCGCGTCGATCGACTGGTTGGGGTTCATGTACGGGTAGAGGTTGAAGTCCGAGATGACGTAACCCTCGAAGCCCCACTCCTCACGCAGCACATCGTTCATCAGCGCCTTCGAGCCGCCGGCCCAGGTGGCGCCCACGCGGTTGAAGGAGCTCATGATGCCCATGGCGCCGATGGTCGTCTCCGACACGGTGCCCTGGTCGTCCGAGATGTACTTGACGTCCATCGTGATGTTCTTGACGCCCATCTCGAACGGCTTGAGGTAGATCTCGCGGATGGTCTGCTCGTCGGCCCACACGGCGACGCCGTTGGCGATGCGGTTGTCCTCCTGGTCGTTCAGCGCGTAGTGCTTGACCATGGTGTAGACACCCTTGGTGCCGATGCCGTTGGCGACGGCGGTGAGCAGCGCGCCCGAGAGGAACGGGTCCTCCGAGTAGTACTCGAAGTTACGACCGGCGAAGGGCGAACGGTGCAGGTTGACCGCCGGCGCGTACCAGCCGGAGATGCCCTTCTCGAGCGCCTCGTTGCCGAGCATGACACCCATCTTGGCGCCGATCTCGAGGTCCCAGGTCTGCGCGATGAGCGCCTCCGAGGGGTAGGCGGTGCCGTTGACGGAGGAGTCGAGGAAGGAGGAGAAGCCCGCGGGGCCGTCCAGGTCCATCGTGGCCGTCTTGGCGATCGAGGCGATGCCCTCGGTCTTGTAGGCGCCGTTGAGCAGCATCGACGACATGTCGGCGACCGTGAGCGAGTCGAGCAGGGTCTCCCACTGCGGGTCGTCCTTGGCCAGACCGCGCATCTCGATGAGCGCGAGCTCGGAGGAGGCGCCGGTGGTGGGCATCTCGCCCTCGAACGCCTCGGCCGCGGCCTCGTAGTCGTAGGGCGCGAAGCCCTCGATCACGGCGTCGTTCGCGACGAGCATGTCGCCCGTGGGCTCGACCGGGAAGGTGCCCGCGAAGTCCGCACGCGACATGAGCTGGATCTTGCCGGCCTCGCCGGTGGTGGTGAACGCCTCAGAGACGTCGTCGAAGAGGTTGGTGACCTCGGTCAGGTCCGACGCGCGGTGGTCGTCGCCCGAGAAGACGACGTCGGAGGCGACGGTGTAGACGAAGGGCTCGGCGCCCTCGGCGAGGGTGTGCGAGTCGGTCTGGACGGTGATCTGGTAGTCGCCGGCCTCGAGCACGTACGCCTGGTGGTTCTGGTAGTCGTACGACGCCATGTCCTCGACGGTCAGCTCGATGGTGACCGTCTCCGAGGCGCCGGGCTCGAGCACGCCGGTCTTGGCGAAGCCGCCGAGCACGACGGCCGACTTCTCGATGCCGCCCGGGGTGTAGGGGGCCGAGTAGTAGAGCTCGACCACGTCGCGGCCGGCCACGTCACCGGTGTTGGTGACGTCCACGGTCACGGCGATGGTGCCGTCCACGTCGCCCGCGTCGACGTTCGCCACGTCCCACGCGAAGTCGGTGTAGCTCAGGCCGTAGCCGAACGGGTAGACGACGGCCTCGTCGTAGTCGATGAAGCCCTCGACCGCAGCGGTCTCGTAGAAGCGGTAGCCGTAGTAGATGCCCTCGGCGTAGTTGACGAACGGGGCGTAGTCGTACTCGTTGGTGCGCTCGGCGACCGGCACGGGGTAGCTGGGCGACAGGTTGGTGTAGCGGTAGTCGCCGAAGTTCACGTACGTCGGGTCCGCGGTGAAGTCGGCGGCCCACAGGTCCGCGGTGCGGCCCGAGGGGTTGACGTCACCGTTGAGGATCGAGCCGAGCGCGTTGAAGCCGGTCGCGCCGGGCGAGCCGGCGAGCAGGATCGCGTCGATCTCGGGGTCGTTCTGCAGGTCGCCCATCTCCATGGTGGTGGAGGCGTTGACCACGACGACGATGGTGTCGAAGTTCTCCTTGGCGAGGGCGATCAGCGCCTTCTCGTCCTGGTTGAGCTCGAGCTGGTGCTCACCCTCCTGGGCGCGCGGGTCGATGTTGTCCGAGTTCGCGATGTCCAGCATGTCCTTCGCGAGGTCACCGCCCTCACCGCCGGGACGGCCGATGACGATGACGGCCGCGTCGTCGTACTGCGCGAAGGTCGAGGACTGCGCCTCGTAGCCCTCGACGGGCATCTCGCCGATCGTGTAGGTCGAGCCCATCGGGTCGTCCATCGAGACGTGGCCGCGCTTGTTCTCGGCCGCGTACTCCGCGATCGCGTCGTAGACGCTCTCGTTGATGGAGAAGCCCGCGTTCTCGAGACCGCCACGCGCGGTCACCGCGGAGTGGGTGTCGACCGAGCCGGAGCCCGAGCCACCGAAGACCGGGTCCGCGGCGGCGCGACCGAGCATGGTCAGCTGCGCGCCGGCGTCGAGCGGGAGCACCGCGTTGTCGTTCTTCGCGAGGACGATGCCGCTGGCGGCGATCTCCTCGACGAGAGCCTCGGCCGCGGCGTTGACCTCGTCGATGTCGGCGAAGTCCGACTCGTAGTAGTTCGTGTCCCAGTTCTCGGACTCGGGCGAGTTGGTGAACTCGTAGGTGCCGGAGCCCAGCTGCGAGGCGACCCAGCCGCCCGCGATCACCAGGGCCATGTTCGCGATGACGGTGAGCGCCGTCAGGAACGCGATCACCGGCACCCAGATCGCCAGGTACTTCTTGTTGGACATCCGCGCCTTCTTCGGCGCGTCGTCCGTGGACGGACGAGACTTCACTGCAGTGCTCCTTCAGAAACTGATGAATGGGGATCTACCGGGACCGCTGTGGATCCCCGTGGCAGCGGGGCGGCGCGCTCACCGGAGGCGAGGCGTCGGCGATGACGCTGCGAGTGCCCTGGCCGACTCTCCCGGGAAGGGGGCCCGCCCGGCCGTTGCCGGCCGGACGAGCCCCTCCAGGGTCCGGAGAGGACGAGGGTGGTGCCGGGTGTTACTCGGCGACCTCGGTGATGGTGCCGTCCTGGTCGATCTGCCAGGTGGTGCCGGTCTCGGCCGAGTCGGCCTCGATCTTGAACTGGTCACCGTCGACGATGTCGACCGTGCCGGTGACGCGCGAGGCGGCGTCGGTCTTGACGAACGGCATCACCATGAGGCCGTACTTGACGGTCGGGCCCTCGACGTCCGAGGCCAGCATGACCTGGGCCCAGTCGTCGTCCGCGAGCGCGTCGAGGACGGCCTGGCGGGCGGTCTCGAGGTCGGTCGCCACGTCGACGTCCGCGACCTCGACGGCGGCCTCGGCCGACGAGTCGTCGCCCGCGCAGCCGGTGAGGGCGAACGAGCCGCCCGCGGCGAGCAGCAGAGCGAGGCCGGCGGCGCGCACCTTGTTGTTGAACATGTCTTCTCCTTCACGTGGATCTGCCGTCGAATTGTCCGGCGGCAATGGTAAGGCGGGGATGTGCCGAAACCCGCATCGCGGGGATCCGGCCCGGGGTGCCCGGGTGGCGGGAGGCGCTGCCGCCCGCCACCCGGGTCACGGGGCGCTTCAGCCGGCGATGGGGCCGGAGTAGTTGAGGCCGAAGCCGTAGTCGTACGCGTTGCCGTTGGCGTCGGTGTACGGGGTCATGTCCTTGGCGACGTCCTCGAACTGCGCCTCGACGGTGTCCATGTCGGCGGGGAACTGGATCGGCAGGCGGCCGGCCGGCTCGTGCAGACCCAGCGCGACCTCGATGATCGCCTGGTCGTTGGTGCCGAAGCTGACCAGGATCGCGTCGGAGTCGGCCTCGAACTCGGCCGGGACGACCGGGTTGATCGCCTTGAGGGCGGTGATCACCGGGATGTCCTTGCCCGACGCCTCGACGGCGTCCACGGCGCGCTCGAACGCGTCGAGGTCGGCCTCGTTCGAGATCCGCGAGGTGTTGCCGAAGTAGGAGCGGTTCTCCTTGGTGCCGTCCTCGAGGATGTCACCCGAGATCGACACCTGGCGGACGTTCTCGCCGTCAGCGGTGTACGGACGGTACTGGAGCGAGAAGGGGTACCACTCGTCGGTCTCCGAGTCGTGGCCCGAGGCGCTGAAGATGTCGCCGTTGTACGGCGAGTCCATGCCGACCAGGACGAGGTCCACGTCGGACAGGTCGGGGGCGGTGTACGAGACGACCTGGTCGTTCTCGTCCAGCTCGACCTCGTCGGTGACCACGGCGGCGAAGAACTGCTCGGCGGTCTCGATGTCGATGGTCGGGCCGTGGGTGTAGGTGCCGGGGCCGAACAGGCCGGGCATGCCGAGGTCGTACGACTGCGGGATGTAGACCGTCTTGTCCGACCAGTCGCCGGCCTCGCCGGCGGCGATCGTCTCGCCGTCGTTCTTCAGCATGACGATCGAGTCGAGCTGCGCCGCGTAGCCGGCGGCAACCTTGTCCTCGGACGCGAGCACCTCGAGCGAGTTGTCGAGGTCGAGGAACGCGTTCTCGTACAGGCCCGGGTTGAAGAACATCGAGAGGATGCGGGCGCCCGACTCCTGGAAGCGGGTCTCCGCGTCGATCTCGAGGTCGCCGGCCTCGTAGAGGTCCTGCCAGAGCTCGGCGGCCTCGAGGATGTAGGTCGCGTCGTTGACGCCACCGAACATGTCGTGGCCGGTGCCCAGCACCTTGACGTAGCGCTCGGCGGGGGTCAGGTCCTCCGCGCCCCACGCCATGCCGAAGAAGGCACCCTCGTCGTTGGAGCCGCTCATGACGCCCCAGTCCGTGACGATGACGCCGTCGTAGTTGTTCTCCTCACGGAGGATCGCCATGCGGTCGGCGTCGTACGCCGTGCCGGTGCGGTCGGTGAAGAGCGGCTCACCGTCGCCGTCGAGGGCGATCGAGTACGCGGTCATGACGGCCGACGAGTTGAGCGCGCCGAGGAAGACCTCGGGGTGCTCGTCGAAGTTGTCGCCCGGGTAGACGCCGTACTTGCCCACGTAGGTGTGGCCCTCGCGGCCGCCCTCGCCCGGGCCGTCGCCGGCCCAGTGCTTGATCATGCCGTTGACGGACTCCGAGCCCCACTCGTCCGTGCCGCCGGAGCCCTGGAAGCCATCGGTGTAGGCCTGGGTGAGCTCGGTGGCCTGGTCGAGGTCCTCACCGAAGGTGCCGCCCACGCGCAGCCAGCGGGGCTCGGTCGCGAGCTCGACCTGCGGCGACAGCGCGGTGGTGATGCCCAGCGCGCGGTACTCGGCCGAGGCCATCTCCGCGAAGTTCTCGGTGTGCTCGACGTTGAAGGTCGACGCGAGACCCAGGTTGGAGGGCCAGCGCGAGATGTCCTCGCCCGCGGCGTTGTAGCCGCCGGAGCCGGCGGTCGAGCGCGGGTCCGAGGCGAAGTTGACGGGCACGTACACGGCGTCGTCGGTCGCGAGGGACTCGACGTAGGCCTGCATCTCGTTGACCCACTTGACGGTGGGCTCGGCGTCCGAGCCGGCCGCGTTGAGGACCGCGCGAAGGTGCGACTCCGACAGGTAGGTCTTCTGGTTGTCGGTGAGTCCGTCCTGCGGCGACGACTCGTGCGAGCTGAAGAGCATCAGGCCCGCGATCTGCTCGATCGACATCTGCGACGCGAGGTCCGCGGCACGCTCGGTGGCCTCGACGCGCCAGTCCTCCCAGACGTCCAGCTCGCCGTTGCCGTTCATGTCCTTGAACGCGTAGGTCGCACCGTCGATCTCCTCCTCGAGCAGCGTGACATCGCTGTCAGCGCCGTACGAGAGGACCGGGCCGTCGCCCGGGTTGGTGACCACGGTGAAGGTGGTCTTGCCGTCGGTGGCCTCGTGGGTCACGTAGGCGTCGGTCGGCTGCTCCTGCGGGGCGCCGGCCGACGTGGTCTCCTCGGTCTCGCTCTGTCCCGTGCAGCCCGCGAGCGTCATCGCTGCGAGCCCGACGAACGCCAGCGCGCCCATCGACTTCTTGTTCTTCAACAAGGTCTCCTCATTCCTGTTCCGGGCGGTCCCGGGCGGGATGCCCCCCGAGGGCCACCGCTGGCAGCGATGCCGGTGAAGACCCTCGAGCGTGTGTGATGTCGGACAACACGCATCCCCCTCAGTCGCCGTGAACGTCGTCGTCCGAGTCATCGTCCGGGTCGTCGTTGGCACGGTGGCGGCGGGGGTGTGTGCGCCGGGTCTCATCACACCAACGGGCGCAGCCGGTGCGGCCGGAGGCGGCACAACCTGTCACCTGGTGTGCATACTCTGTCGCGGCCCGGGATGTCCGTTATCCGGCCGTGACCTTTGGGGCGCGCGGGACCAAAAAGGATGAATCAAGAACAAGCAAAGGCCCCGCCTCTGCACTCCCAAGGTGGGGTGAAGAGGCGGGGCCTCAGAGACTCCCCGAGGCGGGTGCGGGACGGCCGAGGCCGGCCCGCCACCCCTCCTCAGGACCGTCAGACGCCGGCCGGCGCCTTCGGGGCGTCGGACTCGGTCACCTCGGCGACCGGCACCGACGAGCCGTGGCGACGGACGCGCACGACGATCATGCCGACGAGGCCGACGATGCCGAGGCTCAGCGCCGCGGTGATGATCCAGCGGTACAGGTGCCACTCCGGAGCGATGATCGTGACCGTCGAGTTCGGCGCGATCCCGTTCATGGCGTTGGAGTTCACCGTCGCGTACAGGATGTTGTGGATCGACTCGCGCAGGTTCGTGACCGCCCAGGCCGAGCTCACGTCATCGAGCTGCTTCCAGGGCTCGAACGTGAGCATGATGTCCGAGCCGGCCTCGACGGCCATGTCCGGGTACATGTACTCGTTCGCGTTGAAGTCGGTGATGACCTCACCCTCGAAGCCCCACTCGCCGCGCAGGACGGTGTCCATGAGCGGGATCGAGCCGCCGGCCCACACGGAGCCCACGCGGTTGAAGGAGCTCATGATGGCGGTCTGACCCACCTCGGCGGTGGCCCAGGTGCCGTCCTCATCCGCGATGAAGGGAACCTCGCCGACGACCTCCTTGACGGGGATCTCGAAGGCCTTGAGGTAGATCTCGCGCATGGCCTGCTCGTTCGCCCAGGTGGCGACACCGTTGGCGACGCGGTTGGTCTCCTGGTCGTTCACGGCGTAGTGCTTGATGAAGGTGTACAGACCCTTGCTCATGGTGCCGTTCGACACCTCGCGGGCGAGCACGCCCGAGAGGTACGGGTCCTCCGAGTAGTACTCGAAGTTACGGCCCGCGAAGGGCGAGCGGTGGATGTTGACGCCCGGTGCGTACCAGCCGTTGTTGCCCAGGAAGAGCGACTCCTCGCCCAGCATCTCGCCCTGCTCGACCAGCAGGTCGACGTTCCAGGTCTGCGCGATGAGGTACGGCGTGGGGTAGGGCACGCCGTTGTAGAAGTCGTTCAGCCACGACGAGAAGCCGAGCGGGCCGTCGAGGTCGACGGTCGCGGGCTTCGCGATGGACTCGATCGCGGCGGTGTTGTACGCGCCGTTGAGGATGACCGAGGTCATCTCCTCGACGGTGAGCTGGTCGAGCAGCTCGTCCCACAGCGGGTCGTTGTAGTCGAGACCACGGAGGTTGACCAGCTGGAGGCCGCCGTCCGCACCGGTGACGGGCATCTCGCCCTCGAACGCGGCCGCGGCAGCGGCCGAGTCGAAGCGCTCGAAGTCCGCGACGATCTCGTCGGTGGCGACGAAGTCCGCGCCCTCGGGAGCGGTCGGGAAGGTGCCGGCGAAGTCGGCACGCGTCATGTTGAGAGCCTTGCCCTCCTCGGCGACGTCGGTGAACATGACGTTCACGTCGTCGAAGAGGTTGGTGACGGGCTGCTCGTCCGTGGCGCGGGTGTTGTCGCCCGAGAACACGATCGTGTCGTCGACCTCGTAGGTGAGCGCCTCAACGCCCTCCGCGAGGTGGTGCGAGTCCTGCTGAACCAGGATCTGGTACTCGCCCGAGTCGAGCACGTACGCCTTCTCGTTCTTGTAGTCGTACGAGGCCATGTCCTCGACGGCGAACGTCACGGTGACGGTCTCCGAGGCGCCGGGGGCGAGCTCGCCGGTCTTGGCGAAGTCACCGAGCACGACGTGGGCCTTCTCGATGCCGCCCGGGGTGTAGGGGGCCGAGTAGTACAGCTGGACGACGTCCTTGCCCGCGACGTCACCGGTGTTGGTGACGGTCACGTCCACGGAGATCTCGCCGTCGACGCCACCGAAGTCGTGGCCGGCGATCTCCCAGGAGAAGTCGGTGTACGACAGGCCGTAGCCGAACGGGTACACGACGGCCTCGTCGTAGTCGATGAAGCCCTCGACCGCAGCGGTCTCGTAGTAGCGGTAGCCGAAGTAGATGCCCTCCTCGTACTGGACGAACGTGCCGACGCCGGTGGGCGAGTTCACGTTGTCGTACTGGAAGTGGCCGAAGTTGACGAAGGTCGGGTCGGCCGAGAAGTCGCGCGCCCACAGGTCCGTGGTGTGACCGGAGAAGTTGGTCGCACCCACGAGGAGCTGGCCGATCGCGTGGTAACCGGTGGCACCGGGGCCGCCCATGAGGACGATCGAGTCGATGTCCGCGTCGTCGTGCAGGTCGCCCAGCTCCATCGAGGTCGAGGCGTTGACCAGGACCACGACGTTGTCGAAGTTCGCCTTGGCGAGCTCGATCATGTCGCGCTCGTCCTGGTTGAGCTGCAGCTGGTGCTCACCCTCGAGCGCACGCGAGTCGACGCCGGCGGTGTTGACCACGTTGATCATGTCCTGGGTCAGGTCGCCGCCCTCACCGGCCGGACGGCCGATGACCACGACGGCCGCGTCGGAGTACTCGGAGAACGAGGCGGTGACCTCGTCGGAGTACATCTCGACGGGCATCTCGCCGATGCCGTAGGTGGCAGTCGACGGGTCGTCCATGGTGATGTAGCCGCGGCCGAACTCGCCGTTCGGGTCGGCGTGGTCGGTCGCGAACTTCTCGAACATCGCGTACGCGGTGTCGTTGATGTCGAAGCCGGCCGAGGCCAGGCCCTCGTACGCGTTGACGTTGGCCGAGTTGTCCATCGAGGACGAGCCCGCGCCACCGTAGACCGGGTCGGCCGAGGTGCGGCCGAGCATCGTGATCTTCGCGCCCGAGGTCAGCGGCAGCGACGCGCCCTCGTTCTTCGCGAGGACCGCGCCCTCGGAGACGAGCTTCTGGATGACGACGTCGGCGTCCGCCTTGAGGTCGTCGTACGAGTCGTAGGACGACTTGTTGTAGTCGGTGTCCCAGTCCTCGGTGCCCTCGGCGGGGGTGATCTCGTAGGTGCCGTCACCCAGGACGGTGTTGACCCAGCCGCCCCAGACGCTCAGGGCCATGTTGCCGCCCACCACGAGGATGGTGAGGAAGGCCGTGATCGGGATCCAGATGGACAGGTATTTCTTGTTGGACATCGGCGGCTTCTTAGCCGATTTGGTACTCACTATGACTCCTTGCTGAGCGCGCGCCGGCCCTCCGCCCCCGCGCACAGCACCGCAGAGGGCGAAGTGCGAGTGGGGTGACGGGCCGACCCGTGTCAGATGTTGTTCGGACTGCGTTGTACAAACACCGGCACCGCCACGATGTGGCACCGACGGACACATCATTGCGAGACACGTGTCAATGGTCCCGCCCCGCGCACAACCTGTCGGCGCCGCCGCACGAACTGTCATCGCCCGCGGGAATGGCCTGGCAGTGAAACGGTTCTGGCGGTCAGCCTCGCCGCACGCGCACGTCGCCCGCGAGGACGATGCGCTCCCCGCCACGCGCGCCGGTCACCACCAGCGCGCCGTCGGGGGTCAGACGCGCCGCCCGGCCCACGACCGGCGCCCCTCCGGGCACGTCCACCGCGACGTCCCATCCGAGGGTCGCGGTGACCGCCTCGACCTCGCCGCGCACGTCTCCCCCGGCCTGCCACCGCGCCACCGCGTCGCGCACCTCCGCCGCGAGCAGGGACAGCAGCGCGCCTCGGTCCAGCGCCGTCGCGCCCAGCGTCGCGAGCGACGCGGCGTGCGGCACGGGCAGCTCTCCCGCCGCCTGCGACACGTTGATGCCCACCCCGGCGACCACCGCATCGTCCCCCGCCACCTCGCACAGGATGCCCGCGGCCTTGCGCCATCTCCCCCACCCGGGGATGTCGCGGGCGCCCGCCTCGACCACCACGTCGTTGGGCCACTTGAGCCACGCGCCCACGCCCAGACGGCGCAGCGCGCGCGCCGCGGCCAGCCCGGTGACCAGCGGCGCCCAGCCCAGCGCCTCGCGCGGGACGTCGGGCCGGAGCAGGAACGATGCGGTGAGGGCCGCGCCCTGCGGCGTCACCCAGCCGCGGCCCGCCCGGCCGCGGCCGGCGGTCTGGTGGTCGGCGACCAGCACGGAGAGGTGGGGCCAGGCGCCCGGGTCCGCCGTCGCATCGGCCAGCAGCCGGGTGTTGGTCGACGGGGACCTCTCCAGCACCTCCACCCGGGGCGACGGCACGCGCCCGGCGAGCGTCGCGGCGGCGAGCGGACGGCGCGAGCGGGCGACCGCATCGGCCGGTGGGGTGGTCACCGGGCTAGGCTAGCCGCCAGTCGACACGAGGGAGACGAGCACGACGATGACGCCCGCGAAGAGCACGGCAGAGGCGCTGGAGCAGCTGCGCGACCGCACGGCGGCGGCCGTCGACGCACCCGAGGAGAAGGCCCAGGAGCGCCAGCACGCGCGCGGCAAGAAGACCGCTCGCGAGCGCATCGCTCAGCTGCTCGACGAGGGCTCCTTCACCGAGCTCGACCGTCTCTCCCGGCACCGCTCGCGCACCTTCGGCCTCGACCGGTCGCGCCCGTACGGCGACGGCGTGGTCACCGGCTACGGCACCATCGACGGCCGCCAGGTGGCCGTCTACTCGCAGGACTTCACGGTGTTCGGCGGCTCGCTGGGCGAGGTGCACGGCCAGAAGATCGCCAAGATCCAGGACTTCGCGCTGCGCACGGGCGTGCCGCTCATCGGCATCTCCGACGGCGGCGGCGCGCGCATCCAGGAGGGCGTCGCGGCGCTCACGCAGTTCGCGGAGATCTTCCGCCGCAATGTGGCCGCATCCGGCGTGATCCCGCAGATCTCGCTCATCCTGGGGCCCTCGGCCGGCGGCGCGGTCTACTCCCCCGCGCTCACCGACTTCATCGTCATGGCCGACGGGACGTCGCAGATGTTCATCACCGGCCCGGACGTCATCAAGTCCGTCACCGGCGAGGAGGTGACGTTCGAGGAGCTGGGCGGCGGGCAGGCCCACAACGCGAAGTCCGGCGTGGCCCACTACCTCGCGCAGGACGAGGACGACGCGATCGAGTACGTCCAGCATCTGCTGCAGTACCTGCCGCAGAACAACCTCACCGACGCGCCCAGCTGGGACGCGGAGACGGACCTCGCCGCCACCGATGAGGACCTCGCGCTCGACGCGCTGGTGCCGGACTCGGCGAACCAGCCGTACGACATGAACGCCGTGATCGAGGCGATCGTCGACGACGCCGCGTTCCTCGAGATCCAGCCGCTGTTCGCACCCAACGTGGTGGTGGGCTTCGGGCACGTCGAGGGCCACTCCGTGGGCATCGTGGCGAACCAGCCGATGCAGATGGCGGGCACGCTCGACATCAACGCCTCCGAGAAGGCCGCGCGGTTCGTGCGCACGTGCGACGCGTTCAACATCCCGGTCATCACGCTCGTGGACGTGCCGGGCTTCCTGCCGGGCGTGAGCCAGGAGCACCAGGGCATCATCCGCCGCGGGGCCAAGCTCATCTACGCGTACGCCGAGGCGACCGTCCCGCTCGTCACCGTCATCACCCGCAAGGCCTACGGCGGCGCCTACATCGTCATGGCCTCGAAGCAGCTGGGCGCGGACGTCAACCTCGCCTGGCCCACCGCGCAGGTCGCGGTGATGGGGGCGTCCGGCGCCGTCAACATCCTCCACCGCCGCACGCTGGCGGACGCGGCCGAACGGGGCGAGGACGTCGAGGCCGAGCGCGCGCGCCTGGTCGACGAGTACGAGGAGCAGATCGTCAACCCCTACGACGCCGCCGATCGCGGCTACGTCGACGCGGTGATCGAGCCGTCGCAGACCCGCGCCGAGGTCGTGCGCGCGCTGCGGGCGCTGCGCACCAAGCGCGCGTCGATGCCGCCCAAGAAGCACGGGAACATCCCGCTGTGAGCGACGCGGCGAACGGCGTGCGCGGGTCGCTCCCCGCCGGCGTGCGGGTGGTGCGCGGCACCCCCGACGAGTCCGAGCTCGCCGCGCTCATCGCGGGCGTGGTCGCCATGTCCTCCGCGAGCGCCGACGCGGAGCGGGCCGCCGCGCCCACGTCCGCGTGGATGGATCGCAGCCGGACGATGCAGGGCCCGCGCCCCGCGCTCCCGCTCGACCGGGGCGACGCCGCCTGGCGTCACTCGCTGCGATGAGCCGCGCGCTGAGGGTCCTGGCCGCCGCCGCGGCCGCGCCGCAGGCCTATGCGCGCCTGCGGTCGCACGGCTCGCGTCACCACGTCGACAGCGACGCCTTCCGTCCGGCCGACGCGGCGCTCGTGCTGGGCGCCCGGGTGTGGCCCGACGGCCGCCCGTCCCGCTTCCTGCGTCAGCGCGTCGAGGCGGGCGCAGCCCTGTACCACCGCGGCCTGGTGCCCCTGCTGGTGCTCACGGGCGCGGGCAGCAACCGCGAGGGCCTCGACGAGACGGCGGCGATGGCACGCACCGCCCGCGAGCTGGGCGTGCCCGAGGAGGCCCTGGTGCTCGACCGCTCGGGCCACGACACCCGCGCCTCGGCCCTCAACGCGCGCGAGCGCGGCCTGCATTCCGTCATCGTGTGCTCCCAGGAGTTCCACGTGCCGCGCGCGATGTGGCTGTGCCGCTCCACGGGGCTCGAGGTCCAGGGCACATTCCCCGACGTGCTCGCGCGGCGCCACACCGCGATCGGTTACGTCCGGGAGCTGCCCGCCACGTGGAAGGCGTTCGGCGAGATCCTGCGCGACCGCGGGAGCCGGGACCTTCCGCATTAGGCAAGGCTCACCTTCCACAAATACGATGGTCGGGTGAACCTCTCCGACTGCACCGCGGGCACCGTGGCCCGCGTCCGCGCGATCAGCGCCGAGTCCACCGTCGCCCTCCGATTGCGCGAGATGGGCCTGCGCCCGGGCGCCCGCATCCGCCTCGCCGGGGTCGGCGCGGCCGGCGCGCGCATCGTCGCCATCGGCGCCGCGCGCCTCGCGATCGACGCGACCACCTCCCGCCACATCGAGGTAGAGGCGGCATGACCACCGCGACGCGCACCGCATCGGTCCTGCTGGTCGGCAACCCCAACGTGGGCAAGTCGACGCTCTTCAACGCGCTCACCGGCTCGCGCCAGCACGTGGTCAACGCACCCGGCACCACGGTCGAGCTCATGGAGGGCACGTGGACCCCGGCCGATGCGCCGGTCACCCTGGTGGACCTGCCCGGCACCTATTCGCTCATCGCCCGCTCCCCCGACGAGCAGGTGGCCGCCTCCGCGGTGCGCGACGACGCGCACGACCTCGCGGTCGTGGTGGTCGACGCGACCGCGCTGAGCCGCTCGCTGTACGTCCTGGGCCAGGTGGCCCGCGCCGGACGTCCCGTGGTCGTGGCGCTCACCATGACGGACCTCGCCGCCTCGCGCGGCCAGGCCCCCGACGTCGAGGCGCTCCGCGCCTCGCTCGGCGTGCCGGTCGTGGCCGTCAACGGCCGCTCGCGCGCCGGACTCGACGGGCTGGCCGAGGCCGTCGCGAACGCCCTGCACCGCCCGACGCACGTGGTCGACGTCCCGCCGCCGGCCCCCGACGCGGACCTCGAGGACAACCTCGCCCACGCGCAGGACCTGTTCGACTGGGTCGAGCGCGTCGCGGACGCCGCGCTCCCGGTCGACGAGCACCGTCACACCCTCACCGATCGCGTCGATCGGGTACTCCTCAACCCCTGGGCCGGCGTGCCGGCGTTCCTCGCGGTCGTGTGGGCGGTGCTGCAGCTCACCACCGTCGTGGCGACCCCCCTCATGGACGCGGCCGCCGGGCTCATCGACGGCCCCGTGGCGGAGTCCGTCGCGGCGGGGCTCGCCTCGCTGGGCGCGCCCGCGTGGGTCGGCTCGTTCGCGACCGGTGGCCTGCTCGCGGGCGTCGCGACCGTGCTGTCCTTCATCCCGCTCATGGCGCTCATCTTCGCGTCCGTCACCATCCTCGAGTCCTCGGGGTATCTCGCCCGCGTCGCGGTGGTGACCGACCGCGCGATGCGCGCGATCGGCCTCGACGGCCGCGCGATGCTGCCGCTCATCGTGGGCTTCGGGTGCAACGTGCCGGCCGTGAGCGCCACCGCGGTGCTCCCCCACGCCCGCCAGCGCCTGCTCACCGGCCTGCTGGTGCCGCTCACCACGTGCACCGCGCGCCTGACCGTCTACCTGCTGCTCGCGCACGCGTTCTTCCCCGGCCACGCGGGCACGGTGGTGTTCGGCATGTACGTCGCGTCCATCGCGCTCGTGGTGCTCGGCGGGCTGGTCGCGCGCCGCACCGTGATGCGCGACCTGCGCCCCGAGCCGCTCCTCATCGCGCTGCCGGACTACCAGTGGCCGCACCTGCGCACGCTCGTGGCGGGAGTGTGGACCCGCGTGCTGTCCTTCGTGCGCAAGGCCGGCACCGTGATCCTCGCCGCGGTGGCGCTGCTGTGGGTGCTGCAGGCGATCCCGGTCCACGGGGACCACGCCCCCACCGAGGTGCCCATCGAGGACTCGCTCTACGGCGCCACCGCGCAGGCCGTCGCCCCCGCGTTCGCCCCGATGGGCCTCGACGACTGGCGCATCGCCTCGTCTCTGGTGGCCGGCGTCGCCGCCAAGGAGGTCGTCGTGGGCGCGCTCGCCCAGGCGTACTCCGTCGAGGACCCGGGCGACTCGTCCGACTCCGCCGAGGCCACCACGCTGGGCGAGCGCATCCGCGCGACCCTCGTGGAGACCTCCGGCGGCTCCCCGGGCGCCGCGGCGCTCGCCTTCATGGTGTTCGTGCTCGGCTACCTGCCGTGCCTCGCCACCCTCGCGGAGCAGCGCCGCCTCTATGGATGGCGGTGGACCGCGGGCGCGGCCGGCGCCCAGTTCGCCCTCGCGTACGTGCTCGCGACGGCCGTGTTCCAGGTGGGTCGACTGCTGTGAGCGTCTTCGGCGCGGTCATGGAGCGGCTCGCGGCCGGGGAGTCCCCCCGTCAGGCCGCGCGCACGCTCGCGATCCGCGTCGACGTCGCCCAGGCGGTCGCGGACGAGGCCGCGCGGATGGGGCTGGTGCTCGCACCCGCCGAGGCCTGCGGCACGTGCGTGCCCGCCTCGAAGCCCGGCTGCGCGGGCTGCCCCTTCTCGCGCTGAGCCGCGCGGTGCCGCGCTAGGCCGTGCGGTGTCCGGCCGCGCGGCGTCCGGCCGTGCTGTGCCGCGCCGCGGCGCGTCAGACGCTCTCGCGGCGCTCGGCGCGCTCCTGCTCGACGCCGTCGACGAGCGTCGCGAGGATCGTGCGCAGCTGAGCGAGCTGCGCGTCGTCGAGCACCTCGAGCTGGCGACGGCGCGTCGCCCGCGCGGTGCCCGCGACCTCCTCGGCCAGCGCCCGGCCCTCGTCGGTCAGGTAGAGGCGGCGGATGCGCCGGTCCTCGGGGTCCTCGACGCGGCGGAAGAAGCCGCGCGTCACGAGCCGCTGGACGATGCCGGTCGCCACCGACGGGTGGACGTCCACCGCGTCCGCGAGATCCGTCGTGGTGCAGCCCTCGTCCGAGTACACGATGATGAGCGCGCGGAACTGGTGGAGGGTGAGGCCCTCGCCCGCCACGCGCTCGGTCTGGCGCGGCATCGACCGGCGCAGGTAGCGCAGCAGGTCCTCGCAGGCCGCGTCGAGCAGCTCATCGCGCCCGTCCATGGACACCCCATTTCGCATCGTGACGCCACACCCTATCGTGGGCGGCCCGCGCCGCGCGGCGCCCCCGCATGCGTCACGGCCCGCCGCCGAGCCGGGGATAGGCTCGCGTCATGCCCGTCGCGCTCGTGCTCGCCTCCGCCTCCCCCGCCCGCCTGTCGACCCTGCGCTCCGCGGGTGTCGACCCCGAGGTGATCGTCTCCGAGGTCGACGAGGACGCGGTTCTCGCCTCCACGCGGGAGACGCACCTCGCCGCGGGATGGGGCGACCTGACCCCGGCCGATGCGGTGCTCGCCCTCGCGCGGGCCAAGGCCGAGGACGTGGCCGGGGAGTGGGACACCGACGCGATCGTGCTGGGCTGCGACTCGATGCTCGAGCTCGACGGCGAGGTGATGGGCAAGCCCGCGGACGCGCACGTCGCGATCCAGCGGTGGCGCTCGATGCGCGGCCGCCAGGGAGTGCTCCACACCGGCCACTGGCTGGTCGACGACCGCGAAGCGGGCACGGGGGCCACGCTGGGCGCCACCTCCTCGACCGTGGTGCGCTTCGCGGACCTCTCGGACGCGGAGATCGAGGCGTACGTGGCCACCGGCGAGCCGCTGCGCGTCGCCGGCGCGTTCACGGTGGACGGCCTGGGCGGCCCCTACGTCGAGGCGATCGAGGGCGACTACCACGGCGTGGTCGGCGTGAGCCTGCCGCTGCTGCGCACCCTGCTCCTCGAGCTCGAGGTGCCCTTCCACGAGCTCCGCGGCTGAGCGCCTGTTTGTAGGCGGCTCACAAGCCCGGCGGGGCAAGGCGCGCAAAACCCCTCGGGCGTTGTCGTTCCCCACAAACGCCCCGCATCGGCCTTATCGCCACGCCCAAACTTGCGCGGCGCCGCCCGGGGCGCCACGGAAGGGCCCGGTACGCGCGCTACGGTTTCCGGGTGACTGCCTTCTCCTCCGTGCTCGTCGCCAACCGCGGCGAGATCGCGGTCCGCATCGTCCGCGCCTGCGCCGACGCGGGCCTGCGGTCCATCGCCGTGTACGCCGACCCCGACCGCCACGCCCCGCATGTGGCCCTGGCCGACGAGGCGTACGCGCTCGGCGGCGCGACCGCGCGGGAGACGTACCTCGACATCGCGAAGATCATCGACGCCGCGCGCCGCTCCGGCGCCCAGGCGGTCCACCCCGGCTACGGCTTCCTGGCCGAGAACTCCGACTTCGCGCGCGCCGTCATCGACGCGGGCCTCACGTGGATCGGCCCCTCCCCCGAGGCGATCGACGGCCTGGGCGACAAGGTGAGCGCCCGCCACATCGCCCAGCGCGCCGGCGCCCCGCTGGTGCCCGGCACCCCGGACCCCGTCGCATCGTCCGACGAGGTGGTCGCCTTCGCGCGCGAGCACGGCCTCCCGGTCGCCATCAAGGCGGCGTTCGGCGGCGGCGGCCGCGGCCTCAAGGTCGCCCGCACTCTTGAGGAGATCCCGGAGCTTTTCGACTCGGCGACCCGCGAGGCGGTCGCCGCGTTCGGCCGCGGCGAGTGCTTCGTCGAGCGCTTCCTCGACCGCCCCCGACACGTCGAGACCCAGTGCCTGGCCGACGCGCACGGCAACGTCGCGGTGGTCTCCACCCGCGACTGCTCGCTGCAGCGCCGTCACCAGAAGCTGGTCGAGGAGGCGCCCGCGCCGTTCCTCACCGACGAGCAGAACGCGCGCCTCGTGGCCGCGTCGGAGGCGATCCTGCGCGAGGCTCACTACCAGGGCGCCGGGACGTGCGAGTTCCTGGTGGGCGCGGACGGCACCATCAGCTTCCTCGAGGTCAACACGCGCCTCCAGGTCGAGCACCCCGTGACCGAGGAGGTCACCGGCGTGGACCTGGTGCTCGAGCAGTTCCGCGTCGCGGCCGGCGAGTCCATCGCGGACCTGCGCCCCGAGGTGCGCGGCCACTCCCTCGAGTTCCGCATCAACGGCGAGGACCCCGCGCGCGGCTTCATGCCCGCGCCCGGCCGCCTCGCGACGCTGCACTTCCCCTCCGGCCCCGGCGTGCGCGTCGACGCCGGCGTGCGCGAGGGCGACACGGTGTCCGGCGCGTTCGACTCGATGATCGCCAAGGTGATCGTCACCGGCGCGACCCGCGACCAGGCGCTCGCCCGTGCGCGCCGCGCGCTCGCGGAGATGAAGGTCGAGGGCATCCCGACCGTGCTGCCGTTCCACCGCGCGGTCCTCGACGCCCCGGAGTTCACCGCGACGGACGGGTTCGGCGTCTACACCACGTGGATCGAGACCGGGTTCGCCGATGCGGTGGCCGCGCTGGGTTCGGCCGACGCCGCCCCGGCTCCGGCCGAACCCGCCGAGGAGGCCCCCGCCACCGAGCGCGTCGTGGTCGAGGTGGGCGGCAAGCGCCTCGAGGTGGTGCTGCCCGCGTCGCTCGCCCAGGCTGGCCGCGCGGGAGCGCGCCAGGCGGGCAGGCGGCCGATGCGCCGGTCCTCGTCCGGACCCGCGCGCGCCGCCAACGGCACGGCCCTCGCGTCCCCCATGCAGGGCACCATCGTCAAGGTCGCGGTCGAGGAGGGCGCCGTGGTCGCCGAGGGCGAGCTGATCGTGGTGCTCGAGGCCATGAAGATGGAGCAGCCGCTGGTCGCGCACCGCGCCGGCACGGTGAAGGCGCTGGCCGCCGCCGTGGGCGGCGGCGTCTCCGCCGGCACGCTCATCTGCGAGATCGTCGACGCCGAGTAGGCCGCGCGGGCCGGTGCGTCCCTGCGGCCTCGTCGGGCGGCCGCGCTACCGGTCCATGAAGTGCAGGCGCCGCGCCGCCTCGGAGACCGTGCCGCTGAGCGAGGGGTAGACCGTGAAGGCGGCCGCCACATCGTCCACCGTGAGGTGATGCGCGACCGCGAGCGACAGCGGGTAGATGTGCTCGCTCGCCCGCGGGCCCACCACCACGGCCCCGAACACCTGGCCGGTGACGGTGTGGCCGAAGATCTTCACGAAGCCCTCGTCGATGCCCAGCATCTTGGCGCGGGGGTTGCCCGCGAGGTCCAGCCGAGACACCCGGTAGAACAGCCCGCGCTCCTCGAGCTCCGCCTCCGAGGCGCCCACGGACGCGATCTCCGGCGCGGTGAACACGTTCGAGGCGACCAGCGACAGGTCCAGCGGGGTGACCGCGTCGCCCAGCACGTGCGCCATCGCGATGCGGCCCTGGGTGGCCGCGACGCTCGCCAGCGGCAGCACGCCCGTGCAGTCGCCGGCCGCGTACACGCCGCGCGCGGTGGTGCGGGACACCCGGTCGACGCGGATGAGCCCGCGCTCGTCGACCTCGACGCCCGCCTCCTCGAGCCCCAGGTCCGAGGTGTTCGGCACCGAGCCCACCGCCATCAGGCAGTGGCTGCCCGCGACGACCGTGCCGTCCTCGAGCGTCACCTCCACGCCGTCGCCCACGCGCTCGACCCGCGCGGCACGGCCGCCGACGAGCGTCATGCCCCGGCGCCGGAACACCTCCGTCAGGTGCTCGGACGCGTCGGGGTCCTCGCGCGACAGCACCCGGTCGCGCGAGGCGACCAGCGTCACCGCGGAGCCCAGCAGCCGGTAGGCGCCGGCGAACTCGGCTCCGGTCACGCCCGAGCCCACCACCACGAGGTGCTCGGGCAGCTCCTCGAGGTCGTACAGCTGGGTCCAGGTGAGCACCCGCTCGCCGTCCGGCTCGCATCCGGGGACGATGCGCGGGCGGGCGCCCACGGCCAGCAGGATCGCGTCGGCGTCGAAGGCCAACGTCTCCCCCGCATCGTCCACCACCACCCGGGAGGGCGACGCGAGCCGCGCCGCCCCGGCGACCACGCGCACGCCGTCGCGCTCGAGCCGCGCGGCGATGTCCTCGCTCTGGCGGCTCACCAGCGCCCGCACGCGGGCGTTGACGGCGCCCATGTCCACCGTGAGGTCGTCGGCGAGCGGGCCGCCGTCCGCGCGCCGCACCCCGAGCTCCGGGGCGCGTTCCGCGATGGTGAGCAGCTCGGCGGTCGCGATGACGGTCTTGGACGGCACCACGTCGGTGAGGACCGCGTTGCCCCCCAGCCCGTGGCGCTCGATCAGGGTGACGGAGGCGCCGGCCTTCGCGGCCACCAGGGCGGCCTCGTAGCCGCCCGGCCCGCCGCCGACGATGACGATGCGTGGGGACATGACCCCATCTAACCGCAGGAAAGGGGCCGCCCTGCCCGAGGCACCGGGACGGCGCGCGGTTAGGCTCGGAGCATGACTCACGCACACGAGTACGCGGCCGAGGCCGCCGCCATCCTGGGCGCCGCCACCGGCGTCGAGAAGCACGACATCGCGCTGGTCCTGGGCTCCGGCTGGGGCGGCGCGGCCGACCTGATCGGCGACGAGGTGGCCCGCGTGGACGCCACCGACATCCCGGGCTTCGACGCCCACGTGGTCCCCGGCCACCATCCGGTGTTCCGCTCGCTGCTCTCCCCCACCGGCAAGCGCGTGCTGGTGCTGGGCGCCCGCCAGCACTACTACCAGGTGCGCGACGCGGGCAAGGTCGCGCACGCGATCCGCATGGCCGCCGCCGCGGGCTGCACCCAGCTGGTGCTCACCAACGGCTGCGGCTCGACCCGCCCCGAGGTGGGCCCCGGCTCCGTGGTGCTGCTCGACGACCACATCAACCTCACCGGCCAGACCCCGCTCGAGGGCGCGACCTTCGTCGACATGTCGCGCGTCTACTCGCCGCGCCTGCGCGAGCTCGCCCTCTCGATCGACGGCTCGCTGCCGGACGGCGTGTACGCGCAGTTCACCGGCCCGCAGTACGAGACGCCCGCCGAGGTGCGGATGGCGGCCGTGCTGGGCGCCAACCTCGTGGGCATGTCGACCGTGCTCGAGGCGATCGCCGCCCGCGAGGTCGGGCTCGAGATCCTGGGCCTGTCGCTGGTCACCAACCTGGCCGCGGGCATCGGCGGCGACACGCTGGACCACCAGGAGGTGCTCGACGCCGGCCGCGACGCCGGCCCGCGCATCTCCGCGCTGCTCGCCGCGATCGTGAAGGGGATGTGACATGCCCACCGAGCTGATCTCGCGGGCCCAGGCCTGGCTGGCCGACGACCCTGACGACGCCACCCGCGACGAGCTGCGCGCCGTCATCGACGCCGCCGCGACCGGCGTGCCGGAGGCCCTCGAGGACCTCGCGGACCGCTTCCGCGGCACGCTCGAGTTCGGCACCGCGGGCCTGCGCGGCCGGATCGGGGCGGGCCCCAACCGGATGAACCGCGCCGTGGTCATCCGCGCGGCCGCCGGGCTGGCGCGCTACATGACCGATGCGCTGGCCGCCGAGGGCGTCGAGGGACCGGGCCGCGTGGCCATCGGCTACGACGCGCGCCACGGCTCGCGCGAGTTCGCGCTCGACACCGCGGCGGTCATGACGGCCGCGGGCCACGAGGCGCTGCTGCTGCCCCGCACCCTGCCCACGCCGGTGCTCGCGTTCGCGACGCGCTTCCTCGACGCCGACGCCGGCGTCATGGTCACCGCCTCCCACAACCCGCCCCAGGACAACGGCTACAAGGTCTACCTGGGCGGACGCATCGTGGGCGACGAGGGCCAGGGCGCGCAGATCGTGCCGCCCTACGACGCGGAGATCGCCGCGCACATCGCGGCCGTCCCGTCCGTCGCCTCCGTGGAGCGCGCGGACGAGGGCTGGACCGTGCTGGGCGAGGGCGTGATCGACGAGTACGTGGCGCAGGTCGCGGCGCTCGTGCCCGCGGCGGGTGCGCAGGATGGCGAGGCCGGCTCGTCGGCCGGCGAGGTCGACTCGTCCGCCGGCGAGGTCGACTCGTCCGCCGACGCCGAGGCCACCGAGGCCGAGGCCGTGGCCGCCCGCCGGGCCGCCACGCGCATCGTCCTCACTCCCCTGCACGGCGTGGGCGGCGAGACGGTCGAGCGCGCGCTGCGCGCCGCCGGCTTCACCGACCTCCACACGGTGCCGGAGCAGGCGCAGCCCGACCCCGACTTCCCCACCGTCGACTTCCCCAACCCGGAGGAGAAGGGCGCGATCGACCTGTCGCTCGAGCTCGCGCGCTCCGTGCGCGCGGACGTGGTGATCGCGAACGACCCCGACGCGGACCGCTGCGCGGTCGCCACGGTCGTCGACGGCGCGTGGACCATGCTGCACGGCGACGTGGTGGGCTCGCTGCTGGGCGAGCGCGTCGCCGAGCGGTGCGCCGCGGACCGCGTGCCCAACCAGGTGCAGGTGCTGGCCAACTCGATCGTGTCGTCGCAGCAGCTCGCCGCGATCGCGGCCCGTCATGGCCTGTCGCACGCGAACACGCTCACCGGATTCAAGTGGATCGGGCGCGCGAAGGACCTGGTGTTCGGCTACGAGGAGGCGCTGGGCTACTGCGTGGCGCCCCAACTGGTGCGCGACAAGGACGGCATCTCCGCGGCGCTGCTGCTGGCGGACTTCGTGGCGGAGCTCAAGGAGGCGGGGCGGACGCTCGCGGACGCGATCGACGACCTGGCGCGCGAGTACGGCGTGTACCTCACCTCGCAGGTGTCGGCCCGGTACGCGGACCTGGCGCTCATCCCGGAGACCATGAACCGGCTCATGTCCGCTCCCCCGGAGACCCTCGCGGGCTCGCCGGTGGTCGCGACCGACGACATGTCGCAGGGCTTCCGCGGGCTGCCCGGCACCACGGGCCTGCACCTCGCGGCGGAGTCAGGCGCGCGGGTGATCGTGCGGCCCTCCGGCACGGAGCCGAAGGTCAAGGCGTACCTCGAGGTCATCGTCCCCGTGGAGGGCGACGTCTACGAGGCGCGGCTCGAGGCCACCGCCACGATGGCGGCGCTGCGCAAGGACGTCGAGCGGGCGCTGGGGATCTAGCCGACCGGCGCGCGGCGGCGGCGGCCCGCGCGCCTCAGCCGCCGCCGCGCGCGCCCAGCACCTCCCAGCGCGCCCCGGTCTCAGCCCGCGCGCCTCAGCAGCCGCCGCGCGCGCCAGCCGCCGCCGCGAACGCCCCAGGAGGTGCTCAGTGCCCATTTCGACTGGTTTTGGGCACTGAGCACCTCGTGGAGCGCAACTTGGGCGCAGCGGCGGGGCGGCGGGGCGGCGGGAGCGCGCCGCTGAGACTCAGTACGAGCCGGTGGCCTCCGAGCCGTCGAGCACAGCGGCCGTGCCCGACAGGCCCAGGCGCGACGCGCCGGCCTCAATCATCGCGACCGCGGCGTCCCACGTACGGATGCCGCCCGAGGCCTTGACGCCCAGGCGGTCGCCCACGGTCTCGCGCATGAGGCGCACGGCCTCGACCGAGGCGCCGCCGGCCGGGTGGAAGCCGGTCGAGGTCTTGACGAAGTCCGCGCCCGCGGCCTCGGAGGCGCGGCACGCGCCCACGATCGCCTCGTCGGTGAGCGCCGCGGACTCGATGATGACCTTGAGGATCTTGCCGGCGGGCACCGCGGCGCGCACGGCCGCGATGTCGGCCTGGACGGCATCGAAGTCGCCCGCGAGCGCGGCGGCGACGTCGATCACCATGTCGACCTCGTCGGCGCCCTGCTCGATCGACAGCGCGGCCTCGGCGGCCTTGATGGCGGACTGGTGCTTGCCCGACGGGAAGCCGCACACGGTGGCGACCGCGACGCCCTCGGGGGTGGTCACGGGCAGCATCGAGGGCGACACGCACACGGAGAAGACGCCCAGCTCGGCGCCCTCCGCGATGACGGCCTCGACGTCCGCGGGGGTGGACTCGGGCTTGAGCAGGGTGTGGTCGACGTACTGGGCCAGCTCGGCGCGGGTGAGGGTCATGATCGTCTCCAAAGCAGGGTGGATGGTCCGCGCACCAGCCTAAGTCCCCCGCACCCGGGACGCCGGGTGCGGGAGGCCCCAGGCTCGCGGTCCCGCGCCGACCCGGCCGGCCCGCCCGGCCCGCACCGATGCGCCCGGCCCCGGGTACCGGTACGCCCCGGGAGGTGCTCAGCGCCCAGAATCACTCGATTCGGGCACTGAGCACCTGATGAGGCGCAGCCGTCGGCGGCTGGCCCCTCCCGTCCGCGCCCGGAGCCGGCGTGCACAGCCCCGCGCGAGCGCCGTCCGTCCACAGACCGCGCCACGTGCGCTGCGGACTGAGGTACGGCGGTTGTTGCCTGGGCTCATGCTCCTATCGCCCGGCCCCGATCCCGACCCCGCGCCCGACCCCAGCCCCGGCTACGCGCCCACGCGGATCGCCGAGTTCCTCGAGACCAATGCCCATGCGTACGGGCGAGACGAGCTCGTCCATCGGTGGTCACGGCGCCAGCTCGACCACGCCATCGAGGGTGGCGCCGCGACTCGCCTGCTCACCGGGGTCTACTGCGGCACGGCCCACTCGGAGAATGTGCTGGTGCTCGCCGAGGCACTCGGCCTGTGGCAACCCGCCGGCGCGGTCACGGGCGCGGGCGCGCTTCACCTGTACGCGCCGGCGCTGCCTCCGCCGGATCGGCTCGATTTCGTCGTCCCCCACGGCCGCCGCCTCGACGTACCGCCGTGGGTTCGACTGCACCAGACAGGCCCGCTCCACTCCCGCATCATGGCGAGAGGGGTGTTCACCTCGCCCATGCCTCGTGCGCTGCTCGACGCGTGGAGGTACGCCCCGCCGAGCGGCCGTCGCAGCATCCTGTGGGAGGCGCTCTGGGCGCGCGCGTGCACGTGGCGTCAGGTGCGCGCCGAACTCGATCGCACGTCCCGGTTGCCCGGGCGCCGCGACCTCGAACGAGTGCTGGGCTGGTTCGCGGAGGGCGCGACCTCGCCGCTCGAGGTGCGGGCGAAGCACGAGACCTTCACGGGAGCGCGGTTCCGCGAGTTCGAGTGGCAGGTGCCGCTGATGCTTCCGTCGGGCCGGGTCACGCCCGACATGCTGCACCGGCGCGCGAGGATCGCGGTGGAACTCGATGGCAACCGCTATCACTCGACGCGCGCCGCCCTCGACAAGGACCGTGCCCGGCGAACCAACCTCGCAGCGGCCGGCTACGCCACCGTGGGCTTCGGCTGGAGTGACATCACCCTCCGGCCCGAGTGGTGCCGGGAGCGGCTGCTCGCCGTGGTGGGGGCGAGGCTATGAGGAAGCAGCTGCGCCCCCGGAGGTGCTGAGTGCCCAAAAGTGCTGGTAATGAGCACTGAGCACCTCCGGGGGCGCAAAAGCGAGGCGCAGAAGCGGCGCAGAACGCGACCTACAGGTCGATGCCGTAGCCCTCGATGACGAGCTCGGCCAGGTCGGCGCGCTCGTCGTAGGGCAGGAACGCGGCCCAGGCGGCGGCGAGGGTGGCCTCGAAGAGGTCCTCGACGGTCCAGCCCGCCTCGCTCAGCGCCGCGAATTCGGAGGACATGGACACGCCCGAGACCAGGCGGTTGTCGGTGTTGACCGTCACGGCGAAGCCCAGGTCGCGCAGCGCGTGCATGGGGTGCTCGGCCACGGACGGCGCGGCGCCGGTCTGCACGTTGGAGGTCGGGCAGCACTCGAGCGGGATCTGCTGGTCGAGCGCGTGGCGGGCGATGATGCCCAGCGCCGGCTCGTCGGTGTCGAGGCCCTCGATGTCCTCGTGGATGCGCACGCCGTGGCCCAGGCGTCGCGCCGAGCCGAGCCCCAGCGCCTCGCCCACGGACTCGGCGCCGTCGGCCTCGCCCGCGTGGATGGTGACGGGCATGTGCGCCTCGCGCAGGATCTGGAAGGCCTCGCGGTGCAGCGACGGGCGGAAGCCCGCCTCGGGGCCCGCGATGTCGAACGCCACGCAGCAGGTGCCGCGGTTCGCGATCGCGAGCTGGGCGATCTCGACCGAGCGGTCCAGGTGGCGCATCGCGTCGAGGATCGCGGCCGCACGGATGGCGCGACCCGCCTCGAGCGCCTCCGCGACGCCCTCCTCGATGCCCGACTGGACCGCCTCGACGACCTCCTGCAGCGACAGGCCGCCGGCCACGTGCTGCTCGGGCGCGTAGCGCAGCTCCGCGTAGACGACGCCGTCGGCCGCGAGGTCCACGACGGCCTCGCGCGCGACGCGGGTGAGGTTCTCCGCGGTCTGCATGACGGCGGTCGTGTGCGCGAAGGCCTCGAGGTAGCGAACCAGGTCGCCGGAGTTGGCGTTCTCCGCGAAGATGCGGCCCAGCTCGTCGGGGTCGGTCGACGGGAGCTCGTGGCCGATCGCGGCGGCGAGCTCGATGAGCGTCGACGGGCGCAGCCCGCCGTCGAGGTGGTCGTGCAGGACGACCTTGGGCAGGGCGAGGATCTCGTCAGAGGTGAGAGTCATGGCACCAGGCTAATCGCGCCGGGGCCTCATCCTCGCCGCACGGGCACCGGCAGCACGAGCCACGCGGCGCGCGTCCAGTTGCCCAGCGCCGGGTGACGCTCGCCGCCGGGCCTCAGGTCCGCGTCGAGCAGCGGCAGCACCGCGCCGGCCCCGGGCTCGTAGACCAGCAGCCCGTCGCCGGTGTCGCCCACGATGAGCACCACGTGGCGCGGGATCACCGTGTCGATGCCCAGCCGCGAGTCGCCGGCCGTGAACATGGGCACGGGAATCCCGTCCGCGAGCGCGCGGCGCACGTGCACGAGCGCCGGCGCGAGCGCCTCGGGCGACGAGTCGTCGACCATGCCGCCGGCGAAGCGCAGCCCCGCGAAGCGGGTGCGGTCGTCGACCTTCCACGGCGGGGTCCCGAGCGACTTGGGCCAGGCCACCGGCCCCACGGCCGATGCGGTGGTCACCGCGTGCAGCACCCGCTGCAGGGCGTGCCACCGGTCCTCGATGGTGCGGGCGGGCAGACCCTCGGCCTGGACGTGGAGCGCCTCGGGCGGGATGTACGAGGCCAGCGTGCGCCCGGTCGCGAGCCACAGCCCCACGAACGGGTCGCCCATGAGCAGCATGGTCGCCATCACGGCGGCGCCGCACGTGGTCTGGTCCACCTGGACGGCATCGACGCGTCCCCAGCGCACCGGGCCCATGCGGGCCGGCACCGGCTCGGCGATGATCCGCCGCGGCTCGGGGTCGAGGCCGTCCCACGCGGCGGCGAGGGCCGCGATGGCCGACAGCGGCGCCCCGGAGGCGACCGCGCGGTCGAGGACCCGTGCATCGTCCCCCATCTGGTCGCGCGCGACCAGGAGGGCCTTCGCATCGGCCCCGGAGGACCGCTCGAGGGCCCGCGCGAAGGCGCGGGCGACGAGCGGCTCGGACGAGGCGGGCTCGTCGGCCAGACGCTCCGGCATGCGCAGCCGCCCGCCCAGGCGGGCGGCCACGGCCGTGAGCGTCCAGCCCATGTCAGGCGATGCGGTCGATGACGAGGCGGCGCTCGACGGACCCGCCGGGCGTCACCTCGACCGTGCCGGCGCCGTCACAGGCGTCCGCGAGCGCGGCGAGGCCGCGCGGCATGCGCTCCGGCGTCTCGGTGTGCAGCGTCATGATGACGTCGCCCGCCTTGACCTCCTCGCCCAGCGTCCTGTGCAGGTAGACGCCCGCGGAGGCCTGCACCGGGTCCTCCTTGCGGGCGCGCCCGGCGCCCAGGCGCCACGCGGCCACGCCCACGCCCATGGCGTCCATGCGGGTGATGACGCCGTCGGCCTCGGCGCGGACCTCCTCGACGTGCGGGGCGTCGGGCATCGGCGCGTCGACGTCGCCGCCCTGGGCCGCGATCATGCGCCGCCACGCGTCCATCGCGCGGCCGTCGGCGAGCGCGTCGGCCGGGTCCACGTCCGTGACCCCGGCGCCGGCGAGCATCTCGCGGGCGAGGGCGAGCGTGAGCTCGACGACGTCCGCGGGGCCGCCGCCGGCGAGCACCTCGACGGACTCGGCGACCTCGAGGCCGTTGCCGCACGCGCGGCCCAGGGGCGTCGACATGTCGGTGAGCAGGGCGGTCGTGACGACCCCCGCATCGGTCCCCAGGTCCACCATGGTGCGCGCGAGCTCGCGCGCGTCGGCCTCGGTCTTCATGAACGCGCCCGTGCCCACCTTGACGTCGAGGACGAGCGCGCCCGTGCCCTCGGCGATCTTCTTGGACATGATGGACGATGCGATGAGCGGGATGGCCTCGACCGTCCCGGTGACGTCGCGGAGGGCGTAGAGCTTCTTGTCGGCGGGGGCCAGGCCGGAGCCGGCCGCGCAGATGACGGCGCCCACGTCCTCGAGCTGGCGCATCATCTCCTCGTTGGACAGCGCGGCGCGCCAGCCGGGGATGGCCTCCAGCTTGTCGAGGGTGCCTCCGGTGTGGCCCAGGCCGCGTCCCGAGAGCTGCGGCACCGCGACGCCGCAGGCGGCGACGAGCGGGGCGAGCGGGAGGGTGATCTTGTCGCCCACGCCGCCGGTCGAGTGCTTGTCCGCGGTGCGGCGCGACAGCGACGAGAAGTCGAGCCGCTCCCCCGTCGCGATCATCGCGGCGGTCCAGCGGGAGATCTCCTCACGGGTCATGCCGCGCAGCAGGATGGCCATGGCGAGCGAGCTCATCTGCTCGTCGGCCACGACGCCGCGCGTGTAGGCGTCGACCACCCAATCGATCTGGTCGTCGGCGAGGGTGCCGCCGCCGCGCTTGGTCTTGATGATGTCGACGGCGTCGTGGCGCTCGGCCATGTCAGTCCTCCTCGAGGTGCTGCGGGCCGAAGGCCCACGGCAGTAGGTCGTCCAGGGTGAGGGTCCCGTCGGGACCATCGATGAGCAGCGCGGGGCCGCCGAACTCGTAGAGCAGCTGCCGGCAGCGACCGCACGGCTGGAGCACCGCGCCGGCCGCGTCGACGCACGCGAAGGCCACGAGCCGGGACCCCAGGCCGTCGGTGTGGAGCTTCGACACGAGCGCGCACTCGGCGCACAGGGTGAGCCCGTAGCTCGCGTTCTCGACGTTGGCGCCGGTCACCACCGCGCCCGTGTCCGTGACCGCCGCGGCGCCCACGCGATACTTCGAGTACGGCGCGTACGCCCGCTCGCTCGCCTCCCGCGCCTTGGCGCGCAGGAGCTCCCAGTCGATGTCCACGGTCACTTCTTGTACGGGATGCCCTCGGCGGCCGGCGGGCGCGAGTGGCCCACCAGGCCGGCGACCGCGAAGATCGTGGCCAGGTACGGGGTCATCGCGAGGAACTGCGACGGGATCGACGAGCCGATGATGCCCAGCTGCACGCGCAGCGCGTCAGCGAAGCCGAACAGCAGGGCCGCGGCGAGCGCGCCCTTGGGGCTCCACCGGCCCAGGATCATCGCGGCGAGCGCGATATAGCCCTTGCCGGCGGTCATCTCCTTGCCGAAGGCGAGGCCCGACGCGACGGTGAAGAACGCGCCGCCCAGACCCGCGACGGCGCCACCCAGGACGGTGTTGCGCACGCGGGTGCGGTTGACCTTGATGCCCACCGTGTCGGCGGCCTTGGGGTGCTCGCCCACGGCGCGCACGCGCAGGCCCCAGCGCGACCGGAAGAGCATGATCTGCAGGACGATGACCACCACGTAGAGGATGTAGACCAGCAGGTTCTGGTTGAACAGCACCGGGCCGATCACGGGGATGCCGGACAGGCCCGGGATGGGCAGCGAGGCCAGGCCCAGCGGGCGGTTGAGGTCCGGGTTGTCGGACATCACGGTGGAGAAGAAGAAGCTCGTCAGTCCCACGACCAGGACGTTGAGCACCACGCCGACCACGATCTGATTGACCCAGTACTTGGTCGCGAAGATCGCAAGCAGCAGTCCGACCAGGGCGCCCGCGATGGGCGCGGCGATGAGGCCCGCGTAGGCGTTGCCGACGGCCGAGCCGACCAGCGCCGCGAGGAAGGCACCGGCGAGCAGCTGGCCCTCGATCGCGATGTTGATGATGCCGGAGCGCTCGCACAGCGTGCCCGCGAGCGAGCCGAACACGAGCGGCACGGCCAGGAACAGCGACGAGGTCAGCAGGCCCGTGAGCTGGATCGACGTCGCGTCGCGGCCCGCGCCGGCCCACGTGAGCAGCGCGCCCATGATCGCGATGCCGTAGACCACCGGCACCCAGATGCCCACCTTGCGGAACTGGTTCGCCTGGAACGCCGTGTACCCGGCGAGCGCCAGCCCGACGACGGACAGCAGGATGGCCGCGAGCTGCGACGGCAGCGTGAAGCCGGGGACCTCGAAGAAGTCGGTGCTGCGGGCCACGACGAACGTGGTGTCCGCGCCGGACGCGGAGCCGAAGCCGAACACGACGAGCGAGATGAGGGCGATGACGCCCAGGGCGATCGACGCGCGCCAGTCCTTGGAGCGGGGCGCGGTCTCGGGCGTCGCGGGGGCGTCGAGGGTCGAGGCGCTCACGCCGCCACCTCCTTCTCAATGGCCGGGGCGGGGAGGCGGAACATCGACCGCACCAGCGGCGGCGCCGCGATGAACAGCACGATGAGCGCCTGGATGACGAACACGATGTCGACGGGCAGCCCCGCCTGGACCTGAAGGGTCGGGCCGGAGGCGCGCAGGCCGCCGAACAGGATCGCCGCCAGGACGGTGCCGAGCGGCCGCGACCGGCCCAGCAGCGCGACGGTGATGGCGTCGAAGCCGAGCGAGCCGGCCGTGGCCGTGGTGAGCACCTTCTCCGTGCCCAGCACCTGGGCGGATCCCGCGAGACCCGCGAGGGCACCCGCGATCACCATGACCAGCACGGTCGCGCGCGTGACGTTCATGCCCGCGGTGCGGGCTGCGTTCGCGTTCGCGCCCACCGCGCGCAGCTCGAAGCCGAGCGTCGAGCGCTCCATGAGCCACCAGACGCCGAACGCGCATGCGAGGGCGAACAGGAAGCCCAGGTGCAGGTTGAACTGGGAGCCCAGGATCTTCGGGTACTGCGCCGTCTCCGCGACGATCGGGGAGATGGGGTTGTTGCTGCCCTCGCGCTGGAACGCGTCGAACGTGAGCAGCCACGCCACCAGGTTGAGCGCGACGTAGTTGAGCATGATCGTGACGATCACCTCGTGCGCGCCGGTGCGGGCCTTGAGGATGCCGGGGATGAAGCCCCAGAACGCGCCTCCCACGAGGCAGCCGAGGATCGCGACCAGCAGGTGCAGGCCCCACGGCAGGTCCCAGGTGAAGCCGATGTACGCCCCCACCGTGGCGCCGATGAGCAGCTGGCCCTGGGCACCGATGTTGAACATGCCGGCACGGAAGCCGATGCCCAGGCCCAGGCCGGCGAAGATCAGCGGCGTCGCCATGGTGAGGGTCTGGGTGAACGGGCGGATCGTCTGGGCGAACGTGTCGGCGTCGAGGTTGAGCACCGCGCCGGTGAACATCGCGGAGTACGCGGCGCCCAGCTCGTCGAAGATCGCCGTGAAGGTGTCGCCCGGGCGCGAGAAGAAGTAGCCCGCCGCCTCCTGGACGCCCTCGTCGACGAGGACGATGAGCACGCCTCCGATGAGCAGCGACGCGACGACGGCCATGACGACCACGAGCGTCGAGCTCGAGAGGATCTCCCGCAGGACGGTCGATGCGCGTCCGGGCCGCTCCTGCTGCGGAGCCTCGGTCGCGGTGGTCTGGTCGCTCACGCGGCCTCCTCTTCGTGGGCACCGGCCATCATGAGGCCGAGCGTGTCGCGGTCGGTGTCGGGCGGGACGATGCCGACGATCCGTCCGTGGTACATGACGGCGATGCGGTCGGCCAGCGCGTAGACCTCGTCCAGCTCGGAGCTGATGATGATGCAGGCCACGCCCTTGTCGCGCTCCTCGATGATGCGCTTGTGGACGAACTCGATCGAGCCGACGTCGAGTCCACGGGTGGGCTGCGACGCGATGAGCAGCTTGAGCTCGCGGGTGAGCTCGCGCGCGAGCACCACCTTCTGCTGGTTGCCGCCGGACAGCGACCCCGTGAGCGCGTCGATGCCCGTGGTGCGGACGTCGAACCGCTCGACCTGCTTCTGGGCGTTCTCGCGCACGACGGAGGGCGAGATGGCGCCCGCCTTGGAGAACGGCGCGCGGTCGTACAGGTCGAGGATGAGGTTGTTCGCGTTGGTGAACTCCGCGACGATGCCGTCCGTGGTGCGGTCCTCCGGCACGAAGCCGATGCCCGCGTCGAGCGCCTGGCGGATCGACCTGCCGGTGACGGTCTCGCCGTCGAGGCGGACCGTGCCGGCGGCCGTGGGCACGACGCCCAGGATGGCCTCCGCGAGTTCGGTCTGGCCGTTGCCCTGGACGCCCGCGATCGCCAGGATCTCGCCGCCGCGCACGTCGAAACTCACGCGATCGAGCTGCGTCACCTGGGTGGCGTCGTCGACGACCGTGAGGTCCTCGACCACGAGCATCGCCTCGCCGGGGTCCGCGGGGCCCTTGTCCACGGTCATGGACACGTCGCGCCCGACCATGAGCGAGGCGAGCTCCTCCTGGGAGGCTGTCGGCTCGGCGGTGCCGACGACCTTGCCGCGGCGGATGACGGTGATCGTGTCCGCGACGGCCTTGACCTCGCGCAGCTTGTGCGTGATGAGCACGACGGCGGTGCCGGAGTCGCGCAGGTCCTTGACGATCGACAGGAGCTCGTCCGTCTCCTGCGGCGTGAGCACCGCGGTGGGCTCGTCGAGGATGAGGACCTCCGCGTCGCGCGAGAGCGCCTTGATGATCTCGACGCGCTGCTGGGCACCCACCGAGAGGTCCTCCACCACGGCGTCCGGGTCGACGTTGAAGCCGAAGCGGTGGGAGATCTCGCGCACCCGGGCGCGCGCGGCCTCCAGGTCGAGCAGCTTGGCGGGGCCCACCACGTCCTCGTGGCCCAGCATGACGTTCTCGGCCACCGTGAACGGGTGGACCAGCATGAAGTGCTGGTGGACCATGCCGATGCCGGCCGCCATCGCGTCGCCGGGTCCGGTGAACTCGACCGGCTGGTCGTCGAGCAGGATCTCGCCGCCATCCGGGTCGTACAGCCCGAACAGCACGTTCATGAGCGTGGACTTGCCGGCGCCGTTCTCTCCCAGCAGCGCGTGCACCGTGCCGGACTCGACCACGATGCTGATCGCATCGTTCGCCGTGAAGTCACCGAACCTCTTGGTGATCTCGCGAAGTTCCAGTTTCACTGGCGTCCCCTTTTTGTCTCGCTACGTCGCGCGCCTTCGCGCGAAGGCCCTTCCCAGTCAAGCACGAGTGCGCCGGGGAACGCGCCTCGTACGCGCGCCCTCGACGCGCCGGGCCTAGTCAAACACACGAGGGGCGCACCGCGTTGCGCGGTACGCCCCTCGTGTGGAGCCGGGCGTGACGCCCGTCAGGGTGCTATCAGCCGGCGGTCGACGGCTCGATGTCGCCCGCGATGATGCCGGCCTTGATCTCCTCGAGGGCCGCGAGGACCTCGTCCGAGACGGTGCCCTCGGCGAAGTCGGCGACGCCGACGCCCTCGTTCTCGAGGGTGCCCAGGTACGGCTCGTTCGACCACTCGGCCATGGTGGCCTCGATGGTGTCGAACACGGCGTTCGAGATGTTCTTGAGCACCGAGGTGAACACGATGTCCGCGTACTCCGGGGCCGACTCGGTCCAGTCGGAGTCCACGCCGATCAGCCACGCGCCACCGGCCGACTGGATCGCCGACGCGGCGCCGAGGCCCACGGGGCCGGCGACGGGCATGACGATGTCCGCGCCCTGGTCGAGGAAGCCCTGCGTGGTGTTCTGACCCTTCGACTGGTCGGAGAAGTCACCGGTGAAGGAGCCGTCCGCGCCGTCCCAGCCGAGGACGGTCACGTCGGTGCCGTTCTCCTCGTTGTAGTAGTTCACGCCGGCCAGGTAGCCGTCCATGAAGATGGTGACGGTGGGGATGTTCATGCCACCGAAGGTGCCCACGGTGCCCGAGCCCGACGCGGCCGCGGCCGCGTAGCCGGCGAGGAACGCGGCCTCGTCGGTGTCGAAGTAGAGCGACTTGACGTTGTCGATCGGCTCGTCGTAGCCGAAGTCGACGATCGCGAAGTGGGTGTCGGGGTACGCCGCGGCGGCCTCGGCCGTCGCGTCACCGAGGTTGAATCCGACCGTGATGATCAGGTCGCAGCCCGCGGCCACCTGGGCCTCGAGGTTGGGGGCGTAGTCGGACTCGGCGGTCGACTCGGCCTCGGCGTGCTCGATGCCGAGCTCCGCGGCCGCGCGCTGGACGCCGTCGTAGGCCGACTCGTTGAACGAGGCGTCGTCGAAGCCGCCCTCGTCCGAGACCATGCAGGCCTTGAAGTCGACGGCCTCCGCGGCCTCGGTGGTCTCCTCGGCGGCGGCGGTGTCCTCGGCCGAGGTGGTCTCCTCGTCCTCGGGGGCGGCGCCGCACGCGGCGAGCGAGAGGGCCGCGACGGCCGCGAGTGCGCTCACACGGGTAAACGTCTTCATGGGTGTTTCCTCACTACTACACAGGGCGCGGGGGCGCGCCTCACTGGGTCGTGCCGTCATGGTAAGTCGGCAACGGCGCAAAAAACGGTGCTTCGGGAGCCCGGGATGCAACAGTTCGGCAAAAAGTGACGCAGGTCACCCCTGCGCGAGCGCGGCCGCCGCGCCCTTGACCTGCTGCGCCGCGGCGCGCGTGGTCACCAGGATGGCCTCCTCGGACTCGACCACCACCGCATCGTCCACTCCCACGACCACCACGGGCTTGGTGCCGCCCACGACCACGGCGCCCGTGGCGCCCACGAGCCCCACGGCCGCCTCGCGGCCGATCGCGATCGCGCCCTCGCCCGCGCCGGAGAGCTCGGCGAGCGAGTCGAAGTCGCCCACGTCGTGCCACTCGAAGCTCGCCGGGACGACGGCGACGCCGCCCTCCGCGGCCACGGGCTCCGCGATGGCGTGATCGATCGCGATCTTGGTGAGCGTGGGCCACACGCGGCCGAGCACCTCGGCCCGGTCGTCGCCGTCCCAGGCGGCCGCGATCTCGCGCACGCCCGCCGCGAGCGTGGGCTGGAGCCGGTCGAGGTGGCCCAGCAGCACGTCGGTGCGGACCACGAACATGCCGGCGTTCCACGCGAAGCCGCCGCGCTCGAGCATGGCCGCCGCGGTCTCCGCGTCGGGCTTCTCGGTGAAGGCGACCACGTGGCGGGCCTCGCCGGCGAGCGGCTCTCCCATCTCGATGTAGCCGAAGGCGGTCGACGGCTCCGTGGGCGTGATGCCGATGGTCACGACCTTGCCCAGCTCCGCCGCCGCGGCGGCCTGCGCGACCGTGGCGCGGAACGCCTCGGCGTCCGGGATGATGTGGTCCGCGGCGAAGGAGCCCATGACGCGCGCGCCCCACCGCTCCTCGATGAGCGCGGCGGCCAGCGCGATCGCGGCCATCGAGTCGCGCGGGCTCGGCTCGGTCACCAGGTTCTCCGCGGGCACGTCCGGCACCTGGGCCGCGACGCCCGGGGCGTGGCGCTCGCCGGTCACGATCACCACGCGCTCCGACAGGGGCAGCACGCGCGCGACCGTGTCCTGGATGAGCGTCGCGCCCGTGCCCAGCAGATCCAGGAGGAACTTGGGACGATGCGGCTGGGACAGGGGCCACAGCCGCGACCCCACGCCCCCGGCCGGGATGACGGTGACGAAATCGTTGACGGCTTGTGACACGGGATCCCCCAAAGGCGCTGGACGTTGCTGAGGACCACACTAGGATGACCGTCAAGCCAGGTCGTTCGAAGGAGAACCGTGTCACCCACCACCCTCTATCGTGGCCACGAAGGCATGTGGATGTGGGTCGTCCACCGCGCCACCGGCGTCGCGATCTTCTTCTTTCTGCTCGTGCACGTGATCGACACCGCGCTCGTCCGCGTCTCGCCCGAGGCGTACAACGAGGTCATCGGCACCTACAAGACGCCCGTCTTCGGGCTCGTCGAGGCCGGCCTCGTGGGCGCGATCCTCATCCACGGGCTCAACGGCCTGCGGATCATCGCGGTCGACCGCTCGACCTGGGCCGTGCGCCACCAGCGCCAGCTCGTCTGGGTCGTGTGGGGTGTGACCGCCGTCGTCATGGTGCCGTTCCTGTGGCGCCACCTGGGCCACGTCTTCGGAGGTGCATGATGACCGCTCCCCAGCTCAAGGAGCCCCGGACCCCGTCCGGCCGCAGCCGCAACAACGCGGAGAAGTGGTCGTGGGTGTTCATGCGCGTCTCCGGGCCCATCCTGCTCGTGCTGATCGTCACCCACCTGTTCGTCAACCTCATGACGGGCGACGGCATCAGCCAGATCGACTTCGCGTTCGTCGCGGGCAAGCTCGCGCACCCGTTCTGGCAGTGGTTCGACTTCACCATGCTGGTGCTGGCGATGCTCCACGGCTTCAACGGGATGCGCCTGCTCATCAACGACTACGCTCGACGTCCGGGGTCCCGGAAGCTCCTGCACTCGCTGCTCGGGACGGCCACCCTGGTGGTCATCGTGCTCGGCACCCTCGTGCTGTTCACCTTCGACCCGTGCCCGGCCGGGGCGGACCCCGACCTGCTGCCCACCTTCTGCGAGGATGTTGCATGACCCACCACGAGTACGACGTCGTCATCGTCGGCGCCGGCGGCGCCGGCATGCGTGCCGCCCTGGAGAGCTCCGAGCGGTCCCGCACCGCGGTGCTGACCAAGCTCTACCCCACCCGCTCGCACACCGGTGCGGCGCAGGGTGGCATGGCGGCCGCGCTCGCCAACGTCGAGGACGACTCCGCCGAGTGGCACGTGTTCGACACCATCAAGGGCGGCGACTACCTGGTGGACCAGGACGCGGCCGAGATCCTCTGCCGCGAGGCCATCGACGCGGTGCTCGACCTCGAGAAGATGGGCCTGCCGTTCAACCGCACGCCCGAGGGCAAGGTGGACCAGCGCCGGTTCGGCGGCCACACCCGCAACCACGGCGAGGCCGCCGTGCGCCGCGCGTGCTACTCCGCGGACCGCACCGGCCACATGATCCTGCAGACGCTGTACCAGCAGTGCATCAAGCAGGGGGTCGAGTTCTTCAACGAGTTCTACGTGCTCGACGTCATCCTCGACAAGGACCCGCAGGCCACCCCGGCCGGCGAGGAGGTCTCCGTCACCGGCGTCGTCGCGCTCGAGCTCGCGACCGGCGAGATCCACACGTTCGCCGCCAAGTCCGTCGTGTTCGCGACCGGTGGCGCGGGCAAGGTCTTCAAGACCACCTCCAACGCGCACACGCTCACCGGCGACGGCATGGCCATCGCGCTGGGCGCGGGCCTGCCGCTCGAGGACATGGAGTTCTTCCAGTTCCACCCGACGGGCCTCGCGGGCCTGGGCATCCTGCTGTCCGAGGCGGCCCGCGGCGAGGGCGGCATCCTGCGCAACTCCGAGGGCGAGCGCTTCATGGAGCGCTACGCCCCCACCATCAAGGACCTCGCGCCCCGCGACATGGTGGCGCGCGCGATGGCCAACGAGGTGCGCGAGGGCCGCGGCGCCGGCCCCCACAAGGACTACGTGCTCCTGGACCTCACCCACCTCGAGCCCGCGCACATCGACGAGAAGCTGCCGGACATCACCGAGTTCGCGCGCACCTACCTGGGCGTCGAGCCGTACACCGAGCCGGTGCCGGTCTACCCCACCGCGCACTACGCCATGGGCGGCATCCCCACCAACGTCACCGGCCAGGTGCTGCGCTCCAACAGCGAGCCCGTCACCGGCCTCTACGCCGCCGGCGAGTGCGCGTGCGTGTCCGTCCACGGCGCGAACCGCCTGGGCACCAACTCGCTGCTCGACATCAACGTCTTCGGCCGCCGCGCGGGAATCGCCGCGGCCGAGCACGCGGCGACCGTCGCATCGGTCCCCGTCATGGCGGACGATGCGGCGTCCGGGGTGGAGACCCTGGTCGCCACCCTGCGGGGTTCCGTGGGCGCGGGCACCGAGCGGGTCGCGGACCTGCGCAAGGCGCTCCAGGAGACGATGGACCGCAACGTCCAGGTGTTCCGCGACGCGGACAGCCTCGAGGAGGCGCGCGGCGTGATCGCGGACGTGAAGGCGCGCTACGCGAACGTGGGCATCCACGACCGCGGCACGCGCTACAACACGGACCTGCTCGAGGCGATCGAGCTGAAGTTCCTCATCGACCTGTCCGAGGTGGTCATCGCGGGCGCCCTCGCGCGCGAGGAGTCGCGCGGCGGCCACTACCGCGAGGACTTCCCCAAGCGCGACGACGAGAAGTTCCTCCACCACACGATGGCGTACGGCACCGCGGACGGGGTGCGTCTCGACACCAAGCCCGTCGTGATCACCACGTACCAGCCCATGGAGAGGAAGTACTGAGATGACGGCCACCGCCGAGTCCTCCGCCCCCGCGGGCGAGATCCCCGCCATCACGGTCACCCTGCGCATCCTCCGCACCATCCCCGAGGGCACGGAGGAGCACGGCCCGGGCGAGTCGTACTGGCAGGAGTTCACCATCGAGGCGCACGCGACCGACCGCGTGCTCGACGCCCTGCACAAGATCAAGTGGGAGCAGGACGGCTCGCTCGCGTTCCGCCGCTCGTGTGCCCATGGCGTGTGCGGCTCGGATGCGATGCGCATCAACGCCCGCAACCGCCTCGCGTGCAAGACGCTGCTCAAGGACCTCAACCCGGCCAAGCCGATCATCGTCGAACCGCTCAAGGGCCTGCCGGTGGAGAAGGACCTCATCGTGGACATGGAGCCGTTCTTCGCCTCCTACCGCGAGATCATGCCGTTCCTCATGCCCACGGGCGCCGTGCCCGAGCGCGAGCGGCTCCAGTCCCCCGCCGACCGTCAGAAGTTCGACGACACCACCAAGTGCATCCTGTGCGCCGCGTGCACCACGAGCTGCCCGGTGTTCTGGACCGACGGCCAGTACTTCGGTCCCCAGGCGATCGTGGGCGCGCACCGGTTCATCTTCGACTCGCGCGACGAGGGCCAGTGGGAGCGCCTCGAGGTGCTCAACGACAAGGCCGGCGTGTGGAAGTGCCGCACCGCGTTCAACTGCACCGAGGCGTGCCCGCGCGGCATCGAGGTCACCAAGGCGATCTCCGAGGTCAAGAAGGCGCTCACCACCGGGGAGTTCTAGCCTCCTGAATTCGTGCGAGGGGCCGGGGACGATGCGCATCGTCCCCGGCCCCTCGTGCGTGGCGGTTCAGACCTCCGCGACCTGCCGCGCCTGCTCGGGCGGGAGGTCGTGCGCGCCCAGCCAGGCGGCGCACGTGAGGATGATGCGGTTGACGTACTGCACGAACACCATGAGCGTGATGATCGCGGCGAACGGCGCGAGCACCGGGTTGCTCACCGACCCGCTCACCACGAGCGTGACGCCCAGGCGCAGGATCCCGATGCCCAGGCCCGCCACCAGCACGATGCCCAGCAGCCGGCGCGACCACGCGGCGCCGCCCAGCAGCATCATCGCGAGGATCACGTAGAGCATGTCCGCAACGACGCCGGCGACGAACGCGATGACGCGCAGCGACCACGGGGGCATGGCGACGCCGATGAACTCCGCGAACCACTCCGCCGCGCCCGAGACCACCACCTGGATGGTGACGCCCACGAGCGCGACCACTATGAGGCCGATCAGCGCGGCGAGGTCCCGCAGCTTGCCCACGACCGGCGACGCCACCTCCTCGCCCAGCATGGTGCGCAGGCTGGAGCGCAGGCCGGTGACGAACCGAGTCGCGGTGTTGATGAGGATGAGGAAGGAGACGATGCCGACGATGCCGGTCAGGGAGGCCGCGCTGCCCGCGCCCAGGTCGTCGGGCTCGATGATGCCGGTCGTGTCGCCGGTGTTGATGAGGCCGGGGACGGCCTCGGCGAGGTAGTCGATCAGGGAGGAGCGCAGGTCGTCGTTGCCGGCCAGCAGCACCGTCGCGACCGTGGTCGCGACCACGAGCCCCGCGGCGACGGACGCGAGCGAGAAGAACGCGACGCCCGCGGCGAGCACGTTGCCGTTCTGGAGCGAGAAGCGCTTGAGGCCCTTGCCCCAGGAGGACTCCTCCCAGCGGGTCTTGAGGTCCTTGCCGCGCTCGACGAGCACGGCGGCCCTGTCCTTGAGGCTGTCGTCGTCCGCCATGTCGCTCCCCCTCGGCCGTGGTCTCAGCGGTGCAGCGCGGGCACCAGTCCCAGTCGATCGTAGATCCGGTCCAGGGTGCCCTGCGCGAGGGCCGAGGCCTTCGCGGCACCCTGGGCGAGCACCTCGTCGAGGCGATCGGGCGACTCGATCCAGTCGAGCGCGGCCTCGCGGATGGGCGTGAGGTACTCGACCACCACGTCCGCGAGGTCCACCTTGAGGTGGCCGTACATCTTGCCCTCGTAGTCGGCCTCGAGCTGCTCGACGGAGCGGCCGTCGAGCGCCGAGTAGATGGTGAGCAGGTTCGCCACGCCCGGCTTCGCCTCGCGGTCGAAGCGGATCTCCGAGCCCGAGTCCGTGGTCGCGGACTTGATGTTCTTGGCGACCTTCTTGGGGTCCTCGAGGATCTCGATGGTGCCCTTGGGGCTCACCGCGGACTTCGACATCTTGGCCGTGGGGTCCTGCAGGTCGTAGATCTTCGCGGTCGACTTCACGATGTGCGGCTCGGGCACCACCACCGTGCCGTCGCCGAAGCGGCCGTTGAGGCGCTGCGCCAGGTCGCGCGACAGCTCCAGGTGCTGGCGCTGGTCCTCGCCCACGGGCACCACGTTGGTGTCGTACAGCAGGATGTCCGCGGCCATGAGGATCGGGTAGGTGAACAGGCCCACGTTGGTGCCCGACTCCCCCACCTTCGCGGACTTGTCCTTGAACTGGGTCATGCGGCCGGCCTCGCCCATGCCGGTGAAGGTGGACAGGATCCACGCGAGCTCGGCGTGCTGGGGCACGTGCGACTGCACGAAGCACAGCGACCGGTCGGGGTCCACGCCCGCGGCCAGGAACTGGGCGGCGGTGGCCCGGGTGCGCGAGCGCAGCAGCTCCGGCTCCGGCGAGACGGTGAGCGCGTGGAGGTCCACCACCGAGTAGATCGCGTCGTGCGTGTCCTGCAGCTTCACCCACTGCACCAGCGCGCCCAGGTAGTTGCCGAGCTGGAGGGAGTCCGAGGTGGGCTGCATGGCCGAGAACACGCGCTGAGTCATGCGGACCATTGTGCCAAGCCTGACGTGGGACGATGCGCCGCGTCACGTTGTCGTCTCGCCTCGCCTCGCCTCGCCTCGCCTCGCCCCGCCCCGCCTCGCCCCGCCTCGGGGTTCGGGACACTGAGGACCGCCAGATGCCGCGATCTGCTCGCTGCGGGACAGTCTGGACCGGTCCTCCCGCCCGCCCGCGGTCCACACGGTCCCGCAGGACGCAGAAGGCGCCTCCCAGCGGTCCTCAGTGTCCCGGACGCACGGGCGCGGGGGCGGGTGTCGGGCCGGCGGACGCAGGGGCGGCGCACCCCTGGACGATGCGTCAGGTGGCCTCGGAGTCGAACGGCGCCCGGCCAGGGGTCGCCTCCGCGGCGCGCACGCCGGTGGTTCCAGCAGCGCCCGCGCCGGTCGCCCCGGCCACACCGCCCGACGCGCCCGCCCGCCGCGCCGCGACATCGGACGCCGACGGCTCGGCGAGCGCCTCGCGGACGATGCGACGGGGGTCGTACTGGCGCGGATCCAGCTCGCGCCAGTCGACCTCGTCCCCCATCTCCGCACGGATGGTCTGCTTGCTCTCGGTCAGCAGGTCGCGGCCGCGCACGACCAGCGTCCGGAGCTGGCGGGCGTACTCGGGCAGGCGCTCGGGGCCCACGACCACGATCGCGACGAGCACGAGGACGACGAACTCGCCGCCGTTGATGTCCAGCATGGGACCTATTGTGGCGGCTAGCGCTCCCGGGGAGAAGTCACGCCCTGATCGCCGTAGTTGACCTCGGCGTCGGTCACCAGGGTCACGTCGATCTCGATCTCGGAACCGTCGCGGTCGATGAGGAAGGTGACGTCGTCGCCCGGCGCCATCGCGCGGATGGCGACGATCAGCTCGTCGGAGCGCGTGATGACGCGGCCCTCGATGCCGGTGATGACGTCCCCCGCCTCGATGCCGGCCTCGTCGGCCGGGCTGCCGGACGGCACGTCGCCCACGCGCACGCCCTCGCCCGTGTAGGAGGCGTCGAGCAGCACGCCGATGACGGGGTAGGTCGCCTCGCCGGTCTCGATGATCTCCTCGGCCGTGCGGCGCGCCTGGTTCGACGGGATCGCGAAGCCCAGGCCCACGGAACCGGCGCCGGTCGTCTGGGTGGCGCCGGGCAGCGCGGCCACGGCGGAGTTGATGCCGATCACCTCGCCCGCGGCGTTGAGCAGCGGGCCGCCGGAGTTGCCGGGGTTGATGGCCGCGTCGGTCTGGATCGCGTCGATGAACGCCGTCGAGGAGGCGTCGCCCGCGGTCACGGGACGGTGGAGGGCGGACACGATGCCGGTGGTCACCGTGGAGTCGAGGCCCAGCGGCGAACCGACCGCGACCACGTCGTCGCCCACGACGAGCGCGTCGGAGTCGCCCAGCGCGATCGCGGTGAGGTCCTGCGCGTCGATCTTGACGACCGCGAGGTCGTACTCGGGGCTCGCGCCCACGAGCGTGCCCGCGTAGATCGAGCCGTCGCTCATGAGCACCTGGATGCCGCCGGACGGCGCGTCCTCGATGACGTGGTTGTTGGTGAGGACGTAGCCGTCCTCACGGATGATGAAGCCCGACCCCGACGACGCGCGCTGGCCGTTCTGGATGATCTCGAGCGACACCACGGACGGCATCGCCGCCTCCGCGATGGCCGCGACCGTGTTCGAGTCGGCGCGGTCGAGGGTCGACGAGCTCGAGGCGGGCAGCGTCGAGGCCGACGTGGTCGCCGAGGACGAGCCGGCCGGGTTGAGCCAATCGAACAGATAGGCGCCGCCGAAGCCGCCGGCGCCGCCCAGGATCAGGGCGCCCGCCGCGATGCCGGCGATGGTGCCGCGGCGCACGCGCCCCACGGGCGCCTGGGGACGATGCGGGGTGCCGTAGGAGCCTCCACCGGCCGCGTGCGCGGGGCCGGGCTGGGCGTACTGCGGCGCGGCATACTGCGGCTGCGTGTACCCGCCCTGGGCGTGGCTCGCCGGGCCGTAGCCGGGTCCCGCGGCGCCGGGCCGGGCGTACTGCGGCGCGCCGAACGCGGAGCCCGCGTACGGCGACGCCGTCGCCTCCGACCGCGCCGACAGCGGCACGGACGGCGGGTAGTGCGAGCCCGGCGTGAGCTCGATGGTGTCGTTCGTGAAGTCCGTGTCCTCACCCGCGCGCTCGTCGCGGCGCGCGGCGTCGAACGCGCCCTCGCGCTGCACGGTCGGGCCGCCCTCGGGACGCGTGGCGGCGTCATCGCGCGGCGCGTTGGAGGAGGGCGTGGAGAGGTCGCGCGGAGGCGCGAACGGGTTGTCGTTCATGTCCTGCTTCCTTAGGTGGTCTGACCGGTGAGGGCGTCGACGAAGACGCCGAGTCCGGTGCGGATCTGTTCGAAGGGTCCGGGTTCGGTGTTCGCGGGGAAGGCCTCGACCACGCTCTCGAGCGTGGGCATCGCGCAGGAGCACTCGGCGGCGAGCACCAGGGCGCCGTCCTGCCACACCAGCACGGGCGGGTCGGACCGCACCACATACGCGTCGACGTCGCCCACGCTGGCCGTGGACACCGCGTCGAGCGCGGCCGTGTCGAGGCGGCCGCGCTGCTGGAGCACCGTCACGGCCCGGCCGCGCGCGACCAGGTTGAGGACCAGCACCTCCGAGCCGTCGGAGGCGCTGACCCACGAGCGCTGCGCGATGAGGTCCGCGGCCGTCCAGTCGGGATAGATCCATTCGCCGGGCAGTTCGCCGTTGCGCACCACCTCGGAGTCGCCCTGCGCGACGCTCAGGGTGCCGTCGGCCGATGCGGAGAGGTCCGGGTCGAGGTCCGCGGGGGCGCCGGCCACGTATGCCGCGCCCAGCAGTGCCGTGAGCAGCAGGCCGGACGATGCGGCGAGCAGGACCGGCCGACGGTCCCGCCCGCACGCGGCCCGCGCGCGGCGGTCGTCCTCGCGGCTCGCCACGCTCGCCATGTGCTCGCGGTCGAGCAGCCGCTGCGCGAAGGACACGTCGATGCCCGCCTCGGAGGAGTGCAGCGCCTCCCGCGCGAGCCGCAGGTCGTGCCACCGCAGCCGGCACTCGGCGCAACCGTCGAGGTGCGCCATGGCCTCGGCGGTCGCGGCGGGCGACAGGCGGTGGTCGAGGAGGTCGTGGACGCGATCTCCCAGGTGCCGTCCCGTCACGCGCCGCTCCTCGACGGGGCTCGGTGCGCCAGCGCCGTCCGCAGCCGCGCGCGGCCCCGCGACAGGCGGGAGCGCACGGTGCCCAGCTTGATGCCGAGCGTCGTCGCGATCTCCTCGTAGGACAGGCCCTCGATGTCGCTCAGCACCACGGCCGCGCGGTACTCCGGCGGCAGGTCCGCGAGGGCGGCGATGATGTCGTCGCCCAGGTGGGACATGTCGAACGCGTCCTCGGGCTGTCCCGACCGCTCGTGGCGGTCGAAGCTGTCGGAGGTCGCGACCCCCGCATCGTCGTCCGCCATGAAGTCGAAGCGGATGCGCTTCTTGCGGCGCATGCGGTCGAGGAACAGGTTGGTGGTGATGCGGTGCAGCCAGCCCTCGAAGGTGCCGGGCTTGTACTGCGACAGCGAGTTGAAGACGCGGATGAACACGTCCTGGGTGAGGTCCTCGGCGTCGTGCTGGTTGCCGGTGAGGTGGTACGCCAGGCGGTAGACGCGCGCCGAGTGGTCCTCGACGATGCGCTCCCAGGTCAGTTCGGGCGCGCCGGGCGCGACCGTGCGGATCTCGGCCGTCTGAGTCATCGCGCTGCCCTCCTTCTCGGTTGCGTCAACGGGTGGTGCTTCACCCATGTTCCCACCGCAACCTGGCAGTTCCCTGAGAGGATGCAGGGAGACCGCCGGATACGCTGTCCCCCTAAGGAGGCAACATGGGCACCGAGGCAGCGAACTGGGCATACGCGGAGGACTTCGTCGAGGAGGACCGCGTGGTGCTCGCCGCGCGCGACGTCGCGGACCAGCTGGGATGCGTGCCCGTCCTGCCGGGCGCCGGCCGCGCGCTGGAGGTGCTCGCGCGCGCGATGCGGGCCACCACCGCCGTGGAGATCGGCACCGGCGCCGGCGTGTCCACGACGTACCTGCTGCGCGGCATGGCGCCGTCGGGCGTCGTGACGACCATCGACGTCGAGCCCGAGCATCACAAGGCCGCCCGTCGCACGCTGCAGGCCGCGGGCTTCGCGCCCGAGCGCGCCCGGCTCATCACCGGCCGCGCGCTCGACGTGCTCCCCCGCCTCACCGACGGGGGCTACGACATCGTCTTCATCGACGCGCGCAAGTCCGAATACCCCGCCTACCTCGGCCACGCGCTGCGGCTGCTGCGCGTGGGCGGCCTGCTGGTGATCGACAACGCCCTGTGGCACGGCCGCGTCGCGGACCCCGCGCAGCGGGACCAGGACACCACCGCGATCCGCGAGACCCTGCGCACCGTGCGCGAGCACGAGTCGCTCACCGTCGCCATGCTCACGGCCGGCGACGGCCTGCTCGCCGCGATCAAGGGCTGAGCGCGCCGATCAAGCACAGACAGCGGCGGGCACGGCCCGGCCCGCCGCGGCGTCGTCTCGCGCCGGGGCCTTGCGGCCCCGGTACGAGCGAGTCGTCTTACTGGAGCGCGCCGTGGAGCGCGTCGCCGAGCTCCTTGACCTCGTCGGCCGTGATCTCGACCACGAGGCGACCGCCGCCCTCGAGCGGGACCCGCATGACGTAGCTGCGACCCTCCTTCACGACCTCCATCGGGCCGTCACCGGTGCGGGGCTTCATAGCAGCCATCGTGCGTGTCTCCTCGGGTGCTCGGCGCGCCACGGGACCGCGGCGCGTTCCGCTAATTCTACGGGGAGCCACCGACCGCCCCCAAATCCCGCGCCGCGGACCGCGCGAAGGCGGTGTCAGGCGGCCGCGCCGTCCCCGCCGTGCGCGCCGGCGGTGACGATCTCCACGGCCTCCTCGATGTCGTCCGTGACGTGGAACAGCTCGAGGTCGTGCGGCGCGATCTTTCCGTCGGCGGCCACGGAGTCCCGCAGCCAGTCCACCAGCCCGCCCCAGTACGCGGTGCCCACCAGCGCGATGGGGAAGCGCCGGATGGTGCGCGTCTGGACCAGGGTGAGCGACTCGAACAGCTCGTCGAGGGTGCCCATGCCGCCGGGCAGCGCCACGAACCCCTGCGCGTACTTGACGAACATGGTCTTGCGCGCGAAGAAGTAGCGGAAGTTGATGCCCAGGTTCACGTACTCGTTGACGCCCTGCTCGAAGGGCAGCTCGATGCCGAGCCCCACGGACACGCCGCCCGCGTCCGCCGCACCCTTGTTCGCGGCCTCCATCACGCCGGGGCCGCCGCCGGTGATGACGGCGTAGCCCGCCTCGACCAGCAGCCGGCCCACCCGCTCCCCCAGCGCGTAGTCGGGGTGGCCGGGCTTCGAGCGCGCCGAGCCGAACACGGAGACCGCCGGGCCCAGCTCCGCGAGCGCGCCGAAGCCCTCGACGAACTCGGACTGGATGCGCAGCACCCGCCACGGGTCCTCGTGCAACCAGTCGGGACGGTGCTGCTCGTCGAGCAGCCGCCCCGAGGTCGACGTGGTGGGGACGTTGCGCCCGCGCAGCAGCACGGGCCCCTTGCGGTAGTCGGTCATGGTGTCCTCCGGACGGTGTCAGGCGGTGAGCCAGGCCTCCAGGCCGGCACGGCACAGGCGGATCTCCTCGGCGGGGCACCGCTCGTCGTCGGCGTGCGCGAGCTCGGGGTCGCCGGGGCCGTAGTTGACGGCGGGGATGCCCAGGTCGCCGAAGCGGGCCACGTCCGTCCAGCCCTGCTTCGCGCGCGGCGCGGCCACACCGGTGGCGGCCACCGCATCGGCGAACGATGCGGCGAGGGGGGCGTCGAGCCCCGGCCGGGCGGCGCCGGACAGGTCGGTGAAGCGCAGCGAGAAGTCCTCGAGGCCCGCGCCGGCGACGACGGCCTCGAGCCGGGCCTGGGCCTCCTCGAGGCTCCACCGCGGGGAGAAGCGGTAGTTGACGGTGACCACGCACTCGTCGGGGATGACGTTGCCGGCGATGCCGCCGCGGATGCCCACCGCGTTGGTGCCCTCGCGGTACTCGAGCCCGTCGACCAGGTGGGTCTCGGGCTCGTGCGCGGCCAGGGCGGCCAGCAGCGGGGCCGCGCGATGGATCGCGTTGACGCCCTTCCAGGCCCGCGCGCTGTGCGCGGCGCGGCCCGGCACCGTCACCTCGGCGCGCAGGGTGCCGTTGCAGCCGCCCTCGATGACGCCCTGGGTGGGCTCGCACAGCACCGCGAAGTCGGCCTCGATGAGCTCGGGGTGCTCGCGGACCAGGCGGCCGAGTCCGTTGCGGACCGCCTCGACCTCCTCCTGGTCGTAGAAGATCCAGGTGATGTCCCGCGTGGGCGCGGTGAGCGCGGCCGCGAGCGACAGCTGCACCGCGACGCCGGCCTTCATGTCGACCGAGCCGCGGCCCCACAGCACGTCGCCGTCCTCGGACCAGTGCCCGGGCACGTTGCCCTTGATGGGCACGGTGTCGAGGTGGCCGGCGATGGCCACGCGCTCCGCGCGGCCCAGGTGCGTGCGCGCGACGATCGCGTTGCCGTCCCGGATCACCTCGAGGTGCGCGCAGGCGGCGAGCGCCTCCTCGACCGCGTCGGCGATGCGGTCCTCGTTGCCGGAGACGGAGGGGAGGTCGACGAGCGCCTTGGCCAGCTCGGTCACGTCCGCGGCCAGATCCAGGTGCGTCATGGCCTCAGCCTAACCACGCCAACCGGGGCCTCCCGGGACCCGCCGCACCGGGACCGTACGCTGGTGCCATGACGCGACCCGCATACGGATTCGGACTGGCCACCTACGACGCGACGGGCACGGCGCTCGATGCCTGGTACCCCTCCCCCGCCCTGGGCGAGCCGGGCGACGACGACGCCCTCGCGGCCCAGCTCGAGACCGCGCAGCGCACGGACGATCTCCGCGACGTCACCGTCCGCGCGGTCCGCACGGTGATCGACCTGGACGAGGCGCCCGCCTCGGTCGAGGACGCCTACCTGCGCCTGCACCTGCTCAGCCACCGCATCGTCCGCCCGCACGGCCTCAACCTCGACGGGATCTTCGGCGCGCTCACCAACGTCGTGTGGACCTCCGAGGGTCCGTGCGCCGTCGCGACGTTCGACCAGGTGCGCCTGCGCTTCCGCGCGGCCGGCCGCCAGCTCACCATCCACGGCGTCGACAAGTTCCCCCGCATGGTCGACTACGTGGTGCCCACGGGCGTCCGCATCGCCGACGCCGGCCGCGTGCGCCTGGGCGCGCACCTGGCCGAGGGCACCACGGTCATGCACGAGGGCTTCTGCAACTTCAACGCCGGCACGCTGGGCGTGTCCATGGTCGAGGGCCGCATCTCCGCGGGCGTGGTCGTGGGCGACGGCTCCGACGTGGGCGGCGGCGCGTCGATCATGGGCACCCTGTCCGGCGGCGGCAAGGAGGTCATCTCGATCGGCGAGCGGTCGCTGCTGGGCGCGAACTCCGGCCTGGGCATCCCGCTGGGCGACGACTGCATCGTCGAGGCGGGCCTGTACGTCACCGCCGGCTCGAAGGTGCGCCTCGTGGGCGTCACCGACGAGGACGGCGCCCCCGTCACCGTCAAGGCGCGCGACCTGGCCGGCCGGAACGGCATCCTGTTCCGCCGCAACTCCGTCACGGGCGCCCTCGAGGCCGTCCAGCGCGAGGGCAAGGGCGTCGAGCTCAACGCCGCGCTCCACGCGAACTAGCGTGGCGGGACGCCGCGCCGCGACCGTCACCGCGGTCGTGGCGCTCGTCGCCACGGGCATGGGGGCCGCGTACGCGCTCCACCTGTGGCGCGCCACGCCCGAGCGGACGCCGTCCGGGCGCTGCACCGTCACGCTCGACGACGGCTCCGACGCCCCGGCGACGGACTCCCTGGCCGCCGCCCAGGCGGACAACGCCGCCCTGGTGGCCGCCGCATCGTCCCGGCTCGGGCTGCCCGCGCGCGGGGCGACCATCGGCATCGCGACGGCGCTGCAGGAGTCCTCGCTCATCAACGTCGACTACGGCGACCGCGACTCGCTGGGCCTGTTCCAGCAGCGGCCGTCGCAGGGGTGGGGCACCGAGGAGCAGGTCCAGGACCGTCACTACGCCTCCGACGCCTTCTACACCGCGCTCGTGCGCGTGGAGGGCTGGACGGACATGGAGGTGACGGTCGCGGCGCAGCGCGTGCAGCGCTCGGCCTATCCGGATGCGTACGCCACCCGCGAGGCGTCGGCGCGGCTGTGGGCGTCCGCCCTGCGCGGCTACTCGGGCGCCATGCCCGTCACGTGCGATCTGGGCGAGGCGTCCGGCACCACCGGGGCGGCCTTCGTGGCGCGCCTCGACGAGGACTGGGGCGCGGGCGCCTACGCGGCCCGCGTGGTCACCACGAGCACCGAGGAGACCTGGCTCGACGTGACCGGCGCCGATGCGACGGCCGCCGACGCGTTCGCGGCCTGGGCGGTCGCGGTGGCGGGGCCGGAGTCGGTCACCGCGGTGGTCCACGGCGAGTCGACGTGGGCTCGCGGCGGCGACGAGGTCGCCGCGCCCGAGGGCGTCACGGGCGTGGGCGTGCGGCTCGCCGGGGTGCCGGCGGGCTGAGCGCGCGTCGGCCCGGACGGGGCCCGTGCCGTGCCGGCGCGGTGCCCGCGCGGAGCCCGGGCGCGCTACTCCCCGTGCTCGCGCTTGAGCTTGCGGTACTCGCGCTCGACGCGGTCCTCGGTCACCTGGCCCAGCCCGGGCAGGAACGCCGCGGCACCCGCGAAGATCAGGCCGATGCCCATGCCGAGCATGGCCCAGGCGGGCCAGAAGTAGCCGCCGCCGGTCATCCACCAGATGAGCGTGAGCATGCCCCACACCACGATGCAGACCACCAGGTACCAGTAGAAGCCGTTGCGGGCCTCCACGCGCTTGCGCGCCTGGCGCCGCAGCGCCTCGTCGTCGATCGGCATCGCCGTACCCCCTCGTCGTGTCGCGCCGCCGCTCACCGCGCGCCGACGCGACCGACCCGGGGTCTACCCGCGCTGGTCCACCGGCACGTAGTCGCGCTCGACCTCTCCAGTGTAGATCTGGCGGGGACGGCCGATCTTGGTGGTCGGGTCGTTGAGCATCTCGCGGTAGTGCGCGATCCAGCCCGGCATGCGGCCCAGGGCGAACAGCGGCGTGAACATGGGCGTGGGGAACCCCATCGCCGAGTACAGCAGGCCGGTGTAGAAGTCGACGTTCGGGTAGAGCTTGCGCTCGATGAAGTACTCGTCGGACAGCGCGATCTCCTCGAGGCGCTGAGCCATCTGGAACGTCTCGTCCGAGCCGCCCAGGTCCGCGAGCACCTTGTCCGCGATCTTCTTCACCACGGCGCCGCGCGGGTCGTACGACTTGTAGACGCGGTGGCCGAATCCCATGAGGCGGGCGCCCTCGGCCTTGTCCTTGACCTTGGCGACGAACTGCTCGATCGAGTCGCCGGACTCCTTGATCTGGTCGAACATGCGCAGCGCGGCCTCGTTGGCGCCGCCGTGCAGCGGGCCGGACAGCGCGCCCACTCCCGCCGCGACCGAGGCGTAGATGTTGGCGTGGGACGAGCCGACGATGCGCACCGTCGAGGTGGAGCAGTTCTGCTCGTGGTCGGCGTGGAGGATGAGCAGCACGTCGACCGCGTGCTTGACGAGCGGATCCACCTCGATCTCGCCGGAGGCCGGGGAGAAGGCGATGCGCATGAACTCCTCGACGTAGTCGCCGCCGCGGCGGGGCTCGATGAGGTCGCCGCCGAGCGACCGACGCTGCAGGTACGCGATGACGGTCGCGGCCTTGGCCAGGAGCAGCACCGTGGCGAGCTCGATCTGCTCGGGCGTGCGGCCCACCGACTCCGGGTAGAAGGTGCTCAGCGCGCTCAGCGCGCCCGAGAGCACGGCCATGGGGTGGGCGTCGCGCGGGAACGCGCCCAGGAACGCCTTGATGCCCTCGTGCACGTGCATGTGGCGGGAGACGCGCAGGGTCAGCGCGTCGAGCTGCGCCTGCGTGGGCAGCTCGCCGTGGATCAGCAGATAGGCCACCTCGAGGAACGACGAGTTCTCTGCGAGCTGCTCGATCGGGTAGCCGCGGTAGCGCAGGATGCCCGCGTCACCGTCGATGTACGTGATCGCGGAGGAGCACGACGCGGTGTTCATGAATCCCGAGTCGACCGTGACGAGCCCGGTGTCGCGCAGGAGGGTCGAGACCGACACCCCGTCGTTGCCCACGCTGGCCCGCGTGAGCGGCAACTCGCGAGCGACCTCGTCGACGGTGAGCCGTACGTCCTGCACCTGTGCCATGTGTTCCCCTTCGAAACCGTCCATGTGCCGGTCGGGGGCGCCTCACCTCGGGCTTTTACCGACCTTTTGCGAGCCTACTGGATGCCGAGGCGACAGCGTTATCCCTCGCCGTGAGGGCAATCCTCACGTGTCGGCGAGCCGCCTCGCCGTAGAACGCGCCCGGCGCCGCCAGTATGCCGTGTCCCGCGAGAAGGTCAAGGGTTTCCCAGCAGTCCTCGTCCCGCGTGGCCCACAGGTACAGGCCCGCCACCGAGTGGTCGACGCGGAAGCCCGCCGCCTCGACCGCGGGCAGCAGGGTGTCGCGACGCGCGCGGTAGCGCTCGCGCTGCTCGGCGACGTGCGCATCGTCCCCCAGGGCGGCCGTCATGGCCGCCTGCACGGGCGCCGGCATGATCAGGCCCGCGTGCTTGCGGACCTCGAGCAGGGCGGCGACCACGGCCGGGTCGCCGGCGGTGAAGGCCGCGCGGTAGCCGGCCAGGTTGGACTGCTTGGACAGCGAGTACACGGCGAGCACGCCCTCGTGGGAGCCGCCGCACACCTGCGGGTCGAGGACCGAGGGCACCGGCGCATCGGTCCATGCCAGCTCCGCGTAGCACTCGTCGGAGGCCACGAGCGCGCCGATCTCGCGCGCGGCGGCCACCACCTCCGCCATGGCCGCGGCGTCCATCACCGCGCCCGTGGGGTTCGACGGCGAGTTCAGCCACACCAGCTTCACGGCGGGGTTGCCGCGCCAGTCGTCGACGTCGTCCGTCGCGAGCGCCGTGGCGCCCGCCAGCCGGGCGCCCACGTCGTAGGTGGGGTACGCGGCGCGGGGATGGACCACGATGTCGCCCTTCCCCAGGCCCAGGTAGGCGGGCAGCGTGGCGACCAGTTCCTTGGAGCCCACCGTGGGCAGCACGGCGGCCGGGTCGACGCCAGGGGCGCCGCGACGGCGCGCGAACCACGCCGCGACGGCCTCGCGCAGCGCCGGCGTGCCGTGGGTGGCCGGGTAGCCCGGGGCGTCCGCGGCGGCGACGAGCGCCTCGCGGATCACGGCGGGCGTGGGATCGACCGGGGTGCCCACGGAGAGGTCGACGAGCCCGTCCGGGTGCGCGGCCGCGCGGGCGCGGTAGGGCGCGAGCGAGTCCCAGGGGAAGTCGGGCAGCGCCCGGGGGCTGAGGCCCATGGGGCGCGTCAGCCGTTCTGCGGCGGGAGCGCCTTGATGATGTCGTGATCGTGCTCGATCAGGCCCATCTTGGCCGCGCCGCCGGGCGAGCCGATCTCCGAGAAGAACTCGACGTTCGCCTTGTAGTAGTCGGCCCACTTGTCGGGGACGTCGTCCTCGTAGTAGATCGCCTCGACCGGGCACACCGGCTCGCAGGCGCCGCAGTCGACGCACTCGTCGGGGTGGATGTAGAGGCTGCGCTCGCCCTCGTAGATGCAGTCCACGGGACACTCGTCGATGCATGCCTTGTCCTTGACATCGACACAGGGCAACGCGATGACGTACGTCACGGGATCTCCTCCGTTCAGGGGGCGGCTGACGATCCATCCTATCCCCGGGCCGCCCGGGTTCCGCTCCCCCGCGCACCGGTTCTACCGGCGACGACGAGCGGCGGGCGGCGTCAGACGCAGTTCACTCCGTTGTCGGGCCGGTAGGTCCAGGTGAAGTCGGTCGTGTCCACCAGCTCGTCGCCCAGGTACACCTCGCGCGTGTTGGTGATGGTGAAGCCGGCCTGGCCGGGCGTGGACGGCTCGCAGCGCGAATCGCTCACGTCCACCGTGGTGGGCTGGGTCACGTTGCGCTTGTCGGAGGCGTACGTCTTCACGGTGAAGTGGGGCGTCGACCAGATGTCCACGGTGAACTCGGTGCCGCCGTCGACGTACGCGCTCATGACCAGCGCGTACGGCGTCGAGTTCTCGAACACCATGTTGATCGAGCCGATGAACATGGTCGACTCGCGGCCGGCCGGGTAGCGCTCGAACCACACCGAGTGGGGCCGGTGCTCGATGTCCTCCATGCCGGCGAAGTAGCCCGCGTTGTAGGTCGTGGTGGCCACCTGGGAGAGCCCGCCGCCGAAGCCGGTGGTGTGGATGCCGTTGACCAGGATGCCGGCCTCGAAGTAGCCGTTCGCCGCGTTGATGGGCGCGAGCACCTCGGTGAGGTCGAACCGCTCGCCGGGCCGGATGACGACGCCCGTGATGAGCTCGCCCGCGCGGGCGAGGTTCTTGGTGCGCGTCGGGTCGTACGGCAGCGGGGTGGTGAAGGACGAGACCACCTCCGAGAGCTCGTCGAGGTCGATCGCGAGGTCGCCCTCCCCCTCCTCGGGGTCCGCGTACGGCAGCTCGCCCGCGCGCTCCGGGTCCGCCACCGCGGCGAGCACCGTCTCGCCGAGCGCGGAGCCGTCGAGCGAGGTGGAGCTCGAGCCGGGCGACGAGTTCGCCAGGTCGATCCGGTGCGAGGAGTCGAAGGCGATGGACGGCTCGGTCGACTCGCTCTCGAGCTCGGGGGTGCGCGCGGCGAGGTCGCGCGCCAGGCGCTCGCCGTTGACGGCCACGTCGAACGAGGCGCCCTCGTCGCGGACCTCCGCGTACCCGGCCAGGTCCGCGGGCGTGAGCACCACGTCCCCGCGAGGCCCGGTGAGGGTGACGTCGCCGGCGAGCAGCGTGGTGTCGAGCTCCTGGGCGTACTCCTGGGCGGCCGCGGTGGTGAGCGCCGCCGCCTCGACCGTCATCGCGGCGTCGACGCCGTCCGTGGGCCACGCGGCCACGATCGTGTCCGCGGTCGCGTCGACGTCGAGGGCGCTGCCGTCCACAGCCGCCGTCACTGCGGCGTGGGTGCCGTCGAGCGCGACCTGCGCGTCGACGGGCTCGACACGCAGGCTGTCCGCCGCGTCGTCGAGGGCCGCAGTCAGGGCGTCGCGCTCGACCGCGACCACGGGCTCGACCTGGGCGTCCGCGCCGGAGAAGCCGCGCCAGATGTCGTACGGGTCGAGCGTGAAGCCGATCAGCGAGTCGACCGTCGCTCCCGCATCGACCGCCAGGCCCGCCGTGGCGGGGTCGAGGGAGATCTCCGCCTCTCCGGCGGTCACCGCGAGCGGCGCCGTGTTCGCCTCCTCCGCCGCGCCGTCGAGAGCGGCCCGGGCCTCGGGCTCGGTGAGGCCGCCGATGTCCACGCCGAGCACCGACGTGCCCGCGGGCACCCGCTCGGCGGTGTACGCCGCGGCCGCGTAGTACCCGCCCGCGAGCACCAGCAGCACGAGCACCATGGTGAGCAGGCCCCAGCGGAAGCCGCCGCCCTTCGGGGCGCTCGGCTGCGTCGCGCCGGGCGGCGTCGAGCCGGGCTGCGTCGCGCCGGGCGGCGTCGCGCCGGGCGGCGTCGAGCCGGGCTGCGTCGCGCCATTCATGGCGGGCAGCACCTCGGTCGAGTCGTCGTCAGCGGACATCGGGTCCTCCCGTCAGCAGCCTGCCGGGCACGACGGCCGCGGCGGCGATGAGTGCCGCCCCGCCGAAGACCCAGGTGAGGCCCAACGCGTCCTCCACGACCAGGAACGAGCCGCCGGGGCCCTCCATGGCGAGCGGGATGGTGACGATGGCCCAGGCCGCGCCCAGTACCGCAATCCCGGCGAAGCCGCGCCAGGCCCGCGCGAACACGCTCGCGAGCGCGATCATCGCCAGGCACAGCACCAGACCCGCGATCGGGTAGGCGCGGTGCGACCCTGCTCCCACCAGCGCGGCAATGGCGCCGAGCCCCGCGAGCACGACGTAGGACAGCGCGGCTCTCATGGGGGCAAGTGTAGGACGCGGGTGGATGCGCACCCTCGCACCGGCGCTGGTGGGTGGAGGCACGCCCTCGCACCGGCGCTGGCGGGTGGAGGCACAGCCGCACCGGCGCCGGCTGGCGGACGCGCACCCTCGCAGGGGCGCTGGCTGGCGGACGCGCACCCGCGCACCGGCGCTGGCGGGTGGACGCGCACCCGCGCACCGGCGCTGGTGGTAGATCTGCGCACGAGGTGGCGCCGCTTCGTGCGCAGATCTACCACCACGGCGGCAGGGGCGCTCGTGAGGGCCGTAGGGGCGCCCCGGAAGGCGCCCCCGCGCCGGTCAGGCGTTCTGGCGCTTGAGGCGCGACGTCGCGCGGGCGCGCTCGGTCGAGTCGAGGATCACCTTGCGGATGCGCACGTTCTCCGGCGTCACCTCGACGCACTCGTCCTCGCGCGCGAACTCGAGGCACTCCTCGAGCGTGAGGCGACGCGGGGGCGCGAGGCGCTCGAGCTCCTCCGCCGTGGACGAGCGGATGTTGTTGAGCTTCTTCTCCTTGGTGATGTTGACGTCCATGTCCTCGTTGCGGCTGTTCTCGCCGATGACCATGCCCTCGTAGGTCTCCTCGGTGGGGCCCACGAAGAAGGTGCCGCGGTCCTGGAGCGCCATGAGCGCGTTGGACGTCACCGCGCCCGAGCGGTCCGCCACGAGCGAGCCGTTGGTGCGGTACTCGATGGCGCCGGCCCACGGCTCGTAGCCGTGCGCGATCGACGAGGCGATGCCGGTGCCGCGCGTGTCGGTGAGGAACTGGCTGCGGAAGCCGATGAGGCCACGCGCCGGGACCACGAACTCCATGCGCACCCAGCCGGTGCCGTGGTTGGACATCGACTCCATGCGGCCCTTGCGCGAGGCGAGCAGCTGGGTGACGGCGCCCAGGTGCTCCTCGGGCACGTCGATGGTCATGTGCTCCATCGGCTCGTGGAGCTTGCCGTCGATCTCCTTGGTGACCACCTGCGGCTTGCCCACGGTGAGCTCGTAGCCCTCGCGGCGCATCTGCTCGACCAGGATGGCCAGGGCCAGCTCGCCGCGGCCCTGCACCTCCCACGCGTCGGGACGCTCGGTGGGCAGGACGCGGATCGACACGTTGCCGATGAGCTCCTTGTCGAGGCGGTCCTTCACCTGACGCGCGGTGACCTTCGCGCCCTTGACGCGGCCGGCCAGCGGCGAGGTGTTGATGCCGATGGTCATCGAGATCGCCGGGTCGTCGACCGTGATGAGCGGCAGCGGGCGCGGGTCCTCGAGGTCGGTGAGCGTCTCGCCGATGGTGATGTCCTCGATGCCGGCGACGGCGACGATGTCACCCGCCTTGGCGGACTCGGCCGGGACGCGCTCGAGGCCCTTGGTCTCGAGCAGCTCCGTGATCTTCACGGTCTTGAGGGAGCCGTCCTGACGGGCCCACGCGACCTGCTGACCCTTGCGGATCTCGCCGTTGAAGACGCGCAGCAGCGCGAGGCGGCCCAGGAACGGCGACGCGTCGAGGTTGGTGACGTGCGCCTGGAGCGGCGCGCCCTCCTCGTAGGACGGGGCGGGGATGCGCTCCATGATGATTTTGAACAGCGGCTCGACGGTCTCGCCGTCAGGCAGGGTGCCGTCGGCCGGACGCGTGAGCGAGGCGATGCCGGCCTTCGCGGACGCGTACACCACGGGCACCTCGAGCAGCGCGTCGACGTCGAGGTCCGGGACCTCGTCCTCGAGGTCGGAGGCGAGGCCCAGCAGCAGGTCGTGGGTCTCCTCGACGACCTCCTCGATGCGCGAGTCGGGGCGGTCCACCTTGTTCACGACGATGATGACGGGCAGCTTCGCGACGAGCGCCTTGCGCAGCACGAAGCGCGTCTGGGGCAGCGGACCCTCGGAGGCGTCGACGAGCAGCACGACGCCGTCGACCATGGACAGGCCGCGCTCGACCTCGCCGCCGAAGTCGGCGTGGCCCGGGGTGTCGATCACGTTGATGGTGACGCCGTCGGGGCCCGCCGCCTCGCCGGTGTACCGGATGGCGGTGTTCTTCGCGAGGATGGTGATGCCCTTCTCGCGCTCGAGGTCGCCGGAGTCCATCGCACGGTCCTCGACGTGGGCGTGGTCGCCGTAGGCGCCGCCCTGCACGAGCATGGCGTCGACGAGGGTGGTCTTGCCGTGGTCGACGTGGGCGACGATGGCGACGTTGCGCAGGTCAGAGCGCAGAGACATCCGGAACTCGTTTCTGAGAGAAGAAGGGGGAGCCGGGACGACGTCGACCGGCACCCCAGTCTATCCGGTCTATCCGCCTTGTGCCTGGGACGCCTCCGCCATGGCGGGATTGTCGAGGGACGATGCACGGGCCTCCGCGACGAATTCGGCCGGCACGGTGTCGGGCACCGCGTCGGACGTGCCGTCCGGGGCGATCTCGAGCGCGGGCTCGCCGGGCTCGCCGAGCTTGACGAGCACGACGCCGCCCAGGATGAGCGCGGCGCCGGCGTACTGGACGGGCGCGGGCGCCTGCGCGAGCAGCAGCCACGCGAATCCGGCGGCGGCGACCACCTCGATGAGGGCGACGAACGAGCCCAGGCGCGCGCCCAGGCGGCGCGTCGCGGCGATGCCGGTGACGTATGCGACCGCCGCCGTGACGACGCCGAGCAGCAGGAGGGCGCCCCACCACGGCAGGGTGACGGGCACGAGCGCGACCGATGCGGTGGTCGCCGCGATCGGCAGGCCCACCAGGCCCGCGAGCGCCAGGGCGACGCCGCCGACCACGAGGCCTCCCCAGGCGAGCATCACCGGGGGCAGCCCGGTGGAGTTGTCGCCGCCGATCACGAAGTACACGGCCGCGCCGACCATCGCGAGCAGCGCCCAACCGACGCCCACGACGTCGACGTGGACGCTGCCGCCCAGGAAGTCGAGCAGCAGGGCCATGCCGCCGAGCGCGACGGCCCCGCCCACGAGCGTCAGCGGCGACGGCCGGTGCCCCTGGCGGACCCACAGCCACGCGACCACGGCGACGGGCGCCATGTACTCGATGAGCAGCGCCACGCCCACGTCGAGGTGGGTCACGGCCATGAAGTAGAAGAGCTGGCAGCCCGCCACCGCGAACAGGCCGTAGGCGACCACGAGGCGCCAGCCGTGGCGCAGCGCGCCCCAGCGGCCGCGCATCGCGAGCAACGCGGGCACGGCGAGCACCACCGCCGCGATGGTCACGCGCGCGAGCGTCGCGGCGCCGGCGGTCCAGCCCGCATCGATGAGGCCGCGCCCCAGCGAACCCGAGGCGCCGAACGAGAGCGCGGAGACGAGCGCGAAGCCGAGTCCGGCCGCCAGCCGCCCGCGGGCGGCGTCATGAGCAAAAACAGTCATGACTCATGACGGTACGCGCACTCTGGTAATGTGTCAAAATGAGTTTTGCCAGTGACACCGTCGAGGCGCTGGAGTCCGGCGTGTTCCTCGCCAACTCGGAGCTCGAGCCGGACACGCTGGAGACGTTCGAGGATCTGACGGAGTTCTACGCGCGCTTCGAGTTCTCGGGCCGGCCGCCCGGCGAGGGCGACCTCGAGCGGGTGCGTGCGATCCGGACGCCGCTGCGCCGGCTCTTCAGCGCCACGCGGGACGAGGCGGTTCCGCTGGTCAACGCGATCCTCGCGGAGCAGCACGCCCTCCCCCGGCTGGTGCGCCACGACGGCCGCGACTGGCACATCCACGGCACGAGCGACGACGCCCCGCTGCACGCGCGCATCCTGGTCGAGACAGCGATGGCGATGATCGACGTGATCCGCGCGGACGAGATGACCCGGCTGGACCGCTGCGCCATGGACGACTGCGAGGGCGTGGTGCTCGACATGTCCCGCAACCGGTCGCGCAAGTACTGCTCCCCGACGTGCACCAACCGCGCGGCGGTGCACGCCTACCGGGCGCGCCAGGCCGCGGAGGACTAGCCGCTCACTCCTCGCCGTCGGCGGCGTGGGAGTCGAGGAACGCGTACAGCTCGCGGTCATCGACCCCCGGATACGTGCCCTGCGGCAGGGGCGAGAAGATGTGCGCGTGGACGCGGGCGCTCGCCCACGCCCTCCCCCGCCACCGCTGCGACGCCTCCTCGTCGGGCCGGCGGCAGCAGCTCAGGTCCGGGCAGCGCGACTGCGCGCGGTTGGTGGTGTCGCGCCCGCGGAACCACTTGGACTCCCGGTACGGCACGCCCAGCGTGATGGAGAACTCCTCGGACTCGGCGACGCCCGTCTGGGTGGCCTCGAAGAACGTGCCCGCCGGGGTGTCGGTGTACTGGTAGTACTCGGTGGTGCGGGTGGTCCGGGCGAACGCGCGCCGCGCGCTCCACTCGCGGCACACCACCTGACCCTCCGTGGCACGCGTGGCGTCCACCGGGAGCGGCAGGCCGTCGTTCTCGTAGGCGCGCACCACGGTGCCGTCGCCGGCGACGCGCAGGAAGTGCAGCGTCATGTCCAGGTGCGTGGTCGCGAGGTTGGTGAAGCGCAGCGCGGCCGCCTCGTGGGTGACGCCAAACGCGTCCCGGAAGTCCTCGATCGCGATGTCACGATCGCGCTTGGCCCGCTCGAGGAACGCGACGGCCGCGTCCGTCGGCATGAGGCACGCCGCGGCGTAGTAGCTCGCGTCCTGGCGCTGCGCGAGGAAGTCGGCGTAGTCGCGCGGCTCGCCGTGGCCCAGGCGCACGTGCGCCATGGCCTGGAGCGCGAGCGAGCGCAGCCCGTGCCCGCCGGGGATCGAGGCCGGGGGGATGTAGATGCGGCCGCTCTCGAGGTCGAGCACGCAGCGGGCCGAGTGCGGGAGGTCGTCGACGTGGACGATGGACAGCCCCAGCCGCTCGCCCATGAGCGTGACCGTGCGGTGGGTGAGCGCGCCGCCCTCGTGCCCCGCGGCGGCCACGTCCTCGCTCGCGAGCGCCTCGATCTCGGGCAGGTGGTTGTCGCGCTTCTGCATGCGCATGCGCTGGCGGGTGTTGGCGCGGCGCGCCTCCTCCGGCGTCGCGATCGCGAGCCGCGCGCGCCGGTCGAGCTCGCGGTGCAGGCCCACCAGCGCGGCCAGCACGTCGTCGGACAGCGCCCGGCCGGCGCGGAGCTCGGGCAGCCCCAGCTCGCGGTACGCGGCGCTCGCCTGGGCCTTCTCGAGCTCGATCTCCAGGGCGGCCCGCGGGCTCGGGGGCGTCGCGTCGAGCAGGTCCCCCACGCCCACGCCCAGCCGCTCGGCCAGCGCGCTCAGCAGCGTGAGGCGGGGCTCCCGGTGGCCGTTCTCGATGAGCGAGAGCTGGCTCTGGGCGACGTCGAGGTCGCGCCCCAGCTGCTCGAGGGTGAGCCCGGCCTCGAGCCGGAAGTGGCGCACGCGGCGCCCGAGCGTGGCGAGATCCGGCATGGCTTCACCCTACGGAAAGAATCGCCAAACTTCACGCGAAAGACCCGCGCAATCCCCGCATCGTCCCCTCTAGCGTCGAAACCAGGCGGTCCCTTCCCGAACCGCCGCCCTCTCCAGAGCAGCAGAAGTCCCCAACCATCAGGGAGCAGCGATGACCATCACCGAGCACGAGCCCCGCACCGTGAACACCCCCGCCGACGCCGACCCCCGCGTGGTCGCGTGGGTCGACAAGCTGGTCGCCCACGCGCAGCCGGACGAGGTGGTCTGGTGCGACGGCTCCCCCGCGGAGCGCCGCGGCCTCATCGCCGGCATGGTCGACGCGGGCACGCTGCTCCCGCTGAACGACAAGAAGCGCCCCAACTCCTACCTGGCGCGCTCGAACCCGGACGACGTGGCACGCGTCGAGGGGCGGACGTTCATCTGCTCGGCCAAGGAGGAGGACGCCGGCCCCACGAACAACTGGGTGCCGCCGTCGCAGATGCGCGAGACGCTCGACGGGCTGTTCCGCGGCGCGATGCGCGGCCGCACCATGTACGTGATGCCGTTCGCGATGGGCCCCGTGGGCGGACCGCTCACCCGCTACGGCGTCCAGGTCACGGACTCCCCCTACGTGGTGCTGTCGACCGGCACCATGACCCGCATGGGATCGGCGGCGCTCGCGCAGATCGGCCCCGAGACCGAGTGGGTCAAGTGCGCGCACACCGTGGGCGCGCCGCTCCAGCCGGGCGAGCAGGACGTCGTGTGGCCGTGCAACCGCATCAAGTACATCACCCACTTCCCCGAGACCCGCGAGATCTGGTCGTACGGCTCCGCGTACGGCGGCAACGCGATCCTCGCGAAGAAGGCGTTCGCGCTGCGCATCGCCTCCGTGATCGGCCAGGACGAGGGCTGGCTGGCCGCACACATGCTGCTGCTCAAGGTGACCAGCCCGCGCGGCGAGGTCCGGCACATCGCCGCCGGCTTCCCCAGTGCGTGCGGCAAGACCAACTTCGCGATGCTCCAGCCCACGCTGCCCGGTTGGAAGGTCGAGACCCTGGGCGACGACATCTCCTGGATCGCGCCCGGCCCCGACGGCCGCCTGCGCGCCATCAACCCCGAGGCCGGCTTCTTCGGCGTCGCCCCCGGCACCGGCCGCGACACCAACCCGGTCGCGATGGACACCATGGAGCGCGACACCATCTTCACCAACGTGGCGCTCACCGACGACGGTGACGTGTGGTGGGAGGGCCAGACGCCCGAGCCGCCGGCGCACCTGATCGACTGGCGCGGCCGCGACTGGACGCCGGACTCCGACGAGCCGGCCGCGCACCCCAACGCCCGCTTCACCGTCTCCGCGGCGCAGTGCCCCACCATCTCCGACGACTGGGAGGACACGGACGGGGTGGTGGTCGACGCGATCATCTTCGGCGGCCGCCGCGCCACCAACGTGCCGCTCGTCGCACAGGCCCGCAGCTGGCAGCACGGCGTGTTCATGGGCGCGACGCTCGCCTCCGAGCGCACCGCCGCGGCCGAGGGCACCGTGGGCGAACTGCGTCGCGACCCCTTCGCGATGCTCCCGTTCGCCGGCCTCCACATGGCCGACCACTGGCGCAAGTGGCTCGACGTGGGCGCCGCGGCGGAGGCCGCCGGCGGGGCCCCGAAGATCTTCCAGGTCAACTGGTTCCGCAAGGGCTCGGACGGCAAGTTCATCTGGCCCGGCTTCGGCGAGAACATCCACGTCCTCAAGTGGATCCTCGAGCGCCTCGACGGCCAGGGCGAGACCCAGGACGGCCCGTTCGGGTACACGCCCGCGGAGGGCGCGATCGACCACGACCGCGCCGGGGTCGACGACGCGGCGTGGGCCGAGCTGTTCGCGCTCGACAAGGCGTCGCTCGAGGCGGAGGCCGCCGACGCGGAGGCCTTCCTGCGCGGCTACGGCGCCAAGGTGCCGGTCCCGGTCAAGGCGCAGCTCGCGCAGATGAAGGAGCGGATCGCGGAGCTCGACTGACGAGCTCGCACAGTCCCTGAGGGGGGACGATGCGGGGGCGGGCCGGGAGGCCCGTCCCCGCGTTGTCGTGTGCGGCAGGGGCGTCCCGTCGCGGCCGGATGCGCGCCCTACCGGGACCCGCGCCCTACGGGCGCGCGCCGTCCCCGGCCGGCGCATCGTCCCCCGCCGCGACGAGCGCGCGCTGGCGCTCCGGGTAGAGGACCCGCACCAGCACGACGGCGATCGCGCCGCCCAGGAGCTGCATGGCGATGAACATCGCGACGTTCGCGGGCGCGATGCCCGCGAACGTGTCGGAGAACATGCGCGCGATGGTGACGGCCGGGTTGGCGAAGCTGGTGCTCGAGGTGAACCAGTACGCGGCGGTGATGTAGCCGCCCACGGCGAAGGCGACGGTGCGGGAGCGGTCCGCGCGCACCGAGCCGAAGATGATGAGGACCAGGCCCAGCGTCGCGATCACCTCCGCGATCCACAGCCCGGTGCCGGCGCGCTCCTTGGTGGACAGGGTGACCGCGTCGAGGTCGAACATGAGGTTCGCGAGCATGACGCCGACCGTGCCGCCCACGACCTGCGCGGCGATGAGCACCGCCGCGTCGAGCGTGCGAATGAGGCCCAGCGCGCGCTCCACCAGGGTCACCACGGGGTTGAACGCCGCGGACACGGGCTGGAGCGCGAGGATGAGCGCGACGAGCGCGGCGCCGGTGGCGACGGAGTTCTGGAGCAACTGGAGGCCCACGTCGTCGGGCGACAGGCGGGTGGCCATGATGCCGGAGCCCACGACGGCCATGAGCAGGAAGGCGGTGCCCACCAGCTCGGCGACGACCTTGCGGGCGAGGTGCGGAGTGCTCTGCATGCCGCCCATCGTGCCAGGGGCGGGGATAGCGTGGGAACGATGCACGTCCCCCCCGGGGGGCGTCCGCACGGAAGGAGCACGGCGTGAGCGACACGGCGGGATGGACCAAGGAGGAGCGCGCGGCCATGCGCGAGCGGGCGCGCGAGGCGAAGCGGGCCCAGGGCGCCCAGGCGGACGCGGAGGCGTGCGCGGAGAAGATCGCGGAGATGGAGCCCGCGGACCGCGAGCTCGCGCGGCGGGTGCACGACCTGGTCACCTCGACGGCTCCCGAGCTGGCGCCCAAGACCTGGTACGGCATGCCCGCCTACGCCAAGGACGGCAAGGTGGTGTGCTTCTTCCAGTCGGGCGCGAAGTTCTCCTCGCGCTACGCGACCTTCGGGTTCCAGGACGTGGCCGCCCTCGACGACGGCGCGATGTGGGCCACGTCCTTCGCCCTCGTCGAGGTGACCGACGAGGTCGCGGCGCGGATCGTCGACCTGGTGACGCGGGCGGTCACGTGAGGGGGACCGATGCGCGGGCGGCGGGCACCGACGGCCCGCCCTGTTCGTTGGCCCCAGAGCAACCGACGGAGGCTCCGTGACCCACCCGCTCCCGCCCGTGCCCGTGCCGGGCGCGGCGAACCCCGCCCCTGCATCGTCCCCCGTCATGGCGCCCACGTCGCGGCAGCTCCTCGAGCTGCGCGACGGCTTCCAGCGTTTCCTGCTCGAGTACGAGTTCGGGCTGCGCGAGATCGAGACCAAGATCTCGATCCTGTCCGACGAGTTCCAGCACATGCACGACTACAACCCGATCGAGCACGTCAACAGCCGGGTGAAGTCGTTCGACTCGATCGCGGCGAAGGTGCGCCGCAAGGGCCTGGACGGCGGCTTCGCGACCGTCCGCCGCCACATCCACGACATCGCGGGCGTGCGCATCACGTGCGCCTTCACCGCGGACGTCTACCGGCTGTTCGACCTGCTCACCGCGCAGGACGACGTCACGGTGGTGCGCGTCAAGGACTACATCGCGCGCCCCAAGCCCAGCGGCTACCAGAGCCTGCACGCGGTGGTGACGGTGCCGGTGTTCCTGTCCTCGGGCACGGTGCACGTGCCCGTCGAGCTGCAGTTCCGCACCGTCGCGATGGACTTCTGGGCCTCGCTCGAGCACAAGATCTACTACAAGTACGACCAGGCCGTGCCGGCGCGGCTCACGGCCGAGCTCACCGAGGCGGCCGGCCTCGCCGCCGAACTCGACGCGCGGATGGAGCGGCTGCACCGCGAGATCCACGACGCGGACTGAGGCGGGCGGGGCGGCTCAAGCGTCGTCGGGAGCGGGCGCGCCCGCCGCGTCCTCGCTCGCATCCGCCGCGTCCGCCGCGTCCGCCGCGTCCGCCGCGCCCGCCGCGTCCGCCGTGTCCTCGCTCGCGCCCGGCGTCCTCGCACGGAACGCGAATGTCGCGTACGGCATGGTCGCGGTCGCATCCCCGGTCAGGCCGATGCTCGCGAACAGCTGCTCGAGCGCGAGGTCCACGTCGTGCGCCGCCTCGTCCCGCGCCGAGAAGTAGGTGCTGCGCGAGTGCACGAGCGCCCGCACCTCCGCCGCGGTGACCTCCGCCTTCCACGTGGTCTCGTAGGCCTCGAGCTCGCCGAACGGCGCGCCCACGCGGGGCCCAGGCCCGTCGAGCAGCCGCTCCGCGTGCGAGTAGCCGATGATCCGGGTGAGCGCCTCGACCCACGGCGAGTACTCGTCGCGGATGTTCCAGATCATGCCCAGCGTGCCGCCGGGCCTGAGCACCCGCGCGATCTCCGCGCTCGCGGCCTCGACGTCGACCCAGTGCCAGGCCTGCCCCATCACCACGGCGGCCACGGAGCCGTCCGCGAAGGGCAGCGACTCGGCGGACCCGCGCACCGTCATGACGCCGGGCGCGTGGATCTCGAGCGTCGCGAGCATGACGGGGTCGGGGTCGACGGCGATGACCCGATGATGCTGGTGCAGCAGCGCGATGGTGAGCTTGCCGGTGCCCGCGCCCACGTCGAGCACCTGCCCCTCGACGCCCTCGAGCATCCACGCCACCGCATCGGCCGGATAGTCGGGCCGGCCGCGCGCGTACTCCGCCGCGACGCGGCCGAAGGAGGTGCCCGAGGTCACGCCTCCAGCGTAGTGAGCGGACGGGCGACGCGACAGGGGCGCCGGCCCGCGCATCGTCCCCCGGTCAGGACTTCTTGACCACCGAGGACTTGAGCTGCATGGCCCCGAAGCCGGGCACGGTGCAGTCGATGTCGTGGTCGCCCACGCCGTCGACCAGGCGGATGCCGCGGACCTTGGTGCCCACCTTGATGGGCGCGGACGATCCCTTGACCTTGAGGTCCTTGATCACGGTGACCGTGTCGCCGTCGGCGAGGACGTTGCCCACGGCGTCCTTGATGACGCGCGGCGCGTCCGCGTCCGCCTCTCCCCCGGCGGCCGGCGCCTGGGCGGACCACTCGTGGCCGCACATGGGGCACACGAGCAGCGCGCCCATCTCGTAGGCGTACTCTTCGGCGCACTCGGGGCAGGGGGGCAGGCTGTCGCTCATAGTTCGCACCCTAACCCCGGGACGCCCGGGACCGGGGCCGATGCACGGGCCGGGTCCGTATGCGACGGGGCCCGGGCGCCGGGAACAGTGGCGTTCCGGCGCCCGGGCCCCGGGCGTTCGTGCGTGCGCGAGAGGGGTCAGCGCACCTCGTCGACCGTTACGCCGGCGGCCTCGAGCTGCGGCAGGCAGGTCTCCGCGTCGCCCACCAGCACGAGCGACATGCGCTCGGGGATGATCGCGGCGAAGTGCTCCCGGATGGACTCCGGGGTGGACGCCATGTACTGCTCGACCTGGCGCGCCGACCAGTCGCCGCCCAGGCCGCGCATGAGCGCGCCCGCCGTGTCGCGCGCGATCGCGGCCGGGTCCTGGTTGCGGATGGGCAGGCTGGCCACCTTGGACTCGACCGCGCGGCGGTGCTCGTCGGCGGTGGGGCCCTCGGCCCGGAAGTCGGCGATGATGCGCAGCAGGTCGGCGATCGCCGGGCCCGTGCTCTTCGCCTCGACGTTGCCCATGACGGCGAACGCGCCGCGGTCCTTGCCCATGTTGCCGTACGCGCTCAGGCCGTAGGTGTAGCCCTTCTGGTCGCGCAGCTCGGAGTTGATGCGCGACTCGAGGCCCTGGCCCAGGATCTTCGCCGCCAGGCTCAGCGACCCGTTGCGCGGGTCCGAGGCCGGCACGGTGGGCGTGGCCAGCTTGAGGGTGGTCTGCGGGCGACCGGGCATGTCCACGAAGACGAGGCGGCCGGGCTCGCGCAGCTCGGCGGGCTCGCCGTCCTCGTCCGCGGGGCGTCCCTCGCGCGCGAACCACGCGGCCAGGCTCCCCTCGAGCAGCGCCTGGAACTCCTCCGTGGACAGCGGGCCCGAGGAGACGACGGTCAGCGCCTGCGGGCGCAGCAGCGTCTCGAAGCGCTCGACGATGTCCTCGCGCGTGATGCGCGCGATCTCCGCCTCGGTGCCCTCGCCCGGCCGGGACTGGCGCTCGTGCTCGGCGAACAGCACCGAGTTCAGCGTCTCCTCCGCGACGGTCGAGGGGGTCGACCGCGATTCCTTGCGCTCGGCGATCACGTTCGCGCGGACGCGCTCGAGGTCCGTCTCGGAGAAGCGGGGCTCGAGCAGCACGCGGGCGAGCAGGGCGAGCGCCCCCTCCACGCGCGCCATCGGCACGTTGAGGCCGATGCCGGCGCCGCGCATGCCGCCGGAGAGCTGCATCTGCAGGCCCTGGCGCGCGCACTCGGTGGCGAACTGCTGGGCGTCGAGGCCCACCGGGCCCTCGTTCCACAGCCGGCCCATGAGCGAGGTGACTCCCTCGATCGCGCGGGGCTCGGCGTCGCGGGGCTGACGGAAGTTCATGAAGACGTGCAGCATGGTGCCCTCGGACTCGAGGTGGCGGCCGCGCGTGCCGGCGGACGTCACCCACTCCTCCAGGACGGGCACGGACCACGGGGTGAACTCGGGGAGCTCGGGCTTGGGCGCGAGAACGGTCATGTCAGTTGCTCCCCTCGACCGCGGCGGCGGCCCTGTCTGCGGACTTCCCCGCCGTCGCGGCGGACTCCGCCGGGTTCCAGTCGATGACGATCGCGGACTCGGGTCGCAGCCACTCGCCCACGGCCGCGGCGACCTGCTCGGGCGTCACGGCGCGCAGCCGGTCGACCGCGCGATCGGCGGCGGTCGCGTCGCCGAACGCGAGGTGCGCATCGGACAGGGCCGCGGCGCGTTCGCCCACGTCGGTGGTGGAGCGCGCCTCGGCGCGCTCGATCAGCGCGCCGGCGATCTCGAACTCGACCTCGTCGGGTCCGGACTCGGCGAGGCGCGTGAGCTCCTCCGTCACGATCGCGCGTACCTCGGGCCGCGCGCTCTCGTCCTTGAGGAAGATCCCGCCCCACTGGAAGCCGTTGCCCAGCATGCGCTCGGACATGGGCTGCACGCGCAGCGCGAGGCCGGTGTCGCGGACCAGGCGCGACTGGAGTCGGCTCGCGCCGCCCCACAGCGTCGCGAACGCGATGTCGAGCGCGGGCACCGCGTCGTCGACGATCGAGGGCGTGCGCCACATGTAGTACGTGGCGGGGTTGGGCACCGTGTCCGTGACCGCGAGGGTGGGGACGTTCGCGAGCGGCGGCAGGGTGTCGATCACCAGCGGCTCGGGCTTGGGCGCACCGACGATGCCGCCGAAGTACTCCTGCGCGAGCGCGAAGCCCTCCTCGACGCGGACGTCGCCCACGAGGGTGAGCACCGCGTTGGCGGGCGTGTAGTAGCGGCGGAAGAACGCGACCATGTCCTCGACGGTGCTGGCCTCGAGGTCCTCCATGAGGCCGATGGGGCCGATGCGGTAGGGGTGCCCCACCGGGAACAGTTCCTCGAGCGCACGCTCGAAGATGCCGCCGTAGGGGCGCGCGTAGCGCTGCTTCGCCTCGTTGCGCACCACGTCGATCTGGGTGCGCAGCGCCTCCGCGTTGATTCCCTCGGCGAGGGTCGCGACGCGGTCCGCCTCGAGCCACAGCGCGCGGCGCAGGGCCCGCGTGGGGATGGTCTCGAAGTAGCGGGTGCGCGCCAGGCCGGTGCTCGCGTTGACCACGCCGCCCACCGAGTTGATGGTGCTCATGTGCTCGCCCGACGGCACGTTCTTGGAGCCGTAGAACATGAGGTGCTCGAAGAGGTGGGCGACGCCGCGCTGGCCGTCGACCTCGTGCTTGGAGCCGATGTCGAAGGTGAGGTCGACGGTGACGACGGGAACCGTGGGACGGTCCTCGACGATCACGGTCATCCCGTTGTCGAGCCGGCGGATGTTCGATGCGTCAATCACGGCGCATGCCCTCCTGGTTGGCGGTCGGGTGGGTGGTGGAGGCGGCGGTCACCAGGGATCGGTAGGTGGCCGATGCGGCGAGCAGGTCGCCGTGGGTGCCGACGGCCTCGACGGTGCCGTCGTTCATGACGACGATCTGGTCGGCGTCGCGGACGGTCTCGAGGTGGTGCGAGGTCATGACGACCGTGCGGCCGTCGAAGACCTCGCGCAGGTTGGCCGCGACGCGCTCGTGGGTGACCGCATCGAGGGCGCTGGCGGCCTCGTCGAGCAGCAGGTACTGCGGGCGGGTCGCCACCGCGCGGGCGATGGCCACGCGCTGGCGCTGACCGCCGGAGAGGCCGGCGCCGTCGGGGCCGATGGCGCGGCCATAGCCGTCGGGGTGACGGTCCACGAACTCGTCCACGGCGGCCGTCTTCGCGGCCTCGCGCAGCTCCTCGTCGCCCATCTCGAGGTCGCCGAAGCGGATGGTGTCCGCGATGGTGCCGGACAGCATCGCCGAGTCCTGCGGGACCAGGGCAGTGCCCTCGCGCCAGGAGTCGAGCGAGTAGCGCCGGGCGGGCTCGTGGTCCAGGAGCAGCTCGCCGCTCGTGGGCGCGAGGCTGCGGTCGAGCACGCGCAGGAGCGTGGACTTGCCGCTGCCGCGGGGGCCCACGATCGCGGTGACCGAGCCGGCCGGGAAGTCCAGCGAGACGTCGTGCAGCACCGGGCAGCCGCCGCGCTCCAGGCGGACGTCGCGCAGGTGGATGTCGCGGGGCGACTCGGGGATGGCGTCGCCCTCGGCCGACTGCTCGTCGGGGAGGTTGAGGACCACGGCGAGCTTCTCGGTGGCGCCCTGGACGTCCTTGACCTCGGCATAGCTGGAGATCGAGGTCATGATCGCCGCGGTGAGCACGCCCGCGATCTCGACGCCGAGCGCGATGCCCTCGACTCCCATCTCCCCATCGCGCACCAGCTGGGCGCCCACCAGGTAGACGATGAGCGCCGCGATGGTGGTGATGGTGGAGTTGGAGATGGACCCGACGAACGTGCGCAGGGTGGCCCACATCTCCGCGCGGAAGAGCGTGTCGTTGGGCACGGTGCCCTCGGCCTCGTGCTCCGCGTTGAGGCCCAGCGGCTTGAGCACGCGCACGCGCTGGAGGCGGTTGGCGAAGTAGCTGGTCGCCAGTCCGTACGCGTCCTGGTGACGGCGGCCCACGAGCTGCGAGAGCCAGCCGCGGAACCACGTGACCGCCAGGGTCAGCGGGATGAGAGTGAGGAACCACAGCGCGAGGGTGACGTTCTGGCCGGTCGCGATGGCGACCACGGCGGCCCCGATCGAGTACAGGCCCGTGACCAGGTTGATGACCTCGCCGGGAATCTGCGAGATGCCGGACGTGTCGTTGGTCACGCGCGAGACCTGCTCGCGCTTGTCGAACGCCTCGAGGTCCTCGATGGAGGCGCTCGAGAGCTTGCGCCATGCGACGCCCTGCGCCGAGCGCTGGACCTTGGCCCCCATGAAGACCATCGCGATGGCGGCGCCGGTGCTGACGAGGATGGGGATGAAGATGACGGCGACGTACAGCCAGACGAAGTTGTCGCCCAGGATGTCACCCATGCGGACCTTCGCCTTGACGGAGGCCGCGAAGATGGTGACGGGGACAACCGCGAGCGAGGCTCCGGTGCCGATCAGGAAGAGCATCCAGGGGAAGCGCACCAGGCGGAAGATACGGAAGAAGCGCTTCCAGGCGCCCTTGCGCGGGGGACGCGCGGTACGCGCGGCCGGAGTCAGCGTGGTCATGCGTGGTCTCCCTCGACAAGGCTGCGGACGTAGGGGTTGGTCTGCGCGAGGTCGCGGACGGCGCCCGCGGCGGTGACGCGGCCCTCCTCGACGACGACCACCGCATCGGCCACCGCCACGGCGGCCGGCGTGTGCGCCACGATCAGCACCGTGGCGTCGCTCGCGACCTCGCGCACCGCGGTCATCGCGCGCTGCGCGGCGACCGGGTCGAGGCTCGCGGTGGGCTCGTCGAGCAGGAGCACCGGGTGCGGCTCGAGGAGCATGCGGGTGAGCAGCAGGTGCTGCTGCTGCCCGGGCGAGAGCTGCACCCCGGTGTCGCCCACGACCGTGTCGAGGCCGTCGGGCAGGTTCGCCAGGAGGTCGGGGCCGCAGACGCGGTCCATCATGGCCGAGAGCTCGTCGTCGCCGACGGTCGAGCGCAGGCCGTAGAGCAGGTTCTCGCGGACCGTGCCCTCGAGCGCGGTCGCGCCCTGGGGCACGCTGCCCGTGCCGCGCCGGTACTCCTCGAGGCGGTACTGGGAGACCTCGACGCCGTCGACGGTCAGCTCGCCGGCGGTCGGGACGTACAGGCGCTGCGCGAGCGCGATGAGCGTCGACTTGCCGCCGCCGCTGGGGCCCACGATCGCGGTGCACGTGCCCGGGCGGAAGGTGTGGGTGAGGCCGCGCAGCGCGGGGTTGTCGCCGTAGGCGAAGTGCACGTCGGAGAAGGCGACCTCGGGGGCGGCCGTCACCGGGGCCACGTCGCCGCCGGTCTCGATCTCCGTCTCGAAGATGGCGCCCAGGCGGGCGGTGCCACCCTGGACGGACTTGGCGCCCACCCACAGGCTCAGCACGGGCGAGCCCGCGGCCTGGATCACGGAGGAGAGCATCCAGTACGACACCCAGCCCTGGACGTCCATGGAGTCGGCGCCCACGAGGCTGATACCGAGGATCAGGACCGGCAGGTCCATGGCGAGAGATCCGAGGGTCTTGATCGGCGTCATGGCGGTGATGCCGAAGCCCATCCGGGTGTTGGCCTTGTAGAGCTTGTCGAGCGCGCCGTTGACGCGCTCGGTCTCGCGGTCCATCGCAGAGAAGGACTTGATGAGCGGGATGTTCACCAGGCGCTCGGCGAGCGACACGGTGGTGCGTGCACCCTCGGTGGTGAGGTTGCGGCTGAAGACGTACATGAGGCGGCCGAACGCCCACCCGATGAACCACTGGATGGGGAGGCCCGCGACGGCCACCCAGATCAGGATGGGGTCGAGGTTGGCGGCCATGAGCCTCTGCCCCGCCATCGACACGGCCATGATGATGGTGGTGGCGGTCACCAGGGTCTGGACCAGCCAGCCGCCGATGTTGGCGACGTCGTTGGTGAGGCGCGACAGCAGCTCGGTGGGCGGCGTCCTGTCAAACGACGACAGCGGCAGGCGCAGCATGTGCTTCCACAGCGAGGTGCGCAGGTTCCGGTTGGTGACGGCCGTGAGGTAGTCGGTGAGGACCCCGCTGACGAGCATCAGCAGCGTCGCCGCGAGCGTGAGCTCGATGAACAGGGTCACGTTCTCGACGCTCACGTCGCCGGTCAGCAGCTGGCTGGCCGGCTCGGTGGCGCTCACCGAGAACCTGGTCATCCAGTAGATGACGCCGACGGCGACGAGGATCCGGAGCCACGGGGCGCGCGAGCGGCGCACCAGCAGGAAGAAGCGGCTCCAGCCGCGCTTCTGCGTGACCTCGGGGACCACCGTGGTGTCCTCGGGGACGGGTCCGGTGGTGGGGGCACCGCGTCCGCGGCGCCGCTCTTCGCGGGTTTGGCTCGAGGAGCCGGTTGCTCGACCCTGCACACATACCTCCATGAGGCGCCTCATCAGCGCACCTGAGTTCACGACGGAGAGGCACCGCGCCTCTTGCCGGGAGACGATGCACCGCCTGGGCGGTGCTCGTACGCTCGGACCGGCGTCGCGCCCCAGGGGGACACAGCGGCGAACGTTGCCGAACAACGTAACACTTGCATCCAGCCAAAATCCGGGCCCTTGTACTCTCCCAAGGAACTGGCGGTGGCCTGCCCGGGCCGCCTCGCATCGTCCCTCCGTACGATGCTTTCCGTGACCCGCTCCGCCTGCCCCGCATCGGCCTGATGGCGCGCCGCTCGCCTCTGCCGCAGCGCGACGGGCTCGACGCGTCCTGGGTGCGCACGCCGTCGCCCGTGCGCGGCGAGGCGCCGCCGTGGGAAACGATGCGGGAGTTCCTGGTGGAGCGGCTGCCGGCGCACGCCGAGGTCGTCGCGCGGCTGGCGGCCGGCGAGTTCGTGGACGATGCGGGCCGGGCGCTCACCGGCGACGAGGCGTACCGGCCCGCGACGTTCGTGTGGTTCCACCGGCCGCTCCCGGCCGAGGTGCCCGTGCCGTTCCCGATGCCGGTGCTCGACCGCACCGACAACCTGGTCGTCGTCGACAAGCCGCACTTCCTCGCGACGACGCCCCGCGGCGCGCACGTGCGGGAGACGGCGCTGGTGAGGCTGCGGCTGGCCTTGGGCCTGCCGGACCTGGCGCCCGCGCATCGTCTGGACCGGCTCACCGCGGGGGTGCTGGTGTTCACCACGCACCGCGCGTGCCGCGGCGCCTACGCTGGGGTCTTCCAGGGCGGAGGCGCGTCCAAGACCTACGAGGCGATCGGGCGGTTCGATCCTTCGCTGTCGTTTCCGCTGCGGCTCGTGGGCCGCATCGAGAAGCCCCGCGGGAGCCTGCAGGCGGTCCAGGTGCCGGGGCCGGCGAATGCCGAGACCCTGGTCGAGGTGGTCGAGGTGCGCGGCGGGTTCGCTCGGTACCGGCTCTCCCCCGTGACCGGAAAGACGCATCAGCTGCGCCTGCAGATGGCCGATGCGGGGCTGGCCCTGGTGGGCGACCCGCTCTATCCGGTGGTGCGGGAGGTGGCGGCGGACGACTTCTCGACGCCGCTGCAGCTCGTGGCGCGGCGGCTGCGGTTCACGGATCCGCTGGACGGGGTCGAGCGGGACTGGGTCAGCGGGCGCGAAGTCGTGTAGCCGTCGCCCCCCCTGACCCGCCGCGACCATCCCGGGCGGCGTCGGGCCGCTGTCCGCCCGCGTCCCACGGCCGTGGTGGCAGATCTCGGCACGAACCGGCGCCGAGACGTGCGCAGATCTACCGCGACGCCCGCGGCGAGCCGCCACGACGGCCCGCGCGGCCGAGCGCGTCGTCTCTAGACGTTGAAGCGGAACTCCACCGCGTTCCGTAGCCGAATAACCTCTTGCTGTCCACGGGGTCGTACTGCTTGACTGGACAGCAAGCGGTTGTTGTATCAGCTTTCCGTTCCACCTGTGCGAGGGGGCAGAGGATGATTCTCGGGATGCTGTTGATGGGATTCTTCGTGATGGCGCTCCTGCCGCCACGATGGCAGTTCTTCCTCACCGTTGCGATCGCAGGCGGGCTCCTGTGGGTCTCGACCTTCTTCATCCCGGAGATCAAAGACACGGGAACGCTGACCTACTGGCAGCTCATACCTTCAGCATTCGGGATCGGTGCCGCCAACGCAGCCGTTGGAGCGGCCGCCGGTTGGATCACCGGGTGGGCCGTGCGATGGGTCTTCAGCAAGATCTTCGTCGCGGTGCGCAGCAGGCGCGTGAGGATCAGCGGATAGCGCCGGAAGGACCCGCGAACGCAGCGACCTACGGCATGTCCTCGCCGGACTCGACATGCTGGCGCACGGCGTCAGCGAGCGGCGGAAGATAGTTCTCCACCACGTCCCGGATCACGTCGATGTCGACGCCGAAGTACTGGTGAACAAGGATGTTGCGGAACCCGCGGATCTGCGGCCAGGCGATCTCGGGGTGCGCCTCGACAACCTCGGAGGTCAGGTGGTTTGCGGCCTCACCGATGATCTGCAGGTTGCGTTCGATCGCGTCCTCAGCCATGTCGATGACGTCGGAATCGCCACCATCAAGAACAGCGACATACCGACGGCACCGCTCGACCGCGTCAAGGATGTCCTCGATTCGCTGCTCGACGCTGCGACTCACAGAGCGACCGCATCCTCGATGGCCGACTGCGAGACCTGCCGCTTGAGCAACTGCGCCGGGAAGACGTCGATGTCGTCACGACCAAACAGCGCCCTGACCTCCTCCATCAGCCCCGAAGCCCGCATGAGAAGGTTGCCATCGGAGGGGTCCATCTCCACAAGGATGTCGATGTCACTGTCCTCGTGAGCCGTGCCTCGAGCGACAGAACCGAACAGTCGCGGACGAGTCGCCGCATACTTTGCCAGAAGCACGTCGAACTCCTGCCGACGCGCGTCGATGAGATCGCGGAGCGCAAGGCTCTCAGGAGTCACATCGGTGGCAGACATAGCCCCAGGATAGAGGGCGTCTCTCCGCGGGTCGAGGATGGAGAGACGTCAGCCGACCTTCAGCTACCAGGGTTTGCGGACGCCCTATCGAGCCGCCAGATGTAGGACGGCGGCTACACGTTGAACCTGAACTCCACGACGTCGCCGTCGACCATGACGTAGTCCTTGCCCTCCATGCGCACCTTGCCGGCGGACTTCGCCTCGTTCACGGAGCCGTACTCCATGAGGTCGTGGAAGGAGACCACCTCGGCCTTGATGAAGCCGCGCTCGAAGTCGGTGTGGATGACGCCCGCGGCCTGCGGCGCGGTCCAGCCCTTGTGGATGGTCCACGCGCGCGCCTCCTTGGGGCCCGCGGTGAGGTACGTCTGCAGGCCCAGGGTGTCGAAGCCCACGCGCGCGAGCTGGTCGAGGCCCGACTCGGCCTGGCCGGCCTCCTCGAGCATCTCGCGGGCCTCGTCCTCGCTCAGGTCCACCAGCTCGGACTCGAACTTGGCGTCGAGGAACACGGCCTTGGCGGGCGCGACGGCGGACTCGAGCTGCGCGCGCAGGTCCTCGTTCGCGAGGCCGTCCTCGTCGAGGTTGAACACGTAGATGAAGGGCTTCGCGGTGAGCAGGTTGAGCTCGCTCAGCTCCGCGAGGTCGAGTCCCTCGATGGGCGCATCGGCGCTCAGCGTCTTGCCGCCCTCGAGGATCTCCTTGGCGGCCTGCACCGCGGCCAGGTAGGCCGGCGACGCCTTCTTGGCGCGCACCTCCTTCTCGAGGCGCGGGATCACCTTCTCGATGGTCTGCAGGTCCGCGAGGATCAGCTCGGTGGTGATGGTCTCGATGTCGTTCGCCGCGTCGACCTTGCCGTCGACGTGGATGACGTCCGGGTCCTCGAACGCGCGGGTCACCTGGCAGATCGCGTCCGCCTCGCGGATGTTCGCGAGGAACGCGTTGCCCAGGCCCTCGCCCTCGGACGCGCCCTTGACGATGCCGGCGATGTCCACGAAGGACACGGTCGCGGGCACCAGGCGCTCGGAGCCGAACACCTCGGCGAGCCTCCCGAGCCGCTCGTCCGGCAGCGGCACCACGCCCACGTTGGGCTCGATCGTCGCGAACGGGTAGTTCGCCGCGAGCACCTCCGCGCGGGTCAGGGCGTTGAACAGGGTCGACTTGCCGACGTTGGGGAGACCGACGATTCCGATAGTGAGAGCCACGGGGAGACAGTCTAGCCGCGGACGGTCCCGGGGCCTGCGGAGGGACGATGCACGGGGCCGGGCCCGTGCATCGTCCCCAGCCCGTGCATCGTCCCGGGAAAGACGAAGGGGCCGGCGGGGTCTCCCCCGCCGGCCCCTCGCGAAAGGCGCGTCAGTCCTGGTCGACGTGGAGGCCGTGGCCCTCCTCGCCCACCTCCTTCATGAACGCGTAGCGCGCGTGGCGGCGTGCGAGCTGCTCCTCCGGGTTGGGCACGGGCGCGGCCATGAGCAGGCGGCGCGTGTACTCCTCCTGGGGGTTGGCGAGCACCTGCTGGCGCTCGCCCTGCTCGACGATGCGCCCGTCCTTGAGGACCACGACGCGGTCCGCGAGCGTGTCGATGACCGCGAGGTCGTGGCTGACGAACAGGCAGCCGAACTCGTAGCGGTCCTGCAGGGCCGTGAACATGTCGAGCACGGAGGCCTGGACGGACACGTCGAGCGCGGAGGTCGGCTCGTCCGCGACCAGCAGCTCCGGGTCGAGCGACAGCGCGCGGGCGATGCTCACGCGCTGGCGCTGGCCGCCGGACAGCTCGTGCGGGTAGCGGTTGGCCACGGAGCGGGGCAGCTCGACGGCGTCGAGCAGCTCGGCGACCTTCTCGCGGCGCGAGGCCCGGTCGCCCACTTTGTGGACCTCCATGGGCTCCGCGATGCAGTCACCCACGGGAAGGCGCGGGTTGAGCGAGCTCGCGGGGTCCTGGAACACCACGCCGATGCGCTTGCGGAGCTCCTTGAGGTCCTTGCGCTTCATCTGGGTGATGTCCTGGCCCAGGATGCGGATCGCGCCCGACTCGGCCGGGATGAGCCCCAGCGCGGTGCGCGCGATGGTCGACTTGCCCGAGCCGGACTCGCCCACCAGGCCCACGATCTCGCCGTGGTTGACGTGGAGGGAGACCTCCTTGACCGCGCGGAAGGACGGCTTGCCCACCTGGTGGTACTCGACCACCAGGTCCTTCACCTCGAGCGCCGGCGGGCCGTCGCCGGCCTTGACCGGCGGGGTCGCGCCGCGGCGGCCCAGGTGGGGCACGGCGGCGAGCAGGCGCTTGGTGTAGTCGTGCTGGGGGTTGTTGAGCACGTCGTGGGCGGTGCCCTGCTCGACCAGGTCGCCGCGGAACATCACGGCGACGCGGTCCGCCATGTCCGCCACCACGCCCATGTTGTGGGTGATGAGCAGGATGCCGGTGTTGAGCTTGTCCTTGAGGTCGCGCAGCAGGTCGAGGATCTCGGCCTGGACGGTGACGTCGAGGGCCGTGGTCGGCTCGTCCGCGATGATGACCTTGGGGTCGCAGGAGATCGCCATGGCGATGACCACGCGCTGACGCATGCCGCCCGAGAACTCGTGCGGGTACTGGTACAGGCGGCGCTCCGGCTCGGGGATGCCGACCATGCGCAGGAGCTCGATGGCGCGCTCGTCCGCCTCCTTGCCGTACGCGATGCCGTGGAGCTCGAGCGCCTCGGTCATCTGCGTGCGGATGGTGAGCACGGGGTTGAGCGCGGTCATGGGCTCCTGGAACACCATGGCCACGTCGTTGCCGCGCATGCGGCGCAGGCCCTTGTCGCCCAGGTCGCCCACGTTCTGGCCGGCGACGGAGATGTCGCCCTTGATGGTCGCGTTGCCGGGCAGCAGGCCCAGCGCGGAGGTCGAGGTCACGGACTTGCCGGACCCGGACTCGCCCACCAGCGCGAGCACCTCGCCGGGGCGCACGTCGATGGAGATCCCCTTGACGGCGTGGACGGTGCCGAACTCGGTACCGAACTTGATGTCGAGGTTGTCGAACGAGAGCACCGGCTCGCCGGCGGCGGGCTGCTGCGTCGTCTCAGGCGTCGCGGTCATCAGGCACCGTCCTTCTTCTGACGCGGGTCGAACGCGTCGCGCAGGCCGTCACCGATGAAGTTGACGCACAGCGCGATCGCGAGGATGAAGATGCCGGGGAACCAGAACAGCCACGGGCGCGTGGTGAACGCCGTCTGGTACTGGCTGATGAGCGAGCCGAGCGACACGTCCGGCGCCTGGACACCGAAGCCCAGGTAGCTGAGCGCGGTCTCGAGCAGGATGGCCGATGCGATGGCGAACGTGGTCGACACGATGATGACGCCCACGGTGTTCGGCAGGATGTGGCGGAAGATGATGCGCCACGGGCCGGTGCCGATCGCACGCGCCGCGGAGACGAACTCGCGCTCGCGCAGGGACAGCACCTCGCCGCGGACCAGTCGTGCGAGCGACGTCCAGGTGACGAGCGCGAGCACCAGCGCCAGGACGACGATGCCGCCGCCGGAGGCGATCTGACCGAGCACGGCCGCGAGGACCAGCAGCGGGATGATGATGAACAGATCCGTCATGCGCATCAGGAGCGTCTCGACCCAGCCGCGGAAGTAGCCCGCGATGGCGCCGATGATCGTGCCGATGATGGTCGACACGATGCCCACGATGAACGCGATGGTGAGCGAGATCTGGGTGCCGCGCATCACCAGCGCGAAGTAGTCGCGGCCGGTGGTGTCCTGGCCGAACGGGTGCTCGCCCAGGCCGGTCCAGCTGATGGTGGGACGGCCGCCGTCGAGGACCGCGCCGGTGGTGGAGAAGCTCTTGCCCCACCAGCCCGGAATGGGTCCGAAGCCGATCGACGTGAACGCGACGAGCGTGATCAGGGCGAGGATGACGACCGCGATGATCGCGCCCTTGTGGTGGAAGAAGCGGCGGCGGACCAGCTGGCCCTGGCTGTAGGACTTCTCCTCGAGCGCCGGCTCGACCGACGTGGCAGCGGGCGTGCCCGGCTGCTGGTCCTCGGGACGAGGATCGCTCATGACTGGCTCCGATCTGCGGACGGGGTGGGAATCGTGGTGCTCATGCTCCCTACCTCCTGATCCGGGGGTCGAGGAACGCGTACGCGATGTCCGCGATCATGTTCATCACGATCGCCGCGATGGCCGTGACGAGGAAGAACGCCATGACCGGCGCCGGGTCCACGTTGTTGAGGCCGGACTTGAACAGCTCGCCCATGCCCTTCCAGCCGAACACCGTCTCCGTGATGACCGCGCCGGAGATGAGGCCGGCGAAGTTGAAGGCGACGATGGTGGTGATGGGGATGAGCGCGTTGCGGAACGCGTGCTTGACGATGACGGTGCGCTCGCCCAGGCCCTTCGACCGGGCGGTGCGCACGTAGTCCTGGTTGAGCGTCTCGAGCATCGAGGCGCGGGTGTAGCGCTGGTAGCTCGCGACCGACACGAGGGTGAGCAGCGCGGTGGGCAGCAGCAGCTGCGTGCCCCAGTCGAGCGTGGTCTCCCAGAAGTCGCCCGGGAAGTTGGGCGTCTGCGAGCCGATGGTCGAGATGGGGCGCGGCTTGAGCTGGAGGAAGCCCGCCCACGCGTAGACCAGGTGGTCGAGGAAGGTCATGGCGGCCATGAAGGTCGCGGTGACGGCGGACAGCGCCATCGCGGTGCCCTTCGAGTACCCGCCCCAGAGCCGGCCGATGAGGAGGCCGATCACAAGCGAGGAGACGAAGAGGCCGGCCAGCAGGAGCCAGTTGGGCTCGTCGAGCAGCGGCGCGACGGCGAAGTACACGACGATGCCGACGCCGACCGTGGTGAGGGTCGAGTAGAGCACGCGGCGGTTGCCCAGGCCCGTGATGAGGGCGACCAGGCCCACGGCGAAGCCGAGCGACACGAGGGCGACCAGGCCGACGCCCAGCGCCGGGTTGCGCCACCAGCCCACCGCGGTGAAGTACATGAGCGCGGCGACCACGAACACGCCCGTGATCGCGCCGGTGAGGAGCCTGCGCTTCCAGTCGCCACCCATGATCGAGGACAGGATGACGGCGAGCACGAGGCCGGTGACGATCGCCTGCAACAGGGATATCTGTGGGTCGGCGATCCAGTCGTTGAAGCGGATCGCGCCGAACTCCTTGAGCAGCACCGCGGCCCAGAAGACGGGCAGCGAGAAGAACAGGAAGCTGATGAACGTGACCACGTAGTCGAAGCCGGAGTACTGGCGGATCGCGGTGATGATTCCGATGATCACGCCGACGATGATCGCGGCGAACGTCGCGATCGTCACCAGACGCAGCGTGGAGCCGGCGGCCTGCGCGAGCAGCGCCGTCACGTCGGATCCCGCGCGGTCGGTGCCGAGGTCGCACTTGCCGATGAGGCAGCCGGCGGCGCCGCTCAGCCACGTGAAGTAACGGACGTACCACGGCTGATCGAGGCCCATGTTGGTGATGCGCGACTGCATCAGCTGGTCACGATTCGACGCCGTCGACTCGCGGAGATCCTCGAGCGGGTCGCCGGAGTTGATCGTAAGGACGAACATCAGCAGCGAACCGACCAGCAGGATCAGGCTCGAGACCGCCAGTCGTCTAAGGACAAACCTGGTCATGAAGAGACTTTCTGTTGGGTGTGGAATCCCGTGTCAGGAGCCGGCCGCTGGGGGCGCCGTCGGCCCGTGGTCCACACATGGCCGATGGGGTGGGGCCTAAGCCCCACCCCATCGGATTGGTGCATGACGCGCTATTCTACTGCGCCGCGCGGACCCAGTTCTCCGCGTTCCAGACGATGCCGGACTGAGCGGAGGTCGGGGCGATGGCGTCGATCGACGAGTCCCAGGCCGCGACACCGGGGTGCGCGAACAGCGGGATGCCGTAGAGGTCGTCCCACAGCTCCTTCTCGATCGTCTTGATCTCGGCGAGCTGCTCGGCACGGTCGAGGGTCGCCGTCAGGACGTCCCACGCGGTGTCCACGGCCTCGTTCGAGTAGCCGTAGTAGTTCTGCGTGCCCGTGGTCGAGTAGATGTTCTGACCCGAGGTGATCTGGCCGGAGCCCGACCACGCGAAGAGCGCGACGTCGAAGTCACCGGTGTCGAGGGCGCCGCCCGCGGCGAAGAAGGACGAGTCGCCGGAGTCGACGATCTCGAAGCCCGCCTGGTCGCAGGAGTCCTTGATCAGGGCGACCTCGTCGGTACGGCGCGGGTTGGGCGCCGAGTAGCCGATGCGCACGCGCAGGGGCTCGGTGATGCCGGCCTCCTCGAGCTTGGCCTTCGCACCCTCGATGTCGACCTCGTCGTAGCGGCCGTCGTAGGCCGCGTCCACGACCTCCTGGTACTCGTCCTGGAACGGGAACACCTCGCGGGCGTTCATGACGACCGCGTCGGGGTTGATCGGCTTGATCAGGTTGTCGACGATGAGCTGACGGGGCACGCACATGGCGAACGCCTCACGGGCCTCGGCCGAGTCCGCGAGCGAGGCGCCCTCGGCGCGGTTGATGTCGAGGTGCTCCCAGATCAGGGTCTGGAAGGTCGCGAGCGTGACCGAGTCGCCGATCGCGCTGACCTGGTCGATGGTGTCGACGGTGGCCTGCGGCTCGATGACGTTGAGGTCGCCGTTCTGGAGCGCCTGGACGTGCGTGTCAGCGGACGCGAAGCGGAAGACCAGGTTGCCGGTCTTCGGGGCCTCGCCCCACCACATCTCGTTCGGGACCAGGGTCAGCGACTGGCCGGCCTCCCACGAGCCGTACGTGTACGGGCCGGAGGACAGGGCGATCGCCGGGTCGGGCAGCTGGCCCGGGGTGGAGGAGATCCAGCCGTTGTTCCAGAACTCGGCCGCCGGGCGCAGCGCCTCGACGTCCTTGGCCTCGATGGCGGCGACGAGCTCGTCCATCGTCATGTCGGCCTGCTCGGCCACGATGTGCGACGGGAAGTCGAGCACGGTCGTGAGCATGTAGTCGGGGTACGGGTTCGCGTACTCGACGGTGAACTCCTTGCCGCCGGCCTCGCCCTGCGGGCCGGCGGGGATGCGCTCCATGAGGTCCAGACCGGAGACGTGGTCGAACAGCGGGATGGGGTTGCCGTTCTCGTCCTCGCCGTCGGCGGTCGACTGCGCGGCCCAGGTCAGGAGCGCGTCCTCGTAGGTGATCGGGGTGCCGTCGGACCACACCGCGTCGTCGGCGATCGTGTACTTGACGACCATCGGGTCGTCGCTGATCAGCTCGACGTTGCCGAAGTCCTCGTTGACGTGGATCTGCGCGTTCTCGTCGTAGTAGACGAAGCTCGAGCGCACGCGCTCGTTGATGACCGAGTTGTAGGTCGAGTACGTGGCGGCCGTGAGGTCGTTGTACCCGTTCCACTCGACCTCGCCGGCCGAGTAGAAGATCGTGTCGGTGTTCGAACCCGAGGCCTCCGTGGCGCCCGTGGTCGGATCGGCCGACGTCGCGTCCTCGTCGGACGTGTCGCTGGTCGAGGTGCAGGCGGCGAGGGCGAGCGTCGCGACGGCGACGACTGCGGCTCCCCTACCGAACTTGCCGAACTTCATTGTGGTTTCCTCTCGCATCAGACGCGTCGTCGGACCGACCCGGGGTTTCGGGAAAACGACGACGCGTGATGTGCCGGGGGTGGTTCCCCGCGACGCGGTCAAGAGTAGGAAAGAATCGGTAACAAACAGGTTTCGACCGGCATGGTCGTGGGGACGCCCGGCATCGATGTGACGTTTTTCACACGCATCACGGCGTCAGGGGCGAGCAACGCAACACGGAGTGTGCGTATATGCGGGCCGGGGCGGCGCGTGGGCGGCGCCCGGGCCCCAGCGCCGGGGCGGCCCGGTGTCGGACCCCCCTGTCAGGCTGTGGGCATGCCTCTCGAGCTGCTCATCGCCCTCCTGTCCCTCGCCTGCGGCGCGGCCCTCGGCTACGTCCTCGCCTCCCGGCGCGCCTCCTCCTCGATGGCCGATGCTGCGGTGGCCCGGGCGCGCATCGGCGCCCTGGAGGGGGCGCTCACCGAGCACAAGGAGGCCTCGCGCCGGCGCGAGGCGGAGCTGCGCGCGGAGCACGAGCGCTACGTCGCCCAGGTGCGCGCCGACGAGGCGCGCCTGCGCGAGCAGTTCGGCGCCGTGAGCGCCGACGTGCTGCGCGCCAACCAGGAGCAGCTCGTCGCCATGGCGCAGGAGCGCCTGACGCGCGAGCGGGAGGCCGGCGCAGCCGAGCTCGCCAAGCGGGAGGAGTCGGTGCGCCGCATGGTCGAGCCGCTCGCGAAGACGCTCGATGCGGTGCGCGCGCAGACGGTCGAGGCGGCGCAGGCCCGGGAGGCGGGCCAGGCGCGCCTCGCCGAGCAGGTGCGCCAGATGCTCGAGGCCACGGAGAAGGTGGGGCGCAAGGCGGACGACTTCATCAACACGCTGCGCCGGTCCGACGTCCGCGGCAACTGGGGCGAGGTGCAGCTGCGCCGCGTGGTGGAGCTCGCCGGCATGGTCCAGCACGTCGACTTCACGGAGCAGGACACCGTGCGCGACGAGAACGGCGCCGTCCTGCGTCCCGACCTCACCGTCCGCCTGGCCGGCGGCCGGAGCATCGTGGTCGACTCGAAGGTCGCGCTCGTCGCGCTGCTCGAGGCGTTCGAGACGGACGACGAGGCGGTGCGCGCGGAGCGCCTGCGCGCGCACGCCACCCATATGAAGAGGCACGTGGACTCGCTCGCGGCCAAGCGCTACTGGGCGCAGTTCGACTCGGCGCCCGAGTTCGTGGTCATGTTCGTGCCGTCGGAGGCGTTCTACCAGGCGGCGCTCGAGCAGGACCCGGCGCTGCAGGAATACGCATACGCGCACCAGGTGCTCATCGCGACCCCCACCACGCTCGTGGCGCTGCTGCGCACCGCCGCGCTCGCGTGGCGCGAGGAGTCCCTCGCCGCCAACGCCCGCGCGGTGCTGGAGAACGGCCGCGAGCTGTACGAGCGCCTGGGCACCCTGGGCACCCACGTGGGGCGGCTGGGCCGCTCGCTCGAGCAGGCCGCCAAGCACTACAACGCGGCCGTCGGCTCGCTGGAGTCGCGCGTCATGGTCAGCGCGCGGCGGTTCGGGAACATGCAGCACCTCGAGGCGCGGCTCGAGTCTGTGGAGCCCGTCTCGGGCGACGTGCGCGCCCTCACCGCGGCGGAACTGGTCGACGACGAGGCACGGGAGGGGGCCGGCTCCGACCAGGAGGAGGCGAAGACCGAGCCCATCACGCCGTGACGGCGCGCGCGGCCTCCTGAGCCTTGAGGTCCGCGCGGATCTCGCGCGGGAGGGAGAACATGAGGTCCTCCGTCGCGGTGCGGACCTCCTGCACGGTCTCGAAGCCGCGCCCGGCGAGCGCGTCGAGGACGCCGCGCACCAGGATCTCCGGCACGGACGCGCCCGAGGTCACGCCCACGGTCTCCACGCCGTCGAGCCAGGACTCGTCGAGCTCGCTCGCGCGGTCGATCCGGTAGGCCGTGGTCGCGCCGGCCTGCAGCGCCACCTCGACCAGGCGGACCGAGTTCGACGAGTTCGCGGAGCCCACCACGATCACCAGGTCGCACTCGGGCGCGAGCTTCTTCACCGCCACCTGGCGGTTCTGGGTGGCGTAGCAGATGTCGTCGCTGGGCGGGTCCTGGAGCGCGGGGAAACGCTCGCGCAGGCGGCGCACGGTCTCCATCGTCTCGTCGACGGACAGCGTGGTCTGGGACAGCCACACGACGTTCTCGGGGTCCGGCACCTCGAGGTCGGCCACGTCCTCGGGCGAGTTGACCACGATCGTGTGCTCGGGGGCCTCGCCCGCCGTGCCCTCGACCTCCTCGTGGCCGGTGTGGCCGATCAACAGGATGGTGCGCTCGTCGCGCGCGAAGCGGATGGCCTCCTTGTGCACCTTGGTCACCAGGGGGCACGTCGCGTCGATGGTGAGCAGGCTGCGTGCCGCGGCCGCGTCGCGCACCGCAGGAGCGACACCGTGCGCGGAGAAGACCACGCGTGCACCCTCGGGCACCTCGTCGGTCTCGTCCACGAAGATCGCGCCGCGCTCGGACAGGGTCTCGACCACGTACTTGTTGTGGACGATCTCCTTGCGCACATAGATAGGTGCGCCGTGCAGCTCGAGCGCCTTCTCCACCGCGATGACGGCGCGGTCCACGCCGGCGCAGTAGCCTCGCGGGGCGGCGAGCAGGACACGCTTGGCACTCGTCTCAGGCATGGGCTCCATCCTACGTGGCAGGCTGTGGGGCGTGACAGACGCCCCCTTCCCCACCAACGACCGGGCGCCCGCCACGCTCCCCGAGCGTTCCACGGACACCACGCCCGAGCGGCCGTGGCCGGTGCGCCACCTCTCCCCCAAGATCCGCGACTACGTGGCGAGGCTTCCTGCCGTGTGGGTCGAGGGCCAGGTCCTCAACGTCAAGACATGGCGCCACCTGGTGTTCCTCACGCTGCGCGACACGGAAGCGGACATGTCGATCCGGGCGACGCTGCCCGAGTCCGCCGTGCGCGCGCTGGGCGTCGACCTGGTCGACGGCACGCGCGTGGTCATCCACGCCAAGCCCGAATGGTGGGTCAAGGGCGGCTCGCTGCAGCTGGGCGGCGACGCCGTGCGCCAGGTGGGCGTGGGCGACCTGCTCGCACGGATCGAGGCGCTCAAGGAGTCGCTCGCCGCAGAGGGCCTCTTCGATGCGGACCGCAAGCGCCCGCTGCCCTTCATCCCGCGCACGGTGGGGCTCGTGTGCGCCACCCAGGGCGACGCCGAGCACGATGTGGTCGAGAACGCCACCCGCCGCTGGCCCGCCGTGCGCTTCGAGATCCGCCGGGTCACGGTGCAGGGCGCCCGCGCCGTGCCCGAGACCACCGCGGCGCTTGCCGAGCTCGACGCGCGCCCGGACATCGACGTCATCGTGGTCGCACGCGGCGGCGGGTCCTTCGAGGACCTCGTGGCCTTCAGCGACGAGCGCCTGATCCGCGCGGCGGCCGCGTGCGCGACCCCGGTCGTCAGCGCGATCGGGCACGAGAAGGACTCGCCCCTGCTCGACCTGGTCGCCGACTACCGGGCGTCCACCCCCACGGACGCCGGCAAACGCATCGTCCCCGATGCCCAGGCCGAGGCGACCGGGATCGCCCGTGCTCGCGCCGCCCTGCGCACCGCACTCGCCGCGGGCACGGCCCGCGAACGCCAGCACCTGGCCCAGCTGCGCACCCGGCCGGTGCTCGCGCGCCCGGAGGCCATGCTCGCGCCCTTCGTCGACGAGGCGCTGCGGTGGCGCGACGCGTCTGCCCGCGCGGTCGCGGCGCGCCTGGACGCCGAGCGCTCCCGCGTCCGCGAGCTCGCCGCATCCGTGCGGGCGCTGAGCCCGCAGGCGACGCTCGACCGCGGCTTCGCCGTCGTGCGCACGGAGGACGGGGTGATCGTCCGCGACCCGGCCGCGGCGCCCACAGGCACCGCGCTGCGCGTGCGAGTCGCAGGTGGGGAGATCGCGGCGCAGGCGCGCTGAACGGCGCCCGGTACCGTAGCCCCATGCCCGACTCCCCCTTCACCCGCCCCCTCGAGACCCTGTCCTACGAGGAGGCGCGCGACGAGCTCGTGGCGATCGTCGCCCGGCTCGAGGCCGGCGCCGCGACCCTCGACGAGTCGGTGACGCTGTGGGAGCGCGGCGAGGCCCTCGCGGCGCGCTGCCAGGAGCTGCTCGACGGCGCGCAGGACCGGATCGACGCGGCACGGGCGGCGGACGATGCTCGGGTCGGCGGGGATGCCGCGGGCGCCGCTGCGGCCGGGGACGAGGCGGATGCGGGAGTCGTCGGAATCGTCCCGGACCAGGGCTGACACGCCCGCGCGGGGTGGGACCGAGGTCCCGCCCGGACGTGCCAGACTGGGCGCCATGACGACGGAGTTCCGCATCGAGCACGACACCATGGGCGAGGTCCGGGTCCCGGCCGACGCCCTCTTCCGGGCCCAGACGCAGCGGGCGGTGGAGAACTTCCCCATCTCGGGCATCACGCTCGAGCGGCGCCACATCGAGGCGCTCGCGCGGGTGAAGAAGGCCGCCGCGCGCGCCAACGCCGAACTGGGGGTCCTCGACGCGGACATCGCCGACGCGATCGTCGCCGCCGCGGACGAGGTGGCCCGGGGCGACCACGACGCGCACTTCCCCGTCGACGTCTTCCAGACCGGCTCCGGCACGTCCTCCAACATGAACACGAACGAGGTGCTCGCCTCCCTCGCGACCGCGCGTCTGGGCCGCGACGTTCACCCGAACGACCACGTCAACGCGTCGCAGTCGTCCAACGACGTGTTCCCCACGTCCGTGCACGTGGCCGCGACCGCCGCGATCGTGGGCGACCTGGTCCCCGCGCTCGAGCAGCTCGCGCGCGCGCTCGAGGCCAAGGCCGAGCAGTTCGCGGACGTCGTGAAGTCCGGCCGCACGCACCTCATGGACGCCACCCCGGTGACGCTGGGTCAGGAGTTCTCCGGCTACGCGGCCGCGGTGCGCCACGGCATCGAGCGGCTGATCGTCGCCCTGCCCCGCGTCGCCGAGGTGCCCCTGGGCGGCACCGCCGTGGGCACCGGCATCAACACCCCGGCCGGCTTCCCCCAGCGCGTCATCGCCCTCCTCGCGGAGGACACGGGCCTGCCCATCACGGAGGCCCGCAACCACTTCGAGGCGCAGTCCGCGCGCGACGGCCTGGTCGAGGCCTCGGGCGCGATGCGCACCATCGCCGTGTCCCTCACCAAGGTGTGCAACGACCTGCGATGGATGGGCTCGGGCCCCAACACCGGCCTCGCGGAGATCCGCCTGCCGGACCTCCAGCCCGGCTCCTCGATCATGCCCGGCAAGGTCAACCCCGTGGTCCCCGAGGCGGTCCTCATGGTCTGCGCCCGGGTGGTGGGGAACGATGCGACGGTCGCCTGGGCCGGCGCCTCCGGGGCCTTCGAGCTCAACGTGCAGATCCCGGTGATGGCGCTGGGCGTGCTCGAATCGGCCCGCCTGCTGGGCAACGCCTCGCGCGTGCTCGCGACCCGCACCGTGGAGGGCATCGAGGCGAACGAGGACCGCGCGCGCCGCTTCGCCGAGGCCAGCCCCTCCGTGGTGACGCCGCTCAACCGCGTGATCGGGTACGAGAACGCCGCCACGATCGCCAAGCACGCGGTCAAGGAGGGGCTCACCGTCCGCGAGGCCACGATCGCCCTCGGCTTCGTCGAGCGCGGCGAGATCACCGAGGCCCTGCTCGACGAGCTGCTCGACGTCACCACCATGCTGGGGCGCTGAGGCGAAGGCGACCCGGGGCATCGTCCCCGGCCGGCGCATCGGCCACCGCCACCGCACCACCCCCTCCGGGACCTGAGTCCCGGGTGAGCGGGTAGACTCCCGGACCGTCCCCATCAGCATCGCCGCGGGGGCGGCGATGCCGGGAACGTCTCGCCGCCGCCCGCGGTTGCCCCCTGCAGGAGGTTCCCCATGGCGCGCACGCGAGTCCTGATTCTTGGCGGCGGCTACGTCGGCCTGTACACCGCCCTCACCCTGCTGAGGAAGGCGCGCGACCGCGTCGAGGTCACCGTGCTCGACCGGCGCCCCTACATGACCTACGCCCCCTTCCTGCCCGAGGCCGCCGCCGGGTCCATCGAGCCTCGGCACGCCGTGGTGCCGCTGCGACGCGAGCTCGAGGGCGCGCGCATCCTGCAGGGCCGCGCGACCGCGATCGATCACGCCGGCCGCACCGTCACCGCGGCGACGGACCTGGGCGAGGAGTTCACGGTCGAGTACGACGAGGTGGTGGTGGCGCTCGGCGCGGTGTCGCGCACGCTGCCCATCCCCGGCCTCGCGGAGTTCGGCATGGGCTTCAAGTACGTCGAGGAGGCCATCTCGCTGCGCAACCGGGTCCTGGGCCGCATCGCGCGCGCCGCGACCACGACGGACCCGGCGCAGCGCCGCCGGCTGCTCACCTTCGTATTCGTGGGCGGCGGCTTCGCCGGCTGCGAGGCCTTCGCGGAGACCGAGGACATGGCCAAGGCCGCGCTGCGCTACTACCCGGAGCTGTCCGGTGAGGACCTCAACTTCGTGATGGTGGAGGCGGCGCCGCGGATCCTGCCGGAGATGGGTCCGGAGATGGGCGAGTACACCCGGGTCGAGCTCGAGCGGCGCGGCATGCGGGTGCTGCTCGAGACGCGGCTCGAGGGCTGCGTCGACGGGCGCATCGAGCTGTCGAACGGCGAGCGCTTCGAGGCGGACACGGTGGTGTGGACGGCCGGGGTCAAGCCCTCGCCGGTGCTCGCGGCGTCCGATCTGCCGCTGGGTCCGCGCGGTCACGTGAGCGCGGCGGCGACGCTGCAGGTGGTCGACGCGGACGGCGTGCCGGTGCCGGGCGCGTGGGCCGCGGGCGACTGCGCGCAGGTGCCCAACCTGGTCGAGGGCGAGGGCGACTGGTGCGCCCCGTCCGCGCAGCACGCGGTGCGTCAGGCCAAGCACCTGGGCCGCAACCTCGCGGCGCACCTGTCGGGGGCGCCGCTCGCGGAGTACCGCCACCGGCACCTCGGGCTGGTCGCGTCGCTGGGGCTCAACAAGGGTGTCGCGTCCGTGATGGGGGTGAAGCTGCGTGGCTGGCCCGCGTGGGTCATGCACCGCACGTACCACCTGCTCGCGATCCCCACCTTCAACCGCAAGGCGCGCGTGGCGCTCGACTGGACGGCGGCGGTGTTCTTCCGGCGCGACCTGGTCTCGATGGGCCGGCTGCACGAGCCGCGCCGGGCCTTCCAGGAGGCGGCGCGCAGCTGACCGCGCCGTCCCGTCCTTGGACACTGCGCACGGATTGGCCGACGACACGCCGGTCTCGGGGCGCGATCGTGGCCCCGCGCGCGGCGCGTCGGGCTCGAATCCGTGCGGAGTGTCCGGCCGTGTGGGGGCCGGGGTCGCTTCGGCGGGGTCAGACGCCGGCGACGTCTCCCAGCAGCTCCTCGACCAGGCAGGCGGCCTGCGCGTCGCGGGCGACGTCGTCGAGGGCCTCCGCGCCGAGCTCGAACGACCACACCTGCACCACCGAGACGCCCAGGAGGACGTCCTCGCGGACCGTGGCGTGCGCCTCCTCGGGCCAGTCGGCGCGGGCGCGCAGGCAGGCCGCGACGCGGGTGGCCGACAGGGCCGTCACGAAGTAGCGCGAGCCGTCCTCCGCGAGCAGCCCGGCCTCGAAGCGCGCGTCCTCGAACTCGACGGCAGAGACGGACGGCGCACAGCCGTCGGTCCAGGCGGCGACCAGCCGGCGGAATCCGTCCGCGCACATCGCGCCCTGGCCGTGCTCCCCCACCGTGACCGTGCGGCCGTCGGGGGTGCCGAGCCGGATCGGCAGGTGCGGGGCCGCGCCGGCGATGGCGGCCGCCTGCGTGAGTGCGTCACGGGACAGTGTCATGCCGGACAGGTTAGGCCCGGACCCGCGATTAGCGCAACACCCTCATTGCGTTATTTCTCTCACCGGCACCCCGTCACCCCTCCACACACGCCGGCCCGGAATCGCCGCGAAATCGCTGATATCCGCGCGACACGCCGCCGACACGCCGAGGCGTGTGTGGAGGAGTGTCAAAAGTGTGTGGAGGGGTGACGGGGGCGGGTCAGGCCGATGCGATCGTCGGCTTCGGCGCCCGGCCCTTGCAGCAGTCGGTCGGGCAGACGTCCTGCCACGGGCCCAGGTCGGTGAGCGCCACGCGCTCGCGCGGCGAGCCCGCGCCGGCACCGCCGACGCCCGCAGCACCGGCACCAGCACCGTCACCCACGTGCCGCTCCTCCACCAGGTCGACGAGCCCGGCCACGAAGCGCGGATCGACGCCCACGGTCGGCACGCGCACCGCCGGCAGCGACCGGCCCTCGCACGTCTCGAGCGCCTCGTTGTCGAGGTCCCAGGCGACCTCCATGTGGTCGGACACGAAGCCGATGGGCGAGATCACCAGCCCCGACACGCTCCCGGGCAGCGCCTCGATCGCGTCGTTGATGTCGGGCTCGAGCCACGGCACCTCGGGGGATCCCGAGCGCGACTGGAACACCAGCGACCACTCGACGCCGGGGAACTCGTCGGCGACGCGGTCCATCACCAGCGCGGCGACGGCCCGCTGCTGGGCGACGTACCAGCCGCCACCCGCGTACCACTCGTTCGCGCCGCCGGTGGGCACGGCCTCGCCCGAGGGCAGCGCCTCGCGCGGGCCCGACGCGTCGGCCGCGGCGGTGGGGATCGAGTGGGTCGCGAACATGACGTGCGGCGCCTCGCCCGCGCCCTGGGCGGCCAGCGACCGCAGCCCGTCGCGCACCGCGGAGACGTTGGGCTCGACGAAGCCCGGGTGATCGAAGTACTGGCGCACCTTGTGCAGCTCGACCTCGCCCTCGAGGCCGGCCTCCGCGAGCGCGGCCGCGAGGTCCTCGCGGTACGCCCGGCAGCCCGAGTACGAGGAGAACGCGGTGGTCACGAGGACCAGCACGCGCCGGTGGCCGTCGGCGTGCAGCTCCTGGAGCGCCTCGGCGAAGTACGGCGCCCAGAACCGGTTGCCCCAGTAGACGGGCAGGCCCAGCCCGCGTCGCGCGATCTCGCCCTCGAGCGCCGCCTTGAGCTCGCGGTTCTGCTCGTTGATGGGGCTGATGCCGCCGAAGTGCCGGTAGTGGTGCGCCACCTCCTCGAGCCGCTCGTCCGGGATGCCGCGGCCGCGCGTGACGTTGCGCAGGTACGGGATCACGTCGTCCTGCCCCTCGGGCCCGCCGAAGCCGGCGAGCAGGATGCAGTCGTACGTGGCCGGCGGGGCCACGCGGGACGATGCGGCGAGGGGCGCCGGCGTCGCCTCGGGGGACGATGCGGTGGCGACGGGGGACGGGGACGGCAGCGGGGACTGCGGGTGGGTCATGACGCGAGGACCTCCAGGGCCTCGGCGGTCGTCACGCGGCGACCGGTGTAGAAGGGGAGCTCGTGGCGGACGTGCCGGCGAGCCTCGGTGTAGCGCAGGTCGCGCATCATGTCGACCAGGTCCGTGACCTCGTCGGCCTCCATGGGCAGCAGCCACTCGTAGTCGCCCAGCGCGAAGGCCGCGACGGTGTTGGCGACCACGCCCGTGTACTTGGCGCCCATCATGCCGTGGTCGCGCAGCATCGCCGAGCGCTCCTCCTCGGGCAGCAGGTACCACTCGTACGAGCGCACGAAGGGGTAGACGGTGAGCCAGTCGCGCGGGCGCTCGCCGCGCAGGAAGCCCGGCACGTGGCGCTTGTTGAACTCGGCGTCGCGGTGGACGCCGGCCGCGGACCAGGTGAGCCGGGTGTCGGCGAGCAGCTCGGTGGCGTGCAGCTCGCGCAGCGCGAGCTGGAGGTCCTCGAGCACGGGGCCGTGGAGCCACAGCATCACGGTGCCGTCGGCGCGCAGGCCGGACACGTCGTAGATGCCGCGCAGGGTGACGTCGTGGTCGGCGAGCTCCTCGACGGCGGCGTCGAAGTGCTCGACGATCTCGCCCAGCTCCTCGTCGGGAGCCTCGAGGAGTCCGTCGAGAACGGAGAACAGCGTGAATCCAACGGTGGAATCGGTCATGACACCATCCAACCGCATCCGAAGGGGCCCGATTTCCCCCGCCGGCCCCTGGCGCGGCGGGCGAGATCGCTGGACACGCCCCACATCCCCGACCCGCGCCTCGGCCCCGCCCTCGGTCAGGCCTCCGCCCGCGCCTCGGCGCCCACGATCGCCGCCAGGCCCGTCAGCCCGGCCGCGGATCCGACCAGCTCGAGCCCCTCCTCGGGGCGGGTGTCCGCGACCCTGGCGGGCGCCGCATCGGCCCACTCGACCGCGTGGGTCGCGACCACCTGGCCGGCGTGGAGCGGCACCCCGAGCAGCCGGGACGCGTCGGCCAGCGCGAAGCCCGAGACGTCCTCGCCCGGCGTCACCGCGTAGGACAGCCGGACCACGTGGCGGCCGTGGGCGGCCTCGCGCAGCCAGGCCCACTTGGCGGTGGCGTGGGTGAGCGCCTTCGCGCGCGTGACGCCGCCGATCGCGAGCACGCCGGTGCCGCGCGGCGCCTCGTCGAGCTCGGGCGCGTCGAGCACCAGGGTCACCAGCGCGACCCGCCGGTCGACGCCGCCGGGAGGCTCCGGCAGCCCCGGCAGCAGCGCGTGCGCGGCGGGCTGGGGCAGGGCCACCACGAGGGTGTCCGCCACGAGCGTCCCTCCCCCGGCGCTCACGTGCCATGCCCCGTCCACCCGGGCCACCGCATCGGCCCCGGTCCCCGGGACCAGGCGCGCGCCGGCGCCGGCGGCGGCCTCCGCGAGCGCGGCGGTGAGTCTCCAGATGCCTCCCCGGATGCCCAGCACCGCGCTGCCCGCGGGGGCGAGGCGGCGCCGGCGCTCGGCGAGCGCGGTGAGGCTGCCGGCGTCGCGCAGCTGCGCAGGCAGCGACGGGTCGATCGCGGCGAGGGGGAGATCGTCGAGCGGGCGCGAGTAGACGCCCTGGAGGACGGGCGCGACCAGCCGGTCCGCGACGGCCGCGCCCAGCCGGGAGCGCACCAGCGCGCCCACGGTGACGTCGTCGGGCACGTCGTCGAGGCCCTTGGAGCGCTCGAGCGCGGCCGCGACGGCCGGGCCGAGCCCGATCACGCGGCGCACCTCGGGATCGAGGGGCCGGGTGGGGATGCCCAGCCAGCCGGTGCGGGGCAGCGGGTACGCGGCGTCGGGGGCCACCACCCAGGCGGGACGCGGCTCGGGCGCGACCACGTCCGCCTCGAGCCCCAGCTCGCGCGCCACGTCGAGCACGATCCCGCCGCGGGTGGCGAAGGACTCGGCGCCGGCGTCGAGCGTGAGCCCGGCGAGTTCGTGCGGGCTCACGCGCCCTCCCCACCGGCGGCCCGGCTCGAGCACGGTGACCAGCGCGCCGCGGCGGGCGTGGCGGCGGGCCGCGAGCAGCCCGGCGACGCCGCCGCCCAGGACCAGGACGCGCTCAGCCATCCGCGTGGACCACGTCGACGATGCGCTGCAGCGCCGCGGGGTCCGTGTCCGGCGGCACCCCGTGGCCCAGGTTGACCACGTGGCCGGGGGCCGCGGCGCCGCGCGCGAGCACGTCGCGCACATGGCGCGCGAGCACGTCCGCGGGCGCGGCCAGGCGGGCCGGGTCGATGTTGCCTTGGAGGGGCAGGCCGGGGACGATGCGCGCGGCCTCGTCGAGCGGCAGCCGGTAGTCGACGCCCATCGCCGTCGCGCCCGCCTCCGCCATGGGGCGCAGCAGGTGCGAGCCGTGCGCGGCGAAGTGGATCCGCGGCACGGGCAGGTCGGCCACGGCGGCGAGCGCCGCGGCGGAGCCGGGCAGGCAGTGCGCGACGTAGTCGGCGGGCGCGAGCGAGCCGGCCCACGAGTCGAACAGCTGCACCGCGGAGGCGCCCGCGAGCACCTGCGCGCGCAGGAACAGCCCGGCGGCCCGCGCGGTCCAGTCCGCGAGCGCGTCCCACACGTCCGGCGCCTCGACCATGAGGCGGCGCGCACCCAGGTGGTCGCGCGAGGGCCGGCCGTCGACCATGTACGCGGCGAGCGTGAAGGGCGCGCCGGCGAACCCGATCAGGGGCGTGCCGCCCAGCTCCGCCACGGTGAGCCGCACCGCCTCGCGGATGGGCTCGAGCCCGCGGTCGAACGCGCCGCCGTCGCCGGGCTCGCCCAGTTCGGGCAGCGCGGCGACGTCCGCCAGGGTGCGCACCGGCCGCGCGAACACCGGGCCCACGCCGGGCGCGATCTCGACGGCCACGCCGGCCACCTTCATGGGCACCACGATGTCGGAGAAGAAGATGCCCGCGTCCACCCCGTAGCGGCGCACCGGCTGGAGGGTGATCTCCGCCGCGAGCGCCGGGGTGAGGCACGCCTCGAGCATCGAGGTGCCGCGCCGCGCCTCGACGTATTCGGGCAGCGACCGGCCGGCCTGGCGCATGAACCACACGGGACGATGCGCGGGAGGCTCCCCGCGCAGCGCCGCCAGGAGCGGGGCGTCGGCCAGGCGGCCGTCGGCGGCCGGGTGGGCGGGATCGAGAACAGTGGCAGGGACTGGCATAACCATGATTCTGCCGTGTCCGCGACCCGTGGAAGAATCGCGTCATGGCTCTCCTGTCCCTGATTGCCAGCCACCGCAACCGCGACCTGTCCGTGCTCGACCAGCTCTCCGTCGGCGCCGACGGACTGGGCCGGGCGCTCGTCGATGGATCCGATGCGGTGGCCGGCGCCGTCGTCCTTCCCACCTGCAACCGCTTCGAGGTCTACGTCGAGGCGGACGATGCGACGGTCGCCCGCCGCGACGTCGTCGCCACGATCGCGCGCGCCTCGGGCGCCGCGCCCGCGGACGTCGAGGCCGCGCTCACCCCGTACGAGGACGACGACGCGGTCCAGCACCTGCTGTCCGTCGCCTCCGGGCTGGACTCGATGGTGGTGGGCGAGCGCGAGATCTCCGGCCAGGTGCGCCGCGCGCACCTCGAGGCGCAGCGCCTCGACCACCTCACCCCGCGCCTGGACCGGCTCTTCCAGTCCGCGCTGCGCACCTCCCGGGTGGTCGCATCGTCCACCGGCCTGGGGACCTCGGGACGCTCCGTCGTGTCCGTGGCGCTCGACCTGGCCGGCACGGGCGTCGACTGGGAGGGCGCGCGCGTGCTCCTCGTGGGCACCGGCGCGCTCGCCGAGACCTCCGTGGGCGCCCTCCAGGGGCGCGGCGCGCACGTCATGGGCGTGCACTCGCCGTCGGGCCGCGCGCGGGAGTTCGCGCTGCGTCACCGCACGGAGGCCGTCGACCACGACGCGCTCCCGCTCGCGCTGCGCGAGGCGGACGTGGTGCTCGCCGCGTCCGGCCGCGAGGAGGTGGCGCTCACCGCGGACCTGCTCGCGACCGCGCGCCACGGCGCCGAGTCGCACCCCATCACCCTCATCGACCTGGCCCTCCACCGCGACATCGACCCCGCGGCCCGGGAGCTGCCGGGCGTCACGGTCATCGACCTCGACGAGGTGGGCGCCCGCGCGCCGCACGAGTCGGTGCACGCGATCGAGGCCGCCCGCGCGATCGTCGCGCACGCGGTCGCCCGCTTCGAGTCGCACGAGGCGGAGCGCTCGCTCGATCCGGCCGTGGTCGCGCTGCGCGAGCACGTGTTCGGCCTGCTCGAGCGGGAGATCGCGCGCGTCGCGCCCGCCGCCGGCGCCTCCCCGGAGGCGGTCGCGCAGGCCGACGCGATCGAGCAGGCGCTGCGGCGGTTCGCCCGCACCCTGCTCCACACCCCGACCGTGCGCGCCCGCGAGCACGCCGCCGCGGGCGACTCGGACCGCTACCTCGACGCGATCCGCGCCCTCTACGGCATCGACCTCGACGTGCCGCTCGACGCGTGCCCGGCGGAGCAGATCGCGTCGCACCCGGGGCGCACCATTTAGCGAACGCGCGCATTGCCATAATCGCGTCCGCTGGGCTACGTTAGGCAGGCCTGACCCTCGGCCGGGGGTGGTCACCGCCTGCTGAAGGAGCCCGATGCGCCAGCGCGCCCTCGTCGCGATCGCCGCCGCGATCGTGCTGGTGCTCGCGGTCGCGGCGTCGCTCGCCATCGGCGCCCGCGCGATCGACCTGGGCACGGTGTGGCAGGCGCTCACGGACCTCGACCCGGCCGACCCCGAGCAGCTCATCGTCAGCACGTCGCGCGTGTCCCGCACCGTCATCGGCGCGCTCGCCGGCGCGGCGCTGGGCGTCGCGGGTGCGCTCATGCAGTCGCTCACCCGCAACCCGTTCGCGGACCCCGGCCTGCTGGGCGTCAACGCGGGCGCCTCGCTCGCCGTGGTGATCGCGCTGTCCACGGGGATCGCGACCGGCTTCGCCGCGCAGGTGCCGCTCGCGTTCGTGGGCGCGGGCCTGGCCGCGGTGCTGGTCTACGCGATCGGCGCGCGCGGCGCCGCCGCCGGCACGCCCGTGCGCCTCGCCCTCGCCGGCGTCGCGCTCACCGCCCTGATCTCCTCGGTCACCTACGCGATCCTGCTGGTCAACGACTCGACGCTCGACCAGTACCGCCAGTGGGTCGCCGGCTCGCTCACCGGCCGCCGCCTCGAGGACGTCACCGCGCTCGTGCCGCTCGTGCTCGTCGCGATCGCGGCCGCGCTGGTCTCCTCCCGCCAGCTCGAGGCCGTCGCGCTCGGCGAGGACGCCGCCCGCGCGCTGGGCGTGCGCATCGGCACCGTCCGCGTGCTCGTCATCGTCCTGGTCACCCTGCTCGCCGCCGCGGCCACCGCCGCGGCCGGACCCATCGTCTTCGTGGGCCTCGCCGTGCCCCACCTGGCCCGCGCGCTCGTGGGCGCGTCGCTGCCCTGGCTGCTCGCCGTGAGCGCCCTGGGCGGCGCGGCGCTCGTGCTCGCGTGCGACGTGCTCGGACGCGTCATCGCCCCGCCAGGCGAGGTGGGCGTCGGCATCACCACCGCCTTCCTGGGCGGCATCGTGTTCGCGCTCATGGCCCGCCGCATGAAGGTGGTGGAGCTGTGAGGACGCTGCGCCTGGGCCCCCTGGGCATCACCACGCACCGGCGCACCCTCGCCGTGGGGCTCGTGCTGCTCGCGGCGCTCGCCGCGGTCGCGATCTTCGCCCTCACCTCGGGCCAGTCGAACGTCACCGTCGCCGACGCGCTCAGGGCGGCCGTGGGCATCCCCGTGGGCGCCCCCGCGGACTTCATCGTGGGCCACGTCCGCGCTCCCCGCGCGCTCACCGCGATCCTCGTGGGCGCCATGCTCGGGCTCTCCGGCGCCGTCCTCCAGTCGCTCACCCGCAACCCGCTGGCCTCCCCCGACTTCATCGGCATCAGCGCCGGCGCGGGCACGGGCGCCGTGCTCACCATCTGGCTCATCGGCGCCACCTCGCTGTGGGTGACCGCCGCCGGCGCGATCACCGGCGCGCTCCTCACGGCCGGGCTCATCCTCGCGCTGTCGTGGCGGCGCGGCGTGGTGCCGCTACGGCTCATCCTCGCGGGCATCGCCATGGGCTTCGTCGCCCAGGCCGCCACCCAGTACGCGCTCACCCGCATGGACGTGCACGACGCCGGCAACGCGCTGGGCTGGCTCGTGGGCGCCGTCACCGGCCGCACGTGGACCCACGTCACCGTCGCCGCCGCGATGCTCGCCGTCCTGCTGCCGCTGATCCTGTGGCACGCCCGGTCGCTGCGCACCATGGAGATGGGGGACGATGCGGCGCGCGCCCTGGGCATCCCCGTCGCCTCCGCGCGGGGCGTCCTGGCCGTCGCGGCGGTCGTGCTCGCCGCGGGCGCCGTCGCCGTGACCGGGCCGATCGGCTTCATCGCGCTGGTCTCCCCCGCGCTCGCGCTGCGACTCACCCGCTCCGCCGGCGTCACGCTCATCCCGTCCGCGCTCATGGGCGCGCTGCTGCTGCTGACGGCCGACCAGGTCGCCCAGCTGATGCCGTCCACCCTGCAGTTCCCGGTCGGCATCTTCACCGCCGCCGTGGGCGCCCCGTACCTGCTGTGGCTCGTGTGGCGCGCATCCCGAGGAGGTCCGTCATGACCCGTCTCCAGACCCAGGGCGCCGTGATCGGCTACGGCGGCCCGCCCATCGTCCGCGGCGTCGACGTCGCCATCCCGGACGGGCGGATCACCGCGATCGTGGGCCCCAACGGCTGCGGCAAGTCCACCCTGCTGCGCGCGCTCGTGCGCCTGCTGAACCCCTCAGAGGGCACCGTCACGCTCGACGGCGAGGACATCCACCGGGTGCCCACCCGCGAGGTGGCCCGGCGCATCGGCCTGCTGCCCCAGGCGCCCCTCGCGCCCGCCGGCATCACCGTCAAGGAGCTGGTGGCGCGCGGGCGCACCCCGCATCAGAAGGTGCTGCGGCCGTGGACCGCGGCCGACGAGACGGCCGTGATGTCCGCGCTGCACTCGACGGCGTTGACGGACATCCAGGACTCCGTGGTCGACGAGCTCTCGGGCGGCCAGCGCCAGCGCGCGTGGATCGCGATGACGCTCGCGCAGGACACGCCGCTCATGCTCCTCGACGAGCCCACCACGTTCCTGGACATCGCGCACCAGTACGAGGTGCTCGACCTGCTCCACCGGCTCAACGAGCGCCAGGGCCGCACCATCGTCATGGTGGTGCACGACCTCCACCAGGCCGCCCGCTACGCGCACCACCTGATCGCCATGCACGAGGGCACGGTGGCCGCCGCCGGCGCCCCCGCGGAGGTCCTCACCGCGGAGCTCGTCCGCGACGTGTTCTCCCTCGAGGCCCGCGTGCTCGCGGACCCGGTCACCGGCACGCCCGTCATCGTCCCGGCCGCCCCTCCCGGCGGCATCCACACCCAGCCCTCCCGCTGACCCCACCGAAAGGAACTCTCATGTCCCTCCGCTCCACGCAGGCCCTCGCGCTCGCCGCCGTCGCGGCGCTGTCGCTCGCGGCCTGCTCGGCCGACTCCGGCACCACCGCATCGTCCACGCCCGAGGCGGGCTCGTCGGATGCCCCGGCCGAGACCACCGGCGCCTTCCCCGTCACCCTCGACACCGTCATGGGCGAGGTCGTGGTCGAGTCCGAGCCGCAGCGCGTCGTGACGCTCGGCTCGCACGAGCACGAGTACCTCTACTCGCTGGGCGTCGCCCCGGTCGCGGTGCCGGTCAGCTGGCAGGGCTACGACAACGGCACCGGCCCGTGGGCCGACGAGGCCCGCCTGGCCGTGGGCGCCGAGCCCGAGCTGTTCGAGCCCGGCTCCACCACCTACGACGCGGAGGTCATCGCGTCCTTCGAGCCCGACCTCATCGTCGCCACCTACCCCAACCACACGATGACGCAGGAGGAGTTCGACCTGCTCTCCGGCATCGCCCCCGTGGTGACGCGCCCGGCGACCGACGCCGACGGCAACGAGACCGCCGAGTGGAACGTCTCCCTCGAGGACGAGCTCATGCTGCTGGCGCAGGCCACCGGCACCACCGAGAAGGCCGAGGAGGTCATCGCGGAGATCGACGCGCTGTTCGCCGAGGTCCGCGACGCGCACCCCGAGTGGGAGGGTCTCACCTCGCAGGTGGGCGGCATGTACGAGGGCCAGGCGTTCGTCTACGCGGCCAACGACACCCGCAACCAGTTCCTCGCCAACGTGGGCCTCGACGTCGCCTCGATCGACGGCACCGGCGAGGCCTGGATGCAGCTGAGCGCCGAGCAGCTCGACATCCTGGGCGACCTTGACTCCGTCGTGTGGCAGGTCGCGACCACGCCCGACGCCCGCGGCGAACTCGAGGCGCTGCCCCTGTACCCGTCGCTGAAGCTCGCGGAGAACGGCGGCGCCATCTGGCTGTCCGACCCGATCCTCGAGGGCGCGTTCTTCGCCAACTCGCCGTCGTCGATCCGCTACGCGATCGACGCGTTCGTGCCCATGCTGGAGGCCGCGCTCGACGGCGACCCCGCCACCGAGGTGGTGGAGTTCTCCTCCGAGGGCTGACGCCTCACCCCTCACCCCCGCGCCTCACCACCCGCGCGCGCCACGGGCCCGTATGTCGGACGATCTCCGGATCCATCCGACATACGGGCCCGTTTCTGCACCTCTGCAGGACGATGCGCGGATCGGTCCGACATACAGGCTGGCCGGCCCGCCCGGAAGCACCTACAGGTCGAGCCGCTCGAGCATGTCGGTGACGAGCGCGGCGACCGCGGAGCGCTCCGAGCGCTCCAGGGTCACGTGCGCGAACAGCGGGTGGCCCTTGAGCGCCTCGATCACCGCGGCGACGCCGTCGTGACGGCCCACGCGCAGGTTGTCGCGCTGGGCGACGTCGTGGGTGAGGATCACGCGCGAGGACTGGCCGATGCGCGACAGCATGGTGAGCAGCACGTTGCGCTCGAGCGACTGGGCCTCGTCGACGATGACGAACGCGTCGTGCAGCGAGCGGCCGCGGATGTGCGTGAGCGGCAGCACCTCGAGCATGCCGCGCGCCATCACCTCCTCGACCACCTCGCCGGACACCATCGCGCCCAGGGTGTCGAAGACCGCCTGCGCCCAGGGGTTCATCTTCTCCGACTCGGAGCCGGGCAGGTAGCCCAGGTCCTGCCCGCCGACCGCGTACAGCGGGCGGAACACCATGATCTTCTTGTGCTGGCGGCGCTCCATGACGGCCTCGAGGCCGGCGCACAGCGCGAGCGCCGACTTGCCGGTGCCCGCGCGGCCGCCCATCGACACGATGCCCACGGACTCGTCCAGGAGCAGGTCGATCGCGATGCGCTGCTCGGCCGAGCGGCCGTGGATGCCGAACACCTCCTGGTCGCCGCGGACCAGGCGCACCGCGCCGTCCTCGGTCACGCGCCCCAGCGCCGAGCCGCGCGAGGAGTGGATCACCAGGCCCGTGTGCACGGGCAGCTTCGCCAGGTCCTCGCCCGCGAGCGCGGGGTCCGGCGCGGCGGAGCGGCCGTGCTCCCACAGCGCCGCCATCTCCTCGTCGCCCATCTGGATCTCGCGCATGCCGGTCCAGCCGGAGTCGACCGCGAGCTCGGCGCGATACTCCTCCGCCTCGAGGCCCAGCGCGGACGCCTTGACGCGCATCGGCAGGTCCTTCGACACCACCGTCACGTGGTGGCCCTCGGCGCTCAGGTTCGCCGCGACCGCGAGGATGCGCGTGTCGTTGTCCCCCAGGCGGAAGCCCGAGGGCAGCACGTCCGTGTTCGTGTGGTTCAACTCGACCCGGATGGTGCCGCCCACCTCGTTGATGGAGACGGGCTCGTCGAGCTTGCCGTGGTGGACGCGCAGCTCGTCGAGCGCGCGCAGCGCGGACCGGGCGAAGTAGCCCAGCTCCGGGTGGTGTCGTTTGGCCTCGAGCTCTGTGATGACGACCACGGGCAGGACCACCGCGTGCTCCGCGAAGCGCTTGATCGCGCGCGGATCCGACAGCAGGACGGACGTATCCAGCACGAACGTGCGCAGTGCGGTGTCCTGGTCGGACTCGGTGGTGTGGAGGGTGCTCGGCTCGACGGTCAACGGTGCTCCCAGCGGTTTGGCCGCGGGGCGCCAGCCGCCCCGCGGCGGTCGGCTACGTCAGTCCGGTTCCGGTCCGACGGTGTGTTGATCCCACGTCACCGACGCTACGCCCCTCGGGAGCCGATCGACAGTAGCGAGTGCAGGAATTCACACGAATGTAACTCTGCCCCCGCGGCCGGGCGTGTCCCCCGAGCGGCGGGCGCGGGGCGCCGCCCGGGCGACCGGTGCATCGTCCCCGGGGACGATGCACGGGGCCGCCTCAGCGGCCCAGTCGCCTCTCGCGCTGGCTGAAGTCGCGCAGCGCGCGCAGGAAGTCGGTGCGGCGGAAGTCGGGCCAGTAGGCCTCGCAGAAGTAGAACTCCGAGTGTGCGGACTGCCACAGCAGGAAGCCGCCCAGGCGCTGCTCGCCCGAGGTGCGGATCACCAGGTCGGGGTCGGGCTGGCCCTTGGTGTAGAGGTGCTCGGCGATGTGCTCGACGGAGAAGTCCTGCGCGACCTGGTCGAGGGACAGGCCCGCGTCGGCCTCCGAGCGCAGGAAGGAGCGCACGGCCTCCGCGATCTCGTGGCGGCCGCCGTAGCCCACCGCGACGTTGACGTGGAGCCCGGTCGCCTCGACCGTCCGCGCGACCGCGGCGGACAGCCGGGTCGCGGTCTCCTCGGGCAGGAGCCGCATGTCGCCCACGTGGCGCAGGCGCCAGCGGCCGTCGTCGGCGAGGGTCTCGACGGCGCCGGCGATGATCTCGAGCAGGGGCGCGAGCTCCTCGGGGTCGCGCTCGAGGTTGTCGGTGGACAGCAGCCACAGCGTCACCACCTCGACGCCCGCGTCCTGCGACCACTCGAGCAGGTGGGTGATCTTGTCCGCGCCGCGCTGGTGGCCGTCGGAGGCGCTCGCGCCCATCTGCTTGGCCCAGCGCCGGTTGCCGTCCAGGATGACGCCCACGTGGCGCGGGACGGCGGCCTTGGCGAGGGAGCGCGCCAGCCGCTGCTCGTACAGTCCGTACAAGAGCGAACTGAGTCGCATCGGAGCTCCTGTCTCACGGGGTGGCGGCCGTGTCACCACCGTACTCCGCGCCGCTAACCTACGGTAACGTAGGTCCATGGCTGAGAACCTTCCGGAGCCGGGAAAGCCCCTCCTCCGCGGCTGGTTGCACCTGGGTGCCGCGCCCGTCGCGCTCATCGCTGGGCTCGTCCTCACGGCGGTCGCACCGACGCTCGCCGGCCGCATCTCCTTCGCGATCTTCACCCTGACCGCCGTGCTGCTGTTCGGCACCTCCGCGGTGTATCACCGCGGCAACTGGTCGGAGCAGACCCGCGCAGTGCTGCGCCGCATGGACCACGCGAACATCTTCCTCATCATCGCGGGCACGTACACGCCGCTCACGGTGATGCTGCTCGACCACCCGACCAACGTGTGGGTGCTGTCGATCGTGTGGGGCGGCGCGCTGCTGGGGCTGATCTTCCGCGTGGTGTGGCTGGGCGCGCCGCGGTGGATGTACACGCCCATCTACGTGGCGCTCGGCTGGGTCGCGATCGGGTTCATCGGCCCGTTCTACGAGGCCGGCGGCGCGGCGGTCGTCGCCCTCGTCATCGTGGGCGGCCTGTGCTACACCGTGGGCGCGATCATCTACGGCACCAAGTGGCCTCGTGGATCGACCCGGTACTTCGGGTTCCACGAGATCTTCCACTCACTGACGATCGCCGGCTTCGTCTGCCACTTCGTCGCCGCCTCGCTCGCCGCCTTCCGCGGGGCCTGACGCCCCCTCGGGAGACGCGTCGCCGGGGCGCTTCGACGCGCCCCCGGCCCGGGCATCGTCCCGTGCCGCGCGTTCCGCGGCCTCCTTGGCGCGGACCTTGCGCAGGTGCCTGCTGAGCGAGCGGGACAGCAGCACCGTCGCCACCACCACCGCGAACGTCACCACGAATGCGAGGAACCCGGGGCCGCCGAGAAAATCCTGGGACATCTCCACCTCTCTGTCGGGACTATCCTGCCGCATTATGGGCACCCCGAATCCCGGACACGACGAGCTGGCCTCCCCGGCGCTCCCGCGCCTCAGCCGCAGGAGCTGGACCCTCGTGGGGCTGGGGCTCGCCGCGCTCACCGCGGTGGTCGCCTGGTTCGCCTTCACGCTCGCGGACGAGCCGGTCCGCTGGCGCGACGTGGGCTTCGCCATCGTCTCCCCCACGGAGGCCACCGCGACGTTCGACGTGTTCCTCTATTCCGAGGCGGGCGCGACGTGCACGGTGCGGGCGCTCGACGTGCGCTACGGGGAGGTGGGCGTGGCGACCGTCGAGGTCGACCGCGCGGACGGCGCCGAGCAGCGCGTCACCGCCACGATCCGCACCACGGAGGAGGCCACCTCCGTCACCGTCCAGGGCTGCGTCGCGCGCTGACGCGTTTTGGGGTCGCGGCCCCGCCCTTGCTACCCTTTTCCTTCCGTCAATGAGGAGTGACACGTGACCGAGAGCACCGGAACCTGGCTGACCCAGGAGGCCTTCGACCGCCTGCAGGCCGAGTACGACCAGCTGGTCAACGTGGGCCGCGTCGAGATCGCCAAGGAGATCGACGAGCGCCGCTCCGAGGGCGACCTCAAGGAGAACGGCGGCTACCACGCCGCGCGCGAGGAGCAGGCGAAGATGGAGGCGCGCATCGAGCAGCTGCGCCACATGCTGCGCACCGCGACCGTGGGCGAGTCCGCCGACGACGGCACCATCGGCTCCGGCACCGTCGTGACCGCCGAGGTCATGGGCCGCGAGATGCGCTTCCTGGTGGGCTCGCGCGAGGTCGCCGGCGGCACCGACATCGACGTGTTCTCCGCGCAGTCGCCGCTGGGCGCCGCGCTCATGGGCCGCAAGGCCGGCGAGGAGACCGCCTACACCGCCCCCAACGGCAAGGAGATCACCGTCAAGGTGCTCGCCGCGGAGCCGTTCACCGGCTGACGCCTGCTGCTTTCCCGGCGCGCCCCTTCTGCGCTCCGCCTTCTGGGCGCCCCCGTGGGTCCAGGCGCCCTTCCTGGGTCCGGGACACTGAGGACCGCCCCGGGGAGCATTTCGCATCCTTCGGGACGGTGAGGACCGCTCGACCCTGGTCCCACCGGTCCTCACTGTCCCGAAGTGCGCGGATCGTCGCGATCAGCGGTCCCTACTGTCCCGGACGGTGGGGACGGTGGGGGCGGTGACGACGGCGGGGACGGCGGGGACGGCGACGACCGCGGGACACGGGCCGATGCGCGGGCCGGCTACCCGTGGAAGTACCGCTCCCCCGGGGTCATGTCGTCGATCAGGTCCGGCACCGTGACGAGCGTGTAGCCGTCCGCGAGCAGCGTGTCGATGATCGCCGCGTAGGCGGCGCGGGTGGTCGCGTGGACGTCGTGCGAGAGCACGATTGCGCCGCGGTGGGAGTCGTCGATGACGCGCTCGGTCACGATGGGCGTGTTCTTGTCGCGCCAGTCCTCGGGGTCCACGTCCCACAGCACCTGCGGGAGGCCCAGCTCGGCCGCGACCTCGGCGACCGTGTCGTTGGTCGCCCCGTACGGCGGGCGCAGGAGCGTGGGCCGCACGCCCCCGGCGTCCTCGATCGCGTCCGCGGCGCGCTCGATCTCGGAGCGGATCGAGTCCTCGTCGAGGCGCGTGAGCTGCGGGTGATCCCACGTGTGGTTGCCGATCGCGTGCCCGTCGGCGACGATGCGCCGTACCACGTCCGGGTGCGCGGACGCGTTCTTGCCCACCAGGAAGAAGGTGGCCTTGACGCCGCGGTCGGCGAGCACGTCGAGCAGCTCGTGGGTGCCGGCGACCGGGCCGTCGTCGAAGGTCAGCGCGAGGCAGCGCTCCTGCGAGCAGTCGGTGTCGGCCGGCAGGTCCTGGACCGTGGGCGGCGCGGGGTTGGGCGCGGCCGTGTCGGTCGGGGCGGGCACCGGCACGGCGGGGTCCCCGCCGGGGTCGTTGGTCGCGGCGGGGTCGGGAGTCTCGCCGGGCGAGGGGGTCGGCGTGGCGACAACGGGCTGCAAGGCGGGATCCTCCGGATTCAGTGCGGACTCCTGGGCGAGCAGGCCGAACTCGGACAGCGCGTCCTCGGGGTCGACGGCCACACCGATGGGCGTGGTCGACGTCGACACCTGGGCGCGGTCGAACTCGACCCACAGGTCCCCCGACGGCGTGAAGCCCACGGAGTCGAACGCCTCGAGCTCGCCGTCCATCTGCGCGTACAGCATCTGCTCGTCGATGCGCGGGTCCGCGAGCGCGGCGTCCAGGATGCGGTCGAGCAGGGCGGGCACGCGCTCGGGCTCGAACAGCCCGTCCGTCCACACCCGCTCGCGGGCGTCCACGTCGAGCCACACCGTCTCGGACTTGCCGTCGAAGGCCTCGCCGCCCACCTCCGAGCTCGCGAGCCTCACGCCGAGCGCCCGGGTCGACGCGCCCACGAGGTCCCACGACATGGTGAGCTCGGGGCGGGTGTCGCCCGATGCGCTGGTCTCGACCTCGCGAAACCGCGTGAGCCGGTAGTCGGCCGCCTCGCGCAGCAGATCCGTCAGCTCCTCGCCATTCGGCAGCACCGGGAAGGCCACGTAGGTGTACAGGTCCTCGTCGAGGCTCTCCTCGACGGCGACGTCCAGGTCCGCAATGAGCGCCGGATCCACGGTCAGCAGCTCCGGCGCCACGAACTCGGGCTCCGGCGCGGGTGGCGCGGTCACGGCGGGCTCGCTGTCCGCCGTGGCGACGGCCTCCGTGGTCGACGCGACCGGGACGTCCGCGTTGCCGGTGCAGGCCGCCAGGACGAGCACCGCGAGAGCGATCGACGGGGCGGCGAGACGCACGCGGGAGACCTCCTCAGGCTGGACTCCCATCCTGGCACCGCGCGCCCGGGACCGGAAGCCGCGGCGCGCCGTCAGCGCCGCTCGAGCAGGACCACGGCCTCGTAGTGCGTCGTGTGCGGGAACATGTCGAGCAGCCGGCCGCGCACGGGCACCAGCGACGGCATCGCCGCCAGGTCGTGCGCGAGGCTCAGCGCGTTGCAGCTCGAATAGACCACGTGGCGCGCGTCCGTCGCCTCGAGCCACGGCGCCAGGTCGCCGATCCCCCGCCGCGGCGGGTTCACCACGATCGCGTCCGCGACCGCCTCCTGGCCGCGCGCCCACCGGAAGGCGTCGTCGGCGACGAAGGCGACCGACGCATCGTCCCCCGCACTCAGCCGCGCGGACTCGACGGCCTCCGCGCTCGACTCGACGCCCACGACCGTCCGCCCGGGCGCGCGGCAGTGCAGCGCGAAGCCGCCCACGCCGCAGTAGAGGTCCCACACGGTCCGCGGCGCGGACTCCCCCACCCACTGCGCGACCTGGGCGTAGAGCTCGCGGGCGATCGCGGTGTTGGTCTGGAGGAAGCTGCGCGGCCGCGCGTGGAGGATGACCTCGCCCAGGTCCAGCGGCAGGGAGGCGCGCTCGGTGAGCACGATCTCGCGGTCGCCCTCGAGCACCGCGGCGTGCGCCGGCAGGATGTTGAGCGACGCGACCGCGAGCGCGGGCAGCCGCTCCTGGAGCCACGGCAGGTGCTTGACGATGCGCGTGTGCGCCTCGGTCGAGCGCAGCACCAGGCGGACCATGAGCGCGCCGTCGGGCGCGGCGGTCACGAGCACGTGCTTGAGCTCGCCGCGGCGGGCGGGCACGTCGTAGGGCTCGAGCCGCGCGCGGGCGATGAATTCCGCGAGCACCGGCAGCGCGTCGGTGATGGGCGCCGGATAGAGCGGGCACCCGCGCAGGTCGACGCCGCGGCCGGCATCGTCGAGGATGCCCAGCGTGGGCGCGTCGACCGTGCCGCCCACGACCATCTTGGCCTTGGCGCGGAAGCCCTGCTCCGCGCTCACGAGCGGCGCGAGCCAGTCGACGTCCGCCGCGGGCGCGGCGCCGGCGACGAGGCGCTCGAGCGCCGCCTGCTTATCCGCCACCTGGCGCGCGTGCGGCACCTCGAGCAGGGTGCACGAGCGGCACGTCCCGGACTCGTAGTAGGCGCAGCGCACCCGGCGAGTCTAGGTCAGCGGCAGGTCGCCCACCCGGGCGACCCCCGTCCTGACGGGGGACGATGCACGGGCCGGGCCCGTGCATCGTCCCGGGTCAGTCCTCGTGCGAGGAGTCCTCGGGGTGCGGGCGCCGGCGGATGCGGATCTCGCCGGTCTTCGCGATGACGTCGCGCGCGCGTTGGAGCGCGACCTTGGGGCCCTCGCCGAGCGCCCCGGCATCGTCGTCCTTGTCGGCGCGCCAGTCGCTGTGGAGGCTGCGGGCGAAGGCGTAGCCGAAGGACAGGATGGGCACCGCGATCACGGCGCCCACGAGGCCCAGCAGCAGCGTTCCGGTCGCGACCGTGAGCAGGATGGCGAGCGGGTGCAGCGACACGGCCTTGCCGAACAGCCACGGGTAGAGGATGTTGCCCTCGAGCTGCTGGACCAGCAGCACCGCGCCCATCATGAGCAGCGCGGACACCCAGCCCCCGTCGAACAGCGCGACCGCGACCGCGATCGCGCCGGACAGGGTCGCGCCGATGAGCGGGATGAAGGACAGCAGGAAGACGAAGATCGCGATGGGGATGACGAGCGGGACGCCGATGATCCACGCCGCGAGGCCGATGCCCACCGCGTCGATGAACGCGACGAAGACGCTCGTCTGGGTGTAGCGCCGGAGCGTGACCCACGCGTTGGAGCCGGCGCGGTCGATGGTCTCCTTGCGGGACTTGGGCATGAGCCCGACGAACCACAGCCACAGCGTGCGGCCGTCGCGCAGGAAGAAGAACAGCGCGAACAGCGCGATCGCGGAGCCCGCGAACAGGGTGCCGATGGTGCCGGTCACGGAGAACGCGCCGGTGGCCAGGCCCCAGGCGTTGTCCTGGAGGGCGGAGGTGCCGTTCGCGATGACCTCGTCGATCTGCTCGCGCGACATGTGGATGGGGCCGTCGACCAGCCAGTCGAGGAACTGGTTGAAGCCGCTCACCGCCGCGTCGCGCAGGTCGTCGAAGCCGGCGACGATCGAGCTGCCGGCCGCGAAGGACAGCCCCAGGATGACGACGACGAGGCCCACGAGCGACAGCGCGGAGCCGAGCGTGCGGTGGATGCCCCAGCCCTCCATGCGGGCGACCAGGCGCTCGAGCGGCGCCGCGATGAGCAGCGCGATGCCCAGCGGCAGCACCACGGTGGCGAGCTGAGTGAAGCCGGTGGCGAAGACCCACACGACGATGCCGACCACGATGAGCCGCCACGACCAGGCCGCGGTGACGCGCAGCCACAGCGGCACGTGCTCGGTCTCGAAGTCGGGCGCGGGCTCGGCGGCGCCCGGGAGCTCGGTGGTGCGAGGTTCGGCCATAGCGCGAGACTATCCCGGGGCGGAGGGCGCGAGGCCCGCCACGCGGAACACGCGGCGCCCTCGCGACGTTCGCCCACCGGAAGGGAGTCACCCATGCTCGGAATCGACAAGACCCGCATGGTCACCGCCGACCAGGCCCTCACCGGACGGGACACGCCCATGCAGGTCGCGGACCGCCACGTGGTGCTCGGGACCTCGCTGCACGGCCCGTGGCCGGAGGACTCGGAGGTGCTGTACGTCGCGATGGGGTGCTTCTGGGGCGCCGAGCGCATCTTTTGGCGGCTCCCCGGGGTGCACGTCACCGCCGTGGGCTACATGGGCGGGTGGACGCGCCACCCCAACTACCAGGAGACCTGCACGTCGCTCACCGGCCACACGGAGACGGTCCGGGTGGTGTACGACCCGGCGCAGACGTCCCTCGAGGACCTGTTCGCGGCGTTCTGGGAGAACCACGACCCCACCACGGCCAACCGCCAGGGCAACGACGTGGGCACGCAGTACCGGTCGGCGATCTTCACCACCACGCCCGCGCAGCTCGAGGCGGCGCTCGCCTCACGCGACCGCTACCAGGAGCGGCTGGCCTCCCAGGGCTACGGCGCGATCACCACCCAGATCGCCCCCGCCGAGGAGGCCGGCGACGGGGTCTTCTACCTCGCGGAGGACTACCACCAGGGCTATCTCCACAAGAACCCCGGCGGCTACTGCAACCACGGTTTCTGCCAGGTGGGCTACCAGTAGGGCGACGACGTCGAGAGGCGACGCCGGCGCGCAGCGCAGAGCAGAGCAGAGCAGAGCGTCGCCTCGCGCAGAGCGAATTGTGTCGCTTTGGCGGCGCTGCTGCGTCTCATAGAGCGATTCGTGACGGTGCCCGCCCGAGCCCCGGGTTCACACCCGGGCTCAGGGCCAGGCCCGGCCATGGGGGTTGCGGGGGCCCACCGTCACGATTCGCTCTGCCGCACGCAGGGGAAGCCCCAAACCGACACAATCCGCTCGACCGAGGACGCAGCGCGCCACCGACCCCGGCAGGCCCACGCACGCGCCCCCAGTCCCCGGAACGCAGCGAGGCCCCCGCCGGGTGGCGGGGGCCTCGCTGTGCGGTGACGCTAGTCGCGGCCGCTGAAGATCGCGATGAGGCGCAGGAACTCGATGTAGAGCCACACGAGCGTGACGATGATGCCGAACGAGGCCTTCCACTCGAGCTTCTTCTCGGCGCCGTTCTTCACGCCGTTATCGATGAAGTCGAAGTCGCCGATCAGCGAGATGCACGCGAGCAGCACCGCGACGACGCCGATGACGGCGCCCAGCGGGATGCCGAAGATCTCCACGTCCGTGCGCAGGCCGAAGCCCGAGTTCGAGTCGGAGAAGATCATGTAGCCGATGTTCACCAGGCCGAACACCAGGTAGGAGATCGCGCCGATCATGAAGATCTTGCGCAGCTTCGACGTGTAGCGCACGCGGCCCGAGCGGTACAGCCACAGGCACACCATGAGCGTGATGCCGGTCGCGAGCAGCGCCTGGACGCCGGCGCCGGGCACGTTGAACTGCGTCTCGATGAGCACGGTGATGGCGCCCAGGAAGAAGCCCTCGAGCACCGCGTACAGGCCCACCAGGACCGGCCCGGGGGTGCGCTGGAACGACGCGATGAGGCCGATCACCAGGGCCGCGATGCCCGCGCCGAGCGCCGGCAGCATCGCGGAGACCATCTGGCCCACGAGCACGTACGCCACGGCGCCCATGCCCAGCGTGACGATGCCCAGCCCGGTGGTCTTGTTGATCACCCCGGAGTAGGACATCCGGTCGTCGGCGACGTAGCCGGGCGTGCCCGCGGGCTGCTCGTACTGGCGCTGCAGGTCCGCGGCGCTCGGCTGCGCGAGCAGCGGGTCGGACTTGAACTCCTTGGCATTGCTGAACACGGGACTTGCCACGGTTCCTCCTCGATTGGTGACCGCACTCATCGTAGCGGGCGCCCGTGCGGCGGCACAGGTGTCGTCGGTCAGTGAACGCCCAGGCAGCGCCCGGTGTTGCCGAGGTGTTGCGAGGATCACAGCCCGCCCCTCGGGACGATGCGCGGCGCACCCGGGCGGCCGGCTCGCCCGAGAGTGCCGCCCCGCTCCGCCCGAGAGTGCCGCCCCGCCCCGCCCGACGCTCTGCCGACGCCCTACTTGACGCTCCGCCGCCGCCCCGCCCCACGGCCTCGCCACCCCCACAATCGGGACAAACCTGGGCCCGTTTCTGTTGCTTTGTGTTTGATAATGTGGTTATCTAGCGAAATCAGGCCCGAGCGGGCCGCGACGAGGGAGTCCGATGTACGCGACGGAGCGACAGCAGCGCATCCTCACGCAGGCGCGCACGGCCGGCAGGGTCGAGGTGACCGCGCTCGCCGACCAGCTGGCCGTCACCCCCGAGACCATCCGCCGCGACCTCACCGCGCTCGAGCGCCGCGGGTCGCTGCGCCGGGTCCATGGCGGCGCGATCCCGGTCGAGCGCCTCGAGCTCGAGCCCACACTCGCCTCCCGCAGCGTCCGCCGCACGGACGCCAAGCGGCGCATCGCGGCCCGCGCCCTGGACGAGCTCCCCGACGGCGGCACCGTGCTCCTCGACGCGGGCTCGACCACCCAGGCGCTCGTCGAACTGCTGCCCGTCGACGCGGACCTCACGGTCATCACCGACTCGATCCCGGCAGCCGCCGCGCTCGCCAACCGCCCCGGGATCACGCTGTACGTGCTGGGCGGCCGCGTCCGCGGCACCACCGCCGCCTCGGTGGGCGACTGGGCGGTCGCGGCGCTCGGACAGATCGTGGTCGACGTCGCGATCATGGGCACGAACGGCATCTCCGCCGGCCGCGGGCTCACCACGCCGGACCTCGAGGAGGCTCGCGTCAAGCGCGCCATGGTCGAGGCCGCCCGCCGCGTGGTGGTCGCCACGGACTCCTCCAAGGCGGGCGACGACCACCTCCACCGCTTCGCCCACGTCGCGGACGTGGACCTGGTCATCACGGACGACGAGCTCGCCGAGGACGTCGCCGACGAACTGCGAGCCGCAGGAACGGAGGTGGCGACCGCATGATCGTCACGCTGACCCCCAACCCCAGCGTCGACCGCGCCCTCACGGTGCCGGCGCTCGAGCGAGGCGAGGTGCTCCGCGCCACCGACGTACGCGTGGACGCCGGCGGCAAGGGCGTCAACGTCGCCCGTGCCATCACGGCCCAGGGCGGCGAGGCGATCGCGGTGCTGCCGTCCGGCGGCCCCGAGGGCCACCTGCTCGAGGAGCTGCTCGACGCGGCGGGCGTGGCGCGCCGCTCGGTCCCGGTCGCGGGCTCGTCGCGCATGAACGTCTCCGTCCTCGAGCCGGACGGCACCACCACCAAGCTCAACGAGCCCGGCCCGCGGCTGAGCGGCGACGAGGTCGAGGCGCTCCTCGCGGCGACGCTCGACGCCTCCGGCCCCGCCGCCCGGCCGACCGGGGACGATGCGCCGGACACCTCCCCGTCCCGGCCCACCTGGATCGTGGGGTGCGGATCGCTGCCCCCCGGCGCGCCGGTGGACCTGTACGCGACGCTGGTGGAGCGCGGCCGCGCGGCGGGAGCCCGCGTCGCGATCGACTCCTCGGGCGCGGCGTTCACCGCGGCCGTGGCCGCGCGGCCGGACCTCATCAAGCCGAACCACGAGGAGCTCGCGGAGCTCGTGGGCCACGCGCTGCCCAGCCTCTACGACGTGCGCGCCGCCGCGCGGGACCTGGTCGCCCACGGCATCCCCACCGTCGCGGTGAGCCTGGGCTCCCACGGCGCGCTGCTCGTCACCGCGGACCTGCTGGTGCACGCGCGGGCGACCATCGCCCGCCCCCGCTCGACCGTGGGCGCCGGCGACTGCATGCTCGCCGGCCTGCTCGACGGCTTCGCGGGCGGACTCGAGGGCAACGGCGCCCTCACCCGGGGCGTCGCGTGGGGCGCGGCCGCGGTGACCCTGCCGGGCTCGCGCGTCCCCTCCCCCGACCACACCTCCCGCATCACGGTCGACCTGACCGAGAACCCCGACCTCACCATGGAACTGGGCCACAGCTGACCCAGGAAAGGAGCACCCCCATGCCCCTCATCGACAGCACCCAGGTGGTGCTCGACCTCAGCGCCGGGGACCGGCACGAGGCGACCGCGGCGCTCGCGGATCGCCTGGTCGCCTCGGGACGATGCACGGATCGCGAGGCCTTCCTCGCGGACGTCCGTGCGAGGGAGGAGAAGACCGCGACGGGGCTGCCCGGTGGCATCGCCATCCCGCACGCGAGGTCGGCGGCGATCACCGAGCCCACGCTGGGCTTCGGGCGGCTCGCCGAGGGCCTCGACTGGGGCGCCAAGGACGGCCCCGCGACGCTCGTGTTCCTCATCGCCGCGCCCGAGGGCGGCGGCGACGCCCACATGCAGGTGCTGCCCAAGCTCGCCCGCGCGCTGATGAAGAAGGACTTCACGGAGGCGCTCCGCCACGCCTCCTCCGAGCAGGAGGTGGCGGACCTCGTCAACGCCGAGGTCGGCGACGTCACCCCGGCGACACCCCCGCCCGCGCCGGCGGCCGCTCCGGCGACCCCGGCCGCCGCGACACCCGCAACCCCTGCATCGTCCCCGGCCGCCGCATCGTCCCCCGGCCTGACCCTGGTGGGCGTGACCTCCTGCCCCACGGGCATCGCGCACACGTACATGGCGGCCGAGGCGCTCGAGAAGGCCGCGAAGGACGCGGGCCACACGATCGCGGTCGAGACGCAGGGCTCGGCGGGCGCGACGCCGCTCACGGACGCGCAGATCGCGGCCGCGGACGCGGTGATCTTCGCCCACGACGTCGAGGTCCGCGGCGCGGAGCGATTCGCGGGCAAGCCCATCGTCGACGTGGGCGTGAAGAAGGCCATCTCGGACGGCCCGGCGCTCGTGTCCCAGGCCGCCGGGCTCGCTGCCGAGTGGAAGGCCGACCCCTCGAAGGCCGCGTCCGCCACCCCGGCCGCCGCGTCCGGGCTCACCACCAAGGTGGACAAGGAGGCCGGGGTCGGCACCCGCATCCGCCAGTGGCTGATGACCGGCGTGAGCTACATGATCCCGTTCGTCGCGGCGGGCGGCATCCTGATCGCCCTGTCCTTCATGCTCGCGCAGGTCGCGATCGGCGAGGACGGCGCGATCGAGATCGTCAACTACACGATCGGCGGTGGCGGCGAGTACGACGTCACCACCAACTTCGACGTCACGAGCCTCACCGAGTGGGCCGCGCTGCTGTTCGTCATCGGCGGGGCGTCGTTCGGGTTCCTGGTCCCCATCCTGTCCGGCTTCATCGCCTTCGGAATCGCCGACCGCCCCGGTCTGGTGCCCGGCATCGTGGGCGGCTCGATCGCCGCGACCATGGGCGCCGGCTTCCTGGGCGGCATCGCGACCGGGTTCCTGGGCGGATTCGCCGCGAAGTGGGTGTCCTCGTGGAAGGTCCACAAGGGCGTGCGCGGCGTCATGCCGGTCGTGGTGATCCCGTTGCTGTCCACGCTCATCACCGCGGGCCTGTTCATCACCCTGCTGGGCCGGCCCATCGTGTGGCTGTCCGACGGCCTCAACGACTGGCTCAACGGGCTCACCGGGTCGTCCGCGCTGATCCTGGGCCTCATCCTGGGCGCGATGATGGGCTTCGACCTGGGCGGCCCCGTGAACAAGGTGGCCTACACCTTCGCGACCACGGGCCTCGCGGCCGCCGGCGCCGCGACCGACGCTCCGCAACTCAAGATCATGGCCGCCGTCATGGCGGCCGGCATGGTCGCCCCGCTCGCGATGGCGCTGGCCACCACCGTCCGGCCCAAGCTGTTCTCCGAGCCCGAGCGGGAGAACGGCAAGGCGGCCTGGCTGCTGGGCGCCTCGTTCATCTCGGAGGGCGCGATCCCGTTCGCCGCGGCGGACCCGGTCCGCATCATCGTCTCCTCCGTGGTCGGCTCCTCGATCACGGGTGGCCTCGCGATGGTGTTCGGCACCACGCTGCGCGCGCCGCACGGCGGAATCTGGGTGCTGCCGCTCATCGGCAACTTCCTGCTGTTCCTCCTGGCGCTCGCGATCGGCGTCGCCGTCATGGCGCTCATCGTCATCGCGCTCAAGTCCCGCGACAGCAAGCTCGCGACGGTCGACGCCGTCGCCACCGTCTGAACCACCAGAGAAGGAGATCCCCCATGCCACAGCGCACCGCCACCATCGGCTCGTCCGTCGGCCTGCACGCCCGCCCCGCCGCCCTCTTCGTCGAGGCCGCGCAGGGCACGGGCCTCGACGTCGAGATCGGCCGCCCGGGCGAGGACCCGGTCGACGCGACCTCCATCCTGGGCGTCATGGCCCTGGGCGCCAAGCACGGCGAGGAGGTGGTGCTGACCGCCGAGGGCGACGGCGCCGACGCCGCGCTCGCCGGGCTCGTCGACCTGCTCAACCGCGACCTCGACGCGGAGGAGTGACCGTGTCCGGCGAGCGGCGCAGCGGTGTCGGGGTGTCCCCCGGCACCGCCGCCGGGCCGGTGGTGCAGGTCGCGCCGCCGGTGAAGGCACCCGCGGACGAGCCCGCCCCGGCCGATGCGGAGGCCGCCGCCGAGTCCGTGCGCGGCGCCCTGAGCGCCGTGGGCGAGGACCTCGACGCGCGCGCCGCCGCCGCGGACGAGCACGCCCAGCCCATCCTCAAGGCGACCGCGATGATCGCCCGGGACAAGGGCCTCGCCAAGGCCGCGGCCAAGCAGGTGGCGGCCGGCAAGGGGCCCGCGACCGCCATCGCTGCGGCCGTGGACGAGTTCGCGGCGCAGTTCGAGGCGCTGGGCGGCTACTTCGCCGAGCGGGTCACGGACCTGCGCGACGTGGGCTCGCGGGCCATCGCCCACGTGCTCGGCGTGCCCACGCCGGGCGTGCCGGAACTGTCGGGGCCGTCCGTCATCGTCGCCCTCGACCTCGCCCCGGCGGAGACCGCGGCGCTCGACCGCTCGCACGTGGTCGCGATCGTCACCGAGCACGGCGGCCGCACGTCCCACACCGCGATCCTGGCCGCCCAGATGGGCATCCCGGCCGTGGTGCAGCTGCCGGACGCGACCGGCATCCCCGCCGGGACCACCGTCGCCGTCGACGGCGACGCCGGCCACGTGGTGCTCGACCCCGACACGCGCCTGCTGGAGATCCAGCGGGCACGCCGCGAGAAGCTCGCGGCCGCGCTCGACGAGCTCCACGGCCCCGGCCGGACCGCGGACGGGCACGCGGTCGCGCTGCTCGCGAACATCGGCGGGGTGGACGATGCGGTGGCCGCCGGCGCCGCCGACCTCGAGGGCGTCGGGCTGTTCCGGACCGAGTTCATGTACCTGTCCGCGGCCACGCTCCCGAGCGTCGAGGACCAGGCGGACGTGTACCGGCAGGTGCTCGCGCCCTTCCCCGGCCGGCGCGTGGTCATCCGCACGCTCGACGCGGGCGCGGACAAGCCGCTCGCGTTCGCGGACCTGGGCGAGGAGGAGAACCCGGCGCTGGGGCGGCGCGGGCTGCGCCTGTGCCAGGCCCGGCCCGAGCTGCTCGACTCGCAGCTCGAGGCCATCGCGCTCGCGGCGAAGGACACCGGCGCGGAGGTCAAGGTGATGGCGCCCATGGTCGCCACCACGGACGAGGCGGAGTGGTTCGCCACGCGTGTGCGCGCCGCGGGCCTGCCGTCCGCGGGTGTGATGATCGAGGTGCCGGCCGCGGCGCTGCGGGCGCATCACGTGCTGTCCCACGTGGACTTCGGGTCGCTGGGCACCAACGACCTGGCGCAGTACACCATGGCGGCGGACCGCGGCGAGGGCGAGCTGGCCTCGCTCCTAGACCCCTGGCAGCCCGCGGTGCTGCAGGTGATCGAGGCGGCCTGCAAGGGCGGCCACAGCTCCGACCGGCCGGTCGGGGTGTGCGGCGAGTCCGCCGGCGACCCGTTCCTCGCCCTGGTGCTCACCGGCCTGGGCGTGGCGAGCCTGTCGATGGCGCCGTCGAAGGTGCCCGCGGTGCGGTTCGCGCTGTCGCGTCACACGCTCGCCGAGTGCAGGTCGCTCGCGTCGGCCGCGCTCGACGCCCCCACCGCCGAGCGCGCGCGCCAACTGGTCAAGGCCGGAGCCAAGAACGAGGTGACCGACCTGTTGTGATCCGGGGGCGGGCGGGGTCGGCGCTTGCCGGCTGCCCTGCCTTCCCCGGTGCCTCCGCGCGCCCTGCCGTCCCCGGCGCCTCCGCCCGCCCGCTCGGCCGCCCGCTCGCCCGCCCGCTCGGCCGCCCGCTGGGCGGGCCCGGCGGACGCGCGGCATGGCGAGGTCTCCCACGTAGGATGTCCGGGCCCGCTCACCCGCGGGGCCTTGTCACCCGCAGGGTCTGTTCACCCGCCTGGAGGCCGCCCGTGACGTCCCGGACCCCCGCGCTGCTCGAGGGCGTGTCCGTCGAGATGACCGCCCGCGACCGCGCCACGCTCGACGGCATCGAGCTGCCGGCCGCGACGCCCGTGTCCGTCACCCACCTGGGCTCGGAGTCCGAGCACGACCGCGTCGCCGCCGCCGCGGCCCTCGCCTGGCACGGCCTCGAGCCGGTGGTCCACGTGGCCGCGCGCCGGGTGCCCGGCGAGGCGGCGCTCACGGAGCACCTCGCGGCCCTGCGCGCCACCGGCGCGACCCAGGTCTTCGCCGTGGCCGGCGACCCCCGCGCGCCACGCGGCCCCTACGCGGACTCGCTCGCCCTCATCCGGTCGGGCCTGCTCGCCGAGCACGGCTTCACCCGCGTGGGGATCGGCGGCTACCCGGACGGCCACCCGGCGATCCCCGACCACGTCCTGTGGGAGTCGCTGCGCGACAAGTCCGCCGCCCTCGCCGACCAGGGCCTCGCGGCCTCGATCACCACCCAGTTCTCGTTCGACGCGCAATCCGTGCTGCGATGGGTGGAGCAGGTCCGCGACCACGCCATCGACGCCCCCATCCGGGTGGGCGTCGCGGGCCCGGCGGGCGTCGCGCGGCTCGTGGGCTTCGCCCGCCGGTGCGGCGTCGCGACGAGCGCGGGCATCGCCCTCAAGTACGGCTTCTCGCTGGGCAACCTGCTCGGCACGGCGACCCCCGACAGGTTCGTCGCCGAGCTCGCCGCCCACCTCGACCCGGCCGTCCACGGCGAGGTGCGCCTGCACGTGTTCGCCTTCGGCGACCTCGCGGCGACCAGCGCGTGGGTGACCCGCGCGGAGTAACGTCCGGCCGCGTCCTGGGAGGTGCTCCGTGCTCAAAATGCCTGCTTTTGAGCACTGAGCACCTCGCAGGGCGCACTCGGCACGGCGGCGGGCACTGAGCACCTCGCGGGGCGCACTCGGCACGGCGGCGGGCACTGAGCACCTCGCGGGGCGCAGGGCGCGCTGACCGCTGACCGCGGGGCCCGCACGCGCCGCGGCTCAGCCCAGCGCGGCCTCGTGAATAGCGGACTCCAGCGACGTGCCGTTGAGCTCGAGGTACAGGTGCCGCTCGGTCACGGACACGACGAGCGCGTTGCGCCGCTCCACCAGCGCCGCGGCGGACTCCACGAGCCCGGGGTCGAAGCTGCGCAGCGCGATGTCCTCGCGGCGGTGGATGCGCTTGCCCTCCCACCGCGCCAGCACCTTGGCCGGATCGTGCTGCGTGTAGACCACCGTCCGCGACGCCAGCCGGCTGCCGCGGTGGAGGCGCTCCGCCTCGGGCTGGCCCACCTCGATCCACGCCGTCACGGCGCCGGTGAGGTCGCGGACCAGCACCGCCGGCTCCTCGGTGGTGGAGATCCCCTCGGAGAAGCCGATGCCCTCCGCGTGCTCGAGGCAGTACGCGAGCACGCGGGTCATCATGAACGCCCCGGTCTCGGACGGGTGGCGCGCGACGCGCAGCGAGAAGTCCTCGTAGACGCCGCGGTCGACGTCCGCGAGCTGGACCTCGAAGGTGTTGATCGTCGCGCCGGCAGCCATGGCGCACCAGCCTAGACGAGAGGAGGAGGCTGTCTCGTTCGCGTCCCTCCGCGAATTCATGCGTGATGCACGGGGCGGCCCGCGGTGCCCGTGCATCACGCATGAATTCGCGTACGCGCGCGCAACGGAGGGGGCGCCCTCGGCTGGAAACGGTGCCCCCGGCGGGGTTCGAACCCGCACTGGGCCGGGTTTAAGCCGGCTGCCTCTGCCAGTTGGGCTACGGGGGCGTCGGGCCTCGAGGGCCGATGCGGCGGCTACGGGCGCGCGGCCCGTTCCGCCGCGGATAAGGCGAGTCCGTCGAGGATGTCGTGCTCGCTCGTCACGACGTGGGGCAGCTCTCCCCCGGCGGCCGCCACGGCGTCGCGCACGCGCGCGATGACCGTGCGCCACACCAGCGCGCCCGCCCCGATCACGTCCACCCGCCCGGGATGCATGAACCCCAGGGCCGCCCGCTCGCGCCGCGACGCCCGCAGGAGGGAGTCGCAGGCTGCCAGCGCATCGTCCACCGTGAGGACCGCGCCGTCGAGGCGTGCGGCGTCGTATTCGGGCAGGGCCAGCGCGTGGGCGGTGACCGTGGTGACGGTGCCGGCCAGGCCCACGAGGGTGCGGGTGCGCTCCACCGGGACTCCGCGGAAGGCCTCGTCGAGGGCCGCGTGGATGTCCGCCTCCGCGGCCGCCACCTGGGCGGCGGTGGGCGGGTCGTCGGCGAGGTGGCGCTCGGTCATGCGCACGCAGCCCACGTCCATGGAGTGCGCGGCCTCGACGCGCGAGGATCCCAGCACCACCTCCGTGGAGCCGCCGCCCAGATCGACCACGAGGAAGGGCGCGTCGTGCGCCCGGTCGAGCACCGCGGTGGCGCCCCGGAAGCTCAGCGCGGCCTCCTCCTCGCCGGAGATGACCTCGGGCGTCACGCCCAGGCGCGCGCGGACGCCGTCGAGGAAGGCGCCCCGATTGCGGGCGTCGCGGGTGGCGGAGGTGGCGGCGAAGCGGATCGCCGCGACGCCGTGGGACCGGCACAGCGCGGCGTACTCGTCGACCGCGGCGAGGGTCCGCTCGAGCGCAGCGGCCGAGAACTCCCCGGTCCGGTCCACGCCCTCGCCCAGGCGCACCACGGTCATGGTGCGCACCACATCCGTGAGCGCGCCGTCGCGCACGTCCGCGATGAGCAGGCGGATGGAATTGGTGCCGCAGTCGATGCCGGCGACCCGGGTCACGGGGCGGGCTCCTCCGGCGCGGCGTCGGCGTCGAGGACGTCGCACGTGCACCGCGCGGGGTCGAAGCGGTCCTTGATGAGCGCGAGCGCCTCGTCCCCCAGCGGGTTGACTCCGGGCCCCGCGGCGAGCGCGTGGCCCACGAGCACGTGGAGGCACTTGACGCGGTCGGGCATGCCGCCGGCGCTGATGCCGTGGATCTCCGGCACGTCGCCCAGCGCGTAGCGCTCCTCGAGGTAGCGCTCGTGCGCGGCGCGGTAGGCGGCGGCGAGCTCGGGCTCCTCGGCCAGGCGGTCCTGCATCTGCTTCATGACGCCGTTGGCCTCGAGCGTGGACACGGCGGAGACCGCGTCCGGGTGCGTGAGGTAGTACTGCGTGGGGAAGGGCGTGCCGTCGGGCAGGCGCGGCGCGGTGTGGACCACGGTCGGGTTGCCGCATGCGCAGCGGGCGGCGATCGCGACGATGCCGCGCGGCTCGCGCCCCAGCTGGGCGGCCAGGACGGCGACGTCGCGCTCGGTGGCAGGGGTGTCGTTCACCCGGGGAAGTCTACGGGGCCGGGCTGGCGGCCGGGCCACCGGCGTCGGGAGAGGCGTCGGGAGAGGCGGCGGGAGAGGCGGCGTCCGTGCCGGAATCCGCGCCGGAATCCGCGCCCGCCTCCGCGTCGGCGCCCTCGGCCTCCGCGTCCTCCGGCACCCCGCCGGCCTCCTCGAAGGTGTCCCACAGGCGCGTGTACCAGGTGCCGTCGCGCCGGACGTCGGGCTGCTCGGCGGCCGCCGGCGAGCCCTCCGCGGCGCCCTCGACCACCTCGGGGTCGATGACGCGGTACGGCGTCTCGCCCGGGAACACGTAGGCGAGCCGCTCGCGCGCCTGCGCGACGATGAACGCCGGGTCCTCCCAGCGCGCCTTCTCCGCCTCGAGCTCCTCGACCTCGGCGCGCGCCTGCTCGGCCTCGGCCCGCAGTTCGGCGAGCTCCTCCTGCTGGCGGAAGTACGCGCGCAGCGACGGCAGCACCACCACGGTGGCGAGCGCGATCACCACGACGAGCACGACCATCCGCACCGTCGACGTGGTCATCCAGGACCGGCCCGGCGCGACGGGCTCGATGCGATTGCGCAGCGCCTGCACCCGGGAAGGGGCGGTCGCGCCGCCCGGACGGGACGAGCCCCGGCCCTTGGGGATGCGGGTGCTCTCGCGGCGCCGGCGCGCCTCGGCGGAGCCGGTGGCCGGCTTCGCGGAGCCCGTGACCGGCTTGCCCGGGGACGATGCGCCGGCGGGCCGCGCGTCGCGCGTCGCCCCCGGCTTCGCGCGGCTCGCGCTCGGCTTCACACGGCTCGCGCCCGCCTTCGCGCGCGACCGTCCCCCGGACGCGCGCGGCGTCGAGGGTCGGGAGTCACGGGGCACGCGCCCATTGTCCCGGCCCCAGGTCCCGGCGGGCCGGTGGCGCCGCCGCGAGTCGCGCATCGTCCCCCGGAAATGCGGAACGGGCGCGCCTCCCCGAGGGGAGACGCGCCCGTCAGACGCTGCGGCCGCTCGCGCGGCCGACGGTCTTACTTGCCGTAGCGGCGCGGGAACGCCGACTTGCCGGCGTACTTGGCCGAGGTGTCGAGGATGTCCTCGATGCGCAGCAGCTGGTTGTACTTGTTGATGCGCTCGCCGCGGGCGGGGGCACCGGTCTTGATCTGACCCGAGTTGTAGGCCACCGCGAGGTCCGCGATGGTGGTGTCCTCGGTCTCACCCGAACGGTGCGAGACCATCGCGGTGAAGCCTGCGCGCTGCGCGAGCTGGACCGCGTCCGAGGTCTCGGACAGGGTGCCGATCTGGTTGAGCTTGACGAGCAGCGAGTTGGCCGACTTCTCGTCGATGCCGCGCGCGAGGCGGACCGGGTTGGTGACGAACAGGTCGTCGCCGACGATCTGGACCTTGTCGCCCACCTTCGCGACGAGCGCGGACCAGTCGGCCCACTCGTCCTCGGACAGCGGGTCCTCGATGGACACGAGCGGGTAGTCCGCGACGAGCTGGGCGTAGAACTCGACCATCTCCTCGCCGGTCTTGGTGCCGCCCTCCCAGTGGTACACGCCGTCCTTGAAGAACTCGGTGGCGGCCACGTCGAGCGCGAGCGCGACGTCGTCACCGGGCACGTAGCCGGCCTTCTCGATGGCGACCAGGATGAGGTCGAGCGCCTCGCGGTTCGACGCGAGGTTCGGGGCGAAGCCGCCCTCGTCGCCCAGGCCGGTGGCCAGGCCGCGCTCCTTGAGCACGGACTTGAGGGCGTGGTAGACCTCGGCGCCCATGCGCAGGGCCTCCTTGAAGGAGGAGGCGCCGACGGGAGCGATCATGAACTCCTGGATGTCGACGTTCGAGTCCGCGTGCGAGCCACCGTTGAGGATGTTCATCATCGGGACGGGCAGCGTGTGGGCGTTCGGGCCGCCCACGTACTGGAACAGGTGCAGACCGGCCGACTCGGCGGCGGCGTGCGCGACGGCGAGCGAGACGCCCAGGATCGCGTTGGCGCCCAGCTTGCCCTTGTTGTCGGTGCCGTCGAGGTCCAGCATGAGCTGGTCGATGTAGCGCTGGTCGTTGGCGTCCTCACCCTCGACCTGCTCCGCGATCTCGTTGTTGACGGCGTCGACGGCGTCCTGCACACCCTTGCCCAGGTAGCGACCCTTGTCGCCATCGCGGCGCTCGACGGCCTCGAACGCGCCGGTGGACGCACCCGAGGGAACCGCGGCGCGGGCCTGGGTGCCGTCCTCGAGCTCGATCTCGACCTCGAGGGTGGGGTTGCCGCGCGAGTCAAGAATCTCGCGGGCGTGGACGGCCTCAATGATGGCCATGATGCTCCTTCGCTTGGAATGGATGGACCGTTCGTGAGTCTATCGACGCCCGTGCGAACGCGCTGGGCGACCATTGTCCTACTCGGGTGAACGTTGGGTGACCCTCTCGGCGGCCCGCGCGGCGTCCTCGTAGCGCCTGGTCGCGGCCCGCAGGGCCGCCTCCGCGTCGACGCCGGCGTGATGCGCCTCGACCGCGAGGGCGAGCAGGCGCTCGCCCAGGTCTCCCGCTCCCTCCCGGACACGGGACGATGCGGCGGCCGGCGCATCGTCCCCCGGCACCGGGACATCGAGGTCGGCGCGGGCGGCGCGGCTCGCGATCTTCTGGGCGCGGGCGAGCGAGGGCTGGTCCAGCGGGACGCCGTCGAAGACCGACTCGCGGCGCTTGGTCTCCTTCTTGATGCGCTCCCAGCGGGCATGGACCTCCGCGGCGGTGCCGGCCTCCTCGTCCGCGAAGACGTGGGGGTGGCGCTCGGTGAGCTTGTCGGCGATGAGCGTCGCGACCTCGTCGAGGTCGAAGGGGTCCTCGGGGTGCTCCTGCGCGACGCGGGCGTGGAACACCACCTGGAGCAGGACGTCGCCCAGCTCCTCGCGCAGGTCCGCGCGGGTGCCGTTCTCGATCGCGTCGACCAGCTCGTAGGTCTCCTCGAGCGCGAAGCGGGTGAGCGTCTGGTGCGTCTGCTCGGCGTCCCAGGGGCAGCCGCCCGGGGAGCGGAGCCGGTCCATCACCTCGACGAGGCGGGCGAGGCCCTCACTCATGCGCCGCCCACGGCTGGTCCGCGTCGGCGAAGCCGCTCACGCGGGAGAAGGCGATGAAGGACTGGTCGCCCAGGCCCAGCGAGTCCGCGATCGTGTACGCCTGCGTGATCGAGGTGATCAGCTGCTCGGTGGTGAACTCGCCCACGCGCGGGGAGAAGGTGCCGTCCTCCTCGAGGGCCGCGGCGGCCTCCTCGATGAGCGCGCGGCCGTCGGGCACCGTGGTGAGCGCGTAGAGCGCGGCGATGGCGTGCGTGGAGGCGACCACCTCCGGGCCCGGCTCGGGGTTCTCGATGCCGGCGGCGGTGAGCCACATCTGCGCGAGCGAGCGCGCGTCGCCCTCGCGCACGGGCGTGCCGGCCTCCGCGGCGGCGTCGATGAACGCGTCGCCCAGCAGCTCGTAGGTGAGCGCCACGCGGCGGGTCACGATCTGGGCGCCGTCGGTCTCGTCGTCCCATGCCTGCGTGATCGCGTCGACCTGGGAGGACGTCACGGTCTGGCCGTCCCACGAGGCGAGCGAGCCCGGTGCGCCCTGCCCCGGTACGGCGCACGAGGCGAGGAACAGGGACCCGGCGGCGAGCGCGACAACGCGACGGAGCATCGGCATGGCCGTCATCCTACTGGGGCGGCCGCGTCGCCTTGATGACGCCGCGCACCCAGTCGAGCACCTCCGGCCCCTCGACGGGTTTGCCGCCCAGCCGGGCGGTCATGGGGGCGGGGACCAGCACCTGGCGCACGGCGGGCTTGATGAGCGTGCCGGGGTACAGCCGGTTCACGCGCAGCGCGGCGGAGTCGGGCAGCTCGAGCGGGCTGAAGCGGATGAACTTGCCCTGCGCGACCACGTCGTGGATGCCCGTCTCGCGCAGCTCGACCCGCAGCTGGGCGACGGCGAACAGGTGGCGGACCGGCTCGGGCAGCGTGCCGTAGCGGTCGTCGAGCTCCTCCTCGACGGCGGCGAGCTCCTCGGACGAGGCGGCGTCCGCGATCTTGCGGTACGCCTCGAGGCGCAGGCGCTCGTGCTCGATGTAGGAGGTGGGCAGGTGCGCGTCGATGGGCAGGTCCACCGTCATGGGGGCGCGCTCCTCCTGCTGCTCGCCCCGGAAGCCGGCGACGGACTCCCCGACCATACGGATGTAGAGGTCGAAGCCCACACCCTCGATGTGGCCCGACTGCTCCGCGCCCAGCAGGTTGCCCGCGCCGCGGATCTCGAGGTCCTTCATGGCGACGGCCATGCCCGAGCCCAGGTCCGTGTTCGCGGCGATGGTCTGGAGGCGGTCGTGCGCCGTCTCCGTGAGGGTGCGGTCCGGCGGATAGAGGAAGTAGGCGTAGGCGCGCTCGCGGCCGCGACCCACGCGCCCGCGCAGCTGGTGCAGCTGGGACAGGCCGAACGTGTCCGCCCGCTCGACGATGAGGGTGTTGGCGTTGGAGATGTCCAGGCCCGTCTCCACGATGGTGGTGCACACCAGGACGTCGTACTTCTTGTCGTAGTAGTCGACGATCACCTGCTCGAGCTGCTTCTCGCTCATCTTGCCGTGGGCGACCGCGATGCGCGCCTCCGGCACCAGCTCGCCCAGCTGGAGGGCCGCGCGGGTGATGGTCTTGACCGAGTTGTGGATGTAGAACACCTGGCCGTCGCGCAGCAGCTCGCGACGGATCGCGGCCGTCACCTGGGGGTTCTCGTGCGGTCCCACGTAGGTGAGGATCGGGTGGCGCTCCTCCGGCGGGGTGGCGAGCGTGGACATCTCGCGGATGCCGGTCACCGCCATCTCGAGCGTGCGTGGGATGGGCGTCGCGGACATCGCGAGCACGTCCACGTCCGTGCGCAGCGCCTTGAGCGTCTCCTTGTGCTCGACGCCGAACCGCTGCTCCTCGTCGACCACGATGAGCCCCAGTTTTTTGAAGCGCACGGAGCCCGTGATGAGGCGGTGGGTGCCCACCACCAGGTCGATGGTGCCGTCGGAGAGCCCCTCGATGACCTCCTTGGCCTCCTTGTCCGTCTGGAAGCGCGACAGGGCGGCGACCTTGACGGGGAACTGGGCGAAGCGCTCGGTGAAGGTGTCGACGTGCTGCTTGACGAGCAGGGTGGTGGGGCACAGCACGGCCACCTGGGTGCCGTCCTGGATGGCCTTGAATGCGGCGCGCACGGCGATCTCGGTCTTGCCGAAGCCCACGTCGCCGCAGATGAGGCGGTCCATGGGGACGCCCTTCTCCATGTCGTCCTTGACCTCGTCGATGGTGGACAGCTGGTCGGGAGTCTCGACGTACGCGAAGGACTCCTCGAGCTCGCGCTGCCACGGGGTGTCGGGGCCGAACTCCCGCCCCTTGGTCGCCATGCGCGCGCTGTAGAGGCGGATCAGCTCCGCGGCGATCTCCTTGACCGCCTTGCGCGCCTTGCCCTTGGTCTTGGACCAGTCCGCGCCGCCCATCTTGTTCACCGACGGCGTCTCGCCGCCCACGTACTTGGTGATGAGGTCCAGCTGGTCCGTGGGGACGGAGAGCCGGTCGCCGGGGCCGCCGCGCTTGGAGGACGCGTACTCGATGACCAGGTACTCGCGCTCGATCCCGCGCACCGTGCGCTTGGTGAGCTCGACGAACCGGCCCACGCCGTGCGTCTCGTGGACCACGAAGTCCCCGGGGCGCAGCTGCAGGGGGTCCACCTGGGTGCGGCGGCGGCTGGGCACCTTGACCTTGGGGCCGGCCGCGGAGGCGGCGCGGCCGGTGAGGTCGGACTCGTGCAGCACCAGCAGGCGCTCGCCCGCCACCGCGAAGCCCAGGGCATCGACGGCGGGCAGCACGGCGACCACGCCGGGGTCCGCGTCGAGCGCGTGGTCCGCGACCCGGGCGGGGATGTCGCGCTCGCGGCACTGCTCGGTGATGCGCACCGCGGAGCCCTTGCCGGCCGCGGCCACCACGACGCGCCACCCGTCGGCCAGGCGCGCGCGGACGGTGTCGAGCACCGCGTCGAGGCGACCGCGGAGGCCCTCGACGTCGGCGATCCCGGTCTCCACCGCATCGGCCGCGGCGAAGGGGCCCACGGTCCCCCAGCCCAGGCCGCGATCCTGGGCGGCCTCGTGGACCTCGTCGAGCGTGAGGAAGGCGCCCTGCGCCTCGATGGGCGAGTCGGCGCCCGCGCCGGCGCTCACCCAGGCGGCGGCGAGGAACTCCTGCGCGGTGCGGTGGAGGTCCTCGGCGCGGCGGGCGAGGCGCTCGGGCTCGAGGGCGACGATGCGCGCGTCGCGCGGGAGCACGTCCGGTAGCGGCTCGAGGCGGTCGAGCAGCGCGGGGATGAGGCTCTCCATGCCCTCGACCGCGTGGCCGTCGGCGATGCGGGTGAGCAGGTCCGCGGCGGTGGGCAGCTGTCCCGCGAGGGACGCGGCGCGGCGGCGGACGTCCTCGGTGAGCAGCAGCTCGCGGCACGGCGGGGCCCACAGGCGGTCGACGGCCTCGAGCGAGCGCTGGTCCGCGATGGAGAAGGAGCGCATCGACTCGACCTCGTCGCCGAAGAACTCGAGGCGCACCGGGTGCGGGTCCGTGGGCGGGAAGACGTCGAGGATGCCGCCGCGGACGGCGAACTCGCCGCGGCGCTCGACCATGTCGACGCGGGTGTACGCGGCCGCTGCCAGGGCGTTCGCGAGCTCGGTGAGGTCGCGGGTGTCGCCCGGGGCGACGCGGACGGGCTCGAGGTCGGCCAGGCCGGGGACCAGCGGCTGGAGCACGGCGCGCAGCGGCGCGCACACGATCCGGGGGGCGGGCAGGCCGGACTCGACCGCGGCGGCGTCCGCGTGGACCAGGCGGCGCAGCGTGGCGAGGCGGCGCGCGACCGTGTCGGAGCGGGGGCTGAGGCGCTCGTGCGGGAGGGTCTCCCAGCTGGGCAGGAGCGCGACCGTGCGCGGATCGAGGTAGGCGCTCAGGCGGGCGGCGAGCTGCTCGGCGTCGCCGCCGGTGGCCGTGATCGCGAGGATGGGGCCCGCGTCGTCCGCCGCCGCCCGGGCCAGCAGCGGCGTGGCGGCCGCGGCGGGGGCGTGGACGTGGGCGTCGCCGGACAGGCGCGCGTCGGCCCAGTCTCCGAGGAGCGGGGCGAGGGGCTGGGTCACGGGGCCTCCCGGGCATGCGGACGGACCGGAATCTCCGGCGAGCCCCCATCGTAGGCACGCCCCCGGCCGTGGGTGCCGTCACCTCTCCACACGCCCCGCCCCGTCACCCCTCCACACGCCCCACCCCGAATGGGTAGGTGGTGGTCGGTTTCGCGAGGTTGCTGCGCGCCACGGGTAGCTCATGGTCGTCCGCGTGTGGAGAGGTGACGCGGGGCGGGCCTACGGTGAGGGCATGCCTCGGTCGTCGATGGTTGCTCCCGCGCTCGCCGCCGTGATCGCCCTTGCCGGCTGCGCCGCGGGCGACGAAGGCGCGGCGAGCCCCACGCCCAGCGTCACGGCCACCACGGCCACCGAATCCGCCACGGCCGCCGACTCCACGGCGAGCCCCGCACCCGCCACGTCGGATCCCACCGCGTCCGATCCCGCAGCGTCCGCCACGAGCCCGACCCCGAGACCCACCCCGGCTGCGTCCACGGACGCCGCGACCGCCATCACTCCCACCGGCGTGGGCCCCTTCACCACGGAGATGACGCTCACCGAGGCGGCTGCCGTCACCGGCGAGGACTACTCCATGGACATGGAGGCATTCGGCGGGCACTGCGCCGCCGTCATCCTGGGCGGCGACGGACCGTGGGCACCCATCTGGGCGCTCGCCGAGTCCGAGGGCGCCGACGGGCCCATCGACACCTTCGGCTACGGCATCGCCCAGGACGAGCCGGCCGCAGTGGACGCGCGCACGTCCGAGGGCATCGGACTCGGCTCCACGATGGCCCACATCACCGCCGCCTACGGCGCCGATCTCGAGACCCGGGAGGGCTTCTACGACGTCGCCAGCACGGACGTGTTCGTCGCGGCGGGCCCGGACGGCTTCGGGTACAAGTTCGTGCTCGGCGCGGACGGTGCCGTACGCGAGTGGGGCGCGGGCCGCCTCGAGCAGCTCCACTACGTCGAGGGCTGCGCCTAGCCGAGAGCGAGCAAGCCTGCAGTGCCCGGGCGACGTCACCTCTCCACACGCGAACGACCATGAGTTACCCGTGGCGCGCAGCAACCTCGCGAAACCGACCACCACCTACCAATTCCAGTTGGGGTGTGTGGAGGGGTGACCTGGGGCCGGTCCGGGAGAGCGGCTCGTAGAATCCGAGGAATGACCGATCCGCACGCCGCCGCCGAGCGGATCCTGCGCCGCTTCGCCCGCGCCACCAACCTGCTCATCGCCGGCCGCCCGGTGCGCATCAGCGCGGAAGGCCCCGAGGACCAGCCCCTCGCCTACGCCGTCGCCGCGCTCTTCACCGGCATGGGCGCCCGCCTGGTCGACGAGGTGGGCCCCGCAGAGGAGGCCGCCGTGCTCGGCGTCGAGGTCGCGGGGGACGATGCGACGCTCACCCTGGGCGGCGCGCCGCTGCCGGAGCGCGCCGACGCCCAGGAGCGGCTCGACTTCGCGCTGGCCCACATGCCGGCCTCGCGCGCGCTCGCGGCCGAGCTCGCGGGGGCGGGCACGGTGCGCGGGCTGAGGATCGGCGTCGCCATGACCCTCGAGCCCAAGACCGCCAACCTCGCCCTGCTGCTGCGCGACGCCGGCGCGGACGTCGCCGTGTACGCGCACCCCGACGAGACCGACCCCGCGGTCGCCGAGGCCCTGCGCGCGCAGGGCGTGCCCGTCGACGCGGACCCCGCCCTGTCCGGCGACGCCGAGCGCGCCGCGGCACTGGGATGGCTGCGCCGCGGCTTCGACCTCGTCGTCGACGACGGCAGCCACCTGGTCCGCCTCGCCCACGAGGCCGCGCCCGAGCTCGTCGAGGCCTGGATCGGGGTCACCGAGGAGACCACCTCCGGCCTCACCCCCCTGCGCCTCATGGCGCGCGAGGGCGCGCTGCGCACCCCGGTGGTCGCGGTGAACGATGCCCCGACCAAGACCGGGTTCGACAACCGGTACGGCACGGGGCAGTCGTGCGTGCTCGCCATCGCGGACCTGCTCGAGCCCGCGGGTCTCACCGTGCGCGACCAGCCGGCACTCGTGATCGGCTACGGCCCGGTGGGCCAGGGCGTCGCCGCCCACCTCACGGCGCTCGGCGCGGAGGTGCGCGTCGCGGAGGCCGACCCCGTGCGCGCCCTGCTCGCCCTCCACGACGGTTACGAGGCAGTCGACTCGCTCGAGGGCGCGGAGGGCGCGCTCGTCGTGTCCTGCACCGGCGTGCCCCAGACCGTCACGGTGCCCCTGCTGCGGGCCGCCGCCGTGGTCGCGGTCGCCGGCGGCGTGCCCGGCGAGGTCGATCTCGACGCGGCCGGGCGCGAGGGCGCCGTCCTCGCGCCCCTCGACGGCGCCGCCGCCGTCGACTACATCCCCGGCTGGATGACCCTGGTGCTCGACCGCGGCGGCTGCATCAACGTCACCGCCGCGGAGGGCAACCCCATCGAGATCATGGACCTGAGCTTCGCGACCCAGCTCGCCGCGATCCGCCACCTCGTCGATGCCCGCCCCGGCGTGGGCGTCCACGCCCTGCCGGACGAGGCCGTCGCCCGGGTGGGCCGCGCGGCCGCGGCCGCCCGGGGCGTCCCCCTCGCCGGCGCATCGTCCCCGGGCACCGCGACGACCATGGCCCCCGCCGCATCGTCCCCCGTCCAAGCCACGCAGCCGGACTGGCACTCCCCGCGCTACCGGGACGCGCGATGAGGGTCACCGTCTACTCCGCGGCGCTCGTGGTGCCCGTCACCGCGCCGCCCACGCTCGACGGCGCGATCGCGGTGCGCGACGGGCGCATCCTCCACGTGGGCGAGCGCGCCTGGGTGGTCGCGGCGCTGCGCGAGCGCGGCCTCGACTTCGACGAGGCGCACTGGACCGGCGTGCTCATGCCCGGCCTGGTGAACGCGCACACGCACCTGCAGTACACCGGCATGGCTCAGGTAGGAGCCGGGTCCTACCAGGGCTTCGAGGACTGGGCGCGCGCCTTCAACCCCGTCTACGAGCGCGGGCAGGACTGGGCCGCGGCCGCCGCCGCGGGCGCGCGCGCCGCGCTCGAGGCCGGCACCACCGCCGTCGCGGACGTGGTGACGGACCTCGAGGCCATGAGCGCGCTGCACGACGCGGGCCTGCACGGCATCACCTACTGGGAGGTGATGGACTGGACCAACGAGGACTGGCGGGCGCGCGGGCGCGACCAGGTCGAGGCCGCCCTCGCGGCGCTGCCCACCCCGCCCGGCACGGGCCTGAGCCCGCACGCGCCGTACTCGCTCGAGATCCTGCCGCTGCTGGACATCCCGGACATCGTCCGCGAGCGCGGCAGCCGCATCCATATCCACCTGGGCGAGTCCGCGATCGAGCGCGAGTTCGAGCACGTCGCCGCGGAGCCCTGGCACGCCAAGGGACTCGGCAGCCTCACGGAGTTGCGCCAGGCGGGCTACGGCACGTCCGCCACCGACTATGTGGACCACCTGGGCGTCTTGGGCCCCGACTGCCACGTCGCCCACGGCGTCTACCTGGGCGCCAAGGACCGCGCGATCCTGCGCGCCCGCGGCACCTCGGTGGCGCTGTGCCCGCGCTCGAACGCGGTGATCGGGCTCGACGAGCCGCCCGTCGCCGCGTACCTCCACGAGGGCGCGCCCATCGCCGTGGGCACGGACTCCCTGTCGAGCTCCCCCAGCCTCGACCTCATGGGGGACGTCGCGGCGCTGCACCGGATCGCGCGCGCCCAGGGCTACCGGTGGGACGACCTGCCGGAGCGCCTGCTCGCGGCCGCCACCCACGGCGGCGCCCGCGCGATGGGCCTGCACATGGGCCCGCACCGCACCGGCTACCTGGCCGTGGGCGCCCGCGCGGACCTCGCCTTCCTCGACGTCCCCGTGAGCGACGTCCACACGACGCTGGAGGACACGGTCCTTCACGGCGAGGGACGATGCGCGGCCACCGTGATCTCCGGCCGCGTCCGCCACGCGACGGACGCCTTCGCCCACCAGACGGGAGCCCCCGCATGACCGCCGTCCCGGCCACCGCATCGGCCCTGGGGCTGGAGCCCCACCCCGAGGGCGGCTGGTTCCGCCGCACCTACACCGCCGCGCACGGGGTGGACACCCCGGGCGGCGCGCGGCCGGCCGCGACCTGCATCCACTACCTGCTGGTCCCCGGCGAGGCGTCCGCGTGGCACGTGGTCAGCTCGGACGAGATCTGGCTGTGGCACGGGCCCGGACGGCTCGAGCTGAGCCTGGGCGGCTCCGGCGAGACCCCGGACGATGCGGTGGAGACCGTGGTGCTGGGCCCCGACCGGGCGGGCGAGGCCGCCCAGGCCCTGGTGCCGGCGGGCGTGTGGCAGGCGGCGCGCCTGGTCGACGACGCGGAGTGCCTGGTCAGCTGCGTGGTCTCCCCCGGCTTCGACTTCGCCGACTGGAGGCTCGCACGGGAGGCCGGCGCGTAGACTGGCCGATTGTCCCCCGAGCGATCAACGGCGACCCCGCTCTCCCGACGACACGATGGAGACTCGATGATCACCCGTACGACCCTGCGCACCGCCGCCGCCGGCACCGTCGCGCTCGCCGCCCTCGCCCTCGCGGGCTGCTCGTCCGACTCGGACGACTCGACCGCCGCCGACGGCGCCCTGCCCACCCTCACCGAGGGCAAGCTCACCATCGCGACCGGCGAGCCGGCGTACCAGCCGTGGGTCGTGGACGACGACCCGACCTCCGGCGAGGGCTTCGAGTCCGCCGTGGCCTACGCGGTCGCCGAGGAGATGGGCTTCGCCGAGGAGGACGTCGTGTGGGTCCGCTCCGCGTTCGACGCCGCGATCGCGCCCGGCGCCAAGGACTGGGACCTCAACATCCAGCAGTTCTCCATCACCGACGAGCGCCGCCAGGCCGTCGACTTCTCGAGCCCGTACTACACGACCACGCAGGCCGTCGTCGCGACCGAGGGCTCGGCCGTCGCGGACGCCGCGTCCGTCGAGGACCTCGCCGGTGCGATGATCGGCGTCGCGGTGGGCACCACCTCCTACGACGTCGCCGTCGCGCAGCTGGGCGAGGACGACCTCCAGGTGTTCAACTCCGTCGCCGACGTGGTGGGCGCGCTCAACGCCGGTCAGATCGACGCGTTCATCACCGACCTGCCCGGCGCCTTCTACTCGGCCGCGGTCGAGGTCGACGGCGGCGTGATCGTGGGCCAGTTCGAGGGCACCGAGGGCGGCGACGAGTTCGGCTTCGTGCTCCCCAAGGACTCCGAGCTCACCGCCTCCGTGACCGATGCGGTGGACGCCCTGCGCGAGGACGGCACCCTGGCGGACCTGGAGGCCGAGTGGCTGTCCGAGGCCGTCGACGTGCCGGTGCTCGGCTGAGCGCCGTAGCGCCTCGACCGAGAGCCTGATCGCATCATGACCGACCGAGTGGCGGAGGGCGCCTGGACGCCCAGCGAGCTCGAGCTCGAGCGACGCCTGCACCGGCGACGCGCCTCCCGCCGCTCGGTCCTGGTCGCGCTCGTCTCGACGGTGCTGTTCACCGTCGCGGCGGGCTGGCTGGTGGTGGGCTCCCCCAACTGGGACGCGGTCCAGCAGTCCTTCTTCAACCTCGAGATCGCGGCGGACTCGTTCCCGCGGATCCTCGAGGGCCTGTGGCTCAACCTGCGGGTGCTGTTCTTCGCGACCATCGCGGTCGCCATCGTGGCGACGCTGCTCGCGGTGATGCGGTCCCTGCGCGGACCCGTGTGGTTCCCGCTGCGCGCGCTCGCCACCGGCTACACGGACCTGTTCCGCGGGCTGCCCGTGCTCATCGTGCTGTACCTGGTGGGCTTCGGCATCCCGGGGCTCGACACGACGGTGCGCATCCCCGTCGCCGTGCTGGGCACCATCGCCATCACCCTGTGCTACTCGGCGTACGTCGCGGAGGTGCTGCGCGCCGGCATGGAGGCCGTCCACCCGTCGCAGCGCATCGCGGCCCGCTCCCTGGGCCTGGGCCACGGCGAGACGCTGCGCATCGTGGTGATCCCGCAGGCGCTGCGCAAGGTGGTGCCCGCGCTCATGAACGACTTCGTGTCGATGCAGAAGGACGTGGGCCTCATCTCCGTGCTCGGAGCGGTCGACGCGGTGCGCTCCGCGCAGATCGTCAGCCAGACCACCTACAACTTCACGCCCTACGTGGTGGCCGGCCTCATGTTCGTCGCCCTCTCCTTCCCCATGATCCGCCTCACCGACTACGTGTCCGCGCGCATGGCCAAGCGCGAGCAGATCGGGGGGACGGTGTGAGCGCGTCCTCCGGCGCATCGTCCGCCGCCTCCCCCGTCCTCGAGCTGCGGGACGTCCACAAGCTGTTCGGCGACAACCACGTCCTGCGCGGCGTGGACCTCACGGTCGCGGGCCACGAGGTGGTCGTGGTCATCGGCGCGTCCGGCTCCGGCAAGTCGACGCTCATGCGCACCATCAACCTCATCGAGCGCGTCGACGACGGCCGCATCCTGCTGTCGGGCGACGACATCACGGACCCCGGCGTCGACGTCGACAAGGTGCGCGCGCGCATCGGCGTGGTCTTCCAGCACTTCAACCTGTTCCCCCACATGCGCGTGATCGACAACGTCACGCTCGCCGCGCGGCGGGTGCACGGCGTCGACGCGGACGTGGCGCGCGACCGGGGCATCGGGCTGCTCGAGAAGTTCGGGCTGGGCGAGAAGATCCGCGACTACCCCGACCGGCTCTCCGGCGGCCAGCAGCAGCGCGTCGCGATCGTCCGCGCGATCATGACGGATCCCGAGCTGCTCCTGCTCGACGAGATCACCTCCGCGCTCGACCCCATGCTCGTGGGCGAGGTGCTCGACCTGGTGCGCGACCTCAAGGCGCAGGGCTCGACGATTCTGATGGCGACGCACGAGATGTCCTTCGCACGCTCCGTGGCCGACCGCATCGTCTTCATGCACGGCGGCCGCCCCCTCGAGTCGGGCACGCCCGAGCAGATCTTCGAGAACCCTCAGCGTCCGGAGACGCAGGAGTTCCTCGCGCGCATCATGCACCGCTGACCAGGTCCTGCCCCCACCCCGGCGTCACCCCCGCACCCCGGCGTCACCCCTCCACCCCGGCGTCACTCCACCACCCCGGCGTCACTCCACCACCCCGGCGTCACTCCTCCACACACGCGGGCCTGAAACCGCCGCAAAAATGCTGATATCTGCGCGACACGCCGACGACACGCCGGTCGGCGTGTGGAGCAGCGCAGATTCCGTGTGGACAGGTGACGCGGCGGCTGGCTAGTCGTCGTCCTCGTCGTCCGACTGGTCCACCACCGCGGGCAGCGAGGCGGTGACCACCGTGCCGTCCGCGCGCATGGTGCCGTGGAAGGCGGAGGCGTCGGGGGCGCCGGGGATGCGCGGCCCCTGGTGCTCGAGCGGCACCACGGTCTCGTCGCCGCGCAGCACGCTCACGCGCTTGCCGCGCACCTGGACCAGCAGGCCCTGGCCCTCCTCGACGTGGAACGCGACCGCATCCTGGGTGACGGTGACGCGCAGGCGGGTGCCGTGCTGCGTGACGCGGAACACCAGGGACGGCCACGACTCGGGCAGGCGCGGGTCGAAGGACAGCACGCCCCCGTAGTCGCGCATGCCGCCGAAGCCGTGGGCGAGCGCCGACCACACGCCGCCCGCGGAGGCCACGTGGACGCCGTCGGCGGTGTTGTCGTGCAGGTCCGCGAGGTCCACGAACAGCCCGTCCCAGAAGTAGCGCAGCGCGAGCTCGTGGTAGCCCACCTCGGACGCCATGATCGACTGCACCACGCCGGACAGGGTCGAGTCGCCGGTGGTGATGGGGTCGTAGTAGTCGAAGTCGGACTTCTTCTCCTCGGCGGAGAACTGGTCGCCCTGGAGGAACAGGGCGAGCACCACGTCGGCCTGCTTGAGCACCTGGAAGCGGTAGATCACCAGCGGGTGGAAGTGCAGCAGCAGGGGCCGCTGCTCCGGCGGGGTGTTCTCGAGGTCCCACATCTCGCGCTCGTGGAACAGGGCGTCCTGCGGGTGAATGCCCAGGTCCTCGTCCCACAGGATGGCCATCGACTCCGCGGCGGACTCCCACTCGACCACCTCGGCGTCGTCGAGGTCGAGCCGCGCGACCATGCTCGCGTACTGGTCCGGCCACATCGCCGCGAGCTTGCGCACGGACTGCGCCGCACAGCGCAGATTGAACCGCGCCATCACGTTCGTGTAGAGGTTGTCGTTCACCACGGTGGTGTACTCGTCCGGCCCGGTCACGCCGTGGATGCGGAAGCTCGAGCCGCCGCCCTTGACCGTGCGCCAGAAGCCCAGGTCGGCCCACATGCGCGCCGTCTGGACCAGGATGTCGATGCCCTCGCGCGCGAGGAACTCGTCGTCGCCGGTGGCTTTGACGTACTTGTCGATCGCGAAGGAGATGTCCGCGTCGATGTGATACTGCGCGGTGCCCGCCGCGTAGTAGGCGGACGCCTCCTCGCCGTTGATGGTGCGCCACGGGAACAGGGCGCCGTGCTGCGCGAGCTCGGCCGCGCGCTGCACGGCGGACGGCAGCATCCGGTACCGGTAGCGCAGCGCGTTGCGCGCGATGCCGGGCGACGTGTAGATGAAGAACGGGATGACGTAGACCTCGGTGTCCCAGAAGTAGTGGCCCGAGTACCCCGAGCCCGTCACGCCCTTGGCGGCCACCCCCAGCCCGTCGCCGCGCGCGGCGGCCTGGGCGAGCTGGAACAGGTTCCAGCGCACGGCCTGCTGGACGCGGTCGTCGCCCGCGACCTCGACGTCGGAGCGCGCCCAGAAGTCGTCGAGCCAGGCCCGCTGGTCCTCGAACTGCTTCTGCACACCCTCGGACTTCACGCGGATGAGGGTGCGGTGGCAGCGGTCGCCCAGCTCGCGCGCGGGCACCATGCGGCTCGTGTGGTACGTGACCACCTTGGTGAGGGTGAAGGTGCGCCCGGGCGTCGCGCGGTAGCGGAACACCTCCTTGGCGTAATCGGGGTCCACCATCGTGTCGACCTCGACGTCGCCGTCGTAGTCGTAGGTGTGCTGCATCGCGACGGCGAGCGTCATGCCCGAGTTCGCGCACTTGTAGCCCAGCAGCAGGTGGTCGTCGTGGTGGGCGTGCAGGCGCGGCTCGAGCACGCGGTCCTCGAGCGCCTCCGCCTTGCGCGGGTCGAACGCGACGTCGCCGGTCTCGCTGGAGCGGTACTCGTCGGCGCCCGCCTCGCGGTTGAGCAGGTGGGAGGAGACGGCGACCGGGGCCTCCTTGTCCAGGAGCGTCACCTCGAACTGCATGATCGCGACGTGACGCTGCGTGAACGACACCATGCGCCGGGCGCGCACGCGCACCCGGTTGCCGGCGGGCGTGCGCCACAGCACGTCGCGCGTCAGCACCCCGGAGCGCATGTCCAGCGTGCGCGAGTACTCGGGCAGGTCCGCGACGGAGAGCATGAGCGGCTCGTCGTCGACGTACAGCCGGATGATCTTGGGGTCCGGCACGTTGACGATGGTCTGGCCGGTGCGCGCGAAGCCGTACGCCTCCTCCGCGTGGCGGATGCGCCACGTCTCGTGGAAGCCGTTGATGAAGGTCCCGTGCGCGTGCGCGTCGTGGCCCTCCTGGATGTTGCCGCGCAGGCCCAGGTAGCCGTTGCCCAGCGCGAACAGGGTCTCGGTGGTGCCCAGGTCCGCGTGGTTGAAGGACGTCTCGATGAGGCGCCAGGGATCCGCGGGGAACCGCAGCCGGTCGACGTAGTCGGGCGAGGTGGTGTCGCGCAGGGCTCGCTTGGCCGCCTTCATCGCGCGATCAGCTCCGCCAGGTCCTTGACCACGATCTCCGCGCCGCCCTCGAGCAGCTCCGCCTCGCCCGCGCCGCGGTCCACGCCCACGACCAGCCCGAAGCCGCCCGCCGCACCGGCGGCCACGCCGGACAGCGCGTCCTCGACGACCACCGCGGTCGCGGCCGGCACGCCGAGCAGCTCCGCCGCATACAGATAGGTGTCGGGCGCGGGCTTGCCGGCGATCCCGTGGTCCGCGGCGACCTGTCCCGAGACCACGACCTCGAAGCGGTGCGCCAGGCCCGCGGCCTCGAGGACGGCGGGCGCGTTGCGCGAGCTCGACACCACGGCCATGGCGCAGCCGATCGACTCGAGGTGGTCCATGAGCGCGACGGAGCCGGCGTACGGCTCCACGCCGTCCTCGCGCAGGATCGCGGAGAACGCATCGTTCTTGGTGTTGCCCACGCCGCAGATGGTCTGCGTGCCCGCGGGGTCCTCCGGGGTGCCCTCGGGCAGCGTGACGCCGCGCGAGGCGAGGCACGCGCGCACGCCGTCGTAGCGCGGCTTGCCGTCCACGTACGCGAAGTAGTCCGCGTCCGTGTACGCGGGCTCGACCCCGTTCGCGACGAAGAAGTCGGTGAACATCTTGCGCCACGCCGCCATGTGGACATCGGCCGTCGGCGTGAGCACGCCGTCGAGGTCGAACAGCGCCGCGCCGTAGGCGCGACCGGGAGTCTGGGGAATGATCCAGGGGGTCGAGTCAGTGGTCACAGGGGTTCCCTCCCGCAGTCGCCGTCAGGGCGCGCTCGCGCGAGGATCACCCCGCCGCGCCGCCTGTCGTCACACTACCAACGGGGCGGGGATCGGGCCGTCCCAGCGGGGGACGATGCGCGGGCCGGGTCGGGCACGAGCGCCCCGCCCGGAGGCGGGCCGCGAGGGCTCGGCGCGCCGGGCGCTGAGAGCACCCGGGGCCCGGACCGCACGGCCCGGGGTCCCGCCCGGCGATGCGCGTCCCTGCGTAGAGTGGACGGATGGACAGTCGCGTACTGGAACCGGGAGGCCCGGAGGACCTGGGCGAGGGCGGCCTGCTCGAGTACCTGCACTTCGACGGGCTCGAGTTCGGCGACGTGGACGTCGACGGCGCGGAGCTCTCCGAGTGCATGTTCAGCGACACCGTCGCCGGCGAGTGCCGCTTCACCTCCCTGCGCATGTCAGCGACCCGCTACGTGGGCTGCTCCGTCACGAAGCTGGAGATGCCCGGCGCCACCATCTTCGGCGGCGGGTACAAGGGCGTGCGGGTCGGCGCGCTGCTCGCGGACCGCGCCGACATGTCCGTGTTCACCATCGAGGACTCCCGCATCGACGTGCTGTCCATCCGCGACGCGCGCGTGCGCCGGGTCGAGATCAAGGACTCGCGGATCGGCCTGCTCGACCTGACGAACTCGCGCCTGCGCGAGGTGGTCGTCACCGGTGGCCGCATCGAGGAGCTCATCCCCTCCCGCGGCCGCATCGACGGATTCGACATCTCCGCCACCCGCGTCGACCGGATCACCGACGTCGCGGCGCTCAAGGGCGTCACCATCTCCGCCGCGCAGGCGGCCGAGCACGCGCGCGACCTGGCCGAGCACCTCGGCGCGATCGTCGTCGACTGAGACCCGCGCGGCGCGGGCCCAGTCCTCGCACGCGGCTCGAGCCGCGCGCCCGCCCCGCGCCCGGCCCCGGGTGCCTACCCGCGGGTGTGGAACCTCATCTGCGCCGCCTCGAGGCCGCCCTCGAGGATGGCCTCCACCGCATCGGCCCCGTCCGACAGCAGGAAGGGCAGCTCCTTGCGCTCGGCCGCGGAGAACGGCTTGAGCACGAACGCGGCCGCCTCCATACGGCCCGGAGGCCTTCCGATCCCCACGCGCACGCGAATGTAGTCGGGGGTGCCGAGCGCCTTGGTGATGTCCTTGAGCCCGTTGTGGCCGCCGGAGCCGCCGCCGCGCTTGAGCTTGACGGTGCCGAACGGGATGTCGAGCTCGTCGTGCACCACGATCACGTCGGTGGGCGCGACGGAGAGGTACTTGGCCATCGAGGACACGGGTCCGCCCGACAGGTTCATGTAGGACATGGGCACCGCGAGGGTGACGGCCTCTCCCCCGATGCGCACGGTCGTGGCGCGGGTGCGCGTCTTCTTGTTGACGGACAGCGCCGCGGAGCCGCGCCCGGCCAGCTCGTCGACGACCATCTGGCCCACGTTGTGGCGGGTGGCCTCGTACTCGGGGCCCGGGTTGCCCAGGCCGATCACCAGTGCGCTCACGCTGTCCTCCGGTAGAGACGACGACGCCCGGCCCACCAGTCGGGTGAGCCGGGCGAGCATCGTGATGGATTACTCCGCGGCGGGGGCCTCGTCGGCCGCCTCGGCCGCCGCGTCGGCGGCCTCGTCGGCGGCGGAGGCGCGCGGCACGGAGATGACGACGATGGCGGTGTCGCCCTCGGTCACCAGCGTGACGCCCTTGGGCAGCTTCAGCTCGGAGGCGTGCACGACGGCGCCCTCCTCGAGTCCGTCGATGCCGACCTCGATCTGCTCGGGCAGGTGGGTCGCCTCGGCCTCGATCGCGAGCATCGCGTGCTCGAGGACGTGGATGGTGCCGGGGTAGGACTCGCCGGTGACGTGCACGGGCACCTCGACCGAGATCTTCTCGCCCTTCTTGACGAGCAGGAGGTCCACGTGGTCGATGGTGCGGCGCACCGGGTCGCGCTGGATGTCCTTGACGATCGCGAGCTCCTTGGTGCCCTCGATGTCGAGCGCGATCAGCGCGTTCGCGTGACGGGTCGCGAGCAGGGTCGCGTGGCCCGGCAGCAGGATGTGCACCGGGTCGGTGCCGTGGCCGTAGAGCACGGCGGGGATCTGGTGGGCGGCGCGGGCGCGGCGGGCCGCGCCCTTGCCGAACTCGGTGCGCTTGGTCGCGGCGAGCGTGGTCTGGTCGGACATGATGTCTCCTCTTGCGTCAGATGGGGCCACGGCAAGGCAGGGCTTCACGCATCTGCCGCGTCGATCACGGAGCGCCCGAAGGGCCTCCCTCGCCGAGGAACGGGTCAAGTGTACCCGCTGAAGCGCCGGCCGTGCGCGGGGACGATGCGGGGGCCGGGTTGCGGCGAGAGGCGGCCGTGGTCGCAGGTCCGGGCGCCGACCGTCATCCGGAATGACCGGGGCCCCCACCCGGTTGGCACCGGCATGGCATCCTCACCGATCCGGGAGGCTCGCTCGGGGTCCTCCGGCGACGCGTGGGAGACCGGCGCCCGCGGCGGATTCGTCGTGTCGGGCGTGCTCCACCTGATGCTGGGCTACGTGATCGTGCGGATCGCCTTCGGTGGCGGCGGCGAGGCCAGTCAGGGATCCGTGCTCGAGAGCATGCGCGGCACCGCGGTCGGCGTGGTGCTGCTGTGGGTCTTCGCGGCGGCGCTCGCGGCCCTTGCGGCCTGGCAGGCCGCGGATGCGGTCCACCTGCGCGACACCGCGGATCGGGCGAAGGCGGCGGGCAAGGCCGCGCTCTATCTCGCGCTCACGGGAACCGCGGTGACGGCGGCTCTGGGCACGGGCGGGTCGAGCGGCGACCAGCAGGCGCAGGGGCTGGCGGCGCGGCTCATGGGGCTGCCGGCCGGGCAGCTGCTCGTCGGCGCGATCGGGCTGGGGATTCTCGCGGGCGGTGGCTACCACGTGGTCAAGGGCGTGACGCGCAGGTTCGAGGACGACCTCGAGCGGCCCTCCGCCGGGGAGATCGGTGCCGCGGCCCGATGGCTGGGCACCGTGGGCTACTGCGCCAAGGGGGTGGCGCTGGGAGCTGTAGGGGTGCTCTTCGTCTACGCGGCCGTCACCCACGATCCGGACAGGGCCGAGGGCGTCGACGGCGCCATCCGCAGCCTGCGGGATCTGCCTGGCGGGCCGGCGATCATCGCCGTCGTGGGCGCGGGGTTCGCCGCCTACGGGCTCTACTCTTTCGCGCGCGCCCGCTACGCGCGGCTCTGATCGGCGCAGACGCGGAACGAGGCCACCTGGGTCAGGCGGCCTCGTTCCGGGACGGGTGGACGCCGCTCAGGCGCGCCGGGCGCGGCTCAGACGTGCCCGTCGAACAGCGAGGTGACCGAGCCGTCGTCGAAGACCTCGCGCACGGCGCGGGCGAGCAGCGGCGCGATCGACAGCACGGTGAGCTTGTCGAACTGCTTCTCCTCGGGGATCGGGAGGGTGTCGGTGACGATGACCTCGGAGACGCCGGACGAGGACAGGCGCTCGACGGCCGGGCCGGACAGCAGCCCGTGGGTCGAGGCGACGATGACGTCCTTGGCGCCGTTCTCGAACAGCGCCTCCGCGGCCTGGACGATGGTGCCGCCGGTATCGATCATGTCGTCCACCAGCACACACGTGCGGCCCTTGACCTCACCGACGAGCTCGTGGACCTTGACCTGGTTGGGGATCGACGGGTCGCGGCGCTTGTGGATGATCGCGAGCGGCGCGCCCAGGTGGTCGGACCACTGGTCGGCCAGGCGCACGCGGCCGGCGTCCGGGGAGACGATGGTGAGGTTGCCCGGGTCCAGGCGCGACTTCACGTAGTCGGCCAGCATGGGCATGGCCCACAGGTGGTCGACCGGGCCGTCGAAGAAGCCCTGGATCTGCGAGGTGTGCAGGTCGACGGACATGACGCGGTCCGCACCGGCGGTCTTGAACAGGTCCGCCATGAGGCGCGCGGAGATGGGCTCGCGGCCCTTGTGCTTCTTGTCCTGGCGGGCGTAGCCGTACGACGGCACGATCACGGTGATGCGCTTGGCGGACGCGCGCTTCATCGCGTCGACCATGAGCAGGTGCTCCATGATCGCCTCGTTGATGGGCGCGGCGTGAGACTGGAGCACGAACGCGTCGGCGCCGCGGACGGACTCGCCGAAGCGCACGTAGAGCTCGCCGTTCGCGAAGGTGTACGCGGTGGTGGGGAGCACGTCGATCCCGAGGTGACGCGCCACGGCCTCCACGAGGTCCGGGTGCGCGCGGCCCCCGGCGAGGACGAGGCGGCGCTCGCTCGGGTTCGAGATCACGGCGTTCATGCTTCTCCCTTGTCCTGGGCGGCCGTGCCGGCGCGCTCCTGCTGTGTGGCCGACGATGACTCAGGTCCCGACGTTACCCCGGCCGAACCGGGACCGTCCTGGGCGGCGCGTGCCGCATCGGCGGAGGGGGTGCCCGGGCGGCGGCGCTCGACCCATCCCTCCACGGTCTGCTGCGAGACGGAGTTGAGCGCGAGCGCGCCCGCGGGCACGTCGTGACGGATGATCGCGCCGGCGCCGGTGTACGCGCCGTCGCCGATGTTCACGGGCGCGATGAGCGTGTTGTCGGAGCCGATGCGCACGTGGCTGCCCACGCTCGAGCGCGACTTCGCGACGCCGTCGTAGTTGACGAAGATGGTGCCCGCGCCCACGTTCGAGTGGTCCCCGATGGTCGCGTCGCCCACGTAGCTCAGGTGCGGCACCTTGGAGCCGTCGCCGATCACCGCGTTCTTGGTCTCCGAGAAGGCGCCGATCTTGCCGGCGGCGCCCAGCACCGTGCCCGGGCGCAGGAAGGTGAAGGGGCCCACGGTCGCGCCGGCGCCGATGCTCGCGCTGGAGCCGTGCGTGCGGGTGACGCTCGCGCGCGGCCCGACGGTGACGTCCGTCAGCGTGGTGTCCGGCCCGACGGTCGCGCCCTCCTGCACCACGGTCGCGCCGTGGAGCTGGGTGCCGGGCAGGATGGTGGCGTCGCGCTCGAGCATGACGTCCGCGTCGATCCACGTGGTGGCGGGGTCGACGACCGTCACGCCCGCCCTCATCCACCCGGTGACGATGCGCCGGTTGAGCGCCGCGCCGGCGGTCGCCAGCTGCGCGCGGTCGTTCACACCCTCGACGTCGCTCGCGACCGGGGCGACGAACGACCCCACGCGGCCGCCCGCCTCGCGGGCGAGGGCGAGCGCGTCGGTGAGGTAGAGCTCGCCCTGCGCGTTGTCCTGCGTGAGCTGCGCGAGCCCGTCACGCAGGCGGGCCGCGTCGAAGACGTAGATGCCGGCGTTGATCTCGCGGATGGCGCGCTGGGCGTCGGTGGCGTCCTTGTGCTCGACGATCCGCAGCACCGCGCCGGCGTCGTCCCGGACGATGCGGCCGTACCCGGTCGCGTCCGGCACCTCCGCGGTGAGGACGGTGACGGCGTTGCCGGCGGCCTCGTGCGCGCCCACGAGCGCGGCGAGCAGCTCGCCGTCGACCAGCGGGACGTCGCCGCTGGTGACCACCACCGCGCCCTCGAGGGCGCGGTCGAGGTGGTGCTCCCCCGCACCGTCGGTCGCGACCGCGGCGGCGATGGCCGCGGCGTCGAGCGCGGACAGCCCGCAGCGGACGGCGGAGCCGGTGCCGGGGACCTCGTCCTGGTCGGCGATGAGCGCCTCGGGTGCGATCTGCGCGACGTGCGCGGCGACGGCCTCGCGCTCGTGGCGGACCACGACGCACAGGCGGCCGGGCTCGAGCGCGTGCGCGGCGGCGACGGCGTGGTGCAGCAGCGTGCGACCCGCGATGGAGTGCAGCACCTTGGGGGTGGCGGACCTCATGCGGGTACCGGCGCCTGCGGCCAGGATCATGACGGCTGCGGGCGATCGTGTCACCAGGTCCCCATTCGTTCCGGGCGGCTGCCCCACGGTTCGGTCGCCCCAGTGTAAACCGCTCCGCCCAGAGGATTCGAACCTCTACCGCAGGGCTCCAAAGGCCCGCATGCTGCCGTTACACCAGGGCGGAAGGGGGGCCGCCCGGCCCCTCGAGGCATCAAGTGTGCCAGGATTCGCGGCACACTGGGTCACGTGACCCTCGAGCCCCGCCGCACGCCGCGCGCCCGCATGTCCGCCCGCGAGCGCCGTGAGCAGCTGCTCACGGTGGGCCGCGCCCTGTTCGCGGAGAAGGGCTTCGAGGGGACCTCCGTCGAGGAGATCGCGTCCCGCGCGGACGTCTCGAAGCCCGTGGTCTACGAGCACTTCGGCGGCAAGGAGGGCATGTACGCGGTCATCGTCGACCGCGAGGTGGAGAACCTCCTGGGCGCCCTGTCGGGGGCGCTGTCGCAGCGCGCCCACCCGCGTCAACTGGTCGAGCGCACGGCGCTCGCGCTGCTGGGCTACATCGAGGTCTCCCCCGACGGCTTCCGCATCCTCTCGCGCGACTCGCCCGTGGCCCAGGCGTCGGGGACCTTCTCCTCGCTGCTGGGCGACGTGTCCGCGCAGGTCGAGGGCCTGCTCGCGGCCCAGTTCGTCAAGCGCAACCTCGACCCGAACGTGGCCCAGTACTACTCGCAGATGCTCGTCGGCATGGTGGCACTCACCGGCCAGCACTGGGCGGAGGTGCGCGAGCCCTCGAAGCAGGAGGTCGCCGCGCACCTGGTCAATCTCGCGTGGAACGGCCTGTCGCGCCTCGAGGAGCAGCCCACCCTGCCCTCGTCCTGAGCCACCGGCGCGCGGCAGGCGCCCGGCTCCGGCGGGTCGCCCGCGCCCACGCACCGGCCGGGTTAGATTTCGGACAGAGGCGCCCGAAGGGCGCACGCTGACACGAAAGGCACCCTTGTGATCCAGGGCTTCAAGAACTTCATCATGCGCGGCAACGTGGTCGACCTCGCGGTCGCCGTCGTGATCGGCGCGGCGTTCGGCTCGGTGGTGACCGCGATCGTCGACGGGCTCATCACCCCGCTCGTCGCCGCGGTCTTCGGCCAGCCCAACCTCGCCGCGGTGGGCAACTTCACGCTCAACGGCGCGGACTTCAGCTTCGGCGTGGTGCTCCAGGCGCTGTTCAACTTCCTCGCGGTCGCGGCCGCGATCTACTTCCTCATCGTCGCGCCGCTCAACGCGCTCGCCGAGCGCCGCAAGAAGGACGAGCCCGCGATCGACGAGCCCGCCTCCCCCACCGAGGTCGAGCTCCTGGTGGAGATCCGCGACGCGCTGCGCGCCGAGCGCTCCTAGCCCTGCCGGACCGGCGGCGCCCTACCCGACGAGCACCGTCCCCGACGCGGGGGCCGATGCGGTGACCACCGCATCGGCCACCCGCGCGGCGTCGAGGTGCGCCGCGATCGCGAGGGCGTGCCGCCGGCTGTGCGCGAGCGCGGCCACGGTGGGCCCGGAGCCGGACACCATGACGCCCAGCGCCTCCGCCTCCTCCGCGGCGGCGAGCACGGCGCCCAGCCGCGGCGCCAGCGCCAGCGCGGGCGCCTCCAGATCGTTGGCGAGCGCCGCGCCCAGGGACTCCGCGTCGCCGGCGAGCAGCGCGCTCATGATCGCGTCGCGGGCGCGCATGTCGGACGGCTCGAGGTCGCCGGCGGCCACCTGACGGTCGTACTCGGCGAACACGGCCGGCGTCGACAGGCCCTCGGCCTGCGTCGCGAGCACCCAGTGGAACTCGCCACGGGTCATCACGGGGGTCAGCTCGTCGCCGCGCCCCAGCCCCATCGCGGTGTGGCCGTGGAGGCTGAACGGCACGTCTGCACCCAGTCGCGCGCCCAGCCGCGCGAGGTCCGCCCGCGTGGCGCCCAGATCCCAGGCGTCGGCGCACGCGACCAGGGCGGCCGCCGCATCGGCCGATCCCCCGGCCATCCCCCCGGCGACCGGGACGCCCTTGGTGATCGCGAGGTCGACGCCGTCGGCGATGCCGTACTCCTCGGCGAGCAGCGCGGCCGCCCTCCACGCGAGGTTGCGCTCGTCCGTGGGCACGGCGTCGATCGCGACGGGCGCGCCGGGCGCGGCGTCCACGGTGAGCGTGATCCGGCCGTCGGCGCGCGGGGCGGCGACCACGTGCTCCCACAGCGCGAGCGCCTGGAAGACCGTCACGAGCGGGTGGTAGCCGTCCTCGCGGACGGGGCCCACGGTGAGCTGGAGATTGACCTTCGCGGGCGCCTTGGCGTGCGAGGTCACGTCAGCCGCCGGACGATGCGACGGTCGGGGCCTGGTCGAGCGCCACGGCGATGCGGGCGAAGTCCTCGACGGCCAGCTGCTCGCCGCGGGTGAGCGGGTCGATGCCGGCCGCACGCAGGGCGGCCTCCGCGGCCGCGCCCGAGCCCGCGATGCGGGACAGCGCCCCGCGCAGGGCCTTGCGGCGCTGGCTGAAGGCGGCGTCGATGACGGCGAACACCCGCTCGCGGCGGGCGGTGGTCTCCGGGACCGCGCAGCGCTCCATGAGCACCAGCGCGCTGTCGACGCGGGGCACGGGCCAGAACACGGCGCGGCCCACGTCGCCGGCGCGGCGCACGTCGCAGTACCAGGCGGCCTTCGCCGACGGCACGCCGTACGTGCGGGAGCCGGGCGGGGCGGCGAGCCGGTCGGCCACCTCCGACTGCACCATCACCAGCACGGTGCGCAGGGTCGGGAACGTCTCGAGGAAGTGCAGGATCACCGGCACGGAGACGTTGTAGGGCAGGTTCGCCACGAGCGCGGTGGGGGCCTTGTCCAGGGCGTTCACCGTGAGGGCGTCGGCATGGACGCACGCGAACCGGTCCGCGTGCTCGAGCGCGCGCTCCTCGATGGTGCGCGGCAGCGCGGCGGCGAGCACCGGGTCGATCTCGACGGCGGTGACGCTCGCGCCGGTCTCGAGCAGCGCGAGGGTGAGCGAGCCGAGCCCGGGTCCCACCTCGACCACGTGCTCGCCCTCGCCCACGCCGGACAGGCGGGCGATGCGCCGCACGGTGCCGGCGTCGACCACGAAGTTCTGCCCCCACTTCTTGTGGGGCGCCGTGTCGAGCGACTGCGCCAGGAGGCGGATGTCGGTGGGGCCGAGCAGGCGGGCCACCGGGGTCAGTACCAGTTCTTGGCCACCGAGTGCGACCAGGCGCCGCACGGGGTGCCGTAGCGGCCCTTGATGTAGCCCAGGCCCCAGCGGATCTGCGTGGCGGGGTTGGTGGCCCAGTCGGCGCCGGCGGAGGCCATCTTCGATCCGGGCAGCGACTGCGGGATGCCGTAGGCGCTGGAGGTGGGGTTGGCGGCGCGGTGGTTCCAGCCGGACTCCTTGGTCCACAGCTTCTCGAGGCAGTACCACTGCTCGCCGCTCCAGCCGTACATCGAGGCGGCCATCTGCTGGCCGAGCGCCCGGTTGCCGGTGGGGTTGGAGGCGGCCGCGCTCGCGCCCACGGAGCCGCCGCCGGAGCCGCTGCCACCGGAGGAGACCACGACGGGCTCCTCCTTGGTGCCGATCGCGACGACCTCGTCGATCGGGTCGGCGACGCGAACCGTGATGGACTCGGTGCGGCCCACCTCCTCGCCGCCCACCGCGGTCACGTCGTAGGTGATGCGCTCGGACCCGGGCTCGCCCTCGGTCACCACCTTGGTGGTGCCCTTCTCGAGGTTCGGGTCCTCCTTCTCGATCTTGTCGAAGCCCAACTCGCGGGTCTCGGTCTCAGAGGTGACGGTGACGCCCTCGTCGGCGCCCACGGCGATCTCGGGCAGCGCGGTCAGATCCGCGGCGATGACGGTGGGCTCGGCGGCGGGGGCGGTCGGCACGGCTGCCGCGGCGATCGAGCCGACGGCGAACGATGCGACGGCGACGCCGAGGCCCGTGTGCAGCAGCACGCGGTGGCGCGACTGACGTCGCGTGCGCTGCTCGCGGCGCCCGTTGGGCGCGGGGGTGGTGCGTCGGTAACTCACTCGGTGCCTCTCGTCGTGCGGCCTCGCGGCCGCGCTGTCTGGAGACTTTTATCTCATATTGGTAACGGTGTTGGCCAACCCGGACTTGGGGCCCAACCTGGCCTTCTCCTCACATCGCCCGTCTACCAGGGGCCATACAGATCGTTCGATGTTTCGGAGACGGCCTCGCAGGCCCGCTCCTCGGACACGCCGAGGACGTCCGCGATCACGCGCAGCGTGAGCGGGATGAGGTAGGGGGCATTGGGGGCACCCCGATGCGGGTGCGGCGTGAGGAACGGCGCGTCGGTCTCGACCAGCACGCGGTCCAGGTCCGTCACCGCGAGCGCCGCGCGCAGCGCGTGGCCGTTCTTGAAGGTGACGGGACCGGCGAAGGACAGGTAGTAGCCGCGCTCGCCGCACAGCCGCGCCATGCCGGCGTCGCCGGAGAAGCAGTGGAACACGGTGCGCGCCGGGGCGCCGTCGCGCTCGAGGACGTCGAGCACGTCCGCGTGCGCGTCGCGGTCGTGGATCTGGAGCACCAGGTCGAGCTCCTTCGCGAGCGCGATGTGATCGCGGAAGGAGCGCACCTGGGCCTCCCGGCCCTCGTCGCCGGTGCGGAAGTAGTCGAGCCCGGTCTCCCCCACCACCCGGATGCGCGGGTGGCGCGCGAGCTCCGCGATCCGGGAGAACGCCTCGTCGTAGCCGACCCCCGACTCGTGGGTGCCCGCCGCGTGCAGCGGGGCCTCGTTCGGGTGGAGGGCCACGCCGCCGAGCAGTTGCGGGTGCAGGTCCACCTGCTCCGCCGTCCACGCCGCGGAGTCGAGCTCGCAGCCGATCTGCACGAGCCGGTCGACGCCCACGGCCGCCGCGGCCGCGAGGTGGGCCGCGACGTCGAGCGGCCCGTCGCCGGCCGGGAAGTCGAGGTGGGTGTGGTTGTCGACCACGGGCACCGCGAGCGCCTCGGGCGCCGCCGGCCAGGCTCCGGGCCGCACCGCTACTCGTCCGCCATTCGCGCGAGCTCCTGGGCCACCACGTCGTCGTCGAGCTTGGTGAAGATGGGGCTGGGCGCGGGCACCGGGGTGCCGGCCGCGAGCGCGCGGCGTCCCCACAGGCCCTTGGCGCCGGTGTACTCGCCGGTGATGATCGGGTACTCGCGGCCCTCGAGGTCCAGGTCCGAGACCTCCTCCATGCGCGGCATGTGCGCGAGGATCCCCTCGCCCCCCAGCGCCTCGTGCACCTTCTGCGACGAGTGCGGCAGGAACGGCGACATCAGCGTGTTCGCGTCGGACACGAGCTGGGCGGCGACGCCCAGGACGGTGCGCATGCGCTCGGGGTCGGTGTTCTTGAGCTTCCACGGGGCGGTGTCCGCGAGGTACTTGTTCGCGTCGCCCACCACGCGCATCGCCTCGGACACGGCGGCACGCTGGCGCTGCGTGCGGATCAGCTCGCCCACGGCGTCGAACGACTGCTCGGAGGCGGCGAGCGCCGCGCGGTCGACGTCCTCGAGCTCGCCCAGCTCCGGGATGGAGCCCACGTTCTTGTGCAGCAGCGAGGCGGTGCGGTTGACCAGGTTGCCCCAGCCGGCCACCAGCTCGTTGTTGGTGCGCTTGACGAACTCGGACCAGGTGAAGTCCGCGTCCGAGGTCTCCGGGCCGGCGACCGCGATGAAGTAGCGCAGCGCGTCCGGCTGGTAGCGCGCGAGCATGTCGCGCACGTAGATGACGTGGCCGCGCGAGGAGGAGAACTTGGCGGACTCCATGGTGAGGAACTCGCTCGAGACCACCTCGGTGGGCAGCTGCAGGTCACCGAACTCGCTCAGCGACCCGCCCTTGTCTCCGCGGCCGTTCGCGGCGAGGAGCTCACCGGGCCAGATCTGCGAGTGGAAGGTGATGTTGTCCTTGCCCATGAAGTAGTAGGACAGCGCCTCGGGGTCGTTCCACCAGTCGCGCCAGCGCTCGGGGTCGCCGATGCGGCGGGCCCACTCGATCGAGGCGCTCAGGTAGCCGATCACCGCGTCGAACCACACGTAGAGGCGCTTGGACGGGTTGTCCTCCCACCCCTCGAGCGGGACCCGGATGCCCCAGTCGATGTCGCGCGTCATGGCGCGCGGGCGCACGTCGACCAGCAGGTTGCGCGAGAAGTTGAGGACGTTGGGGCGCCAGCCCTGACGCGCGCCCAGCCAGTCGGTGAGCGCGGGCACGAGCGCCGGCAGGTCGAGGAAGAAGTGCTCGGTCTCGACGAACTTGGGGGTCTCGCCGTTGATCCGGCTCACCGGGTTCTTGAGGTCGTGCGCATCGAGCTGGTTGCCGCAGTTGTCGCACTGGTCGCCGCGCGCGCCGTCGTCGCCGCAGATGGGGCAGGTGCCCTCGATGTAGCGGTCGGGCAGCGTGCGGCCGGTCGACGGGGAGATCGCGCCGCGGGTCGTCTGCTTGATCATGTAGCCGTTCGCGTGGACGGCCTTGAACATCGCCTGCGCCACCTGGTGGTGGTTGCCCGTGGTGGTGCGCGTGAAGAGGTCGTAGCTGAGGCCCAGCGAGGTGAGGTCCTCGACGATGACGCGGTTGTAGCGGTCCGCGAGCTCCTGGGGGCTCACGCCCTCGCCCTCGGCCTGCACGAGGATGGGGGTGCCGTGCTCGTCCGTGCCCGAGACCATGAGCACGTCGTGGCCCGCCATGCGCATGTAGCGGCTGAAGACGTCGGAGGGGACGCCGAAGCCGGCGACGTGGCCGATGTGACGGGGGCCGTTGGCGTACGGCCATGCGACCGCGGACAGGATGCGAGACATGGCGTCCATCCTAATGTCGGGCGCCCGCCGCCACCCCGGCCTCAGTCCTGGTAGTCGGGCGCCGCCTCGAGCCCGAAGAACTCCTCGAGCGTCCAGACCCCGCGCGCGTGCATCTCCGCGGCGAGCTCGGGGCCCACGTACCGCAGGTGCCAGGGCTCGTACTCGTAGCCGGTGATCGCGTCCTTGCCCTCCGCGTAGCGGATGACGAAGCCGTACTCCCACGCGTGCGCGTCCGCCCACCGGCCGGCCGCCGTGTCGCCGAAGCACGCGAGCAGGTCGCACGCGCCGCCGTCGTGCATGTCCGCCGCGAGGCCCGTCTGGTGCTCGGAATGGCCCGGCCGCGCGGAGTAGGTGTCCGCGCTCGCCTGCCCCGAGCGGTTCACGTAGCCCCAGTACAGGCTCGACTGGTGGTCGTAGCCGCGGTACGCCGTGGAGATGGTGAAGGCGGCGCCGTCGGCCACCGCGTCCGCGTGCATGCGGCCCAGCGCCTCCGCGGCCTCCGCGCGCATGGTCGCCCCGGAGGGCATCCCGGGGATGGTCACCAGGTCCGTGGGCACGTAGTCCTCGGGCTCCATGGGTCGACGCTTGTTCACCACGACCCACGGCGAGGCGGGATCGGTGAGCGAGTAGGCCTCCATGTCGAAGCCGTCGGCGTCCGCGGACGCCTCGGGGGACGATGCCTCCGGCGAGGGCTCGGTCGACGCCGCCGGGGAGGGGGTCGCGACGGGGGACGATGCGTCGGCCGCCGGGGTCGCGGAGGGTTCCGTGGCGAGCGCCGCGAGGGTCGGGTCCGGGGAGGACTCGCGCGTGGACGAGGCCTCGGCCGCGGCGGTCGACTCCGCCGACGCGCCGTCGGCGCCGGCCCACAGGCTCGCGCCCGCGAAGCCCAGGAGGCCGCCGAGCACGGCGACGCCGAGGCCGGCGAGGCGGCGTCGGCGTCGGTAGACGGGCGCGTGGGAGACCCTCATCGCTGCCTCCGCGCGCGGAGGGCACGAATCATGGCAAAAATCCTATTCCACGCGAGTACTCGAGCGTGAATCCGCGCCCCTGCGGGTTGGTGCAGCGCAGGCCCTCGTCGAGCGTGAGCAGGCAGTCGAGCGCGCCGATCGCGGCCGGGGTGTCGAGCGGCAGCACCTCGCCGCCCTCGAGGTTGTCGTCGAGGCACGGGTACTCGGGGGCGGCGTCCGACCACAGCCCCACGGCCACGCCGTCCGCGTCCCCGTCGCAGGCCTGCGCGGGCGGGTCGTAGTTGATCGAGGGCTGCTGGCACAGGAGCCACGTGAACCCGTCGAGGTCCTCCACCTCGCAGCGGATGTTGCCGGACGGGCTCTGGAAGGCGAGCGTGCCGCCGGCCTCGAGCGTGGGCACGGGCGAGGGCTCCGGCGCGGGCGTCGCGCTCGCCTCGGGATCGGGCGAGACGGAGGGGTCGGGCGAGGCGGAGGGGCCCGGGGTCGCGCTCGGCGCGACGGAGGGGTCGGGGGTGGCCTCGGCCGTGGCCGCCACGCTCGGCGAGACCGACGCCGCGGGCGAGGCTCCCGCCTCGGCGACCGGAGCATCGTCCCCGGTCACGAGCCACCACGTGCCCAGGCCGAACAGCAGGGCGACCGCCGCGACCCCGACCACGATGACCGCGATGGCGGCCGCGGGAAGTCCCCGGCGGGCGTGGGCCTGGCTCACGGGCGCTCCTCTCATTCTCTCGCGAGGCTAGCGCCGCGGCGGGCGCCCGCGGCCGGGGCGCGCGGCGCGCACGCCCGATCCGCGCGTCAGCCCTGGCGGGCCTGGAGCACCGCCGCGTAGAGCTCGCGGCTGGGCACCCCGGCGGTGGCGGCGACGTCCGCGACCGCGGCCTTGGCGCGCTCGCCGTCGCCGATGCGCGCGAGCACCTCCGCGACGAGCATGCCCATGCCCGGCGCCTCCGCCGGCCGGCCGGCGACGCACACGACGATCTCCCCGCGGGGCTGCTCCGCCTCCGCCCACGCCGCGAGCGCGGCGAGGCCGCCGCGGCGGGTTTCCTCGTAGGTCTTGGTGAGCTCGCGCGAGACGGATCCGGCGCGGTCCGCGCCGAACGCCTCCGCCATCGCGGTCAGGGTCGCGGCGAGCCGGTGCGGCGCCTCGAAGAACACCATGGTGCGCTCCTCCGCGGCGAGGGACGCGAAGCGGGAGGCCCGCTCCCCCGGCTTGCGCGGCGGGAAGCCCTCGAACGCGAAGCGGTCGGTCGCGAGGCCGGACAGCGCGAGCGCGGTGAGCGCCGCGGACGGCCCGGGCAGCACGGTCACGTCGACGCCCGCGCGCGCGGCCTCGCCCACGACCCGGAAGCCGGGATCGGACACCGCGGGCATGCCCGCGTCCGAGACCACCAGCACGGTCGCGCCGGCGAGCGCGCGCTCGACCAGCTCGCGCGCGGCCTCGCCCTCGTTGTGGTCGTGGTGGGCGACCAGGTCGCCGACGATCCGCAGCCCCAGCCGGGTCGCCAGGTCGCGCGTGCGACGTGTGTCCTCCGCGGCGACCACGTCCGCCGTCGCGAGCGCCTCGCGCAGCCGCTCCGACGCGTCCCCGGAGTTGCCGATCGGCGTGGCGGCGAGCACGATGCGTCCGGTCATGCGCTCACTGTGGCACACCGGGAGGCCCGGTCCGGGCCCGGTTAGGCTTCCGCCTGTGACTTACGCGGCCCTCTATCGCTGGCGCGGCGCGCTCATGCTGGCCGGCGTGGCGCTGATCGCCGGAATGGTCCGCATGCTGTCGCTCAGCCACCCCCACGCGCTCGTGTTCGACGAGGTCTACTACGCGCGCGGCGGCTACTCCCTCACGGTGCTCGGCTACGAGGGCGACTGGACCGGCGACGGCCAGGCGATGGTGGACGGCGACTACTCGGGGCTCAGCACCGAGGGCGACTACGTGGTCCACCCCATGGTGGGCAAGCTGCTCATCGCGCTGGGCATCCAACTCTTCGGCGCCAACCCCGTGGGCTGGCGCATCGTGGGCGCCGTGCTGGGCACCGTGATGTGCGTGCTCGTCGCCGTGCTCGCCCGCCGCCTGCTGCGGTCGACCCTATGGGGCGGCGTGGCCGGCGTGCTCCTCGCGCTCGACGGGCAGGCGATCGTCATGTCCCGCGTCGCCGTGCTCGACGGCTACGCCGCGTTCTTCATCGTGCTCGCCGCCTGGCTGCTGGTCCTCGACCACGACGCGGCGCTGCGGCGCCTCACCGCCGGGGCCGCCCGGGACCGCGAGCGGCTGCGCGCACGCACCCTGGTCCCCGCCGGGGGCGGCGGGGACGGGGAGGCGACCCGCGCATCGTCCCCCGTGACCGGGGACGATGCACCGGCCCGCCTTCCCGGAATGGGGCCCGGCCTGGGCGTGCGCTGGTGGCGCCTCGCCGGCATCGTGGCGCTCGCGCTGGGCGCGTCGGTCAAGTGGTCGACGCTGTACTACGCCGCGGCCTTCCTGGTGCTGTCCGTGGTGTGGGACCTGGTCGAGCGGCGCCGCGCGGGCTACGCGGGCTGGTTCTGGGGCGCGGGGCTGCGCGCGATCCCGGCGGCGCTCGCCACGGTGGTCGTCATGCCGCTGGTGTATGTCGCGACGTGGGCGAACTGGTTCCTCACGGACGGCTCGTACGGGCGGCAGTGGGCGGCGCAGAACCCGGGCCAGGGCGTCACCTGGCTGCCCGACGCGCTCAACTCGCTGTGGCACCTGCAGCAGCAGTGGTGGCGGTTCCACAACGGCCTCACCACCGAGCACACCTACATGTCGAACCCGTGGCTGTGGCTGGTCCAGCAGCGGCCCACCGCCTTCTACTTCGAGGACGTGCCGGAGGCCGCGTGCGGGGCGGAGCGCTGCGTGAGCGCGATCCACGCGCTGGGCAACCCGCTCATCTGGTGGCTGGGCACGCTCGCGCTGGGGTGGGCCATCTGGAGGGTGGTGCGCCACCGCGACATGCTCGCGGCCACGCTCGCGGTGGGCGTGCTGGCGGGCTGGGTGCCGTGGCTGCCGTACGCGTACCGCACCATCTTCACGTTCTACACGGTGACCATCGCGCCGTTCATGGTGCTGGTGCTGGTGTGGGCGCTGCGGCGGGTCGCGCAGCCCGAGCGGCTCGACGGGGGCTGGTCCCGGCGCGGCACGGTCGTGGCCGCCGTCGCGGTGGCGCTGTGCGTGCTGGTGGCGGCGTTCTTCCTGCCGCTGTGGACGGGCGACCCCGTGCCCTACGAGTACTGGCGCCTGCACATGTGGATGAGCAGCTGGGTGTAGGCGGCGCGCGCGCTATCCCCTGCTATCCGTCGCGGCGCTCGATGAGCGGCGACAGCACGATCGCGGAGCGCGTCTTGTCGACCTGAGGGGCCAGGCGCACCTTCTCGAGAGCCGTCTCGAGGTCCGGCATGGTCGCCGCCTTGAGCCGCAGGACCGCGTCCGCCTGGCCCGTGACGGTGGACGCCTCGACCACGTTGGGGATGGCGCCCAGGATGCGCCGCAGCTCCGCGGGCGCCACCGTGCCCCGACAGAACAGCTCGACGTGGGCCTCGGTGCCGCCGCCGTCGAGCGCCGGGTCGAGCCGCACCGAGAAGCCGCGGATCACGCCGTCCGCGATCATCCGGTCGACGCGGCGCTTGACCGCCGACGGCGACAGGCCGATCGACACGCCCATGTCCGCGAAGGTGGCGCGGCCGTCGATGCGGAGCAGATCGATGATGCGACGGTCCAGCTCGTCGATCGCCATGAGGACCCCCGATCTCGCCGGACGCACCGACCATGCGCCCAGGCATCAATCCTTGCACGCTTCCCGCGCGATAGGCCACAAAGCCGAGCGAGAACACTGTCATCCTGAGGGGACGGATCGGGCGCTTCGCCCGAAGCGCCCGGAACGCCGCGGGAGCGGCACGCGAGGAGGATGCCCGATGGTGATGTTCGTGGATGTCGCGCACATGCGGGGCTGGATGGCGGAGCACGGGGTCGAGACGCTGATCGCCGACCTGATCCCGCACCTCGAGGAGGACTTCCGGCGCTGGCCGGAGTTCGACAAGGTCGCCCGGATCGCGAGCCACTCCCCCGTGGGCGTCATCGAGCTCATGCCCGTCGCGGACTCCCACGAGTACGGCTTCAAGTACGTCAACGGCCACCCGTTCAACCCCCGCAGCGGTCGCCAGACCGTGACCGCCTTCGGCGTCCTCGCCGACGTCCAGACCGGCTATCCCGTGCTGCTCGCGGAGATGTCCCTGCTCACCGCGCTGCGCACCGCCGCGACGTCCGCGATGGCGGCGCGGGCGCTCGCCCGGCCGGGCTCGCGCGTGCACGCGCTCCTCGGCGCCGGCTCCCAGTCCGAGTTCCAGGCGGTCGCCATGCGTGCGGCGGTGGGTGCGGACCGGGTCCGGGTGTGGGACACCGACCCCGACGCGATCGACAAGTTCCTGCGCCACGCGGCGACGCTGGGGATCGAGGCGACCCGCGCATCGTCCGCGGTGGACGCCGTGGCGGGCGCGGACATCGTCACCACCTGCACCGCGGACAAGGCCAACGCGACCATCGTGACGGACGCGATGGTCGAGCCCGGCATGCACCTCAACGCGATCGGCGGCGACTGCCCGGGCAAGACGGAGCTGGACGCCGCGATCCTGCACCGCGCCTCGACGTTCGTCGAGTACGAGCCGCAGACCCGGATCGAGGGCGAGATCCAGCAGGTGCCCGCCGACCACCCCGTCACCGAGCTGTGGCGGGTCCTCACGGACGCGGCGCCGGGGCGCACCTCGCCCGACCAGATCACCGTGTTCGACTCGGTGGGCTTCGCCGTCGAGGACCGCGCGGCGCTGCGCTTCCTGCGCGACTCCGTGGCGGGCACCGCGCACTGCACGGACATCGACCTGGTCGCCGAGCCGCGCGACCCCAAGGACCTGTTCTCGCTCGTATCTCCCGCTCTGGCCGCCTCTCGGGTATAGCCTGGCGCCGGGTGCGCGCCCCGGCGGGCCCACGAGGGAGCATGCGATGCAGCAGTTTCACACGACCCCGCCCGCCGCCGAGTCGATGGGCCTCGAGATCGATCCCGCCGTCCTCACCGCACGCGCCGTCACGGCCGTCCGCGTGGCGTTCGGCCTCATGGGGGTGTTCGCCCTCGCGCTCGGCGTCGCGCTGCTCGTGTGGCCCGGCCGCACGCTCGCGGTGGGCGCGGCGCTCACCGCCGTCTACTTCGTGATCGCCGGCGTGGTGCGCATCGTCATGGGCGCGCTGGGCTCGGCGCTGTCCGCCGGCATGCGCGTGCTCGGCATCCTGCTGGGCCTCCTGCTCGTCATCGGCGGCGTGGTGATGCTGCGCAACCTCGCCGCCTCGACGGCGGTGCTGCTGCTCATCGCGACCATCACCGTGGGGCTCGGCTGGATCATCGACGGCGTCATGGCCTTCATCGAGTCCGGCCACGCCCGCTCGCGGGGCCTCGCGATCGTCTACGGCGTCGTGGCCCTGGTCGCCGGCATCGTCGTGGTGGCCTGGCCGGGGATCTCCGCCTCGGTGTTCGTGTGGCTCAACGCGGTCGCGCTCGTGGTGCTGGGCGTGGTGGGGCTCGTGCGCGCCTTCACGTTCGGGCGCGCGGCCCGCGTCCAGGGCTGAGCCGTGGCGGACCTGCCGTCGGACGTGCCCGAGGACCTGCCCGAGGACCTGCCCGAGGACGTGCCCGCGGACGTCGCGCGCGCGGCCACCCAGGCCCAGGCCCAGGCCGACCCCGGGCCGCCGGCGTGGCTCGGCCGCGCCGTCCGCGCGTCCGCGTGGCGGATCGTCTGGGTGCTGCTGCTCACGGGCGGCATGCTGTGGGTCGCCTTCCAGCTGCGCCACCTGCTGGGCATCCTCGCGGTCGCCCTGTTCCTCGCGCTCGCGATGATCCCCGGCGTCAACACGCTCACGCACCGCTTCAAGATGCGCCGCGGCGCGGCCGTGGGCCTCATCTACCTCGCCGGAATCGTGGGGCTCACCCTCCTGGTGGCCGTCATCATTCCGGCGATCGCGCGGTTCGCGGGGCTGGTGAGGGACAACGCCTCGGACTGGTACGCGAATCTGCAGGCCTGGGGCGAGGAGCACCTGGGGCTGCCGATCGTCGACGCCGACGCGGCGGCCGACGGCACCAGCACGATCGCGCAGGCGCTGCTGTCCTGGGCGGACGATGCGCTGGGCCTGCTCACCTCCGGCCTGGGCCTGGTCTTCGACCTGGTCACCGTCGCGACCTTCGCCTTCTTCATCGCGGTCGAGTGGCCCAAGCTGCTGCGCGCGATCCTGTCCCGCATGCCTCCCGCGCGGCAGTACGTGGCCGCGTGGATCGCGGACACGTCGATCCGCCAGACCGGCGGCTACTTCTACTCGCGCCTGCTGCTCATGGTGATCTGCGGCGCGGGCGGGTTCGCCGTGATGCTCATCGTGGGGCTGCCGCTCGCCTTCGCGCTGCCGCTCGCGGTGTTCATGGGCTTCGTCAGCGTGTTCATCCCGTTCGTGGGCACGTACATCGGCGCGGCCGTGCCCATCCTCATCGTGCTCGCGGTGAACGGCCTCATCCCGGCGCTGGTGCTGCTCGCGTGGGTGCTGGTGTACCAGCAGGCGGAGAACTACTGGCTCAGCCCGCGCATCTCCTCGCAGACCATGGAGCTGTCCGGCGCGGTCGCGTTCGGCGGCGCGCTCGCGGGCGGCGCGCTGGCGGGCCCGCTGGGCGCGTTCATGGCGCTGCCGGTCGCGGCGCTCATCACCGCGATCGTGAAGAACACCGGCCGCACCTACGAGGTCGTGGCCGTCACGGAGGACGGCGCCCCCACGGGCGCGGACGTCAGCCCAGCAGCACCGGGGCCCGCGGGTCCTCCTTCGGAAGGCTCTCCGCCCGCGCCGTGACCTCCATGCGCTCGAAGACGATGGGCGCACCGATGGTGGTGAGGAACGCGATGTCCGCCGCGTCGCGGCCCGTCGCCACGCGCACCATCACCTCGCGGGGGGCGAGGCCGGTCGCGTCGACCACGTGCCACTCTCCGTCGACCAGCGCCTCGACCACCGCGTGGAAGTCCATGGGCTCGAGTCCCGGCGCGTAGACGGCGACCGTCCGTGCGGGCACGTCGAGCGCGCGCAGGTGCGCCACCACCACGTGGGCGAAGTCGCGGCACACGCCCGCGCGCGCGAGCAGCGTCGCCGTGGCGCCGTCGGTGGGGCCGCTCGCGCCGGGCGCATACGTGAGGTGGTCGCGCACCCAGTCGGTGACGGCCCGGAGCTGCTCGAGGCCCGACAGCGCGCCGAACATCTCGATCGCGGTGGGCAGCAGGATGTCCGACTCGCAGTAGCGGCTGGGGCGCAGGTAGCGGATCGTGTCGAGGGGGTCCACGGGGGCCGGCGCGGCGCGGCCGGCGACCCGCGCGCGGTAGCGCACCTCGACCTCGCCCTCGTCGACGTCGACCAGGTGCAGGCGGGTGCCGTGCTGGTCCACCGCCTCTTCGACGGGGACCGGCACGCCCTCGTGCTCGACGACCAGCTCCTCGTCGATCGCCAGCCCCTCGTCGCCGTCCGGGCCGGGGGCCACCGCGATGGCGAGCACCAGGCGCACGGGCCCGGTGGCGTGCAGGCCCAGGAGGGAGGAGACGTGGCGAGGCATGCGCGCATCGTCGCACGCCGGAGGCCGGGACCACGCCGCCGCCCGGTCCCGGGCCGGGCGGGGCGCGTGCATCGTCCCCCGGCGGGGGCCGCATCCCGGCCGGACACGACGACGGGGGCCGGGCGAGTGCCCGGCCCCCGTCGTGGAAGGAGTGTTAGTTGGCGGAGAGGATGTCCACCACGAACACGAGCGTCGAGTTCGCGGGGATCGAGCCGCTCTCCTGCTCGCCGTACGCGAGGTCCGGCGGGATGACGAGCAGCACCTGGCTGCCCACCGTCTGGCCGGCGAGGCCCTGGCCCCAGCCCTGGATCACGCCGTTGAGGCTGAACGATGCGGGGGTGCCGCGGTCCCAGGACGAGTCGAACTGCTCGCCGTCCCACAGCCAGCCGGTGTAGTGGACGGTGACGGAGGCGCCCTCGGCGACCTCCTCGCCGTCGCCCTTGATCAGGGGCTGGACCACGAGCTCCTCGGGCATGTCGCCCGCCTCGTCGAACGAGATGGACGGCGTGCCGTCCTCGGCGAGCGTGATGACCGGCAGGCCCTCGGCGGACTCGACGGCCTCGCCCTCGGCGCGCTCGAGCGGCGTGGTCGCCTTGGTCGCGGTGACGGCCATGAAGATGGCCGAGCCGTCCGAGGCGGACACGTCGGGCGCGCCGTAGAGGAAGTTCACGCCCACGTTGGCGCCGTCGAGCACCTCGATGAGCACCGGGTCGACCGAGCCCTCCTCGAGGGTCACGGACTCGGGGGCGCCGGACTCGTAGGTCGAGTACACGGACTCGCCGTCGACGCCCGAGAACACCACGTAGTCGAGGGTGACGATCTGCCCGGTGGTGATCGCGTCGCCGTCGCCGTCCTCGATGAGGCGGGTCGCGGAGGTCGTCATGGTGAGCGGGCCCTCGAAGTCGAGCGTCGGCGCGTCCTCGCCCTCCTGGCTCCACTCGATGGCCTCGAGGTTCGCGAGGTCGTCGGCGGTGGGCTCGGCGATGCCGGCGTCCGTGGTCGCGTCGGCCTCGGCGTCCACGGACGGCGAGGCGGAGGCGTCGACGTCATCGGCGGCGGTGCAGGCCGTCAGGCCCAGCATCGCGACGGCGCCGACCGCGGCCGCGGCAAGCAGGTTCTTCTTCATGGGTCTCCTCGGATTAGTCCGCGGCTGCGCGCTCACGGGCGCGCCGCACGGGTGTCCCCGAGCCAACCGACGGGCGCCCGCAAAGGTTCCCGCGTGCAAGGGTCGGATTCACCTCACCGCGCGCGAGCGCGCTACCAGGGTAACCCGGGACCCCGCGGGACCGGCACTCGGTGCCTCCCACCCGGACACTCCGCACGGATGTCGAGCCGACACGCGGGCGTCGGGGGCCGATGCGCGGGCCGGCCACGGCGTGTCGCCCGCCAGTCCGTGCGGAGTGTCCGCGGGAGGGGGCGCGGAGCGCGCGGCGGGCTACCGCCCTCGCAGGCGCTGCGTCACCACGTGCGCCTGCTCGACGAGCACCCGCCCGATGAGGGGCCGCCGCTCGTCGTCGAACCGTTGCTCGACCCCGGTCGCGGACAGCGCCCACGCGGGACGCCCGTGCGCGTCGAAGATCGCCGCGGCCATGCCCCAGCTGCCCTCGACGATCAGCCCCGGGTTGACCACGTAGCCGTCGGCGCGCGCCCGCGCCAGCCGCTCGCGCAGCGGCCCGGCCGCGTGCGCCGCGCCCCACGCGGGCACCAGGTCCACGCGGCGCAGGTAGTCCTCGCGGTCGCGCTCGGGCAGCATCGCCAGGATCGCCAGCCCCGCCGACGCGACGCCCAGCGGGAAGCGGATCCCCTCGTGCAGCACGTGCGAGCGCAGGGGGAAGGCGCCCTCCTCCCTCAGCAGGCACACCGTCTCGTCGCCGCGCCGCGCGGACAGGAACGCGCTCTCCCCCGTCGCGACCGCGACGGCGCGCACCGCCTCGGCCGCCGTCCCCGTGATGTCGTACCGGTCCGCCGCGAGCGCGCCCATGACGTACAACTCCGGGCCCAGCACCCAGGCCGCGCCGCCGGGCTCGCGGTCGACGAACCCCTGCTCCGCGAGCGCCGTCAGGAGCCGATGCGCGGTGGGCCGGGTCAGGCCCGTCGCCTGGGCGAGGCGGGTGGTGGTCATCGGCTCGCCGGAGTCGGCGCTGAGCGCGCGCAGGAGCCGGGCCGTGCGCTCGACCACCTGCGCGCCGTCGGTCACCGCCGCCTCCCGTGGAGCCCCGTGACGTTCACGATCTGGACGCACGTCCAGTCCATGAACGGATATCGCAGTGTTATTGACCTGGAGCCCGCGCGTCAATAGCGTCGGCGTATCCACGATATGGGCGCGCGGGCACCGCGCGCCGAGCGACGCGACGCCGACGAGGAGGTCTGGATGAAGCTGCGGGCGAGCGCCGCGGAGGCGCTGGCGGGGGTGGTCCGAGACGGGCAGACGATCGCCGTGGGCGGCTTCGGGCTGAGCGGCAACCCCACGGACCTGATCGAGGCGCTGCGCGACACGGGCGTGCGCGACCTCACGATCGTGAGCAACAACATGGGCGTCGACGGCAAGGGGCTGGGGATCCTGCTCGAGTCCGGCCAGGTGGCCACGGTGGTCGCGTCGTACGTGGGCGAGAACCGCCTGTTCGCGGAGCAGTTCCTCGCCGGCGACCTGGACGTCGAGTTCGCACCTCAGGGCACCCTGGCGGAGCGGATGCGCGCCGGCGGCGCCGGCATCGCGGGCTTCTACACCCGCACGGGCGTGGGCACCCCCGTCGCGGAGGGCAAGCCCACCATGGACTTCGACGGCGTCGAGCACGTGCTCGAGCGCGGCATCGTCGCGGACGTCGCCCTGGTCAAGGCGCACCGCGCGGACCTCGAGGGCAACCTGCGCTACCGCTTCACGGCCCGCAACTTCAACCCGCTCGCCGCCATGTGCGGGCGGGTCACCGTCGTCGAGGCCGAGGTGATCGACAACGCCCCCCTCGACCCCGACACCGTGGAGACGCCCGGCGTCTTCGTGCAGCGGCTCGTGGCGTCGACACCGCGGGTCAAGGACATCGAGCAGCGCACGGTGAGGAGCGCCTGACATGTGGACACGCGAGGAGATGGCCGCACAGGCGGCCCTGGAACTCGAGGACGGCCAGTACGTCAACCTGGGGATCGGCATCCCCACCCTGGTCGCCAACCACCTGCCGCCCGGCGTGCGCGTGACGCTGCAGTCGGAGAACGGCATGCTCGCCATGGGTCCGTTCCCGGTCGCGGGCACCGAGGACGCGGACCTCATCAACGCCGGCAAGCAGACCGTCACGGTCCTGCCCTTCGGCAGCTTCTTCGACTCGGCCACCAGCTTCGCGATGATCCGCGGCGGCCACATCGACGCCGCGATCCTGGGCGCGCTGCAGGTCTCCCACCGCGGCGACCTCGCGAACTGGACCATCCCCGGCAGGCTGGTCAAGGGCATGGGCGGCGCGATGGACCTGGTCGCCGGCACCCGCCGCGTCGTGGTCCTCACCGAGCACGTCGCCAAGGACGGCAGCCCCAAGATCGTCGAGGAGTGCACGCTCCCCCTCACCGGGCGCGGGGTGGTGCATCGCATCGTCACCGATCTCGCGGTGCTCGACGTCGAGCCCGAGGGCCTCGTGGTGCGTCGCCTCGCGCCGGGCGTGACCGAGTCTCAGGTGCGCGAGGCCACGGGCGCGCCGGTGCTGTTCGACCTGGAGGTCTCCGCATGACCGTCGTGATCGCGGGCTACGCCCGCACCGCCTTCGTCCGCTATTGCGGCGCGTTCGCGCGCGTGCCCGCCACCGCGCTCGGCGCGCACGCCATCGCGGCCGCCCTGGCCGACGCGGGCGTCGACCCCGCGGACGTCGGCCAGGTGGTTGCGGGCCAGGTCCTGCAGGGCGCCGCGGGGCAGAACCCCGCCCGGCAGTCCGCGGTGGGCGCCGGCATCCCGCTGACCGTCCCCGCGTCGACGCTCAACGTGGTGTGCCTGTCCGGCACCGAGGCGGTCGCCGCGGGCGCGCGGCTCATCGCGGCGGGCGAGGCGCGCATCGTCGTCGCTCTCGGCCAGGAGTCCATGACGCTCGCGCCGCACGCCTCGGCCGCGCGCATGGGCCGCCGCTACGGGTCCATCGACCTCATCGACACCATGGCCCACGACGGGCTCACGGATGCGTTCGAGCGGCGCTCGATGGGAGCCTCGACCGAGCACCACGGCGAGCGTCACGCGATCCCGCGCGCGGACCAGGACGCCTGGGCGGTCGAGTCGCACCGGCGCGCCGCGGAGTTCCGGGACCTGGCCGCGGCGGAGATCGCGCCCTACGAGGTCAAGCCGGGCGCCGACGCGGTGGCCGTCGACGACGGCGTCCGCCCGGACGCCTCGACCGAGGCCCTCGCGCGCCTGCGTCCCGCCTTCGGGGAAGGCGGCACCATCACCGCCGGCAACGCGTCGCAACTGTCCGACGGGGCCGCGGCCGTGGTGCTCGCGGACGAGTCGCTCGGCACCCGGGCCCTGGCCCGCGTGCTCGCGACCGCGCTGGTCGCCGGGCCGGACGTGTCCCTGCACGAGCAGCCCGCCGCGGCGGCGGAGGCCGCGCTGGTCCGGGCCGGGCGGCGGGTGGAGGAGCTGGCGACGGCGGAGATCTCCGAGGCCTTCGCCTCCGTGACCCTCGCGTCCGCCCGGCGGATGGGCCTCGACCTGGCCCGGGTCAACCCGCACGGCGGGGCCATCGCGATCGGGCATCCGATCGGCGCCTCGGGGGCGCGGCTCGTAGGCCACGCGGCGCGGACGGTCGCGGCGGCGGGGCCGGGCGCACTGGGCGTCGCGACCCTGTGCGGCGGCGGCGGCCAGGGCTCGGCGGTGCTCGTCGAGGCCGTCTGACCCCCGGCGAACACCGGCGGACACTCCGCACGGATTCACGCGCGACACGCCGCCCATCCGGGGCCGACGCGGGACTCACCCCGGCGCGTCGCCGCCCATTCCGTGCGGAGTGTCCGGGGTGGGGGCGTCGCGGGCCGCCGCGCGCACCAGCGACGCGAGCGCGTCGGGGCTCACGCCCAGGGCGCGGGCGCGCGCGGCCAGGGCCGCCGCATCGTCCCGCAGGAGGGCGAGCGCCTCCACCCGGTCCGACACCACGGCGCCGCGGCCGCGGCGCATCTCCACCAGGCCCTCGTCGCGCAGCAGCTGATACGCCTTGAGGACCGTGTGGAGGTTGACGTCGAGCGCGGCGGCGACCTCGCGCGCGGACGGCAGCCGGTCGCCGGGGGCCACCCGCCCGGCCGCGGCGTCCTCCCGGACGGACGCCGCGATCTGGTCGTACAGCGGCGCCTCCGAGGACGGGTCAGTCCTGATCAGCACGGGAGGCCTCCGCGTACGCCTCGAGCAGCCCCGCGGCGGTCGCGGCGTCGTCCACCGTGACGACGAAGCGGCGGCCCGACACCCGGGTGACCTCGAGCGCCTCTCCCGGCCGCACGATCACTCCGGTCGCGCCCGGGATCGACCGGATCCCGTAGCCGCCGAAGTGCGCGATGCCGGACACGTCGATCACCCCGACCGACGCGATCTCCTCGATGGGCACGCGGAAGCGCGGCCAGCCGAGCGCCGCGCGGACCACGAGCCCCTCGCGGTCGACCCGCACGGAGAAGACGGTGAACATCGCCATCATGGCCGCGAGCAGCACGGCGATCGCCGTGACGAGCCATGCGGCCGCCGTGTCGCCCACGACCCACATCGCCACCGCGCCGAGCGTCACCGCGCCCACCGCGGCGAGGATGAGCGCGAGGATCCCCCGCGTGATCTCGGCATGCCCGAGCCACACCGCGCGCTCGCCGGCGCGCAGCTCGAGCGGCCGGGCGGGCACTGCGGGCGACGCGGTCGACTCGTGCACCGGCTGGAGGAACCAGCCGATCAGCCCGGCGACGGCGCCGGCGCCCAGCCCCCCGAGCAGCCAGGGCAGGGCGCTCGGGGCATCCGCAGCATCGTCCAGCCCGCGCTGGACGGCGAGCGAGCCGGTCAGCATCACCGCGAGCATCACCGCGAGGAACAGCGCGGTCGCGGGCATCATCCGCAGCGCGAAGCCGCGCTCGCCGCGGCGGATGGGCACGATCACGGAGGCCGCCATCGCGACCGGGAGCACGCCGGTGGTGAGCGCGGAGATGAGGACGGTGGACCACGCCGGCCCGAAGCCGTCGGGGCCCTCGGAGTTCCAGTGGATGGCGACCGGATCCGGCAGCTGCGGGATCATGGCGATCTGGAGCGCGAGCGCCACCAGGGCGACCGCGACGGGCAGGGTGAGGCCCACGAGCACGGCGCGGGACAGGGCGCGGTCGGCGACGGCCATCGTCACCACTCCTTCCGAGTTGTTATAGGAATACTATAACAACTCGACAACCGCGCGCGCGAGCGTCGACGGCCGCCCGCTACTCCACGATCTGGAAGGGCATGAAGAGGTCGAGGCCGGAGCCCCCCGGGGATCGCTCGAGCGGCGTCGCGGCGCACATGTCGCCGTAGAGCCAGCGGAACGAGTCGAGCAGCACCGCCGTGTCGTACACCGAGTCACCGATGTCCTGGACGCTCAGCACCAGCGTGAACCGGCCGTCCTCCGCGCCCGCCACGAAGCGGGTGTGCGCCTCGAGCGCGACGGTCGTGCCGTCCATGCCCGTGTCCGTCGCGCGGCCGAAGCCCAGCACGGTGCCCACCGTCGCGATCTCGCCGTCCGGGTCCACGGCGAAGCTGCGCGGCGCCTCGATGCGATCGCCGGCCACCGTGACGTCCGACCTCCCCAGCTCGGCGGTGAAGACGTCGTTGTACTCGCCGTCGAGGAACTCCGGGTACTCCTCGGAGAGGAGCTGGTAGTCGAGGGCGAGGCAGCGGGCGCCCGCCGGCGGCACGAGCGTCAGGCTCAGCTGCGACAGGTCGTTGCCGTCGGCGCCGCGCGCGTCGCCCAGCTCGGTCGACAGGTCGTCGACCGGGTCCCCGCCGGGCACGTCGGCCGCGACCCCGGTGGAGAGGATGACGTAGTCGTCGCCCGTGCGCGGGAAGGTGCCCAGCGCCTCGCCGGCCACGGCGGCCGCCTCGGGGGCGCCCCGCAGGCGTGCGCTGTAGATGGTGCCGTCGGGCACGTCGAGCGCCGCGGCGAAGTCGAGCGGGGAGGCCTCCCCGGGGGACGATGCGGCGGTCGCCGTCGGGGCGAGCGTCACCACGGTCATCGCGGCGAGCACCGCCGCGGGAATCGCCCGTGTGCGCATTCCGGCCTCCGATTCGTCGGGCGCGCCGCGCCCGCTTCCTTGCAGGGTAGCAATGAAGGGGCGCGGCCCGCCATGCCCGCGGAGGAGGACGCCGGCCCGGGACCCCGAGGCCCGGAACCGGCGCCGCCCTCCGCGCGTCAGGGCAGCAGGCGGACCAGCCCGCAGTTGGACCACGCCGGCAGGCCGCGCAGCCGGTCCACCATCCAGGCCGTGCTCTGGACGCTGCGCGTGATCGCCGGGGTGAGGTGGTTGAGCCCGGTGCCGCCGCTGGGCACCAGCTGCGGCACCGGGACGTAGGAGACGTCCGCGCCGCTCGCGCACCAGTCGAGCGCGAGCTGGCGCGCCTGGCCGTGGTCGACGATGTCGTCCTGGGTGCCGGTGACGATGCGCACGGGTGCGGTCGGGGTCAGCCCGCCGATGCGCTGCGCGCCCACGGCCTCCTGCACCGCGGGGATCCGGGCCGCCACCGCGGCCAGCGACTCGCCGCTGGTGGTCCACTCGGAGGTGGAGGCGAAGGCCGTGCCGGTCGCGATGACGGCGTCGCCGATGCAGGCCGTCGAGAGCCGCTCGAGCGTCTCCCAGCCATCCTCGCTGATCTCGGACTCGAGCGCCGCGGCCATCTCCGGGTGGTACTGGAGCAGCCCGTTGAGCGCCCAGCCGATCACCCCGGTGAGGGACGTGTCGTCCGCGGACTTCATCACCTCGACCAGGTCGGCCGGCGGCGCACCCGCGTAGGCGCCCACCACGTCGAGCTCGGGCGCGTAGGCGGGCGCGAGCTCCGCGGCGGAGGCCGCGGCACCCCCGCCCTGCGAGTACCCGTAGAGGCCCACGGGCGAGTCCGCGGTGACCGTCGCGCCGGGCAGGGCGCTCGCGGCGCGCGCGGCGTCGAGCACGGCGCGGCCGGAGTCGAGCCGGTTGACGTAGGAGTGCAGCCGGTCGGTGGTCCCCAGCCCCACGTAGTCGGTCACCACCACGGCGATCCCCTGCTGCAGGAACCCGTAGATGAACGGGATCTCGTACCCGACGGCGAGCGCCTCGGGATCGATCACGAGCCCCGATTCGAGGGTCTTGCTGGGGGCGCACGCGTCCCCCTGCCCCTGGGTGCCCACGGAGAACGACACGAGCGGGCGGTCGCCGGAGCCGAGCCACGGCGCCTCGGGCTCGAGGTAGGAGCCGGAGACCGCGACGGGCTCGCCGGTCTCGTCCAGGGACGAGTACAGGAGCCGCGTGGCGGTCGCCGGCAGCGGCGCGATGGCGCCGCCCAGGTCGACCGACACCGCCAGGTCGAGCGGTGCGGTGCGGATCAGCTCGCCCTGGGCCTCGGGGACCTCGTCGGGCGGGGTGTAGAAATCGCCGCTCGCGGCGGCGGGAACCGCGACGGCCGTGGCCACCGCGAGGGCTGAAAGAACGGCACACGCCATTGTGCGTCGCATGGAGCCTCCATCTTGAGTTGTTGTCTGGCATTTCGGACGCTACGTGGGGTTTTACCGGATTGTCCAGGGGGTTCCGGACAGAACTGTCCGCAAGATTTCGCGCCGAACGGCCCCGATTCGCGCCGGGGCCGTGCGAACGCGCGCGGGCCGCCGAAAAACGCCGCATCCTGCGCGAGGTCGGATGAGGCGCCGGCCGGCGGTCGCGGCCCGGCGCACGCACCCGGAAACGACACAACCCCCGGCGCCGCAGCGGGCGTCGGGGGTTGAACGTGGAACTTGGAGTGGAGCTGAGGGGAATCGAACCCCTGACCTTCTCATTGCGAACGAGACGCGCTACCAACTGCGCCACAGCCCCAAGTGCTGGAATAGGTTAGCACCTTGCGGGACAGTCGCCAAAACGCCGCTCGACCGATGCGCGGCCCACTCGCCACCGCATCGTCCCCCCACTATTAAAGAGTTCGTCATATGACGGCAACGGTGCCGATACCCGGCCCGCCTACCGTCAGCGGAGGAAGGGAGGCCGGCATGTATGACGACGTCGACCCGTTCATCGGGACCCAGGCGACGTCCCTGCCTGCCCCGACCGGCCTCGCGGCCGCGTGGTGGTGGCCCAAGCCGCAGGTGGGCAACACGCACCCGGGCGCCTGCTACCCGCTGGGCATGGTGTCCGCGTGCGCGTACTCGGGCGGCTATCCCACGGGCTACGGCCTCTACGACCTGTCGACGGAGGGCGTGCCCACGCGCCTCCACGAGGGCCCCGTCGCGTCCGGCTTCACGCACTTCCAGCAGTCGGGCACCGGCGCCATCCGCAAGTACTACAACTACTTCCGCGTCACGCCCATGGTCGAGCCGCTCGACGAGCTCGACCGCTTCTGGGGCCTCGAGGAGGAGTCCGCCCGACCCGGCTACTACGCCGCGACCCTGGACAACGGCATCGAGGCGGAGCTCACCGCCGGCCCCAAGTCCGTGATCCACCGCTACCGCTTCCCCGCGCACCCCAACGCGCGCATCGTCGTCGACTTCTCCACCGGCGGCCTCGAGATCCCCTACGGAGGGACGCTGCCGCTGCGCGCGAGCCTCGAGTGGGTCGAGCCCGGGATCGCGCAGGGCGAGATCGTGGTCGAGGGCGTGCCGCTCGCGGTCTACATGGAGTGCGACGCGGAGCAGTGGCGCCAGATGCTCTGGTACGACCGCCGCCTCATGCCCGCCGGCACGCGGCTCGACCTGGACTCGATCCGCCCCACGACGGTGCGCCCCTTCGGCCTCATCTGGGCCGGCACGGCGGAGGAGGGCGAGGCCGTCGAGCTGCGCATCGGCTTCTCCCTGCGCGGGGTCGAGCAGGCCAGGCGCAACCTCCACAAGGACATGGGCGAGCTGGGCTCCTTCCAGTCCCGCCACGCCAGCACCCGCGAGCAGTGGCGCCACCTCTTCGAGGCCGTCCAGGTGGAGACCGACGACGACGAGCGGCGGCAGGTGTTCGCCACCGCGCTGTACCACTCGCTCATCAAGCCGTGCTTCGCCCCCGACGAAAGCCCGTTCTGGACCCAGCGCGGCCCGTTCGTCTTCGACGTGTCGACCATGTGGGACATCTATCGCACGCAGCTGCCCCTGCTCACGGCGCTGCTGCCCCACCGGGCGGTCGAGTTCGCCAATGCGATGCTGTCGATCGGCGAGCAGGAGGGCAACCTGCCCATCGGGTACCGCATGGCGCGCGGCTCGGACCGCTTCTCCCGCCAGGGCTCCGCGCTGCTGCACCCGCTGCTCGCGGACCTCGCGCACCTGGGCCTGGGCGGCATCGACTGGGACTGGGCGCTGGTGCACATGCAGACGGACCTGCGCCGCAGTTACGGCGAGGAGTATCTGCTGCAGGGCTACGCGCAGCCCATGAGCCACACCCTGGACCTGTCGTTCGGCTACTGGTGCGCCGGCGTCATCGCGGAGATGCTGGGCGACCGGGCGCTGGTCAACGAGAACGTCGACCTGGCCGGGCGCTGGGTCAACGCCTTCGACCCGGAGACCGGCCTGCTGCGCGACTCCACCTACTACGAGGGCACCAAGTACAACTACTCGTTCCGCCTCATGCACGACATGCGCGCCCGCATCGCGCTGGCCGGCGGCGACGCGCGCTTCGTCGCGCTGCTCGACGCCTTCTTCGGGTTCGGGGCCGATGCGGTGGTCCAGCCGGGCGAGCGCCCCGCCTCCGCGGAGATGGCGGCGGGCTACGCGCTCGGCCGCTTCGAGGGCCTCAACAACGAGCCGGACATGGAGGCCCCGTGGGCCTACCACTACGCGGGACGGCCGGACCGGACCGCGGAGGTGGTCCATCACATCGTCCACCAGCAGTTCGGCCCCGGGCGCGGGGGACTTCCTGGAAACGACGACTCCGGCGGGTTATCGTCGTGGTACGTCTGGGCCTCCCTGGGGCTCTTCCCCGTGGCGGGGCAGAACATCTTCCTGCTCCATCCCCCGGCCTTCGCATCGGCGCGGATGCGGATGGCACGCGGAGAACTTCACATCGTCTGCGAGGGCTTCACCGAGCCCCGCCGCGGCGGCCCGGCGCAGTACGTCCGGTCCGTCACGCTCGACGGGTCGCCCGTCGAGTCGTCCTGGATCGCCGGATCCGAGCTCCACCTGGGAGGGGAGCTCCGATTCGTGCTCGGCGACAGCCCGAGCGACTGGGGACGCGACCGGCGTCCCCCTTCCACCCCCCGCCCCACCCTGGGCCTGCTCCCGTGAGAGGAGTCGAGATGAACTCACCGATCGACCGTCGACTGGTCATCATCGTGCGCGCGGATCCCGTGATCTGCGGCCATAGCTCCGAGGCGCGCAACCTGGCCGAGGTGGCGCTCACGCGCGGCTTCGACGAGGTGCGCATCGTCACCTGGCCCCTGGACCGGCTCGAGGAGTCCGGCCTGCCGCTCAAGCCCATGGAGAGCGTGCTGCCCTACTCCCCCGGGATCGTCGTCGAGCGGCCCGGCCCCGTGGGCGGCTACAAGATCCCCGACGGCCGCTACCTGGCGGGCATGACCGGGCGCCTGGTCGAGCTGTTCACCGACGGCGTGCCCACCGTCGCGATGTCCCTGTACCTCCACCCGCACACCACGGCGGTGGCCGATGCGCTGCGCATCGCGCGCTCGACCGGCCTGCCGGTGCGGGTCACCACGATCGCCGAGGCGGTCGGCTCGGACGTCACCGAGGTGGTGCGCTCGGCCGTCGACCACGGCGAGTTCGGCGCGGCCGCCGCGGTGCTCGCGAACTACCTCTCGCAGGACCTGTGCGTCGCGGTGTCGGAGTACACCAAGAAGGTCATCGTCGAGTCCGCCGCGGAGCTGGACGCGCTGTACGGCACCGCCTTCGCCGCGCAGTGCGAGAAGCGCGTGGAGATCTCCTATCCCGCGATCGACACGTCCGCGTACCTGGGGCTGCCGGAGTCCGAGACCGCGCGCGTGCTGGCGGCCCGCGGGCTCGAGCCCGGCGGCTACGTGCTGTACCTGTCCCGCCTCCAGAGGGCCAAGGGCGTCGACGACCTGATCCGCGGCTTCGCGGCGTCGGAGGCGTGCATCTCCCAGACCCTGGTGGTCGCGGGGCGCGGGCCGGACCGCGAGCACTTCCGTGCCCTCGCGGCGGCCACGTCCGCCGCGGACCGCATCGTGTTCCTCGACGACGTGGGCGACGAGGAGAAGCCGCACCTCATGGCGGGCTGCTCGGCGTACGCCCTGCCGTCCCGGCCGGCGCCCGAGTTCACCGAGACCTTCGGCATCGCCCTGGTGGAGAAGATGCTCGCCGGCGGCGGGCCCGTCATCACGTGCGACACCGGGGGCATCCTCGAGGCCGTGGGCGACACGGCCGTGGTGGTGCCGTCCGGCGACCCCTCCGCGATCACCGTGGCCCTCAACGCGTGCGTCGCGGGGCTGGACCCCGCCGAGCGCGAGTGGTGGCAGGGCCGGGCGCGCGAGCACGCGATGCAGTTCGACCGCGTGAATGTGTTCGACCTGCTGTTCGAGCGTCTCACCCGTGCCGTGCACCCGGCCGCGCAGCCGGCCCTCATCGCGAGCCCGCGGCGCGTGCGGGTCTAGGGGCGGCGGCGCCGTCCCGCGCCTACGCGGTGCGGGACTTGCGGCGCGCGAGGATCGCGTCGAGCGAGCCCGTCGCGTCGGAGGCCGCGGCCTCGGAGGCGTCCTCCTCGGCGGGCGCGCGGTAGGACGCGGCGGCGATGTCGCCCGTGTCGAGCGGGCGGGCCTGGCCGGGCTTGACCTCGGCCTTGAGCGTGTAGGCGGGGAGCGGCATCTCGCGCGGGCTCCACGCGGCGGACTCCTCGACGGGCGCGGACGCGGTGACGGCGGGAGCGCCCACGGGCTCCGCCACCACGGGCGAGGGCACCGACAGCGGCGCGATGTCCGCGGAGGTGACGATCTTGATGGCCTGGGTCTCGACGTCCGAGGGCTCGGCGTGACGGCCGGCGGCGCGCTCGCGGGAGACCTTGCGCAGCGCCTGCGTGGCGGTGGCGGCGGCCTCCACCTCGCGGGCGACCAGGGCGAGACGGGCGTCGACGCGGCGCTGGGCGGCCGCGGCGCGGGCACCCGCGGCGACCACGCCGGCGAGCAGCGCGGTGGCGATGGCGCCCACGAAGGCGGGAACCGGCGCGACGAGCACGGACACCCAGGCGGCGACGGTGAGGGCGAGCGCTCCCAGGGCCACGCGGCCCCGGCGGCGCGCCTGCGCGCGGCGCTCGGCGAGCGTGGCGGCACGGTCGTGGTGCATCGACAGGCGCTGGCGCTGGGCGGCGGCGGCGGCGCGGTCGATGGGTCCGGTGGGGCGCGACATCGCGTCGGCCCCCAGGCCCACGATCGAGGCGCGGGCCGCGCCGGTCACCAGCAGCGGGTTCTCGCCGGTGTCCGTCGACGGGCGGGCGGCGGGCTTCTCGAGGCGCTCGGCGGTGGTGCGGATGACCCGCATCTCGGCGCTGAACCGGTCCTCGGTCCGCACCAGGGCGTAGTCGGAGCGCTCCTTGATCCGCTGGGGGATCACGTACGCGAGCACCATTCCGAGAGCGATGATCGCGAGGAGTCCAGCGGGAGGCATGGCACGACGCTACGATGCACGCGCGCGTTCGGGCCGCACCGCGCGCGGCGTGTCAGGAACCCGGGTCCCAGAAAGGGCCGATGCGCGGCTCGTCCGCGATCCGCGCGAACACCTCGTGGTCGCGCCACTGCCCGTCGACGTGGAGGTACCTGCGACGCACGCCCTCGGAGGTGAATCCCAGCTTCTGCGCGACCCTCCGGCTCGCGGAGTTGTCGGGCCGGGTGGCGAGCTCGATCCGGTGAAGCCCCAGGTCGAAGCCGTGCGCGCAGATCATCGCCGCCGCGCGGGGCGCGAGCGCGCGGCCGGCGAGGTCGCGGTCGATCCAGTAGCCCAGCATCGCGGAGCGCTGGGCGCCCCACTCGATCCCGGCGAGCACCACGCGGCCCGCGAGCGCGCCGTCGACCTCCATGACGAGCCCGAGCGCGGAACGCTCGCGGCGCTGACGGCGCTCGAGCCGCACGAGCGCGCCGAAGCCGAGCGCCTCGCCTCCCGCGGGCGGGGTCGCCTCCCAGGGCCGCAGCCAGTCGGCGTTGCGCGCGCGCAGCTCGCGCCACTCGCGCTCGTCGCGGCGGCGCATCGGCCGCAGCCGCAGCGGCCCCCGCTCGAGCACGTCGCCGAAGGAGGGCCCGTCCATGTCAGTCGTCCCAGACGGAGCAGCGCAGCGTCTCCCCCGCCTCGACGCGGGTCGCGCCCGGCTCGACCCAGGCGATGCCGTCGGCCATGCCCAGCGCGGACAGCGGCACGGCACCGGGATCGCCCACGACCGAGGCGGTGATGGCGCCGGCGCCGTCGAGCCCCAGCGCCACGGGCACGGCCTGGACCACGCCCGCGGGCGAGTCGAAGCCGCGGTCCACGCGGGCGCGCACGCCCGGGCGGACCGTCTCCGTGAATCCGCACATGCGCCGCAGCGCCGAGCGGACGTAGGCCTCGAAGCCCAGCGCCGCGGCGACCGGCGAGCCCGGCAGCGCGATGGCGGGCACCTCGCGCACCTCGGGGTCGCCCAGCATCGCGAACGCGTGGTGGGGGCCCGGGGCGAAGGCGAGCCGCGCATCGTCCACCGTCCCCAGCGAGCGCAGCACCGCCAGCACCGTGTCGTGGCTGCCCGCGGACAGCCCGCCGGTGAGGATGAGCAGGTCCGCGCGGACCAGCTGGTCCTCGATCGCGGTGCGCAGGGCCTGGCGGTCGTCGCCCACGGGTCCCACGCGATAGGCCTGGGCGCCGGCGGTGCGCGCGGCGACGGCGATGAGGTGGGCGGTCTGCTCGGGGACGCCGTGGCGGCCCGAGCCCGCGTCGACCAGCTCCGAGCCGACGGCCAGCACGACCACGCGCGGCACCGGCCGCACCCGCAGCCGGGACTGGCCCAGCGCGGCGGCGAGCGCGATCTCCCGCCCGCCCAGGCGCCGCCCGGCGGGGATGAGAACCTGCCCGGCCGACGCGTCGTGCCCCGCGGGACGCACGCCCTCCCCCGGCGCGACCGCGGCGCGGAGCTCGACCCGCGGCACGCCCTCGTCGGTGGCGGCGAGGGGGACCACCGCATCGGCCCCGGTCGGCATGGTCATGCCCGAGGCGACGCGGGCGGCGGTGCCGGGCAGGTGGCGGCGCGGGCCGCGGTCGGAGAAGGACACGTCGTGCGCGACGGGCAGGCGGGCGGGGGCCTGGGCCACGTCCGCGGCGGCGACCGCGTAGCCGTCCCACGCGGCCACGTCGACGGCGGGGAGCGGCCGGTCCGCCACCAGGTCGTCGGCGAGGACCGCGCCGGCGGCGTCGCCCGCGAGCACGGACAGCGCCGGGATGGGGGCGAGCGCCCGCTCCACGGTCTCGCGATGGTCCTTGAGGGCACGCGCGGCGCCGTGGTCGACGGGAGCGGTCATGCGATGAGAGTAGGGACATGCCGCGCGGAGGAACAAAGATTTACCAACCTTTGGCACAATGGACAGCATGACGCCGACCGAGGGCACCCTCCGAGCCCCCGACCCGAGCGATGCCAAGGCCGCGCTGCGCGCGACCATCCGGCATGAGCGGCTCCAGCGCAGCGAGCGCCGCCTCCACGAGCACGCGCTGGCCCTGCGCGACCGCGTGCTGGGGCTGCCGGCCGTCGCGGACGCCGACTGCGTCTCCGTCTACGCGTCGCGTCCCCACGAGCCGGGCACCTACCCCCTCATCGAGGCGCTCCACCGGCGCGGCATCGAGGTGCTCATCCCCATGCTGGGCGACGGGCTGCAGCGCGGATGGGGCCGCTACCAGGGACCCGAGGACCTGGTCGAGCGCGCGCCCGGCCGCCCGCCGGAGCCCAGCGGACCCTTCCTCGCGCCGCACGCGCTCGCCGATGCGGAGGTCATCGTGGTGCCCGCGCTCGCCGTGGACCTCGCGGGGACGCGCCTGGGTCAGGGCGGCGGCTGGTACGACCGCGCGCTCACCGAGTCGCGCGAGGAGATCCCCATCATCGCCCTCACCTTCGACAACGAGGTGCGCGAGGAGCCCCTGCCGCGCGAGCGGCACGACCTGGGCGTGTCCATGGTCATCACCCCCGCGCGGGTGCTCGACCTGCCCCGGTAGGGAACGGGTCCCTGTCGCGGACGCGGACCGCCGCGTACACTTCCGCCATGCCTACCTACTCCTACGCCTGCACCGCGTGCAGCCACGCGTTCGACGCGGTGCAGTCCATCCACGACGACGCCCTCACCGACTGCCCCGAGTGCACCGGCGCGGTGCGCAAGCAGTTCGGCTCCGTGGGCGTGACCTTCAAGGGCTCCGGCTTCTACCGCACCGACTCGCGCTCCGAGTCCAAGAAGCCCGCGAAGTCCGCCACGTCCTCGAAGTCCTGACCGGACGGCTCTGACCCGGGTCCGGTGACCCGGGCGCAGCCGCGCCGGCGGGCGTTCACGCCCGCCCGTCCGCCGCTCACCAGTGCGGCGGACGCTCCCGCAGGATCTCCTCGTCGCGGCTGGACCGCTCGCGGCCGCCCCAGCCCTCGTCCATGTCCTCGCGCGCCCGCGTGGGGATCAGCGGACGGTCGGTGCCGCGCGCCGGCCTGGCCTTGACGGGGGACGATGCGCCGGTCGCCTCATCCTCGTCCGTCGGCTTCTCGTCGGCAGGCGCCGGGTCGGCCGCCTGCTCGTCGGTGGTCGTGTCGTCGGCGGGCTGCGCGTCGGCGTCCTCGGCCACGTCGTCCTCCTCGGTCTGCGGCCGCTGGGCCTCGTCCGCGTCGAGATCCAGGTCCAGGGCGGGCTGCTCGACGGTCACCTGCGCGGCGGCCTCCTGCGCGGCGGCGCGACCCGCGTGGCGGTCCGCGAGCAGCTGCTCGGCGAGCATGACGGAGATCCCGAGCGTCACGTCGGGAGCCTCCGCGACGGGCGCGGAGGTCGCCTCGGCTGCCGCGGGCGCGGCGGCGGGACGCTCGTCGGGCTCCCCGCCCTCGAGCCCGGTGGAGCCGAAGTCCGCGGCGCCCAGCTCGGCGGCGCCGAAGGCGGGCACGCCGTGCCCGTCGCCCAGCACCTGGTCGACCGACTCGGCGTCGAACACGTCCTCGACGGGCACCCGGATCTGGGACGTCTCGACGCCCAGGTCCAGGGAGGGCTGCTCCCACACGATCGGCTCGCGCCGGCCCTCGACCGCGGACACGATCGACTCGACCGCCGCATCGGGATCCATGAAGACGTCGAGGGTCCACAGCGACACGACCGTCCAGCCGAGCGCCTCGAGGTGGGCGTACTGGCGGCGCATGCGGTCGCGCACGCTCACGTGGCCCGCGAGCGCGGCCTCGTCCGTGACCACCGCGACGCGGTAGCCGCGGTCGTGGCGGCCGCCCACCACCAGCGGGATCGCGTCCGCGCCGATGCCGTAGCGGACGTGGACGGCGTAGCCCTGGGCGCGCAGGCGGTGCGCGATGTCCGCGAGCAGCCAGTCCCCCGGCGCGGGCTCGGGGCGCTCCGCCGGGACGGGCGAGGCGGCCGCGGCCTGGAGCAGGTCGCGCAGGCCGTCGAGGCCCTCCGCGTCGCGGCCCTCGCCGATCGCCCCGAGCGCGTCCGCGTCGAGCGCGGTGACGACGGTGAGGCGCTCGTGGGTCGCGACCGCCGCCTGGGCGAGCGCCTGCGGGCCCCACTCCTCGGTGAGCACGCCGAGCCGTCCGGGCAGGGTGCCGGTCTCGTCGGGCGCGTAGCCCAGGGTGAGGATCACCTCGTCGACGTCGTGGCCCGCGGCGTTGCCCAGGCTCACCACCTCGACCGCGTCGGCCAGGCGGGCGCCGCGCTCCTCGAGCGCGTCGCGCAGGCGGGCGGCGTGGAGCTCGTTGCCGGCCACCACGAGCACGCTGCGGTGGGGGACCTCGTGCACGGCCGCATCGACGCGCGCGACCACGGCGTCGACCTCGGCGCGGGTCGACTCGACGGCGGAGGCGCCGGCGACGGGCAGCCCGGTCGCCTCGAGGATCTCCACCTGGAGGGCGTCGACCACGCCCGCGGCGGGCAGGGAGGACAGCGAGCGGCCGTACGCGAGCGCGCCGAGCACGCCGGTGAGGCGCGGGTCGCGCGACTGCGGCAGCGCGTGGAGGTCGACGCGCGGCAGCAGCTGCGCGAATACGGACACGGCAGAGCGCGTCGCGGAGGCGGCGTCGCCCACGACCACGACCTGGCGGGCACGGGCCAGCGTGGGCACCGTCTCCGCGAGCGCGAGCGACTCGGAGGCGAATACCACCGCGACGTCGACGCAGCGGCTGGGCGGGGCGAGGCGCGAGACCTGCTCGGCGGTCGCGAGGGTCACCGGCCGCAGCGCGGCGACCAGGGGCTGGAAGTCGCGCCACAGCTCGCGGTAGGGGGCGTCGGCGCCCTCGACCAGCGTGGCGAACAGGTCGCGCGCGAACTCGGGGTGGCGGGCGATCGCGATGCGGCGGCGCTCGGCGACCGCGCGCATGAGCGGTCCCACGCGGGCGGCCCCGAAGGCGCGGTCGCGGCGCAGGAACTCCTCCACCACGCGGCCCATGGCGCCCTCCTCGGTCAGGCGCGGGTCGGCGGCGACGATCGCGTCGAAGGCGGAGGCCCACCACGCGAACTCGAGGTCGCGGCGGGCCTGCTCCGCGGACGCGCCGCGGGAGCGCAGGTCCGCGAGCAGCGGGCCCAGCCCGGCCTCCTCGAGGTCGCCCTCGACGGGCACGGACTCGATCGCCTCGAGCGTGCCCGGGACGCCCTCGGCGAGGCGCTCGAGCACCTCCGCGATGCGGGCCCACGGCTGGTCGAACAGGTCGCGCTCACCCGACGCCTTGGCGACGGGCTCCGCGAGCCGCTCCCACAGGCGCTGGACCGTCTCGACGCGGTCGGCGTAGAGGTCGAAGTCGTCGGGCACGAGCGGCCAGCCGCCCGCCGAGCAGTGCGCGCGCCAGCGCAGCGCCTGGGCGTGCGCGGCGACCAGGTTCTCGTGGAGGTTCTCCTTGGTGCGTCCGGGCCGCAGCAGCTCGATCGCACGGCGGCGCAGCGCGCGCCGGTCGCGGCGGGCGAGCTTGCCCGCCTGCGGCGAGCCCGGGGGCGCCGTGGCCGCGACCAGGTCGTGCAGCGAGCGGTGGAACACGGCCGGGGAGAAGATCTCGAGCGTGGCGCGCAGGTCCGTGAACAGGGTCACCTGGTCCACCCACGCGGTCATCGTGGGGGCCTCGTCCATGCCGGTCTCGTGCGAGGCGATCTGCGCCTCGGCCCGCATCTTGGGCAGGTGCCGGGTCACCAGGGTCGCGAGCGCCTCGTCGAGCGTCGCGCCCTGCGCGGGGTCGCTCGTGGTGTCCGACCACCAGGGCACCATCGACACGACGTCCTCGGCGGGTTCCTCGACGGGTGCGGGCTCCTCGACGCGGGCCTCGAGCTCGCCGGCGATCGCCTGGGCGACCGAGGCGAAGCCGTGCGTGGCGACGAAGGCGGCCGCGTCCGCCCCCAGGCGCACGGGCGTCTGCGGCGCGGGCGGCGTGGAGATGAGCCGCACCACGGCCTGGACGGCCTCGAAGGCGCTCACGTCCCAGGGACGATGCGACCGGTGGAGGGCGTCGAGGCGCGTCTGGAGCTCGTGGCGGGCGGTGAGCAGCCCCTCGCCGGCGGTGCGGATCTCGTCGTCCGAGACGTCCTCGACGGCCATGGTCATCGAGGTGAGCAGGCGGCGGCGGGCGACCTCGTTCCACGAGGCCGTCGCGCCGGAGACGTACGCGTCGGAGGCCCCGACCCGGTCGAGCCGCTGCGCGACGGCGCGCACGGCCGCCTCCGACCCGCCCACGGCGAGGGCGCAGCGGCCCGAGGCCGCCGCATCGGCCACGATGGCCGCCACGGTGCCCACGGGATCCGAGCCCGGGGGCGCCTGGAGGAACACGGACCGGCCGGTGGCGATGAGGTCGAGCGCCGCGAACTCGACGTCGTCGAGGTCGCCCACGCCGCGCTCGGCGAACGGGTCGCGGTCGCCCAGCGGGAAGGCGGGCAGCGGCTGCGCGAGCGTGCGCTGCGCCTCCTGGTCGCCGGCGATCGCGGCGACCGTGTCGGAGGCGCTGATGACGGGGTCCAGGTCGTCGAGGTCGTCGATGAGGCGCTGCTCGGGGTCGTCGAACGCGCCCACGAACAGGCGGTCCGCGACCTCGACGCCCGGGAACGCGTGGTCGAGTCCGCGCACGTGCTGCCACAGGGGGCGGGGATCGAACTCGACGCCGGGGCCGGCGGGCGGCGCGACCGCGGCCAGGCCCTCCTCGACCCCGCGCAGGCGCGCCTCGGTGAGGAACACCGGGTTGACGGCGACGGAGTCGAGCATCGTGAGGAGCATGTCGCCCTGGCGGGCGGGCTCGATGTGCAGCGGGCGCATGACCAGCGGCATCTCGCGGCGGCGGCGGCCGTCGGTCCACGCGACGGTGCCCACGACCAGCGCCGCGGTCCACACGCCGGTGGTGGCCTTGACGCGCTCCGCGGACTCGTGGATGAGCCGGACGCGGTGGACGGCCTGCGCGAACACCTCGGAGTCGCGCAGCAGCGCGCTCAGCGGCGTCGCGCGGCCGGCGAACAGCGGGGCGAGCCCGCCGGGGTGCGAGCCCCTCAGATCGACGATGCTCGACTCGGACAGGGCGAGCTCGCGCAGGGGCGACACGGTCGCCAGTTCCTGCAGCTGCTCGCGCCACTCCTGGAGCGCATCCGCGACCAACGCGCGGCCGATGTAGTCCACCACTCGACTACGGTAACCGCGCCGACCCGGGCCGCCCGGCTGCCACGCCGCCGCCCCGCGCGCGAGGGGCCGGACGGAGGCCGACCCGGCCCGCGCATCGTCCCCCGCCTCGCCTCACCGGCGCCGGTAGCGGCGCAGGACGTCCCTCAGCGGCGGCACGACCACGCCCTCCGCGGCCATGTCCGCGCGGGTGCGGCGGCGGTTGCGCAGCACGCCCGCGACGCCCACGATCCACACGATCAGGAGCGTCGCGAAGGCGATCCGGTACTCGTCGAGGGAGTACGTGGACGCGCCCTCCGGCGACACCGCCTGCAGCGTCCCGCCCACGAGCGCGATGCCCGCGATGGTGGCGACGAAGCCGCCCACGTTGACGAAGCCGGTCGCGGTGCCCAGGCGCTCCTCGGGGCTGAAGGTGCGCGCGTAGTCCATCGCGATGAGCGACACGGGGCCGCCCGCGCCGATGACCACCATGAACACGCACAGCTGCCACAGCGGCCGCGGCGTCGACGGCGCGAGGATCGACACCCAGGCGACCAGGGTCGCGCCCGCGGAGGCGAGCACGAGCCAGCTGCGGCGCAGCGGGTGGCGGGCGGTGTACATGCCCGCGACGGGGCCCGCGACCATCTTCGCGAGCGTGACGAGGGTGAGCAGCAGGCTCGCCTCCGCGACGGTGCGGCCCTGCGCGGTGACGAAGAAGGGCACGCCCCACAGCAGCGCCATCGTGTTGGCGGAGAACAGGGACACGAAGTGGGTCCAGAAGCCCAGCCGGGTGCCCGCGGGACGCGTCGCCTCGCGGATCTGGACCAGGAGGTTCTCGCCCGCGCGCTCCTCGCGCGGCGTCACCGAGGGCGGCATCCGCACGCCCACCGCGGCGAGCCCGCCCAGCGCGAGCGTGGTCGCCGCGAGGATGGCGAACGCGGGCGTCCACCCGAACGAGTGCAGCAGCCACGCGACCGGGATGGCCGTGGCGAGCTGGCCGGCCTGGCCCGCGAAGCCGGTGATCTGCACGAGCACGGGCACGCGCCGGGCCGGGAACCACAGCGGGATGAGGCGGCACGCGGAGATGAAGATGGGCGCGTCGCCCGCGCCGATGAGCACGCGCGCCACGAGCGCGAGGGGGAGGCTGGTGGTCACGGCGAGCAGGCCGGTGCCGGCGGCCATGACGATCGCGCCGCCGATCATGACCCGCCGCGCGCCGAACCGGTCGAGCAGCGCGCCCGCGGGCATCTGCAGCGCCGCGTAGGCGGCGATCTGCGCGATCGCGAGCATCGACAGCCAGGTCGCCTCGATGCCGAACCGGTCGATCGCGTCCACGCCGGCGACGCCCAGCGCCGTGCGGTTGACCACCGCGGTGAAGTACAGCGCGATGCCCGCGGCGAAGGCCAGCCAGGCCGCGCGGGGGATCCTGTCCGGGGACGATGCGCCGGCCGGGTTCGCGCCCGCGGCGCCTCCGCGCGCGCTCACTTCGCTCCCCCGCGACCGCGCAGGGTGTCGCGCAGCAGCGGCACCTCGACGCCCTGCGCCGCGAGGTCCGCGCGCACCGAGCGGCGGTTGCGGATCACGCCCGCCACGCCGACGAGCCACGGCAGCGCGAGGGCCGCGAGCGCGAGCCGGTACTCGGCCAGGGTGTAGTCGCCGGCGCCGCCGGGGGCCACGAGCCGGAGCACCAGCCCCACGAGCGCGACCGACGCGATGGTCGCCGCGAACCCGCCGATGTTCACGAAGCCGCTCGCGGTGCCCAGGCGCGCGACCGGGGCGAAGGTGCGGGCGAAGTCCATCCCGACGAGCGAGACGGGGGTGCCCAGGCCGGTGACCATGGCGAAGATCGCGAGCTGCCACAGGGGGCGCGGGGTGTCGTGCACGAGCACCCAGATCCACGCGAGCGCGATGGCGCCCGCGGTGCCCAGCACCAGCCAGCTGCGGCGCAGGGGGTGGCGCGCGGTGAACATGCCCGCGAGCGGCCCGCCCGCCATCGCGGCGACGGTCAGCAGCGTGATGAGCAGGCTCGCCTCGCCGGGCGTGCGTCCCTGCCCCTGGACGAAGAAGGGCACGCCCCACAGCAGGGCGAGCGTGTTGGGCGCGAACTGCGCCAGGAAGTGCGACCAGAAGCCCAGCCGGGTGCCCGCGGGGCGCACGGCCTGGCCGATCGACGCCCACAGGCGCTGGCGGTCCGGCTCGTCGGCGGCGTCCTCGGGGTTGCGGATCCGCAGGGCGGCCATCAGGCCCACCACGACCGTCGCGGCGGCGAGCACGGAGAACGTGGTGGACCACCCCGCGCGGTGCAGCAGCGCGGCCACGGGGATCGCGGAGGCCAGCTGGCCCGCCTGGCCCACGAGTCCGGTGACCTGCACGAGCACGGGCACCTGCCGCGCGGGGAACCAGCGCGCGATGAGACCCGTGACGCCGATGAAGATGGGCCCGTCGCCCGCGCCGATGAGCACGCGCGCGATCAGGGCGATCGCGAGGCTCGGAGTGAACGCCATGAGCGCCTGGCCCAGCGCCATCACCGCGAGCCCGGTGGCCATCACGGCCTTGGGGCCGAAGCGGTCGATCATGCGACCGGCGGGGATCTGGAGCGCGGCGTACGCGGCGATCTGCGTGACCGACAGGAGCGCGAGGCCCACCGAGTCCGTGCCGAACCGGTCGAGCGCCTCGACCCCGGCGATGCCCAGCGCGGTCCTGTTGACCACGGCGACGAAGTACGCGCCCACGGCGGCCGCCAGCACGATCCACGCGCCGCGCGCGGCTCGCTCCCTCGTCACCATGAGCCCTCCGTGTCCCGGCGCGGTCGCCGCAGGGGGCCAGTATCGCCCCCGCGGGCGCAATCCGGGCGTGACCTGAGCCCCGACCCTCGCGATCAGGGACGATGCGCGGGCCGGGGCAGGGTGTCGACCCCCGGACGGGCGCGACGCCCGGCCGGGGGGAGTCTCAGGCGGGCGAGGCCACGTGGGCCGCGAGCCGGGGGTAGACGCGCAGGGCGTTGCCCGCGAAGATCGCCTCCCGGTCCGCGTCCGTGATCGCCGCCGCGTCCACGTACCGCTTGGTGTCGTCGAAGTAGTGGCCGGTCTCCGGGTCGATGCCGCGCACCGCGCCCACCATCTCCGAGCCGAACAGCAGGTTCCTGGCCGGGATCACGTGCGTGAGCAGGTCGATGCCGGGCTGGTGGTAGACGCACGTGTCGAAGAAGACGTTGTTCATGAGGTGGCCCGCGAGCGCCGGCTGGCCCAGCATGTCCGCGAGCCCGCGGTAGCGGCCCCAGTGGTAGGGCACCGCTCCCCCGCCGTGGGGGATGATGAGGCGCAGCGTGGGGAAGTCCGCGAACAGGTCGCCCTGGAGCAGCTGCATGAAGGCCGTGGTGTCCGCGTTCATGTAGTGCGCGCCGGTCGCGTGGAACGCGGGGTTCGCGGAGGCGGAGACGTGGATCATCGCCGGCACGTCGTGCTCGACCAGCCGCTCGTAGATGGGATACCAGTAGCGGTCGGTGAGCGGCGGCGACGTCCAGTGCCCGCCCGACGGGTCGGGGTTGAGGTTGGCCCCGATGAATCCGCGCGCCACGCACCGGTCGAGCTCGGCGATCGCGGCCTCGAGGCCCTCGCCCGCGGCCTGGGGCAGCTGGCAGACGCCCACGAAGACGCCCGGGTAGAGGTCGGCCGCGCGCGCGATGAGGTCGTTGCTGCGGCGCGCCCACTCGATGGAGGTGCCCAGGTCGCCCTGGTGGTGTCCCATGACCGAGGCGCGGGGCGAGAAGATCGTGACGTCCGCCCCGCGCTCGCGGATGAGGCGCAGCTGGTTGGCCTCGAGCGACTCGCGGATCTGGTCGTCGGTGATCTCGGGGTACTCGGGCGCGCTGTCGCCCGCCTCCCATGCGGCGAGCTGCGCCGCGCGCCAGTCCGAGTGCGCCGCGGGGGCGGTGGTGTAGTGGCCGTGGCAGTCGATGATCATGCGTGCTCCTCCTGTCGACGCGAGCCCGCCCGCGGGCCCGCGGCTGCGCGCACCGCATCCACGAGCGCGAGCGTGCTCTCCTGCGGCAGCACCTCGCCGAACTGCGCCGCCCATCGCTGCCGCGCGACGGTGGCCTCGGCCATCCACGGGGTGACCCCCGCATCGGCCACCGTGCCGGCGGCCTCCTGCATCTCCTCCGCGCGGCGGACGCCGTGCTCGAGCGACCGGGACATGAAGTACCCGGCGATCGCCTCCCAGTCCGCCTCGGGCAGGATGTTGGACAGCGACCGCAGCACCTCGCCCTCGACGCCGTAGTGGCGCGCCGCGAGCAGCGACTCGGTGAGCAGCGACTCCATCCCCTTCACCACCACGGAGCGGCACAGCTTGGTGGCCGCCGCGACGCCCACCTCCGCGGCCCCGACCGTGGCCGCCACCAGGCCGAACGCTCCCGCGGCCGCCCCGAACGCCTCCGCGTGCGGACCCCCCAGGATGAACGGCGCGCCCAGCCGCCGCGGCTCGATGGGCGACATGAGCGCGGCCTCGACGTAGCGCCCGCCCGCGCCGTCCACGGCCGCCGCGGCCGCGCGCTTGTGGCCCGGCGAGCTCGAGTTGAGGTCGAAGAACCAGGCGTCGGGCTCGATCCCGCCCACGACGGACGATGCGGCGGCCACGCAGTTCATGGCGGTCACCGCGGACACGACCAGGGTCGCGCCACGCACGGCCTCCGCGGCGGACGCGGCGGGCGCGATCCCGAGCGCGGCCGCGTGGCGGCTCGCGCGCGAGGCCGGGTCCGCGAACGCGGTGTCCCAGGCCCGGATGTCGCGCACGCCAAGGGCGGCGAGGTCCTCGGCGAAGACCCGCCCCACCTCGCCGAGCCCGATCAGGGCGACCGCGGCATCGTTCCCGGTCACGAGCGCGCGTCCCGGCTCGGTCGCGGGTACACGCGGCCGTCCATGATCATGCGGGCGGTGCGCGCGATGCCGGTCATGTCAGCCGGCCTCGGGATGGCGGCGGTAGGTGACGCCCATCTCCTGCAGGCGCGGGCGCATGCCATAGCGGTCGAGGCCCAGCTCGCCTCCCAGGAATGCCGTGCGCGTCGCCTCTTCCTTGGCGAGGCGGGCGCGGGACTTGGCCAGCGCATCGTCCGCCTCGAGGCGAGGGACCACGACGATGCCGTCGTCGTCGCACACGAGGATGTCGCCCGGGTCGATCGCCTGGCCGCCCAGGATCACCGGCACGTTGACCGCGCCGGGCGTGTTCTTGACCGTGCCCATCACGTTGATGTGGCGCGCCCAGACCGGGAAGCTCATGTCCCGCAGCTCCTGCGTGTCCCGCACGCCGGCGCCGATGATCGCGCCGACCACGCCGCGCTGCTGCAGGCTGGTCGCGAAGAGCTCCCCGAACATCCCCTGCTCGGACGGCGAGCGGGTGGCGACGACGAGGATGTCGCCGGGGCCGCACTGCTCGATCGCCGCGTGGATCATGAGGTTGTCGCCGGGCCAGCTGAGCACCGTGACGGCGCTGCCCGCGATCCGGGTGCCCTGCTGGATGGGCCGCAGGTCGGAGCCCAGGTCGCCCGAGCGGCCCAGCGCCTCCCCCACCGTCGCGGCGCCGATGCCCGAGAACTCCTCGACGACCGCGCGGTCCGCGCGCGGCACGTCGGTGACGATGACCGTCTCCACGCTCACACCCCCTTGTCGACGGCGGCGGTCTCGTCCGGGCGCTCGCCGCGCTTGGCACGCTGGATGAGCTCGTAGACGTGGCCGCGCAGCTCGCCGAAGCGCGGGTCGGAGCGGGTGGTGAGCTGGTCGCGCTCGGGGGGCAGGTCGACCTTCACGTCCTCCATGAGCACGGTGGGCCGGTTGGACAGGACGATGACGCGCTCGCCCAGGTAGACCGCCTCGTCGATGTCGTGGGTCACGAACAGCACGGTGACGCCCAGGTGCTTCCACAGGGAGCGGACCAGGTCCTCGAGCTCGGCACGGGTCTGCGCGTCGACGGCCGCGAACGGCTCGTCCATGAGCAGCACGGTGGGCTCGAAGGCGATCGCACGGGCGATGGCCACGCGCTGCTGCATGCCGCCGGAGAGCTGCCACGGGTGCTGCTCGGCGGCCTCGCTGAGGCTCACCTCCTCGAGCGCCCGGTCCACCTTCTCGCGGCGCTCGGCCTTGGGAATGCCCTTCTCCTTGAGCGGCAGCTCGATGTTCTGGCGGACGGTCATCCACGGGAACAGGCTGCGGCCGTACTCCTGGAACACCACGGCCATGCCCTCGGGCGGGCCCGTCACGGTGGTGCCGTCGAGCACCACCTCGCCGGCGGTGACGTCGAGCAGGCCCGCGATGGAGCGCAGCAGCGTGGTCTTGCCGGCGCCGGACGGGCCCACGACGCAGACCAGCTCGCCGCGACGGACCTGGAAGTCGAGGTTGCGGATCGCCTCGACGTGGGGGCGGCCGGGGGTGTCGTAGGTCTTCTGGACGTTGCGGAGGTCGAGGGCGACGTCCGTCTTGGGCGCGGCCGGGGCCTGTGCTCCGCGGCCGGACAGCATGGTGGTGATGGACATCTCTACGCTCCTCGTTCGATCTGGCGCTGCCCGACGTACCAGGCGAGCATGCGGTTCTCGACAACCTTGAACAGGGTCGCCAGCAGGACTCCGATGAGGCCGAGCACGATCACGCCCGTCCACATCTGGGGGATGGCGAAGCTCCTCTGGAACTGGACGATCGCGGCGCCGAGGCCACGGTTGGCCCCGAACAGCTCCGAGATGACCATGAGGATCACGCCGATGGACAGCGACTGGCGGGCGCCGGTGAAGATCCGCGGGCTCGCGCCGGGCAGCACCACGAACACCAGCCGCCGCCACGGGCTCAGGTGGTAGCTCTTGGCGGTGTCGCCCAGCACGGGCTCGAGCCCGCGCACGCCCTCGACCGTGTTGAGCAGGATGGGCCACAGGCAGCCGAGCGCGATGGTGACGATCTTGCCCAGCCAGCCGGTGTAGCCGGCGAACAGCGCGATGATCGGCACCAGCACCGGGGGCGGCACGGCGCGGAAGAACTCGAGGACCGGCTCGGACAGCGCGCGCAGCGTGGGCGACAGGCCGATCGCGGTGCCCAGGACGATGCCGACCACCACCGCCAGGCCGAAGCCGATGCCCAGCCGGGCGAGCGACGGGAACACGTCGCCGACGATGCGGTCCCAGGTCCAGGTGCTGGGGAACGTCTCGATGATCGTGGACAGCGGCGGCCAGAACGGGCTCGTGGAGTTCGCCGAGCCGAACCACCAGGCGGTCAGCAGGATCACGGGGAGGCCGAGGACGTACCCCGTCGCCTTGAGGAACCGGATCATGAGTGCTCGCTCCTCACCGAGGGGTGCCACCAGAGGGCCTTGCGCTCGACGAACCGTGCGAGCAGGTTGACGGCCACACCGATGAGGCCGATGACGATCACGAGCGCGTAGGTCTCGGGCACGGCGCCGGAGCTCTGCGCGATGCCGAGCTCGCGGCCCAGGCCGTCCACGCCGATCACCAGCTCCGCGGTGATCTCGAGGATGAGCGCCACCGCCGCGCCGAGCCGGAACGCGGTCATGATGTACGGCAGCGCCGTGGGATAGATGACGGATCGTGCGACGCGCAGCGGCCCGAACTGATAGGACTTCGCGGTATCGCGGGCGACCGGGTCCACGTCCGCCACGCCGTAGAGGACCTGCACCAGCACCTGCCAGAAGGCCGCGTAGACCACGAGGACGAACGCCGACTGCGGCTGCGTGCCGAACAGCAGGATCACCAGCGGGATCAGCGCGACCGAGGGGATCGGGCGCAGGAACTCGATGGTCGAGTTGGTGAACCTCCGGAGGAACGGGATCGAACCGATCACGAAGCCGACCACGATGCCGAGCGCCATGGCGGCGGCGAGGCCGAGCGCCCAGCCGCGCACCGTGAGCCACAGCGCCTCCCAGAACCAGCCCTCCCCGAGCATCTCGAACAGGGCCGCGTACATCGCGGTGACGGGCGGGAGGAAGTCGGGATTGACGATCCCGGTGCGGGACAGCGTCTCCGCTCCGGCGAGGACGATGAAGACACCCGCGACGCCGAGCCAGAGGTCACGGCTGCGGCCCGACCTTCGGGAGCGAGTGGTGGCCCGCGATCGGGCGGGCGGTGCCAGCGTGGCTGGACTCGAGGACACGGGGAGCCTCCGATTCGACGGCGGACCGTCGGGTGGGGATGAGGGGGGGAAGGCGGACGACGCCGGGGTGAGGTCCGGGGCCGCGGCGCGGCACGCCGCGGCCCCGGTCTCACTACTTGAGGGCGGTCAGGTCCGGGACCTCGGTGAGCGTCCCGTCCGTCACGGCAAGCTCGGCCTGCAGGTCGACCGAGGCGGCGTCGATCTCGCTGGGCCAGCCCGGCAGTCGCACGGCGTTCGCCGTCTCCTCGTCCATCCGGGTGTAGGTCAGCACGATCGCGCGGACCTCATCGGGGTTGTCCGTGGCGTACTCGAACGACTTGGCGAGCGCGGCCTCGAAGCCGGCGACCGTCTCGGGGTTCTCGGCCGCGTAGTCGGACGAGGTGAAGTACTCGGCGATCATGAACGTCGGGCTCATCGCGAGGAAGTTCGAGCCGATGCTCACCAGATCCTGGTTCACACCCGCGGTGCGGAAGGGCTCGACCACCTGGCCGGCGTCGATGTCACCCGCCAGGATCGCGGGAACGATGTCCGGGAACGGCAGCTCGACGTAGGTGATGGTCGAGGGGTCGCCGCCGTCGTCGCGCACCATCTGGCTGATCGTGGCGGTGTTGACGTTGGCGAGCGCGTTGACGCCCACCTTCTTGCCCTCGAGATCCTTCGCGGTGGAGATCCCCGAGTCGGCCGGGGTGAGCACCGCCGCCATGTCCTCCTCGGTGCCGTTGGTCGAGGCGCCGGGGCCGACCGCCTCGAGGCCCACGCCGGTGGCGTTCGCGAGGATCAGCGAGGTGACGTTGCTGAAGCCGAACTCGTAGTCACCCTGGCTGACCGACGGGATGATGAAGGAGCCGCCCTGGGCGAGCTCGAGCGTGAGGTTGAGGCCCTCCTCCTCGAAGAACCCCTGCTCGACGCCCAGGTAGATGGGGGCGACGTCGAGGATCGGGATGAGGCCGACCGTGACGTCGACCGGCTCCATCATCGCGTCGTCGGTCTCCGCCGGCTCGGTGGTCGAGTCGGCGGTGTCGGTCGCCGCCGGGGCGGCGTCGTCGGTCGCCTCCTCCTCGGAACCGTCGGAGCTGCACGCGGTCAGCGTGGCCAGGCTCATCGCGGCGACCGCCGCGAATATCGCACGCATGCGCGTGCTCGGGGACTTCGTGGTCATCTGCTCTCCTCCTTGAAAGCGACCGCTCACCGGCGAGCGGTGTGGCATTCCTCACGCTAACAGCATTGGCGACAATTTTGTAGCCGATTTTGACAACGACTTGGTCACGGCCGTCGGAGGGGTGCTCGGGGGGTGCGCGGAGGCCACACGTGGGCGCTCGAAAGCGCCGCGGGAGCCTCGAAGGAGCGCTCGGCGACCCTAGAGGAGCGCTCAGCGCCCCTCGAAGGTGCGCAGCACGTCGATCACGGAGCCGATGTGCTCCCGCATCGCCTGCTCCGCACGCGCGGGGTCGCGCGAGACCACGCCGTCGATGATCGCCAAGTGCTGGTCGAGCGAGACCGCGGGGCGGCCCGGCACGCGCGAGAGCGCGAACTGGTGGCGCACCATCTGGCCGTGGAGGCGCTCGATGATGCGGTTCGCCTTCCCGTGGTGCGCGATGTCGCGGAGGGTCGCGTGCAGGCGCCCGTTGAGCTGCCCGTAGGTGACCACGTCGCCGGTCGCGACCGCGACCCGCATCGCCGCACCGATGGTCTCGAGCTCCGCGGCCTGATCGTCCCGCACCCGCTCCGCCGCGCGCCGCGCCACGAGCCCCTCGACCACCTGGCGGACCTCGCTGATCTCGACGGCCTCGTCGATGCCGATCTCCCGGATGCGGGCGCCGCGGTTGCGCTGACGCTCGACCAGGCCGTCCGCCTCGAGGGACTGGAGCGCCGCGCGCACGGCGAAGCGGCTCGCCCCCAGGTCCTCGCACAGCTCGGCCTCGACGAGCCGCTGGCGCGGCGCGAAGTCGCCCCGCAGGATCGCGGCCCTCAGTTCTTCGAGCACGCGCTCATCCGACGCCATCGTCGCCTCCCCCTGCGGCCCCGAGGGCCGCCGCCAACATCACTGACAATATTGTAGACAATATTGTCGCAAGGACGGTAGCGGCGCGGGCGTGGCGTCGACACGGCGGCCGATGGTCACGCCCCGGTCGCCGCCGGGGCCGTCCACCGCATCGGCGTCCCGGGCCGACCACCGCATCGTCGCCCGGCTAGAGGTGCGGCACCACCGTCGGGTCGTCGAAGAAGCCGGCGAATCCGTGCCGGGCCGCGCCCACGAGCCCGGCCCGCGGACCCAGCAGCCCCAGGCTCAGCTCGACCGGCGCAAGGGCGCCGGTGCGCGGCGCGAGCTGCATCTGGATGCCGGGCTCGATCCACCGCGCGAGCGAGCCCAGATACCCGCCCAGCACGATGTGCGTGGGGTTCACCACGTCGTACACCGAGCGCAGGGCCGCGCCCAGGATGTCGCCCGCCCGGATCGCGACGTCGATCGCGCGCTTCTCCTCGCGTCCCAGGCGGGTGCGCAGCTCGTCCATCGCGGCGGCGGGCCCCGCATGCTCGTAGGTCTCGGTGAGCCGCGCCGAGGCCGCGAGCGCCTCCGGCCCCACGTACGCGGTCAGGCACCCCGCGGCGCCGCACGCGCACGGCCGGCCGCGCCAGTCGACGGTCACGTGCCCCAGCTCGCCCGCGAAGCCGCGGCCGCCGCCCAGGATCCGGCCGCGCGAGACCACTCCCCCGCCGATCGCCGCACCTCCCTCGAGGTAGAGCATCACCGACGGTCGCGGGGCGGGCAGCGCGGCGTACTCCGCGAGGGCCGCCGCGCTCGAGTCGTTGACGAGCGTGATGGGGATCTCGCGCGGCGCGCCCGCGTCCCGCATCAGCCGCACCAGGTCGAGGTGCCCCCAGCCGAACTGCGGCGAGTCCGCGACCCGGTTGTCCGTGCTCACCGGCCCCGGCACGGTCACCACGCAGGACACGAGCACGGCCTCGAGCTCGGCGGCCGTCGCCATCGCCTCGCCCAGCCGCGCGACGAGCAGCGGCGCGAGTTCCCCCGTGAGGGCCCATCCGAGCGCGAGGTCCTGGCGGTCCGAGGAGAGGAGTCGCCCGGTGCTCGTGTGCAGCTCGCACGTGACGCGGGCGCGCTCCACCCGGACGGCGAGCACCAGGCAGCGGTCGTCGGCGGGCACGATCATCATGCGCGGGCGGCCCCGTGCCCGCGTGTGCGGCTCGGTCTCCTGCGTGACGAGGCCGCGGGTCTCGAGGTCCTCGACCAGGTTGAGGACGGTCGCGGGCGCGAGCCCCGCGTCGCGCTCGACGTCGCGCCGCGCCACGGGGCCGCGGTCGCGCAGCATCCGCATCACGATGCCCAGGTTGTGCGCGCGCGTGGTCGCGGCGTCCGCGCCGCGCTCCGCGGGCGTCCGCACGTCGCCGGAGACGGGCCTCACCATGGTGGTCACAGCGTACGGCGCCGCGCGGCCACCGCCGCGCGCCAGGCCGCGGGCACGAAGCCGGGCAGTGACGCGATGACGAGCGCCTGCTCGCGCGGCGAGGCCTGCTCCTCGAGGAATCGCAGCACCCGCGCGGGCGGGTTGCGGCGCCACAGCGCTCCGAACACGTCCCGTGCGCCGTCCGGGTTCCGGTGGACGATGCGCAGCAGCGCCCCGTCGAGGACCCCCGGCCAGCGCCGGGGAGACGTGGCATGCGCCGGGTCGCGACCGGCCGCGAGCGCCGCGGCGATCGCCTCCGCATGCCGCTGCATGCGGGCGAACCCGTAGCCCGTACTCGCGCGCACGAGGCCCGCCCGCGCGCCGACGGGGACCAGCGGGCCGTCCGCCACGTCCGGCGGGCGCCGATGCAGGGGGATGGTCCCGCGCTCCTCCCCCGCCTCCTCCCACGTGCCGGAGCCCTGGGCGCCCAGGCCCAGGACGTCGCGGACGTAGGCGTGGAGGTGCGGCCGGTGCGGGGACGGCGCGCTCGCGCCGAACGCGTACACCGTGCGCTCAACGAGCGCCGCCCGCGCCGAGGTGGGCAGCACGTAGACAAAGGCCACCCCGTCGGCCTGGTCGGTACGGAAGTCCATGAGGGTGACCGTGTCCCGGTCGAAGACGTCGCGCGGAGCCGTCACCCTCACGCCGTGGAAGTCGAGCCGCGCCGCCGCTGCCTGGCCGGCAGCGAGCCCGGCCGCTCCGCCCGCACCGCTCCCCGCGCCCACCCGTGCACCCATGTCCCGCCCCAGGCCCACGCTGTCGAACACCCACCGGGCCCGCAGGTCGACCCGCGCCCCGGCGGGGTCCTCGATCACCACCTGCGCGCCGCCGCCCGGCCCCTCCGGCACGGCCGACAGCGCGCGGCCCCGCACCCGCCGAACCCTCACCCGGCCGGCGCGCTCGGCCCGGGCCAGTGCCGCATCGGCCACCGATGCGAGCCCCTCCCCGCCGATCGCGCGGTACGCCAGCGGTGCGAGCGGCCCCTCGCGTGCCCAGCCCTCACCGGCGAGGCGGACGCGGGACCACGAGCCGGACGCCGCATCGTCCATGGGTCCGCCTCCGGCGGACCACCAGGCCCAGGCGCGGTCCTCGAGCGGCGCGGAGCCGTCCTCGACGAGCGCCAGGCTCCCGGCCCAGCCGGAGCGGGCGAGCGCCGCGGCCAGGGACAGCCCGGCGGCGCCGGCGCCCACGATGGCGACGTCGACGCGCTCGGGCCCGCGCTCCCCCACGGCTCCACGCTACGTCCCCGCGCCCACCCTGGACACTCCGCACGGATTGCGGCGCGACACCCCGGCCTCGGGACGCGGAACCGGGCCAGCGCGCGGCGTGTCGGACTCGAATCCGTGCGCAGTGTCCGGGGGCGGGGTGGGCGCGGCGTCCGGGAACGGGACGAGGCCCGGGGCTTGCGCCCCGGGCCTCGCCGGTCGGTCGGGGTCGGAACCCGTCGGGTCAGGACTCGGTGCGAGCCTGGTCCGCGACGGTCTCCGCGCCGGGCACGGCCTCCTCGGCGCCGATCGAGCGCGCCAGCTGGAAGCCGCCGTGGACGGCGGAGAGGATCGAGTCGGCCTCGACCGCGTCGCCGATGACGGAGACGTCCACCTTGCCCTCGAGCTGCGCGAGCAGCTCGTCGTTCGGGGTGTAGCCCGTCGCGATGATGAAGGTGTCGGCCTCGAGCGAGCGGACCTCGCCGGCCTGCTCGTAGGTCACCGCGTCCGCGCCGAACTCGTTGACGCGCGCGCCGGTGATGAACTCGATCTGCGAGTCCTCGAGGAGCTGCTCGAGCGCGAGCTCGTTGTTGCGGCAGTGCTCGACGGTCGCGAGGATCGTGTCCGCGGCCTCGATGACGGTGACGGAGTCCGCGGTCTGGGCGCACATGGCGGCCGTCTCGCAGCCGACCAGGCCCGCGCCCAGCACCACGACGCGCTTGCCGTGGGGCTTGGCGCCGGTGAGGACGTCGTTCGCCATGGCGACCTTGGCGCCGTCGATGCCCGGGATCGGGGGCACGGAGTGGCGGGCGCCGGTCGCTAGCACGACCTTGTCCCAGCCGCCCTCGGCGATCTCCTCGGCGGTGCCGTCCTTCATGGTGCGGACGGTAATGTTCGCGCGGTAGACCTTGTTGACCAGGTGGGTCGCGTAGTCCATGACGTCCTGCTTGAACGACGGGCCGCCCGCCGCGAGCAGGGTGCCACCCAGCTGCGGGCGCTTCTCCCACAGCTCGACCTCGATGCCGCGCTCGGCGGCGGTGAGGGCGAACTCCATGCCGCCGGGGCCGCCGCCCAGGACCAGCGCGCGGGTGGGGCGCTCGACCGGGGTGATGGGGTTCATGTCCTCGGCGTAGCACTGCGGGTTGACGGCGCACACGTAGTGGCCGCCCTTGAAGCCGGCGAACAGGCACTCGTTGCAGCCGATGCACGGGGTGATGTCGTGCGCGCGGTTCTCCGCGACCTTGTTGACCCAGTGGGGCTCGGCGAGGGCGCCGTGGCCCAGGCCGATGATGTCCGCCTGGCCGTCGGCGAGGGCCTTCTCGGCCACCGCGGGGTTGTTGAGCTTGCCGGTCGACAGGACCGGGACGGAGACGACCTTGCGGACCTCGGCGGCGAGCCAGGCCTGCGTGGCAGCGGGCTGGTAGACGGTGGGGATGGCCTTGTACCAGGCCTCGTAGCAACCCATGTCGACGTGCAGCGCGTCCACGCCGGCCGCCTCGAGCATGCGGGCCATCTCGAGGCCCTCCTCGAGCTCGCGGCCGCCCTCGACACCGTGGAAGGGGGTGAACTTGTACAGGACCGGGAAGTCGGGGCCCACGGCCTCGCGCACCGAGGCGATGACCTCAAGCGGGAAGCGCAGGCGGCCGGCGAGGTCGCCGCCGTACTGGTCCTTGCGCTTGTTCCACAGGGCCGAGGAGAACTGGTCCATGAGGTAGCCGCCGTAGCCGTGGATCTCGACCGAGTCGGCGCCGGCCTCCTTGGCGATGCGGGCGCCCTCGCCCATCTTCACGACGAGGTCCTCGATCTGCTCGACGCTCAGCGGCTTGCACATGAGGCCGGGGAACCAGTACGACTCGACCTCGGAGGCGGCCAGCGGCGCGACGGCGTCAGAGAAGGGCAGCTGCATGCGTCCCAGGCCCGGGGTGATCTGGATGCAGAGCTTCGCGCCGTGGCGGTGCATGCGGTTCGCGATCTCGGCGAGCTGCTCCTTCGAGCGGTCCGTGCCGATGATGTTGCACGCCTTCTGCTCGTAGGCGGTGGTCACCTGGTTGGCGCCCGTGATGATGAGGCCGAAGCCGCCCCTGGCGCGCTCCTCGTAGTAGCGGATCGAACGCTCGGAGAACGAGCCGTCCGGCTCCGTGGTGGTGCCCATGGGGGCCATGAAGACGCGGTTGCGCAGCGTCATGGAGCCGATCTGGGTGGGCTCGAGCAACTTCATTGCGGTGCCTTTCTGTCGGCGGCGGCACGCGTGGGATCAGCGGGCGTCCTCGCCGGCTCCCAGCGGCATGCGCCGCGAAGTTGTGGTGCCTCCATCGTTGAGCGACACGTGTCAAAGTTAGGCGGACCTTCGTCCCGGGTGGCGCGGCCGTCGCGCGCCCGGCCGACCGGGTGGGACGCCGACCACGAGGCGCCAGCCAGGGCGGGGAGAGCGGGCACCTCCCCGCGAGGGCGACGTGCGTGAGGTCAAAGGAGTGCGCCTGGACAGATTCGAACTGTCGACACCCGCTTTAGGAGAGCGGTGCTCTATCCCCTGAGCTACAGGCGCGTGAAAGGGACCGCACCAGGGTACCGGCTGACGCCGTAGGACCGGAAAGCCGCCGCCCGTGAGCCCGTCAGCGCGTGAGCCCACGCGGCCGCTAGAGCGAATTGTGTCACCTACGCGCGGGAATCACGCCTGAGAGAGCGAATCGTGTCGCCAGGCCGGCAGCACCAGCCTCAGAACACGTCGTGCACGTGCTCCCGGCAGTACTCCTCGTAGATCTCCTCGAGCCGCGCCAGCGCCTCGGGCGCCAGCTCCGGGAACTCCGCCGCCTCCGCGTTCGCGCGCGCCTGAGACGGCTTCGAGGCGCCCGGGATCATGGTCGCCACGCCCATCTGCGCGAGCCACCCGAGCGCGAGCTGCGACGTCGCCCACCCGGCAGGGGTCAAAGCCGCCACCTCACGCGCGGCCGCCACGCCCACCTCGAAGGGGATGCCGGAGAACGTCTCGCCGATGTTCATCAGCCTGCCGTCGCGGTTCCACGTACGGTGGTCCTCGGGCGCGAACGTGGTGTGCTCGTCGTACTTGCCCGACAGCAGCCCGGACGCGAGCGGCAGGCGCGCGATGATCCCGACGCCGCGCTCGGCGGCCAGCGGCAGCACGCGCTCGAGCGGCTTGCGCCGGAAGATGTTCACGATGATCTGGATGGTCGCCAGGTCCGGCTGCTCGAGCGCGGCCAGCGCCTCGTCCACGAGCTCGACGGACACGCCGAACCGCGCGATGCGGCCCTCGTCCACCAGCACCCGCAGGTCGTCGAAGACGCGCTCGTCGGAGTACACGGGCGTGGGCGGGCAGTGGAGCTGCACCAGGTCGAGCGTCTCCACGCCCAGCAGTTCGCGCGAGCGATCCGTCCAGCGGCGGAAGTTGTCGAGCGTGTAGGCCTCGGGCACGTGCGGTTCGGCGCGCCGGCCCATCTTGGTGATGACCGTGAACTCGTCGCGGTCGCCGCGCTCGGCGAGGAACCGCCCGATCGCCCGCTCGGACCGGCCGTCGCCGTAGACGTCCGCGGTGTCGAACAGCCGGGTGCCCGCATCGGCGGCCGCGGCGAGCACCTCCTGCGCCGCCTCGTCCCCCACGGTGGCCCAATCGCCCCCGAGCTGCCAGGTCCCCAGACCCACCAGCGAGATGTCACGTCCCAGCCTCGGCACCGTCGTCGTCCGCATGGGGACGAGGCTAGCGCCCCGCGCCCACCCGGGGACGATGCGCCGGCGACCCGGGCGCGAAGCCCGCCGCCGCATCGTCCCCGGGAAAGCAACGAGGGCCGCCACCGGAACGGTGACGGCCCTCGCGACGCGTGACGGGTCAGGTGACGCGGATGTAGATGGGGTTCGACTGCCAGATCGAGCGGAACTGGATGGTCTTGCCGGGGCGCGGCGCGTCGATCTGCAGGTTGGGGCCCGCGTAGATCGCGACGTGGCCGGGGCTGACGATGATGTCGCCGGGCTGCGGGTTCGAGACCCGGGTGCCCACGCCGTAGTAGGCGCCGGACGAGCGCGGCAGCGAGATGCCGTGCTGTGCGAAGACGTAGGAGACGAAGCCCGAGCAGTCGAAGCCGGACGGCGAGGAGCCGCCGGAGACGTAGGGCACGCCCTGGAACTGCGCGGCGGTGGCGACGATCGCGGAGCCGTTGACGGCCGCGGCGACGTTCGACGACGGCGCGGACGGCGCCGTGGTCTGGGCCGGGGTCGACGCCTCGGTCGAGGTGGACGTCGACGTGGACGTCGAGGTCGAGGTCTCGGACGTGGTGGAGCGGGTGTTGCCCACCGTGGTGGTCGGCGCGGAGACCACGACGGGCTCCGGCTCGGGCTCCGGCGGCGGGGGCGGCAGCTCGACGTCGACCGTGGCCGTGTCGATGGTGAAGGCGTCCGCGTCCTGCGTCGAGGTGACCTCGGGGATGTCGGCAAGGTCCGCGCTGTAGGCGTTGGCGGAGATCGTCGCGGCGGTTGCGGTGGTGTCGGTGCTCTCGGCGGTCACGAGCGCGGCCGCGGCCGCGCCGGTGAGGGGTACCACGACGAGCGCGCCACCCGCCGCAGCGGCGATGGCACGCGTCTTGGCACGCATGTATCCGTACTTCAAAGTTTCCCGTTCCTTCCGCGCCTCACGCGCGTCGCTTGCACGGGCCCCGATCCAGTCGCTTGGTCGACCGCATCGTCCTCTTGAGGGGCTCCGTGGAGGGTCGTTCTCGACCCCTCCGGTCCGTCGTTGTTACCGAAAATTTATCAAACGTCGTCAGGAAGGCAAAACGAAGACGTGACGGGCATGCCCGCGACCCAGCGCGACGGGCCCCTCGGGGCCGGTGAGGACCACATCGTCCCCGGCCGCGGCGACCCCCACCGTCGCCCCTGGCAGGACGCCCGCGGCGACCAATCCGGCCAGCGCATCGTCCATCGCCTGGAGATACTCCCCCAGGCGCACCACTGTGACGCTCGTCACACCGGCGTCCGCGAGCTCCGAAACGGGGCGCGGCGCGGGGGTCTGGTCCCCCTCCGCGACGCCCAGCTCGACCAGACCCGGGACCGGGTTGCCGTAGGGCGAGACGACCGGCCCGTCGAGCATCTCGACGATGCGCCGCTCGACCCGCTCGCTCATCACGTGCTCCCAGCGGCAGGCCTCGTCGTGGACGTGCGCGAGGTCCAGCCCGATCACGTCCGTGAGGAGCCGCTCGGCGAGCCGGTGCTTGCGCATCACGCGCGTCGCGACCTCGCGGCCGCGCTCCGTCAGCTCGAGGTGACGGTCCTCCGACACGACGACGAGTCCGTCCCGCTCCATGCGGGCGATCGTCTGGGACACCGTGGGCCCGGCGTGGCCGAAGTGCTCGACCAGCCGCGCCCGCATGGGCGTCACACCATCCTCGATGAGCTCGTAGATGGTGCGGAGATACATCTCCGTCGTGTCGATGAGGTCGCTCACGACGCGTACCGGCCCAGGCCCAGGTACCTCCAGCCCGCGTCGATCCAGCGCTCGGCGGGGAGGCAGTTGCGGGCGTCGATGATCGCCTTGCCGGCGGTGAGCTCCGCGGTCGCGGCCGGGTCGAGCTCGCGGAACTGCTTCCACTCGGTCGCGACGATGACCAGGTCCGCGTCGCGCAGCGCGTCCTCGACCGTGTCCGCGAAGGGCAGCGTGGGCCACACCGCGGCCGCGTTCGCCATCGCCTCGGGGTCGTAGACCTTGGTGATCGCGCCGGCCAGGTGCATGCGGCCCGAGACCTCGAGGGCGGGCGAGTCGCGCACGTCGTCTGAGTTGGGCTTGAAGGCCGCGCCCAGCACCGCGATGGTCTTGCCGCGCAGCGAACCGCCCAGCTCGCGCGTCGCCAGGTCGACCACGTGGTCGCGGCGGCGCATGTTGACCGTGTCGACCTCGCGCAGGAACCCGAGCGACTGGTCCACGCCCAGCTCGCCGGCGCGCGCCATGAACGCGCGGATGTCCTTGGGCAGGCAGCCGCCGCCGAAGCCCAGGCCCGCGCCCAGGAACTTGCGGCCGATGCGCTCGTCGTGGCCGATCGCGTCCGCCAGGTCCCGCACGTCCGCGCCCGTGACCTCGCACACCTCCGCGACCGCGTTGATGAAGGAGATCTTGGTCGCGAGGAACGCGTTGGCGCTGACCTTCACGAGCTCCGCCGTGGGCAGGTCCGTGACCAGGAACGGCGTCTCACGCGAGATCGCGTCCGCGTAGACCTCGCGCGCGACCTCCTCGATGCGGCCCGGCTGGGCCTTGTCGACACCGACGACGATGCGGTCGGGACGCAGCGTGTCCTCCACCGCGAAGCCCTCGCGCAGGAACTCCGGGTTCCAGCCCAGCTGCGCCTGGTCGCCCACCGGCGCCAGCTCGCGCACCCGCGCGGCCAGGCGCGCGGCGGTGCCGACCGGCACGGTCGACTTGCCCAGGATCACCGAAGGACGCGTCAGCAGCGGCGCGAGCGTCTCGATGACCGCGTCGACGAAGCGCATGTCCGCCGCGTTCTCGCCCTTCTTCTGCGGCGTGCCCACACCGATGAAGTGCACATCCGCGAACTCGGCGGCCTCCGCGGCGTCCGTGGTGAAGCGCAGGCGACCCGAGTCCACGTGCTTCTTCAGCAGCTCCGGCAGCCCGGGCTCGAAGAAGGGAACCTCGCCGCGCGACAGGCGCTCGATCTTGGCCGGGTCGATATCGACACCGATCACCTCGTGGCCCAGCTCGGCCATTCCAGCAGCGTGCGTGGCACCCAGGTAACCGGTGCCGAAGACAGACATCTTGAGCGACATGGCGCCCAGCCTAGTTGCTGGATCCTGGGACTTCGCCGCGGGGGACGATGCGCGGGCCAGGTGGGCGCGGCGCCCCGTTCGGGGCGCCCGGGGGGGGGCTCCGGGCCGGGGCTCCGGCCCGGCGGGTCTACCGCCCGTCGGGCTCGGCGACCACGGTCCAGCCGCGCGCGTCGATAGTGAGGTCGCCATCGCAGTAGGGGACGAAGGCGGACTGGCCGCGGGACAGGCCCAGCCCGGTGCCGCCGGCGCGCACCTCGGCGGTGCCGTCCACGGCGAGCACGATGCGCGGTCCGGCCGGAATGGTGGCCCGCCCGCCGCGCACCACGGACAGCGAGAACTCCTCGACCGGCGCCGGGTACCGGGTCACCACGCCCTCCTGCACCGCGTCGACGCGCGGCGGGGGCGTCGTGGTGCCGTCGGTGAGCTCGACCAGCAGGTCCACGTCCACCTTCTTGGGGGTGAGCCCCGCGCGCACGACGTTGTCCGAGTTGGCCATGATCTCCACGCCCACGCCCGACTGGTACGAGTGGATCACGCCGGCGCCGGTGAAGCACGCCTCGCCCGGCTGCAGGCGCACCACGTTGAGCGCGATCGCGACGAGCGCGCCCAGGTCGCCCGGGAACGCGAGCGCGGCGGTCGAGGCGACGCCCAGCCCCTCGGGGGTGCCGAACCGGCCGCCCACCCGGATGAGCGCCTCGAGCGCCTCCGGCGCCTCGGGGTCCCGCAGGACGCGCGTGATGTACTCCTTGAGCGCGACGGCGGGCTCCGTAGCGTCGGCCAGGTCGCGCGCCCAGCGCCGGGACGGCGCGGTGTCGAGCCACACGAGGTCGCGGGCCACCTGCTTGACCGGCCGGAAGCCCGCCAGCAGGGTCATGGGCGTGAGGGCGACGATCATCTCCGGCTTGTGGGAGGCGTCCTTGTAGGTGCGCGCGGGGTCGCTCACGGCGAGCCCGCGGGCCTCGTCCCGCGCGAAGCCGGCGCGCGCCTGGTCCAGGGTGGGATGCACCTGGAGGGACAGCGGCTTGGCGATCGCGAGCACCTTGAGCAGGTACGGCATGCGGTTCCAGCGCGCGGCCGCGGGGCCCAGCATGGCCGCGGGGTCGCGCGCGATGAGCGCGTCGAGCGCCATGGTGTCGCCCGGGAGCATCCCCGCGAGGTCGCGGTCCCACGCGTGCATCGCGGTCGCGGTGGCGGGTGCGGACGCGTGGGCGCCCCACCAGGCCTCGGCGACCGGCGCATCGGTCTCGGGCAGGCCGACGAGCCGCTCGATCACCGTCGTCATGCCCCAGTCGTAGTGCTGCAGGGCGGGCGTGAGACGGTACACGCGGGCCATCCTGCCAGGAGTCCCGCGTCTACAGTGAACCCATGACGGACGCCCTCACGATTCCCGCCGAGCTCCTCCCCCACGACGGCCGCTTCGGCTCGGGCCCGTCGAAGGTGACCGATGCGCAGCTCGCCGCCCTCGCGGCCGCCCAGCCGGGCGTCCTGGGCACCTCGCACCGGCAGCCGCCGGTGAAGAACCTCGTGGGCGACGTGCGCCGGATGCTCGCGGAGTTCTTCGCGCTGCCCGAGGGCTACGAGGTGATCCTGGGCAACGGCGGCTCGACCATGTTCTGGGACGCCGCGGCCTTCGGCCTGGTCCGCGAGAGGGCGCAGCACTGCGCGTTCGGCGAGTTCGGCGCGAAGTTCGCGAAGGCGACCTCGACCGCCCCGCACCTCGCCGCATCGTCCATCCGCACCGCCGAGCCGGGCTCCGTCGCGCTGCCGGTCGCCGAGGACGGCATCGACCTCTACGCCTGGCCCCACCACGAGACCTCGACGGGTGCGATCGCCCCGGTGCTGCGCCCCGCCGGCGCGGAGGGCGCGCTCACGGTGATCGACGGGACCTCGGCCGCGGGCGGCACGCGCCTCGATGCCACGCAGGCGGACGTCTACTACTTCGCGCCCCAGAAGTGCTTCGCCTCCGACGGCGGCCTGTGGTTCGCGCTGGTCTCCCCCGCGGCGATCGCGCGCATCGAGGAGATCGCCGCGTCGGGGCGGTGGGTGCCGGAGTCGCTGTCGCTGGCGGCCGCGCTGACGAACTCGCGCCTCAACCAGACGCTGAATACTCCTGCCGTCGCGACGCTGGTGCTCATGCGCGCGCAGCTCGAGTGGATGCTCGCCGGCGGCGGCATGGAGTTCACGGCCGCGCGCGCCGAGCGCTCGTCCGGGATCCTCTACGACTGGGCCGCGCGCACCGCCTGGGTCACGCCGTTCGTCGCGGATCCCGCGCACCGCTCCCCCGTGGTGACCACGCTCGACCTCGCGGACGACGTCGACGGCGCCGCCCTGCGCGCCGCCCTGCGCGCGAACGGGGTCGTGGACATCGACCCGTACCGGAAGCTGGGCCGCAACCAGATCCGCGTGGGCGTCTACCCCGCGGTCGACCCCGAGGACGTCGAGCGCCTGGTCGCGTCGATCGACTACGTCGCGGCGCGCCTGCCCCGCTGACGCGGGTCAGGCCTGCTCGGGCTCGGGCTTCTCGGACTCGCGGGCTTCTGGCTCGGAGGGCTCGGCCGTCTCCGGGGACGATGCGTCGGCCGGCTCGGCCTCCGCGCTCGGCTCGGGCTCCGCGGCGCCGGTCTCCTCGGCCGCAGGCTCGGGCTCGGGCTCGCCCTCCGCAGGCGCCTCGGGCTCGGGCTCCGGCTCGGCGACGCCGATCTCGAACGGCACGTTGACCTCGTTCTCGAACACCGGGTCGACCTCGGGCCACTGGCTCGAGGTGCGCTCGATGTCCGTCTCCGAGTGCGCGCCGCAGCCGTGGTCCACGCTCACGACACGGCCGTCCGAGGGCGACCACTCGTTCGCGCAGGCGCCGAACGTCATGCGCATCGAGCCCGTGAGCGGAATGAAGAAGGCGCACGTCGAGCACGGCGCGGGCGACGCGATCGCGGAGGCCGCGGAGGGCCCGTGGGAGCCGCGGTGCCAGCGGTCGGCCACGTCTGCGCGGCCCACGGGGCCGAGCACGCGCGGGCGCCCGAGGCCCAGCTCCCAGTTCGCGATCTGGTCCTCGTCCTCGTCGCCGGTCGACTCGTAGCCGGGGACCACGCGCACGTCGTCGGGGATGAGCGGCAGCACCATCGAGGGCTCGAGGTCCCCGGGGCGCACGCGGTCGGCCCACGGCACCCACGCGGGGGCGAGCAGAGCATCGTCCGCGGGTACCAGGTGGGCCTCGCACACCGTCGCGGTCTTCGCGCGCGGGGCGCGGGCGACGGACACCGACCACACCCAGCCGCGGTAGCCGGGCATGGTGCAGGCGAACAGGTGGGTGACCAGGCGGTCCTCGATGGAGACGGCCTCGAGGTGCTCCCCCACCAGCGCGGCGTCGCCGGCGGCCTCGACCGCGGCGTCGCGCGCGAGGTCGACGGCCTTGCCCAGCACGGTGTCGACAGCCATCAGGCGTCCAGATCGTCGGCGACGCGGCGCAGCACTGCCGCGACCTGCTTGCCGCGAGCGGCCTCGGGGTACCGGCCCTTGCGCAGGCCGCCCTGGACGCCATCGAGCAGCTTGATGAGGTCCTCGACGATGATCGACATCTCCTCGGCGCCGCGGCGGCGGTTCGCCACGACCGAGGGGCCCGGGTCCACGATGGTGACGTTCAGCGCGGACGGGCCGCGGCGGCCGTCGGCCACGGAGAACTCGACCTTCGCGCCCTGGCGGACGGTCTCACCCTCGGGAACGGCGGACGCGTGCAGGAAGACCTCCTGGCCGTCCTCGCTCGCGATGAATCCGAACCCCTTGTCGGAGTCGAACCACTTCACTTTCCCGCTGGGCACATCTACCTCAATCGTCACTGCGGCGCCGCACCTCGGCACCGCCCCCGATTCTAGCGGCGATGACCGACGCCCCGCCCGGCCGTCGGTGCGATCCTCACCACGGCACGGCCCGGGCCGCATCGTCGCCAGTCCCCACCGCATCGTCCCCCGGGACCGTCGTCACTGGACCGGCAAGCGGACCCGGACTCTGCATCGTCCCCAAGGACGACACCCCGGGCGCGCGCTTTGCACCCTGGGACCGGTATCGGCAGACTGGGCAGTGTGCTCTCCCGTCGCTCTGAGGTGAAGATGACCACTGCACCCACCCCCGCCTGGCTGCTGCCCGCGTACGTTCGCGCGGCCGTCGCCGCGGGCGCGACCGCGCCGGAGCCCGAGATCGCCGCCGCGGGCTCGCGCCTCCTGGACCGCTGGACCAATCCGGCCCGCCGCTTCCACGACGTGCGCCACCTGGTCGAGCTGCTCACCCGCGTCGACGAGCTCCAGCAGGAGACCCGCAAGCCGCAGTGCGTGCGCCTCGCGGCCTGGTACCACGGGGCCGTGTTCTCCTCCGACACGGAGACCGCGAAGGCCCACCGCGGCGGCGAGGACGAGGCCGCGAGCGCCCAGTACGCGCGCGAGCAGCTGTCCGCGCTCGGCGTGCCAGAGGAGAAGGTCGAGTCGATCGCGGAGATGGTGCACAACCTGCTGCGCCACTCGGCGTTGCCCGGCTCGCCGGACGCGTCCGTGCTGTCCGACGCGGACCTCGCGATCCTCGCGGCCGAGCCCCAGCGCTACAAGGCCTACACGGAGGACGTCCGCGCCGAGTACGCGCACATCCCCGACGAGGACTTCTACCGCAGCCGCCGCGCGATCATCGGCAAGCTGCTGTCGCGGCCGCGCCTCTACACCAGCCCGCTGGGGCTCACGTGGGAGTCGCAGGCGCGCCAGAACCTCACCGCCGAGGCCGCCCGCCTCGACAAGGCACTCCGGAAGATGTCCCCCGCCCCCGACGCGGGCTGACTCTCCCCAGGCTCCAGTGCCGTCGGGGCGCGCCTCCGGCGGCGCGCCTAGCGTCGATCCCACCACACCTTCTGGAGGGACGATGCGCTACCACGTCGATGCTGCGGAGCTCGCCTCCGCGTCCGCCCGGGCCGGGCAGTCCGCGGCCGCCATCCGCGCCGAGGTCGCCGGGATGATGGCCCAGCTGGTCGCCCTCGAGGGCGCCTGGCAGGGCTCCGCCGCCATGGCCTTCGCGGGCGTGCGCGACCAGTGGCAGGGTGCGCAACTGCACGTCGAGGAGGCGCTCGACGCGATCACCTCGGCGCTGGCGGTCGCGGCGCAGTCCTACGAGGAGGCCGAGACGCACGCCACCCGGCTGTTCGGAAGGTAGGCGCGGCGGTTGGCGCCTCCGGCGCTTGGTGGGTCCGCACCTCCGCACCTGTGCAACTCCGCACCCCGGCACCCGGCACCCGGCATACGCTCGAACGGTGATACTCCTCGACCCGCCGCTGTGGCCGCGCCATGGACGCGTCTGGGGCCACCTGGTGTCGGACCTGTCGCTCGAGGAGTTGCACGCCTTCGCCCGTCGCGCGGGTCTGCCCGAGCGCGCGTTCGATCGCGACCACTACGACTACCCGGCCGAGCGGCGCGCCTCGCTCGTCGAACTCGGCGCGGTCGAGGTGTCCACCCGCGAGCTCATCACACGCCTGCGCGCGTCGGGCCTGCGCGTGCGCGCCGCCGAGCGTCGGCGGCAGTAGCGGCGCGCCGGCGACGCTGATGTCCCGCAGGTGCCACCGCACTCGGCCCCCGCTCGCCAGTTGAGGCCGCTCGGCGCAGGATCGGCCTCTTTGGGGAGCGCCAACGCAGGACCATGCGAGAGCTGATCCGACATACGTGTCGGTCTCAGCACGTATGACGGACCGTTCGGCGAAGCGCCCGACATACGAGCCGGGAGCCAGGCGGGAGCCAGCCCCCCTGGCGGACCGTTCGGCGGGCCGTCCGACATACGAGCCGGAAGCCAGCGGGCGACAAGGCGGAGCCACCACCCACGCAGGACCAACCGGCGACGCGTCCGACATACGAGCCGGAAGCCAGCCGGCGAGCAGCCCGGAGCCAGCACCCACGCAGGACCAACCGGCGAAGCGTCCGACATACAGGCCCCCACCCGGCCAGCCAGCCCGCGAGCAGCCCGAAGCCACCACCCAGCCGCCCGAGCACCACGAAGGCCCCCGAGGCGAACCTCGGGGGCCTTCGTGTGATGCTCAGCGCGGACCGGCGAACCGGCCCCGCCGCTGATCAGCGTGGTGCTTAGAAGCCCATGCCGCCCATGTCGGGGGCACCGCCGGCCGGCATGGCCGGCTCGGGCTCGGGCTTGTCGGCGACGACGGCCTCGGTGGTGAGGAAGAGGCCGGCGATCGACGCCGCGTTCTGCAGCGCCGAGCGGGTCACCTTCACCGGGTCGTTGACGCCCGCGGCGAGCAGGTCGACGTACTCGCCGGTCGCGGCGTTGAGGCCGAAGTGGACCGGGAGGCCCTTGACCTTCTCCACGACGACGCCGCCCTCGAGGCCGGCGTTGACGGCGATCTGACGCAGCGGGGCGGTGATGGCCGCCTCCACGATGCGCGCACCGGTCGCCTCGTCACCCTCGAGCTCGAGGGTGCCGAAGGCGGCGGTGCCGGCCTGGATGAGGGCCACGCCACCACCGGCGACGATGCCCTCCTCGACGGCCGCCTTCGCGTTGCGAACGGCGTCCTCGATGCGGTGCTTGCGCTCCTTGAGCTCGACCTCGGTGGCCGCGCCCGCCTTGATGACGGCCACGCCGCCGGCGAGCTTGGCGAGGCGCTCCTGGAGCTTCTCGCGGTCGTAGTCCGAGTCCGAGTTCTCGATCTCGGCGCGGATCTGGCGCACGCGGCCCTCGAGCTGCTCGTGCGAACCCGAGCCCTCGACGATCGTGGTCTCGTCCTTGGTGACGACGACCTTGCGCGCCTGGCCCAGGAGCTCGAGGCCGGCGGTCTCGAGCGAGAGGCCCACCGACTCGGAGATCACGGTGCCGCCGGTCAGGATCGCCATGTCCTGCAGCATCGCCTTGCGGCGGTCGCCGAAGCCCGGCGCCTTGACGGCGACGGCCTTGAAGGTGCCGCGGATCTTGTTCACGACGAGGGTCGCGAGGGCCTCGGACTCGACGTCCTCGGCGATGATCATGAGCGGCTTGCCGGTCTGCATGACCTTCTCGAGCACCGGCACGAGGTCCTTGACCGACGAGATCTTCGACTCGACGAGCAGGATGTACGGGTCCTCGAGGATGGCCTCCTGGCGCTCCGCGTCGGTGACGAAGTACGCCGACAGGAAGCCCTTGTCGAAGCGCATGCCCTCGGTCAGCTCGAGCTCGAGGCCCAGAGCCGAGGACTCCTCGACCGTGATGACGCCCTCCTTGCCGACCTTGTCCATCGCCTCGGCGATGAGCTCGCCGATCGCCGGGTCGCCGGCCGAGATGCCCGCGGTCGCGGCGATCTCGTCCTTGGACTCGACGTCCTTGGCGGCCTTGAGCAGCTCGGCGGTGACCGCCTCGACGGCCTTCTCGATGCCCTTCTTGAGGGCGATGGGGTTGGCGCCGGCCGCGACGTTGCGCAGACCCTGGGTCACCAGGGCCTGGGCGAGCACGGTGGCGGTGGTGGTGCCGTCACCCGCGACGTCGTCGGTCTTCTTGGCGACCTCCTTGACGAGCTCCGCGCCGATCTTCTCGTACGGCTCGTCGAGCTCGATCTCCTTGGCGATCGAGACGCCGTCGTTGGTGATGGTCGGGGCGCCCCACTTCTTCTCGAGCACCACGTTGCGGCCCTTGGGCCCGAGCGTGACCTTGACGGCGTCGGCGAGGGCGTTCATGCCCCGCTCCATGCCGCGGCGGGCCTCCTCATCGAAGGCAATCATCTTTGCCATGAAGGTTTTCCTCCGTCGATGGATTTAGGCCCTCATACCGCCCGCGACGGACGATGCAGGGTGCGGCGTTCAGGTCACGCCGGCCCCGACACCTCGGCAGGAGGGCCACGTCTGTTAGCACTCGAGGTTCCCGAGTGCTAACGAGATTCTGGCACTCTCCCCTGCCGAGTGCAAGCCGGGTCGGGGGTGTTCGCCCGGGGCGTGACAACGCCTCGGGGGACGATGCACGGGCCGGGTGGCCGTGCATCGTCCCCCGAGGCGGAAGGACGGGAGGGCGTCAGCCCAGGTCGGAGACCAGCTGCACCTCGACGGCGTCGCCGGACTGGGTCTCGCCCTGGGTGACCAGGTCGATCCCGAGGGTGTCGGCGACCTCCTGCGCGGTGTCGGCCATCGCATCGTCCCCATAGACCACCTGGTTGGCGGCGGGTCGCTCGCCGGTGAGGTTGGCGGGCGTGACGGCGGTGAAGCCGGAGCCGGTGAGGACGTCCGTGGTGCGGCCGGCGAGGCCGTTGATGCCGGCGCCGTTGAGGACGGAGATCGAGGCGTCGAGGTCGATGACGGGCTCGGGCTCCTCGCTGGGCTCGGGCTCGGCGGACTCGGAGGCCTCGGGTGCGGCCGACTCGGAGGGCTCGGTGGTGGCGTCGGTGGACGCGTCGGCGGAGACGGTCGCGTCGGGGCTCGAGGTGGCCGCGGCGTCGGTGTCGGACGAGCCGCCCGAGCTCCAGAGCACCTGCGCGACCAGGAAGGCCGCGAGTCCCGCGACCACGAAGACGATCAGCGGCGTGATGACGACCGTCCACCACGGCCGAGGCGCGCGGTGGACGCCCACCGGCCCGCCGGCCGCCGCGATCTCGTCGAATTCGTCCCGCTCGTACTGCTGCTTAGCCACGGGTGAACCCTACCCGCTTCAGGGCCGGGATCCGCTTGAGGAGGTCGCCGTGGCGCCCGCGGTCGCGGCCGCGGTGTCGCCGGTCGCGCCGTTCGGCCGGCCGCCCGGGTGCGTCGTCGAGGAGGCACCGCGCTGGCGGGCCGCGCGCATGCGGCGCAGGCGCTGGACCACCATCGGCTCGGCCGCGAGCGCGGCGGTCCGATCCACCAGGGAGCCGAGCACCTGGTAGTACTCGGTGACGGTGAGTCCCAGCTCCGCGCGGATCGCGTCCTCCTTGGCGCCGGCGAAGCGCCACCAGCGGCGTTCGAAGGCCAGGACGGCGCGCTCGTGCTCGTCGAGCGGCTGCTCGGCGGGGTCGAGCGGGTGGGCTGCGGCGGTGTCCACGGGGCCTCCTTTCGGGCGGTTCTGGCGTGCAGGGTGCGGGACACGCTACTCCCGCGCGCGCCGCCCGGCGGTGAGGCGCGGCCGGTTCACCGCATTAGGCTCCGAGCCATGGACGACTGGGCCGACCGCATCGCGTCCGACTGGGTGCCCGCGCTGGCACCGGCCGCGCCCGCGCTGGCCTCGCTCGGAGGCTTCCTGCGCGACGAGCGTGCCGCCGGCCGCGAGGTCCTGCCCCCGGAGCCCGCGATCCTCCGCGCCTTCACGCTTCCGCTGGCGGACGTCCGGGTGCTCATCGTGGGCCAGGACCCCTACCCCACTCCCGGCGATGCGGTGGGGCTGAGCTTCTCCGTCGCCCCCGGCCGGCCCATGCCGCGCTCGCTGCGCAACATCGATCGCGAACTGCGCGAGGACACGGGCGAGTCGCTGACCTCGGGCGACCTGTCCCACTGGCACGACCAGGGCGTGCTGCTGCTCAACCGCGTGCTCACGGTGGCGCCCGGGGAGGCGGGGTCGCATCGGCGCCGGGGCTGGGAGGAGGTGACCCTGCTCGCGGTGCGGGCGCTGGCCGCGCGCGGCGGCCCGCTCGTCGCGATCCTGTGGGGTCGCGACGCCCGCGCGCTCGCCGCCGAACTGCCGGGCGTGCCCTGCCTCGAGTCCCCGCACCCCTCGCCACTGAGCGCGTCGCGCGGGTTCTTCGGCTCACGACCTTTCTCGCGGGCCAACGCCGCCCTGGTCGACCAGGGCGCGGCGCCCATCCGCTGGGGCACCCCCGGCTGAGCAGCGCGCCGGGGTTGCGCTCGCGCCCGGATCACTCGCGCGGCCACGTCACTGATCCACACAGAAAATGCACCTCTCCACACACGGCCCGGCGTGTCGGCGGCGTGTCGCGCGAATATCAGCAGATTCGCGCCGGTTCCGGGCCGCCGTGTGTGGAGGAGTGACGGCGGGGCGGCGTGACGCGCGCAGCGACGGACGCATCCGGCGCCGGAAATGGAGCTGGCAGCGGGACTCGAACCCGCAACCTTCGCTTTACAAGAGCGCTGCGCTACCGATTGCGCCATGCCAGCCTGGGGGACGCCAGAATACCCGCCTCGCTCCCGTGGACACTCCGCACGGAGTGAAACGCAACACGCCGGCGACCAGCCCCGAAACGGGGCGGATCACCGGCGTGTCGACTCAGATTCCGTGCGGAGTGTCCGGGCGGATCAGCCCAGGCCCTCCAGGTATGCCTTGAGGCCGCCCTCGGAGAAGTACGCGACGTCGTTCGGGTCCAGGATCTCCATGTCCGCGAAGTCTCCCGATGCGGACACGGCGATGGTGGGCGTGCCCTGCATGCCGTCCTGCGAGGCCTGGGTGGTCGCCGCGGTGGCCCACTTGCGGAAGTCGGCGTTGGACAGCGACCCGGCCACGTCCTCGGGGACGCCGGCCGCGAGCGCGATCTCCTCGATCTGGTCGTCGCTCAGTCCGTCGGTGCCCTCGGAGGGCTGGTTGACGAACATCGCGGTCATGAAGTCGAGGAACGCCTCGGGCGCGCGGTCGGCGACCACGCCGGCGGCCGCCGCGGAGCGCGTCGAGAACTGCGTGCTGTTCGAGAAGCGGTCCAGGATCGACACCGGGTGGTACCAGACCTGGATCTCGCCGGCCTCGCGCAGCTCATTGAGGTCGGCCTCGTTGATCTGCTCGAACGTGCCGCAGATGGGGCACATGAAGTCGAGGTAGATGTCGACGCGCGGGGCGTCCTCGGGCACGTCCTCACCCACGACGCCGCCGGAGCCCACCGGGATGCCGCCGGACGCGTCCGATGCGGCGGGCGCGGTCGAGCCGGCCTCGCCCAGCGCGGGCACCTTGCCCTGGTTGACGATGAAGAAGATGAGCGCGCCGAACAGCGCGAGGCCCACCACGGAGGCCGCCACGATGATCATGGTGGTCCGGCGCTCCTGCGCCTTGACCTGGGCCTGGGCCTTGGCGCGGGCCGCCGCGGCCCGCTCGTTCTTGCTGGACATGGGTGTCTCCCGGGGGTTGGGTTCTGCGGAGAAATCTAACGAATCCGGGGCCGGGTGCCGTACCAGGGGACGATGCGCCGCCTCCCCGGCGTCCGCCTCGCCCGCCCTGCGGGCACCGGCAACGTGCCGACGATCAGTCGCCCTTCATCCATCCGTCGGCGGAGAAGCGGGACCGCGGCCACGCAACAAGGTAGGCGCCGAGCACGATGAATCCCGCGCGTTCGAGCATGTGCAACGGGTAGTTGGTGGTGCCCTCGGCCACGTCGCCGCCGCCGCCGAAGCAGCCGCAGTCGATCGAGTAGCCCTGGCTCCACGCCCAGATCACGCCGGCGGAGAAGGCCGCCATCATGAGCAGCCACACGATTGCGGACAGTCGGGTGAACAGCCCCGCGAACAGGAACAGCGCGAGCAGCAGCTCCACGAACGGGAGCATGGTGCCCACGAACGGGACGAGCGCCTCGGGCAGCAGGCGGTAGGCGCGGACCGCGATGATCGACTGCGGGATGTCCATCATCTTGGGGATCGCGGCGGCGACCAGGATCACCGCCATCGCCAACCGGACCACCAGGCTCAGCCACGGCTGCACCGCGGCCCATCGTCCGGTCTCGACCTCGCTGCTCACGTTCATTCCCTCAGTGTCCCCCTCGTCGGCGCGGCTGTCGCTCGCCCAACGTCCCGTGGGCGCGGCGTGTTCCGCGGTGGGCAGAAACGAGCGTGGTCGCGCACGCACGAGCCAGGCCACGCAACCGCGGCCGTGCGCGTCGGCGCGGCCACCGATCCCGCCGCACCGTGGCGCATCCGGCCTACGCGAGATCGGGCAGGGGCCACCACCACACGTCCACGCGCAGGTAGACCGCGATGGCGACCACGAGCATCGCCGCCACCGCGACGACGCCCCAGGCGATCACGAGGCCGCGCGTGGGCGACAGCGCCGCCGCGACCCGGTGGGCGCCGGCGCGGGTGTCGCGCATGAACGGCCCCCAGCCCATGACGATGACCGCCGCGAGCGCACCGAGCGCCACCGCCGCCGCGTGCCCCAGGTACTGGGCGGTCTCCGACGGCCCGGCCACGGTGCCCGAGCTCACCAGCCACCAGGCCCCCGCGCCCACGCCCGCACCGGCGGCCAGCGCCGTGAGCGCGGCCGGCACGGTCTCGAACGCGCCGCGCACGGTGTGCCACGGCAACCCGAGCGTCTGCACCACCGCGTCCGAGGTCCGGCGCACCCCACGTCGGGCCTCCGCGGCCTCGATGGCGAGACGCCGACGCCGGACTCCGCGGGCCAGCACCGCGAGCGCGACCAGGGTGAGATACGCGGCGACCGGCGCGAGCGGAGCCGCCACGACGATCGCGGCGCCCGCCAACGCGAGCAGGCCCCTTCGCTTGACGGGGCGCGGCGGGGCGGGCGCGGGCTCGGGGAACTCCCCGGGCGCGCCATACCCCTCAGGCGGTCCGAACTCCCCGGCCTCCCCGGGCCCACCAAGCCAGTCACCTGACTCGTCGCCCCAGTGGTCGCCATGGCCGCCAAACTCACCGCCCCGCACCCCCGGCACCCTCGCGGGGTCCGAGGTGGGCATGACCGCGGTGGAGTCCGACGTGGGCATCACCGCGGTCGGGTCGGAGGCGGGCATCACCGCGGTCGGGTCGGGACCCGGCCACGCCGCGGCGGGGGCCACGCCGGGCTGCGCCCCCGGCATCACCGCGGTAGCACCGGCACCGGCACCGCCACCGCCACCGAGCGCAGGGTGCGCCGCGTCGTCCCAGTCGCGCACGGGTCCGGGAATCGTGTGGGGCGCCGTCGGCGCGGCGGCCCCGACCCCGGGCACCGCCGCCCAGGCGTCGCCGGGCCCGATCGCCTCGGGGCGGGCGCCGCGCAGGGCCGCGACCACGTCCCTCATCCCGGGCCGCGCGTGCTCGTCGCGACCGAGCGCGGCGACCAGCGCATCGGCCCCGGGAACCGGGGGTAGCGAGGGCCGCGCCTCCAGGGTCCGGGAGATCGCCCCCGTCCCGGAGCCGAACGGCGCCTGCGCCGCCATGGCGTAGGCGACCGTCGCGGCCCAGGACCAGCGGTCGGCGGCGGTGCCGGGCTCGGCGCCGTCGATCACCTCGGGCGCGACGTAGCCCGGCGTGCCGGAGACCAGCCCCTCGCGGGTGAGCCGCGCGTCGTCGGTGCGGTGCGCGAGCCCGAAGTCGATGAGCACGGGCCCCTCGGGGCTCATCATCACGTTCGACGGGGTGACGTCGCGGTGGATGACGCCGGCCGCGTGCACCGCCTCGAGCGCGGAGGCGGTGCGGTCCGCGAAGTCCGCGAGCGCCTCCCCCTCGAGCGGGCCGTGCGCCTGGACGTGGTCCCAGAGCGTCTGCCCGGGCACGAACTCGAAGACCACGAAGGTCTCGTCGTCGTCGAGCTCGGCGTCGAGGATGTGCGGGACCGCGGGGTGGCGCAGCGCCTGGAGCGCCTTGACCTCGCGCTCGAGGCGGGCGCGGGCGACCTCGTCCTCGGTGTCGACCAGCTTGAGCGCGGACTCCACGCCGGCCTCGTCGACCACCCGGTAGACGGACCCGGAGCCGCCGGTGCCCAGGCGCGCGAGCACCCGGTATCCCCCGACGATCTCGCCCACCTCGCGCTGCCCTGCGGCCATGCGCCCAACCTACCGGTGGCGGGACCCGCGCCGGAGATGTGGCAGAATCGTGCAATCGGTCCATCCCGGACCGATGCAGTGTCAGTGTTGACACACGGACACTCTTCACTACGGATCGTCCGGCACGTACCTGCCGGTGAAGGGACTACACAGTCATGGCTACTGTGACCTATGACAAGGCGTCGCGTATCTACCCCGGTACCGAGCGCCCCGCGGTCGACGCTCTCGACCTCCAGATCGCCGACGGCGAGTTCCTCGTGCTCGTCGGCCCCTCGGGCTGTGGAAAGTCCACGTCGCTCCGCATGCTCGCGGGCCTCGAGGACGTCGACAAGGGCTCGATCTACGTGGGCGACCGCGATGTCACCCACGTGCAGCCCAAGGACCGCGACATCGCGATGGTGTTCCAGTCCTACGCGCTGTACCCGCACATGACCGTCGCGGACAACATGGGCTTCGCCCTGAAGATCGCGAAGGTCGAGAAGTCGAAGATCCGCGAGCGCGTCGAGGCCGCCGCGAAGATCCTGGACCTCACCGAGTACCTGGACCGCAAGCCCAAGGCCCTCTCCGGTGGTCAGCGTCAGCGTGTGGCCATGGGCCGCGCGATCGTGCGCCAGCCGCAGGTGTTCCTCATGGACGAGCCGCTGTCGAACCTCGACGCCAAGCTCCGCGTCCAGACCCGTACCCAGATCGCCGCGCTCCAGCGTCGCCTGGGCACCACCACCGTCTACGTCACCCACGACCAGGTCGAGGCGCTCACCATGGGCGACCGCATCTGCGTGCTCAAGGACGGCGTCCTGCAGCAGGTGGGCACCCCGCGCGAGATGTACGACACCCCGGCGAACGTGTTCGTCGCGGGCTTCATCGGCTCGCCGGCCATGAACCTGTCGACCTTCCGCGTCGAGGACGGCCACGCGCTCGTGGGCCCCGCCCGCGTCCCGCTGCGCCGCGACACCCTCGCCAACATGACGGACGCCGACAAGGGCGACGTCGTGCTCGGCTTCCGCCCCGAGTCGCTCGACCGCGTGGCCCCGAACACCCCGGGCGCCGTCCCGGTCGAGGTCAACGTCGTCGAGGAGCTCGGCTCGGACGCGTTCCTCTACGGCTCGCTCCCGACGCCGGCCGCGACCGGCTCGGAGAACGTCGTGGGCGGCTCGGGCGACGTGATCGTCCGCGTCGACCCCCGCGACGTCCCCGCCAAGGGCGACACCGTGTGGGTCACCATCCGCGAGGGCGAGCAGCACGTCTTCTCGGCCGCGACCCAGCAGCGCATCTCGACGCACTCGGTCCAGACCGACGCGTCGCGCACGCTCAAGGCGTAACACCCCGCTTCACCGACAGGGCCGTCCCGGTTGCGACCGGGGCGGCCCTGTCGCCTTTCCGGGGGACGATGCACGGGCCGGGTGGGCGCCCGGGGCGCCCCGGTGCATCGTCCCCAGGCACGCGCATCGTCCCGGGCCGGGCGCGAAAGGCGCGGCTACCCTGAACCCATGCCGCACATCACCGGAGCCGTCGACGCGTCACTGATGGAACTGCCCTGGGAGATCCCGCTGTCCGCGTGGCCCGAGGAGCGCATCGCGGCGCTGCCGCGAGGACTGTCGCGGCACGTGGTGCGGTTCGTGCGCCACAACGGCGCCGTGCTGGCGGTCAAGGAGACCAACCGCGAGATCGCCTACCGCGAGTTCGAGATGCTGCGCGAGCTCGAGCGCATGGATGCGCCGTGCGTGCACGCCGTGGGCGTGGTGACGCGCCGCTACGACGGCTCGGGCGAGGAGCTGTCCGCGGCGCTCATCACCGAGCACCTCGCCTTCTCCCTCCCCTATCGCGCGCTGTTCTCGACCGCGCTGCGCAAGGGCACGCTCAACCGCCTCATCGACGCGCTGTCCGTGCTGCTGGTGAAGCTGCACGTCAACGGCTTCTACTGGGGCGACGTGTCGCTGTCGAATGCGCTGTTCCGCCGCGACGCGTCCGAGTTCTCCGCGTACCTGGTGGACGCGGAGACCGGCGACCTGCACGAGCGCCTCACGGACGGTCAGCGCTCGTACGACATCGAGATCGCGACCACCAACATCATCGGCGAGATCCTGGACCTGCAGGCGAACGAGGACCTCGACGAGAGCGTCGACCCCTTCGCCGTGGGCGAGCGCCTCGAGTACAAGTACGGCAAGCTGTGGTCCGCGCTCACCGAGACCGAGGTGTTCGACGGCAACATCCCCTACCGCGTCTCGGAGAAGGTGCGCCAGCTCAACGAGATGGGCTTCGACGTGGGCGAGCTCGACATGCTCACCACGCCCGACGGCACCGGCGTGCGCATCCGCCCCAAGGTCGTGGACGCGGGCTTCCACTCGCGTCGCCTCATGCGCCTCACCGGTCTGGACGTCCAGGAGAACCAGGCGCGACGCCTGCTCAACGACCTCGACGAGTTCCGCGCGGTGCGGGACACCGGAGACGACGAGGCCTTCGCGGCGCACGAGTGGCTCACCACCATCTTCGAGCCCACCGTGCGCGCCGTGCCCCGCGAGCTGCGCGGCAAGCTCGAGCCGGCGCAGGTGTTCCACGAGGTGCTCGACCACCGCTGGTTCCTTGCCGAGGCCGCGGCCAAGGACGTGTCCATGCCCGTCGCCACCGCGTCGTACGTCAAGAACGTGCTGCCGCTGCGCCCCGACGAGCGCGCCGTGCTGGGCCGTTCGCTCGCGGAGATGACCGCCGAGCTCCCCGCCCTCACCGACGAGGTGGGCGACACCTTCGAGCGCCAGGACCCCAACGCCATCGACAACACCTACGCCTGGGGCGAGGTGCCCGCGCCGGAGAACCCCGAGCCCCCGCAGGTGCAGCGCGTCTCGACGCTGCGGCCCGCGCCCGAGCGCTCGCCCCTGACCGGAGAGGTCGCCCAGAAGGAGGCCGATGCGGCGGTCGCCGAGGCCGAGGACCGCGGGGCCTCCGAGGAGGCCGGGTTCTAGGGACGCGCCGCGAGGGGCCCCTCGCGGGACCCTCGTCGGCGGCTCCTCTCGCCGGCCCCCTCGCCGGCCCCCTCGCCGGCCGCTCCCCAGCGCGTCCACCGCGTCCGGCGCGTCCGGCGCGAGTGGACCGAACGCCCGTTTTTCGATAGATTCCTCTCGACCTACGAGAGGAATGCCGTGACTCGCCCCCTGCTCTTCCTGCTGCGCGCCGTGCTGGTCGCGCTGTTCACGGGAACCCTGTTCGTGCAGACCGTGATGGCCGCCGTGGTGTTCATGAGCGCCGCCGGCGGCCCCGCGGAGGCCGTCCGCGTGCCCGTCGTGGCGGTGATCGTGCTGGGCGGGCTCTGCGTCGAGGCCGTGCTGGTGTCCGTCTGGCGGCTCGCCACCCTGGCGCATCGGGGCGCGGTGTTCTCGGCGCGGTCGTTCCGGTGGGTCGACGTGATCGTGGGCGCCGGCGCGGCTGCTTCGGTGCTCCTGCTGTCGCTCGCCGCGGCGCTCGCGCCGCAGCCCGACGCGGTCGCGGCGCCGGGCGTAGTCCTGCTGCTGGGGATCGCGGCGCTGGTGCCGCTCGGGGTCGCGCTGGTCGTGCTCGTGATGCGGGTGCTGCTCGCGCAGGCGATCGCCCGCGAGGAGGAGGCGCGCCGCCTGCGCGCCGAGCTCGAGGACGTCATCTGATGCCCATCGTGGTCGACATCGACGTCATGATGGCGCGCCGCAAGATGGGCGTCGGCGAGCTGGCCGAGCGCGTGGGCATCACGCCCGCCAACCTGGCCGTCCTGAAGAACGGGCGGGCCAAGGCGGTCCGCTTCACCACCCTCGAGGCGCTGTGCGCGGCACTCGAGTGCCAGCCCGGGGACCTGCTCCGGTGGGAGGAGCCCGCCACCACGCCCCACCCGACCGTCCAGCGGTAGGCGCACCCCGCACCCCGCACCCCGCTCTCGGCCTCCCGGCGACCCGGCCTCCCGGCGACCCGGCCACCCGGCCACCCGGCCACCCGGCCACCCGGCCACCCGGCCACCCGGCCACCCGGCCACCCGGCCACCGCATCGTCCCCCGCTCAGCAGGGGAACTCGTATCGCGACGCTAGCCGAATTAACGCGTTTTGGGCGCGGCACTCCGGGGCGGTCGGCAACCGCCCGAAGTGCATGAGTTTGGCAAGCGCTGCGCAACTGCTTCCCCGGCGCTCACGCCGAGCGGGACCACACATGGGCGGGAAGGCGGTAGCGCGGCGGGCCCCCGCGCCCCTAGCGGAAGACGCCCATCTGCTCCATCAGCTGCGGCGCTGCCGTGAGCAGATCGTTCGCGAGGGCGATCGCGGCGCGCGCATCCCGCTCGTCGCCTATGTCGCGGTCCGGCTTCGGATACTCGGTGTCGTTGCGGATCTGCCGCAGGCCCTGGAACCGTCGGCCGAGCGCTGAGCCAAGTTGTGCGCGGATCGCGTCGCCAACGTGAGCGTGGGCCCCCTCGCCAGACATCACCCGGAGGCCCTGATGCTCCAGGATCGCCGTCGCCGCCTTGCGGGCGCCGCCGTAGCCAAGCTGGAGCGCCTGCGCGGGGAAGTCGTCGACGAGCCGTTCGGCGCCGGCGAGATCGTTGCGAGCCTCATCGAGAATCCTCTGCGCGAGATTCGCGTCGGGGACGCGTTGCTCGAGGTGCCCGCGGGAGATCATGTCGCGAACGTCGGTCGCGACCAGTCCCTGGTCGGCCTCTCGAGGACGGCGTGGCTGGTCGCGGCTCACGCGAGCACCATCGTCGGGTTGCCCTTGATGTCGAGGACGAAGCCGTCACCGTCGCCATTCCACCTGTCGGCGCTCATGACGGTGACGTTGACCGGGCGCCCGATGGTGCGGCCGAGGTCGTCGGCGATGCCATACGCGTCCATCTTCGAGACGTCGCCGACGATGAGGATGTCGACGTCGCCGGGGAACCGGCCCGGCTGACCGGCGAGGCGTGCCGCCCAGGAGCCGAACACGATGAGGTGCTCGAGTCCGGGGAGGTCGGCGAACGCGTCGTGGACGAGCGCGGCGGGTCCGTAGGTGGCGGCGATGATCTGTGCGAGGGGCGCGGCGAGCGGGTAGTCGGGGTTCGCAGCCACGAGGCGGGCGGGGCCGACCTTGCGGGAGGTGAGAATCCCCGCGGCCGCGAGCCGTGCGACCTCGCGGCTGACGGTGGGCCGCGGAATGCCGGTGCGAGCGGCAATCTCGCCGACGGTGTGCTCGCCTTCCCTCAGGAGGGTCTCGGCAAGGATGCGCGCCTGGCTGTCGGAGCGCAGGAACGGCGCGACCGCCGGGACATCATTTCTCATAGATGAATGCTGGCGTTCAGTTATTGCATGCGCAACGGGAGCGACACCTTGTACGGGATGCTCGCGGCCCCGGCCCCAGGCGAGGTCCCGTCCTCCCGCCGACTCCGACTAGGAGCGCGTGACCGCCTTGGAGGCCTCGTACAGCGCGAGCGAGGCGGCGACGGAGGCGTTGAGGCTCTCGGTCGACGCGGCGATCGGGATCGAGGCGACCTGATCGCACGTCTCGCGGACCAGGCGGCCCATGCCCTCGCCCTCGGAGCCCACCACGATGACCAGGGGGCCGTCGAGCAGGTTGGACTCGTGCAGGGAGACGTCGCCGTCGCCGGCGAGGCCCAGCACGAAGCAGCCGGCCTTCTTGTAGTCCTCGAGCGTCCGCACCATGTTGGTGGCGCGCGCGACGGGCAGGCGCGCCGCGGCGCCCGCGGACACCTTCCAGGCCGCCACGGTGACGCCGGCCGCGCGACGCTCCGGGATGAGCACGCCGGACGCGCCGAAGGCGGCCGCAGAGCGCATGATCGCCCCCAGGTTGCGCGGGTCCTGGATGCCGTCGAGGGCCATGATGCGCACCGGCGAGGGCGCCTCGAGCAGGTCCTCCGGGTGCGCGTACTGGTACGGCGGCACCTCGAGCGCGATGCCCTGGTGCGGCGAGCCGTCCGCGAGCGCGTCGAGCGTCGCCTTGGTGACCTCGACCACGTCGACGCCCGCGTCGACGGCGAGGCCCACGATCTCGGTGACGCGGTCGTCCGCGTCGATGCGGTTGAAGACGCTCAGTCGCGTGGCCGCCATCCCCATCCGCAGGGCCTCGAGGACGCTGTTGCGGCCGACGACCAGCTCGTGCGACTTGGAGGTGCGGTCCTTCGGGGTCGCCTTGCCCGCCCGGGCGGGACGCTTGGCGGCGGCGCGCTCGGCGCGCTGCTTGTCCTTGTAGGCCTTGTGGTTGGGCCGGTCCTCCGCCTTGGGCGTGGGCCCCTTGCCCTCGAGGGCCTTCCGGCCGTGGCCGCCGGTGCCGACGGTCGCGCCCTTCTTCGAGCCCGTATTGCGAGTGGCGCCGCGGCGCTGTGAGTTGCCAGCCATGTGCCAAGCGTAACGGCGCACGGTCCGGGGCCGCCGCGCGGCCGTCCGTCACCCGGGCAACCCCGGGTCACGCCGCCCCCGCGTCACGCCACCCCCGCGTCACCTGTCCACACACACCCGCCTGAGACCGCCGCGAAAATGCTGATATCTGCGGGACACGCCGCCGACACGCCGGCCGGTGTGTGGAGGAGCGCATATTCCGTGTGGAGGGGTGACACGGAGGAGCGACACGCAGCAGCGACACGGAGCACTGACGCGGGACTCAGCCGCCCAGCGACCAGCGGGCCCCGTCCGCGGCGTCCTCGACCACGATGCCGGCCTCCTTGAGCCGGTCCCGGATCGCGTCGGCGGCAGCCCAGTCCTTGGCCGCGCGCGCGGCCGCGCGCTGCTCGATGCTGGAGCGCACCAGCACATCGAGGGCGTGCATCGCCGCATCCTGGGCCCCGCCTCCGGCGGAGACCCACTGCGCCGGGTCCAGGCCCAGGACGTCGAGCATCGCCCGGGCGCTCAGCAGCGCGGCGGCGACCCCCGCATCGTCCCCCGCGGTGAGCGCGGCGTTGCCCGCGCGCACGGTCTCGTGGATGACGGCGAGCGCGCGCGGCACGCCCAGGTCGTCGTCCATCGCGGCGACGAAGGCGCCGGGGAGCTCGGCGGCGCGCACGTCCGTCAGGGAAGCCTCGCCCACCTTCTCGGACGCGCGCCGCACGAAGCCGCCGAAGCGCTCCCACTGCGCCGCGGCCTCCTCGAGGGTCGACTCGGAGTACTCGAGCATCGACCGGTAGTGCACGGCCGCGAGAGCGAGGCGCAGCACGGCCGGCTCGTGGTGCGCGAGCACCTCGGACACGAGCAGCCCGTTGCCCAAGGACTTGGACATCTTGGCGCCCGACTGGGTCACCCACGCGGAATGCATCCACAGCCCCGCGAAGCCGTAGCCGGCGGCGCGCGACTGAGCCTGCTCGTTCTCGTGGTGGGGGAAGCGCAGGTCCAGGCCGCCGCCGTGAATGTCGAACGCGTCGCCCAGGTAGCGCCGCGCCATCGCCGAGCACTCGATGTGCCAGCCCGGCCGGCCCGGCCCCCACGGGCTGTCCCACGAGGCCGTCGCCGGCTCGGAGTCCTTGCGCGCCTTCCACAGGGCGAAGTCGTGCGGGTTGCGCTTGTCCTCGACGGGCGCGTCCACGGCGGGCGCGAGGTCGTCGAGCGCCTGGCGGGTGAGCGCGCCGTAGTCGGCGAACGAGTGCACGTCGAAGTACACCGACCCGCCCTGCTCGTACGCGTGACCGCGCTCGAGGAGCCGGGACACCAGCGCGATGATCTCCGGCATGTGGCCGGTCGCGCGCGGCTCGGCGGCCGGCGGCAGCACGCCCACGGCCGAGTACGCCGCCTGGAACTCGCGCTCGTGCGTGAGGGCCCAGGCCCACCACTCGGCGCCGGCGTCGGCGGCCTTGGCGAGGGTCTTGTCGTCGATGTCGGTGACGTTGCGCACCATGGTCACGTGGAGCCCGGACCGCTCGAGCCACCGGTGCAGCACGTCGAACGCGACGGCGCTGCGCAGGTGCCCCACGTGCGGCGCGCCCTGGACGGTCGGCCCGCACAGGTAGATCCCCACCCTCCCCGGCGTCAGGGGGACGAACTCGCGCTCGGCGCGCGTGGCGGTGTCGAACAGGCGGAGGGTCACCCGCCCAGGCTACCGGTCCCGTTCGGGCCGGACGTGGGACGATGCGGTGGCCCGGGACGATGCGACGGTCGCCCGGGCGGGGGTGGCCGCCTCCCCCGTCAGCCGCGCGGGACGATGAGCGCGGTCGCGATCGCGGCGATCCCCTCGCCGCGGCCGGTGAGGCCCAGCCCGTCGGTGGTGGTGGCGGACACGGTGACGTGCGCGCCGGCGGCGGCGGAGAGCTTCTCCTGGGCCTCGGCGCGGCGGGGCGAGAGCTTGGGCCGGTTGCCGATCACCTGGATCGCCACGTTGCCGATGACGTACCCGGCGTCGCGCACGCGCGCGGCGGTCTCGGCGAGCAGCGCGGTGCCGGCCGCGCCCTCCCACTGGGGCTCCGCGGTGCCGAAGTTCGAGCCCAGGTCCCCCAGGCCCGCCGCGGACAGCAGCGCGTCGCACGCGGCGTGCGCCGCGACGTCCGCGTCCGAGTGGCCCTCGAGGCCGGGCTCCCCCGGCCAGGCGAGGCCGGCGAGGCGCAGCTCGCGGTCGCCGCCGAAGGCGTGGATGTCGACGCCGATGCCGGTGCGCGGGACGGTCATGCGGGCTCCTTCGCGAGGGCCGCCGCGGAGGCGGCGGCGATGTGCTCGGCGAGCGCGAGGTCGCCGGCGTGGGTGATCTTCACGCCCCACTCGTGGCCGTCGGTGGCGACGATGCGATAGCCCAGGTTGCGGGCGAGCGTCGCGTCGTCGGTGGCGTCCTCTCCCCCGCGGGCATGCGCGTCCTCGAGGACGGCCGCGCGGAACGCCTGGGGCGTCTGCACGGAGCGGAACCGCGCGCGGTCGACGGGATCGCCCAGCGAACCGTCGGGTCCGGGGGCCGCGACGAGCGTGTCCACGACCGGGACCACGGGGACCGCGCCGTCGGCGCCGGCCTCGACCGCGGCGGCGGCCAGGCGCATCGTCTCCGGGGGCTGGAAGGCGCGCGCGGCATCGTGCACCAGCACGATGTCCGCGGGCGCGCAGGCGAGCGCGGCGACGCCCGCCGCCACGGACCCCTGGCGCGTGGGCGCGCCGGGAACCACGACCAGGTCGGGACCGAGGCCGCCGTCGAGCCCCGCCAGGGCCGCCTCGAACTCGGCGAGGTGGGTGGGCGGGGCCGTGACGACGATGCGCGAGGCGACGCGCGCGGTGCGGCGCACCGCGTGCACCACGAGCGGCTCGCCCGCGACGGCGACGAGCGCCTTGGGATGGGGGGACCCGAGCCGGGTCCCGTAGCCGGCGGCCGTGACGACGGCCGCGACGGTCACGACGCGAGGACCTCGTCGAGACGCTGCTCGGCGGCGCCCTCGTCGCACTTCTCGGCGAGCGCGAGCTCGCTCACGAGGATCTGGCGCGCCTTGTGCAGCATGCGCTTCTCGCCGGCGCTCAGACCCTTGTCGGTGTCGCGGCGGGACAGGTCGCGGACCACCTCGGCCACGCGGATCACGTCGCCCGAGGCGAGCTTCTCGACGTTGGCCTTGTAGCGGCGCGACCAGTTGGTCGGCTCCTCGATGTAGGGCTCACGCAGGACGCCGAAGACCTTCTCGAGGCCGGCCTCGTCGACCACGTCGCGGACGCCCACCAGGTCGACGTTGTCCGCCGGGACCTCGATCGTCAGATCCCCCTGCGCGACCTTGAGCTTGAGGTAGGTCTTCTCCTCGCCCCGGATGATGCGCTTCTTGATGTCCTGGATCTGGGCCGCCCCATGGTGGGGGTAGACGACGGTCTCGCCAACGACGAAGTTCATGGTGAGGTAATCCCCTTCTCGTGGACTCCTATTCTACCATCGCAAATACTTGGCATAACAGGTGCATATCGGCTGGCAGAGACCCGCAAGGGACGGTGGTCCCAGGCCGCCCGCGCCACTATCCTGCGAGTGTCCCACCCCGGAAAGGACCACCCGTGAAGCTCCGCATCCCCGGCGCCGCCTCGACCGCCCTGCTCGCCGCCGTCGCGCTCGCCGGCTGCAGCACCATCAACCCCATCACCACGCAGCAGGCGTACGACGCGTCGGACGGCGTGAGCGTGCAGATCGGCGACGTGCGCGCGCTCAACCTCATCGTGGTGGCCGAGGAGGAGGGCGGCCCGGCGGTGCTGATCGGCTCGCTGTCGAACTCGGGGAGCGAGGACGTCGCCGTGTCCGCGTCGATCGACGGCGACGCCATCGTGACCGTCGACGTGGCCGCGGGGACCACGCTCACGCTGGGCGGCGAGTCCGAGGAGACCGCGGTGACCGGCACCGCGACCGTGCAGCCGGGCCTGCTCACCACGGTGGTGTTCCAGACCGATGCGGAGGGCCAGGTCGAGCGGCAGGTCCCCGTGATGGACGGCACGCTTCCGGAGTACCGGGACGAGCTCGAGCGCCTGGGCTGACCGCCCTCGCCCCTGGACACTCCGCACGGATCAGACAGCAACACGCCGGTGACCAGCCCCGAAACGGGGTCGATCACCGGCGTGTCGTCGCTCAGTCCGTGCGCAGTGTCCAGAAGGACGGGGGCCGGGCGCGGACCGGGCTGAGGATCAACCGAAGCGGCCCGAGATGTAGTCCTCGGTGGCCTTCTCCGACGGCGACGAGAACATGGTGGTGGTCTCGTTCATCTCGATGAGCTTGCCGGGCTTGCCGGTGCCCGCGATGTTGAAGAACGCGGTGCGGTCGGACACGCGGGCGGCCTGCTGCATGTTGTGGGTCACGATGACGATCGTGTAGTTGGACTTGAGCTCCTGGATCAGGTCCTCGATCGCGAGGGTCGAGATCGGGTCGAGGGCCGAGCAGGGCTCGTCCATGAGGAGCACGTCCGGCTTGATCGCGATCGCGCGGGCGATGCACAGGCGCTGCTGCTGACCACCGGAGAGCGAGGAGCCGGGCTTGTCGAGGCGGTCCTTGACCTCCTCCCACAGGTTCGCGCCGCGCAGCGAGGACTCGACCAGGTCGTCCTGGTCCGAGCGCGAGATGCGCTTGTTGTTGAGCTTCATGCCCGCGAGCACGTTCTCCGCGATGGACATCGTGGGGAACGGGTTGGGACGCTGGAACACCATGCCGATGTGCCGGCGGACCGACACGGGGTCCACGTTGGAGTCGTAGAGGTTGACCCCGTCCATGAGGACCTCACCCTCGACGCGGGCGCCGGGGATGACCTCGTGCATGCGGTTGAGGGTGCGGAGGAAGGTCGACTTGCCGCAGCCCGACGGGCCGATGAAGGCCGTGACGGACTTCGGCTCGATCGCGAGCGACACGTCCTCGACGGCAAGGAAGTTGCCGTAGTAGACGTTGAGGTTGTTGACGTCGATGCGCTTGGCCACGATGGAGTCCTTTACCGGCCGGTCTTGGGGGAGAAGTAACGGGAGATGAGTCGGGCGATCAGGTTGAGCGCCATGACGATCAGGATGAGGACGAGCGCCGCGGCCCAGGCACGGTACTCGGTGATCTCACCCACGCACGCGATGTCGGGGTTGTTGCAGGGCTGGATGCCCTTGCGCCACTCGGCCACGATGTAGACCGGCAGCGCCATCATGCGTCCGTCGAACAGGTTGAAGTTGAGCGAATCCGCCACACCGACGGCGACGAGCAGCGGGGCCGTCTCACCGATGACTCGGGCGATCGCCAGCGTGACACCCGTGGTGATGCCGGCGATGGCCGTGCGGACCACGACCTTGAGCACGGTGAGCCACTTGGGCACGCCCAGCGCGTAGGAGGCCTCGCGCAGCTCGTTGGGCACCAGGCGCAGCATCTCCTCGGAGGAGCGCACCACGACGGGGATCATCAGCACGGACAATGCGATCGAGCCGACGATGCCCAGCTTGGTGCCGGGCCCGACGATCAGCGCGAACATCGCGTAGGCGAACAGACCGGCGACGATGGACGGGATGCCCGTCATGACGTCGACGAAGAACGTCACAGCCTTCTTCAGCCAGCCCTGGCCGTACTCGACCAGGTAGATCGCGGTGAACAGGCCGATCGGCACGGAGATCACGGCCGCCGCCAGCGTCATGAGGAGCGTGCCCCAGATCGCGTGCAGGATGCCGCCCTCGGGCATGCCGCCGAAGATCCCGCGCATGGTCTGCTGCAGGAAGTCCAGGTTGAAGTTCTGGTCGCCGTTCGCGTCGATCATGAAGCGGTCGATGCCGCGCTGGATCACCGTGATGCTCAGCCACACCAGCGGGATCACCGCGAGCAGGAACGCCAGGTAGACCAGGACGGTCATGCCGCCGTTGGCGAGGCGGCGGCGCGTGCTCAGCGTGCCGAGCACGGCGCCGTTCTGCTGGGTGGGGGTCGTGGTCGTGGCCATCAGTTGGCTCCCGAGAACTCGGCGCGACGGGAGACGACCCACCGCGCGGCCATGTTGACGAGCAGGGTGATGACGAACAGCGCGAGACCCAGCGCGATGAGCGCGGAGACTCCGGACGAGTTCGCCTCGGGGAAGTTGCCGGCGATGAACGACGCGATGGTGTTGTGGCTCGCCGCGTTGAACAGGCCGAACGAGTAGCTCAGGCCCACCGACAGGATCATGTAGACCGCCATCGTCTCACCGAGCGCGCGGCCCAGGCCCAGCATGGTCGCGCCGATCACGCCGGAGCGTCCGAAGGGGAAGACGGCCATGCGGATCATCTCCCAGCGGGTGGCGCCCATCGCCAGGGCGGCCTCCTCGTGGAGGGTGGGCGTCTGGAGGAAGACCTCGCGGGTGACGGCCGTGATGATCGGGATCACCATGATGGCGAGCACGATCGCGCCGGACATCGCGACGCGGCCGGTCGAGGAGATGGTGCCGTCCGCGGCGGGCGCGAAGAGCGGGATCCAGCCGAAGTACCTGCTGATCCACTCGTAGATGGGCTGCAGCACGGGGATGAGCACGATCGCTCCCCACAGGCCGTAGACCACGGAGGGGATCGCGGCGAGCAGGTCGATGAGGTAGCCGAGGCCCTGCGCGAGCCTGCGCGGCGCGTAGTGGGAGATGAACAGCGCGATGCCGATCGAGAGCGGCGTCGCGATCAGCAGGGCGACCGCGGAGATCAGCACCGTGCCGAACAGCAGATAGCCGGCGAGCTCGATGAGGCTCTGGCCCTCGTCGGGACGCACCCACGAGATCTTCGAGGCGACCTCGCCGGACGAGTCCGTGAGCGCGGGCCACGCCTCGATGAGGAGGAAGGTCGCGACCGCGGCCAGGGTGGCCAGGATGATCACCGCAGCGGTCGTCGAGATCCCCTGGAAGATGTTGTTGGCCGCCGAGTGGGACTTCGCCGTCAGCGGGATGCTCTCGTCCGTTGCCGGTGGATTGCTGGTGGTTGTCACGCTTTCTCTCCCGTGAAATGCGGACGGACTGGTGGTGAGCTCATCCTCACGGACGAGCTCACCACCAGTCCAGTCACGCGGGTGTTACGCCGCCGCGATCTCGTCGAGGATCGCGGTGATCTCGGCGGACAGGTCCGAGGAGATCGGCGAGGAGCCGGCGGCCGACGCGGCCTGGGCCTGGCCCTCGTTGGAGGCGACGTACTTCAGGAAGCCGGTCACCAGGGCGTTCTCGGTCTCGTCGTCGTACTGCGCGCAGAGGATGTGGTACGAGACCAGGACCAGCGGGTAGGCGCCCGCGGCGGTCGTGGTGCGGTCGAGCTCGTACGCGAGGTCGTTCGCGCCGTTCGCGCCCTCGGCCAGCGGCGAGGCGTCGACGACGGCCGCAGCGGCCTCGGCCGAGAACGGCACGTACTCCTCGCCGACCTTCAGGGCGACGGTGCCGAGCTCGCCGGCGCGCGAGGCGTCCGCGTAGCCGATGGTGCCGGTGTTGTCCTGGACGATCTGCACGAGCGCCGAGGTGCCCTGGCCCGACTCGCCGGCGGCGCCGGCCCAGTCGCCCGAGGCGTCCTGGCCCCACGTGGTGGAGGCCTTGGCGAGGTAGTCGGTGAAGTTCTTGGTGGTGCCCGACTCGTCGGCGCGGTGGACGATGGTGATCGCGGTGTCGGGGAGCTCGACGCCCTCGTTCTGCGACGCGATGGCCTCGTCGTTCCAGGTGGTGATGGTGCCGTTGAAGATGTTCGCGATGGTGTCCGCGTCCATGTTCAGCGAGTCGATGCCCTCGAGGTTGAAGATGACCGCGATGGGCGAGATGTACATCGGCAGGTGGATCGCGCCGGCGTCGCCGTCGCAACGCTCCGCGGCGAGGGCGTACTCCTCCTCGTCCATGAGCGAGTCCGAGCCGGCGAACGAGGTCGCGCCGTCGAGGAACTGGGTGCGGCCACCGCCCGAGCCGACCGGGTCGTAGTTGACGGTGACGTCCGGGTACTCGCCCTGGAAGCCGGCACGCCAGGCCTCCATGGCCGACTCCTGCGAGGAGGCGCCGGCGCCGTTGAGCGAGCCCGAGAGCTCCATCATGGCGTCGTCGGCGGTGTCCTCCGCCGCGGTGGTCTCCTCGGTGGTGGTGCCGGTGGTGGCCTCGTCGGTGGTGTCCTCGTTCTCGGCCGAGCACGCGGCAAGCGCAAAGGTGAGCGCGGTCGCGGTGAGCACGGCGCCGGCGCGGTAAGCAATCTTCACGTTCGGTTTCCTCACGTTCGTGGGTGTCGCCCGGCCAGGTGCCGGGCGCGTTCGTCCCGGCGGGGATGCCGGACGGTTCTTCAAACTAAGCAATGGAGGTAACGGCGTCGGGGGCGCTATCTGAACGGAAGATGAACGTTCGGTTAACGCGGCCGGGCCGTAATAGAAACGTGACAAATAGTGCCAAGAAGTCCCCAAAACAGCGTCAGGAAGTCGCCATGGCGACCACGAGGGCCTGAGGGAACATGCGCCAACCCTGGCGGGCGTGGCGGGGGGACGATGCGACGGCCGGGCGACCACCGCATCGGCCAGGGGCGTCGGCACGGGCCAAGGGACGATGCGACGGCCGGGCGACCACCGCATCGGCCAGGGGCGTCGGCACGGGCCAAGGGACGATGCGACGGCCGGGCACCGCGTCGTCCCGGCCGCCCCTCCCCTACGGCTCGAGCGTGTAGCCCACCCCGCGCACGGTGACGATGAGCGACGGCTCGGACGGGTCGCGCTCGATGCGGGTGCGCAGGCGCTTGATGTGGACGTCGAGCGTCTTGGTGTCGCCGAAGTAGTCCGAGCCCCACACGCGGTCGATGATGACCTGGCGCGGGAGCACGCGGCCGGCGTTCTGCGCGAGCAGGTGCAGCAGCGCGAACTCCTTGGGCGGCAGGGTCTGGGTCTCGCCGTCGCGCACCATGGTGAGGCGCTCGGGGTCGAGCGTCATGCCCGCGGCGGTCACGCGCACCGGCTCGTCGGGGAGGTCGCTGCCGGCGGTGGCGGCGCGGCGCAGCACCGAGCGGATGCGCGCGACCAGCTCACGGCCCGAATAGGGCTTGGTGACGTAGTCGTCGGCGCCCAGCTCGAGCCCGATGATCCGGTCCACCTGGTCGTCCTTGGCGGTCACCATGATGACCGGCACGTCGGACTTGGTCCGGATCTCCTTGAAGACCTCGGGCCCGGCCATGCCGGGCAGCATGAGGTCGAGCAGCACGATGTCCGCGCCGTCGCGCGCGAAGGTCTCGACACCCGAGGGCCCCGTCTCCGCGAAGGCGACGGCGAAGCCCTCGCGCTCCAGCAGGAACTCGAGAGAGTCGCGATACGACTCCTCGTCCTCGATGACGAGGATCCTGGCCTCGGTCATTCCGCCTCCTCATGAACGTTGAGTTTGAAGGTGAAGGTCGATCCCACGCCGGACTCCGACCACACCGACACGGAGCCGGAGTGCTGGAGGGCGATGTGCTTGACGATGCTGAGCCCCAGCCCGGTGCCGCCCGTGTCGCGCGAGCGCGCGGGGTCGGCGCGGTAGAAGCGCTCGAAGATGCGGTCCTGGTCGGACGCGGAGATGCCGATGCCGCGGTCGATCACGCTCACGGAGGCGACGCCGTTGGCGGCGGAGCACGCGACCGCGACGGACGACTGCTCGTCCGAGTACTGGATCGCGTTGTCGATGAGGTTGCGCAGCGCCATCACCAGCAGGTCGCGGTCGCCCAGCACGGTGGCCTGGGTGCCGATCTTGCTGACGATGCTGATGCGCTTGGCCTCGGCTCCCAGGCGGACGGCCTCGATGGCCTCGTGGACCACGCCGTCGAGCGGGAGGACCTCGTGCTCGATGACCGACTCGCCGCCCTGCAGCCGGGAGATCTCGATGATCTCCTGGATGAGCTTGGTGAGCCGGCGCGCCTCCTTGCGCATCTTCTTGGCGAACTTGCGCACCATCTGCGGGTCGTCGGCGCCCTCCGCGATGGTCTCCGCGAGCAGCGACAGCGCGCCCACGGGGGTCTTGAGCTCGTGCGAGACGTTGACGGCGAACTCGCGGCGCGACTGCTCCGCCGCGCGGATCTCCGTGTTGTCGTTCGCGAGCGCGAGGCACAGGTTCTCATCCAGCGGCACCACGCGCACGTGCACCAGGCGCGGCTTGGCGAGCATGCCGCGCTGGACGGAGACCTCCTCCTCCTGTGCCTCGTCGCGGTCCCACGCCCGCTCGGCGAGGTCGGCGACGTCGCTGTGGAGGGCGCCGTCCTGGCGGGCGATCCCGAGCGCCACGGCCTGCGGGTTGCAGTAGGCGCTGCGGCGGTCGCGGCGCACCACGGTCGCGCCCGACTGCAGGGCGTCCATGAGCTCGCGCGTGCGCTGCGGCACCAGCGTGAGGGCCTTGATCTCCTTGCGCCGGCGCAGCACCGCCACGATCCACGTGGACGCGGCGCCCAGGAAGAAGCCCACCACGGCCGCTACCCACAGTTGCCCGGTCATGGGGCACACAGTAGACAACCGCCGCGATGTTCACCCAATGTTCAGAATCGTCACCGATTGTTCACCGAGCGCACCCGAACCCCTTGTCATCGGTAGCCTGCCAGGTGGAAGACTATTGCCACGACCTGAAGGAGACCCATGCGTACCCTGTTCACCGCAGAGATGTCGGATCTGGCGGACGACCTCATCGCGATGTCGCGCCTCGTGGAGACCGCCATCGACCAGGCCTCGGACGCCGTCCTCAACGGCGACCTGGACCTCGCCCAGTCGGTCATCGCCTCGGACGAGAAGCTCGACGAGCTCACGGCCAGCGTGGACGAGCGCTGCGTCCTGCTCATCGCCCAGCAGCAGCCCGTGGGCCTCGACCTGCGCAGCATCATCGCCTCGCTGCGCATCTCCGCGAGCCTCGAGCGCATGGGCGACCTGGCCGAGCACATCGCCAAGGACGCGCGCCGCTCCTTCCCCGGCTCCGCGATCCCCGAGTCGCACCGCGACATGGTGCACCGCATGGCCGAGCTGTCCAAGCAGACGGCCAAGGAGGTCACGCAGCTGCTCGAGACCCGCGACCTCAACGTCGCCGCCGCGATCGTGGAAGAGGACGACGAGATCGACGCCCTCCACGAGGCCGCCTACAAGGGCCTGGTCGACGAGTCCTACACCGGCAACGCCCAGGAGACGCTCGACGTCGCGCTCCTCGCCCGCTACTACGAGCGCTTCGGCGACCACGCGGTGGGCATCTCCCGCCGCATCGTCTACTTGGTCACCGGCGACCACTCGGGCGGCGACGCCCAGATTTGACGCCTCCTCAGGAGACGACGAAGGCCCCCGCCGCGAGGCGGGGGCCTTCGTGCTTCCCGGGCCATTCCCCGGGGGACGATGCGAGGCCTCCCGGCCCGCGCATCGTCCCCTGGGGAAGGGGGTTACTTCTTCTTGCCCTGGTTGGCGACGGCCTGGATGGCCGCGGCCGCGGCGTCCGCGTCGAGGTAGGTGCCGCGCGGGTTGGTGGGCTTGAGGGTCTCCTCGTCGAGGTGGTAGACGAGCGGGATGCCGGTGGGGATGTTCACGCCCACGATCTCGTCGTCCGCGATGCCGTCGAGGTGCTTGACGATCGCGCGCAGCGAGTTGCCGTGCGCGGCGACCAGCACGGTCTTGCCGGCCTTGAGGTCCGGGACCACGTCCGACTCCCAGTACGGGAGGGCGCGCTCGAGGACGTCCTTGAGGCACTCGGTGGCCGGGACGGGCTCGCCGGCGTAGCGCGGATCGCCCTCCTGCGTGAAGGTGTTCTCGGCGGAGATGGCCGGCGGCGGCACGTCGTACGAACGGCGCCAGATCATGAACTTCTCCTCGCCGAACTGCTCGAGGGTCTCGGCCTTGTTCTTGCCCTGGAGGTCGCCGTAGTGACGCTCGTTGAGGCGCCAGTTGCGCTTGACCGGGATCCAGTGACGGTCCGCGGCGTCGAGCGCGAGGTTGGCGGTCATGATCGCGCGGCGCAGCAGCGAGGTGTGCACCACGTCGGGGAGGATGCCCTCCTCCTTGAGCAGCTCGCCGCCGCGCTTGGCCTCGCCCCAGCCCTTCTCGTTGAGGGGGACGTCCACCCAGCCGGTGAACAGGTTCTTCTCGTTCCACTCGCTCTCGCCGTGGCGGAGCAGGATCAGTGTGTAGGTCATGCGCCCATCCTTGCGCATCCCCCCTGACCTCGCGAGCGGTCCAAGGTCCCGGCGGGGGGGGGGGGGGGTGCGTGCGCTTCTCGCTCGCGCACCGCGGGTCCGGGCGCGCCCACCGCGGGTCCACCGCGGGCCCACCGCGGGTCCGGGACAGCTGGGACCGCTGATTCGGCGCTCGTGCTTCCTGCGGGACAGCGTGGACCGGTGGGCGCGGGGGCGAGCGGTCCTGGCTGTCCCGAACGAGGCAGATGCGCGCGAATGGCGGTCCTGAGTGTCCCGGACCGCGGGGGTGCCGCGGGGCGGGCTGTGGGCGCGGGGGTGCCGCGGGGCGGGCGGGCCTGGGCGCGAGTCGTCTACAGCGGGAGCGCGCAGGCGGGGCTCGTAATCTCCGCGCGCGCGTGCGGGAGGTCCACGACCGGGTCCCAGCCGGGAAGGGTGAGCACGTCCGCGAGCGCGAAGGTGCGCGCCTCGTGGCCGCGCTCGCAGCCCACGACCAGCCGCTCCCCCGCCACCGCGAAGTGGCGCGGCCAGTGGCCGGCGTCGATCGCGCCGCGGTAGGCGAGCTCGCCCTCGGGGGCGACGTCGAAGACGGAGATCACGTCCGCGCCGCGGACGCCCACGAGCAGCGCCTCGCGGCCGTCGTGCTCGACGAGCGCGATGTGGGAGGGCGCGTTGTCCGCCGTGCGCGGCGACGCGGCGGTCGCGGGATGGGCCTCGATCTCCGTCGCGGTGGACGATGCGGGGTCCCACCTCAGGGTGCGGACCGTCGAGTCGAGCTCGCACGCCACGTAGAGCAGGGGGCCGCGGGTGGCGACGTGGCGGGGGCCGGCGCCGGGCGGGAGGGTCGCGGCGACACCGTCCGGCTCGAGGCCGTGGGGGGTGCGGCGGAAGCGGCGGAGCTCGTCGCTGCCCAGGTCCGCGACCAGCACGTGCGCGCCGCCGGGCGCGAGGGCGGCGGAGTGCGCGTGGCGCGCCGCCTGGCGATCGGGCACGCCGGCGGCGCCCGTGGGGGTGCCGAGGAGGGCGAACTCCTGCGCCGGGCCGTCGCCCACGGGCAGCCCGTCCTCCCCCAACGCGATCACCGCGACCGAGCCGCTGCCGTAGTGCGAGACGTACAGCGCGCGGGCGTCGGGTGCGAGGAGCAGGTGGCAGGCCGAGTCGCCGCGGGTGGGGACGGTGGCGACCACGGAGAGCTGGTGCCGGGAGGCGCGCGCGAGGTCGACGACGACCACGGCGCTCTCGCTCGTCTCGCACGCCGCATAGGCGAGCGGCAGCCGCGGGTGACGGACCAGGAACGACGGCGCGGGCAGTTCGAGCGCCCGCGCCGCCGCTCCGGAGTGGAGCCACAGCCCCTCGCCCGTGCCCGGCGGCGTGCCGAGGCCCGCGGCGGGGTAGGTGCCCCAGAGGATCATGCGGTTACTTGGTCGCAGCCTCGTACTGCTCGCGGACCGCGGCGGGGATGCGGCCGCGGTCGGGCACGGGGACACCGTTCTCGGCCGCCCACAGGCGGATGGTCGCGGCCGAGGCACCGGCCGGCGCGGCGGCGCGGCGACGACGGCCGCCGTTGCGCACCGGCGTCTTGCGCGCGGCGACGATCCACGGGCCGAGCGCGTCGCGCAGCTCCGCGGCGTTCGCGGCCGTGAGGTCGATCTCGTAGCTCACGCCGTCGAGGCAGAAGTTGACGGTCTCATCGGCGGGACCACCCGAGATATCGTCCTCGAGCACAATCTGGACTTTCTGCGCCACTGCATTTCCTTTCGAAGAATGGGTGAAGCCAGAATTCCAGATCGGATATCCGCGCGTCAATGCGCCGCGCGCAAGAATTCCACGACGACCGCGGAATTCGGCGCGGCGCGCCTCAGGAATTCGGGCGGGAATCCCCGGAACCGGCCGCCGCATCGTTCCCGGCCACCGCATCGTCCGGGGACGGACCGATGTCCCCAGGCCGCGCATCGGCCCCGGCCTCCCCAGAAAAGCCCGCCTCCTCGCGCGCGACGGCGGCGCGCTCGTTACGGTCGGCGCGTACCACCGCACGAATGGCGAACCAGAAGATCGCTCCGACGCCGATCGACGGGATGATGCCGACCGCGATCGCCTGCCAGGTGGACACTCAGTCCTCCGTGGGCTTGACCAGGGGGAACAGGATGGTCTCGCGGATGCCCAGGCCGGTGAGGGCCATGAGCAGGCGGTCGATCCCCATGCCCATGCCGCCGCTCGGGGGCATCGCGTGCTCCATGGCGGTGAGGAAGTCCTCGTCGAGGCGCATGGCCTCGTCGTCGCCCTGGGCGGCCATGCGGGCCTGCTGCTCGAAGCGCTCGCGCTGGATGACGGGGTCGACCAGCTCGGAATAGGCGGTCGCGAGCTCGAATCCGCGGACGTACAGGTCCCACTTCTCGACGATTCCGTCCTGAGTGCGGTGATCGCGCGTGAGCGGGGAGGTCTCGACCGGGAAATCGCGGACGAAGGTGGGCGCGGTGAGCGCATTGCCCACGTGGTGCTCCCAGAGTTCCTCCACCAGCTTGCCGTGATTGACGCGCTTGGGGTCCACGCCGATCTCGAAGCGGTCGCACAGCCTCTCGAGCGCCTCGACCGTGGTCGCCGGCGTGATCTCCTCGCCCAGCGCCTCGGACAGCGAGCCGTACATGGTCAGCTGCGCCCACTCGCCGCCCAGGTTGTACTCCGAGCCATCCGCGAGCGTCACCACCTGCGTGCCGAACACGTCCTGCGCGGCGCCCTGGACCAGGGACTGGGTGAGCTCGGCCATGGTGTCGTAGTCGCCGTAGGCCTCGTACGCCTCGAGCATGGAGAACTCGGGCGAGTGCGAGGAGTCGGAGCCCTCGTTGCGGAAGTTGCGGTTGATCTCGAAGACCTTCTCGATGCCGCCCACGGCCGCGCGCTTGAGGAACAGCTCCGGCGCGATGCGCATGTAGAGATCGATGTCGAAGGCATTCATGTGCGTGACGAACGGGCGGGCCGCGGCGCCGCCGGGCTGCGTCTGCAGCATGGGCGTCTCGACCTCGATGTAGCCGCGGCCGTGGAGGCTCTCGCGGAGGGAGCGCATCATGGTCGCGCGGTGGCGGACCGTGTCGCGCGCGAGGGGGCGGGCGATGAGGTCGACGTAGCGCTGGCGCACGCGGGTGTCCTCCGCGAGGTCCTTGTGCAGGACCGGGAGGGGGCGCAGCGACTTGGCGGCGAGGGCCCACTCGGTCGCGAAGACGGAGATCTCGCCGCGGCGGGACCTGATGACGCGGCCCTTGGCGAACAGGTGGTCGCCCAGGTCGACGTCGGCCTTGAAGGCGGCGAGCGACTCCTCGCCCACCTCCGCGAGGCTCAGCATGATCTGCAGGCGCTCGCCGGTGCCGTCCTGGATGGACGCGAAGCACAGCTTGCCCGTGTTGCGGATGAACACCACGCGCCCGGCGACGCCCACGACGTCCTGGGTCTCCTCGCCGGTCTCGAGGTGCGCGTAGCCGGACTTCACGTCCGCGATCTCGTGCGTGCGGGGCACGGAGACGGGGTACGCCTCCCCGCCGGCCTCGATGATGCGGTCACGCTTGGCGCGGCGGACCCGCATCTGCTCCGGGGTGTCGTCCTGGACGGACTCCTGGTTGTCAGCGGCGGGGGCGGTCTGCTCAGTCACGGGCGCAAGTCTAATGGGGCCCCGTTTCCCGGACACTCCGCACGGATTCGCGTCACCCCTTCGCACGGACTCGCGTCACCCCTCCACACGTTTTCTTCACTGCTCCACACACCGGCCGGCGTGTCGTCGGCGTGTCGCGCGGATATCAGCATTTTCGCGCCGGTTTTCGGACGGCTTGTGTGGAGGGGTGATGGGGCGGAGGGGTGATGGGGCGGAGGGGTGACTGGTGGGGAATGAGCCACCGCCGCGTCAGGAGAGGTCGAGGCCCAGGTCCACGATGGGGCTCGAGTGCGTGAGCGCGCCGACGGACATGAAGTCCACGCCCGTGGCCGCCACGTCGCGCACGTTCTCGAGCGTGAGGCCGCCCGTGGCCTCGAGCCACACCTTGCCGGTCCGGGGCTCGCGGGCGCGGATGGCGGCGACGAGCTCGGTCATCGCGGCCGGCGCCATGTTGTCGATCATGAGGAAGCGGACGCCGGCGTCGAGGGCCTCGTCGGCCTGGGCGGGGGTCTCGACCTCGACCTGGACGGGCACGCCGGGGAAGGACCTCTCGATGCGCTTGACGGCCTTCGCCACCGAGCCCGCGGCGACGATGTGGTTGTCCTTGACCATCGCGCAGTCGAACAGGCCCATGCGCTTGTTGATCCCGCCGCCGGCGCGCACCGCGTACTTGTCGAGCTCGCGCAGGCCGGGCGTGGTCTTGCGCGTGTCGAGCACGTGGGCGCCGGTGCCGGCGAGCGCGTCGGCCCACTGGCGGGTGTGCGTCGCGACGCCGGAGGCGCGGGACATGAGGTTGAGGAGGGTGCGCTCGGCGATGAGGACCACGTGGCCGGGGCCCTCGACCTCCGCGATGACGGAGCCCGAGCGCAGCCAGTCGCCGTCGGCCGCCCGCCGCACCACGGACGGCACGGGCAGGCCCAGGCGCGAGGCGACCTGGCGCATCGTCTCCTCGACCGCGTCGATCCCGGCGAGGACGCAGTTCTCGCGGGCGGCGACCACTCCGGCGACCCGCGCATCGGCCGGGATGGTGGACTGCGTGGTGACGTCGCGGTCTTGGGGGCCCAGGTCCTCGTCGAGCGCGGTGGCGACGATGCGCGCGAGGGCCTGGGGGTCGAGCGGGGCGATGGTGCCGGACTGGAGGGCGGTCTCCTCGGGGTGCGTCATGGGTCCATTGTGGTGGACCCCTGGGCGGCGGATACCCTCCGGGGGTATCCTGAGCCGAGCATCACGATCCCCCTGGAGGTACCCGATGTCCGAGATCCACCTGACCGAAGAGGACATGGACCCCGTCGTCAAGCGCCTGCGCCGCGCGCACGGCCAGCTCGCCGGGGTGCTCAAGATGATCGAGGAGGGACGCGAGTGCGCCGACGTGGTGACGCAGCTGGCCGCCGTGTCCAAGGCGATCGACCGCGCCGGGTTCTCGATGATCGCGACGGGGCTCGAGCAGTGCATGCAGCAGGGCGAGGCCGCGACGGACGCGAAGCAGCGCCTCGAGAAGATGTTCATGTCGCTCGCCTGAGCGGCCCGGAACCCTCGGCCACAAGCCTCACCCGACACCCGCATCGGCCTCCGGCACGCCCTCCGGGACCTCCGGACTAGATACCCCCAGGGGTATCTGTTACGGTGAATCCCGGAAGGTTTCCCGGAAGGAGTCCCACATGCGCATCCTGGTCATCGGAGGCGTCGCCGGCGGCATGAGCGCCGCGGCCCGCGCCCGCCGTCTGGACGAGAAGGCGGAGATCATCGTCCTCGAGAAGGGCCGCTACGTGTCCTTCGCCAACTGCGGCCTGCCGTACCACGTGGGCGGCGAGATCGAGCGCGACGACCAACTCCTGCTCCACACGCCCGACTCGCTGCGCGCGTCGCTCGACCTGGACGTGCGCGTCGAGCACGAGGTGATCGGCATCGACCGCGACGCCCGCGAGCTCACCGTCTCGACGCCCGACGGCATCGAGACGCTCGGCTACGACGCGCTGGTCCTCTCCCCCGGCGCGGACGCGATCGTCCCGCCCATCGAGGGCATGGACCTCCCGCAGGTCACGCACCTGCGCACCGTCGACGAGGCGCGCGACCTCGCGACGCGGGCAACCACCGCGCGCCGCGCCGTCGTCATGGGCGCCGGATTCATCGGCCTCGAGACCGCCGAGGCGCTGCGCCACCGCGGCCTCGACGTCACCCTCGTCGAGCTCGCCCCGCAGGTGCTCCCGCCCCTCGCGCCCGAGATGGCGCGCCTGGTCCACACCGAGCTCGCCTCCCACGGCGTCGACGTCCGGGTGGGGGTCGCCGCGACGGGTGTGAGCGCATCGTCCAGGGACGATGCGTCGGTCACCGTCGCGCTGTCCGACGGCGGGTCCGTGGAGACGGACCTGGTGATCGTGTCCGTGGGCGTGCGGCCGCGGTCCGGCCTCGCGCGGGACGCGGGCCTGGACCTCGACGGGCGCGGCGCGATCCTGGTGGACGAGCAGCAGCGCACCTCCGACCCGCACATCTGGGCCGCGGGCGACGCGATCGCCGTGCGCCACGGCGTCACCGGGCAGGTGGGCCCCGTGCCGCTGGCCGGCCCCGCGAACCGTCAGGGCCGTCGCGCGGCGGACTCGATCATGGGTCGCGCGGACACGGCGCAGCCGGTGCTGGGCACCGCGATCGTGCGCGCGTTCGGGCTGACCGCCGCGATGACGGGCGCGTCGCCGCGGATGCTGGACGCCGCGGGCATCGAGTATTTCGTGGTCCACACGCACCCCGCGAACCACGCCGGCTACTACCCCGGCTCGCAGATCCTGCACCTCATGGCGGTGTTCTCGCCCTCCGGCAAGCTGCTGGGCGCGCAGGCCGTGGGGCCGGACGGCGCGGACAAGCGCATCGACGTGCTCGCGACGGCGCTGCGCGCGGGCTTCACCGCCGACGACCTGGCCGAGCTCGAGCTCGCGTACGCGCCGCCGTTCGGCTCCGCGAAGGACCCGGTGAACATGCTGGGCTTCCTCGCGCAGAACGTCGTCAACGGCACCACGCGCGTCTGGTACCCGTCGGAGCTCGAGCAGGTGCGGGCCGACGCCCTGCTGCTCGACGTGCGGTCCGAACGCGAGTTCGCCATGGGCCACATCCCCGGCGCCATCAACCTGCCGCACACGTTCCTGCGCGAGCACCTGGACGGCGTGCGCCACCTGGCCGCCGGCCGGCCGGTGCGCGTGCTGTGCGCGTCGGGCGTGCGGTCGTATTACGCGCACCGCGTGCTGGAGCAGGAGGGCTTCGACTCGGCGACGCTCGACGGCGGGATGTTCACGCTGGTCGAGGCGCTGCCGGGGCTGGTGCTGAGCAACGGTCAGACCGCGCCGGCCTGACCTGTCTCTCTGGACACTCCGCACGCGAACTTCGGACACTCCGCACGGATTCAGCGGCGACACGCCGGTCACGGGCTCCGATTCCGGCCCGGCCCCCGGCGTGTTGCTCCTCGATCCGTGCGGAGTGTCCGCGGCCTCGCGTCACCTGTCCACACAGCGCGGCCCGCAACCGCCGCAAAAATGCTGATATCCGCGCGACACGCCGACGACACGCCGGCAGGCGTGTGGACCAGTGAAGAAAACGTGTGGACAGGTGACACAGGGCCGGGCACGGAGCCGGAGCCGGACCCCGCGTATCACCCGATCTCGAGCGGCGCCTTCACGATCGACATCTCCCCATCCGGGTCCAGCCGCGCGACCAGGCGCACCGCCCAGTCCGGATCCACCTCGGGGAAGTCGGCGCGCACGTGCCCGCCGCGGCTCTCCTCGCGCAGCATCGCGGTGCGCGCGAGCACGGTGGCGGTGGTGGTGATGTTGGTGGTCTCCCACTCGGCGGTCTGCGGCATCACGTCCGCGACCGGGTCCGTGTGGAAGCGCTCGCGGATGCGATCCAGCCGCGCCAGCGCGTCGTCGAGGCCGTCGCCGTCGCGGACCGGCCCCGCACCCTCGTGCGCGATGGCCTGCAGTCGCGAGCGCATCGTCGCGGGCACCAGCGCCGAATCCCCGCCCCGCGAGACGGGCTCGAGCTGGGACAGCACGCCCTCGTCGACCAGGGACGCGGCGTCGCGCGCGGCCCGGCGCCCGAACACCAGGCCCTCGAGCAGCGAGTTCGACGCCAGGCGGTTGGCCCCGTGCACGCCGGTGCACGCCGCCTCGCCGATCGCATAGAGCCCCTTGACCGTGGACCGGCCGTGCAGGTCCGCGAGGATCCCGCCGGAGTGGAAGTGCTGCGCGGGCGCGACCGGAATCAGGTCGTGCGCCATGTCGATGCCGTGCGCCTTGAGCGCGCGGCGGATCGACGGGAAGCGCTGCTTGAGGAACTTCTTGCCCAGGTGGCGGCAGTCGAGGAAGACGTTGTCGGACTCGTCCTCGCGCAGCTGCTCCACGATGGCGCGCGAGACCACGTCGCGCGGCGCGAGCTCGGCGAGCTCGTGGCGGCCCACCATGAACCGCTCACCCGCGCCGTTGAGCAGGTGCGCGCCCTCGCCGCGCACCGCCTCGGAGATCAGGGGCAGCTGGCCGCGCGCGTTCGCGCCCATCCACAGCACGGTGGGGTGGAACTGCACGTATTCGACGTCCGCGAGCGCCGCGCCCGCGCGCAGGGCGGCGGCCAGGCCGTCGCCGGTGGCCGATGCGGGGTTCGTCGAGGAGCGGAACACCTGGCCGATTCCTCCGGTCGCCATGATGACGGCCTTGCCCAGCGCCGCGCCCACGCCGTCGCGCGTGCCCTCGCCGATGATGTGCAGGGTCACGCCGCACACCGGCCCCGGCCGACCATCCGCGTCGGGTGCGGCGGTGAGCAGGTCGACGACCATCGCGTGCTCGATGACCTCGATGCCAGGGTCCGAGCGGATGGCCTCGAGCTGCTCGATGAGCGCGCGGGAGATCTCCGCGCCGGTCGCGTCGCCGCCGGCGTGCGCGATGCGCGAGCGGTGGTGGCCGCCCTCGCGCGTCAGCGTGATGTCTCCGTCGGGGCCCGTGTCGAACTGCGCACCGCGCCGGACCAGCTTGCGCACCGAGTGCGGCCCCTCCGTCACCAGGACCCGCACGGCCTCCTCGGAACACAGCCCCACGCCCGCGGTGAGGGTGTCGGCCAGGTGCTCCTCGGGGGTGTCCTCGGGGTCGAGCGCCGCGGCGATGCCGCCCTGCGCCCACACGGTCGCGCCCGAGCTCAGCACCCCCTTGGTGACGAGCAGCACGCGGTCGACCTTCTCGCGGAGGTCGAGTGCGGTGGTGAGTCCGGCGATGCCGGTGCCGACGACGATCACGTCGGCCTCGATGGTCCAGCCGGGCTGGGGCGCCGCGAGACGGCGCACGAAGGCGGTCATCCGGTCAGGTTACCGGGCTGCCCTGTGGACACTGCGCACGGATTCGAGTCCGACACGCCGCTCACCAGGCCCGACACGCCGCCGCGCGCCCGCGTGTCGCCGGACAATCCGTGCGGAGTGTCCGGCACGCGCAGCTCAGGCGCGCTGGTGGTAGGCGTCCCAGCCCTGCGAGTGGAACTCGTGGACCGGCAGGCCCGACGGCTCGAGGCCGTTGCCGGCGGGCACCAGGCCGGGCTCGTCGGACAGCTCGACGATCCGGTTGTCCGCGTCGACGAACACCACGTGCGGCTCGAAGGTCCGCGCCTGCGCGTCCGGCAGCATGCCGTACCCGATGATGATGACCAGGTCCCCCTGGTGCACCAGGTGCGCGGCGGCGCCGTTGATGCAGATCACGCCCGAGTCCGCCTCGCCCGGGATCGCGTACGTGGTCAGCCGGGCGCCGTTGGTGACGTCGACGATGTCCACCTGCTGACCAGGGATGATGTCCGCGGCCTCCATGAGGGTCGCGTCGATGGTGACGGAGCCCACGTAGTGCAGGTCCGCCTGGGTGACGGTCGCCCGGTGGATCTTCGAGATCATCATGGGGCGCTGAAGACTGGTCATTGCTCTCCTCGCGACGCGCGAGCCTCCCCCGGGACAACGCCCGGGAGCGGTGAATCAGTCCGAGCCGGTCCGGCCCGCGCCGTCCCCGCCCGCGCCGATGCGCGTCACCACGTTGTCGATGAGCCGCGTCGCGCCCACCCGGGCCGCCACGGCGATCACTGCCTCTCCACGATAGTCCGCCCCGGTCCCGGTCGGGTCCAGAGGCATCGCGGTCGCGGGGTCGAGCGCCTCGAAGTAGTCGACGTCGACGCCCGGCTCGGCGGCCAGGATCGCCCGGCCGGCGGCCAGGGCATCGGCCAGGGACGATGCCCTGGTTCCGGACGCGGTCGCCGGCTCGCCCGCCGCCCGGGCCGGGGTGGGCGCCGATGCGCTGGTTCCGCTGGCAAGCACCTCCTCCGCCGCGCGGAGGGCCCGGTTGAGCGCCAGGGCGCTCTCGCGCTCCGAGGGCGAGAGGAAGACGTTGCGCGAGGACAGCGCGAGGCCGTCCGCGGCGCGCACGGTCGGCACGCCCTCGATGCGCACCGGGAAGTTGAGGTCGCGCGCCATGGTGCGGATCGCAATGAGCTGCTGCGCGTCCTTCTGCCCGAACAGCGCGATGTCCGGCGCGGTGAGGTGCAGCAGCTTCGCGACCACGGTGAGCATGCCGTCGAAGTGCCCGGGACGATGCGCTCCCTCCAGCACCCGTCCGATTTCGCCCGCACTGACCGTCACCAGGGGCGTGCCGCCGGGGTAGACCTCGTCGCCGCCGGGGGCGAAAACCAGGTCCACGCCCAGGGGCTCGAGCAGCGCGCAGTCGGCCTCGAGGGTGCGCGGATACGACTCCAAGTCCTTGGGGTCGTTGAACTGGAGGGGGTTGACGAAGACGGTGACCACGACCTGGTCGGCCATCTCGCGGGCGGCGCGCACCAGGGCGAGGTGGCCCTCGTGCAGCGCGCCCATGGTCATGACGACGGCGCGGGTGCCGGCCGAGGCGGCTCCCGATCCGGGCGCGGCAGGTGAGCCGGGCGCGGCCTCGCGAAGCTCGGCGGCGGTGTGGACGACGCGCACTACTCCACTCCCAGCGTGGCGATGAGGTCCGCGTACTGCGCGGGCCCGATCCTCCCGCCGGACAGCGCCAAGTCCGCGGTCGCGCGGGCCATCGCGCGGTAGGCGTGGAGCATCTCGGGTGCCTTCTCGAGCGACTGCAGGTGCGCGGCCACGGTCCCGGCGTCGCCGCGGACCACGGGCCCGGTCAGCGAGGAGACCGCGCCGGGGGCGTCCCGCAGCGCGCCGTCCACGGAGGCGTGGGTGAGTGGGCCGAGCACCCGCGCGGGCTCCTCGACGCCGATCCTCGCGAGCAGCGCGCTCGCCTGCGTCACCGCGGTGACCACGTGGTTCGCGCCGTGCACCAGGGCCGCGTGATAGGCCGGGCGGTCCCACTCCTCGATGCAGACGGGCTCGCCGCCCATCTCGACCGCGAGCGCCTGGGCGACCGGCAGCATGCCGGGCGGGGCGGTGACGGCGAACATCGCATCGGTCAATCGCGCCCGGTCCAGGGACGTCCCGGTGAACGTCATCGCGGGGTGGATCGCGAGCGGGATGACACCGCCCGGGAGGCAGTCGACCAGGATGTCGATGCCGTGGCGGCCCGAGGTGTGCATGGCGAACTGCCCCGCGCGCCACACGCCCAGCTTGGCGAGGCCGCGCGCGACCTCCTCGATGGAGTCGTCGGGGACGGTGAGCATGACGAGCTCGGCGCCGCGGACCACCTCGTCCGGCGGCAGCACCGGCACGCCGGGCAGGAGGGTCTCGATGCGGCTCACGGAATCCTCGGAGACGCCCGAGGCCGCGACCACCTCGTGGCCCGCCTCGCGCAGCGCCGCCGCGAGCACCGCGCCCACGCGCCCCGCGCCCACGACGCCGATGCGCAGCCGCCCCGGCCGCCGCGATGCGCCCGTGATCTCCGGTCCGTTCACAGTTCCGCCTCTCTCCGCGCCGCGCCCATCGCGGCAGCCACGTCGTTCACAGCCCTGCACTCGTCACAGGCCTGCACCCATCACAGTCCGACGGCCCTCATCCACTGCTCCGGCGTCTGGCGCCGGCGCCCCTCCCGCGCGCGCCCGGCCTGGGCGTCGAGCAGGGCGAAGGCGTCCTGCATGTCCAGATGCTCGGCCCGGGGCCGCACCGGCCCCTGCGTCGAGTGCACCACCACGTTCGCGAGCCCGAGCGCCCGGTCGAGCGGCCCCTGCTGGAGGCCCAGCGACTGGGTGCGCTCGTGCGGCACCACCACGAGCTCCTTGGTGAAGCGGCCGCTGCGGATCAGCAGGGCGCGCTCGGTGGCGCGCACGCCGCGGTAGCGCCACTGGATCGGGTCGATCCGCTTGGACCGCGGGGGCGCGGTGAGGAAGCCGCCGTCGTCGCCGCGGCCGGTCATCGCGAGCGACAGGGTGCCCGCGGGGTCGGGGTCGCCCAGGTCCGGCAGGATGAGCCAGACCGCGGTGAGCGCCTCCTCGCGCGTCGCCACCGGGTGCAGCACGGACACGGACTCCTGGTCCTCGCCATAGCCCGCGACGTTGATGGTGATGCGCCACCAGTCCTTCCGGCGCCACAGCAGCGGCTGGTACAGGCGGATCGCCTGGACGCGGCCCGGCGGCACGGTCTGGCGGCGGGTCTGGGTGAGGCCGTGGCGCATGCGCAACCCGTCCGGGGAGACGGCCGCGGTGAACCCGAAGCCGCCGTTGATCCGCTGCCAGAAGAAGCCCAGGAATCCGGCCAGCGCGGACAGGATCGCCACCAGCGACGTGCCCAGCACCGCGCCCACCGCGGCGAACACGTCGACGTGCAGCAGGAACAGGAACGGCAGCGACACCAGCGGCGCCCCGATGAGGAACACGGCCGGGCCGGAGAACAGCACGCTCAGCAGCAGGCGCGGCGTGGGCACCGAGTAGACCTCGCGCTCGGGCGCGGCGGCCACGCGCGTGCGGACGCGCTCGGTGCCGCGCAGGACGTCCTCGGGGCGACCGAGCGCCTGTGCCCTCTCGCTCAGCTGGGCGCCGAGTCCGGCCAGCACCCCGGACGATGCGGCGGCCGCCTCGGTCGCATCGGTCACCTGGTCTCCGGGAACCCGGTCTCCCGCGACCTGGTCTCCCCCGACCGGGGTGACGTCGACGCCCGGCTCACCCCCCGCATCGTCCCCGGTCACGCCGGCGGCGAGGTAGAGGATCTCGTTGCGGAGGGCCTCGGCGTCGCCCAGGCGGAGGAATTTGAGCATGACGCCGGACTTCTGGCCGCCGGCGACCTGGATGTTGATGGCGGCGAAGCCGGCGAGGCGCGCGAGGAGCGGCTGGACCACGTCGACGGCCTGGAGTCGGTCCAGGCGGGCCTGGCGCTGCTGGCGGGTGACGATGCCCTGGCGCAGGTAGACCGCGTCGTCGCCGATGCGGTACTCGGTGCGGCTCCACTGCAGCACGCCCGCGCCGATGACGAGCGCGACGCCCAGCGCGGCCGCGAGGAGGATCCACAGGACGGGGAACTGGTCGAAGAAGTCGAAGGTCGGGTCGTCGCCCGCGACCCAGCCGGGGAGGCGGTCGTAGATGAAGTAGGCGGCGACCAGGCCCAGGATTCCCCAGCCGCCCAGCAGCGGGGTGATGGGGTGGAGGCGGGTCCACTCGCGGGGAGCGGAGTACTCGGTGCTGGGCACGGGCGTGTCGGGCATGGGTCAGAGACCCGCCAGGCGCGCCTCGCCCCGGGTGGTGAGGCGGTCGCGCAGGCGCGCGGCCTCGTCGGCGGGGACGCCGGAGATCGATGCGTCCGAGTGCGGCGACGCGGTGTGGAGCTGGACCTTCGCGATCCCGAACGCGCGCTGGAGCGGGCCGGCGGACACGTCGACGAACTGCATGCGGCCGTACGGCACCACCGTCACCGAGCGGAAGAGGCGGCCGCGGCGGACCAGGAGCTCGTCCTCGGCCTCGGCCCAGGCGTGCGCGGTGACCTGGCGGACGATGATCCAGCTGAACCACAGTCCCAGCGCCACGAGCACGGCGGGGACGATCAAGAGGAGGGGCTCGTCGCCCAGCAACGCGAGCACCGACGAGGCCACGATGAGCAGGCCGAACCAGATCCACAGCGTGATGGTGCGGGCGCGGATGAGGCGCCTCGAGACCGGCACCCACGGCGCCGACGAGTGCTCGTACCAGGTCATGGGATCAGTGTGCCAGGGTTGCGGCGCGCGGCCGTCGCGCCGCTGGCGGCAGCTGCCGAGTCACCCTGGCAGCGCCCGCGAGTCACCCTGGCATCACCCGCGAGTCACCCGCGAGTCACCTGTCCACACGTTTTCTTCACTGCTCCACACGAGCCCCGGCGTGTCGTCGGCGTGTCGCACGGATATCAGCTTTTTCGCGGCGGTTGCGGGCCGCGCTGTGTGGACAGGTGACGCGAGGCCGCGGACACTCCGCACGGATCGAGGAGCAACACGCCGGTGGCTGGGCCGGAATCGGAGCCCGTGACCCGCGTGTCGCCGCTGAATCCGTGCGGAGTGTCCAGAGAGACAGGTCAGGCAGCCGCGCCCGGGCCGGCGGTGGGGGCGCCGCCGGGGCCGCCCTTGTGGTCGTCGTCGTCATCGGCGCGGCACCAGTGCTCGACCCAGAGCCCGGCGATCACGAGCGCGATCCCGCCCAGCGCGGCCACGAAGCCGGAGATGGCGACCTCGCGCCGGGGCCCGTGCGACCAGTCGAGCGCGAGCGAGAGTCCGTAGCCGCCGTAGGCGCCGGCCAGGATGGCGCCGGCGTAGGCGCACGCGTGGGCGTAGACGGCGGTGCGGGCGGCGCGCAGCGGGTTGAGCCCCGGGTTGTCGCCCTTGCGGTACTGGCGCACCGCCCAGCCGAGCGCGAAGGCGAGCACCGCCGCCGCCCCGGAGACCACCAGCACGCTCCACGGCACGGGGTACGGGGTGTGGCCCGAGGTCACGAGCACGCGCGTGATGATCCACGCGACCGCGCCCACGCCCGCGGCGAGGCCGGCGAGTCGGACCCAGCTCAGCGGCGTCACGGGCACCCCCGACGGACAGGGCGCGGGCCGCGCAGACCACGCTCGCCACGCACGCCCCACGCGCCACCCAGGCCACGCTCGCCACGCACGCCCCAGGCGCCGCGCACGCCCCACGTCCCGCGCAGGCCGCGCGAGCACCGGGGCGGCCGGGCCGCGAGCGCCCTCGCCTCGGGGGCGCACCGGGGCGCGCCAAGGACCGGGCGTCGGGTGGGAAGGAAGCTCACTGGGCGGTGGCGCCCTCCGGCTGGGGCCAGCGCGCCGCGACGAGCGCGACGCCCTCGGAGTCGACCAGCGCCGCGAGGTCGCCCACGCGGCCGGCGCCCGGGATGCGGGCGTCGGGGGCGAGGGTGGTCCACGGCGCGAGCACGAACGCACGCTCGGCGGCGCGCGGGTGCGGGATGGTGAGGTCGTCGGCGGCGGCCTCGAGGTCCGCGTACGCGAGGATGTCGATGTCGATGGTGCGCGGGCCGTTCTCCACGAGCCGCTCGCGGCCGTGCAGCATCTCCACGCCCTGGCACGCGGCGAGCAGCTCGCGCGGCGCGAGGGCGGTCTGCACCTCGACCACGGCGTTGAGGAAGTCGGGCTGCTCGGGCCCGCCCACGGGCGCGGTCCGGAACAGCGACGACGACCGGCGCACGGCGATACCAGGGATCTTGTGCAGCTCCCACAGCGCCTCGCGGAAGGTGGTGTCGACGTCGCCCACGTTGCCGCCCAGGCCCAGGTACGCGACCACGGGCTGGAGCGGCTGCTGGTCGAGCGGGTCGTCGGACTGGAGAACGCCGGTGTACGCGTCGCGCGCCGGCACCGCCGACGAGCCGATGCGCTTGCCCGACCACAGCCCCGCGGACCGGTAGTCGCGGCGGATCTTCACCATCACGTCCCCGAACTCGACGTGCAGCGGCGCCTGCGGCTTGTGGATCACCACGTCGACGCACTCGACGCCGGGCATCTCGAGGATGGCCTCGGCGACGTGCTCGGCCACGGTCTCGAGCAGGTCGGCGGAGTCGCCGCCCAGGATCTCGGCCGTGCGGTCCGCGATGTCCGAGTAGTTGACCGTCGCGGCCAGCGAATCCGTCGCGGCGGCGCGCTGCGTCGACACGTGCGCGACCACGTCCGCGAGGAACAGCTGGCCGGACTCCTTCTCCCGCGCGTACACGCCGTGCGTGCCCTGGACGCGCACCCCCGTCACGAAGATCTGGTCGAGCTCGATGCCGTGCTTGGAGAACGGGAGGATGATCGGCGTCGTCATGGCGTCATCCTTGCGCGTGCGCCGCGTTATTCCAAGCCGACGCGACGCGCACCGCATCCGCCGAGCCCCGCGCCTCGTGCACCCGCACGCCCCACGCCCCGGCGGCCGCCGCGAGGGCGGTGAGGGCGATGGTGGCGGCCTCCCGGTCGTCCGGCCCGGGGGCCTCCACCAGGGACGATGCGGTGGTCCCGTCCGGGGACGATGCGCTGGTCGCGCGGGCGATCGCCGCGCCCAGGAACCGCTTGCGCGAGCCGCCGACGAGCACGCGCCGGCCGCGCGACCACTCGTCCATGCGGGCGAGCAGCGGCCAGTTCGAGTCCGTCACTTTCGCGAATCCCAGCCCGGGATCGAGGACGATGCGCCCCTCCCCCACGCCCGCCGCCACCAGGGCGGCGACGCGCGCGTCGAGCTCGTCGCGCACCTCCGCGACCACGTCGTCGTAACGGTCGCTCGCGTCCATGTGGGTCGAGTGGGCGCGCCAGTGCATGCAGACGAAGTCGACGTCGAGCGCGGCCACCGTGGCCCCCATGGCCGGGTCGGCGAGGCCGCCGGAAACGTCGTTGACGATGCTCGCGCCGGCCTCGACCGCCGCGCGCGCCGTGGCGGCGTTCATGGTGTCGATGCTCACGCCGATGCCGTGCGCGGCGAGCTCCCTGATGACGGGCAGCACGCGGGCCTGCTCCTCCTCGAGGGAGATCCGCTCGGCGCCCGGCCGGGTCGACTCGCCGCCCACGTCGACCAGGTCCGCCCCGTCCGAGGCGAGGGCGAGGCCGCGGGCGACCGCCGCATCGGCTCGGGCGTAGAGGCCGCCGTCCGCGAAGGAGTCGGGCGTGACGTTGACGATGCCCATGACGAGCGTCACGGGCTACCTCCCGGCGATGAGGCTCATGGCCTCGGCGCGGGTGGCGGCGTCGCGCATGATGCCGCGGACCGCGGAGGTCACCGTGCGGGAGCCGGGCTTGCGGATGCCGCGCATGGACATGCACAGGTGCTCGGCCTCGACGACGACGATCACGCCGCGGGCGCCCAGCTCCTCGACCAGCGCGTCCGCGACCTGGGTGGTGAGGCGCTCCTGCACCTGGGGTCGGCGGGCGAACACCTCCACCAAGCGAGCCAACTTGCTCAGTCCGGTGATGCGGCCGTCCGGGCCCGGGATGTACGCGACGTGGGCGACGCCGTGGAAGGGCACCAGGTGGTGCTCGCACATCGAGTACAGCTCGATGTCCTTGACCAGGATCATCTCCTCGTGGCCCAGCTCGAACACCGCGGACAGCACGTCCGCGGGGTCCTGCGAGAGGCCGGCGAAGAACTCCTCGTACGCGCGGGCCACCCGGGCGGGGGTCTCGCGCAGCCCGTCGCGGTCGGGGTCCTCCCCCACCGCGTGCAGGATCTCGCGAACCGCCGCCTCGAGCCGCGGACGGTCGACCGTCACCCCTGGTCCTTGGGCTCGACGAGCTCAGGCGCGGGGACGGAGTCCTCGCCCTCGGTCTCCCCGGGCTCCCCGGTGGGCGCGTCGATGTCCCCAGGCCGCGCATCGTCCCGGGTCTCCCCAGGCTCCCCGGTGGGCGCGTCGATGTCCCCAGGCCGCGCATCGTCCCCGGTCTCCCCAGGCTCCCCGGTGGGCGCGTCGATGTCCCCAGCCCCTGCATCGTCCCCGGTCTCCTCGAGCCGGTCGCCCTCGTGGGGGACGGGCTCGGAGACCGTGGCGCCGCCCTTGGCGGTCTCGGGTGCGGCCTCGATCCAGTGGCCGGAGGTCCACTCGTCGCGCGAGGGGATCTTCTCGACGTCGGCGAAGATGGCGGCGAGCTCGTCCTCGCCGAGCGTCTCCTTCTCGAGGAGCTCGGCGGCGAGGCGGTCGAGGACGGCGCGGTTGGCGGCGAGGGCGCGGGTGGCCTCGGCCATGGCGTTGTCCATGAGGCCGCGGACCTCGGCGTCGACGGTCGAGGCGACGCTCTCCGAGAACTCTCGACCGTGGCCCATGTCGCGGCCCAGGAAGACCTCGCCGGAGCTGCCGGTGAGGCGGACGGAGCCGATGCGCGTGGACATGCCGTACTCGGTGACCATCTGCTTGGCGATCTCGGTCGCCTGGGAGATGTCGTTGCTCGCGCCGGTGGACGGGTCGCCGAAGACGAGCTCCTCCGCGATGCGGCCGCCCATCGCGTAGGCGAGGTTGTCGAGCAGCTGGTTGCGGGTCTTGGAGTAGCGGTCCTCCTGCGGCATCACCATCGTGTAGCCGAGCGCGCGGCCGCGCGGAAGGATGGTCACCTTGGTGACGGGGTCGGTGTGGCGCATCGCGGCTGCCACCAGCGCGTGGCCGCCCTCGTGATAGGCGGTGACGCGCTTGTCATGGTCGTTCATGACGCGGGTGCGCTTCTGGGGGCCGGCGATGACGCGGTCGATCGCCTCGTCCATCTCGGGCGGGCCGATGAGCTGCTTCTCGCGGCGGGCCGTGAGCAGCGCGGCCTCGTTGAGGACGTTCGCGAGGTCCGCGCCGGTGAAGCCCGGGGTGCGGCGCGCGAGGGCCTCGAGGTCCACCTCGGGAGAGATGGGCTTGCCCTTCGAGTGCACGTCGAGCACCTTGACGCGGCCCTTGAGGTCCGGCGCGTCGACGCCCACCTGGCGGTCGAAGCGGCCCGGGCGCAGCAGCGCGGGGTCGAGGATGTCGGGGCGGTTGGTCGCCGCGATCATGATGATGTTGGTGTGGATGTCGAAGCCATCCATCTCGACGAGCATCTGGTTGAGCGTCTGCTCACGCTCGTCGTGCCCGCCGCCCAGGCCGGCGCCGCGGTGACGGCCCACCGCGTCGATCTCGTCGACGAAGATGATGGCCGGGCTGTTCTTCTTGGCCTGCTCGAACAGGTCGCGGACACGGCTCGCGCCCACGCCGACGAACATCTCGACGAAGTCCGATCCGGAGATGGAGAAGAACGGCACGCCCGCCTCGCCCGCGACTGCGCGCGCGAGGAGCGTCTTGCCGGTTCCCGGGGGACCGTAGAGCAGCACGCCCTTGGGGATCTTGGCGCCCACGGCCTGGAACTTGGCGGGGTTTTCGAGGAACTCCTCGATCTCGCGGAGCTCCTCGACGGCCTCGTCGACGCCGGCGACGTCGTCGAACTTCACCGTGGGGGTGTCCGGCGTGACCATCGAGGCCTTGGACTTGCCGAAGCTCATGAGGCGGCCGCCACCGCCGCCCTGCATGTTGACCATGAGGAACCAGAACAGTCCCACGAGCAGCAGCACGGGCAGGAAGGTGAAGGCGAGGGTGGTCCAGATGGAGGACCGGGGCACCTCGGAGTTGTAGCCCTGCGCGGGGAACGCGTTCTTGATCGCCTGGACGACCTCCTCGCCCTGCGGCGCGACGTAGAAGAACTGCACCTGGTCGCCCAGATCGTCCCACGCCTCGGGAGCGTCCTCGGGGAAGTCGGCCGGGTCCTCGAGGGTCATCTCGACGCGCTGGTCGCCGTCGACGATCTTCACCTGCTCCACCACCTGCCAGGCCAGCAGCTCGAGCCCCTCGGAGGTGTCGACCTCCTTGGGGCTGGACGAGAACAGGCCTGATACGAGCCAGCCGACCAGGATCGCGGCCAGCACGTAGAGCAGGATGAGGCGGAGGTTGAGAGCGTTCTTCATGTTGGGCACGACTCTACGCGGTGGGGGTGGCGCGGGGCCAAGGTTTCGCTCGGGGCGAGGTACCTCCGGACACTGCGCACGGATTCGAGTGCGACGCGCCGCAGATCGAGGGCCATACCGGTCCAAACGCCGGGGTGTCGCGCGGCGTTCCGTGCGCAGTGTCCGGCCACGGCGAAGCCTGCGGGCGCGCGGGCTCAGCGCCCGTGCCGCCAGAGCACGGCACGGACGTCGGATGCGAGTCCGTGCGGGTCGTCGACGATCCTCTGGAACGGGAACCGCATCGGCAGGTAGCCGCGGAGTTCGAGCTTCACGTCGCGATCGCGATCGGAGGTGAACTTCGCGGGGTCCGAGTGATAGGAGCGGCCGTCGCACTCGACCACCGCCCGCCCCTCGACCAGAAAGTCCACGCGGCCGATCCCGCCGAATTCGACCTGCGAGGCCACCTGGAGCCCGGCATCCAGCATCGCCGCGCGGGCGAAGGACTCCCCTGGTGACTCGGCGCGGCCGTCGACCCGTGCGCGAAGCCAGCGGCGCCGGTCCGGCGGAGTCAGTTCGAAGGCGTCGATGGCCTCGAGGTCCACTACCCCGGTGTGTACCGCGGCGTCGATCGCGGCCATCTGGCCGTAGGGGCTGAGGCAGGCGCCTGCCATGTCGAGCGCGATCTCGACACGGCCCAGGCGCTCTGGATCGACACGGTCGGTGCGATGCACCACGACGCGGGCCATCGGCCGTATCCCCCGCCGCGCGAGGCTGCGCGACATGGGCACCCACACGTGCGTCCGCGTCGCGTCCGGCACCACCGGCAGCCCGAGCGCGGCCAGCACGGACACGCAGCAGGGCACACCCCGGAAGATCGTGGCGTCGACTTCGGCACGGTCGACGTGCGGGAGCGCGTAACAGCCGCGATGCTCGCGAACCACGTCACCGGCCGCGAGCGCCCGCATCAGACTCCCCCGCGAGACGCCGGCCTCGCTGAGCTCCTTCCAGCGCGCGGTGCCGTCCGCAAGGAGCAGCGCACGCACCGGATTCATGGAGCGAGCGTGCGCCGTACGTACGGGGCGGTGCCCGGATCGTCGGCGCGGTCGGTGGACGACCGGCGCCGCGGCGGGCCCGGGGACATCGCCACGGCGTGCCCGTGCCTGGCCCCACCGCGGACACTGCGCACGGATTGGAGCGCAACACGCCGGTCTCAGGACGCGATACCGGCCCGCCCCTCCGCGTGTCGGATCAGATTCCGTGCGGAGTGTCCAGAAGACTCAGCGGTCGCCGTAGACCTCCGGCTTGAGCGCCGCGATGAACGGCAGCGTGCGGTAGTCCTCCGCGAAGTCGAGGCCGTAGCCCACCAGGAACTTGGTGGGCATGTCGAAGCCCACGTAGCGCACCGGCACCTCGACGCGCAGGGCGTCGGGCTTACGCAGCAGCGTCGCGATCTCCACGGACGCGGCGCCGCGGGTGCGCAGGTTGCCCAGCAGCCACGACAGGGTGACGCCGGAGTCGATGATGTCCTCGACGATGAGCACGTGACGGTCCGTCAGGTCCGTGTCGAGGTCCTTGAGAATGCGCACCACGCCGGAGGACACGGTGCCGGAGCCGTACGAGGACACCGCCATCCAATCCATCTGGACGTTGGTGGGCATGCGGCGCGCGAGGTCCGCCATCACCATGACGGCGCCCTTGAGCACGCCCACGAGCAGCAGGTCCTTGCCCTCGTAGTCCGCGCGGATCTGCGCGGCCATCTCGTCCAGCCGGGTGGCGATCTGCTCCTCGGTGACCAGCACCTCGGAGTAGTCGCTCATGTCGTGTTCCATGCTCACGGTCGCCTCTCCTCCTGGGCCGGATGGCCGATGACCAGCCTGCCATATTCGCGCCGGGCCTCGTATCCGCCGGGAAGCGAGATCGCGCCCTGCCCCTTCCACCGCGTCACGATCGTGTCGAGCGCCTCGACGTGCGTGGACGTCAGCGGCCCCGCGCCGCGGCTCTCCGCGAGCATCTTGAGCATCCGCGTGCGGATCGCGTCGGGCAGCGCCGCGAGCATGTCGCAGCGCCAGTCGTCCGTGCGCACGGTCGACACGGACGCGCCCATCGCGGAGCGCGCCTGCCGGTCGAGCTCGTCCGCGTCGGCCTGCAGCAGCGCCGCCGACCGCGCCAGCCCCGACACCACGCCCGGCCCCAGCACCTCGACCAGCGCCGGCATCACCTGGGTGCGCAGCGCGGACCGCCGCGGCCCGTCGGTGACCTCGTTGCTCGGGTCGTGCCACGGCTCGAGCCCGAGGGACTGGCACGCGGCCAGGGTGTCCTTGCGTCGCACGGTCAGGAAGGGGCGGACGATGCGGCCCCTCCTCGCCGGGATTCCCGCCAGGGTGCGGGCCCCCGAGCCGCGGGCGAGGGCTAGCAGCACCGTCTCGGCCTGGTCGTCCATGGTGTGGCCGGTGAGCAGCAGGGGGTCGAGCCCGCCCTCGGCGACCACGCGGGCCTCGAGCGCGGCGTAGCGGGCGTCGCGCGCCGCGGCCTCGAGGCCGCCCTTGCGGCCCACGATCACCCGCTCGATGTGCACCGTGTGGATGCCGGCGCGGCGCACCTCGTGGGCGGCGCGCTCGGCCACCACCGCCGAGTCCGCCTGCAGCCCGTGGTCCACGATGATCGCGCCGGCGAGCAAGCCCTGCTTGCGCGCGGCGTAGCTCACGGCCTCCGCGAGCGCCAGCGAGTCCGGCCCTCCCGAGCAGGCGACCCACACGCGGGTGCCCAGCTCGCAGTCGGCCAGCGCGTGGCGCACGGCGACCCGGCAGGCGGAGACGGACGGATGAGGTCCGCTCACGCCCCGCTCACCCGTCACAGCCGCATTCTGCCAGCGCCGTCAGAAACTCGTCGAACGCCGCGATGGGCCGGGCCTGCCCGTACGGCATGCCGTCGGCCATGAGCGCGACCGCGAGCGCGCGGCCGTCCGCGGTCATGATCACGCCCGCGATGGTGGTGACGCCGGTGAGCGATCCGGTTTTCGCGCGCCACCGCGCGGCCACCGGCGTGCCCGCGTAGCGGGTCTCCACGGTGCCCTCGAGCCCGGACAGCGGGAGCCAGTCGAGCAGCTCCTCGAGTTCGGGCACCTCGAGCGAGGCCCGCATGGCGGACACCAGCGTGGCCGGCGGGATGCCGTTGTCCTCCGCGAAGCCCGCGCCGTCGTGGAGCACCAGCCCCGTCGTGTCGACGCCGATCTCCTTGAGCACCGCGACGACCGACTGCGCGCCGTCCGCGCCGGTGCCAGGCCCGCCGCGGGCGATGTTGAGCGACCGCGCGACGGCCTCGCTCACGGTGTTGTCCGACTCGGACAGCAGCAGGGTCGCGATCGCGGACAGCGGCGCGGACTCGACGCGCGCGACCTCCACGGGCGCCGCGACCTCCTCGGACTCTGCCGCCTGGCCGCCGCCTTGGTCACCGTCCCCGGCCTCGTCACCTTCCCCGGCGTCCGCCTCAACCTCAGCACCGGCCTCATCTTCGGCGACCCGCGCCACGCCATCGCCCACGCTCAGCCCGCGCTCCCGCAGCGCCTCGGCCAGCACCTCCCCGGCGGCCAGGGACGTGTCGGTCGCGCGCTGGGCGTAGTGGTCGTCCGTGAGCCGGCCCACGTTCACAGCCAGTCCGCTCACTGGCGCGGCGTAGCCCGACCACCGCGCGTACTCCGGCCACACCTCGGGCCACGCCGGGCCCGGATAGGCCGAGTCGTCGACGGCCACGGCCACCTCGCCCGCCGAGTCCCCCAGCGCCTCGACGACCTGATCGGCCAGGTCGGCGATGCCCGCCCAGCCGTTCGCCGCATCGTCCCCGGTCGCGTCCCCGCCGTGCCCCTCGCCCGCGGCGAGCATCTCGTCGCCGCCGGCGACCAGGGTGAGGGTGGACGATGCATCGTCCCAGGTCACGCTCGTGACGAACCGGTGGTCGGGGCCCCAGTAGGCGACCGCGGCGACGGCCGTGAGGAGCTTGGTGGTGGAGGCGGGGACCTGGGGGTCGGCGGCGTCGAGGTCGGCGTAGACGGTGCCGTCGAGGAAGTCGACCACGGCGATGTTGGTGGAGTCGCCGGTGCGCGCGTCGTCGCGGACGGCCTGCGCGAGGGCCTGCACCTGGGCGGCGTCGGGGCGGGGCGCGTCGGGGTCGAGGTCCGGGACGGCGGCCTCCGCGGGGGAAACGGTCACCGGCCCTGCCGTGATGAAGGGCGCCTGAGGCACGTCCTCGGGGGCCAGCGTGACCCAGCCGGGTGCGAGGTCGTAGGCGTCGAGGGCCGCGTATCCGGCCGCGCCGAGCGCCAGAACGCCCGCGGCCGCGCCGACCCACCGATTTCGCACCACGAACCCCCTGTTTTACGCCACACTGTTACCACGCGACAGAGTCCCCGACGCAAGGATGGCCATGGAATTCGATGTCACGATCGAGATCCCCAAGGGATCCCGGAACAAGTATGAGGTGGATCACGAGACCGGCCGCATCCGGCTGGACCGCATGCTCTTCACCTCGACGCGCTATCCGGACGACTACGGGTTCATCGACGGCACCCTGGGCGAGGATGGCGACCCGCTCGACGCGCTGGTGCTGCTGGAGGAGCCGACGTTCCCCGGCTGCCAGATCCGCTGCCGCGCGCTGGGCATGTTCCGCATGCGCGACGAGGCCGGCGGCGACGACAAGGTGCTGTGCGTCCCCGTGGGCGACCAGCGCCAGACCTGGCGCCAGGAACTGACCGACGTCTCCGACTTCCACCGCCTCGAGGTCCAGCACTTCTTCGAGGTCTATAAGGACCTGGAGCCCGGCAAGTCGGTCGAGGGCGCGCACTGGGTGTCGCGCGAGGAGGCCGAGGAGGAGATCCGCTCCTCGTTCGACCGCGCCAAGGGCACCAGCTTCGCGTACATGAACCCGCTGGTCCCGCCGCCGGGGCACTAGTTTCGCGCGGGGTCTCCCCCGCCGGAGATCACCTGTCCACACGCCGTCGACACTGCTCCACACACGAGTGGGCGTGTCGGCGGCGTGTCGCGCGTTTCAAGCCCGATTTACCGGCGTTTCGCGCCGCCTTGTGTGGAGCAGTGACATGCGGCAGGCGCGAGCGAGGCGCGAGTGACGCGCGAACAGCCGGCAGAAGACCTCAGGGCCGCCCGATGTACGGCATCAGGCTGCTCGACATCCACGCGTAGAGGCCGCGCACGCCCGCGGGCTTGCCGGGGTTGACCGCCTCCATGACCTGCCCATTGCCGATGTACACGGCCACGTGGAAGATGCTCGACGGGTTGTTCTTGTTCGAGCCGTAGAACACCAGGTCGCCCGGCCGCAGCTGCGAGTACGGCAGGTGGGTGACCGCCTGGTACTGCGAGCGCGAGGAGCGCGTGATCCAGTGCCCCGCCGCGGTCCACGACGCCGAGCTCACGCCCGAGCAGTCGTAGTACTCCGGCCCGGCGCTGCCCAGCCGGTAGGGCTTGCCCACGAGCGTCAGCGCGTAGGCGGCCGCGGCCTGGCCCTGCGCCGCGGTCGAGCGCCACGAGGTGCTCGGGGGCGTGGTGGGCTCGGGCGCGGGAGTGGTCGTGGTCGGCTGGGGTGCCGGCGACGTGGTCGTGGGCGCGGGAGCCGGGGTGGTGGGCTCCGGCTCGGGCGCGGGGGTCGTCGGCGCGGGGGCCGGCGTGGTCTCCTCGGGCTCGGGCGCGGGGGTGGTCACCTCGGGCTCCGGCGCGGGCGACGTGGTCGTCGGCGCGGGCGCCGGGGTCGTCGCCTCGGGCGCCGGCGTAGTCGCCTCCGGTGCCGGAGTGGTCGGCGTCGAGGTGGCCGATGCACTGGGCCGCGGAGCCGACGTCTGGGTCGGGGTGGGGGCCGGGTTGTTGGCTTCCCACTCGCGCTCGGCCTCGGCCTGCTCGCGCTCCGCCTCCTCGCGTGCGAGGCGCTGGCGCTCCTCCTCGAGCCCGGCCTGGCGCTGCTCCTCGAGCTCGCGCGTGACGCCGCGCAGCTCGGCGAGCCGCTCGATCGCGTCGGAGCGGGTGGCCTCGGCGAGGGCGACGGCCTGCTCGGCGTGGGCCTGGGCATCCGCGGCCGATGCATAGGCCGCCTCCGCCTCGACCCGCGCGGCCTCGGCCTCGGTCGCCGCGTCCTCCGCGTAGCCGCGCATGGTGGTGGCAACCAGCTCGGCGGCCTGGACGCGCTGGACCCACATGTCGGCCTCGTCGGAGCCGCGGGCGAAGGCCTCGGAGCGGGCGATGACCTCGTCGACGCTGGTAGCACCCACGACGGCGCCCATCTGGCTCATCGAGCCGGCGTCGCGGTAGGCGGCCTGGGCGACGCTCGCGAGGTTCTGGCGGGCCTCGGCGAGGGCGGCCTCGGCCTCCTCGGCGCGCTTGTCCGCGGCGGCGAGGGTGGTCTGCGCCTGGTCGGAGGCCTCCTGCGCCTGGACGTAGTCCTCGGCGGCGTGCAGGGCGTTGGCGGTGGCCTCGTCGCGCGCGGCGGACAGGGCCGCGATCGCGTGGTCGAGCTCGTCGACGCCGGCCGCGAGGTCGTTGGCCGCGGCGCGCGCGGCCTCGATCTGGTCCTGGCCGGGGTAGTCGTCGGCGGTGGCGGGGCGGACTGGACCGACGATGACGACGGCCGCGGCCATGACGAAGACACCCGCGAGCGCGGCGATCCGCTTCCCCAGCGTCACATCAACCACCCTTGTCACATCTGTCACACCTGTCGCGACCAAATCGTAGTCGGAGCGTGACCAGATTGGAACCGACGTGTGTCACACCCCTCATCGGCACGCGCACGCCCGCGCTCAAGCGGTCAAGCGGTCAACGCCCAACCCGGCCCAGCCCGGCCCCGCCCGCCCGCATTCGGTCCGGGACAGTGGGGACCGCCAAACGCGCCCTGATGCGCACTTCGGGACACTCAGGACCGCTGGCCAGCCGCACCACCGGTCCACGCCGTCCCGCAGGAAGCGACGCGCCACGATTCGCGGTCCACATTGTCCCGGACCGAGGAGGTGCACCCGAGCGCAGCGCGACGCAGCCCGCAGCGCGACGCAGCCCGCGCGCAGCACACCCCCACCTCACACCCCCACCCCACACCTCCCCACCCTCGCGCACTATTAAGGTGAGCCGCATGGATGACGACGGCATCGAGACCGACGCGAAGGCCGCCGACGAGGGGCCCGGCCCCGGCGCACCCGTTCCCGCGAGCGCCGCGTGGCGCGAGGGCGACCACCCGGGCCGACGCATCTTCCTCAACATCGGGGACCTCGCGCTCGACGCCGACCCCATGGGCACGCTCCCCCAGACCACCCTCGCGTACGAGACCTGGGGCACGCTCAACAAGGCCAAGGACAACGCGGTCTACGTGGCGCACGCGCTCACGGGCGACAGCCACGTGTTCGGCCCCGCCGAGCCCGGCCACCACACCGGCGGCTGGTGGAACGCGATGGTGGGCCCCGGCCGGCCGCTCGATCCGGAGCGCCACTTCATCGTGTGCGCGAACGTGATCGGCGGCTGCCAGGGCTCGACCGGCCCCGCCTCCCCGCACCCGGAGGACGGCCGGCCGTGGGGCTCACGCTTCCCCTACCTCACGCTGCGGGACATGGTGCGCGCGGAGATCGCGCTCATGGACCACCTCGAGATCGACCGCTGGCGCCTCATGACCGGCCCGTCGATGGGCGGCATGCGCGCCCTCGAGTGGACCGTCATGGCGCCGGGCCGCGTGGGCGCGATCGCGCCCGTGGGCTCCACCGCCGCCTCGAGCGCGGACCAGATCGCCTGGTCCACCCCGCAGATCGCCGCCATCCAGGCCGATCCTCACTTCAACGGCGGCGACTACTACGACGCGCCCGCCGGCCGGGGCCCGCACCGCGGCCTGGGGATCGCGCGCATGATCGCGCACACCACGTACAGGACGATGCAGGAGCTCGACACCCGCTTCGGCCGCGCCTACCAGGGGGAATCCGACCCCCTGGGCAAGGGCGGGCTCTTCGCGGTGCAGTCCTACCTCGAGCACCACGGCCGCAAGCTCGCGCGCCGCTTCGACGCGAACACGTACATCCGCCTGGTCCAGGCGGTCCAGTCGCACGACGTGGGCCGCGACCGCGGCGGCGTCGAGACCGCGCTGGCCCGCTACACGGACCCCGCCGTCATCATCGCCGTCGACTCCGACCGCCTCTATCCCCTGCGCGACTCGCAGCGCATCGACGCGGCCCTGACCGGCTCCACCGGCCTCAAGGTAGTCCACTCGATCGTGGGCCACGACGGCTTCCTGGTGGAGTCCGGCCAGCTCAACGCGTTCATGAGCGAGTTCGAGCGCGCGCTCTAGACAACCAGGGGACGATGCACGGGTCACCCCGTGCGCGACGGCTTGGCTCGTCGCCCGCTCCGGTCCTCCCGTATCCGGCGCCAGGCGTACCCCCTGGTGTCAGAAACGCGATAAGTGACACTAAGGAGGCTCGTTGGTGTCACTTACGAGCGCCATCTCAACGGGCGGCGCAGGCGACGCTCCGAGGCGGCGCCACGAGCACGGGTACTCGCCAAGGCAACCACCCGTGCTGTATCGTCGAGACATAACCACCTGGATGCTTCGGCTACCGGGCGCGGCCCCCGAGCGATCGGGGGCCTGCTTCGTTCTACGGCCAGTTCGGCGGCTTTCGGATGGTTCGCCCTTCCGCATCTTGAATCGACGGCGGGAACTGAGAGGCCTCGAGCATGCCTCGGCGGATCTGACGAACCGTCTCGATTCCCACACCGTCGAAGGCCTTGTTGTAGCGCTCGTGCGCGACGGACACCAGCGCCGATGCCGTGCCTCGTGCGCCTAGCATCTGCATAGGCGGAACCAGGTCTGAATCATTCGTGACGACGGCGTAAGAGTCGGCACGTCCCTCGAACGCGTCCACGAGCAAGTGAGACGCGAGCGCGACGTCGCTTCCCTTTTCCTCGGGCCGCTTCACTTTGACTGTGGCGACGCGCCCAGTGGAGTCGAGCCGCTCAGGGTGAAGCGGCAGGTGCTGCTTCACGAAGTTGAACTTCCCTTCAATGATCTCGACGCTCGTCGTCCGCAACGCTCGCCAGTAGATCTGCTGCCGCTGCCCTACCCCGGGGTCATTTGTCAGCGGCTTGAGCGGCGCGGTGAAGAGCTTGACTCCGACAAGATCCCTGTCGGGAAAGAGCCGCGCCGATAGCGCCTCGAGATCGAGCCACTTGCACTCCGGGTACTGGAACTGGAGCAGTCCTTTGTAGAGCGCGAAGCCGTCCACGCAGACCATCACCGTCCGCCCCGAACTCATAGCCAGAGGCTAGTGGGCCATGGCGCCACTCCGACGTCAGCGGCCCCAGGCTGTGGACTGCTTGTCGGCCCGCGCTTCGCAGGCACCCAAAGATGAGTCGCCCCGCCGCACCGAGAGACCCCGGCCCCCGTACTTCAGCCCACGCTGTAGAACGGAAATCGAAGAGTCCCCCTCCCCGCGGCGGCCGGAGAACGGCGGCCAGACGTCGGCTAACGGCAGCCGGAGGGCGGCAGCCAGAGGACGGCGGGCGGCGGAACGGAAGCCCCCGCGAACCGGGTAGGCCAAGGTCGCTTTCGGGCGATCGCTGCGCGCCAGGGGTAGCTGATTGCCGCCAGCCGCTTGCGCAACCCCGGCGAAGTCGCCTAGCCTCCATCCCATGTTCCGTCGAATGTGTCGCTGACCGCGCACGTTCGTCGCGCGCCCGCACAGGGCGCCGGCCGCCTCTCCTAGAACACACGGGATCGAGAGCGAGCCATCGGACAATGCGCACCGCGCCCCTCGGGGTCGCGAAGGTCGGCGCGCTTGCACGCCCGGCCCGGCGCGGCGCCAGACCCGGGGACGCGGGGAGCCGACCATGGAGTCCACACCCCCGAACACGCCACCCGAGCGCCGGGCACGAGCCCGGGCCCGAACCCGAGCGACCAAGCCCGACCCCGAGCCCCGCGCCCCACACACGAGCCGCCCCACCCAAGCCACAAGGAGCCACACCATGACCAACCCCGACTGGGCCTTCGAGACCAAGCAGATCCACGCCGGCCAGACCCCCGATTCCGCGACCGGCGCCCGCGCCCTCCCCATCTACCAGACCACCGCCTACGTGTTCGACGACACCACGCAGGCCGCGAACCGCTTCGCGCTGGCGGAGCTGGGCCCCATCTACACGCGCATCGGCAACCCCACGCAGCAGGCCGTCGAGGACCGCATCGCCGCGCTCGAGGGCGGCGTGGGCGCGCTCCTGCTCGCCTCGGGCAGCGCCGCCAACGTCATCGCGATCCAGAACATCGCGGAGGCCGGCGACCACATCGTCTCCTCCCCCTCCCTCTACGGCGGCACGTACAACCTGTTCCACTACACGCTGCCCAAGTTCGGCATCGAGGTCACCTTCGTCGACAACCCGGACGACCCCGAGGCCTGGAAGAAGGCCGTCCGCCCCAACACCAAGGCCTTCTTCGGGGAGTCGATCTCCAACCCCAAGCAGGACCTGCTCGACATCGAGGCCGTCGCGGCCGTCGCCCACGAAGCCGGTGTCCCGCTCATCGTCGACAACACCGTCGCCTCCCCCTACCTGGTGCAGCCCCTCCAGTGGGGCGCGGACATCGTCACCCACTCGGCCACCAAGTACCTGGGCGGGCACGGCACGGCCATCGGCGGCGTGATCGTCGACGGCGGCACGTTCGACTTCGCCCAGCACCCCGAGCGCTTCCCCAACTACAACACCCCCGACCCCAGCTACAACGGCCTGGTCTACGCGCGGGACCTGGGCGTGGGCGGCGCGTTCGGCGCGAACCTCGCGTTCATCCTCAAGGCGCGCGTGCAGCTGCTGCGCGACCTGGGCGCCGCGATCTCCCCGTTCAACGCGTTCCTCATCGCGCAGGGCCTCGAGACGCTGAGCCTGCGCGTCGAGCGCCACGTCGAGAACGCGGTCAAGGTGGCCAGCTACCTCGAGGCCCGCGAGGACGTCCACAACGTCGCCTACTCCGGCCTCGAGTCCAGCCCCTGGCACCACCTGCAGCTCAAGTACGCGCCCCGCGGCGGCGGCAGCGTCCTCGCCTTCGAGATCGACGGCGGCAAGGACGCGGGTCAGGCGTTCGTCGACGCGCTCGAGCTGCACTCGCTGGTGGCGAACATCGGCGACGTGCGCTCGCTCGCCATCCACCCCGCGACCACCACGCACTCGCAGCTCACCGCCGAGGAGCAGCTCGACGCCGGCGTCCACCCCGGCCTGGTCCGCCTGGCCGTGGGCATCGAGCACATCGACGACATCCTGGCGGACCTGGACCGGGGCTTCGCCGCCGCGGCGAAGGTGCGCGGCGCATCGTCCACCGGCACCCCGACCCCGGACGATGCGGTCGTCGCCTGATGGACGACGACCTGTCCTCCTGGGCGCCCCAGGCGGCCGAGGCGGAGGCGGGCCACGCGCCCGTCCCCGCCTCGGCGGCGTGGCGGCCCGGGGACCACCCGGGCCGCCGCCAGTTCGTGGACATCGGCTGGCTGCCCCTCGAGGGCGACCCGCGCGGCGGCATCGACGTCACCCTCGCCTTCGAGACCTGGGGAGAGCTCAACGCCGCCCGCGACAACGCCATCTACGTCGCGCACGCCTTCACCGGCGACAGCCACGTCACCGGCGGCTGGTGGAGCGGGCTCGTGGGCCCGGGCAAACCCATCGACACCGACCGCTACTACGTGGTCAGCGCCAACGTCATCGGCGGCTGCCAGGGCACCACCGGCCCCGCCCACCCCAACCCCCTCGACGGCAAGCCGTGGGGCGCGTCCTTCCCCTACGTCACCTTGCACGACATGGTCACCGCCGAGGCCCGCCTGGCCGACCACCTCGGAATCGACGCCTGGGCCCTGGTCATCGGCCCATCGATGGGCGGCATGCGCGCCCTCGAGTGGGCCGCCACCTACCCCGAGCGAGTGCGCGCCATCGCCGCCGTGGGCACCACCGCCGCCACCACCGCCGAGCAGATCGCCTGGAACGCCGCCCAATCCGCCGCGATCCGCCTCGACCCAGCGTTTTTGGACGGCGACTATTACCACCTGCCCGACGGGCACGGCCCCCACCGCGGGCTGGGCATCGCACGCGCCATCGCGCACACCACCTACCGCTCCGAGCCCGAGCTCGACGCCCGCTTCGGCCGCCACGTCCAAGACGGCGACCCGCTCAGGCTCGAGGGCTTCTACGCCGTCGAGTCCTACCTCGAGCACCACGCCGACAAGCTCGCCCGCCGCTTCGACGCCAACACCTACCTGCGCATGCTCCATGCCATCAACACCCACGACGTGGGCCGCGGCCGGGGAGGTGTCGACACGGCGCTGGGGCGCTACTCCGGCGAGGCCCTCGTGCTCGCGATCGACTCCGACCGGCTCTACCCGCTGTCCAACGCGGAACGGATCGCCGCCGCGCTGCCGCAATCCGGCGGCGTCACGCTGCTCCACAGCGACATCGGCCACGACGGCTTCCTCGTCGACTCCACCGGACTGAACGATGCGGTCGCCGGGTTGGTCGAGAGGGTCGCCGTGAGTGCCTGACCAGCCGGCGGAATGGAACGCACCGCGCGCGATGTCGACGCTACGCTTGGCACAGATTGCGGCGGGAGATCGCGAAGAACCCCCGGACAAAGACCTTCCTAGGAAGTCGGGGCCCCCTTCTGCGCTACCCTCAACACACCAGCCCACCCGGCGCTGGCCCGCGCGAGGGAGCGGATGGGAGCCAGGGACGTTCCAGGCTCCGCGATGGGAGAATCCTGGACGCGGGCGAAGCCGTCGCAGTCGATCTCTCTGGGGGCGCGTGTGGAGTTGCAGGACTACCTTCGGTTGCTGAGGAAGAATCTGATCCTCATCGCGATGCTGACCGTACTCGGCGGAGGTGCCGGGTTGACCTATTCCCTCGTAGCCACGCCCGAGTACTCAGCGTCCGCGAAGGTGTTCGTCTCCACCTCCGGATCCTCCACCGTGTCTGAACTGGCCCAGGGCAACTCCTTCACCCAGGCGCGCGTCAAGACCTACGCCGACCTCATCACCACCGCGTCGGTGCTACAGCCCACCATCGATGCCCTGTCGATCGACAGGTCCGTCGCCTCGTTGCGAGGACACCTCAGCGCCTCTACGCCGCTGAACACGTCGGTGATCAACGTCACCGTTACTGACTCGGATCCCGATTTCGCCGCTGCACTTGCCACCGAGGCCTCGAACCAGCTCATTGCGGTCGTCGAGGACATTGAGACGACCGATGCAACGGCCGGGTCGCCCGTCGCCCTCACCATGGTGCAGGAGGCCGAGGTTCCGACGGCGCCCGTCGCTCCCAAGAAGACGCTGAACGTGGCGCTCGGGCTCCTCTTGGGGCTGGCGCTCGGCGTGGGCGTCGCCCTGCTGCGCACCACGCTCGACACGCGCATCCGCAACGAGCGCGACCTCGAGCGCATCATCGACGCGCCAGTCCTGGGCGGCATCGTGTTCGACCCCAAGGCCAAGGAACGGCCTCTGCTGATCCACGCGGATGCGCGTAGCCCCCGCTCCGAGTCCTTCCGCACCCTACGCACCAACCTTCAGTTCCTGGACGCCGACCGCGCCTCCCGCTCCTTCGTGTTCACCTCTTCGATCCCCGCCGAGGGCAAGTCCACCACCGCCGCCAACCTCGCCATCGCGCTGGCCGACGCCGGCGCCAAGGTGCTCCTGGTCGGCTCGGACCTGCGCCGCCCCAAGGTGGGCTCCTACATGGGCGTCGAGAGCGGCACCGGACTCACCGATGTGCTCATCGGGCGCCTGAGCGTCGACGATGCCATCCAGCGGTGGGGCCGCACCGACCTGCACCTGCTCCCCGCCGGCACGATTCCGCCCAACCCCTCGGAGTTGCTGGGCAGCGCCCTCATGGCGAACCTGGTCGAGGACCTCGGCTCTCGGTTCGATGTGGTGCTCTACGACGCGCCGCCGCTGCTTCCCGTCACCGATGCCGCCATCCTGGCCCGCATGGTCGGCGGGGCCATCGTCATCGTCGCCTCCGGACGCACCCACGCCAACCAGCTCGACGCCGCCTGCCAGGCCCTCGAGACCGCCGGCGCCCCCGTCTCCGGGCTGGTGCTCACGATGCTCCCCACCCGCGGCGCCGACGCCTATGGCTACGGCCGCTACGGCTACACCTACGCCGAGCAGAAGGACGTCAAGTAGCGGCCATGACGGCCCCCACGGTTCTCACGGTCTGCACCGGGAACATCTGCCGCTCCCCCGCGGGCGAGATCCTCATCCGCGAGCACCTGGGCGCGCACGTGGTCTCCGCGAGCGCCGGTACGAATGCGCTGGACGGCACTGGCATTCCCGAACCGATGCTCGCCGAGCTCGCGGCCGACTCGCTCGACGGCTCGCGCCACTCGGGCCGCCAGCTCACGCCCGCGTTGCTCGATGAGGCGGATCTGGTCATCACCATGACCGCCGCACACCGCCAGCACGTGGTCCAGCTCCACCCGCGGGCGCTGCGGCGCACCTTCACCCTGGCCGAGCTGGCCGCCGCTGCCGGCACGGGCGCGGAGTTGACGGGCACGGCCGTGCCCGAACGTCTGGCGAGCCTGCCGACCGCTATCGCCGCGCATCGGCCCGTGCTTGCCGGCTACGACTTCGTCGACGTGCCCGACCCCTACCGCCGGTCGCAGGCCGACTACCACGAGGCGTACACGCTCATCCGCGCCGCGGTGGAGGAGTTCTGCACCTGGCTGCGCGGCTGAGGCTCTGCGCGCCGGGACGTCAGCAACCGCCGGTAGCGCGGGTGTCCCGCGCTACCCGGGTGGCGCGGGCACCGGGGGTGGTGACCACCTGGGCCAGCCCATTGCTTCCGGCGGTCGCGACCCGGTCGTGGGTGCCCGTGGTGATCTCGCCCGGCGTCAGGACCATGCGCGCACTTGTGAGCGAGCGGCCGTCCTTGCGCTCGCTGGGGAACACCGGCGGCTCGCCGCCGCGGCGGAAGGCGAACACCTCCGCGCCGACGGGCTGGTAGACGAGCGGTCTGATCAGCGTTGTGGCCCACGTTCACCCCCGACGAAACCAGTCTTCCGCAATCCGGACCAAACGGATAGAGTCCACCAAAGAGGGCACGCTGAGGCACTGGGGGACAACATGAAGAAGGCATTGATCACGGGCATCACGGGCCAGGACGGCTCCTACCTCGCTGAATTGCTGTTGAGCAAGGGATACGAGGTGCACGGCCTGATCCGCCGGGCCAGCACCTTCAACACGCAGCGCATCGAGCATCTCTACGTAGACCCGCACGACGACGACGCGCGGCTGTTCCTCCACTACGGCGACCTGTCCGACGGCGCCCGCCTGGTCTCGCTGCTGAGCCGGATCCATCCGGACGAGGTGTACAACCTGGCCGCGCAGTCACACGTGCGCGTGTCCTTCGACGAGCCCGAGCACACGGGCGACACCACCGGCGTGGGTTCGATCCGCATGCTCGAGGCCGTCCGGCTCGCGGGCATCGAGACCCGCTTCTACCAGGCGTCGTCCTCAGAGATGTTCGGCGCGAGCCCGCCGCCGCAGAACGAGGACACCCTGTTCTACCCGCGCTCCCCGTACGGCGCGGCCAAGGTCTACTCGTACTGGGTGACCAAGAACTACCGCGAGGCGTACGGCATGTTCGCGGTCAACGGCATCCTGTTCAACCACGAGTCGCCGCGACGCGGCGAGACGTTCGTGACGCGCAAGATCACCCGCGCCGCCGCCCGCATCAAGGCCGGGCTCGAGAACGAGGTCTGGCTGGGCAACCTCGACGCGATCCGCGACTGGGGCTACGCCGCCGAATACGTCGAGGGGATGTGGCGCATGCTTCAGGCCGAGACTCCCGACGATTATGTCCTCGCGACCGGCACCGGGATCACCGTCCGCGACTTCCTCGACGAGGCGTTCTCCCGTGTGGGACTCGACTGGCACGATCACGTCCGCTTCGACCCGCGCTATCTGCGCCCCACCGAGGTGGATGCGCTCATCGGCGACGCCTCCAAGGCCGAGCAGAAGCTGGGCTGGAAGGCCACCGTCGACGGGCGCGCGCTCGCGCGCCTCATGGTCGACGCGGACCTCGAGGCGATCGGCTACGAGGGCAAGCCGTGGCACGACGTCGTGGACCTGCGCTCGTGGCGCGCGGCGTGACGGCCGCCGACGGCGTCGAGTACACACCGGGCGCGCTGGACCGCGAGGCGCCGTTCTATGTCGCGGGGCACCGCGGCCTGGTGGGCTCGGCCATCTGGCGCCGACTCGACAAGGCGGGCTTCACCAACCTGGTGGGACGCGCATCGGCCGACCTCGATCTCAAGGACCGCGAGGCGACCTTCGCCTTCTTCCGCCAGACCCGGCCCCGCTACGTGGTCCTCGCCGCCGCGAAGGTCGGCGGCATCCTCGCCAACAACACCTACCCGGTCGACTTCCTGTCCGACAACATCCGCATCCAGACCAACGTCCTCGACGCCGCGCTCGAGGCGGACGTGGAGCGGCTGCTGTTCCTGGGCTCGTCCTGCATCTACCCCAAACTGGCGCCCCAGCCGCTGCGCGAGGACTACCTCCTCACCGGACACCTGGAGCCCACCAACGACGCCTACGCCATCGCCAAGATCGCCGGCATCCTCCACGTCCAGGCCGCCCGCCGCCAACACGGCAAGGCATGGATCTCCGCCATGCCCACCAACCTCTACGGCCCGCACGACAACTTCTCCCCCACCGGCTCCCACGTCCTCCCGGCGCTCATCCGCCGCTACGACGAGGCCGCCGCCTCCGCGGCGCCGTCCGTGACCAACTGGGGCACCGGATCGCCCCGGCGCGAATTCCTCCACTCCGACGACATGGCCGACGCCTGCCTGCACCTGCTCGAGCACTACGACGGCCCCAGCCAGGTCAACGTGGGCACCGGCACCGACGTCACCATCCGCGAGATCGCCGAGACCATCGCGGACGTGGTGGGCTATTCCGGCGAGACCCGCTGGGACACATCCAAGCCCGACGGCACCCCCCAGAAGCTCCTCGACGTCTCCCTGCTCACCTCACTCGGGTGGACGTCCTCGATCTCGTTGGAGGAAGGCCTGCGCCGCACCGTCGAGTGGTACCGGGAGAACGTGGGCGCACTGCGCGGCTGAGCCTCGCGGGAGACGACCTCAGGTCGCGAGGACCCGTCGCCCGGCTGCCGTCAGCAGGACGTGGCGGCCTCCTCGCGGCGCTCGACGCCCCGGTCGCGGGGCCCGGGAGTCGCGACCACGTCCACCACAGCCTCCGCATCGAGCGGGACCGCGGCGGTCAGTTCGACCGAGTAGGCAACCGCCTCGCCCGGCTCGAGCCCCACGCGCAGCTGCCCCTGCAGGCGCCCCTCGAAGGCGCCCTGCGCGAGGGTCGCGGGCTCGCCATTCTGCGCGACCGCGCCGAAGGTCAGCCCCGCGGGCGGCATGAGGATGAGGTTCGACTCATACCTGCCCTGGGGCAGGAGCCGCCCGCCGCCCACGGTCTCGGGCAGGGTGGTCACGTCGCCGTCGAAGGTGTGGCGCAGCGCGACGTCGACGCGCTGACCGGCCAGGCGGCCGTCCGCGCACCTCAGGTCCGTCACCGTGGCCTCGGTGTCGACGTACCATCCGATCTTGGTGCCGGAGCCGTCGTTGACGAACAGACCGAGAGCGGCGTCTCGCTCGAGAACAACGCCCGCGACCGGGGTGGCGGCGAGGATGAGCTGCTCGTCCGGGTCGGCCGCCCACAGCAGGAACCGCCCGGCCTCGACCGCGCGGGTCAGGCCCGCGACCGGGCTGGCACCGCCCGAGGTCATCTGGCCGAACAGCGTCGCCGCCGCGAGGGCGAAGAACAGGTCCTGCTCCCCCGCGTCCGGGAAGGCGAGGTACGCCCCGTTGAGCAGGGTGGCGGCCAGGGTGTCGGCCGCCAGCGTGACGCCCGCGACGTCCACCGGCGGGGCGCCCTCGAGCATCCAGCCCAGCGCGACCGGGTCGACGGCCATCACCCCGTCCACCGCGCCACCGCCCTGGGCGCTCCAGAACGCGGTCATGAGCTCCGCCGCGCGCGGGAACTCGGGCGTGAAGTTGACGTCCTGCGGAAAGATCGCCATGCGCTCGCCGTAGTAGAGCCGCTCGTCCGCCGTGAGGTCCGCGACCGGGGCGTCCGCGATCATCTCCGTCGCGGTCCGATGCCGGCGCAGGTCGATGCGCCCGTCCTCGACGCCGATCTCCACGATCGCTCCGGCGATGCCGCCGGTGGCGCGGGCCTCGGCATTGTGCTGCACCATCACCAGGTAGGTGCGCGGCCCCTCCCCGCCCAGCATGGCCGGCAGCAGCTCCGCGGTGCGGCTGGCGGTCCGGACCGTCCCGGCGACCTCGTCGAGCTTGAGGGCGAGCTTCTCGTACGGCCCCGCGATCCGGGCGTCCGTGCGGGACACGTCCTCCCCCGCGAGCTCCGCGACCGCGTCCTCGAGCGCGTCCGCCGCACGCCCCAGGGTGGCGCGGTAGGGCTCGAGCACGAACGGGTCGACGCGGCCACCCTCGAAGGCGGGCGCCGCGAGCGCGTCGAGGTCCTCCATGGCCGCCAGGGGGGACAGCGCCTCCGCGGCGACGGCCTCGACCGCGCGACCGGCGGCGACGAGCGGCCGCGCCTGGTCCTCGACGTAGGGCAGGCGGGCGGCGAGCCACCAGTGCGGGCCGTCCGTGGCGGCGACGAACCGCCCGGCCGCGTCCTCGAGGCCCGCAACGTCGTTGCGGAGCGCCTCGACGTCGCGCTCGCGCAACGCCGCCTGCGCGGCGGACGCGTGACGCTCGAGGTCTGCCGCGGCGTCGCGCAGCGCGAACGCGTCCGACGCCGCCAGCCCCCCGAGCACCAGCACCGCGACCACCGGCACCGCGAGGATGACGGCCACCCAGCGGCCGGTGCGGCGGCGGCCCGTCCGAACCACGGCATCGTCCGCACCCACGCCCCACCCCCGGCCGCCGGCGTCCCTCACGCCGGATAACGCGACTATACGCGCGGCGCGCACCGGAGCACCTGCGACCGCGAGAGGCCGGAATCATCCCTTTTGCAGGGTCTGGACGATTTGCACCGCCATGGGTAGTCTCGGCACTGCAACAAACCCCGCCAAAGCGGGCATAACACGCAACGCGCGCCGCCTGGGGGAATCACTGGGGCGCGCAGACCCCAGTGAGGTGCATGAGCCATGCCAGTACCCGCCGCAGTCTCCATCGGAGGGGTGACCATCCACCCCGCCACGCTCGACGACGCCGTCGACGATGCCCTGATCCACACCTTCGCGCACGACGGCACGTGCCTGCGCTTCACCAACACGTGGTGCATCGTGCTCGCCGACCGGGACCCGTCGTACAAGGAGCTGCTCAACGGCTCCGGCGAGAACTACGCCGACGGCCGCCCGGTGGCGGACGCGATCGCCCGACGCGGCGGCGCCCGCAACACGCACGTCCGCGGGACCAACTTCTTCGAGCGCACGCTGGACCTGGGCCGCGCCGGCCACGTCCGCCACTACTTCTATGGCGCCGACGACGCCACATTGTCCCGCCTCGCGCACGAGGTGGGCCGACGCTTCCCCGGCGCGATCGTCGCCGGCCGGCTCGCGCCGCCCATCGCAAGCGCCGAGGACCTGTGCGCCGCCGAGTACCTGGACCGCATCGCGGCGGCGCAGCCCGACATCGTGTGGGTGGGGCTGGGCACGCCCAAGCAGGACTTTGTCGCCACCCGGATCGCCCGGGACCTGGGCGTCACGACCGCGGCCGTGGGCGCGGCGTTCGACTTCGTGGCCGGCACCAAGGCGCCCGCGCCGGCGTGGGTGCAGCGCGCCAAGCTCGAGTGGCTGTTCCGCTTCGCGACCGAGCCGAAGCGCCTGTGGCACCGCTACACCGTGGGAATCGTCGAGTGGGAGCGGCTCATGTGGCGCGAGCGCCGCCGGGTCGCGGCGTAGGCCCGGGCATGCGCGCCGCCGCACCGTCGACGCCCCCGGGTCGGATCCGCCCGGCACCGGGGCCCGCGCGAAGGACCACCGGCCCCACGCAGCTCATCGCCATCAGCGCCTGCCACAATCGCCGGGAGCTCACCGTGCGCGCGCTCGAGCGCGCGTTTCGGTCCGCCGCGCGGGCAGGAGTCGAGGCATCGGCCGTGCTGTACGACGATGGGTCGACGGATGGGACCGCGGACTCGGTGGTCCGCGAGTTCGGCAGCAGGGTCCGCGTCCTTCACGGCGACGGCTCCAGGTTCTGGGCCGCGTCGATGGCCGAGGCGGAACGCAGCGCCCTCGACGCGCTGGGGCCGCAGAGCGATGCCCTGCTGCTGTGGCTCAACGACGACGTGGTTCTCGATGAGGACGCGATCGAGCGCCTCGTCGAGCAGGCCGCAGACGGCCTGCCGCGCGTGATCGTGGGGGCGGTGCGAGATCCCGACTCCGCGACGACGACCTATGGAGGGCTCAGGCGAGCAGGCGCCCACCCGTTGGGCTTCTCGCTGGTCGAACCTGGAGCGGTCGCCACGCCCGTGGACGCGATGAACGGCAACGTGGTCCTGCTCCGCGCGGAGCTCGCCCGGGACCTGGGCGGGATCGATGGCCACTTCTCCCACGCCCTCGCCGACATCGACTACGCCGCGAGGGCGACGCGCAGGGGAGTCCCGGTCGTCCTCGCACCGGGCACCTTCGGCACCTGCCCGCGGAACCCGCCCAGGTTCGATCGCACCATATGGCAGGCGTGGCGAGCCCACATCGGGATCAAGGGCGGCGCGCATCCAGAATCCGCCCGCCGCATCCTGAGGCGGCTGGCACCGTACTCGTGGGGATTCTGGTGGGCGGCGAGCTATGCGCTCTGGTGGGTGCGGGCCGGACTGGCCGCGCTCAGGAGGACGGTGTCCTGACCCGCGGAGCGCGGCGCGCCCGGACGCCGGCGCGAGGCGCGCCTACGCGCGCTGACGGTCCCACTCGAGGAGGCCCTCGACGAATCTCTCCGCCATGCGCGCGACCGTGATGTCGGACGCGTCCTGGCGGCACGCCGCCCGCGCGCTCGTCAGGAACGCCGCATCGCCGAGCGTGCGGACCAGCGCCCTCGCGTAGTCCTCGAGCGAGTCGCTGGCGATCACGGAGTTCCTGCCGTTCTCGAGGTACTCGAACTCCGGCGCGTGCCAGCGCCAGTCGGTCGTCACGATCGGCAGCTCCGCGACGAGGCTGTCCACGGCGACCAGGCCGACGCGACCGGGCATGGCCATGACCTGGGCGGCCCTCATCGCCGCCGCCTTCTCACGCCCGAACACAGGCCCGAGGTAGCCCACGGCCCGCGAATCCTTCGCGGCCGCCTCCACGAGTGCCGCCTGCGAACCGGCGCCGGCGATCAGGAGCCTGAAGCCGGGGTCGTGCGCGGCCGCGCGCTCCGCGGCGTCCAGCAGAAACTCGACCCGCTTGCTCGGGTCCAGCCCACCGATGAACAGCGCCGTCCGCCCCTGCAGATCGAAGCGGCGCTCGAGGGCCTCGACCTCGGACGGCTCGACCGCGTCGAGGTCGCGCCGCAGCTCGGTCGTGTCGATCGAGTTGTTCAGCACCGTGGTGCGCCCTCCGCTGCGACCGGCCTCCCGGACCGCCGCCGCACCGCCCTCGGTGTAGGCGAAGAACCACGCGCACCGGCGAGCCATGACGCGCTTCACGGCCTCCTGCAGGCCGCTCGACGCCTGGGTATAGGTGCGCCCGTGGCCCCAGTAGGCGACGCTCGCGGCGATGGTCCCCCTGCGCGCGAGGATCGGGTAGGTCTCCAGGTTCCGGACCGCGTGTTCGAGGACCACCAGGTCGTATGGCCCCTTCCGAGCCACCGGGGCGATGGACTTGAGCGACACGTTCCTGCTCCCCAGGCCGAGGAAACGCGTGGGCAGCACGGTGACGTTGGCATCCGATGCGGTGTCGTTGCGGTCCTTCCACTCGGGAGGCGTCTCGCCGCAGTAGATGTCGATGTCGATTCCCGCCTGGGCGCCGCGCGCGTGAAGCTCGCGGAAGAACGCCTCCCTGTAGTGAGGGAACCACGGGTGGATCACCGCGACCCTCATGGCCGCCCGGCTCCGACGTGCATCCGCATGCCCTGCGCCTCCAGTGCCGCGACGTGCCGTTCGAAGGCCTCCGGGTCGAAGCGCCGCCCGACCACGCGCCCGGGAACGCCCGCCACGATCGAGTTCTCCGGCACGTCGCTCGCCACCACCGCACCCGCGGCGATGACGGAGCACCTCCCCACCGACACGCCGGAGAGCACCACCGCGCCATACCCGATCCACACGTCGCTGCCGACCATCACCGGGTCCGAGAGTCGATCGGGGTCGTCGCCCACCCATGTGCTCAGGGACATCGCCCGACCGATCTCATGCTGGTCGTGATCCCGGCGCCCCACGATTCCGACGTTGTTCGCGATCAGGACTCCGTCGCCGATCTCGCCATCGACCTCGATGGTGCCGAACTTGCCGATGTAGACGTCGTCGCCGATGCTCAGGCGGCGCGGGGCCCAGATGCGCGTGCCGGGACCCACGTGGAATCGCTCGCCCACGGCCACTGGGCCGCGCACCGCGAGCCTCCTGTAGAGCCAGGCCTTCACGAGGAGAGGGCTCCCTGCGCGTCGCACTGCACCGCGGCGTCCGCGCCGGCGCGGGCGCCGAAGGCGCCATGCCCGCGGAGCAACGGCCCCGCCCGCCGCGCGGGCGGGAGAGAGGCATCGGTGGGATCACTCACGGCACGGCCCCTCCCCCTCAGGGAGGACCGCGACCAGGCCCGCCCCCCAGCATCGCCAGTCTCGACTGTACAGGACCTTGGTCGCAGTCGGGAGAGGGCCGAACGTCGCCTCAGACACCGATCGACCCCTCGCGGAGCCACCTTCCGTGCGCTTCTTCGCTCGCGGCGATCGCCTCATCATCCGACACGTCGATCCCCCCGGCCCTCAGGAACTGCGCGATCGGCCGCTCGGCACGCAGGTGGTCGTACGCCCACCGCTTGCCCGACTCGATGGCTTCGGAGATCTCGGCATCCGACAGCCGAGTCCTCAGTCGACGCGCCGTCTCCACCAGCCCACGCGGCGTGTCCGCGAAGTCGATACCTGCGACCCCTTCGAACAGCGCCGCGTATCCCGGATGGGCGGTGGTGAGGTGAAACGACCCGGTTGCGAGCGCTATCGGCAGACGGTTCGAGAAGTACCGGGGCTCCTGGGGGAAGTGGTCCCAGTTCACCGAGAACCACGCCGACTGCACCGCGCTGGCCTGACGCGAATAGTCGAGCGAGCCCTGTGCCGACGGCCCGGTCCAGCCGCGCCCCCAGACCTGGAATGTGTCGCCGAACTCGCTGGTCATCAGTTCGACGAACTGCGCGCGCTGCCGCGCGCCGGGCAGCAGGCGCAGCGGCGTCCGGGGCATGTGCCGGTTCGCGATCATGACGAAGTCGACGGTCCGACTCACGGGGGGGCTGGGCTCGGGACCCACGTGAACATAGTCGAATGCGCTCGGAACCCAGCGAACGTCGCGCGCCCCCGCGCGCGTGAAGTTGCGCCTGAAGGCACCGGTGCCCACGGTGAAGACGATCGACGCGCGCCGGCCCACCCGCTGGGCGACCCACGGCAGTCCGTGCCGCACCAGTCCATACGGGTCGCCCTCGTAGTAGACCCACACGCCGCCCTCAGATCGTAGGAGCCGGGTCAGTGCAGGCGCCGAGAGCCTCCACGCGCTCGGGTGGTACATGAGGGTCACGTCGCGCCGCCACGTCGATGCGCTCGCGACTTCGTCGTCGACGGCGGCCTCACCCGCCTCGGGCGAACCGGCCCTGACCAGCCCCGGACTCAGCACCCGGTAGTCATCGATGGTGCCGGCGTGGCGTAGGCCATCCAGGACACGTCGCGTGGTCGCCTGCAACGCGCCGGGCACCTCGTTCGCCACGAATAGAATTCTTCTGCCAGCCAATTCCAGACTCCCTATCGTGTAGGTCGAGCGGCGCGGGGTGAGCGCGTGCGACGGCCCCGCGCGATGCCGCGACGAGGTGGATCCCCGCCGTCGCCCGCGGGCTTGAGCGTCACCAGGACGGCCCACACCAGCACCGGCGTCGTGAACCACTTCATGTTGTACGTCCAGAAGAACGCGGTGAGGCCAAGAAGCACGGGAAACGCGGGCAGGGGAGCGTCCGCACGCATGGCCCGCACCACGGCTCCGCCGATGATCAGCACGAGGGCCGCCGCGCCCAGAGCCCCGAGTTGGAGCCCGGTCGAGACGTACCAGTTGTGCGGCGCGTAGGTCACGACCCCGCCGGATTCCAGCGGCCGCTCCCATGACGTCCCGAAGGGCTGGCCCACCAGCTGGACGAACACGGGGTCCGCCGCGCGCTCCGCCATCAGATACTGCCAGTCGTATTGCCGCCCCTCGTAGGTCCGAGTGTCCGACGCCGACACGTCGAGCAGACTCCCGAGGCTGGTCTGGAGGATGAGCCTCCACGACAGCGCCGCGGCGGAGGCGACCGCGATGAGGGCCGCGGCCGTTTCCAGAGGACGCCTGCCGAGCGAGCGAAGGACGACGATCAGGCCCATCGCGGCGGCCGCCACCCACACCGATCTGTGCTGTGCCAACACGAGCATCACACCGAGGACGAGCGCGCCGGCCAGGCGCCAGTTCCCCTTCGACACGCGCCAGCGCTCGATCAGGACCACCGCCCCGATCGCCAGGAAGATGGCTTGATGCGAGGTCAGGGGTCGACCCGCCGCGATCACCTCGCCATAGGCGTCTCGCGTCTGAGTCGAGGCGGACCCGAGCCCATGCATGGCGATATTCGACAGCCCGACGACGGCCACCGCGGCGGCGGGCCAGAGCAGCCAGTTCTCCCATTCCAGCCGCCAGTCGGGGTTGCCGCAGCTCACTCGATACGTCCAGAACCCGATGACCACGATGTACACCCAACCCCGCGCATCGTTCGCCGCCGGCCCGAGTCCGTAGGTCGTCACACCCAGCACGAGGCTCAGGAGCACCATCGTGATGATGCCCGCGATGGCCAGCCTGGTGAAGGGTGGAATGCGCGCACCCAACGACCCGCGACCGCCCAGCATCGCGGCGAGCAGCAGAGTCGCGGCCGTGACATCGACCACAGAAATCGCGATGCCGCCGAGCGACAGCAGCGGAGGCCAGTTCTGGAACTGGTAGTCGAGCGCGATGAGCAGGGCCATCAGCGCCATGCCCAGGCGGGGACGCCGCGCGATCCCGTACCCGAGGGCACAGACAGCCCCGGAGCCGACGAGCAGCAGCCCCGCCCAGACCACAAGGTCGATCATCGGCTTGCCTCGCGGTGAGCGCGCATCGCGTCCCCGAGCACCTGCTCGTACTGGTCGACGACGCTCTCCTCGCTGAACGTCGTCGCGCAGGCAGCGCGCCCGCCTCGCGCGAGTTCGGCACCGAGTTCGGGAGACCGCGCGATCCTCACCATCGCCCCAGCGATCTCGTCGGGGCGCTTCACGTTCACCAGCAGCCCGGCGCGCCCCCCATCCAGCGTGTAGGCGACGCCGCCGCTGGCCTCTCCGCCGATCACCGGCACTCCGAAGGACAGCGCCTCGAGGATCGCCATCGAGCACGCTTCCCAGTTGCTCGGGTGGACCAGTGCCGTGAGGCCGCCGGCAAGAATCCGGCGGATGTCCTGGTGCGGCAACCGCCCCAAGAAGGCGACGCCCTCAGCGAACCCCTTCTCCTGCGCCCAGAGCTCCGCCGACTCTCCGGGGCCGTAGCCGGTGCCGATCGCGGCGAGGGTGGCGTCGGGCAGGTGTCGGCGAGCCTGGGCGAACGCGGCAATCGCGGCCTTGCCGTTCTTGCGCTCGTCGAAGCCGTTGAGAATGAGCGCAAACCTCGCGGGGGCGGCCGGCACCTCACCGTGCGCTCCATCGGGAAGTTCGATCCCGTTGGGGATGACCGCGGCGCTCCGCGCCCCGACGGTCAGGATCCGGTACGCGCGAGCCAACGACGGCGCCACCGCGGTCACGTGGGGTGCGCGCCAGAGGACGCTCATCCCGAGCACCGCTCGGATCCACCAGTAGGGATGCCTGTAGTGCCGAATCAGCGTCCACGGGTCGTCGTGGCCCGTCACGACGATCGGCAACCCGGCGGAGAGGCCCGCGGCGGCGAACTCGTAGAGCCAGTGCGCGTGCAACACGTCTGCGGACGACGCACGCATGAGCCGCCCCAGGTCGCTCCGCTCGACGCGGAACACGTCCAGCGCACGGTCGCGAGCCCTCCGCCGCCGCCGCCCCACATGCACGGTCAGGGCATCCGAGACCTCGACCACGCGCGGGGTCTCCAGGTCGAACGCCGTCACGAACAGGTCGACCCCGTGTCCGCGTTCCAGATACAGATTGGCGAGCCTGGCCAGCAGCGGAAACGAGTAGACCTCCAGCTCACGCAGGTCGGGCGGGAGGTCCTGGTCGATCAGGTCGAGTGCGCAGGGCCCTGCCAGCCCGATCCTCACAGCGCCGGCTCGCGGACGCTCCGAATCACCCGAGCCGGGTTCCCTGCCACGATGGCCCTCTCCGGCACGTCCTGGGTGACAACGGCGCCCGCGCCGACGACGGCACCGGCGCCGATGCTCACGCCCTTGAGGACGATCGCCCGCGCACCGATGAAGACGTCGTCACCGATGGCGACCGCATCGGACGGCGCACCGGAGGGCGTGCCGAGGTACCTGCGGTCGAGGTGATCGACCACATGGAAGTCCGTGTCCGCCACCATGACGTCGGCGCCGAAGAGACAGCGATCGCCGATCGTCACGGACACCGCGGCGACCACCGTGGTGCCGCTCATCCCGGTGTCGTTGCCGATGCGGATCGTCCCGGCTTCCGTGATGGTGCGCAGGATGACGGGGCGGGACACGCCGAGAGCGGTCTGCCGGGCATCGCTGCACAGCACGACCCGGTCGCCCAGCGCAATGCTCGCCGGCGCCACGGTCGAGACGATGGGAACGCCCAGGATGACCGCGTCGTCACCGACCGCCAGCCGGTGCTTGCGCGCCACCCTCTGCCACTGAAGCGTGCTGCCGATCCTGCGCAGCCGTTGCACTGCACCCATAAGCCTGGTTCCCCTCGGCTCCCTCGTCTGCGGCCGATGCTAGCGCGCGACGCAGGGGGTTGCCTAGACCTCCCACCTGGTATGAGATGGTGCCGGGTTCACGTGGCCGACGAGCGCCGACCACACCCACCGGCTTTGTGCGGGTCGACCTCGCGACCACATGGGGAGCATTGGAGGCTGGGGCTGAGGTGAGCACGTCACGTACGGTTGCTGCGGGCGCGGCCTGGCTCTACGGCGCCCAAGCGATCGTCGTCGTCTTCCAGTTCGGCTACGCGGCGTTGACGTCCAGGATCGTGTCGCCCGAGGGCTTTGGCGCCTACGGCGCCGCCTTGGCGACGATGGCACTGGTCGCTCTGCTCGCCACCGGTGGACTGGCGCCGGTCATGAGCCGCATGGCAGAGATCGACGCGGGGCGCGTGCGAGCCGTCGCGCTCGCCTCCGGCGGGCTGGGCCTCGTCGCGATGGCGACGCTGCTCGTCGGAGCGCCCGCCGCCGCGGCGGTGTGGGGAATCGCCGACGCGGTGCCCCCCATTCGCACCACGGCAGCCATCGTCGTGGTCCTTCCCTTCTCCGCCGTCGCGATGGCCCTCGCTCGTCGCGCCGGCAGATTCCGCCGCCTCGCGGTGCTGACTGCCGGCGCCGGCGTGTGTGGGCTTGCGGTCGGCGCCGTGGTCGTCGCGCACTACCGGACTGCGGACAGCCTGCTCGTCGCCCAGATCACCACGCAGTGGATCATCGCCATCGGCGCCGCCGTCTCGGAGCGCCGGCACCTCTTCGGACGACCGGATCTTCGCCACTTCCGACGAGACATCGGGTTCAGCAACCGCGTGACCGTGTCGAAGGTCATCTCGTACGCATCCGGAGTCCTGCCCAAGATCGTCGGAAGCAGCACCTTCGGCGCATCACTGCTCGGACAGTGGAACCGGGCGGAAGTGGTCTCCAGCGTGCCGCTGCAACAGGTTCTCACCGCATTTCAGCAGGCGCTCTATCCGGAGTTCCGGCACGACATCGACGACAACAGGCGCGCGCGCCGCGTGTGGACCGACCTGCTGGGGATGCTCGCCTGGCTCGTGCTGCCCGCGGGAGCGTGGTTGATCGGCACGCTGCCCGTCGTCGTTCCTGTTCTCTTCGGCGGCGGCTGGGAGCTCGCCGTCGTCATCGCGCAGGTGCTGGTCCTGTACTCCGCCATGCAGCTGGTGAACGTGGTGCTGTCCACGGCTCTCGAGGCGCTCGGGTGGTTCACGGTGCTGTGGACCGGGCAGACAACCGTGCTCGTCATCGTGGCGGTCACGTCGGGGGTGTCCGCGTGGACGGGCACGTGGTGGGTGCTGCTGGTGGGCCCTCCGTTGAGCATCGTGATCCAACACGGGATCTACACGGCTGCCGCCGCCAAGCGCGGGTATCTCGACTCGAAGACGCTCGCGAGGTCGTATTGGGGCGCCGGCGCGGTCGCGCTGGTGGTCTGGGGCGGCGTCGCGTCCGTCACGGCGGCCGGCCACGATGCGGCGCCCGGCGTGCGGTTCGCCCTCGCGTGCGCGGTGCTTCTTCTCGCAGCGGGCGCGGCCTGGCTCACCCGACGCAGGCTGCCCCCATACCAAGTCGCAATGAGATACGGCCTGCTATCCAGGCCGAAATAGACAGGGAGGTGCATGACAATGCGGTCCGTTGCTCTGCTGGACACGTCACTGGACTCGAACAACGCAGGTGACCAGATCATCGTCGACTCGATCCTGCGGGAGATTCCCGAACTGCGTTCGGCCCCGCGGCTGCCCACCCACCGGCCCATGAGCCCTGAGGAGCTCGAGGTGGCGACCGCGGCGGAGATTCTCGTGTTCACCGGCACGAATGTTCTCTCCTCGTCGATCGGCCGCCACCGGCAGTGGCAGCTCAGCGAGCCGGAACAGCGGGCACTCGAGGGGAAGGTCGTCTTCCTGGGGGTCGGCTGGTGGCAGTACGAGCCTGAGTTCTCGAGCGACGGCGCCGACTCCGTGCGGAGGCTGGCCTTCGCCGGACTGCCGGTGTCCGTGCGCGACGATCACTCGGCGCAGATGCTCCAGTCCCAGGGCATCGCGGCGGTCAACACGAACTGCCCGACCATGTGGTCGTTGGGACGAGACCAGCCGCACCCGGGCGCGGGGAAGGAGTGCGTGGCGACCGTGACGGACTACCGCCCCTCGCCGGTGCAGGACCGCCTGATGATGGCGGCACTGGCGCGGCACTACTCGAAGGTGCTCGTGTGGCCCCAGGGAACTCGCGACCGCTCGTACATCGAGAAGCTGCGACTCGGGCGCAACTTCGAGGTTCTCGAGATGGGCGTCCAGTCGTTCGAGGATGCGGTCCGCGGCCGGGACTACGTGGGCACGCGACTCCACGCAGGGATGCGCGCGGCGCAGCTGTCCAGCCCTGCGCTCATTGTGGCCATCGACAATCGTGCAGCCGAGATTGCGCGCGACACGGGCATCGCGGTGGTGCCGCGCACCTTCTGGCACAGCGCACTCCGGCGCCTGCTGCGCGGTCGCGGCCACTCGGTGCTCGAGCTGCGCGACGACGCGCGCACCGCCTGGGTTCGCGAGTTCAAGACACTCGTCGACTGCCCGGTCCCCTGAGCGCACGGCGGCACCTCTTGACCGCCGACCCCTCGCCTGCCAGCCTTCATCGTGATCCTGCGTCCGACCGTGCGCGCGCGGAGCGGGCGCAGGACCTGACGCGCCAGGTGTGGCGAGCGCTGTCGCCGGGCGGGCATTCCCCGGCCACAGACCCGATTCCACGTGACCGAGGACGGCGTCTACACCCTCGCCTTCTCCACGAAGCCGTCCGAGCGATGGCCCGCAAGAGAGAACACCCCAGGGCGCTCGTGACGATCGGGCCGCCCCGTCAGTAGGCCCCTCGCCCCGACAGCACGGCCCACAGCGTGCGCAGCAGGATGAGCATGTCGAGGCCGAGCGACCAGTTCTGCGTGTAGTGCAAGTCGAGCCGGACCGACTCGTCCCACGGAAGGTTGGAGCGTCCGCTCACCTGCCACAGCCCGGTGATGCCGGGCTTGACCAGCTGGCGGCGCGAGACGTCCTCGTCCCACAGCTCCACCTCGCTGGGCAGCGGCGGGCGCGGCCCCACGATGGACATCTCCCCCACCAGCACGTTGACCAGCTGGGGGAGCTCGTCGAGCGAGAACCTGCGCAGCACCCGTCCGACGCGGGTCACCCGCGGATCATCGCGCATCTTGAACAGGACCTCGTTGCCCTCCGCCCGAGCGCTGTCGCGCAGGACCTCGAGCCGATGCTCGGCGTCGACGAACATGGTGCGGAACTTCAGCATCTCGAATCGGGCATGGTCACGCCCCACCCGCTCCTGCCGGAAGAGCACGGGGCCCGGGCTGGACAACTTGACCGCCACGGCGATGACGGCGAACGGCGCGGCGAGCAGCAGCAGTGCGGCAGCCGCCGCGAGCCGGTCGCCGAGGCCCTTGAGCACGCGGCTCGCCCCCGAGAAGCGCGGAGGATCGACGTGCATGAGCGGGAGCCCCACCACCTCGCTCACGGCGACACGGGGCACCACGCAATCCACCAGCGTGGGCGCGACGATGAGCCCGACCCCGGCCTCCTCGAGCGCCCACTCGAGGCGCCGGGCCTCGCGTAGCGACACGTGCTCGGTTCCGGCGAGCACCACGTATCCGGCGCCGTGCCCGGCGGCCAGGGTGGGAGCCCTGGCGATGTCCCCGAGGACCGGCACGCCGCAGAGCAGCTCGCCGGTCAGGGGCCGATGCCCGGGGGCCTCACCCGCCCGACCAGGGTCGTCGGCACCCGACCCGGCCGGAGCATCGTCCCCGGACTCCCCCGCGAGGCAGACGCCCACGACGTCGTACCCCTGCGCCTCGGCGTGGTCCAGCCGTCGGATGATCTGCTCGCACGTACGCCGCGGGCCCGCCACCACCACCGCGCGGCGCAGCCTCCCCAGGCCCCGCTGCTCGTTGAGCCATTGCCTCCACAGTCGTCGGTATCCGAAGAGCACGAGGGTGCCAAGGGGCAGAGCGAACACGAGGTAGCTGCGGCTCAGGTCCCACTGGCTCAGGAAGCCGACCACTCCGACGATCGCGAAGGTGCGCAGGCCGGCGGTGCCCACGCGCTGGTACTCGACGGGGCCCGTGCCCAGGATCCGGGTGTCGCGCGAGCGCACCCAGCCCAGTTGGAGCAGCCACAGCACGCCGATGGCGGCCGTGATCCACCCGCTCGCGGGCGCCGACGGGCCGAGCGCCCGGACGAACGGATCCCAGTCGAAGCGCACGGCGTGCGCCACGACCAGGATGATCGCGACGACGAAGACGTCCGACACCACCAACCTCGTGTGGACGGCCTGCTCCCACGACTGTGCGGACGCGCGACTGCGCTCACCGACCCCCAGCAACACCATATGAACCCCCCAGCTCGTTCTCAACCCTCAACGCGAGGGCCCGGGGCTCCCAGGCTCAGCCGGGAGCCCCGCCCCCGTCAGGAACGATCGGCGCCGGCGCGCTCCCGGCCGGCGCGGCGTGCGGCCACGAAGACGAACCCGGCGCCGGCCAGCAGCAGCGCGCCGCCACCGACCGCGAGGGGCATGGACTCGATGCCTGTTGCCGCCAGCGGCGTGGCTGCCACCGGGGCGCTCGCAGAGACGGCCGAGGTGCCCTCGGACGTGGGCTGCTGCGTCGGCGGCATGCACGCGTCGCCCGACGGATACGTGACGGCCTGCGTGAACGAGGGGTTGACCTCGACCGTGACGGTCGCCTCGCGGGTCCAGCCCAGGTTGGCGTCGCCCACGGCAATCCACGCGTTCGCGCTCGCATCCCAGGCGTATCCCGGCCAGGCCGTCGCGACGCCGCCCTGTTCCGCGTAGCCGGGCCACGTGATGCGGCCCGAGTCCCGTGGAACCTCGAGGGGTGCGAGGGCATTCGTGCCGTCCGAGAACGTGAGGGTCGCGGTGGTCGCGGTCACGTTCCCGTCCGGGTCCGTCAGCGACAGGTCGTAGTAGAGGTACGGCACGTCGCCCTCGCACGCCGACGTCAGGGTGCCGGAGAGCGACGGCGGTCGTGGCGCGCCGTAATCCACGGCGTATGCCGCCGCGGGGACGACGACGCCGACACCGGCGAGAACAGCCACTGCGATGGTGCGAAATGCTGCAGTCATGACTCCCCCAGACAACAGAGCGAAGGCGTGACCCCCCCAGTGGAACCCTCAGTGACCCCCGCGATTCCGACTGTAACAGCGAATGTCCCAATTGTCGCTAGTGCACGGTTCGCGGGGCTTGCGGCTTTTCGGTGCAGGGAATGCGCGCGCTACTCGCCGGGCGACGCGGACGGCGACGCGGACGGCGACGCCTCGGCGGAGGGCTCCGCGCTCGGGTCGACCGGCACCGCGACGGCCGCGCCCTCGAACAGCTGGGCGCACGCGTAGACGTCCTCCTCGGCGGGCAGACAGGCCACCCCGGAGATCTCGAAGTCCGCGCTCAGCAGGTTGGCGCGGTGGCCGGCGGAGCCCAGCCACGCGTCCACCACCTGCGCCGCGGACCGCTCGGAGCGCGACAGGTTCTCCCCCGCGCTCGCGCCCTCGTGGCACGTGGAGACGAGCACGTCGTGCACCAGGTCCGGGTCGTCGACGAACGGCGCGGCGCGATCCGCGGCCTTGTCCTCGAGGCAGTCCGACCAGCGCAGCGCCTCGAGCCCCTGGGCGTCGCGCTCCTCATTGGTGAGGTCGAACAGCTCGCGCGCGAGCCTCTCACCGCCCTCCTCGGAGGCCGGCGTCGACACCACACAGCCGCTCAGCGCACCCACGTACGCCGCCGTGGCGGCGACGGCCGCGAGAACCCGCCCGAGCATCGTCCCCTGTCGCACCGTCACTCCTCGCCTCTCAACGCCGCGCCGACGGCCGCGCCCACGAGCGGGATGGCCGCCCGCGTGTAGTGGATGCCGTCGCCCGTCATGCCGTCCGCCCACGCGTCCCCGTCGCGCACCGGCGCGGGGGCGTCGACGTACTCCCAGTCCATCTCCGCGGCCAGCGACTGCAGGCCGGCGTTGAACTCGGTGGTGGTGGGGTCGATCTCGTAGCGGCGCGGCGGGACGGCGAGCACCAGGACGCGCTCCGCGTCGAAGGTCGCGGCGATGTCCGCGAGCGCCTCGTAGGTGCGCGCGGCGCCCACGTCCGCGCTCATGTCGTTGGTGCCCAGCGCCATGACGAGCACGTCCGCGGCGAGCACGTCCTCCTCGAGGAGCGCGGCGCGGTCGGCCTGGGTCCACGACGGCGCGCCCTCGACGGCGGTGCCGCCCACGAAGACCGCGCCGTCGCCGCGCGCGTGATGCACCCAGCTGAGCTCGCCCGTGACGCCGTGCTCGAAGTCCGGGGAGTTGCCCAGCGACAGGGAGTCGCCCACCACGGCGAAGGTGAGCGGGAGGGTGACCGTCGCCGCCGCGGGCACGGTGCCGACAGTGCTCACCGGCTCGGGCGACGCCGTCGCCACCGGGGCCGCGGCCGGCTGTGCGCCCGCCGAGGCGGCGGCCGTCACGGCCGGCACGGGAGCGGCCGTGCACGCCCCGAGCGTGAGCGCCGCCGCCAGGGCGGCGGGCAGCGCGAGCGCACGGACGGAGGGGGTCACGCGGTCAGGCTACCTCGCGCCGTCGCGCGCTCAGCAGGACGGCATCGCCGCCACCTTGACGAACGCGAGCGTCTGATAGACGTATTGGTACGCCCACACGCGCTTCGGAAGAGACTGCCCCGGATCGAGGTACGCGATGTTGCCGGCGAAGCACCGCTCCATGATGACGCGCGTGCGGCTGATGTGCGGCGTGAAGGTGATGACGGCGGCCGAGCGCCAACCGTGCGCCTGCGCCTCGTCCGCGAGCGCCCGCGCCTCGCCGCGGGTGGTGAAGGGGTCCGGCATGAGGCAGACGACCTTGACCTCGGGCCCCAACACTCCCTCGTCGCAGACCGCGGCGGCGCGCCCGTGGTACCTGCGCACGTCGGGGTCCTCGGTCACGGAGACCATGACGGCGTCGGCCTGACCTGCGGCCACCATCGCCTCGGCCACCCTCATCCGCGCATCGGTGGGCGGGCCGATGACATACGCGACGTCCACCTCGCGCGGCTCGTCGTGCGCGGGGAACACGTACAGCGGGATTCCGACGACGCCTGCGAGCACGATCGCGACCAGCAACCAGGCGCCGATGCGCACGCCCCGCGCCAGCCACGAGGCGAGCGCCCGCTCAGGCCCCGGCACGGATCGCGTCACCGACCGTCGCGCCGACGAGGCGCGCGGACTCGAGCGTGTAGTGGACCCCGTCGGTGGTGGCGCCGGGCGCCCACGCGTCGCCGTCCCGCACCGGGGCGGGGGCGTCGACGAACTCCCAGCCGCGGTCGGCCGCGAGCCGCCGCAGCTGCCGGTTGTAGACCGGGGTGGTGGGCGAGATCTCGGGCTCGATCGGGGGGATGGCGAGGAGCATCACCCGCGGCGCGCCCACGGTCGCGGCGATGTCGACCAGCGCGCCCGCGGTCTCCTCGAAGGGCAGGCGCCAGGCGAGGTCGTTGGTGCCCAGCGCGAGGACCAGCACGTCCGCGTCGACGGGCTCGGCGCGTGCGAGCTGCTGCGGCGCGGTCGCGCCGGGGACCGCGGTGCCACCGGCGAAGCTCACGCCGTCACCGTCACCGTCGCCACCGCCGCCTCCACCGAGGGCGTATGGCACCCAGCTGGACCCGTCGATGTCCCCAGCTGAGAAGTCCCGCGAGAAGCCCGCGGAGAGGGAGTCGCCCACCACGGCGAGGCGGATCGACGCGGCATCCGTCGTCGGAGCGTCGCCGCCGCCACCCCCGCCGGCCGCGCACGCGGCGAGGGCGAGTCCAAGAGTCGAGAGCAGCGCGGCGCGGTTCACATGGCCAGCGTAGGCGGGCGGCGACGGGACGCCGTTGTCCCGTCCGGCGGCTCGCACGGCCGCCACCCTGTCCTGCACGATCCCCCAGCTGACCATCGCGACCCCCCTCCGGCCCCGCGGCTGGCTTCAGGCTAGTGCGCCCGCGCGCCCCGCGAGTAACCACACAGTGTCGGATTTGTGAACTTTATGCAACTATTCGCCAGGCGTCTGCGCCCCCTGCGCTCCCAGCCGCTCGCGCAGCAGCTGCGCCAGGTGCCGGCCCTGTACGCCCGCGAGGTCGTTCGCCTGGGTCCGGCAGCTCACCCCGTCCGCCAGATACACGGAACCCGAAGGCGCCTCCCGCAGCGCCGGCAGCAGCGAGTTCTCCGCGACCTTGACGGACACGTCGTAGTGACCCTTCTCCGTGCCCCAGTTACCCGCGAGCCCGCAGCAGCCGGCCGTCTCCGTGACGGTCGCGCCGGCCCGCCCGAGCAGCTCGCGGTCGGCGGCGTACCCCATCACCGAGTACTGGTGGCAGTGCGGCTGCACCACCGCGGTCACGTCGGACAGGTCCGGCACGCGCCACCCGTCCCGGACCTTGACCGGCGACCGGCCCGTGAGCACCTCCGCGAGCGTCGCCGTCGCGGAGGCCACGGCGTGCGCGCGCGGATCCTCGGGCAGCAGCTCGACCAGGTCCCCGCGCAGGACCGCGGTGCACGACGGCTCGACGCCCACGATGGGCACGCCGTTGACCGCCCACGGCCCCAGCACGCCCAGCAGGTGCTCCAGCCGCCTCTTGGCGCCGTCGAGCTGGCCGGTCGAGATCCACGTGACGCCGCAGCACGCGTCGCCCGCGACCACCGCGACCTCGAGGCCCGCGTCCTCGAGCACCGCGACGATCGCCTCGGGGATCTCCGGCTCGAGGCCGTCGCTGAACGAGTCCGCCCACAGGACCACCAGGCGCGACAGGTCGCGCCCCTCCCCCGCGGCCGGGCCCTCGTCGCGACCCAGGCGACCCGGCGCATCGGCCCGTCGCGCCCTGGCCACCCCGGACGACCGGAAAGGACGCGCGAAGGCCGGCAGGCGGCGGCGCTTGTCCATCCCGGCGAGCGGGACGATGAGCCGCTGCACCCAGTCCGGCGTCATCACCGCGGTGACGAGGCGCGGCGCGAGCCCGATCACCTTGAGCCACCGCGGCAGCCACCCGATCGAGTAGTGCGTCATGGGGCGCAGGCGGCCCTTGTACGTCTGGTGGAGCACCTCCGACTTGTACGCGGCCATGTCCACGCCGGACGGGCAGTCCGCGGAGCACGCCTTGCAGCTCAGGCACAGGTCCAGGCTCTCGCGCACCTCCGGGCTGGTGAGGCCGCGCTGGTGGCGCAGGGCCTCCTGGAGCACGCGCGCCCGCCCGCGGGTGACGTCCTTCTCGTCGCCCGTGGCCTGGTAGCTGGGGCACATGAAGCCGGAACCGGCGCCGATCGCGTCCGCGCGGCACTTGCCCACGCCCGTGCAGCGGTGCAGGGCCTCGGCCAGGTCGCCGTGGTCGTGGGGCAGCGTGAATCCGGCCGATGCGGTGGCCGGCGCCGCGGGGCGGCGCAGGTTCGCGTCGAGAGGGTCGGGGTCCACGAGGACCCCCGGGTTGAGCAAGTTCTCGGGGTCGAAGAGGTGCTTGACGGCCTTGAACAGGCCGATCGCCTCGGGGCTGTACATCGCGGGCAGCATCTCGGAGCGGGCGCGGCCGTCGCCGTGCTCTCCCGAGAGGGACCCGCCGTGGGACGCGACCAGGGCCGCGGCATCGTGCATGAATTCACGGAGGGGCCGGCCGTCGACCTGGAGGGGGATGTCCAGGCGGACGTGGATGCAGCCGTCCCCGAAGTGCCCGAAGGGCTGGCCCGTCACCCCGTGGCGGTCCATGAGCGCGTCGAAGTCGCGCAGGTACGCGCCCAGACGCTCGGGCGGGACGGCGGCGTCCTCCCAGCCGGGCCAGGCCTCGGTGTTCTGCGGGGTGCGGCCGGACAGTCCGGCACCGTCGGCGCGGATGGCCCACAGGCGAGCGGCCTCCTGGGGGTCGCGGACGGCGCGCCAGGAGTCGGCGCCCGCGTCGGCCGCGAGCGCGGCGAGGGACTCCTCGGCCTCCTCGACGGTGGCGCCGCCCACCTCGACGAACAGCCAGCCGGCGCCCTCGGGCAGCGGGGGCACCGCGCCCGTGGCGGCGGCGACGCGGGCGACCAGGCGCGCGTCCAGGCCCTCGACCGCCTGGGGGGCGTGGGGCAGGATGCCCACCACCGCATCGGCCGCGGCGGGCATGTCCGCGTAGCCGAAGGCGGCGGTGAGGCGCACGGGCGGGACGTCGACCAGCCGGACGGTCGCCTCGAGGGTGGTCGCGAGCGTGCCCTCCGAGCCGACCAGGAAGCGCGCGAGGTCCGCGCCGTGCTCGGGCAGCAGGTGCTCGAGCGAGTAGCCGCTCACCTGGCGGCTGAAGCGGCCGAACTCCGTGCGGATGAGCGCGAGGTGCTCGCGGACCAGGTCCTCGAGCCCGGGGATGTGGCCGGCGCGGCCGGGGCCGGCGGTGAAGCGGCGTCCCAGGCCGTCGACCGCGTCGAGCGCGAGGACGTTGTCCGCCGTGCGACCGAAGGCCACGGCGTGGGGGCCGCACGCGTTGTTGCCGATCATCCCGCCGAACGTCGCGCGCGTGGACGTCGAGGGGTCGGGCCCGAAGCGCAGGCCGTGGCCGGCGACCCGCGCCTGGAGCGTCGAGAGGATCACGCCGGGCTGGACGCGCGCGGTGCGGGCCTCGACGTCCACGTCGAGGATCCGGTTCATGTGGCGCGACACGTCGAGCACGAGGCCCGGGCCGATCGCGTTGCCGGCCACCGAGGTGCCCGCGCCGCGCAGCGTGGTGGGCACGCCCGCCTCGCGGGCGGTCGCGAGCGCGGCGAGCAGGTCGTCGGCGTCGCGCGGGAGGGCGACCACCTGGGGCACCACGCGGTAGTTGGAGGCGTCGGACGCGTACTCGGCGCGGCGACGGGGCGCGAGGTCCACCTCGCCGTCGATCGCGCGCGCGAGGGCCGCGGCAAGGTCGGCGGCGGCGGGGTCGGCCGGGGTGGAGGCGCCGGGGAACAGGTGCGTCGTCGTCACGCCCGCCATTGTTCCACCGCAGGCCGGCACCGGGGACGATGCGGGGGGTGGTGCATCGTCCCCGGTCCCGGGGGTCTGTGTTCTGCTACTGCAGGGCGTGGCCTGTTACTTCAGGCCGACGAGGGTGCGGGCCTCGAGGTCCGTGCGCGAGTTGGGCTCGTACGCGTGGGCCTCGGGGTTGAGGTGGCGCAGCAGGTGGTGGCGCTCGTGGCGCGGCTTGACCGGCGCGAGGCCGTCCCCGCCGGGGGTGACGGAGGCGAGGCGAGGCATGTCGGGCAGGGTGGGGATCGAGGGGTTCGAGGTGAGCGGGCCGAGCAGCATGACGGGGTCGTTTCTCAAGAGAAGTGGTCTGGGTGAACGGGGTGCCGGAGCGCGGCGACGAGGACTCGGGGCGCGGGTCACCGCGAGGTATCGGGCACGGCGTACGTGAACGCGCACGCGCGGCGCTGCGCGAGGCTCACGACTCCGGTGTTCATGCACGTAATCTAGCAAATTCGGGACCTCCGGCGGGCCACGCCGGGCGTGTTGTGACGCCCCTCACGGCCCCTCCCCAAGGCGCCTCTACGCGTCTCACCAGACGGCCCCAGCGCTCGACCAAGAACCCGCCAACAGCATCGTCCCTTGGTGCCATTTCACCAGGGTTTGTAGCGTTTGCACGGGTTGTCCGTTGGGTGAAGGATGAGGGGTAGCGGGGGGAACGCTGAGGAGCGCAACGCCGCGCACCCCTCCCCGCTGGGAGGCAGCCATGAGACTGAGGAAGTTTCTGGTGACCGCGGCGCTGATGGCGCTCGCGTTCACCGCTGGCGCCGGACCGGCGACGGCCGACGCAGGAGGGTCGGGAGGCTCCGACCAGGCGAGAATCACGTTCTGCCACGCGACGGGCTCGGCGACGAACCCGTACAACCGCATCACCACCTCGGTGGCGGCGTTCTATCACGCCGGCCACATCAACGACTCCGCGCACCACTCGGGCGTGGACATCTATCCGGCCGGCTCGTTCCGGGGCGAGTCCTGGGACGCGCAGGGCGACCAGTCGCTGCTGCAGTACGAGGACTGCGCGGCCCCGGAGGAGCCCCCGGAGCCCGAGGAGCCCACCCCGGTCACCCCCGCCGCGCCCACCTGGGTGGACACGTGCGAGACCACGGGAGCGTGGGACTACACGAACACGGCCGCGTACACCTATCTGATCGAGGGCAACGTCATCACCGCGGTCGCCGCGGCGGGCGTGGTCTTCGCGGGCGACGCGGTCACGTCATGGACGGCACCCGCGGAGGACGAGGGGCTCGAGTGTGACGACGGCACGGGCGATAGGAAGATCGTCTTCTGTCACGCCACCGGGTCGGACACCAACCCGTACGTGAAGATCGAGACCTCGCTCGCGGCCTTCTACGTGGCGGGTCACATCGACCACACGGGCGACATCTACCCGGCCGGGACCTTCAACCACCCGGTCACCGGCGCCGTCTCGTGGCCCGCGCAGGGCGACCAGTCGCTGCTGGCGTATGACGACTGCATGCCGCCGCCCCCGCCGGTGATGGTGGACCGATGCGACCCGGCCTCGGGCGAGATCGTGACCGTCCCGGAGGACCAGGCCGACGGGCTCCTGCCCGCCGACAGCGAGGAGTGCTGGCCACTCGACGCGCTGGCCGAGGTCGTGGTGATGCCTGCCACGTGCGACGCCCCCGGGGAGATCGCCTACGTGACGGACATCAACGCCGTCGCGCCGGACCTGCCCACCGCACCCGGAACCCACACGGTGACGTTCACCGCCGACGAGGGTCACCGGTTCGACAACGGGTCGACCACGCTCGACGTCACGTACACGATCGAGCCCCAGCTCGATCCGGACGACCCGCTGTGCTCGCCCGGGCACCCCAACCCGCCGAACCCGAAGGTCGTGACGGAGCAGCGCGAGGCCACGGAGTGCACCATGCCGCTCGACGGCACCGCGGTGACCACCACCGAGACCCGCACCGGCTCCATCCCGTACATGTGGGACGGCGAGAGCTGGGTGCTCGACGAGGACGCCGCCGTGTGGGGCGACTGGGAGGTCACGGGGACCGAGCTCTCCCCCGACGACTCCTGCCTGCCCGTGCCCACGGACGCGCTCGCCCAGGTGGTCGTCTACCCGGGCACCTGCACGGCCCCCGGCGGGATCGACTTCGTGACGGACATCAACGCCGTCGCGCCCGACACCCTGCCGGAGACCCCCGGAACGCACACGGTGACCTTCACCGCGGAGGACGGACACGCCTTCGCGGACGGGTCGACCACGTTCGACGTGACGTACACGATCGACGAACAGCTGGCCGCGGACGACCCCTTGTGCGTGACCGGTCGCCCGAACCCGTCGATCGACGTGGACGTGCAGCCCATCTGCCGCGCCGACGGGATCGCCTACCTCGACTACTCCATCGCGATCACGGGCGGCACGCTGCCCGCGACCACGACGCTCACCTGGTTCGGCTCGACCTACGTCCAGAGCGGACTCGCGACGCCGTCGGGCTCGGTGATGTGGCCGGGGATCTCGGTGATCAACGGCGAGGTGGTGTCCTACCCCGGCTGGAACACGGTCGACGGGCTCTGGGTCGAGGACCCGTCCGCGAACCTGGGCTGGACCCGGGACGCGGAGGTGTCGTTCGACGTCGCGCCCAGCGTCCTGATCCCGGTCGAGTACCCGGATGACCCGGGATGCATCCCGACCAACCCGGAGCCGGAGCCCGACGAGGGCACGCTCACCAACACGACCACCGCGCCGCCGGCCAAGGCCGTCGCCGCGAAGGTCACCTACACGGGCTGAGGCCCGTCGGGGCCTGAGGACCCCCAGGGAGCGGCGCCGGCCGCACCCCCCGCAGAAAGGCCGCGGCCCCCGCCCTCGAGGCGGGGGCCGCGGTCGCGTTGCTGGGAGACACGCGGCGAGGGCCGCACGGCGGGGGGCGCGGTCGCGTGGCGGGGGCCGCGCGGCGGGAGCCGCGTGGCGGGGCAGCGCGGAGGGGGCCGCCGCCGCGCGAGGCGACCCGCGCATCGTCCCTGGTGGCGGGCGTCCCGCACCCCGAAAGTTCCCTTTTGCGCGCTCTTGCGCGCTATGGGGCGATAAGGCCAGGATGGGCAGTAGCGGGGGGAACGCTGAGGGGCGTGATGTCGCGCACCCCTCCCCGCCGGGAGGAAGCCATGAAGCTGAGGAAACTCATGGTGACCGCGGCTCTGACGATGCTCGCGATCACCGCTGGCGCTGCGCCGGCCACGGCCGGAGGAGGCAGCCACGACTCCCCGGGCGGGGGCGCGAACACGATCACGTTCTGTCACGCGACGGGCTCGGAGGGGAACGAGTACAACCGCCTCACCACCTCGGTGGAGGCGTTCTACAGGGCGGGCCACATCAACGCCGATGCGAACCACGCCGGCACGGACATCTACCCCGCGGGCGAGTACAAGGGCGTGCGCTGGGAGGCCCAGGGCGACCAGTCGCTGCTGAAGTACGACGGGTGTGCCGAGCCTGCGCAGGAGCCGGAGCCCGAGTCGGATCCCGTCAAGGTCTGCGACGCCGGCAGCGGGGAGCACGTCTGGGTCGAGGAGAAGCGGGAGGGCGAGTGGACCGAGCAGGCCGGTGAGCCGTTCACGGACCCGGGCTGCGCGCAGCCCGAGCCGGAGAAGGTCCAGGTGTGCGACCCCGACACCGGCTCTCTCGTGTGGGTCAAGGAGAGGGACGCGGACCAGTACTACGCCGCCGACTCGGCCTACTGCGACGGCCCGCCGGTGCCCGAGACGGTCGAGGAGAAGGTCTACGACACGGTGTGCGTCGAGCCGCTCGCCGGCCAGGCGATCACCACGACGTGGACCCGCACCGCCACGACGCAGCACATGTGGAAGGACGGCGCGTGGGTGCTCGACGAGTCCACCACCGTGTACGGCGACTGGGTCGAGACGCTCGGCTGGCCCCACGACGACGCCCGGTGCGATGCGCCGATCGTCGAGACCGTGGACGTCACCCAGTGCGTCGAGCCCCTACAGGGCCTCGCGGTGACCACCACCTCGACCCGCACCGGCACGGTCCCCGCGTACTGGGACGGCACGGCGTGGACGCCCGACCCGTCCAAGACGGTGTGGACCGACTGGGTCGAGACGGTGAGCGACCCGTTCCCGGACGACGGCTGCATGCCGCTCGCCGCATCGTTGGCGGAGGTGGTGGTCATCCCGGCCACCTGTGACGCCGACGGCGAGGTGGCCTACGTGACCGCGATCAAGGCCGACTACGCGCCGTACCCGGTCCCCACGGACCCGGGCACGCACACGGTGACCTTCTACGCCCACGCCGGCCATGTGTTCGAGGACGGTTCCGCGGTGCAGGAGGTGACGTACACGGTCGATCCGCAGCTCGATGAGGACGATCCGCGGTGCTACGTGCCCAACCCGAACCCGCCGGCGCCGCAGATCGACGTCGAGGTGGAGCTCATGTGCCGCGGGGACATCCCGTACCTCGACTACTCGATCACCGTCACCAACGGCACGCTGCCGGACACGACGACGCTGACCTGGTTCGGCTCGGAGTACACGCAGACCGGCCTGGCGACGCCGTCCGGCTCGGTCATGTGGCCGGGAGTCTCGGTGGTCAACGGCGAGGTGGTGTCCTACCCGGGCTACGAGCTGGTCGACGGGCTCTGGGTCGAGAACCCGGCGGCGAACCTGGGCTGGACCCGGGACGCCAACGTGGCGCTCGGGGTGGCACCCGGTGAGCTGATGGCGGTCACCTACCCCACGGGTGAGGGCTGCATCCCGACCAACCCGACCACTCCGACCGCGGCGACCCCGACCGAGGGGACGCTCGCCAACGTGGTGACGGCCCCGGCGGCCACGCCGGTCGCGGCCACGGTCACCTACACGGGCTGACCTCCCCCAGGAAGGACGCGGCCCCCGCCGGTTGGCGGGGGCCGCGTTCTTGTGGGTGACGCCGGGGGCGCCGGGCCGGACGCGACTCGGCGCCTCCCGGCCGCGACTCGGCGCCTCCCGGCCGCTATCCCTCGAGCATCACCACCGGGGTGCCCAGAGGCAGCCCCACCTCCTCGACCATCCGCCGCACCACGGCGTTGGGGACGCGGATGCACCCGTGCGAGACCGCGTTGCCGATGCTCGTCGGGTCGTTCGTGCCGTGGATCCCGATGACCGCCTGCCCGCCGGCGAACTCGTCGAGCACCGGCGAATAGCCCGACAGCCCGTACGCGTACGGGCCGTACAGCCCGGTCGGGTCCGGCGGCTGCAGCAACTCGCGGATGTAGTAGACGCCGCCCGGAGTCGGCATGCCGTCCGCGCCCAGCGCGATCGCCGTCTCGAGCACCACGTCCAGGCCCTCGTAGATGGTGAGCTCGAAGTCCTCCATGGCCACCTCGATACGGAAGGCGGTCTCGGTGACGACCACAGCATCGGCCCTCACCCATCCCGTGGTGCCGTTGGGCCGGACCGGGAGCAGCAGCTCGAGCCACTCCCCCTGCTGCCGCGCGACCAGAAAGACCAGCGGCGTCGCGCCGGGGGCGGTGAGGACGTCCTCCGCGCGGATCACCTGCGCGACCTCGCCGTCGGGCGCGTCCAGGACCGTGAGCGTCGTGCCGGGCGCGGTGGCGATGCGCGAGACGGGGAGCGCGACGCCCGCGGCCTCGTCGTCCTCGGGGGATCCCGAGCCGGACGCCGTCACCACCGGCTGGGTCGTGGCGGCTGGCGTGGCGGCTGGGCCGGCCGCGCCCGACGCGGTCGGGGTCTGGTCGCCGGACGACGAGCATCCCGCGACGGCCAGCGCGACCAGCGCGGCGACGGCGACGTGACGCATGCAACCCCCTCAACACCGCTCACGCTAGGGCCTGCGCCGCGCCGCGTCCATGCCTCGTCGCAAGGCGCGACGCACCTGGGGTTTCGGCCATACGATGACGACATGGAGCACCCCTCACGGGACGATGCGCCGGGCACCTCGGGCGAGGAGGCCCCCGGCCCCGGGTGGTCGCCGCCCGGGTCCCACCCGAACCCGCAGCTGCGCTCGCAGGCGCGCAACCTCGCGGTGGCGCTGTCGAACTCGGCGGCGATTCGCGGCTTCGTCGCCATCCTGGCGGGCGGGCTGGTGCTGCTCGCACCGGACACGTCGACGGAGCTGGTGCAGACCCTCGCCATCGCCCTGCTGACCTTCGGCGGGCTCATGGACCTCTTCTACGCAGTGACGGGCCGCCGCTGGTACGGCAGGCGCGGCATCCGCTGGCTCACGGCCCTGCGCGGGCTGGGCGCGCTGCTGCTCGCGGTGCCGCTGGCGTACCTCGCGTGGCTGATCGACCGGCCCGTCAGCCTCACCCTGCTCGTCGGGCTCCTGGGGATGTACGTGGGCTTCCGAGGGCTGGTCGCGATCATCGGGGCGATCGCGCACCGGCACGAGCGCGACCCCGCGGCGCGGCTGGCGCTGGGAGCGATCGCCGTCGTGGTGGGCGTGCTGTCCTTCCTGGTGCCGCAGTCCATCACCAGCGGGATCATCGCGACGGGCGCCGTCGTGTCGCTCACCGGCGGGCTGCTGCTGCTCGCCTGGAGCGTTCGGCGCGCCGCCGGCGAGACCACGCTCGAGCCGTCGCAGGCCTCGATCACGGACATCCTGTGGGACTGGGTGAAGCTCGCGGACATCGGCCGCAAGGAGCGCGCCGCGCAGGCCGACGGGCTCTACTTCGAAGAGCCCCAGCGCCTCACCAAGCTGGGCGCCTGGTGGGTGATGCTGCTGCTATCCGTGGCGATCGCGACGTTCGCGGTGCTCGCGGACTCCACCGCCGTCGTGATCGGCGCGATGCTGGTCGCCCCGCTCATGACGCCGATCGTCGGGCTCGCGGGCGCCCTGGTCAACGGCTGGGGCCGGCGCGCGTTCCAGTCCGCGGTGCTGGTCGCATCGGGCGTGGTCGTGTCCGTGATCTTCGCCGGGGCCGTGTCCCGCTGGGTGCCGGCGACGGTCACCTACGAGGCCAACACGCAGATCGCATCGCGCATCAACCCCACGACCGTCGACATGCTCATCGCGCTCGCCGCGGGCGCGGCCGGCGCGTTCGCCACGGTGTTCCACCGCATGGCGTCGGGCATCGCGGGCGTCGCGATCGCCGTGGCGCTGGTGCCGCCGCTCGCGGTGGTGGGCGTGAGCCTGGGCTCCCGCCATTGGGCCGATGCGCTGGGCGCCCTGCTCCTGTTCCTCACCAACTTCGTGGCGATCGTGCTCGCGGCGTCCATCGTGTTCGTCCTCACCGGGTTCGCGCGCACCTACGTGCTCACCACGCGGCGGCGCCAGGTGGCCCTGACGATGGCGCCGTTCGTGGTGCTCGCCGGGCTGGTGCTGGTGCCGCTGACGCTCAGCGCCGAGGGCGTGTTCCAGAACGAGACCCGCGAGTCCGACGCCGAGGCCGCCGTGCGCGAATGGCTGGGCGAGGACTCCGAACTGGTGCTGACCGCGGTGGCACTCGAGGACGACACCGTGAAGGTGTCTCTCGCGGGGGCCGGGGACCCGCCGGATCCCGCAGTGCTGCTCGCCGACCTGCAGGACGTCTTCATCCGGCCGGTGGGGCTCGAGCTGCAGATCCGGCCCGTGGAGATCATCGAGCTGGAGGCGCCCGGGAGGTAGGTGGCCGACAAGCGCCCTGCGAGGTGCTCACTGCCCAAACTGAGCGCTTTTGGTCACTGAGCACCTCCCAGGGCGCCTGGCGGCACGCGGCGGGGGCGGCGGGGCGCTCGGCCGAAGCGGGGGCGGGGGCGGCGGGGCGGGGCCGGCCGCGGCCGGATAGCATGCGGGCATGGCGACCTCCGATCCGATCGACGACGTGCCCGTGAGCGGCGACGGCATCCGCCTGGGCCAGTTTCTGCAGTTCGCCGGGCTCGTCGACTCCGGCGGCGAGGCGAAGGAGGCGATCCGCGCGGGCGAGGTGCGCGTCAACGGCGAGGTCGACCTGCGCCGCGGACGGCAGCTTCAGCCGGGTGACGTCGTGGCCATCGGGGGCCGCCAGGCGCGAGTCGTCGGCTGACGCTCGCGCCACCTGCGCGCCACCTGCGCGCCACCTGCGCGCCACGTGCGCCACGAGCGCGCCACGTGCGCGCCCGGAGGTGCTCACTGCCCAGAATCACTGATTTTGGGCAGTGAGCACCTCGCGGGGCGCTGCGGCCGCGGGCTCTCGCTGCGGCCTCGGGCTCTCGCTACGGCCGCGGGCTCATGAGGGCGCGTCGGGCATGAGGATCGTGCTCAGCAGCACCCGCCGCCGCCCGGGCGCCTCCTCGCGATCGAGGAAGGGCGCCAGCGCATCGGCCATCGCGGCGGCGAGCTCGCGCACCTCGTCGTCGGTCAGCCACAGCGCCATCTGGCGATAGCTCACCGGGTCCTCGGCGGGTCGCGCGTCCGGGGCATCGAGGTAACGGGAGTACGCGCCGATCAGCGCGCCCGCGAAGGCCGCGAAGCCCCGCCGGTGGTCGTCCGCGGACATGGCCGCAGCATCGTCCCCTTCCAAGCCGCCCGCGCCCTCGACGAGACGGAAGGTCCGCTCGACGCCGCCGCGGATCCGCCGCTCGGCGACCACCGTGAGGATGCCCGCCTCGAGCAGCGTCGCGACGTGGCGGTACAGGGTCGCGGGCGGGACGTCGGGCATGCGGTCGGCGAGGTCGCGCGCCGTGACGTCCTGGGCGGAGCAGGCGAGCACGATGCGCAGGCGCACCGGGTGGAGGACCAGGTCACTCTTGGCGGGGGTCACGAGAGTGAGGCTAGCGCAATGGAATCATTTTCGATAGCATTCCCATGTTCGATATCAATCATGCCTTCCCGGAGGAGTTCGCCATGATCGAGCACGACATCGCCGTCCAGGGCCCGGCCGGCCCGCTGGCGGGCACCCTGATGGTGCCCGACGGGCCCGGCCCCCACCCCGCCGCGCTGATCCTGGGCGGCTCGGGGCCGCTCGACCGCGACGGCAACGTCAAGCGGGTGTCGCTCAACGTGAGCCGGGACCTGGCGCGGCTGCTCGGCGCGCAGGGCTGGGCCAGTCTGCGCTTCGACAAGCGCGGGGTCGGGTCCTCCGCCGGGGAGTACCTGCCGACGGGGTTCTGGGACGAGCTGGCCGATGCGTCGGCGGCGCTCGACTGGCTGGCCGCACGGCCCGAGGTGGGCCCGGTGATCGCGGTGGGCCACAGCGCGGGCGCGTCGATGGCGGCGGAGCTCGCGGCTGGCGAGGTTGCGGGTGGTGGGGTCGCGGGCGGCGAGGTCGCGGGCGGCGAGGTCGCGGGCGGCGGGACTGGTCGCGTCCGCCTCGTCGGCGCCGTCCTGCTCGCGGCGACCGCGAAGACCGGCGAGGAGACGCTCGTGTGGCAGGCCCAGGAGGTCGCCAAGACCCTGCCGGGCCTCGCGCGATTCGTGCTGCGCGTGATGCGCACCGACGTCGCGACGCAGCAGCGCAAGGTGCTCGACCGGGTGCGCGGCTCCTCGCAGGACGTCATCCGCGTGCAGGGCGCGCGACTCAACGCGCGGTGGATGCGGGAGTTCATGGCCTACGACCCGATGCCGGCACTTCGCGCGGCATCCGTACCGCTGCTGGCCGTCACCGGGTCGAAGGATGTCCAGGTGGACCCCGCAGATCTCGCGACCATCGCCTCCGCGGCCTCGACCGCGGAGACTCGCCTGCTCAAGGACGTCGACCACATTCTGCGACACGAGCCCGCGCCCGTGTCGAACGTCCAGCGCTACAAGAAGCAGGCGCAGAACCCGATGGACCCGCGCGTGGAGGCGTGCATCGTCGACTGGCTCGCGAGCCTGCCCGTCGGGGCCCCGGACGCCTGATCACGGTCGCTCTGCGAGGTGCTCAGTGCCCAAAAGCAGGCATTTCGAGCACTTAGCACCTCCGGGGGCGCGGGCGCGCGTCGGGCGGGCGCTCAGCACCTCCTGGGGCGCACGGCGTGCGGCGGGGCCGATGCGGGGCGCGGGCGCCGGCCTGCGTCGGGCAGTCGGGCCGATGCGGGGCGGGCTACGGCCGCACGGGCACCGCGAAACTGTGGCGGGTCTTGATCGCGTCGACCCGGGCCGAGGCCATCAGGGTCAGCAGCGCGTGCGCGGCCTCGGGATCGCCCGATGCGGCCGCGACCGCGCCTGCGAACACGGTGCTGATCGCGCAGTCGGGCGGCAGCACCCCGAGGATGCGGATCCCCGGCCGGCCCACCAGCTCGCTCAGCTGCTGAAAGCCCAGGTCGACGTCGCCCGCCGCGACGGACGCCGCGACGGGCACCCCCGGCCGGGCCTGGACCAGGCGGTCGCCCAGCTGGTCCGCGAGGCCCCAGCCCTCGATCGTCGCGACCAGGGCGGTGCCGCTCGGGCCGGTCGAGTAGCCGATCCGATCCGCCCCCCGCAGCGCCTCGCGCATCGCGGCGGCGTCCGCGAAGGCGGTCCCGTCCGGGGCGATGGCCGCCTCGACGCCCACGGCGGGCACCGCGACGGCGACCTCCGACACCACCAGTGGCACGACGGTCGCCGGGTCCACGTGACCGGCGGAGGCGAGTCGCGCGAGCGCGCCCTGCGCGAGGAATACGAGGTCGAACGCCTCACCCTCGGCGACCCGGCGCGCGGCGTCGACCCCGCCGACGGACTCGATGTCGAGCGCCGGCAGCCCGACGTCCCGCGCGGCCGCGGCCAGGTCCGCGAGCACGTGGCGCGTCGCCATCGAGGAGATGGCCTTCATGCGGCGCCCTCGAAGGACTCGGCGTCGACCTCGTCGGCCTGCCCGGCGTTGTACCGCGGACCCGAGACGGTCGCGGTGTCGATGAGCTCGCCGGCGCGGGCCAGCACCTGAGCATCCACCGCGAGCGCCTCCGCCGCCTGGTTCTCCACCGCGTGCGCCAGGCTCGTGGTGCCCGGGATCGCCACGACGTGCGGACCCCGGGAGAGCACCCACGCGAGCGCCAGCTGCGCGGGCGTGCATCCGGCCTCCGCCGCGAGGTCCCGCCACGCCGGCAGCAGCGCTGCGTTGGCGGGCCAGTGCTCGGGCTGGAAGCGGGGCATCCGCCGGCGGATGTCCTGGGGCGGGAGCGCGTCGGGGTCCGCGACGCCGTCCGCGAGGAAGCCGCGCGCCACGGGCGAGAACGCGACGAGCGCCACGCCCGCCTCCCGCGTCGCCTCGAGCATGCCGAGCTCGGGGTTGCGGCTCCACAGCGAGTACTCGTTCTGCACGGCCGCGATGGGCGCCTCGGCGAGAGCCTCGCGCAGCCGCGCGACGCCCACCTCCGACAGCCCGATCGCACCGATCTTCCCCGCGCGCAGCGCCTCGGCGAGCGCGCCCACGCTCTCACCGATAGGCACGGCCTTGTCCCACCGGTGCAGGTAGTACAGGTCGATGCGCTCCACACCGAGCCGCCCGAGCGACGCGTCGACCTGCGCGCGCAGCGTCTCGGGCCGCCCGTCGATGGTCTTGACCCCATCGACCAGGGCCATGCCTCCCTTGGAGGCGAGCACAGCATCGTCCCTTCTCCCGCGCAGGGCGCGGCCGACCAGCTCCTCATTGCGCCCACCCCCGTAGAGCGTGGCGGTGTCGAGGTGCCGGACCCCGGCGTCGAGGGCGGCGCGCACCATGGCGACGCCGTCCTCGAACGCCGGCGCCACGCCGTACGCGTGGCTGAGCTCCATGCACCCCAGGCCGAGGCGGGGAAGGTTCACGCGAGCTGCTCCTCCAGCTGTCCGAGCACGCGGTAGCAGTCGATCACCTGCCGCAGCGACGAGTTGGGCTCGCGCCCCTCCCGGATCGCGGCGACGAACTCCCGGTCCTGCAGCTCGATGCCGTTGGAGCTCACCGCGACGCCGGCGAGGTCGATGGGCTCCTCGCGCCCGTCGACCAGGTCGTCGTAGCGGGCGATGTACGTGCCCGTGTCCCCGATGTAGCGGAAGAACGTGCCGAACGGCCCGTCGTTGTTGAACGACAGCGACAGGGTGCAGATCGCGCCCGACTCCGCCTTGAGCTGGATCGACATGTCCATGGCGATGCCGAGCTCCGGGTGGATGGGCCCCTGGATCGCGTTCGCCTGGACGATGCGTCCGGCCTGGTAGGCGAACAGGTCCACCGTGTGCGCGGCGTGGTGCCACAGCAGGTGGTCGGTCCACGAGCGCGGCTCGCCCTTGGCGTTGGTGTTGGTCCGGCGGAAGAAGTAGGTCTGCACGTCCATCTGCTGGATGGCGAAGTCGCCGGCCGCGATCCTGCCGTGAACCCACTGGTGGGACGGGTTGAAGCGGCGCGTGTGGCCCACCATGGCCACCCGGTCCGAGGCCGATGCGGCGGCCAGGGTGGCCTCCGCATCCGCCAGGGAGTCGGCCAGGGGGATCTCCACCTGGACGTGCTTGCCCGCCGCGAGCGCCGCCTGCGTCTGGGACGCGTGCAGCCCGGTGGGGGTGGCGAGGATGACCGCGTCGACGTCGTCGCGCTCGAGCACCGCGTCGTAGCCCACGACGGCGGTGGGCACCCCGTACTTGTCGGCGACGGCCTGGGTCGCCTCGGGTCTGGTGCCGCTCACCACGGTCACCTGCGCCTCCGGGATGTGGGCCAGTCCGTCCAGATGCTTCATCCCGAAGGCGCCGGCGGCGCCGACGACGGCGATGCGAACCTTGTCGCTGCTCACGCGTGCACGACCTCCGGCTTGGACTCGTCGGTGCTGGTGCCGTCGGCGGCGGCCTCGTCGTTGCCGGCCTCACCCGCGTCCGCGGCCTCGGGCGACGTCTCGCCCGCGGGCTCCTTGTGCGCGACGGGGTTGCTGATGACCAGGTGGCCCACCGCGGTGTTGGAGGCGGGCACGTGGTAGAAGCGGTGGTCGACCGTGGGGGCCTCGCCCTCGAACTGGTCGTCCATCGCGCCGCGGGCGATGAGCCAGTCGACAAGCTCGATGCCCTCGGAGCCCGCCTCGTCGACGTACTCCATGTGCGGCCACTCGGTCAGGCCCAGCGGGTCCGCGATGAGGTGGTCGAGGAACGCGTTGTCCCACTCCTCGTTGATGAGGCCCGCGCGCGGACCCTGGAGCTGGTGGCTCATGCCGCCGGTGCCCCAGATCTGCACGTTGAGCGGCTCGCCGTCCCACTTGTCGAGCGCGCGGCGGATCGCCTTGCCCAGCTCGTAGCAGCGGCGGCCCGACGGCACCGGGTACTGGACCACGTTGACGGGCAGCGGGATGATCTTGCAGGGCCACTCCTCGACGTCGCCGAAGACGAGCGACAGCGGCACGGTGAGGCCGTGGTCCACGACCATCTCGTTGACCAGGGTGAGGTCGAAGTCGTCCTGGATCACGGACTGCGCGATGTGCGCGGCGAGCTCCGGGTGGCCGTAGACGTCCGGGACGGGGCGGGGGCCGTAGCCCTCGTCGGCGACCGGGTAGTGGGCGCCGGTGCCCAGCACGAAGGTGGGAACCAGGGAGGAGTCGAACGCCGTGGCGTGGTCGTTGTAGACCAGGATGACCACGTCGGGGGTGTTCTCCTTGGCCCACTTGCGGGTCCACTCGTAGCCGGCGAACACCTTCTTCCAGTACGGCTCCTCGGTCTTGCCCAGGTCCATCGCGGCGCCGATCGCGGGCACGTGCGACGTGAACAGCGCGGAGGTGTACGTCGCGGGCGCGTCGGGGCGCATCGTCGTGGCCTTCTCGTTCGACGGCGGCGTCCAGCCGTCGAGGTCCTTGAGGCGCACGCCCTCGGGGCGGCGGCCGCCCTCGATCATCATGTCGCGGTACGCGGCCTCGCTCATGCCGGTCATCGAGCCGGCCATCTGCTGGAAGCTCAGGCCGTGGGTCGCGCCGATCTTGGACAGGAAGTAGATGTTGCCGCCCTCGGCCATCATCGCGTTGAGGTCGAGGTCGAGCACGGCCTGCTTCTGGGCCGGCGACAGCGGCCACTCGTCCAGGTAGGCCTCGCGGTCGGCGAGGTAGCGCTCGCGGTTCTCCGGCTTCATGAGCGACATGGAGAACTGGTTGAGGTGATAGCCCTTCCGGGCCATCTCCGCGTCGAAGATGATGGTGCCGGGGATGTTCTTGTACGGCTTGTCGAGTGACATGTCATGCTCCTTCGGGCCAGTAGAGGCGGCGGGGATTGTCGACCAGCAGGCGGCGCTGCAGGTCGGCGGTGGTGGCGATCTGGGGGATGTAGTCGACCAGCAGCCCGTCGTCGGGCATGTGGTCCTTGAGGTTGGGGTGGGGCCAGTCGGTGCCCCACAGCACGCGGTCGGGGAACTCCTCGACCACGCGTCGGGCGAACGGCACCACGTCGGTGTAGGCGTGCTGCTCGCCGTCGAGCGCCCGGGGACCGGTGACGGAGAGCCGCTCCGGGCACGACACCTTGGTCCACACGTTCGGGTTCTCGCGCATGAAGCGCAGGAACAGGGCGAACTCCGGGCCGTCCACGTCCTTGGCGACGTCCGGCCGGCCCATGTGGTCGACCACCACTCCGGTGGGGATGGCGGAGAAGAAGTCGTAGAGCCCGGGCAGGTCCTCGGCCTCGAAGTAGATGACCACGTGCCAGCCCAGCGGCGCGATCTTCGCGACGATCTCCTCGAGCGAGTCGGTGGGCACGCGGTCCACGAGCCGCTTGACGAAGTTGAAGCGCACGCCGCGCACGCCCGCGGCGTGGAGCTCGGCGAGCTGGTCCTCGGTCACGTCGCGGCGGACCGTCGCGACGCCGCGGGCCCGGCCCTCGCTGCGCTGGAGCACGTCGACCAGGGCGCGGTTGTCCGCGCCGTGGCAGGTCGCCTGGACCACCACGTTGCGGTCGAAGCCCAGCCGGTCGCGCAGCGCGAACAGCTGGTCCGCCGAGGCGTCGCACGGCGTGTACTTGCGCTCGGGGGCGAAGGGGAACTCGCCGCCGGGGCCGAACACGTGGCAGTGCGCGTCGACCGCGCCCTCCGGCAGGCGGAAGGTGGGCGTCGACGGGCCGTCGTACCAGTCGAGCCAGCCGGGGGTCTTGTCGAAGCCCCCGGTGGTCCGGCCGTGGGTGGCGGTGTCGGCGGCGCTCATCGGGCCGCCTGCGAGGGCCGCGGCGCGGCGAGCTGCAGGGACACCGGCGCCGATGCGCGGGTGGCCGGGTTGCGGGTGCCGGACGATGCGCAGAGGCAGTTGGTGCACGAGGCGCAGGGGCCCGTCGCGGCGGGGACGGTACGACCGGGGATGTCGGTAATCACGAGCAACTTCCTTGTCACTGGTGGGCTTGCCCCCGACTATACGAGCGCGAGCCACTGTGGTCGAATAGATTCGACGGCAACGCCCCATAGAGAGACTCGATAGATGTCCGTGCCCGACCTCAACCAGCTCCGCACCTTCGTGGTGCTGTACGAGACGCGCAGCCTCACCGGCGCGGCGGACCGCCTCCACGTCACCCAGCCGACCGTGAGCTACACGCTCGCGCGGCTGCGCAAGCGCTTCGGCGACGACCTGTTCCGCCGCGAGGGCCACGTCATGGTGCCCACGGCGCGGGCGACCCAGCTGTTCGGCCCGCTGCACGAGGCGCTCGCGCAGATCGACGCGACCGTGACCGGCCGCGCGGACTTCGACCCGCGGGCCTTCGATGGCGAGTTGGTGCTCGGGCTCACGTCCATCGGCGAGCTCACGTTCCTGCCGCCGATCATGACCGACCTGGCGGCCGCGAACGCCGCGCCCCGGCTGGTGGTCAAGCGCCTGGTCGCCGAGGCCGCCGAGGAGGAGATCGTCCGCGGCGCCCTCGACGTCGCGCTCACCGTGTCCGTCATGGACACGTCGCGCCTGTGGCGCACCCCCGTGCGCGGTGTCGAGTACGTCGCGCTGACCTCGCGACTCCACCCGCTGCCCCCCAAGGGCCCCGGCATGTTCGAGGGCCGGCGGTTCATCCGCGTCTCCGCCCGTGGCGGCCACGTGTTCCCCTCGCAGGCGCTCGTGGAGCACGGCCTGATCCCGCAGGTCGCCCTCACCGTCGAGGAGTACTCCACGGTCCCGGCCGTGCTGGTCGCCACCGACATGGTCGCCCTGCTGCCCCGCCACGTCGCCGACGTGTTCTGCGGCTGGTTCCCCGCGCTCCGGGTGACGGACCTGCCGTGGTCGGGCCTCAGCTCGCCCGTGTCGCTGTACACCCGCCGCGAGATGAACCTCTCCCCCGCGCAGCGCTGGTTCCGGCGGCTGGTGCTGCGCGCCGTCACGAGCGGGGAGTTCACCGACGACGCTCAGCGCTGACAACGGCGACCACTGCGCAGGCGCCGGCACGGCGGAGGATTCAGCGCTTCGAACGGTTCCAGCTGGCCTTCGCGGGGAACATCGGCGTCCGCACCGGGATCGCCCACGACGAGTGCGGGTGGATCGACAGCATCGCCTTCTCCCACCACGTCCGCGCCTCGTCGGACAGGCGGGGCACCACGGCGTCCTTGTCCGCATCGTCCTCGGGCCGGACGCTGAAGCACTTCCACAGCAGCTGCACCTCGGGGGCGCCCGTGGGGATGCCGTCGAGGTCGAGCACCGCGCGATCCCACGGGAGCTGGAGGCGCGCGTCCCGGCGGTAGACCCAGACCCGGGGCGCGCCGTCCTCGAGGTTGACGCGCAGGACCCAGGCCCCCGCATCGTCCCCCCAGATCAGGACGGGCTGGAGGTCGTCGTCCTCGGCCGCATCGGCGAGGGGCATGACGCCGTCGCCGCTCGTGACCCAGGCGCTGAACCCCGCGGGAAGCGCCGCGACCAGCGCGGGCAGGTCCGCGAGCGTGGTGCTGACGTCGATGTTCTCGCGCGCGCGGATGGGCTCGCCCACCCAGCGGTCGAGCGCCGCGCCGCCGGACAGCCACCAGCGGGCATCGCTGGGCGCGAGGAGGTCCGCGACCTCGCGGGGCTCGAGGGGCGCCCAGGGCGCCGTGGGGGACGGCGTCGTCGTCGACATGGTCCGAGGCTACCGCTCCCGGCTGTGGCATCCTGCCAGCGTGGCGAACTCCCCGTCGGGCGACTCGGTGACCGAGCGGCTCGTGCGGGTGCTCGAGACCTTCACGCCCACCCGCACCGTGCAGTCCGCAGCCGACATCGGGCGCCGCGCCGGCCTGCCCTCGTCGTCCGCGCACCGCATCGTGGGCGACCTGGTCGCGGCGGGACTGCTCGAGCGCGACGACGAGGGCCGGGTGCGCGTGGGCCTGCGCCTGTGGGAGTTGGCGACGCGCTCGTCGCACGCGCTCCGGGTGCGCCAGGCCGCACTGCCGGCGATGGAGCGCGTGCAGGCGCGGCTGCGCGAGCACACGCAGCTCGCGATCCTCGAGCAGGACGAGGCGCTGTTCCTCGAGAGGCTCAGCGACCCGCACGCGGGCGCCAACATCACGCGGATCGCGGGCCGCCTGCCCCTGCACGCCTCCTCGTCGGGCCTGGTGCTGCTGGCCTTCGCCGATGCGACGGTTCAGGAGCGCGTCCTCTCCCGCCCCTTGCGGCGCCTGAGTCCCGAGACCCCGACCGATCCGGCCGCCGTGCGCCGCACCCTCGCCGAGGTGCGCCGCCTGGGACACGTGGTCGCGCCCGGATACGTCGAGACGGTCTCCACCGGGATCGCGGTGCCGGTGCGCGACGGGCTCGGCGGCGCGGTGGCGGCGCTGTCCGTGGTGCTGCCGCGGGATGCGATTCCGGGGCCGGCCCTGGCGGAGCTGCGCCGCGCCGCCGCCGAGGTCGAGCGCGCGCTGTCCGCGCGGGCCTGACTCCTCACCCGCCACGCCTCCCCGGCCGCCCCGACCGCGACTCCCGTTGAATGGGAAAGTGGAACCATCGCATCGTCCCTGGTCACAGACTGGGCGCCACCGCATGTCAAAGGAGACATCATGACCACCACCGTCCGCACGCAGGTCGCCATCGTGGGCGCGGGGCCCGCCGGGCTGGTTCTGTCCCACCTGCTCGCCGAGGCCGGCATCGCCTCCGTGATCATCGACCAGCGCTCGCGCGAGGACATCGAGCAGACCATCCGCGCCGGCATCCTCGAGCAGGGCACGGTGGACCTGCTCGCGACCATCCCCGGCTCGCGCGTGCACACTGCCGGCGCGCGCCACGACGGCATCGAGCTGCGCTTCGACGGCGCGGGCCACCGCATCGACTTCCCCGACCTCACGGGCCGCGCCGTGTGGCTCTACCCGCAGCACGAGGCACTCAAGGACCTGCTCGCCGCGCGCATCGGCGCCGGACAGGACCTCCGCTTCGGGGTCACGGCCACCGGCGTCGAGGACGCGGACGGCGACCGGCCGCGCGTGATCGCGGTGGACGATGCGGGGGCCGGGCTGGAGATCGAGGCCGACTTCGTCGTGGGGGCCGACGGCTCGCGCTCCGTGGTGCGCAAGGCGATCTCGGGCTCGCACGGCGGGCTGTTCCGCGAGTACCCGTTCGCGTGGTTCGGGATCCTGTGCGAGGCCGGACCGAGCGCGGACGAGCTCATCTACTCGAACTCGCCCGACGGCTTCGCGCTCATCAGCCAGCGCTCCGAGACGGTGCAGCGCATGTACTTCCAGTGCGCGCCGGACCTGGATGCGGACTCGATGAGCGAGGCCCAGATCTGGGACGCGCTCCAGCGGCGGGTGCCGGGTACCACGTTGGTCGAGGGGCCGATTTTCCAGCGCGACGTGCTGCGCTTCCGCTCGTTCGTGGCGAAGGAGCTGCGCCACGGGCGCCTGGCGATCGTGGGCGACGCCGCGCACACCGTGCCGCCCACGGGCGCCAAGGGGATGAACCTCGCCGTCGCGGACGTGCTGCTGCTGGCGCGCGCGCTCGAGGCGCTGCTGGTGCGGTCCGATGCGGGGCTTCTGGATGGCTTCGCGGACGCCGCGCGCGACCGGATCTGGAAGGCGCAGCACTTCTCCTGGTGGATGACGTCGATGCTGCACGTCGCCCCCGACGCCTCCGACTTCGACCGCGAGCGCCAGCTGGGCGAGCTGCGGTCCGTGGTGGAGTCCGAGGCCGGCCGGACCTACCTGGCCGAGGGCTACACGGGCTGGCCGTTCGCGTAGGGGGGTCTGCGGCCCCGCTGCCCCGCTGCGCGCCGCCCCGCCGCCCCGCCGCCCCGC
>NZ_BBLY01000004.1:0-119705 GCF_000971175.1 Demequina pelophila | reverse complement strand
CCGCCGCCCCGCTCCAAGTGGTAGATCCGCGCACGAAGTGGGCCCGCATCGTGCCTGGATCTACCACTGCAGCCGGGGAGCGACCGGGGAACGGCCGGGGCGCGCGCTCACCCCAGCGCGAGCAGGTCCTCGAGATCGCCGTGCACCTCGAGACCGGCGGCCTCGCCCGTCTCCGCGAACGCGAGGCGTCCCCGCGGGGAGACGAGCTCGACGTGCACCCGCGCGTCGAGCGTCTCCTCGACGCGGCGGTGCATCTGCGTGCGGATCGGGGCGTGGAGCAGTCCGCCGCGGCGACGCTCGGCGCGCAGACGCAACTCGGCGCCCGACCTGCCGCGCAGGGTCCACCGGACCTCCGCATCGTCCACCTCGAGGGAGGCGGTGCGCGCGCCGGTGTAGGTCGCGAAGCGATGGAGCGCGGCGGTGCCGTCGGGGCGCGGGATCCGCAGCCCGACGATGAACCCGCGGAAGCGGCTTCGCCGCCACGGAATGGTCGCGATCGACGCGGACAGGCTCACGCCGGGCGTGCCGAAGTGGTTGCTCTGCATCCAGACGTACGCGGCGGGGAACGCGCGCCCCCAGTCCTTCTCGAGGTAGCCGCGGCCGCCGTCGAAGACCATCTCGCGGCCGCCCAGCGTGAGGGTCCCCTCAAGCCCATGATCCAGGGAGACCACGCCGTGATAGCACTCCATCACGGGCGCCCAGGCGTAGCGGCCCATGACCCCCGGCGACGCGAGGGTGACGGGCCAGGGCTCCAGCGGAGTGGTGAAGCGCACCTGGCCGCGCAGGGACGATGCAGGGAGATCCAGGTCGATGCCCCCGGCACCGAAGCGGTTGGCACCCACGGTGACGTCGAACACCTTGGGGTCGGCGGCGAAGGCCTCTGTAGGGAACTGTTCGTACCAGGATTCGCCGGTGACGCCGTCGAGCACCTGGACGAAGGCCTCGTCTGGTGCGCGGTCGGCCTCCGAGCCGCCGGGGCCAGCCTCCGAGCCACCGGAGCCGCCTTCCGAGCCACCGTGGCCGGCGCGAAAGATGCCGGGGATGATGGCGAGCCGGGCGCTGCGGTCGGCGCTCACCAGCTTGATGTACCAGCCCTCGAAGAAGCCGACATCGCCCTGGTAGTCGCCGTGATACCCGTCCGGGCGCAGGGTCGCGGCGAAGGTGCGCGCGGTGCGCGTCAGCGCCTGGGACGCGCCGACGAGACGGGATCCCTGCCTCATCCGCCCAGGCTAGACCGGCGGGCGCGACGGCGTAGCTCGAGGGGCGATGCGTGTTGCGGCGGGCGGGGCGAGGGCGCAGGCGCGGGCGCTGGCGCTGGCGCTGGCGATGGCGATGGAGAAGGCGTGGGGTGTATCCGTTCGCACGCCTAGCCAAATTCATGCACTTTGGGCGCTCTTCCGAAAGTGCATGAATTTGGCTAGCGTCGCGCACCACACCCCCGGTCGCTGAGGAAGTTCGGCGCGCCCCGCGCACCCAGGCGGCCTCTATCCCTTGGAGTTCCACACGGCGCCGCTTCTGGCGGTAGCCCAGCGCACGAAGTGGGGCCGAGACGTGCGCGGATCTACCGCTGGGGCGAATGGAGGCGGGGCGCGCGGGCGCGCGCGGGGGCGGGCCCGAGGCCGCTGCCGGGGATGCAAGAAGCCCCCGGCCTGAGGACCGGGGGCTTCTGAATGGAGCCGCCTGTGGGAATCGAGCGCACGACCTCTCACTTCGAGGGTTCTTTGCCGTCGGGTCATACGGCGGATCACCTGTCGCACGAGACGTTTCCTATGCGCGGAATGCACACCGCGGCAGATTTTGGGCAACCGGCGCGCAAGCAGAATCCACCACCCTGGTCGCCGCCTGATTTTCGTATTACGATTTTCGTGTGGACGAGCGAGAGACCATCGACGGCGTCGCCGTGACCGAGGAGCAGATCGAGGCGTGGGCCGCCGAGGCAGAGCGCGGCTACGACCTGAAGGCGCTCAAGAAGCGCGGCCGGGGACGCCCCGGACGCGGAGCCGAGGCCTCGCAGGTCATCGCACTGCGTCTGACGCCTGACGAGGTCGCCGCGCTCGACGCCCGCGCCGCCGCAGAGCACAAGACCCGCTCGGACCTCATCCGCGAAGCCCTTGGCAAGCTCACCGCGTGAGGGTCCACGCCTCAGCACTGAAGCACGGGATATCCGAGGACGACGCGGCCCAAGCCGCCTCGTGGCCACTGTGGGTGGAGGACCTTGACGATGAGTCACCCGCACGCCAACTGCGACTCGGATTCGACACCCGCGGACGAATGCTGGAGACCGTGGTGCCCACCTTCGACCCCGGCAACGAGCTCGTCATCCACGCGATGAAGGCACGCCCGCAGATGCTCGACCTGCTGCCCTGATGCGTAGCCCTCGCCTCAGGAGTGCGGGCTCACGATCAGTCACGCTCCGCCGACGAGCATGGCCGCTCCGACGAGACGGGTTCCCCGCCTTATCCGCGCAGGCGGCCTTCGTCGCTTGGAGTTCCACGTCGCGCCACTTCTGGCGGTAGCCCAGCGCACGTAGTGGGGCAGAGACGTGCGTGGATCTACCACTGGGGCGAACGGGGGGCAGGGCGAACGGGGGGCAGGGCGAACGGGGGGGCGAGGCGCGCGGGCGCGCGGGGGCGGGCCTGGGCCCGCAGCCGGACATGCAAGAAGCCCCCGGCCTGAGGACCGGGGGCTTCTGGATGGAGCCGCCTGTGGGAATCGAACCCACGACCTATTCATTACGAGTGAATCGCTCTGCCGACTGAGCTAAGGCGGCGCATGCTCCCGAAGGCGCACGCCGCGCCCCGCGAGGGGCACGGGTAGACATGATAGCGCCTCGGCGGGTCAACACCGAAACCGGGCCCGGCGCATCGTCGCTGGGGAGAAGGGGCGGGCGCGACCGCGGCCGGGCAAGGCCAGCGCAAACGCGGGCGGGGAAGGCCGGAGGGAAGGCACCCGGGAAGGGTGACCACCACCCACTCAGCAGACGGTGCCCTCCGCGGGAACCGTCCCGTCGACCAGGTAGTCGTCGACCGCGTCGAGGATGCACTGGTTGGAGCGTCCGTACGCGGTGTGGCCCTCGCCCTCGAAGGTGAGCAGGGTGGCGCTGGCGAGGCGGTCGGTGAGGGACTCGGCCCACGCGTACGGCGTGGCCGGGTCGTTGGTGGTGCCGATCACCACGATGGGCCCCGCGGAGGAAGCCCCGTCGAGCGAGGTCACGGGCTCCTGCGCCCGGTACGGCCAGCCCTCGCACCCGGTCGAGCCGCCGTAGGTCGCCGCGAAGGTGGGCGACGCGTCGCGGAGCGCGTCCTGGAAGGCCTGGTACTCCTCCAGCGAGTCCTGCCCGGTCGCGAGGGAGTCGAGGCAGCCGATCGAGGCGGACGCGACGTGCGTGTTCGACGTGTACTCGCCGGACTGCGGGTCGCGGTCGAGGTAGTAGTTGCCCAGCAGCTGCAGCACCTCGGACCGGCCCGAGTCCAGCGCCTGCTCGAGCCCCAGCGACAGGTACGACCACAGGGCGTCGTCGTAGAGCATCTGGATGATGCCGAACACCTGGACCACCTGCTCCGTGTCGCCGGCGAGCGAGTCCTCGACGACCCCCTGGACCTGTGCGCGGGCCGCCTCGCGGCCGTCGGCCAGCGGGCAGCCCTCCTGCTCGGGGCACCAGTCGAGGAACGCCCCGAGCGCGGACTCGAAGCCGGCCGCCTGCGTCACGGAGATCTCGTCCTCGGGGAGCAGGAAGTCGAACGCGCCGTCGAGCACCATCCGGCCCACGCGCTCCGGGTAGAGCGCCGCGTACGTCGCGCCCAACTGCGTGCCGTACGAATACCCCAGGTAGTTGAGCCGGTCGTCGCCCACCAGGGCGCGGATCACGTCCATGTCGCGGGCGGCGGACGTGGTGTCCGCGTTCTCCACGACCGGGCCGGAGAGCTCGCGGCAGCTCGCCGCGAAGTCGGCCACCGATGCCCGCGAGGCCTCGAGGTCCGCCTCGGACTCGATGGTCGCCTCGGCAAGGAAGAAGGAGTCGAGCGTCTCTCCGTCGCCGCAGTCGACAGGCGTCGACAGGCCCACGCCGCGCGGGTCGAAGCCGATCACGTCGTACCGCGCGAGCACCCGCTCCCCCGCCATCGTGGCGAACGCCGCCGTGAGATCCAGGCCCGAGGCGCCCGGCCCGCCCGGGTTGATGAGCAGCGAGCCCAGGCGCGCGTCCTCGTCGGTGGCCGGGTAGCGGTTGAGCGCGATCTCGATGGTGTCGCCGTCGGGGTCGGCCCAGTCGACCGGCACCTGGATGGTCGCGCACTCGAGATCGCCGCACCGCGACCACGCGTACTCCTGGTCGTACACGCGCGAGTCCTCCGGCGCCACGGCGGCGCCCGCGCCGCCCGTGCCAGGGGACGATGCAGGGGTCGGGCTCTCGACCGACGGCCCCTCGGTCTGGGCGGGCTGGGTGCCCGTGGTGCAGCCGGCGAGCGCGAGCCCGGCGGCCATGAGGCCGGCGGCGAGGCGCGTCACCGACGCGAGCGGACGAGGTGCGGGGCGGGACGGCATGCGGCCACCCTAGCCGCGCGGACAGGGGACCCTCGGGAGCGGTGGCCGGGGCCGGGCGCCGCGGCGGGCGGGACCGGCCGGGGACTCTGGGCGGCGGCTCCGGACTACCGGGACCGGCCCGCGCCGGCGGGCTCGGACTACCGGGACCGACCCGCGCCGGTCTGCGGGCGCAGCTCGAGCGCCATCGCCTCGAGCGCGAGCAGCGGCGCCACGTTCCCCGCGAGCCGCTCGCGCGCGGTGCCGAGCGCGTCGAGGCAGCGCATGGTGTCCGCGAGCGCGGTGCGGCCGGCGAGGTCGCGGATGTGGCCGTCGTGGCTCGCGTTGACCAGCGGCACCGAGGCGCCGGTCTGGATGACGGCCACGTCGCGGTACAGCGACATGAGGTCCGTGATGGCGCGGTCGAGCACGTCGCGCTTGGCGCGGGTCGCGCGGCGCTTCTGGTCCTCCTCGAGCTGACGCACCTGGGCGCGCAGGGCGGGCGCGAGGCGGCCGCCCGTCTCGGCGCCGAGCGTCTCCAGCAGCTGCGCCTTCTCCTCGGCGTCGCGCTCCTCGGTGGCGGCCTTGGCGTCCTCGTCGGCGACGCGGACCAGGTCCTCGGCGGCGAGCACCGCGTCCCCGACCCCGCGGATCTCCGTCGCGAGCGCGAGCACCTGGTCGCGGCGGGCGCGGGCCTCGGGATCGCGGGCGAGGCGGCGCGCCCGGCCGATGTGACTCTGCGCCGCCGCGGCCGACTGGTACGCGAGCTCCGGCGCGATCCCGTCCCGCTCCACCAGCAGCGCGGCGACGGCCTCCACCTCCGGCGTGCGCAGCGCGATGGCGCGGCAGCGGCTGCGAATGGTGACCGGCACGTCCTGCGGGGACGGCGCGCACAGCACCCACACGGTGCGCGCGGGCGGCTCCTCGATGGACTTGAGCAGGACGTTCGCGGTGCGCTCGGTCATGCGGTCCGCATCCTCGACCACGAACACGCGCCAGCGCCCCTGGCTGGGCGCCGACTGCGCCGCGGAGATGAGCTCGCGCACCTCCTGGATGGAGATGGTGACCTTCTCCGTGCGCACCAGGGTGACGTCCGCGTGGGTGCCGGACAGCGCCGTGGCGCACTCGCGGCACTCGCCGCATCCGCCCTCCGCGCACTGCAGCGCCGCGGCGAAGGCGCGGCCGGCGTTCGACCGGCCCGACCCGGGCGGGCCGGTGAGCAGCCACGCGTGGGTCATGGCGACCGGATCCGCCACCGCGTTGCGCAGCGGCGCGAGCTGCTGGTCCTGACCCACCAGCTCGTCCCAGACCGTCACGGCGTGCCCCATGGCTCGACGGTGGGCTCGGCACCGGACCCGGCCGCGGCATCGGCCGCCCGCGCGGCGCGCTCCCCCATGGCGGCGACCACCGCGTCGACGACGTCCGCGTGCACCGCCGAGCGGTCCCGCGCCGCGTCCACCACGGCGTAGCGGCCCCGGTCGAGGGCGGCACGCTCGAGGAAGGCGCGGCGCATCTGGCCGGCCTTCGCGATGGTCTCGCGCTCGACGCGGTCGAGGTCGCGGCTCATGCGCGCGGGGTCGGGCTCCATGTCCAGGACGACGGTGAGATCGGGCAGGAGGCCCTCGGCGGCCCAGAGGGAGATGCGCTCGACCTCGTCCCCCAGCCCGCGGGCCCCGCCCTGGTAGACCACCGACGAGTCGAGATACCGGTCCTGCAGCACCACCGCGCCGGACTCGAGCGCGGGGCGCACCTTGGTGGCGATGTGATGGGCGCGGTCGGCGGCGTAGAGCAGCGCCTCCGCGCGCGGCGCCACGTGGTCGCCGTGCATGATCGCCTGGCGCAACTCGACCCCGAGCTCGGTGCCGCCCGGCTCGCGCGTGACGAGCACCTCGCGCCCGCCCCCCGCGGGCGACCTCAGGTAGGTCGCGAGGAGGTCCACCTGCGTGGTCTTGCCGACGCCGTCCGCGCCCTCGAACACCACCCAGAATCCCGCGTCAGCCATGGGGACGAATCTACCGCCCGGGGCCGACGCCGCCGGGCGGGTGGGGAAATGCGGGCCGGGCGGGAAGTTCGGGGCCGGGCGCGACAATCGGGGCCGGGGCACCCGCGGCGACCCCGGCATCGTCCCCGGTCAGGCCTCGTTGGGGTACACGAGGCCGATCTGCTCCCGCACCTGGTCCATCAGCTCGACCACCTCGATGGTCTGCTCGAGCGTGTGCAGCGGGGACTCGGTCTCGCCGGCGTGGATGCGTCGGGCCGCCTCGGCCGCCTCGAACTGGAAGCCGTTGTCGACGCGGCCGTCGAAGGTCCGCGTCTCGCCGTCGAGCCGGGTCACCGTCATCGTGGTGGGGTTGTAGAAGGTCCGGTCGACCACGACGAAGCCGTCCGTGCCGGCCACGTGCGCGATGTTGGGCGTGCGCGCCTCCATGGTGGTGGTGAGGCTCGCCTGCGCGGTCGGGTAGTCGAACACCATGGACACCTGGCCGTCGACGCCCGTGTCGCGCATGCGGCCGGAGGCGGTGATGCGCTCGGGGACGCCCAGCAGGTCGTGCGCGAAGGACACGGGGTACACGCCCAGGTCGAGCAGCGCGCCGCCCGCGAGGTCGGGCCGCCACATGCGGGGGACGTGGGTGAGGAGCTGGCCGTGGTCGGCCTGGATGGAGACGAGGTCCCCAATCTCCCCGGCCTCGATGAGGCTCCGGAGCTCGTACATGTGCGGCAGGTGACGCGCCCACATGGCCTCCATGAGGAACACGCCTGCCTCGCGCGCGGCGGCGACCACCTCGCGGGCCTGCGCCGCGTTCTGCGTGAGCGGCTTCTCGCACATCACGTGCTTGCCGGCGCGGATCGCGAGCAGCGCGTGCTCGTGGTGGTGGCTGTGCGGGGTCGCGACGTAGACGATGTCCACGTCCCGATCCGCCACCAGGTCCTCGTACGAGCCGTGGGCCTTGGGGATTCCCGCCTCCTCCGCGAAGGCGCGGGCCTTCCCGAGGTCGCGCGACCCGACGGCCACCACCTGGGAGGCGGTGAAGCGGGTCACCGCGTCGGCCAGCTTGCGGGCGATGCCCCCCGCGCCGAGGATTCCCCAGCGGACGGCGGGCGCGGACATGGGCTCCGGTGCGCTCATTCCGCCAGCATAGGGGCAGCCTGTGACAACGGACGATGCGCGGGTCGGGTGGGCGTCGGAACGCCCGGTCCGGGACCGGAAGCCGGGCCAGGGTCGCGGCGCGAGCCCCGCCCCCTCCTCGGGCCGCCCGGAGCGGGCCAGCAGCCAGGCGACGGCGTCGCCCTGGTGGTGCTCGAGCGCGACCGCGAGGGCGGTCAGCCCGTCGGCCGTCGCGGCCGCGAGGTCCGCGCCGGCCTCGGCGAGCAGTCCGAGCACGGGCACCGCGCCCACGGAGGCGGCGACGTGGACAGGGGCGTCGCCGGCGTCCCGGCGCGCGTCGACCTCCGCGCCGGCGGCGATGAGGAGCGCGGCGGCCACCGCATCGGCCCGCCCGGCGGCCACATGCAGCGCGGTCGCGCCGTCGACCGCGTGATCCGGATCCGCGCCCTCCGCGAGCGCCTCCTCGAGCGCGTCGTGGTCGCCGCGCACCACGGCGGCCCGCAGGTCGACGGCGGGGTCCTCCGCCGGGCCGCCCGAGCCGACGAGCGTCGCGCCCAGCCACACGCCGCCGAGGGCGACGAGCCCGACCCCGACCCCGGCGCGCATCACCGGATCCCGAACGCGTCGGGCTCCGGGGGCGGCGGCGCACCGACCACCCGCCGCAGCGCCGGCCGGTCCTCGGCGGGGCACGAGCGCAGCGCGGCGTCGAGGCGGTCCGGGGACACCGGCGGGCTGTGGACCGTGCGCGCGGCATTAACCAGCGTCACCGCGACCGGGTCGCACGTGCGCACGGCCACGACGAGCACCGGATCCCCCGAGGCGACCACGTGGTCGACGTCCGCGCCGGCCCGGATGAGCGCGCGGATCGCGCCGTGATCGCCCGCGTCGATGGCGTCCAGCAACCGGTGCTCGAGAGGCGCGGCGGCCGCCGCGCCGACCCGCGCATCGTCCCCTCCCCCGACCGCCAGCGCCCCGGCCGCCAGGCCCAGGGCGGCCGCGACGATCCCCGCGGTGGCGAGGTGGGAGCGTCGGCGCGCGAGCAGGGCCGCCTCCGGGTCGCCGCCGGCCTCCCCGTGGCGGGCCAGCAGGCGGGCGGTGGCGTGCGCGTCGAGCCGGTCGAGCACGTCCATGCTCTGCACCCCCTCCCAGTCTATGAACACTCAGCGGAGGGCGCCGGTTGGGGCGGTGGCGTCGCCGGCACCCGTCACCCCAGCGAGTCGAGGTAGGCGACGATGTCGTCGTACCCGTTCTCCTCGGCGTGGCCCCGAGGCGTGTGCCCCGCGCCGTCGCGGTCGGCGTTCACGTCCGCGCCGGCCTCGACCAGGGCGCGCACCGTCTCCGGCTGGCCGAAGAAGGCCGCGCTGACCAGCGCCGTCGCGGCGTAGATGTTCTCCGCCTCGAGCTCCGCGCCCGCCGCGACGAGCGCCTCGACGGCGGCGACCGACCCCGCCGACGCGGCCACCGCGAGCGGCGGCCCAGCGAAGAAGGAGTCGCCGGCCGCCTCGATGTCGGCCCCCGCCTCGAGGAGCACCTCGACCGTCTCAGCGCTGTCGCTCATCGCAGCCAGGTGCAGCGGCCGGTCGCCGCGCGAGCGCCAAGCGGTCGCCTCGACGTCCGCGCCCGCGTCGATCAGCTCCTGGGCGATCGCGGCGCGTCCCAGCCGGGCCGCCATGTGGAGGGGCGTCGCGCCTCGCACCTCCGCAGACACATCCGCGCCGTCGGCCAGCGCGGCGAGCGCGCCGTCGAGGTCGTCGCGCACGATCGCCGCGCGCAGCGCCTGGTCCGGGGTGAGGACCGGGGACGATGCGCCGGTCGCCGCCCCGGCCGCCTCGCCGGTGCCGGCGGCCGCCTCACCCGGCATGGCGGCCGCGGTGGGGGTGGGCTCGTCCGCGTCGCCCGTGCATCCGGCGAGCAGGGCGCATGCCCCCAGGATGATCGCCAGTTCGCGCCTCATGACCGCCCCTCCCTCGCCGCCTCGATGGCCGCGACATAGTCGTCGCCGGCGACGCGCGCCGTGTTGAGCAGGTCTCCCGTCTCCCCGCCTGCGGAGGGATCCGCCCCGAGCACCAGCAGCAGCTCGAAGGTGTCGAAGTCGCGCCGGGCCATCGCCTGGTAAAGGCTCGAGTACCCGCCCGGACCCTCGAGCTCGACGCCGAGCGTCGCGAGCCGCGTGATGACCTGAGGGTCGTCGCGCTCGATCGCCAGGTCCATGATCGCCTCGGACTCTCGGATGTGCCCGGTGGGCGCGTAGATGGACTCGATCGTGTCGGCGTCGCAGCGCCGCACGGCCGCGAGCATCGCGACGTCCTCCCATGGCGGGTCCGGGAACACCCGAGGCACGCCGTAGGACACCAGGAGGTCGAGCATCTCGACGTCGCACGCGAGCATGGCGGTCGCCGCGTACGGCAGCGACGGCCAGTCGACGAAGACCCCGATGTCGAGCAGCGCCGCGGCCCTCTCCCGGTCGCCCGCCTTGACCGCCTCCTGGAGCTGAAGCTCGAGCGGCTCGACCGACGGGGGCAGGGGCGGGGTCTCGGCCGGTTCCGCGGGAATGCCGAACGCGCCCACGGCCCACCAGCCGCCCAGCACGAGCAGCGGCATCGCGACGAGGACCGCGAGCAGCTCCCCCGCCGCGCGTCGGCGGCGTCCCCGCGCCGCGCCTGCGATCGCGTCGGCGGGTCCGCGCCGCGCCATCCGCTCCGCCATCCGGGTCGCGCTGTCGTCGACCTGGGTCATCGCCTCCCGGTTCATGACGTCCTCCCCTCGCGTCCCACGCCGCGGATGACGCGCGCGGGCATGCGCCGCGGTGTCCGCGCGGATTCCGGATCGTGCGCGGGCGCCCGTGCGGGCGCCGGCGTCGGCGGCGCGGGGTCCGCCGCGTCCGCGTCGGCCGCATGCTGCTCGGCCCACCACGGTCCCAGCAGCTCCCGCGCGGTGAACAGATACTTCTTGACCGCGCCCTCGGTGACGCCCATGTGCGCGGCCACGTCGGCCACGGTGAGGTCGTCCACGTAGCGCAGCGTCACCGCGACGCGCACCCGGGGCGGGAGGGCACGAAGGTGGGCGGCGATGCCGTCGGCGCCCACCACATCGTCCTCCAGCGATCGCTCGCCCCGCTCGACCTGCCCGGGCAGGGCGCGCCGCCAGCGCGCGGCCGAGCGGGCGCGATCGATGACAAGCGTCCGCATGGCCGCCCGCACGTACCCTTCCGCGTCGTGCGCGTCGCCGATGCGCCGTCGGCGCGAGAACGTCTTGACGATCGCGGCCTGCACGATCTCCTCGCCGTCCGCCTCCGAGCCGGTGAGGACGAACCCGTACGCGCACAGCCGTGGCAGCGCGCTGCGGTAGAGCTCTTCGATGATCCCGGTGTCCGTCATGATGCCCCCTCCCACCCCTACAACGGCCGCCGGCGGGGATCCGGTTGCGTCGGGAGTCGGCACGGGCGCCGCTGCCGGTTCACCGGGCGCCGCTGCCGGTTCACCGGGCGCCGCCGTGCGCGGCGAGGGTGAGCTCCACGGCGACCGCGACCTCCGCGGCGCCGCAGTGCTCGAAGGCGAGGTCGACCAGCGACGGCGGCGCGGCGACGGTCACGGGCGCGGCGCCGGTCGGCCCGGCGCCGCCCGCGCCCGCCGCGACATTCGCGCCGCGCACCGGCGCCTCCACGGGGGCTCCCGCGCGCGCGAGCACGATCGCCGTGCGCTCGTCGCACACGGTCATCGCGACCATCGGCGCCGTCAGCCCGGCCGACGTGTACGTCGCGTCCAGCGGCGCCCCCTCGCGCACCAGCGCCCGGACGAGGTCGAGGTTGCCCACGAGGATCGCGTGGTAGAGCCGGCGCTCCGGCGGCAGGTCCGCCCCCGGCCGGTCCCGCGCGGCGGAGGCTCCCGGGAGCGGTGCCGCGGCGACCGCGCCGGAGGCGCGGGGGGTGTCCTCGAGCACCCCGGGCGGGTCGGACGCGGGGCCGACCAGCGCATCGGCCACTCCGACCGCGACCACCGCGACCACCGCGGCGGCGAGCATGCCGAGCGCGCCGGTCGCGCGACGCGGCGCGGCCGCCGGCCCGGTTGGGGCAAAGGGGGACCGCGCGGCCGGACCGTGCCGGCCCCGAAACTCGACGCGGACGTGTCCCACCGTCACCACCCCCTACTGAGAACGCCTGAGGGCGCCGGGAGGTTGTGACGAAGTTGAGCGAGAGGCTAGCGGGGCGCCCCGAACCTGCCGACGAGCATGCCCGCGATGTACACGATCACGAGCGGCAGGGCGGGCGAGACCTCCTGCCCGAACGCCTCGATCGGGTCCATGCGGCCGGCCAGGAACACCAGCGTGACGCCCGTGACGATGCCCAGCAGCACGAGCGCGAGGCGCGCGACGCTCACGCGCGGCACGTCGGTGTCGCGGTCGCTCACGCCTTCTTCCTGGTGGTCTTGCCGGCGGGCTTGCGGGCCGCGGTCGAACGGCGCGCGGGCTTCTTCGCGGGACCCTTGGCGCGCTTGTCCGCGAGCAGCTCGTACGCGCGCTCCGGGGTCATGCCCTCGACCGAGTCGCCCTTGGGGATGGTGACGTTGGTGACGCCGTCGGTGATGTACTCGCCGAACCGGCCCGACTTGATGACCACGGGCTTCTCGCTCGCGGGATCCGTGCCCAGCTCCTTGAGCGGCGGCGCGGCCGTGCGGCCCCGGCCCCGCTTGGGCTGCGCGTAGATTGCGAGCGCCTCCTCGAGCGTGATCGTGAGCAGCTGGTCCTCGGACTCGATGGTGCGCGAGTCCGTGCCCTTCTTGAGGTACGGGCCGAACCGGCCGTTCTGGGCCGTGATCTTCTCGCCGTCCTCGGCCACGCCCACCTCGCGGGGCAGGCTCATCAGGGCCACCGCATCGTCCAGCGAGACCGTCTCGAGCTGCATCGACTTGAACAGGCTCGCCGTCTTGGGCTTGCCCTTCGCGTCCTCGGGGAGCACCTCCGTGACGTACGGGCCGAACCGGCCCGCCTTCGCGACGATGGTCCGGCCGGTCTCCGGGTGGGCGCCCAGCTCGCGCTCGTCGCCGCCCTGGTTGGCGAACAGCTCCTCGCAGCGCTCGACCGTGAGCTCGTCCGGCGCGACGTCGTCGGGGACCGAGGCGCGCTGCTGTTCGCCCTCGACGGTGCGCTCGATGTAGGGGCCGTAGCGGCCCACGCGCAGGGCGATGCCGTCGCCGATCTCGAACGTGTTGATGGCGCGGGCGTCGATGTCGCCCAGGTTGTCGACCAGGCCCTTGAGGCCCTGCTCGCGTCCCTGGGCCGAGTCGCCGGCGCCGAAGTAGAAGTTGCTCAGCCAGTCGACGCGCGACACCTCGCCGGCGGCGATGCGGTCGAGGTCGCCCTCCATGTCCGCCGTGAAGTCGTAGTCGATGAGCCACGCGAAGTGCTCCTCGAGCAGGCGGATGATCGCGAACGCGATCCACACCGGCACGAGCGCCTGCTTCTGCACGGTGACGTAGCCGCGGTCGATCAGCAGGTCCACCGTCGAGGCGTACGTGGAGGGGCGGCCGAACTTGCGGTCCTCGAGCTCCTTGATCATGGAGCCCTGCGTGAAGCGCGGCGGCGGGTTGGTCGCGTGGGTGAGCGGCTCGATGTCCGACGCGTCCACGCCCTGGCCGGCCTCCACGACGGGCAGGCGGGAGCCGCCCTCGCGCTCGACCTTGGTCTCGTCGTCCTCGTAGCGCGCCTTCTCGCGGGACTCCTCGTACAGCGCCATGAAGCCGGGGCTCGTGAGGATGGTGCCGGACGCGGCGAACTCGACCGCGTGGTGCGCCGCCGTGGTCGCGCCGATGCGCACCGTCGAGGTGGTGCCCACCGCATCGTTCATCTGGGAGGCGAGAGTGCGCTTCCAGATCATCTCGTACATGCGGAACTCGAGGTCGCGCAGCTCGCCGCGCAGCGACTGCGGGGTGCGGAAGCGGTCGCCGGAGGGGCGGATCGCCTCGTGCGCCTCCTGCGCGTTCGAGTCCTGGGTCGCGTAGACGCGGCGCTGGGCCGGGACGGCGTCCGAGCCGAACATGTCGATCGCCTGGCGTCGCGCGGCGTTGGTCGCCTCGTTCGACAGCCCCGGCGAGTCGGTGCGCATGTAGGTGATGTAGCCCTTCTCGTACAGGCTCTGGGCCACGCGCATCGCCTCGCGGGCTCCCAGCCGGAGCTTCGAGGAGGCCTCGCGGATGAGCGTCGAGGTGATGAAGGGCGCGGAGGGGCGCTTGCGGTAGGGCTTGGAGTCGACGCCGGCGACCGTGAAGTCCGCGTCGGCGAGGCCCGCGGCCAGCGCGCCGGCCAGCCCTGCGTGGACGTGGATGGCCTTGGGGTTCTTCAGCGCGCCGGTGTCGTCGAAGTCCTTGCCCGACGCCACCCGCTTGCCGTCCACCTGGGTGAGGCGGGCGGTGAAGGAGCGTCCCGCATCGGCCCCCTCCCTGGCGGTGAAGGTGGCGGTGAGGTCCCAGTACTCGGCGGACGTGAACGCCATGCGTTCGCGCTCCCGGTCCACGATGAGCCGCAGCGCGACCGACTGGACGCGGCCCGCGGACAGCCCCTGCTGGATCTTGCGCCACAGCACGGGCGAGACCTCGTAGCCGTACAGGCGGTCCAGGACGCGGCGCGCCTCCTGCGCCTCGACGACCTCGAGGTCCACCTCGCGCGGCGTCTCGAGGGCGCGCTGGATGCCCTCCTTGGTGATCTCGTGGAACGCGAGGCGCTTCACGGGGACCTTGGGCTTGAGCACCTCGAGCAGGTGCCACGCGATGGCCTCGCCCTCGCGGTCCTCATCAGTGGCGAGGTAGAGCTCGTCGGCGTCCTTGAGGCGGCGCTTGATGTCCGCGACGACCTTCTTCTTGTCCGCGTTGACCACGTAGTACGGCTGGAAGCCGTTGTCGATGTCGATCGCGAAGCGGCCGATGTCCGTCTTCTTCACCTCGGCCGGGAGCTCCGAGCGCTCCGCGAGGTCCCGGATGTGGCCCACGGAGGAGACCACGTCGTACTCGTCGCCCAGATAGCCGCCGATGGTGCGCGACTTGGTGGGCGACTCGACGATCACGAGCTTGCGGGGCATGGGACCTACTTTCCGGCTGAGTGCGTCTCCACGGCTGCCGCGGCGGAGACGCCATCAATATACATACGGTGTGCGACGCCGGTTCCGGCCTGTGGAGCCGTCCCCTAGGGGACGATGCGCGTCCGAGGTCCCTGTCCCGGCGCACCGCCGGATGACACGATGGCGCCATGGAGCCCCTGCTGAGCCCGACCGCCCGTGCCGCCGTGGGGGACGCGATGCGCCGCGTCGCCGATGCGGAGATCCGCCCCCGCTTCCGGGCGCTGTCCTCCGGTCAGATCCACCTCAAGGGGCCCGGCGACTACGTGACCGAGGCCGATCTCGAGGCCGAGAAGGCCCTCACCCCGCTCCTGCGCGAGATCCTCGACGTGACGGTGGTGGGCGAGGAGGCCGCCGAGCACTCCCCCGAGCTCATCGACGTGCTCGCCACCGGCGAGACCGCGTGGACCGTGGACCCCGTCGACGGCACCGCGAACTTCGTGGCCGGCTCCGAGTCCTACGCCGTGATGGTGGGTCTCGTGGCCGCCGGCGAACCCGTGGGCGGCTGGATCCTGCAGCCCGAGGCCGGCCTTCTCTATGAGGGCCTGCGCGGCGCGGGAGCGTTCGTCAACGGCGAGCCGCTGGTCGTGGGGGGTGCGGGCTCATCGACCACCACCGCGGCCCAGGGCGCCGCCTCGCTCAAGTACGCGAGCGACGACATCCGCGAGGCGCTCGCGGACGCGGCGCAGGAGCTGGGTGGCTTCCAGGATCTGCGCATGTGCGCCGGCTGGGACTACACGAGCCTGCTGAACGAGGAGTTCGGCTTCGTCCTCTACACCCGCGCCAAGCCGTGGGACCACGTGCCGGGCGCGGCCATCACCGCCGAGGCGGGCTTCCGCACCGGACGCATCGACGGCTCGGGCTACGAGACCGCCGTGGTGCGCGGCGCGCCGCTGCTGTGCGCGCCGGCGGACCGCTGGGACTCGGTGAGCGCGGTGCTCGCCCGTCACCTGGGGCTGTAGAGCGCGGGCGGATGGGGCCCGCCCTCCGCCCCCCGCCCTCCGCCCCCCGCGCCCCCGCGGACCGGGACAGTATGGACCGCAATCTCCGCCCTTGTGCTTGCTGCGGGACAACCCGGACCGCAGCGCCGGGCGGACATCGGTCCTGAGCGTCCCGCAGGAGGCAATGGGCCGCGAAATGCGGTCCTGATTGTCCCGGACCGGGGTGGGGGCGTCCCGGACCGCCAGCGTGTCCCGGACCGCGAGGCGCACCCGAGGCACACCCGGGGCGACCGCGGGGGCGACCGTCGCATCGTCCCCGGAGACGCGAAACGGGAGGGCCCCCGAAGGAGCCCTCCCGTCCCAGGAGGAGTGTTGTACCTGCTTACGCGGCGGCGGTCGCCTTGACCTCCGTGTTGGCCGCGGCCGGGGCCACGTCACGGGCGATCCAGAAGCAGGCGCCACCGATGACCAGGAACAGGCCGCCGAGGCCGCCGATGAGGCCGACGATGCCGAGGCCCAGCTTCAGGGTCGACGCGGTGACCGAGCCGACGCCCAGCTCGCCCATGAGGGCGTGAGCGGTCGCGGTCCACGCCTGCGCGCGGGCCGGGCCCTCGAGCGGGTGCATGCGGTCGAAGTCGGCCCAGTACTTGCCGTCGGTGGCGACCTCGTAGGTGCCCGCCTCGAAGGTCTCACCGTTGTACTCGACGTCCTCGTCGAGGGTCACGGTGGTGGTGCCGGTGAGGGTGTGGTGGGCGACGAGCGCCATCTGGTACATGTACTCGGTGCCGGTGTTGACCAGCGGGTCGTTGGCGTCGAGCTCCGACTCGACGACCTTGTAGCCCCAGTCGTCCTTGAGGAGCGACAGGATCGCCTCGGCACCCTCGACGGTGCCGCGGTCGACCAGCTGGCCGTCCTCGTTGTAGGAGAGCTCGACGTTCTGGGCCTCGGAGAACTTCTGGAGCGAGTTCTGGCCCGCCTGGACCTCGGTGAACGCGAAGATCGCGGCGCCGAAGAAGCCGAGACCGGCGAGTGCGAGGACCGCACCCACGATGCGCAGCTTGTTAGCCATGGTGATTCCTTTCGATGCGACAGCGGTGTCGTTGTCGGTGACCATGCTCAGCCGCGGAACGCCGTTTCACCCCGGGACCAAGTGCCCGAAAGTGCTGGTTCATGGCGCGATGAGGTGTGACAAAAGCCGCACTCGGCGCAGGCTCTCGTTATGGCTCAGAATGCCTTAATCCGGGCGCGCGGGGTGCGACGGGGAAATGGCATTTCATCGCGAAACCAGGGGCTCGCCCGTGGCACCTGGCCCGGGAGCGGCGCTGCGCGGGAGAGGTACGGACGAGGGTTCGGGACGCTCCGCGAATTCATGCACGATGCACGGCCGCGGCCACGCGCGGACACGCAGAAGCGCCCGACCCTCCGCACAAGCGGCGGGCCGGGCGCGGTCAGCGGTCCTGAGTGTCCCGCACGAAGCAATCGCCCGCGATCAGCGGTCCTGAGTGTCCCGAACCGGGGTGGGGGCGGACCGGGGCGGGAGTGAGGGCGGGGTGGGAGTGAGGGCGGGGCGGGTCAGCGGCGCTCGAGGTCCGGGAGGTCGTCGATGGCGATAACGTCGTAGATGCCGCGGCCGCGCAGCGCGGAGCGAAACTCCTGCGAGGTGCCGCGCGTGCGCGCCTGCACCAGGACGGGGGCGCTGGCGCCGCGACGGATGACCTCGCGGGCCACCTCGTGGACGTCCTCGCGCGAGTGGACGGTCGGGTCGACGGTGAAGCGGACCTCGTGGGGGACGCCCGCGTCGAGGATGAGCTCGAGCGACAGCCACGCCTTGGCGCCGCCGTCGATGCCACGGCTGACGGAGCGGTGACGCTCGGGCATGCCCTTGATCTCGAGGGCGACCCAGTCGACGTCCGGCAGCACCGCGGCGAGGCGGCTCGGGTACGCGCCGCAGGTGAGCAGGCCCACCTCGAGGCCGCGCGCCTTGAGGTCGGCGATGGCCGCGGGCAGCGCCGGCTGACGGGTGGGCTCGCCGCCGGAGAGGACCACGGCGTCGACCATGCCGCGGCGCTCGTCGAGCGCGTCGAGGACGTCGTCCCAGGACAGAGCGCCGGGCACGGAGGGGTCGCGCAGCTCCGGCGTCTGGCAGTGGGTGCACTTCCAGGCGCAGCCCTGGAAGTCGATGGTCGCGGTGAGGCGGCCGGGCCAGTCGGCGTCGGTGAGCGGGGTCAGGCGCGCGATGGCGAGGGACGCGGTGGGGCTGACCTCGGCGTCGGTGACGAGGGCCTCGGGGGCGTCAAGCTGAACAATGGACATGCGGGGAGCCTCCTGGTTGACGGGGCACCCGCGGGATCACCGCGGGCCCCCGAATTCGGCGACGGTCGCACCTGCGGCCGCCGCCCCGGTGTGCGCGCGGACGTGGGGTGTCGCCGCATGCACCACGGATGTATGGGTGAACAGGCGCCCGTGCGGGAGACGCGCTTGCGAGTCCCGGGCGGACGACGAACGTGCGCCATCGCGGCCCCCGACGTCCGGCGCGGCGCAGACCGCTGCGAACCGGGCGTCGTCGTGACCTGGCGATGGCACACCACTACGTTATTGCGCCCGGCGGCCGCAATCGTCGGACCTAGGTCTTGAGTCCGGTCAGGACGGGGTCAGGAATGCGATAGGGAACGGTAAAGGAACCCGTCCTCGACCAGCTCGCGGATCGCGGGCACGAGCCCGCCCAGCATGGTGGCCGGCGGCACGTCGAGCAGCGCCGCGAGCGCGTGCGCGATCTGCCCCGCGGTGAGCTCGCCGTCGCACGCCCCAGCGAAGCCCGCGAGCGCGGTGTCCATCGACACCGCGCGGCCCAGCCCCGCGCCCTGGCGCAGCATCAGGTACGCGGGCTCGTGCTGGAGGCCCGGGCCGTACGACTCCTTGGTCACGTCGTCGGCGAGGACCCAGCGGGTGTCGAGCAGCGCATCGTCCGTCAGCGATGCCACCAGGTCGTGGGCGGCGAGAGCGTCGACCAGGTAGCCGCCGAACGGCTCCTGCAGCGCGCCCTCGTGCTGCTCGAGGCGCCGGAGCGTGGGCGGCCCGGACAGCGGCCGCCGCAGCAGCACCATCCCGAAGCCCACCGCGCGCACGCCCCGCGCGTCGAAGTCGCGCAGGTAGGCCTCGTAGGCACCCTCGAAGGCGGCGCGGCCGCGCTCGGGGATCACGCCGGCGTCGCGCAGCCACGTCTCGGCGTACTCGGCGGCGTCCAGCTCATCGCGCTCGATCACCCACGCGTCGAGCGGGTGGCCGGCCGCGGCGGACCGCTCGAGCCAGGCCTCAAGTCCGGCGCTCCAGGACTCGCCGTGGATCTCCCAGTTGCCCAGCATCTGCGCGACGCCGCCGGGCGCGAGTACCGAGCCCACCGAGGCGACGAGCCCCGCCACGATGCCGTCGCCGGGCACGCCGCCCGCCCGGTACTCGAAGGTGGGCGTCCCCTCCGGCGTGATGACGAACGGCGGGTTCGACACGACCAGGTCGAACCGCTCCCCCGCGACCGGCTCGAGCATCGAGCCCTCGCGCAGGTCCCAGTCGCCGGCCGCGTTGAGGGCGCGGTTGAACTCGGCGAAGGCGAGCGCGCGCCGGGACACGTCGGTCGCGACGATCTCCCGCGCGTGCGTCGAGGCGTGCAGCGCCTGGATCCCGCACCCCGTGCCCAGGTCGAGCGCCCGACCCACCGGCGTGCGCATCGTCATCCCGGCCAGCGTCAGCGACGCGCCGCCGACCCCCAGCACGTGGTCCTCGTGCAGCCGCGCGCCGGTGACGGCCTCGCCCAGGTCCGAGGCCATCCAGAAGCGCGCCTCGCCCTCGGAACCCACCGCGGCGTAGGGCCGCAGGTCCACCCGGGCCCGCGCATCGTCCCCCGAGACCTCCACCAGGCCCATCCGGGAGGCGCCGTCCGCGCCCACGCCGGGCAGCGCATCGTCCAGGGACCTCACCGGCACGGTGTCGCCCAGGAGGAACAGGCGCGTGAGGGTCGCCGTCGCGGTGGACGATGCACGGGCGGCCAGGCGGGCCGGCAGCACCTGCTCGCGGGACAGGGCGCGCATGGCGCGCTCGCCCAGGAGGTCGTCGACGGCGTCGACGGTCCAGGGCTCGAGCGCCGCGCGCAGGGCGGCGACGGTCGACGGGTCGAGGGCGGGTACGTCGAGGCTCACGCAATCGAGGCTACTGTGGGCCCGCCGCCGTGCCTCCGGGGAAAGGACCAACGTTTTCGCGTTGGCGTGCGTCGGTACTGCAGGAAGGAACACGACGGGGTGGGTGACCGATGAGCGAGTGGCGCGACATGATGGCGCAGCTGGTGCGCGACCGCGAGCGCGCGCTGCTGGGCTACGCGTACCTGGTGTGCGGCGACTCGACGCAGGCGCAGGACCTGGTCCAGGACGCGCTCGTGAAGACGTTCTCCCGCCCCCGTCCGAACCTGACGACCCTGCAGGCCGAGGCGTACGTGCGCCGCGCGATCACCACGGTCTACATCGACGGCTACCGCCGCTCCCAGCGGTGGAAGCGCGTCCAGCACCTGTTCCAGCCCGACGAGGCGGCGCCCGACCGCTTCGGCGCGGTGGAGGCGGGCTCCGACGTGGCCGAGGCGCTGTCCTCGCTGCCCCCGCGGATGCGCGCGTGCGTGGTGCTGAGGTACTTCGACGACCTCACCGTCCCCGAGATCGCCCGCCACCTCTCGCTCGCACCGGGTTCGGTGAAGCGGTATCTCCACGACGGCCTGCAGCGGCTCGAGCTGCTGCTGGCCGTCGTGGAGGAGTTGAGCGGCGATGACACGACCGCCGGCGTTCCCCAGCGCCGGCAGAAGGGAGGCCAGCCATGAACCTCTCCGATGCCCTCCGAGGCGCCGCCGAGCGCGCGCCCCTCGACGACACCCACGTGGACCTGCGCCGGGTGAACCGGCGGGTCGCCGGCCAGCGCGGCGTGCGCGCCGGCGCCGGGTCGGTGCTGGGCGCGGGCGCCGCGGCGCTCGTGGCCGTCGCGATCGTGGGCCCCGGGGTCACCCCCGGGAACGATGCGGCGACCACCTTCGCCGGCGAGGCCGCCGAGGAGTCGGGCGTCTCGAGCGACGCCGCCGGCGGCGGCGCGGCGGGCGACGGCACCGATGGCGCGGTCTCCGGCGCGGCCCTGCCCGAGGGCGTGGCCCTGGACGATGCGCTGGCCGGCACCGGATTGGCCTGGGGCCTGTGCGGCACCGAGCTGGCGCGCGACGGTTTCGCGGGCGGCGACGCGCCGGCGGCGCTGTCGGTCGTCGTCGGTGGTGCGGGTGCGGGTGCGGTCTCGGGCGCGGTCTCTGGTGACGGGGCGGGCGCCGCCGTGGGCGGCGCCGATCTGCCGGTCGAGGTCACCACCACCGGACTCGCCGATGCCACCTTCGACACGTTCGGGCTGGACGGCGTGGTGCTGTGGGACGGCATCGTGGTGGGCGTGCTGGGCGGTGGGGGTGCGGGTGCTGGCGACCTGGGTGCCGGCGACCGTGACGCGGCCGCCGACGCCTCGGCCGTCACCTTCGCCGCGGACCAGACGACGACCCAGACGGTCGCGTTCCCCCTGGTCAACTGCTGGGACGGCGCGGCCCTGCCCGCGAGCGACTACGAGCTCGTGGTGTCGCAGGAGCTGTGGGAGACGGGCGGCGCGATCGCCTCCGGCGCCGCCGCGCACCGGCTCGTGGCGTCCACCGCGTTCGCGGTCGAGGGCGACGCGGTCGAGGACCCGTTCGCCTCCTACCTGGGCGCGGCGGAACCTGCCGAGCCCGGGGACCCGGCGTCGCCCGCGGACCCGGCGTCCCCCGCCGAGCCCGCGCCGTCGACGCCCGGGTCCACCGGCGCCCTCGACGCCGGCATCGCGAACGAGTTGTACGCGGCCGGGCTCGCCGGCGCGTGGGACATGGCGCCCGGGACGCAGCGCTGGCTGAGGACCTCGGACGGACCGTGGTTCGGCTGCGCGTGGGACGACGCGGACGGCAGCTTCCCCGCCGCCTCGAGCCGCATGGACGTGCTGGATGTCGCCGTCGACGCACCCGACCGGATCTCCGTCAGCTACGGCTGGGTGGTCGACGACAATCCCGAGGTGAGCGTGCGGCTCACGAACACCTCCGCGTGGGACCTCTCCGGCTTCTGGGGGCGCGACAGCCTCCAGCTCGCGCTCGTGCGGGACGGCGCGGTGGTCGCCGAGGCGAACCCCGTCGCCCTCGACCGCGGCGCCGTCGACATCGCGTACGCCGAGGGCACCGCGGGCGCCGAGGCGGAGGCGCGCGCCCTCGAGGGCACCTTCCCGTCCGGCGCGTCGATCGAGGGCACCTTCCTCTGGCGCGACGTCACCGGCTGCTGGACCAGCGCGGGCCAGTCCGCGGTCGAGCCGGGCACCTACACCCTGCTGGCCGTGCACCACCTCGACGTGTGGGGCGCCGCCGGCCTCGATTCGGCCGCCGGAACCGCCACGGACGACGTGACCGACGACGAGTGGATCCTCGAGCACGGCGCCGCCCAGACGCCCGCCCTCGACGGCGCCTCGTCGAGCGACGGCGCAATCGGCAGCGACGGCATTCTCGACGGCGACACCGCTGAGGACGCGCTCATGCCCGCGCCCGACGGCTCGGAGTGGGCATCGTTCCAGGTATGGACGTCGCTGGGCGAGGTCAGCGTCTCCTAGGCGACGGCCTCTGATCCGCGCCGTCCGATCCGGGGCGCGCGTGCGCCCCACCCGAATCCGCCTGCGGGTGTGATGTTCGTCACGTTGGGCGCCGCGTGTCGCGACTCGCGCGTTGGCAATGAAGGCGCTCGCCAGGGAAGGCGACTTGACTTGGGCTCGCGCCCAAGTGCGCTCAGGCCTCCCGAGGCGGCGAACCCTCAGCCGTCTGCCTCGGGAGGGACCGGTCGGCGGCGACCCGGCAATCCCCCCCTCAGCCCGGGTCGCCGCCGATCCACCTGATCCGGCATCAGGGCGCCGCCCCGGCCGACCGCATGCCCGCGACCGCGGTCGCCGAGGCCGGCCCGTGACGGACGCGCACCTCGACCCGCACCCGGCCCGAGACCGTGCAGGACTCGACCGTCGCATCCGCCGCGGCCGCGGCGCCGCCGGCGGTCGCGCACGGCGTGGCCCCGCCCGCCTCGATCAGGACGAGTCCCGCGCGCGCCGCCCATGCCCCGGCGAGGGCGGCCGCATCCGCCGCCTGCTGCGCCCGAGCGCGCTGACTCGCCTCGCCGATCGCGCCCGCGAGCAAGGCGAGGGCGAGCCCGAACGCCGCCACGATCCCCGCCACGACCACGGAACCGGCGCCCGCGTCGGAGCGCCATCGGGCACACGCTGACGGGTGGACGCGGCGCGTACGCCGGGCGCGGCGGGTGCGACACCGAGCCGCCCCCGCCGGAACGTCGAGCGAGCCGCTCACGGCTCGACGGGCCGGGCGATGGTCGCGACCCGCTCGCCCCACGGCCAGCCCGCATCTCGGCGCACCGTCACCTCGACCCACCCGCCCGACCGTGCCACCGACACCCGCACCGAGGCCCCGGCGACCCTGCGTGCGGCCGCAGCCCCCGCATCGTCCCCCGAGACCGCCGCCGCACGCGCGCCCGCGAGCGCGGCCGCCCCCACGGCGCCGTCGACGCCGACCGCGAGGACCGCGCCGAGGCCGAGGCCGAGCACGGCGACCGCGGCCGGCAGCGCGAGCGCGAACTCGACCGCCGCCGAGCCGCGGTCCCCGCACCTCATGGCGCGACGACCGCATCGGCGACGGTGACGGTGACGAGCGCGTCCGCGACGGTCTTCACCCGCCGTGTCCCCACTCATGAGCCCTCCCTGCTCCCTGAGACTCCAGCGTGGGGTGCGCGCGGTCGCCTCGCATCGCCGCACCCGCGGATCCGGGGATACCTCCCGTCCGCGCGGGGTTGGGGACATCGCGGGCGCGGCCGGGCACGGCGACGGCGCGACGCCCCCACCGGGACGCCGCGCCGTCGTGCCCTGCAGCCCTACGCGGTGCCGCGCCCCCCGCCGCTGGGCTTGCACGCGAAGCTCGAGGCGTCCTCGGGATCGCCGGAGACGTACCGCGCGACCAGCGGGTACGGGCACAGCGGGCGGCTGCGGTCAACCGACCACTCGGCCGGCACCTCGGCGTTCGCGCCGCCGGGGTTCCCCTCGCCGCGGGCCGTCGCGACGATCCGGTCGGGCGCGTCGCCCTGCTCCACCCAGGCGACGAGCGCGCCGAGTCCGTCGAACTGGTCCGTCGCCGGGCCGCCGCGCACGTGACCCATCGCCGGCACCTCGAAGTACCTGACGAACTGGTCGGCCTTCTGCCGGTACTCGGCGTCGAGCTCCTCGTACCACGCCGCGGTGTCGTCGGACGAGAACACGCCGTCGGCGGTGCCGTGGACCACGATCATCTTCGCGCCGCGGTCGCGCAGCGTGTCGAGGTTCGTGGGGTCGGGCGGTGTCGCGAACTCCATGCCGCTCTCGGTGTAGACCTCCGTGGTCGCGTAGATCGCGGCCGCCGCCTGGTCGATGTCGAGCGCGAGCGGGGCGGCGATGTGCGCGGGAGGCGTGCCGAACACGGTGCCGACCGCGAGCGGGTCGAGGTCGACGGACGCGATGAACTTCCAGAATCCCCAGCTGCCCTGGGTGATGCCGGGATCGAGCGGGAAGGAGCTGTAGATCTCCTCGCCGTCACTGGTGGTGGCGCCGGCGAACACCGTGCGGATGACCGCCTTCTGGTCCTCCGTGAGGCACGTGCCGTCGCGGTCCCCGTCGCACGTGGGCACGTCGGCGTCGAGCGAGAAGAGGTGCTGGCACCGCACGGTGTCCAGCACCTGTCCGTCACGCAGGCGGTCCAGCCCGTCACAGCGGTCGATGATCGCCTGCGCGACCAGCTCCCGCTCGTCCTGCGTGAGGGCGGTGCTGAGGTCCGCCGTGTCGGTGGCGACCGTGGCCCACTGCTGCGCGCCCCAGATCTGGGCGACCGCGGCCTGCGGGAGGTTGAAGCCCGGCGCGATCGCGAGGAAGCCGTCGTACTGGTCGGCGTACCGCGCGGAGGCCACCATGGTGTGCCGGCCGCCGTTGGACCCTCCCGCGATGTAGGAGCGGTCGGGCCCGCGCCCGTAGGCCTCGGTGATCAGCGCCTTCGCCATCGGGGTGAGGGTGCCCACGGCCTGGTATCCGTAGTCGAGCCGCGCCTGCGGCTCGAAGCCGAAGACGGGGATCTGGGAGCCGGTGTGACCGGCGTCGGAGCTCAGCACCGCGAAGCCCATCTGGAGCCCGTTCTCGAGCTGCCCCCCGGTGAAGGTGCCCGTCGCGGTCGCGACGTTGCCGTCGAGCCCGCCGTTGGCCTGGTAGAGGTAGCGGCCGCTCCAGTCGACCGGCAGCCGCATCTCGAAGCCGATGGCGTAGGTGCGGCCGTCGAACTCGCTCACGCGCTCGTTCATGTGCCCCTGCACCAGGCAGTGCTCGCCGACGTCCTCGCCCGCGTTCGTGAGGGCGCCCGCAGGCACGTGCTCCGCCACCGTGATCACGGTCGCGTCGTACGCGAACCCTACGAGGTCCTCACACGCCTCGAGGCTCCCCGGCATCGCCGCGGTCAGCTGCGGGATGCCCTTGCCGCTGCCGCTGCCGGGCTGGACCGCCTGCGCGGCGGTGCCCATGCTCGCCATCGCGAGCAGCGCCGTCGCGGACGCCGCGAGGGCCGCCGCTGCGGCCGGCCTGCGCCGTGTTCTCCCGCGGGGCTGCTCCGCCCCCGCCATGCCGGACTTCGTTGTCACGTTCATCGCACTCCCCCTTGTAGGTGAGTGGCACCGGCACTCCGTCGTGCCGCGCCACGCCACCTGAGTATCAAGGAAGTTGATACTCAGTCAAGAGCCGCCCGAATCCTTCCGCTCGGCCGCGTCACCTGGACCTTCGCTCCCTGGCGACGATGCGAGGCCTCCCCGAGCGTGGACGAGCCACTGTGCGAGCGCGGCGCGCTCGGACGGGTCCAGCGCGCCGAAGGCCGCCTGCTCGAGCCGGTCCACGTCGACCGCGCACGCGGCGAGCAGCCGGGACGCCGCCGGCGTGAGCGAGAGGACCAGGCGCCGCGCATGGCCCGGATCGGGACGACGGTCGACCAGCCCGGCCTCCAGCAGCGCACGCACCACCCCCTCCATCGCCTGCGCCGAGACGAATGAGTGGCGGGCGAGCTCGGCCGAGGTCATGGACGGATGCTGCTCGAGCACCGTCAGCGCGGTGTACTGCGTGACCGTGATCCGGTGCTCGCGCAGCGCCGCGTCGAGTCGCGCGCGGATCGCGAGCTCGAGCTGCTTAACCAGGTACAGCAGCCGCGGCCCCCCAGCATGCGCGCTCATCGACGTCCCTTCGCCTCCTTGCCAGCCTAGACGAGCACGGCGACCGCGGTCGGCGGCGCGAGCGCGAGCTCGACCGCCGAGCCGCGGTCCCCGTGCCTCATCAGGCGCCGAGCGCGCCGGTGACCACGCTCAGGAGCAGCTCCTTGACCGTGTTCGAGCGCAGGACCGCGAGCAGCAGCCCCGCGAGGCCCGCAGCGGCGACCGTGACGAGGGCGTACTCGACGCTCGCCATTCCCTCGTCGCCGTGGCTTCCTCCGGGGTCCGGTCCGTGCGCGGTGGTCGGGTCGTGCTGGGTGGGCATCCCTGTCTCCTCTCGTCGGGGAGCTTCAGGCTCGCGCGGCGGTGGCGCCCGTCGCCGATCGCGGGCCGCGGTCTGGGGACCGGCGGCGGGGCGCGCGGACGGTGGACATCGGCCGGGTCCCTGCGGGGCCCGCGCGACGCGCGCGTGCCCCGTGGGAACCCGGCGGTGCCTGCGGGACCTGCGCGGCGGGGCCCGCGCCGCCGGACCTGCGCCGTCGCCGAACATGAAAGACACCGGGGTATCGGCTCACTAGGGTGACGGTCAGGGGGTGGAAATGACGCCTGAGGGACCCGGCCCGGCGGCCCTGGCGCGCGCGGCGGTTCCGGCCGCGATCGTCGGACTCGCAAGCGCGGCCCTGCTGCGCGCGATCGACGAGGTGGCCCACGCGCTCGACCACGCGTGGTGGCATGCACTCCCGGAGGCGCTCGGCCTCGATCCGGAGGCCCGCTGGTGGGCGGTCCTGATCCTCACGCTCACCGGCGCGCTGGTCGGCCTGGTGCTGTGGAAGGCGCCCGGCCACGGCGGGCACGACACCGCGACCGTGGAGCTCATCGCACCGCCGCTGCCGCTGCGCGCGCTGCCCGGCGTGGCCGCTGCGCTCATCCTGGGCCTCGCGGGAGGCGTGAGCCTGGGCCCCGAGGGTCCGGTCATCATGATCGCGGCCACGTTCACCGTGCTCGCGTATCGACGCTGGCTCCCCGCGGTCCCCACGATGGCGGCGCTGACGATCTCGGCCGCGGGGATGCTGGGCGCGATGCTCGGCACGCCCGTCGCCGCCGCGCTCGCCCTCACAGGAGCCCTGGGCGGCGACCGCGAGGGCCACCTGTGGGACCGACTGTTCGCCCCGCTTGTCGCGGCGAGCACGGGCGCGATCGGGTTCCACCTGCTCGGCGGCGGCACCTGGACCGGCGACCTTCCCGCCTACGAACCGGCATGGATCGACCTGCTCACGGCCTCGCTCGTCGCGGTCGTGGGCGCCGCCGCGGGCGTCGCGGCCGCCGCCGCGTTCACCCCCGCGCACCGGCTGTTCCGCCGCCTGCGCCACCCGCTCGCCTACGTCACGCTCGGCGGCCTTCTCCTGGGCCTGCTCGGCGCGCTCGGCGGCCCCATCACCATGTTCAAGGGCGCGGCGGAGACCATCGCGCTGCTGGACGGCCGCGACTCCTACACCGTGGCGGCCCTGGTCGGGATCGTCGCGATCAAGCTCATCGCGATCGTCATCGCGGGAGCGTCGGGCTTCCGCGGCGGGCGCATCTTCCCGGCGCTCTTCACCGGCGTGGCCGTCGGGCTGCTGGGTCACGCGCTCATCCCAGGAATGTCCGTCACGCTCGCGGTGGGCGTGGGCGTGATGGGCGTGGTGCTGGCGGTGAGCCGGGACGGGTGGTTCGCCATCTTCGGCGGCATGCTCATCGCCGGAGAGATCGCGATCCTGCCGATCGTCTGCGTCGCGGTGCTGCCCGCCTGGCTCGTGGTGACCCGCGCGCCGCACATGCTGGTGCGCGGCCCCGCCACCGTCCAGACGGAACCCTGAGCCCGGGCGCCCCTCACCACAGCGCCAGGCTCCCCACGGTCGCGACGAGCAACGGCACGATCCCGACCAGCACGAACGCGGGCAGCTGGCACAGCGCGAGCGGGAGAGCCGCCTTCACCCCGATCTCGCCCGCGGCCACCGCCGCGTCCGTGCGGGCCCGCCGGGCAAGCCCCCGCGCGGCGGCCTCGAGGGCCGGCCCGGGCGCCGCGCCCGCCGCCCAGGCCGCGCCGAGCGCGCGGGTGACGGGCTCCCATCCCGGTCCGAGCGAGTCGACTGCCTCGCTTCCGGTTCGCAGCGCCGCCGCCGCCTCGCGCAGGGGCGGGGCACGCATCGCCTCCCCGACACGGTCCAGTGCCCCGGGTACGTCGGCCCCGGAAGCGAGCACGGCCCGCAGCAGCGCGGCGCCCACGATCGGCTCGGCGTGGTCTGACGGGAGGGACGCCGAGGCGACCAAGCGCGAGGTCCACCGCCGCGCGGCCAGCGCGAGCACCCCGGCCACCCCGAGCAGGCCCCAGCCGACCGGCGTCGCGAACACCCCGAGCGCGCGCGGCTCGACCAGCGCGGCGAGCCCGATCCCGAGCAGCGGCAGCCACTGCAACAGCCGGGCCGACAGGCGCGGCCCGGCGAGCGCGGCCTCGCGCACCGCGGCCGCCTCCCGAGCGTCGGCCGCGGCCGCCGCCACGGCCGCAAGCATGGCCCCCAGCGGCGCGCCGGTGGTCGCGGAGAGCCGACCGCAGGCGGCGACCGCCGCGCCCACGGGATCCCGTGCATCGTCCCCGGGAACGGCCACGCCCGCGCGGCGCCAGGCCTCCTCGGGCGTGAGCCCGGCGCGCAGCAGGCCCTCGACGCGCGGCAGCACGACGTCCCAGCCCTCATCCGGCGGGCGGGTCGGGCCATGGCGCGCACTCCGGGACCCCGGCCACCGGCCCGGTCGCCACGACGCCCGCGCCCTCACGCCGCCTCCCGCGCGAACCCTGCGAGCTCGACGAGCCCCCGCCACGCCGGGCCGTATGCGCACCCGCCGGACGCGTCGGCCTCGAGCGCGACCCGCACCACGAGCCGCGCCCCCTGCGCCTCGAGCCGGCCCACCTGGGCGATGCGCCGGCGCTCGTCGCGCACCAGGTGGAGGACCACCTGGAAGGCGTGGACCACGTCCTCGGCGAGGCGGCGCGGCGGGATCCCGGCCATCGCGCCGAGCGCTCCCAGCCGCGCGGGCACGGCGGTCGCCGCGTCCGCGTGCAGGGTGGACATCCCGCCCCGATGGCCCGTGTTCGCGGCGGCCAGCACCTCGCGCAGCTCGACGCCGCGGCACTCCCCCAGCACCACGCGGTCCGGCCGCATCCGCAGCGCCTCGCGTACCAGCCGGGCGAGGCCCACGCCGCCCGCGCCCTCGACGTTGGGTCGGCGCTCGATCAGGCGGACCACGTGCGGATGGTCCGGGACGAGCTCGCCCGCCTCCTCAATGAGGACGATGCGTTCGGCCGGGTCCACGAGCCCCAGCAGGCTGCTCACCAGGGTGGTCTTGCCCACGCCGGTGGCCCCGGTGGCCAGCAGGGGGACCCGGGCGGTGACGAGGCCGCGGAGGACGTCGGCGAGCTCGGCGGGCACGGTGCCGGCGGCCACCAGGGTGGCCAGGTCGGGCGCGCGCGGCGGTGGACGGCGCAGCGACACCAGCGCGCAGCCGTCGGCCACCGGCGGCAGCACGGCGTGCAGCCGGGTCCCGTCGGGCAGCCGGGCGTCCGCGACCGGCTCGGCGTCGTCGAGGCGACGTCCACCGCGGGCGGCGAGCGCCACCGCGAGCGCCCTCACCCGCGCCGCGTCCCCGAGGTCGAGGGCCACGGGCTCGAGCCCCTGCCCCCGGTCCATCCACACCTCCCCTGGCCCGTTGATCAGCACATCCGTCACCCCCGGCAGCGCGAGCACGGCGTCGAGCGCCGCGAGGTCGTTCATGCCGCCCAGGGTGGGGCCGCCGGCGGAGGAGGCGGGCGCGGCGACCGCCCGCCTGGGGAGAATCCGCGGCCAAGGGGACTGTGCGCATCGGCCGGGGTGGAGACGCACGAACCCGCGCCCTCGACCGGTGCCCCCGGTGTCGGTGGCGGCGACTAACCTGGCGGCATGACCAGCGTCCGCCGGCGCCGCGCCGCAGCTTTCTTCGACCTCGACAAGACGATCATCGCGACGTCGTCGTCGATGGCCTTCTCGCGCTCGTTCTACGAGGGCGGACTCGTCACGCGCTCCAAGGCGCTGCGCACGCTGTACGCCCAGTTCCTGTTCGAGGTGGGCGGCGCGGACGCGCGCCAGACCGCGCGCCTGCGCGACGCCCTGAGCGAGCTGGTGACCGGCTGGGACGTCGCGCACGTCCAGGACATCGTGGCGCAGACCCTGCACGAGCACATCGACCCGATCGTGTACCAGGAGGCGCTCGACCTGATCCGCCGCCACCAGGCGCACGGCCGCGACGTGGTGATCGTCAGCGCCTCCGCGATGGAGGTGGTCGAGCCCATCGCCATGCTCCTGGGCGCCGATGCGGTGATCGCCTCCCGGCTCGAGGTCGAGGACGGGCGCTTCACCGGCGAGATCTCCTTCTACGCGTACGGCCCCGCCAAGGCCGAGGCGCTCACCGCGCTCGCGAACGAGCGCGGCTACGACCTCGAGTCCTCCTACGCGTACTCCGACTCGATCACGGACACGCCCATGCTCAACGCCGTGGGCCACGGGTTCGTGGTCAACCCCGACCGCACGCTCAAGCGCTCGGCGCACCGCCACGGCTGGGGCGTCCTGCGGTTCAAGCAGCCCGTGGGCCTGCGCGAGACCGACGCGGCGCGCCCCATGCTCGTCACGGTCGCCGCGGTCGCCGCGGTCGCCGCCGTCTGGGTGATCGCCGCCACCGCGATCCACCGCCGCGAGGAGTAGTCCGGGCGGGCGTGGCCACCGGTCCGCGCCGCCTCCATGCCGTATCCTCGTGGGGCAGTCGCCGCCGTAGGCGAGCACCTCCCCGCCCGCCTTCTGAGGACCCCATGCGCAAGTTTCTGCTCGCCCTCGCCGCCCTCGCGGTGGCCTGCGGCTCGGCCGCGATCGGCTGGTTCGGCGTGCGCGCATGGCAGGACTCGCAGCAGGTGGCGGCCCCCACGCCGGATCCCACCGCACAGGCCGATCCCGCGGGCGAGACGCTCTCCCTGACCTTCGACGCGACCCAGGTGGCGGCGTCCGGCGAGGACCTGTTCACCCCGCCCGCCTGCGGCGAGACGTGGACGCCGCCGCACACCGAGGCCAACGGGGTGCTCCCCAAGGTCGACGCGTCGCTGCGCCAGGTCCAGGGTGTCGACACCGTCGCGATCACGCCGGGCTACACCACCGACACCGCGGGCATCGGCTTCCTCGCCTCCGAGGGCAGCATCATCGTGACCAGGGACGATGCTGTGGTCACCCCCGAGTGGGGCGGCGAGTTCGTGCCGGAGTACTACGTGGCCTTCCCCCAGGAGACCACGCTCACGCAGAACAACCTGGACCTCACCGGCTCGGTGCTGTGCGACGTCGCCAGCGAGCTGGGCGACATCTGGGACGACATCGACTGGAGCAACGCCACCGACGACGAGATCGCGGAGGCGCAGCGGCTCACCGAGGAGTTCAACGCCCGGCACGAGACCCTGCCCGCAGGGACGTACCGCGTGTACCAGTACTCCCCGATCATCCTGGGTGAGCCCGCCGCGATCGCGCGCGTGCTCAACGGGGAGGGCCTCACCGGGCTCGCGAACCTGTCCTACACCGCCGGCTACACGGCGCTGTACGCCGACGAGCGCGTGAGCGAGCACTGCACGGAACTGCAGGACGCGGACGGCAACGTCACCGACGTCCGCTGCGAGGTGCCGCAGGACGTGCTCGCCCAGGTGCTGCTCCGGGACGTGCCCGCCGAGTTCGTCGCGGACGTGCCGCCGGCCGTCGCCTTCTCCATCGCGGCCGAGTTCACGGTCGAGTAGGGCGCGCTCCGACTCGCACGCCCGCACGCGTCCCGCTCGCACGCCGTCGCGCCCGGCGCCCGGCGAAGCGAATTGTGTCGCTTTCGGAGGGCGCATGCGCCTCAGGGAGCGATTCGTGTCGCCCGCGCGACCTCACCCGCTCTTGCGGCGGAACTCCTGATGGGGGTGCGCCTCGCCATTGCCGTGCAGGTGGGTGCCGGGGCCCTGCGCGGATCCGGCGACGCCTCCGCCCTGACCGTCGTTGCCCACCCAGTCGGCCATCACCTGCTGATCGTCGCCGTCCTTGACCGCGGCGAGGAACTGCTGGGCGGACTCGTCCTTGAGCATCTTCGCGAGCTTCCCGTGGTGGAAGATCGTGACCTCGCCGTTCGTGCGGGTGGCGAAGCGGAACCCCTCTGCACCTGACATCCCCCCAGCGTGTCACGGGATGGGCCCGCGCGCGCGGCGAAGTCGCGCTCAACCTGGCGGCAGGGTCGACCGAGGGCGGGGTGCCGTTGCGGCACGCTAGCCGAATTCATGCACTTTGGGCGGGAGGTGGCCACCTTGCGGGAGGTGAACACCGGGCGGGAGGTGAACACCGGGCGGGAGGTGGATACCGGGCGGCCGAGGGCATCCGAACGGCGGGGAGGCGGAGCGCGAGTGCCGGGCACCCGGCGCCGCGAACCGCGCCACGCCCTCGGCATCAGGCTCTCGGCACAAGGTGCCCGGCGCCAGGCGCCTGAGACACCGTGAGACTTCCCGGCCCAAAGTGCATGAATTCGGCTAGCGCCGCGAAGAGAACCCTGCTGCTCCCTCGCGGCCGCAAGCCGCAACACCCCCTTCAGTCCGCGGTCGGCGGGCCGGCGAAGCGCAGACAAACGACAAGGGTCTACCCCTCACGCGCAGCGACCTCGCGAAACCGACCACCACCTACCAATTCCGAACGGGGGGGCGGGGAGAGACGGGGAGACGGGGGCTAGCGCACGCACGGGCGCGGCCCTAGGGTGGCGCACATGGTCAATGACGCCCATACCCCCACATTCGAGAACCTTCACCGCGAACGCCGCACCTTCAAGCCGGCCGTCGGATTCGCCGTCCACGCCAACGCGCGCGCCTACGAGTACAAGAAGGCCGGCGTCGACCGGCTCGAGTACTGGCGCGAGGCGGCGATGCGGCTCGCCTGGCACCGGCCGTTCACGGAGATCCTCGACTGGACCGACGCCCCCTTCGCCCGGTGGTTCTACGACGGCACCCTCAACGCGTGCGACAACGCCGTCGACCGGCACGTGCGCGAGGGTCGCGGCGACCGCGTCGCCTTCCACTTCGAGGGCGAGCCCGGCGACACGCAGACCCTCACCTATGCCGACATGCACGAGCGCGTGCAGAGGGCCGCGAACGGGCTCGCGTCCCTGGGCGTCCGGATGGGCGACCGGGTCGCGATCTACCTCCCCCAGATCCCCGAGGCCGTGGTCGCAATGCTGGCCTGCGCGCGGATCGGCGCGATCCACTCGGTGGTCTTCGGCGGCTTCAGCGCGGAGAGCCTGCGCCAGCGCATCGACGACGCCGAGGCCAAGCTGGTCATCACCGCGGACGGCGGCAACCGCCGCGGCGCCCACCTCGCGCTCAAGCCCCTGGTCGACGAGGCCCTCGCGGCCGGCGACCACCACCCCGAGGAATGCGCGAGCGTCAAGAACGTCCTCGTGGTCCGCCGCACCGGCCAGGACACCGCCTGGACCGAGGGCCGCGACCTGTGGTGGCACGACGTGGTCGACCCGCAGCCCGCCGACCACGAGCCCGTCTGGGTCCCCGCCGAGCACCCGCTGTTCATCCTCTACACGTCCGGCACCACCGGCACGCCCAAAGGCCTCTTCCACTCCACCGGCGGCTACCTCGCGGGCGCGGCCCACACGCACCGCATGGTCTTCGACCTCAAGCCCGAGACCGACGTCTACTGGTGCACCGCGGACGTGGGCTGGATCACCGGCCACTCGTACATCGTCTACGGCCCCATGACCAACGGCGCCACCCAGGTGCTCTACGAGGGCACCCCGGACACGCCGCACCGCGGCCGCTGGTGGGAGATCGTCGAGAAGTACGGCGTGACCATCTTCTACACGGCGCCGACCGCGATCCGCACGTTCATGAAGTGGGGCGAGGCCATCCCCGACGGCTACGACCTGGGCTCGCTGCGCCTGCTCGGCTCGGTGGGCGAACCCATCAACCCGGAGGCGTGGATGTGGCACCGCCGGGTGATCGGCGGCGACCGCTGCCCCGTGGTCGACACGTGGTGGCAGACCGAGACCGGCGCCATCATGATCTCCCCGCTGCCCGGCGTGACCGCCACCAAGCCCGGCTCCGCGATGACGCCCATGCCCGGCATCAGCGTGGACGTGGTGGACGATGCGGGGGTTCCGGTGGGCCCCGGCGAGGCCGGCTACCTGGTGATCACCGAGCCGTGGCCCAGCATGCTGCGCGGCATCTGGGCGGATCCCGTGCGCTACGGGCGCACCTACTGGAACCGGTTCGACGGCATGTACTTCGCCGGCGACGGAGCCAAGAAGGACGTCGACGGCGACCTGTGGCTGCTGGGCCGCATCGACGACGTCATGAACGTCTCCGGCCACCGCCTCACCACCACGGAGATCGAGCACGCGCTCGTGTCGCACCCGTGGGTCGCGGAGGCTGCGGTGGTCGGGGCGCAGGACGAGGTCACGGGCCAGGCCGTCGTGGCGTTCGTGATCGTCCGCCAGGACGCCGATGCGGTGCCCACCGACGGCGACGAGGTCGCCGCCGCGCTGCGCGAGCACGTGCGCCACGAGATCGGCGCGCTCGCGCGGCCGCGGACCATCCTGGTGGTCTCGGAGGTGCCCAAGACGCGCTCGGGCAAGATCATGCGGCGCCTGCTGCGCGACGTGGCCGAGCGCCGCCCGGTGGGCGACGTCACCACGCTCGCGGACTCGAGTGTGATGGACGCCATCCGGGACGGCCTCGCGGCAGGCACCAAGGACTGAGGCCCGAGGGCTACCCCAGCACGGCGGGGTGCTCGGGCACGTGGTGCAGCACGTGCTCGCCCAGGAACGCGAACACCGTCTCGTACCAGACGATCGCGTGCTGCGGCGCGAGCACCCAGTGGTTCTCGTTGGGGAAGTAGAGGAAGCGGTGCGGCGTGGCGCCGTCCTCGTCCGCGGAGTGCTCGTTGAGCTCGGCCCACAGGCGCAGCCCCTCGCCGATGGGCACCCGGTAGTCCTTGTCCCCGTGGATCACCAGCATCGGCGTGGTGATGCGGTCGACGAACCGGTGCGGGGAGTTCTCCAGGGCGCCCTCCGGCGTGAAGATCTCCTGCCAGTAGTCGGCGTGGTCCGTGGTGGGCCCGAACTGGTCCATGGCCCACAGGCTCGCGTGCGTGACGATCGCGTCGAAGCGGTCCGTGTGGCCCGCGATCCAGTTGGCCATGTAGCCGCCGAAGGAGCCGCCCATGGCCGCCGTGCGCGACCCGTCGACGTCCTCGCGGGCGACCGCCGCATCGGTGATGGCCATGAGGTCCGTGAACGGCCTGTCGCCCCAGCTGTTCCAGCCGCGGCCGATGAAGTCGAGCCCGTACCCGGTCGACAGCGCCGGGTCCGGCAGCAGCACGGCGTAGCCGCGCGCGGCGGCCAGCTGCGCGCACCAGCGCCACGACCAACCGTTCCACGAGTTCATGGGCCCGCCGTGGATCCACAGCAGCAGGGGCGCGGGGGACGATGCATCGGCCCCCTCGGGCAGGACGAGCCAGGCCCGGACGCGGGTCCCGTCGGCGGCCGTGGCCTCGACCTCGGTGAGCGTGCCGGGCACCTCGGGCGCGGGGGCCGGGGAGGCGAGTTCGGTGACGGTGCCGTCGAGGGCCACGCGCACGGGGTGCGGCGCCTGGGCGTAGGTCGAGCGCAGCGCGACCACCTCGCCGGTGGCGCGGTCGACGTTGATCGAGGCGTAGCCGAAGTCGTCCTCGGTGAGGCGGGTGGGTGCGCCGCCGTCGAGGGGGATGAGGAACAGCGGGCAGCGGCCGTCGTGGTCGGCGGTCGCGACGAGCGCGTCGCCGGCCGGCGCGAACGCGAGCTCGGAGACCCAGCGGTCCCAGCCCTGCGCGAGGCGGCGCGGCGCGGAGCCGTCGAGAGCGCACGCCCACAGCTCGGCGTCGCGCGGGCCGTCCGAGGTGGACTTGGGGGTGCGGACGTAGACCAGGACGTCGCCGTCCGGGGAGACGCGGGGCGTGCCGAAGTCGACGCGCGGCTCGTCGCGCAGCACGGTGTGCGCGCCCGTCGCGACGTCGATGGACACCAGGCGGGTGCGCTGCGAGCGCCCCTCGGGCACCTCGAGCGCCGCCACGACCGTCGCGCCGTCGGGGGTCGCGGCGACGCCGGAGTGGTCGCCCGCGCGGCCGCGGCCGGGGGTGAGATCCGTGGGGCGCGGCAGGTGGGCCGGGTAGGGGGACGATGCGTCGGCGGGCGTGTCCTTCGCCGCCGCGTCCTTGCGGGCGGGGATCGACTCGTCGAGGTCGGCGAGGTCGAGGGCGAACAGGTGCGGCTCGGCCGGGCCCAGGTCGTGGTCCCAGTGGCGCACGGGGTAGGTCGAGTGGAGGATCGCGTCGACCTTGCGCTTCTTGCGGTCCGCGCGGATGCGCGCGTCGTCCTCGAGCGTGGTCGCCGACGGCATCAGGCTGGCCTCGATGACCACGCGCGAGCCCTCGCGCGCCACGGCGGCGACGCCGCCGGCGCCGCCCGCGAGGCGCGTGACGGGGCGGGCCTCGCCGCCCCCGGCCGGCAGCAGCCAGAGCTGGGCCGAGGCCTCGTCCTTGACCTCCGCATCGTCCCTCGCCGAGACGAACAGGACGTCGCCGGCGGCCGTGAACTGCGCGCCACCCTCGCCCTTGACCGAGCGCGTGAGGCGGCGCGGGGCGCCCGAGCCGTCCGCGGGGGTCTCCCAGAGGGCCCGCTCGTAGGACGTGGCGTCCTCGCTCAGGGTGGCGACGGTGAGCACCGCGCGGGTGCCGTCGGGAGAGAGGGCGACCGCCTCGACGCGGGGGATCGCGATGAACTCGGACAGGTCGGTGAAGGCGCGCTCGGACATGCCCGCCACGGTACCCCGAGACACGGCCGCTCCCCTGTTGCCGACAGGCGTGAAACACCATTACACTCGTGTAGTCGGGTCACCGCGCCAGCGCGCGATCCCTGACACAGAACGTCCCCGGGCGGAGCGGTCGCGGTGCCCCCCAGCGCGACCGCCGCCCGGGGCACCTGTGTATCTGGGCACCTGTGTATCTGGGCACCTGTGTTTCTGGGGGCCTGTGTTTCTGGGGGCCTGCGCTTCTGGGGGCCTGTGTTTCTGGGGGCGGGTCGGTTTCCGGGCCCGCTCAGCGGGCCGGGTCCACGTCGCTGCCCGCCTGAGCCTCGGAGTCCGCCGCCGCCTCCGCGTCCGCCGCCGCGTCCGCATCGGCCTCCGCGTCGGCCCGGTCCAGGCGCGCCTGCTGCGCGGCCCACGGCAGCACGTCCGCGGGCTCGTCGCCCAGCGCGGACGGCCGCACCGGCGGGTCCACGAGCTCGAGCGCGAGGTCGCGCCAGCGCTCGACGGCCACGACCGCGCCGAGCACCACGAGCGCGACGCAGGTGCCGCCGAGCACGTCCGCGAGGAACGGCTCGCCCTGGTAGATGTGCCCGCCGGCGACCGCCACGAGCAGCCCGAGCGCGAGCGCGGCCCACGCCCCCAGGCGCCAGCCGCCCTCCTCGTTGTCGTGCCACAGCAGGTAGCCCGCCACCAGCACGAGCGTCGCCGCGCCGATGGAGTGCCACGACGGGAAGGATCCGGCGACCTCGTAGCCGGGCACCTCGGCGAGGCCGTCACCGGGCCCGGGGGCAGCGACCGCCCACGTCACCAGCGCCTCGAGCCCGAGCGCGAGGCCCATCGCGCCCAGCAGCAGCGCCGGGTGCCACCACGAGCGCGTCGCCCACCACCACACGCCGGCGATGACCACCACGAGGGCGGGCAGGATGACCCACCCGAGCACCACGGTCACCGCGTCGAGCGCGGTGGCGGCGGACTCGGGCGTGCCCTCGGCGATCCACTCGACCAGCGGCTGGTCGAGCAGCGCGAGGCCCTCGCCGTCGCGCACGCGACCCAGCAGGGCGAAGAACCCCCAGCCGCCCAGCGCCACCAGGGCGAGGGCGGGCCAGAGGGCGACGAGCGCATCGGCGGGGCGGAGGCGGACCTTCATGCGCCCACCCTAGGCGGCGCCCCGGCGACGGGCCGGGGCGCCGCGCAGGGGGGGGCGGGACGCGCACCCCACGGGACGCGCACCCCACGGGACGCGCACCCCACGGGCCGCGCGTCCCGGCCCCCGGACGTCAGCCGCGCAGGTCGCGCCGCGCGTACGCCCCCACGCCGATCGCGGCGAGCACCGCGGCCGCCCCGAACAGCACCACGGGCTGGTACCAGTACAGGCCGTTGTCGAGCGGGAACTCCCAGGTGACGTAGTAGAAGGGCGAGACGCGGGCGAGGGGCTCGAGCGCATCGTTCACCGCGGCGAAGGCCGTGAGCGCCCAGCCGACGATCGCGACGCCCGTGCCCGCGCCCACCGCGATGCGCGGCTGGCCGGTGACGGCGCCGGCCAGGAAGGCGGCCGCGCCGAGCACCGCGCCCAGGCCCCACAGCAGCACGCCCGTGGCGGCGATGCGCGCGTACGACATGTCGAGCCCGCCGATCGCGTTGCCCGCGGCGATGCCGGCCGCGGTGAGCGCCGCGACGGCCGCGGACACGACGAGCGTCGCGAGCGCGCGCCGCCACGCGACGGCGGCGCGGGACAGGGGCGCCCCGCCCAGCAGCGTCGAGATGGTGCGCCGGCGCTCCTCGCCCGCGAGCGCGGCGCCCGCGCCGATCGCGACCACGCCCACCGCGACGGGCGCCAGGATCGACAACCCCTCACCGTGGTACCAGCCCTCGGGCCGGGAGTAGTCGGCGAAGCCCACCATCGCCATGATCTCGTCCGGGAACGCGTCCGCGAAGGTGCCCACCACGTCCGAGACCGCGTTGAACAGCGGCCCCATCACCACCATCATCGCGAACATGCCGCCGCCGGCGACCATGAGCACGGCGCGCGAGTCGCTCACCGCCATGCCCAGCAGCCCGCGCGTGGAGCCGCGGCCGCGCAGGAGCTCGAGCACCCGGGCGACCCGCGCGTCGTCCTGCAGGCGCGCCACGATCGACAGCCGCCCCTCGCCGGAGCGCAGGTCGCGGCGCACCAGCGCCGCCCAGCCCACGAGCCAGATCGCGGCCGTGACGGCGGCGAGGACGGCGAGCTGCGGCCAGTCGGCGCCGTCGACCAGCGGCTGCGAGGCCCCGATGTAGTGCCAGGGGAAGATCTTCGCCCAGTCCTCCGCGCCCTCGACCAGCGGCAGCAGGCCGGACGCGAGGAAGGAGACCACCAGGAACGCGGTGCCGATGCCGGAGGCGAGTTGCTGCTGCCCCGTCGCGGCGCCGATCGCGAGCGCGACCGCGCCGTAGAGCAGGGACACGACCAGGACGTGCAGGGTCGCGGCGCCCACGTTGACGCCCTGGGCGGTCTCGCCGAACAGCAGCACGGTGCCCACGTAGCCCAGCCACGCGAGCAGGTTGACGGCCAGCGCGATGGTGAGCGCGGCCGCGGACTTCGACGCGTACAGGCGCGAGCGCGAGCGCGGCGCGGTGGTGAGCACGTTCATGGTGCCGTCGCGCTCCTCGCCCGCGATCGCGGCGGCGCCCATCGAGACGGCGATCCCGGCCACCACGAACGGGCCCAGGAAGTTGAACATCATCGACATCATGAGGCCGGTGACGCCCGCGTCCCCGCTGATGCCCACCAGGGTCGAGTAGAACTCGGGCATCTGGTCGAAGAAGTCCACCGCATCGTCCCCGATGCCGGAGTACGCCCACATGCCGAAGACCGCGACCAGCCACAGCGACCCCACGCCGATGAGGGCGCCCAGCCACCGGTCCCGGACGGACTTGAGATAGAGGCTGCCCAGCATCACGCACGCTCCGCGGGGGACGATGCGGGGGCCGGGTCGGACGCGCCGCCCGCCTGGGCGGGCGCGCCGGCGCGGGCGTCGGCCTCCTCGACCTCGCCCCGGTAGAACTGCAGGAACATCTCGTCGAGGTCCACCGTCGCGGAGGACAAGGACAGGACGTCGTGCGCGGTGGCGACGCGCAGCAGGGGGCCCATGGAGCCCTCGTACTGCGCGGTCACGGTCGCGCCGTCCGCGGAGACGGTGTGCACGCCCTCGACCCCGTCGAAGGCGGCGGCCGGGACGGGCTCGGCGAACTCGAGCGTGACCGAGCGCAGCGCCTTCTCCTGAAGCTCGCTCATGCGCTCGACCGCGATGAGGCGGCCGCGGCGGATGAACCCCACGCGGTCGGCGACGCGCTCGACCTCCGACAGGGTATGGCTGGACAGGAACACCGTGTTGCCGGCGGCGGCGTGCTCGCGCATGAGGTCGTGGAACTCGAGCTGGACCAGCGGGTCGAGGCCCGTGATGGGCTCGTCGAGGATGACCACCTCGGGGCGGTTCATGAAGGCCTGGATGAGGCCCACCTTCTGGCGGTTGCCGCTGGAGAGCTCGCCCACCTTCTTGGTGAGCTCGGCGTCGAAGCGGCGCGCGAGCTCGTCGACCCACGCCCAGTCGACGCCGCCGCGCAGGTTGGCGAGGAACTGCAGGGTCTCGCGGCCGGTGAGGTTGGGGTAGAGCGCGAGGTCGGAGGGGAGGAAGCCCAGGTGGCGGCGGATCTCGACCGCGTCGCGGCGGGAGTCGAGGCCGGCGATGCGGCACTCGCCCTCCGACGCGCGGATGAGGTCGAGCAGGCACCGGATGGTGGTCGACTTGCCCGCGCCGTTGGGGCCCAGGAAGCCGAAGACCTCGCCCCGCTCGATGGTGAGCGAGACCTGGTCGACGGCGGTGAAGTCCCCGAAGCGCTTGGTGAGGCCGACGGTCTCGATGGCGGGGGCGGTGGTCATGGTGTTCCCTTCTCCAAAGACTCATTCATGCGCGCGAGCAGGCTGGGCCACTCGCGCTCGAAGAACTCCGCGACGGCGCGGAGCTCCGTGATGCGTTCGGGACGCTCGGCGGGGAGCACGTCCTCGCCGGCGATCGCGAGCTCCTTGAGCGCCGCGATCCGTCCCATCTCCGATGTCATGACGCGCTGCCACGCGCCGGGGCGCAGGCGGTAGTACTGCACCCGCTCCCCCTGCAGGCGCACCGGCTCGGCGAACTCGATCTCGACGAGCGAGCGCAGCTGCGTCGACACGGTGCCGGCGCTCAGGGACAGCGACTCCTGGATCTGCGCCTGGCTCTGATGGGGCGGGTCGCAGATCATGAGCCACGCGAGGATCTCGCTCCACGCCCGCGAGGAGCCCAGGATCGAGAAGTAGGTCGCGACCCGGTCGACGTAGGCGTGCTGCTGCTCCGTCATCGGCATTTTTCAATAATGCCTGAAACTTTCGAAGTCGGCAAGGTGACGGCAAGGTGAACGCGGTTCCCTGTCGGGCCGCGGGAGGCGACGGCGCCGCCCCGGGCATGGAACTATGGGCGCATGAGCGAGCCTCTCGAGATCAACGACGCCGCCCCGGCGCCCGCCCCCGCCCCCGACGCCGCGCCCGTCGAGGCGCCCGACGAGACCTTCGCGGTGCCGACGGTCGAGTTCGAGGACGACGAGCCGCCGGCCGAGCTCCCCGACGACCGCTACCTGGACCGCGAGCTGTCGTGGCTCGCGTTCAACGAGCGGGTGCTCGACCTCGCCGAGGACCCCCACACGCCGCTGCTCGAGCGCGCGCGCTTCCTCGCGATCTTCGCGTCCAACCTGGACGAGTTCTTCATGGTGCGCGTGGCCGGCCTCAAGCGCCGCATCGCCGCCGGCCTCGCGGTGCCGTCCGCGACCGGCATGAGCGCGACGCGCCAGATGGAGGCCATCGTCGAGCGCGCCCACGAGATCATGGACCGCCACGCCGAGGTGTTCGAGGAGCAGGTGCGTCCCGCGCTCGCGAACGAGGGCATCAACATCGTGCGCTACGACGACCTCCACGAGTCGGAGCAGAACCGCCTGCGCAAGCTCTACCGCTCGGACATCTTCCCGGTCCTCACGCCGCTTGCGGTCGACCCGGCGCACCCGTTCCCGTACATCTCCGGCCTGTCGCTCAACCTGGCCGTCGAGATCCGCAACCCCGACACGGGCAAGGACCACTTCGCCCGCGTCAAGGTGCCGGAGACCCTCCCCCGCTTCCTGTCCGTCGACGCGACGGGCCACGTGGGCCAGGTGACCGATGCATCGTCCCTCTCCGACGAGCCCCGCTCGTTCGTGCCGCTCGAGGACGTCATCGCCGCCCACCTCGACTACCTGTTCCCGGGCATGGAGGTGGTGGACCACTACACCTTCCGCGTCACGCGCAACGAGGACGTCGAAGTCGAGGAGGACGACGCGGAGAACCTCCTCAAGGCCATGGAGAAGGAGCTGCTGCGCCGCCGCTTCGGCCCCGCCGTGCGCCTCGAGATCGCGGACGACCTCCCGGAGCACGTGCGCGAGCTGCTGGTGCGCGAGCTGGGCATCACCGAGAACGACGTGTTCGAGCTGCCCGCGCCGCTCGACCTCACGGGCCTCAACCTCATCGCGGACCTGGACCGGCCGGCGCTGCAGTACCCGTCGTTCCGTCCCACGACGCACCACAAGCTCGCGCCCGTCGAGACGGCGGACGAGCAGAACCTGTTCGACGCGATCACGCGCAACGACGTGCTGCTGCACCACCCGTACGACTCGTTCTCCACCTCGGTGCAGTCGTTCCTCGCGCAGGCCGCGGCCGACCCGCAGGTGCTCGCCATCAAGCAGACGCTCTACCGCACCTCGGGCGACTCGCCCATCGTCGACTCCCTCATCGAGGCGGCGCACGCGGGCAAGCAGGTGCTCGCCCTGGTGGAGATCAAGGCGCGCTTCGACGAGCAGCGCAACATCTCCTGGGCGCGCAAGCTCGAGGAGGCGGGCGTGCACGTGGTGTACGGCCTCGTCGGCCTCAAGACGCACTGCAAGCTGTCGCTCGTGGTGCGCCAGGAGAAGGACGGCCTGCACCGCTACTGCCACGTGGGCACGGGCAACTACCACCCCAAGACCGCACGCCTGTACGAGGACTACGGCCTGCTCACCAAGGACCCCGACGTCGGCTCGGACCTCACCAAGCTGTTCAACCAGCTGTCGGGCTACGCGCCCAAGGCGAAGTTCCGCCGCCTGCTGGTCGCGCCGGTCAGCGTGCGCTCGGGCCTCATCGAGCGCATCGAGCGCGAGGCCCGCAACGCCGCCGAGGGCAAGGAGGCCTGGGTCAAGATCAAGGTCAACTCCGCGGTGGACGAGAAGATCATCGACGCGCTCTACCGCGCCTCGCGGGCGGGCGTGAAGGTGGACGTCAACGTGCGCGGCATCTGCGCCGTCCGCCCCGGGGTGCCGGGCATGTCCGACAACGTGCGCGTGCGCTCCATCCTGGGCCGCTTTCTCGAGCACTCGCGCATCTACGCGTTCGCGAACGACGGCGACGCCGAGGTGTACATCGGCTCGGCGGACCTGATGCACCGCAACCTGGACCGCCGCATCGAGGCGCTCATCACGGTGGTGGACCCGCAGCAGAAGGCGCTGCTGGTCGAGAACATCGACATGGCGATGAGCCACCAGGTCACCGGCTGGGAGCTGGGCGAGGACGGCGGCTGGGACCGCACCGTCACCGACGGCGAGGGCCGCCGCCTGCGCGACATGCAGGAGACGTACATCAAGCGCCAGCCCAAGAGGCGGGCCAAGGGCAAGTGAGCCACCACCCCCCGGGCTCCGTCGTCGCCGGCGGAGCCCTGGTGTGGAGGGTGATGGACGGCGAGTTCCAGGTGCTCGCCGTGCATCGTCCCCGGTACAACGACTGGTCGTGGCCCAAGGGCAAGCTCGACAAGGGCGAGTCCATGGCCGAATGCGCGGTGCGCGAGGTGGCCGAGGAGACCGGCCTCCAGGTGCAGCTGGGCCAGCCGCTGCCCACCATCCGCTATCCCGTGGGGGACAAGCAGAAGGTGGTCAAGTACTGGGCCGCGCAGGTGATGGCACCGGACGCGCCCGCGCTGGCCGCGCGGCCGCCGTACAAGCCGGCGCCCAAGCACGAGATCGACCGGATGCGGTGGCTCACCCTCGAGGAGGCGCACCGCACCATCACCTTCCCGGACGACCTGCGGCCGCTCGCCGCGCTGGCGACGGCGTACGAGTTCGGGCGCCTCGAGACCCGGCCCTTCGCGGTGGTGCGGCACGCCCGCGCCACCCGGCGCAAGGCGTGGCACCGGGACGACCTCTCGCGGCCCCTGGCCCCCACCGGGTATCCGCGGTCGTACGCGCTCGTCCCGCTGCTCGCGTGCTTCGGGATCACCAAGGTGGACTCCTCGCCCGCGAAGCGCTGCGTCGATACCGTGACGCCGTACGCGGAGGCGATCGGCGTGGAGGTGCGGCTGCGCGAGGAGATCACCGAGGAGGCGCACGCGGAGGATCCCGAGGCCGCCGGCGAGCGCTACGCCACGCTGCTGGGGCGGCCCCACGCTCGGGCGGTGTGCGTGCATCGGCCCACGCTGCCCACCCTCATCGGGCTGCTGCGCGCGGCCGTGCGGCCCTTCACGCGCGGCGCCCTGCCCCGCCGCAACCCGTTCCTGCCCGCCGGCGGCGTGCTGGTCGCGCACGTGCGGGACACGGAGGACGGCCCCGAGGTCATCGCGGTGGAGTCGCACCTGCTGAAGATCCACGTCTGACCGCGCAGCGCTCTGGACACTGCGCACGGAATGCCCGCCGACACGCCGGTCGCGGGAGGCGAAACGGGGTCAGTGCGCGGCGTGTCGGACTCGAGTCCGTGCGGAGTGTCCGCTGTGGCGCGGCGGCGCGTGCGCACAATGGGGCCGGCGCTCCACGTCCTGGGCGCGGCGCTCCCCGCGAGGTGCTGAGTGCCCGCCGCATCGCCGGGTGCGCCTCGTGAGGCGCTGAGTGCCCGCCGCATCGCCGGCCGCGCCCCGTGAGGCGCTGAGTGCCCGCCGCATTGCCGAGTGCGCCCCACGAGGTGCTGAGTGCCCAAAAAGTGCCAAAACGGGCACTGAGAACCTCGCAGCGCGCGGCGCGGCGGCCGGGGCAGAACGCGGCGCGCGGGCCGGGGCAGAACACATCGTGCGAGCGGCGGAAGAAGGCAGCGCGCGAGCCGGGGCAGAAAGCGACGCCGGACCGTGGAGCGCCAGTCGGCGCTAAGGCCGCTCGAGGCGGCAAGTGTTGGAGCCCGGGGCTGCCGCGGTCCGACGTCTGACCCCCACCATACGCCTGTTACGAGACCCCGCGAACCACCCGTGGATGGGCTACGCTCGGCGCCCCGATCGGGGGTCGGATCACGGACTCGGGGGCACGCTTCCGCGGGTCATCCCGCCGGCCGAAGAGGCGGACGACGGCGCACGAACGCGCACGCAAGCCGCTCACAGGCCAGCCGCCCGCAGACAAGCCGCGCGCACGCAAGCCGCTCACAGCCAAGCCGCTCACAGGCCAGCCGCTCGGACGCAAGCCGGTCGCGCGAGCGGGATCACGCCGCCCGCAGCCGTCAGTCCAGCCGGTCCTCGCGCCACATGGCGGCGCACTTCTCGAGGTCCTCGCCGGTGCGCAGCAGCTGCGCCGCGCGCATGGTCGTGCGGTGGGCCCGCGCGTCGGCGTGCCCCTCGTCGGACTGTGCCTCGAACGCGGCGCCCGTGGCGACCACGCGGCAGAACGCCCCCGCACGCTCGAGCGCGACCGCGAGATCGCCGCTGAACACGCCCGACAGCACCGAGTCGGCCAGGGACCGCACCTCGTCCGGCCCGGGCGGGTCCTCGACCCCGGCGATCGCGTGGCGCACGTGCGCGGCCTGCACGCCGTGGTGGTACGAGCGCGCGACCATCTCCGCGTCGTGCTTGACCCACTCGCGGATCATGTAGATGCGCCACAGCGCGCCGGGCAGGGTGTGGGCATCGGCCCGCGACCACAGCATCGCGACGGTGTCGATGCCCTCCTCGTCGACCAGCCGCACCAGCCGCCCCACCAACTCCGGATCGCCCGACTCGCGCGCCTGACCCACGATCGCGGCGGCCGTCTCGTGCGCGATGAGCGCCCGGTCGGCAGGGTCGATGTCGCCCTCGATCTGGTCGGCCATCTCCATGTCGAGCATCGCCGGGCGGCGGTAGCGGGGTTCGGCCACGCTCAGTCGATCTTCCCGTAGGGGCCGGTGGCCGGGTCCGCGAAGCCCTCGCCCGCGGCGTAGGGCACCTCGCCCGCGTCGTGGCCCGCGGCCTCGCCCGCCGTCTCGAAGGTCAGCGACACGGAGTTGATGCAGAACCGGTCGCCCGTGGGAGTCTGCGGCGCGTCGGGGAACACGTGCCCCAGGTGCGAGTCGCATGCGGCGCAGCGCACCTCGGTGCGGACCATGCCGTGCGAGACGTCCTCGTGCAGGGTGACCGCGCCCTCCTCCGCGTCGTAGAAGCTGGGCCAGCCGCAGTGCGAGTCGAACTTGGTGCCGGACGGGAACAGCTGCGCGCCGCACGCGCGGCAGCGGAACACGCCATCGCGCTTCTCGTCGATCAGCTCGCCGGTCCACGGCCGCTCGGTGCCGGCCTCGCGCAGCACGGAGAACTCGAGGTCGGTGAGCTGCGCGCGCCACTCCGCGTCCGTCTTCACGATCCTGTCGGGGCTCATGGGGCCTCCTTCCGGGGTCCAGGGTACGCGCGCCGCCCCTTCCGGCCCCGCGGCCGGTGGACAACGCGCGCCCCGAGACAACGCGTGGCGCCCGACCTCTGAGGGGGGATGGAGGTCGGACGCCACGCGGTCTCTGTCGAGCGCCCCACGCGGCGTCGCGCCGTGGTGGGTACACCCCGAAAGACGCTCGCACGGCCGGATTTGTTCCCGGCCGGGGACGATGCGGCGGTCCGGCAAGGGACGATGCGGCGGCCCGGCGGGGGCGCCGCAGTGGACGATGGGGCGGCCCGGCCGGGACCGATGCGGCGGCTGGGAAGGGCGCGCCATCCCGGCCCGCCGGACGATCCGGCTTGACATTACGCAACGAATCACTAGCGTTAATCCCGGCCCGAGGTAAGGCAAGCCTGACCTCACACGACGTCGCCCTCTGTCACACGTCCTCAAAGGAGAACCATGTCCCTCGCACGCCTGCCGCGCGCGTCCGCCCTCGCCCTCCTGGCCACCCTCGCGCTCGCCGCGTGCGCCTCGGGCGAGGCCACCACCGCCGCCGACGCGGCCGACGCCGCCGCGACCACCGAGTCCGCGGCCCAGGAGACGACCACGGAGGCCGCCGACACCGCGGAGACCACCGAGACCGCCGCCGAGGTCACCGTCGCCACCGCGACGGGCGACGTCACCGTCCCCACGAACCCCACGCGCGTGGTGGTCTTCGAGCACGCCATCCTCGACACGCTCGACACGCTGGGCCTGGGCGACGCGGTCGTCGTCATCCCCCACCACGCGATGCCGGGGTACCTCGAGCCCTACACGGAGACCACCACCAACGGCGGCACGCTCTTCGAGCCGGACTACGAGGCGATCAACGCCGCGGAGCCGGACCTCATCATCGTGGGCGGCCGCTCCGCGGAGACCCTGCCGGAGATGGAGAAGATCGCGCCCGCGATCGACCTCAGCTTCGACCGCGGCACGGACGCGTTCCTCGCGAGCCTCGACCGCAACGTCGCCACCGTCGGCGCGATCTTCGACGTCGCGGAGGAGGCCGACGCGGCGCTCGCCGCGATCGAGGAGGAGGCCGCGGCGATCAAGGCGGACGCCGCCGACGCGGGCACCGGCCTGGTGCTCCTCACCACCGGCGGCAAGGTGAGCGCCTACGGCGCCGCCGAGGACGGCCGCTTCGACTTCTTCTACACCTGGCTGGGCGTCGAGCCGGCGACCGACCAGATCGCCATCGACACCCACGGCGACGCCGTCTCCTACGAGTACATCGCGGAGGTCGACCCCGACATGATCGTGGTGCTCGACCGCGACGCCGCGATCGGCCGCGAGGGCGACAGCGCCCAGGTGCTCATGGACAACGCCCTGGTCAACGGCACGTCCGCGGGCCAGACCGGCGCCATCGCATTCGTCGACACCCCGTCGTGGTACCTCTCCTTCGGCGGCCTCACGGCCCTCGACACCGTGCTCGACGAGGTCGCGGAGCTCGTCGGCTGACGTGACGGCTCCCACCCGCACGCGCGCTGCCGCCGTCGCCCCCTGGGCGGCGGCGGCAGCCGTCGTCGTGCTCGGGGGCGTCTCGCTGCTGGTCGGCGCCGCGACCCTCGACCTGTCCACGCTCTGGTCCGACCCCGCGCAGCTCCAGGTGGTCACGGTGTCGCGCATCCCGCGCACGCTCGCGCTCATCCTCACGGGTGCGGCGATGGCGGTCGCGGGCCTCATCATGCAGCACCTCACGCGCAACCGCTTCGTCTCCCCCAGCACCGCCGGCACCATCGAGGCGGCCGGGCTGGGCCTGGTGGTCGCGCTCCTGTTCTTCGCCTCCGCGCCGGTGCTCGCGAAGATCGGCGTCGCGACCGTGTTCGCCCTCGCCGGCACCGCGCTGTTCGTGGGCCTCATCCAGCGCCTGCGCCTGCCGGACCCCATGATGGTGCCGCTGCTGGGCATCATGCTGGGCGCGATCTTCGGCGCCCTCGCCGAGCTCCTCGCCTACCGCGCCAACCTCACCCAGGCCATCAGCGTGTGGATGAACGGCGACTTCTCCGGCGTCCTCCAGGGCCGCTACGAGACCCTGTGGCTCGCGGGCGCCGCCGCCGTCCTCGCGTACGCGTTCGCGCGCCAGCTCACCGCGGCCGGCATGGGCGAGGCCTTCGCGACGAGCATCGGCGTGCCCTACCGCCTCATCCTGGGCGCCGGTCTCGCGATCACGGCCTTCACCACGGCCGTCGTGGTCACCACCGTGGGCGCGATCCCGTTCCTGGGGCTCATCGTCCCCAACGTCGTCACGCTCATCGCGGGAGACAACCTGCGCCGCACCCTGCCCGCGACGGCCCTGGGCGGCGCCGCGCTCGTGCTCGCGTGCGACATCGTCGGCCGCCTGATCATCCACCCGTACGAGGTGCCCGTGGGCACCATCGTGGGCGTGCTCGGCGCCGGCGCGTTCCTCGTGCTCGTACTGAGGAAGGGGAATCGCTATGCCTCCGCTTGACGTCGCCGCACGGCCCGGAAGGGGCGCGACCATGGACGATGCACCGGTCACCCCGGCGGGCTCCCCCGCCCCGGCCTCCCCTCGCCCGGGCGGCCCGGCCGACCCCACAGGCCAGGTCGCCGCGGCGACCGCCCAGGCACCGCATCGTCCCCGGGCGGGCCGCACGCGCCTCGTCCTGGGAATCCTCACGCTGATCGCGCTCGCCGCATCCGCGGCGTTCCTCACCTACGGCGTCGACGGGCACTGGGACTTCGCGCTGCCGCGGCGCGCGGCCACGCTGGGCGCGCTCGCCGTCGTGGGCGCGGCCATCGCCGTGTCGACGGTGGTGTTCCACACCATCACCCACAACCGCATCCTCACGCCCGGGATCATGGGTATGGACTCGCTGTACGTGCTCGCGGCCGCGTCCGTGGTGACGGCGACCGGGAACAGCGCGTCCGCGGTGCTGGGGCCGGTGGGCGCGTTCGCCGCGAACACGCTGCTCATGACGGGGCTCGCGCTGGTGCTGTACCGGTGGCTCATCGGCGACGGCTCGCGCGGGCTGTACACGCTGCTGCTCGTGGGCGTCATCGGCGGGACGCTGTTCGGCTCGCTCACGTCGTTCCTGCTGCGCACCATGGACCCGAATCAGTACGACGCGCTCATGTCGGACCTGTTCGCGTCCTTCACCGCCGTCGACCTCCGCCTGCTCGCGACCGCCGCGGCGCTGCTCGCCCTGTGCGGCGGGGCCGCCTGGTGGCTCGCGCCGCGCCTCGACGTGCTCACGCTGGGCCGCGAGCGCGCGATCGGACTGGGCGTCGACTACCGGCGCACGGTCACCCTCGCGATGGGGATCGTCGCCCTGCTGGTCGCGGCGTCCACCGCGCTCGTCGGGCCGCTGACGTTCCTGGGCGTGGTGGTCGCGAACCTCGCGTACCGCCTCACGCGCACGTATCGCCACCGCGTCAACATGGTCGCGGCGGCGCTCGTCGCGGTCGCGGCGCTCGTCACGGCGCAGACCGTCCTGCAGCACGTGCTGCGGTTCAACGGCACGGTCGGCTCGCTCGTCGCCCTCGTGGGCGGCACCTGGTTCCTGTGGCTGCTGGTCAAGGAGGCCCGCTCATGATCACGATCGACTCGCTCACCAAGTCCTACGGCCGGCAGGTCGTGGTCGACGGGGTGACCCTCGAACTGCCCGACTCGGGCGTCACCTCGATCATCGGCGCCAACGGCGCCGGGAAGTCGACGCTCCTGTCGATGGTGAGCCGGGTCCTGGGGGCCGATGCGGGGGTCGTCACGGTCGACGGCCTCGACGTGTGGAACGCGCCGGGGCGGAAGATCGCGCGGCGGCTGTCGATCCTGCGCCAGGAGACGCACACGCAGGCGCGCATCACGGTGCGCGAACTGGTCGAGTTCGGCCGCTACCCGCACTCGCGCGGCCGGCTCACCCCGGAGTGCCGGGCCGCGGTCGACGAGGCACTCGCCTTCTGCGACCTGGGCGAGCTCGAGCACCGGTCCATCCACGAGCTCTCGGGCGGCCAGCGCCAGCGCGCGTGCGTCGCGATGGTGCTCGCGCAGGACACCAGGTACGTGCTGCTCGACGAGCCGCTCAACAACCTGGACCTGGTCCACGCGACCGCGCTGATGCGCCTGGTACGCCGCCTCGCGGACGAGCGGGGCAAGTCCATCGTGCTCGTGCTGCACGACATCAACTACGCGAGCGTCTACTCCGACCGCATCGTCGCGATGCGCGACGGCGTCGTGGTGCGCGACGGATCCCCGGCGGACGTGATGACCGAGGACGCGCTGTCCCACATCTACGGCGCCCCGTTCGTCGTGCATACCCTGGGCGAGGACCGGATCGCCGCCTACTACCGCTAAGGACCGCCATGCCCCTCTCCGTCACCGGCCGCGCCCGCACCGACCGCCCCGCGCGCTACGGCAAGCAGCTGTGCTCCCACCTGTCCCGGAAGATCGAGGCGAGCTTCGACCCCGAGGCGGGGGCCGGCATCGTCCGCCGCGAAGGCACGGTCGCGACGCTGGTCGCGACCGATGCGTCGCTCGAGATCACCGTCTCCGGCGAGGGGGAGGCGGACGTGTTCCCGCTCATGGGGATCGTGCAGAACCACCTCGAGAAGTTCGGCGCCGGCGACGGCCTCGCGTGCGCATGGGACGATGCGGAACTCGACGCGCGCTATCAGGTCAAGCGCCGCGAGGCGATGGCGCGGCGGGAGGCCGAGCGGGAGGCCGAGCAGGCGGCTGCGGGCTCCGCCGGCGCGGCGACCGAAACACCTCGATAATCGCGACGAAGGTCCCATGCGGAGCATGCTCTTAGGTCCGTAGTGTGTGACGAACGTCACCCTCCCGCGCATCCTCGGCGCGCGCGGACGCGGCATCGCAGGCCCGGTGACTCACCCATTCATTCGCGTGGAGGACTTCGTCGTGCCCAATTCCCAGATCTCCCGCCGCCGGATCGTCCAAGGCGCCGCCTGGGCGGCGCCGGCCATCCTGGTGGCCACTGCTGCGCCGGCCGCCGCGTGCGCCAGCACCGAGCCCAAGCCTTGCGCACCGCCGGCGCCCATCACGCACGAGCCCGCAGGCCCGAACCACGTCAAGTTCACCATTCCCGCCCTTGCGACAATGTCGGGCGTGCAGATCTCGGCTCCGGCCGCCTTCGCCCTTCCGACCCTGGCAGGGGCGTGGCCGAATCCGCAGTGGACAAGGGTCGGAGACGACACCTACCTGTGGCAGGGCGCCGAGCAAGATGTCGAGTTCATGGTCACGGCAGGCGGCGAGAACCAGGCCACCTACCCGGTCAGCATCGCCGTCTTCGGCCCGGACGGCGCGCCCCGCGGCTCGGCAACCGAAACCATGACACTCACTCCAGCCTCCGCATAGACAAGATCGAAGAGCCGACGCCGACCATCGGGGAACAACGCTGCCGCGAGCACCTTGCTCGCGGCAGCGTTCTCGTACATCCCGGCAGGTAGACGGGCCGCTCAGCCCCGGCGCCGACACCGCCCCGGGGCCGGCCCGCATTTGCGCAATAACGCACCCGCGTAATCCCCGAATTCGAATTCCGAAAACCTTGTGCGCATAAGTCGAATTCGGTCGGAATTGCCTTCGGAAAGCGATAGCGTAAAGACCGTCAACAGACGTCACGGCCCACCGCTGGGCCCACCTCAGGAGGTCACCATGCCCGTCTCCATCGGTCTTCCCATCGTCTCGTCGTGCTCGGTCGCATCGTGCGGCTACAACCACGACGGCTGCCACGCCGCCGCCATCTCCGTGGGCGGCCAGCACGCACACTGCAACACCTTCGTCGACACCGAGCACAAGGGCGGCGCCGACGCGACCGCCGCCGTGGGCGCCTGCTCGCGCGAGGACTGCAAGCACAACGCGGACCTCATGTGCACCGCGGACTCGATCGCCGTGGGCGGCTCGACCGACGTCGCCGACTGCCTCACCTTCGCCGCGCGCGTCTGAGGTCGCAGCACTCGAATCCCACCGTCGGCCGCGCGCCAGCGCCACTCACGTGAGCAGCAGGCGCGCGGCCTTCCCATGCCCGACGCGGGCAGGAGGTACTGCCGCGCCCGGCGCGGGCAGGGTGGTGCCCCCGCGCCCGGCGCGGGCCGGGCTACCAGCCCGACCCGCGCATCGGCTACTGAGGCGCGCTCACTCCTCGGCGAGCCGTCAGGTCCGCCCGCGCCGCATCGTCCTTGGGCAGCGCCGCCGCGACGTACCAGCGGATGCGATTGAGCTTGACCCGCACGGAGCCCTCGCTCGGGTAGCCCAGTCGCTCGGCCAGCTCGGCCTCGTCCTCGCCCGCGAGGTAGCCGCCTAGCAGCTCCATCTCGCGCGGGGTGAGGAACGAGGCGACGCGGCGCGGGATCGTCTCGCCCAGCGCCGGCCGGAGCCTCTCGGGGCTCATGCCTGGAACCTCAGGTTCTCCCAGCGCCACTGGCGCACCATGGGCAGCCACCAGACCGCGGCGACGCCGAGGGTGATCCAGGTGAGCGGAAGCCAGAGGAACCACATCGGGTAGAGGTCGCGGCCGGAGCCCGTGAAGGTGAGCGGGCGACCGTCGATCGCGGAGGCCTCGGCGTTGGCACGCTCGGCGGCCGCGAGCGCGAACGGGTAGGCGACGCCCAGCGTGAGCACGGTGACAAGAATCGAGAAGAGCACCAGCCAGCCGTCCCGGGCGACACGGGGCGAGAGGGTGAAGACCCCCACGCCGCGACGTTCGGCGAGGCCTCGAGGGTCGACCACGTCGACTTGGTCGAGGACTGGGGACAGCACAGCCATGGCGCGCTCCTTTGCAACGCTTTTACTTCCGGGGACTCCATTGCACCAGATGCCACCCCGCGGACTGCGAGACGATGGTCCTATTGAGGAGCCCGGTGCGAGAGCCGCACCAGAACGGGCGCCGCGGAGACACTGGCCCCGGCACCCCGGCGCGCCCCGGGGTACCCGGGCGCCCCGGCGGCCAGCGCCAAGGGTCCCAGGCCACCCCTGGAACCCCGTTGATAGCGTCGCGGCATGGTCCGAACCATCGCCGGAGCGCGGATCGCGATGGCGTTGCTCATCCTCGCCGCCGTCGCCCGGCTCCTCTGGGTCGAGGTCGAGGCCGGCACCCTCGTTCCCTGGGACTTCTTCGGCTACTTCACCATCCAGACCAACCTCATCGCCGCCGGCACACTGCTCGTGGGCGCCCCGTTCACCGGACACGCGCGTCCCGCGTGGCTCGAGTACCTGCGGGCGTGCTCCGCGGTCTACGTCGTGATCGTGGTCGCGGTGTACTGGCCGGTGCTCGCCCCGGTCTCCGACGACCGGTGGACCTGGGCCAACCTGGTGGTGCACGGTGCGGTCGCCGCTGCGATGGTCGGGGACTGGCTGGTCGAGGGTCCGCGCGCGCCGCTCCCGCGCGCGCACCTGGGGGCGCTGCTCGCGTATCCGCTGGCGTGGTGCACGATCGTCCTGATCCGCGGCGCCACCGACGGCTGGGTCCCCTACGACTTCCTGCACCCCGGGCTCGGCTACGGCGGCATCGCGGTGGTGATCGGTGCCATCGGCGCCGCGGGAGTCGCGCTCGGCGCGGCGCTGTTCCGGACGCCGCCCGGCCGCGCGGTGAGCGTGGCCCGGTCCCGGGCCGTGGCGCCCGCCCGCTGATACCGTCGCGGGATGGTCCGCTTTGTCTCGGGCGCGCGCATCGGCGCCGCGCTCCTCATGCTCGCCGCCGTCGCCCGCCTCATGTGGGATCAGGTCGAGGCGGACACGCTCGTGCTGTGGAACTTCTTCGGGTTCTTCACCATCCAGACCAACCTCATCGGGGCGTTCGCGCTCATCGTGGTCGCCACCCGCACGGGCCGCGCGAGACCCGCGTGGCTCGAGTACCTGCGCGCCTCCGCGGCGGTCTACCTGGTCATCGTGGTGGCCGTGTTCTGGACGCTCCTCGCGCCCACCTCGGACGACCTGACCCGGTGGACCAACCTGGTGGTTCATGGGCTGTCCGGCGTGGTGCTCGTCGTGGACTGGCTGATCGAGGGGCCGCGCGAGCGGCTGCCGCTCACGCGCCTGTGGGTCGTGATCGCGTACCCGCTCGGCTGGGCGGCGGTGGTGCTGGTGCGCGGCGCGACCGACGGGTGGGTGCCCTACCCCTTCCTCGAGCCCGCGCACGGCTACGCGAGCATCGCCATGGTGGTCGGGGGGATCTGCGTCGCAGGCCTCGTCCTGGGCGCCGCGCTGTACCTGACGCCCCGGACACGGCCGGTCACCGTGGACGATGCACGGGTCGCCGTGGAGTCGAGGTGATCCGAGACTCGGGCCCGCCCGCCGCGCACGCGTCGATCGGCGCGGACCTGGTCGCGGAGCTGGTCCGGGCGCAGGCGCCCGCGCTGGCGCACCTCGAGGTGGGCGAGCGCTTCGATGGCTGGGACATGGCGGTGTTCCGCCTGGGCGCCGAGTACGCGGTGCGACTCCCCCGCGTCGAGAGCGCCGTGCGCTCGCTGGACCGCGAGACCGGGCTGATGATCGCGCTCGGCCGCGACTGGACCTTCCCCCACCCGCGCCTGGTGCGGCGCGGCGAGCCGCAGGGCCCGTACCCGTGGCCCTGGGCCATCGTCACGTGGCTGCCGGGCACCGCCGCGGACGTCGCGCCGCTGGCCGCATCCGCGGGGCCGGCGCTGGGCCGCGCGCTCGCGGAGATCCACGCGCCCGCCGCCCCCGAGGCCTGGTTCAACCCCGAGCAGTCCCTCCCCCTCGCCGACCGCCAGCACAATCTCGACTGGGCGCTCGGCCTGCTGGCCGAGGCCTCCGGGCCGGGCGGCGAGCGGCTGGACGTGCAGGGCGCGCGCGAGGTGTGGGCTCGCGCGCTGGCCGCCCCCGGGCCCACCGAGCGCGTGTGGTCCCACGCGGACCCCCACGGCTCCAATGTGCTGGGCATCGACGGCGCGTTCGCCGGGCTCATCGACTGGGGCAAGATGGCCGGCTGCGACCGCGCCGTCGACCTCTCCTTCCTCTACACCGCGCTCCCGGCCGCGGGCGTCGGCCTCGCCGTCGCGGCGTACCGCGACGCCACCGCCTGCGACGACCCCGGCCTCGAGGCGCGACTGCGCGGCATCGCGGTCACCAAGTGCGCCTCCTGGGCGGTGCTCGACCGTCCGCTCAACGTCGCCATGGCGTGGCGAGGCTTCGGGGAGCTGGGCCTGCTCGCTTAGGCGCGCCGTACATCGTCCCGGGACGAAGGTGAGATCCTGGATGGACACTTTCCAGGAGGAGCCATGCAGTTCGCCGTGCCGTACGGAGCCGAGTCCTCGGTGCCGTACGCGGCCGTGGGGCTCGGGCTCACCCTCCTGGCGGCGGTCCTGGGGACGATGCGCGGGCGAGGGGCGCGTGCCGCCCTCTGGGCGGCGCTGGTCGCCTGCCTCGCGGTCATCGGGTGGCTGACCATCGGCGACACGCTCGCATCGAGCCACACCGGGGCCGCGAGCGTGAACCTCACGCCCTTCCAGGAGATCGACCGGGCGCTCAACTCCCAGAGCCAGCGCGTGTGGCTCAACCTCATCGGCAACGTGGCGATGTTCATGCCGCTGGGCGCGGTGATCGCGGCGCTGATACGGCGCGGATTCTGGCTGCGCGTGCTGTCGGCGCTGTTCGCCGGGGTGGTGCTGTCCGTGGGGATCGAGATGGCGCAGTACACGCTGGGGCGCGTGGCGGACATCGATGACGTGCTGCTCAACTCGGCCGGCGCGCTGCTGGGCGGGCTCGTCGTGGCGGTGCTGGTGGGCGGCGTGGAACTGGCGCGGCGGGGCCGGGCACGTGCGCGGCGCAACTACCATGGTCGGCGGGCCTCTAGCTCAGTTGGTAGAGCAGCGGACTTTTAATCCGTAGGTCGTGGGTTCGAGCCCCACGGGGCCCACTATCACCCCTGGTAAATAGGCGGTTGGTTCGAAGCGCCTTGAGGTTCGCGAGGTCGAACTCGACGGAAACTCGACGTTTTCGCCTACTCGAGCAGCGTGTCGAGCACGGCCGACTGATCGGCCGCGAGCACCGCGCGCTCGACGTAGTGCCTCGCCGTGACCGCGACGCCGGCGTGCCCCAACTGCTCGGCAGCGGCCTCGAGGCCGCCGTCGCGCTCGAGGCGCGTCGCGACCGTCTTGCGCAGCGTGTGCAACTTGAGGTCGTCGAACCGCGCCGGCCTGCCGGCGGCCACCTCGCGCTCGGCGTCGCGTCGACGGAACGATCGCCATTGCTTGTTGACCGTCGTGACTTCGCGGTACCCCATCGTCACGGCCGGCAGGATCACGGGCGAAGGCAGCCCGTCGACCCGGCGCTCGAGCAGCGTCGCGACGATGCGCGGCGGCAGCACGAGGACGCGCGCGCGGCCGCCTTTGGTGCGCTCCTGCCGCACGAGGCCGCCGGCAGTTCGCACGACCGTCCCGTCGATCGTCACGTGCCCGACCTCGAGGTCGACGTCGGACCAGCGCAGCGCGAGCACCTCGCCGACCCGGCAGCCCGTCGCGAGCAGCAGATCGACGAGCAGCGGCAGGTCGCAGGCGACCGCGTAGTCGTCGGCGCGCACCGCTGCGCGCAGCTCACGGACCTCGTCGGCGTCGAGTGCTCGAGGCTCGGCCCGCGTCGGCGCGATCGTCCTCGCCTCGCGTACCGGGTTCGCGACGATCGCGTCGTGCCGGGCCGCGAGTCCGAACATGTTCGACAGGCACGTGCGCGCGAGGCGCGCCGTCGCCGGCCCGACGTCGTCGGCAATGTCGCGCAGCGCCCGGTCGACGCGCGCTGTCGTGACCTCCGACACGCGCAGGCCGCCGAGCCTGGGCACGACGTGCCGGCGCACCGCGAGCCGGTACCTCACGATCGTCGAGTGCGCGCGATCGGACTCGTCGACCTCGGCGAGCCACACGCGCGCGAGTTCGTCGACCCTCGTGCTCGAGGACACGTCGCGCCCGCCGGCGCGCGACCGCTCGCGCAGCCGGCGCAGCAGCTCGGCCTCGGCAGCCGATCGCGACCGGCCCGACGCCGTCACGACCCGCGTACGCCCGTCGTGGTCGCGGAACCGGGCCACCGCGACATGCTCGCCGGCGTCGCTCGTCGTCGTGATCCGACCCCAACCACCGACCGGCAGCGGCGGCCTAGGCATCGTCGCCGACCGCCGGCTGCCACCTGTGCGCCGCGAGTTGTGCGTCGACCTTGGGCACGTGCGCCTGAGCCGCGTCCGCAACCTCGTCGTTGACGCCGGCGAGACGCACCGCGACCGCGAGCAGTTCGGCACGTTGACGCAGCAGCACGAGCGGCCCGACGGCATGCTCGAGCGAGTACGCGGCCGCCGGCAACGTCTGCCGGCCCGCCCACCATTCGACCGCGTCGACCACGCCGGCGAACCGGCCCGGCGCGACTTCGACCTCGTCGGCCTCGAGGTCGACGAGCAGCACCGCCGGCGACGTTTCGAGCACCACGGCCGCCGCCGTGAGCTGCGCGAGGCCGATCCCGATGACGCCGCGTTCGTACTTCGACATCGTCGACTGATTCACAGGCACGCCGAGGCGCGTCATGCCGTCGGCGAGCGCGGTCGTCGAGAGGCCGCGCGCCTCGCGCAGCGCACGAATGCGCGCACCGACGCCTGCCTCGAATCGCCGCCCCCACTGCTCGCCCGTCGCCTCAGTCACCCCGCCACGGTATCCGACACGCAGGCGAAAAGGACTAGCACACCGCCGCCCACTAGGCGTATAGTCCGACTCGCCTGATCGCGACTGTCGATCAGGCAGAACGGACTAGGCCAATGACCCTCTCACCTACGGCAGTCGCCGACGTCGAACTCGACCCTAGGCCCGAGCCGGCGCTTGGCACGCCGCGCCACGCGTGGCCGGAACTCATGACGATCGAACAGGTCGCGGTCGAGACGGGTATCGCCGTGCCGACCCTCTACAAGTGGCGCAGCACCCGCGAGAACGGCCCGGCGTCGCTGCGCATCGGGCGCAACGTTCGATACCGCCGTGACGACGTCGCCGCGTGGATCGACGAGCAGGTCGCGGTCGTGTCGTACAAGACGATCGACGCCGCGCGCGCAGGCAACTCGGCCGCGATCGCCGTGCTCGAGCGTCACGGCGTGGCCGTCGCATGAGGCCGGACACAGGAACGCCCCCGCCGGGCGAGGCCGGCAGGGGCGAGACTCGAGAGGTTTGGACGCCGATCGTCGAGTCGAATCCCGTAGGACGGCAGTCGAACAGCCTGTACGCGGTCGCTGCACTCGGTACGGTACCCGATCACCACGGTCGCCCGTCATGACGCGCCCGTCCGACCTGCTCGACGCCGCGTTCGAATACGCCGCTGCCGGCTGGCTCGTGCACCCGTGCCGCGAGGCCGGCGACGACGCGAAAGCGCCGTACCTTCGCCACGGGCACAAGGATGCGACGACCGACCTCGCGACGATCGCGGAATGGTGGCAGCGTTGGCCGGCGGCGCTCGTCGGCCTCGTGATCCCGCCGACGCACGTCGTGCTCGACGTCGACCCGCGCAACGGCGGCACGTTCGCGGCGTTGAGTCAGGCGCTCGGCAGCCTGCCGCGCACGTGGGCGAGCCTGTCAGGCCGAGGCGACGGCGGCATGCACGCCTGGTACATGCGGCCGCCTGAGCCGTGGCAGCCACTCACGGGCACGAGGCTCGAGAAGTCGCTCGGCGTGCCCGGCGTCGACGTGAAGGTTCACGGGTACGTGATCGCGCCGCCGTCGCCTCACCCGCTCACGGGCGACCCGTACAGGTGGCTCGACCCGGCGCAGCCCGTCGTCGCGCTACCTCGACGAGCTGAGCGTCGGCTCGAGCAGCCGCCGCCGGCGCAGCCCCGCGAACTGCCGACGAGGCTCGACGGCAACGCACGCGACCGCAAGGTCGACGGCCTGTGCCGGCATGTCGCCCGGGCCGTCGAAGGCAACCGGAACGCGGCGCTGTACTGGGCCGCGTGCCGCCTATGGCCCATGTACCCCACCGCCGGCGAGGTCGCACGACTCACGAGCGCCGGCCTCGCCGCCGGCCTCGAGCAGCGCGAGGTCGACACGACGCTCGCCTCAGCACGACGCACCACAGGAGGACGCGCAGCATGACCAGCAACAACAACGACGGCGACGCCGGCCTCGAGCAGATTCACCCGCCGGCGACCCCCGACGAGGTCGCGGCGGCCCTCGAGGAGCGTGAGCCTGATCCCGGCGACGACGACCTCGAGTCGCCACACGCGGCCGCGCGCCGGCTCGCGATCGACCGGCTCGGCATACCGACCGAGGTACGTCATTGGCTCAACACGCCCGGCGCACAGTTCAACGCCGACCCTGTGACGGCCGCGCTCGTCAAGTCGGCCGCGCAACAGGTCGCCGAGGCGCTCGAGCGGGTGCAGGCCGGCGGCGTGCAGGCCGAGCGCATGGCCGACGGCCTGTTCGACTTCGCCACGTTGCGCGAGCGGTTCGCGACGCCCGTGACGCCGGTCGTCGACCGGCTCGTGTATCCCGATCAGACGGCCGTCGTGGCAGGTGCCGGCGGGTCGTTCAAGTCGTTCATTGTGCTCGCCGTGATGCTCGCCCTCGCGACCGGCCGGAAAGCGCTCGGCCTGTTCGACGTACCTGAGCGGCGGCCCGTGCTGTACGTGACGACCGAAGGCTCGCGCAGTCTGCTCGCGCGCGTGCTCGCATGGTGCACGGCGAACTCGGTGACGGCCGAGCTGCTCGACGGGTACCTGCTCGTCGAGACGATCGCGCCGGACTTCTACGCGGACGGTCCCGACGTCGACGCGCTGCTCGAGGTCGCCGACGAGCACGACGTCGGCCTCGTCGTCGTCGATACGCTCGCCCGCGTGCGCGGCGCAGCCGACGAGAACTCGAGTCAGATGACGACCGTTCTCGCGACCCTCGAGCGGTTCAAGGCCGCACGTCGCGCCGCGTGGACCGTGCACCACGCGAACCGCAACGGCACGTTTCGCGGGTCGACGGCGATTCGCGACACGCCCGACGCGCTGCTCGAGGTCACGCGCGACGGCGACGCTCGGCGCGTGACGATCAAGGCCGAGAAGTTTCGGGATCACCCGCAGGGCGATCGTTGGACGATCGACGTCGAGTTTGCCGTCGTCGAGACGGAACTGCGCGACTACCTTGACCGGCCCGTCACGTCGCTTGCCGTGCACCGCGCCACATGGCACGACGTCGACTCGCGGCCCGCGTCCGCACCGCTGCCCGACGCCGGCCTCGAGGGCAATGTCGACAAGATCCTGCGCACGCTCGCCGACGCCGTCGGCCCGCTCACGAACAAGGAACTCGCCCGGCGTTCGCTCAACGTCGAGCCGAACGGCGACGTCGGCGCGGCGTACCTGGCAGCGCGCCGCGACGCGGTCGACGCGCGCCTCGTCGACGACGAGGGCCGCCGCGCCGGCCGTACCAAGTTGTATGCGCTCACGAGCCTCGGCCGGGCACGCCTCGCCGCCCACGACGCCGGCGAGGACTGACCCACCACGAGAGGAACCTCACCATGATTCGACCCGTACCGCGCACCATGCTCAGAACGCTCGCCGACCACCTGTCACACGCCGACCACGGAGACGGCCCGACTGCGGCCGGCGACCCGTGCACCTGGGCGTGCCTCGAGGCCACGCTCGGCGACGACCTCACAGGCATCGACGACGAACTGCACACGCTGCTCGACCTCAACCTCGTCGACCGCCTCGACGTCGCCGGCGTCACACGCCACAGGATCACCCGTACCGGCCTTGAATGGCTCGAGGCCGAGCAGCTCCGTCACGACGCCGACCCGGTCGCATTCTTCGACCTCGCGCAGCAGCGGGCACGACTGATCGACGGATTCGACGCGACGCCGGCGAACGTCGACCACGCGCTCGCCCTCATCAGGCTCGTCGTCGACGGCCTGCGCGACGCCGGCGACGCAACGCAGCCGCTCGCCCGCGCCCTCGCATACGCGCACCACGTGCTCGACCGCCTCACCGACGTGCACGACGTCGCCCACGGATGCGAGTACCGGCCATGAACCGCGCACGGCACGAGCGCGCCGAGGACATCGCAGGGGCCGCAATCCTGCACCCCGATTGGCCGAGCCGAGCAGCCTGACCGACCCCGCGATCGACCCCCGTGACCGAGCCGTCACGGGGGTCGATCCATGCCCGGCGGCGACGGGCCGAAAGGGTATTTACGCAACAGAAAACGGCCCCGATTTTACCTGCCCATTACCTTTAAGATGGGCGGATGGGCGGGCGACCGCTACACGACATTTAGCAGGGGATATAGCGCAGTGGGCGGATGGGCGGGCAGGCAGGCTGGCGGGCGGACCCCTTAAGGGGATAGCCCACCGCCCACTACTCCTATTTTGTTTGTGGTCTCCTACGTCGACCACGGCGACCGTGGAACGGTCGCGCGTCGGGTCGCCTTGGTAGGCGACGACCGCCGTACTGCTCGAGTTGCTGAGCCTGCTCCCGCAGTCTGTGGTCGCCTGAGCAGGCGAGCAGTCGGGCAGCCCGGCGTCGTGCTCGTCGGCGTAGCCGGCTTGCCTCTGGCGCGGGAGACCATGGCGACGTACCGTGGGCGGCATAGGTGCCCCCGCCGCGACCGCTAGCGCGCCCCCGCATCGTCGTCACTGCACGCGATCCGAGAGAGGCCGCCGTCATGCCGCGTACCGCGATCCATCCCGCCGAGGCCGGCGCTCGAGACGACCGGGCGCTCGAGGCGCTCGTCGCACTCGTGTCGGACGTCGACCGGCTGCTCGCCGTCCCTGAGCCGACGAGCCGCGCGACGCTGCGCGCTCACCTGGCAGCGATCGAGGCCGCCGCGCACGAGGCGCGCAGCGCGGCCCGGCGTGGCGGCCTGCCGTCCCGTGCGCTCGTGCGCCTCGCGCTGCGCACGGCCGTCGAGCGGCGCGGCCGGCTCGACCGGCTGCGCGTTGTCCTCGAGCTCGACGAGGCCGGCGCATGAGTGCGATCGAGGCCGCCGGCGACGCCTGGCACCGCCTCGACGAGACGAGCCGCGCCACGGTATGCGCCGGCCTCGACGGCGGCACGCTGCGCGCGCTGTACGCGATCGAGCGCACGGCCGCACTGTTGCCGGCCGGCCTCGAGCCGGCTGAGGCCGTCGACATGCTCGTCGCCGCCTGGTCGATCGACCCGACCGCGCCGGCCTGGCAGCGTGAGGCACTCGAGCTGCGCGGCGACGTCGAGCACTACGCTGCGCAGCGCTTGCACGATCGCCTGAGGCTGCTCGGCTGGCCCGGTCACACCCGCTGGTCGCACGACTCGACCACGGTCAGGTGCACGCCGGTCCCGCGTCACGTGTTCGAGCCTGAGCCGATCGCGCACCGCGCCGCCGAGGCCGTGCGCACCGGGATCGACCCCGGCCCGCGCATGGTGACGCACAAGGGCACCCCGCTCGTCAACGCGCTGCACGACCTGCCGGCCTACTGGCGACACGATCGCCGGCAGCCAATCGGGCACGTGACAGTGTTCGACGTCGAGCCAGGTCACTTGCGCACCTGGATCAACCTCACGATCGTTGGGCCGAGGCTGCGCGCGCTGCTGCGCGCGATCGACGTCGGCGCGATCGGCTCGAGCATCACCACGATCGGCGAGCGATCGGCCGACGCCGGCCCTACCGGGTCGATCTACCGGGCCGGCGCTGCACCTGTGCTCGAGGTATCACTAGCGCCGCTCGAGACATGCGCGTACGGCGCTGCGACCCGTGCCACGCGTGAGCGTCGCCCCGCCGAGCGCGAGGCCGAGGTCGAAGCATGGCGGGCGAAGCAGCGCGAGCAGCAGCAGCGCGACGAGCGTCGAGCCGGCTCGACGTCGAGCTCGTACGTTCGTACGTTCGGACGGTTCGACCATGTCGGCTAGCCGGCGCGACGCCCCCGCCCGCGTTTTCTCGGGAGACCAAGGAAGACCCCTCCCGCTTTCCATCTTCTCTCACCCGCTCTCTTCTGCGGAAGAAATCCGCGATCGTCGCGTGGAGTCTCTCGCGCTCCATGCCGCCCGATTCGACCCGATCGCGACCGCGATCGCCGGCCTCGCGTCGGCCTCGCTGGATCGCTCTCAATCGCCCCGCCGGCGGGCCGTGACTTGCGGCACGCCTCGTCGGCGGGCGCTCACGAGGCCGCGCCGTGCCTGATCGCTGCCCGCGCGTCGCCGAGCACTCGCCCGGCGTGAGCGCCGTCGCCGGCCTCGCCGGCCGGCCCCTGCTGCGCGTCTGCACCGGCTCGAGCGCCGGCGACGTGCTCGTCGGCTACGCCGGCGGCGACACGTGGCACGTGCAAGCGATCGACCTCGAGCAGCACCCGACGCCCATGAGCGGTTTCATGCCAGCACTCGTGCTCGCCGGCTCGCGCGCCTCGAGGCTCGCCGGCGGCGCGACGCTCGCCTCGCCTCGTGCAATCGCCGACGGCCTCGCCTGGCACGAGGCGCACGCCGCCGCCGCGATCGCCTGGCATGAGACGCACGGCGCGGCCGCCGATAGGTGGCGCGCGACGCACAAGGCCGACGCGTACGCATGGGCCGCCACGTGAGGCCGCGACCGCCGCCCCTGCGCGTGTCGCGGGAGCGCGCAGGCCGCCCGCTGAGACGACGAACGGCGCGCCCCTGAGACGAGGTCGAGGGCGCGCCGTTCGTGCGCTCAGGCGCTCGCCGGCGGCCGCTCGCCGGGATCGGCCGGCTCGGGCGTCGCGCGCTCGCCGCCGGCCGCCGCTGCCTAGGCTCGAGGCATACCGACCCGCGACGAGATCGACGGCGCGCACTCCCGCCGGCGGGTACACGAGGGCGACCCTCGAGGCGTGGGGCGTGCCGTGGCCGCCGCCTCGAGGTTGGCGCGCCCGACTGCTCGATGCCGCCGACCGTGACGACGACTAGCGCGCCGACCCTCGTGCTGCTCGAGAACGTGCGCAGACTCGACGTAGTCCCCGCCGGCCCGCCCTGCCAAGCTTGCGCAGGCCGCGATCGCCGCACAAACGCGCGCCGCCCCACTGCTCGCCGGCCACTCGAGGCCCGATCGCGTCAGGTTGGCGTGCCAACCTCGCGCCATGACGACGCATCGGCCTCGAGGGCCACCACGATCAGCCGGCCGGCCGCCGGCGAGCACTCGACGAAAACGTCGACCTACTCGACGTTTACTCGACGTTTTGGCCGCGAAACCTAGTCGACGAGAGTAAAGCGACGAAAGGTCAACACGCCTAGTACGAGGCGAAATAGTCGCGATCCGCGCGCTCGACGTATACTCAGGATCAACACCGGTTTAGAGTCCGTAGGTCGTGGGTTCGAGCCCCACGGGGCCCACGAACGGCGAGGTAAACCGCTAGATTCTCGAAGACCTGAGAAGTTCTCAGGTCTTCACGCAACGCTTTCTCAACGCTTTGAAAGCGAGCCCCTCGAGGATCTGCGAGTGATCCGGCGCAGCCTCAACCGGGCCTGCTGCACCGATAGGTGACAGGGGTTGGTCACGCGGCGAGGGCCACTTTGGTGGTCATGATGGTCTCGTACTCGATGGGCGCCACCTTGCCCAGGGCGGCCTGTCGGCGTCGGCAGTGGTAGGTCCGTTCGATCCACTGTGAGGGCTACCCCGTAGCTGTCTACGGGGGCTCCCCAGCCCTCATCGCGAAGGACTCCAGTGCGGCTCCGGGACCGAATCCTGCGAGGGCTTCAGAGCCCGAGGTAGAACCTCAGAGCATTGTCGACGGCCTCCGTGACGTGGGCCGGAGCTTGACCGACCTGTGTGATCAGGCGTCGTACCGAGACGGTGCGTACTTGCTCGGCCTGCGCCTTCGAGTCGACAGGGATGCCTGCATCCGAAGCCGGCACCAGGACGTGGAAGCCGTACAGTCGGTCAAGCCGTTTCGACGTCAGCGGCACCACTGTCACCATGCCGTCGTTCGCGATCGCCTGCCGTGCGGCTGCGTCTCTGCCGACCACCATGACCAGGCGCGCCTTGTTGGCTTCATGGCCGACGACCGGGTCAAGATCGGCGCGCCAGATGGAGCCGCGGCTCACGCTCCGTCACCTTCGGAGGCTTCCCAGGCCTCCTGCTCGCCGTCCTCGCGCCACTCGCGATGCGCCTCGGCGAGCTGCTCGACGAGCTCCGCCTCCTCCTGCTTCCTGCGGTAATCCGCGACAGCCTCGTGGAAGACCACGGTGGACTTGCGGCCATGGGTAGCGGCGTAGTGCTGCATCCACCGGAAGTCCTCTTCGGGAAGGGTCGTGCTCACTCGAACGATTGCCATGGGACGAGCCTACCAATCTTCCTCAGGAGAGTGTGAAGATTCTTCACAACAAACTGGCGCGCATTGGTGCGAACAACAGATCAACAGCAGGTCGCAGCAGTGCTGCGACCGAGAGCAGGGGTTGATCGCTGGGGCAAAGTCAACCGTCGGGACTGCCCCGGCTTTGGTTGACATCTTGACCCGACCCACGATTTGGCTACCTGATCAGGTGTGCCGTGCGGGCGGGGGTGGTGTGCACTTCGGACTGTGGTCCGACGTCGAGCACTCGACCTGCTCGAACCAGGCAAGAGCGTCGCGAGAGTCGCGCACGATCTAGAGGTCAGCCAGCAGGCGATCCACCGCTGGCGCCGCCAGGATCGTGTCGATGAAGGCTGGACTGAGAAGAGCGAGCTCGCGCAGGTCAACGGCCTCGACTGACGCGCTCCAGCCCGCAGCCCGAGCGCCGACACCGCACCCCGGACTGGCGCACCGCATTCCATGGACTGGAGGCCTACCAGGCCCTTTGATACCCCTGGTAGTCGAGTTGTGCGCGCTTCCCACTTCTCATTCAGCCTGGCTCCAGCCCTTCGGCGTCCCTCCCCACGCGACGGCCTCGCGCCGAGGAGCCCCCGCGTCACTCCGCGGGCTGCGCCTCCGGAGCCTTCCGCAGAGCGATCCGCAGCGAGGCGCCGATGCCCAGCAGCGTCACGACCACGATGAGGCCGGCCTGAACCCGGTCGACGATGTCGGCGCTGCAGGCCCCCGAGGCCCCGACTCCACCGGACACCGAGGCGCAGGTCTCGCCGGACGCGAGCACCAGCACGAGCACCCCCAGCAGGGCGCACGCGACCGCCACCGCGACCCATCCCCAGCGCACTCGCATCTCGCACCTCCAGCCGCCTATTGTCTCCCGCGCGAGGCGGCCGATCATCGGCCGGGAGTCCCACCCCCGGCCGCCGCGAGCGGCACCGTGATGGTCACCAGCGAGTGCCCGGGCAGAGCCACGCGCACGCTCTCTCCCGCGACCACGCGGTGCGAGGAGCGCGGGCGCACCGCGTGCGTGCCACGGCCGCTGACCGGGAGCAGGTTGCGGGCCCCCTCGGGCGCGGCGATGCGGGTGACGTCCGCGCTCGCGCCGGCCTCCGCCCCGGGCACGCGCAGCCGGACCGGCACCCGCCGCGCGGTCGGATTGACGAGCACCACGGTCACGGCGCGGTCCGTGGCGGTCGCCACGCCCTCGACGCCCGGCGGCAGGGCCGGGCTGCGCACAGCGCCGCCCCGACCGGCCGCACCCCCCGCGCCACCAGCCCCACCCTCGAGCGGCACCCGCCGCTCCCCCAGCGTCCGCGCGAGCAGCCGTTGCACGTGGTAGTTCGCGGTGGGCATGACACGCAGGGCATTGACGTCGATGAGGTTGTGCTCCCACTGCCCCCGCCCCACCACGTTGAGCAGGGGCGCGAACGCGGTCATCGCGACCACGTCCGAGTTGCGGATGCAGCCGGTGAGGAAGGCCGCCTCCGCGAGCGCGCTGCGCATGGTGTTGGGCGCCGCGCGGAAGGGCTTGGGGGTGAGAGCGGAGGGCAGGTTCGCGGCGTATTCGAGCACCGCCACGCGCACGTCGCGCGGGTAGTCGTCGTAGCGCCGCGCGGCCGCGGCGGTCCAGCTGGGGCTCTTGTAGAAGTGCTCGTCGACCACGAGCCCGCCGGGGTCCGGCGCCGCGCGCGCCGCCTCCCACGCCTGGGCGAACTCCGTGCCCCAGGTGAGGGCGCCGGCGCTCATCACCGCAGTAATGCCGGGGTGGTGCCGCGCGATGGCCGCGCGCATCCGCGCGAAGCGGTCGAGGTAGTCCGGGCCGCCGGCCTCGTTCCCGATCCCGATCATCTCGAGCGGGAACGGCTCCGGGTGCCCCGCCTCGGCGCGCAAGCGAGCCCACTGACTAGTCGCGGGATCGCCGGTCGCCCAGTCGATGAGGTCGAGCGCGTCCTGCACCAGCTCCTCGAAGCGGGCCGGCGCGCACACGTCGCCCGACCTCAGCTGGCACGCGATCCCCACGTCCACCACCGGCAGGGGGGCCGCGCCGATGTCCTCGCACAGCAGGAAGTACTCGTAGTAGCCCACCTGGAAGGACTGCGAGTAGTCGCCGCCGCGGGTCGCGACCGCCCACAGGTTGTACTCGGGCCGGCGGCCCGCGAGCGGCCCCACCGTGTCCTTCCACCGGTACGCGTTGGTCGCGTCGAGCCCCTCGACGATGCACCCGCCGGGGAAGCGCAGGAACCGCGGCCGCATGTCGCGCAGCGCCTCGACCACGTCGCGGCGCAGCACCCCCTGGCTCCAGCGAGGATCGCCCGCGCCCCAGTGGTCGCCGGGGATGAGTGCGACCTCGTCGAGGTCGACCACGCCCTCGCCGTCGATCCCGATCTCGAGGCGCACGAGCGCCGTCCGGTCCGGCGTGAGAGTGCACGATGCGAGGGCCCAGCCATCGTCGCGCCTTCCCTCGACCTGGAGCGGCGAGGCCGCGAGGACCCGGCCCCGGCGATCGGCGAGGCGGGCCGCCAGGCGAACCGGCGCACCGTCCACCCGCACGGCGAGGGTGAGGGTGAAGGCAACGCCCACGCGCGCGCCGATCGCGGGGCCGCCGATGCCGTGGCCCTCGTTGCGCAGCACGGCACGGCCGCCCGAGGTGACGCGGGCGTGGTGCCCGTGCGGCACCAGCGGCCGGTCGGTTGAGATCGCGAGCGTCCCGCCCCGAATGTCCCAGTGGCGGGTGCCGTCGCGGCGGCGGCGCGGCCGGCGGTGGGTGAGTGCGGCGATGGTGTTGGTGTGGAGGGTGCGGCGCACGTAGTCGCCCTCGAAGCTGTGGTTCGCGACGGCGTTGGCGCCCAGGGCGCCGTCAATCGCGTGGTTGATGTCCTCGAGGAAGGCGCCGATGAGCAGGGGGCTCACCGGGCCGGGCGAGCGCGAGGGGTCGGCGACCAGGTCGACGATGCTCCGCGCGCGGCGCGCGCGACGCCGCCAGCGCAGGCGGGCGGCGGAGCGGGACATGCGCGCAGTCTTCCGCGCCGGCGGGGGCGCTGTCACCCCTCGCGGCCGCCTTTCACCTGGTAGCGGACCAGCATGGCGCCCGTGTCGAACACCCGCGTCTCGAGGAGGTCCAGGTCGAGACGGAGCCTGTCGGGGAACATGCGCGTCCCGCCGCCGACGAGCACGGGAAGGGTCATCACCTGGACCTCGTCGACCAGCCCCGCGCGCAGCGCGTGGGCCGCGAGAGTGGGCCCGGCGATGCCGATGTCGTGCTCGCCGAAGTCCTTGAGCTCGCGGATCTGCTCGGGGTCGAAGGCGCGCGCCAGCCACGTGTTCGCCGCCGCGGGCGCGGTGAGCGTGGTCGAGTAGACGATCTTGTCGGCGCGGCGCCAGGCGTCGGCGAACTCGCGGACCACGGGCGGGGCGTCGGGCTCGTCGCCCAGCGTCTCCCACACGGCCATCACCTCGTAGATGCGCCGGCCGTACAGGAGCGTCCCGGTGCGCGCGGTGAGGCCGTTGAAGTAGGTGTGGACCTCCTCGGACGGCTCCGACCACGCGAAGCCGCCGCGCTCGTCGCAGACGTACCCGTCCAGCGAGGCGTTCATCGCGAAGATCAGGCGACCCATGCATCGTCCTCCGCGACCCACCGTACGCCCCGGACCTAGGGTGGGGTCATGGAAGCCCTCCCCACGCATGTCCTCAACGACGACCACTCGCTGCCTTCCGTCGGATTCGGCACGTACCCCCTCGTAGGAGAGCAGGGCACCGCCGCGGTGCGGTCCGCGCTCGAGGCGGGGTACCGGCTGGTCGACTCGGCGGTGAACTACGAGAACGAGGGCGTCGTGGGCAGGGGCGTGCGCGAGTTCCTGGCCGCGTCGGGGTTGGACCGGTCCGAGGTGACCGTGCAGACCAAGCTGCCCGGGCGCCACCACGACTACGAGCGCGCGATCGCGTCGGGGTACGAGTCGCTCGCGCGGCTGGGGCTCGACCGCATCGACGTGTTGCTCATCCACTGGCCCAATCCGAGCCGCGGGCTGTACCTCGAGGCGTGGCGGGCGCTGGTGGAGCTGCGCGAACGGGGGGTGGCGCGGAGCATCGGCGTCTCGAACTTCCCGGCGCGGCTGCTGCGGGAGATCATCGCGGACACGGGCGTCACGCCCGCCGTCAATCAGGTGGAGATGCACCCGCTGTTCCCGCAGGAGGAGCTGCGCGCCGCGCACGCTGACCTCGGAATAGTGACGCAGGCGTGGAGCCCGCTGGGGAAGCGGCAGGCGCCCTTCGAGGCGCCGGCGGTGGCCGATGCGGCGGCCAGGTGCGGCGTCTCCCCCGCCCAGGTGATTCTCCGGTGGCACGTGCAGCTGGGCTCGGTGCCGCTGCCCAAGTCGGCGACGCCGGAGCGGCAGGTCGCGAACCTGGCCCTGGGGTCGTTCTCGCTCGACGAAGAGGAAATGCGGGCGATCTCCGCGCTCGCCCGCCCGGACGGGCGGCTGTTCGGCGGGGATCCCGAGACGCACGAGGAGATGTAGCGGGGCGGCGTATCGCCCCGGCGACAGCCCCGCGCCCGCCTCGGCCTGGACCTCGGCCTCGACCTCGACCTCGACCTCGACCTCGACCTCGACCTCGACCGGCGCATCGCCCCTGTTGAGAGGCGCATTTTCTCCACAGTCGCGCCCGATTTGTCCTGAATGTCAGAGGGTGGTGATGGGATGGAGACATGGACATCCCGTCGCTGTTCGACTCGTCGCCCGGGGGCTCCGCGGCCCTCGAGGACGAGTGGCGCGCGGCGCGACGGAGGGTGCTCGAGGAGGCCGCCTCGGTGCGTGACTCCGTGTCGAGCGAGGCGTGCGAGGTCATCGACGACGACGCCCTGCTCGCCTCGCTCGGGGACCTCGCCGCCGGGGTGCGGGATCTTGAACTCGCGCTGGCGCACCTGAGCGTCCAGGTCCACCAGCGCTCGATCGGCCGGCCGGCGGGCGGGCTCGCGAAGGCGCGGGGGCACCGCGACTCGGCGGACCTCATCGCGGCAAGCATGCGGGGGTCACGCGCGGAGGCGCATCGGCTGATCGAGGCGGGCCAGACCGTCGTGGACGCGCGGCGGCGCGCCGAGTGGCGGCGGCAGGAGCAGGAGCGGCGCCTCGAGGAGGAGGCCCGACGTGCGGAGGAGGAGCGTCGGCGCCTCGAGGAGGAGGCGCGGCGGCGGGCCGAGGGCGGCGGCCCGGGCGACCCCGACGACGCGGACGAGGACCCTCCCGACCCGGACAACCGACCCGACCCTGACGACCCGCCCCCGCCCGAGGAGCCCGAGCCGCCCGCCTTCCCCCACGTCGCGGCGGCACTGGAGTCGGGCCGCCTCTCGGTGGAGTTCGCCACCGCGATCACCACGATGCTCGAGGCACTGGACCCCGACCACGTGGGCGCCGACCGCATCGAGGCGGCCGAACGCGACCTTGTCGAGCGCGCCGCGGGCCTGACGCTCGACCAGCTCCAGCGCATCGTGCGCAGGTTCCGCGCCTCGCTGGATGCCCAGGCCCACCAGCGCCGCCTCGAGCGGCTGAGGGAGCAGCGCACACTCACCCTCCGCGAGTCCCGCGACGGCATGGTCGACATCAGCGGCAGGCTCGACCCGGAGACGGCCGCGGCGGTGCGCGCGGCGCTGGAGGCCCTGGTCGGCGACGCGATGCGGCGCAGCCGCGACGCCCTGGGCGAGGACACTCGCACCACGGGCCAGATGCGCGCGGACGCGCTCGCGGCCCTGTGCCGGCACGCGATCGGCTGCGACGCCAGCACCCTGCCCCTGTCGACCACCACGGTGGTCGTGCGGATGACCCTCGAGGACCTGCGGCGCGGGAACGGGCAGGCGGAGCTCGACGGCTCCACGGAGCCCGTCGACATCGATACGGCGCGCCGCCTGGCCGCCTCCGCGGACGTGATCCCGGCCGTCCTGGGAAGTAAGGGCGAGCTGCTCAATCTGGGCCGCCGCCAGCGCCTGTTCTCCAACGCGCAGCGGTGCGCGCTCGTCGAACGGGACGGCGGCTGCGCCAAATGCGGGGCGCCGCCGGGCTGGACGGAGGCCCATCACATCAGATGGTGGGGCAGGGACCGGGGCGCGACGGACCTCCGCAACGGGGTCCTCCTGTGCAGCCATTGCCACCACGAGATCCACCGTGCCGGGTGGGAGATCGACGCCGGACCCACCGAGGTGTGGTTCATCCCACCCGCGAGCGTCGACCCCCAGCGACGGCGTCGACGAGGAGGCCGCGCGCGCTTCTTCCCGCCGCCCGCGGCGTGACCTCGACAGCACCAAGACCCCTGGCACGCCCCCGCTTTCCGGGCCGCGCCACCTCCACTCGCCGCGACGCGCCGCACCCCGCAACCTACAGTGGACCCAGGAGCGCATGACGCCGTCATCACCCGCCCTGGGCGGGCAACCGTCCCGGAACCAGCGATATTGACCCGTTAGATTGGATGCCAGGACCAGACCGAGACGCAACCGATACCTGACTTTTACGAGAGCTAGAGACCGATACTGATGACCACTTCCGACACGACACAGCGCAAGGAACCCATGACCCGCGCGGCCTTCTCGCGGTGGGTCTTCTATCCATCAGCCGTCATCATCCTCGGGTTCGCGGCCTTCGCGATCGTCGCGCCAGGCGTGGCGTCCGACCTCTTCTCCACGATCCAGCGCGACATCATCGACGTCTTCGGCTGGTACTACGTGCTGCTCGCGGCGCTGTTCGTCGCCGTGGCGCTGTACTTCGGCTTCAGCCGCTACGGCAGCATCACGCTGGGCAAGGACGGCGAGGAGCCGCAGTTCAGCCGCTTCTCCTGGTTCGCGCTGCTGTTCGCGGCCGGCATGGGCATCGGCCTCGTCTTCTACGGCGTCTCCGAGCCGCTCGCCCACTTCTCGTCGCCTCGCCCCGGCGTCACGGGCACGTCCGAGCAGCTCGCGCAGTCCGCCATGGCGCAGACCTTCCTCCACTGGGGCGTCCACGCCTGGTCCATCTACATCATCGTCGGGCTCGCGATCGCGTACGCCGTGCATCGTCGCGGTCGCCCCGTCTCCATCCGCTATGCCGTCGAGCCCCTCCTGGGCAAGCACGTCCACGGCCGCTGGGGCAACGTCATCGACATCACGGCCGTGGTCGGCACCCTGTTCGGCATCGCCACGTCGCTGGGCCTGGGCGTGCTGCAGATCTCGTCCGGGCTCCACTCGGCCGGCATCGCCGACCCCGACACGACCACGCAGGTCATCCTGATCGTGGTCATCACGATCATCACGCTCTTCTCGCTGCTCACCGGCCTCGCGCGCGGCATGAAGTGGCTGTCGAACATCAACCTGGCGCTGGCCGGCCTGATCCTGCTCTACGTCCTGTTCTCCGGCCCCACGCTGTTCCTGCTGCGCGAGTTCGTGCAGTCGATCGGCTACTACATCCAGAGCTTCGTGGGCCTCAGCTTCAACGTCACCGCCTTCCAGGGCGACATCGGCGCCGCATGGCAGGCGAGCTGGACCACCTTCTACTGGGGCTGGTGGATCTCCTGGGCGCCCTTCGTGGGCATCTTCATCGCGCGCGTGTCCAAGGGCCGCACGGTGCGCGAGTTCGTCTGGGGCGTTCTGCTGGTTCCCGCGGCCGTGACGTTCCTCTGGTTCGGCGTCATGGGTGGCTCCGCGCTGTACCGCGAGGTCTTCGGCGAGGGCGGCCTCGTCGCCGCCGACGGATCGATCGACTACCAGGGCTCCCTGTTCCAGATGCTCGAGGCGCTGCCGGCCGGATCGGTGGTGACCTTCGGGGCGATCCTCCTGGTGGGCATCTTCTTCGTCACCTCGTCCGACTCCGGGTCGTTCGTACTGTCCATGCTCACCTCGGGCGGCGACCCCACGCCCGCCAAGTGGCTGCGCGTCTTCTGGGCCTGCACCACCGCGGCCGTCGCGATCGCGCTGCTCCTCGCGGGCGGCCTGGGGGCGCTCCAGACCGCGGCCATCATCACCGCGCTGCCGTTCTCGGTGGTCATGATCATGATGATCATCTCGACGTTCGAGGCCTTCTCGAAGGAGCATCACGCCTACCTGCGGGCCACGCGCCAGGAGTTCGTCGAGCACGTCTCCGACCACGTGGGCGACCACTACGGGCTCGAGCCGTCGACCGTCGAGTTCGAGGGTCCCAAGACGCTCATCAAGTGGCGTCGCAAGCGCAAGCCGGACGCGCAGGCGGGCAGGCGAGGGACGGCGGGGACCGCCACGGTCGCCGCTCCCCCGACGCCCGCCATCGGGGAGCCCGTCGTCGCGGAGGATCAGGTCGCCGCGACGATCATCTCCGACGAGCCCACTGACGGCGGCCCGGCCTACGAGTCGCTCCACACCGAGGAGATCGTCGCCGCCCACACGGCCGTGACGGAGTACGACCAGGCGAACGCCCCCGAGGCGCCGCCTACCGAGGACGAGCCTCGAACCTGACGCGGTCCCCCGGCCGCGCCTGCGCGAGAGCGGAGCGCGCGGCCGGGTCGACCACGCCCACCACCGGGTAGCCACCCGTGGTGGGGTGATCCGCGAGGAACACCACCGGCCGCCCCGACGGCGGCACCTGCACCGCACCCCACACCATGCCCTCACTGGCGAGCTCATGGTCGCGGGCCCGCTCGAGCGCGGCGCCCTCGAGCCGCACCCCCACCCGGTTCGAGTCCCCGGACACGGTCCAGACGGCCTCCACCAGAGTGCCCAGGGACGATGCGGTGATCCAGTCCGCGCGCGGCCCCGGATGGAGCGGGAGGACCAGCGGATCGGCATGCGCGTCCGACCCGGCGCCGGAGCGCGTGCCCGGGACCTCTCCGTCGCCGCCGTCCGCGCCGCCACCCGCGCCGCCGTCCGCGCCGCCACGCGCCCGGCCGAACAGCGCATCGTCCACCGGGCCGGACGGCCCGAGCGGCACCGTGTCACCGTCGCGCAGGGGCGCGGGCCCCAGTCCGGTGAGCAGGTCCGTGGACCGGCTGCCGAGCACCGGCTCGACCGCGATGCCGCCGCTCACGGCCACGTAGGAGCGCAGGCCCGCCACCGCGGGGCCCACCTCGAGCACCTGTCCCGGGGCCAGGCGCACCGGCGCGCCCCACGGGGCGCGCACTCCCCCGACGAACACGTCACACCGCGCGCCGGTCACGGCGACGACGCGCGGGCTCCGCACGCGCAGGGTGCAGCCGAGCGCGGTGGTCTCGAGCGTCGCGGCCTCGCGGGTGTTGCCCACCAGGGCGTTGGCACGTCCGTGCGCCTCGAGATCGAGCGCTCCCGAGCGCGGGACCCCCTGATGGGCGAAGCCGGGCCGGCCCAGGTCCTGGACCGTGGTGAGGGCACCCGCGCGCAGCAGTTCGAGGCTCATCGCACCTCCACGAACCGCACCCGGTCGCCGGGGCTCAGCAGCGCAGCGGGGTCGCGGCGGTGGTCGAACATCGCGGCGTTCGTGGTGCCCACCAGCTGCCAGCCCCCGGGCGAGGTGCGCGGGTAGACGCCCGCGTACTCGCCCGCGAGCGCCACCGAGCCCGCCGGCACGGCCGTGCGCGGGGACTCGCGCCGAGGCACGGGCCGCGGCAGGCCGCTCATGTACGCGAAGCCGGGCGCGAACCCGCTGAAGGCCACGCGGAACTCGGCGCGCACCAGCAGCGCGACCGCCTCACCGGCGTCGACGCCCCAGTGGATCGCGACCGCCTCGAGGTCGGCGCCGTCGAAGCGGACCGGGATCTCGACGAGCACACCCTCGACGGTCCCGGTGACGGGCACGCGCCAGGTCCGGATCGCGGCGGCGACGGCCGCCACGTCGATTCCGCCGATCGCCTCGCTCCCGCGCCCGCTCCCGTTCCCGCTCCCGCTCCCGTTCCCGTTCCCGTTCCCGTTCCCGCTCCCGTTCCCACTCCCGCTCCCCCCGAGGCCTTCGATCAGCACCGTGCGGGCCGCGGGCACGATCTCCCGGGCCCGGAGCTCGCCCGCCGCCCGGCGCCGCTCGCACTCCGCCCGGAACGCGGCGACCGCGTCGAGGTCGGGCAGCTCGACCAGCAGCGAGTGCGGCCCCATCGGGTGGATCGCGAGGGAGCCGGGGTCCAGGTGCGCGCTCACGCGAAGGGACCGATCTCCACCCCCGCCGCCGCCAGCTCGGCGCGGACGCGGGCCGCGAGCGCCGCGGCTCCCGGGGTGTCGCCGTGGACGCACAGGGAGCGCGCCGAGATCGCGAGCGCGCCGCCCTCGATCGACACCACCGCCTCGCCCGTGGCCATCGCGACCGCGCGCGAGACCACCAGCTCCGGGTCGTGGACCACCGCGCCGTGTTCGGTGCGGGGCACCAGGGTGCCGTGCGGCGTGTACGCGCGGTCCGCGAACGCCTCCGTCACGGCCGCGTGGCCGGCCGCGAGGGCCGCCTCGAGCAGCCGCGAGCCGGGCAGGCCCAGGATCGGAAGCATGGCAGCGCCGGTCGAGCGCGCCCCACCTGCCGCGCTCGCGAGCCGCACCCCCTCGACCACGGCCGCGGCCTGCTCGGCGTCCGCCACGCACCGGTTGTACAGCGCGCCGTGGGGCTTGACGTAGGCGACCCGGCCTCCGGCCGCACGCGCGAAGATGTCGAGCGCCCCAATCTGATACGCGACCTCCGCCGCGAGCTCCTCGAAGGGCACGTCCATGGCGCGGCGGCCGAATCCGGCCAGGTCGCGGTACGACACCTGCGCGCCGATCGCGACCCCGCGCTCGACCGCGAGCTCGCACACGCGGCGCATCGTCGACGGGTCGCCCGCGTGGAAGCCGCACGCAATGTTGGCGCTCGTGATCACGTCGAGCAGCGCATCGTCGTCCGTGAGGCTCCACCGGCCGAAGCCCTCGCCCAGGTCCGCGTTGAGGTCGATCATGGGTCAAAAGTAGTCGCGCGGGGTCCCCGGGCACACTGCTGCCTACCCGAGCAGCATGCGGATCTCGGCGGACCCCTCGGGTCCCTTCGGCCCCTCGCGGGGCGTCTCGAGATAGGCCTCGTAGTAGCAGGCGTAGCCCGAGCCGGCTCCCGTGACCTCCATCGAGGGCCGGTGCCCGGCCTCGTCGGCCCACACCAGGAACGAGCCCGTCTCGGCGCTGAGGTCCGCGTACGGCCCCTCGTGCGCAGCGATCGCGTAGGTGCCTGCCGGCAGCGCCCATCGGCCCAGTCCCGGCGGCGGCTCGACGTCCCCGCGCACGACGTAGCCCACCTCGACCGCGAAGGTCCCCTCCGGCGCCATGCGCCGGTACCGGATCACGCCCTCGCCGCCCACCAGACCGTGCTCGGCCATCGCATCGGCCACCGACTCGAAGGCCTCGCTCACGACCATCTCGAGCGTCGCCATGGTGAATTCGAGCGGGACGCCCACGTAGGTGCGGCGGCCCAGGTGCTCGACGCGGTACTCGCGGACGATGCTCATCGCTCCTCCAGGGTCGGGTGGCCGAACCGCGCGCCCGCGGCCCAGTCCGCGGCCGAGTTGCCCCCCAGCGGAAAGCCTCCGGCGTCCTTGAGCCAGCGTGCCACATGCATGAGGTTGTAGGTCATGAAGGTGACGTTGCGCTGCGTGAACTCGGCCTCGGGTCCGCCCGATCCCTCGTCGAGGTAGGACGGGCCCGGCCCCACGGAGCCCAGCCACGCCGCGTCCGCGGCCGGCGGGATCGTGTAGCCCAGGTGCTGGAGCGAGTAGAGCACGTTCATGGCGACGTGCTTGGCGCCGTCCTCGTTGCCGGTGACCACCACGCCGGCGGTGCGGCCGTAGAAGCGGAACTGGCCGCGGTCGTTGAGCTCGCCCGAGAGCCCGTAGAGCCGCTCGATCACGCGCGAGGCCACCGAGGACTTGTCCCCGAGCCACACGGGGGTGCCCAGGATCAGGATGTCGGCGGCGAGCACGCGCGCGGCGAGCGCCGGCCAGTCGTCGATGGCGACCCCGCCGCCGGGGACGTCCTCGCGCATGTCGGGGTAGACGCCCGGCGGGATGTCGTGGTCGGCGGCGCGGATCCGGTCGACCGCGACCCCGTGCGCCTCGAGCAGGACGAGGGACACGTCCATGAGCCCCTGCGTGTGCGACAGCGCCGGCGAGGGCTTGAGCGTGCAGTTGATGGCGACGGCCGTGAGATCGGAGAAGTCGGGTATCTCCATCTCTCGACCGTAGCAATCAGACGTCGATCGCGCCCTCCTTGAGGGAGGCCTCCCACCGCTGCTTCTCGCGCGTCACGAGCACGATGATGAACGCCCACAGGCCCGCATCGTCCGTGAAGCCCAGCGGACCGAGGAACAGCTCGGGGATCAGGTCGATCGGGCTGATCGTGTAGATGAGCGCGCCCGCCGCCGCCACCCACGTCATGGGCGCGAGGCGGTGCTCACCGTTCTTGATGGCCTTGAGGAAGCGGAACCACATGACCCCAGTATGCGCGCGGCGCCCCGGGACCGGGAGGGGGCACCTCCTGAGAAGAGCCGACGAGGCGGCTCAGCGCACCTCGCGCAGCAGCCCCGAGTGCACGTCGAACACGAAGCCGCGCACCTGCGAGGTGTCCACCAGGAACGGCGACCGCCGCAGGCGCTCCATCGACTGGCGCAGGTCCGCGTCGAGGTCGCGGAAGGACTCGGGGCTCCACGAGGGCTTGAGTCCCGTCTCGTCGAGCAGCTCGTTGCGCAGTTCGTCGTCCGTGAAGGTGAGCGCGCCGCAGTCGGTGTGGTGGATGAGGATGATCTCCCGCGTGCCCAGCTTGCGCTGCGAGATCACCAGCGACCGGATCATGTCGTCCGTGATGACCCCGCCCGCGTTCCGCATCACGTGGGCGTCACCCACGTCGAGCCCCAGCATCGCGAAGGTGTCCAGGCGCGAGTCCATGCACGCCACCACGGCCAGCCTCCGCCGCGGCGGGAGCGGGCGGTCGGGCGTGTACGCCTCCGCGTACGCGCGGTTGTGCTCGACGAGCTCGTCGGCGATGCCCATGTGCGGTCCTCCCCGGGGTAGGCGGCAGGGCGCGTCCCCGCGCCCGGGGACAGCCTAGGCCAGGGACGATGCACGGGCCGGGTCCACGCCCCGCCCCTGGTCAGGGTCGCTCTCACCCACCACAATGGGGGCATGTCGCGCATCCTCGTCACCGGAGCCGCGCAGGGCATCGGGGTGGAGATCGCGCGCCAGCTGGTGGCGGCCGGCCACGAGGTGATCGTGCACGGCCGCGACGCCGCCCGCGCGGAGGTCGCCCTCACGGGCGCCCGCGGCGCGCGCGGCGCGGTGACCGGCCGGCTCGACTCCCTCGCCTCGACGCGCCTCATGGCGGACGATGCACGGCGCCGGGGCCCCTTCGACGTCGTCATCCACAACGCGGGCCTGGGCCCCGATCAGGACCGGCCCGTGATGACGGACGACGGCCTCGAGCGGATCCTGCAGGTCAATGTGGTCGCGCCGTACCTGCTCGCGGCGCTGCTGCCCATGCCGCGCCGCACGATCATCCTGGGCTCCGACGCCGCCCGCATGGGCCGCCCCGCCGTGGACCTCGCGCCACCCGAGCCCTGGGACGGCCACCAGGCCTACGCGGACGCGAAGCTGTTGGTCACCCTGCTCGCCTTCGAGCTGGCCGCCCGGCACACGGACAAGCCCGTCAACGTGGTGCACCCCGGCTGGGTGCGCACCCGCATGGGAGGGCCCCGCGCCGCGCTTCCCCTGGCCGACGGCGCCGACACCGCCGTGTGGATGGCGACCGCCGACACCCCGGTGACGCGCCGCGGGGGCCAGTATGTGCATCGTCGCGCGACCGAGGCGGCGCCCCTCGAGGCCTCCGACCTCGCGCTGCGCGCGGCGCTCATGGACCGCCTCGCCGCTGTCACCGGCGAATCCTTGCATCATTAGAATTGTCGTATGCCCCTCCCCTCCCGGCCTGCCGGCCGCCCGTCGCTGCGCGACGTCGCCACCCTCGCCGGGGTCTCGGGACAGACCGTCTCCCGCGTCGCGAACGGGTCGCCCAAGGTGCGCCCCGACACCCGCCGGCGCGTGCGCGAGGCGATGGCGCAGCTGGGCTACATGCCGAACACGGCCGCCCGCGCCCTGCGCAGCGGGTCGTACGGCACCATCGGCGTGATCTCGCATCAGCTCGCGCGCACCGGCGAGTCACGCGTGGTCGAGTCCATCTCGCGCGCCGCGCGCGCGACCGGCCGCTCCGTGACCCTGCTCGACGTGGAGTCCACCGCGCACGAGGACGTCGAGGCCGCCGCCAGCCAGCTCTCGCTCCAGTCGATCGACGGGCTCATCATCCTGCGCGCCGAGGTCGAGGACGTCGAACTCCTCGAACTGCCGCCCCACCTGCCCGCGGTCATCATGGACGCCTCCTTCGGCGGCCGCATGGCCATGGTGGGCGCCGACCACGCCGGTGGCGCGCGCGCCGCCGTCGAGCACCTGCTCTCCCTGGGCCACCGGACCGTCCACCACCTGGCCGGACCCGAGAACTCGATTCCCGCCCGCGCCCGCCTCAGTGCCTGGCGCGAGACGCTCGAGGCCGCCGGGCGCGAGGTGCCGGACCCCGTCCGATGCGGCTGGACCGCCGAGTCGGGCCACGCCGCCGGCGCGGACCTGGCCGCGCGGGAGGACGTGACGGCCGTGTTCTGCGCCTCCGACGAGATCGCCGCGGGCCTCCTGCTCGCCCTGCGCGAGGCCGGCCGCGACGTGCCCGGCGACGTCTCCGTCGTGGGCTTCGACGACATCCCGCTCGCGCGCTACCTGGCGCCGCCGCTCACGACGGTGCACCAGCCGTTCGCGGAGGTGGGCGCCGCGCTCGTGGAGCGGCTGTTCGCCGGGGGCCCGGGGTCCGGCGACGAGGCTGCGGGCGGCGCGGTTGCGGGCGGCGAGGCTGCGGGCGACGAGGTTGCGGGCGGCGCGGTCTCGGGCGGCGCGGTTGCGGGCGGCGCGGTCTCGGGCGGCGAGGCGCCCGGGGACGATGCGCTGGCCGGGTTCGACGGTGCGCCCCAGTCCCCCTCGCTGGTGCGATGCGAGCTCGTGGTGCGGGGCTCGACGGCCCCGCCGCGCTGACCAGCCCTTCCCCGCACAGCACTTCTCCCACCGCGTCTCCCGCGCGGTCCTTCACGGGGCCTGCCACCGTGTCGGGCGACGCGCCCCAGGCTCTACCGCACCGGTCCGCCTCGACGCCCGACCGGGCCGCCGCATCGTCCACGGGCCTTTCCGCCCCGACACGCGACGAGGCGCCCCGACCCACCGGGTCGAGGCGCCTCGAAGGTGTCTGTCAGCGAGCGCCGGCGCGGCGCTTGTTGTAGACGTCGAACGCGACCGCGAGGAGGAGCACCAGGCCCTTGACCACGGACTGGACCGACTGCGGCACACCCATCAGCTGCATGCCGTTGGACATGACCGCCATGATCAGACCACCGACGATCGCGCCGGTCACGCGGCCCACACCACCGGTGACGGCGGCGCCACCGATGAAGCACGCCGCGATCGCGTCGAGCTCGAACATGTTTCCGGCCGCGGGCTGCGCCGCGTTGGATCGGGCCGAGAACACGACGCCGGCCACCGAGGCGAGGATGCCCATGTTGAGCATGACGCCGAAGTTGACCCAGCGGACCTTGACGCCGGACAGCATGGCCGCCGACAGGTTGCCGCCGATCGCGTACACGTGACGACCGAACACCGTGCGGGTGGTGACCAGCGAGTACGCGATGATCAGCACGGCGAGCAGGATGAGCACGTTCGGCAGGCCGCGCGCGTTGGCGAGCTGCCAGGCGAACCACATGACCACCGCGCCCACCGCGACCAGCTGCACGATGAACAGCGGGAACGCGACCACCGGCTGCTCGTACGCGATGCGCGAGCGGCGGGTGCGCCACGCGGAGAACACGTAGCCCGCGACGGCGATGCCGAAGATCACCAGGGTGAAGACGTCGTACCCCGGACCGCCCAGGATGCCGTTCTGGAAGCCTGCCGCGATGTCACGGTAGGGCTGCGGGAACGGCGAGAGCGAGGTGTTGTTCAGCACCAGCAGCGTGAGTCCGCGGAACATGAGCATGCCCGCGAGGGTGGTGATGAACGCCGGGATGCCCACGAACGCGACCCAGAATCCCTGCCAGGCACCGATCACCACACCGCACGCGAGCGCGGCGAGCACGCCCACCCACCACGGCATGTCGTTCCTGATGACCAGCACCGCGGACACGGCGCCCGTCACCGCGACGACCGATCCGACGGACAGGTCGATGTGGCCGGCGATGATGACCATCACCATGCCGATCGCGAGGATCAGGATGTACGAGTACTGCAGCACCAGGTTGGTGACGTTCATGGGGCTGAGCGACGTGCCGCCCGTGAGGATCGCGAACAGCCCGACGATCGCCACGAAGGCGATGTAGATGCCGCTCGTTCTGATGTTCCTTGTGAACAGGTCCTTGATCCCTGTCGTGGTGCCGGTCATGCCCGGACCTCCTTCTCCTGGGTCATGAGGGTCATGAGCTTCTCCTGGGTCGCCTCGGCGACGGGCACCTCTCCGGTGACGCGCCCGAACGCGAGGGTGTAGATCCGGTCACAGGTGCCCAGCAGCTCGGGCAGCTCCGACGAGATGATGATGACGGCCTTGCCGGCCGCCACCAGGCGGTTGATGATCGTGTAAATCTCGTACTTGGCACCCACGTCGATGCCGCGGGTCGGCTCGTCGAGGATGAGCACCTCGGCGTCCGAGTAGATCCACTTCGACAGCACCACCTTCTGCTGGTTGCCGCCGGAGAGGTTGCCCACCGTCTGCATCACGGTCGGGGTCTTGATGTTCATCGAGCCGCGGTACTCCTCCGCGACCTTGATCTCCTTGTTGCCGTTGACCCATCCCCGCTTCGAGAGCTTGAACAGGGCGGCCGCGGAGATGTTGCGACGCACGTCGTCGATGAGGTTGAGCCCGTACCGCTTGCGGTCCTCGGTGGCGTAGGCGAGCCCGTGCTTGATCGCGGACGAGACATCCGAGATCTGGATCTCCTCGCCGTGCATGAACACCTTGCCGGTGATGTCGCGGCCGTAGCTGCGCCCGAACAGGCTCATCGCCAGCTCGGTGCGCCCCGCGCCCATGACGCCGGCGATGCCCACGACCTCGCCCTTGCGCACGTTGAACGAGGCGTCCTCGACGACGATGCGGCCGGGCTGGGTCGGGTGGAAGACGTTCCAGTTCTCCACCCGCAGGACCTCGTCGCCGACGACGTGGTCGCGCGAGGGATAGCGGTTGGTGAGGTCGCGGCCCACCATGCCGCGGATGATGCGGTCCTGGATGCCCTCCTCGCCGCTCACGGGGAACGTCTCGATTGTGTGGCCGTCACGGATGATCGTGGTGCGGTCGCAGATCTCGGCGATCTCGTTGAGCTTGTGCGAGATCATGATCGACGTGATGCCCTGCTCCTCCTTGAGGGTGCGGAGAAGGCCGAGCAGGTGCTCCGAGTCGTCGTCGTTGAGCGCGGAGGTGGGCTCGTCGAGGATGAGCAGCCGCACCTCTTTGGACAGCGCCTTCGCGATCTCGATGAGCTGCTGCTTGCCGACTCCCAGCTGGTTGACGGGCGTCGTGGGATTCTCCTGGAGGCCCACGCGCTCGAGGAGCTTCATGGCCTCGTGGTTGGTGACGTTCCAGTCGATGGCGCCGCCGCGGCCGCGCCGCTCGTTGCCCAGGAAGATGTTCTCCGCCACCGAGAGGTACGGGATGAGCGCGAGCTCCTGGTGGATGATGACAATTCCCTTGGCCTCGGAGTCGGGAATCGAGTGGAACTTCTGGACCTCGCCGTCGTAGACGATGTCGCCGTCGTAGGTGCCGAACGGGTAGACACCCGACAGCACCTTCATGAGCGTCGACTTGCCGGCGCCGTTCTCGCCGCAGATGCCGTGGATCTCGCCTTCCTCGACCTCGAGCTCCACGTCCGACAGCGCCTTGACGCCGGGGAAGGTCTTGGTGATCTTCCTCATCTCAAGGATGTGCTTCGGCATGTCTCACCTCCGTTGGTGATGATGGATGTGCACGTTAACAGGAACCGGGGGTGGTGCCGGCCCGGCCCGCAGGCCAGACCGGCACCACCGATCGATCAGGCGACGCCCGACTCGATCTGCTCCTCGGTCCAGTAGCCGGAGTCGACCAGCAGCTCCTGGATGTTGCCAGCGTAGACAATGTCCGACTCGAGCAGGTAGGACGGGACGACCTTCACGCCGTTGTCGTAGTCGGTCGTGTTGTTCGCCTCGGGCTCCTCGCCGTTCAGGTACGAGGTCGCCGCGACCACGGCCTGGTCCGCAAGCTTGCGCGTGTCCTTGAAGATGGTCGCGAACTGGACGTCGTCAGCGATCAGCTTGACGGAGGCGATCTCCGCGTCCTGGCCGGTCACGATCGGCATGCCCTCGGCAATGGTGCCGGGGTAGCCACCCGTGAACTCGAGGGCGTTGAGGATGCCTCGCGACAGACCGTCGTAGGGCGACAGGACGCCGTGGAGCTCCGTGCCGGTGCCCACATAGTTGGCGGTCAGGATGTCCTCCATGCGCTTCTGCGCCGTCTCCTGGAGCCAGCGCAGCGTGGCGACCGTGTCGAAGTCGGTCTGACCCGACGGAACCGTGAGCACACCCTCGTCGATGAAGGGCTGGATCACGGACATGGCGCCGTTGAAGAAGAATCCGGCGTTGTTGTCGTCGGGCGAGCCCGCGAACAGCTCGATGTTGTACGGGCCCTCGTCGCCGGTCTCGGTGCCGTCCTCGTTGAGGAGGCCCAGGCCCACGAGGAGCGACGTGCCCTGCTGCACGCCCACCTGGAAGTTGTCGAACGACACGTAGAAGTCGACGTTCTCGGTCTCGTTGATGAGGCGGTCGTAGGCGATGATCGGGATGCCCGCCTCGGCCGCGGCCTGCAGCTGACCGGACAGCGTGGTGCCGTCGATCGACGCGACGATGAGCGCGTCGACGCCGTTGGTGATCATGTTGTCGATCTGCTGCTGCTGGGTCGGGATGTCGTCCGCAGCGAACTGCAGGTCGACCTCGAAGCCCTCCGCCTCGAGACCCGACTTCACCGCGTCACCGTCGGCGATCCAGCGCTCGGACGTCTCGGTGGGCATCGCCACACCGATGAGGCCACCCTCGGTCATCGCGCCGTCGCCGCCGGTGCCGGCCGTCGAGTCCGAGCCGGAGTCGTCGCCAGCGCCGCCGCCGCCGCACGCGGCCAGGGTGAGGGCCATCGCCGTCGCGGCACCCGCCGCAAGGAACTTGCTGAACTTCATATCTCCTCCTTGAGATATCGGCTATCGCCCCACTTCCGTGCGAGGCGTGCCCCACCATGATGTTCTCGTTCACACCTTGGCGCAATAGGCGGCGGTCACGGGAAGGTCACGACCGACTCACCTTGTGAATCAAATCATCTACCAGGCACGATGGCCGGAGGCGCCTAGGCCCTTGGTCCCGGTTTGGCGATTTCGCGGCGCATGCGAGCCACGAAGCATTTCGCGACCCATGCCCGGCCTTGACGGCGCTCGGCCCCCTCCTTGACCCCCGCTTGACCTCTCCGGCGCGAGTCGGCGGACGCCCACGCGGCCATGTGCCGTCGCGCGCGGCGGCCATTCATCCGAGTCGTCCCAGACGTCCCGCGCGGCCCGCGGGGCCCGCGGCGATCCCACCGCACACACGAACGGGCGGCACCCCCTCAGGGATGCCGCCCGCCTCGTGTCATACGACCGGCCGCCTCACGCGACCAAGTCAGTCAACCGCCTACTTGCCGCCCATGGCGTAGTACGCGTTGTTCCACCGGATCTGCTGCTCGAAGCCCTCGTAGGTCGTGGACTCGTCGATGACCAGCAGCTCGATGCCCACCATCTTCGCGAAGTCCTTCACCACGTCGATGCCGATCTGGTTGGACATGGCCGTGTGGTGCGCGCCGCCGGTCTGCAGCCACGACGCGACCGCCGTGGTGAAGTCGGGACGGGGCTTCCACACCGCGTGGCCCACGGGGAGCTTGGGCATGGGCTCGGGCAGGTCGACGTTGTCCACCACGTTGGCCACGAGGCGGAAGCGGTCGCGCATGTCGGACAGCGCCACGACCACGGCCTCGCCGGCGTCCGCGGTGAAGACCAGGCGCACCGGGTCCTCCTTGCCGCCGATACCCAGCGGGTGCACCTCGAGGCGCGCCTTCTTGGACGACAGCGCCGGGTTCACCTCGAGCATGTGCGCACCGAGCGAGAGCTCCTCGCCGGGCACCAGGTGGTAGGTGTAGTCCTCCATGAGCGAGGAGCCGCCGGGCAGCCCGGAGCCCATCACCGCGCACAGATGCACCAGGATCGCGGTCTTCCAGTCGCCCTCGGCGCCGAAGCCGTAGCCGTCGGCCATGAGGCGCTGCACGGCCAGGCCGGGCAGCTGCTTGAGTCCGCCCAGGTCCTCGAACGTGTCGGTGAAGGCGTGGAAGCCGCCCTCGACGAGGAACGCGCGCAGGCCCGCCTCGATGGCCGCCGCGTCGCGCAGCGACTGGTGGCGCTCGCCACCGGGCAGCAGTTCGGGGGCGACCTCGTACTCGGCGAGGTAGGTCTCGATGAGCGCGTCGACCTCGGCGTCGGACACCGCGTCCACCCGCTCGACCAACTCGTTGACGCCCCAGGTGTTGATCTGGGCGCCCAGCTTGACCTCGGCCTCGGTCTTGTCGCCCTCGGTGACGGCCACGTAGCGCATGTTGTCGCCGAAGCGGGCGACCTTGATGTTCTTCGCGGCGGCGCGGCCGGCGGCGGCACGCGACCACACACCGATGCGCTCGGACACGGCCGGCGTCGACGGGTGGCCCACCACGGTGGTGCGGGCGACGTTCATGCGCGACTCGATGTACGCGTACTCACGGTCGCCGTGCGCGGCCTGGTTGAGGTTCATGAAGTCGAAGTCGATGGTCGACCACGGCAGCTCGAGGTTCGCCTGGGTGGCGAGGTGGAGCAGCGGCTTCTGGAGCGCGTTGAGGCCGGCGATCCACATCTTCGCGGGCGAGAAGGTGTGCATCCAGGTGATGACACCGATGACCTTCGGGTCCGCGTTCGCGGCCATGATGGTCTCGAGGATCTCGTCGCGGCTCTTGACCACGGGCTTCCACACGATGGTGGCGGGCACGTCGCCCGACGCCTTGAGGGTCTCGACGACCTCGGTCGACTGGTCGGCGACCTGCTGGAGGACCTCGGGTCCGTAGAGGGTCTGGCTGCCGGTGAGGAACCAGACCTCGTAGTCGGCGAGGTGGGGAACGATGCTGGTCACGCCATGCCTCCCTGCGGCTTCTGTCCGTAGACGTTCTGGTAGCGGTCGAAGAGCGAGTCGATGTCCTTGGGGTCGATCGGGACCAGCTCGCCGCCCTGGCGGGCGATGTGGACGGTGCGGGCGACGTCCTCGCACATGACGGCGGCCTTGACCGCGTCACGCGCGTCCTTGCCGATGGTGAAGACGCCGTGGTTGGCCATGAGCACCGCACGCGAGCGGTGGCCGTCGAGGGTCTCGACAATGCCGCGGCCGATCGAGTCGTCGCCGATGATCGCGAACGGGCCCACGGGGATCTCGCCGCCGAACTCGTCGGCCATCGCCGTGATCACGCACGGGATGGGCTCCTGGCGGGCCGCCCACGCGGTCGCGTAGGTCGAGTGGGTGTGGACCACGCCGCCCACGTGCGGCATCGCGCGGTAGACGTACGCGGCCGCGGCCGTGTCGGACGAGGGGCTGCGGTCCGAGCCCATCGAGCCCTCGACCACGTTGCCGTCGAGGTCGCACAGGACCATGTTGTCCGGCGTGAGGTCGTCGTAGTCGACGCCCGAGGGCTTGATCACGAAGTGCGTGGTGCCCGGGACGCGCTCGGACACGTTGCCCGCCGTCCACGCGACGAGGTTGTTGCGGGTGAGCTCGGCGTGCAGACGGGCGACCCTCTCCCGGCTGCGACGGATCGCATGCACCTGCTCGGTAGTGAAGCTGACCACTGGTGTTCCTTCCTCATAGGGTGCCGCCGGCGACACGCGCGTCGCCCGGGCGGGAGAACTGATCTGCGCCGGCAGCCGCCGGCCGCGCCATGGGAAGGGTGCGCGGGGCGTCGTCCTCGGCGGACGACGGTGCTGCGACATTCATGGGCCCCATTGCCTTCCTCACGTGAGCGAGTTTAACGCTCACATCGCCCCCGTGCGCGCGCAGGGCCCGAGGGGCCCGGCATCGGGGGACGATGCACGCGTCGCCTCCCACGCTACCCGTCAGGAGGCGATCGGGTCGCCACGCGGAAACGCGGGAGCAGCCGCGCCGACGGGGTCGCGCCGCCGCACGGAAGCCGGCGGGCCGGCGCCGGACCCGGACGCCGGCTCAGGCGTCTGCGACGAGGGGCACGGGCCCGGACGACTCGCGCGCGATGAGCCACGGCTCGATGGGCTCGATGTGGCTCTCGGGCACGCCGTTGAGGCGGTCCATGAGCACCTGGACCGCGCGCAGGCCCACCTCGGTGAAGTCCTGGTGGACGGTCGTGAGGCCGGGTCGGGCGTGCGCGGACTCGGGCACGTCGTCGAAGCCCACGAGCGACACGTCGCCGGGCACCGAGCGCCCGCCCTCCTCGAGCGCGTGCATGGCGCCCAGCGCCATCGGGTCGTTCGCCGCGAACACCGCCGTCGCCGACGGATCCACCTCGAGCCCCGCGCGGTAGCCGGAGTCCGCGCTCCAGTCACCGCTGAGGATCGGGAGCTCCTCGAGCCCGTGCTCGGCGAGCACCTCTCGCAGCGCCGCACGGCGCAGTCGCGCCTCGAGGTAGTCGCCGGGGCCGGCGATGTGCTGGATGCGGCGATGGCCCAGCGACACCAGGTGCTCGACCACGAGCCGCACGCCGCGACGCTGGTCCACCGCGACCGACCGCGGCCCGTGCGCGTCGCCCGTCAGCACGAACAGGACGGGAAGCCTGTCGAGCACGGACTTGACCGCGTCGAGCATCTCCGGCTGCTGGGCCATCACCACGAGGGCGTCGACGGAGCGCCCCAGCAGGAAGTCGAGCGCGTCCCCGACCGTCCCCTCCTCCGGGGTCGCCGTGGTGATGAGCGGCTTGAGGCCCGCGCGCTTGGCGGCCGCCTCGATCGCGTAGAGCGTGCTCATGGGCCCGAAGTGGTGCGTCTCCGGCATCACGACGCCGATGACGTCCGACCGTCCCGTCGCGAGCTGCCGCGCCGCCATGTTGCGCCGGTAGCCCAGCTCCTCGATCGCGGCGACGACTCGGGCTCGCGTCTCGGGGCGGATGCCCACGTAGCCGTTGAGCACGCGCGACACCGTCTGGTGCGACACCCCGGCCACCGCCGCGACGTCGTGCATGCTCGGCCCCCGGCCCACCTTGCCCACGCGCCCTCCCGCCTCGGTCGTTCCCCCCATCGGGTTCTCAGCGTAGTCGGGCCCGCGACACGGCGCGCACGCTCACGCGGCGGGCGCGGCCCCGCCGACGTCTTGGTCGCCCGAACCGTAATGGTGACGTTAACATTGGCGGGTGGAGGCACCCGCCCGGCCACCGCATCGGCCCGGGGGATGCCGCCCGAAGGACCCGCGAGGCACCCTCCCCACCGTGCGACGATGGGGGCGGCTCCCCGCACCGCACCAGTGGAGGAACAGTGATCGACATCCCCTCGCCGCAGACGACGGCGGCCGCCTTCGAGGACCACTACGCGCGCCCCGCCGCGGGCGTGTGGTCGGCGCCCGGCCGCGTCAACCTCATCGGCGAGCACACCGACTACAACGACGGCCTGGTCTTCCCGTTCGCCATCGAGCGCCGCACCTGGGCCGCCGTCGCGCCGCGCGAGGACCGCATCATCCGCGTCCGCTCGGGCGCGATGCCCGACGCCGCGGAGATCTCCCTCGACGAGCTCGACCCCGCGAACTTCGAGGACTGGTCGGCGTACGTGTTCGGCGTCTTCTGGGCCATGCGCGAGCGAGGCGTCTCACTCGACGGCCGCACCGGCTTCGACATCCTGCTCACCTCGGACGTGCCGCTGGGTGCGGGCCTGTCCTCCTCCGCCGCGATCGAGTGCGCCGTCGCCGTCGCGGTGAACGACCTCTGGGAGCTGGGGCTCAGCCGCCGCGAGCTCATCTACGTGTGCCAGCTCGCGGAGAACGGCGCCGTGGGCGCCCCCACCGGCAACATGGACCAGACCGCCTCGCTCATGGGCGAGGACGGCCACGCCGTGCTCATCGACGTCGAGGCCGAGACCGCCGTGCCGGTCCCCGTGCACTTCGGCGACGAGGGCCTGTCGCTGCTGGTCATCGACACCCGCGTCCACCACTCCCACGCGACCGGCGGCTACGGCGAGCGCCGCGCCTCGTGCGAGCTGGGCGCGCGGCTCATGGGCGTGCCGACGCTCCGCAAGCTCACCGAGGCGGACCTCGAGCGCGCCGCCGAGGTGCTCGACGACGTCACCTTCCGCCGCGTCCGGCACATCGTGACGGAGAACGCCCGCGTCGCGCGCACCGCGCAGGTGGTGCAGGAGGAGGGGCCGCACCGCATCGGCGACCTGCTGGTCGCCTCGCACGCCTCGATGCGCGACGACTTCGAGATCTCCTGCCCCGAGCTCGACCTCGCGGTCGAGACCGCCCTCGCGGCCGGCGCCGTGGGCGCGCGCATGACCGGCGGCGGCTTCGGCGGCGCGGCCATCGCGCTCGTCGACGAGTCCAAGGCGGCGGAAGTGTCCGACGACGTCGACAAGGCCTTCGCGGCCGCCGGCTACGGCGCCCCCCACGTCTTCATCGTGACGCCCTCCCAGGGCGCGCGGCGCGACGCCTGAGCGGCGGCACCGTCCACCGCCCCGCGCCCGATCCACCACCCCGCACTCCTCTCACCCACCCCACTCACCGAGAACGTCCCTCAAGGAGCGACATGTCCTGGCTTGTCACCGGCGGAGCCGGCTACATCGGCGCGCACGTGGTGCGCGCGCTCGCGGACGCGGGGATCGCGCCCGTCGTCATCGACGACCTCTTCAGCGGCGTCGAGTCCTTCGTGCCCGCCGACGTGCCCTTCGTCAAGGCCTCCATCCTCGACACGGACGCGGTCGAGACGACCCTGCGCGAGCACGACGTGACCGGCGTGATCCACTGCGCCGGCTACAAGTACGCCGGCGAGTCGGTGAAGTTCCCGCTGCTCAACTACAGCATCAACGTCGAGGGCACCCGATCGCTGCTCGAGGCCATGCAGCGGGCGGACGTGCGGCGCCTGGTGTTCTCCTCCTCGGCGGGCGTCTACGGCAACTCGGGCGTCGAGTTCGTCACCGAGTCCACCCCCACCACCCCGGAGTCGCCCTATGGCGAGTCCAAGCTGATCGGCGAGTGGCTCATCCGCGACCAGCGCATCGCCACGGAGATGGCCGGCGCACCGCTCGCCGCGACCAGCCTGCGCTACTTCAACGTGTGCGGCTCCGGCCACGCCGACGTGTGGGACGCCTCGCCGCACAACCTGTTCCCCAAGGTGCTGTTCGCCATCCAGGCGGGCAAGGCGCCCCAGGTCAACGGCACCGACTACCCGACCCCCGACGGCACGTGCGTGCGCGACTACGTCCACGTGAGCGACCTGGCCGCCGCCCACGTGGTCGCGGCCCAGCGGCTCGAGGCGGGCCTGCCCGTCGAGCCGGTCTACAACCTGGGTTCGGGTGACGGCACCTCCGTGCGGGAGATCGTCGACGCGATGGTCGCGGCCACCGGCTGCGCGCAGGAGCCCGTCGAGGGTCCGCGCCGCCCCGGCGACCCCGCCAAGATCGTCGCCGACGGCACCCTCGCCGCCCGCGACCTCGACTGGGCCATGCGCCACACGGTCCAGGACATGGTCGACAGCGCCTGGGCCTCGCACCCCAAGGGCTGAGCCGCCGGGCGCGCGCCGGCACTCGACCCGCGCGCGTCACCCCTCCACACCAGAAATCACTGCTCCACACGCCCACCGGCGTGTCGACGGCGAGTCGCGGCCGCATCGTCCCTTTCCGGGCACGATGCGGCCGTCGCTGTGTGGAGGAGTGACAGGAGGGGGGCGCGCCAGGGGGTAGGTTTCCTCCGGACCCACCCCTGCGAAGGAGCGCCGATGAGCCTGATGACCTGGACCCAGCATGGAGACGGCCGCGCCGTCCGCGATGGAGCGGCCGTGGCGCCGCGGGAGCGGCTCAGCTGGCCGCGCACCATCGGGATCGGAGCGCAGCACGTGCTCGCGATGTTCGGCGCGACCTTCCTGGTGCCGGTGCTGACCGGCTTCCCGCCCAGCACCACCCTGTTCTTCTCCGCGGTGGGCACCGTGCTGTTCCTGCTGCTCACCGGCAACCGCCTGCCCTCCTACCTGGGCTCGAGCTTCGCGTTCATCGCCCCCATCACCGCCGCGACCGCCGCGGGCGGCATGGAGGTCGCGATGGGCGGCATCGTCATGGCGGGCGTGCTGCTCGCGCTCGTGGGCGCCGTGGTCCACGTGGCCGGCACCCGCTGGATCGAGATCACCATGCCGCCGGTGGTCACCGGCGCGATCGTCATGCTGATCGGCCTCAACCTCGCGCCCGCCGCGTGGGGCATGGTCGAGGCCTCGCTGGGCACCGCGCTCATCTCCGCCGCCGCCGTCGTCATCATCACCGTCCTGTTCCGGGGCATGCTGGGCCGCCTGTCCATCCTCCTGGGCGCCGTCGCCGGCGGCATCGTCGCGGCCTTCCGCGGCGAGTGGGACCTGTCCGGCGTCTCGGAGGCCGCATGGTTCGGCCTGCCGCAGTTCCACACGCCGCAGTTCGACTTCGCGGTGCTCGCGATGTTCGTCCCGGTGGTGCTCGTGCTGGTCGCGGAGAACATCGGCCACGTGAAGTCCGTCGCCGCCATGACCGGCGACGACCTCGACCCCGTCACCGGCCGCGCCCTGCTCGCGGACGGCCTCGCCACCACCGTCGCCGGCATGGGTGGCGGCTCGGGCACCACGACGTACGCGGAGAACATCGGCGTCATGGCCGCGACCCGCGTCTACTCGACCGCCGCCTACTGGGTGGCCGCCGGCTTCGCGCTGCTGCTGAGCCTCTCCCCCAAGTTCGGCGCCCTCATCGCCGCGACGCCCACGGGCGTGCTGGGCGGCCTCGCGACCGTGCTGTTCGGCATGATCGCGGTGCTCGGTGCGCGCATTTGGGGCCAGGGCAAGGTGGACTTCGCCAACCCGGTCAACCTCATGTCCGCGGGCATCCCGCTCATCGTGGGCGCCGCGAACTTCACGCTGGTCGCCGGCGACATGCACTTCGAGGGCATCGCCCTGGGCACCGCCGCCGCGCTCGTGACCTACCACGTCATGGCCGGCATCACCCGGTGGCGCCGGGCCGACAACCCGGTGGCGTCGCCCGCGTACGTCGAGGGCGACCGGTAACCGCCGCCCCACGACCCCGTTCCCGAGACGAGGCCACTCCCGCGGGGGTGGCCTCGTCTCGCGTCTGGGCGGCGCGGCTACCCCCAGCCGAGCTCGTGCAGCCGCTCGTCCTCGATCCCGAAGTGGTGCGCGATCTCGTGGACCACGGTGATCGCAATCTCGTCGCGGAGCTCGTCGACGGAGCCGCACATCCGGCTCAGCGGCCCCCGGTAGATGAGGATGCGGTCGGGCAGCTCGCCGCCCCACATGTCGCCGCGGTCCGTCAACGCGACGCCGTCGTACAGGCCCAGCAGGTCGGGGTCGTCCCCCTCGGGCTCCTCCTCGACCAGGATCACCACGTTGTCGATCATGTCGAGCAGCCGGTCCGGAATGGAATCGAGCGCGTCGTCCACCGCCGCCTCGAAGTCCTCGCGGGTCATGTCCACCATGGCGCCATGGTGGCACGACGGGGGCGGTGCCTCGGCGCGGACGCGGGCCGCGCATCGGCGCCGGTGGGCGCCGCGCATCGGCCCCCATCCCCAGGCACAACGCCGATTTGGAGAAACCCCGGCGAGCCGCTATCCTCTTCTAGGTCTTGAACGCGAGGGTCACACCGAGCGGGTCAGAGCCCTCATCGTCTAGCGGCCTAGGACGCCGCCCTTTCACGGCGGTAGCACGGGTTCGAATCCCGTTGGGGGTACTCGGACGGTCTCAGGATGGTCTAAACTGAATAGCCTGCTCGCAGTCAGCGAGATCTAGGCCCTGTAGCGCAGTTGGTTAGCGCGCCGCCCTGTCACGGCGGAGGTCGCGGGTTCAAGTCCCGTCAGGGTCGCGGAAGCGATTGCCCCTTCGATGAAGGGGCTTTCGTCTCTACGGGGTTCGCCCCGTTCGGCTCTGTAGCTCAGTTGGTAGAGCGCACGACTGAAAATCGTGAGGTCACGGGATCGACGCCCGTCGGAGCCACCATCGAGAAGGCCCCCGGATTCCCGGGGGCCTTTCGCGTATCCAGGGCCGATGCGCGGGCCCAGTATTTGCGCCATGCCGCCGGTACGCGCTTGACTAGGCCCAGAAACCTGGGAGGTCTCTCATGCCTGACAACTTCGGCAAGTACTTCGTCAACGCGATCGTCGCGGGACTGCTCGGCCGCCTCTCGTCGGTCGTCAAGACCGAGCTCGAGAACGCCAAGGCGGAGATCTCCGAGAAGCTCAAGAACATCGGCATCGGCGTGGGCCTGCTCGCCGCCGCGGCCGGCATCGGCTTCTTCCTCGTCGGCGTGCTCATCGCGGCCGCGATCCTGGGCCTCTCCACGGTGTGGCCCGCCTGGCTGGCCGCGCTCACGGTCGCCGGCGCGATGCTCCTGCTGATCCTGATCCTGGGCGGCGTGGGCGCGAGCATCATCAAGAAGAACAAGGACCTCAAGCCGCAGCAGTCGATCGACAACCTCAAGAACCTCGCCAACATCTAGCGAGGCGGCTCGCTAGTCGAGCCGCTCCTCCTGGATGGCGGGTGCCGGGCCGCGCGTCGCGGCCGGTCCCCCGCCGGCGGTTCCATCGGCCACGGCGGCGTCGATGCCCGCTCCCCCGGTCGCGTGCGAAGGGGGCGCGGTTGTCGCGTCGGGCGCGGCCAATGCGCCGGGCGCGGCCAATGCGCCGGTCGCGGTCGGCGCGGCCGCCGCCGATGCCCTCGCCGCCCGTGGCCGCCGCTGGGCGAGCCACACTCCCACGAGGACGATCGCGGCGCCCACGGGCTCGTACCAGAGCAGCTCCTCGCGCAGCACCACGACGCCCAGGATGGTGGCGACGACGGGCACCACGTAGGTGACGGACGCCGCGGTCGTGGCGCCGGCCACCCTCACCACGCGCCAGAACAGCACGTAGGTGATCGACGTCCCCACGACGCCGAGCCCCAGCAGCCCCCACAGCGCCTCCGAGCCGAGCTCCAGGGCGCCGGGCGCGGGGGCGGGCGCCACCAGTGCGAGCGGAGCGAGGATCACGACGGACAGCGAGATCTGCACCGCGGACAGCGGCGCCGGCCCCGCGTCGACGCGCGCGAGCAGCCGCCTCGACATGGTGGAGCCGATGCCGTAGCAGGCGGTCGCGCCCAGCATGAGAAGCGTGCCGGCCAGCGGCACCCCGTCGATGTCCCAGGCGCCCACGAGCACCGCGATTCCCGCAGCGCCCAGCACCAGCCCGCCCAGCTGCGCGCGCGAGGCCCGCTCGTGCGGGATGAGCAGCGCGACGAAAAACGCGGTCCACAGCGGCGTGGTCGCGTTGAGCAGGCTCGCGAGGATGGACGTGATGTGCTGCTGGGCGAGCGGGATGAGCACGAACGGCACCGTGGACAGCCCCAGCGCCACGACCGCGATCGCGCCCACGTCGCGCAGGCCCAGCCGCGGCCACTGACGCGTCACGGCCACGAGCAGCCACAGCACCACGGCTCCCACGGCGACGCGCCCGAAGCCCACCTGGGCCGGCGCGAGGCCGCGCAGCGCAAGCGAGATGAACAGGAAGCTGGAGCCCCAGGCGAGCGCGCAGACGAGGAAGGCGGGCAGCCACGCACGCAGGGGCGCGGGCGTCACCGTCGGCCCCGGGGAGTCACCTCGCGGCCGGGACGGGCTCGCGCCCGTCCGCGCGATCCACGACGCGGGCCGCCTCGTGGACACCTTCCACGGGCGCGGAGCCTGCCCCGGACACCGTGGAGCCCTCGAGCTCGAGCATCGCGGCCTTCACCGCGGTGCCGCCGTAGCCGTACGCCCCCAGGGCGCCACCGGTGCGGACCACCCGGTGGCAGGGCACGAAGGGCGCGACGCCGTTGCGCGCGCACGCCGTCCCGACGGCGCGCATCGCGCGCGGACGCCCGGCCATCTCGGCCAGCTCCGCATAGGAGACGGTCGTCCCTCCCGGCACCGCGCGCAGGCGCTCCCACACCTCCTGCAGGAAGGGCCCGCCAGACTGCTCGACGGGAACGCGCGCCAAGGCGTCACCGTCGCCGGCAAGCCAGGCGGCCACCGCATCGGCCACCGTGGGCTGCTCCCCGGGCGCGTGGCCGCGCGCGGCGAACTCCGGCGCGAGCGCGGCGACGCAGTCGCGAAGCGCCTGGAAACCCGAGGCGCGCACCACCCCGTCGTCGGGCGTGGTGAGGACGTGGAGGTCCCCGAAGGGTGTCTCGTAGCGGGCGCTGACGAGCGGGGTCGCGATCATGCCGTCAGGGTACGCCGGTGCGCCACAGCGCGCACCGGCGTACCCCGGCGCCCCCGAAGGGGTGGTTAGCGGCCCTCCTGGGCGGCGGCGAGCAGCGCGTGCACCTCGGCCTCACGGAAGCGGCGGTGGCCGCCCAGCGTGCGGATCGAGGACAGCTTGCCCACCTTGGCCCAACGGGTCACGGTCTTGGGGTCGACGCGGAAGATCGCGGCGACCTCGGACGGTGTGAGGAGCTTCTCCGGCTCGGTCACAGACTCAGTCATCATCATTTTCCCTCAGTAGGTCCGCAGCCGACGTGGGGGAGCGTCGCCTGTGACACATGAGAAGGCTCTCCGCCGCGCCTATGACGACGGAAATCCTTGCATTTCTGAAATATCCAATTTGCCCCAGCAAGGCCGATACTAGCGGTACCGGAAACATCGTCATAGACACGCGCCGGAGTGTCGCATCCCCCAGCGGTGCGCCGTTCGTCACACTTGCGACCCCAATCGGGACCTTCGTCCCGGTTTGATCGCGCCCGCGGGCCCGGATCGGGCCCGGAGGTCGCGGCCAGCGGGGCTGACACGGTAAACTGTCGGGCAGGAATGACACGACGCGACGCCCAACAAGCGAGGCGCGCGAGACGCGGAAGGGGCGGCAACCATGGGGCGAGGCCGTCAGAAGGCTAAGGACGCGAAGATTGCGCGCCAGCTGAAGTACACCAACCACGGGACGGACCTCCGTCAGCTTGAGCGCGAGCTGACCTCGCACACCGAGCCTGCCGAGTCGTCCTCCGACGACTCGGACCAGTACTACGACCGCTGGGCGGACGACGAGGACTGATCCTCGCCCGGGCGGTTACGCCCGGTACGCCCCGGTCAGGTTGACCGCTCCCCCGTCGACGCCCTTGGCGCCGCGGACGGTGTCCTGTCCCGTGGCGCGGCCGTCGTCCTCGGTCACCTCGCCGAGCACCCAGGCCGGCACCCCGGCCGATGCGCTGGCCGCCATGAGCGCGTCCGCGTCCTCGGGCGCGACGATCGCGACCATGCCCACGCCCATGTTGAGGGTCGCCTCCAGGTCGTGCCACGGCACCTTGCCCGCGGCCTGCACCAGGGCGAACACCGCCGGCAGGTCCCACGCGTCGCGGGCCACGGAGGCCGCCAACCCCGCGGGGATGATGCGCGCCACGTTGGCGGCGAGCCCGCCGCCGGTGACGTGCGAGAAGGCGTGGAGGCCGGGCACGGACGCGGCCAGGGAGACGCACAGCTCCGAGTAGATGCGCGTGGGCTCGAGCAGCTCCTCGCCCACGGTGCGGCCCAGCTCGTCGACGTGGCGGTCCAGCTCCCAGCCCGCGTGCTTGACCACCGAGCGCACCAGCGAGTATCCGTTCGAGTGCAGGCCGGAGGACGCCATGGCGACCACGACGTCTCCGGGACGGACGCGCTCGGCGCCCAGCACCGCATCGGCCTCCACCACGCCGATCGCGGCGCCCGCGACGTCGTAGTCGTCCGGCTCCATGACCCCGGGGTGCTCGGCCGTCTCGCCGCCCACCAGGGCGACGCCCGCCATCGAGCAGCCCTCGGCGATGCCGCGCACGATGTCCGCGATGCGCTCCGGCACCACCCGGCCGCACGCGATGTAGTCGGTCATGACCAGGGGCTTCGCGCCGCAGACCACGATGTCGTCCACGACCATCGCGACCAGGTCCTGGCCGATCGTGTCGTGCACGCCCAGCGCCCGCGCGATGACGATCTTGGTGCCCACGCCGTCCGTCGAGGAGGCGAGCAGGGGCCGCTTGTAGGACAGCAGCGCCGAGGCGTCGAAGAGGCCCGCGAACGCGCCGACCCCGCCCAGCACCTCGGGGCCGTGCGTCTTGGCCACGGCGGACTTCATCAGCTCGACCGCGCGGTCGCCCGCGTGCGTGTCGACGCCGGCGGCGGCGTAGGTGAGGCCGTCGGTCTCGGTCATGGGTTCAGGCCTCCGCGGGCTGGTTGAGAAGCAGGTGACGGGCCGCGACGGGCGGCTCCACGGGGTAGGTGCCGGTGAAGCAGGCGGTGCACAGGCGCGACTCGGCCTGCCGCGTCGCCGCGAGCATCCCGTCGAGGGAGATGTAGCCCAGGGAGTCCGCGCCCAGATCCGCGCAGATCTCCTCGACCGAGTGCCCCACCGCGGCGAGCTCCTTGCGCGTGGGGAAGTCGATGCCGTAGAAGCACGGCCACTGGACGGGCGGCGAGGAGATGCGGACGTGGACCTCGGCGGCGCCGGCGTCGCGCAGCATCTGGACGATCGCGCGCTGGGTGTTGCCACGCACGATCGAATCGTCCACCACCACCAGGCGCTGGCCCTCGATGACCTCGCGCAGCGGGTTGAGCTTGAGGCGGATGCCCAGCTTGCGCAGCGTCTGCGAGGGCTCGATGAAGGTGCGGCCCACGTAGGAGTTCTTCACCAGGCCCTGCGCGAACGGGATGCCCGAGGCCTGCGCGTAGCCCACCGCGGCGGGGGTACCGGACTCGGGGGTGGGGATGACGATGTCCGCCTCGACCGGGTGCTCGCGGGCCAGCGCCCGGCCCATCTCGAGGCGCGCCATCTGCACGCTGCGGCCGGCGATCGTGGTGTCGGGGCGGGCGAGGTAGACGTACTCGAAGATGCAGCCCTTGGGGTCGGGCTCCGCGAAGCGGCGCGAGCGCACCCCGTCGGCGTCGATGACCAGCAGTTCGCCGGGCTCGACCTCGCGCTCCTGCACGGCGCCCACGATGTCGAGCGCCGCCGTCTCGGAGGCGACCACCCAGCCGCCGGAGGGCAGGCGGCCGTAGACCAGCGGGCGGATGCCCTGCGGGTCGCGCGCGGCGTACAGCGTCGTCTCGTCCATCCACACGAACGAGAAGGCACCCTCGAGGCTGGGCAGCAGGTCGACCGCGACGTCCTCGAGGCTGTCGAAGCCGGTCGCGCCCAGCAGCGCCGTCACCACCTGGGTGTCGGTGCACTTGCCGCCCGTGAGGTCGAGGCGCTTGGCCAGCCCCTCGCGCTCGGTGAGCAGGTCGAGCAGCTGCGCGGTGTTGGTGAGGTTGCCGTTGTGGCCCAGCGCGATGGTGCCGTGCTCGGTGGGGCCCAGCGTGGGCTGCGCGTTCGCCCACACCGAGGCGCCGGTGGTCGAGTAGCGCGCGTGGCCCACCGCGATGTGGCCCTGGAGCGCCTCGAGCGCGCCCTCGTCGAATACCTGCGAGACCAGGCCCATGTCCTTGAACACCAGGATGTTGGAGCCGTTCGAGGTGGCGATGCCCGCGGACTCCTGCCCGCGGTGCTGGAGGGCGTAGAGCCCGAAGTACGCGAGCTTCGCGACCTCCTCGCCGGGTCCGAAGACGCCGAAGACGCCGCACGCATCCTGCGGGCCCTTCTCGTTCGGGTCGAGGTCGTGGTTGAGGCGGCCGTCACCGCGCATCGGTACTCCTGTCCTGCGCGGACCCCTGGGGCCCGGCCGGTCGATCGAGGCGGATGGCGATCAGCCCGCCGAACAGCCCGCCGAGCAGCCCCAGCCCCAGCACGAGCACGACGAACACCATGAAGCGCCCCGTGCCGGTGGAGTTGGGCAGCACGATCGCGAGGATCGCGGCGAGCACGATCGCCGCCCCCACGCCGGTCATCACCATGCGCGAGAACCGCGGCGCGGTGCGCACGTGTGCGGGCACGGACAGGCGGTCGAGGTCCTCGACGGCGGGAGGCTCGGGGAAGTCGGCGGCCTCGTGCGGCTCGTGGGCGTCGCTCACCGGGCCAGTCTAGGGCGTGGCGGGCAGGGGCCTCCCCGCCGGCGGTGGCGGGGAATGGACAAGGGACGATGCACCGCCCGGGTGGGCGGGGCATCGTCCCTTGGTCTGTGGCGGCCTGCGCGCGCCGGGTCAGGCGCGGCGGCGGCGATCCGCGAGGACGTAGAGCCCGCCTGCCGCGGCGACCGCGAGGAGGCCTCCCCAGCCGAGCCAGCGCATCGTGCCCTGGCCGCCGGCGGCCGGAAGGTTGAACTGCGCATCCGACAGGATGATGCGCTCCTTCGCATCGTCCATGTCACCGCGGAACAGCTCGTTGCCCTGCGCGTCGAGTACGACGGCGACCCACTGGTACACGCCGCCGAGCGTGGCGACATACTTGGGCGTCTCGAACGTGGCGCCGGCCGCAAGGTCGTGATCCACCTGCGACTCCCACGCGACGCGGCGGTTGCCCTTGTCCATTTCCTTCTCGGACTCCGCATAGTAGAGCACCGAGTGGACGGTCATGCCCGCGCGGCCATCAGTCACCGTGATCTGGTCCCAAAGCGAGGCCGGGGCGGCCGACGAACTGGATCGCGCCTCGGTCGTCGCGACGGGGTTCGGGGCGGCAACCTTGAACATCTCTGCCGTGTCGTTGAACGCCGACGTGACTCCGTTGACTGAGTCGTTGCCCTTGAAATCCGTCACGACCACGTACCAGCCCTCATCGACAGGCGCCTCGAAGTCGACGTCGTGGGCCCTGTTGTCCGCCGCCACGGTGAGACCGTCGATCGCGACGGACTCCCCCGACGGCACGGTGGCATCGGACGGCTGGTCCGCGTAGGGGCCATACACGTCGACGTCAGCCTTGAAGCCACCCTTGCCGGCGTACTGGCTGACAAACGACTGAGGCAGCCCGCCGATGGTGATCTCGTCGGTCACCGTGGTGCCCGGTGCCACCTCGGCCGCGCCCTGGATCTGAGACGCGTGAGACGCGGTCGGCTTCACGACGTGGAACATCTCGGCCTTGTCGTTGAAAGCCGATGTGACGCCGTTCACCGTGGCGTCGCCCGGGAAACCCGTCACCACCACGTACCAGCCCTCGTCGACAGGCGCATCGAACGAGACCTTGTGAGCGGAGTTGTCCGCCGTCACGGTGAGCCCGTCGATCGCCACGCTTGCGCCCGCGGGCACGGCGGCATCGGACGGCTGGTCCGCGTAGGGGCCATACACGTCGACGTCGGCGGTGCCCTCGTGCCCGCTCGGAATGTTCGCAATCGTGACCGAGTCCGTGACCGTGTCCCCCGGTGCCACCTCGGTCGCGCCCTGGATCTGAGACGCGTGAGTCGCGGTCGGCTTCACGACCGTGAAACGCTCGTCCGAGTCGTCGATGCTCGAGGACCCATCGAGTACGGAAGCAGAGCCGTTCCACTCCGTGACCACCACATAGTGGCCAGGTACGTCGACCGCGTCGAAGGTGACGTCGTGCGGCTGGTTGTCCGCTGGAACCTTCCGAGAGTCCACTGCCTCAAGGTCGCCCAGGCCAATCGTGCTCCAAGCAACCGAGTCGGACGGCAACGCGCCCTTCACACGGTAGAGATGCGCGGCCGCCAATTCGCGCTTGTTGCCGCGAGTCTTGACACCGTCGATGGTGATGCGATCCACCGGTTGCGCGCCCACGTCGTAGACGTGCTTCTCCACATTCGACGTGTGCTCGGCGGGGCACTTGAAGGTTCCCTCGAAGCCGTAGTGGTGAATCTCGCCGGAGTCCTTCGCGCTCGTGAACTCACGCGCGAAGACCTGACCGTTCACGGGATGGTGATTGCCTTCGATGGTGAGGTGGGCGAATGGTGCGTACATCGCACCGTCAATCTCCACATCGGCGCTCATGATCACATCTCCGTGGATGTCACTGAAGTCCCACATGACGTATCGAGCGGCCTCAGGCTGCACCTGGTCGCCCACCATGAGTCGCGTCGGCCTGATGACGGCGCCATTCGAGACGTCTTCGGGCGAGACGTGAATAATGACCGGGGTCGTGGGCCCCGGCGCAGTAGCGTTGTCTTTTGGCCCGAAGTGAAGTGCGTTGCGGTATTGGAAGTTGCCTTCGATGTCCGCGTATTCGATGACGTTCACAGCTCCGGCGGTCAGCCTCACGTCCGGGTCGTTCGCACCAAAGTCGCCAGCGATTGGCGTCACTCGGCTGACGTCTTGGCCGTCCTGCGAGCGCGCGGGGTCACGGAACGCCGCAAGGCAACTACTCATCTCAGCTGACGTCTTGGTGGCCTGCGCCTCAACGTATCGCGCCACCACCCGCGCACCTTCTTGAATCGACGTGGCACGTTTGACCGACTGAAAACTGGAGACCCAAGCGTCGTGGCTACTAGCGTCAGACACGATCTGATGACGTGCATCGATCCGCGGCACGCTGTCGCTTTGGCCACTGTCCAACTGATATTGGGCCTGCTCGGTCGCGCCGCCGACGTGGTTCACCGCGAAGTCTCCGATTTGCATATTCACGACCTTGACTACGCCAACGCCAGCCGCACCGGGTGTGCCGGCGCCCGTGGAGCTTACGTCGAACCAGCCACCAAGCGCGTCTTTCTCGTCGGGAAGTCGGTTTACAAGCACACGCGTCGCCTGACCATCCACAGAAGGAAGGTCGTACGACCCATCGCCGGAGTTGTGATGGATCACGTCATATTTCTTGATCGAGTCGATCGTGCCGCCCGCGGCGATCGACCCCTCGATCTCGTCACCGTTGAAGAACGCGTCACCAGTGGTGTAGACGGTGAACCCGCCATTGATATCAAAGGGGTTGAATCCGCCGCCCGAGGTGGGCGTCCACCCCACAGCATTCGACCCATCAGCCGCACCTCGGCCGCGCATTTCGGTGGAGGCTACGTCCGGCGCGGGGGTGACCACCCCGTCGGGGTTGTCGTACTCCTCGGGAGTCTCGGCCAGCGGGTCGGCGCCGTCCGGCGCGGCGGTGCCCGTGTAGACGTCGAAGTCGGCGGCGTCGTCCGCAAGCGCCGCAGCGGGCTCGGGCGAGGGCGTCGGCGACGCCGTGGGCGACGGCGCGTCCGCGTCGGGCTGGGTTGGGTTCGATCCGGCGTCGGCCGCTGAAGCGTCCACCGCCTCGACATCGACGTTCGTCGACTCGGCCGCGATAGACCCTTCGTCGGGGACGTCGGCAACCGGCGACGGCGAGACCGACGGAGCGGCCGAGGGCTCGGCAAGGGACGCCGGCGAGGAGCTGAGCGCAGGCTCGTCGGCTGCGGAGTCGGCGGCAGCGGGCAGCGCCGTTCCGACGAGCGCGACCAGCACCATGCCGCCCGCGAGCGCGGCGCGTGCGTCGCGTCGTCCGCGTGTCGTCACGCCTCGAAGCATCTTGTCCTCCAACAGCCGGGGTGTCCTTCCGCGGAGAACATGCGCCAACTCTTGACGGCGGCCCCACCTTCCCACCGGAGGGGCGCTCTCGGCCCGGCCCGCGCATCGTCTCTGGGGAAGTTGGCGCATGTTCTCCCGCGACCCCCGGCATCCATGCCCGCAAGGAGAGACCGCATGACTTCGACGCGCCTGAGCGCCTGCTTCCGACCGCTCGGATTCGCGGTCGCACTCACGGTGGGTCTCGCGACCGTCGCCCCCGCGGCGATCGCGGCCGATTCCTCGCCGGCCGCGACGCCCGAGGCCACGGCGACCGTCCAGGCGGCGCCGCTCTGGGCGCTCGACGCGCAGCGCACCGGCGAGATCCGGGTCCACACCGTGACGGCCGTCGCGCCCGACGCGGGCACGGTGCAGCCGACCGGAACCTCGAACCTGCGGCCCGTCGCGGGCGCGGTGCTCGCCGCGACCCCGATCACCTCTTACCTGGGCGAGGCGCTCGACCTCACGACCGAGGCCGGGTGGAGGGCCGCGACCGCGCTGTGCGACGCGGTCAACGCCGCCGGATCGTGGGACGTCTTCTACGCGGGCCATGCCGCGGACGTCACCCTGGGCGCGCCGGTCGAGAAGACCTCCGACGCGGACGGCCTCGCGGACTTCAGCGGCCTGGACCTGGGCCTCTTCACCATCTCCGAGACCGTCGCCCCCACGTCGTGGGCGCCCATCGCGACCTTCGTCTCGCCCTCGCTCGCGACCGACGATGCGGGCACCGGCTGGAGCTACACGGTCGACGCGTTCCCCAAGCCCGACGAGATCAGCATTGCCAAGGACGTCTCCCGGCACCGGATCGCGGCCGAGCACGAGGTGGTCACGTGGACCATCGACGCGGACATCCCGTCCGCGCTCCAGGACGCGTACACGGTCGAGGACGTCCTCTCGGACGGCATCCACGTCGCGTACAAGGACGTGAGCGGCCTTCACAGCGCCGACAGCGCGGACGCCGATGCAACGGTCGAGGACGTGCTCGAGCACGCCGTCGACGTGACCGTGGTGGCAGCGGACGGCTCCGCCCTCCCCGGGCTGCTGGACGCCGACGACTTCGAGCTCGACCTCACCCACGTCACCGAGGGCGTCGACCGCGACGGCGACGACGTGCCGCTCGACGCGGACGCACTGACCGTGACGGCGACGGCTGCGACGCTCGCGGCGATGCCGCAGATCGTGACCGACCACCCCGGCGCGCGCGTCGAGGTCACGCTCAGCTCCGAGATCACCGCCGACGCGCGCCACTGCACGGAGGCCATCCAGGCGGGGCTCTCCGCTAGCGGCACCTACGAGTGCGCGTCGACGGAGGTGGCGAACGAGGCGCTGGTGCTCGTCGGCCACAGCGCCGTGCTGTCGCACAACTGGACCGCCGCGGCGCCGCCGGTGACCGTGAGCTGGCCCGAGCCGCCTGCCGAGGTGCCGCCGACCTCCGGTTCCACCCCTCCCGCGGGCGACTCGACTCCGCCGACCGACGGCACCGTCCCGCCCTCGACCACCACCGCGACCCCGACTCACCCGACCGGCTTCGCCATGACGGGCGGAAACATCGCGCTCGCACTCGGCGGCGGCGCGGCACTCACCGTGGGCGCCCTGATCTTCATCTACTCCCGGCGCCGCGACGAGCAGCAGCCGGCCTGAGCCACGCAACCACGCGTCCCATGACCGCGCCGCGCGCGGGACGCGACGCCCACGGAACTCGGTTCCGAGGGCCTCAGAAAAGTTGGCGCATGTTTCAACCCGCACGGCCCGCCCCGGGCCGTCCATGCACGTGCGGACCGAGACCCGGCCGCGGAACACACGAGAAGGAACCTCTCTCATGATCTCGACTACGCGTCCTGCGGTCCGCTTCGCGGGCCTCGCCGCCACCGCCGCGCTCTCGTGCGGCCTGATCCTTGGCGGCGCCGCCGGCGCCATGGCTGCCGATGCCACCCTGATCGACGACCAGCACGACGGCTCGATCACCATTCACGGTGGCGCCGAGAACGCGGAGTTCTCGGTCACCCGGGTCACCGCCTACGTCGGCCAGGACCTCGACCTCACCACCGACGCCGGCTGGCAGGCCGCGCAGGATCTCTCGACGGACGTCAAGGCGGCCGGCGGCTGGGATGCCTTCCTCGCGGGCAAGAACGGCGGCGACGTCGACCTCGCCACTCCGACCACGATCACCGCCGACGCGTCCGGCGACGCCTCGGCTGCGGCCCTCGACCTCGGCATCTACGCCGTGACCGAGACCGTGGTCCCCGCCGGCCACGTCGCCGCCACCTCGTTCGTCACCCCGGTGCCCATGACCGACCCGGCTGGTCTCAACCAGTGGGTGTACGACATTGAAGCCGACGTCAAGGATGACCAGGTCACCGCGACCAAGACCGTCGTGGACGCGCCCGCCGCCGACTCGGACCAGGACACCGTCTGGACCATCGACGTGGACGTCCCGAAGGACATCAACACGCTGACCGACTTCGCGTTCCGCGATGAGCTCGACCCCCGCCTCAACGTGGCCGACGCCTCCGCCGTGACCCTGACCTGGGTCGACGGCACGGGCGCCGACCAGGGCGACGCCTCGGCCGCGTTCGACCTCGTGGTGTCGCAGGGCACCGCCCCCGCCGGCGACATCGTCGTGGCGACCGCCAAGAAGGACGCCACCGCGATCCAGGCCATCGAGGACGCCGCCGCCGCGACGCACAAGCTGCGCGTGGTCATCACCACCGACGTCACCTCGATGGACGCCTCGAACCCCATCATCCCCAACCAGGCGAACGTCTACACCAACGCCACGGACGTCAATGTCCTGCGCACCCCGGCTGGCGCAAAGACGCCGGGTGTGCCGGCCGGCACCCCGGGCGGACCGACTGGTACTCCCGGCGAGCTGACCCCGACCACGCAGCCCGACGGCACCACCAAGGAAGTCCGGACTCCGTCGTTCACCCCTCCCACGTTCACGTCGCAGCAGCCCCCGCTCAACACCGACGTGCCCGTGGTCAAGTGGGGCTCGCTGGAGATCAAGAAGACCGACCTCGCCTCGGGTGACGCCCTCGCCGGCGCCGAGTTCCAGATCTTCGCCTCCGAGCAGGACGCCCTCGACGGCACCAACCCGCTGCACGCCCTCGACGGCACCACTGCCACCTTCGTGACCGACGCGAACGGCATCGCCTCCGTGGACGGCCTCCGCTTCTCGGAGTGGGCCAACAACGCTGCCGCGACCGGCGACGACATCAAGTCCTACTGGGTGGTCGAGACCAAGGCCCCCGCGGACCACGAGCTCTCCGTGAACTCGCCGCAGGAGGTCACCGTCAGCGACATCGACGCCGACGCGGAGGTCACCTTCGCCGACGCGATCCAGCGCGCCGGCTTCGACCTGCCGATGACCGGTGGCACCGGCACCATGCTCATCTCGCTCGCGGGCGTGGGCGTGCTCGGCGCGGCCGGCGCCCTCATGCTGGCCGACCGCAAGCGCAAGGCCGACGCGCAGGCCTAAGCCCTCGCGTCACCAGCACCGCGAAGGGGCGGCACCGGTTCGGTGCCGCCCCTTCGTCGCAGAAAGGCTTGAGTCCCCACCCATGGCCCCCACCCCCGTCCCCACGAACGATGCTGCGCCCGCCACTGACGCCGGCGCGCCGGCCGCTCGGGCCGCCACCGCATCGTCCCCCGCGAAGCGCCGCCTCCCCGTCCGCGGCATCCTGGTCGCCGTCCTGATCCTGGTCGGGATCGGCACCCTTGCGTACCCCACCATCGCGTCGATGTGGAACTCCTACCGCCAGTCCACGGCCGTCGCCGGCTACGCGGACGCGGTCGAGAACACCGACGCCGCCGAGCGCGCCGCCGAGCTCCAGCGCGCCCACGACTACAACGCCGCCCTGCCGCCGATGACGATGGCGGACCCCTTCAGCTCCGTCGGCACCGCCGCCGACCCCGAGACCCAGGCCCGCATGGACGAGTACCGCGGCGTGCTCGCCATCACCGACGCCATGGCGCGCATCCGCATCCCCTCGATCGGCGTCGACCTGCCCATCTACCACGGCTCCGGCGAGGACGCGCTCCAGCGCGGCGTGGGCCACCTTTTCGGCACCCACCTGCCCGTGGGAGGCGAGGGCACGCGCGCGGTCCTCACCGGCCACCGCGGCCTGCCGGACGCGATGCTCTTCACCCATGTGGACCGCATCGTCCCCGGCGACAAGATCTACGTCGACGTCCTGGGCGAGACCTTCACCTACGAGGTCGACGGCACCCAGACAGTGCTGCCCGAGGACGGCGAGCTGCTCGACGCCGTCGAGGGCCAGGACCTGCTCAGCCTGGTCACCTGCACGCCGATCGGCATCAACACCCACCGCCTGATCGTCACCGGCCACCGGATCCCCACCGTCGCCGAGGACGCCGCCCCCGCCACCTCCACCGCGTCCATCGTGGACAACGCCGTGACCACGCTCCCCTGGTGGGCCGTGGGCGCGCTCGTGGGCGCGTGGATGCTCCTCATGCTGATCCTGCTGCTGCGCCGCCGGCGCCGCGACCGCCGGGGCTAGGACTCGAGCTCGAACAGCGGGTCGCCGGAGATGACCTCGATCCACGGGGCGATCGCCGGGTAGACCCAGCGGAAGCACGCCGCGAACAGGGCGAGGATCAGGAGCAGCACCAGCAGCACCTTGACCCAGCGGGGTCCGGGCAGCAGGCGCCAGATGGCCGGGAAGATCATGCCGCCTCCTGGGGTGCGAGGCCCGCGAGCTCCGCGGGGACGCCTTCGGACTTGAGAGCCCAGTACTGCAGCTCGCCGTGGACCACGTAGCGGTGCGTCGAGAACGTCTTGGGGTGGCACGAGGTCAGGGTGACGATGCTCGCGCTCGGCTTCTCCTGCCACGTCCGGTCCCCGGGGACGGGCGCGAGCGCCTCCGTCTCCCACGGGAGCAGGATCTGGACGTCCGACACCTCGTAGACGTACCAGTACCTCTCGGACTCGACGACGATCGGGTCGCCCTCGACCAGCCAGTCGATGTTCGCGAACGGCTTGCCGTACGTAGTCCGATGCGCGGCGACCCCGAAGTTGCCCGGCTCGCCCGGCATCTGGGTGTCCGGGTAGTGGCCCACGCCCAGCGTGTTGAGCACGTCCGCCCAGCTCACGCCCTCGTAGACGCCGCGCTGCCAGTCCGTGCCGTCCTCGCGCCCGAAGACCGGGACGTGCAGGACCGCGATCGGGTCGCCCTGCGCGAAGTCGCCGGCGAAGTCGTCCGTGGGCGCGGCGCCGTCCTGGGGCGGAGCGACGGCGTCGGGCGCCGCGGCGGCCGCGATGGCGCCCCCGCGCAGGTCCGCGAGCGCCTCGAGCTGATCGCGCTCGCCCTGGAAGTCGGTCCACCACATCTGCCACACGACGAACCCGATGGCGAACGCCCCACCGATCATGAGCAGCTCCCCCACAAGTCCCGCGAGGGCTCGGCCCGCCGACCTCCGCGTGCGCGGGGACGATGCGGGAGGCACCGGAGCGGTCATGGGCGTCCTTGGGGAGGGGCTGGGGTGGTCCAGGCATGCTAACCCGGCCCCGCGCGGTGGCGCGGGCCGCGCCCGCCGGACCCGCGCATCGGCCGGTTGGCGCATGTTGTTGAAGGTGAGCACCCCGTCCCCTGAGACCGCCGACGCGGCGGCGCGCCGTCGCGCGCGCTGGCCTCGCGGGCGCAAGGTGCTGGTGGTGATGCTGGCGGTCATCGGCGTCGCGACGCTCGCGTACCCCACGGTCGCGTCGATGTGGAACGCGCACCGCGAGGCCGGGGCCGTCGAGGGATACGCGGAGACCATCGCGCACATGCCCGAGGTGGACCGCGCGGCCGAGCTCGAGCGCGCGCGGGAGTACAACGCGGACCTGGAGCTCACGCAGCTCGAGGACCCGTTCGCCTCGGCTGCCCCGGTGGACGCGGAACTGCAGGAGGACATGGCGGAGTACCGGTCCCTGCTCGCCACCGACCAGACCATGGCGCGCCTGCGCATCCCGGCCATCGAGGTGGACCTGCCGATCTTCCACGGCACCGGCGAGGACTCGCTGCAGCGCGGCGTGGGCCACCTGTTCGGCACCCACCTGCCCGTGGGCGGCGAGGGCAACCGCACGGTGCTCAGCGGCCACCGGGGACTCCCGGACGCGCAGCTGTTCACGCGACTCGACGCGATCGGCGTGGGCGACCAGATGCTCATCGACGTGCTGGGAGAGACGCTCACCTACGAGGTCGACGACGTCCGGGTGGTGGAGCCCACCGACGGCTCCGTGATCGTCCCGCAGGAGGGCCAGGACCTCCTCACGCTCATCACGTGCACGCCCATCGGCATCAACTCGCATCGGCTCGCGGTGACCGGCCACCGCGTGCCCACCCCGGAGGACGTGGCCCCCGCCGCCGAGTCCACCGTGGCGCTGACCTCCCAGGCCGTGGCGTCACTGCCCTGGTGGGGCGTGCTGACGGTCGTGATCCTGTGGGGCGGGCTGATCTTCTACGTGCGGTGGCGCCGCCGTTGCGACGACGAGGCCGACGCGGCCTGACAGGGCCTGGTCGGGAGTACCGCCCGAGCCGCCCTGGCCCAGTCGGGCCCGGCCAGAGCCGCCCCGTCTGACATGGGCTCAGCGAAGGGCCCGGGCGGACAACGTCAGGCCGGGATCTCTCCGTAGAGGTCCACGATGGCGTGCGCGTAGGTCTGCTCGACCTCGTCGAGCTCGGCCTCAAGGGATAGTAGAAGTCCTCCCACGAGCGACCGTGACGGCCGGCCGTCCCCCATCTCCACGAGCAGCCGCGTGCAGGACCTCCAGAATTCGTGGCGATCGAGTCCGCCGCGGCGGCACAGGGCCAGTCGCTCGTGCCCTATGGACACGATGGCCTCGCACGCGGACACCAGATACTCGGTGGAGTGCGCCTCGACATCGCGCAGCATGGCGCTCACACGCCCGCCCAGGTCGCGCGCGGTGAGCGACCACGACGCGGCGATCATGGGCGGCAGCAGCGCGGCGGCGGACTGGGCCGCCCACGGAATCGCATCGAAGTGCGCACGTAGGTCCAGCCCGTCGAGAGCGAGATCGCGGCCGCCTGCGTCCCAGCGCGCCACGCGCGCGAGCCCGTCGGGCTGACGGACATCGATCCCGAGCGGCGCGAGGACGTCGAGCCACACACCGTCGACCGGGTCGTAGAGGTCGGATCGGAGGATGGCGAGCGCCGCGCGCAAGGCATCCTCGTCGCGGCAACGCTCGGGGTCCCCGCCGATGAAGAGCTCCGCGGGCAGCCAGTACAGCGGGCTGCACAGCGTCGAGGCAACGCGGCGGCCGGTCCGCTGCAACGCGTCCCATCCGCGGCCCGCCTGGGGCAACGGCAGCGACACGACGGGGGAGAGATACAGAGGTGAGGCGCCCCGCCGACCGCCCCCGCGGTCCACACGCATGCCCGTGTGACTCTCGATGAACGAGGCGCGCCGCTCCTGCGCCGCGAGGTCCACCGGCTGAACGAGTCGATCGCCGGGCTCGGTGGGTCCTCTGAAGTAGCGCGGACGCGAGGTGTCACCCACCATGGCGCCCCCTCTCCCTGTTGTTTGTCGGCCGCTCGAACCGGCTCGCTATCGAACATGCGCCAACCAGTGGCACTCGAACGCGATTACTTTGGCGCGCGCACCCTCGCCGCCGCCAGGGACTCACGTCCCGCGCAATGCAATGGTTACGTTGCCACAATCAATGCATCTTCTCCGGGCGCGCGAAGTGGTTTCGCCCCACCCGGGGGACGGAGCCGCGCCCCGGTGCAGCGAAGGAGACTCCGCCCCATGACGATGGCCACCACCGCGCGCCGCCACGCCTGGCTCGACGCGTTCTGCGCCGACCTCGAGACCGCGATCCACGGCCGCGACGCCGCCGCGCTGGACGAGCCCGCGACCGATGCCGCCATCGTCACCCTCCCCGTCTGGACGTTCCTCGAGCCCCGCGTCGACGTGGGCCGCAAGGCCCTCGACCCCCAGGGCGGCACCTACGACCTCCCCGTCCGCATCGACTGGGACGGGCCCACGGTCCTCGCCCTCGCACCCGGCGAGGAGGTCACCGTCGGCTGGCGGCTCGCCGGCCTGGGCTACACCGATTCCGGCACCACCACCGTGCGCGCGGGCCTGAGCGAGCGAGTGGACGATGCGCTGGGCGTCCCCGCGTCGATCGGCGCGTCCGTGCGCGCTCGGGTCGCCGCCGGCGCCCGCCTCGCCGAGCTCGTCGAGGCAGGCAAGGGCGCGCGCTGGGCCGCGCACATGCGGCTCGAGCCCTACGCAGAGAAGGCGATGCGCCGCGCGGTGCCCGCCGTCTCCCGTGCGATCGCCGGCGACGACGACGCCCAGAATCTCTTCGACGAGCAGGCGACCGAGACGCTGCTCAACCGCATGACCCTGGGCGAGGGCGACAAGCCCGGCCGCCTCGGTGCGCTGCTGGACCGCTGCCTCGAAGCGCGCACCTTCGTCCGCGTCGACCCGCTCGCCTACGTCTCCCGGGCCCTGCGCCGCGACGCCGAGGACATGGTCCGCCAGGAGGTGGGCGACCCCCGCGTGGGCGGCCGGGTCCGCGAGATCCTCCGCGACTCCGAGGCCGGCTCGATGGACGAGCTGCTCGAGGCCTACTCCGAGCGCTTCCCCAGCGACAAGCTTGGCGTCAAGCGCGCCGTCGCGGCCCTGACAGCCGGCATCTCCACGGGCATCACCACCGTGCCCTGGGAAGAGGTCTTCTCCGTCCTGGGGTGAGGGGCGCATCGTCCCCCGCCGCTGCATCGGCCCGTGCGACCGCATCGTCCCCGGGCACGCGAAACGAGGCCGCTCGGCGTGAGCGGCCTCGTTTCGCGAACGGGGGCGTCGAGCGGGCGGACGCCCGCGCGACTCAGCCCTTAGTCGAGCCGGCCAGCAGGCCGCGGACGAAGTAGCGCTGGAGCGAGAAGAACACGATCAGCGGGATGATCATCGAGACGAACGCCGCCGGCGGCACCAGATACGCGGTGGCGCCGTACGAGCCGGCGAGGCTCGAGATCGGGTACGTCAGCGGATAGGTCTTCGAGCTTCCGAAGACGGCCGAGACCAGCAGGTCGTTCCACACCCACAGGAACTGGAAGATTGCCAGTGAGGCGACCGCGGGCAGCGACAGCGGGATGATCACGCGGAAGAAGATCTGCGTGTGGCTCGCGCCGTCAACGCGGGCCGCCTCGATGATGTCGCTGGGGATCTGCGCGATGAAGTTGTGCAACAGGAACACCGCGAGCGGCATCGCGAAGATCGTGTGGGCTATCCACACGCCCGGGAACTGGCCCGCGAGGCCCAGGTTCTGGGGTCCGAGCAGGCGGAGCAGCGGGATGAGCGCGAGCTGCAGCGGCACGACCTGGAGCGCGAAGATGGTCACGAACAGGAAGCTCGAGCCGCGGAACGGGATCCACGCGAACGCGTAGGCCGCCATGAGGCCCAGCACCAGCGGGAAGACCACCGACGGCACCGTGACGACGACGGAGTTCATCACGTACCCCAGCAGCGGGGGCGCCGTCGAACTGTCGCCGAACGAGTCGAACAGCACGCTGCTGTAGTTCGCGAACGTGAGTTCGCCGTCGAGCAGCACCTCCCACCAGGCGTCCGTCCGGTAGCGGGTGCCGGGCACCAGCGAGGTCATGAACAGGCCGATCGTGGGGATGGTCCACAGCGCGGCGATGACGATCGCGGCGCCGGTGGCCCACGGAGAGGTGAGATTCTCCTTGGCCTTCGCGGCTCGCGACTTCTTCTCGGGCTTGTCCGACCCGGTGTCCGCGGCGGTATCGATCGCAGTCATCAGCGGGTCTCCTTCACCTTGTTGAGCGACCGGACGTTGTAGATCACGACCGGGATGACGAACGCGAACAGGATCACCGCGAGCGCGGCACCCAGCTCCTGGCGCTGCTCGACGAAGGACAGGACGAACATCTTGTTCGCCACCACATCCGTGGAGTTGCGGCCCTGGGTGAGCGTGCGGACGATGTCGTAGACCTTCAGGGTCGCGATGGTGATGGTGGTGACGACCACCACCAGGGTGCCGCGGATCGACGGGATGGTGATCGACCAGAAGCGCTCCCAGGCGTTGGCGCCGTCGAGCGACGCCGCCTCGTTCATCTCCGGCGGCACGCCCTTGATCGCCGCGGAGATGATGACCATCGCGAAGCCGGTCTGGCTCCACACGAGGATCAGAATGAGGAAGAACGTGTTCCACGGCTGGACCGTGAGGAAGCTGACCGGCTCGAGCCCGACGAGCACGAGCAGGGCGTTGAGCATGCCCGTCTGGTCGCCCGTCTGGTTGTAGTTGTACATGATCGAGCCCCAGATGACCGAGGCACCCACCATGGAGATCGCCATCGGCATGAACACCAGGGACTTCAAGACCTTCTCGCCCTTGGCCCGATCGATGAACACCGCATACGCGAGGCCGATGCCCGTCGACAGCAGCGGCACGAAGATCATCCACAGCAGCGTGTTGAGGATGGTGCGCGCCATCGTCGGGTCCGTGAACGCGTACACGTAGTTCGAGAGGCCGGCGAACGTGGTCGTGACCGTGTTGATGCCGGTCTCCGGGTCGGGCTCCCTGACGGACTCGGTGAAGGAGATCCAGATGGTGTCGAAGGCCGGATAGATCAGGCCGACCGCGAGCAGGGCGAGTACCGGCGTGACGAGCACGACCAGCTGCACCTTGTCGCGGGATCGCCCGCGGACCAGGTCCGCGCCGAACATGATGAGGGCCACGACTGCGACGAACGCGACGATCGCGATCACCGCAAGCGTCACGTTGCTGCCCTGCGTGGACCAGAACTGCGAGTCAAGGCCCCTCATGGGCAGCACCCCTGGACCCCCGACTGCCAGAGTCGACATCTTCTCTCTCCTTTGAGTGACGGTGCTGACGGCCGGACCGGCCGGGCTCCGCGGTGGCGGCGCCCGGCCGGTCGGCAGGCAGTCGGCTTACGGCCAGGCTGCTTCGATGTCCGCGAGGACCGTGTCGAGGTCCTTGCCGTTGACATACTCGGTGATCTGGACCCAGAAGGCGGAGGAACCGACCGCCGACGGCATCAGGTCCGAGGCGTCGAAGCGGAACACCGTGTCCGGCGCCTGCAGGATCTCGATCGAGAGCTGGCCCAGCTCGGACGACGCGAGCGAGGCGTCGAGGCCCTTGTTGGCGGAGATGACGCCGCCCAGGCCCACGCGGATGTTCGCCCAGGTGTCCGAGGACATGAAGGCCTGGGTCGCCTGGACCGCCTCGGTGTCGCTGAACGCACCCACGAACTCGCCACCACCGGTGACGGCCTCGGGATCGCCCGACTCGGCCGGCGGGGTCAGGAAGGCCCACACGTCGCCGTCGGGACCGACCGTCACGTCATCCGAGAACTCCGGGAACTGGGCCTCGTAGAACGACGCCTGGTGGTGCAGCGAGCAGTCGCCCGTCAGAAGCCCGAAGCCGGCCTCCTGGAAGGACGTCTCCGCGATCGACGAGGCGTCGCCCAGCCCACCGTTGATGTAGTCCTCGTTGAGCGCGATCGCGCCGAAGAGCTCGAACGCCTCCTTGATCTCGTCGGACGTGAAGTCGAGGTCGCCCGCGATCCACTCGTCGTAGGTCTCCGGACCGAAGTGGCGGAGCACGATGTCCTCGATCCAGTCCGTGCCCGGCCAACCGGTGGCCACACCGGACTCGAAGCCGATGCACCACGGCTTGTAGTTCGCGCCCTCACCCGGCATGTCGGTCGCCATGGTCTCGGTGAGGTCCATGAGCTCGTCCCACGAGGTGGGGACCTCGTAGCCGTTGTCCGCGAACTCGCTGGGCGAGTACCAGACGAAGCCCTTGACGGACGCCATCAGCGGCGCGCCGTAGAAGGTCGTGCCGACGGTGCCGTAGCCCTTCCAGTCCTCGCCCCAGAACTCGTCGACGTTGTCCGAGACCGCCTGCGGGGCCGGCTTCACCAGGCCCGAGCCGACAGCCGTGGCGAGCAGGCCGGGCTGCGGGAAGATGCCGATGTCCGGCGGGTTGCCGCCCTCGATGTCGACCAGGATGGTGGTCTCGAACTGGTCGTTGCCGGTGTAGACGACGTCGATGCCGGTGCACTCGTTGAACTTCTCGAACGACTGCTGCATCTGCTCGGCCTCGATGCCCGTGATGGTGCCCTCGAGGTCGACCGAGCCGCCCGGGGTGCCGTACGCCGCGTACTCCTCGCAGCCCTCCATCACCTCGCCGGAGGTGTCGCCGCCGGTGCCCGAGTCCGCGGTGGACCCGTCGGTGGTGTCGTCGTCACTGCTGGAACAGCCGGCCAGCACGAGGCCGCCCAGCGCAAGGCCCGCGATGGGGCCCCAATAGCGTCGCTTCATCAGCGTTGTCGCCTTCCTCTTCGTTGAGTTGCGATACCCGGGCATCCGTCGGTTGGGGACTCGACCCGGGGGCGCTCGCTCGCTGGCAACACGCGTCACCATCGACGCAAACGCTTGCACCCAAGCCTAGGGAAGGGCGGGGGCGCCCGCAACCTAGGACCCGGCCCTTACCGAATCGTTATGCGCGCGGGACCTGGGGTGATGCTCGCACACCGCCCAGATCACCCCTCCACACGATTCCGACACTGATCCACGCACGCCGCGGCGTGTCGTCGGCGAGTCGCGCCGATATGAGCGATTCTGCGGCGTTTTCGCGCCCTCTTGTGTGGAGGGGTGACGTGGGGGCGAGGCGACTACGCGAGCGGCAGCCAGCCCGACAGGTCCGAGCGCTCCCCCGACGCGTCGACGTGGCCGGCGGCCACCGCATCGGCCCAGGAGACGGCCCCGGTGACCAGGTCCAGCCAGACCTCCGCGGTCATCTCGACCACCGCGGGGGGCGTGCCGCGGCGGTGGACGGAGCCCTCGATGCACTGCGTGGCGCCGAACGGCGGCACGCGCACCTCGAGCGACCGCCCGGGCGCGCGGGCGGCGAGCTCCTCGAGGGCGTAGCGCACCGCGGTGGCGGTCATGGTGCGGTCCGGCACCGGCGCGAAGTCCGGGGCGGCGGCGGACTCGGGCGCGTGCAGGGTCGGGGTGCGGGTGGCCTTCCACGCCGCGAGCGCGGCGCGGCCGGCGGCGGGGTCGATGCGTCGGCGGGGCGGCATGACCTCAGGCTGTCACACCGGGGCCCCTCTCAGGAGCCCTCGCCGCTCCACGCAACTTGGGCCGGGTCCTCGCCCGCCTCGAGCGCGCGCAGCACGAAGCCGACGGACTGCGCTGCGTCGGCCGCGACCGTGTACTGCGGCAGGGCGCGCTCGCCCCAGCCCACGCCCAGACCCTGCTGGGCGCCGTCGATGGTGAGGTGCGTCTCACCGTCCGCGACCAGGTCGTGCGGGTGGCGCGCCGCCTCGATCGCCGCCTCGGAGAAGGGCAGCGCCGTGGCGGCGAAGGTGTCCTCGAGGGCGGACACGACCAGCCCGGCGCCGGACTCGTCCGTGAGCGCCATCCACCGGACGTCCGTCCGGCTGCCCGTGGCCTGCGGCTGCACGTAGGGGAAGAACATGTCCTCGACGCCGAGGCTCCAGCGGCCCACGAGGGCGCCCGCGGACCGGTCGGACCAGGTCTCGTGCGGACCGAGGCCGAACCATGCGACCTGGTCCAGTTCGCCCGGCAGTGTCATCCGCATGCCCACCGCCGGGATCTCGCCGTCGCGGTTCGAGTCGGACAGCGCGGCCTCGACCAGGACGTCGCCGGCGGCGGTCACGGTGTAGGCGACCGAGTAGGCGCGATCGCCCACGCCCGCGAGCCCGCCGTCGACCTCGACCGTGACCGCGTCCGCGCCCGTGCGGGTCACCTCGACCGCGAGCGGCTCCGGAGACGCCTCGCGCCACCGCGACGCGTCGTCGGCGAGGCGGTTGTAGAGGTCGTTCTGGGTGGGCGCGCGCCAGAAGTCGAGCGCGGGACCGCCGGTGAGGAGCTCGCGTCCGTGCGCGGCGAACGAGGAGATCTCCCCCGTCGCGCGATCGATCGCGACCGAGAACCCATCGCCGGCCACCTCGATGGCCGCCGCGGTCTCGGTCACCTCGAGCGGGACCGATGCGATGGCAGCCTCCGTGGTCGCCTCCGCGCCGGTGGTCGCCTCCGCGTCGGATGTCCCCTCGCCGCCGGCGACCTCCGCGCCGTTCCCGGCCGCGGCATCGTCCCCCGCGTCCGCGCCCTCGACGGCCCACGGGACGGCGGCCTGAATCGCGGCCACCCGATGGCCCGCCGGGGCCCACGCGGCGTCCTCGGCGAGGGCGAAGGACACCGTCACCCAGGCCTCCGAGCCCGCGGCGAGGCCCGCGGGCCGTTCGACCGGCACGGCGATGTCCCCGGTCTCTCCGGCGGGAAGCGCGACGTCGAGCACGCCGCCGTCGACCGCGATCCCGCCCACCTCGAGCGCCCACGAGGCGTCGAGCGCGGCCAGGTCCGTGAAGAGGTGCTCGTTGCGCAGCGTCACGGTGCCGGCGAGCAGGTCCGCGTCGACCAGCTCCACCGGCGCGTACACCGCGGCCAGGTCGATCAGCTCGGGCTGGACGGTGCGATCGGGCAGGACCAGGCCGTTCGTGGCGAAGGCGCCGTCGTGCGGATAGTCGCCCCAGTCCCCGCCATAGGAGAAATAGGTGTCCTCGGGCGCAAGCGCCGGGTCGAGCGGCAGTCCCTCGACGCCCTGCCCGATGGGCAGCCGGATCGACTGGTCCGCCCAGTCCCACACGAACCCGCCCTGCAGGTCCGGCACCGAGTCGATGACCTCCCAGAACTCCGCGATCCCGCCGAGCGAGTTGCCCATCGCGATCTGGTACTCGGTCATGAGCCAGGGCTTGTCGCCGCCGGCGGCCGCGCGCTCCTCGATCTGGGAGAGATACGGGTAGAAGACGCCGTCGACGTCCGCGACGGAGCTGTCCTCCTGGAAGTGGACCAGCCGGCCGGGGTCGACCTCGCGCAGCCAGTCCGCCGCCTGGGCGAACACCGGGCCGGGGCCCACCTCGTTGCCCAGCGACCACCACAGCACCGAGGCGTGGTTCTTGTCGCGCTGGTACATCGACTCGACGCGGTCGAGCACGGCCGCAGTCCACTCGGGCGCGTCGCCCGGGAACGGCCGCAGGTCGTGGCTCTCGAGGTTGGCCTCGGACATGACGTACATGCCCAGTTCGTCGGCCAGGCGGTACAGCGCGGGGTGGGCCGGATAGTGCGCCGTGCGGACCGCCGTGATGTTGTGCCGGCGCATGAGCTCGAGGTCCTCGCGCAGCTGCCCCTCGGTCATCGCCTGACCCACGTCGGGGTGGGTGTCGTGGCGGTTGACGCCCTTGATGTCGAGCGGCATCCCGTTGAGCGTCATGAGGCCGTCGACGATGCCGAACTCGCGCAGCCCGATGCGCTCGGCGACGGTCTCGATCACGTCGTCGCCGTCGAGGATCTCGTAGACGAGCGTGTAGAGCGCGGGGTCCTCGGCGGACCACAGCCGGGGGTCGGGGACGTCCAGCTCGAGCGAGGGGGTGAGCGTGTCCGGGGACGATGCGAGGGCCACCTGAGCGGTCGCGACCGGTTCGCCGTCGGGCGAGTGGAGGGTCGCGCGGAGGGTGTCGCCCGGCGCCGCGTCGGAGCCGGGCGCGGCGGCGGCCGCGGCGTCGGCCGCGGTCCCCTCGGCCTGTTGGTCGGTCGCAACTGCCCTGGTGACCACCGCCTCGGCCGTGACCGTGGCGCGCGCGAGGTCCTCGCCGAGCTCCGTCGTGACGGTGTGGTCGTCGAGGTGCGTGATGGGGACCGAGTACAGCTCGACGTCGCGGAAGATGCCGCTGAGGTCGATCATGTCCTGGTTCTCGAGCCACGACCCGTCCGACCAGCGATGGACGTGCACGGCGATCGTGTTGGCGCCGGGGACCAGGGCGTGGGTGACGTCGAACTCGGCGGGCGTGAAGCTGTCCTCGCTGTAGCCGATCTCCTCGCCGTTGACCCACACGGTGAACGCCGACTTCACTCCTTGGAAGGCGAGGATGGTGCGGCGGCCGCCCCAGGTCGCGGGGACCTCGACCTCGCGGCGGTACGAGCCCACCGAGAGGCCCTGGTCCGGCAGCGCGGGTGGCGCGACCTCGCCGTAGCCGTCCCACGGGTACACGGTGTCGAGGTAGACGATGCCCCCGGTCTCCTCGTCGCCGTACCCGTCGAGCTGCCAGTGATGAGGCACCTCGACGGTGTCCCAGCCCTCGACGCTCACGGCGGGGTCCGCGAACTCGGTCGACGCCGTGCGGGCGTCGGGGGACCAGCGGAAGCTCCAGGTGCCGTTGAGGGACAGCAGCCA
>NZ_BBLY01000005.1 GCF_000971175.1 Demequina pelophila | reverse complement strand
TGGCTCTCGCCCGTGCCCTTGCGGCGGCGGGACTGCTCGCGCAGCCAGGCGAGGTACTCGGGATCGTCGTCCGGAGCGATGGGCTGGCGGCGCGGCTGCGGCCCGTGGTCGGGCTTCATGCGGCTGATGACGATCCAGGCGACGGCGCCCAGGATGGGCAGCAGCAGGATGATCGCGGCCCAGCCCCACTTGGGCAGGCCGTACGGCTCCTTCTCCGGCCGCTGCATCGCATCCGACATGGCGTAGACGACCAGCGCCAAATACAGGATGAGCGGCAGTACTCGAAGCATCCATCCATGTTAACGCCCGGTAGCGTTAGCGCATGAGCGTGCTGACGTATTGGGCGGCCCGGACGGGCGTCTTCCTGGCCATGTTCGCGATCCTGTGGCTGGTGGGGTGGCGCGACCTGCTCGCGTTCTTCGCGGCCTTCATGCTCGGGTGGCTGGTCTCGTACCTGGCCTTCCCGGGCCTGCGGGTGCGGGCCAACGAGCAGATGGCCGGGTGGATCACCCGCTCCGAGAAGGGCATCCGCGAGGCGGACGCCGAGGAGGACGCGGAGCTCGAATCGCGCCGCGAGGCCTGACCGCGCCCTGACCGGGCGCGGGGGCCGCGAGGTCCGACGCCCCGCTCAGCTCGAGAACGCGAGCCCGAGCGCGAGCAGCAGGCCGTAGGCCAGCCCCACCCCGGAGATCCCCGCGAACATCACGGCGAAGTTGCCGCGGCCCGCGGCTCCCATCCGCATGCCCAGCGCGATGATGACCGAGGGCAGCGCGACCACGGTGGAGATGAGCACCCACGGGTGGGCGAAGGCGATGAGGATCGAGCAGCCGACGGGCAGCGTCACGCACGCGGCGAACAGCTGGCGCGCCCGCGCCTCCCCGATCTTCACCGGGAGCGTGCGCTTGCCCGCGAACAGGTCGGTCTCGAGGTCGCGGATGTTGTTGACCAGCAGCAGCGCCACCGCGTAGAGGCCGAGTCCCGCGGAGGCGACGGCAGCCCACCAGGTCACCTCGCCGGCCTGCGTGAGCAGCGTCCCGAGCGTCGCGACGGGGCCGAAGAAGATGAAGACGCTCACCTCGCCCCACCCGTCGTACCCGTACGGCCGGTCCGATCCGGTGTACGTCCAGGCCGCGACGATCGCGACCACGCCCACGGCCAGCAGCCACCACACGCCCGACAGCATCACCAGCAGCAGCCCGAGGACGGCCGCGACCGCGAACGCCAGGTAGGCGGCGAGCTTCACGGACGAGGGCGCCGCCTTGCCGGAGGCGACCAGCCGCGTGGGGCCGATGCGGTCGACGTCCGTCCCGCGCACGCCGTCCGAGTAGTCGTTGGCGTAGTTGGAGCCCACCTGCAGCGCGAGCGCGACGCCCAGCGCGAGGAACGCGAGCAGCGGCCGGAAGGAGCCCAGGAGCAGGGCCGATGCGCTGCCCACCAGCACCGGCGTCGCGCCGGTCCACAGGGTCCGGGGGCGGGCGCCGGCGATCCAGTCGGCGGTCGTCGGGGTCATCGGTGCTCCTTCCGGGCCGCGAGCGAGCGCGCCGCGGCGCGGTCTATCTTGCCACCCGGGGTGCGGGGGACCTGAGCAGGGACGATGCGCCTGGGCCTCGCGTACGCCGGCAGGCCGGCCGCGGCGGCGGCGAGCGCCTCGGGGGAGGCGGCGCCCTCGACGACGGCGACGACGCGCTCGCCCCACGCGGCGTCGGGGACGCCGACCACGGCGACGGCGACCACACCGGGCGCGGACTCGAGGGCGGACTCGACGGGCTGCGGGTGCACCTTGACCCCGCCGGTGTTGATGACGTGGTCCGCGCGGCCCAGGACGTGGAGGCGCCCGTCGCGCCACTCGCCCAGGTCCGACGTGACGAACCAGCGCACGCCGTCCTCGACGACGAAGGCCCGGTCGTCTCCGTCGGCGTAGCCGTCCGCGAGCGTGGGGCCCGCGAGGCGGATGTGCCCGTCGTGATCCACGCGCGCGAGCGCTCCGGGGACATCGTCGGTGCCGGGGAGCACCGCGCCGTCGTACACGCAGCCGCCGCAGGTCTCGCTCATGCCGTACGTGCGCACCACGTTCGCGGGCGCCTCGGTCGTGCCGAGCGCCGCGCCGCCCACCAGCACCGCGTCGAAGGCGCCGAGCGCCTCGCGCCCCACCGGGGAGTCGAGCAGGCGCCGGAGCTGGGTGGGCACCAGGGAGACGTGCCGCCGCGGCTCGGCGACCAGCTCCTCGGCGACCGCCGCGAAGCCCTCCGGCGTGAAGGGGCCGGGCGGCATCGCGGCGACCCGGGCATCGGCGAGGGCCGCCCGCGCGAGCACCATCGCGCCGCCGATGCGGTCCGCCGGGAGCGCGAGCAGCCAGGCCGCCTCGCCGCCCAGGCGGGCGGCGGTGAGCGCCGCGGAGGCGCGCACCGCATCGGCCCCGATCCTCACCAGGCGCGGGGCGCCGGTGGAGCCGGAGGTCGCCACCTCCCAGCCTGCCGCGCGTCCGGAGGTGACCTTCGCCACAGCATCAACGGGCGAGGCGGCGAGAGGTACATAGGTCACGCGGGGGAGCCTAGTGGCGAACGTACTATTTCGGGCATGAGCAAGACGCGCCTGTCCGGCGCGCTCGCGGCCGCTGGAGCTCTCACTCTGCTCGCCGCGTGCGCCCCCGCCACGACCACCTCGTCCGCCCCGCAGGCCACCGTGTCGGTGTCCGTCGAGCCGTCCATCCCGTCGCTGCCGGAGGCGCCCGAGGACCCGCGTCCCGAGGTCGTGTGGCCGCTCACCGGCATCGAGGCCGCCGACGTGGACCAGGAGGACCTCGACCGCCCGGCGCTGTCGATCAAGATCGAGAACTCGTCGGCCGCGCGGCCCCAGGAGAACCTCGACAAGGCGGACGTGGTGTTCGAGGAGTACGTCGAGTACGGCATCTCGCGCCTCATCGCGGTCTACCACTCGGACTACCCCGACTCGGTGGGCCCCATCCGCTCGATGCGCCCCATGGACAAGAACATCATGGGCTCGTTCGCCGGGCCGCTGGTCTTCTCGGGCGCGCAGGCGCGCTTCGTCTCCGCGACGCAGAACTCCGGCCAGAAGGTGATCGCCCAGGACGTGGGCTCGAGCGGCTTCTACCGCACCTCGGGCCGCGCCGCCCCGCACAACCTGCACGGCTACCCGGCCGAGTTCGCGCGCCAGGCCTCCGACATGCCCGCGCCCGAGGCGCAGTGGGAGTGGGCGTTCCCCGCCGAGACCGCGACCGCGCAGCTCGAGGGAGAGGCCGCGTCCGTCATCGACATCACCATGTCGAGCCAGTCGCAGCCCGAGTGGCGCTGGGACGCGGACGCCGACGCGTGGATGCGCTACGAGGGCTCGAGCCCCCACGTGACGATGGACGGCACCCAGCTGTCCGCGACCAACGTGGTCGCGCTGTGGGTGGAGATCAAGTACACGTCGTCGAACGGTGGCTCGTCGGTGCCGGAGACGCTCGTCGCGGGCAAGTCGGGCACCGGATACGTCGCGTCGGGGGACCAGTACATCCCCATCAACTGGTCGAAGGCGGGCCAGTACGACCCGTTCGTCTTCGCCACCGAGTCCGGTGACCCCGTCTCCTTCATGCCGGGCCAGACCTGGGTCGAGCTCATCCCGAACAAGGGGATCGACCACGCGACCGCGATCGACATCAGCTAGCCCGTCGCCGTGATCACGGTCCTCACCGGCGCAGGGATCTCCACGGCCGCGGGGATCCCCGACTTCCGCGGCCCCGACGGGCTGTGGACGCGCAGGCCCGAGCGGGCGCGCCTGCTGGACATCGACGTGTTCGTGGGCGACCGCGAGGCGCGCATCGAGGGCTGGCGGGACTGGCGCGCGCATGGCGCCTGGTCGGCGCGGCCCTCGCCCGCGCATCGTTCCCTGGCGCGCCTGGTCGCCGCCGGGGCCTGCCGGGACCTGCTCACCCAGAACATCGACGGCCTCCACCGGGAGGCCGGCACCCCGGACGATGCGGTGGTGGAGATGCACGGGACCCTCGCCACGACGTCGTGCCTGGGATGCGGGGCGTCGATGCCGACGGTGGACGTGCTGGCGCGTCTCGACGCATCGCCGGACCCGGTGTGCGCCGTGTGCGGAGGGATCCTCAAGCCGGACGTCGTGTACTTCGGGGAGGCGCTGTCGGAGGCGTCGCTGGACCGGGCGGGGCGCGCGGCGCGCACGTGCGACGTGTTCGTGGCGATCGGCACGACACTGCAGGTCTACCCCGTGGCGGCGCTCGCGGGGGCCGCGGTGCGGGCGGGCGCGGAGCTCGTGATCGTGAACGCGTCGCCCACCGCGTACGACGCGGAGGCGCATCGCGTGATCCGCGAGCCCATCGAGGACGCGGTGCCGGCGCTGGTCGAGGAGTGGCTGGGCTGAGGGCTCGGCGCGCCCCCCGTCACCCGCCGGCGAGGCTCGTGTCGACCATCCAGTCGGAGTCGGGCCGGTGGCTCGCAGGCTCGGTGGGCAGCAGGAGGAACTCCTTGGACTCGTAGTCTCCCGAGTCGTCCCAGGTGACGTCGACGAACTTCCAGGTGCCGTCGACCAGGACGCGGTTCCAGGCGTGCGCGCCGCCCGACCCGTTGTCCCACGCGTCGCCCGTGACCATCACGCTCTCGAGCCCGTAGTCGAAGGCGATCGCGTGGAAGGCCTGCGCGTAGCCGTTGCAGACGGCGGTGCGCTCGGCGAGGATGCCGTACGCCTCCTGGGACTGGGCGACGTGCGGTCCGCTCTCCCCGCGGTCGATCGCCTCGGCCGCCGCGTAGTCGTAGGTGGCGTTGATGCGGATGAGCTCGTGGATGATGTCCGCGGCCTCGGCGTCCGTCGCAGGTGCATATCCGCGCACCATGTCCGCGATCTGGCGCGCCCCGCCGGCGGTCGTGGCCTGGCGCCTGCGCTGCTCGTCCGGGTCGTAGGTGTACTCGGGTGAGATCGTGACCTCGACGCCGGCGCCAGACGTCACGGTCCTCGTGTTCCACCGCTGGACGAACACGTACGGGTTCTGCGTGAGCGCCTCGTGCATCGCGGCCGTGATCGCCCGGTCAGCATCGCCGCTGGACGCCCAATGGCTGACGTCGATCGCGTCCGTGTGGGCGATCATGTGCGCGGCGAGGTACTCGACCAGCTCCGTCGAGCCGAACACGGGGTAGGCGACCGAGGGCGTCTCCGGCCGCGTCGCGGGGCCGGAGACGTCGCCCGTCGCGCCGCCGTCCCCAGGCGCCGGCTCGGCGTTCCCTGCCTGCTGCTCGCCCGGTTGACCCGCCGGCTGCTCGACCGGTTGACCCGCCGGCTGCTCGACCGGCTGCTCGACCGGCTGCTCGGCCGCGGCCGGCGCGTTCGCATCGTCGCTCGCGAGGTCGCCCCACCACTGCGTCAGCGTGAGTACCGCCGTCACCGCGATCGTGGCGATCACGATGACGCCCAGTGTTCCCGGCCGCCTGCGCTGCGGTGTCAACCGGGGAGGGGGTGCCGGCATCCCGGCGGCGGGGCCGGAGAGGTAGTCCGGGGGATCGCCGAGAAGCGACGGTGGCTCGCCGCCCGCCATGGAGGAGCCGGAGGTGCCCGACGGAGACCCGGAGCCGTACGACGGACCCGGGCCGTACGGCTGCGGCGGCCCGTAGGGCGGCGGCGACGAGTAGGCGGACGAGGGCCCCGCCGTGGGCGCCGAACCGTGGGCCGATCCGAGGCCGTCGCTGGCGCGCGCGAAGAGGTCCGAGGCCGGCGCGGCATCCGGCCGCGCCGTGCCGTAGGTGCGCCGGGTCTGGCCGGTCCACCGGCGCCCGTCCCAGTAGCGCTCGAGGTGGGGCGCGGTGGGGTCGGGGAGCCACCCGGGCGGCGACGCGGCGGCGTCCCAGGAACTGCCGCTCACCGTCGCGCCTTCGTCATGCCTCTATTGTCCCGGACGCGTCTGACACGCGTGCGGGCACATGGCCCTGCGTGTGGGGAAGGCCTCAGGGGCCCTCTTCCATCGGTGTAGCGATATCGCTACAGTTGGGGTGGAGGTGCGTCGGATGGCCATCAAGACGTTCACGGCGAGGGACCTCAACCAGCGCTCCGGCGTGGTGACGCATGCGGTCGACGAGGGCTACGAGGTGCACATCACCAAGCACGGCCGGGTCGTGTATCGCATCCTCGCCGTCGCTGAGGACCCGCACGCCGCGAGTCTCTTGGACCTCATGGAGTCCCTGCCCGATGTCTCGGACCTCGACGTCGAGTTTGAGCGGATGCCGGGCGAGATGCGGGACGTCGACCTGTGATCTACGCGCTCGACACGAATGTGCTGTCGGCGCTGCGCAGGCGGCGCCCCGAGGACGAGCCGGCCGTCGAGTGGGCGCGCGGAGTCGACAGCGGGCTCGTGTACGTGCCCTCCGTCGTGTTGGCCGAACTGCGGTACGGCATCGAGAGAGTGGCGCGGCGCGGGGACGCCGACCAGGCGGCGAGGCTTCGAGCCTGGCTGGACGGCCTCGTCAGGGCCTACGAAGGCCGCGTGCTCGACCTCACCGCCGATGCGGCGCTGGTCGCCGGGGAGATGCTCGCGGACCCGCAGGCGCCGGCCATGGCCGATTGCCTGATCGCGGCGACGGCCCGGGTGCACGGGGCCACGCTCGTCACGCGCAACGGTCGGGACTTCGCCCGAACCGGGGTCGACTTCATCGATCCCTGGGCTGCCCACCTGGACTGAACCGGGCGGGCCGTCCTAGTACGCGTACGGGAACCTGGTCCAGTCGGGCTGGCGGCGCTCGAGGAACGCGTCCCGTCCCTCCTGTGCCTCCTCCGTCATGTAGGCCATGCGGGTGGCCTCCCCGGCGAACACCTGCTGGCCGGCGAGCCCGTCGTCGGCGAGGTTGAAGGCGAACTTGAGCATGCGGATGGCCTGCGGCGACTTGGTGGCGACGATCCGCGCGTACTCGAGCGCGCGCTCCTCCAGCTCCGCGTGCGGGACGGACTCGTTGACGGCCCCCCAGGCCGCCGCATCGTCCCCCGAGTACTCGCGGGCGAGGAAGAAGATCTCCCGCGCGCGCTTGTCGCCCACCTGGCGCGCGAGCAGCGCGCTGCCGTAGCCGGCGTCGAAGGAGCCCACGTTGGCGTCGGTCTGCTTAAAGCGCGCGTGTTCCTTCGACGCGATCGACAGGTCGGAGACCACGTGGAGCGAGTGCCCGCCACCGGCCGCCCACCCATTGACCGCCGCGATGGTGACCTTGGGGGAGGTGCGCATGAGGCGCTGGACCTCGAGGATGTGCAGACGCCCGCCGTAGGACGGCGCGTCCGCCGCGGAGCCCTCGTAGAGGTAGCCGTCCTTGCCGCGGATGCGCTGGTCGCCGCCCGAGCAGAACGCCGGCACCCCGTCTGCGGCCGGGCCGTTGCCGGTGAGGATGATCGCCGCGACGTCGACGGTCTGGCGGGCGTGGTCGAGCGCGCGGTAGAGGTCGTCGACGGTCTGCGGGCGGAAGGCGTTGCGCACCTCCGGCCGGTTGAACGCGATACGGACCGCGGGAAGGTCCCGCTCGACGTCTCCCGTGCGGTCCACCCAGCGGTGGTAGGTGATGTCCCCGTCGGGGAAGCCGTCGATGGCGCGCCAGCGCGTCGGGTCCATGAGGTCCGAGACCTGGACGGGGATGTCGCTCATGGGGCCCGAGCGTATCCGGCGGGTCGGGCGTCGGGCCATTCCGCGTCCGGTCCGACATGCGGGTCGGTGCGCGCACCTATGTCGGACCGATGCGCCGAGCATCCGACGTGCGGGTCGGGGTGCAGGTGGGAGGCAAGCGCGGCGCTGGCGGGGTGCAGGCGGGGCGTAGCCGGGGCGCACGCGGGGCGCAGGTGGGCGCCCAGGCCAGAACCCGGTCCCGCACGCTCGTAGGCTGAGCCCATGGAGTTCCGCCCGTTCCGTGTCCAGCTGTGGACGCGCTTTCGCGGCACGGACGAGCGCCGGGGCGTGCTCATCCGCGGCCGCCGCCCCGACGGCACCGACGCGTGGGGCGAGTACTCGCCCTTCCCGGACTACACGCCCGAGCGCGCCTCGCGGTGGTGGTCCGCCGCGATGGAGGCCGCGCGCGGCGAGTGGCCCGCATTCGTGCGCGACCAGGTTCCGGTCAATGCGATCATCCCGGAGCTGCCCTCGGGCCGCGCCGCGCAGCTCGCGCGCCGCGGCGGGTGCGGCACGGCCAAGGTCAAAGTCGCGGGCACGGTCTCCCTGAGGGACGATGTGCGGCGCGTCGAGGCGGTCGCCGTCGCCCTGGGGCCGGAGGGCCGGGTGCGGGTGGACGCCAACGGGGCGTGGGACGTGGACACGGCCGTGCGCTCGCTCAAGGAGCTCGACGCCGCGGCCCGCGCCGGCGGCGGGCAGGGCCTCGAGTACGTCGAGCAGCCGTGCCGGACCGTCGCCGAGCTGGCCGAGGTGCGCCGCCGCACCGACGTCCTGGTGGCCGCTGACGAGTCCGTGCGGATCCCGGGCGACGCGGACGAGGTGGTCCGTGCCGGCGCCGCCGACATCCTGGTGCTCAAGGTGGCGCCCATGGGCGGCGTGCAGGTGTGCCTCGACACCGCCGAGCGTCACGGGCTGCCCGTGGTGGTCTCGAGCGCGATGGAGAGCTCGGTGGGGCTCGCGGCGGGCGTGGCGCTCGCGCGCGCGCTGCCCGAGCTGCCGTTTGCCTGTGGGCTCGGCACCTCCGTGCTGCTCGCCACCGACACGGTCCGGACCCCGTTGGTGCCGCACGGCGGCATGATGGGCGACCTCGGCCTGGACGTGATCGTGTGAGCCACCCGTCCGCGGTGTTCGCGCGCGAGCTCATCGCCGCGCTCGCCGAGCGCGGGGTGCGCGAGGTGGTGCTGTGCCCCGGCTCCCGATCGGGCCCGCTCGCCCATGCCCTCGCCGAGGCGGGGGCGGGGGAGCCGCCCCTGGGTGCCCCGCGCATCGGCCTCCATGTGCGGATCGACGAGCGCTCCGCCGGCTTCCTCGCGTTGGGCCTCGCGCGCGGCGCCGCCGCGGCGGGGGAGCCGCGGCCGGTCGCGATCGTCACCACGTCAGGCACGGCCGTGGGGAACCTCCTGCCAGCGGCGATGGAGGCGCACCACTCCGGGGTGCCGCTGCTGCTGCTCACCGCGGACCGGCCCGCCGAGCTGCGGGGAGTGGGCGCGAATCAGACCACGGACCAGGCGGGGATCTTCGGCACCTTCGTGCGCTGGGAGCAGGACGTCGCCGCGCCCGAGGAGGGCGCGGGTCCCGGCCGGGCGACCGAGCTGGCCGACCGCGCGGTGCGCGCCGCCCTGGGGGACGATGCGCGGGACGACATGGCGGCCGCCCCCGGCCCCGTTCACCTCAACCTGGCGTTCCGGGAGCCCCTGGGCGCGGACGGCGGGCTTTGGGGGGCGCCGCCGTCGGTGGAGCGCGCGCGGACCGGCGGGGTGCCCGCGGTGGACGTGGCCGGGGGCGATGCGAGGGCGGCGGCTCCGCTGCCCGCCGTCGCTCGGGGCGTGGTGATCGCGGGCGACGGCGCGGGCGACGCGGCCCGCCAGGTCGCCGAGGCCCACGGCTGGCCGCTGCTCGCCGAGCCCACGTCCGGCGCGCGCGCGGGCGAGGCCTGCATCCCCGACTACGTGCGCCTGCTCGAGTCCGAGGCGGGACGGGACCTCGCGGCGCGGGTCCATCAGGTGGTGGTGATCGGCCGGCCGACCCTCACGCGGGCCGTCCAGGCGCTCATCGCCCGCGCTCCCGCGCTGTACGTCGCCGCGTTCGGCGCGCGGTGGCGCGAGGCCCCCGCGCATGCGCTGGCGGTGGTGCGGTCGGTGCCCGAGTCGTGGTGCTGGAGTGCTTCACCCGGCGCGGTGGACCCGGAGTGGCTCGCCGCCTGGCGCGCCGGCGGGGGGCGACCGCAGGTGCCGGAGGGCTGGAATGGGAAGGTGATCGCCGCATCGTTCCTCGAGGCGCTCGAGCGGGGCGCGTACCGCGGCGAGGGCGACCCGCCGCTCGCGGTGGTCGGGTCGTCGGGGCCCATCCGGGCGCTCGACCGGATCATGCCGGCGGCGCGCAACGGGCGCCGGCCCGTGCTGCTGGCCAATCGGGGCCTCGCCGGCATCGACGGCACCGTGGCGACGGCCGTGGGCGTGGCGCTCGCCTGCGAAACCCCGGTGCTCGCGCTCATGGGCGACGTGACGTTCCTGCACGACGCGGGCGGACTGCTGGTCGGGCCGCGCGAGCGGCGACCGCGGCTGCGTGTGGTCGTGGTCAACGACGGCGGCGGGCGGATCTTCTCCGGCCTCGAGCACGCCGCGGCGCCGGCCGCGCACGTGGAGCGGGTGTTCACCACCCCGCATGGCGCGGACCTGGGCGCGCTGTGCGCGGGCTATCGCGCCGCGCACGTGGCCGTGCGGTCGCGGGAGGAGCTGGCGGCGGCGCTGGCCGCGCCGGTCGAGGGGGTCGAGGTCGTGGAGGCCGTGGTCGGCTGACGTCGCTCGAGGGTGCGCTCGAGTTCAGTCTCGGCGGTGGGCGCGCAGCACCGCGTCACGTCGGAGGCGCGTTCCTCCGTCCGGGGTGCGTGCCTCGTGCTCGCGCATCTCCGCGACCTCGATCTTCCATGCGTCCACCCCGAGTGCCGCGGCGGCCTCCTCGGCGCGGAAGGCCGTGTGCTGGAGCCGCGGATGGTCGTGAGTGTGCGGGTCCCGGGGATCGTGCCCGACCACGAGCAGCGTGCCGCCGGGTGCGACCTTCGCGGCGAGGGTGGCGACGAGCGAGGCGATCCCGGCCATCGGGTGGGCGAACTGTGCGCTCACCAGGTCGTACTCGCTCCCCGCGAGCGATGGGTCGAGCGCGTCGCCCACGATCCATCGGACGTGCTCGTCGACCCCCGCGCGCAGGGCGCGCTCGCGCCCCCGGTCGATCGCGGTCGGCGAGATGTCGACGGCGGTCACGTGCCAGCCCTGTGTCGCCAGCCATACGGCGTCGGTGCCCTCGCCGCAGCCCGCATCGAGCGCGCGCCCCGGCGCGAGCGCGGCCACCTCGTCGACCAGCTGCGCGTTGGGGTTGGCGCTCCACACCGCCTCGCGGGACCGGTAGCGCTCCTCCCATTCCGCCTCGTCCCAGCCCACGGCCGGGGTGGGGGTCGTGCCGCCCAGGGCGCGGCGCATCGGCTCCAGTTTGGCCTCGGACTCCGCCCACTCGGCGGCGGGTTCGCTCGCGGACACGATGCCGCAGCCGGCGTAGAGGGTGAGGAGGCGGGCGTCCTCGGGATCGATCGCGGCGGACCGCAGGCCGATGCACCACTCGCCGTCCCCGGCCTCGTCGATCCAGCCGACGGGGCCGGCGTAGCGACCGCGGTCGAGCCCCTCGAGCTCGTCGATGGCGGCGGCAGCCTCGAGGGTGGGCGTGCCGCAGACTGCGGCGCTCGGGTGCAGCTCCCGCACCAGCTCCAGGGCGGCGACGTTGTGGGAGAGCACGCCGGTGACGTCGGTCGCGAGGTGCATGACGTTGGGCAGGTGGAGGACGAACGGCTCGTCGGGCACGTTGACCGAGCCGCAGTGCGAGGCCATGGCCTGGGTGACTGAGCGCACCGCGTACTCGTGCTCCTCGCGGTCCTTCGACGATCGCGCGAGGGCGCCCGCGTGGGCCAGGTCGCGCATGTCGTCGCCCGTCATCCGGATGGTCCCGGCGAGCACGCGGGAGGTGACCAGGCCGTGGTCGACGCGGGCGAGGAGCTCGGGCGTCGCGCCCACGAGCCCGTCGACGTGGAAGGTCCAGCACGTGGGGTAGTCGTCGGCGAGCCGCGCGGTGACCCAGCGCGGGTCGACCGGCCGCTCGGCCTCGGCCGAGACGGAGCGGGCGATGACCACCTTCTCGAGCGCTCCGGCGCGGATGCGCTCGACGGCGCCGGCGACCGCTTCGGTCCACGCGGACCGGTCGCCGCCGCCGATGGCGACTCGACCGGGAGCCTCGGGGGCCGACCTCTGGGCCAGCGCATCGTCCACCGTGACGGCCTCGTCGTCGCCGCGACCGATCGCCGTGAACCAGGAGATCCCGTCCCGGCGGCCCAGCACGTAGCGCGGGACCACGAGGGAGCCGCCGGAGGCGGACGAGTCGGAGAAGGCGAACGAGCCGAACGCGACGAGCCCGGTGCCGCGCAGGCGCACGTCGTCGCGGACCACCGCGTGGCGCGTGAGCCGCAGCCACCAGTGCTGAGCCTCGTCGATGCGGTCCGGGCCGACCGTGTCGACCCGCGCTACCTCGCCCCACGCGACCATGCCCTCGCCCCGGCGAACCCACGCGATCCCGGGCTCCGGGAGGGCCGCGAGGAGGTCGCCCGGGTCGTCGATCTCGACGGTGCGGGCGAGCAGCGGGCCGGGGTGGGTGGTGTGGACGGTCACGTCCCGAGCCTAGCCAGGCGACGGCGGGCGGCCGCGCACGCCGTGCATCGTCCCTGGTCGCTCACAAGAATCGAGTCTCGGCGCCGCGCGCCGTCTGTGCGGGAAACATGCGCGAGCGACGGGGGACGATGCGGTTGTTCGCGCCGCTGTCGAGCTTGCGTTTCCACAGTCCCCGCCGGCCTACGTGTCCGGTTTGTCGGGAATGTCAGAGGGTCGCGGTTGACTGGAGTCATGGAGCTCAGCACCGCCCGCGCGGCCGATCTGTTGGCAGGTCTCGGCCTGTTCGACGGGCGCGACTCGCTGGAGCTCGAGGGCGCGGAGCTCGCCGAGTCGGTCGTGGCCGCCTGCGAGCTGCTCAAGGCGGTGCGGCTCGTCGCCGCGCCGCTGGCGGCCCGTGCCGCGGCCGACGACGGTCCGGACGGACTCGCGCGCAAGGCCGGGTTCCGCACTCCTCACTGGTGGATCGCGTCCCTCATCGGCGGCACCGCGGGAGACGCCCTCAAGCTGATCGAGGCGGGCAGGGCGGCGGAGCCCGGCCCCGACGACGAGGACCGGGACGAGGACGGCGGGCCCGGACCCGACGCGAACGACTCGCCGGATGACGAGGGTGACGCGAACGATGACGGCGCCCCCGGCGACCCCGGTGACGACCGCGCGGACAAGGACAAGGAGAAGGACAGGGACAAGGGCGGGTCGGAGCGGCGGCGGTGGGTGCCGCCCGAGGGGTCGCTGGCATGGGCCGTCGCGGGGGCACGGATCTCCGTCGACGCGGCGTCGCTCGTGCGCGAGACCCTCGCCCACGTGCGGCTCACCCTGGATGCGGCCGCCGCGTGGGAGGTGGAGCGCCGCCTCGTCGCCAAGGCACAGGCCGTGTCCCTGGCGATGCTGCGCAAGGCGTGCTGGTGGGAGCGCGCCACCGCGGATCCCGAGGGCTGGCGCAAACGCGAGCGGGTGCAGCGCGCCGGCCGCCATCTCAGCATCGGCGAGGACCGTGACGGGATGATCACCATCAACGGCCGCCTCGATCCCGCGACCGCCGCTCCCGTGGTGGCCTGGTTCGATGCGCAGCGCAAGCACCTGTTCCAGCAGGCCCGCGACACCGGCGTCCATGAGGAGCGCACGACGGGCATGATCAACGCGGATCTGCTCGGCATGCTGGCCGCGCATGCCACCGACTGCACCTCGCCGTCCGCGGGGGTCAAGACCACCGTGGTGGTGCGCATGACGCTCGAGCAACTGCGCGGCGAGCTCGACGCGGCGGGCATCGCCTCGTGCGACCAGTCGGGCACCCCGTGGAGCGCCGCTCGCGTGCGCGCGATGGCGGTGGATGCGCGCATCGTGCCCGTGGTGCTCGGGGGCGCGTCCCTGCCGCTGGATGTGGGCCGGGCGCGCCGGTTGTTCTCACCTGCCCAGCGGACCGCGCTCACCGAGCGGTACGGCGGCTGCGCCTGGTGCACCGCGCCGCCCGGTTGGGCCGAGGGGCATCACCTCGACTCCTGGGCACGCGGCGGCCGAACGGACACCGCGAACGGGCTGCCCCTGTGCCGCGCGTGCCATCTCAGGCTCCACGACACCGGCTGGGAGGTCCGTCTTCATCACGGCCAGCCGTGGTTCATCCCTCCGGCCAGCGTCGACCCCGACCGCACACCCATCCTGGGAGGCAGCAGGCGGTATCTCCCGGAGGACCTGCCCGACCCGCCGCCCTCCTTCCTGGGGAGAGCTCCGTCCACTTCCGGGTCGCGCGGGTCGCGGCGATGAGGCGCCGCGCCCTACGCGAGGCCCCGCGCCTCTCGGATGCCCAGCTGCTCGAGGTGGGTGTTGGAGAAGCGCCCCTCGGGATCGAGCGACTCGAAGACCGCCCGCGCATCGTCCAGCCGGGGGTGGACATGCCGGATGGCGTGCGCGTCGAAGGCGTGCCACTTGCCCCAATGCGGGCGCGCGCCGAACGGCGCCAGTGCCCTCTCGATCTCCGGCAGCACCGCGGACACCTGGCCGGGATGCCGGGTCCAGGTGAAGTTGATGGCGAGCGTGTCGCGCCCGTAGGCCGCCGACAGCCACAGCTCGTCCGCGGCGACCGCGCGCAGCTCCGACACGATGAGGTGCGGGCGGACCGTCTCGCCGATGGCCCGGACGGCCTCGATCGCCTCGCTCGCCGCGTGCATCGGAACGAAGTACTCGGACTGGATCTCCTCGCCCGCCGCGTGCGGGCCCGAGTAGCGGAAGTGGGGGAGCCGCTCGTTCCACGGGCCGGGGTCGCCCTGCGGCGTGAGCGCGTCCGGGTCCTTGGTGGTCAGCCTGGCGTCCGAGCCCGGCGACCGGACGGCGCCGCGCCACTCGTCCGGGACGGCGTCGTCGAGCCACATCCCGGACTTGCGCCACACCTGCTGGACGGTGGGCTCGGTCCAGGTGGTGAAGATGGACACCGAGTAGGCGTCCGCGAGGATCTCGGGGGCCTCGGCGAGGAGGACCTCCCAAGGCATGCCCGTGTACACGTCCTGGCGCACGTCGTAGGTGGGCTGGATCGACAGCGACGCCTCGACGAGGATCCCGAAGGCGCCGAGCCCCACCGCGACGGCGGCGAGCTCGTGGTCGGTGGATCGGACGGTGCGCAACTTCCCACGCGCATCGACGAACTCGACGCGGCACAGCGCGGTCGACTGGCACCCGTTGCGCACCCCGGAGCCGTGAGTGCCCGTCGACGTCGCCCCGGCGACGGAGATGTGGGGCAGTGCGCCGGTGTTGTGCAGCGCCCACCCCCGCTGCTGCAGCCACGCGCCCAGCTCGCCGTAGCGGATCCCGGCCGGAGCGGTGACCGTCGGATGCGTGGGGTCGGTGAGGTCGATGAAGGGCCGGCCCTGCAGGCCGAGCACGGAGATCAGCGTGCCGTCGGTGTCCGCGAGGTCGTTGAAACTGTGGCGCGTCCCGATCGCCTTGACCCGCCCGGGCGCCGTCCTGACGGCCTCCTGGACCTCCTCGACGGTGGTGGGCTCGACCAGGCGCGACGCGCGGAAGGAGTGCGTCCCCGCCCAAGTGACGCCCACATCGTCGCTCACCCTGTCACCGTACCAACGCGGAGGCGCGCGCGTGAGGGAACCGACCCCCGCATCGTCCCTGGTGAGCCAGCGACCCGAGGGCCAGGGCCGCCGGCCCGTGGTCACGGCCTCCCCGGAGGCCTGACTACTCTGGTTCGGTGCGCACTGAGGCAGACGTCATCGTCATCGGGGCCGGTCCCGGCGGGGCCGCGGCCGCCCGCTATCTCGCCGTCGAGGGATTCGACGTGATCGCGCTGGAGAAGTCGCGCTATCCGCGCGAGAAGGTGTGCGGCGACGGGCTGACCCCGCGCGCGGTGCGCGAGATCGACCTCATCGGCCTGCCGACGCCCCGCGAGGAGGGCTGGATCCGCAACCACGGCCTGCGCATGGTGGGCGGCGGGCACCGGCTCGAGTTCCCCTGGCACGACCTCGAGGCCTTCCCGAAGTACGGGCTGTCCCTGCCTCGCGCGCAGTTCGACCAGCGGCTGGCGAACCACGCCCGGGCCGCAGGAGCGGACGTGCGCGAGGGTTGGCACGTCGACGCGGCGCTGCGCGACGAGCGCCAGGCCGGCCACGACGGCGGCGGCCGCGTCGTGGGTGTGGTCGCGCGGGAGACCGATGCACGGGGCAGGAAGGTGGGCGAGCCCGTCGAGTTCCGCGCGCCCCTGGTGATCGCCGCCGACGGCGTGAGCGCCCGGATCGCGCTTGGCCTGGGCATCGAGCGCCTCGAGAACCGGCCCATGGGCGTCGCCGTCCGCACCTACTACACCACCCCCCGCCACGACGAGGAGTGGATGGAGGGCCACCTCGAGATCTGGGACGGCGAGCGCGGGCGCTCGAAGCTGCTGCCCGGATACGGATGGATCTTCCCCCTCGGCGACGGCACCGCGAACGTGGGTCTGGGCACGCTCAGCGCCAAGGGCGCCCCGCCCAAGCTCGACCACCGTGCGCTGCTGCGCGACTGGCTCGACCACGCCGCCCAGGACTGGGAGCTCGGCGAGCAGGTGGGCACCGTCAAGGGCGCCGCGATCCCCATGGCCTTCAACCGCCAGCCGCACTACGTGCCCGGCATGATGCTCGTCGGCGACTCGGGCGGCATGGTGAACCCCTTCAACGGCGAAGGCATCGCGTACGCGATGCAGGCCGCCCGCCGCGCCACCGAGGCCGCGGTCGCGTGGCGCGACGCCCAGGGCGCCAGGGACCAGGAGAACGCCCTGGCAGGTTACGCCCGGATGATGAAGGATGACCTGGGTGGGTACTACTCGCTGGGCCGGATCTTTGCCGCGCTCATCGCCCGCCCGGAGGTCATGCACGTCTGCACCAAGTATGGGCTGCCTAGTCCTTTGGTCATGGAATTCACCTCTAGACTGCTCGCAGACGTCTACGAACCCCACGGGGGAGGCTGGGCGGACAGGCTGATGGCGGCCCTCACCAAGGCGGCGCCCGCGGCGTGAACGACATGTGCGACTCGACGACGACGGAGGACCCCCGGTGAATCCCTACGTGCCGATCATCGTCATGATGGTGGTCGCCGGCGCCCTCGCGGTCGCCGGCCTCTTCGTGAGCTCGATCCTGGGCCCCAAGCGCGCCAACGCGGCCAAGGTGGACCGCTACGAGTCCGGCCTCGAGCCGACCCCGGGAGCGGCCGGCGGCGGCCGCATCCCCATCAAGTACTACCTGGTCGCGATGACCTTCATCATCTTCGACATCGAGGTGGTGTTCCTCTACCCGTGGGCCGTCGCGCACGACGCGCTGGGCTGGTTCGGGCTCATCGCCATCATGACCTTCCTCGCCCTCATCACGATCCCCTTCGTGTACGAGTGGCGCCGCGGCGGATTCGAGTGGGACTGATCTGACATGGGTATCGAAGAGAGCGCACCTCCGTTCATGCTCGGCACGGTCGAGAACTTCGTCGGGTACATGCGGGCCGGCTCGCTGTGGCCCGCGACCTTCGGCCTCGCGTGCTGCGCCATCGAGATGATGGCCACCGGCACGCCGCGCTTCGACATCTCGCGCCTGGGCTCCGAGGTGTTCCGCGGCTCGCCGCGCCAGGCCGACATGATGATCGTCGCCGGCCGCGTGTCCAACAAGATGGCGCCCATCGTGCGCCGCGTCTACGACCAGATGGCCGAGCCCAAGTGGGTCATCTCGATGGGCGTGTGCGCCTCCTCGGGCGGCATGTTCAACAACTATGCGATCGTCCAGGGCGTCGACCACGTGGTGCCGGTGGACATCTACCTGCCCGGATGCCCGCCGCGCCCCGAGATGCTGCTGTACGCGCTGCTCGAGCTCCAGGAGCAGGTGAAGAACACGCCCATGGGCCGCAACCGCCGCGAGATCGCCGCCGCCGCCGAGGCCGCGGCCCTCGCCGCCACGCCCACCTCCGACATGAAGGGGCTGCTGCGGTGAGCGACTCCAAGGACCTGGCCGGCGGCGCCAAGGACGATGCGACGGCCCAGGGCGTCGACAAGGCCCAGGCCGACGCGAACGCCCGGCCCGACGAGCAAGCCCAGGGCGACGCCCAGGCCGGCCCGCGCATCGGCGATCGCCGTCCCATGACCCTGATCAACGTGCGCGAAGGCATGTTCGGCTCCGGCGGTGACACCTCCGGCTACGCCGGCCTCGTCAGGCCCATCCAGATGCCCGGCGCCACCGAGCGGCCCTACGGCGAGTGGTTCGACGGCATCGTCGACGTCCTCGAGGAGCTGCTGGGCGACCGCGCCGCCGAGGCGATCGAAGCGGTCGTGGTCGACCGCGGCGAGCTCACCCTGCACATCGCCCGCGAGCACCTCGTCGAGGTGTGCCAGCACCTGCGCGACGACCAGGACCTGCGCTTCGAGATGTGCCTGGGCGTCTCCGGCGTCCACTACCCGGCCGACGCGGGCCGCGAGCTGCACGCCGTCTACCCGCTGCAGTCGCTCACCCACAACCGCCGCATCCGCGTCGAGGTGTCCGCGCCCGACGCCGACTCCCACATCCCGTCGGTGGTGTCGGTGTACCCCATGAACAACTGGCACGAGCGCGAGACCTGGGACTTCTTCGGGATCGTGTTCGACGGCCACCCGTCGCTCGCGCGCATCGAGATGCCCGACGACTGGGTGGGCCACCCCCAGCGCAAGGACTATCCGCTGGGCGGCATCGACGTCGAGTTCAAGGGCGCCTCGATCCCCTCGCCCGACACCCGGAGGCAGTACCGATGACTCAGGAGCGGACCGCACCCCACGCGACCGGGGCCTTCACGGACGACCCCGAGGCACCCGAGTACAGCGCCTACGGCGGCGACTGGAGCGAGATCGCGGAGGAGGCCGAGCGCCTCGGCCAGCAGCGCATCGTCGTCAACATGGGCCCCCAGCACCCGTCCACGCATGGCGTGCTGCGCGTCATGCTGGAGATCGAGGGCGAGGTCGTCACGGAGACCCGCGCCGGCATCGGCTACCTCCACACGGGCATCGAGAAGAACATGGAGTTCCGCACCTGGACCCAGGGCGTGACCTTCTGCACCCGCATGGACTACGTCGCCTCGATGTCGCAGGAGCTGGTCTACTGCCTGGGCATCGAGAAGCTGCTGGGCATCACCGACGACGTCCCCGAGCGCGCCTCGATCCTGCGCGTGCTCATGGCGGAGCTCACACGCATCGGCTCCCACCTCGTCGCCGTGGGCACCGGCGGCAACGAGATGGGCGCCACCACCGTCATGACGACGGCGTTCATCGGCCGCGAGGAGACCTTCCGGGTCATCGAGATGATCTCCGGACTGCGCACCAACAACGCGTACATCCGCCCCGGCGGCGTCGCGCAGGATGCGCCGGACGATGCCGTGGCCGCCATCCGCGCGATGATCCCCAAGGTGCGCCAGAAGCTCGACGAACTGGTCGACCTCCAGCTCGCCAACCCCATCTTCAAGGGCCGACTCAAGGGCGTGGCGAACCTCGACCTCGCCGGCTGCATGGCGCTCGGCATCACCGGGCCCATCCTGCGCTCCGCCGGCCACCCCTACGACGTGCGCAAGGCCGAGCCGTACTGCGGCTACGAGACCTACGACTTCCAGGTGCCCACCAGCACCGATGCGGACGCCTACGCGCGCGTGGTGCTCCGCCTCGAGGAGTGCTACGAGTCGCTCAAGATCGTCGAGCAGTGCGCCGACCGCCTCGAGAAGACCCAGGGCCAGCCGGTCATGGTCGCCGACAAGAAGATCGCCTGGCCCGCGCAGCTCGCGCTCGGCAGCGACGGCCAGGGCAACTCGCTCGACCACATCCGCCACATCATGGGCGAGTCCATGGAGTCGCTCATCCACCACTTCAAGCTGGTGACCGAGGGCTTCAAGGTCCCCGCCGGTCAGGTCTACCAGGCGATCGAGGGGCCCAAGGGCCTCCTGGGCGTCCACCTGGTCTCCGACGGCGGCACCAAGCCGTGGCGCGCGCACTTCCGCGACCCGGGCTTCAACAACCTGCAGGCGCTGTCGATCCTCACGGAGGGCGGCCAGGTCGCCGACGTGGTGGTCGCCATCGCCACCATCGACATGGTGCTGGGAGGCGTGGACCGATGACCTACGACGAGACCACCCTCGCGCAGCTGACCGCGGACGCCGCCGACATCGTCGGCCGCTACCCGGTCGCGCGCTCCGCCCTGCTGCCCATGCTCCACCTGGTGCAGTCCGTGGACGGCTACGTCAGCCCCGACGGCATCCAGTTCTGCGCGGACACCCTGGGCCTCACGGCCGCCGAGGTCTCCGCCGTCGCGACCTTCTACACCCAGTACAAGCGCCGCCCCAACGGCGAGTACCAGGTGGGCGTGTGCACCAACACGCTGTGCGCCGTCATGGGCGGCGACCGCATCTGGGAGGAGCTCTCCGAGCACGTGGGCGTGGGCCACGACGAGACGACCGAGGACGGCTCGGTCACCCTCGAGCGGCTCGAGTGCAACGCGGCGTGCGACTACGCGCCCGTGATGATGGTCAACTGGGAGTTCTTCGACAACCAGACTCCCGAGTCCGCCAAGGACGTGGTCGACCGGCTACGGGCGGGCGAGGACGTCGCCCCCACGCGCGGCCCCGCCAAGGTGTGCACCTTCAAGGAGGTCTCGCGCGTGCTCGCGGGCTTCGAGGACGGCCGCGCCGACGAGGATCAGGGGCCCGGCGCCCCGACGCTCGCGGGCCTCGAGGCGGCCAGGGCGGCCACGGCGGCCGCGGCGGCCGCGGACAGCGGCCGGACGGAGGCGCAGCAGTGAGCGACGCACCCGCGACCCCCGGCGCGGGCGCCGGCTCGGCCCCCGCGCCCGACCTCGTCCCCGTGCTCAGCGCCACCTGGGCCGAGGAGCGCTCCTGGAGCATCGACACGTACGCCGATGCGGGCGGTTACCAGGCGCTCACGAAGGCCCTGGGGATGGCGCCCGGCGACCTCATCCAGGCCGTCAAGGACTCCGGCCTGCGCGGCCGCGGCGGCGCCGGCTTCCCCACCGGCATGAAGTGGGGCTTCCTGCCCCCGGACGACGGCGGCCCCCGCTACCTGGTGGTCAACGCCGACGAGTCCGAGCCCGGCACCTGCAAGGACATCCCCACGATGATGTCCGCCCCGCACGCCCTGGTCGAGGGCGTGATCATCACGTCCTTCGCGATCGGCTGCAACCACGCCTTCATCTACCTGCGCGGCGAGGTGGTCCACGTCTACCGCCGCCTGCTCCAGGCCGTGCGCGAGGCCTACGAGGCCGGCCACCTGGGCAAGGACATCCACGGCAGCGGCTTCGACCTGGACGTCACCGTCCACGCGGGCGCCGGCGCCTACATCTGCGGCGAGGAGACCGCGCTGCTCGACTCGCTCGAGGGCCGCCGCGGCCAGCCCCGCCTCAAGCCGCCGTTCCCCGCGGTCGCGGGCCTCTACGCCCGCCCCACCGTCGTCAACAACGTCGAGTCCGTGGCCTCCGTGCCCGCGATCGTCGACAAGGGCGTCGAGTGGTTCACGGCCATGGGCACCGAGCGCTCCAAGGGCATGGGCCTGTTCTCCCTGTCCGGCCACGTCGCCCGCCCCGGCCAGTACGAGGCCCCGCTGGGCATCACCCTGCGCGAGCTCCTCGAGCACGCCGGCGGCATCCGCGAGGGTCACGAGCTCAAGTTCTGGACCCCCGGCGGCTCCTCCACCCCGATCTTCACCGCCGAGCACCTCGACACCCCGCTCGACTACGAGTCCGTGGGCGCCGCCGGCTCCATGCTCGGCACCCGCGCCCTGCAGCTGTTCGACGACACCACCTGCGTGGTGCGCGCCGTCACCCGGTGGACCGAGTTCTACAAGCACGAGTCCTGCGGCAAGTGCACCCCCTGCCGCGAGGGCACCTTCTGGCTCACCCAGATCCTCAAGCGGATCGAGGGCGGCCGCGGCACCCAGGCGGACATCCAGCAGCTGCTCGACACGTGCGACTCGATCGCGGGGCGCAGCTTCTGCGCGCTCGGCGACGGCGCCACCTCCTCGATCATCAGCTCCGTGAAGCTGTTCCGCGAGGAGTACGAGGCCCACGTCGAGCAGGGCGGCTGCCCGTTCGACCGCGCCGCCTCCGCCCTGTTCGACTACGACGAGGCCCCCGCCGGCGCGACCCGGGCCGACTCCGACGCTCCCGAGGAGGCGCACGCATGACCGCGACCGCTGACAAGCCGGAGACCCAGGCGGTGGAGACCGTCACCGCGACCATCGACGGGCGCGAGGTGACCGTCCCCAAGGGCACCCTCATCATCCGCGCCGCCGAGCAGGCGGGCATCGAGATCCCGCGATTCTGCGACCACCCCGCGCTCAAGCCCGCGGGCGCCTGCCGTCAGTGCCTCGTCGACGTGGCGAGCCCCGCCGGACCCGAGGGCAAGCTGCGCGCCTTCCCCAAGCCCCAGGCCTCGTGCACCATGACGGTCACCGAGGGCATGGTGGTCAACACGCAGCACACCTCCGAGGAGGCCGACCGCGCGCAGAAGGGCGTGCTCGAACTGCTCCTCATCAACCACCCGCTCGACTGCCCGGTGTGCGACAAGGGCGGCGAGTGCCCCCTCCAGAACCAGGCGATGAGCCACGGCCGCCCGGAGTCCCGCTTCGTGGACGTCAAGCGCGTCTTCGAGAAGCCCCTCCCGCTCAGCTCGGAGATCCTGCTCGACCGCGAGCGCTGCGTCCTGTGCCAGCGCTGCACCCGCTTCTCCAAGGAGATCGCCGGCGACGCGTTCATCGACCTGCAGAACCGCGGCGCGATGCAGCAGATCGGCACCTTCGACGAGGACGTCCTCGACTTCGACGGCTACCGCCCCGTGGGCGCCGCCGCGGAGGACGAGTCCGGCCGCGCCTTCAGCTCCTACTACTCGGGCAACACGGTGCAGATCTGCCCCGTGGGCGCGCTCACCTCGGCCGCCTACCGCTTCCGCTCGCGCCCCTTCGACCTCGTGTCCTCACCGTCGATCGCCGAGCACGACTCCTCCTGCTCCGCCATCCGGATCGACCACCGCCGCGGCACCGTGCTGCGCCGCCTCGCCGACAACGACCCCGTCGTCAACGAGGACTGGATTACGGACAAGGACCGCTTCGCCTTCGCGTGGCAGAACCTGCCCGACCGCGTCACCCGCCCGCTCGTCCGCAAGGACGGCGTGCTCGTCGAGGCCTCCTGGCCCGAGGCCCTCGCGGCCGCCGCGGCGGGCCTGACGGCCGCCGTGACCGGGGACGATGCACGGGGCGCCGCCGTCCTTCCCGGCGGCAGGGTGACGCTCGAGGACGCGTACGCCTACGCCAAGCTCGCGCGCACCGTGCTGCGCACCAACGACGTCGACGCCCGCACGCGCGCCGCCTCCGCCGAGGAGCAGGCCTTCCTGGGCTCGGCCGTGGCCGGCACCGGCCTGGGCGTCACCTTCGCGGACCTCGAGAAGGCCCCCGCCGTGCTCCTCGTCGGCTTCGAGCCCGAGGACGAGGGCGGCGTGGTGTTCCTCCGCCTGCGCAAGGCGGGCGCCGCCCAGCGGGTCTTCACCGTGGCGCCCTTCGCCTCGCGCGGCGCCGCCAAGCTGGACGCGAGCCTCATCGAGTGCGTGCCCGGCCGCGAGGGCGCGGTGCTCGCCGACCTTCCCGCCGACGCACGCGAGGCGCTCGCGCAGCCCGGCGCCGTCATCGTCGTGGGCGAGCGCGCCGCCGAGGCGCCCGGCGCACTCTCCGAGGCGCTCTACCTGTCCGAGTCCTCGGGAGCGCGCATCGCGTGGATCCCGCGTCGCGCCGGCGAGCGCGGCGCGGCCGAGGCGGGCGCCCTGCCCGGCCTCCTGCCCGGGGGACGGGCCGCGGGCGACCCGGCCGCCGCATCGGTCGCCGCCGCCTGGGGCGTCGAGAGCCTCCCGACCGCCAAGGGCCGCGACGCCGCCGGCATCCTCGCCGCCGCCGCGGCGGGGCAGCTCGGCGCGCTCGTCGTGGGAGGCGTGAGCGCCTCCGACCTGTCCGCGGACGTCGACGCCGCGATCGAGGGCGTCGGCTTCCTCGTGTCGCTCGAGGTGCGCCGCAGTTCGATCGCCGAGCGTGCCGACGTGGTCCTGCCCGTCGCGCCGCCGTCGGAGAAGTCCGGCACCTTCGTCAACTGGGAGGGGCGCCTGCGCTCCTTCGCCACCGCGATCCGTACCGACGCGATGTCCGACCACCGCGTGCTCGACCTGCTCGCGCGGGAGATGGGCGTCGACCTGGGCACCGCGACGGTCGAGGCCGTCAACGCGGAGCTGGGCGCGCTCGGCGCCGCCGCCGCGGGCGAGCGCATCCCCGCGCCCGCCGTCAAGGTCCCCGCGGCCAAGCGCGTCGCCAAGACCAAGGCCGTGCTCGCCACCTGGCGCCAGCTGGTCGACGAGGGCGCCCTCCAGGACGGCGAGCCCTACCTCGCCGGCACCGGCCGCGTCGCCGTCGCCCGCCTGTCGCAGGCGACCGCGGACGCGCTCAAGGTCACGGACGTGGTCACCGTCTCCACGGACCACGGCACCATCGAGCTGCCCGTCGCCATCACGGAGATGGTCGACGGCGTGGTCTGGGTGCCCGCCAAGTCGCCGGGCTCATGGGTCGCCCACGAGCTGCGCTGCGGCGCCGGCGCGACCGTCACCGTGAAGGGAGTCGCGTGATGCTTCCCCGCCTGCTGGCCGCCGACCCGGTGTCGACCGACATCTCCGTCACCGAGTCGCTCGCGAACGACTCGATCTGGATCGTCATCATCAAGGCGGTCCTCATCGTGGTGTTCCTGCTCACCTCGGTGCTGTTCGCGGTGTGGTTCGAGCGCCGCGTCATCGGCCGTCTCCAGGAGCGCCCCGGCCCCAACCGGCTGGGCCCCTTCGGCCTGCTGCAGTCCGTCGCGGACGCGATGAAGCTCCTGTTCAAGGAGGACATCACCGTCCGGCGCTCGGAGAAGGTGCTCTACATCGCGGCGCCCATGATCTCCGTGTTCTCGGCGCTGCTGATCTTCTCCGTGATCCCGTTCGGCCCGCCCACGCACATTCCGGGCACGGACATCGTGACCCCGCTGCAGCTCACAGACTTCCCGGTCGCCGTGCTGTTCATCCTCGCGTGCGCCGCGATCGGCGTGTACGGCATCGTCCTGGGCGGCTGGGCCTCCGGGTCGACGTACCCGCTCATGGGCTCGATCCGCTCGACGGCCCAGGTGATCTCCTACGAGCTCGCGATGGGGCTGTCGCTCGTCACGGTCTTCATGCTGTCGGGCACGATGAGCACCTCCGGCATCATCGAGGCCCAGACCGACCGCTGGTGGGTGTGGCCGCTGTTCCCGGCGTTCATCCTCTACGTCATCTCCATGGTGGGAGAGACCAACCGCCTGCCGTTCGACCTCCCCGAGGCCGAGGGCGAGCTGGTCGCCGGCTTCATGACCGAGTACTCGTCCATGAAGTTCGCGTGGTTCTTCCTCGCCGAGTACATGAACATGATCAACGTCTCGGCCGTCGCCTCCACCCTGTTCCTGGGCGGCTGGCGCGCCCCCTGGCCCGCCTCGTGGGCCGGCGCCGAGTTCCTCAACTCCGGCATCTTCCCGCCCATCTGGCTCATCCTGAAGATCTGGCTGCTGATGTTCGTGTTCGTGTGGATCCGCGGCTCGGTGCTGCGGTTCCGCTACGACCAGTTCATGCGCTTCGGCTGGAAGATCCTCATCCCCGTGGGCCTGGGCTGGCTCGTCTTCTTCGCCGGGGGCCGCTTCGCCTTCGAGCACTTCGGTCGCGACCTCAACGTGTACGACGCGGTGGCCGGCATCGTCGCCATCCTGCTCGTCATCGCGGTGTGGGGCTTCGTCACCGACAGCCAGGAGAAGGAGGAGGGCGAGGCCGACGAGGAGCCCGAGCCCGAGGTCCTCGACGCCTTCGCGGGCGGCTACCCCGTGCCGCCCCTGCCCCACCAGGTGCTGCCCCCCTCGCCGCGCTCCGGCCGCACGGTCGACGCGCGCGTCTCGACCCGAGAGGAGGACTCCGAGTGAACGAGTCCGACGAGGTCTGGAAGGTCAACCGCGAGCGCGACGCTCAGCGCGAGACCTTCGAGTCGAACTTCCCCAAGAAGGGCGCCCTCGGCGAGGCGCTCGCGCCCGTCGCCGGCTTCGGCGTCTCCCTGCGCAACTTCTTCCGGCCCACCGTGACCGAGCAGTACCCCAAGGTCAAGACGCCGCCCATGCCGCGCTACCACGGCCGCCACCAGCTCAACCGGCACCCCGACGGCCTCGAGAAGTGCATCGGCTGCGAGCTGTGCGCCTGGGCCTGCCCCGCGGACGCGATCTACGTCGAGGCCGACTCGAACACCCCGGACGCGCAGTTCAGCCCGGGCGAGCGCTACGGCCGCGTGTACCAGATCAACTATCTGCGCTGCATCTTCTGCGGGCTGTGCATCGAGGCCTGCCCCACTCGCGCGCTCACCATGACCAACGAGTACGAGCTCGCCGGTCCCACCCGCGAGGGCCTCATCTACGAGAAGCAGGACCTGCTCGCCCCCCTGGGCGAGGACATGTTGGCGGCGCCGCACCCCATGGTGCCGGGCACCACGGACGGGTCCTACTACCGCGGCGAGGTCACCGGCCCGGTCGAGGAGCAGGTGGCCTGGGTGCGCGAGCACCGCCCCGACGACCCGACGCTGCCGGGCGACGGAGCGACGGGGGACGATGCTCCGGCCGGGTCCGCCGCCGACGCCCCCCGGTCGCCGGGCGCCCCGGACTCCACCGCCGACGCCCAGGAGGCCGCCCGTGGTTGACACCGTGATCTTCTGGGTCATCGCCGCGATCACCGTCATTCCCGCCTTCTCGCTCATCTTCGCGCGCAAGGCGGTCTACGTCGCGATGTCCATCGTGCTCGTCATGGTGGGGCTCGCGGCCGCGTACATCACGCTCGACGCGCCCTTCCTGGGCGTCGTGCAGATCGTGGTCTACACGGGCGCCGTGATGATGCTGTTCCTCTTCGTGCTCATGCTGGTCGGCGTCGACCGGCGCGAGGACATGAAGGAGACCCTCACCGGCCAGCGCTGGATCGCGCTGTTCGGCGCCGGCGGCCTGGGCGCCTTCCTCATCGCGATGGTCGCGCGGGTGTCGCTGCCGGTCGCGGAGGAGCCGCTCGTGGGCGAGCCCGACGTCATCGCGGGCGTGCTGTTCGAGCGTTACGTGCTCGTGATGGAGGTGCTGGGCTTCCTGCTCATCACCGCCGCCGTGGGCGCCCTGGTGCTCACGCACGTGCCGCGCCTCAAGCCGCGCAAGACGCAGCTCGAGGTCCAGCGCGATCGCGTCCGCGTGGGTGCCGACCCCGTCAACAAGGTGTTCCCCGGCGTCTACGCCCGCCACAACGCGCTCGACGTCCCCGCGCTCGACCCGCAGGGCGAGCCCATCGAACAGTCCGTGTCGCGCGTCCTCAAGGTCCGCAATCAGACGCAGGAGGGCGCTCACTTCCGCGCCCGGCTCGACGACCCGAGCCGCGCCGGGGGGTCGGACGCCGAGCACTCGGGCCGTGGACTCTCGGACCCCGAGCGCCTGGATCCCGACCGTCTGGACCCCGACCGTCCGGATCCCGAGGGATCCGACCGCGAGGAGGGACGCTGATGGACCCGATCAACTTCGTCATCCTCGCGTGCGTCCTGTTCGCGATCGGCGCCGCCGCCGTCCTGGTGCGCCGCAACGCGATCATCGCGTTCATGGGCGTCGAGCTCATGCTCAACGCCGCGAACCTCGCGCTGGTGGCGTTCTCCCGCATCCACGGGCAGGTCGATGGCCAGGTCATGGCGTTCTTCGTCATGGTCGTGGCCGCCGCCGAGGTCGTCGTGGGCCTCGCGATCATCATCGCGGTGTTCCGCGCCCGCCAGACCATCTCGCTCGACGAGCCCGCCGAGCTGAAGGGTTGATCCATGCTTGACCTCATCTGGCTCGTCATCGCGGTGCCGCTGGTCTCCAGCGGCATCCTGCTGCTCGCCGGCAGACGCGCGAATGCCTGGGGCCACTGGCTCGGCGTCGCCGCCTCGGCCTCGACCTTCGTGGTCGGGTTCGGGGCGTTCCTGCAGATGCTCGGCATGGCGGGGGAGGAGCGCTCCCACGCGGTCCACCTCTACTCCTGGATCCCGGGCGGCGACCTGCAGCTCGACGCGGGTCTGCTGGTCGACCCGCTGTCGCTCACGTTCGTCCTGCTGGTGAGCTTCGTCGGCACGCTCATCCACGTCTACTCCGTGGCGTACATGGAGCACGACCCCAACCGGCGCATCTTCTTCTCCTACCTCAACCTCTTCGTCGCGGCGATGCTGCTGCTCGTGCTCGCGGACAGCTACCTGCTGCTGTTCGTCGGCTGGGAGGGCGTGGGCCTCGCGTCGTACCTGCTCATCGGGTTCTGGAACCACAAGCCCGCGTACGCGACCGCGGCCAAGAAGGCGTTCGTGGTCAACCGCATCGGCGACATCGGCCTCATCCTCGCGATGGGCCTCATGCTCGCGAGCTTCGGCGGCGTCGACTTCGCCACCGTCGCGGACGGCGTCTCCGGCGCCTCCACCGCGACCCTCACCGCAACGGGGCTCGCGCTGCTGCTGGCCGCGTGCGGCAAGTCCGCGCAGTTCCCGCTGCAGTCCTGGCTGGGCGACGCGATGGCGGGCCCCACGCCCGTGTCCGCGCTCATCCACGCCGCGACCATGGTGACCGCCGGCGTCTACCTCATCGTCCGCTCCGCCCCCGTCTTCGAGGGTGCCCCCGACGCGCAGCTCGTCGTCGCGGCCGTCGGCGCGCTCACCCTCATCATGGGTGCGCTCATCGGCATGGCCAAGGACGACATCAAGAAGGCGCTCGCCGCCTCGACCATGTCGCAGATCGGGTACATGATGCTCGCCGCGGGCCTCGGCCCCATCGGCTACGCGTTCGCGATCTTCCACCTGGTCACCCACGGCTTCTTCAAGGCCGGCATGTTCCTGGGCGCCGGATCCGTCATGCACGGCATGAACGACCAGGTCGACATGCGCCGCTTCGGCGCCCTGCGCGCCGCGATGGTGACCACCTGGGTCACCTTCGGGCTCGGCTGGCTCGCGATCCTGGGCGTGCCGCCCTTCTCGGGCTTCTGGTCGAAGGACAAGATCATCGAGGCCGCCTTCGTGGGCGAGGGCGTCCAGCCCTGGATCCTGGGCGGCGCGGCCCTCGTCGGCGCCGGGCTCACCGCCTTCTACATGTCGCGTCTGTTCTTCATGACGTTCCACGGCAAGGCCCGGTGGACCGACGACCAGCACCCGCACGAGTCGCCCGCGCTCATGACGGTGCCCATGATCATCCTCGCGGTGGGTTCCGCGTTCCTGGGACTGTTCCTCGCGGTGGGCGACCGGTTCGCGCACTGGCTCGAGCCGGTCACCGGCCACGCCGAGCACCACGACCCGGTCATGCCCATCTGGCTCATCATGACGCTCACCCTCGCGCTCGTCGCGCTGGGCGTGTGGGAGGCCTGGCGCCGCTACGGCGCCGCCGACGTGCCGACCGAGGCGCCCGACGTCTCGCTCGCGACCGTCGCCGCCCGCAACGACTTCTTCCAGGACTCGGTCAACCGCGGCGTCTTCGAGCGCCCCGGCACCCACCTCACCCGGACGCTCGTCTACGCGGACGCCGCGGTCATCGACCGCGCCGTCAACGGCGGCGCCCAGGGATGGCCCAAGACGGGCGAGGCCGTGCGCCGCGCCCAGTCGGGTCAGGTCCGCTCGTACGCGGCGACCATGGTCGTCGGCCTTGTCATCGTCGTCCTCATCGTGGTCCTGGGGGGTCTCTAAGCCATGTTCCCGTTCCTGACCGTCATGGTGGCGCTGCCCGTGGCGGGCGCCGGCCTGCTGTGGGCGCTGCCCGCATCGGCCCGGAGCCGCGCCCGCGAGGTCGCGCTCGCCGTCACGGCCGTGGAGCTCGTGCTCGCCGCGGTGCTGGTCGTGCAGTTCGACACGGCCACCGCGGGCGCGTTCCAGTTCTCGGAGACCCACGCCTGGATCCCGCAGATCGGCGCGAGCTGGGCGCTCGGCGTCAACGGCATCGGCCTCCTGATGATCCTCCTGGCCGCCCTGCTCACCCCCCTGGTGATCATCGCCGGGTGGCGGGACGATGCATCGTCCCCCGACCGTCGCCGCCACTACCTCGCGCTCGTCCTCCTCAGCCAGGCGTTCATGATGGGCATCTTCGCCGCCCGCGACGTCTTCCTGTTCTACGTGCTGTTCGAGGCGATGCTCATCCCGCTGTACTTCCTCATCGGCTCGTTCGGCGGCGCCCAGCGCCGCTACGCCGCGGTGAAGTTCCTGCTGTTCTCGCTCGCGGGCGGGCTCATCATGCTCGTCGGCGTCGTCGCCCTGTACTTCCAGGGCCCCGGCGGCGAGCAGGCCTTCCTCACCGACAACCTCACCGGGCTGACGCTGTCGACCACGACCGAGCGGCTGCTGTTCGTCTCCTTCTTCGTCGCGTTCGCGATCAAGGCGCCCATGGTGCCGGTGCACACGTGGCTGCCCACCGTCGCGGAGACCGCGCGTCCGGGCACCACGGCGCTGCTCGTCGCGGTGCTCGACAAGATCGGCACCTTCGGCATGCTCACGCTCGCCGTGACGCTCTTCCCGAACGCCGCCCGCTGGGCCGCGCCGGTGATCATCGTGCTCGCGGTCATCTCCGTGATCTACGGCGCGATCCTCGCGATCGGCCAGCAGAACATGCTGCGCCTCGTGTCGTTCACCTCGGTGAGCCACTTCGGCATCATGATCCTGGGCATCTTCGCCTTCACGCAGACCTCGATCGAGGGCGCCGCCTTCTACATGTTCAACCACGGACTCTCGACCGGGGCGCTGTTCCTCGTGGTCGGCTTCCTCATCGCGCGCCACGGCAGCGCGGACGTGTCCGACTACGGCGGCCTCCAGCGGGTGGTGCCCGTCTTCGCCGGCACCTTCCTGATCATCGGCCTCAGCGCCCTCGCGCTGCCGGGCCTGTCGCCCTTCGTCTCCGAGATCATGGTGCTCGTCGGAGCCTTCGAGGTCGCCGGCGTCGCCGTCATCATCGCCGCGATCGTCGTCGTGCTCGCCGCCCTCTACGTGCTGCTCACCTACCAGAAGGTGTTCACCGGGCCGGTGCGCGAGGGACGCGAGGACACCCCAGAACTGTCCCTGCGCGAGCGCCTGGTGCTGTGGCCGCTCATCGCGCTCATGCTCATCCTGGGCTTCGGTCCCGGGCTCGCGATCGACACGATCCGTGAGCCCTCGCAGGACATCGTGGCCGTCGTCGCCGAGGAGGCCGGACAGTGACCTTCACCACCCCCGCCATCGAGTGGGCGCCCACCGCGCCCTTCATCGTCGTGCTCGGCGCGGCGGCGCTGGCCATCCTCGTCGAGGCGATCGTGCGCACCCCGGCCACGCGCCGGCTCGTCCAGCTGATCCTGTCGCTCGTCGCGCTGCTCGCCGCGCTCGGACTCGTGATCGTCCAGTGGGCCATGCTCAAGGGCGCCGGCACCGTGGTCCTCGAGGGCATGCTCACCGTCGACCGCCAGTCGCTCGCGTGGCAGGCGGTGCTCCTCGTCTCCGGGCTGCTCGGCACCCTGCTGTTCGCCGCCCGCACCCGCGCGGGGGAGGAGGCTTTCGCCTCGCTCGGCGCGGCGTCGCCCGGCTCCACCGAGGAGACCCTGGCCCGACGCAAGGGCCTGCAGGTGACCGAGGTGTTCCCGCTCGCGCTCTTCGCGGTCGGCGGCATGATGCTGTTCACCTCCGTGACGGACCTGATCTTCCTGTTCGTCGCGCTCGAGGTGTTCTCGCTGCCGCTGTACATCCTCGTCGCGCTCGCCCGCCGTCGCCGGCTCCTGTCGCACGAGGGCGCGCTGAAGTACTTCCTGCTCGGCGCGTTCTCCTCCGCGGTGTTCCTCTTCGGCGCCGCGCTGCTGTACGGCGCGACCGGCACCACCGCCTTCGCGGGCGTGGGCACGGGGATCGTGGGAGCCTCCGGGCTCGACCCGATCATCCTCACGGGTGCGGTCTTCGTGGTCGTCGGCCTGCTGTTCAAGCTGGGCGCCGTGCCGTTCCACTCGTGGACGCCCGACGCCTATCAGGGCGCCCCCACCCCGGTCACCGCCTTCATGGGCGCCGCGACCAAGGCCGCCGCGGCCGCCGCGCTCATCCGCGTGCTCTACGTCGCGCTGCACCCGCTCGCGTGGGAGCTGTCGTGGCTCATCTGGGTGACCGCGATCGCGTCGATGCTGCTGGGCACCGTCGTCGCGCTGGTGCAGACCGAGATCAAGCGCATGCTCGCCTACTCCTCGATCGCGCACGCCGGATTCATCCTCGTCGCGCTCGCCGGGCTGCCCGACCAGGCCGTCTGGGCGCTGCCCTTCTACCTGTTCGTCTACGGGCTCGCCACGCTCGGGGCCTTCGCCGTCATCACGCAGGTGCGTGAGCGCGGCGAGGACGGCACCGTGCTGGGCGAGGCCACCCGGCTGGGCCAGTGGGCCGGCCTGGGCCGCCGCTCGCCGTGGCTCGCCGGCGCGATGGCGCTGTTCCTCCTGTCCTTCGCCGGCATCCCGCTCACCGCGGGCTTCGTCGGCAAGTTCGTCGCGTTCGGCGCGGCCATCTCCGAGGGCGGCTGGCCGCTCGTGCTCATCGCGGTCATCGCCTCCGCCGCGGCCGCGTTCTTCTACGTCCGCCTCGTCGTGCTGATGTTCCTCACCGACGTGCCCGAGGACCAGGAGGACGCGATCGCGATCGACTACTCGCCGCTCGCCCGCGTCGTCGTCATCGTGACGGCCGTCGCGATCGTGCTCCTGGGCGTCGTGCCCGGGCCTGTCCTCGCCGCGTTCGAGAACGCCGGCGTGCTGCTGATCGGAGCCGCCGGATGACCATCGCTTCGCCCCCGCTGGGCAACGCCGAGCTGGAGGCGCGCATCGGCCCCAGGCTCGCCCTGGTCGAGGAGCGGCTGCGCGACGCGGTCGCCCAGTCCGACCAGCTCGCCGACGAGACCTCGCGCCACCTGGTCGACGCCGGCGGCAAGCGCCTGCGCCCGCTGCTGGTGCTGCTGTGCGCCCAGCTGGGCGACGGCGCGCGGCCCGAGGTGGTCGACGCGGCCGCCGTCGTGGAGCTCACGCACCTCGCGACGCTCTATCACGACGACGTCATGGACTCCGCGCCCACCCGTCGCGGCGCCCCGTCCGCGCACGAGGTGTGGGGCAACTCGGTCGCGATCCTCACCGGTGACCTGCTGTTCGCGCGTGCCTCGATGGTGGTCGCCGGGCTCGGTCCCCAGGCCGTGCGCATCCAGGCGGAGACCTTCGAGCGCCTGTGCCTGGGCCAGCTCCACGAGACCGTGGGCCCGGCCGACGCCGACGACCCCGTCGACTTCTACCTCCAGGTGCTCGCGGACAAGACCGCGTCGCTCATCGCCACCTCCGCGCGCTTCGGCGCGATGTTCGGCGGGTGCACGCGGTCCATCGTCGAGCAGGTGACCCACTACGGCGAGTGCGCCGGGGTGGCCTTTCAGCTCGCCGACGACGTCATCGACATCCGCTCCGACGCCGCCACCACCGGCAAGACCCCCGGCACGGACCTGCGCGAGGGCGTGCCCACCATGCCGGTGCTGCTGCTGCGCCGCCGCGTCGCCGAACGCGGGACCGACGAGGACCGCGCGCTGCTCGCGGACATCGACGGCGACCTGTCGGACGACGCGGTGCTGGCCGACGTGGTCTCCCGCCTCGCCGCGCATCCCGTGGTCGACGAGACCGCCGCGCTCGCCCACGCGTGGGCCGGCCGCGCGGCCGAGGCGATCGAGGGCCTCCCCGAGGGCGAGGTGCGTGACGCGCTCCAGGCCTTCGCCGACGCGCTGGTGGCCCGCGCGGCCTGACCCGCCACCCGCCCCACCCGGCCCCGCCCCGCCCCACCCAAACCGGAATGGGTAGATGGTTGTCGCTTCCGCGAGGTTCGCGCGCCTGAGGGGTAGATGGTTGTCGGTTGAGCGAGGTGCCGCGCCTCAGGGGTAGTGGGTTGTCGCACTGGCGCGACTGCCGCGACCGCCGGATCGAGGCGAGTCGCGTCAGACGGGCTCGGCGACCGGCGGCCTCCGCCGCGCGCGCAGCCCGTCCGCCGTGAGCACCACCAGCGCGACCCACACGAGCCCGAAGCCAGCCCAGCGCGCCGCCGGCATGTCCTCGCCGAACACGCCCACGGCCAGCATGAACATCATGGTGGGGGCGATGTACTGGAGCAGGCCGGTGACGTAGAGCGGCAGTCGGCGCGCCCCGGCCGCGAACAGGAGGAGCGCACCCGCGGTGAAGATGCCGGTCGAGGCGAGCAGCGCATCGTGCCCCCACCCGAGGCCCTCCTCGCCCCGGGCGAGGAACGTGGCCCCGCCGCTTGCCGCGATCCACGCGAGCACGCCCAGCGCCACCGGCGTCAGCACGGCCGTCTCGACCGTGAGCCCCGACAGCGCGTCCACGCGGGCGCCCACGCGCTTCTTGATGAGCCCGTACAGCCCGAACGATCCCGCGAGCACGAGCGAGATCCACGGCACCCCGCGCATCTCGACGCCGATGACCGCGACGGCGGCGATGGCGACCACCACCGCGACCATCTGAAGACGTCGCAGCCGCTCGCCCAGGACCAGCACGCCGAGCGCGACGGACACGAGCGGGTTGATGTAGTAGCCCAGCGACGCCGACGCGACGCGGTCCGTCACCACGGCGTACACGTACACGAGCCAGTTCGTGGCGATCAGTCCCGCGGCGGCGGTGAGCGTGAGCAGCGCGCGTCGATCCACCGCGAGCGCGCGCAGGCGCCCCCACCCGCGCACGGCCGTGACCACGACGGCGCAGACCAGCAGCGACCACACCGCGCGATGCGCCGTGATCTCGACCGCGCCCGCGGGTTCGAGGGCGTGCATGAGCAGGGGGAAGAGGCCCCAGAGCAGATACGCGCTCGCTCCGAACGCGAGCCCGGCGCGGTCGGTGGCGGTCACTCGGCGATTCTTGCACCCCCGGTCAGGATTCGCCGGGGCCCACCATTCGCCGCGCGTCAGTCGAGCGCGCGCCGCATCAGCACGCGCGGCCGTCCACAGGTGACCGACGAGGTCTCGCTCGCCATCGTGAAGCCGTGCCGCTCGAACAGGGATCGCGTCCCCACGTACGCGGAGGCCACGTCGATCCGCTCGCCGCCCGTGTCGGCCGGGTAGCCCTCGACGAGCGTCGCGCCGTGGCCCCGCGCGAACTCGACCGCGCCGTCCAGCAGCGATCCCGCGAGCCCCTGGCGCCGGTAGCCCGCCCGCACGACGAAGCACACCACCGACCACACCGGCGCATCGTCCAGCCGGGGGATCACCCGCGACCGCACGAGCCGGTGGTACGAGCTCCGCGGCGACACCGAGCACCAGCCCGCGATCTCGCCGTCCACGTAGGCGAGCACGCCGGGCGGCACCTCCTCCGCGCACAGCGAGCGCAGCACCTCCGCGCGCTCGCGCGGCGGCCGGCCCTTGACCCGCGGATCGCCGGCGCTGATCCGCATCGACAGGCACCAGCACGACGGGGTGTCGAGGCTCTTGGGACCCAGGATGGTGCGCACGTCGTCCCAGCGGTCCGCGGTCGCCGGATGGACCTCGATCATGAGGCCAGGCTACGTCGGGACGGGCGACGGGGGACGATGCGCTGGCCGGGTGGCGGGGGACGATGCGGTGGCCGGGTGGCCGGGTGGCCGGGTGGCCGGGTGGCCGGGTGGCCGGGTGGCCGGGTGGCCCGCACCAATTCGGCGGGCCCGGGTCAGTGGGGCAGCCCCGCGTCGACGAGGCCGCGGGAGGAACGCAACCGGTGCTGCGCCCGCGCGAACACGAGCCTGTCGACCGTCATCGTGAACGCGAGCACGATGAGGATGGTCGCCATCATCTCCGTGAGGTCGCCGCTCTCGCGGGAGCGGAAGATCACGTCGCCGATCCCGGTCCCGGAGAGCGCCCCCGAGAAGATCTCGCCGGCGACCAGGCAGCGGAACGCGATCGACCAGCCCAGCTCGAGCCCGGTGACGATGCCGGGCAGCGCCGCGGGCAGCGTCACCTGACGCATCAGTCCCCAACCCCGCGCCCCGAAGGTCCGACCCGCGCGCAGCAGCAGCGGCGGCACGTTCTTCACCGCCGTCCGGGTGGCCAGCATGATCGCCGGCATCGCTCCCACGCTCACCACCGCGGCGAGCGACCACGGCGAGGTGCCCAGCACGATGGCCGCGACGGGGACCCACATCGAGGTCGGCATCGCCTGCAGCGCGGCCAGGTAGGGAGATGCACCCCGATCGAGCGCGGGGTGCGCACCGAGCACGAGCCCGAGCGCCACGCCCGCGGCCGCTGCGGCCGCGAAACAGCCGCCCATGAAGGCCGCGACGCGCCAGCCGATCGAGAGGGCGCGGCCGTCGCCCGCCATCGCGGCGAGCTCGGCGAGGGTCGCGCCGGGGCCGGGGAGCGCATCGGCCATGGCTCCGGCCAGCGCCCACGCGCCCAGCAGCACCAGCCCCACGACGCCCACGGGGAGTAGGCGCCGCGCCGCGGGGGCGGCCGCGGCCCAGGAGCCCCGGGCCGGGGCCCGTCCACGGCCGCGTGACGCAAGCCCACGGCCGCGTGACCCCGACCCGCGGACCCGTCCCGGCGCTCGGGGGGACGACGCGGCGGCCTCAGATGACGACATGCCCGTCCCTCCCGACGCGCGGAGTCCCGATGCCCAGCTGGTCCGCGGCGTCGAGGAGGCGGCGCACCTCCTGGGCGAGCCCGACGACCGTGGTCGACTCGACCACCCGGGGGCGCCGGAGCCCCACCTCCACCTCGCCGATCACGCGCCCCGGCCCGCTCGCGAGCACCACGACGCGGTCGCCGAGCGCGACGGCCTCGCGCACGTTGTGGGTCACGAACACGACGGTGGTGCCGGCCTCCGCCCACAGGTCCTGCAGGTCGACGTGGAGCCGGTCCCGCGCGGGGGCGTCGAGCGCGCTGAACGGCTCGTCCATGAGGAGCACTTGCGGCCGCATCGCGAAGGCGCGCGCGAGCGCGGCCCGCTGCCGCATCCCTCCCGACAGCTGATGCGGGTGCAGCGCGGCCGCCTCCGCGAGCCCCACCCTGGCGAGCCAGTGGGACACGGCCGCGGCGCGCTCACCCGCGGAAACGCCCGTCTGCTTGAGCCCGAAGCCCACGTTGTCCGCCACGGACAGCCAGGGGAACAGCGCCGGCTCCTGGAACACCATCACCCGGTCCGCGCCCGGCCCCGCGACAGGTGCGCCGCCCACGGCGACCGAGCCCCGCAGCGGCCGCGTGTGGCCGGCCACCAGGTCGAGTAGCGTCGACTTGCCGCAGCCGGACGGGCCCACGACGCATGCGAACTCGCCGGCGGCCACCTCGAGGCTCACCCCGTCGAGCGCGAGGCGCGTCCCGCCGCCCGGGCCCGAGAAGGCCTGGGCGACGTCCTCGAGGACCACCGAGGCGCTCATCAGATGCGCACGTACGCGTCGCTCGCGGATCCCGGGGCTTGGGCCCGCGCGGTGCCCGCCGCGAGGGTCGCGCCGTCCTGCGGGTCCACGAGGACGAAGGCTCCGGTACGACGATGGCGGCCATAGTCCTCCACCGCCAGCGGCTGGGCGAGCTGCAGCTCGACCACGCCGATGTCGTTGAGCAGCAGCTCGTGGCCCGCGCGGATCGAGGAATCGAGTGTGCCCCCCGGAAGCGCGATGTCGAGCACCCCGTCGATCGACGCGACCATCGCCTGCACCACGGCCGAGCCGTGCTGCACCAGCACCCGGTCGCGCACCCGCAGGGGACGCTCCGCCAGCCATGCGACGTGGGCGTGGAATCGGCGCGCGGCGGGCGCCGCATCGTCCACCGAGCTCAACAGGTCCCCACGTGCCACGTCGACGTCGTCCGCGAGCCGCACGGCGACCGACCTCCCGGCGCCCGCCTCCCGCAGGGGCCCGTCCGCGGTGTCGATCGCGGCGATGGTGGTGCGGGAGCCCGACGGCTGCACCACCACCGCGTCGCCCACGCGCACGGTGCCCTCCGCGACCTGGCCCGCGTAGCCGCGGTACTCGCGGAACTCGGGCGCGATGGCCGCGTCCTGGGGGCGCAGCACCAGCTGGACCGGGAACCGCCAGCCGGCCCGAGCATCGGCCCCGGCGCTCGCCTCGAGTCCTTCCCCGGCCCCGGCAACATCCCCGGCCGAGCCAACACCCCCGGCCCCCGCACCACCCCCGGCCCCGGCAACCGCCGCCTCGTCGACGCTCGGCGCGGTCTCGAGCGCCTCCAGCACCGTGGGGCCCTCGTACCAGGGGGTCCGCTCGGAGCGCACGGCCACGTTGTCGCCGTGCAGCGCGCTCACCGGCACCGCGACCACGTCCGGCAGGCCCAGCGCCTCGGCGTGCGAGCGGACTCGGCGGGCGATGGTCTCGAAGGGGCCCGCCGCGAAGTCGAGCAGGTCGATCTTGTTCACCGCCACGATCACGTGCGGCACCCGCAGCAGCGCCGCCACCGCGAGGTGCCGGCGCGTCTGCTCGACCACGCCGTAGCGGGCGTCGACGAGCACCACGAGCGCGTCGGCCGTCGAGGCGCCGGTGATCGCGTTGCGCGTGTACTGCACGTGCCCGGGGCAGTCGGCCAGGATGAAGGTGCGCCGCGGCGTGGAGAAGTAGCGGTAGGCCACGTCGATGGTGATGCCCTGCTCGCGCTCGGCGCGCAGCCCGTCCGTGAGGAGCGCGAGGTCGACCGTCTCCGCGCCGCGGGACCGGCTCGCGCGCTCCACGGACTCGTAGGCGTCCGCGAGGATCGACTTCGTGTCGTGCAGCAGCCGCCCCACCAGGGTGGACTTGCCGTCGTCGACGGACCCGGCGGTCGCGAAGCGCAGCAGGGACGGCGCCGGGGCGTCGGGCTCGGTCGACGTCGTGGTCGTCGTGGTCATCAGAAGTACCCCACCTTCTTGCGATCCTCCATGGCGGCCTCGGAGAGGCGGTCGTCGGCGCGCGTGGCGCCGCGCTCGGTGAGCCGCGTCGACGCGACCTCCGCGATGATCTGCTCGAGCGTAGCGGCGTCGGACTCGACGGCGCCGGTGCAGCTCGCGTCGCCCACGGTGCGGTAGCGGACCCGCCGCGCCACCGCGGCCTCGCCGGCCCGCGCGCGCACCGAGTGATGCGGCGCCAGCCACATCCCGTCCCGGCGCAGCACCTCGCGCTCGTGCGCGAAGTACAGCGACGGCAGCTCGATGCGCTCGCGGGCGATGTAGCGCCACACGTCCAGCTCGGTCCAGTTGGACAGCGGGAACACGCGCACGTGCTGGCCGGGCAGATGCCGCGCGTTGTAGAGGTTCCACAGCTCGGGCCGCTGCTGGCGCGGGTCCCACTGGCCGAACTCGTCGCGCAGGCTCACCACGCGCTCCTTCGCGCGCGCCTTCTCCTCGTCGCGGCGCGCGCCGCCGAACACCACGTCGTAGCCGTGCCCCGCGATCGCGTCGAGCAGCGGGATGGTCTGGAGGGGATTGCGGGTGCCGTCGGGCCGCTCGCGCAGGCGGCCGTCGTCGATGTAGTCCTGCACCCGCGCGACGGTGAGCCGCAGGCCCAGCCGCGCGACCGTGCGGTCGCGGAAGTCGAGCACCTCGTCGAAGTTGTACCCGGTGTCGACGTGGAGCAGGTTGAACGGCACGCGGCCCGGCCAGAAGGCCTTGGCGGCCAGGTGCAGCACCACCACCGAGTCCTTCCCCCCGGAGAACAGGAGCACGGGCCGGCGCGCGCCGCCGGCCGCCTCGCGGATGATGTGGATGCCCTCGGATTCGAGCACGTCGAGCGTGCTCGCGCGGGCGGGGGAGTGATGGGTCATGGTTCCTCGCTGGTGGGGACGATGCGATGGCCGGGTGCCGTTCTGGGGAGCACGGGGGACGGGGTCGGGTGCGGACGGCCGGGTGCCGGGGGACGATGCACGGGTTCAGGTGACATGGATGCCGCACTCGGTCTTGTCCTGGCCGGACCAGCGCCCCGCGCGGGGGTCCTCGCCGGGCGCGACCGCGCGGGTGCAGGGCGCGCAGCCGATCGACGGGTAGCCCTGCGCGACCAGGGGATTGCGGGGCAGCCCGTGACGCTCCTGGTAGGACTCGACCGCCGCGTCGTCCCACAGCGCCAGGGGGTTGATCTTCACCAGGCCGTGGCGCTCGTCCCAGCTCACCACCGGCAGCTCGGACCGGGTCGCGGCATCGACCCGGCGCGCGCCGGTGATCCACGCGTCGTAGCCGGACAGGGCCCGGGCGAGCGGCTCCATCTTGCGCAGCCGGCAGCACAGGCCCGGGTCGCGGGCGAACAGGTCGCGGCCCAGGGCCGCGTCCTGCTCCGCCACGGTGGTCGTCGGCGTCACGTTCACCACGGTGATCTCGAACGCGCGCGCGGCCTCGTCGCGCGTCGCGAGGGTCTCGGGGAAGTGATAGCCCGTGTCGAGGAAGAGCACGTCCACGCCGGGAAGCCGGGTCCCGAGCAGGTGGGGCAGCACCGTGTCCTGCATCGACCCGGCGACCGCGAGCCGCGACCCGAAGGTCGCGACCGCCCAGTCCGCGATGTGCTCCGCGGACGCGCTGGTCAGCCGGGCGTCCACCTCCGCGCACGTGGACGCGTCCCAGGACGCGGGGTTGAGCAGGGTGAGCGGGGTTGTCATCGCAACTGCTCCTCGTCGGCGCGGAACGCCCAGTCGGCGAAGGTCTCGCCGGCCGTGCGCGTCTCGAGGTAGTGGCGGGTGACGCGCGAGACGTAGGCGGGCATGCCGTCGGCCTTGACCTTGTGGCCGCGGAGCTTGCGGCCGAAGTCGTTGTCCTCGCCGCGCCCCAGCCGCCCGCCCAGGTGCACCTGGAAGCCCGGCACCTGCTCGCCGGTCTCGTCGTCCAGCACCAGCTGGCCCTTGAAGCCGATGTCCGCGACCTGGATGCGGGCGCACGAGTTGGGGCAGCCGTTGACGTGCACGGAGATGGGGGAGTCGAGGCCGGGGAACGCGGCGTCGAGCTCCTTGACCACCTCGCGCGCCGTGGCCTTGGTCTCGACGATCGCGAGCTTGCAGTACTCGATGCCGGTGCAGGCCATGACGTTGCGGTGGAACTCGCCGGGCGCGGCCTCGAGCTCGAGCGCGCGCAGCCCGTTGACCACGTCGTTCACCCGCTCCTCCGGCACGTCGAGCACCACGATCTTCTGCAGCGGCGTGAGCCGGATCCGGTCCGAGCCCGCGGCCTCGGCAAGGTCCGCGATGGCCGCGAGCTTGGTGCCGGAGATGCGCCCCGCCACGGGGGCGGCGCCCACGTAGTAGCGGCCGTCGCGCTGCTCGTGGATGCCCACGTGGTCGCCGCGGTCCCCGGGCGCCGGCACCGCGGGCCCGGGGCCGTCGGGCAGCTCCCAGCCCAGGTAGTCGTCCTGCAGCACCTGGCGGAACTTCTCCGCTCCCCAGGCCTTGACCAGGAACTTCAGCCGCGCGCGGGTGCGCAGCCGGCGGTAGCCGTGGTCGCGGAAGATGCCGATCACGCCGGCCCACACGTCGGCGACGCGATCCGGCTCGACGAACGCTCCCAGCCGCACGCCCAGGTGCGGGTTGATGGACAGCCCGCCGCCCACCCACAGGTCGTAGCCCACGCCCAGCTCGGGGTGCTCGACCGCGACGAACGCGATGTCCTGCACCTCGTGGACGATGTCCGGGATCCGCATCCCCGAGATCGCGGACTTGAACTTGCGCGGCAGGTTCGAGAACTCCGGGTTCCCGATCCCGCGGTCGATGATCGCCTGGATCTGCGGCGTGGGATCGATGAGCTCGTCCTTCGCGACGCCCGCCAGCGGCGAGCCCAGGATCACGCGGGGCGAGTCGCCGCACGCCTCTGTGGTGAACAGTCCGACCTCCTCGACGCGGCGGAAGATCTCCGGCACGTCCTCGACCCGGATCCAGTGCAGCTGGATGTTCTGGCGGTCGGAGACGTCGGCGGTGTCCCGCCCGAACTCCTGGGAGATCCCCGCGATGGCGCGCGCCTGCGCGACCGTGAGCTGGCCGCCGTCCGAGCGCACCCGCAGCATGAAGTACTCGTCGTCCAGCTGGTGGGGCTCGAGCGACGCGGTGCGCCCGCCGTCGATCCCGGGCCGGCGCTGCGTGTACAGCCCCCACCAGCGGAAGCGGCCGCGCAGGTCCGTGGGCGGGATGGACCAGAACCCCCACCGCGCGTACATGGTCTCGATGCGGTGGCGCACCGCGAGGGGGTCGGACGTGGCCTTGAACTCCTCATTGGGGTTCAGCGGCGTGCGGTCGCCCGACGCCCACTGGCCGTCCTTGGCCGCGGTGCCGCGGCGCGCGGCGGCCTCGCGGGTGCGGATGAGGCGCGCCTCCTCGCGCTGGCGGCGGCGCTCGTCGGCCTCGGAGGGGGTGCTCGTCGGCGCCGGGGTGGTGGTGTCGGGGCTCACCGGTGCTCCTGGAAGTCGGCGGGCGCCGCGGCCCTCGAGCGCGCAGGCGTGTGCGCTCGGTGGCCGAGCGCCCAGGATGCGGGAAGGGGATCCGTGGGCGGCTCAGGCCTGCGGACACATGGCACAGCGACGCGCGCCGACGAGAGTCGGGACGTTGGTCACGGTTGCCATGCGGCGATGATGGCACACCGGTGCGCGCTTGGGAACCCCTGGCAGGGGACGATGTGCGGCCCGCCTACCAGGGGATATGCCCCCGGGGGTGTGTGGGGGCGGGGTGTCAGTCCTCCGCGCCGCGCGCGTGGACCTCGGCGTTCACGAAGGTCTCGATCGCGTCGATGCTGGGCTCGTGGCGGGTGAGCAGCGCGATCTCGCGCGTGCCGTACTCGACCCCGCGCCACACGAAGTTGTGCGAGCCGGTGATCGCGGCGCGGGTGCCGTCGGGCATGCGCGCGATGATCACCTTGGCGTGCAGGTAGTCGCTGTGGGTGTACGAGGTCTGGGTGCCGGTGGTCATCATCGAGGAGGCGATGAGGATCCGGTTGAACGGCGACGCGTGCTCCGGGCGGTTGAAGTAGATCCGGTGCTCGCGGGCCTTGATGGCGCGGCCCAGTTCGCCGGTGGGGCAGTACTGCGAGACCAGCGTGACCTCCTCGGCCTCGCTCACGACCTCGAGCGCCCGGTCGTAGATGATCGAGTCGCCCTTCGCGCCCTCGTCGACCAGCACCTCGCCGTGGTGGTGGTCCAGGGAGAACGATGCGGGCCGGGGCGCCACGTTGACGTCGCGGATGCCGCCATGCACGTCCGCCAGCGCATCGGCCATCGCCGCGTCCTCGAAGCGGAGCATGAAGTCGACGTTGGTGACGCCCTTGTCGTCGAGGTTGACGCCGCCGAACGCGTACACCGCGTCGTCCACCACGGTGAGCTTGGTGTGGGTGCGGCCCTTGAACAGCAGGCCGCGCTCGGTGCCCAGCCACGTGAAGGTGCCGCCCGCCTCGCGGATGCGGGCGGCCAGCGCGGCGGCGGCGCGGCGCGAGCGCGTGGGGACCTGGCGCGGGAGCACGGTGGTCGCCGAGTCGCGGTAGGTGAACGTGTCCGCCTGGACGCACACGTCGACGCCGCGGTGGGCGGCCTCGACCAGGGCGTCGATGAGCGCACCGGTGAGCGCGCCGTCGGCGAGCGTGAGCGTGGTGAGGCGGACGCGGCGGCGCGCGCGGCGCACGCGGCCGATCAGGTCTGCCAGGTAGTCGAGGCCGGGCAGCAGGACGGGGCCGGCGGCGCCGGTCCCCGGGGTCCCGACGAGGGGGGTCGACGCGAGGTCGCGCACGACCGCGCGCGTGGCGACGGCCGGCTTCGCGGTGGGGAGGGAGCGCGTGGACGGTCGCGGCTCAACGAAGGTCATACCCCCTAGGGTTGCATCGTTATGTCAGGTTTGAGAAGGGACTTGGGCCCCTATACACACTTTTCACCGGACATTCACAGCAAATGCACCCGGTGGACACCTGTCCGCAATGTCCGTGCGCGCCCCTAGACTCGAAGCGCGGCGCCGTCCCCGCCATCCGCCGCCCGACGAAGGGGCTGAGTTCTCCCGATGACCGTTCCCGCAGGTGGAGCCGCCCGATTCGACCTCGACGCGTTCCTGCGCGAGCTCGACGCGATCTTCGCCGGACGCCGCGGGCCCGACGCCGCCGAGCGCCACCTGCGGGCCGCGCTCGCCCACGCGGAGGGCCTGGGCGACCTGGGTGCGCGCCTCACGATCCTCAACGAGATGATGGGATTCTGGCGCTCGGTCAGCCGGCACGACGAGGCGGTGTCCGCCGCGCGGGACGCTCTCGCCCTCGCCGATGCGCTGGGCCTCGCCGGCTCGGAGGCGTACGCCACGACGCTCATCAACGCGGCGACGGCGCTGCGCGCCGCGGGCCTGCACGACGAGGCGAAGGGCGTCTACCGCGACGCGCTCGAGGCCTCCCGCGCGACGATGGGCGCGACCGACCGCCGGCTCGCAGCCCTGCACAACAACCTGTCGATCCTCCATTCCGAGACCGGCGCGCTCGACGAGGCGGCCGCGGAGCTCGAGGCGGCGCTCGCGATCCTCGAGGCCACCTCCGTCGATCCGGGCGGGGACCTCGACGTGGCCACCACGCTGACCAATCTGGCCCTCGTCGAGTACTCGCGCGGCGAGCAGGACCGCGCCGGCGAGCACGCCGCCCGCTCGATCGAGATCTGCCGCCGCGGCGGCCACGAACGGGACCCGCACTTCGCCGCCGCGCTCGCGGGCCAGGCCGAGGCGAGCTTCCGCATGGGGCGCCCCGCGGACGCCGCCGCCCTGTACGAGGACGCGCTCGGCATCATCGCCGAGTGCTACGGCGAGGACACGGATGCGTACCGGGTCACGGCGGAGAACCTCGCCCAGGCGCGCGAGGCCGCTGGCGGGACAGACGCCCGCCCGACCGCCGCCCCGGCTCCCGACCCCGCCGCCCCGGCTCCCGACTCCGCCGCCGCCCGGGCGGCGTCCGCGCCGTCCCGGCCCGCCGCATCGTCCCCCGTCACGCCCGCCCGCCCGGACCCCGTCAAACCCTTCGACCAGGCAGCCCTTCCCGACATCTCCGGCCTCGAGCTCGCGCGCCGCTACTGGGAGGAGCACGGTCGGCCGATGCTCGAGGAGCGCTACCCCGAGTACCGCGGGCGCATCGCGGCGGGGCTCGTGGGGCACGGCTCGGACTGCTACGGCTTCGACGACGCGGCGTCGCGCGACCACGACTTCGGGCCGGGCTTCTGCCTGTGGCTCACGGCCGCGGACCACGCCCAGATCGGCGACCGTCTCCAGGCCGACTACGAGGCCCTGCCCCGCGAGTTCCTGGGCTTCCCCGCGCGCCTCGAGACCACGCGGGCGCGCGGCGAGGGTCGTCGGGTGGGCGTGTTCGAGGTGGGCGAGTTCTTCACGTCGCTGACCGGCCGGCCCCAGGCGCCCACGACGGCGCACGAGTGGCTCCTCCTCGACGAGGCCACGCTCGCCGCCGCGACCAACGGGCGCGTGTTCGCGGACCCGCTGGGCGCCTTCGGCAAGGCCCGCGGGGGCTTCCAGCGCATGCCGCAGGACGTGCGCCTCGCGCTCGTCTCGCGCCGCCTGGGGATGGTGGCGCAGGCCGGCCAGTACAACGTGCCGCGCATGCTCGACCGGGGCGACGGCGCCGCCGCGTGGCTCGCCGTGGGGGAGTTCGCCCAGGCCTCCGCATCGCTCGTCTTCCTGCTCAACGGCCCCACCTCGGTGGGCTACCTGCCCTACTACAAGTGGCACTTCGCGGCGCTGCGCGCGCTCGCGGCGCGGCCCGCCTCGCGGCTGCCCGGTGTGGTCGGCGGGCTCGAGGACGCGCTGAGGCTCGCGTCCGCGGCATGCTTCGGCGGCGCCGGCTTCGGGGAGGGCGGCAAGGGCGCCGGGCCCGCGCGCGCCGGGCTCGAGGCCGCGATCGCCGGCGTGTGCGCGGCCTTCGTCGAGGAGCTGCGCGTCCAGGGCCTCACCGAGTCCGACTCCGACTTCCTCGAGCACCACCGCCCGCAGCTGGCGGCGCGCATCTCCGACCCGTGGCTGGCGGCGCAGTGAGCGCCGCGACGCCCTTCGAGGCGCGGCCGGCCGGCGGGGCGGGCGTCGACGGGCCTCGGGACGATGCCGCGGCCGGGCGCCGCCTCGACCGCGCCGAGGAGATCGTGCGGCACGAGTGGCGCCAGTTCCAGGTGGTCGCGAACGAGGGCGGGCGCGCGAACTGCCAGGACGACTGGCCCACCTTCCACCAGATGCGCATCAGCCAGTTCCTCACCTGGCCGCAGCGGCTGCTCGACTCGTACGCGCGTGACCTCGACGAGGCCGACGCGCTGGGCCGCAACCTGCTCACGGAGAAGTACGGGCGCATGATGGCCTCGGCGGAGCCCGAGCGGTACGCGCGCGACATCGAGTCGCACCTGCCGCGCCTGTCGACGGCGCGCGTGGCCGTCCAGGAGCGGATCATCGCCGCGCAGGTGGCGTGGGCGCGGGACTTCCGCTCGCGCTACCCCCGCCTGGGCGACGCGATGCGGCTGCTCACCTCGGACCAGGACACGGTCGCGGACACCTCGTTCGAGACCTACCTGCGCGGCGAGCTGGGCACCTACTCGCCGCGCACGCTGCGCCTCTACGAGGACCTGGTGGATCGGCTCGCGGCCGCGGGGGAGAACCTCACCGAGCTCACCCTGCTCACCACCGTGCGGCTGGCCGGCCACGCCGGCCTCGCCGAGGCCGAGGCCGCCCAGCGGGACTGAGGCGGGGGTCGCGCGCCCGATCCCCCGGCCGGGACCTCCCCGCCCGGCCCGCGCATCGTCCCGTGGCACGCCGCCCCGCCGGGCCCGTGCATCGTCCCGTGTCCGCGGGTTTCCGTCATGCCGTCGTGTCTATATAGTCGGACGCGACCGCGCCCGACCACCAGGCGGCGCCTCACTCCGACCCGCGAGGACTCTCCGTGACCACCGAACGACCGCTCCGCGTCGCCATCATCGGCGCCGGCCCGGCGGGCACCTACGCCGCCGACATCCTGTCGAAGTCCGACCTTGATGCCTCGATCGACATCATCGAGCGCCTGCCCGCGCCGTTCGGCCTGGTCCGCTACGGGGTCGCGCCGGACCACCCGCGCATCAAGCAGATCATCGTCGCGCTCGCGAATGTCCTGGGTCGCGGGGACATCCGCCTGCTCGCCAACGTGAACATCGGCACGGACCTCACGCTCGAGGACCTGCGCGAGCACTACGACGCCGTGATCTTCGCGACCGGCTCGTTCCACGACGCGGACCTCGACATCCCGGGCATCGACCTCGAGGGCTCGTTCGGTGCCGCGGACTTCGTGTCCTGGTACGACGGCCACCCCGATGTGCCGCGCACCTGGCCGCTCGAGGCCAAGGAGGTCGCGGTGTTCGGCGTGGGCAACGTGGCGCTCGACGTGGCCCGCGTGCTCTCGAAGCACGTGCCCGACCTCATGCCCACCGAGGTCCCCGCGAACGTGGTCGAGGGGCTGAAGGGCTCGCCCGTGACGGACGTCCACGTGTTCGGACGGCGCGGCCCCGCCCAGGTCAAGTTCTCGCCGCTCGAGCTGCGCGAGCTGGGCCACGTCCCGGACGTGGACGTGATCGTCTACCCCGAGGACTTCGACTTCGACGAGGCCTCGATGGAGGCCGCCGAGAAGAACAAGCAGACCAAGCTCGTGGTCAAGACCCTGACCGACTGGACGCTCAAGGAGCCCACGGGCGCCTCTCGCCGCATCCACCTGCGCTTCCTCCAGGCCCCGCACGAGGTGCTGGGCGAGGACGGCAGGGTCGTCGGCGTGCGCATGGAGCGCACCGCCCTGCAGGGCGACGGCACCGTCAAGGGCACCGGCGAGTTCATCGACTACCCGGTCCAGGCCGTCTACCGCGCGGTGGGCTACTGGGGCACCGAGATCGAGGGCGTGCCGTTCAACCACGACCGCGGCGTGATCCGCAACGAGGCCGGCCGCGTGGTGACCGAGGACGGCGAGGCCGTCCCCGGCTTCTACGCCACCGGGTGGATCAAGCGCGGGCCCGTGGGCCTCATCGGCCACACCAAGTCCGATGCGCAGGAGACCATCGCCAACCTCGTCGAGGATGCCCCGGCGCTCTACGCGAACACGCGGGCGACGCCGGCGCAGCTCAGCCCGGACAACCTGCTGCGACTCCTCAAGGACCGCGGCGTGCCCGTGGTGCAGTGGAAGGACTGGGAGGTCCTCGACGCGCACGAGCGCGCGCTGGGTGAGGCCGAGGGGCGCGAGCGCGTCAAGGTGGTCCCGCGCGAGGAGATGACGGACATCGCGCTGGGGCGCGTCTCCGGGAACGATGCGGCGGCCGGGTCCGGCGCGGATGCCGCCGCCGGCGGCGCGGATCCCGCCGCGGACGACGACGAGCACGCCTGGTCGATCTGACCCCGTCCCGCCGGGAACCGGGCGGGCGGCATGCCCGTTGACCGGGCGAGACGACACGGAGGACACGTGGGCAGGAAGTACTTCAACGGGCTGAAGACCACCGGCCTGTTCGTCGCGCTGTGGGCCGTCATGCTGGGTCTGGGCGTGGTCATCGGCAACGGCCACTACCTGTGGCTCTTCGCGGGGCTGTCCGTGGCGGGCACCGCGTTCGGCTACTGGAACTCGGACAAGCTCGCGATCCGTGCCATGCACGCGCGGCCCGTGACCGAGGTCGAGCAGCCGGCCATGTACCGCATCGTCCGCGAGCTCAGCCGCGAGGCGAACCAGCCCATGCCGCGGCTCTACGTGTCGCCCACCGCGGCCCCGAACGCCTTCGCGACGGGCCGCAACCCGCAGAACGCGGCGGTGTGCTGCACCGAGGGCATCCTGGGCCTGCTCGACGAGCGCGAGCTGCGCGGCGTCCTGGGCCACGAGCTCATGCACGTCTACAACCGGGACATCCTCATCGGCTCCGTGGCCGCGGCGTTCGCGGGCATGATCACCGCGGTCGCGCAGATGCTGTTCTTCTTCGGCGGCGGCTCGAACAACCGCGAGAACCCGTTCGGGGCGATCGGCCTGCTCGCGATGCTGATCCTCGCGCCGCTCGCCGCGTCGCTCATCCGCATGGCGATCTCCCGCACGCGCGAGTACGACGCCGACGAGGACGGGGCGCGGCTCACCGGCGACCCGCTCGCGCTCGCGAGCGCGCTGCGCAAGCTCGAGCGCGGGGTCGCGGAGCGGCCGCTCAAGGATTCGCCCGAGCTCGAGAACGTGTCGCACATGATGATCGCGAACCCGTTCCGCGGCCCCGGCATGGCCAACCTGTTCGCCACCCACCCGCCCATGGATCAGCGCATCGCGCGGCTCGAGGGCATGGCCAACCACCGCGGCTTCATCGCCTGACGACCCTCGCGGCGCGTCCCCCGAGCGCGCCGTGCTTCGCCGTCGGGGTGGCGTGCTCGCTCCCGACGGGGCGCCGTGCTCGCCGCAGGCGGGGCGCCGTCCTCGCCGCAGGCGGGGCGCCGTGCTCGCTGCCGACGGGCCGCCGTCCTTCCCCCGCGGCGTCGGGACCGCTACCGTGACCCTCACGGAGGTGGGCGATGACGACCCTGGCAGGACGACCCGGCACTGCTCTCGCGGTGATCGACGTGCAGAACGACGTGGTGGCGCATGCGTACGACCGCGACGAGGTGATCGCGCGGATCAAGGCGCTGGTGAAGCGGGCCCGCAAGGCCCACGTGCCGGTCGTGTGGGTGCAGCACTCCGACGAGGGCCTGGTCGAGGGCAGCGAGGGCTGGCGCTACGTGCCCGAGCTCACCATGAAGGACGGCGAGACGGTGGTGCACAAGCGCCACGGCGACGCCTTCGAGGGCACGGGCCTCGAGGCCGTGCTGGCGAACGCCGCGGTGGGCCACCTGGTCGTGTGCGGCGCGCAGACCGACCAGTGCATCCGCTCGACCATCCACGGCGCCTTCACCCGCGGCTACGACGTCACCCTCGTGGGCGACGCGCACACCACGGAGGACGGCGCCGGCGACGACGCCCCCACGGCCCAGCAGGTGATCGCGCACACGAACGCGTACTGGGCGCAGCAGACCGCTCCGGGCCGCGCCGCCGCCGTGGTCCCGGCGGAGGAGCTCTTCCCGCTGCCGGCCTGAACCCGGGCGGTTCCTGGCGGCCGCGCCGGAGGGCGGGCCGGTGCCGGCTCCGCGGCGCTCAGTCGGCCAGCAGCCGCCGCATCCCGGCCCGCGCGAGCATGAGGGCGACGATCAGCACCGTGACCTGGACGAATCCGCCCAGCCGCACCGCGTCGCCGAACGCGAGAGCGACCAGTTCGAGCACGACGAGCTTGCTGCCCGGCAGCACCAGCAGCAGCGAGGCCACATTGACGGCGCGCAGCGCCGCTGTCTGGGAGCCGCGGATGCGGGCCACGATGCGCTTCTTGACGCGCATCACCAGCTCGAGCACCACCTTGAGCAGGATCGCCGTCAGGACCGACAGCAGGAACGTCTCGGAGATCACGTCCGGGAAGAGCTGGACGAACGCGCCGAGCACCACCAGGTAGACCAGGACGTCGACCAGGTCGATCGCGCGGATCCTCACGCCTCGAGGCTAGACCCGGCGACCGCCCGCCGCGCGGGCGCCCCAGCACGACGGGGGCCGATGCGCGACGGGGGCCGATGCGCGGACCCGGCCCGCGCATCGGCCCCCTTCGAGGCGCGTCAGCGGAAGTTGACGAACTGCAGCGCGGTGTCCACGTCCGCACCCTTGAGCAGCTGGATGGTCGCCTGGAGGTCGTCGCGCGACTTCGAGGTGACGCGCAGCTCGTCGCCCTGGATGAGCGCCTTGACGGACTTGGGGCCCTCGTCGCGCACCAGCTTGGTGAGCTTCTTGGCGACGTCCTGGGCGATGCCCTCCTTGACCGAGGCGACCAGGCGGAACTCCTTGCCCGACGGCTGCGGGTCGCCCCACTCGAGCGCCTTCATCGAGATCTGGCGCTTCGCGAGCTTGGCGATGAACACGTCGAGCACCGCCTTGACGCGCTCCTCGCTGTTGGCCTTCATGAGGATGTTCTCGCCGGAGAACTCGATCGAGGCGCCCACGCCCTTGAAGTCGTAGCGCTGGTTGATCTCCTTCGCGGCCTGGTTGAGCGCGTTGTCGACCTCCTGCTGGTCCACCTTGCTCACGACGTCGAAACTGCTGTCGGCCATGGGAATCCTCCTCACGCGGGTGTGCCGCGGGTCGTTTTCGGGCGCCCGGGACCTTCGCAGTGTCAGGTCGGGGCGAATTCCTTGCTATCCTTCCATGCGCGCCGCATTGCGGTGCACCGGCAGGTTGCCCGAGCGGCCAAAGGGAGCTGACTGTAAATCAGCCGCGCAAGCTTCGGGGGTTCGAATCCCTCACCTGCCACCACGAGAAGCGCCCCCTCCGGATGGAGGGGGCGCTTTCGCGTTCGGGGGCGCGGCCGCCGCGTGGTGCCGCCCGCCGCGCCCCTCGGGGCCGGGACAGTCTGGACCGCTGTCGGGGCAATCTCGCGCGCTTCGGGACCGTGAGGACCGCTGCGCCCGCGGGTGCGCGGTCCACACTGTCCCGAAGAGCGCAGCAGCCGCCAATTCGCGGTCCGCAGTGTCCCGGATGGCCGCGGGGCGCGGGGCCCGACCTGGACACGCCCCCGCCTGGACACGCGCCCACCTGGACACTCCGCACGGATCTGGCCCCGACACGCCGACGCCGCACCGCCCCGGGGAGGGACGATGCGGCGTGTCGGCTGGGATTCCGTGCGGAGTGTCCGCGGGGGAGAGGGGGTCAGACCCCCTCGGCCGCGTTCTCGACCGTGTGGGCGTCCGCGTCGTCGCGCATGTCCTCGAGCTCGACGCCGCGGGTCTCGGGCACGCGGGTGAGGACGAAGAAGAACGACAGGGCGGCCATGGTCGCGTAGAAGCCGTAGGCCACCACGAGCGACAGGTCCGCGAGCGCCGGGAACGACACGGTGATGAGGAAGTTCGCGAGCCACTGCGCGGCGGCCGCGACCGCGAGCGCCGTGGCGCGGATGCGGTTGGGGAACATCTCGCCCAGGAGGACCCACACGACCGGGCCCCAGGACGCGCCGAAGAAGACGATGAAGGCGTTCGCGGCGATCAGCGCGGTGGTCGCCCAGGCGCCCACCAGCTGGGTGTCGCCGGCGGCGTCCACGGTCGCGTTCGCGAAGGCGACGGCCATGATGGCGAGCGACACCGTCATGCCGGCGGATCCGATCATGAGCAGCAGGCGACGGCCGATGCGGTCGACGAGCATGATCGCGATGATGGTCACGACGATGTTGGTGATCGAGCTGATGGTCGACGTGGTGAACGCGTCGGACTCGTCGAAGCCCACCGACTTCCACAGGGTGGTGGAGTAGTAGAAGATCACGTTGATGCCCACGAACTGCTGGAAGACGGACAGCAGGATGCCGGTCCAGACGATCGGGTGCAGGCCCCAGGCGTTGCCCTTGAGGTCCGCGAGGGCGCGGGGCTTGTCGGTGCCGAGCGAGAAGCGGATCTGCGCGATCTTGTGGTCGGCCTGGGTCTCGCCGGTGTACTCGACGAGAATCTTCGCGGCGGCGGCCTCGTCGCCTTTCGACACCAGGTAGCGCGGGGACTCCGGCAGCCTGATCGCGGCGACGCCGTAGATGAGGGCGGGGATCGCGGCGACGAGGAACATCCAGCGCCACGCCTCGAGCCCGAACCAGATCTCCGCGTCCGCGCCGCCGTTGATGCCGGCGAGCATCTCGTCGCTCAGGAGCGCCGCGAAGATACCGAGCACGATGGCCATCTGCTGGAGCGAGCCCAGGCGGCCGCGGAAGGTCGCGGGCGCGACCTCCGCGATGTAGGCGGGGGCGATCACGGAGGCGGCGCCGATCGCGAGCCCGCCGACGATGCGCCAGCCGATGAGGTCCCAGACGCCGAACGCGAAGCCGGTGCCGATCGCGGAGACGAAGAACGCGATCGCGGAGATCCACATCACGCGGATGCGTCCGTAGCGGTTGGCGATCTGGCCGGCGAACCACGCGCCCACGGCGCAGCCGAGCAGGGCCGAGGCCACGGCGAAGCCGGTGAACGTCTCGCTCAGCTCGAACTCGCCCTGGATCGAGTCGACGGCGCCGTTGATGACGGAGGAGTCGAATCCGAAGAGGAAGCCGCCGAGCGCGGCGCCGATGCTGATGGCGACGACCCGCCAGTGGAGGCTCGGGGCGGCTGTCGTCCCGCCGGAGTGAGTACTCATGAGGTGGATGTTCCCTTCCGTGGCGGGGCACGGCCCCGCTCCCTACGCTTCACGGTAACGCCGTCATGCCTGGTGTGCCCGGTCGGGCGAGGTGCTCCCGGCGATGAGCCGCACGACGGCGGGCGCGGCTGGCCGGGCTGCGGTCAGCCCGGCGTGCGGCGCCCGGGGGTCGGGGCGGCCGCGCGGTGGCGCGCGGCGGGTGCTGCGAGATGCATGCGGTGCTCCGATGGTCCCCACGGGGGTGCGAACGGCGGTGTGGTGACGATCACACTAGGACCGCGCACAGGCGCCCGCGGCGGACCTTTGGCCCAGCGCAACGCTTGTTGCGGGGAAGAAGAAACGCGGTTCCCGCCGGGGTGGGACCAGGGGCCCGGCGGGAACCGCGTTTGCTGGGGTTTTGCTCAGGCCGTCGCGAGGGCGGGCGCGGGTGCATCCTCGTCGGCCGAGTCCGCGCCGCCCGCGGGGGGGTCGTCGTCCATGTCCTCGAGCTCGCGGCCCTTGGTCTCGGGCACGTACTTGAGGCAGAACACCAGGCCCACGAACACGATCACCGTGTAGATGGAGTACGTGCCCACGAGCGACCAGCCCTTGAGTGCGGGGAACGTGGCCGTGACCGCGAAGTTGGCGACCCACTGGGCCGCGGCGCCCACCGCGAGTGCGGTGGCGCGGATGCGGTTGGGGAACATCTCGCCGAGGAGCACCCAGGTGACCGGGCCCCACGTCGCGCCGTAGAAGAGCACGAACACGTTGGCGAAGATCAGCGCGGTCCAGGCCCAGATGCCGGTGAGCGACAGGTCGCCCGCGGCGTCGCGCGTGGCGTGCGCGAAGGACATGGCGACGGCGGCGAGCGAGAGGCCCATGCCGATCGAGCCGGCGACCAGCAGCGCCTTGCGGCCCACCTTGTCGATGAGGCCGATCGCGATGAAGGTGGTCGCCACCAGCGTGACGTTCGTGATGGTGGTGATCCAGAACGACTGGCTCTCCGTGAAGCCCACCGTCTTGAAGAGCATCACCGAGTAGTAGAAGATCGCATTCGCGCCGGAGAACTGCTGGAACACGGACAGTCCGATGCCGATCCACACGATGGGCTTGAGGCCGTAGCGGGGGTGCGTGAGGTCGCGCAGCGAGCGCTTCTCGCCCTCGCCCATGGTGGCGCGGATCTGCTGGACCTTGCCCGCGGGGTCGGCCTCGCCGGTGAAGTCGGCCAGGATCTGGGCGGCCTTGCGGGTCTGGCCTCGGCTCACCAGGTAGCGCGGCGACTCGGGGAGCATGAGCGACGTGCCGCCGTAGATGAGCGCGGGCAGCGCCGCGGCGATGAACATCCACCGCCAGGCCTCGATGCCCAGCCACAGCACCTCGCTCGCGCCGCCGGCGCTGCCGGCGAACGCCTGGTCGGAGACCACGGACGCGAGCATGCCGGCGACGATCGCGAGCTGCTGGAGCGAGCCGAGGCGGCCGCGGAAGGCGGACGGCGCGACCTCCGCGATGTACGCGGGGGCGATGACGGACGCGGCGCCGATCGCGAGGCCGCCCACGATGCGCCACCCCATGAGGTCCCACACGCCCATGCACAGGCCCGAGCCGATCGCGGAGATGAGGAACGCGATGGAGGAGATCACCATGACGCGGATGCGGCCGAACTTCTCCGCGATCTGGCCCGCGAACCACGCGCCGAACGCGCAGGCCAGCAGCGCGATCGCCGTGGCGATGCCCGTGAACGCGTCGTCCAGCGCGAAGTCGTGCTGCATCGCCTCGACGGCGCCGTTGACCACCGACGAGTCGAATCCGAAGAGGAAGCCGCCGAGCGCGGCGCCCAGGCTGATCGCGATGACGCGACGGGACAGGCGAGGCTTGGGCGCGTTGGGGTCCACGGGCGCGGACGGCGTGGCGACGTGCATGAGATGCTCCGGTGAATCTGTGGATGGGGACGCTAACAGCGTTGTGGCAACGTTCACATTAAGTTGCGGCACGGCGCCGCACCTCGGACCTTTGGCCCACCGCAACGTTTGTGCCCGCCCGAGTGGTACGCGGTTTCCCGGGCGCGCGAGACCTCCGTCCCGTCCCGGTCCCTGGCGGGGAGCGGCGCGCCTCAGGCTTCCGCGTCCTCCGCCACCGCGCGCTCCAGCGCCGCTGCGAGGTCCCCGCGCGGCGCCACGCGCACCTCGGAAAGCCCCAGCCAGCCCGCCATGAGCGCGAGCTCGGCCGCCAGCGCCCGGGCGACCGTCGCATCGTCCCTGGTCCGGACCCCCGCGGGGCGGCCGGGCTCGCGCCAGGTGGCCTCCGCGCTCAGCGCGCCCTCGCGGCGCAGCGCCTTGAGGTCGACGCGCGCCTCGAAGCGGTCGCCCAGCAGGAACAGCAGCGAGTAGTAGCCGTACACGCGCTTGGGCGCGGGCGTGTAGATCTCGATCCGGTAGTCGACGCCGAACAGCCGCAGCAGCCGCGGCCGGTACCAGCACACCGGGTCGAAGGGGCTCAGGAGGGCCGATGCGGTGACCCGGCCGGGATCGGCGGCACCGGTCGCGAGCAGGGCGGGCTCGGTCCAGCCCTCGACACGCGCCCAGGTGGCCAGCCCGCGCTCAACCGCGGAGGCCGCCCACCCGGCGGCGCCCACCGAGGCGCCCCGCGCGTGGCCGTCGGCGCGGGGCGCGACTCCGAGCCGGAAGTGGTCCGCGATGTCCGCGGGCGTGCCGACGCCCGTGGCGGCGAGGGCGCGATCGAACAGCGCCTGCTCCGCGGCGTGCGTCTCGAGCCCCCAGTCGGCCTCCGACGCGCCCGCGACGCCCCACGCGCGGCGCGGCTCGTCGTACGTCCGGCGGAAGTCGCGCACGCGGGATGCCGCCACCTCGCCCGTGATGAACAGGTACTCCAGCGCCACCTTGACGTGCGACGCATCCCACCAGGAGCCGGCGGAGCGGTCGCGCGGCGACAGGTGCTCCACGTCCGCGGCCGTCACCGGACCGCTCGCGGCGACCGCCGCGCGCACCTGCGCGAGCAGCCCCGGCCGCTCGCGCTCGAGGCGGTCGAGCGTCCGGGCCTGCCACGTCGACGGCCGGACCATGCGGGGGTGGAGCGCCGGCAGCAGGTCGCGCGGCATCACCGAGGCCTCGTGGCCCCAGTGCTCGAAGTTCTCGCCGGACTCCCACAGGTGGCGGTCGAAGGCGGCGCGGTCGTACGGCCCCATCCTCGAGAACAGCGGCAGGTAGTGCGCGCGGGCGAGGACGTTGACGCTGTCGAGCTGCAGCACGCCCTGGCGGGCCAGGTAGGCGCGCATGTCCGCCTCGCGCACCGCGCGCCCGGGCCGTCGGCGCGCGAGCGACTGCGCCGCGAGGTGGATCCGGCGGGCCTGCGGGGCGCTGAGCGACTCGGTCACGCGCGCCACTCTAGGCCGGGATCGGGGCCTCGCGGGGCGGTGGAGCAGGGGTTTCGCGCCTCGCGGGGAGGCGCTCCGGCGGGGCCCCGGGGCTCGATTTCACTTTTCGGCCGGAACGCGTGTACTCTCTACGGGCTGGCCCCGATAGCTCAGTCGGCAGAGCGTTTCCATGGTAAGGAAAAGGTCCAGGGTTCGATTCCCTGTCGGGGCTCCATGTCCGTCGTCACGTACGATGGATTGCCGCCATTCGGCGGCTCGCGGCGGGGTAGCTCAGCTGGTTAGAGCGCACGACTCATAATCGTGAGGTCGCGGGTTCGAGCCCCGCCCTCGCTACGGATTCAGGCAGACGCCTGATCATGCGCCTTCGCGAGGCGCGTCCCTACAAGGCTGGGAGAGAACCATGGCCAAGAACGACGTCCGTCCCAAGATCACGCTCGCGTGCACCGAGTGCAAGGACCGCAACTACATCACGCGCAAGAACCGTCGCAACAACCCCGACCGTGTGGAGCTCTCCAAGTTCTGCCGGAAGTGCGGCAAGCACACCGCGCACCGCGAGACGCGCTAAGCAGCAGCTTCGCTCGAAGGCCCGCCGCCCCGTCAGGGGGCGGCGGGCCTTCGTCGTTCCCGGGGACGATGCGGCGGCCGGGGAGGCCGGGACCCGGCCGGCCCGTGCATCGTCCCCGGTCGTGCGGGCCTTGCCCGCCCGCGTCGCCCGGCTAGGGTGGGAGCGTGCCAGTGAACACCGAAGCCGTGGGGCGGGCGTACGGCCCCCATGAGCCGTACGAGGTCACGCGGGTGAAGATCCGCGAGTTCGCCGATGCGGTGGACGCCCGGTCCTTCGCCCACCTCAGCGAGGAGGCCGCGCGGGCCGAGGGCTACGCGGACGTGGTCGCGCCGACCACCTTCGCCGTGATCATCGCCCAGCAGGCCGAGTTCCACGTGGTGGTCGACCCGGAGGTGGGCGTCGACTTCTCCCGCGTGGTCCACGCGGACGAGCGCTTCACGCACCATCGGCCCATCGTGGCCGGCGACCTCATCTCCACGACCGTGCACATCGACGCGATCAAGCAGCGTGCGGGGATCTCCTTCGTCACCACGCGCACGGAGCTCGCCGACGCGGACGGCGCGCCGGTCTCGACCGTGATCAGCACCCTCGCGGTGCGGGAGGGGGACGCATGACCGCGGAGAACAGGCCCGGTCTCGACGGGCTCGAGGTGGGCCAGGTGGTCGCCGAGCGCGAGGTCGAGGTCACCCGCGACACCCTGGTCCGCTACGCGGGCGCGAGCGGCGACTTCAACCCCATCCACTACAACGACGTGGTCGCCGCCTCCGCGGGGCTGCCGGGCGTGATCGCGCACGGCATGCTCACCATGGGCCTCGCCGCGTCGGTGGTCGAGGAGTGGGCCGGCCCGGGCAACGTCCAGGACCTGCAGACGCGCTTCTCGCGTCCCATCCCGGTGCCCAACCCGGGTGCGGCCGTCGTGACGTTCACCGCGACCGTGGGGGCGATCGACGCGGAGGCGCGGACCGCGCGCATCGACATCGCGGCCGAGCTCGACGGGCAGAAGGTGCTGACCAAGGCGCAGGCGCTGGTCTCCTGCGCGTAGCGGGCGTAGTGGGCGTAGCGGGCGGGGCCGCAGGCCGCGGTGCGCCCGGTGCGCAGGTCGTGCGGCGGACGCGGCCGGTTGTGTGCGACGGTGTCGGCGCGCCCGGCGGACGGGGGTAAAGTGACCCCGCGAGATCCCGTCGTGTGCCGCGTGCACAGGCGTTAGCGTCGCTATTCCGGGGACCGCACTACACCCTGGGAGAGCGTTCGCGGACGTGTGCGTCCTCCCCTGTCAGGAGGACACATGAGTACGACGACCACCGACCGCACAGGCCTCGCGGGGAGCCTCGACCGCTACTTCGAGATCACCAAGCGCGGCTCGAGCATCGGCCAGGAGATCCGCGGCGGACTGACCACCTTCTTCACGATGGCGTACATCGTGGTGCTCAACCCGCTCATCATCGGCACGGTCGCGGACGGCACCGGCACGTTCCTGGGCGGCGGCGACGCCCCCAACCTGGCGATGGTCGCCGCGGCCACCGCGCTCGTGGCCGGCATCCTGTCGATCCTCATGGGCGTGTGGGCGCGCTTCCCGCTCGCGCTCGCCGCGGGCCTGGGCCTCAACGCGTTCGTCGCGTACGGCATCGCCTCGCGTGAGGGCATGTCCTGGCCCGAGGCCATGGGCTTCGTGGTGATCGAGGGCATCGTCATCACCGTGCTGGTCCTCACCGGCTTCCGCAAGGCCGTCTTCGCGGCCGTCCCCGCCTTCCTCAAGCAGGCGATCGCCGTCGGCATCGGCCTGTTCCTCGCCTTCATCGGCCTCTACGACGCGGGCATCGTGCGCACCGGCGCCGGCACCCCCACCGAGTTCGGCGTGGGCGGCTACATCTCCACGTGGCCCATGGTCGTGTTCGTCGTGGGCCTGTTCACCGCGATCATCCTCATGGTGAAGAAGGTGCGCGGCGCGCTGCTCATCTCGATCCTCGCGGCGACCGTGCTCGCGGTCGTCATCGAGTCGGTGCTGAAGCTCGGCTCGTCCGTCGACAACCCCGACGGCTGGGCGCTGGTGGTGCCCGCGGTGCCCACGCACGCGTTCTCGCTCCCGGACCTGTCCCTCATCGGCCAGGTGGACCTCTTCGGCGGCTTCACCTCGCTGCCCGTCCTCACCGCCCTGCTGCTCGTGTTCTCGCTGCTCATGGCCGACTTCTTCGACACCATGGGCACCATGACCGCGGTGGGCGCGGAGGCCGGGCTCAACGACGCCGAGGGCAACCCGCCGCGCTCGCAGGAGATCCTCATCGTCGACTCGCTCGGCGCCGTGGGCGGTGGCCTGGGCTCGGTGTCCTCGAACACCTCCTACATCGAGTCCGCCGCGGGTGTGGGCGACGGCGCGCGCACCGGCCTCGCCTCCGTGGTGACCGGCCTCGCGTTCCTGCTGTCGACCTTCCTCACCCCGCTGTACGAGCTCGTGCCGTTCGAGGCCGCCACCCCCGTCCTTGTGGTGGTGGGCTTCCTCATGGTGTCGCAGGTCGCGGGCATCGACTGGAAGGACTACCGGATCGCGATCCCGGCTTTCCTCACGTTCATCCTCATGCCGTTCGGCTACTCGATCTCGGTGGGCATCGGCGCCGGCTTCATCTCGTTCGTCCTCCTCCAGGTGGTCACGGGCGCCGCGAAGAAGGTCCACCCGCTCATGTGGGGCGCCGCCGCCGCGTTCGCGGTCTACTTCGCGCTCGGCCCCATCCTCAACGTGATCGCCTGACGCGAGACCTTCCCCGGGGACACCCCTCGGCGTAGCCTGAAGCTGCGCCGGGGGGTGTTTCCGCGTCCAGGGGGGCGGCATGGAGTCAGGGGAGGCAGTCGGCGCGCTCGCGCCGTCGCCGCGCCGGGTGCGGCGGGCGCGCCTCGCCCTCATCGTGTTCTTCGTGGGGATGGGCACCATGCTGGGCACGCACGTGTCGCGCATCCCCAGCGTGCGCGACGGGCTCGGCGTCTCGCCCGCGCAGCTCGCGCTGCTCTTCATCGCGGGCTCCCTGGGCGCGCTCCTGGGCTTCTCGCTCCTGGGTGGACTCGTCGCGCGCCTGGGAGCCCTCCGCCTGTTCCGCCTCGCAACGGTCGCCGTGATGGCCGGCTTCGCCACCATGGGCCTGGCGACCCACCTGGGCCTGCCGCCGCTGTTCGCCGCCGCGAACTTCGTGACGCTGGGCGCCTTCGAGACCATCAACGCCCTGTCGAACGCGGAGGCCGCGACGGTCGAGCGGCTCGTGGGCCGGTCGATCCTCGCGCAGTTCCACGCCGCCTTCTCGCTCGCGGTGCTCGCCGGGGTGGGACTCGGCGCGCTGTACTCGAGCGCGGGCGTCGCCGTCGTCTGGCACTTCACCGCGAACGTCGCCGTCGTGGGCGTCGTGTACCTGGCGCTCTCCCGGACCGCGATCCTCGACGGCGCGCCGGCGGCCGCAGGCAGCGCCGAGGCCGGCGGCGGCCTCTTCATCACCCTGCGGCTGGCGGCGCGCGAGCGGCGCACGCTGGCGCTCGGCCTCATCGTCTTCTGCGCCTTCACCATCGAGATGTCCGCGAACAACTGGGTGCCCCTGTCCGTGGTGGACGACTTCGGCCGCACCGAGGCGGTCGCGGCCACGCTCTTCGTGGTGTTCGTGATCGCGCAGAGCGCCGTCCGGCTCGTGGGAGGCCGCCTGGTCGACCGCGTCGGCAGGGTGATCGTGCTGCGCTGCTGCGCCGCGTCGGCCGCCGCCGGCGTGCTGGTCTTCGCCTTCACGCCCGGGTACTGGGGCGTGCCCGTCGCTCTGGTCCTGTGGGGGCTGGGCGCCTCGCTCGGCTACCCGCTCGCGATCTCCGGCGCCGCCGATGCGCGCGACAACGCCACCGCCCGGGTCGGGGCCGTCGCCGCCTTCGGCACCGTCGCCGGACTCACCATGCCCCAGGTGGTCGGGCTGCTCGGGGAGGTCGTCGAGCTGCGCCGCGCGCTCCTCGTGCTGGTGGTGGTCGCGGCGGGCATGTTCGCGCTGGCGCCCGCCGCGCGGCCGCCCGCGGCCGCCCCCGTCCCGGTGAGCGAGGACGATGCGCCGGTAGCCTGAGCGCATGAATCTCGCCTCCCTCACCACCTTCCGGGTGGGCGGTCCCGTCGGCACCTACGTGGAGGCGCAGAGCGAGGACCAGCTGGTCGACGCGGTCCGCGCGGCCGACTCGGACGGCGTGCCGCTGCTCGTCGTGGGCGGCGGGTCCAACCTGCTCGTGGGCGACGCCGGCTTCGACGGGGTGGTCGTGCGCGACGCGCGCCAGGACGTGTCGCTCGTCAACGACGGCGCATGCGGGGGAGTGTCCATCACCGCGACCGCCGGCACTTGGTGGGACGCGCTGGTCGCCCAGGCCGTCGAGTCCGAATGGAGCGGCTTCGAGGCGCTGTCCGGCATCCCCGGCTCGGTGGGCGCGACCCCCGTGCAGAACGTGGGCGCGTACGGCGCGGAGGTCGCCGACCTGGTCGCGTCCGTGCGCACGTGGGATCGCGAGGAGGGCGCGCATCGGACCTTCCCGCTCGTGGCGCTCGGCTTCGGCTACCGCGACTCGATGCTCAAGCGGTCGATGACGGAGGGGCCGTGGGGACCCACCCCGCGCTACGTGGTGCTCGACGTCACCTTCCACACCCGGATGGCGAGCCTGTCCGCGCCCGTGCGCTACGCGCAGCTCGCGACCGCACTGGACGTCGAGCTGGGCGCGCGCGTCCCCATCGCCCGGGTGCGCGAGGCGGTGCTCGCCCTGCGCGCCTCGAAGGGCATGGTGCTCGACCCCGCCGACCACGACACGTGGAGCGCCGGCTCCTTCTTCACCAACCCGATCGTTCCCGAGCAGGACGTGCCGGAGGGCGCCCCGCGCTACCCGGCCGCCGGGGACGGACTCGTCAAGACCTCCGCGGCCTGGCTCATCGAGCACGCCGGTTTCGGCAAGGGGTTTGCGCTCGCGGGCGCCGAGCCCGGGGCCGAGGCGCCGGCCTCCCTCAGCACCAAGCACACCCTGGCGCTGACGAACCGGGGCGGGGCCACGGCGGAGGACGTCGCCGCCCTCGCCCGGGCGGTGCGCGACGGGGTGCGCGACGCGTTCGGCATCACGCTCGTCCCCGAGCCGGTGACGGTGGGCGTCGAGATCTGAGGCGACGGCTGTCGACGGCTGGCCGGCCACGCCGAGCGGCCGTCCACGCCGAGCGGCCGTCCACGCCGCGCCGGTCCGGCCGCGCCGCGCCGTGCCGGTCCGGCCGCGCCGCGCCGCGCCGGTCCGGGACAGCCTGGACCGCCAGGAGCGCGTCTCTGCGCGCTGCGGGACGCTCCGGACCGCTGACTCCTGCGGCCGCCGGTCCGCACTGTCCCGCAGCGCACAGCGGGGCGCGATCGGCGGTCCTCAGTGTCCCGGACGCGGGGAGGAAGGGGGACGGGGCGCGGGCGGGGAGCAGCAGGGCGGGGGCGGGGAGCAGCGGAGTCGGGGCCCGGGACCGCGCGGGGTGCCCTCGGGACGACGACAGCCGCCGGACCCGAGGGCCCGACGGCTGTCGTGAGGGAGACGGCGTCGTGAGCGCGGCGGCTCAGCCGTCCGTGGCGATCGCCTTGAGGATGTCGAGGCGGGACGCGCGCCACGCGGGCCAGATGGCCGCGAGGATGCCCGCGACGGCGGCGGCGATCGTGTAGATCGCCATCCACATCCACGGCACGGTGACGGTGTCGAAGCCGAACTCCTGCAGCGCGAGCACCAGGGCGGCGCCCAGGCCCACGCCCAGCAGCATGCCCAGGATGGTGCCGAACACGGACATCACCATGGACTCGATGGTGATCATCCGCCACACGGAGCCGCGCTTGACGCCCACCGCGCGGAGCAGGCCGATCTCCCGGGTGCGCTCCGTCACCGACAGCAGCAGCGTGTTCGCCACGCCCAGCAGCGCGACGATCAGCGCCGCCGCGAGCAGGGCGGAGATGACGCCGAGCAGCAGGTCGATGAACTGGTTCGCGAGCTGCTGGAACGCGTCCGGCGACTGCAGGATGACCAGCGGGTAGTCCTCCGCGAGCGCGTCGACGATCTGCTCGCGCAGGGCCTCCACGTCCGCGTCGTCCTCGAGCACCACCATGGACTGGAAGATGGCCACCTCGCCCAGGATCTCCGCGGCGATGTCCTCGGGAATCCACACCTGGGCGTCGCCGGCGTTGAGGTACTCGCCGGTGACCGTCAGGGTGGCGGTGCCCTCGGGGCCCTCGATGGTGAGCTCGTCGCCCACCGCGACCCCGGCCTCCTTGAGGGTGGGGTCGATGAAGACGCCGCCGTCCATCTGGTCGAAGCCGGGCTCGTTGTTGTAGTCGAACGCCTGCTCCGCGGTCTCCGGGTCGACGGTCGCCACGGACCGGTTGACGCCGTCGACCGTGGCCTGGGCCAGGCCGGTGCTGGTCACGAACGCGACGCCGTCCTCGCCCTCGATGATCTCGAGCGCGCCCTCGGGGATGGGGCCGGACGGGTCGAGCACGAAGAAGTCCGCGTTGTTGCCCGCGAACTGGTCGGAGACCACGGTCTTGAGCGACTCCGTGAACGTCGCGACCAGCGCGAGCAGCATCACGCCGATCATGAGCGCGGCGGCCGTGTTGGCGCTGCGGCGCGGCTCGCGGTGGATGTTGTTGGCCGCGAGCTTGCCGTCGATGCCGAACAGGCGGGTGAGGAACGCCTTGAGCGCGTACGCGAGCGGGACCAGCACCTGCGCGGCGAGGAGCGTCACGCCCAGCACCAGCAGGACGGCACCCACGCCCACGTAGATGTACGGGCGGTCCAGGTCCATGTAGAGGCCCACGGCGATCGCGAGCACGCCCAGCAGCGCCATCGCGCCGCCCACGATGTTGCGCAGGTGGAGCGGCTTCTTGGACTCGGTGCCGGCCTCGCGGAGCGCCTCCATGGGGGAGATGGTCGAGGCGTGGATGGCGGGGATGAGGGCCGATGCGACGGTCACGATCATGCCGAGCACGTAGCTGGCGAGCACCGCGTCGAGCGGCAGGGTGACCGTGCCGAACAGGTCGCCGGTGAAGCTCTCGACGATCATCGACAGGCCCACGGCGCCCAGGTAGCCGACCACCAGGCCCACGGTCGACGCCACGAGGGCGATGACGACCGCCTCGAGCAGGATCATGCGGCGCAGCTGCTTGCCGGTGACGCCGATCGCGCGCATGAGGCCGAACTCGCGGGTGCGCTGGGTGACGATGATCCGGAAGGTGTTGACGATGATGTACGAGCCGACGAACAGCGCGATGAGCGCGAACGCGATCGCGAAGATGTCGATGTACTGGAACACCTCGTCGAGCGCCTCGGTCTGCTCGGCGGCTTTCGCCTCGCCGGTGATGGCGCGCGTGCCGTCGGGGATGACCTCTCCGATCGCGGCCGCGACGGAGTCCTGGTTCGCGCCCTCCTCGACGATGACGGCGGCGTTCTGGTAGCCGTCGTCGCCGGTGAGCTCGAGCGCCGCGGCCTCCGTCATGTAGCCGAGCGTCGCGCCCTGGAGCGAGTTCGACTCTCCGAAGCGCACGAGCCCGACGAGCTCGAACTCGGACACGCCGGTCTCCGTCGCGACGGACACCGTGTCGCCGATCTCGTAGCCCAGGGAGGGCGCGGAGTCGAGGTCGAGGACCATCTCGTCGTCCGCCGCGGGGCCGGAGCCCTCGACCAGGGTGGACTGGTCGATGCGCGGGTCGCCCGCCCAGTTGAACAGCTGGCTGGGCGGGCCGCCTGCGCCGGTGAGGTCGCCCGTGGGCTCGAAGTCCTTGGCGAGGACCGAGCCCATGACCTGGACGCCGCCCTCGGCGCGCTCGACGCCGTCGACCGCGCGGATGGCCTCGAGGTCGTCCGGGATGAGGACCGCGTCCGCGGCCGCGAAGGGCGACCCCTCCTCCTCGTCCGCGTCGACCGCGTCGGGGTCCGTTTCGACGATGATGTCGGTGCCCGCGTAGATCTCCTCGAACAGCTTCGAGAAGCCGCTGGAGAGGGCGTTGGTGAGCGTGAGCGTCGCGGCGACCAGCATGACGCCGAGCGCGACCGCGACCGCGGTCAGGATCAGCCGCTTGGGGTTGTGCCGGACGGACTTGACTGCGAGGCGGAACATCAGTGCCCCATCTGCTTCATGCGGTCGAGCACGCGGTCCGCGGTGGGCTCGCGCATCTCGTCCACGATCCGGCCGTCCTCGAGGAACAGGATGCGGTCGGAGTACGACGCGGCGGTCGGGTCGTGCGTGACCATGACGATGGTCTGGCCGAACTCCTTGACGGCGCGGCGCATGAAGCCCAGCAGCTCCGCGCCGGACTTCGAGTCGAGGTTGCCGGACGGCTCGTCCGCGAAGATGATCTCGGGGCGGGCGACGAGCGCGCGCGCGACGGCGACGCGCTGCTGCTGGCCGCCGGACAGCTCGGCCGGCAGGTGGGTGAGGCGGTCGCCCAGGCCCAGGATGCCGATGATCTCGTCGAACCACGCCGGGTCGACGTCCACGCCCGCGATGTCGAGCGGGAGGGTGATGTTCTCCTTCGCGGACAGCGAGGGGATGAGGTTGAACGACTGGAACACGAAGCCGATGTTGTCGCGGCGCACCTGGGTGATCGCGGCCTCGGACAGCCCGGTGATGATGGTGTCGGCGATGCTCGACTGGCCCGCGGTGAGCCGGTCGAGGCCCGCGAGCGTGTGCAGCAGCGTGGACTTGCCGGACCCGGACGGGCCCATGATCGCGGTGAACTCGTGGCGGGCGATGTCGACGTCCAGGCCGTCGAGGGCGCGCACGGCGGTGTCGCCGCTGCCGTAGTCCTTGGTGCCGCCGCGCATGGTCGCGGCGAGCTCGATGGGAGTCGAGGTCATGGTCGGGCCTTCCTGATCGGATGTCCACGCGCGGATGCGCACGGCGTCAGTCTGGTCCGTCGCGCCGCCCGGCGACATCGGCCGCGGGGACGGTTTCCGCGCATCGTCCCCGGGGAGGATCCCTGAGGGGACTACGGCCGCGGCACCACGATGCCCGAGTCGTACGCCTCGACCACGGCCTGCACCCGGTCCCGCACCCCCAGCTTGGTGAGGATGTGGCTCACGTGCGTCTTCACCGTGGTCCCGGAGACGAACAGCTCCTTCGCGATCTCCTGGTTGGACAGGCCGCGCGCCATGAGCCGCAGCACCTCCACCTCGCGGTCGGACAGGTCCCCGATCGCCGCGGCGCTCGCGGCCTCGTCCTCGGACGTGGCGCCGCGCGCCGGATCCTGCGCCGCGAAGCGCTCGATGACGCGCCGCGTCACCTCGGGCGCCAGCAGCGCCTCGCCGCCCGCGACCACCCGCACGGCGTCGACGAGCGCGTCGCCCTCGACGGACTTGAGCAAGAACCCCGACGCGCCGGCGCGCAGCGCCTCGTAGACGTACTCGTCCTCGTCGAACGTGGTGAGGATGACGATGCGCGCGTCGGGGTGGGCGGCGAGCACCGCGCGGGTCGCCTCGATCCCGTCCATGCCGGGCATGCGCACGTCCATGAGCACCACGTCGGGCGCGTGCTCCGTCACCAGGGCGAGCGCATCGTCCCCGGTGGTGGCCTCGCCCACGATCCGGATGTCGTCCTCGGCCTCGAGGATCATGCGCAGGCCCATGCGCACCATCGCCTGATCGTCGACCAGCACCACCCGGATCATCGCGCTCCTCTCACCCGTCGGGCGCCCCGCACCACCGCATCGTCCCTGCCCGTGGGCAGGACCGCGGCGACGCGGAAGCCGCCCCCACGACGAGGACCGTAGTCGAGCGTGCCGCCCAGCGCCTGCACCCGCTCGGCCATGCCGCGCAGCCCGTGGCCGCCGGACTGGCGCGCGGCCTCGGAGATGGCGCCGCGGCCGTCGTCCTCGACGGCGACCTCGACCGCGTCGGGCCGCCGCTCGATCCGCACGCGCGCGCGGGCGCCCGGCCCGGCGTGCTTCATCGCGTTGGTGAGCGCCTCCTGGACGATGCGATAGGCGCTGAGCTCGACGCCCGCCGGGACCTCCGCGGTCCCGGACAGCGACAGCTCGACCGGGAGCCCGGCGTCCTCGACCTGCTGGGCCAGGGCGGGCAGGCCCGCGAGCGACGGCATGGGGGCTCGTCCGTCAGGTTCGGGACCGTCAGGACCGCCGACACCCCGCGAACCGCCCCGTCCGGGACCGTCAGGACCGCCGGTACCTGCGGCACCCGCAGCCCTGGCGGCCTCCCGGTCGCGCTCCTCGGCGCGCTCGGCGTCCTCCTCGGACGCGCGCAGCAGGCCGATCATCCGCTGCATCTCGGACAGCCCCGTGCGCCCCGAGGCGGCGATCGTGGCCAGCGCCTCGGTCACGCGCGGGTCTGCGTCCCTGGCGAGGCGCCGCGCGCCCTCGGCCTGGAGGGTCATCACCGTGATCTCGTGCGCCACCACGTCGTGGAGCTCGCGGGCGATGCGCGCGCGCTCGGCCCGCACCGCATCGGCCGCGATGACCCGCTCCGCCTGCTCCCGGCGCTCCTCCGCGAGCTCGAGCTCCGTGATCCGCTCGCGCCGGCGGTGGTCCACGAAGCCGATCATCATGGGCACCACCACCGCCAGCGCGGCCGCGATGAGCGAGGTCCACGGCACGTAGTCCGTGATGAGCACGCCCACCGCGGTCCACGCGAGCGTGAGCCCCGCGACCACCACGCCGTGCGTGACCGCGGACCGCCGCGGCAGGTACGCCGCGATGCCGTAGAGCGCGACGTAGAGCGCGAAGCTCGCCGGGTTGTCCGAGTAGCCCAGGCCCACGTACGCGACCCACGGCGCGAACACGGACCACAGCACGGTGCGCGGCGCCGACTGCCGCCACACCAGCGGCACCACCTGGGCCACGAGCAGCGCGTAGCCGAACGCGTCGTGCGCGCGCCCCACGGGCAGGCCCAGCGCGCCCGCGTTGAAGGCGCTCATGAGCGCGAGCACCAGCAGCGCCGCCGCGATCGCGACGTCGCCCAGGCGCTGACGGCTCAGGTGCATCAGTTGTCGTCGTGCCGGGTCCAGCGGAACGTGCGCACCGCGAGGAACAGGCCCACGACCACCCACAGCGCGAGCACGATCGCGGTGGCGGGGTGCTCCCAGCTGCCGCGCGCCTCCGCCATCGCGAAGTCCTCGGGCAGGAACACCGAGCGCATGCCCTGCGCGAGCCACTTGAGCGGGAAGATCTCCGCGAAGCGCTGCAGGAACGTGGGCACCTCGGTGTAGACCAGGAACACGCCGGACGTGAACTGCAGCACCAGCACCACCGGCGTGATGATCGCGGAGCCCGCCTTGGCGTTGCGCAGCAGCGAGGACGTCGCGATGCCCAGCGTGGTCGACGCGGCCGTGCCCAGCAGGAACACCCACGTGAACGTCCACCAGTGCTCGGCGTCGGACGGCATCGCCGCATCGTAGAGCGCGACGCCGATCGCGATGAGCAGCGCGATCTGGATCACCGAGACGATGAGCACCTGGACGATCTTCGCGGTGAAGAACGCGGTCTGCGGCAGCGGGGTGCCGTGGATGCGCTTGAGCACGTCCTCGTCACGGTCCACGGCGAGCGACATCGCGAGCGACTGGAAGCCGGTGTTGAGGATGCCGGACGCGACCATGCCGGGCAGGAAGTACTGCGCGAACGTCACGTCCGGGGCGATGTTGGCATCGCCGAACACCGCGCCGAACAGGGTGAGCAGCATGACCGGGAAGAAGAAGATGAAGACCATCTGCTCGCGGCTGCGCAGGAACTCCTTGAGCTCCACGACGATCCGCGCGCGGGTCATCGACGCCCACGTGGGGGCGGTGGACGATGCACGGGGTGCGGTGGTGGTCATGCCGTCGCCTCCTTCGAGGGCTGGGTGGGATCGGCGGGCGCGGCGGACTCGCCGGCGCGCGTCGCGTCGCCGATCAGCCTCAGGTACACGTCCTCGAGCGAGGGATGGACCACCTCGAGGGCCTCGACCTCCCCGTCGTGGCGCGCGAGCAGGTCGCGCAGGAGCGCGGTGGGTGCGTCGGTCTCCACCTCGCGCGGGGTGCCGTCCTCGACCCAGGCGACCCGCGCATCGGCCGCCCTCCGGCGCAGGCCGGCGGGGGTGTCGAGGGCGACCAGGCGGCCGGCCGCGATGATACCGATGCGGTCGGCCAGGTGGTCCGCCTCGTCCAGGTAGTGGGTGGTGAGCACGATGGTCGAGCCGTCCCCGCGCAGCGACTCGATGAGGTCCCAGAACTGGCGGCGCGCCTCGGGGTCGAAGCCCGTGGTCGGCTCGTCGAGGAACACCAGCTCGGGCCGGCCGATCACCGCGAGCCCCACGTCGAGCCTCCGGCGCTGGCCGCCCGACAGGGTCGCGGGCTTCGCGTTCGCCTTCTCCGTGAGGCCCACGGCGGCGAGCGTCTCGTCCACGTCGCGCGCGTTCGGGTACAGGCCGGCGGTGTACTTGAGGGCCTCGCGCGCGGTGAGCGCCCCGTGCTCGCTGGTCGACTGGAGCATGACGCCCACGCGGGTGCGCCACTCCTTGGGGGCGTGCTGGGGGTCCGTGCCCAGCACGCTCACCTCGCCGGACGTGCGCCGGCGGAAGCCCTCGAGGATCTCCACCGTGGTGGACTTGCCCGCGCCGTTGGGGCCCAGGAGGGCGAAGACCTCGCCCGTGCCGATCTCGAGGTCGAGACCGTCGACGGCGTGGAGGTCGCCGTAGTGCTTGTGCAGTCCTGCGATCGTGATGGCGGCATCGCTCATGGTTCGAGACTAGCCAGCCGACCGCCCCGGGGGCGTCGGCCGGACGAAGGAGGCCGTGCATCGTCCCTGGGGACGATGCACGGCCTCGCTTCTCGTATGGGCTGCGGCTATTCGGCGAGCAGGTTCTGGATGCGGGTGACGCCCTCGACCAGGTCCTCGTCGCCCAGCGCGTAGGACAGGCGCAGGAAGCCGGACGGGCCGAACGCCTCGCCGGGCACCACGGCCACCTCGACCTCGTCGAGGATGACGCCCGCGAGGTCCGCGGAGCTGGTGATCTCGGTGCCGCGGATGGTGAGGCCCATGAGGCCCTCGACGCTCGGGTACGCGTAGAACGCGCCCTTGGGGGTGGGGCAGACGACGCCGTCGATCGCGCGCAGCATCTCCACCATGGTGCGGCGGCGGCGGTCGAAGGCCGCGCGCATCGCGTGGACCTCCTCGAGGCCGCCCTCGAGCGCGGCGATCGCGGCGCGCTGGGACACGTTCGCCACGTTGGAGGTGAGGTGGCTCTGGAAGTTGGAGGCCGCCTTGGTCACGTCCATGGGGGAGACCATCCAGCCCACGCGCCAGCCGGTCATGGCGTAGGTCTTGGCGACGCCGTTGACCACGATGCACTGGTCGGCGAGCTCGGGCACGGCCTTGACGATGGGGGAGAAGGCCGCGTCGTCGTAGACCAGGTGCTCGTAGATCTCGTCCGTGATGACCCAGATGCCGTGCTCGAGGGCCCACTCGCCGATCGCCTTGGTCTGCTCGGGGGAGTAGACGGCGCCGGTGGGGTTCGAGGGGCTGCAGAACAGGAGGGCCTTGGTCTTGTCCGTGCGGGCGGCCTCGAGCTGCTCGACGGTGACGAGGTAGCCCTGGTCCGCGCCGGCGAACACCTCGACGGTGGTGCCGCCCGCGAGGGAGATCGCCTCGGGGTAGGTGGTCCAGTACGGGGCGGGCAGCAGGACCTCGTCGCCCGGGTCGACGATGGACGCGAAGGCCTGGAAGACGGCCTGCTTGCCGCCGTTGGTGACCACCACCTGGGCGGGGTCGATCTCGTAGCCGCTGTCGCGCAGGGTCTTGGCCGCGATCGCCTTCTTGAGGTCCGGCAGGCCGGTCGCGGGCGTGTAGCGGTGGTTGCGGGGGTCGTGGACCGCGGCGGCGGCGGCCTCGACGATGAACTCCGGTGTGGGGAAGTCGGGCTCGCCCGCGCCGAACCCGATGACGGGACGGCCGGCGGCCTTGAGCGCCTTCGCCTTGGAGTCGACGGCGAGGGTGGCGGACGGGGCGATGGCCCCCAGACGTGCGGAAACGCGGCGTGCAGGCTTCATGCGGCCATTGTTCCACCGGTGCGCGCGGGCTTCCTCCGCACCGGGCGCATGCCGCGCGCTCGTTGCCCGTCTTCCGCCCGCCTGCGCTTTCCTTATTCCGCTCCACAGCCGGACTACTGCCGCATCCGTCCGCCTTCCCCCCGTCCGCCTGCCGCCCCGCAGTCGGACTACTGCCGCATCCGTCCGCCTTCCCCCCCGTCCGCCTTCCGTTCTCCGCTCCGCCCGCCCGCCGCCCGCCCCACAGTCGGACTACTGCCGCATCCGTCCGCCTTCCCCCCCGTCCGCCTTCCGTTCTCCGCTCCGCCCGCCCGCCGCCCGCCCCACAGTCGGACTACTGCCGCATCCATCCGCCTTCCCCCCCGTCCGCCTTCCGTTCTCCGCTCCGCCCGCCCGCCGCCCGCCCCACAGTCGGACTACTGCCGCATCCGTCCGTCTGCGGGGCTGACGTCGGCACGTATGTCGGATCGGTGAAACGTTGATCCGACGCCTTGCGCGTGCGCCGACCATCGAGCACGCGCGGATGGGTCGAGCCGCCGATGTCAACAGTCCGCGGCGCGCCATCGCCGTCCACCGTCGACGGGTGGGGAAGCGCACGGAGGGTTCTGTGAGCCACACGCTGGCTCCGTGGACCCGGTGAAGCTGGTGGCGTCGCGCGGCGGCGTAGCGCGCCGAGTGGAGGTGCTCTCCCGCGGAGCGACGCGGCACGCGGTCGAGGCCGCGCTCCGCACTGGGCTGCTCGTCGTGCCCGCGCGGGGCGTGCTCGCGCTGCCGTCTCTCTCCGCACCGCGTGCGGAGGCCGCGCGGCTGCGGGCCCGCCTCACCTGCGTCTCCCGAATCGCCGAAGCCGGCCTGCCCGTGCTCTCCCGCCCGCGTCAACTCCACCTGGCGGTCGGATCGCGGAGCCGCGCTCCCCAGACTGACGGGGGAGTGAGGACCCACTACTCGAGCCAGTGCGGGCGGTCGCTCGCACCAATGCCCGTGCCGATCGCACTCGACCACGCGGGCCTCTGCGTCGACGCCCGCGCGCACCTGGTCATGGTCGACGCCGCACTGAGGGCCGGCCGGCTGAAGGGTGGCGACCTCGTGCAGTGGTCGGCGACCCGGCGCGATCGACGCGCATGGCTGCTTGCCCACGCGGATCCGCGTGCCGAATCCGCGCAGGAGACCCTTGCTCGGCTGGACCTTGTCGAGGCCGGCATCAGGGCGGTGCCTCAGGTGTACCTGGACGGTGTGGGGCGCGTCGATCTTCTGGTGGAAGGCAGGCTCGTCGTCGAGACCGACGGGCGCGCCTATCACGACGGCGATGACGCGTTTAGCCGGGACCGTCGACGCGACCGCACGAGTCTGCGGGGCAGCTATCTGACCGCCCGCTTCACGGCGGCGGAGATCCAGTCCGCTCGACCGGGCGAGATCGCGGCGGAGATCGCGGCTATCCTCCGAGCGAATCCTCGAGCGCCGATCGCCCGTCGGTAGACCCCCTGGCGGTGCCGCCGCAGCCCTGCCTGTGCGCACAGCCCCGCCTGTCCGCACTGCCCTGCCTGTCCGCACTGCCCTGCCTGTCCGCACAGCCTTCCTGTCCGCACAGCCCCGCCAGTCCGCACCGCCCCGCCTGTCCGTCGGACGGCTTCGCAGTCCTTCCGACATGCGGGTTGGGTTCAGCACGTATGTCGGACCGAATCGAGATCGATCCGCCGGGCGGGGCGGGACGGACAGCCGGGCGGGGCGGGACGGACAGCCGGGCGGGGCGGTGCGACAGCCGGAGGGGGGCGGGGCCGACAGCCGGAGGGCCGCGAGGCGTCCTCCCGACCCGGGATTCGCATCGTCCCCCGGGATCGCGTACTATGTCACTTCGGCGATCGACGTTCGTGATGATGGCCCGCGCCTGAGCGGGAATCGCGAGCGGAGAGAGCCTCGGGGGCTTCCGCCTCCGAAGGGCAGTGGCGCAATTGGTAGCGCACCGGTCTCCAAAACCGGCGGTTGTGGGTTCGAGTCCCTCCTGCCCTGCGTTCGGCGGGTATCTCCCGCACGGGAGACATCCACGAGGTTAGGACTTTTCGGTGAGCGAATCTGCCGTCACGGATTCCGGGGAGAAGGACCCGCGGCACGAGTCGCGCGAGGGCCTGAACTTCTTCGCGCGCATCGCACTGTTCGTGCGCCAGGTCATCTCCGAGCTGCGCCGCGTCGTCACGCCCACCCGCGAGGAGCTCATCCGCTACGTGTGGATCGTGCTCGGCTTCGTCGCGGTGATGATGACCCTCGTGTTCGTGCTGGACATCGCGTTCGGCTGGGCCGCAACCAAGGTGTTCGGCGGCTGAGGCCGCCCCTAGGGGAGTGAGAACCGAGTGAGCGAGCAGAACTTCGACGAGACCGCGCCCGTGGACGAGGCGCCCGAGCTCGACGCCGCCGCGGACCTCGAGACCGGGGCCGATGCGCCGGTCGAGGAGGACGCCGACGCGGCGGCCGAGGACGTGGCCCCCGAGGGCGACCTGGACGACGCGCCCGCCGTCGCCGACGCCCCCGCCGACGCCCCCGCCGTCGACCCCGTCGCGGCCTTCAAGGCCGACCTGCGCATGCAGGAGGGCGACTGGTACGTGGTCCACAGCTACTCGGGCCACGAGAAGCGCGTCAAGCAGGCCATCGAGCACCGCACCGAGAGCCTCCACATGGAGGACTACATCTTCCAGGTCGAGGTTCCGACCGAGGAGGTCGCGGAGGTCAAGAACGGTCAGCGCAAGCTGGTCACCCGCGTGCGCATGCCCGGATACGTCCTGGTGCGCATGTACCTGACCGACGAGTCCTGGGGCGCCGTGCGCAACACGCCGGGCGTCACCGGCTTCGTGGGCAACGCCACCAACCCGGTGCCGCTGACCATCGACGAGGTGTACTCGATGCTCGCCCCCGCGGAGGTCGCCGCCGCGGCCGCCGAGGCCGAGCACGCCGCGGCCCCGGAGCCCGAGGTCTCCGTGGACTTCGAGGTGGGCGAGTCGATCACCGTCATCGACGGCCCGTTCGCGACGCTGCCCGGCACCATCTCCGAGATCAGCGTTGAGAGCCGCAAGCTCCACGTGCTCGTGTCGATCTTCGGCCGGGAGACCCCGGTCGAGCTGTCCTTCACCCAGGTCACCAAGCTCTAGGCGACGGACGGCGAACTGCGCGGCCCCCAGGGTCGCGTCCCGCGGCCCCGGTGCCGCACCCGCGGCCTCCGGGCCGCACACCGCGGCAGCCATGCCGCACAGGCAAGATAGATAAGGACCCACAACATGGCACCCCCGAAGAAGAAGAAGGTCTCCGGTCTGATCAAGCTTCAGATCCAGGCCGGCGCCGCCAACCCTGCTCCGCCGGTCGGTCCGGCGCTGGGTCAGCACGGCGTCAACATCATGGAGTTCTGCAAGGCGTACAACGCGGCGACCGAGTCGCAGCGTGGCAACGTCGTGCCCGTCGAGATCACGGTGTACGAGGACCGCTCGTTCACGTTCGTGCTCAAGACCCCTCCGGCCGCCGAGATGATCAAGAAGGCCGCGGGCGTCCCCAAGGGCTCCGGCACCCCCCACACCGCGAAGGTCGGCTCGATCACCGACGCTCAGGTGCAGGAGATCGCCGAGGCCAAGATGGCGGACCTCAACGCGAACGACATCGACGCCGCGAAGAAGATCATCGCCGGCACCGCCCGCTCCATGGGCATCACGGTCGACTAAGACCGCCCCACCCAGTGGCTGGGCCGCGCTGGCCCGCACCACGACTGCAAAGGAAGAAGCAGATGACCAAGCGCTCCAAGGCTTACCGCGACGCAGCCCAGCTCGTCGACCGCAGCCAGCTCTACACCCCGATCGAGGCCGTGCGCCTCGCTCAGAAGACGTCCTCCAAGAAGGCCGACTCGACCATCGACGTCGTCTTCAAGCTCGGCGTCGACCCGCGTCACGCGGACCAGATGGTCCGTTCCACCGTCATCCTGCCGCACGGCACCGGCAAGACCGCCAGGGTCCTGGTCTTCGCCAACGGTGACAAGGCAGAGGCGGCCCGCGAGGCGGGCGCCGACATCGTCGGTGGCGACGAGCTCATCGCCGAGGTTCAGGAGGGCCGCGCGGACTTCGACGCCGTCGTCGCCACCCCCGACCTCATGGGCAAGGTGGGTCGCCTGGGCCGCGTGCTCGGCCCCCGCGGCCTCATGCCGAACCCCAAGACCGGCACCGTGACCATGGACGTCACCAAGGCCGTGTCCGAGATCAAGGGCGGAAAGATCGAGTTCCGCGTCGACAAGCACGCCAACCTGCACACCGTGCTGGGCAAGGCGTCCTTCGGCGACGAGAAGCTCCTCGAGAACTTCCGCGCCGTCCTCGACGAGGTCCTGCGTGTGAAGCCCTCCGCCGCGAAGGGCAAGTACATCATCAAGGCCGCCATCTCGGCGACCCAGGGCCCCGGCATCCCGGTCGACGCCGCCGCCAAGGTCGAGGCGTAAGCCTCCGCACCGCCCGGCAGTAGAGCAGGCCTGCCCCGCAGGTACCACTGCATCGAGGCCCCGGCCCCCGCAAGGGGGTCGGGGCCTTCGCCGTTCCCGGGGACGATGCGCGGGCGGGCCTCCCACGGCCCCGTCCCCCGCGCATCGTCCCCGGGCACGACGGCGAGCGAGGCCACGGGTTGGCAATCCGCGGGACATCGCGTATAGTCGTAGAGCCCAAGACCGCCGGTCGTCGGGTCCGGTTCGCCGGACACGGCCGAAGTCCCGCATCAGCGGGGTCCAGCGCAGGTGAACTGGAGCGCACACGCGCGCACTTGGGCGGCTCACGCAGCCGCCCTTTTTCGTGCGCGGAGCGCATTCGGCCCCGCCTGCGCGGGGCCTTCTCTGTGTCGGGACGGGCGCGGTGGTCACTTCAACGGAAGGACAACTATGGCGACGCCAGACAAGGTGGCCGCGGTAGCCGAGCTCACGGACAAGTTCCGTGGGTCCAGCGCCGTGCTGATCACCGAGTACCGCGGCCTGACTGTCCCGCAGCTCGCCGAGCTGCGCGGCAATCTCCGCGGCGCCGCGACGTACCACGTCGCGAAGAACACTCTGACGGCGCTCGCGGCCAAGGAAGCCGGCGTGGAGGGTCTCGACCCCATGCTGTCCGGCCCCACGGCCATTGCATTCGTCACCGGCGACCCGGTGGAGGCTGCAAAGGGTCTCAAGGCTTTTGCCAAGGAGAACGACAAGCTCGTCATCAAGGGCGGCGTTCTCGAAGGCAAGGTGATCTCGGAGGACGAGGTCAAGAAGCTGGCGGACCTCGAGTCCCGCGATGTTCTGCTCGCCAAGGCAGCGGGCGCCATGAAGGCGTCGCTCTTTGGTGCTGCGTACCTGTTCCAGGCGCCGCTCGCTCAGGCAGCGCGCGCCGTCGACGCCCTGCGCGCGAAGCAGGAAGACGCGGCCTAACGGCCGCACCCCACCCCATTCATCTGCTTCACGCAGGCTAAAGAGAAGGAAGTCATCATGGCTAAGCTCACCACCGAGGAGCTCATCGAGCAGTTCAAGGAGCTCTCGCTCATCGAGCTCTCGGAGTTCGTCAAGGCGTTCGAGGAGACCTTCGAGGTCACCGCCGCCGCCCCGGCCGCCGTGGCCGTTGCCGCCCCCGCCGGCGGCGAGGCCGCCGCCGAGGTCGAGGAGAAGGACGAGTTCGACGTCATCCTCGCCTCGTTCGGCGACAAGAAGATCGCGGTCATCAAGGAGGTGCGTGCCCTCACCGGTCTCGGCCTCGGCGAGGCCAAGGCCCTGGTCGACGGTGCTCCGAAGCCCGTCCTCGAGGGTGCCAAGAAGGAGGACGCCGAGAAGGCCAAGGCTCAGCTCGAGGGCGCCGGCGCGACCGTCGAGCTCAAGTAACTCCCCGCGGCTCAGCCGCACCTGGTGACGGGGCCGGGTCCTTCGGGACCCGGCCCCGTTCGCCTTCCCCGGCGGGGGACGATGCCCGGCCGGCCCGGGCGGCATGCCTCGCCTTCGCACGAACCTGTGGGAGTATCGCGACCGATGCTGGAACTGTCCCCGTCCCACCCGTCGCCGGCGCCGCCGCGCGCGTCTCGTCGCCACCCGTCGCCGGCGCCGCCGCGCGCGTCTCGTCGCCACGCGGCGCCGCGGACGCCCGCGTCGGAGCCCGGATTCCGGCCCGACATCCAGGCGCTGCGCGCGCTCGCCGTGGTGCTCGTGGTCGCCTTCCACCTCTGGCCCGGCGCGGTCACCGGCGGGTACGTCGGCGTCGACGTCTTCTTCGTGATCTCCGGCTTCCTCATCACCTCGCACCTGTGGCGCGAGGCGGCCATGACCGGCCGCATCCGGCTCGGCCGCTTCTGGGCCCGGCGCGCGCGGCGCCTGCTGCCGTCGGCGCTGCTGGTGCTGTTCGTGTCCGCGATCGCGACCGCGATCCTCGCGCCGGCCGCCTCCGTGGTCTCCTTCCTGCACGAGCACCTCGCGGCGGCCCTCTATGGCGAGAACTGGTTCCTCGCCGCGCTGTCCGTCGACTACCTGGGCGCGGGCTCGGCCGAGTCGCCGGTGGTCCACTACTGGTCGCTCTCGGTCGAGGAGCAGTTCTACGTCCTCCTCCCGCTCGCCCTCGTCGCGGTGCTCGCGGCCTCGGCCCGGGCGCGCCTGCCCCGGCGCGCGGCCGTGCTGGGCCTCTTCGCCGCCCTGGGCGTCGCATCGTTCCTGCTCAGCGTGGTGCAGACGCCCGATACCTCGGCGGCGTACTTCTCGACGTTCACCCGGCTGTGGGAGTTCGTGCTCGGCGGGATCGTCGCCGTCGCGCTGACCCGGGTGCGCCGCGTTCGTCTCGCGGTCCCCGTGGGGCTCGCCGCGATCCTCGTCGCCGCCTTCGCCTTCGACGCGTCGACGCCGTTCCCCGGCCACGCGGCCGCGCTGCCCGTGCTGGGCGCGGCGCTGCTCCTCGCCGGCGGGGCCGACTCGGTCCTGTCGCGTGCCGGCTCGTGGGCCCCGGTCGCGCACCTGGGGCGCACCTCCTACGCGATCTACCTGTGGCACTGGCCGTTGGTGGTGCTCGTGCCGTTCGCGACGGGCCGCGAGCTGGGGCATGGGGACCGGGTCGCGATCGTCGTCGCGACCGTGGTGCTCGCCGCGCTCACCACGCGGTTCGTCGAGGACCCCATGCGCTTCTCGCCCCGGCTCCTCGCGGGCCGGTCGCCGGCCATGGTCGCCGCGTGGTCGCTCGCGGGCATGGCGGCCGTGGCCGCGGCCGTCGGGGTAGGGCTGGTCGGCGCCCACCTGAGGGCGGAGGCCGAGCGCGAGGCCGCCGAGCAGATCGTCGAGCGTGCCGAGGAGATCGCCGATGCGGCGGGGCCCTCCGGCGATGACGTGGCCGGGGACGTGGCCGGGTCTCCCGAGCCGGTGGACTGTCTGGGCGCGGGGACGCTCCTGCACCCCGACGAGTGCGCGGATGCGCCCGCGACGCACTTCGTGCCCGCGCTCGCGGACCTGGCCTCCGACGACGCCAACCGCGCGGAGTGCTGGTCCGGACTCGCCTCGCCGGAATTCAACCTGTGCACGGTGGGCCGCGTCGACGCGCCCGTGCGCTACCTGGTCCTGGGCGACTCCCACTCCAACGTCCTGCTGGCCGCGTACGACCGGCTCGCTCAGGAGCGCGGCTGGCGGTTCGACGTCGCGGGTCACGCCGGGTGCTATCTGACCACCAGGGCGCTCGAGCCCGAGGGTTCCGACCGGCGCGAGGGCTGCGACGCCTGGCGTGCCGCGGCGCTCGACGCCGCCGCCGGCGCGGACGGCTACGACGCGGTGATCGTCACCCGCCGCCTGCCCCCGAACGTCACCGGGGATCTGGTGGGCGCCGAGGTCGACGGGCTCGTGGAGGCGTGGGCATCCGTGCCCGCGGGCGTGCCGGTCGTGGTGATCGAGGACAATCCGCGCCTGGGAAGCGACGTCGCCGACTGCCTCGCCTTCGAGGGGCCCGACGGCGCGGCGGCGTGCGCGGTCGAGCGCGGGCAGGCGCTGCCGGCGGATCCGCAGGCGCAGGCCGCCTCTCGCGTGCCCGCCGCGCGCCTGGTCGACCTGTCCGACCTCTTCTGCGACGCGACCGCCTGCCCCGCGGTGATCGGGGGAGTCGTGGTCTACCGGCCCGACGGCCACCACGTGACGGCGAGTTACGCGCGCACCTTCGCGCCGGTGCTGGGGGACCGGATCGCGGCGGCGGCCGGCTGAGGCCTGGTCGTTCGGGCGTGTCCGGCGTGTCGGCTGGCGCGCATCGCGCGGTGGTGGACAATCCGCGCCGCGCCGTGTACGCTAGCCACTTGCGCTGTCTATTGCCCTGCCCTCATATGCCTACCCTGTGTGCCCCGCTTGTAGCGGGTTCAGCCCTGGGATCCGGTGGAGCCGCGGCTAGGCATCGTGGTGACTCACGATAACAGAGGGAAGGAACCACCCTTGGCTGCCTCGCGCACCGATTCCGCCATCGCCAACCGTTCCGCATCGCGCCGTATCTCCTTCGCCCAGATCTCCGAGCCCATCGAGGTGCCCAACCTCATCGGCCTGCAGACCGAGAGCTTCGACTGGCTCCTGGGCAACGAGACCTGGAAGGCTCGCGTCGACGCGGCCGCGGAGGCGGGGCGCAACGACGTCCCGCTGGTGGCCGGACTGGACGAGATCTTCGAGGAGATCTCGCCGATCGAGGACTTCGGACAGACCATGTCCCTGTCCTTCTCCGACCCGTACTTCGAGGAGCCGCGGTACACGCCGGCGCAGTGCAAGGAGAAGGACCTCACCTACGCGGCGCAGCTGTTCGTCACCGCGGAGTTCATGAACAACACCACCGGCGAGATCAAGTCGCAGACGGTGTTCATGGGCGACTTCCCGCTGATGACCGACCGCGGCACGTTCATCGTGAACGGCACCGAGCGCGTCGTCGTCTCGCAGCTGGTCCGTTCGCCCGGCGTCTACTTCGAGCGCACCCCCGACAAGACGTCCGACAAGGACATCTTCACCGCCAAGGTGATCCCGTCGCGCGGCGCGTGGCTCGAGTTCGAGATCGACAAGCGCGACGCCGTGGGCGTGCGCGTCGACCGCAAGCGCAAGCAGCCCGTCACCCTGTTCCTCAAGGCGCTCGGCCTGTCGGACGAGGAGATCGCGGAGGAGTTCGCGGAGTTCCCCGCCGTGCTCGACACCCTGTCCAAGGACACGGTGCACGGCCACGAGGAGGCGCTCGTCGACCTCTACCGCAAGCTCCGTCCGGGCGAGCCGCCGACCGTCGAGGCGGGCCAGAACCTGCTCGACAACTTCTACTTCAACTCCAAGCGCTACGACCTCGCCAAGGTGGGCCGCTTCAAGCTCAACAAGAAGCTGGGCGTGGGCAAGGAGCTGGGCGACTCGGTGCTGGGCGTCGACGACATCGTCGCGACCATCAAGTACATCGCCGCCGCGCACGCCGGCATGGACTCGATGTCCTCGCCCACGGGCGACGTCCGCGTCGAGACCGACGACATCGACCACTTCGGCAACCGCCGCATCCGCGCCGTCGGCGAGCTGATCCAGAACCAGATCCGCACCGGCCTGTCGCGCATGGAGCGCGTGGTCCGCGAGCGCATGACCACGCAGGACGTCGAGGCGATCACGCCGCAGACGCTCATCAACACGCGTCCGGTCGTCGCCGCGATCCGCGAGTTCTTCGGCACCTCGCAGCTGTCGCAGTTCATGGACCAGAACAACCCGCTCGCGGGCCTGACCCACAAGCGCCGCCTCTCGGCGCTCGGCCCCGGCGGTCTGTCCCGTGACCGCGCGGGCATGGAGGTCCGTGACGTCCACGCCTCGCACTACGGCCGCATGTGCCCCATCGAGACTCCTGAAGGCCCGAACATCGGCCTCATTGGGTCGCTCGCGTCCTTCGGCCGCATCAACCCGCTCGGCTTCGTCGAGACCCCCTACCGCAAGGTGGTCAAGGGTGTCGTCACCGACCGGGTCGACTACCTGACCGCGGATGACGAGGACCACTTCGTGATCGCGCAGGCGAACGCGGAGCTCGACGAGAACGGCCAGTTCGTCGACGAGCGCATCCTCGTGCGCGCCAAGGACGGCGAGGTCGAGTTCGTCGCCCGCGAGGCGGTCGACTACATGGACGTCTCGGCGCGCCAGATGGTGTCCGTCGCGACGGCCCTCATCCCGTTCCTCGAGCACGACGACGCCAACCGCGCGCTCATGGGCGCGAACATGCAGCGCCAGGCGGTGCCGCTGGTCCGCTCGGAGGCGCCGCTCGTCGGCACCGGCATGGAGCGCCGCGCCGCGATCGACGCGGGCGACGTGGTCGTGGCCTCGAAGGCCGGCGTGGTGACCGAGGTCTCCTCGGACCTCGTCACCGTCGCGCACGACGACGCCACCACCGGCTCGTACCGCATCGCCAAGTTCGAGCGCTCGAACCAGGGCACCAGCTACAACCAGCGCGTGCTGGTCGACGAGGGCGACGTGATCGTGCCCGGCTCGGTCATCGCGGACGGCCCGGCGACGGACGAGGGCGACCTCGCGCTCGGCCGCAACCTGCTGGTCGCCTTCATGTGCTGGGAGGGTCACAACTACGAGGACGCGATCATCCTGTCGCAGCGCCTCGTCCAGGACGACGTGCTGTCGTCGATCCACATCGAGGAGCACGAGGTCGACGCGCGCGACACCAAGCTCGGCCCCGAGGAGATCACCCGCGACATCCCGAACGCCTCGGAGGAGGCGCTCGCCGACCTCGACGAGCGCGGCATCATCCGCATCGGCGCCGAGGTCCGCGCGGGAGACATCCTCGTGGGCAAGGTCACCCCGAAGGGCGAGACCGAGCTCACCCCGGAGGAGCGCCTGCTGCGCGCGATCTTCGGAGAGAAGGCCCGCGAGGTGCGCGACACCTCCCTCAAGGTGCCCCACGGCGAGTCCGGCACGGTCATCGGCGTGCGCGTGTTCACCGAGGAGGACGGCGACGACCTCCCCGCCGGCGTGAACCAGCTGGTCCGCGTCCACATCGCGCAGCGCCGCAAGATCCAGGAGGGCGACAAGCTCGCCGGCCGCCACGGCAACAAGGGCGTCATCTCGACGATCCTGCCGGTCGAGGACATGCCGTTCCTCGAGGACGGCACGCCGGTCGACGTCATCCTCAACCCGCTGGGTGTGCCCGGCCGCATGAACGTCGGTCAGGTCCTCGAGACCCACACCGGCTGGATCGCGAAGCACGGCTGGGACGCCACGGACGCCACGGGCGAGTGGACCAAGAACCTGCCCGACCACGCCCGCGTGTCGGAGCCGGGCCGCCCCGTCGCCACCCCGGTGTTCGACGGCCTGCGCGAGGACGTCCTGGGCGGCCTGCGCACGGTGGTCAACCCGAACCGCGACGGCGAGCGCCTGGTCAACCAGGAGGGCAAGGCCCGCCTGTTCGACGGCCGCTCGGGCGAGCCGTTCCCGGCGCCGATCGCGGTGGGCTACAAGTACATCCTCAAGCTCCACCACCTGGTCGACGACAAGATCCACGCGCGCTCGACCGGTCCGTACTCGATGATCACGCAGCAGCCGCTGGGCGGCAAGGCCCAGTTCGGTGGCCAGCGCTTCGGCGAGATGGAGGTGTGGGCCCTCGAGGCGTACGGCGCCGCTTACGCGCTCCAGGAGCTCCTCACCATCAAGTCGGACGACGTGGCGGGCCGCGTGAAGGTCTACGAGGCGATCGTCAAGGGCCAGAACATCCCCGAGCCGGGCCTGCCCGAGTCGTTCCGCGTCCTCATGAAGGAGATGCAGTCGCTCTGCCTGAACGTCGAGGTCCTCAACACCGAGGGCCACGTGATCGAGATGCGCGAGTCGGACGACGACGCCTATCAGGCGGCGGAGTCGCTGGGCATCTCGCTGTCCAGCCGCCCCGATGCCTCGAGCGTCGACGAGATCTGACGAGCCGTACGCGCTCACTCCATACAGAAGAAGTTTTCGGTGCCGGCGTCCCGCCGGCAGTAAGGAAGTAGAACCTTGCTCGACGTGAACGAGTTCGGCGATCTGCGCATCGGCCTCGCCTCCGCGGAGGACATCCGCACCTGGTCCCACGGGGAGGTGAAGAAGCCCGAGACCATCAACTACCGCACGCTCAAGCCGGAGAAGGACGGCCTGTTCTGCGAGAAGATCTTCGGTCCCACCCGCGACTGGGAGTGCGGCTGCGGCAAGTACAAGCGCGTTCGCTACCGCGGCATCGTCTGTGAGCGCTGCGGCGTCGAGGTGACCCGCTCGAAGGTCCGCCGTGAGCGGATGGGCCACATCGAACTGGCCGCCCCGGTCACCCACATCTGGTACTTCAAGGGCGTCCCGTCGCGCCTGGGCTACCTGCTCGACCTCGCCCCCAAGGACCTCGAGAAGGTCATCTACTTCGCGGCCTACATGGTCACCGAGGTGGACGAGGAGGGCCGCCACGAGGACCTTCCCCAGCTCCGCAACGAGCTGGAGAAGGAGAAGAAGGCGATCGTCAACCAGCGCGACGTCGACATCAACGCCCGCGCGGAGAAGCTCGAGAAGGACCTCGCCGAGCTCGAGGCCGAGGGCGCCAAGGCCGACGTGAAGCGCAAGGTCAAGGACGGCGCCGAGCGCGAGATGGCGAACCTGCGCAAGCGCGCGGACGCCGAGGTCGAGCGCCTCGACGCGATCTTCGACCGCTTCGCCAACCTCAAGGTCCAGGACCTCGAGGGCGACGAGATGCTGTACCGCGAGATGTCGCGTCGTTACGGCTCGTACTTCAAGGGCTCGATGGGCGCCGAGGCGATCCAGAAGCGCCTGCAGACGTTCGACCTCGAGGCGGAGTCCGAGAACCTGCGCGAGATCATCGCCAACGGCAAGGGCCAGCGGAAGACCCGCGCGCTCAAGCGCCTCAAGGTGGTGACCGCGTTCCTCACGACCACCAACTCGCCCGAGGGCATGGTGCTCGACTGCGTGCCGGTCATCCCGCCGGACCTGCGCCCCATGGTCCAGCTCGACGGTGGCCGCTTCGCGACCTCCGACCTCAACGACCTGTACCGCCGCGTCATCAACCGCAACAACCGCCTCAAGCGTCTGCTCGACCTCGGTGCGCCCGAGATCATCGTGAACAACGAGAAGCGCATGCTGCAGGAGGCCGTCGACTCGCTGTTCGACAACGGCCGTCGCGGCCGCCCGGTCACGGGCCCCGGCAACCGCCCCCTCAAGTCCATCTCGGACATGCTCAAGGGCAAGCAGGGCCGCTTCCGTCAGAACCTGCTGGGCAAGCGCGTCGACTACTCGGGCCGTTCGGTCATCGTCGTCGGCCCGACCCTCAAGCTGCACCAGTGCGGTCTGCCCAAGCAGATGGCGCTCGAGCTGTTCAAGCCCTTCGTCATGAAGCGCCTGGTCGAGCTCAACCACGCGCAGAACATCAAGTCCGCCAAGCGCATGGTCGAGCGCAGCCGTTCCGAGGTGTGGGACGTGCTCGAGGAGGTCATCCGCGAGCACCCGGTCCTGCTGAACCGTGCGCCCACGCTGCACCGCCTGGGCATCCAGGCCTTCGAGCCGCAGCTGGTCGAGGGCAAGGCCATCCACCTGCACCCGCTCGTCTGCGGCGCGTTCAACGCCGACTTCGACGGCGACCAGATGGCGGTCCACCTGCCGCTGTCGGCCGAGGCGCAGGCCGAGGCCCGCGTGCTCATGCTGTCGAGCAACAACATCCTCAAGCCGTCGGACGGCCGCCCGGTGACCATGCCCTCGCAGGACATGATCATCGGCCTCTACCACCTGTCCCTCCAGAAGGAGGACCAGAAGGGCGAGGGCCTCGTGTTCGGCTCGCAGTCCGAGGCGATGATGGCGCTCGACGCCGGCACGCTGTCGCTCAACGCGGAGATCCGCCTGCGCGTGGACGGCGACACCGTCCCGCCGGTCGACTTCGAGCTGCCCGAGGGCCACGTGGCGGGGGAGCCATTCATGCTCACCACGACGCTGGGCCGCTCGCTCTTCAACGACACCCTGCCGGTCTCGTACCCGTACGTGAACCGGAACGTCGACAAGAAGGTGCTCGGCGACATCGTCAACACCCTCGCGGAGCGCTACCCGAAGGTGGAGGTCGCCGCCTCGCTCGACGCCCTCAAGGCCGCCGGCTTCTACTGGGCGACCCGCTCGGGCATCACGATCGCCATCGGCGACGTGGCCACGCCCCGGAACAAGCACGAGATCCTCGAGCGCTACGAGTCCAAGGCCGCCAAGGTCCAGGATCAGTTCGAGACCGGTCTGATCACCGACGACGAGCGTCGTCAGGAGCTCATCGAGATCTGGACCCAGGCGACCAACGAGGTCGACAAGTCGATGCGTGACAACTTCCCGAAGCACAACACGGTGCACACCATGGTGGGCTCGGGCGCGCGAGGCAACTGGATGCAGGTCCGTCAGATCGCCGGTATGCGCGGCCTGGTGGCCAACCCGAAGGGTGACATCATCCCGCGACCCATCAAGTCGAACTACCGCGAGGGTCTGTCCGTCCTCGAGTACTTCATCGCGACCCACGGTGCCCGCAAGGGCCTCGCGGACACCGCGCTGCGTACCGCGGACTCGGGCTACCTCACGCGTCGTCTGGTGGACGTGTCGCAGGACGTCATCGTCCGCGAGGAGGACTGCGGCACCGAGCGGGGCCTGACCATGCCGATCGTCGAGATCGACGCCGCGGGCAACCGCGTGCCGCACGAGCGCGTGGCCACCTCGGTGTTCGCGCGTGCGCTCGCCACGGACGTGGTCGGCCAGGGCGGCGAGGTGCTCGCCGCGGCCGGCTCGGACGCGGGCGACGTGCTCATCGACGCGCTCATCGCGGACGGCGTGGAGGAGGTCAAGGTCCGTTCGGTCCTGACCTGCGAGTCGCCCGTCGGCACCTGCGCCAAGTGCTACGGCCGCTCGCTCGCGACCCGCGAGCTCGTCGACATCGGCGAGGCCGTGGGCATCATCGCGGCCCAGTCGATCGGTGAGCCCGGCACCCAGCTGACCATGCGTACGTTCCACACCGGTGGTGTCGCCTCTGCGGACGACATCACCCAGGGTCTGCCGCGTGTCCAGGAGCTCTTCGAGGCCCGCACCCCCAAGGGTGAGGCCCCGATCTCCGAGGTCGCCGGCAAGCTCAAGGTGGACGACTCGGAGGCCACCCGCCGCCTGGTCATCACCCCCGACAACGGCGACGAGGTCATCGAGTACCCCGTCACCAAGCGCGCCCGCCTGCTGGTGCAGGACGGCGAGCACGTCGAGGTGGGCCAGCAGCTGGTCGCCGGTGCGGTGGACCCCAAGAACGTCCTCCGCATCCTGGGCCCCCGCCAGACGCAGAAGCACCTGGTGGACGAGGTCCAGAACGTGTACCGCTCGCAGGGCGTGGAGATCCACGACAAGCACATCGAGGTCATCGTGCGCCAGATGCTGCGCCGCGTGACCGTGCTGGACTCGGGCGACACGAACCTCCTCCCGGGCGAGCTCGCCGAGCGCGCCCGCTTCGAGAAGGCGAACCGCGCGACCGTCATGGCCGGCGGCAAGCCCGGCTCGGCCCGTCCCGAGCTCATGGGTATCACCAAGGCCTCGCTCGCGACCGAGTCGTGGCTCTCGGCGGCCTCCTTCCAGGAGACCACCCGCGTTCTCACGGAGGCGGCGATGTCCGGCAAGTCGGACCCGCTGCTCGGCCTCAAGGAGAACGTCATCATCGGAAAGCTCATCCCCGCTGGTACGGGCCTTGCCCAGTTCCGGACGGCCTCGATCGAGCCGACCGAGGAGGCCAAGGCCAACCTCTTCCCGACCTTCGGGTACGAGGAGTGGGACGGCCAGTACTTCGGCGAGGGGAGCGGCGAGGCCGTTCCGCTCGAGGAGTTCGACATCCGCGATTGACACGACGGGGTCCGAAAAGGCGGGACCTTCCGCTTTTGACGGTGACGCGGAGCACGGGTATCTTTGATGCTTGTGCCCGCGTCACCGGGCCCCCGAGTCGCGCCTCGGCGCGACATCCCGCTCGAACGACACGCCCGGGCGCGGGGGTCGGCCGACACGACAAAAGAACTTTTGACAGCAGTACCGATACAGACACGGAGAAGTAGTGCCTACGATTCAGCAGCTGGTCAGGAAGGGCCGCCACCCCAAGGCCTCGAAGACCAAGACCCCGGCTCTTCAGTCGAGCCCCCAGCGCCGCGGCGTCTGCACGCGCGTCTACACGACCACCCCGAAGAAGCCGAACTCGGCGCTTCGCAAGGTCGCCCGTGTCCGTCTGTCGACCGGTATCGAGGTCACCGCGTACATCCCGGGTGAGGGCCACAACCTGCAGGAGCACTCGATCGTGCTCGTGCGCGGTGGCCGTGTGAAGGACCTTCCGGGTGTCCGTTACAAGATCGTTCGCGGCTCGCTCGACACCCAGGGTGTCAAGGGCCGCCAGCAGGCTCGCAGCCGTTACGGCGCGAAGATGGAGAAGAAGAAGTAATGCCTCGCAAGGGACCCGCCCCCCGCCGCCCGATCATCAACGACCCCGTCTACGGCGCGCCGGTCGTCACCCAGCTCATCAACAAGGTGCTGCTGGACGGCAAGAAGTCGACCGCCGAGGCCATCGTGTACGGCGCCCTCGAGGGCGTCCGCGAGAAGTCGGGCCAGGACCCGGTCGTCGTGCTCAAGCGCGCGCTCGAGAACATCCGCCCGGCCCTCGAGGTCCGCAGCCGCCGCGTCGGTGGCGCGACCTACCAGGTCCCCGTCGACGTCCGCCCCGTGCGTGCGACCACGCTCGCGCTGCGCTGGCTCGTCGACTTCTCGCGCCAGCGTCGCGAGAAGACCATGACCGAGCGTCTCATGAACGAGATCCTCGACGCCTCGAACGGTCTCGGCGCCGCTGTGAAGCGTCGCGAGGACATGCACAAGATGGCCGAGTCGAACAAGGCGTTCGCGCACTACCGCTGGTAGTCGCAGGCCTCTCGACCCCAACGATCGACAACTAGGAGATACCTCGTGGCACAGGACGTGCTGACGGACCTCAACAAGGTCCGCAACTTCGGCATCATGGCTCACATCGATGCCGGCAAGACGACGACGACCGAGCGGATCCTGTTCTACACGGGTATCACCTACAAGATCGGCGAGGTGCACGACGGCGCCGCGACGATGGACTGGATGGCTCAGGAGCAGGAGCGCGGCATCACGATCACGTCCGCCGCGACGACGTGCTTCTGGGGCGACACCCAGCTCAACATCATCGACACCCCCGGCCACGTGGACTTCACCGTCGAGGTCGAGCGCAACCTGCGCGTCCTCGACGGTGCGGTCGCGGTGTTCGACGGCAAGGAGGGCGTGGAGCCCCAGTCGGAGACCGTGTGGCGTCAGGCGGACAAGTACAACGTCCCGCGCATCTGCTTCGTCAACAAGATGGACAAGCTCGGTGCGGACTTCTACTTCACCGTCGACACCATCAAGTCGCGCCTGGGCGCTCGCCCGCTGGTCATCCAGCTCCCCATCGGCGCCGAGTCCGACTTCCTCGGTGTGGTCGACCTGGTTCAGATGAAGGCCCTCGTGTGGCCCGGCGACGCCAAGGGCGACGTGACCATGGGCGCGCAGTACGAGACCCAGGAGATCCCCGCGGACCTCGCGGACAAGGCGGAGGAGTACCGGGCCGAGCTGCTCGAGACCGTCGCCGAGTCCTCCGAGGAGCTCATGGAGAAGTACCTCGAGGAGGGCGACCTCTCGATCGAGGAGATCAAGTCCGGCATCCGCAAGATGGTGCTCGGCTCCGAGTGCTACCCGGTGCTGTGCGGCTCCGCGTTCAAGAACCGCGGCGTGCAGCCCATGCTCGACGCGGTCGTGGACTACCTCCCGTCGCCGCTGGACATGCCGGCGATCGAGGGCCACGAGCCCGGTGACGAGGAGGTCGTCATCGAGCGTCACGCCGACGCCGACGAGCCCTTCTCCGCGCTCGCGTTCAAGATCATGACGCACCCCTTCTTCGGCCGCCTCACCTACATCCGCGTGTACTCCGGCAAGGTGGACTCCGGCGCCCAGGTCATCAACGCGACCAAGGGCAAGAAGGAGCGCATCGGCAAGGTCTTCCAGATGCACGCCAACAAGGAGAACCCGGTCGACGGCGTCGCCGCGGGCCACATCTACGCCGTGATCGGCCTCAAGGACACCACCACCGGTGACACGCTGTGCGACCCCTCGTCGCCCGTGGTCCTCGAGTCGATGACCTTCCCCGAGCCCGTCATCCACGTCGCGGTCGAGCCCAAGACCAAGGGCGACCAGGAGAAGATGTCGGTCGCGATCCAGAAGCTGGCCGAGGAGGACCCGACCTTCCGCGTCAAGCTGGACGAGGACACCGGCCAGACCGTCATCTCCGGCATGGGCGAGCTGCACCTCGACATCATCGTCGACCGCATGAAGCGCGAGTTCAAGGTCGACGCCAACGTCGGCAAGCCGCAGGTCGCCTACCGCGAGACCATCCGCGGCAAGGTCGAGAAGTACGACTACACGCACAAGAAGCAGACCGGTGGCTCCGGCCAGTTCGCGAAGGTGCAGATCACCATCGAGCCGCTCGAGGCCGAGGGCGACGTCATGTACGAGTTCGACAACGCCGTCACCGGTGGCCGCGTGCCGCGCGAGTACATCCCGTCGGTGGACGCCGGTATCCAGGACGCCATGAACATCGGCATCCTCGCCGGCTACCCGGTCGTGGGCGTCAAGGCGACCCTGGTCGACGGTCAGTACCACGACGTCGACTCGTCGGAGATGGCGTTCAAGATCGCCGGCTCGATGGCCTTCAAGGAGGCCGCGAAGAAGGCCAACCCGGTCATTCTCGAGCCGATGATGGCCGTCGAGGTGCGTACGCCCGAGGACTACATGGGCGACGTCATCGGCGACCTCAACTCCCGCCGTGGCCAGATCCGTCAGATGTCCGACGCCGCCGGCGTCAAGGTCATCGACTCCCTGGTCCCGCTGTCGGAGATGTTCGGCTACGTGGGCGACCTGCGTTCCAAGACGCAGGGCCGTGCCGTGTACTCGATGACCTTCGACAGCTACGCCGAGGTTCCTCGCAACGTGGCCGAGGAGATCATTGCTAAGACCCGGGGCGAGTAAGTCCCACCGGTTGCAGTAGGAAATAATACGACCAGTAGGGATACGCCCCGCGATGGCTGAGCCATCGGCAGTCGGATCCTCTACCCGAGTCTCACAACCCATTCAGGAGGAGAGCCATCATGGCTAAGGCCAAGTTCGAGCGGAACAAGCCGCACGTGAACATCGGCACCATCGGTCACGTCGACCACGGTAAGACGACGCTGACCGCTGCGATCTCGAAGGTGCTGCACGACCAGTACCCCGACCTCAACCCGTTCACGCCGTTCGAGGACATCGACAAGGCTCCCGAGGAGCGCGAGCGCGGTATCACGATCAACATCGCGCACATCGAGTACGAGACCGCGACCCGCCACTACGCGCACGTCGACGCCCCTGGTCACGCCGACTACATCAAGAACATGATCACCGGTGCGGCCCAGATGGACGGCGCGATCCTCGTGGTCGCGGCGACCGACGGCCCGATGGCCCAGACGCGTGAGCACGTGCTGCTCGCCCGCCAGGTGGGTGTGCCCTACCTGCTCGTCGCGCTGAACAAGTCCGACATGGTCGACGACGAGGAGATCCTCGAGCTCGTCGAGTTCGAGGTCCGCGAGCTCCTGTCCTCGCAGGGCTTCGACGGCGACAACGCCCCCGTCATCCAGGTCTCGGCGCTCAAGGCGCTCGAGGGCGACGAGAAGTGGGTCAAGTCGGTCCAGGACCTGATGGCCGCCGTCGACGAGAACGTTCCGGAGCCGGAGCGCGACATGGACAAGCCGTTCCTCATGCCCGTCGAGGACGTCTTCACCATCACCGGTCGTGGCACCGTCGTCACCGGCAAGGTCGAGCGCGGCAAGCTCAAGATCAACTCGGAGGTCGAGATCCTCGGCATCCGCGAGCCGCAGAAGACCACCGTCACCGGTATCGAGATGTTCCACAAGCAGATGGACGAGGCGTGGGCCGGCGAGAACTGCGGCCTGCTGCTCCGTGGCACCAAGCGTGAGGACGTCGAGCGCGGCCAGGTCGTGGTCGCCCCCGGCACCACCACGCCGCACACCAACTTCGAGGGCAAGGTCTACATCCTCAACAAGGATGAGGGTGGCCGCCACAACCCCTTCTACACGAACTACCGTCCGCAGTTCTACATCCGCACCACGGATGTGACCGGCGTCATCACGCTGCCCGAGGGCACCGAGATGGTCATGCCGGGTGACACCACCGAGATGTCGGTCGAGCTCATCCAGCCGATCGCCCTCGAGGAGGGTCAGGGCTTCGCGATCCGCGAGGGTGGCCGCACCGTCGGTTCGGGCACCGTCACCAAGATCATCAAGTAAGTCTTCTCGACTCGCTTCACGAAGGCCCCTCGCCGCCAGGCGGGGGGCCTTCGTGCGTGCCGGGGGACGATGCGACGGCCGGGAGGCCGCCCCGGTCGCCTCGTCGCATGGTCGCCGGGGCGAGCGCGCGGGTCGACGTGGGCGGCGGGGGAGAGGCGGCCCCCTGGGGCGCGTCGTGAGGCGCGCCGTGCATCGTCCGGTGCGCGGGAAGGGAGGCCCGGGGGGCTATCCTGGGGACGTTGCCGGCGGTCCGGTCGCGAGGCATGGCCTTCGACTTGCCACCATCGCCCACTGTCTGGCACAATATTCAGGTTGCCCATTGCGGGCGACCACACCTTCACCCACGACGTCGGCAGAAATGCCTGCCGCACTCGTGTGTCGCGAATACGCGACACGCCCGAGCGCGGGGGTCGGGGGTGATGACCGAATGTTTTACGAGAGAGGCAGACCCACGCCATGGCGGGACAGAAGATCCGCATTCGGCTGAAGAGCTATGACCACGAGGTCATCGACTCCTCGGCCCGCAAGATCGTCGAGACGGTCACGCGTGCTGGCGCGTCTGTGGTGGGCCCCGTCCCGCTGCCGACCGAGAAGAACGTGTTCTGTGTGATCCGTTCGCCCCACAAGTACAAGGACTCCCGCGAGCACTTCGAGATGCGCACCCACAAGCGCCTCATCGACATCGTGGACCCGACGCCCAAGGCCGTCGACTCGCTCATGCGTCTCGACCTGCCCGCGGACGTCAACATCGAGATCAAGCTCTGAACTTCCCTAAGTAAGGATTTCCACCACCATGACTACGACTTCCAATGCCCAGCGCGCGGTCACCGCGCTGCTCGGTACGAAGCTGGGCATGACGCAGGTGTGGGACGCCGAGGGGCGCATCGTGCCCGTCACGGTGCTCCAGGTCGACACCAACGTCGTGACCCAGGTGCGCAACGCTGAGACCGACGGCTACGAGGCTGTCCAGCTCGCGTTCGGCACCGTCGACCCCCGCCGCGTCACCGACCCGCTGAAGGGCCACTTCGAGGCCGCCGGCGTCACGCCGCGCCGCCACGTCGCCGAGGTTCGCACCGCGAACGCGTCCGAGTTCTCGCTCGGCCAGGAGATCACCGCCGAGGTGTTCGAGGCCGGCCAGCTCGTCGACGTGACCGGTACCACCAAGGGCAAGGGCACCGCCGGTGTCATGAAGCGCCACGGCTTCGCCGGTGTGGGCGCCTCGCACGGTGCGCACCGCAACCACCGCAAGCCGGGCTCCATCGGCGGCGCGTCCTACCCCGCCCGCGTCTTCCGCGGCATCAAGATGGCCGGCCGCATGGGCAACGCCCGCAAGACCGTCCAGAACCTCCTCGTCCACTCGGTGGATGCCGAGAAGGGCCTCGTGCTCGTCAAGGGCGCGGTCCCCGGCAACAAGGGTGGCGTCGTCCTCATCCGCTCCGCTGTGAAGGGCGCGTGATCACCATGGCTCACACCAAGACCGAGCTTCCCGCCGAGATCTTCGACGTCGACACGAACGTCCCGCTGATCCACCAGGTCGTCGTCGCGCAGCTCGCCGCGGCACGCCAGGGCACGCACGCCACCAAGACCCGCGGCGAGGTCCGCGGCGGTGGCCGCAAGCCCTACAAGCAGAAGGGCACCGGTCGCGCCCGCCAGGGTTCGACCCGCGCGCCGCAGTTCGCCGGCGGTGGCACCGTCCACGGCCCGCAGCCGCGCGACTACGCCCAGCGCACCAACAAGAAGATGAAGGCCGCCGCGCTGCGTGGCGCCCTGTCCGACCGTGCCCGCGCCGGCCGCGTGCACGTGGTCGACTCGCTGGTCTCGGGCGACGTGCCGTCGACCAAGGCCGCCCTCGAGTCGGTCGCCGCGCTGACCGCGGGCCGCACGGCCCTCGTGGTCGTCGAGCGCGGTGACGACGCGACCTGGATGTCGCTGCGCAACGCCGCGACGGTCCACCTCCTCGCGGTCGACCAGCTCAACACCTACGACGTGCTCGTGAACGACGACACGATCTTCACCCAGGGCGCCTTCGACGCGTTCGTCGCGGGCCCGGCCACCGGCAAGTCCGCGAAGGCCGTCGCGACCGAGTCCGAGGCGGAGGAGAACTGACGTGACCGCTCTGAACAAGGACCCCCGCGACATCATCATCCGACCCATCGTGTCGGAGAAGACCTACGGTCTGATGGACGAGGGCAAGTACACCTTCGAGGTGGACCCGCGCTCGAACAAGACCGAGATCAAGATCGCCGTCGAGCAGATCTTCGACGTGAAGGTCGCCTCGGTCAACACGATCAACCGCAAGGGCAAGGCGCGTCGCACGCGCTTCGGCCTGGGCAAGCGCAAGGACGTCAAGCGCGCCATCGTCACCCTCGTGGGTGACGAGGCGATCGACATCTTCTCCGGCCGGGTCGGCTAGAAGGACAGGTAAGCAATGGCTATTCGCAAGCACAAGCCGACGACGCCGGGCCGCCGCGGCTCGTCCGTCGCCGACTTCGTCGAGGTGACCCGCTCGGAGCCCGAGAAGTCGCTCGTCCGCCCGCTGCACAAGAAGGGCGGCCGCAACAACACCGGTCGTATCACCACCCGTCACCAGGGTGGCGGTCACAAGCGCGCCTACCGCGTGATCGACTTCCGTCGTCACGACAAGGACGGCGTCCCCGCGACCGTCGCACACATCGAGTACGACCCCAACCGCACGGCGCGCATCGCCCTCCTGCACTACGCGGACGGCGAGAAGCGCTACATCATCGCCCCCGAGAAGCTCGGTCAGGGCGACGCGGTGGAGGCCGGCGCCGGTGCCGACATCAAGCCCGGCAACAACCTCCCGCTGCGCAACATCCCGGTGGGTACGGTCGTTCACGCGATCGAGCTCAAGCCGGGCGGCGGCGCCAAGATCGCCCGCTCCGCGGGCGCCTCGGTGCAGCTCGTGGCGAAGGACGGCCCGTATGCGCAGCTGCGCATGCCCTCGGGCGAGATCCGCAACGTCGACGCGCGCTGCCGCGCGACCGTCGGCGAGGTGGGCAACGCCGAGCAGTCCAACATCAACTGGGGCAAGGCCGGCCGCATGCGCTGGAAGGGCAAGCGCCCGACCGTCCGTGGTGTCGTCATGAACCCGGTGGACCACCCGCACGGTGGTGGTGAGGGCAAGACCTCCGGTGGTCGCCACCCGGTGTCGCCGTGGGGCAAGCCCGAGGGCCGCACCCGCCAGCCCAACAAGGAAAGCGACAAGCTCATCGTGCGTCGCCGCAAGACCGGCAAGAACAAGCGATAGGGAGCCTGAGAAATGCCGCGTAGCCTCAAGAAGGGCCCCTTCATCGACGGCCACCTCCTCAAGAAGGTGGACGCCCAGAACGAAGCCGGTACCAAGAACGTCATCAAGACCTGGTCGCGTCGGTCGGTCATCACGCCCGACTTCCTGGGTCACACCTTTGCCGTGCACGACGGCCGCAAGCACGTCCCGGTGTTCGTCACCGAGTCGATGGTTGGGCACAAGCTGGGCGAGTTCGCCCCGACGCGCACGTTCAAGGGCCACGTCAAGGACGACCGCAAGGGCCGCCGCTAAGGCGCCCGAGCGTAGGTAAGAGGAGTCAGAAGTATGGAAGCCAAGGCGCAGACGCGGTACATCCGCGTGACCGCCCAGAAGGCTCGCCGCGTCGTGAACCTGGTCCGTGGTCAGAACGCCCAGGAGGCTGCGGCCTCGCTCAAGTTCCAGCCGCAGGCCGTCGCCACCGACGTGCGCAAGCTCATCGAGTCCGCCGTCGCGAACGCGCGTGTCAAGGCCGAGCAGGCCGGCGAGCGTTTCGACGAGCGCGAGCTCGTCATCAAGGAGATCTTTGTGGATGAGGGTCCGACCATGAAGCGCATTCAGCCGCGCGCTCAGGGTCGTGCCAACCGCATCCTCAAGCGCTCCTGCCACATCACCGTCATCGTCGCGACCCCGGTCGCTGCCAAGTAAGGGAGCCAAAAAATGGGACAGAAGGTCAACCCCCACGGCTACCGCCTGGGCATCACGACCGACCACCGTTCGCGCTGGTTCGCCGACTCGACCAAGAAGGGCGAGCGCTACCGCGACTACGTGGACGAGGACGTCAAGATCCGCAAGCTCATGTCGCAGGGCCTCGAGCGTGCCGGCGTGTCGAAGGTGGAGATCGAGCGCACCCGTGAGCGTGTGCGCGTCGACCTCCACACCGCGCGCCCGGGCATCGTCATCGGCCGCCGCGGCGCCGAGGCGGACAAGCTTCGCGCCAACCTCGAGAAGCTGACCGGCAAGCAGGTCCAGCTCAACATCCTCGAGGTCAAGAACGCCGAGGTCGACGCCCAGCTCGTCGCCCAGGGCATCGCCGAGCAGCTCGCCTCGCGAGTCTCGTTCCGCCGTGCCATGCGCAAGGGCATGCAGTCCGCGCTCCGCGCCGGTGCCAAGGGCATCCGTGTGCAGTGCGCGGGCCGTCTCGGCGGCGCCGAGATGTCGCGTTCGGAGTTCTACCGTGAGGGCCGCGTGCCGCTGCACACCCTCCGCGCGAACATCGACTACGGCTTCTTCGAGGCCCGCACCACCTTCGGCCAGATCGGCGTGAAGGTGTGGATCTACAAGGGCGACATGACGGAGAAGGAGTGGGCCGCCGAGCAGGCGAAGGCCCCCCGTCCGCAGCGTGGCCGTGGTCGTGGCGACCGCGGCGACCGCGGTCCCCGCCGTGACTCCGCCCCCCGCCAGACCGAGGCCCCTGCGGCCGAGGCTCCCGCCGCCGAGGCCAAGGCCGACGCTGGGAAGGAAGGCTAAGACATGCTCATCCCCCGTCGAGTGAAGCACCGCAAGCAGCACCACCCGAAGCGTTCGGGCGCTGCCAAGGGCGGCACCACCGTCTCGTTCGGCGACTTCGGCATCCAGGCTCTCGAGCCCGCCTACGTCACCAACCGCCAGATCGAGGCGGCGCGTATCGCGATGACCCGTCACATCAAGCGTGGCGGAAAGGTGTGGATCAACATCTACCCCGACCGTCCGCTCACCAAGAAGCCCGCCGAGGTCCGCATGGGCTCCGGTAAGGGCTCGCCCGAGTGGTGGGTCGCCAACATCAAGCCCGGCCGCGTCATGTTCGAGCTGGCCGGCGTTCCCGAGGAGCTCGCCCGCGAGGCCATGCGCCGCGCGCAGCACAAGCTCCCCATGAAGACCCGTTTCGTTTCCCGTGAGGGTGGTGACATCTGATGGCCATCGGTACCAAGGACCTCATGCCCTCCGAGCTGGACGGCATGGAGAACGAGCGCCTCCTCGAGGAGCTGAAGAAGGCCAAGGAGGAGCTGTTCAACCTGCGCTTCCAGTCGGCCACCGGTCAGCTCGAGAACCACGGGCGTCTCAAGGCCGTCAAGCGCGACATCGCGCGGATCTACACGATCCTGCGTGAGCGCGAGCTCGGCATCCGCACCGCTCCCTCCGCGAAGGCATAAGGAACAGGACAATGTCGACCAAGAAGCACACGACGGCGACCGAGGAGCACCGCGCCTACCGCAAGACGCGCCGCGGCTACGTGACGTCGGACAAGATGGACAAGACCATCACCGTGGAGATCGAGGACCGCGTCAAGCACCCGCTCTACGGCAAGGTCATGCGCCGTACCAGCAAGATCAAGGCCCACGACGAGGCCAACACCGCCGGCATCGGCGACCTCGTCGTGGTCATGGAGACCCGGCCGCTGTCCGCTTCCAAGCGGTGGCGCCTGGTCGAGATCGTCGAGAAGGCCAAGTAACTAGGTTCGACCAGGCTCGCTCCGCGGAGCGAGAACCAGACGACAGGAGACACACATGATTCAGCAGGAGTCGCGACTGCGCGTCGCCGACAACACGGGTGCGAAGGAAGTCCTCTGCATCCGCGTGCTCGGTGGCTCGCAGCGTCGCTACGCCGGCATCGGCGACGTCATCGTCGCCTCCGTCAAGGACGCGATCCCCGGCGGCAACGTCAAGAAGGGCGACGTCGTCAAGGCGGTCGTCGTGCGCACCACCAAGGAGCGCCGCCGTCCCGACGGCTCGTACATCCGTTTCGACGAGAACGCCGCGGTGATCCTCAAGAACCTCGACGGTGACCCGCGCGGCACCCGCATCTTCGGCCCCGTGGGCCGCGAGCTGCGCGACAAGAAGTTCATGAAGATCATCTCGCTGGCACCGGAGGTCATCTGATGGCGAAGATCAAGAAGGGCGACCTCGTGGTCGTCATCGCCGGCCGTGACCGCGGTCAGCAGGGCCGCGTGCTGTCCGTCGACCCGGAGCGCGAGCGCGTCGTGGTCGAGGGCATCCAGCGCGTGACCAAGCACATCAAGCCGGGCACCCGCCGCGACAACGCGGAGGGCGGCCTCGTCACCGTCGAGGCCCCGCTTCACATCTCGAACGTGATGCTCGTGGACCCGGAGACCAAGAAGGGCACCCGTGTGGGCTACCGCACGGACGAGGTCGAGCGTGACGGACGCAAGCGCCAGGTGCGCGTGCGTGTCGCCAAGCGCTCGGGTAAGGACGTCTGATGACTGCCGCGACCACCACGCCGCGTCTCAAGGACAAGTACCGCAACGAGATCATCGCGAAGCTCCGCGAGGAGTTCGGCCACGAGAACATCAACCAGGTCGCCGGCCTCACCAAGGTCGTCGTCAACATGGGTGTGGGCGACGCCGCGAAGGACTCGAAGCTCATCGAGGGCGCGATCGCGGACCTCACCGCGATCACCGGCCAGAAGCCGCAGGTCACCAAGGCCCGCAAGTCCATCGCGCAGTTCAAGCTGCGCGAGGGTCAGCCGATCGGCGCGCACGTCACGCTGCGCGGCGACCGCATGTGGGAGTTCCTGGACCGCCTGCTCTCCATCGCGCTGCCCCGCATCCGCGACTTCCGCGGCCTCAGCCCCAAGCAGTTCGACGGCAACGGCAACTACACCTTCGGTCTCACCGAGCAGTCGATGTTCCACGAGATCAACCAGGACAAGATCGACCGCGTCCGTGGCATGGACATCACCGTAGTGACCACCGCCACGACCGACGACGAGGGCCGCTCGCTGCTCAAGCAGCTGGGCTTCCCCTTCAAGGAGAAGTAGGACATGGCCAAGACTGCGCTGAAGAACAAGGCCGCCGGCAAGCAGAAGTTCGCCGTCCGCGCCTACACCCGGTGCCAGAAGTGCGGTCGTCCGCACTCGGTGTACCGCAAGTTCGGCCTCTGCCGCGTGTGCTTCCGCGAGATGGCTCACCGCGGTGAGCTGCCCGGGATCACCAAGAGCAGCTGGTAAACCACTACGCCACAGGTCCCCTCTCGGGAAACCACGGCGAGGAAGAGTTCAACACTCATGACGATGACTGACCCCATCGCAGACATGCTGACGCGTCTGCGTAACGCGAACGCGGCCTACCACGAGTCCGTGTCGATGCCGCACTCCAAGCTCAAGGCGAACATCGCCACGATCCTGGAGTCCGAGGGCTACATCTCCGGCTCGTCCGTCGAGGACGCCGAGGTGGGCAAGACCCTCACCCTCACGCTGAAGTACGGCCCGAACCGCGAGCGCTCGCTCGCCGGTGTGCGCCGTGTGTCGAAGCCCGGTCTCCGCGTCTACGCGAAGTCCACCAACCTCCCCAAGGTCCTGGGCGGCCTCGGCGTGGCCATCCTGTCCACCTCCTCCGGTCTGCTGACCGACCGCGAGGCCGAGAAGAAGGGCGTCGGCGGCGAGGTCGTCGCGTTCGTCTGGTAACCGGAAAGGAAGACTGAAGCAATGTCTCGCATTGGCAAGCTCCCCGTTCCGGTTCCCTCCGGAGTGGACATCTCTATCGACGGCGCCGACGTCACGGTCAAGGGCCCCAAGGGCTCGCTGACCCACACCGTCGCCTCGCCGATCACCGTCGCCCAGGGCGACGAGGGCCTCGAGGTCGCGCGTCCGAACGACGAGCGCCTCTCGAAGTCGCTGCACGGCCTCACCCGCACCCTGATCGCGAACATGGTCCAGGGCGTGACCCAGGGCTACGAGAAGAAGCTCGAGATCGTCGGTACCGGTTACCGCGTCGCGCTGAAGGGCAAGGACCTCGAGTTCGCGCTCGGCTTCTCGCACCCGGTGGTCGTGACCCCGCCCGAGGGCATCACCTTCACGGTCGAGAGCCCCACCAGGTTCACCGTTGCCGGCATCAGCAAGCAGCAGGTGGGCGAGGTTGCGGCGAACATCCGCAAGATTCGCAAGCCCGAGCCGTACAAGGGCAAGGGTGTCCGCTACGCCGGCGAGCAGGTCCGCCGCAAGGCAGGAAAGACGGGTAAGTAAGACATGGGTATCGCAATCAAGGGCAAGGGCAAGGCCATCGCGCGCAAGCGCCGCCACTTCCGCCTGCGCAAGAAGATCTCCGGCACCACCGCCCGTCCCCGCCTCGTCGTGACCCGCTCGAGCCGCCACATGGTCGCGCAGATCGTCGACGACACCGTGGGCAAGACGCTCGCGTCGGCGTCGACCCTCGAGGCCGACGTGCGTGCGCTCGACGGCGACAAGACCGCCAAGGCCACCAAGGTCGGCGAGCTCGTCGCCGAGCGTGCCAAGGCTGCCGGCATCGACGCGGTCGTGTTCGACCGCGGCGGCAACAAGTACCACGGCCGCGTCGCCGCCGTGGCCGACGGCGCCCGAGAGGCGGGCCTCGCCCTCTAAGGGCGGGCCAGGAACGAGGAATTATGGCTGACAACAACAGCGGCCGTCGCGGGGGCAACCGTCGCGACAACGAGCCGGAGAACAAGTTCGTCGAGCGCGTCGTCACCATCAACCGCGTCGCCAAGGTCGTGAAGGGCGGTCGCCGCTTCAGCTTCACCGCCCTGGTGGTCGTGGGCGACGGCGAGGGCAACGTCGGCATCGGCTACGGCAAGGCGAAGGAGGTGCCGGCCGCCATCTCCAAGGGAGTCGAGGAGGCCAAGCGCTCCTTCTTCCGCGTGCCGCGCATCCAGGGCACCATCCCGCACGCCGTGCAGGGTGAGGCCGCCGCGGGTGTCGTGTTCCTGCGCCCCGCGTCCCCGGGTACCGGTGTGATCGCCGGTGGTCCGGTGCGCGCGGTGCTCGAGTGCGCCGGCATCCACGACGTGCTGAGCAAGTCGCTCGGCTCGTCCAACGCGATCAACATCGTCCACGCGACGGTCGACGCCCTCAAGCGCCTCGAGCGCCCCGAGGCCGTGGCCGCCCGTCGTGGCAAGGCCGTGGAGGACGTGGCCCCGGCCGCGATGCTCCGCGCGCAGGCTGCGGGGGTGAACTCGTAATGGCACGACTCAAGGTCGTTCAGAAGAAGTCGACGATCGGCGTGAAGCCGGCGCACCGCGAGACCATGCGGTCGCTCGGCCTCAAGCGCATCGGCGACATCGTCGTCAAGGAGGACCGTCCCGAGATTCGCGGGATGGTCAAGGCGGTCGACCACCTGGTCGCCGTGGAGGAGGTTGACTGATGGCCGAGGACAACAAGACGGCGGAGACCGTCGAGGAGACCCCCGCCAAGAAGCCGGCCGCCAAGAAGGCTCCGGCCAAGAAGCCGGCCGCCAAGAAGGCTGCTGAGGAGAAGGCGCCCGTCGAGGAGCAGGCCGACAAGGCCGCGACCCTCAAGGTGCACCACCTCCGTCCGGCCCCCGGCGCGCACACCCGCAAGACCCGTGTGGGTCGTGGTGAGGCGTCGAAGGGCAAGACGGCCGGTCGCGGTACCAAGGGTACGGGCGCCCGCTACCAGGTGCCCGAGCGCTTCGAGGGCGGCCAGACGCCGCTCCACATGCGCCTTCCGAAGCTGCGCGGCTTCAAGAGCCCCTTCAAGGTCCAGTACCAGGTCGTCAACGTCGGCCAGATCGGGGACCTGTTCCCCGAAGGCGGCGACGTGACCAAGGCCGACCTTGTCGCCAAGGGCGCTGTGCGCAAGAACCAGCCGGTCAAGGTGCTCGGCGACGGCGACATCGCCGTCAAGGTCACCGTCGTGGACGCCGACAAGGTGTCCCAGTCGGCCAAGACCAAGATCGAGGCCGCGGGCGGCTCGGTCAACGAGGGTTAAGATTCCGCCGGGCCCGTCCGCAATGGACGGGCCCGGTGGCGTCTCTCGTTCCATCACACCCGCTATGGAGGATCCATGCTGAGTGGCTTCGTCAACGCGTTCCGCACGCCCGATCTGCGGAGGAAGCTCCTCTTCACTATCGGCATCATCGCCATCTACCGACTCGGGGTCTCGATCCCCACTCCGGGTGTCGACTTTTCGAACGTCCAGCAGTGTCTCAACCAGACGAGCACCAACTCGGCGTTCCAGATCCTGAACCTGTTCTCCGGCGGCGCACTGCTGCAGCTGTCGGTCTTCGCGCTGGGCATCATGCCGTACATCACGGCGTCGATCATGGTGCAGCTGCTCAGGGTCCTCATCCCGCGCTTCGAGACGCTCCACAAGGAGGGCGCCGAGGGGCAGGCCAAGCTCACGCAGTACACGCGCTACATCACGGTGGGCTTCGCGGCCATCCAGTCCGCGTCGTACATCACCATGGCGCGCAACGGCATCTTCTTCCCGGGCTGCTCCGTGCCCGTGATCCCGAACGACTCGTGGATGGTCATCGCCGGCATGGTGCTCACCATGACCGCGGGCACCGTCCTCATCATGTGGCTCGGTGAGCGCATCACGGAGCGGGGCGTCGGCAACGGCATGTCGCTGCTGATCTTCACCTCCGTGGCCGCATCGTTCCCGGGCGCGGTGTCCACGATCTGGTCGTCGTCCGACGGCATCCGCAACACGATCCTCGTCGCGCTCATGCTGCTCGTCGTCATCGTCGCGGTCGTGTTCGTCGAGCAGTCGCAGCGCCGCATCCCCGTCCAGTACGCCAAGCGCATGGTGGGCCGCAAGATGCTGGGTGGCTCGTCCACCTACATCCCGTTGAAGATCAACATGGCCGGCATCATCCCGGTGATCTTCGCCTCCTCGCTGCTCACCATCCCGCAGGTGATCTCGCAGTTCCAGGGCACCAACCAGTCCGACTGGGTGATCTGGCTCAACAACAATCTGGTGAGCCCCAGCGCCCCGCTGCACATCGCGCTCTACATCCTGCTGATCGTGTTCTTCGCGTACTTCTACACGGCGATCACCTTCAACCCGACCGAGGTCGCGGACAACATGAAGAAGTACGGCGGCTTCATCCCCGGCATCCGCCCGGGCACCCCGACCGCCGAGTTCCTCGACTACGTGCTGTCCCGCATCACCGCGGCCGGCTCGCTGTACCTCGCGATCGTGGCGCTGGCGCCGACGCTCCTGTTCGTCGCCCTCGGCCTGTCCGCGTCGATCCCGTTCGGCGGCACCTCGATCCTGATCCTCGTGGGCGTCGGTCTCGACACCGTCAAGCGGATCCAGTCCCAGCTCGAGCAGCGTCACTACGAAGGGTTCCTCAAGTAATGCGTGCAGTCCTCCTTGGTCCTCCCGGTGCCGGCAAGGGCACCCAGGCCGCTCGCCTGGTCGAGCGCTACGGCGTCCCCGCCATCTCCACCGGCGACATCTTCCGCGCGAACGTGGGCGGCGGCACCGAGCTGGGCCGCCGTGCCAAGGAGTTCATGGACGCGGGCCAGCTGGTGCCCGACGAGGTCACCAACGCCATGGTGCGCGACCGCCTCGCCCAGGACGATGTGCGGGCCGGCTTCCTGCTCGACGGCTACCCGCGCAACCCCGAGCAGGCGGCCGTCCTCGACACGATGCTCGCCGAGCTTGGCGTGGCCCTGGACGTCGCGGTCGAGCTGACGGCGGACGTCGACGTGGTGACCGAGCGCCTGCTCAAGCGGGCCGAGATCGAGGGCCGCGCCGACGACACCGAGCCGGTGATCCGCAAGCGCCTCGAGGTCTACGCCGAGCAGACCGCGCCCGTGGCCGCGTACTACGCGGACAAGGGCCTGCTCGCGCAGGTCGACGGCCTGGGCGAGATCGACGAGGTCACCGCGCGCCTCGTGGCCGCCATCGACCGCTAGATGCGCCGCTCGATCGAGCTCAAGACCCGCGCGCAGATGCGCGTGATGGCGAGCGCCGGGGTGATCGTCGAGCGCGCGCTCGCCGCCGCCAAGGCGGCGGGCGTGGCCGGCGCGACCACCGCTCAGATGGACGCGGCCGCCGCCGCGGTCATCGCCGAGGCGGGGGCGACCTCCAACTTCCTCGGGTACCACGGCTTCCCGGCCACCACCTGCATCTCGGTCAACGAGGAAGTGGTCCACGGCATCCCGGGCGACCGCGTCCTCGCCGAGGGGGACGTGGTCTCCGTCGACTGCGGCGCGATCGTGGACGGCTGGCACGGCGACTCCGCGATCTCCTTCATCGTGGGCGAGCCGCGCGAGGCCGCGGACGTCGCGCTCGTCGACGCGACGCGACAGGGTCTGTGGGCCGGCATCGCGGCCCTGGCCAAGGCCTCCCGCATCGCCGAGGTGTCCGCAGCCATCGAGTCGGTCGCCGACCGTCACCGCCTGCACCCGATCGAGGGCTACGTGGGACACGGCATCGGCACCGCGATGCACCAGGAGCCCGACGTCCCCAACTACCGCGTGCGCGGCCGGGGCGCCAAGGTGCGCCCGGGCCTGTGCGTCGCGATCGAGCCCATGTTCGTCCGCGGCACGTCCGAGTCCGCGGTGCTGGACGACGAGTGGACGGTCGTGTCCCTCGACGGCTCCCGCGCGGCACATTGGGAGCACTCCATCGCGGTGCACGAGGACGGCATCTGGGTGCTCACCGCGACCGACGGCGGCGCGGCGGGACTTGCCCGCCATGGGGTCACGCCCGTCGCTCCCTGAGCCGCGACCCGACCAGGCGCGCTGCCCTCAGCCTGCCAGGCACCGTGCGCAATCGGCTCGGCACCCCGTGACCTCGCTCGAGTCAGGCTCCTACCTGGTGTGATGCATTGCACAGCGGTTCACGAGTCCGTTACCCCAGCGCCACGTGGACGCAAGCACCGGCCCGTAGCCTGCCAAGCGGGCGCCACGGCGGCGCCCGTCAGGTGCGGCGCCCGAACCCCGCGTGCCGCCCCCCGAGGGAGGGCGACGATGGCGCGAGGATTCAGCTACGCACCCGGGGCGAGCCCCGAGATCGAGGAGGCCGGGCGGGCCGGCGTGACGAAGGAGCGCCTCACGGAGCTGGGCGACTCGCGCAACCACCTGGTGCGCGCCGCCATCGCGCGCCGCGAGGACTGCCCGTTCGGGCTCATGGTGCGCCTGGTCAACGACCACCACCCCGAGGTGCGCGCCGCGCTGGCGGGGAACACCCGGCTGCTCGGGTCCGTCTGCGAGCACCTCGCCCGCGACCGGAGCCAGGATGTGCTGGTGGCGCTGTGCGGCAATCCGGCCGCGCCCCTGGCGGTGATCGACGGGCTGGCCATGCACCGCAAGCGGCCGGTCAAGGCCGCCGCAGTGGAGGCGCTCGAGGCGCGGCAGGCGGTTCCGGCGGGGAAGGCCGGCCGTGCCGCCGTGGCGCCGGAACTGCGGGACCGGGTGGCGGGAACGCCGGAGGGGCAGGCGGACCGCGCGCCGGAGCGGGAGCATCCCGCTTCGCCGGGGGAGTCCGAGGCGCTGGCATCCGTCGGAGTCAGAGCCGAAGCCCCAGCAGGGGCCGGGGCGGCGGGCCACGCCGCGGCACAGGATCCGCCCGCGCGGCCACGGCCGACGCGCACCGCCCCCGTGAGGGGGTTCCGGCCCCCGTCCGAGGCCTCGTAGACGCGTCGTGGAGCCTCGTTCGGCCCGGACCGGCCAAGAATTCACCTTCTCGCTACCCGCACCTCAGGTTCTCGACATATCAGTGTCCTACGCTCTCCTGCACAGGAGAGGAGGCCGGCGTGGGTGACGACGGCTGGTCGCGGGCGATGCTGGCCGCTTCCGGAGTCCCCGTCTCGGGTGGGACGAGGGACGATGCGCTGCGCGCGATCGTGATGGAGGCGCGCGCCGCGCGCCTGGGCCGTTCGCGGCTCATCGAGCTGTCGACCCACCGGTCACCGGACGTGCGCGAGGCGATCGCGGCGCGCCACGACTGCCCGCTGGGCGTCCAGGGAGCCCTGCTCCACGATCGTCGTCCCGGGGTGAGGGTCTCGCTCGCCGCGAACCCCATGCTCGCCGGCTCGATCGCCGGTCACCTGGCCCGGGACCGGGACGTTGCCGTGCTCAAGGCGCTGGCGAGGTCGGCCACGGCGCCGGCGGAGGTGCTGCGCCTCCTCGCCGAGCACCGGCGCGAGGATGTGGCGCGGATCGCGCGGCGCGCGCTCGCCGGGGGAGCGGCGCAGGAGGCGGCACGCACGCCGGCGGCCGAGCTCGAGGACGGACCCCGCCCTGCCCGCCCCGTCGAGGCCGACGCGTCTCCGGCTACGGGTCGGGTCGCACGCATGTATGCGCCGCGACCGGTGGCGCGCACCATGGCGCGTCCGGTCCTGCCCCGCTGACCGCGGCCCTGACCGCCGGCGCGGCAGAGCGCCGCGGGGAGGCCTGACCGGCAGGCAGGCGGCACCAGGTCTGGCGGTTGTGAGCGCTTCGCCGATGGCGTATAGTTTTCCGTTGGGCGTTTTTGCGCGCCCGCGTACCCCCGTCCACCAACGTTAGCGGAGTTCATGGCCAAGAAAGACGGAGTCATCGAGGTCGAGGGCGTCGTCGTGGAGGCGCTGCCCAACGCGTCGTTCCGCGTCGAGCTGACCAACGGTCACCTCGTCCTCGCGCACATCTCAGGGAAGATGCGCCAGCACTACATCAGGATCCTCCCCGAGGACCGTGTGGTGGTGGAGTTGAGCCCCTACGACCTGTCTCGCGGCCGCATCGTCTACCGCTACAAGTGAACAACGTCGTCGACGGCCCCTGGGCCGCGCGACGGCGAAGGAAAGAACCATGAAGGTTAAGCCCAGCGTCAAGCCGATCTGCGACAAGTGCAAGGTCATCCGACGCAATGGCCGCGTGATGGTCATCTGCGACAACCTGCGCCACAAGCAGCGTCAGGGCTAGACACACCCCATATCGATCCTCGTTCGACCATATGCATCAAACCCCCGGCTCGGAGGCCGGGGCCCGCGACACTAGGCGGGGCGGTCGAGCGTCAGACCTCCGACTACTGATGGAGTAAAACCAGCAATGGCACGCATCGTTGGAGTCGACATCCCGCGCGACAAGCGCATGGAGATCGCACTCACCTACATCTACGGCATCGGCCGTACCCGCGCCCAGGAGATCCTCGCCGCCACCGGCATCAGCGTGGACCTGCGCGTCAAGGACGCCACCGATGACCAGCTCGTCGCGATCCGCGACTACATCGAGGCCAACTTCACCGTCGAGGGCGACCTGCGCCGCGAGGTGACCGCCGACATCCGCCGCAAGGTCGAGATCGGCAACTACCAGGGTCTGCGTCACCGCCGCGGGATGCCCGTGCGCGGTCAGCGCACGAAGACCAACGCGCGCACGCGCAAGGGCCCCAAGAAGACCGTCGCCGGAAAGAAGAAGTAAGCCATGGCCGCTCCGACTCGCAAGCCGCGCAAGAAGATCAAGAAGACCGTCGCGCACGGTCAGGCGCACATCAAGTCGACCTTCAATAACACGATCATCTCGATCACGGACCCCTCGGGCGCCGTGGTGTCGTGGTCGTCCTCCGGCCAGGTGGGCTTCAAGGGTTCGCGCAAGTCGACCCCCTACGCCGCGCAGATGGCCGCCGAGGCCGCCGCGCGCCGTGCCCAGGACGCCGGCATGAGCAAGGTGGACGTGTTCGTCAAGGGCCCGGGCTCGGGCCGCGACACCGCGATCCGCTCGCTGACGGCCGCCGGCCTCGAGGTGACCTCCATCAAGGACGTCACCCCGCAGGCGCACAACGGCTGCCGCCCGCCCAAGCGTCGCCGCAACTAGCACGCCCGCGCTCAGGCGCAACCGTCGGTCGCGGGCCGATGCACAGCATCGGCCCGTGCACCGTCCCCCTTCAGCTTCTGGCCCCTTCCGGACCGACCCCGGCAGGGTTTTGCGAGCATCAGATAGCGGATGCTCGGAAAGGAAACAAACGTGCTGATCGCACAGCGTCCCACGCTGACCGAGAAGGTCATCGCCGAGAACCGTTCGCAGTTCTCGCTCAAGCCGCTCGAGCCCGGCTTCGGCTACACGCTCGGCAACTCGCTCCGTCGCACCCTGCTGTCGTCCATCCCGGGCGCGGCCATCACCTCGGTGCGCTTCGAGGGCGTGCTGCACGAGTTCACCACCATCGAGGGGGTGAAGGAGGACGTCACCGAGATCCTCCTCAACCTCAAGAACCTGGTGGTGTCGTCGGAGCACGACGAGCCGGTCGTGATGTACCTGCGCAAGTCGGGTGCCGGCGCCGTCACCGGTGCCGACATCGCCCCGCCCGCGGGCGTCGAGATCCACAACCCCGACCTCCACATCGCCACGCTCAACGCGAAGGCGAAGTTCGAGGTGGAGCTCACCGTCGAGCGCGGCCGCGGCTACGTGCCCGCCTCGCTCAACAAGAGCTACGACGCCGAGATCGGTCAGATCCCCGTCGACTCGATCTACTCGCCGGTCCTCAAGGTGACCTACAAGGTCGAGGCCACCCGTGTCGCGCAGCGCACGGACTTCGACGAGCTGATCATCGACGTGGAGACCAAGTCGTCCATCTCGCCGCGCGACGCGCTCGCGTCCGCCGGCTCCACGCTCGTCGAGCTCTTCTCGCTCGCGCGCGGCCTCAACGAGGACGCCGAGGGCATCGAGATCGGCCCGTCGGACACCGACGAGTCGCTCGAGGAGGACTACAACCAGCCGATCGAGGAGCTGAACCTCACCCAGCGGTCCTACAACTGCCTCAAGCGCGAGGGCATCCACACCGTGGGTGAGCTCACCGCGCGCTCCGAGGCGGACCTCATGGACATCCGCAACTTCGGCCAGAAGTCGATCACCGAGGTCAAGGAGAAGCTCGCCGAGCTGGGCTTCTCGCTCAAGGACGGCGCCGTCGAGTACGACGGCGGCTCCGCGGGCGTGTACTTCTCGGGCACCGACGAGCAGTAACAAGGAGAAACTTCACTCATGCCTACCCCCACCAAGGGTGCCCGCCTGGGAGGCGGCCCCGCTCACGAGCGCCAGATGCTCGCCAACCTCGCGCAGAGCCTGTTCGAGCACGGCCGCATCACCACCACGGTGACCAAGGCCAAGCGCCTGCGTCCCTACGCCGAGCGCCTTGTCACCTTCGCCAAGCGCGGCGACCTCGCCTCGCGCCGCAAGGTGCTGGGCATCCTCTCGGACAAGGGCGTCGTGCACACCCTGTTCACGGAGATCGCGCCCGGCTTCGCCGAGCGTGACGGCGGCTACACCCGCATCACCAAGGTCGGCAACCGCAAGGGCGACAACGCGCCCCTCGCGGTGATCGAGCTGGTCGAGGCCGGCGCCCCCGCCAAGAAGGCCGTCGTCAAGGAGGCCGCGAAGGCCGCCGCCAAGGCCGCCCCGGCCGAGGAGGCGCCCGTCGTCGAGGAGACCGTCGAGGTCGCCGCCGACGAGGCCCCCGAGGCCGCCGCTGAGGAGGCCGCCGAGACCGCGGCCGCCGACGAGGCCGAGTCCAAGTAACGCCGCCAGGCATCCCGAGGCGGGTCCGCATGACAGAGCACCATCCTGTCGTGAGGGCCCGCCTCGACCTTTCCTACGACGGCACCGACTTCTCCGGCTGGGCCGTCCAGCCCGAGCTGCGCACCGTCCAGGGCGTGCTCGAGGGCGCCCTCACCCGGATCCTCCGCCAGGAGCGGCCGTCCCGCGTCACCGTCGCCGGCCGCACCGACGCCGGCGTCCACGCGCGCGGCCAGGTCGCCCACGTCGACATCGACGCCGACGCGTGGGCGCGCATGCCGGGCCGCTCCGACCGCACGCCCGCCCAGGGCCTGTACACGCGGCTGGACGGGCTGCTCCCGGACGACGTGGTGATCCGCGCCGTCCGTGTCGCCCCGCCCGGCTTCGACGCGCGGTTCTCGGCCACCGAGCGCCGCTACGCCTACCGTCTCGACGATGGCGTGCCCGACGTGCTGCGGCGTCGTCACGTCGCCCGCTCCAGCCGCCCGCTCGACGTCGACGCCCTCAACGCCGCATCGTCCACCCTGATGGGACTGCGCGACTTCGCGCCCTTCTGCCGGCCGCGCGAGGGCGCCACGACCATCCGCGAGCTCAAGGAGCTGTCCTGGGTGCGCGCGACGTCCGGCCCGGACACCGGCCTCGTGGTGGCCACCGTGCGCGCGGACGCGTTCTGCCACTCGATGGTGCGCTCGCTCGTCGGCGCCCTCGTGGCGGTGGGGGAGGGGCGGCGTGACCTCGACTGGTTCGCGCACGTCGCCGCCGGGACCGAGCGCTCGCAGGCGGTCGCGGTGGCCCCGCCGCAGGGCCTCACGCTCGAGGAGGTCACGTATCCGGAGGATGCGCTGCTGGCCGAGCGCGCCGAGGCTACCCGAGGCCGGCGCACCCTTCCGTGACCGACCCGCCGGGACTTTCCGGTTCGGATTGACCAGCCAGCGCGCGCTCGCGTATCATGGTGCGTCGTTGTGCGTTCCCTCGTGGAGGTGCCTCCCACTCGCCGCCGCAGGACCCGCCGACCGAAACGCTTCGCGATGCCCCGTGCATCGTCCACCCACACGAGTTAGAAGTAAGGCTTCACAGTGCGTACGTATTCTCCCAAGCCGGGTGACGTCACCAAGAACTGGTACGTCATCGACGCTACTGACGTGGTCCTCGGTCGTCTGGCCTCCCAGGCCGCTTCGCTGCTTCGCGGCAAGCACAAGGCGACGTTCGCGCCCCACGTCGACTGCGGTGACTTCGTCATCGTCATCAACGCTGAGAAGGTCGCCCTCTCGGGCGCCAAGCTCACCGACAAGATGGTCTACCGCCACTCGGGCTACCCGGGCGGTCTGTCGGCCGTGCCGATCGGCGAGCTTCTTGAGAAGAACCCCCGCCGCGTGATCGAGAACGCCGTCAAGGGCATGCTGCCCAAGACGAAGCTCGGTGCCGCCCAGCTCAAGCACCTCAAGGTGTACGCGGGTGCCGAGCACCCCCACGCCGCGCAGCAGCCGCAGGCGTTCGAGATCTCCCAGGTCGCGCAGTAATCCGCGGCTGACTTCGAAGGATTGATGAAAAAGTGACCGATGTGACCGAGGTCGACAACGAGACCCCCACCGAGTACACCTCCGAGACCCAGGCCGAGCGCGGCAAGGGTGTCACCAACCTCGCGCCGGGCGCGGGTCTGGGCCGTCGCAAGGAGGCCGTCGCCCGCGTGCGCCTGGTCCCCGGCTCCGGCAAGTGGACCATCAACGGCCGTGAGCTCGAGGACTACTTCCCCAACAAGGTGCACCAGCAGCTCGTGAACTCGCCGTTCGCGCTCCTGGACATCGAGGGCAAGTTCGACGTGCACGCCCGCATCGCCGGCGGCGGCCCCTCGGGCCAGGCCGGTGCGCTGCGCCTGGGCGTCTCGCGCGCGCTGAACGAGATCGACGAGGACAACAACCGCCCGACGCTGAAGAAGGCGGGCTTCCTGTCCCGCGACGCGCGTGCGGTCGAGCGCAAGAAGGCCGGTCTCAAGAAGGCCCGCCGCGCTCCTCAGTACTCCAAGCGCTGATCCAGCGCATGGCGCGACTCTTCGGCACGGACGGTGTCCGGGGCCTCGCCAACCGCGACCTCACGGCGGAGCTGGCGGTCGACCTTGCGGTCGCCGCGGCTCACGTCCTGGGGGAGCGGGGCGAGTTCACCGGGCACCGGCCCCGTGCCGTCATCGGCCGCGACACCCGCGTCTCAGGCGAGTTCCTGGGCGCGGCTGTCGCGGCCGGTCTCGCGTCTGCCGGCGTCGACGTGCTCGACGCGGGCGTGGTCCCCACCCCCGCGGTCGCCTTCCTCACGGGAGCGACCGGGGCGGACCTGGGCGTCGTCATCTCGGCGTCGCACAACCCCATGCCGGACAACGGCATCAAGTTCTTCGCCCGCGGTGGCCACAAGCTCGACGACGCCGTCGAGGCCGCCATCGAGGGCCGTCTCGCCGAGCCGTGGGAGCGTCCCACCGGCGCGGCCGTGGGGCGCATCGTCCCCTCACCGGAGCTCGCCGAGCGCTACGTGACCCACGTGGTCGACGCCGTGCGCTCCTTCGCCGGCACCGAGGCGCCGCTCGACGGCGTCCACCTGGTGGTCGACGCCGCGCACGGCGCCGCGTCCGCGGTGGGTCCGGTCGCGCTCGAGCGCGCCGGCGCCCGCGTGACCGTGATCAACGCGTCCCCCGACGGGCTCAACATCAACGACGGGGTGGGCTCGACTCACCTGAGCGGGCTGCAGACCGCCGTCATCGAGCACGGCGCGGACCTGGGCGTCGCCCTCGACGGCGACGCCGACCGCTGCCTGGCCGTCGACCACACCGGCGCCGTGGTGAACGGCGACCTGATCATGGGCCTGCTGGCGATCGCCATGAACGACGCGGGCTCGCTCTACCGTTCCACCTTGGTCGCCACCGTGATGAGCAACCTGGGCCTGCACCAGGCCATGCGCCGCGCCGGCATCGACATCGTCGAGGCGTCCGTGGGAGACCGCTACGTGCTCGAGGCGATGCGCGAGGGCGGCTTCTCCCTGGGCGGCGAGCAGTCGGGCCACGTCATCGTGTCCGAGCACGCGACCACGGGCGACGGCATCCTCACCGCGCTGCTCGTGGCCGCGCGGGTCGCGACGTCCGGACCCCTGCGTGAGCAGTGCAAGGACATCGAGATCCTGCCGCAGGTGCTGGTCAACGTGAAGAACGCCGACCGCACCCGCGTCCACTCCGACCCGGTGCTGCAGGAGGCGGTCGCGGCGACGCGGAAGACTCTCGGCGACGACGGCCGGGTGCTGCTGCGCCCGTCCGGCACGGAGCCGCTCGTGCGCGTGATGGTCGAGGCCGCCACGGCCGCGGACGCCCAGCACCACGCCGACGTCCTCGCGGACGTGGTCCGGGAGCGCCTGAGCCTCTGAGCGGGTTCCTCCGTCCGGAACCCATCCGTGGTGTCCGGTCCCGATGGGGGACCTTCCCCATGTCGCCGGCCGCGCCCGGCTGAGACACTGGGCACGTGACCGAAGCGCTCAACGACCTCTGGCACATCGTCTTCGGCGGGATCGACGCCTTCGAGGCGTGGATCCTCTCGCTCACCGAGTCGTGGTGGATCTACCCCGGCGTCTGGGCGGTCGCGGCGATCGACGGCTTCTTCCCGGTGGTCCCCAGCGAGTCGGTGGTGATCGCGACCGCGACGGCGTGGGCGCAGACGGGTACCCCATGGGTGTGGCTCATCTGCCTGCTCGCGGCGTTCGGCGCGTGGTGCGGCGACATGCTGATCTACCTCGCCGGCGCGCGCCTCGACGTGCGCCGTCACCCGTTCTTCGCGCGCGAGCGCGTCGCGCGCAGCCTCGTGTGGGCGGAGTCCCAGCTCGAGCGCCGTGGCACGGCGTTCATCATCGCGGCCCGCTTCATCCCCATGGGGCGGCTCGCCGTGAGCGCGATGGCCGGGGCCTTGCGCTACCCGACGCGCCGATTCATGATCATCGACGCGGTGGCCACGGCGATCTGGGCCGGGTACTGGACCGTCCTCGGCGTCGGCGCCGGGTCGCTGTTCGACCACGTGGTCGTGTCGATCGGCGTCGGTGCGCTGGGCGGAGTGCTGCTGGGGCTGGTGACCGACAAGGTGCTGCACCGCCTGGGCTTCGGGGAGCCGGCGCTCGACGCAGCGGGTGACCTGCCCGTTGCGGGGGACGATGCGCGGGAGCCCGCGGGCGTGGCCTCCGGGGGTCGTGGCGGGGACGGCAGCGCGGTGCTGGAGGGCGCGGCGCGTCCGTCCCGCTGAGGCCGCGCGCGTGGCGGCCGACGCCCGTCGGCGCCGGATGGGGGACCTCCCCCATCGCGGTCCCCGGTCGCGCCTGAGAGACTGGGGCGTGTGAACGGCGCCCTGAACGACCTCTGGCACCTCCTCTTCGACTGGATCGATGCGCTCGAGGGGTGGATCCTCACCCTCACCGAGTCGTTCTGGATCTACCCCGGGATCTTTCTGCTGTCGCTCATCGACGGCATCTTCCCGCTGGTCCCCAGCGAGTCCGTGGTCATCGCCTCGGCGACCGCGTGGGCCCAGACCGGGACCCCGTGGGTGTGGCTGACGTTCATCTTCGCCGCCGCCGGCGCCTGGTGCGGCGACCAGCTCGCCTACTGGGTGGGCTCCCGCTTCGACGTGCGGCGGCACCCCTTCTTCGCGCGCGCCCGGGTGCGCAAGACCCTCGACTGGGCGGAGACGACGCTCGAGCGGCGCGGCACGGCGTTCATCATCGCGGCCCGCTTCATCCCCATGGGCCGCGTCGCGGTCAACCTCACGGCCGGGGCGCTGCGCTACCCGCGCCAGTGGTTCATGATCGTCGACGGCGTGGCCGTCATCATCTGGGCCACGTACGGGACCGCTCTCGGCATCTGGGCCGGGTCCATCTTCGAGAACCTGCTCGTGTCCATCGCGGTGGGCATCACCGGCGGCGTGCTGCTGGGCATGCTCGTCGACAAGATCCTCCAGCACATGGGGTTCGGCGAGCCCGAGCTCCCGGACCTCGCCGACCAGATCGAGGAGCGCATCGCGCGGGGCGAGCTCCAGCCCAAGCCCACGCGTCGCGAGCGGCGCGCGGGCGGGGACGCCGCCGAGGCGGAGTGACCCGCCCGCTCAGAGCTTGCGCAGCCGCACCGACTCGATCGTGTGGCGGGCGCCCTTGGTGAGGATGATGGTGGCGCGCCCGCGCGTCGGTGCGATGTTGGTCGCGAGGTTGGGCGCGTTGACGGCGTCCCAGATCTGGGCGGCGACCGCCGTGGCCTGATCGTCCGTCAGGGTCGAGTAGGAGCGGAAGTACGAGTCGTCGCGCGCGAAGGCCGTGGACCGCAGTGCGAGGAAGCGGTCGATGTACCACCGGCGGATGTCCGCCTGCCGGGCGTCGACGTAGATGGAGACGTCGAAGAAGTCGGAGATGTGCAGCTGCTGGCTGCCGGGTTCGCGGCCCGCGGTGGTCTGCAGGACGTTGAGACCCTCGACGATGAGGATGTCCGGCTGGCGCACGACCACCTGCTCGTCGGGCACGATGTCGTAGACCTGGTGCGAGTACACGGGCGCCCGGACCTCCTCGGCGCCGGACTTCACCTGGAGCACGAACTCGCGCAGCGCGCGCCGGTCGTACGACTCGGGGAAGCCCTTGCGGGCCATGAGGCCCCGCTCCTCGAGCACCGCGTTGGGGTGGAGGAACCCGTCCGTGGTCACCAGTTCGACGTGGGGGGAGCTGGGCCAGCGGGCCATGAGCTCGCGCAGCAGGCGCGCGGTGGTGGACTTGCCGACGGCCACGGAGCCGGCGACGCCGATGATGAACGGCGTGCGCGACGCGCGCTCGCCCAGGAACTCGCTCGTCGCGCGGTGGAGCTGTCCGGTCGCGCCCGAGTACAGGTCGAGCAGGCGCGACAGCGGGCGGTAGATGCGGTCCACCTCGGCGAGGTCCACCGGGTCTCCGAGGCCGCGGACCTTCGCGATGTCCTCCTCGGTGAGGGGGAGCGGCGTCGCGTCCGCCAGCGCGGCCCACTCGTCGCGGGTGAGGGTGACGTACGGGGTGCCCTCGTCGGATCGACGTGCCTCGTTCACGCGACCATTGTGGCGCATCGTCCCCCGTGTCCCGCATTCCGCGCCGGGGCGCGCCCGTAGACTCGCCCCCATGTGTGGAATCGTCGGATACGTGGGCGGGGGTGCGCCCGGAGCGCGCGCCGAGGGCGTCGTCATGGGAGGCCTCGCGCGGCTCGAGTACCGCGGCTACGACTCGGCGGGCATCGCGGTCGTCACGGCGGACGATGCGGCGGTCGCCATGCGCAAGAAGGCCGGCAAGCTGGTCAACCTGGCCAAGGAGCTCGCGGAGCGGCCCATCGACCACGGCACCGCCGCGATCGGCCACACCCGGTGGGCGACGCACGGCGCCCCCACGGACGCGAACGCGCACCCGCACCTCGCCGCGGGCGGCCGCATCGCGATCATCCACAACGGGATCATCGAGAACTTCTCCGCGCTGCGCGCCGAGCTCGAGGCCGAGGGCATCGAGTTCCTCTCCGAGACGGACACCGAGGCGACCGGCCACCTGCTCGCGCGGGAGGTGGAGACGGGCGCGAGCCTCGCGGAGGCGATGCGCACCATCACGCGCCGACTGGAGGGCGCGTTCACGCTGCTGGCGGTCGACGCCCGCGAGCCGCGCACGGTGGTGGGCGCGCGCCGCAACAGCCCCCTGGTGGTGGGCCTGGGCGAGGGGGAGAACTTCTTGGGCTCGGATGTGGTCGCGTTCATCGAGCACACCCGCACCGCGCTCGAGCTCGAGCAGGACGAGGTCGTGGAGATCACGCCCGAGGGCGTCACGATCACGGATCGCTCGGGCCATGTGGTCGAGCGCGAGCCCTACACGGTGGACTGGGACGCGTCCGCGGCGCAGAAGGGCGGCTTCGCCACCTTCATGGAGAAGGAGATCCACGACCAGCCCGAGGCGGTCGCGGACACGCTGCGCGGCCGCATCGACGAGCACGGCAAGCTCCACCTGGACGAGGGCCTGGTGCACGAGGCCCTGCTGGCGTCGGTGGACAAGATCATCATCGTCGCGTGCGGCACGGCCTCGTACGCGGGCCTGGTGGGCCGGTACGCGATCGAGCACTGGTGCCGCATCCCGGTCGAGGTCGAGCTCGCCCACGAGTTCCGCTACCGCGACCCGGTGGTCAACGTCCGCACGCTCGTGGTCGCCATCTCCCAGTCGGGCGAGACGATGGACACGATCATGGCGGTGCGCCACGCGCAGCGGCAGGGCGCGCCCGTGATCGCGATCGTCAACGCGCAGGGCTCGACCATCGCCCGCGAGGCCGACGCGGTGCTGTACACGCGCGCCGGCCCGGAGATCGCGGTCGCCTCGACCAAGGCGTTCCTGGCCCAGATCACCGCGACGTTCCTGCTGGGCATCTACCTCGCGGAGCTGCGCGGCAACAAGTTCCCCGACGAGATCGAGGCGCTGCTGAGCCAGCTCGACGAGATCCCGGCGAAGATCCAGCGCGTCATCGACACCTCGGAGGGCATCCGCGAGGTCGCCCGCTCGATGGCGGACGAGCGCACGGTGCTGTTCCTGGGCCGCCACGTGGGCTTCCCGGTCGCGCTCGAGGGCGCGCTCAAGCTCAAGGAGCTCGCCTACATCCACGCCGAGGGCTTCGCCGCGGGAGAGCTCAAGCACGGACCCATCGCGCTGGTCGAGCCCGGCCAGCCGGTGTTCATCGTGCTGCCCAGCCCGCGCGGCCGCGAGTCCCTGCACGCCAAGGTCATCTCCAACGTGCAGGAGGTCCGCGCCCGCGGCGCCCGCACCTTCGTCATCGCGGAGGAGGGCGACACGGAGGCGGCCAACCACGCCGAGCAGGTGTTCTACGTGCCCAACGCGCCCGTGCTCATGACGCCGCTGCTCCAGGTGGTGCCGCTGCAGATCTTCGCCCTCGAGCTCGCCGCGGCCAAGGGCTACGACGTCGACCAGCCGCGCAACCTCGCGAAGTCCGTCACGGTGGAGTAGCCGTGGCCATCCTGGGCCTGGGCATCGACGTCGTGGAGATCGCGCGCTTCGAGCAGACGCTCGAGCGCTCGCCCGGTTTCCTCGACCGGGTCTTCACGCCCGCCGAGCGCGAGCTGGGACCCGCGAGCCTGGCCGCGCGGTGGGCCGCGAAGGAGGCGCTCGCCAAGGCGCTGGGCGCCCCCGCGGGGCTGAGCTGGCAGGACTGCGAGGTGCACCGCGTCGACGGGGGAGCGCCGCGCATCGAGGTGCGCGGCGCGATCGCCGCCCGCGCGCAGGAGTTGGGGATCACGCGCTTCCACGTGTCCCTGTCGCACGACGCGGGGATCGCCTCCGCGGTGGTCATCGGGGAGGACTGATGCGGCTCACGGTCACGGTCGACTACGCGGCCATCACGCGCAACGTGGACCGACTGCGGGCGTGCGCCTCCGGCTCCGCGCTCATGGCGGTGGTCAAGGCGGACGCGTACGGCCACGGGCTCGTGCCCGCGGCGCGCGCCGCCCGCGAGGGCGGCGCCGCGTGGCTGGGCGTCGCCCAGCCCGACGAGGCGCTCGCGCTGCGCGCCGCTGGCGACACGGGACGGGTGCTCACCTGGCTGTACGGGCCCGCCGTGCCCGCACGGGAACTGGTGGCCGCGGACGTGGATGTCAGCGCATCGTCCCCCGAGGTGCTCGCACGCATCGCTGAGGGGGCCCGCGAGGCGGGCCGCGTCGCGCGCGTCCACCTGTGCCTCGACACGGGGCTGTCGCGCGAGGGCGTGCGGCCCGAGGGCCTCGACGCGCTGCTGGACGCCGCGGCGGCGGCGGACGATGCGGTGCGCGTCGTAGGCGCGTGGTCGCACCTGGCCTGGGCGGACGCGCCGGGGCATCCGACCATCGACGCCCAGGCGGAGGTGTTCCGCGCCGGGCTCGCCCGTATCGAGGCGCGGGGGATCGCGCTCGAGGTGCGCCACCTCGCGAACTCGGCGGCCACCCTCACCCGGCCCGACCTGCACTTCGACCTGGTCCGGCCCGGCATCGCGGTGTACGGCCTGCCGCCGGTGGAGGACCCGTCGGGCGCGGCGTTCGGCCTCGAGCCGGCGATGCGGGTCACGGCGGCGCTCGCGCTGGTGAAGGACGCGCCCGCGCGCGCCGGCGTGAGCTACGGGCACGACTACGTGACGCCGCGGGACACCCGGCTGGGGCTCGTCTCGGCCGGCTACGCGGACGGGATCTTCCGCTCGGCGGGCAACACGGCGGAGGTGGCCGTGGGCGGCCGGCGTCACCGCATCGCCGGCCGCGTGTGCATGGACCAGGTGGTGCTCGACCTGGGCCCCGACGCGACCGAGCGCGCCGGGGACGAGGTGGTGCTCGTGGGCGCCGACGGCCCCAGCGCGCGCGAGTGGGCGGACTGGCTGGGCACCATCGCCTATGAGATCGTGTGCCGATTCGGCGGACTGAAGGAGAAGCGCCCCGCATGACCGCGACGTTCACGGCGTCCGACGCCGCCCAGATGCGCGCGCTCGCGCGCGACGTGCTCGCGCCCCACCTGCGCGCCGGCGACGTCGTGCTGCTCACGGGCGACCTGGGCGCCGGCAAGACCACGTTCACGCAGGGCCTGGGCGACGCCCTGGGCGTGCGCGGGCCCATCGCGAGCCCCACCTTCATCATCGCGCGCACCCACCCGTCCGAGGTGGGCGGGCCGGCTCTCATCCACGTCGACGCCTATCGGCTGAACTCGCTCGCCGAGCTCGACGACCTCGACCTCGACGCGACCGTGGACGACGCGGTCACCGTGGTCGAGTGGGGCGAGGACCGCGCCGAGCAGCTGTCCGAGGACCGCGTGCACGTCGTCATCGCGCGCACCCGGGGCGGCCAGGTGGACATGGAGCGCCCCGACGAGGGGGACCGCACGGTGGCCTTCACCCTGTTCGGGGAGCGCTGGTCCGGCGTGTCCCTCGTAGGCTAGGGCCGTGATTCTCGCCCTCGACACCTCCTCCGCGATCTCGGTCGCGCTCGTCTACCGCGGCCAGGTGCTCGCGCGCCGCTCGGAGTTCCACCCGCGCGGTCACGCCGAGCTGCTGTCCGGGCTCGTGCGCGAGGTGCTCGACCAGGCCGGCGCGTCCGGCGGGGACATCGAGCGCATCGTCGTGGGCACCGGGCCCGCGCCGTTCACGGGGCTGCGGGTGGGGCTCGTGACGGCGCGCACGCTGGGCCGGGTGTGGGGCGTGCCGGTCGACGGCGTGTGCTCGCTCGACGCGATCGGCGCGGCCTGGGCCGGCGAGGCCACGGTGGCGGCCGATGCGCGGCGCCGGGAGGTCTACTGGGCCACCTATCGCGACGGCGTCCGTGTGGCGGGCCCCGAGGTCGCCAAGCCCGGGGACGTGCCCGCCATGGGTGCGGTCGTGGGTCGCGGCGCGCTGCTGTACGCGGACGAGTTTCCCGGTGCGGTCGAGGGCGATCCCGACCCCGCGCTGCTGGTGGCCGTGGCGGCGCGGCTGCGCGAGGCCGGCGAGGCGCTGTGCACCGAGCCGCTGTACCTGCGCCGGCCCGACGTGCACGGCGTCCCCGGGGCGTGAGCCGGTGCCTGCGCCGGTGGTGCTGCGCGACCTGACCCGGGCGGACCTGCCCTGGATGGCCCAGGTCGAGCGCGACCTGTTCGGCCCCTCCGCGTGGTCCGAGTCGCTCATCCGCGAGGACTTCCGCTACGGCTCCACGCGGTACCGGGGGGCCGAGTTCGAGGGTGCGCTGGTGGCCTACGCGGTGTACGGCTACGACGGCGACGCCTTCCACCTCATGAACCTGGCGGTTGTGCCCGCCGCGCGGCGGCGCGGGATCGCGAGGACGCTGCTGCTCGAGTTCCTCGCGGAGGCGCGCGCCCAGGGTGCCCCGGATGCGTGGCTCGAGGTGGCGGTGACCAACGAGGCGGCGCTCGCGCTGTACCGCGCCCACGGCTTCGAGGACGTGCGCGTGCGCCGGAAGTACTACCAGCCCGAGGGCGTCGATGCGCTCGTCATGCGGGTGCCGCTCGGGGACGCCGCTGGGGATGCCGTCGTCGGGTGACGTCGGCGGGTGGCGCTAGCGGGTGACGACCGCGGTGTCCGCGGGGATGCGGCCCTTGCGCTCGCCCGCACCGTGGTCGGGCGCCGGGTGGCCGATGCCCAGCACCACCTCGGCACGCCAGTGCTCGGGGAGCAGTGCATCGGTCAGCGCGGCCCGGTCGATGCCGCCATAGGGGCGCACGGCGAGGCCCTCGCCGCGCAGGGCCACGATGACGTAGCCCAGTTGCAGCATCGCGCCGCCGTGCGCGATCGCGCCGCGTCCGGCCGGGTCGGACTCGAAGCGGCCGTGGATCTCCGGGAAGCCCGGCGAGGTGAGCTCGTGGTGGTCGTGGAAGCGATCGTCGTGCGCGGCGACCACGAGCAGCGGCGCCCGCTCGAGCTTGGGCCGGTTGCCCGGCATCGCGGCGGCGATGACGGCGGAGCGGGCCTCCTGCGATGCGGCCACCACCAGCCGCAGCGGCTGCGTGTTCTGGCTGGTCGGGCCCCACTTCGCCAGGTCCCACACGCGCGACACGACCTCCGGGTCCACGGGCCGGTCCGCAAAGGCGATCGCGGAGCGGGCGTCGAGGAACAGGGCTCGGCGCGCCGCGTCGTCGAGGGTGAAGGCGGGGGCGGGGTTGGTCTGCGTCATGGGATCCAGGATGGCGCATGCGCCGCGGCGCACCGTCCGCCGTTGGGCCCGGGGAGGCCATCCACAGGCCTTGCCGCCGCGGTATGACCGGGTGATACTCGAGGGGTGAAGACCGCGATCTCCGTGCCCGACCCCATCTTCGACCAGGTCACGCGACGCGCCGCCGAGCTCGGGGTGAGCCGCTCGGAGTTCTTCGCGACGGCCGCCCGGCGGTATCTGCGCGAACTCGACGACGCGGGCGTGACCGCGCGCATCGACAGCGTGCTCGAACGGGTGGCGATCGCCCAGGACGAGTCGACGAGGTTCGTCGCCGACGCCGGGCGCGCGCTGTTCGACCGCGAGGACTGGTGAGCACGCCTGCACGCGTCGCCCGTGGCGGCGTCCATTGGGCGGACCTGGGCCCCGTCTCCGGAAGCGCGCCCGCGCGCCGCCGGCCGGTGGTCGTGGTGCAGGCGGACGCCTACAACCGCTCCCGACTCGGCACGGTCGCGGTGGCGGGCATCACCACGAACACGGCGCTGGCGGACCTGCCCGGCAACGTGTTCCTTCCCGCGGCCGCCGCGGGGCTCTCCAAGGACTCGTGCGTCAACGTCACGGCACTGGTCGCCGTCGACCGGCGCGCCCTCGACGACGAGGTCGGCAGGATCCCGGAGCACCTGATGGAACGCGTGGACGCGGGCCTGCGAGGACTCCTGGGCCTTTGAGCATGCCTGGACCGCTGAGCATGCCTGGACCGCTGAGCATGCCTGGACTTCTGAGCACGGGACGCTGCACGACTACAGTGGTCGCGTGGCTTTGGTATTGGGACTCGAGAGCACCTGCGATGAGACGGGCGTGGCGCTCGTCGACGACGGCGAGCTGCTCGCGGACGTCGTCGCCTCGTCGATGGACGAGCACGCCCGCTTCGGCGGCATCGTGCCGGAGGTGGCCTCGCGAGCCCACCTCGACGCGGTCCTGCCCACGCTCGACGCGGCGCTGACGCGCGCCGGCCGCACTCTGTCCGATGTGGATGCCGTCGCGGTCGCCGCGGGCCCGGGCCTGGTGGGCTCGCTCACCGTGGGCGTCGCGGCCGCGAAGGCGCTCGCGCTCGGGCTCGGCCGCCCGCTCTACGGCGTCAACCACGTGATCGGGCACGCCGCCGTCGACCAGCTGGTCCACGGCCGCTTCCCCGACCGCACCATGGCGCTGGTGGTCTCGGGCGGCCACACCTCGCTGCTGCTGGTGAACGACATCGCGACCGACGTCACCGAGCTGGGCCACACCCTCGACGACGCGGCGGGCGAGGCCTTCGACAAGGTGGGCCGCCTGCTGGGCCTGCCGTACCCCGGCGGCCCGCACGTCGACCGGCTCGCGCGCGAGGGCGACCCGGAGGCGATCCCGTTCCCGCGCGGCCTCAGCCGCCCCAAGGACATGGTCAACCACGCCTACGACTTCTCCTTCTCCGGCCTCAAGACCGCGGTCGCGCGCTGGGTCGAGGCCCGCCGCGACGCGGGCCAGGAGGTGCCGGTGAACGATGTGGCGGCCAGCTTCGCGGCGGCCGTCGCCGACGTCCTGGTCACCAAGACCCTCAACGCGTGCCGCGAGCACGACGTCGACACGCTCGTCATCGGCGGCGGCTTCTCCGCGAACAGCCAGCTGCGCGAGCTCGCGCAGGCACGCGGCGAGGCCGCGGGCATCGACGTGCGCATCCCGCCGCTGCGCTACTGCACCGACAACGGGGCGATGATCGCGGCGCTCGGCTCCGCCGTGGTCGAGCGTGGCGTCAAGCCGAGCACGCTGCACATCGGCGTGGACTCCTCGATGCCGCTGTCGACCATCACGGTCTGATGCGCCGCGCGGGGAACCGCGCCCGGCTCTCCCGGATCGCGGCGGGCCTGGCGTTCGGCGCGGCCGCGCTCGCGGGGTGCACCGCTGGCGGTGACGGCGATCGGGTTCACGGCGAGTCGGGTGCCGCGGGCTCTGAAGGCGCGCCCGTCGCCGGTGAGAACTCGCGAACTCAGCCCGCGATCGTCGCCCCCACCGTGGCCGCGCGCGTCCCGGGAGAGGTGCCCACCGTGGCCGGCCCGCGCATCGGCTTCCACCCGACCGCCGAAGAGTGGGGCGTGGCGCTCGAGGCCGCGCGCGGGCTCACGCTGTCCGAGGCCGCGGGTCAGGTGATCGTCGCGGCGGTGAGCGCGCCCGACCCGGAGGCGGCGCGCGCGCTCGTCGCGGACCACCACCTGGGCGGCGTCATCCTCATGGGCGGCGCGGTCACCGACGCCCAAGGAGTGAGTGCGCTGACTACCGCGGTTGCGAGCGCCGACGACCGCGACTGGCCCGTGTGGATCGCCACGGACGAGGAGGGCGGTCCGGTGTCGCGCCTGGCCGGGGTCGTCCGGCCCATGCCGGCGTTCATGGCGGCCGGCGCCGCGCGCGACAAGGACGCGGTGACCGCCGCGTACGCGGGCCTGGGCCGTGACCTGCACGCGCTGGGCATCAACGTCGACTTCGCGCCGGTGGCGGACGTGACCATCGGACTCGCGGACCCCATCATCCGTACGCGGTCGGCGGGATCGGATCCGACAGCCGTGGGCGAGACCGTGGTCGCGGCGTCGACGGGCTTCGCGCACGGCGGCGTCGTCCCGGTCATCAAGCACTTCCCCGGGCACGGCTCCGTCACCACCGACTCGCACCACGACCTCCCCGTGCAGGAGCGGTCGGTCGAGGAGATCCTCGACACCGACGTCGCGCCCTTCGCGACGGCGATCGACGCGGGCGCGCCGGTGGTGATGATGGGTCACATCGCGATTCCCGAGTGGGGCGCGGAGCCGGCGACCCTCGAGCCCGCGGCGTACGCGCACCTGCGCGAGGAGCTGGGATTCGACGGCGTGGTGGTGACGGACGCGCTCAACATGGGCGCGATCGCCAACCACCACGGCGCCGGCGAGGCGGCCGTGATGGCGCTCGCGGCCGGCGCGGACACGCTGCTCATGCCCGCCTCCGTCAACGGCGCGATCGAGGGCATCGTGGAGGCCGTCGAGTCCGGGCGCCTGGACCGCGCCCGCCTCGACGAGGCCGCCGCGCGGACCATCGCGCTCATGCGCTGGGCCGGGGGCATCGAGCCGGGCGACCCTGCCGTGCTCGAGGGGGACGCGCTCGCGGACCTGTTCGCCGGCGACTACGCGCGCGCTCTCGCGGCAGCTGGCGCCACCGTCGCGACCGCGGACTGCTCGGCGCCGCTCGTGGGGGAGGCGGCGACCGTGACCGGGGGCACCGACGCGCAGCGGGCGACCCTCGAGGCGGCGCTCGAGGCGCGCGGGGTCGCGCTCGGCGGCGGCGCATCGGTGCGCCTCATCGCCTCCGGCACGACCGCCGCGACGGCGGACGTGGTGGTCGTCCTGGGCGACCCGTGGCACCTGGACCGTTCCGACGCCGGAGCCTATGTGGCGCTGTACGGGCGCACCGCATCGGCCCTCGAGGGGCTCGCCGACGTCCTCACCGGCGCGGTGCCCCCGGGCGGCGACTGGCCGGTCGACCTCGACCTGCCCTGGCCCGCCTGCTAGACGGGCTCGACCAGAAGCGCCGCGTGGCGGCCGTCGAGCCGCGTGAGCACGAGCGTCGCGGCGGCGTCGCCCTTGAGCGCGAGGCGTGGGCGCAGCTGTTCGGGCGTGAGGTCGACGCCGCGCTTCTTGATCTCCACGCGGCCCACGCCCCGGGCCCGCAGGTCGCGCTTGAGCACCTTCACATCGAGCGGGAGGCGATCGAGGACGCGGTAGGCGCGCGCGAACGGTGTCGCGGCGGGGGAGTCCGTGGTCAGATACGCGATCTGGGGGTCCACGAGGCGGGCGCCAATGTGGTCGGCCAGGACCCCCACGAGGCCCGCACGGATGACGGCGCCGTCGGGCTCGAGCAGGTACTCGCCCAGGTCGCCCGCGTCGGCGCGGTGCGTGTCGCCGGCGATCTCGTGGGCCTCGTCGCCGCGCAGCACGAGCGCGGCGTGGCCCTCCCGCCGCGCGGCCGCACCGGCCCACAGCCCCACCTCGACCACGTCGCCATCCACCGAGACCCACTGGGCCTCCATGCCCGGCGGGACGGCCTCGTGCGGAAGGCCCGGGCCCGCCTTGACGCCGAGCGCGGCCACGCCGTGGCGCAGGTCGAGCACGGCGTCGAGGGGAGGGGAGTAGTCGGCGGGGTCGTGCCGGCGGCCGCGGGCCGTGCGGCGCGCGGGGTCGGCGAAGACGGCGTCGACCTCGTGGCGCGCGAGCGCCGCGAGCGAGTCCGCGTTCTCCACCGTCGCGTGCGGATACGGCGCGAGGTTGTGGGCGGCGAGCACGGCGGTGCCGGGGTCGAGCTCGAAGGCCACCACGCCGATGCCGCGTTCGGCGAGCGCGAGCGCGTCGAGCCCGAGCCCGCACGTGAGGTCCGCGACCAGGCGGCTGCCCGCCTCCTCGAACCGGTCCGCGTGGAGCGCGGCCACCCGGGCGCGCGTCGCCTGCTCGAGGCCGGCGCGGGACAGGGCCAGCGCGTCGGCCCGGGGCCCCAGCCGGGTCCGTGCCTGGGCGCGCAGCGAGGCGAGGGTCATGGCCGCCGCGACGAGCGCGCCGTCGTGGCCCTCCCGGCGCAGGCGCTCGCCGGTGCGCAGCTCCTCGCTCGGAGGGAGATCGCGCAGGCGCTCGGCCAGGGCGAGGCACGCGTCGCTCACCGTGAGGCGCGCGGTGTCGAGGTCCATGCGCGCATCCTCTCAGGTGCGCGGGGCGAGTCGGGTGCGCGGGGCGACGCGCGGCCTGCGCCGCCCGGGGTCAGTCGCGGGCCGGCACCGGGTCGTCGTCCGTCGGGAGGGGTGCGTCCTCGGCGGGCTCGATCGGTTCGTCGGTGGGGCGCGCCGCGCCCTTCGTGGGTTGCGCCTGCTCGGCAGGCCCCTCCGCATCGGTCGACCGCCGCGCCGGTGAGGGCCCGTGGTCCGGCACCTGGTCGGCCGGCCACGCCGCGGTGGGCGCGCGCCGGGCGCTCGCGGGCCGGAGCGGCTGCACTGGATCCTCGTCGCGGGGGCCCGTGAACGGGTAGGAGAAGAACTGGTCCTGCCGGACGGGGCTGTCGTCCTCGGGCTCGAAGACGTCGCCGCTGGCCGGGCCGCCCGGGGTCGCGGGCAGCGGCAGCGCGGCGGGGGCGTGCCGCGGGCGGCGCTTCCGCTTGTCCTTGGCCGGGCGCTCGCCGCCTGGGACCGTGTCGCCGTCCACCGGATCCCCGTCGGCCGGCTCTGCCGGGACGTCGGGCGCGCCGGGCCGGCGCCGTCGCACCAGGATCCACCCTCCGAGGGCCGCGCCGAGCAGGGCGAGGACGCCGAGGGCGGCCAGGACGCCCACTCCGCCCGCTCCCGTCGAGGCCTGGGCGAAGGTGGCGGAGAAGGCGACCGGCGTGGTGCGCACCTCGTCGGTACCGGCGCCGCGGAGCTCGACCACGAACGTGCCGGCGGCAAGTCCGTCCGCGACGGCCGCGGACCGCAGGGTGAGCGCGATGGTGCCCTGCTCGCCGGGGCCGAGGTCGAGGCACTCCGGGTCAGCCGCCACGGTGACGGCGCCGGCGCCCTGCGGCGCCTGGTCGGCGGCTACGGGTGCGACGCACGCGGACGTCGCACCGGCGTCGGCGCCACGGATCGTGAGCGTCGCGGTGGACTCGCGCGTGCCGGTGAGCGCGGGGAAGTCCAGGGTTGCCGTCTCCACCGTGGGGAACCCGCTCGGGATCGCCGTAGGGAGGTCGGCGTGGCCGTAGACGGCCGCCAGGGCGGTCCCGCTCGCGGTCGTGGCCGTGGCCTCGACATGGAGCGCGAGCGTCGCCGGCACCTCGTCGCCGGTGGGGGTGATGGTCGCCTCGTAGGCGCCGCTCTCGGTCGGCGTCAGCGCGAGTGGCTCGCCGTCGAGGGTGGCGGCGACGTCAAGAGACCCGTACACGGACGTGTCGATCGGCAGGCCCTTCGACAGGAAGGCGACCGACACGATGCTGGGCTCGCCGACCAGCAGACCCGTCTCGGGTCCGACGATCGCGACCGTCGCGTCCCAGAAGTAGAAGGCGCTCACCTGCGACGGCGCGACGCCGGCGCCCAGCGCCAGGCTCCATTCGCCCACGGCCTCGTCATCCTGCGGGAGGGCGATGTCGACGGTGGTCAGACCCTCGTTCCGGGCCACGGTGATCGCCGCGGTGCCGAGCGCGGCCTCGCCCGCGGCGAGGGCGGCGGCGTCGCCGGACGGCCCGGTCAGTGTGGCCGAGTCGCCCAGGTCCTGGTCGAGCACCAGGCGGACGCGGGAGACGCCCCGGTCGACGGGGAAGTCGAACGACTCGTCTGTGCATGCGTCGCCCGTGCAGTCGATCGTGGTGCCCAGCGAGCCCTGTTCGATGAGCGCGCCGGCCTGCGCGAAGGTCGCGCGCAGCGCGTCGACGTTCGACGCCGCGAGGTAGGCGCCGATGGCGGCCCCGGCGGGGATCGGCGCGGTGCCGCACGTCTCGGCGCCGCCCGTGCCCTCGGCGATCGCCTGCAGTCGCAGCCGGTCCTGCTCCGTCACGGAGCCCTCGCCGTCCTGGGTGAACAGCGCGAGCGCGATCACCGCGATCCCATCGGCACGCACGCCGTCGACGATCCCGTTGGGGGTGCACATCGACTGGAAGGCGTCCTCCGTGGCGGTGCCGTCTCCGGCGGCGTCCTGGACGTCGAGGCCGCCGTCCGTGAACCAGAGCATGAGCTTGCAGGTGCTGCCGTCGAGCTGGGCCGCGCGGTCGTTGAGTGACGACTGGGCGTCCTGCAGCGCCGCGCGGTAGTCGGTGTAGGCGCCGTCCTCGCGCTGGGGCAGGGTCTGGCGGGCCTCGCTGCGCAGCGCATCGGCGTGGTCGCCGGCGACGTCGCCCCAGCCCACATGCTGCTCGTAGGAGGCGGCGAACGTTGCCAGCGAAGCCTCGACCGTGGCGTTCTCGTCGGCCGCCGCGAGGGACACCAGCGAGTCGATCGCCGTCTCGATCGCGCCCACGCGCTGATCGTCGGGGTCGGTGTAGCGCAGGCTTCCCGAGGCGTCGACGACGATCGCCGCGAGCACCGTGTCGGACTGCGCGGCGCAGCCGGCCACCTGGGCGAAGGCCTCGGAACCGGCGTCGCTGACATCGTCCGCATGCGCGGCGGTCGGCAGGGCGGCCAGCAGGATCGCGGTGGCCATGGCTGCGACGAGCGCGGGCCACCGGGGTGCGCTCATCCTGCTGATTCCGACTCTCACGATGCCGTCCTCGTCCCCTCAGACGCCGACCCTCACCGGCGTTCTCGTAGTGTGACGCAGGACTTCTGTCTTGGGTAGAGGTGCTGTCCTGTATGCGAGGTATGTCCGGGTGATGTTGGTCACGTTGGGGTTCGTGCCGAGCGTTCAACTCCCGCTGTTAGCACTCTCGCGCCCAGAGTGCTAAGTTGTTCGTGCTCGCAAGAGTGCGGTTCCGATCCGCTTGACCCCCGCGACGGCAGGTGGGCCACCGGGCCGCTCAATCGTGTATTCGCTTTCGACGATGGAAGGTGAGGTCCGCTGTGTCGGTCTCCATCAAGCCTCTTGAGGACAAGGTCGTGATCAAGGCCGCTGCCGCCGAGACGACGACCGCGTCCGGTCTCGTGATCCCGGACACCGCGAAGGAGAAGCCCCAGGAGGGCGAGGTCGTCGCGGTCGGCCCGGGTCGTATCGACGACAACGGCAACCGCGTCCCGGTCGACGTCAAGGAAGGCGACCGGGTCATCTACAGCAAGTACGGCGGCACCGAGGTCAAGTACGCCGGCGAGGAGTACCTGATCCTCTCCGCGCGCGACCTGCTCGCGGTCGTCGGCTAACTGCCAGACTCCACGGACGGGCCCCGAGGCGTTTCGCCTCGGGGCCCGTTCTGCTGTCCGAGGCGTTCTGTCGTCCGGGCCGTGCGGCGGGACGATGCGAGGGCCGGCCCGTGCATCGTCCCTGGTGGTGCGGGGCCTAGCTGGCCTTGCGCAGCCTCCCCGCGAGCATCGCGTGGCGCTCGTCCTCGCTGAGGCCGCCCCACACGCCGAACGGCTCGCGCGCCATGAGCGAGCGCTCGCGGCAGAGGTCGAGCACGGGGCAGTGGGCGCAGAACTCCTTCGCGTTCTCGGCCCGGCGGCGCCTCGCGGCGCCACGCTCGCCCTCCGGGTGGAAGAAGAGGTCCGGGTCGGCGCCGCGGCAGGCGCCCTCGTATTGCCATTCCCACTGGTCCTGCGTGGGCGCGGGCAGTTTCGCGACCGATTCCATCGGTGGCCTCCTTCGTGGCGGGGGTCGGGCGGCGCTCCCGGCCACGCTGCCGGTCGCGCCACATTTGTTGCGGACTACTCTCAATCGGGACCCCAGCGGGCCACGGCCCAGGGCCTCGACCTCCCCCTACTGACATTCATAACACCGTCAGCGATGTCTAGGGTAGTCCTAATTGTCCTGGTCTTTGACCACTGCATCCGCGGCTTAGGATGACCCCATGGCGGCCCATGACAGCGATCCCTTCGGCTTCACCGGACTCACCTACGACGACGTTCTGCTGCTCCCCGGTGAGAGCGACGTCATCCCGTCCGAGGTCGATACCACCACGCAACTGACGCGCGGCATCTCCGTCGCCGTCCCGCTCCTCAGCGCCGCGATGGACACTGTGACCGAGGCGCGGATGGCCATCGCGCTCGCCCGCCTGGGCGGCCTGGGCGTGCTCCACCGCAACCTCTCGATCGAGGACCAGGCGCATCAGGTCGAGATCGTCAAGCGCTCCGAGTCGGGCATGATCACGGACCCCGTCACGGTGGGCCCGGACGTCACGCTCGCCGAGCTCGACGCGCTGTGCGGCAAGTACCGCGTGTCCGGCCTGCCCGTGGTCGACGAGGACAACCGCCTGCTGGGCATCATCACCAACCGCGACCTGCGCTTCGTCGCCCCGTCCGAGTTCGCGACCCGCCTGGTGCGCGACCAGATGACGCCGATGCCCCTGGTGACCGCCCGCGAGGGCGTCTCCAACGCCGAGGCCGCCGAGCTGCTCGCCAAGCACCGCATCGAGAAGCTTCCGCTCGTCGACGCGGACGGCCGCCTCACCGGCCTCATCACCGTCAAGGACTTCGTCAAGACCGAGAAGTACCCGCAGGCCTCCAAGGACGCGGAGGCGCGCCTGCGCGTCGCCGCCGCGGTGGGCTTCTACGGCGACGCCTGGGAGCGCGCGACCGCCCTGGTCGACGCCGAGGTCGACGCGCTCGTGGTCGACACCGCCCACGGCCACGCGCGCAAGATGATCGAGATGATCCAGCGCCTCAAGTCCGACCCGGCGACGGCGCACGTGCAGGTGATCGGCGGCAACGTCGCCACCCGCGAGGGCGCACAGGCGCTCGTCGACGCTGGCGTCGACGCCGTCAAGGTGGGCGTGGGGCCTGGCTCCATCTGCACCACCCGCGTGGTCGCGGGCGTGGGCGTGCCCCAGGTCACCGCCGTCCACGAGGCGTGGAAGGCCGCCGGCCCCGCCGGCGTGCCCGTCATCGCCGACGGCGGCCTCCAGTACTCCGGCGACATCGCCAAGGCCATGGTGGCCGGCGCATCGTCCGTCATGCTCGGCTCGCTGTTCGCCGGCTGCGCCGAGACCCCCGGCGACCTGGTGCTGGTCAACGGCAAGCAGTTCAAGACCTACCGCGGCATGGGCTCGATGGGCGCCATGGCCTCGCGCGGCCGCGTCTCCTACTCCAAGGACCGCTACTTCCAGGCCGACGCGCCCAGCGACGACGACCTCATCCCCGAGGGCATCGAGGGGCGCGTGCCCTACAAGGGCCCGCTGTCCTCCGTGGTCCGCCAGCTGGTGGGCGGCCTGGGCCAGTCGATGTTCTACGTGGGCGCCCGATCGATCCCCGAGCTGCAAGCAAAGGGCAAGTTCGTCCGCATCACGCCCGCGGGCCTCAAGGAGTCCCACCCCCACGACGTCCAGATCACCGTCGAGGCGCCCAACTACTCCGGCCGCGGATAGTCGTTGGAACTCACCTGGCACGCGCTCGCGCTGCTCGCGGTCGTCGCGCTGGTCGCCGGGTTCCTCGACACGCTCGCCGGCGGGGGAGGGCTGCTCACGCTGCCCGCCCTGCTGCTCGCGGGCGTCCCGCCGCTCGCCGCGCTGGGCACCAACAAGCTGCAGGGGTCGTTCGGCACGGGCATGGCGACGTGGCAGGTCCTGCGGCGCCGCCGGGTGAGATGGGCCGATGCACGGTGGCCGATGCTCTGGGCCTTCCTGGGGTCGGCGGCCGGGTCGGTTCTCATCCAGTTCGTGCACGCCGACGACCTGCGCGTCATCATCCCCGTGGTGCTCGCGTGCATCGCCGCGTACTTCGCCTTCGTGCCCAAGGCGCACGAGCCGCCGGGGCACGAGCGGCTCACCGCGGCGCCGTACGAGGCCTCCGTGGTGCCGGCGATCGGCGCGTACGACGGGGCCTTCGGGCCGGGCACGGGCTCGCTGTTCGCGGTGGCCGGCGTGACGCTGCGCAACTACGACCTGGTGCGCTCGACCGCCGCGGCCAAGACGCTGAACTTCGCCACCAACGTGGCCTCGCTGCTGGTGTTCGCGCTCGCGGGGAAGATGGTGTGGGCGGTAGGCGCGGTGATGATCGCGGGGCAGCTCGTCGGCGCCTACGCGGGCTCGCACGTGCTGTTCCGGGTCAAGCCCATCGTGCTGCGCGTGCTCATCGTGGTGATGAGCGTGGGCATGCTGGCGCGCTACCTCATGGGGTGACGTGCTCTCCTGACCGTTCGGGCGGGCGTTCCGTCCGTCAGGGGTAGAGCCCGCGGAGCTGGTGCGCCTCCGAGACCCGGCGCACCGCGAGGGCCGTGGCGGCGGCGCGCAGGCTGAGCTCGTGCACCGCGGCGTACTCGCTCACGTCCCGCCACGCGCGCTCCATGCGCTCCTCGAGCCGGTCGTTCACGTCCCGCTCGCTCCACTGGTACGCCTGGTTGGCCTGAGCCCACTCGAAGTAGGAGACCACCACGCCGCCCGCGTTGGCGAGGATGTCCGGAACCACCAGGACCCCGCTCTGGGCGAGGATCGCATCGGCCGCCTCCGTGGTGGGGCCGTTGGCGCCCTCGACCACGATCGACGCCCGCACGTCGCCCGCGTTGTCGGCGGTGAGGACGCCCTCGACCGCGGCCGGCACCACCACGTCGACGTCGCAGGTGAGGACCCCGCGCGGCTCGAACGGGTCGCCGCCGTCAAACCCGACCACGCTACCCGTGCGCTCGACGTGGGCCACGAGCCGCGCGATGTCGAGGCCCTCGTGGGCGAAGACCGCGCCGTCGACGTCGCTGACGGCGCGGATGGTCACGCCCATGCCGGCCAGGTAGCGCGCCGCGCCCAGGCCCACCTTGCCGAAGCCCTGGATGGCCGCGCTGGCGGCCTTGGGGTCGATGCCGCGCGACGCCATCGCGAGCGCCGCGATGTGTGCGACGCCGCGGGAGGTGGCGCCGGCACGGCCGTACGAGCCACCCAGGCTCACGGGCTTGCCGGTGACGCAGCCGGGCACCGTGTGGCCCACGGACGCGGAGTACGTGTCCATGATCCACGCCATCTCCCGCTCGCTGGTGCCGAAGTCGGGTGCGGGGATGTCCATCTCCGGCCCGATGATGGGCAGGATCTCCGAGGTGTACCGCCGCGTGACGCGCTCGAGCTCCGCGTGGGAGTGCGCGCGCGGGTCGATCGCCACGCCGCCCTTGGCGCCTCCGTAGGGCACGTCGACCAGCGCGCACTTCCAGGTCATCCACATGGCGAGCGCGCGCACCTCGTCGAGGTCGACCGCGGTCGAGTAGCGCAGGCCGCCCTTCGCGGGCCCGCGCGAGAAGTTGTGCTGGACGCGGAAGCCCGAGTACACGGCGATGGAGCCGTCGTCCCGGCGCAGCGGGACGCTCACGAGCATCTCGCGGCGCGGGGTGGCGAGCATCTGGTGGATGCCGTCGGTGTAGCCCAGGTGGGCGACCGCGGCGGAGAGCTGGGCGTGCGCGTCGGCGAGCGGGCCGGAGCCCGGCGGGGTGGACCACGTCATCGTGACCTCCGAGTCGATTCTGGCCTCGACCCTATCGGGGGTGCGGGTTGCTGCGGACCGGCACGCCCGACGGGCTCAGCCGAGCAGGGTGCCCTGGGCGTCGGGGGCGTCGTCGGAGCCGCCCGGTGCCTGGGCGAGCGCGAGCGGCCAGCGCGGGTCGGGCAGGTCGTCGGTGGTGCCTTTGGACTTCAGCCAGGCGCCGAATTTCACGGCCCAGTCTCGGTAGGCCGCGACCTGCAGGTCGTGGATCGAATCCAGCGGCGTCTGGGTCATGACCGGATAGGCGGCCGCGAGGGCGTGGACCAGTTCGAGCGTGGCGAGGACGTCCGCGTCCGCGGCGTGCAGGTCGTCGGCCACGACCGGCACCGCGTACAGCGTGCACAGGTCGATGAGCTTGCGCTTGCCCTTGCGGTAGCGGTCGAGCTTGCGGTCCAGGACCAGCGGGTCGATGACGGGGCGGATTTCCCGGGCGGGCAGGCGCGAGGCGAGCGACGGCAGCCCGTGGCGCGCGAGCTCGGTCTCGAGGATGGTGATGTCGAACTGAGCGTTGAACGCGACGAGGGGGCTGCCCTCGGCGAGGGTCGCGGCGAGCACGGCGGCGATCTCCTCGAGCGCCTGCGCCGGTGCGGCGCCGTGCGCGCGGGCGTGCTCCGTGGTGATGCCGTGCACCGCCGCGGCCGCCTCGGGGATCTCCACGCCCGGGTCGATGAGCCACGTGCGCGTGCTCACCTCCTTGCCCCGGCGCGTGATGATCGCCGCCGTGACGATGCGGTCGTGCGCCGTGCGCACGCCGGTCGTCTCCGTGTCGAAGCCCACCATGGTCTCGTCGAGCCAGCTCATGGTCCTACCCTCGCACGCGCCTCCGACATCCCCGACCAGGTGGGCCGATGCACGGAGGCCCCGGCGCATCGTCCCCGGTCGATGTCGGGGGTGGGGGATAGGGTTGGCCCGTGAGCAACGAGATCGAGATCGGCCGCAACAAGCGCGGCCGCCGGGCCTACTCCTTCGACGACATCGCGGTGGTGCCCTCGCGGCGCACGCGCGACCCGAAGGTCGTGAGCCTCGCGTGGCAGATCGACGCATTCCGTTTCGACATCCCCGTGATCGGCGCGCCCATGGACTCGGTGATGAGCCCGGCGACGGCGATCGCGCTCGGCGAGGCCGGCGGCCTGGGCGTGCTCGACCTCGAGGGCCTGTGGACCCGCTACGAGGACCCGACGGCGCTGTTCGAGGAGATCGCGGGCCTGGAGCCCGCGGTCGCGACCGCGCGCATGCAGGAGATCTACCGCGAGCCCATCAAGGCGGAGCTCATCACGGCGCGACTGCAGGAGATCCGCGCCGCGGGCGTGGTGGTCGCCGGCGCGCTGTCCCCGCAGCGCACCCAGGAGTTCTACGAGACGGTGCTCAAGGCGGGCGTGGACCTGTTCGTGATCCGCGGCACCACCGTGAGCGCCGAGCACGTCTCCGACGGCGCCGAGCCGCTCAACCTCAAGAAGTTCATCTACGACCTCGACGTCCCCGTGATCGTGGGCGGTGCGTCGACCTACCAGGCGGCCCTGCACCTCATGCGCACGGGCGCGGCGGGCGTGCTCGTGGGCTTCGGCGGCGGCGCGGCGCAGACGACGCGCACCACGCTGGGGATCCACGCGCCGATGGCGACCGCGGTGTCGGACGTGGCGGCCGCGCGCCGCGACTACCTCGACGAGTCGGGCGGCCGGTACGTGCACGTCATCGCCGACGGCGGCCTGGGCCGCTCGGGCGACATCGTCAAGGCGTTCGCCTGCGGTGCGGACGCGATCATGCTGGGCGCGGCGCTCGCGCGCGCGCAGGAGGCCCCGGGTCGCGGCGTCCACTGGGGTGCCGAGGCCTACCACCACGAGCTGCCGCGCGGCGAGCGCGTCCAGGTGGGCTCGGTGGGGCCGCTGCAGGAGGTGCTCTTCGGGCCCGGCACGCACGCGGACGGCACGTCGAACCTCATGGGCGCGCTGCGTCGGTCGATGGCCACCACCGGCTACTCGGACCTCAAGGAGTTCCAGCGCGTCGACCTGGTGGTGAGCCCGTACCAGGCGGGCTGATTCAGCGGGTCTCCGCCTGGCCTCGGTCCGCTGCTTGGCAGGGGCGCCTGCGCCGTTGCGGCGCACCACCGCGTTGCGGGTAGGTGGTGGTCGCTTTCGGCAGGTCCATGCGCGTGAGGGGTCGGTGGTTGTCGTTGAGCCCTGTCTAGGGGCGGCGCCGCTCAGCCGAGGCGTTCGGACAGGTCCAGCCAGCGCTCCTCGAGCTCGTCGGTCTCGGCCTCGTACTCCTTGAGCGTCTTCATGAAGGTGGCGAGGCCGGCGAAGTCCGACTGGTCGTGCATGACCATCTCGTTGTGCGTGCCCTCGGTCAGCTCGGTGAGCTTGGCCATGCGGCGCTCGACCGCCTTGAGCTCCTTCTCGGCCTCGCGCCGCTCGGCGCCGGACAGCGCGGGCGCGGCGGCCGGTGCCTCCATCGCGCCAGGGAATGCGGCACGGACGGTGGCCGCGGCATCGTCGCTAGTTCCGGCGCCCGTGGTGGCGCCCGCGCTCGAAACCGCCCCGGCGCCGAACGTGCCGATCCCGGCCCGGGCCGCGCGCCGGGCCCGCGAGATCTCGACGTACTCGTCGACGCCGCCGGGCAGGTGGCGCAGGCCTCCGTCCATCACCGCGAACTGGGTGTCCGTGATGCGCTCCATGAGGTAGCGGTCGTGGCTGACCACGATCAGCGTGCCCGGCCACGCATCCAGCAGGTCCTCGAGCGCGGCGAGCATATCCGTGTCGAGGTCGTTGGTGGGCTCGTCCAGGACCAGCACGTTCGGCTCGCTCAGCAGCACCACGAGCAGCTGCAGGCGGCGCCGCTGCCCGCCGGACAGGCGCCCCACGGGGGTCTTGAGCTGGGCGGACGTGAAGCCCATGCGCTCGAGCAGCTGCCCCGGCGTCATCTCCTGGCCGTCGGAGAGCGTGATCGAGGAGAAGTTCTTGACGACCGCGGAGACGCGCTCGTCGGCATGCTCCTCGAGCTCCGCGAGCTGCTGGCTCAGCTGCGCGACGCGCACCGTGATGCCGGTCTTGACCCGGCCGGACGTGGGCTCCTGCTCGCCCGTCACCAGGCGCAGGAGCGTCGACTTGCCGGCGCCGTTCTCGCCCAGCAGGCCGATGCGGTCGCCCGGCCCGATGTTCCAGTCCAGGTCGCGCAGCACCTCGTGCTCGCCGTACGTCACACCCACCCGGACCAGCTCGACCACGTCCTTGCCCAGGCGGGCGGCGGCCATGCGGTGGAGCTTCACGGAGTCGCGGATGGGCGGCACGTCCGCGATGAGCGCGTTGGCCGCGTCGATGCGGAACTTGGGCTTCGAGGTGCGGGCCGGCGCGCCGCGGCGCAGCCAGGCCAGCTCCTTGCGCATGAGGTTCTGCCTCTTGCTCTCGGTGGCCGCCGCGATCCGGTCGCGCTCGACGCGCTGGAGCACGTACGCGGCGTATCCGCCCTCGTACATGTCGACCTCGCCGTCGTGGACCTCCCACGTGCGGGTGGTGACCTCGTCGAGGAACCAGCGGTCGTGGGTCACGACGAGCAGCGCGCCCTGCTTGGCGGGCCAGCGGCGCTTGAGGTGCTCGGCGAGCCAGGTGACTCCCTCGACGTCGAGGTGGTTGGTCGGCTCGTCGAGGAAGATCGCGTCGTGGTCGCCCACGAGCACGTGCGCGAGCGCGACGCGGCGCTGCTGGCCTCCGGACAGGTCGCCCACGATCGCCTCCGCGGGCAGGTCCGGGACCAGGCCGGACATGATGTCGCGGATACGGGGGTCGGCGGCCCACTCGTGCTCGTCGAGGTCACCCACGATCGCCTGCGCGACGGTGAGCGCCGTGTCGACGTGGTCGGACTGGTCGAGGACGCCGATGCGCGTGCCCCGCGCGATGGTCACGCGGCCGTCGTGGGGCGTCAGCCGCCCGGCGAGGATCTTCATGAGGCTCGACTTGCCCGCGCCGTTCGCGCCGACGATGCCGATGCGGTCGCCGTCGTCGAGCCCGACGGAGATGGAGCCCAGGACGGTGCCGGTGCCGAAGTCGAGGTGCAGCGCCTCGGCGCCAAGAAGATGAGCCACCCGGCGATTTTAGTCGGGCCCCGCTCCCGCGGACACTCGACGTCACCTGTCCACACAGCCACCCCGAATCCGGGCGCGAAATTGCTGATATCGGCGCGACACGCCGCCGACACGCCGGGACCTGTGTGGAGAGGCGTAGAAACCCGGTGGAGGGGTGATCTGAGGGGCGGCGTGATGGGGGCGGGACGCGCTACACGCCCGCCCCGAGGTGGCGGCCGATGCGCTCGAGACCCTCCGCGCCGACCACGTCGCCTCCCAGCAGGGGCACCTGGGTGACGGGCAGTCCCGGCAGGCGCTCCCGGAGGGTGCCCAGGTGCGCCTCCTCCGAGGCGCGCTTCGCGGCCAGGAGGTCCCCCGCATCGGCCGGGGAGCGTCGGTTCACCACGAGCGCGGCGAGGTCGACTCCCGTGGCGGAGAGCTGCTCGGCCAGTTCGATGGTCTCGAGCACGGGCAGGCGCTCGGCGGCGAGGACCGCGACGAAGGACGTGTGGCGGGCATCCGTGAGCCGGTCGCGCAGCCGGGCCAGGCGGGAGGCGCGGGCGACCAGCAGGTCGCGCAGCTCGCGATCGCGCGCGGCGCGACCGTCCTGCGGATCGGGTTCGGACCGGCCCGCCCGGCCCGACTCGCGCGCCAACGCGGCCGCGGGGTCGAGCGCCTGCGCCGCGGCCCCCAGCCGAGCGGAGGCGTCGCGGCGCTCGAGCAGCGCATCGGTCCACGCCGTCATGGTCTCGGGGAGGGACAGCAGCCGGGTGGTGTGGCCGGAGGGTGCCGTGTCGAGCACGACGAGGTCGTAGGCGTCGTCGAGGACCACCTCGGTGAGGCGCTCGAGGATCGCGGACTCGTGGGTGCCCGGGGCCTGGCGCACCAGGTCCAGGTGGCGTTCCACCTGGCCGTGGAGGTGCTCGGGCATCATCCGGCGGAGCGTCGCGCCCACGCGGGACAGGTGCCGCTCGGTCGTCGCGGCCGGGTCGATCTCGATGGCCGTGAGCCCGGCCTCGATCTGGGCGCCGCGGTCGCCGATGTCGGCGAGCCAGAGGTGCCCGAGGTTGTGGGCCGGGTCGGAGGAGACGAGCAGGACGCGCGCGCCCTCCCGGGCGCGGGCCAGGGCGAGCGCGGAGCTGACGGCGGTCTTGCCCACGCCGCCCTTCCCGCCGACGACGATGACGCGGCGCTCGCGGGCCAGGTCTAGCAGCATGAGAGGTGATCCATGGGGGAGCGCTCGAGCCCCATGCGCGTGTGCCACGCATGCATGTCCTCGAGCAGGAGCGGGAGGAGCTCCGCGGACTCGTACGCGGCGGGGCTGGGGATGCCGAGCGCCTCGGACGCGACGAGGAGGCGGAACAGGTCGTCTTCGTCGCGCTGGGCGCGCGCGAGGGTGGTGCGGTAGGGCAGGGCGTACGCGCTGGTCAGGGTGGCGTTCAGCGAACGCCACCCTGACCGTAGGCGGGAGACGTCAGGCGCCATGCACCGGGTCGAGGACGGGCTCCTCGTCGGGGTCGATCTCGCCGGCCTTGCGGGCGCGGTACGCGCCAGCCATGGCCGCGACGGCCTCGACGATGACCCACAGGGCCGCGACGAGGATCACGAGGTCGAGGGTGAACAGCAGCCAGTTCTGCGCCGTGAAGAACGTGCCGAGCTGCACGATGAGCGCGTACGTGGACATGGTGAGCAGGAACACGAGCGGCACCAGGACCGGCCAGACGGGGCGGCCCTTCTTCAGCAGGATGACCGTGATCACCGACAGGGTGAGGCCGGCCAGCAGCTGGTTGGTGGTGCCGAACAGCGGCCAGATGATCATGCCGCCCGAGCCGTCGCCCGAGGCGCCGAAGGACAGGCCCAGCGCCACCGCGAGCGCGATGACCGTGGCGACCACCTTGCCGATCTTGAACCCGAGCAGGTCGCCGGCCTCCTGGACCACGAAGCGCTGGAGGCGCACGCCGGTGTCCATGGTGGTCGCGGCGAACAGCACCGCCATGGTCGCGAGGATGGTGGCCGCGAGGCCGGCCGGGATGCCCAGGCCCGCGTTGACGATCGACGCGCCGCCCTGGACGAAGGCGCCGATGCCGCCCGCGTTGAACGCCGAGTAGATCGCCTCCCAGTCCGCGAGGGTCTGGAAGCCGGCGGTGGTGGCGATGATCGCGCCGAGGGCGAGGAGGCCCTCGCCGATGGCGCCGAAGTAGCCGACGAAGCGGGCGTCGGTGTCCTTGTTCAGCTGCTTGGCCGTGGTGCCCGAGGCGACGGTGCCGTGGAAGCCGGAGATGGCGCCGCAGGCGATGGTCACGAACAGCAGCGGCACGATGGACGGGGTGCCCTCGGGCACCGCGGAGTTGAACGCGGGGGCCACGACGGTGGGCGTCGCGATCAGCACGGACGCGTAGAGGATGCCCAGCCCGATGAACAGCTGGACGCCGTTGATGTAGTCGCGCGGCTGGAGCAGGACCCACACGGGCAGCATCGACGCGATGCCGGCGTACAGGAACAGGGTGAGGATCCAGAACGAGGCGACGGGCAGGCCCAGCACGGTCTCGGGCAGCGACACCGGGAAGCGATCGCCCACGAGGATGAGGCTGTACAGCGCGGTGACGCCGATGACCGTGGTGACCACCAGGTTGATGCGCCAGCGGTAGATCATCTGGCCCACGATCAGCGCCACGACCAGCGCGCCCCACGTGGGGATCACCGCGGTGGGCGTGGAGATGAGCAGCTTGGAGATGACCACCGCGAAGGCCGAGTTGACCATGAGCAGCAGCAGGAAGATCACCACGAGGAACAGCGCCCGGCCGCGGCTGCCGATGTACCGGCCCGACAGCATGCCGATCGACTTGCCCTTGTTGCGCGTCGAGGCCCACAGCGCGCCCAGGTCGTGCATGCCGGCGAAGAAGACGGTGCCGAGCGTCACCCACAGGAAGGCGGGCACCCAGCCCCAGATCACCGCGACGGCGGGTCCGACGATGGGCGCCGCGCCCGCGACGGAGGTGAAGTGGTGGCCCCACAGCACCAGCTTGTTGGTGGGGACGTAGTCGACGCCGTCCTCGAGCTCGTGCGCGGGGGTGGTGTGCCGGTCGTCGAGGGCGTAGACCTTCTTGCCCAGGAACTTGGAGTACAGGAAGTAACCGCCTGCCATCATCGCCAGGCCGATCACCGCGAGGAACAAGGAATTCATGAACACTCCGGGTGTAGTTGTCATCGTTGACGGGCCTCACGCTACTCCTGGGAGCGGCTCCTGAGGTACCCCCTTGTGCGCGCGATTCGACCGGTATATGGCCTGGTTGCTCCCTTCTGTCAGGGTTGTGCGCCCGAGTGCGCCCGGCTCCCGCGGACACTCCGCACGGACTGGCGGGCGACACCCCGGCCGCAACCCGCGCATCGGCCCTCGCGACCGGCGTGTCGGATCCGCATCCGTGCGCAGTGTCCAGGGGTGGGCGCGGCTAGGCTCGGCCCATGAACGTCCGCCAGGCGGCAGCCGGCGCCGCGGCCCTCGACGCCGGCGTCATCGTGCTCTTCTCCGCGATCGGCCGCGCGAGTCACGACGAGGGGGTCCTGGGCGAGCACGGGCTCGGCCTCGCGACCACGGCGTGGCCGTTCCTCGCGGGCGGCGCGGCCGGCTGGCTGGTCGCTCGGGCCTGGAACGCGCCGTGCGACTGGCGGCGCGCCGGCGCCATCGTCTGGACCGCGACCCTCGCCGGCGGCATGGCGCTGCGCGCGGCCACGGGCCAGGGCGTGCAGGTCTCGTTCGTCGTGGTCGCGGGCACCTTCCTGGCCGCGGGGCTGCTGGGCTGGCGCGCGGTGTCCGGCGCCGTCGCGAAGCGCCGTGGGCTCAAGGCCTGACGATGCGCTGCGACGTCCTCCGCTTCGTCGCCTTCGAGGACCTGGGGGTCTGGGAGCCGGAGCTGCGCGCGCACGGCTTCGAGGTCCGGTACCTCGACGTGGGGGTGGACGATGCGCGGGAGGCCGCCGACGCCGACCTCGCCGTGGTCCTGGGCGCACCCATCGACGCGCCGGACTCGGCCACCTACCCCGTGCTCGACGAGGTGCGCGCGGTGCTCGAGGCGCGGCGCGACCGGCCGACCATCGGCGTGTGCCTGGGCGCGCAGCTCATGGCGCTGGTCGCGGGAGGGGAGGTGGGGTCCGGCACGCGTGAGGTGGGCTACGCGCCGGTGACGCTCACGGACGCCGGCCACGAGGGCCCGCTCGCCGCGCTCGATGGCGCGCCCGTGCTCCACTGGCACGCCGACACCTTCACGTTGCCCGACGGCGCGGTGCCGCTCGCCTCGACCGACGCCACCGCGCACCAGGCCTTCGCGCTGGGCCCGTGGCTCGCACTGCAGTTCCACCCCGAGGCGGACCCGGAGGCGATCGAGCGGTGGCTCATCGGGCACGCGGGCGACCTGCGCCGCTGGGGCGTCGACGTGCCGAGCCTGCGTCGCACGGCCCGCGAGGCGGGGGACGATGCGGCGGTCGCCGGGGTGCTGCTCATCCGGCGGTGGGTGCGAGAGAACGTGGGCGGCGGGCCTGGCGGCCCCTGACCGCGAGGCGGCCCGGCCTGGGCGCCGGCGCTGAACTGGCTCGCAAAAGACTGCGCGCGGGACGCCGGTCGTGGATTCCCACGTGGCGTCCCGCGCGCGGCAGGGTGCACGGCTCAGGGGAGCCCGACGAGTCAGTGCTCGTCGTAGTGGCCCTCGTGCTCGGCGTGGTGGTGGCCGTCGTGCACGTAGTCGGTGTGGTCGCCGTGCTGGACCGCCTCGTGGCCGCACTCGGCCTCGTGGCGGTGGGCGTGCTCCTCGGCGACGGCGTGGACGCCGTCGTGCTCGTCGACGTGGTCCTCGTGCACGTGGTGGACGTGACCGTCGTGGACGTAGTCGGTGTGGCCCTCGTGCTCGACGGTGGCGTGGCCGCAGTCGGCGCCGTGGCTGTGGGCGTGCTCGGCGTGGGTGACGTGCTCGACGGTCATGGGAGGCTCCCTGAGTTCGGTGACGTGATGCGGGCGGAGGCCCCGCCCACGGGAACGCTACGTCCGATCCTTGTGCCCCGCGACCGCAAAGGTCCCTTGCGCGTCGACAAATATCAGGTGGTGACGACGACCTTGCCAAAGTGCTGGCCCGACGCCACTCGCGCCACCGCGGCGCGCGCCTCCGCCAGCGAGAAGGTCGAGTCGATCGTGGGGCGCAGCCCGGTGCGGGCCAGGAACGCGAGCAGTGCCGCGAGGTCCTCGCGTGTGCCCATGGTGACGCCCTGGATGCGCAGCTCGTGGAAGAACACGCGGGTGAGCAGCGCGGGGTCCGGGTCGCCCGTGGTGTGGCCGGCGATCGCGATGGTGCCGCCGTTCTTCACGGATGCGATGGAGTGCTTCCAGGTGGCCTTGCCCACGGTCTCGAGCACCGCGTCGACGCGCTTGGGCAGCCGCGCCCCGGGCTCGACCGCGCCGACCGCACCCAGCTCCAGGGCCGCCTCCCGCTTGGCCTCCGAGCGCGAGGTGGCGAACACCTCGAGCCCCGCCGCGGCGCCCAGCGCGATCGCCGCGCTCGCGACCCCGCCGCCGGCGCCCTGCACCAGGACCGACTGTCCGGGCCTGAGGTCCGCGCCGTGGAAGAGCATGCGGTACGCGGTCAGCCATGCGGTGGGGAGGCACGCGGCCTCCTCGAAGCTGAGCTCCGCGGGCTTGGGGATGAGGTTCGCGGTGGGCACCGCGACCCGCTCGGCGAGGGTGCCGGAATACCGCTCGGACAGGATGGACCGCGGCTCGCGGGGGCCCACGCCGTGGCCGTCGGCACCGATCACGCCATGCACCACCACCTCGGTGCCGTCGGGAGTCACGCCGGCGGCGTCGCAGCCCAGGATCATGGGCAGCTGCGACTCCGCGAGCCCGACGCCGCGCAGCGACCACACGTCGTGGTGGTTGATGGAGGCCGCGCGCACATCGACCGTGGTCCAGTGCTCCCGGGCCTCGGGCTCGGGGCGGTCGCCGACGTCGAGGGCGTCGGCAGGGGAGTCGGGGGAGAAGCGGGCGGCGTAGGCGGCAAGCATGGTCTCAACCTACGGGCACCGTGGGGCGGGGTGCGAGGCCGCCGGACCCATGCATCGTCCCCGGACGCGGACACTCCGCACGGAAAGGGGGCCGACACGCCGGATCACCCGGCGCATCGGCCCCTCTCACGCGGCGTGTCGCCGCTCACTCCGTGCGGAGTGTCCGGAAGAAGGAGGCTCAGATCTCCTCGTTGTCACCACCCGTGATGAGCGCGCCCTCGAGCTTCGCGGCCTTGCCGCCGCCCCAGGTCCACTGCGCGACCTCGGGGAGGTCCGCACCGGTCTCGTAGGCGAAGCGCTGGGCCTCCATGCGCTTGTCCTGCAGCGACTGGCGCAGGGCCGCGGCGCGGGTGCCGAGCGACGGGACGCGGTCGATGACGTCCATGACCAGCGAGTAGCGGTCGATCTGGTTGACCATCGCCATGTCGAACGGGGAGGTGGTGGTGCCCTCCTCCTTGAACCCGCGGACGTGCAGGTTCGCGTGGCCGTTGCGGCGGTAGGCGAGGCGGTGGATCAGCCAGGGGTAGCCGTGGTAGTTCATGATGATCGGCTTGTCGGTGGTGAACAGCTGGTCGAACTCGCGGTCCGACATGCCGTGCGGGTGCTCCGACTCGGGCTGCAGCTTCATGAGGTCGACGATGTTGACCATGCGGACCTTGAGGTCGGGCAGCTCGCGACGGATGATGTCGATCGCGGCCAGCACCTCGATGGTGGGCACGTCGCCGGCCGAGGCCATGACCACGTCGGGCTCCTCGCCCACCGGCACGTTGGAGGCGAACTCCCAGATGCCGGCGCCGCGGGCGAAGTGGTTCTCCGCCTGCTCGATGGTGAGCCACTGCGGCTGGGGCTGCTTGCCGGCCACGACCACGTTGACCTTGTCGCGCGAGCGCAGGCACTGGTCGTAGGTCGCGAGCAGGGTGTTCGCGTCGGCGGGGAGGTACACGCGCACCACCTCCGCCTTCTTGTTCACCACGTGGTCGATGAAGCCCGGGTCCTGGTGCGAGAAGCCGTTGTGGTCCTGGCGCCACACGTGCGACGAGAGCAGGTAGTTGAACGACGGGATCGGGCGGCGCCACGGCAGCTCGTGCGCGACCTTGAGCCACTTGGCGTGCTGGTTGAACATCGAGTCGACGATGTGGATGAACGCCTCGTACGAGGTGAACAGGCCGTGGCGGCCGGTGAGGTTGTACGCCTCGAGCCATCCCTGGCACTGGTGCTCCGACAGCATCTCGACGACGCGGCCCTCGGGGCCCATCACGCCGTCGTCGGGGTCGATCTCCGCGTTCCAGACCTTGTCCGTCACCTCGAGCACGGCCGCGATGCGGTTCGAGGCGAGCTCGTCCGGCGCGAAGACGCGGAAGTTGTCCGGGTTGTTGCGCATGACCTCGCGCAGGAAGCCGCCCAGGGTGCGGGTGGCCTCGCCGATCTGCGCGCCCGGCGCGGGCACGTCCACCGCGAAGTCGCGGTAGTCGGGCATGACCAGGTCCTTCATGAGCAGGCCGCCGTTGGCCTCGGGGCGGGCCGACATGCGCAGCTCGCCCTGGGGGACCACGCCGAGGACCTCGGACTTGGGGGCGCCGTTCTCGTCGAACAGGTCCTCCGGGCCGTAGGACTTCAGCCAGTCCTCGAGGGTCTTGAGGTGCGCGTCGGTGTCGCGCGCGTTCGACAGCGGCACCTGGTGCGAGCGCCACGAGCCCTCGGTGCGCTTGCCGTCGATCTCCTTGGGGCAGGTCCAGCCCTTGGGGGTGCGCAGCACGATCATGGGCCACTTGGGGCGCTCCATGTTCGGGTTGACCTTGGCCTCGGCCTTGATCGCGGCGATCTCGTCCATGACCTCGTCCATGAGCTCCGCGTAGCGGCGGTGGATCGAGGCGAACGACTCGTCGTCGAAGCCGGCGGTGAAGAAGTGCGGCTTGTGGCCGTAGCCCACCATGAGCGCCTCGAGCTCGTCGTCGCCGATGCGGGCGAGGACGGTCGGGTTGGCGATCTTGTAGCCGTTGAGGTGCAGGATCGGGAGGACCACGCCGTCGGTGGCGGGGTTGATGAACTTGTTCGAGTGCCACGAGGTCGCGAGCGGGCCGGTCTCGGCCTCGCCGTCGCCCACGACCGCCGCGACCAGCAGGTCCGGGTTGTCGAAGGCCGCGCCGTACGCGTGGCTCAGGGCGTAGCCCAGCTCGCCGCCCTCGTGGATCGAGCCCGGGGTCTCCGGCGCCACGTGCGACGGGATGCCGCCGGGGAAGGAGAACTGCTTGAACAGGCGGCCCATGCCGCGCGCGTCCGGGGCGATCTCCGGGTAGGTCTCGGTGTAGGTGCCCTCGAGGAAGCTCGCGGCGACCAGGCCCGGACCGCCGTGGCCGGGGCCGATGATGTACATCGTCGGCTGCTGGCGCGACGTGATCATGCGGTTGAGGTGCGTGTAGATGAAGTTCAGGCCCGGCGTCGTGCCCCAGTGGCCCACGAGGCGCTTCTTCACGTGGTCGCGGTCCAGCGGCTCGCGTAGCAGCGGGTTGTCGAGCAGGTAGATCTGTCCGACCGACATGTAGTTCGCGGCGCGGAACCACAGATCGATGGCGTCGACCTCGGCATCGGTGACGGTCTCCGCAGTGCGGGTGGACCAGGGGTTAGGCGTCATGCTGACCTCCATTTCGGGATGTGACCAGCATCACATATTGAACGTTCACATGGCTTGGCGAAGGTCCCCCGGGTGTGCGCGCGGCGCGGGTTTGCGCGGGCGCGGGGCGGCCGCGGGACCAAGGGCCCTGCTCGAGGGTCCCCACGGGACGATGCGGTGGAGACGCACGGAGGCCCCGCACCGTGCGGTGCGGGGCCTCCGGAAGCGGTGGGGCTGCGTGGCGCCTACGCGGCCGCCGCGATCGACTGCAGCGCGATGGCGCGCTCCTCGTTGGTGGGGACCACCCAGATCTGGACCGGCGAGTCGTCGGTGGAGATCAGCGTGGCGACCTTCTTGCGGCCCGCGTTGCGCTCGGGGTCGATGACGATGCCCAGGCCCTCGAGGCCCTGCATGCACTCGAGGCGCACGGCCGAGTCGTTCTCGCCGATGCCCGCGGTGAACACGATGGTGTCCAGGCCGCCCATGACGGCCATGTACTTGCCCACGTAGCCCTTGATGCGGTGGGCGTAGACGTGACGGGCGAGCTGCGCGTCGGCGTTGCCGGCGTCGAACGCCGTCTCGATGTCGCGCATGTCGGACATGCCGGTGAGGCCGATGAAGCCGGACTTGCGGTTGAGCAGGTCGTCCAGCTGGTCGAAGGTCCAGCCCTGGCGGCCCAGGTGGATGAGCGCGGCCGGGTCGATGTCGCCCGAGCGGGTGCCCATCATGAGGCCCTCGAGCGGGGTGAGGCCCATCGAGGTGTCGACGGACTTGCCGCCGTCGACCGCGGTGGCCGACGCGCCGTTGCCCAGGTGCAGGACCACGGTCTTGAGCTCCTCGACCGGGCGGCCGACGAGCTCCGCGACGGCCTGCGACACGAATGCGTGCGAGGTGCCGTGGGCGCCGTAGCGGCGGATCTTGTACTGCGCGGCCACGTCCTTGTCGATGGCGTAGGTGTACGCCGGCGCGGGCATGGTGGTGTGGAACGCGGTGTCGAAGACTGCCACGTGCGCGAGGCCCGGGAAGGCCTCCTTGGCCGCGCGGATGCCCTTGAGGTTCGCGGGGTTGTGCAGCGGGGCGAGGGTGCCCAACTCGTCGATCTTGGCCTCGACGTCCTCGGTCACCACGGTCGCCTCGGTGAAGATGTCGCCGCCCTGGACCACGCGGTGGCCCACGACGGTGATCGCGGCGAGGTCCACGTTCTCGTCGGCCTCGAGCGTGGTCATGACCTCGCGGATGGCCTCCGTGTGGTCCTGGACGCGCTCGACGATGCCGGAGGCCAGCGGGGCCTCCTGCGCCGTGTCGACGACCTGGTACTTGACAGAGCTGGAGCCGCAGTTGAGGACGAGTGCGATTCCGTTGGTCATGGTGCTCACGCGTTGCCTTCCGAGTTGACGAGGTTCTGTGCCTGGATCGCCGTGATGGCGACAGTGTTGACGATGTCCTGCACCAGCGCGCCGCGCGAGAGGTCGTTGACCGGCTTGCGCAGACCCTGGAGCACGGGGCCGACGGCGACCGCCCCGGCGGAGCGCTGCACCGCCTTGTAGGTGTTGTTGCCCGTGTTGAGGTCGGGGAAGACCAGCACGGTCGCACGACCGGCCACGGGGGAGTCGGGGGCCTTCGAGCGGGCCACGGACGGCTCGACGGCGGCGTCGTACTGGATCGGGCCGTCGACCAGCAGGTCGGGGCGGCGCTCGCGCACCAGGCGGGTCGCCTCGCGCACCTTGTCCACGTCCGAGCCCGAGCCGGACTCGCCGGTCGAGTAGGAGAGCATGGCCACGCGGGGCTCGACGTCGAACTGCTGGGCGGTCTCCGCGGAGGAGATCGCGATGTCCGCGAGCTGCTCCGCGGTCGGGTCCGGGTTGACGGCGCAGTCGCCGTAGACCAGCACGCGGTCCGCGAGGCACATGAAGAACACGGACGACACGACCGAGACGCCCGGCACGGTCTTGATGATCTGGAACGACGGCATGATCGTGTGCGCCGTCGTGTGCGCGGCGCCGGACACCATGCCGTCCGCGAGGCCCTCCTGGACCATCATCGTGCCGAAGTAGCTGACGTCCTGGACGCGGTCGCGCGCGGCGTCGATGGTCGCGCCCTTGTGCTTGCGCAGCTCGTAGTACTTCTGCGCGAACGCCTCGACGTACTCGGGGTCGGTCGGGTCGACGATGCGGGCGGCGTCGAGCTCGAGGCCCAGCTCGGCCGCGCGGGCGCGGATCGTGGTCTCGGAGCCCAGGATGGTGAGGTCCACCACGTCGCGGGTGAGCAGGGACGATGCGGCGCGCAGGATGCGGTCGTCGCCGCCCTCGGGCAGGACGATGTGCTTCTTGTCCGAGCGGGCGCGGTCCAGCAGGCCGTACTCGAACATGAGCGGCGTGACCACGTCCGTGCGGGCGACGTCGAGCATGGCGCGCAGCGCGTCGGTGTCGACGTACTCCTCGAACATCGCGAGGGCGAGGTCCACCTTGAGCTGGCTCTCGCGCGACAGGCGGCCGCGGGTGACGGAGCAGCGGTGCGCGGTCTCGAAGGTGTCCATCTCCGTGCGGACCACCGGCAGCGAGGAGCCCAGGCCCTCGACCAGGCGGCGCACCGCGGAGCGGGGCTCGAAGCCGCCGGACAGGATCACGCCGGTCAGCGAGGGGAAGCCCTCGGCGCCGTGCGCGGCGAGCAGGGCGAGGAGCGTGTCGGCGCGGTCGCCGGGGGTGATGATGACCTCGCCGTCCTCGATGCGCGACAGCAGGTTCGCGGTGGTCATCGCGCCCACGATGATGCCGCGGCTCTCGCGCGACAGCAGCGCCGGGTCGCCGGTGACGAGCGTGCCGTCGACGGCCTTGAGCAGCTGCGACATGGACGGCGCGAGGATGAGCTCGTTCTCCGGCAGGATGCCCAGCACCTGGTCCGCGGGGAACAGGGCGCGGATCGTGTCGAGGTCCGCCGGGTTGCAGCGGTTGACGAAGTGGCCGGCGACGTGGGCGTGCGAGTTCTGCAGCTCCGCGCGGGCGGCGGTCACCACCTGCTTGACGTCCTGCGGCGTGCGCTCGTGGCCGTGCACCACGAGCACGACGGGCACGCCGATGTTCGCGGCCACGCGGCCGTTGAACTCCAGCTCCGCGGCGGCGGACACGTCGGTGTAGTCGGTGCCGACCACGACGACCGCGTCGCACTTGCGCTCGAGCGCGTGATAGCGCTGGAGGATGGTCGCGAGGGCCTTGTCCGGGTCCGCGTGCACGTCCGCGTACGTGACGCCCACGGCCTCCTCGTAGGTGAGGTCGATGCTCTCGTGGCCCAGGAGCAGGTCGAGGACGTAGTCGCGACCCTCCTTGACCCGGGAGACGGGGCGGAAGATTCCGACCCGCCCGACCTGCTTGGCGAGCAGATTGGTGATGCCGAGCGCGATGGTCGACTTGCCGGTGTCGCCTTCCGCGGATGCGATATAGATGCTGCGAGTCACTGGCCCATCGTGTCACGGAAGAGGGGCGGCGGCCCGCCCGAAGGTCCCGCCGCCGCCCGGGACCATGGGCCCGGGCCGCGGCCCTAGACTGGCGCCACCCAGAGGAGGCCGCGCTCCGGCGGCCGTGAAGGCGAGGTGCGGGTGACGCGGGTGAGATGGGGCGCCGTCGCCGTCGCGACGGCCCTCGCGACCGTGGTGGTCGTGGTGTGCGGCGCGCTCGGCTGGTGGCAGTGGACCCGGGCCTCGTCCACCGGCGTGACCGTCCAGCCCGACCCGCCCGTCCCGCTCGCGGACGTCGCCGCGCCGGGCGCCGCGCCCACGGGCGCGATCGGCCGGCAGGTGACGGTGTCCGGGACCTGGGCCGATGCGCCGGCCGCCGTGGTCTCCGGCCGCGAGGTGGACGGGGTGGCGGCCCGGATGCTCGTCCGGGCGCTCACGGTCCCGGCCGATGCGACGGGCACCGGCGAGCCGGCGACGCTCGCCGTCGTCGTGGGCTGGCGCCCCGACGGGGAGGCCGCCGGGCCCGATCCGGGCCCGGGCGCGGCGACCCTCACCGGCTACCTGCGCGCGTCCGAGGCGGCCGGCGCATCGTCCCTTCCCACGGAGGAACCGGCGCCCGGGACGTTCTGGGCGAGCGCGATCTCCACCGCGGAACTCGCCCAGGCGTGGCCCGCGCCGCTGTACGGGCCGGTGCTGGTGGCGTACGAGGGCACGCAGACGTGGACGGCGCTCGAGCCGCTCGAGCCCACCACCGAGCTGAACTTCCGGTCCGTGGCGTACGCGCTGGAGTGGTGGCTGTTCGGCGCGTTCTTCCTGTTCATCGCGGTGCGCTGGGTGCGGGACAATGGTCGCGCGCTCCCGGAGGCGCCGGGCGCGCGCGAGTCCTTGGGAGACGACGAGTGAGCGATGCGGGACCGATCCGCGGGGCGCTGCTGCGCTACCGCGTCATGGCGATCATCACGGGCACGCTGCTGCTCATCGTGACGGTGGGGATGCTGCGCTACCTGCCGGGCCTGGACGGCGTGAAGGAGGCGCTCGATCCCATCCTGCTGCCCGTCGCGATCGTGCACGGCTGGGTGTTCATCGTGTACCTCGCCGCGGTCGCGCACCTGTGGATGCTCATGCGGTGGGGGATCGTGCGACTGGTGTTCATGGCGGCCGGCGGCGTGGTGCCGGTGCTGTCCTTCGTGGCGGAGCGGCGCGTGACCCGCGAGGTCGCGACTACCGTGGGGGCGTGATGAATCAGACCCAGCACCGCCCGGTCCTGGTGGTCGACTGCGGCGCGCAGTACGCGCAGCTGATCGCCCGCCGGGTCCGCGAGGCGAGCGTCTACTCCGAGATCGTGCCCCACTCGATGAGCGCGGCCGACATGCTCGCCAAGGACCCCGCCGCCGTCATCCTGTCCGGCGGCCCGTCCTCCGTGTACGAGGACGGCGCCCCCCAGATCGACCCCGCCCTGTTCGAGGCCGGCGTGCCCGTCATGGGCATCTGCTACGGCTTCCAGGCCATGGCGCAGGCCCTGGGCGGCACCGTCGCCAAGACCGGCCTGCGCGAGTACGGCCGCACCCAGGCCTCCGTGGCCGCGCCCGGCACCGCGCTCGCGGGCAGCCCCGCGGTGCAGGAGGTGTGGATGAGCCACGGGGACTCGGTCCAGTCCGCGCCGCCCGGCTTCTCCGTGCTCGCGACCACCGAGGGCGCGCCCGTCGCCGCGTTCGAGGACCTCGAGCGGCGCATGTGCGGCGTGCAGTGGCACCCCGAGGTCAAGCACTCGCCGCTGGGCCAGCACGCGATCGAGAACTTCCTCTACAACGTCGCCGGCCTCCAGCCCGACTGGACCTCCGCCAACGTCATCGACGAGCAGGTCGCCCTGATCCGCGAGCAGGTGGGCTCCAAGCGGGTGATCTGCGCGCTGTCCGGCGGCGTGGACTCCGCCGTGGCCGCGGCGATCGTGCAGAAGGCCGTGGGCGACCAGCTGGTGTGCGTGCACGTGGACCACGGGCTCATGCGCGCGGGCGAGGTCGAGCAGATCGAGCAGGACTTCGTCGCCTCGACCGGCGTCAACCTCATCGTGCGCGACGAGAAGGAGCGGTTCCTCGAGGCGCTCGCCGGGGTGTCCGACCCCGAGACCAAGCGCAAGATCATCGGCCGCGAGTTCATCCGCGTGTTCGAGGACGCGGCCCGGCAGATCGTCGAGGACGCGGACGCGCACGGCGAGTCCGTCGACTTCCTAGTCCAGGGCACGCTGTACCCCGACGTCGTCGAGTCCGGCGGCGGCGAGGGCGCGGCCAACATCAAGAGCCACCACAACGTGGGCGGTCTCCCCGACGACCTGCAGTTCTCCTTGGTGGAGCCGCTGCGCGCGCTGTTCAAGGACGAGGTCCGCGCCGTGGGCCGCGAGCTGGGCATCCCCGAGGACATCGTGGGCCGCCAGCCGTTCCCCGGCCCGGGCCTGGGCATCCGCATCATCGGCGAGGTGACCTGGGAGCGCCTGGAGATCCTGCGCCGGGCCGACGCGATCGCCCGCGAGGAGCTCACCGCGGCCGGGCTGGACGACTCGATCTGGCAGTGCCCCGTGGTGCTGCTCGCCGACGTGCGCTCCGTGGGCGTCCAGGGCGACGGCCGCACCTACGGCCACCCCATCGTGCTGCGCCCCGTGTCCTCCGAGGACGCCATGACCGCCGACTGGTCGCGCGTGCCCTACGAGGTGCTCGCGCACGTCTCCAACCGCATCACCAACGAGGTGAGCGAGGTCAACCGCGTGGTGCTCGACGTGACGAGCAAGCCGCCGGGCACCATCGAGTGGGAGTAGGCGCGGAACGGGGCGCCGAGCGGATCGCTCGGCGCCCCGTTCGCGTCTGCTGACGGGTCTTCGCGGCTGTCGCCGGCCCTGGGCTCTGCGAGGGATGATGCCGTTGCCGGGCCAGCCCGCCGCCGCTAGGGTCGGAACGTCCTCGCACGTGCACCCCGCTCGGGAGGGACCTGATGCGGCAGCTGCTGGCCCTCGCGGCGCTCGGCCTCGGCGCGGTCGTCGGCGCCGTCGTGCCGAGCGGCACGATCGAGGACTACATCGCCGCGGAGATGCCGGCCTCGGGAGCGCCCGGAGTGGCGTATGCGGTGGTCACGGACGGCGAGGTGTCGGAATCCGGGGCGCGCGGCGTGATGCGGGTCGGGTCCGACGAGCCTGTCACGGCGGACACCCCGTTCGTGATCGGCTCGATCTCGAAGAGCTTCACCGCACTCGCGGTCATGCAGCTGGTCGAGGCCGGGCGGGTCGACCTCGACGACTCCGCCGGCGACCACGTGTCCTCCCTCGCCGGAGCCCCCGCCGGCGCGCCCTCCGTGCTCGAGCTGCTCAGTCACACCAGTGGCTTCTCGACGCTGCAGGGCAACAGCTCCCGCGGTACGTCGGACGGCGCCGCCCCACTCGAGGCGGCCGTCGCCGCCCTCGCGGACGTGGATCCTGCCCACGCCCCGGGAACCCGGTGGGAGTACTCCAACGCCAACTACCAGGTGCTTGGGAGGCTGATCGAGGAGGTCGCGGCCGTCGACTACCAGTCGTACGTGGCCGAACGGATCCTCGAGCCCGTCGGGATGCACGCCAGCTTCGTCGCCGACGGCCAGATCCACGACGAGATGGCGAGCGGACACACCCCGTGGTTCTGGACCAAGCGGCCGGTGGCGGAGAACCGCACCGACGTGGTGACCGCGCCCCAGGGCGGCATCGTCGCCAGCGCCAACGACCTGGCCGCCTACCTCGCCATGATGATGAACGGCGAGGACGACGTGCTCAGCGCCGAGGGCAAGGCCCGGATGATGAGCCCCGCCGGCGCCGTCTCCCCCTTCTACGGCCTGGGCTGGTACGTCGACACGGCCGAAGGGACGGTCGGACACACGGGGTCGACGCCGGGCATCGAGACTCAGGCCACGATGATTCCGGCGGGGGACGATGCGGTGGTGGTCCTGGTCAACGGCGGCAGCGGCGTCGGGTTCGGCGAGACCACGCAGTTGCGCTTCGGGGTCACCGCCATCGCGCTGGGCCTCGACTACGACGGCGAGGGGTCGCGCTGGTCTCAGAAGGCGCTGTTCGTGGGCCTCGCGCTCGCGCCGCTCCTCTACCTGATGTCCATGGCGTGGGCGTGGCGCAAGCGAGCGGCGATCCGCGCAAAGTCCGGCGCGGCGGGCCTGTTCAGCCTGTGGTTCCCGCTCCTCACGACCACGCTGGCGGCGTGGGTGCTGATGTCCCTCGTGCCGAGCCTCATGGGCGCGCCCCTCGCGACGGTGCGCGTCTTCCAGCCCGACCTCGCGCTCGCGATGACCGCCACCGCCGTCGGTGGGGTGGCATGGGCGCTGTTCAGGCTCGCGATCGCGTACACCGGGAGGCGCACGGTGGTGACTGCGGGTCTCGCCCCTGCTCGCGGTCCGGGACAGTGAGGACCGCCATCGTTGCGTCAATGCGTCCTGCGGGACAGTGGGGACCGGCGTGTCAGGTGACTGGCGGTCCTCACCGTCCCGCAGGACGCGAGGGGGGCGGATCAGCGGTCCTCAGTGTCCCGGACGGTGGTGGGGGCGGGGTCGGAGTCCGTGGTGGGCTCGTCGACCAGCGGCTCTCCGACTGGAGGCTCCTCCACCGTCGGCTCGAGCGCGGCCAGGGCCTCGCGCTCGCGGCGACGCTGGCGGACCCCGACGGCCAGGGCAGAGGCGAGCAGCCACCCGCCCATCGCCGCGAGGGCGATGATCAGCGCGAGCTCGGCGTCGACCGACCATCCCGACAGTGCGGCGATCCCGAGGCCGCCGAGCGCGGCGACGATGACTCCCCAGACAGCGCCGGTGACGCGCTCGCTTGGGCTCTTGCGGGGACGGATGACGGTGCTCATCGCGAGACCTCCTCGATGGTGACGACGGCGCCCTCCGCGGCGACGTCGAGGGTGACGAACGGCTGGGTGGGGGTCATCGCCGCGAGTGCGTCGCCGGCGGGCACCTCGCAGGACAGCCCGCGGCCCGGCCACACGACGGTCGCGCCGCCGGGCGCATCGACCGCGACGCCCGCGCCTGCATCGATCCGGACGACGGTCTCCGCGTCCTCGATGGAGAGGCGTCGCTCGCCGGTCAGATCCTGGGCGACGATGGTGTTTCCGGTCACGGAGTGGGAGCCGATCTCCTCGCACGAGCCGGGGAAGATCAGCACGGAGAACTCGTCCTCGAACACGGCGAGCGGGTCCGCGCCTGCGGTCGACTCCGGGTCGGACCGGTAGATGTCGAGGTCACCGATGCGCACATGCACTACGTCGTCGCCGTCGCGCACGAAGTTGATCTCGGGGATCCACTCGCGGCCGAAGGAGCCGTCCCGGATCTCGTCGGCCTGCACGATCACCGCACCCAGCGGCAGCAGCAGCAGGCCGCCCAGGAAGCCCAGGAACCCGAGCTTGCGCCCCACGAGCGCGACGATCGCGAGCAGCACGCCGAGTCCGGTGACGAACACCGCGATCCACGCGGGCACGGCCGGCACCGCGAGGCGGTCCTGCCAGGCGGCGAGCGCCACGCCGACGATCGACAGCACGAACCAGGCCAGCGTGAGCAGGTAGAAGGCTGCGCCCGGGCCCGGCACGCGCGGGGGGCGCGGAGGCGTCGACGGCGCGGCGGGGTGGGTGCCCGCGGGGTACGGCGCGCCGGCGTAGGGGGCCGCGGGGTAGGAGGCGCCGCCGTACGGAGGCTGCCCCGCGCCCGGCGCGGCCGGGGACGCGCCGTACGCCCGGGCCTGCTCCGGCGCCCAGGCGCCGGCCGTGGCCGCAGTGGTCGCGCTCGCGGCGAGGTCGGCATCGGACGCGGCACGATGCGCGGCCTCCGTCGCCGCGTCCGCCGCGGCCTGCCCGGCGACCACCGCATCGTCCGCGGCGCGGTGCGCGGCGGCCACGTTGTCCGCCCGCTGGCGGGCGCGGTCGGCGGCCCACGCGGGCGGGACGGCGTAGATGGGGGTGGGGCCGGGCTCCGTTCCGGGGTCGCCGGGCGCGGCGGATCCTCCGTCCGGCGTGGACGGCGAACCGGGGGCGGTGCCGGGGACCGGCCCCGGGTCGGGCCGCGGAGCACCGGGCGCGCCGGGCGTGCCCCCGGAGCGGTCGCGACCCTGGCGCACCAGGAGGACGACCAGCACCGCGACGCCGGCGAGCACCGCGAGCGAGAACAGCACACCGAGGACGGTGCCCAGCGCGCTGAGCGAGGAGGTGAACGGGCCCTGGTCCCACGGCCACGCGTCGCCCCAGCCCCACGCGCCGAACATCCACGGCGCCTGGTTGAGGTTCGCCAGCCCGAGGACGGCGACGATCGCGATCACGATGATCGCGCCCACGTTCGGCTCGCCGCGGCCCAGGTCCTGGGCGACGATGCGGCCGCGCCGGTCCGGCAGCAGCGCCCAGGCGGCGGCATAGGCCAGCAGGGCCATCCCGGTCAGCATCGCGCCGGCGGCGACGAAGGCGACGCGGGTCCAGCCCAGCGGCCAGCCCAGCCGATCGGCGACGCCGGCGGCCACGCCGCCCGCGACCCCGCGGTCGCCGCGGGTGAATCCCCAGCCGCGGATCGTGGTGAAGAATCCCGCCTCGGTGGGCGGGGGCGCCTGGTCGGTCATGGCGTCCTCCTCTGCTCTCACCTTCGAGTCTGGTCCGGCCGCGTCCGCCCGGCTATGAGGGAGGACCCTGATCCGCACCCTGAAATCCGGGCGACCCTCGCATCGTCCCCGGGGCCGAGGCCCCGCGTCCGTCCCCTGTGTGACGATGTCACCGTGACCCCCTCGCCCGGCCGTGTGGCCGCCCCGCTCGAGCGGCGCCCCGCCGCGTCGCAGTGGTGGCGCGCGCTCGTCGGCGCGGTGATGCTCGCGGCCGCGTTCGCGCTGCTGATGCGACGGCTCGACTGGGCGCACCTGTCGTGGTGGCTGCTGCCGCTGCTGGTCTTCGTCATGGGCGTGGTGCTGGTCTGGAGCCCGCTCGAGCACGCGGTCCAGCTCGATGCGCGCCGCCCCGACGTGGGCGGCCTGTTCGGGCGCGACGTGTGGCTCAGGGTCATCGCGGGTCTCGCCCTCGCGGTGGTCGCGATGTGGGCGTTCGCGGCCGCCGATGCGGGGCTCGACCCCGTCGCGCGCCTCCTGCTCGTGCCGCTCGTGGTGGTCGCGGGCTTCGCGCTGCTCCTCGCGCCGTGGTGGCTGCGGCTCATCCGCCAGGTGCGGGTGGAGCGCGAGCGGCGCGTGCGCGAGTTCGAGCGCGCCGAGATCGCGGCCCATCTGCACGACTCGGTGCTGCAGACGCTCACGCTCATCCGCGCCCGCGCGCACGACCCGGAGGCGGTCGCGCGGCTGGCCCGCGCGCAGGAGCGCGACCTGCGCGCCTACCTCTACCAGGACCGTCGCACGGCGACCGAGTCCGTCTCGACCGCGGTGGCCGCCGCCGTCGCGGAGGTCGAGGACGCGTACGCCGTCGAGGTCGACGTCGTGACCGTGGGCGACGCGCCCACGAGTCCCGAGCTCGCCGCGGCGGTGCAGGCCGTCCGTGAGGCCACGACGAACGCGGCCCGGCACGCGCGCGGTCCCTACTCCGTCTACGCGGAGGTGACGCCGGGCGTCTTCGAGGCGTTCGTGCGCGACGGCGGGCCGGGGTTCGACCCCGCGGCCGTGCCGGCCGAGCGGATGGGGATACGCGAGTCGATCCGGGGGCGCGTCGCGCGCCACGGCGGCGAGGCGACCGTGAGCTCGCGGCCGGGTGGCCGCACCGAGGTGACCGTGACGATGCCCAGGGAGGGTGGACGATGAGCGTGACCGTGGTGATCGTGGACGACCACGACGTGATCCGGGTGGGGGTGCGCGAGAGCCTCGACGACGACATCGAGGTGATCGGCGAGGCGCGCGACGTCGAGTCGGCGATCGCGGAGGTCCGCGCGAAGGCGCCCCAGGTGGTGATCCTCGACGTCCATCTCCCGGGAGGCACCGGGGGAGGCGCGCTCGACGTGCTGGCGGAGGTGCTGCATCGTCCCGGGGCGCCCCGCGTGCTCGCCCTGTCCGTGTCCGATGCGGCGGAGGACGTGGTCGCGACCGTCCGGGCCGGCGCGCGCGGCTACGTGACCAAGTCGATCTCCGGGCCCGACCTGTCCGACGCCGTGCGCCGCGTCGCGACCGGTGACGCGGTGTTCTCGCCGCGGCTCGCGGGCTTCGTGCTCGACGCGTTCGGCGCGGCCGGCGGCGAGGTCGCCGCGGCGGACGAGGACCTCGACAAGCTCACCGAACGCGAGCAGGAGGTGATGCGCCTGATCGCCCGCGGCTACACCTATCGCGAGGTGGGCGAGAAGCTCTTCATCTCGATCAAGACCGTCGAGACCCACGTGGGCAAGGTGCTCCACAAGCTGCAGCTGTCGAACCGTCATGAGCTCGCGCACTGGGCGGCGCAGCGACGGATCGTGTGACCTGCGCGACACGGGGTCGCCGCGGTGGGGTGATTTGCCCCGAATTGTTGGCCGATTCGAGCGAAGTGCCTGATAGATTGGCGAACTGACGGTTGTGCGGGGTGGGCGGCGGTCGTAGTGTGCGCTTATGGGGGCATACGAGGAGCACTACCTCCCGGACGAGGGTGGGGCGATGCCGCCCGTCGGCGCGGCCGACGGGCGATCCGCGGTGCGCGGGCACGAGTTCTGGAACGAGCGGCCATGGGCCGTCCGGCGTGAGGAGCGAGCGGCGGCGCCGCTGCGCGAGACGCGGCCGCCCATGCCCGTCCCCGAGGCCTACGACGTCGACTCGCTCCAGCGCACGGGCGCGGGCCTTCCCAAGCGGCCCGGCCGCGCCGCGATGCGCGCGGTGCGCGAGGCCGAGACCGACACCTCGCCCACGCCTCGGGAGTCCGTCACCGGGCATGCATGGGAGCCTGTGCTCGCACCGCTCGAGCTGCCGCGTGACGGCGTGCTCGCGGCGGAGGACGCCTCGGAGCCCCAGGAGGCAGTGACCGACGAGGTGCCGAGCGTCGCCGTCCTTCCGGATGGCCGCGCCGATGCGACGCCTCCGCCGGTTTCCGAGCCCGCGCCGGAATCCGGCCCCGCGACCAGGGACGATGCGACGGCGGCTTCGCGTCCTGCCGCGCCCGTTCGCGGTGCCGGTTCGGAGGCCGACTCCCAGGCCGACCTGGGCGAGGCCGCGCTCGCGATGCTCGCGGTGCTCGCGCCGCACCTCGACGGCTTTGCCGCCGACCCCGCGGCGGAGGTGCGGGCCACCTTCGCGCGCTGCCACGGGCTGCTCGCACGGGCCGGGAAGGCTCGCTCCGACCGGCGCGTGTGGCGCGCCCTGCTGACCATGGCGGACGCGGACCTCGACGCGGGCGTGCGCCGGGCCGCCGACGAGGCGCTCACGGCACTCGAGCACCACGGCACGCTTCCGGTCACGGTCTGACCCCGCCCGCCGTGTCCTGACCTCGCCCGCGCGTCCTGACCTCGCCCGCGCGTCACCCCTCCACACAGGACCGGCGGAATCCGGCGCGAAAACGCTGATATCCGTGCGACACGCCGCCGACACGCCGGGCCGTGTGTGGAGCAGCGAAGAATCCGTGTGGACAGGTGAGGCGGCGCGGTGGAGGGCCCGGGCGGGCGTCGGCCGCAGCGCCTAGAATCGTCCGGTCATGGATGCGCTCTTCGATCTCGACGGCTCGGTCCCCAGCGAGCCCAAGCCCGCCAAGCCTGCCGCCCCGGAACCGGGGGCGCCCGAGCCGGACCCGTGGTTCGCGGACGGGGTCGCGCCCGCGGGGTCGGAAGCCGCAGATTCCAAGCCCGCGGGGTCGGCGCCCACGGAACCCGAGCAGGCCGAGCCCGCGCCGACGGAGCCCGAGCCCTGGCCCGAGCCGGACCCGGAGCCCTGGCCCGAGGAGGAGTCCGAGCCCGAGGGCGCATGGACGCCCCCGGCCGACGGTGCGGCCATCGCGCACGGCGGCGCCTCCGACGAGGCCTGGTTCGGCGCGGCGACGCCCGTCGCGCCGCGCGCGACCGCACCCGCCGCGAACCGCCCCGGCCGCGGCGCGTCCTCGCTGGTCGAGGGCCTCAACCCGCCCCAGGCCGAGGCCGTCCTCCACCAGGGTCAGGCGCTGCTCATCATGGCGGGCGCCGGATCGGGCAAGACCCGCGTCCTCACGCACCGCATCGCGCACCTGCTCGAGTCGGGCCGCGCGCGCCCCCACCAGATCCTGGCGATCACCTTCACCAACAAGGCCGCGGCGGAGATGCGTGAGCGCGTCGAGGCGCTCGTGGGTCCCGAGGCGCGTGGCATGTGGGTCGCGACCTTCCACAGCGCGTGCGTGCGCATCCTGCGCCGCGACCACGAGCGCGCGGGCCTGAGCTCCAGCTTCTCGATCTACGACACGTCGGACTCGGTCAACCTCATGAAGCTGGTCATGAAGGAGCTGAACCTCGACCCCAAGAAGTTCACGCCCAAGGCGATCCTGGGACGCATCGGCAAGTTCAAGGACGAGCTGATCGACCCCGAGGTCGCGCTCGCGGGCGCGCAGATGGCGTCCAAGTTCTCGATCGAGCACGCCGCCGCGACCGCCTACCCGCTCTACCAGCGGCGCCTCGAGGCGGCCAACGCGGTCGACTTCGACGACATCATCGTCAAGACGGTGAAGCTCATGCAGGGCCACCCCGAGGTGGCGCGCGACTACCGGGCGCGCTTCCGCCACGTGCTGGTCGACGAGTACCAGGACACCAACCACGCGCAGTACGTGCTGGTGCGCGAGCTCGTGGGCGAGGAGGGCGACGCGAGCCTGCCCGCCAGCGAGCTCACCGTGGTGGGCGACGCCGACCAGTCGATCTATGCCTTCCGCGGCGCAACCATCCGCAACATCATGGAGTTCGAGAAGGACTACCCGGACGCCCACCTGGTGCGCCTCGAGCAGAACTACCGCTCGACCCAGAACATCCTCTCCGCCGCGAACGCGGTCATCAAGAACAACTCCGACCGCCGCCCCAAGAACCTCTGGACCGACTCCGGCGCGGGCGCCAAGATTCTGGGCCACGCCGCGGACACCGAGCAGGACGAGGCCCAGTACATCGCCAAGGAGATCCGCCGGCTCATCGACGAGGACGGCGTGAGCCCCGCGGACGTCGCGATCATGTACCGCGCGAACGCCCAGTCCCGCGCGATCGAGGAGCGCTTCATCCGGGCCGAGATCCCCTACAAGGTGGTGGGCGGCACGCGCTTCTACGAGCGCAAGGAGATCAAGGACATGCTCGCGTACCTCGCCGCCGTGGTGAACGAGGACGATGACGTGGCCACCCGCCGCATCATCAACGTGCCCAAGCGCGGCATCGGCGACACGGCGGTCGACTCGATCGAGGCCGTCCGCCGCGAGCTCGTGGCCGCCGGCACGGAGGCGAGCTTCGGCACGGCGCTGCGGAGCCTGGACGATGCGGGCCTCGCCGCCCGCTCGCGCCGCGCCATCGAGGACTTCGTGCGGCTCATGGACGACCTGCGCGCGCTCGCGGCCGACAACGGCCCCGCCGGCGTGCTCGACGCGATCGCGGACCGCTCCGGCCTGCTCGCGAGCCTGCGCTCGAGCGAGGACCCGCAGGACGCGAGCCGCATCGAGAACATCATGGAGCTCGTGGCCGTGGGCCGTGAGTTCTCGGAGGAGAACCCCGAGGGCTCGCTCGCCGACTTCCTCGAGAAGGTGGCCCTGGTGGCCGATGCGGACCAGGTCCCGGACGCCGACGGCACCGGCGGCGTGGTCACCATGATGACGCTCCACACCGCGAAGGGCCTGGAGTTCCCGGTGGTGTTCCTGACCGGCATGGAGGACGGCACGTTCCCGCACATGCGGTCGATCGAGTCGGGCGACCTCAAGGACATGGAGGAGGAGCGCCGCCTCGCCTACGTGGGTCTCACCCGCGCGCGCGAGCGGCTCTACCTCACGCGCGCGGAGGCGCGGTCGAGCTGGGGCGCCCCGCAGTACTTCGGGGCCAGCCGCTTCGTCGAGGAGATCCCCGCGGAGCTCATGGAGTGGACGCGGGCGGCCACGTCGATGTCCTCGCTGCGGGCGAGGTCGGACCGGGGCACGGGCCGCTCGGGCGCCTGGTCGGGCCAGGGCTACGGGTCCGGTGGCGGATTCGGCTCGGGCGGCGGCTACGGCGGCAGCCAGGACCGCGAGGACGGCAACACGTACGCGCGGGCCGGGGCTGTCAAGACCCGGCGCGTCCCGCCGAGCCCGCCCGGCGGCGGGGGCGGCGACATCGGTTTCTCGGTGGGCGAGCGGGTGCTCAGCGAGAAGTTCGGCATGGGCAAGGTCGTGGGCACGGAGGGTGCGGGCCGCAACGCGGTCGTCAAGGTCGACTTCGGCGGCGACGTCAAGCGGCTGGTGCTGCGCTTCAACTCCCTCGACAAGCTGTAGCGCGCGGCGGGGTCCCGTCGGGCCCCGCCTAGGCTGGAGGCATGACCCCTGCTGAGAAGCCGGCCCCCGCATCGTCCCCGGACCGACGCTTCCCGCGCGGGGTGTACGCGCACGGCACGGAGCCGGACGCGCGCTTCTCGCTCGCGAACGAGCGCACGTTCCTCGCGTGGATCCGCACCTCGCTCGCGCTGATGGCGGGCGGGCTCGCGCTCGAGGCGTTCTCCGTGCCCATCGACGAGACGCTGCGCATCGTCGCGGCGGGCGCCCTGCTCGCGCTCGGGCTCGCGGCGGCCGTCCAGGCCTGGCTCGGATGGATGCGCAGCGAGCGCGCCATGCGCGAGGAGCGCCCCCTGGCGCCGCCGGCGATCGGGCCCGTCCTCGTGGTGGGACTCATCGCCGTGATGATCGCGCTCGCGGTGGGCCTCGCGACGCGATGAGCGAGCTGTTCGACGCGGGGATGCAGCCCGAGCGCACGCTGCTCGCGTGGCGCCGGACGTGCCTCGCGATCGGGGTGGGCGGGGCCGCGGCAGCCCGCTACGGCGGCACGGTCGTGGGCGTGCCCGCGGTCGTGGCGGGGCTGCTGGGCCTCGCGCTCGCGGGCGCCGCGTACCTGTTCGCCGCGCGCCGCTACCGGCGCGCGCACCGCCACCTGGTCGACCGCGGCGTCCTCGCCCACGACGGGCTCCCGCTCGCGCTGCTGGCCGGGGCCCTGGTCGCCCTCGCGATCGCCGGGTTCGTGACGCTGCCTGGCCTCGCGCAGGGCTGACGTGCGCGGATAGGCTCGGCCCTGGTGGTCACAGACTTCCGGCGCGCACGCGCCGGCCGCGAGAGGAGAGCAGCCGTGGAGACCAGGACCTCGAAGGTGTCGATCGTCGGAGCGGGAGCCGTGGGCTCGACGCTCGCGTACGCGGGCCTCATGCGCGGCTTCGCCCGCACGGTCGCGCTGTACGACATCAACAAGGCGAAGGTCGAGGCCGAGGCGCTCGACCTCGCCCAGGGCATCCAGTTCATGAAGGAGGCCACCGTCCTCGGCTCGAACGACGTGGGCGTGGTCGAGGGCTCGGACGTGGTGGTCGTCACCGCGGGCGCCAAGCAGCAGCCCGGCCAGACGCGCATGGACCTCGCCGAGGCGACCATCTCGCTGATGGACAAGGTGATGCCTCCGCTCATCGACGTGGCGCCGAATGCGATCTACATCCTCGTCACCAACCCGGTCGACGTGGTGACGCTCGCCGCGATCAAGAAGTCGGGCATGGCTCCCGATCGCATGTTCGGTTCGGGCACGGTGCTCGACACCTCGCGACTGCGCCACCAGGTCGCCGCGGAGTGCGACGTGGCCGTGCGCAACGTGCACGCGTACATTGCCGGCGAGCACGGCGACTCCGAGGTGGCGCTGTGGTCCTCCGCGACCATCGGCGGGCTGCCGCTGACCCAGTGGACGGGCCGCGACGGCAACGTCGTCATGACCGAGGAGGTGCGCGAGCGCATCCACCACGACGTCATGCGGTCCGCGTACACGATCATCGAGGGCAAGGGCGCCACCAACTACGCGGTGGGCGCGGCCGGCGCGCGCATCGTGGAGGCGGTCCTCAACGACCAGCGCCACATCCTGCCCGTGTCGACCCTGATCGACTACCCCGGCGTGGGCGAGGTGTGCATGTCGCTGCCCGCCGTGATCGGCCGCAACGGCGTCGAGAACCACGCCATGGTCAACATGACCGACGAGGAGAGCGCCGCGCTCGAGGCCTCCGCGCGCGCCATCCGCGCCACCGCGGAGCGGTTCGGCGTCGGCTGACGCTCCCGCGAGCACGTGCGGCGGCGCCCCGGGGATTCCCGGGGCGCCGCGGCGTTTTTGGCGACAATTTTGGCGACATTTAGCGGGACCATGGTCCCGGAGGGTGCTCCGCGTCTGTAGGCTGGCCCTGCACCAATGGACATCGCGTGCCAGAGCCGGCGCGCGCGACGCGTGAGGACTGTGCATGGATCTGTACGAGTACCAGGCGCGCGACATGTTCGAGAAGCACGGCGTGCCCGTGCTGCCCGGCATCGTCGCCACCACCCCCGCCGAGGCGCGAGCCGCGGCCGAGAAGCTGGGCGGCGGCGTGGTCGTCGTCAAGGCCCAGGTGAAGACCGGAGGCCGCGGCAAGGCCGGCGGCGTCAAGCTCGCGAAGTCCCCCGAGGAGGCCGAGCGTCATGCCGAGGCGATCCTGGGCATGGACATCAAGGGTCACACGGTGCACCGCGTGATGATCGCGGCGGGCGCCGCGATCGCGGAGGAGTTCTACTTCTCCGTCCTGCTCGACCGCGCCGAGCGCCGCTACCTGGCCATGTGCTCGGTCGAGGGCGGCATGGAGATCGAGCAGCTCGCGGTCGAGCGCCCCGACGCGCTCGCACGCGTCGCGGTGGACCCGCTCGTGGGCATCGACGCCGCCAAGGCCCAGGAGATCGTCGCGGCCGCGAACTTCCCCGAGGAGCTGCGCGAGCAGGTCGCGGACGTCATCCAGAAGCTGTGGGGCGTGTACAAGAACGAGGACGCCACCCTCGTCGAGGTCAACCCGCTGGTCCGCACCGAGGACGGCGCGATCGTCGCGCTCGACGGCAAGGTCACGCTCGACGAGAACGCGGCGTTCCGTCACGAGGACCACGCGGCGCTCGAGGACAAGTCCGCCGCGGACCCCCTCGAGGCCAAGGCCAAGCACATGAACCTCAACTACGTGAAGCTCGACGGCTCCGTGGGGATCATCGGCAACGGCGCGGGCCTCGTCATGTCGACGCTCGACGTGGTCGCGTACGCGGGCGAGCGCTTCGGCGGCCAGAAGCCGGCGAACTTCCTCGACATCGGCGGCGGCGCCTCGGCCGAGGTGATGGCCAACGGCCTCGACGTCATCCTCCACGACCCGCAGGTCAAGTCCGTGTTCGTCAACGTGTTCGGCGGCATCACCTCCTGCATCGCGGTCGCGGACGGCATCGTCGGCGCGCTGAAGGCGCTGGGCGACGAGGCCTCCAAGCCGCTCGTGGTCCGCCTCGACGGCAACGCGGTCGAGGAGGGCCGCGCGATCCTCGCGGCCGCCAACCACCCGCTCGTGACCATCGAAGAGACCATGGACGGCGCCGCGGCCAAGGCCGCCGAGCTCGCCGCCGCGGCGCAGTAAGGAGACTCGACATGGCAATCTTCCTCACGCAGGACTCGAAGGTCATCGTCCAGGGCATGACCGGCTCCGAGGGCATGAAGCACACCCAGCGCATGCTCGCCTCCGGCACGACCATCGTGGGCGGCGTCAACCCGCGCAAGGCGGGCACCGAGGTCGAGTTCCCGGCCGACGTGACCGTCCCGGTCTTCGGCACCGTCGCGGAGGCCATGGAGGCCACCGGCGCGGACGTCTCCGTCGTCTTCGTGCCGCCGGCCTTCACCAAGGCCGCCGTCATGGAGGCCGTCGACGCCGGCATGCCGCTCGTGGTCATCATCACGGAGGGCGTGCCCGTCGCGGACACCGCCGAGTTCTTCGCCTACGCGCAGTCCAAGGGCACGCGGCTCATCGGCCCGAACTGCCCCGGCCTCATCACCCCCGGCCAGTCCAACGTGGGCATCACGCCCGCGAGCATCACGGGCCCCGGACGGATCGGCCTGGTGTCCAAGTCCGGCACGCTGACCTACCAGATGCTGTTCGAGCTGCGCGACATCGGCTTCACCACCGCCGTGGGCATCGGCGGCGACCCGATCGTGGGCACCACCCACATCGACTGCCTCGAGGCGTTCCAGAACGACCCCGAGACGGCCGCGATCGTGATGATCGGGGAGATCGGCGGCGACGCCGAGGAGCGCGCCGCGGCGTACATCAAGGCCAACGTGACCAAGCCCGTCGTGGGCTACGTCGCGGGCTTCGAGGCGCCCGAGGGCAAGACCATGGGCCACGCGGGCGCGATCGTGTCCGGCTCCGTGGGCACCGCCCAGGCGAAGAAGGAGGCCCTCGAGGCCGCCGGCGTCAAGGTGGGCACCACGCCCTCCGAGACGGCCCGCCTCATGCGGGAGATCCTCACCGGCGCGTAGCCGCCTGACCCTCCGCCGCGAGCCGGTCCCGCCGAGCGGGACCGGCTCGCGCGACCATGGGCGGGTGCCAGACGACGCCCCCGCCACCCTCCTCGCCCGCGCGCGCGAGGCCGCGCCCCGCGCCCTCGGCGGCGCGCTCACCGGACTGCAGGGCGTGGTGCTGTCCTACCTCGTGGTGCTGGTCCCGGCGCTCGCCGGCGTCGCCGGCGCACCCAACCTCGACGGCTCCGCCACGGTCGACTGGGGCGGCGCGGCCGACGTCGCGACCCAGGTGTGGCTGCTGGGCCACGGCGTGCCCGTGGCCGTCGCCGGCGGCTCCATCGCGCTCGTCCCGCTGGGCCTGCCGCTGGTCTCCGCGGCGATCCTCCTCGCGGTCGCGCGCCGCTTCGCCGCCAAGACGTGGGCCAGCTGGGCCTTCGCGTGCGGCGCCTACGCGGTGGGCGCCGCCGCGATCGCGGCCGGCGCGGACGCCGATGCCCTCCTCGCCCTCCGCGCGGGCCTCGCCGGCGCGCTCATCGCCGCGCCGAGCGTCGCGCTCGGCATCTGGCGCACGCACGGCGCGCGGCTGCGGCTCCTGGACCGGCTGCCCCTCGACGTCCGCACCGGCCTGCGCCTGGGCGGCGCCACCGCCGGCGCGATCCTGGGCCTCGCCGCCCTCGCGGGCGCCGCGTGGGCCTACCTGGGGCGCGAGGACGTCGCGTCGCTCGCGTCCGGGCTGGGCATGGACCCGCTGGGCGCCGGCGCGCTCGCGCTCGCCGAGCTGCTCTACGTCCCCACCCTGGTCGCGTGGATGGCCGCATGGGTGGTCGGTCCCGGCTTCGCCGTGGGGGAGGGGACGCTCGTCTCGCCCGCCGTCGTGGAGATCGGGGACCTGCCGCACGTGCCCCTGCTGGGCGCGCTGCCGTCCGCGGGCGGCGGCTGGCTCGTCTGGGTCCCCGCCGTGGCCGCCGTCGCTGCCCTGGTGGTGCGGGTCCTGCTGCACCGGCGCATCGTCCCTCTCCAGGGCCACGGGCTCGACCTGTCCGCCGCGCGCGTCGCCGGCACCGGGCTGGGCGTCGTCGCGCTCGCCCTCGCCGGCGTGACGGTCGCCTCGAGCGGCGCGATGGGGCCGGGCCGGCTCGCGACCGTGGGCGGCGACGCGCTCCTGGTCACCGCGGCCGGCGTCGGGCTGGCCGCGGCCGGATGGGCCATCGTGTGGCTCACGGTGGCCGCGTGGCGCGGCCTGCGCGGCCGGGCGGCGGGAGCCGCCGACGACGCTCGGGACGACGCGCGCGCCGAGGCGCGGGACGCCCCGGCAGGCGCGGCCGCCCGGGACGGGGTGACGGGTGCGCAGGGCGACGCGACCGCCGCACGGGAGCCCGCCGGCGCATCGTCCACCGCCACGCCCTCCTGAAGGGCCGCCGCCGCAGGACGCGCTACGGCGCGGTGGTCTCCGTCGCCGGCAGCACCACGCCGTAGCGCTCGAGCACCTCGAGGTAGTCCTCCTCGAACTGGTCGAGGCACGCGCGCTCGGCGGTGGAGGTGAGGGCGCGCGACTGGCACGCCGCGAAGTCGGCGAGCGGCTCGCGCAGCAGCGCGACCCCGCCGCCGTAGAGCAGGCCGAACAGGCCGATCGCGATCGCGAACACGAGCATCACGCGCAGTCCCGCGATGCCGCGGGTGCCGCGCAGCAGCACCAGCGACGTGATCGCCGCGGCGGCGGCGGCCGGGCCGAGCAGGAGGGTCCACAGCCCGAACGTCGGCGCGATCGCGAGCAGCATCACGGTCGCGCCGGTGAGCAGCAGCGTCCACATCACCGCGCGCCGCGGCCGCACGCCGATCTCGGGGCGGGCCGGCGTCGTCGTCTCGGGCATCGTTTCCTCTCACGTCGTGAGGCACCAAGCATGCCGATAGGCTCGGCGCGTGACAAACCGCCCCGCCGCCCGGCGCGTCGTCGTGCTCGCCTCCGGGGCCGGGTCGACGCTCGCCGCGCTGCTCGCCGGGGCCGGGGACGCGGCGGGCTACCGGGTCGCCGCCGTCGTCTCGGACCGGGACGATGCGGGGGCGCTCGCGCACGCGCGCGCCGCCGGGGTGCCGACCGCCGTGGTCCGCCTCGCCGACTTCCCCGACCGCGCCACGTGGGACGCCGCGCTCGCCCGGGCCGTCGCATCGTTCACCCCCGATCTGGTGATGCTCGCCGGCTTCATGCGGCTCGTGGGCGACGCCATGCTGGCCGCCTGGGGCGGCCGGATGCTCAACACCCACCCGTCGCTGCTGCCCGCGTACCCGGGCGCGCACGCGGTGCGCGACGCGCTCGCCGGCGGCGCGAAGGTGACGGGCTGCACCCTCATCCTGGTCGACGCCGGGGTGGACACCGGGCCCATCGTGGCGCAGGCGGCCGTCGAGGTGCGCCAGAATGACGACGAGGCGGGCCTGCACGCGCGCATCAAGGCGGTCGAGCGCGCGCTCGTCGTCGACACCCTGGGCCGCCTCGCGCGCGAGGGGTGGACGGTGAGCGGGCGTGTGGTCCGCATCGGGGGCGCCCCGCCCGTTCCCGCCGCACCAGAATCCGCAGCAACAGATCCCGCCGAGGAGGCACCATGACCGAGCGCCAGCGAGTGCGCCGCGCCCTCATCTCCGTGTACGACAAGACGGGCATCGAGGAGCTCGCGACCGCGCTGACCCACGAGGGCGTGCAGATCGTCTCGACGGGCTCGACCGCCCAGCGCATCGCCTCCGCCGGCGTGCCCGTGGTCGCGGTCGAGGAGGTGACCGGCTTCCCGGAGTGCCTCGACGGCCGCGTCAAGACGCTGCACCCGCGCGTGCACGCCGGCATCCTCGCGGACCGTCGCCTGCCCGACCACGTGCGTCAGCTCGAGGAGCTGGGCATCGAGGCGTTCGACCTCGTGGTGGTCAACCTGTACCCGTTCGCGGCCACGGTCGCCTCCGGGGCGGGGGACGATGCGGTGATCGAGCAGATCGACATCGGCGGCCCCTCGATGGTGCGCGCCGCGGCGAAGAACCACGCCTCGGTCGCCGTGGTGGTCGACCCGTCCGAGTACGAGGCCGTCGCCAGCGCGGTGGGCCACGGCGGCTTCACCCTCGCCGAGCGCACCGCGCTCGCCGCGAAGGCCTTCCGCCACACCGCCGACTACGACGTGCAGGTCGCGACCTGGATGGGCGAGACCCAGGCCCCCGACGACGACGGGACGGGCCTGGCCGGCTGGCTCGGCGCATCGTTCACCCGCCAGGCCGAGCTGCGCTACGGCGAGAACCCGCACCAGGCCGCCGCGCTGTACGCGGACGGCTCGGGCCGCGGGATCGCCGGCGCGCGTCAGCTGCACGGCAAGGAGATGTCCTTCAACAACTACGTGGACGCCGATGCGGCGGTCCGGGCGGCCTACGACCACGCGGGCCCCGCGGTGGCGGTCATCAAGCACGCGAACCCGTGCGGCATCGCGGTGGGCGCCACCATCGCCGAGGCGCACGCGAAGGCCCACGCGACGGACCCGGTGAGCGCGTTCGGCGGCGTCATCGCGGCCAACGGCGTGGTGACCGCGGCGGCCGCCGCGCAGATCGCACCCATCTTCACCGAGGTGGTCGTGGCGCCGGCGTTCGAGGACGAGGCCGTGGAGATCCTCACGGCCAAGAAGAACCTGCGCCTGCTCGAGATCGACCCCGCGCCGCTCGAGACCGAGTGGCGGCGCGTGTCCGGCGGGCTGCTGGTCCAGGAGACGGACGTCATCGACGCGCCGGGCGACGCCACGAGCGCGTGGGAGCACGTCGCGGGGCCGGTGCCGACGCCCGAGGTGCTCGCCGACCTCGAGTTCGCGTGGCGCGCGTGCCGCGCGGTGAAGTCCAACGCGATCCTGCTGGCCGCCGACGGCGCGGCCGTGGGCATCGGCATGGGCCAGGTCAACCGCGTCGACTCGTGCCGCCTCGCGGTGCAGCGCGCGGGGGAGCGGGCCGCGGGGTCCGTCGCCGCGTCGGACGCGTTCTTCCCCTTCGCGGACGGGCTGATGGTGCTGGCCGAGGCCGGCGTGCGCGCCGTGGTCTCGCCCGGCGGGTCCGTGCGCGACGCCGAGGTCATCGCGGCCGCCTCGTCCGCGGGCGTGACCCTGGTGCACACCGGCACCCGGCACTTCTTCCACTGAGGCGTCGCCGATGGTCGACGATCAGGCGATGCCGCGGCGGGTCGCCCTCGGGGCGGGCATCGCCGTGGTGGCGATCGCGCTGTCGGGGCTCGTCGTGGGCGTCGACGTCGCGGCGATCGCGCTGGGGGTGTTCGCCGGGGCCGGTGCGGTCGCGCGGGTGGTGCTGCCGATGGAGCGCGCCTTCACCATCCGCCGCCGCGCGATCGACGTGGCGGTGCTGACCGTGCTCGCGGCGATCCTGCTGTTCCTGGGGCTCACGACGCCGCTCGACTGACGCCCCTTCCCCGGACACTCCGCACGGAACGGGGGCCGACACGCCGGCTCAACCGGCGCATCGGCCCCCGTCGCGCGGCGTGTCGCGCGTGAATCCGTGCGGAGTGTCCAGGTGGGAGGTCAGGCCTCGATCTCGTCGATGACCTCGATCACCTCGACGCGCTCGATGTCCTCCTCCGGGCCGAAGGCGCGGAACAGGAGGCCGACGATCGCGCCGCCGATGATGGGCGCGAGCCAGAACAGCCACAGCTGCTCGAGCGCCCAGGTCTCCGCGAACAGCGCGGCGCCGGTCGCGCGCGCCGGGTTGAGGGCGGCGTTGGTGAACGGGATGGCGAACAGGTGCAGGACGCCGAGCGCGAGGCCGATCGTGGGGGCGGCGAGCGCCGGGATCGCGCGGATCGAGGTGGCGGCCAGCACCACGGCGACGAACATGCCGGTCGCGAGCACCTCGACCACGGCGCCCGCGGCGAGCGGGAACTGCGTGGGGGAGTTCTCGCCCACGCCGATCGCGACCGCGCTCATGATGGTCTTGGCGTCCTGGACCTGCGGGTTGGAGCCGATGAGCGCCCACAGGGTGGCGCCGGCGCCGGTCGCGCCCAGGGTCTGCGCGAGGACGTAGGGGGCGACGTCGCGGCCGGGGAAGCGGCCCGCGATCCACGCGCCCACCGTGACGGCGGGGTTGACGTGGGCGCCGGACACGCCGCCGATCGCGACGATGACGCCCCACAGGGCGAGCGCGAAGCCGAACGCGACGACGATGCGCCCGTCGGCGAAGATCGCCGCGCCCAGCGCGATGAGGATGAAGACGAAGCTGCCGCCCGCCTCCGCGATCATCCGCGTGATGAGCGACGGGCCGGCGGGCTCGTCGACCCACACGTCGTCGTCGAAGTCGGCCGCGGTCACCTCGCGCTCCTGGGTCGGGGGCGCGGAGGCGGCGTCGGCCGCGAACGGGGCCCCGGGCGAGGCCTCCTCGGGGGTCTGTCGTGCATCGTCCTCGGGACGGGGCTCGGTCATGATTCTCCTTCCGGCGCCCGGCGGGCGCTCCACGGTTGCATGGTGGCACGGATATGCCCTGGTGCGAGGGAGGCGGCGGCGTTTTCAGGCGGCGCGGGGCGGGACTGTGGTCCCGGTTTCTTGCACTAGGCTCGGAGCGGAATCAGCCCCGACGGTGTGAGGACTACGCATGGCGAAGATCAAGGTCGAAGGCAAGGTCGTCGAGATCGATGGCGACGAGATGACGCGGATCATCTGGCAGTTCATCAAGGACCGCCTGATCCACCCGTATCTCGACGTGGACCTGGAGTACTACGACCTCTCGATCCAGCAGCGCGACGCCACCGACGACCAGATCACCATCGACGCCGCGCACGCCATCCAGCGCCACGGCGTGGGCGTGAAGTGCGCGACCATCACGCCGGACGAGGCCCGCGTGGAGGAGTTCGGCCTCAAGAAGATGTGGCGCTCGCCCAACGGCACCATCCGCAACATCCTGGGCGGCGTGGTGTTCCGCGAGCCCATCATTATCTCCAACGTGCCGCGCCTGGTGCCGGGTTGGACCCAGCCCATCGTCATCGGTCGCCACGCGCACGGCGACCAGTACCGCGCGACCGACTACAAGGTCCCCGGCGCCGGCACGGTGACCCTCACGTACACGCCCGAGGACGGCTCCGAGCCGGTCGAGATGGAGATCGTGAAGATGCCGGAGGAGGGCGGCGTCGTCATGGGCATGTACAACTTCAACGAGTCCATCCGCGACTTCGCGCGCGCCTCGCTCAACTACGGCCTGCAGCGCGGCTACCCGGTGTACCTGTCCACCAAGAACACGATCATGAAGCAGTACGACGGCGCCTTCAAGGACATCTTCGCGGACGTCTTCGCGACCGAGTTCAAGGCGCAGTACGACGCCGCGGGCCTCACCTACGAGCACCGCCTCATCGACGACATGGTCGCGGCCGCGCTCAAGTGGGAGGGCGGCTACGTCTGGGCCTGCAAGAACTACGACGGCGACGTCCAGTCGGACACCGTGGCGCAGGGCTTCGGGTCGCTGGGGCTCATGAAGTCGGTGCTCATGACCCCGGACGGCAAGACCGTCGAGGCGGAGGCCGCGCACGGCACCGTCACCCGTCACTACCGCCAGCACCAGGCGGGCAAGCCCACGTCGACCAACCCCATCGCGTCGATCTTCGCGTGGACCGGCGGCCTCAAGCACCGCGGCAAGCTGGACGGCACCCCCGAGGTCACCGGCTTCGCGGAGACGCTCGAGGACGTCGTGATCACGTCCGTCGAGTCGGGCGCCATGACCAAGGACCTCGCGCTGCTGGTCGGCCCCGACCAGGAGTGGCAGACCACCGAGGAGTTCCTCGCGACCCTCGACGCCAACCTGTCCGCGCGCCTGGCCTAGCCCGGCCGCGGCCCCCAGCCCTCGCATCGTCCACCAAGAGATCAGGAGTCACACCGTCGTGAGCACCACACCCGTCACCGTCACCGTCACGGGCGCCGCCGGCCAGATCGGCTACGCCCTCCTGTTCCGCATCGCGTCGGGCGCCATGCTGGGCCCGGACACGCCTGTCCGCCTGCGCCTGCTCGAGATCCCGCCGGCGGTCAAGGCCGCCGAGGGCACCGCGATGGAGCTCGACGACTGCGCGTTCCCCCTGCTCGACTCGATCGACATCACGGACGATGCGACGGCCGCCTTCGACGGCGTCAACGTCGCCCTGCTCGTGGGCGCGCGTCCCCGCGGCCCGGGCATGGAGCGCGGCGACCTGCTGGCCGCCAACGGCGGCATCTTCGGGCCGCAGGGCGCGGCGATCAACGCCGGCGCGGCGGACGACGTGCGCGTGCTCGTCGTGGGCAACCCCGCCAACACCAACGCGCTCATCGCGTCCGCGCACGCCCCGGACGTGCCGGCCGATCGCTTCAACGCGATGATGCGCCTGGACCACAACCGCGCGCTCGCGCAGGTCGCGCAGAAGGCCGGCGTGCCCGTCTCCGAGGTGAAGCGCGTGTCCATCTGGGGCAACCACTCCGCGAAGCAGTACCCGGACCTCGCCCACGCGACGATCGGTGGGCGTCCCGCTCCCGACGTGATCGGGGACGATGCGTGGGTCCGGGACACGTTCGTTCCCACCGTCGCGAAGCGCGGGGCGGCGATCATCGATGCGCGCGGCGCGTCCTCGGCGGCCTCGGCGGCGAACGCGGCCATCGAGCACGTGCGCGACTGGGTGCACGGCACGCCCGAGGGCGACTGGACCTCCGTGGCGCTGCCGTCGGACGGGTCCTACGGCGTGGCCGAGGGCGTCATCTCCTCGTTCCCGTGCGTGTCGCGCGGCGGCCGCTGGGAGATCGTCCAGGGGCTGTCCGTCGGGGAGTACGCCCGCGAGCGCATCGACCTGTCCGTGGCCGAGCTGCTCGAGGAGCGCGACGCGGTCTCGGGGCTCGCGCTGCTGTAGACCTCCAACGACGACCGGGGCCCCGGCGAGCCGCGCGCTCGTCGGGGCCCCGTCGCGTCCGGCCGGCGTTCGGCGCGCGACCTCGGAGGCGTCCTCCCTGCTCTTGGCCGGAGCCAAGCAAGGCGGCACTGAGTGCCGTCTTGGTCCGGGGCGCAAATCGCACCCGGTGTCGTGTGCCGGACGCCACATCACAAATCGGTAAAGCCGCCCGCGGATCGGGACCTCGGGCTTGCGTTTTGGTTGTTAGTAATCTTTACTAACAAACATGGATCGCATCGACGCCGCCACCGCGCTCGCCGCCCCCCGGCGCCGCTTCGCGTCCATGGTGCGTCCCGGCGCCCGGGTCACCCCCGAGCACGCCCGCAGCCACAACCGCGCCCTCGTCCTGCAGGAGCTCTTCCGCGGCGAGGGACTCAGCCGGGCGGACCTGGCCCGCGCGACCGGCCTCACCCGCGTCACCATCTCCGACCTGATCACCGACCTCATCGACGAGCGCCTGGTCGTCGAGACCGGCCAGCGTGCCGAGAGCCGGCCCGGCAAGCCCGCGATCATGCTCGACATCAACCGGACCGGCTTCGCGATCCTCGCGCTCGACCTGTCCAAGGCGGGCGTGTTCCTCGGCGTCGTCACCGACCTCGACGGCGTGATCTCTCACCGCGAGGAGGTCGCGGTCGAGGGGCTCACGGGCGGTGACGCGGTCGAGGCTGTCGCCGCACTTATCGAGCGACTGCTCGCCGCCACCCAGGCCCCGGTCCTGGGCGTCGGCGTCGGCAGCCCTGGCATCGTCGACGAGCACGGCCGCATCGTCACCGCCCCCAACCTCGGATGGCACGAGGTCGCGCTCCAGCAGATCCTGGCCGAGCGCCTCCGCCTCCCCGTCGTCGTCGCGAACGACGCCAACGCCGCGGCGCTGGGCGAGCGCAGCTACGGCGGCGCCGACGACCTCATCCTCATCCGCGTCGGGCTCGGCGTCGGCGCCGGCCTCGTGGTGGGCGGCACGCTGGTCTCCGGCGCGCGCTACGCCGCGGGCGAGATCGGCCACGTGGTCGTGGGCACCGACGGCGGCGACGCCTGCGTGTGCGGCCGCCGCGGCTGCCTCGAGACCTGGCTCGCCACCCCGCGCCTCACCGCGCGCCTCGCCGCGCACCCCGAGTCGCGCGCGCAGATCCTCGCCGAGGCGGGGGAGCGGCTGGGCATCGCCCTCGCCCCCGTCGTCGGCGCCCTGAACCTCGAGGAGGTCGTCCTGTCCGGCCCCTTCGACACTCTCGACGGTCCTCTCATCGAGACGGCCGCCGAGACCATCCGAGACCGCACCATGGCCGCGTCCGATGCGGTCCCGGCGGTCCGGATGACCACCCTGGGGCGCGACATCGTCGTGCTCGGCGCGGTGGTCATGGTCCTCAGCGGCCAGCTAGGGGTCTCCTGACCCGCCCGTCCCCCGATGCGCGCCCTCGAGCGAGCATCTCCATCAAAGAAGAAGGAACACCAATGAAGAAGACGCTGATCGGCGCCGCGGCCTTCGCCGCGGCCGGTGCCATCGCCCTGACGGGTTGCGGCGGCTCCGCCGACACCGCCACCGACGAGACCGCTGGTGGCACCGACGCCACCACCGACGCCACCACGGACACCGCGGCCGGCGCCGAGGACATCACCCTGTGGCTCATGGGCACCGACACGCCCGACGACCTCATCGACTACCTCAAGACCACCTACACCGAGGAGAACGGCGGCGACCTCACCGTCGAGCAGATCGGCTGGGGCGACGCGATCGCCTCGCTCACCACGGCGCTGCCGGACTCGGCCAACACCCCCGACGTCACCGAGGTGGGCAACACCCAGGCCGCGACCTTCACCACGGTCGGCGCGTTCATGGACATCTCCGACATGTACGAGGAGCTGGGCGGCGACTCGCTGCTCCAGGGCTTCGTTGAGGCCGGCGCGGTGGGCGACGCCAAGTTCGCGCTCCCGTACTACTTCGGCTCGCGCATGGCGTTCTACCGCAAGGACCTCTACGAGCAGGGCGGCGTCGAGGTGCCCACCACCCTCGCCGAGTTCACCGACATCCACGCGACCATGTACGACGCGGACGTTGCCGGCTCGTACATCCCGGGTCAGGACTGGCGCACGGGCATCTCCTGGATCTTCGCGAACGGCGGCGACATCGCCACGTTCGACGGCTCCGAGTGGACCGCGACCCTGTCCTCGCCCGAGTCCGTCGAGGGCATGAAGCAGTGGCAGGAGCTCTTCACCACGAGCTCGGTCGCCACCGCCACCGACAACGACTCGAACTCCTACCTCGCGATCAACGACGAGTTCCTCGCCGGCACCCCCGCCGCCACCACGCTCGCCCCCAACTGGGCGGCCTGCTGCCTGGGCGACGTGAACGACGACGACACCGTCACCTGGAACGACGACAAGTTCGGCGCCTACGTGCTCCCGGGCGTGGACGGCGGCGCCGCCCCCGTCTTCGCCGGTGGCTCGAACATCGCCGTCTCCGCCGCGACCCAGCACGAGGAGGGCGCCAAGACCCTCATGCGCATCATCTTCTCGGCCGACTACCAGAGCATGCTCGCCGAGGCGGGCATGGGCCCGGCCAACCTCGACTACGCCGACGCGTACGCCGACCAGGGCCCGATCAACGCCCTCGCCCTCGAGGCCGCCGAGAGCTCCAAGCTCACCCCGGCCGCGCCGGGCTGGGCCGCCGTCGAGAACGCCACGCTCATGGAGCAGTACTTCCAGGCCGTCGCCGAGGGCGGCGACGTGGAGACCCTCGCCGCCGAGTACGACGAGAAGATCAACGCCCTGATCAACGGCTGATCCACTCAGGCCGACACCTCCCACGGCCCGCCTCGGCGGGCCGTGGGGGACGGCCCGGGCCGTCCGAGCCCGGGCCGTCCCCCCACCCGGATGCGCCCGCAGTCGGGCCGCACCCACCCCTCTTCCGCACCACGCAAAGGCATTTCGCATGAACACCACCGTGCCCGCGCCGGCCGACGCCGCGCGAGTGCCCGACGCCCCCGCGCGTCGCCGGCGGCGCCCCACGCTGCCGTACTGGCTCTCCATCCCCGCCGTCATCGTGCTCCTGGTCGGCATGGGCTACCCGCTCGTGTGGCAGATCTGGAACTCGTTCCGCGAGTACGGCCTGGCCCAGCAGTTCGGCCAGGACCCCGAGTTCATCGGGCTCGACAACTACATCCAGCTGCTCAGCGACTCCGGCTTCTGGCTGGTGCTGGGCAAGTCGGTGGCGTTCATGGCCGTCACGGCCGTCGCGACCATGGCGATCGGCATCGGCCTCGCCATCTTCATGAAGATGATCCCGGACTGGTCGCGCATCATCCTCCAGGTCGCGCTCCTGCTCGCCTGGGCGATGCCCATCGTCGCGCAGCTGACGGTCTGGAACTGGCTCATCAACGCCCGCAACGGCGTCATCAACCACGTCCTGTCGATGATCCCGGGCGTGGACATGATCGGCCACAACTGGCTGGTCAACCCGCTGAGCTTCTTCGCCGTCGCCTCGATCATCATCACGTGGGCCTCGGTGCCGTTCGTCACCCTGTCCGTGTACGCCGGCCTCACCCAGGTCTCCGAGGAGGTCCTCGAGGCCGCCGGCCTCGACGGCGCCAACCGCTGGCAGCAGCTGCGCCAGATCATCCTCCCGATCCTGCGCCCCGTGCTCGTCATCCTGCTGCTCCTGCAGATGATCTGGGACCTGCGCGTCTACGCCCAGATCGAACTCCTCCAGGGCTTCGGCGCCCGCGGCTCGAAGTACGACCTGCTGGGCACGTACATCTACAGCCTCGGCGTCGGCCAGGGGAAGTTCGGCCTCGCGGCCGCCGCGGCCATGATCGTCATGCTCTTCACCATCGCGCTGTCGTGGTTCTACGTGCGCGAGCTCCTCAAGGAGGACAAGTCGTGATCTCCAAGAACCCCGCCCTCCGCACCCTCGGCGCGATCGTCGCCGTCGTCCTCGCCGTCGCCTGGGCGTTCCCCGTCTACTGGATGATCAACAGCTCGTTCCAGTCGCCGCGCACCATCGCGAACCTCACCCCGACGTTCAGCCCGTTCGGCGGCACCACCGCGAACTACGAGGCCGTCGTCTCGAGCTCGGGCTTCGGTGGCGCGCTGCGGATGTCGCTCGTGGTCACCGGCATCGCCCTGGTGGTCTGCATCATCGTCGCCTTCCTGGGCGCGCTCGCGATCTCCCGCTTCCGCTTCCGCGGCCGCAAGGGCCTCGTGCTCGCGATCATCCTCGTGCAGATGCTCCCCGCCGAGGCGATGTTCATCGCGCAGTACAAGATGATCGCCGGCCTGGGCCTGCTCAACACGGTGGGCGGCATCAGCATCATCTACGTCGCTGCCGTCGTGCCCTTCACCATGTGGATGCTCCGCGGGTTCGTCGCCGGCATCCCCGCGGACCTCGAGGAGGCCGCGCAGATCGACGGCTGCAGCCGGTTCGGCGCCTTCATGCGCGTCACGTTCCCGCTGCTCGCCCCTGGCCTGGTCGCCTCCGGCGTGTTCGCCTTCCTCCAGGTGTGGAACGAGTTCGCGCTCGCCTCGATCATGCTGACCTCCTCCGACTCGCAGACGCTGCCGCTGTGGCTGCGCAACTTCTCGCAGTCGTCCGCGTTCGGCCAGATCGAGTGGGGCCAGGTCATGGCCGCCTCGACCCTGGTCGCGGTGCCGGTCATCATCTTCTTCCTCATCGTCCAGGGCCGCATGACCAAGGGCATGGTGGGCGGAGCGGTCAAGGGATGAGCACCGCGAACCCCCTCGGCATCCTCCTGCCGGGCTTCGAGGGACCCACCCTGCCCGCGTGGCTCGAGGCCCGGCTGCGCGACGGACTCGCCGGCGTGTGCCTGTTCGGCACGAACGTCGAGACCCCCGAGCAGCTGCGCGCCCTCACCGACGCGATCCACGCGGCCAACCCCCGCGCGATCATCGCGATCGACGAGGAGGGCGGCGACGTCTCCCGCCTCTACCAGCGCGACGGCTCGCCCTTCCCGGGCAACGCCGTGCTGGGCAGAATGGACGATGCGGCGGCCACCGAGGCGGTCGCGGCCCGGGTGGGCGCGGAGCTCCGCGCCGCCGGCGTGGACCTCACGCTCGCCCCGGACGTCGACGTCAACTCGAACCCGCTCAACCCCGTCATCGGGGTGCGCAGCTTCGGCGCCGAGCCCGGCCTGGTCTCGCGCCACGCCGCGGCCTGGGTGCGGGGCGTCCAGTCCATGGGCGTCTCCGCGTGCGCCAAGCACTTCCCGGGTCACGGCGACACGGCGCAGGACTCCCACCTGGCCCTGCCGCAGGTCGACGCCGACCAGGACACGCTCGCCGTGCGCGAGCTCCCGCCCTTCGTCGCGGCCATCGCCGCCGGCACGGCGACGGTCATGACGTCGCACATCATGGTGCCGTCGGTCGACCCCGACCTCCCGTCCACCTTCTCGCCCACCATCCTCCAGGGGCTGCTGCGCGAGGGACTGGGCTTCCGCGGCGTCATCGTCACCGACGCCCTCGACATGGCCGGCGCCTCGGCCGACCGGGGCGTCCCGGCCGCCGCCGTCGCCGCGCTCGCCGGCGGCTCGGACCTGCTGTGCCTGGGCACCGGCAACACCGACGAGGAGATCGGGGAGATCGCCGCGGCCATCTCCGCGGCCGTCGAGGCCGGCGAGCTCCTGCCCGCCCGCCTCGCCAACGCCGCGCAGCGGTGCGCCGCGTTGGGCACGCACCACCGGATGCGGCGCCGCAGCCCCGGCCCCGAGGGCCCGGAGATCGTCGACGCCGCCGCGGTGGCGGCCACCTTCGCGGTGGACGATGCGGCGCGCACCCTGCTCGCCGAGGACCGGCCGCGCGTGTGGCTGCGGCTCGAGCCGACCGCGAACATCGCCGTCGGCGCCTCCCCGTGGGGGCCGTTCGCCGGCGGCGTCGCCCCGGCCGCCACGTGCGGGCCGGACGACGATCCCGAGGCCTTCGCCGCATCGGTCCCCGCCGGCGCGCTCGCCGTCGTGGTGGGCAAGGACAACCACCGTCACCCCTGGGCGCTGGCCGCGATCGCGGCGGTGCGCGCGCAGGCGGACGCCGTCGTCGTGGACATGGGCTGGCCCGGTCCCGAGGGCGCGGACGTGCGCACGTACGGCGCGTCGCGGCTCGTGGGCGACGCCCTCGCAACCCTGATCGGACGCTGACATGCACCTGGGAATCGACATCGGCGGCACCAAGACGGACGCCGTCGTGGTGGACGCCGACGGCACGCTGCGCGGTCGCAGGACCCTGCCCTCGGGCAGGGGGGCCGATGCGGTGGTCGCCGCCGCGCTCGACGCCGCCTGGGGAGCGAGCGCCGCGGCCGGCGCCGCGCCGAGCGACCTGACCGTCGGGATCGGCACGCCGGGCGCCATCTGCGACGGCGTCGTGTCGCACGCCCTCAACCTGGACGTCGAGCGCCTCGACCTCGCGGGCGGCTTCGCCGCGGCCTTCGGGGTGCGGCCCGCCGTGGACAACGACGTGAACGTCGCCGCGCTCGGCGCGTACACGCTGCTGGGCGGCACCGGCTCGATGGGTTACCTCAACCTGGGCACCGGCCTCGCGGCCGGGCTCGTCCTCGACGGCCGCCTGTGGCGCGGCGCGCGCGGGGCGGCGGGGGAGATCGGACAGATCTGCATCGATCCGAACGGCCCGGTGGGCACTGACGGGCTTCCCGGCGGGCTCGAGACCTACGCGTCCGGTTCGGGCCTGATGCTCCAGTGGGGCGTCGAGGGCTCGACCGGCGCGGACGTGGTCGCGGCGGCCGCCGCAGGAGACCCGCGCGCCGTCGAGATCCGCGACCGCGCGTTCTACGGCCTCGCGACCGCGGTGCGCATCCTCGTGGTCACCCTCGACGTCGACGAGGTCGTCGTCGCTGGCGGCATGACCAAGTGGGGCGACGAGCTGTTCGACGGCGCGTCCCGCATCCTCGAGGGCTGGGCGGCGACGAGCCCCTTCCTCCGGTCCCTGAATCTGTCGTCGCGCATGAGACCACTGAATCTGGAGGTGCCGGTCGCCGCGATCGGCGCCGCGATGCTAGGAGGCGGACGTGGCTGAGGTCATCGTTCTCGACACCCCCGACGACGCGGGGCGATTCGTCGCCGCGCACATCGCGCGCGAGGTGCGCGCGAACCCGGAGTTCACGCTCGGCGTGGCGACCGGCTCCACCCCGCTGCCCGTCTACCAGGCGCTGCACGCCGAGTCCGAGGCCGGCACCGACTTCACCCGCCTCACCGCCTTCGCGCTCGACGAGTACGTGGGCCTGCCGGTCGAGCACCCCGAGAGCTACCGCTCGGTGGTCGACCGCGAGGTGACCGTGCCGCTGGGCCTGGACCCCGCGCGCGTCCACGTGCCGGACGGCTCGGTCGAGGGCATCCAGACCGCCGGCGCCCGCTACGAGGCGGCGCTCGAGGCGAACGGGGGAGTGGACCTCCAGCTGCTGGGCATCGGCCGCACGGGCCACCTGGGCTTCAACGAGCCCGGCTCCTCGTTCGGGTCGCTGACCCGCGTCAAGACCCTCACCGAGCGCACCCGGATCGACAACGCGCGCTTCTTCGACTCGCTCGACCAGGTCCCCATCCACTGCGTGACCCAGGGCCTGGGCACCATCCTGCGCGCCCGTCACCTGGTGCTGCTCGCGTTCGGCGAGGGCAAGGCGGAGGCGCTGGCCGCCGCCGTCGAGGGCCCCGTGTCGGCCTCGATGCCGGGCTCGGCGATCCAGCTGCACGCCCGCGTGACCGTCGTGGTCGACCGGGCCGCCGCGTCGGAACTCAAGTTCCGCGACTACTACCAGTGGGCGCAGGACCACAAGCCCGACTGGCAGGGCATCTGATGTACACCGACATCCATTGCCACGGGGGCGGCGGACACGACTTCGGCGGCACCGTCGAGGGCACGCGCGCCGCGCTCGCGGCGCATCGCGCCCACGGCACGAGCAAGGTAGTCGCCTCGCTCGTCTCGGCGCCGGCGTCCGAGATCGCCCGCGCCGCGGGTGTGATCCGCACCGTCATGGCCGAGGACGCCGGGCTCCTGGGCATCCACCTCGAGGGCCCGTTCCTCCAGCCGCTGCGCAAGGGCGCCCACGACCCGGCGGCGCTCGCGCTGCCCACCCCGGACACCGTGGCCGCCCTGCTCGACGCCTGCGACGGGACCCTGCGCCAGATCACCATGGCGCCGGAGCTGCCCCACGCGCTCGACGCGATCGAGACGCTGGTCGAGGCCGGCGTCGTGGTCGCCGTGGGCCACACCGAGTGCACCGCGCAGGAGGCCCGCGAGGCCTTCGACCGCGGCGCCACGCTGCTCACCCACGGGCTCAACGCGATGCGCGGCATCGCGGCGCGCGAGCCCGGACCGGTGGGCGCGGCGCTCGCGGACGAGCGAGTCTCCATCGAGCTCATCGCCGACGGCATCCACGTCGACCCCGGCCTGGTCGCGGGGCTGTTCCGCGCGGCCCCGGGCCGCACCGTGCTGGTGACGGACGCGATGTCCGCCGCCGCATCGTCCCCCGGCCGCTACCTGCTGGGCGGGCTCGACGTCGACGTGACCGAGGACGGCCGGGCCGTGCTGGCGGGTACCTCGACCCTTGCCGGCTCGACGCTCACCATGGACCGCGCGGTCGAGGTGTGCGTCGCGGCCGGCGTGCCGGAGGCTGACGCCGTGGCCGCGGCCACGACCACTCCGGAGCGCGTGCTGGGACTCTGAGGCAGGTCGGGTCTGAGGCAGGTCGGGCGCGGGGAGCCGCGCCCGGTGCTGCCCGCTCGCGGCCCGTGTGGCGAGTCGCGAGTCGCGGAGGCGCCCCGTTGAGGGAGGCGCCTCCGCCGGGACCGCGGCAGGGACTGCCAGCCCGGACTGCCAGCCGGGACTGCCAGCCCGGACTGCCGGCCGCGCCCGGCTCAGCCGGAGGACGTCGCGGCGGTGGACGCCACGACGCCGCCGATGACGGCTGCCATGACCGCCGCCTTGACGGACTCGACCGTGGCGTCGACCGCGGCCTGGGCGGCGTGATCCGCCTGGGCCGCGTCCTTCTGCTCGGCGGTGATGGCCTTCGCGCGGGCGGCGGCGCGGCGGCGGTCCTCCTTGGCGACCAGGGCCCTGGGCAGCGGCGTGTCCGCCGTGAGCGCGATGAGCGCGGCCTCACGTTCGGTCGGCGCCGTCTGCTCGAGCAGGACGGCCGCGAGGCGGGCGCGCAGCGCGGCGCCCCGGCCGGCGTCGGTCGCGATCCAGCGGTCGCTCGGGAAGATGCCGAGCACCCGGTGGGGCTCGCGCCTCATCACGCCCGCCGCGGCCAGGTCCTCGAGGGTGTCGCGACGCGCCCGGCGCGCGAGTCCCCCGATGGTGCGGTGGGCGTCGCGCGGCTTGGCCTCGATGCCGCCGAGCACGTCGTCCAGGCGGGCGTCGCCCGTGCGCGCCCCGGGCACCGCGACGATGCGCCGACGCTCGGGCCGGCGCGAGGTGCCCTCGAGTGTGACCGCCTCGCGCAGGGCGAGCTCGACGATCGCGGCGCCCGCGACGCGCTGGTCCAGCATGCCCACGTGGCGCGGCTTGCCCGCCTCCGGGTCGTAGGCGACCAGGATCAGCTGCTGCGGCAGGGTGAGGCCGTGGTCGGCCTGGTGCAGGGTGGCGTCGTGGTGAGGCGTGCTCATGCTGGCTCCGTTCGTCTTGCGATATTGGCACGCAGCGCCCCAGGAGGTGCTGAGTGCCCATTCTGGCTCGAAATGGGCACTGAGCACCTCCCGGGGCGCAGTGCTGGGGCGCGGTGCTGGGGCTGGTCCTACAGATCCGCCGTGCGCATCCGGGCGTGCGCGGCGATCGAGGGGAGGATGCCCCACGCGAGGACCGCGACCAGGCCCAGCCAGGGGCTCAGCAGCGTCGGGTCCGCGGCCGGGAGGGCCTGACCGATCGCGGCGGTCGCGCCCTGCGGCAGGACCTTGTTGATCACCTCGACGATGTCGCTCTGGACCATGCCGGTGGTCGAGGGGATCACGAACAGCACCGCGACGATCACGATGTTGGACACCACGGTCGAACGCACCAGGTGGCCCAGCGCCAGCGCGAGCCAGCACAGCGACACCAGCGCGAGCAGGAGGCCGCCGGCGAGGCGGAGCGTCTGGCCGTCCGCGAGGTCGGGCAGGGCCCCCACCTGGGAGAGGTTGGCCCAGGCCGCACCGTAGGCGGTGGCGAGGCACAGCACGCCCCCGAGGAGCGCATAGGCCGCGGTGACGGCCATCTTGGCGGCGAGGACGATGCCGCGGCGCGGCTGGGCGATCAGCGTGGTGCGGATGGAGCCGTGCGCGTACTCGTGCGTCGCGATCGAGCCGGCAAGCATCGAGATGACGATGAGGCCCATCCAGGTCGCGGCCATCGCGATGGTGAAGCCAGCGGCCGAGCCGGACTCGCTCACCGCGAGCACCGCGGCCTCCGGGTTGGCGACGATGGTGTTCGAGGCGAGCATGGCGACCAGCCCCGAGAGCGCGGCCGCGATGGCGAGGCGGATCCACGTGCCCTTGAGGGCGCTGGACTTGATCCATTCGGCGCGGATCGCGCCGGCGAGCGACGCATTCTTGACGGTGGTGCGGGTGGACGATGCGGCAGTGGACGATGCGGTGGTGGACGATGCGGTGGCGAGCGTGGACATGAAGGGTCTCCTGGGAAGTCTGGGGTGGGGATGGGGTGCGGGCGCGTCGGGTGACGCCCGTGCGTCAGGCGGCCGACGTGGCGGGCGTCCCCGCGGAGGCGTACTCCACCTCGCGGGCGGTGAGCCGCATGTAGGCGTCCTCGAGGGTCGAGGACTGGTCGTGCACGTTGGTGAGCAGCAGGCCGTGGTCGCGGGCGGCGACGGCGACGCCGGTGGTGTCGATGCCGGTGACGGTGAGGGTGTCGCCGTCGTGCGCCGCGATGGTCGCGCCGCGGCCGCGCAGCGCCTGGGCCAGCGCCGCGGCATCGGGGCTGGTCACGCGGACGGCCCGCGTGGAGTTGGCGAGCATGAACTCGGCGAGCGGCGCATCGGCCAGGATCCGGCCGCGGCCGATCACCAGGATCTGGTCGGCGGTCTGCTGGACCTCGGACATGAGGTGCGAGGAGAGGAAGACGGTGCGACCCTCGTCGGCGAGCTGGCGGGCCAGGCGGCGCACCCACAGGACGCCGTCGGGATCGAGGCCGTTGACCGGCTCGTCGAGCATGACGCAGTCCGGGTCGCCCAGCAGCGCCGTGGCGATGCCCAGGCGCTGGCCCATGCCCAGCGAGAACGTGCCGGCGGCCTTGTTCGCCACGGGGGTGAGGCCGGTGAGCTCGAGCACCTCGTCGACGCGGCGGCGGGAGATCCCGTGCGTGGCGGCGACGGCGGACAGGTGGCGGCGAGCCGAGAGCTTGGGGTGGACGCCCTTGGCGTCGATGAGCGCGCCGAGCACGGCGAGCGGGCGGGCGTGCTCCCGGTAGTGCCGGCCGGCGACCGTGACGGTGCCGGACGTGGGGCGGTCCAGCCCCAGGATCATGCGCATCGTGGTGGACTTGCCGGCCCCGTTGGGGCCCAGGAAGCCGGTGACCTTGCCGGGCGTCAGCGTGAAGCTGACGCGGTCGACGGCGGTCGTGGTTCCGTACTGCTTGGTCAGGTCGGTGGCCTGGATCATGGCGCCTCCTCGGCATCCGGTGGGTGTGCTTCCATTCCACCGGCGAAGGGCGCCCGTGCCGCCGTGGGCCGCCCCCGAGGAGGGCGGGGGAAAACCCCCGACCTGGCAAATGTTGTGCTGCGCGAAGGGCTCGGCGGTCCGGCCGCGGGCTCAGCGAGGCTGCTATCGAGGTGCGGGGCCCACCCCGCCGCCGCGCCTACCGGAAGACGATGGTCCGGTGCCCGTCGAGCAGGATGCGGTGCTCCGCGTGCCAGCGGACCGCGCGGGCCAGGGCGCGGCGCTCGACGTCCGCGCCGATCGCGGTGAGCGACTCGGGCGTGAACGTGTGGTCCACGCGCTCGACGTCCTGCTCGATGATCGGGCCCTCGTCCAGGTCGCTCGTCACGTAGTGCGCGGTCGCGCCGATGAGCTTCACCCCGCGGTCGTGCGCCTGGAAGTAGGGGCGCGCGCCCTTGAAGCTGGGCAGGAACGAGTGATGGATGTTGATCGCGCGCCCGCGCAGCGCCTCGGACAGCGCGGGGGACAGGATCTGCATGTAGCGGGCGAGCACCACGAGCTCGACGTCGAGCCGCTCGACCAGCGCGAGCAGCTCCGCCTCCGCCGCCGGCTTGGTCTCGCGGGTGACCGGGATGTGGTGGAACGGCTTGCCGTAGAACGCGGCCAGGTCTTCCAGCGTCGTGTGGTTGCCGGCGACGCCCACGATGTCCACCGGCAGCGTGCCCGCGCGCTCGCGGAACAGCAGGTCGTTGATGCAGTGCTCGGCCTTGGAGACGAGCACGAGGGTGCGCATGCGCCGGCCCGCCACGTCGAGCTTCCACGTCATCTCGAAGCGCGCGGCCACCACGCCCAGCGCGGTCTCCAGCTCCGCGCGGTCCGCGGCGGACGCGAACTCGACGCGCATGAAGAACAGGCCCGTGTCCGCGTCGCCGAACTGCTGCGACTCCGTGATGTTGCCGTCGTGGTCGGCGAGGACGCCGGACACGGCATGCACGATCCCGGGACGGTCCGGGCAGGACAGGCTGAGCACCCACGAAGCGGTCATGCGGGCAAGGGTACCTTCGCGCTCCGGGGACGATGCGGGGGTCACCCCAGGGCCGCGGTCGTGACACGATAGGGGGTATGAGCGAGGGAGACATCCGGATCGACACCGTGCCCGTCGAGCAGGCGGGCGAGCTGCTGACGCTGCGCCGCGCGGCGTTCGTGTCCGAGGCGCAGATCTTCAACGATCCCAACATCCCCGCGCTCACCCAGACCCTCGACGAGCTGGTCGAGGACCTGGGCCGCGACACCGTGGTGACGCTCGGCGCCTGGGCCGGCCACCGCCTGGTGGGCTCCATCCGGGTGGAGGTCGAGGACGGGGACAAGGCGCGCATCGGCCGCCTCGCCGTGGTCCCGGACCTGCAGGGCCAGGGGATCGGCACGCAGCTGCTGTTCGCCGTCCTGGGCTACCTGCCCGAGGGGGTCAAGGAGGTCTGGGCGTTCACCGGCCAGAACTCCAAGCACAACATCTCGCTGTACAACGACGCGGGCTACGAGCACCAGTTCGACCAGGTGGCCGGCGACCTCACGTACGCCTACCTGCGCAAGGTGCTCGAGTCGGGCGCGATCGTGGACGACGCCCCGCGCGACTGACCGCGAGACCGGGGCGCGCCTGACCGCGCGCGCCGCCACCGCATCGTCCACCATGGGACGAGGGGGTGCGCATGGCCTGGTACGAGGCGACGTTCGTGGAGAGCGGCCGCGCGGCCGCCCTGTGGATGCTCGTCGGCTTCGTGCTCACCTTCGCCGCCACGCGCTGGGTGACGCGCCGCATCCGGGCGGGGGAGGCGGCCCGGGCGCGCACGGGTGAGCCCGCGCCCGAGGGCGGGGTGCTGTCCAACATCCACATCGGCGGCGTGCACGTCCATCACCAGGTGTGGGGCATCCTGCTCGTGCTCGTCACCGGGGCTCTCCACCTGCGCTACGCGCCCGGGAGCCCGTGGGCGGAGGTGCTGGGCCTGCTGTTCGGCGCGGGCGCGGCGCTCGCGCTCGACGAGTTCGCGCTGTGGCTCCACCTCGAGGACGTCTACTGGTCCGAGGAGGGGCGCAAGTCGATCGACGCGATCCTGGTGGCGGTGGTCATCGCGGCCGCGCTGCTCGTGCAGGTCAACCCGATCGGGATCAGCCCCGACACCGCCGGCTCCCGCTGGGTCTTCGTGCTCGCGGTGGTCGCGCACTTCGCCTGGGTGGTGATCGCGTTCCTCAAGGGCAAGCGGCACCTGGGGCTCGTGGGCATCGTCGTGCCTGCCGTCGCGATGGTGTGCGCGCTGCGGCTCGCCAAGCCCACGTCGTTCTGGGCGCACCGGTTCTACTCGGACGCGCGCCGCGAGCGGGCCCGGCGCCGGTTCTCGGAGGTCTACCAGGCGCGATGGGACCGGCTGCGCGATCGGATCGGCGGCGACCACGGCAAGCGCCTGCTCGCGGCAGGGGACCGGATGGTGCACGAGGAGATCGTCCACGCGACCGTCGACGAGCCGCCGGCGCGGCCCGACCGGGGCCCGGATGCCGCGCGCTGACGCTCCGCGCTCCGTGCGCCCGGCCCCGCCGCGCCCCGTGCGCCGCGCCCGGCCGCGCCGGATGTGCGCTGGGAGGTGCTCAGTGACCGTTTCGGCTGTTTTTGGGCACTGAGCACCTCCGGGGGCGCAGGGGAGCCGGGAGCGCTCGGGCGTCGGGCGCGCGAGCCGGGAGCCGGGCGCATGGGAACCGGGCACGCGAGCGGCTATGCTCGTGACGTCGCAACTGGCGCGGTGGGGTCAACCCACAGGGAGCGGCATCACACGAAGACTGCTTGGTCGTCCGCCTGGGCCAAGGTCACCGGAATCTGAGCGCCGGCGACCGCCGGCCCGACGGAAAGGCAGGCCATGAGCACCGACTCCAGCGCCACCGCAGCCGTGATGAACGCGACGCTGCAGGACTTCGACCCCGAGATCGCCCAGGTCCTCGACCGCGAGCTCGACCGCCAGCGCGACTACCTCGAGATGATCGCGTCCGAGAACTTCGTGCCGCGCTCCGTGCTGCAGGCGCAGGGCTCCGTCCTCACCAACAAGTACGCCGAGGGCTACCCCGGCCGCCGCTACTACGGCGGCTGCGAGGAGGTCGACGTCGCGGAGAACATCGCGATCGAGCGCGCCAAGGCGCTGTTCGGCGCCGAGTACGCGAACGTCCAGCCCCACTCCGGCGCCACCGCCAACGCGGCCGTGCTGCACGCCCTCATCAACCCGGGCGACACGATCATGGGCCTCTCGCTCGCGCACGGCGGCCACCTCACGCACGGCATGAAGCTCAACTTCTCGGGCAAGCTCTACAACGTCGCCGCGTACGGCCTCGACGAGACCACCCACCGCATCGAGATGGAGCGCGTCCGCGAGCAGGCGCTCGCCGAGCGCCCCGACGTCATCATCGCGGGCTGGTCGGCCTACCCCCGCCACCTCGACTTCGCCGCGTTCCGCGCGATCGCGGACGAGGTGGGCGCCAAGCTGTGGACGGACATGGCCCACTTCGCCGGCCTCGTCGCCGCGGGCCTGCACCCCAGCCCCGTGCCGCACTCGGACGTCGTGTCGACCACGATCCACAAGACCATCGGCGGCCCCCGCTCGGGCATGATCGTCGCGCGCGACACCGTGCTCGCGAAGAAGCTCAACTCGGCCGTGTTCCCCGGCCAGCAGGGCGGCCCGCTCATGCACGTCATCGCCGCCAAGGCGGTCGCGCTCAAGGCCGCCGCGGGCGAGGAGTTCAAGGAGCGCCAGGCCCGCGTCCTCGAGGGCGCCCGCATCATCGCGGACCGCCTGGTCGCCCCCGACGCGATCGAGGCCGGCGTCAACGTGGTCACCGGCGGCACCGACGTGCACCTGGTCCTCGCGGACCTGCGCAACTCGCCGCTCGACGGCCAGCAGGCCGAGGACCTCCTCCACGAGGTGGGCATCACCGTCAACCGCAACGCCGTCCCGTTCGACCCGCGCCCGCCGATGGTCACCTCCGGCGTGCGCATCGGCACCGCGGCGCTCGCGTCCCGCGGCTTCGGCGCCGAGGAGTTCACCGAGGTCGCCGACGTGATCGCCACCGCGCTCAAGGGCGGCGCCGACGTCGAGGCGCTGCGCGCCCGCGTCACGCGCCTCGCGGACGACTTCCCGCTCTACGAGGGCCTCCAGCAGTAATGGGGGAGGTTCCCGCGACGGGCGCCCCGGCCGGCTCGGACGCCCGCGTCGCCCGCCGCCTCGACGGCAAGGCCACCGCGGCCGCCATCAAGGCGGAGCTCGCGGACCGGGTGGCCGCGCTGCGCGAGCGCGGCGCGGTCCCCGGCCTGGGCACGCTCCTGGTGGGCGAGGACCCGGGCTCCACCTGGTACGTCAACGGCAAGCACGCCGACTGCGCCGAGGTGGGCATCGCCTCGATCCGCGAGGACCTGCCCGCGACCGCGACGCAGGAGCAGATCGAGGAGGCCGTCGCGCGCCTCAACGCCAACCCCGACTGCACGGGCTTCATCGTGCAGCTGCCGCTGCCGGCGGGCACCGACACCAACCGTGTGCTCGAGCTCATCGACCCGGACAAGGACGCCGATGGGCTCCACCCCACGAACCTGGGCCGCCTGGTGCTGCGCGTGGCCGAGGACGTCACCTCGAGCCTGCCGTGCACCCCCAAGGGCATCATCGAGCTCATGACGCGCCACGGCATCGACCTGCGCGGCAAGGAGGTCGTGGTGGTGGGCCGGGGGACCACGGTGGGCCGGAGCATCGGCCTCCTGCTCACCCGCAAGGCCGTCAACGCCACGGTGACGCTGTGCCACACCGGCACGGCGGACCTCGCCTCGCACACCAGGCAGGCCGATGTGGTGGTCGCCGCCGCGGGAGTCCCCGGCATCGTCACGGCGGACATGGTCAAGGACGGCGCGGTGCTCATCGACGTGGGCGTCTCACGGGTGACGGACCCGGAGACCGGCCGGTCGCGCGTGGCCGGCGACATCGCGGCCGATGCACGGGACAAGGCCTCCTGGTACTCGCCCAATCCGGGCGGCGTGGGGCCGATGACGCGGGCCATGCTGCTGGCCAACGTGGTCGAGTCCGCCGAGCGTCACGCGGGCCTCGCCTGAGCCGATAGGGTCCCTGGCCATGAGGATCGCGACCGTCAACGTCAACGGCGTCCGCGCCGCCGCGCGCAAGGGGATGGGCGAGTGGCTCGCCACGGCAGGGGCCGATGCGGTGGCCCTCCAGGAGGTCCGCGCCCCCCTGGAGATCACCGCGCCGCTGCTGGGCGAGGGCTGGCACGTGGTCGAGCAGGCGTGCGAGATCAAGGGCCGCGCGGGCGTCGCGCTCGCGGCGCGCACGGAGATCACGGACGTGATCGCCGGGGTCGACGCGCTCGGCGGGGCCATGGACGAGCCGGTGCACACGGGCCGGTGGATCGAGGGCACCGTGGACAGCCCGGCGGGGCCCGTGCGCCTGATCAGCAACTACATGCACTCCGGCACCGCGGGCACGCCGTCGATGGACGACAAGTACGCGATGCTCGACGCCGTCACCGCGCGTCTGGCGGTCCTGCGGGAGCAGTACGAGCGGGTGGTGCTCATGGGAGACATCAACATCGCCCGCGACGAGCGCGACATCAAGAACTGGAAGGGCAACCTCAAGTCCGCGGGCTTCCTGCCGGAGGAGCGCGCCTACCTGTCGCGGTGGATCGAGGCCGGCTGGGTCGACGTGGCGCGCGAGCTCGCGGGCGACGTGGCCGGGCCGTACACGTGGTGGTCGATGCGCGGCCAGGCGTTCGACAACGACGCCGGCTGGCGGATCGACTACCACTTCGCCTCTCCCGCGCTCGCGGGCGCGGCGACGGCCGCGAGCGTGGCGCGCCAGGCGTCGTGGGACACGCGCTGGACCGACCACGCGCCGCTCGTGGTCGACTACGCGCTGTAGCGGCCGAGCGCACGGACCGAGTGCACGGGTCGGCCGCCGGGGCGGGCCTCCGGTAGTCCTCCGGGGGCTACGCGAGCAGGAGCCGGGGGCGGTCCTTGCCCACCTCGGCGAACTCGCGGTCGACGGCCTCGCCGATGCGCCGGGCGTCGACCGCGCGCACCAGCGCCATCGCGGCACCGCCCCAGCCCGCGCCGATGAGGCGCCCTCCCAGGGCGCCCTCGCGCACCGCGACCCGCACCGCGAGATCCAGGGCGTCCGTCGACACGTGGTAGTCGTCGCGCAGCGAGGCGTGCGTGGCGAGCAGGAGGTCGCCGATCTCCGTGAAGCGGTCCTCCGCGGGCGCGAGCCCGTTGAGCAGCGCGGCGACCGCGCGCACGCGGCCGATCTCCGTGACCACGTGCAGCGCGTGGCGGGCGAGACGCTCGTCCTCGAGCCGGGTGATCTTGCGCTCGGGATGGTGCATGTCCGCGATCGCGCGGAGGTTGGGCACGCCCAGCGCGGCCGCGGCCCGCTCGGCGTCCTTCCGCCGGTTCGCGTACGAGTCGGCCCAGTCCGGCGTCCGGTGGCGGGTGTCGATGACGAGCAGCCGCAGCCCGTAGTCGTGGAGGTAGAGAGGGCCGGCCTGCACGACGGGCGGGCGCTGGGCGAAGTCCAGCAGCACCGACTCGTCCTCCCGGCACTGGACGATCGCGTACGGGTCCAGACGGCCCACCGGTCGGCCGACGAAGCGGCGCTCCGCCTCCCAGCACGCCTCCGCGAGTTCGCGCTCCCCGCGGGGCCCGGCCAGCGCGATCCCGCAGGCCTCGGCCACCGCGCGGGCGACCGCGATGGTGAACGAGGCGCTCGCCGCGAGCCCCGCGCCCGGCGGCAGGGTGGTCTCCACCGCGAGGTCCACGCCCCGCACCGGATAGCCGCGCTCCTCGAAGGCCCACAGGACGCCGGCCGCGTACGCGGGCCATCCCGTCACCGAGCCCGGCTCGAGTGCGGGCAGCGATCCCTCCCAGCGAGGCCCGGGGCCCGGAACGTCGTCGCCCTCGCCGGAGACGATGCGCACGGCGTCGTCGTCTCGCACGCGCGCCGCGACGAACGTGCCGTGGGTGGTGACCGTCGCGACCGATAACCCGGCGGCGTAGTCGGTGTGCTCGCCGATCAGGGTCACCCGGCCGGGTGCGGACGCGACGCACGCGGGCGGTCCGCCGAAGGACCGCTCGAACAGGGCGGTGGCGCGCGCCGCGCCCTCGTCCGGGCTGCAGGGCTCGACCCAGGAGGGAGCCAAGACGCCGAGGTCCGTCACACCGCCATTGTGTACCACGCGGGGGCGCGGCGCCTGCCAGAGGTGGGAGGATGGGCACAGCCGAGATCAGCGCTGACCACAGAGGCGCAGACGAGATGGGCGCACACGAGCCGAGGAGGTCGCCATGTCGACGAGCACGCCCGAGCCGGACGGCCGGCCCGCCGGGCCCGGCCGCGAGCCGAGCCCGGAGCCCGGCGCGGAGCCCGGCGCCGCGCCCACGGCCCAGCCGACCGAGGAGATGGCGCCGATCGAGCATTCCCCGGCCCCCGCATCGTCCCCCGTCGCCACGCACGTGGCGCCCTCGCCGTCGGTCCTCGAGCGCGTCCGTGAGAACCGCATGGGGGCGCTCGCGGCCGCGCTGTTCGTCGCGCTCGCGGTGGCCCTGCTGCTCGCGGTGCTGGTGCCGGACGAGCCGAATCTGTTCGCCTCGGTGCTGCTCGGGCTGCTGCTGACGGCGGCGGTCGGCTTCACGGTGAGGGTGACCTCCCGCTCGCGGGGACTCCTCGCGCAGGCGACCGCCTTCGTCGCGACCGTGGTGGGCGTCCACGTCCTGGCCGTCACGGGAGCGATCGACGGGCTCGGCCCGGCGGGGCTGCTCGAGCGGGTCGGGCTGAGCGGGCCGGGCTACGACGACGCCCTGCTCGCGGCGCTCGCGACGCCCGCGGTGTCCGCCGGCGGAGTGCTCGCGGGACTGGTGGCCGCGATCGTCGCCGGCTGGGGCCGCCGGGACCCGGGAGAGCCGCTCCTCTAGGGGCACTGTGCCGGCGCCGGACCCTCTGCCACACTGGGCGGCATGAGCGATTACCAGCGCATTGAGATCGGGCCCACCGAGGACTGGCGCGCCGTGTACGGCGGCTTCGCGCCCGACCGCTCGCGCGACGGCCGGCGCGTGATCGACCACGAGCTGCCCATGCAGTTCATCGGCATCACCGCCAACTCGATGCTGCCGGGCGAGGAGGCGGGCTACTGGCACGCGCACAGCTCCGACGAGGAGCTCTACGTCTTCCTCACGGGCCGCGGCCAGATGGGCCTCGACGACGACGTGGTCGACGTGGGCCCGGGCACCGCGATCCGCGTGGGTCAGGGCGTGATGCGCACGTGGCGCTGCGTCCCGGACAGCCCCGGGCCGCTCACATGGTTCTGCATCCGCGGCGACGGCGACGCGCTGCCCCGCGCGCCGGACGACGCGCACCCCGTCCACGACGCGCCCATGCCCTGGTGGCGACCGGGGTCGGGGACGCCGCGGGCGTAGCGAGCGGAGCGCTCAGCGCCGCACGGGCGTCACCCCGAGCGAGCGGCCTGCGAGGCCGCGGCGGCGGGCGCCCAGCGCCCGCGCGATCTCGCGCATCGCCTCCGCGGCGGGGGAGCCGGGCTCCGCGAGCACCACGGGGGTGCCGGCGTCGCCCGCCTCGCGCGCGCGGATGTCGAGGGGGATCTGGCCCAGGAGCGGGACGTCGGTGCCCAGCACCGAGGACAGCCGCGACGCCACGGTCGCGCCGCCGCCCTCGCCGAACAGGGGCAGGCGCGAGCCGTCCGGCTGCTCGAGCCAGGCCATGTTCTCGACGACGCCCACGACGTTCTGGGACGTCTGCGTGGCGATCGCGCCGGCGCGCTCCGCGACCCCCGCGGCGGCCGACTGCGGCGTCGTGACCACGACGATCTCCGCGTGCGGCAGCAGCTGAGCCGTCGAGATCGCGATGTCGCCCGTGCCGGGGGGCAGGTCCAGGAGCAGCACGTCGAGGTCGCCCCAGAAGACGTCCGCGAGGAACTGCTCGATCGCGCGGTGGAGCATGGGCCCGCGCCACACGACCGGCTGGCCCTCGGGGACGAACATGCCGATCGACACGGCCTTCACGTCGTGCGCGAGGGGCGGCAGCAGCATGTCGTCGATGCGCGTGGGCTGGCCGGTCACCCCGAGCATGCCGGGGATCGAGAACCCGAAGATGTCCGCGTCGAGCACGCCCACCTTGAGGCCGTCCGCGGCCATCGCCGCCGCCAGGTTGGCGGTCACCGTGGACTTGCCCACGCCGCCCTTGCCGGACGCGATCGCGTACACGCGCGTCATGCTGCCGGGCTGGGTGAACTGGATGACGGGCTCGGGCTTGCCGCCGCGCAGCTGCGCGCGCAGGCCCTGGCGCTGCTCGTCGCTCATGACGCCCAGCTCGATGCGCACCTCGGCCACGCCCTCGACGCGGCGCGCGGCGGCCTCGACGTCGCCCGTGATGCGGTCCCGCATGGGGCAGCCCTGGGTGGTGAGGTCGATCCCGATGACGGCGACGGCGCCGTCGAGGTCCACGGAGCGCACCATCCCGATCTCCGTGATGGGGCGGCGGATCTCCGGGTCGATGACCGTGGCCAGGGCGTCGCGGATCAGATCGGCGGTAGGCATGGGGACCATCGTAGGACGTGCGGGGAAGGGGACGATGCGAGGGCCGGGCGGCCGCGGAGGGCGCGCCCGGGCGGCGCGTCAGTCCGGGAAGGCGTTCGACTGCCGGGCGCGCTTGGCGGCCTTCTTGGCGCGCCGGCGGGCCTCCGCCGCGGCGTTCTCCTCGTCCTCGCGGAGCTCCTCGAGCAGCGCGCGCAGCTCGGAGCGGACGAAGTCCCGGGTCGCGGTCTCGTTGACGGCGTGGCGCAGGGCCGCCACCTCGCGTGCGAGGTACTCCGTGTCCGCGAGGGCCCGCTCGGCGCGCTGGCGATCCTGCTCGGCGGCCACGCGGTCGCGGTCGTCCTGGCGGTTCTGTGCGAGCAGGATCAGCGGCGCGGCATAGGACGCCTGCAGCGAGAGCATGAGCGTGAGCAGCGTGTACCCGAACTCGGCGGAGTCGAAGCGCAGCGACTCGGGCGCGTAGGTGTTCCACGCGAGCCACACGACGCAGAAGATCGTGAGCCAGACGAGGAAGACGGGCGTGCCCAGGTAGCGCGCGATCGCCTCGGACACGATGCCCACGCGGTCGGAGTTGGGGTTGCGTCGGCGCGGCAGGAACGAACGCTCCTGACCCTTGGGACGGTCGAGACGCTCAGGCACTGACCTCTCCCGCCGTCGTCGTGGTCTCGTCCTCGTCCATGTGCTCGCGCCAGTCGGGCGGCAGCAGGTGGTCGAGCACGTCGTCGATCGAGATCGCCCCGACGAGCCGGTGCTCGTCGTTCACCACCGGCAGCGCGAGGATGTCGTACGCGGCCATGCGGCGTGCGACCACGGACAGGTGCTCGTCGGGGTGCAGCGGTGCGAGCGCGGGGTCGACGAAGTTGCCGATCGCGTCGTGCGGGGGCTCGCGCAGCAGGCGCTGGATGTGCACCATCCCCACGTACCGGCCGGTGGGCGTCTCGAGCGGCGGGCGCACGACGAACACGGACGAGGCCAGCGCGGGGGCGAGCTCCTGCTTGCGCACCAGGGCGAGGCAGGTGGCCACGGAGGTCTCGGGGCCGACGATGACCGGCTCGGTGGTCATCAGGCCGCCGGCCGAGTCGTCCTCGTAGCCCAGCAGCTGGCCCACGTTGCGGGCGTCCTCGGGCTCCATGAGCTGCAGCAGCGCCGCCGCCTGGGCGTCGGGCAGGTCTCCCAGCAGGTCGGCCGCGTCGTCCGGGTCCATCGCCTCGAGGACGTCCGCCGCACGCTCGGACTGCAGCGTCGACAGGAGCTTGATCTGGTCCTCCTCGGGCAGCTCCTCGAGCACGTCGGCCAGCCGCTCGTCGTCGAGCGCGGCCGCGATCTCCGCGGAGCGCGACGGGGTCATCTCCATGAGCGCCGCCGCGAGGTCCGCGGGGCGGTGGTTCTCGAACGCCTCGATGACCAGCGACGCGCCCTGGTCCCTCTCGCGGGGGGACAGGCCCAGCACCTGGTCGACGTCCACGACGAGCGACTCGCCGCGGCGCGAGAACCCGAGCATGCCGCGGCGGCGGTCGGCGCGGCGCACCGCCAGCTTGGACACGTGCCACGTCTTGAGCTTGTCCTGCTCGATCGCCATGTCCTCGATGTACGCGGCGGAGCGGTCCTCCTTGAGGCGCACCTGGCGCTCGAACAGCTCGGCGACGCATAGCGACTCGCCGGAGCGCGCCTTGAAGCGGCGCAGGTTCACCACGCCGGTGCAGATGACCTGTCCCGGGTTGATCGCCGTGACGCGCGTGAGCGGCATGAACACGCGCCGCCGTCCGGGCACCTCGACCACGAGGCCGACGGCGGTGGGCGCGGACATGCCCGTGCTGCGCACGACCACGACCACATCGCGGACGCGGCCCACCGCGTCGCCGATGGGGTCGAAGACGGTGGTGCCCGCGAGGCGTGCGACGTAGACCCGCTCGACTCCGGTGCTCATGGGGTCAGCGTAGCCGGACCCTCCGTCGGGGCTCGTAGCAGGGGGTCCCTTGCCCGGCGGGCCGGTGGCGTCAGTGGGCCCCGACCCGCGCCGCCGCCGGGTGCATGACGACCGCCCCCGCATGCCGCAGGGCGCGGCGCATGTGGCTCGCGTAGTGGTAGGTCACCACGGACCACCACCGCGCCACATGGTGCATCCGGCTCTCGTGCGTGCCGGAGAAGCGGTGCATCGGGTGGTGCGAGCGCCGGGCGTGAGCGACGTCCATGTGCTGCTCGTGCTCGACGTGATGATGACGCAGCATCCCCTCGGGATCGTTCATCAGCATGGGGTTTCCTTCCTTCGGTGCGCCCGCAGGGCGCGCGCGGTCCCCCTCCCGACCTGCCTGTCACACCAGGGTGGGCCCGCGCATCGTCCCCCGACAAGTACCACCTGCCGGCCCACTGGGCCTTGTTTCGGGGGTCCAGCCGGGCGCAGACTGGGCCCATGCGGTCCATCGCCGACCAGCTCGCCGATGCGCTCGCCGAGCAGCCGGCGAGCGCGGGGCCGCTCTATCGCCAGGTGGCGGCCGGGGTGGAGTCGCTCGCCCGGGTGGGCGCGCTCGAGTACGGCGTGCAGCTGCCGTCCGAGCGAGACCTCGCCGAGCGGCTGCACGTCTCCCGCAACACGGTGAAGGCCGCCTACCGGCTGCTGCGGGAGAAGGGCTGGCTCGAGGTCCGGCCCGGGGCGGCGCCGCGCCTGCACCATCCGAGCCGCGGGCGCCAGCACGCGAACGCGCACTCGGCGCTGTGGCTCGCCGAGTACTACCGCGAGGAGGACCACGGCACGGACCTGCTGTGCACGGCGCCCGCGCCGGCGCCGGTGGTCGAGCGGGCGCTGCGCGACCCGGAGGCCATGGTGGGGCCCATCCGGCTGCACGGCACGGGCTACTCGCCCGAGGGGCATCCCGCGCTGCTCGACGCCGTCGCGGTGCGCCTGCGCGCGGACGGCCACGCGGCCGCGAGCCCCGAGCGCGTGGTCGTGACGAGCGGCGGTCAGCACGCGCACGCGCTGCTCGTGGGCGCGCTCGTGTCCCGATCGCGCCCCATCGCGGTGGAGGAGCTCACGTTCCCGGGCATCTTCGACGCGGTGAGCCGCGTGCACGCCCCGGTGATCGCGCTGCCGATGCGCGACGGGAGGCTCGACGCCGCCGCCGCGGCCCTGGTGATCCGCGCCGCGCGGCCCGCGCTCGCGATCGTCACCACCTTCCAGCACCCCACGGGCGCGCGGCTCGAGCCGGACGAGGCGGCGCCGCTCGTCGCCGCGGCGCACGACGCGGGCACGGTGCTCGTCGAGAACCGCTGCGCGGCCGACCTCGCGCTCGACGGCGACCCGCCGGCGCCGCTCGCCTCGCTGTCGGAGGCGGGTCCGGTGGCGACCATCGGGTCGATGACCAAGGTGTTCTGGGGCGGGCTGCGAATCGGGTGGATCCACACCAATCTGACGCTCGCGGCGCACCTGCGGCGGCGCCGGGTGGCGCTCGACTTCGGCTCCTCGCCGCTGCAGCAGCGGCTCGCGGCCGCGCTGCTCGCGGAGCACTTCGACGCGACGGTGCGGTGGCGCCGCGAGACGCTGCGGGCGTCCGTCGACGCCGTGCTGGACGAGCTGGCCCGCGCGGCGCCGCGGTGGGCGGCGGAACGGCCCGCGGGCGGGCCCGGCGTCTGGGTCGACCTGGGCGGGCTCGACGCCACGCGGTTCGCCGCGCGGGCCGAGGCCGCGGGCCTGCCGCTCGCGGCGGGGGAGCTGTTCGAGGCGCGCGAGGGCGCGGGCGCGGGCCACGTGCGGATCTCCTGCCAGGACGCGCCGGAGCGGCTGAGGGGCGCCATCCGCAGCCTGGCATCGCTGGGGTGAGAGCGCGGCCGCGACCCGGCGCGGCGCGCGGTAACGGTGTATGGGACCTGCATCGGGGACAATTGGCCTGCGCGAAGTGTTTGTGCGCACCGACCATCGCCCCCGATCCCGAGGTTCACTCGATGCTCTTCCTCGCCGTTGCGTGCGCGGTGGCAGCCGCCGTCGCGTTCGGAGCCGCCGCCCATCTCGAGCAGAGCGCGGTGCGCGACGTGGCCACCGACCGCCGCGTCGCCCTCAGCACCCTGCCCACCCTGCTGCGCTCCCCGCGCTGGACGGGCGGCGTGCTGCTGCAGGCCGGCGCCACCGCCCTGCACGTCGCCGCGCTCGCGATGGCGCCGCTGACCGTGGTGCAGCCGCTGGGCGCGCTCGCGCTCGTCACCATCGTGCTGTGGGATCACCGTCACTTCGCCGGCCGCGTGCGCCTGTGGAGCGCGGTGGCGACCACGTGCGTGGGCATCGGCCTGTTCGTCACGGTCGTCGCCCGTCAGCCGCACGTGCCCATGCAGGCGACGTCGATCTGGCCCGCGATTGCGCTCACCGCGGTGGTGCTGGCCGCGGCCGTCGCGGCGATGCGGCTCGAGGGCCGCCCCCGTTTCTCCATCCTGACCTTCACGGCCGCCGCGCTCGCCGGGCTCGTGTCCGCCTTCGTGCGCGCCGTCGAGCAGCGCATCCACCACCTGGGCGGCATCGACCTCGACATCGTGGTGCTCGCGGTGGTCGTGCTCGCGGCGACCGCCCTGGCCGGGTGGATCGTCCAGCAGGCCTTCGCCTCCGGGCCCGCCTCGGTGGTGCTCGGCACCACGACGGTGGTGGACCCCGTGGTCGCCGTCGTCGCCGGCACCCTGCTCTTCGGCGAGGCCCGCATCACCGGCGCGTGGTCCATCCCGCTCGCCGCGGTGGGCGCGATCATCGCGATGATCGGCACCGCGTCGCTCGCGCGCATCGTCCGGCGCGGCGAGATCGCCGAGCGCACCGCGGCCCACGCGTGGGAGCCCTCCGCCCCGGGCGAGCGCCTGCGCATCCTCATCGCCGCGGACACCTTCCCCCCGCACGTCAACGGCGCCGCCTACTTCGCGCGCCGGCTGGCCGACGGCTTCGCCGCCCGCGGCCACGACGTCCACGTCGTGTGCCCCGCGGAGACCACGCACACCTCCGTCGAGACCATGGGCGCGCTCACCGTCCACCGCGTCGCCTCCGTGCCCGCCGGGGTCCGCCGGGACTTCCGCTACTGCTGGCCGTGGGGCACCGACTCCACCGTCCGCGACGTCATCGACGCCGTGCGCCCCGACGTCATCCACGTCCAGTCGCACTTCGTCATCGGACGCTTCGCGATCCGCCACGGCCGCCGCCGGGGGCTGCCCGTGGTCGCGACGAACCACACCATGCCGCAGAACCTGGTCGCCCAGCACGGCATGCCCGCCTTCGCGCGCGCCTGGTCCGCGAACCGCATCTGGGCGGACCTGCTCGCGGTCTACTCCGAGGCCCACCTGGTCACCGCGCCCACTCCGCGTGCCGTCCAGTTCCTCACCGACGCGGGCTTCGACCGTCCCACCCACCCCGTCTCGTGCGGCATCGACCTCACCAAGTTCGGCACCGACGCCGAGCGCCGCCGGGCGCGCGCCGGCGACGGCGTCGAGGCGCTCTTCGTGGGCCGCCTCGACAAGGAGAAGCACATCGAGGACGTGGTCCAGGCCGTCGCGCGCCTCAACGGCGTGCGGCTGCGGATCGTCGGCACCGGCGCCTGCGACGCCGAGCTCACGGCCCTCGCCCAGCAGCTGGGCATCGCCGACCGCGTCGACCTGCCCGGCTTCGTCACCGAGGAGGAGCTGATCGACGCCTACCGCCGTGCGGACATCTTCGTCATGCCCTCCACCGCGGAGCTCCAGTCGATCGCCACCATGGAGGCCATGGCCGCGGGCCTGCCCGTCATCGCGGCGGACGCCGTGGCCCTGCCGCACCTGGTCCACCACGGCACCAACGGCGAGCTGTTCGAGCCCCGTGACGTCGACGCGCTGGCCGCCGCCCTGGGCCGCCTGGCCGGCGACCCGGGCGCCCGCGCCCGGATGGGCGAGGCGTCCCGGCGCATCGTCGCGCGCCACGACCTGGGCGGCACGCTCGACGAGTTCGAGGACATCTACCGGACCCTGTCCGACCAGGTCGTGGGCGACGCGCTCGCGTCGCAGGCCGCGGCCGTGGTCGACGAGGCGGAGTCGCTGGTCCACGAGGCCGAGGCCCGGGGCGAGGCCCAGGCGCTCGCCGGGACCGGCGCCGATGCGGTGGCCGGGCCCGGCGCCCCGGCCCGCCCGGGCGAGGGGGGCCCCGCCGGCGAGGCCGGACGATGACCGCGCGCGAGCCGCGCTACCCGCTGGCGCTGCCCGAGGCGCCCCAGCGGTGGTCGGAGCGCACCGTCCGGCTGGCGACCCCCGGCGGCCGGGATCGTGTGGCCGGCTACCGCCTCGTCGAGCCGCTCGACGCCTCCGGTGCGCCGCTCGCGGATGCGCCCACCGTGCTCGCCGTCCACGGACTTCGGGGCGACCGGCACGGTCTCGACCTCATCGCGCGGTGCCTGCCCGGCGCGCGCATCGTGGTCCCGGACCTGCCCGGTCACGGCGTCAGCGAGGTGCTCCCCGGAGCCCACGACCTCGACGCGTACGTGTCCTTCCTCGACCGGCTCGTCACCGCGCTGGGGCTCGACGGCGGGAGCGGTCCTGAGGCATCCGGCGGCCTCGCGATGCTGGGCCACTCGTTCGGGTCGATCGTCGCCGCGGCGTTCGCGCGGCGCCATCCGGAGCGGCTGCGCGCCCTGGTCCTGGTGAACCCCGTCTCCTCTCCGGCGCTGCGCGGCCCGCGCGCCGCCCTGTCGTGGGCGACCGAGGCGTACTACGTCGCCGGAGCGGCGCTGCCGCGGGCCGTGGGCGAGCCGCTGCTGCGCTCCCGTGCCGTGGTCGACCTGGTCTCGAGCGCCATGACCTGCACCCGGTCCGCGCAGGTGCGCGACTTCATCCGGGCGGAGCACCGCGCGCGCTTCGCGGGCTTCGCCGATCGCCGCAGCCTGCTCGACAGCTACCGCGCCGCCACCCGTCACCACGCCGCCGAGGACGCGCACGCGCTCGCGGTGCCCACGCTCCTGATCGCGGGGGCCCGCGACGACGTCTCGCCCGTCGCGGCGCAGGAGGCTCTCGCCGCCGCCGCGCCGGACGCCCGCCTGGTCGTCATCGCCGGCAGCGGCCACCTGCTGCACTACGAGGAGCCGGCCGCCGTCGCCGAGCACGCCCGCGACTTCCTGGCCGAGCGCGGACTGCTCGCGGCGCACGAGAGTGGCGCGACCGACCGCGAGGGGACCCCCGCATGAGGCTGGTCATCGACGCCCGGTTCACGCGCATCGGCTACCACGACGGCATCTCCCGCTTCGGCGCCTCCCTGCTCGAGGCGCTCGCCGCGCGCACCGAGGTGACCGCGCTCATCCACGACGACCGCCAGCGCGAGATGCTCACGCCCGACGCGGACTACGTCCGCGTCACCGCGCCCACGCACCCGGCGGAGCCGTTCATCGCACGCCGCCTCAACGCGCTCGGCGCGGACGTGGTGTTCTCGCCCATGCAGGTGATGGGCTCCTGGGGGCGGCGCTACCGGCTGATCCTCACGCTGCACGACCTGATCTACTACCGCCACCCGCTGCCGCCGCGCGACCAGCCCGCGGTGGTGCGCGCCGCGTGGCGGGCGTACCACTCCGCGTACTGGCCGCAGCGGCTCATGCTCGACCGCGCCGACGCCGTCGCCACCATCTCCGCGACCACGCGCGCCCTCATGGAGGAGCACCGCCTCACGCGGCGACCGGTCGCGGTCCTGCCCAACGCGCCCTCGTCGTACCCCGCGGCCGCGACCTACACCGGCCCCGGCGAGCGCGACCGGACCCTGCTCTACATGGGCTCGTTCATGCCCTACAAGAACGTCGAGACGCTCGTGCGGGCCGCGGGCCTGCTGCCCGACCACGAGCTCCACCTGCTGTCGCGGATCACGCCCGAGCGGCGTGCGGCGCTCGAGCGCGAGGCCCCCGCCGGCGCGCGCCTGATCTTCCACGACGGCGTGAGCGACGCGGAATACCACCGGCTGCTCGACCGCTGCACCGCGCTGGTCACCGCCTCGCGCGACGAGGGCTTCGGCATCCCGGTGGTCGAGGCGATGGGGCGCGGCGTGCCCGTGGTCGCGTCGGACATCCCGATCTTCCGGGAGATCGGCGGCGACGCGGTGGGCTTCTTCCCGGTGAACGATGCGCAGGGCCTCGCCTCGCGCGTCCGCGAGCTGGCGGACCCGGAGAACTGCCGCGCGCGCTCGGCGGCCGGACGCGCGGTCGCCGGCCGCTACTCGTGGGACGCCTCCGCGGACACGCTCCTGGAGCTGGCGCGGCGCCTGCACGCGGGGGAGCCCGCGCCCGTCGGCTGACGCGCCGGACCGGGCGTCGTCGCCTGACGGCCCCGACCCGGCCTGACGGGCCCGACCCGGCCTGACGGGCCCGACCCGGCCTGACGGGCCCGACCCCGGACCGGGGGGCTACCGGCCGGTGCCCACCGCATCGTCCTCGGGCAGGTCCTGCGCGGCGAGCTCCTCGAGCTCCGCGCGCGCCGCACGCAGGCGGCGCACCTGCGTGGTGACCACGTGGATGAGGAACGCGAGCCCGAACGCCGCCATGAACAGGGCGAGCGCGAGCAGCGGCTGCTCCATGACCGTGGGGTCGATCACCATGACGCCCGCGAGCGCGAGCATGGTCACGCCCGCGAACAGCTTGAGCAGCTCGCCGTGACGGTCCTGGAGCTTGGTCGCACGCATGGTCACCAGCGCGATGCCGAAGACCACGAACTCGTCGATGAGGTACGGCACCATGTACGCCACGAACAGGCCGGCGGTCTCCGCGGGGCCCACGCCGTTGGCGTGCAGCAGGCCGGTCCACATCATGGGGAAGCCCGCGGTGCAGGGCGCCTCGAGCAGCGACACGGCGACCGCGAGGATGATGGTCGCGCCGATGGCGGCGACGATCGACTTCTGCGCCGCGGCCTCGCGGACGCGCTTGTAGATGCCGGGCTTGGACGAGTCCGCGATGGTGAACGACAGGCCCTTCTTGAACGCGAAGTAGTCCTTGACGCTCACCGCGCCCACGACGGCGGCGGCCACCGCGATGCCCGCCTGGATCCAGCCGATCGCGCCGATGAGCGTGAGCGCCGAGTAGAACGCCGCCATGTACAGCGCGTACATCGCGGCCGTGACCAGCAGGAACGTCGAGCCGATCGCGATGACGCGGCGGCGGTCCTTGGTGCGCAGCACGATGGTGAGCAGCACGGAGATGACCCACAGCGAGCAGGGGTTGACGCCGTCGACGAAGCCGATGATGACCGTGGAGACCAGCAGCGACTGCTCCGCGAGCGCGACCTCGCCGATCCACGGGAGGGAGATGGTGCTGCCGCCGCCCTCGCCGGAGCACATGCCGTCCTCGCCGGTGCACGTGCCGGCGCCCTCCGTGCCGAACACGCCCGGGTGGGCCGTGCCGCCCGCCATGACGGTCGCGAGGGCGCCCTCCATGTCCGCCTGGACCGCGGCGTTCCAGCCGATCCACACGCGCTCGCCCAGCACCGTGGTGGGCACGGCGCTGGCCTGGAAGCCCAGCTCCTCGCCGGTCGCGGCGAACAGGTCGCGGTTCGCGGCGTCGTTCCACACCTCGTACTTGGCGACGTCGAGGTCGGGGTGGTCGGTCGCGTAGTCGCCCAGCCACACGTTCTGCGCGGCGCAGTTGGGGCAGCCGTCGCCCCAGAAGATGACGAGCTGGTCGGCGGGGAGGTCGGTGGCCGACGTGGCGGTGGCCACGGGGCCGGCCGGGACCGCGCCGTCCTCCAGCCCGGTCGTGGCGACGGCGGTGGCGGCGGTGGCCACGGGGCCGGCCGCGGCGGCGACGGGAGCGCCCGCGAGGAGCAGCGCGGCGGCCGCCGCGCAGAGGACCGCGAGCAGGCGGCGCAGGTGCGCGACGGGGGACATGGGGGCTCCTCGGCTTCGGGGGCCTCCAGGTCGGCAGTGGCCCGCCTCACCGTAGGGTTCGCCCCGTTCAAGGCAGGGGGGCCGAAGGTCCCGAGGGGGGTGTGGGATGCACCACCCTCGGATTCCGGACACTCCGCACGGAATGGCATGAGACACGCCGGAGATCCGGCGCGAAACCGGGTCCGTGCCCGGCGCGTCGACCTCGAATCCGTGCGGAGTGTCCGCAGCGGGGAGCGGGGTCAGCCGCGCAGGCGCGCCATCCACTCCTCGATCGCGTCGGCCTCCCGCGGCAGGCGCGCGGAGAGGTTCTCGACGCCGTCCTCGGTGACCAGCACATCGTCCTCGATGCGGATGCCGATGCCCCGCAGCTCCTCCGGGGCGGCCAGGTCGCCCTCCTGGAAGTACAGGCCCGGCTCGATGGTGAAGACCATGCCCGGCTTGAGCTCGCCCTCGAGGTAGAGCTCGCGCTTGGCCTCGGCGCAGTCGTGGACGTCGAGGCCCAGGTGGTGCGAGGTCGAGTGGACCATCCAGCGCCGGTAGAGCTTCGACTCGGGGTCCTGGGCCTCGGGGACGATGCCCCACTCGGTGAGGCGCTTCTCGATGACCTCCATGGCGGCGAGGTGGATGTCGATGAAGCGCACGCCGGGCTTCGCGACGGCGAACGCGGCGTCGGCGGCCTCGAGCACCACGTCGTAGACCTTGCGCTGGACGGGGGAGTACTCGCCGTTGATGGGGAAGGTGCGGGTGATGTCCGCGGTGTAGAGGCTCTCCACCTCGACGCCCGCGTCGAGCAGCATGAGGTCGCCCTCGCGGACCTGGCCGGTGTTGCGGATCCAGTGCAGCGTGGTGGCGTGGGCGCCCGAGGCGGCGATGGTCTCGTAGCCCACCGCGTTGCCCTCCTCGCGGGCGTGGCCGTCGAAGGTGGCCTCGACGACTCGCTCGCCGCGCTTGTGGGCGACGGCGCGGGGCAGCTCGCCGATGACGCGCTCGAACCCGTCGATGGTGGCGTCGACCGCGTCGCGCAGCTGCTGGATCTCGTACTCGTCCTTGACGAAGCGCATCTCCGCCAGCGCGACGCGCACCTTCTTGCGGGGGTGCGCCGCGAGGCGGATCTCGGGCAGCTCGGCCAGGGGCCGGGTCGCGATGCCGGTCATGGCCTCGAAGTCGGCCAGGCCGGGACGGCGACCGATCCAGAACTCGCCGGACCGCGCATCGGCGTAGAAGCCCTCGTCGCCCGCGGTGGCCGGGGGGACCAGGTAGAGCGTCGCGTCGTGGCCCTCGCCCTCGCGCGGCTCCATGACGAGGATCGCGCCGGGCTCGTGGTCGATGCCCAGGCCGGTGAGGTAGGTGAAGTCCGTCGACGGACGGAAGCGGTAGTCCGTGTCGTTCGAGCGGACCTTGAGGTCGCCGGCCGGGACGACGATGCGCTCGCCCGGGAAGCGCGCGCTGAGGCGGGCGCGGCGGTCGGCGGCGTAGGGAGCCGCGGCGATGCGGGTGGTGTGGAGGTCCTCGCGCTCGGCCCAGTGCCCGGCGATGAAGTCCTTGAACTCCTGCGAGCCCGGTCGGGTGGTGCGTGCCTTGTTGGTGTCGTCCTTGTCGTTCACGCGCTGAATTCTCCCACGGGGTGCGACGGGCGAGCGGACCGCGGTGCGTGAGCGGTGCGGTGCGGCTCGGACGAGGCGCAGGCGGGGCTCAGGCGGGGCTCGGACGAGGCTCAGGCGGGGCCGGCGATCGCGACGACGATCGCGCCGATCGCGATGAGGAGCGACAGCGGGCCGAAGACGGCGCGCTCCCGCGGGCTGCGGCTCGCGAGGTTGCCGAGCGCGGACAGGGTCAGCATCGCGGCGACCACCCAGGCCACGACCGTCACCCAGGTCGAGTCCCCCTCGCCCCAGACCCCGGCGCGCAGGAGCACCACCGCCGCCATGCCCAGCAGCACCGGCGCGGAGACGGCGCTCGCGACGCGCAGCGTGGCGGGCAGCCGGCCGGGCTGGCGCCCCGACCACGCGAAGTCGCCCCAGGGGGCGCCGGCGGCGAGCGCCACCTGGAACAGAGCCACCACCGCGAGCCCCGCCGCCGTCGCCCAGGCCACCACCTCGATCGCGTCCATCGCGCCACCTCCCCCGGATGGCAGGCTCTCACGGACGGTGCCGCGGCGCACCTGCACGGTGTCGCGCGCACCCGGCCCGTGCCCCGGGCGGGATCCGCGCGCGATACTGGGGCGATGCGCATCGACCTGCACACCCACTCGACGGTCTCGGACGGCCACGGCGCGCCCGCCCAGGTGATGAGGGAGGCCGCGGAGGCGGGCCTGGACGTGGTCGCGCTGACCGACCACGACTCGGTCGACGGCTGGGACGAGGCCGCCGCGGAGGCCGCGCGCCTGGGACTGCGGTTCGTGCCGGGCATCGAGGTCTCCGCCAAGGACCGCTGGGTGTCGCTGCACATGCTCGCGTACTGGCCGCGCATGGACGCGCCGGAGCTCGCCGCGATCATGGAGCGCACCCGCCGCGACCGCGTGGAGCGGGCGCGCGCGATGGTCGAGCGCATCGCCGCCGACTTCCCCGTGGAGTGGGAGGACGTGCTCGAGCATGCAGGGTCGGCGTCGACGGTGGGGCGCCCGCACATTGCCGATGCGCTGGTCGCCCGGGGGCACTTCCCTCACCGATCGGCGGCATTCGACGACGTGCTCCACTCGCGCTCGCCCTACTTTGTCCATCACTACGCGCCCGACGTCCGCGAGGCGGTGCGGGCGATCCGCGCCGCCGGGGGCGTGCCCGTGTTCGCGCATCCGGGCGCGGAGGGGCGCGGGCGCGTGGTGCCCGACTCGGTGATCGACGCGCTCGCCGAGGTCGGGCTCGCCGGGCTCGAGGTGGACCACCGCGACCACGACGAGGCCACTCGCGCGCGGCTGCGGGCGCTGGTGGAGAGGCACGGGATGGTGGCGACCGGCTCCTCGGACTACCACGGCACGGGCAAGCCGAACCGGCTGGGGGAGAACCTCACGACGACGGAGGCCTTCGAGGAGCTCGAGCGCCAGCGGGGGTAGCCGCGCTGGGTTGCGCGTCTGGGCGGGCGCACCTGCTCGGCCGCCCCGCCCCTGCGGTCCGGGACAGTAGGGACCGCTGAATCGGGCTGTGTGGTTGCTGCGGGACCGTGAGGACCGCCGCGTCGCCGCGCCACCGGTCCTGAGTGTCCCGCAGCGAGCAGCGGCGCCCAATGAGCGGTCCTCAGTGTCCCGGACAGGCGTGGGGACGTGAAACGGGTCCGGCACGCGTGGGGAGGCGAGAGCGGGGCCGGCACGCGTGGAGAGGCTCTGCACACATGCCAAGGGGCGGCGAGGTCTCCCTCGCCGCCCCTTGGCGACTGCTGATGCGGTTGCGGCTACTCGGCCGCGGGAGCCGCCTGCGGAGCCGCGGCCTCGGTGGAGCCGGCACCCTCGCCCTGGCCGGACCCGCCACGACGGCGGCGACGGCTGCGGTTGCGGCGCGGCTTGGACTCGCCCTCGGCGCGGGGAGCGCCCGCGTCGGCGGGGCCGGAGCCCTCGCCGGCCAGCGCATCGGTCACCGCGGCGCGCGCGCTCTCGGTGCGCGTTTCGCCCGCACCCTCGCCGGAGCCCGCACCGCCGCGACGGCGGCGGTTGCGCGACCGGCCGGACCGGCCCTCGCCCGAGCCCGAGCCCTCGCCGGACCCGGCGTCCGAGCGGCGCTCGCCCTCGGGACGGCCGTCACGGCCACCCTCACGCCCACCATCCCGGCCACCGTCGCGACCACCGGAGCGACCGCCCCGGCCGCCCGAACGGCCGCCACGACCGCCGCGGCCCTCGCCGCGGCCGCCGTCACGCGAGCCGCCCGCGCCGCCGGCGCGCTTGCCGGTCTCGCCCAGGTCCTCGACGGTCTCCGCCTCGAGGCCCGCGCGGGTGCGCTTGTCCCGGGGCAGGCGGCCCTTGGTGCCCTCGGGGATGTCGAGGTCGTCGTACAGGTGCGGCGACGTCGAGTAGGTCTCCTGCGGCTCGGGGTAGCCCAGGTCCAGCGCCTTGTCGATGAGCGACCAGCGCGGAATGTCGTCCCAGTCGACGAACGTCACGGCGGTGCCGGTCTTGCCCGCGCGGCCCGTGCGGCCGATGCGGTGGAGGTACGTCTTCTCGTCCTCGGGGCACTGGTAGTTGACCACGTGGGTGACGTCGTCGACGTCGATGCCGCGGGCCGCGACGTCGGTCGCCACCAGGATGTCGATCTTGCCCGAGCGGAACGCGCGCAGCGCCTGCTCGCGCGCGCCCTGGCCCAGGTCGCCGTGGATCGCGCCGGCGGCGAAGCCGCGCTCGCGCAGCTCGTCCGACACCTTGGCGGCCGTGCGCTTGGTGCGCGCGAACACCACGGTGAGGCCGCGGCCGTTGGCCTGCATCATGCGGGCGAGGACCTCGACCTTGTCGAGCGCGTGCGCCCGGTAGACCACCTGCTTGATGGCCTTGACGGTGGCGCCGTCGTCGTCCGGGTCCGCGGCGCGGATGTGGGTGGGCTGCGTCATGTAGCGACGCGCGAGCGCCACGACGGCGCCCGGCATGGTCGCGGAGAACAGCATGGTGTGGCGCGACGCGGGGGTCGCGGCGAGCAGCTTCTCGACGTCGGGGAGGAAGCCCAGGTCGAGCATCTCGTCGGCCTCGTCGAGCACCACGGTCTTGATGAAGCGCAGGTCCAGGTGGCCCTGGTTGAGCAGGTCGATCATGCGGCCGGGGGTGCCCACGACCACGTCGACGCCCTTCTGCAGGGCCTCGATCTGGGGCTCGTACGCGCGGCCGCCGTAGATCTGGACGATGCGCACGGAGCGCTTGCGCGACGCGGTCTCGAGGTCGCCGGCCACCTGGACCGCGAGCTCGCGGGTCGGCGCGACGATGAGCGCCTGCGGCTTGCCCTTCGCGTCGCCGAGCGTCTCGTAGGCGTCCTCGCCGGGGGCGGCGGTGCGCTGCAGCGCCGGGATGCCGAAGCCCAGCGTCTTGCCGGTGCCGGTCTTGGCCTGGCCGATGATGTCGTGGCCGGACAGGGCGACCGGCAGGGTCATGGCCTGGATGGGGAAGGGGGAGACGATGCCCTTCTCGGCGAGGGCGTCGACGATGCGGTGGTCGACGTCGTAGTCCGCGAAGGTGGTGTCTTGGGCCTGCACAGTGGCGTGCGTGTCGGTCATGGTGCTCCGAGCTGTGGGGGCGCGTCCGGCGCCGATGCGGCGGGCAGCCGATCGCGAATCATCCGTAGCGCGGCCCCGGCCGCGTCCCCGGCGGCGTCCGCCGGAGGCTCTCACATGACGACCGGTCAGCCCAGGTCGGAGCCCATTGTACCGGCGCAACGGTGGCGCGCGAAAGGGGCCCCTGGCCGATGCATCGTCCCGGGGGAGGGGTGGCCGGGGTCAGGCCCCGAAGCCGACGCGGTGACGCGCCTCCTCGCCGATGTCCACGTAGCCGAGCGACGCCGCCGGGATGATGACGCGGCGGCCCTTGGCGTCGGTGAGCTCGAGCGTGCCGCCCTGGTCGGCGGCGGCCTTGGCGACCGCGGCGGCGACCTCATCGGAGGTCATGTCCGTGTCGATCGAGATCTCCCGAGACACGTGCTGCACGCCGATCCGGACTTCCATGGTCGCCTCCCTGGCGTTCGATGCCTGTTCGTCGGCACTATCCTATGGCGGTGCGTCAGAGGTCCACCGGTGTGTTCGCGGGCAGGGGAATCGCCCTGCCGCCGCTGTGGATCTCCGCACTCGTGGTCGTCGCGGCCTTCGCCGCGGGGATCGGCGCGGGCTGGGCGACCGGGTTCGTCCCCGACCTCTATCACGCGTGGACCGCCGAGCCGGAGGCGTCCGCGTCGCCGACGCCCGAGCCGCGCCCCACGCCGGACGTGTCGATCGACCCGATCGAGCCCATCGAGCGGACGCTGGACGATGCGGACCGCGCCGCCGGCCTGCGCTCGCTCACGGTGCCCGAGGCGGGCGAGGGCACGTTCACCGCGGCGCTGGTCGACTCCGAGGAGCGCGAGGGCGCCGGGCCGGTGAAGTTCGTGCGCGTCGACGTCGAGGACGGGCTCGCGATCAACCCCGAGGTGCTCGCGCAGTACGTGCTCGACACCCTCAACGACCACCGCGGCTGGGGCGCAGAGGGGCGCCAGCAGTTCGTGCTGACCGACGGCGTTCCGGACGTGCGCATCGTCCTCGCGAGCCCCGTCGCCGCGGCCATCCTGTGCCCCGACGAGGGCGCGATCGGCGCATCGTCCCTGGATGTGGAGCCCTCGCCGGCCGCCTCGCCGTCGGCGGAGCCGGCCGCCTCCCCGAGCGCCACCCTGGGCTGCGCCGAGCGCGGCGTCGTGCCCGTGAGCGTCGAGGACTGGGCGCGCGGCCTCGACGGCTACGGCGAGGACCGCGACGGCGCGCGCCGCTACCTGCTCGGGCACGGCGTGGGATTCACGCTGGGGCACGATGCGGTGGCGTGCGAGTCCGGGCGTGCGGACGTGATGGCGGACCAGCGCGCGCTGCCGGAGGCCTGCGAGCCGAACCCGTGGCCCTTCCCCGACGCGGCCGAGCCGGCGCCCGTCGAGGGCGCGTCGCCCGAGCCGTCGCCGGCCGCCGACGCGGACTCCGCCTCGCCCGAGGCGTCCCCCGCCGCCTGAGCCGCGATGTCGGAGGGGTCTGGTGGGATGGACCCATGACCGGGCTCACCCTGCGACCGCCGCGCGGCGCCGACGCCGTCCCCACCCTCGACGCGCACCAGCACGCCGCCGTCGAGGCCGCGCTGCGCCCCGGCTCGCCCGGCCACGCGGGCCACGTCGTGATCGTGGGTCCCGCCGGCTCCGGCCGCACCACGGTGGCCGCCGCCGTCGCGGTCGAGGCGGCGCGGCGGGGCACGGACGTGTCGCGGCTCCTGGTGCTCGCGGCCACGCGCGACGCGGCCGCGCGGCTGCGCGACCGCGTGTCGCTCCTGCTCGACCGCCCCGTGGGCGCCCCCGTGGTGCGCACGGCCGCCTCCGCGGCGCACGCGGTCCTCGCCGCGCGGGCCGCGGCCGCCGGCGACCCGCCGCCGGTGCTGGTCACGGGCGCGGAGCAGGACCAGATCCTGCGCGAGCTGCTCGCGGGTCACGCCCGGGGGATCGGCGCGCGCCCGGACTGGGCGGGCGTGATCCCGGAGGACGCGACGCGGCTGCCCGGCTTCCGGGCGGAGCTGCGCGACCTGCTCATGCGCGCCAGCGAGGCCGGGCTGGCGCCCGACGACCTCGCGGCGCTCGGGCGCGACGTGGGCCGGCCCGAGTGGGCCGCCGCCGCGGTCGTCATGGCCGAGTACGACGAGCAGCTGCTGTGGCGCGCGCTCACCCCCGACCAGGGTGCGCGCTACGACCCCGCGGTGGTGGTGGCGCAGGCGGCCGCCGCGCTGCGGGCGGGCGACGCGCCCGCGCCGCCGTGGGACCTGGTGATCGTGGACGATGCGCAGGACCTCACCGCGGCGGGCAGGAGCCTGCTCGAGGCCCTCGCGGCGCGTGGCGCGCGCCTGGTGCTGCTGGGCAATGCCGACCAGTCGGTGCAGGGATACCGGGGCGCCATGCCCACGATCCTGGCCGATGCGGTGGGGCCCGGGTGGCTCGGCGCGACGCTGGTCCGGCTCGGGCCGGGGCACCGTCAGTCCGGCGCGCTCGCGTCCGTGACCGCGGCCACGGTGGGTCGGATCGGCGTGCTGGGCGAGGGGTCCGCGCGCACGGCCGTCGAACCGGTGCCCGCCGCGGGCGAGGTGCGGATCCTCACCGCCGCCCATCGCCACGCCCACTCGCGGGCGGTCGCCGCGGAGCTGCGCGCGGCCCGGCACGGCGACGGGACGGGGCCGCAGACCCCGTGGGGGAGCATGGCCGTCATCGCCCGCTCGACCGGACGGCTGCGCGAGCTGCGCGCCGACCTCGCGGCCATGGACATCCCGTGCGAGACCCTCGGGGAGGGCACCGCGCTGCACCGCGAGCCCGCCATCGCGCCGCTGCTGACCATGATGCGGCGAGCCGCGGCGGTGGCCCGCGGCGAGGCCGAGCCCTGGGAGGAGGACGCGGCGGCGGAACTCCTGGGATCGCGGCTCATCGGGCTCGACCCGGTCGCGCTGCGGCGCCTGCGCCGGGCCCTCGTGCGCCAGGAGCGTCTCGAGGAGGGCCACCGCTCCTCGGGAGAGCTGCTCACCGCCGCCCTCGACGACGCGACGCTGTGGGCCGGGCTCGCCACCCCCGAGGCCAGGGCCGCCGCCCGGGCCACCCGGGCGATCGCGGCCGGCGCGGCCGCGGCGGCGCTCCCGGACGCCACCCCCGGCGCCATCGGCTGGGCGGTGTGGGAGGCGCTCGGGGTCGCCGAGGCCTGGCGCGCGGCGGCGCTCGCGGGCTCCGCGCGGGACGACGCCGACCTCGACGCGGTCATCGCGCTGCTCAAGGCCGCCCAGTTCTACGCCGAGCGCATGCCCGGCTCCTCGGTGACGTCCTTCATCGAGCACCTCGAGGGTCAGGAGTTCGCCGTCGACTCGCTCGGCGCGCGCGCCCGGGCCCTCGACACCGTGAGCTTCGCGACCCCCGCCGGCGCCGCGGGCCGGGAGTGGGACGTCGTCGTGGTCGCCGGCCTCGAGGAGGGCGTGTGGCCCGACCTGCGCCTGCGCGACAGCGTCCTCGGGGCCCAGCACCTGGCCGACGTGCTCGCCGGCCGCGCCGAGCGCGCGCCCATCCCGGAGGCGGGCCGCGCCGCGGCGGCGCGTTCCGCGCGCCGCGCGGTGCTGGACGACGAGACCCGCGCCTTCGCGGTGGCCGCCTCGCGCGCCCGGCGCCGCCTGATCCTCACGTGCGTGGACGGGGACGACGAGCGCCCCTCGCGCTTTCTCGCGTGGGCCGGCGCGGCGGCCCAGGTGTCGGCCGAGCGGGCCGACGCCGCCCCGCCGGTGGCGGACCTGCGCGCGGCGGTCGCGGCGGTGCGGGCCGAGGCGGCCGCGCTCCCGGCGGCGGACCGCGACGGACACGCGCGCCTGCTCGCGCGGCTCACCCGGCTCGAGATCGCGGGCGCGGACCCCGACGACTGGCACGGCGTCCCCGGACCCTCCACGGAGGTGGGGATGTGGGACGAGGACATGCGCATCCGGGTCTCGCCCTCGCGGCTCGAGTCGCTGGAGACGTGCCCGCTGCGCTGGGCCCTCGAGTCCGTCGGAGGACAGGCCGCGAGCAGCGAGAAGCAGTCCCTGGGCACGCTCGTCCACGAGATCGCGGCGGAGCTCCCGGCCGGTACGCACGACCAGCTCGCGGCGGCGCTCGACGCACGCTGGTCCGAGATGGGCGGCGGCGGCACCTGGCCCGACCTGCTGCTGCGCGAGCGCGCGGACGGGATGATCCGCCGACTCGCCGGCTATGTCGCATCCGTGCATTGCGACGAGGTGCGGGTGGAGGAGGGGTTCGGCGTCGAGGTGGGGCGCGCGTACATCTCCGGCAGCGCCGACCGCGTGGAGATCGCGGGCGGCGAGGCGCGCATCGTCGACCTCAAGACCGGTACCGCGGTGTCCAAGGATGCCGCGCAGGAGCACGCGCAGCTCGCGATGTACCAGCTGGCGGCCGCCCACGGAGCCTTCCGCGGCGTCGACGGCGCGTCGGGCGCCTCCCTCGTGTACGTGGGCGGTGCGACGCAGGGCGCCTCGCCGCGCGACCAGGACCCCATCGACGTGGAGAAGGAGACCGTGCGCCTCGCGGACGCGGTCGACCAGATGGCGCGGGCCACGTTCCGCGCCCAGACGAACGAGCGCTGCGGCTCGTGCCCGGTGCGGCGATCGTGCCCGGCGTGGCCCAGCGGAAGGCAGGTGACGGACGGATGACCGCCCAGGCGCTCGACGACGGGCTGGTGCCCGGCCGGGCACGCCCGATCGAGGAACTCGCGGAGATCCTCACGCCCGGCCGGCCGCCCACCCCGGAGCAGGCGCGGGTCATCGGTGCCGGGCTCGACCCCATGCTCGTGGTGGCCGGCGCGGGCTCCGGAAAGACCGAGACCCTGTCCATGCGGATCGTGTACCTCCTCGACCACGCGGAGGAGGTCTTCGGCACGCCCATCACGCCGGACGAGATCCTGTGTCTCACGTTCACCCGCAAGGCCGCGGCGGAGATCGCGGAGCGCGCGGAGGAGCGGATCGCCGCCGTGTTCGGCGAGGACCCCGCGCGGCCGCCCGCGTCCGTGTCCACGTACAACGGCTACTCGGCCCAGCTGGTCGCCGAGCACGGGCTGCGCCTGGGCATCGACCCCGACGCGACCACGCTCACCGCGGCCGCCCTGTGGCAGCTCGCGGACGACGTGGCGCGCACGTGGAGCGGTCCGCTCGACACGGACGCGGCCGTCAGCACCGTGACGAAGGCGGTGACGAAGCTCGCGGGACAGCTGCGCGACCACGCGTGCACGCCGACGCGGCTGCGGCGCTGGGCCGAGCAGTCGTACCAGGCCCTCGCCGCGCTGCCCAAGAAGGCCGACGACGACCGGCCCGGCCCGCTCGAGACCCGCAACGGCACCCCCAACGGGCACGCCAAGAACATCGCGAAGCTGCGCACCCTGGCGGCCGTGTCCCAGCTGGCAGAGGAGTTCCAGCGCCGCAAGCGCGACGCGTCGCAGCTCGACTTCGCGGACCAGGTGGCCTACGCCGCCGAGCTCGCGCGCCTCGACGCGGTCCGCGCCACCGAGCGCGGCCGCTACCGCGCCATCCTGCTCGACGAGTTCCAGGACACGTCGCCCGGCCAGTTGCGGCTCTTCGCGGAGCTGTTCGGCGCGGAGCGCCACGTCATGGCCGTCGGCGACCCCAACCAGGCGATCTACGGCTTCCGCGGCGCCTCCGAGTCGGCGCTGCCCATGTTCGTCGACGAGTTCGCGCACGGCCGCGACGTCGTGCAGGCCACGCTGTCCGTGTCGTGGCGCAACGAGGGCCCGGTCCTGGCCGCCGCCAACGCGGCGGCGGCGCCGCTGCGCGAGGGCTCCCGGGTCGAGGTGCTGCCGCTGCGGTCCCGGTCGGAGTACCTGGGGACCCCGGAGCCGGTCCGCGCCGCGCCGGGCGTCGAGGCGCTCATGGCCGCGGATCACGTCGCGGAGGCCGACGCGGTGGTCGCCTACCTGCGCGCGCGCCTCGCCGAGCTTCCGGCACGCGAGAAGCCGTACGAGGCCGCGGTCCTGTGCCGCCGACGCGTCCAGTTCGGGCCCATCGTGGAGGCGCTCGCGGAGGCCGGGATCGACTACGAGGTGGTCGGCCTCGGCGGTCTCGTGGACACCCCGGAGGTGTCGGACCTGGTCGCGCTCCTCGAGGTCGCCCACGACCCGTCGCGCGGCGACGCCGCGATGCGGCTGCTCACCTCCGAGCGGCTCGCGCTGGGCATCCGCGACCTCGCCGCCCTGTACGACTGGGCGCGCGAACTCGCCGGCCCGCGCGACCAGCGCGAGGACGACGCGAGCCTGGTCGACGCGCTCGCGTCCCCGCCGCCGGCGGGCTGGTGCTCGCGGGACGGCCGCTCCCTCACCCAGGCCGCCCGGGAGCGGCTCGCGCGGCTGCAGACGGCGGTCGAGGCGATCCGCACGCGCACCTATCTGAGCCTGCCCGAGCTGGTACTCGCGGCCGAGCGCGCCTGGGGCCTCGACATCGAGGCCGCCGTCGCCCGCCCCGACGGACGCGCGGCCCGCAACGTCGACGCGTTCGTCGACGCGGCCCGGCAGTTCGCCGCCGGCGCGGACCGGGCGACCCTCGGTGCCTTCCTCGCGTGGCTCGAGGCCGCGCGCGACGAGGAGGGCGGGCTCGAGATGCCCGTCAAGGATCCCGAGCCCGGCGCGGTGCAGATCCTCACCGTCCACGCCGCGAAGGGCCTCGAATGGGACGTCGTGGCCGTGCCCGGCCTGGTGGACGGACACTTCCCCAAGGTCAACGCGCCCACCAAGAACCGTGACTACTACACGGATCCCGGCTGGCGCGGCGGCATCGAGCTGCCGTACGAGCTGCGGCTCGACCGCGCGGACCTGCCCGAGTGGTGCTGGCGCGAGGCGGCGGATCACGCCGGGCTGAGCGCCACCATCGGGGACTTCGAGCGCGAGTGCGGCGAGCACCGCGTCGACGAGGAGAGGCGGCTGTTCTACGTCGCGGTGACCCGCGCCCGCTCCCACGTGCTGCTGTCGGGCTCCTGGTACGCGGGCGGGAAGACCGCCCGGGAGCCGTCCATCTACCTGCGCGAACTGGTCGAGCGGGGCCTCGTGTCGGACGCGGACTGGGCGCCGCGTCCCGAGGAGGGCGCCACGGTCGACGCGCACGTGCGGGAGGCGGACTGGCCCGCGGCGCCCACGCCCGCACAGCTCGCGCGCCGGGAGCTCGCGGCACAGGTCCGTGACGAGCTCGCCGCGTCCCCCGCGGACGGGGAGGGCTGGGACTCCCTGCCGCACGGACCGCGGATCGCGGCGATGCTCGCCGAGCGAGCGGAGCGCGCCGCCGCCGTGGGCCAGGTCGACACGCCCGCGCACCTCAGCACCTCCGCGCTGGTCGCGCTCCGGCGCGACCGTGCCGCGTTCATCGCGCAGCTGCGACGGCCGCTGCCGTCGGAGCCCACCCCGGCGGCGCAGCGAGGCAGCCGCCTGCACGCGTGGATCGAGTCGAGGTACGGCCACGTGCCGCTGCTCGAGCTCGACGACCTGGGCCCGGGCGAGGACGACGCCGACCTCGAGGCGCTCAAGGAGGCGTTCGAGGCGAGCCCCTGGGCGGGACGCACGCCCTCGCACGTGGAGGTCGACGTCGAGGTGCCCGTCGCGGGCGTCACCGTCCGCTCGCGCATCGACGCGGTGTTCCCGCCGGGGGGCGGGCTCGAGCGCGTGACGGTGGTCGACTGGAAGTCCGGGCGGCCGCCGCGCGACCCCGAGGAGCGGGCCGCGCGGGAGGTGCAGCTGGCCGTCTACCGGCTCGCGTGGGCGGAGTGGACCGGCGTGGACGTCGACGAGGTGGACGCCGCCTTCCACTACGTGGGCGCGGGGGTCACCGCGAGCCCGGAGCGGCTGGCGACGCGCGAGGAGATCGAGGAGCTCGTGCGGGGAGGAGCGGCGGGCTGACGGCGGGCAGCCGCCCCGGGGGTCAGTCCTCGCCCTGGAGGTCAGTCCTCGCCCTGGGGGTCAGTCCTCGAAGAGCAGCGCCTCGAGGTCGGCGAGCATGCCCTCGCCGTCGGCGACCACGTCCGGGTTGTCCGTGCGCACGCCGAACATCATCCAGCGCATGAGCGCCATCTCCGACGCGAGGCGCGCGCGGTCGAGCAGGTGCGGGTCGCGCAGTTCGCGTCGGGCCATGGTGTACGCCTCGAGGACGGAGTCGACCACGTCCTCGGGCGCGGCGGCGACCAGCCACGCGAGGTCGTCCGCGGGATCCGCGACGCGCGCGTCCATCCAGTCGACGATGCCCACGACGTCGCCGTCGGCGATGAAGATCTGGTGTTCGCCCATGTCGCCGTGGACCACGGTCGGGTCGAAGCGCCACCAGGAGACGTTCTCCAGCTGGTGCTCCCAGCGGTCCGCGAGTCGCGGCGGCACCTTCCCGGTCTGGATGCCGGCGTCGAGCTCGGCGAGGCGGCGCTGACGGTAGTCGTCGGCCGTGTACGAGGGCAGTCCCTGGTCCTCGACCAGCGCGATGGGAAGCTCGTGGATCTGCGCGAGCGTGCGTCCGAGCGCGGCGGCCAGGCCGGGGCCCGGCTCGAGCGCGGGCAGCATCAGCTGCGCGCCGCGCACCTCGGTGTAGACGATCGCGCGGCCCTCGTCGCCCGAGACCTCGGCGGCGCCCACGGGATGCGGCACGTCGAACGTGACCAGCCCCGCCTCCTTGGCGCGGCCCAGGGCGGACAGCAGGCCCTTCTCCGCCTCGAGCGCGGCGCCCGCGGCGGCGCGCTTGGGGGCGCGCACGATCCACCGGGTGCCGGTGGCGTCCTTGACGACCACCACGTCGAAGTCCGCGTCCGCGTGGGGGCTGCGCAGGACGTCGTAGACGTCGAGCCCGGGCACGGCGACGGACGCCAGAGCGGCGAGCGCGAGCGGTGAACGTGGCACAGGCTCACCGTAGAGCCCAATGGTCCCGGACGCCACGCTCCACGCCGTACGGCCTGCGTGCCGCGCCCGCGCCCCCGGCGGTACGGTGCAAGGGTGAGGAATCCGTGGCCGCTCGACGTCCCCATGATCATCGACCGCGATGCGGCCGGCCGCGAGGCGGTCGACCTCGACGCCTGCGACGCGATCGTCGTCCGCGACGGTCGCGTGCTCGCCGCCGACGGAAGGCTCGTCGAGCTGGCCCCGGCGGACCAGCCCGAGGCCTCGCTGCGCATCTACCTGGGGCGGGAGCGGGACCGTCCGCTCGTCGGGCTCGTGCCGGTCGACGCCTCGTTCGGCTCCGACTACGACGGCATCGGCGGGGACCGCATGCGCGGCCTGCGCGACCTGCTCGCCGGCTTCTGGGACCGCGGCGTGGAGGGCGCGCGGGACCACGAGCTCGCGACCACGGCCGTCGCGATCGCCGCGTGGCACGCGACCCACCCGCGCTGCTCGCTGTGCGGCGTCCCCACCGAGCCGTCGCAGGGCGGCTGGGTGCGCCGCTGCGAGCCGTGCGGCCGCGACCACTACCCGCGCACGGACCCCGCGATCATCGTCGCGATCACCGATCCCGACGACCGCCTGCTCCTGGCCCACGCCTCGCACTGGTCGCCGCGGCGCTTCTCCCACCTCGCCGGATACGTCGAGCCGGGGGAGACCTTCGAGCAGGCCGTCCACCGCGAGGTCTCCGAGGAGGCGTCGCTGGACCTCACCGACCTCGAGTACCTGGGCTCGCAGCCGTGGCCATTCCCCGCCTCGGTGATGGTCGCGTTCCGGGCGCGCGCCGCCTCCGCCGACGTCACGGTCGACGGGATCGAGATCTCCGAGGCGCGCTTCGTCGCGCGCGAGGACGTGCCCGGGCTCGTGGGCGACGGCCAGATCGTGCTCGCGCCCAAGGGCTCGGTCGCCCGGCGCATGCTCGAGGACTGGTACGGCGGCCCGCTGCCCGAGCCCCGCGCGGACGGTCCGGTCGACGTCTGACCCGACCGCGCATCGTCCCCGGGCGCTCCGCGCCCAGATGCGACGGGCGCGACGGGGGATGACCGGCGGGAGTGTCGGCGGCCCCTGAGACAATGGCGGGGATGTCCGCAGACCAGATCCTCGACGCCCTCGACCCCGAACAGCGGGAGGTCGCCACCGCCCTGCACGGGCCCGTGTGCGTGCTCGCCGGCGCGGGCACGGGCAAGACCCGTGCGATCACGCACCGCATCGCCTACGGCGTGCGGGTGAGCGCCTACGCTCCGCAGTCGGTGCTCGCCGTCACCTTCACCGCCCGCGCGGCGGGGGAGATGCGCCAGCGCCTGCGCGGCCTGGGCGTCGCCGGCGTGCAGGCGCGCACCTTCCACGCCGCCGCGCTGCGCCAGCTCAGCTACTTCTGGCCCGAGGCCGTGGGCGGCCAGATGCCGCGCCTGCTCGAGCACAAGGCGCAGCTGGTGGGCCGGGCGGCGCACGCGGTGGGCGTCAACCCCGACCGCATGGCCGTGCGCGACCTCGCCTCCGAGATCGAGTGGTCGAAGGTGTCGCTGGTGAGCCCGTCCGACTACGCCGCGGAGATCGCCCGGCTGGGCCGGCCCGCCCCGGCCGGCCTCGCGCCGGCGCAGGTCGTCGATGTCATGCGCGCGTACGAGGACGCGAAGACGGACGCGGTGGCGCTCGACTTCGAGGACATCCTGCTGCTGCTCGTCGACATCCTCACCCGCTTCCCGGAGGTGGGCGACCAGATCCGCCGCCAGTACCGCCACTTCGTGGTGGACGAGTACCAGGACGTCTCGCCGCTGCAGCAGGAGCTGCTCACCCGCTGGCTGGGCGGGCGGCGGGAGCTCTGCGTGGTGGGCGACCCGGCGCAGACCATCTACTCCTTCGCCGGCGCGACCCCCAGCCACCTGCTGGGCTTCGGCCGCACCTATCCGGACGCGACCCAGGTCCGCCTGGTGCGCGACTACCGCTCGACCCCGCAGGTGGTGCGCCTCGCGAACGAGCTCATGCACGTTCGCGGCGCGGCGTCCACGGGCGTCGAGCTGCAAGCCCAGCGCCCGTCGGGCCCAGCCCCCGACTACAAGGCCTTCGAGGACGATGCGGCGGAGGCCCAGGGCGTCGCCGCCGGCATCGCGCGGCTCATGGCGGCGGGCGTGCCCGCCTCGGAGATCGCGGTGCTGTACCGCATGAACAGCCAGTCCGAGGCGGTCGAGGAGGCGCTGGCCGAGCACGGCATCGGCTACCTGGTGCGCGGCGGGCAGCGGTTCTTCGACCGCGACGAGGTCAAGCGCGCGGTGGTGCTGCTGCGCGGCGCCGCCGTCGCCGCCGACGACCGCCCGCTGGGCGAGCGGGTGCGCGAGACGCTCATGGACCTGGGCTGGTCCGAGGAGCCCCCCGCCGCGCGCGGCGCCGTCCGCGAGCGCTGGGACGCGCTCCAGGCGCTCGTGAACCTGGCCGACGACCTCGCCACGGACGTCGGGGCGGGCGCGACCCTGCGCGAGTTCGTCGAGCACCTGGCCGAGCGCGCGCAGGCGCAGCACGCCCCGGCCGTCGAGGGCGTCACGCTCACGTCGATGCACGCGGCGAAGGGCCTCGAGTGGGACGCGGTGTTCATCATCGGCTGCTCGGAGGGGCTGCTGCCCATCACCCACGCGGAGACCCCCGAGGCCGTCGAGGAGGAGAAGCGCCTGCTCTACGTGGCGATCACGCGCGCCCGCGAGCACCTCACGCTCAGCTTCGCCCGCTCGCGCAAGGCCGGCGGCCGCGGCACCCGCAAGCGCACCCGCTTCCTCGAGCGCCAGTGGCCCGACGCGCGGCCCGCGCGCCAGCAGCGCCGGTCCGCGTCCTCGCAGCTCGCGGACCTGGGGCCCGAGGAGCTGCGGTTGTTCGAGTCGCTCAAGAAGTGGCGCCTCGCGATCGCGCAGGAGACCTCCAAGCCCGCCTTCACCGTCCTCGTCGACTCGTCGCTCGTCGAGATCGCGCAGCGTCGGCCCGGCACGCTGGGCGACCTCGCCCAGGTGGGCGGCGTGGGCGCCTCGAAGCTCGACAAGTACGGGCTCGACATCCTGGAGATCGTCGCCGCGCACTGAGTCGGGCAGCGGGCCCTGCGCGCGGGCCTACCCCGCCGTGCACCGGCACCGCGGATGCAGGCGCGTCGCGTGCGGCGCGGGAAGGCCGCGCTCGACGCGCCACGCCGGCGCCGGGCCGCCGGCGAGCAGCGCCACGAGCGACGCGGCGGCGAGGGACGATGCGGTGGCCGCCGTCGCGGCGTCCACCCGGGGGCGGCGGAACAGGCATTGGCGCGCCAGCACGGGCCACGCCGGGTCCTCGTCCGTGAGCGCGAGGTCCCGGCAGTGCAGGCACGGGTCCCGGCCGGGCCGCACGGGGACCACGTGCGCGCCTGCCTCGTCGGTGAGGAGCGCGACGTGGGGCGTGCGGGTCACGTCGAGGGCATGCACGTGCTCCGGGGCGACCGCGGCCATCGCGACGACGAGCTCGGCGTCCACCTCGCGGGAGTCGTCGAGCTCGACGTGGGTCGCGGGCGCCAGGGCGGCGAGGAGCCGGGCGGCCTCGGCGACGCGCGCGCCGGGGGAGGGCGACGGCGGGTCGGTGGGGCGCGGCGCGCCGTTCGTGCCCGTCGGTCCGCCCACGCGCCACGGCGTGTCGACGAGGCTCAGCGTGCCCACCCCGGCGCGGGCGAGGGCGAGCGCGGCCAGCGACCCCGCCTCGGTGAGGCCCCGCACGCGCACGCGGGCGTCGGCCAGGCCGGCCCGCGCATCGTCCCCTGCCGTCTCGACCAGGCCCGAGCGTCGCAGCCGGGCGGCCAGGGCGCGATCCACGGGGGCCCCGCGGTCCGCGAGCCGCGCCGCCGCGGCGAGGGGGACCGTCACCGGGCGCGCGAGCCCCACCTGCGCGGTCCCGTCGCCGCGCCACAGGACGGGGACACCCGCGCGTGGCCGCATCCACCCACGGTGGCACGGGCATCGGCCCCGGCCCCGGCTGTCCACAGGCGGGCGGGACACCTGCGGGCCGGGTGGCCGGGTGGCGGCGCCGGTGCCGGGCACCACCAGGTACGACAAGGGCCGGCACCCGTGCGGGTGCCGGCCCTTGGAGGTCGGGGGGTGTTACGCCTTGCCGAGGATGCGGTTCAGCTTGGTGCCGCACTCGGGGCAGGTGGCCTTCGCCATGCGGCGGCCGTTCTCCGAGACGACCACGTCGCCCTCGGCCTCACGCTTGGTCTTGCACTTCACGCAGTAGAACTCGCCCTGGTACTTGTCGGCCATTCGGCTCTCCTTTGCTCATCGGCGCGCAAGGGGGCGCGCCGCACGTACTTCGAGCCCCGGCGGGGCCGTCGTGACTCAGCGTAAGCGGAAAACCGGGCCGTTCGTGCGCACGCGGGCGCCCCGCGTGTCAGGACTCGTCGGGCGCGTCGCCCCTCAGGAGCCGCTCGAGCTCCCGATCGACGTCGTCCGCGGGCTCTCCCGCGACCCGGCGGTCGACCCAGCCGCGCCAGTCGTCGAGGTCCTGCGACGTGGGCAGCAGGTCGGGGTGCGACCACACCGCGTCGCGGTCCTCGGGGCCGGCCTGGGCGGCGAGGGCGGCCCACAGCGCGCTCGCGTCGCGCATGCGGCGCGGCCGCAGCTCGAGGTCGAGCAGGTTGGCGAACGTGTCCTCGGCGGGGCCGCCGGCCGCACGGCGCCGCCGCATCATCTCCCGCATGGGGCCGATCTGCGGCAGGTGGGGGGCGGCCGCGCGCACCGTGACGTCGTCGACCCAGCCCTCGATGAGGGCGAGCAGCGTCTCGATGCGCTCGAGGGTCTCCTTCTGCTCGTCGGTGTGGTGCGAGGCGAAGATGCCGCGGTTGAGCGCCTGCTGGAGCTTCTCCGGGTCGCCGAAGCCCGCGTCGCGCACGGCCTCCTCGAGCGCCTCGAGGTCGATGGTGATGCCCGAGGCGTAGCGGCCGATGAGCGCGTGCAGCTGCCCGGGCAGCCAGGGTGCCGCGCCGAATAGGCGCACGTGGGCCGCCTCGCGCAGCGCGAGGTACGAGCGCACGTCGTCCTCGTCGATCTCGAGGCCCTCCGCGAACTCGGCGACCGCCCGCGGCAGCAGCGCGACCCGCGGCTCCGACAGCAGCGGGATGCCCAGATCCGTGCCGCCGAACGCCTGACGCGCCATCTCGCCCGCCGCCTGGCCCATGTGCATGCCGCACACGGTGGGGCTGACGGTGCGCAGCAGGGCGCGGGGGTCGAATCCGCCGGGGGCGTCGAGGCCCTCGGGCAGGCCGCCCGGCAGATCGCCGGGAAGATCGTCGGGCAGGGGAGCGTCGCCCAGGATGCCGCTCAGGGCCTTCGACACCGAGACGGCGACCGGGCCGGCGAGCGTCTTCCACGTGGGCAGCGTCGCCTCGACCCACTCCGCACGGCTCCACACGCGCGGCTGGAGGCGGGCGGGGTCGAACGACGTCACCGCGTCGAGCCACAGCTCCGCGCGGGACACGGCGGCGCGGTGGGCGTTCGCCTGCGCGGCGGTCACGGTCGGATCGCCACCCTGCGCGGCCACGCCGCGGGCCACGTCGTGGGCCAGCTTCCAGTTGACGTCCTCGCCGTCGGACTGCGTGACGAGCGCGCGCATCTGGCGCAGGACGTGGTCCATCATCGCGGGGTTGGCGGCGAGGCCCGAGGTGGCGGCGAGCTGGTCGGGATCCACGCCCATCCGCTTCATCTCCTCGAGGGCGGCCTCCGCATCGTCCCCGAACAACTCACGCAGCAGCCTCATCCAGGGCGTCGACTCGTCGGTCACGTTCTCTCCTCGCACGCACGCACGCGGAGTGCGTGCACCCCACCACGGTAACGAAGGACGCGGCCGGGGCATCCCCCCTTTCGCTACCAGCAATGCCGCGCCTTGACCGCCCGCGAGTGCGGGACAATGGCCCGGTGACCACCACCGATGCCTCGCCGACCGCGCCCGACACGCGCGGTGCATCGTCCCGCCGCGCGGCCGTGATGTCCTTCACCGGGCTGGGTGCCAGCGTGCTCATCGCCGGGCTCACGGTGCTGCCCGCCCCGTACGCGATCGGCGGCGCGGGCCCCACCTTCGACACGCTCGGCGAGGTCGACGGGGAGCCGATCGTCGCGATCGAGGGCGCCCCGACGTACGACGCGTCCGGCGAGCTGCGCCTCACCACCGTCTCGGTGTCCGCCGCGGGCCGCCAGCCGTTCACGCTCGGCCGCGTGCTCGTGGGCTGGGCCTCGGAGCGCAACTACGTGGTGCCGCAGGAGGAGGTCTTCGGCACCCCGGAGGAGGAGGCGCTGGTCGAGGAGCAGGCCGCGCAGGCGTGGATCTCCTCGCAGGACCAGGCGACCGTGGCGGCGCTCGACACGCTCGGCATCGACGTGCCCGCCACCATCACGGTGGTGCAGGTCTCCTCCGACTCCAACGCGGAGGGCCTGCTGGAGGAGGACGACGTCCTGGTCGCGATCGACGGCGTGGACATCACGACCCTGCCCGGCCTCACCGAGGCCGTGCGCGACCGCGCGCCGGGCGACGACATCGAGGTGACCGTCGACCGCGACGGCGAGCGCGTCACCGAGACGTTCGCCACGATCGACGGCGGCAACGGCGTGCCCCTCATGGGCATCGTCATCACCCCCGACTACGAACTCCCGATCGACCTCACGGTCGCGATCGACGACGTGAGCGGGCCCAGCGGCGGGCTCATGTTCGCGCTCGGGATCATCGACCGGCTCACCCCCGAGGACGAGCTCGCGGGCGCCCTGGTCGCCGGCACCGGCACCATCAACGAGGCCGGCGACGTGGGCGCCATCGGCGGCGTCCGCATGAAGCTGTGGGGGGCGGTCGACGCCGGGGCCGAATGGTTCCTCGCGCCCGCCTCCAACTGCTCCGAGGTGACGGGCAACGTGCCCGACGGCCTCACCGTGGTCGCCGTCGACACGCTCGACGAGGCGTACGACGCCATCACGCGCATCGGCGTCGGCGAGACCACCGGCTTCCCGTCCTGCTGACTGTGGCAGGCTTGACCCAGTTCCCTTGACGCAAGAGAAGGACCTTCTGTGACGTTCGACGACGACCGTTTCGCCCGCCCGGTGCGACCGGCCCCGGTGCCCAGGCGGCGCTCCCCGCTCGCGATCACCGCCGTGGTGGTCGGTGTGCTGGTGCTCGCCGCCATCGCCACCGCCAACCTCTGGACGGAGATCGTCTGGTACGACCACCTGGGCTTCACCGAGGTGTGGCGCACGCAGTGGATCGCGCGCATCGCGCTGTTCCTCGCGGGCGCGGCCATCGCCGGTGCCGCGGTGTGGCTCAACCTGTGGATCGCCAAGCGGGTGCGCCCCGCGCGCACGGGCGGACGCACCCAGCTCGACCAGCTGCGCGAGCAGATCGCGCCACTGGAGCGCGCCGCGATGCTGGTGCTCCCGGTGGTCGTCGCGATCATCGTGGGCCTCGCGCTGTCCGCACAGTGGGAGACCGTGCTCGCCTGGCTCAACCAGCAGCCGTTCGGCGTCACGGACCCGCAGTTCGACCTCGATGCGTCGTTCTACGTCTTCACCCTGCCCGTCATCAACCTGCTCATCACGCTGGTGATGTCGCTCGCGATCCTGTGCACGGTCATCGCGGCGTTCGTGCACCTGCTGTACGGCGGCATCTCCGGCTCGGGCCGGTCCTTCGTCGCGTCGAAGGGCGCGCGCATCCAGCTCGCGATCCTGGGCGCGATCGTCATGCTCGCCGTGGCCGCGAATTACTGGTTCGACCGCTTCGGGCTGCTCACGTCGAGCGGTGAGAAGTTCTTCGGCGCCTCCTACACGGACGTCAACGCGATCATGCCGTCGCGCTCGATCCTGGCCGGCATCGCGATCCTCGTCGCGCTCGTCTTCCTCGTGGTCATCTGGCGCGGAGACTGGCGGATCCCCGCCGTGGGCATCGGCCTCATGGTGCTGTCCGCCGTGGCGATCGGCTCGATCTACCCCGCGATCGTCCAGCGCTTCCAGGTGTCGCCCAACGAGCAGGAGTTCGAGGAGCCGTTCATCCAGCGCAACATCGACTCGACGCTGTTCGCGTACGGCCTCGACGACTACGAGGTCACGCCGTACCGGGCCAGCGTGGACGCCGACGCGGACGCGCTGCGCGGCGACGCGGAGACCACCGCGCAGATCCGCCTGCTCGACCCGAACATCGTCGCCCCGGCGTTCCAGCAGCTGCAGCAGAACAAGCAGTACTACAACTTCGACTCCGTCCTGAACGTCGACCGCTACGAGCTGGACGGCGAACACCAGGACACCGTCATCGCGGTGCGCGAGCTCAACCTTGACGGCCTGTCGGACGAGAACCGCAACTGGGTCAACGACCACACGGTGTTCACCCACGGCTTCGGCGTGGTCGCCGCGTACGGCAACCAGACCACCGTGGACGGTCAGCCGCGCTTCTACGAGGGCGGCATCCCCTCGACCGGGCTGCTGGGCGAGTACGAGCCGCGCATCTACTTCGGCCGCACCCTGCCGGACTACTCGATTGTGGGCGCCCCCGAGGGCACCACGCCGTGGGAGCTCGACTACCCGGACGACGACTCCGCGACCGGTCAGGTGAACACCACCTACGCCGGCGACGGTGGCCCGTCGATCGGCAACCTGTTCGAGAAGCTGATGTACGCGATCCGCCTGGGCGAGGAGCAGATCCTCTTCTCCGACCGCGTCACGTCGGAGTCGCAGATCCTGTACCACCGCGACCCGCTCGAGCGCGTCGCGCGCGTGGCCCCGTACCTCCAGCTCGACTCCACCACGTACCCCGCGGTGGTCGACGGTCGCGTGGTGTGGGTGGTCGACGGCTACACGACCACCGACCAGTTCCCGTACTCGGCGCCCATCCAGTCGTCCTCGCTGTTCGCGCCGGAGTCGACCTCGCCGCTGGGCACCACGCTCAACTACGTGCGCAACTCGGTCAAGGCGACCGTGGACGCGTACGACGGCTCGGTGAACCTCTACGTCTGGGACGAGGAGGACCCGCTCCTGCAGACCTGGCAGGGCATCTTCCCGGCCTCGATGAAGCCCATGTCCGAGATCTCGGGCGACCTCATGAGCCACCTGCGCTACCCGGAGGAGCTCTTCACCATCCAGCGCTACCAGCTGCAGAACTACCACGTGGAGGACGCGGCGTCGTTCTACTCCGGTCAGGACTTCTGGCAGGTGCCGGCGGACCCCAACGACTCGACGCAGCGTCAGCCGTCGTACTACCTGACCCTGCAGATGCCGGAACAGGACGAGCCGTCGTTCTCCCTCACCACCAACTTCATCCAGGGCGGCAACAACCCGCGCAACATCCTCACCGGATACCTGGCGGTGAACTCGGAGACCGGCAACGCCGACGGCGAGGTCGCGGAGGACTACGGCACGCTGCGGCTGCTCGAGCTCCCGCGTGACACCACCATCCCCGGCCCCGGCCAGGTGCAGAACAACTTCAACTCGGACTCCGAGGCGCAGACCACGCTGAACCTGCTGCGTCAGGGCGAGACCACGGTCATCAACGGCAACCTGCTCACGCTGCCGCTGGGCGGCGGGCTGGTGTACGTCCAGCCCGTGTACGTTCAGGCCAGCCAGGGCACGCGCGTGCCGCTGCTGCGCAAGGTCTTCGTGTCCTTCGGCGAGCAGGTGGGCTTCGCCGACACGCTCGGCGAGGCGCTCGACCAGGTGTTCGGCGAGGGTGCGTCCGAGGGCACCGAAGAGCCCGTGGAGGACCCGGGTGCGGGCGCCGACGACGGGGCCACCGACGACGGCACCGGGTCGGGCTCGACCGATGACGGCACCGGCTCCGGCTCCGGCGACGTGGCCGCCGAGGAGGCGCTCCGCGACGCGCTCGACCGCGCCAACCAGGCGATCCTCGACGGGGAGGCGGCGCTCGCGGAGGGCGACTTCGCGGCGTACGGCGAGGCGCAGGACCGCCTCGCGGCCGCGATCGCCGATGCGCTGGCCGCCGAGGCGGAGATCAGCGGGGAGCCGGTTGTCAGCGAGTCGGAGGACGCGACCGCGGGCGACTCGGATGGGTCGACCGATGGCTCGACGGACGGCTCGACGGACGGCTCGACCGACTCCGGCGAGACGACGGCCCCCGAGGTCACCCAGACCCCGGAGGATGACATCACCTCCGCGTGATGCACTGAACGCGACGGCGGCCCCTCACCCGATCGGGTGAGGGGCCGCCGTCGTTGTGGGGTGGGACCGGGCGCGGCCGGGTGCTGGTGCGAGCCGCGGAGCACCCAGCGGTCCCCCCCTGCGGCTTGCCCTGCGGCATTCCCTACGCCTTGCCCTGTGCGCCGCCCCTGCGGTCCGGGACACTCAGGACCGCCAATCCGGTCCGCGTGCGTCCTGCGGGACAGCGGGGACCGCGGCCCTCGGAGCGCACCGGTCCTCGCTGTCCCGCAGGATGCAGAACCGCCGTTGCAGCGGTCCCCACTGTCCCGGACCCGCGGAGCGGCACCCGCGCGAGCAGGCACCCGCGGACAGGCACCCGCGAGCAGGCACCCGCGGGCAGGCACCCGCGCCCCCGCCCTATGCCTGCGCGCGCGCTGCCTCGAGGTGGCGCGCGGTGGTGCCTGCGACGTAGGCGCGGAGGAACACCCACGAGATCACGATCGCGACCGCGGAGATCCACGTGAGGGGCACGATCTGGTCGAGTGCCTCGGGGTTCGTGAGCTCCCCGCTCGTGATGTCGATCGCCATGAACTGCGCGGCGCCCGCGGCACCCTGAGCGCCCTGGCTGGCGAGCCACGGCAGCCACCAACCGAGCAGGACGCCCCAGCCGACCGCGCCGCGGGAGATGGCCCGCGCGCCCCACACGGGCAGGACCATGTTGCCGAGAGGCACGAACCATCCCCACCACTCGACCGATCGCGGCCCTCCGGCGGGGCGACCGGCCGCCTCGACGTTGCGGCGGATGCGGCTCGCCCAGAGCCCGTAGGTCACCAGGGAGGCGACCATGAGCAGCGGGGTGAGCGTCTGGAGGAACACCCCGGCCGTCACGTTGAGCTCGCCGGTCTCGAGAGTGTCGCGAATCGCGTCCACCTCGCCCGGGACAAGCACCGCGCCGATCACGGTGAGCGCGGCGACCGCGCCGGTGACGATCAAGAACGCCTTGGCCAGGGTGACGGGCGGCTCGACGAGCTGGCCGTTGCGATCGAGCAGCGGGCCCTGGGGCGCGCCCGACTGGGGTGCGCCCGCCTGGTAGGCGCCGTAGCCGGCGGGGGCCGCGGCACCGGGGATCATGCCGGGCGCCGAGGCCCCCGGAATCATGCCCGGCGGGGTGGTCGGCGGCTCGAAGGGATCGCGCGGGGCGGAGGGATCGGGAGTGCTGTCGCTCATGCCTCGACCCTAGCGAGCCGGACGCGATTTGGACCCAGCCCCGCGGGTGGTGTACAGTTGCAACTCGCCGACGCGGGGTGGAGCAGTTCGGTAGCTCGCCGGGCTCATAACCCGGAGGTCGCAGGTTCAAATCCTGTCCCCGCTACGAATCGAGAAAGGCCCGGACCATCTGGTCCGGGCCTTTCTCGTTCTCCGGGCCGGCGCATCGTCCCCGGAACGGCCCGCACGGTGGCGGGATCGCCCGGTTCAGGGGACGATGCACGGGACCGTGAGGTTCAACGGCCCCTCTCGGGGCCGTACCCTTTTGGACAACGTTCACATCGGCGCCCGGCGAGGGGCGCCCATCAACAGATCGAGGGGTGGCGGCGATGGCGCAGCAGCAGGTCGACGTGGTCGAGGCGATTCGCGAGGGAAGCACGGCGCTGGGGATCGAGCTCGGCTCGACCCGCATCAAGGCGTGCCTGATCGGTCCGGACCACGCGGTGATCGCGACCGGCAGCCACGCGTGGGAGAACCAGTTCGTCGACCGCGTGTGGACCTACCCGCTCGAGTCCGTGTGGGAGGGCCTCCAGGCGGCCTTCGCGGACCTCGTGGCCAACGTGGAGCGCGAGCACGGCGTTCGCCTGACCTCCGTGGGCGCGCTCGGCGTGTCCGCGATGATGCACGGCTACCTCGCGTTCGACGCCCAGGACGAGCTGCTGGTCCCGTTCCGCACGTGGCGCAACACCACCACGGAGGCCGCCGCGTCGGAGCTCACCGAGGTGCTCGGCTTCAACTTCCCACTGCGCTGGTCGGCGTCGCACCTCTACCAGGCGATCCTGGACCAGGAGGCGCACGTCCCGGACGTCGCCTTCTTCACCACGCTCGCGGGCTACGTGCACTGGCGCCTCACCGGCCGCAAGGTGCTGGGCGTCGGCGACGCCTCGGGCATGTTCCCCATCGACCCGGCCACGCGCGACTACGACGCGGACATGCTGGGTCGCTTCCAGGGCCTGGTCGACGCCCGCCAGCCCGGTCTCGACGTCCGTGCGATCCTCCCCGAGGTGCTCGTGGCCGGGCAGGATGCCGGCGCGCTCACGCTCGAGGGCGCGGAGCTGCTCGACCCGACCGGCGGCCTCCAGGCAGGCGCCGCCGTGTGCCCGCCCGAGGGCGACGCCGGCACCGGCATGATCGCGACGAACGCGGTCGCGCCGCGCACCGGCAACATCAGCGCCGGCACTTCGATCTTCGCCATGGTCGTGCTCGAGAAGCCGCTGGAGAGCGTGCACGAGGAGCTCGACATCGTCACCACCCCGGCCGGCGACCTGGTCGCGATGGTGCACTGCAACAACGGCGCCTCGGAGCTGGGCACCTGGGCCGGCGTCTTCACGGAGTTCGCGGCCGCGATGGGCGTCGAGGGCGGCTCGGACGCCGTGTTCGCCGCGCTCTTCGGCGCCGCGCTCGAGGGCGAGGCTGACGGTGGCGGCCTGCTCGCCTACAACTACCTGTCCGGCGAGCCCATCACGGGCCTCGCGGAGGGCCGCCCGCTGTTCGTGCGCACGCCCGGCAGCCGCCTCACGCTCGCGAACTTCATGCGCACCCAGCTCTACGGCGCCTTCGGCACGCTCAGCCTGGGCATGAACGTCCTCCACGGCGAGGGCGTGAAGCTCGACTCGATGTTCGCGCACGGCGGCATGTTCCGCACCGCGGGCGTGGCGCAGCGGCTGCTCGCCGCCGCGATCGAGGCGCCCGTCACGGTGGGCGACACCGCCTCCGAGGGCGGCGCGTGGGGCATCGCGGTGCTCGCGGAGTTCGTCCGCACGGGCGCGACCGCGGACCTGAGCGCGTACCTGTCCGACCAGGTGTTCGCGGGCGCGGCGCTCGACGTCGCCGAGCCCGTCGCGGCGGACGTGGAGGGCTACCGCGCGTGGCTCGCCCAGTACGAGGCGGGCCTCGCGATCGAGCGCGCCGCGACGGAGGCCATCCACTAGGCGTGGTCCGGGGGTCGGTCCCGGCGGTTAGCCTGAGCCAGTGACCGACTCCCGACCGACCATCGCCCTCTCGCTCGGCAGCGGCGGGGCGCGCGGCTACGCGCACATCGGCGTCCTCGAGGAGATCGAGGCGCGCGGCTGGGAGGTCGTCGGCGTCGCCGGCTCCTCCATGGGCGCGCTCGTCGGCGGGCTGTGGGCGGCCGGCGGCCTTGGCGCCTACCGCGAGTGGGTCGAGTCGATGTCGCGTCGCGACGTGCTGTGGATGATGGACCCCGCCTTCAAGGGCGCGGGAGCCATGCGGGCGGACAAGATCATGCGCCGCATCAGCGACATCCTGGGCGACACCCGCATCGAGGACCTCCCGATCCCGTACACCGCGGTCGCGACGGACCTGCTGTCGCAGTCCGAGGTCTGGTTCACCTCGGGCTCGCTGGTCGACGCGATCCGCGCGTCGATCGCGATCCCCACGGTGATCACGCCGGTCCAGCGGGACGGCCGGCTTCTCGCGGACGGCGGCATCCTCAACCCGGTCCCGGTGATCCCGCTCGCCTCGGTACGGGCCGATGCGACGGTGGGCGTCAACCTGGCCGGCACCTTCGTGGGGGGCAACGCGGCCAAACCGCCGGTGAACGCGGACTCGGGGCCGCTCGCCAGGCTTCCCCGGCTGCGCCTGCCCACCGTCCACATCGCGGAGCCGCGGCTGCTGGGGATGATCGGCGACCGCTTCTGGCCACGGGGTGACGGGGGTCAGGGTGGGGGGAGTCAGGGCGAGGGGGCACAGGACGACACCGAGCGCGCGGTGGCGCCCGCGGACGAGCCCGCCTCCATGCCCGGGCCGCCCGGCGCATCGTCCCCGGAGGCCGGAGACGGTGCGACCCAGCCCTTCGACGTCACCACCCTCGACGTGTTCGACCGGGCGCTCCAGACCATCCAGAACTCGCTCCAGCGCTACCGGCTCGCCGGCTACCCGCCGGACGTCATGATCGAGATCCCGTCCGACTCGTGCGGCACGCTCGACTTCCACCGCGCCACCGAGATGATCGGGGTGGGGCGCGAGGAGGCGCGCGCCGCGTTCGACGCCTGGGGCGGCCCGCCCCGCCGCTGACGAGGCGCTCGCGACGCTCGCACCAGGGACGGAGCCGGTCCTCGCGCCGGCGTCCGCCACGCCCCGCCCGGGACACAAGTCTCGCGATTCGGACATTGGTGTGCTTACGCTCTTCGTCGGACCGCGCACCCGTGGTCCCGCTCGTCGACCGATGAAGGGGCCCCTGTGAGCCACCCGACCACCGCACCTCGAGCCGGCGTCCGCTGGCTCCACGGACGCACCGCGCTGCTGATCGCCTTCGCCTTCTCCGTGATGGCGGACCCCGTCTCCTCCGTCGCCTACGCGATCGAGGCGGCGCTGCGCGCGCTCGACGGCAACCTCGGGCTCCTCCTGCCGGCGATGTCCGCCGTGGTCTTCGTGGTCGCGCTGGTGGTCACCAGCTACCACCAGCTGGTCGCCCGCTTCCCGGAGGGCGGAGGCTCCGCCGCGGCGACGGGCCGCGCCTTCGGCGAGGGCTTCTCCTTCATCCCCATGGGCGCGCTCGTCGTCGACTTCGTGCTCACCATCGCGATCTCCGTCGCGGCGGGCTCGGCCGCGATCGTGTCCTACCTGCCCGCGCTCGCGCCGTGGCGCCTGCCGCTCGCGCTGGGCCTGCTCGTCGTGGTCGCCGGCCTCATGTGGTTCGGCCACATGGGCCGCGCGGTCTTCGCGCTGCTCACCATGCTCTTCATCGCCGCCGCGGTGTCCGTGCTGGTCCCCGTGCTGGGCACCTCGCAGGTGCCCGCGGAGCCCTACACCGGCCTGCTCCACGGCGCGCCGCTCACGGTCGCGCTCGCGTTCCCCGTCGCCATGGCGCTCGCGACCGGCATCGAGGCGCCGTCCTCCGCGATCGCGCAGCTCGCCCAGCTCGACGACGACGGCCGCAAGTCCTTCGGCCGCTGGGCCCTGTGGCTCACGCTCGGCATCGTCGGCACGCTCACCCTGTCCATGACCGCGGCCGTCGTGTGGCTCAACGTCCAGCTCCCGGGCGAGGACTCGACGCTCGTCGCGGAGCTGGCGCGCGCAGCATCGTCCCCCGCGATCTTCGCCGCCTTCCAGGGGGCGACGGCGCTGCTGCTGCTGTCCGCCGCATCGTCCTCCTTCCAGGCCGGACCCGGCCTGCTCAAGGCCCTCGCCCGCTCCGAGCACGGCGCCTCGCGCCACGGCGTGCTGCCCGCCGTGCTGGGCCGCACCAACACCCACCACGTGCCCATCGTGGGCGTGCTCGTGTTTCTGGTGACCTCCGCCATCGTGGTGACCGCCGCGGGCGCCGAGGAGCAGAAGCTGGTCCTGTTCTACGCCGTCGCGGTCTTCGTCAGCTTCCTCATGGGCCTCATCGCCATGGCGACCTTCGCATGGCGCGAGCGCCGGCCGTTCTGGGTGACCATCAACGCCGTCGCCGCGCTCGCGGTGGGCTTCACCCTGGTCGCCAACGTCATGCGCCCCGCGGCGCTCGGCTCGCTCGCCGCGACCTTCATCGTCGCCGGCGGCCTGTACTGGGCCTGGGTGCGTGCGGGCCGCCCGCGCGGCGCCGCCAACGCGGTGGCCGAGTCCGAGGCCGGCGAGACCCAGGTCGACGAGCTGGTCCACGACGAGCTCGAGGGCAACCCCCAGGGCTGACCCCGCTCCACCCGCCGTAGCCCATTCCCCGCGGCGGCGCCCGTGGCTAGCCTGGGCGCGTGACCGCACGCCGCGTGGGCCTCGCCGGGGCCACTGCCATCGGGCTGGGCTCCATGCTCGGCGCCGGAGTCTTCGTCGTCTGGGGTCCCGCGGCCGCCGCCGCCGGAGGCCTCCTCCCGTGGGCGGTCGCGCTTGCGGGCCTCGTCGCGGTTCTCAACGCCGGCTCGACCGCGCAGCTCGCCGCGGTCCACCCGGTCGCCGGCGGGGCGTACGCGTTCGGCCGCGCGGAACTGGGGGAGTGGCCCGGATTCCTCGCGGGCCTGGGCTTCGTGCTCGGCAAGACCGCGTCCGTCGCGGCGATCGGGCTCGCGATCGGGGTGTACGTGTGGCCCGAGCGGCCCGCGCTCGTCGCGACCGTCGCGATCGCCGCCTCGTGGGCACTCAACTCGCGCGGCATCACCCGCACCGCGGGCGCGTCCATCGCGATCGCCGGCTTCGTCATCGCGGTGCTGCTGCTGGTGCCGGCCGCGGCGGAGCAGGCGCCGGGCGCCTCGGTCGGCTCGGGCCCCGGCTGGACCGGCGTGCTCGCCGCCGCGCCGCTGCTGTTCTTCGCCTTCGCCGGCTACGCGCGCATCGCGACGCTCGGGGAGGAGGTCCGCGACCCCGCGCGGGTGATCCCCCGCGCGATCGGCGGCGCGCTCACGCTGGTCCTCACGGTGTACCTCATGCTCGCGCTCGTGCTGCCGCGGGCCCTGGGAGACGACCTCGCCGGATCGACGGCGCCGGTGGCCGATGCGGTGGCCGGGTCCTGGCTGCCGGTTCCCCTGATCACGGCGGCCGCGGCGGTCGCCGCCGCGGGATCCCTGCTGGCGCTCACCGCGGGCGTGGGCCGCACCGCGATGGCGATGGCCCGCGCGGGCGACCTGCCGCGCAGGCTCGCCCGGCAGAATTCGCGCGGCGTGCCCGCGCTGGCCGAGGGCGCCTCCGCGCTCGCCGCGGTGGGCCTCGCGTGGTGGGGCGATCTGACCCTCGCGATCGCGATGTCCTCGTTCGCGGTGCTGCTGTACTACGCCGTCGCGAACGCGGCCGCGTTCCGCGCGGCGGGCGCCGGGCACGTGGCCGGGTGGCGGATGGCGCGGCCGCTCAGCGCGCTGGGACTCGCGCTGTGCGTGGGGCTGATGGCGTGGCTGCCCCCGGTCGCGATCGCGGCGGCCGCGGGCGTGCTCGTCGTGGGGCTCGCGGTGCGCGCGCTGATTCAGGCGAGGGCGCGGACCAGCGCGTAGCCGGCCCAGGCCGCGGCGAGGCCCACGGCGAGGGTCGCGCCCACGTACGCGGCGACCGCGCCGCGGCGGCCCGCCTTGGCGAGCACCACCACGTCCACCGCGAGCGAGGAGAAGGTCGACAGGCCGCCCGCGACCCCCGTGCCCAGGGCGAACGTCCACGCGGGGGAGAGCAGCGCATCGTCCCCCGCCGCGACCACGGCCCCCAGGAGCGCCGCGCCGAGCGCGTTGGCCGCGACGGTAGGCCACGGGAAGGTGCGGCGCGCGTCGAGCCAGCCGAGCGCGAAGCGCGCGCACGCGCCCAGGCCGCAGCCCAGGATCGCGGCGACGTAGGCCCAGCCGCTCACTCGTTCTCCTCCTCGAGCACCTCGCGCACGTCGACGGGAGTGCGCGGCCGGTCGCCCAGGGCCCAGCCGACCAGGGCGCCGCCCACGCACGCCGCGATGGTGCCCGCGAGCGCGGCCGCGGCGGCCCAGCCGGGGACCCCGGCCGACCACTGCAGCACCGCGAGCGAGGAGAACGTGGTGAAGCCGCCGAAGAACCCGGGGCCGATCGCGGGGAAGCCGGCCCACGGGCCGCGCGCCTGCGTGCGCGCGACCACGGCCGCGAGCAGCGTCGAGCCGACCACGTTGATCGCGAGCAGGTCCCAGGGGAACGGGGACGGGTCGGCGGGGAGGAGCTCCTGGAGGCCGATGCGGGCGGCGCCGCCCAGGGCGCCGCCGATCAGGACGAGTGCGAGGTCGCCCGCGCGACTCACCGAGCGAGCCAGGCGTCCGCGGCCGCGAGCTCGGCCACGAAGGCGCGCTCCACCGTGCGCGCGACGGCCTGCTCGATCATCGCCCCGACGAAGGGCACGTTGGCGACCGCGTCGCCCGTGGCCAGGAACTCGGTGCCGTCGCCGGCGGGACGCAGGCTCACGGCCCCCGCGACGTGCCCGGGCGCGCCTGCCACGTCGACGGCGAAGGTGCCCACGCGCTCGTCGCCGTCCGGGGCCTCCCAGGCCTCCGTGTAGGTGATCGTGAGCTCCTTGCCCAGGAACGAGCGCATCTCGGCGGGGATCGAGCCGGTGGGCACCAGGCGGCGGGCGACGGCCGTGAAGGCGCCGTTCGAGCGCACGTCGACGTCGGCGTCGACGGACACCGCGCCGGTCGACTCGGCGCGGGCGCGCTGGAAATCCTGGTCCTGGAGCATGGCGACCACCTGGTCGATGCTCGCGGCGAACCGATGCTGGTGTGTGATCTTCACGAGTGGAACCCCCGGCCCTCAGGCTATCGCGACGGCGTGGGCGTCCTAGGCTACTGCCGTGGCCACCCTGCGCGAGACGATCGAGACCTTCACCCCCGTGACCGATGCGGAGGCCGACTGGCTCGCGCTGCTGGTCTCCGACTGGCAGATCATCGCGGACCTGAGCTTCGCGGACCTGGTGCTGTGGCGCCAGCACGGGGACTCGTTCGTCGCCGTCGCCCAGTGCCGTCCGTCCACGGGCCCCACCGTCCACCTGGACGACGTGGTGGGCCAGCCCGCCTCCGCGGGCCGGGTCGCGCACCTGCGCCGGGCGCTCGAGGAGGGCGGGATCGTCGCCTCGCGCGAGCCTCGCTGGGACGAGACCTACGCGGTCCGCGAGGATGCGCTGCCGGTGATGATGGACGGCCGCGCCGTCGCGCTCATCACCCGCGAGGTGTCGCAGGCGGTGTCGCGCTCGTCCAGCCGTCTCGAGCTCAACTACAAGGGCGCGGCCGACGACCTGCTGCGGATGGTGACGCGGGGCGAGTTCCCGGTCCACACGACCACCACGGGCCCGCGTCGCGGCGCGCCGCGCGTGGGCGACGGCGTGCTGCGCCTCGACGCGGTGGGTCACGTCACCTACGCGAGTCCCAACGCGCTGTCGTGCTTCCACCGCCTGGGCGTCCACGGCTCGCTGATGAACAAATCGCTGCCGCGCGTGACCAGCGAACTGCTCGAGGACGTGGGCTTCGTCGACGAGACCCTCGCACTGGTGGTGGCCGGTCGCGCGGCCTGGCGCACCGACCTCGAGGCGAACGGCGCCTGCCTGTCCCTGCGCGCGATCCCGGTGTCCGACCACGGCAACCGGGTGGGCGCGGTGCTGCTGTGCCGCGACGTGTCGGACCTGCGCCGCCGCGAGCGCGAGCTGATCACCAAGGACGCGACCATCCGCGAGATCCACCACCGGGTCAAGAACAACCTGCAGACGGTCGCGGCGCTGCTGCGGCTGCAGTCGCGCCGGGTCAAGGCCGAGGAGGCCAAGGAGGCCCTCGCGGAGGCGATGCGGCGCGTGTCCACGATCGCGCTGGTGCACGAGACGCTGTCGGGCACCCTCGACGAGCTGGTGAACTTCGACGAGCTCGTGTCGCGCTCGATCCGCATGGCGGCGGAGGTCGCGTCGCCGGACACGCAGGTGCGCATCCTGAACAAGGGCGAGTTCGGGCTCATCCCCGCGCAGTACGCGTCCTCGCTCGCGCTCGTCATCACCGAGCTGGTGACCAACGCCGTCGAGCACGGCTTCGAGGGCCGCGAGCGCGGCACCATCACCGTCAACGCGCTGCGCGACGGCGACGCGCTCACGGTCGAGATCATCGACGACGGCGTGGGCATCAGCACGGATCCGTCCGGGCTCGGCTCGCAGATCGTCCGCACGCTCGTGCAGAACGAGCTGTCCGGCTCGATCGAGTGGCGCGCCGCGGAGGTCGGCTCGGTGGTCGACGTGCGGGCGCGCGTCGAGGAGCGGGCGTCCGACCCGCGCCTGTGACGGCAGCCGGCGCGGTGCGCCGCTGTCGGGGGCGCACCGGCGCGGCCCCCGGGACAGACGACAGGGCCCGGCCCGCGCGGTGAGCGCGGGCCGGGCCCTGGTCTGCTTGGCCTACTTGGCGGCGCGGCGGGCGCGCGCGGCCCGGCGCTTGAGCGAGCGGCGCTCGTCCTCGGACAGGCCGCCCCAGACGCCGGAGTCCTGGTTGTGCTCCATGGCCCACTGGAGGCAGGTGTCGCGCACGTCGCAGCCGCCGCAGACGGCCTTGGCCTTCTCGATCTGCACGAGCGCGGGGCCCGTGTTGCCGACCGGGAAGAACAGCTCCGGGTCGTCGACTTCGAGGCAGGCCGCGTTGTTGCGCCAATCCATGGGCTCTCCTAGGGGTAGCATGGCGCGTCGAACCCCGCGGGGGTGGTATGGGGGTCGAGGCGCCGGTGTCACTTGAACTGGATCCAGGCTCGCATAGGTAACGAACAGGTTTCAAGAGGTGTTTCCTGTGCGACATTTCACAAGCGATGAATCAACGGCCGCGAGCCGTCTCCACAACGGACCGAGGTCCCGGGAAAGGGCCTGGCGCGCGTGTGCGGCGGCCGTCGCGGCTGTCGAGGGCGCGGGGCTGGCGGCGATGGCCGTCGCCACGGCGATCGCCGCCGTGACCGGGGACGATGCACCGGTCGCCGGTGGCGGCGACCTCGCCTGGGGGCTGGCGGCCGCGGGGGTGCTCACCGCGGCGGCGCTGGGCGGCCTCGCCTGGGCGGTGGTGCGGGGCGCGGGCTGGGCCGTGACCGCGCTGCTGACGTGGCAGGCGCTTCAGGCCGCGGTGGGGGCCTCGGTGATCGACGGCATGCCGCTGCTGGGGTGGGCCGCGGTGGGACTGGGAGTCCTGGGCGCGGTGGCGTGCGTGCCCGTGATCCGCGCGATCCGGGACCGCGAGGAGACGTCCGGGCGCAGCTGAACCAGGCTCGCGCGCCCGTCGCGCGCGAGCAGGATCCGTCCCGCGACCGGCCGAGGGTCCGCGAGCCCGGGCTCGACGTCGATCCCCCAGGCGCGCAGGCGGCGGGGCGTGGGTCCCACGATCGCCAGCAGACCCGCGTGCCCGAGCGGGCTGACGGCGCACTCCACCCGGGCCCCCGCCGCGCCCAACACCGCGGCCGCGTGGTCGCGCTCGGGTGAGGGGTCCCCGACCACCGTGACCCGGTCCGCGTCGAGGATCGCGGGCCGTGCCCGGTCGCCCGCGACGCCGATCGCCTCGGGTCCCAGGGGGCCGTGCACCACGAGCGGGCGGCACGGCGACGGGGGCGCGACCGGTGCGGGATCCGTGAGGCGCAGCTCCGCCCACCCGGTCTCCAGGCGGGCCACGGCGGCGCCGGGGCCGGCCGGCGTGGCGGCGAGTTCCGGTGGCGCGCCCCACAGGATCGCCTCGGTCGCATCGAGGCCGGCGAGCAGGACCACCAGTCCCGCGCGCGCCGCCCACCGGGGGCTCCAGCCGGGCCCCGCGACGAGCGCCACGGGCACGGTACGGGAGAGGGCCTCGAGCGTCGCCTCGCCTGGGCCCAACCCCGCGGCGTCGAGGCGCTCGCAGGCGACCGCGGCGTCGTCCACCACGAGCGCCGGGGGGCGAGCCTCGAGCGCCAGGTGCGCCGTGCGCGCCGCCTCCCGGGGGTCCTCGGGGAGCATCCAGGCGCCCGGGGTCGCGGCGAGCACCGCCCTCAGCGCCCGCGCGCGCTCCGGCCCGCGGGGACCGACCACCACGCACGGCCCGGCGGCGCGGTCCCACGACACGGCACGGCGCTCGCGGCTGGCCGTGAGGTCGGCGAGGCCGATCGCGCCCGGGCCGGGATCGACGGTGCTCGGCAGCGGCGGCAGCCACAGGGGCGTGGCGCGCGTGCCGTCCTCGCGCGCGAGCGTGGTGAGCGGTGCTGCCGCCGGCGGCTCGCCGTCGAGTCGGACCGCCGCCGGCGTGGGCGTCGCGAGGGGGAGCGCCGCCTGGAAGGTGCGCCGCCAGCCCGGCGCGACGGCGATCGCGCGCCCCGGGCAGTCGGCGGGCAGCGCCGCGGCCGCCGCGTCCCCGACGAGGTCGCGGGACTCCGCGTCCGAGGCGCACCGCAGCGCGATGACGGTGGCGACGTTGGCCCGGATGGCGGGAGTGACGGCCCCGGCGGGACGCTGCGTCGCGAGGATCAGGTGCATGCCGAGCGAGCGCCCCTGCGCGGCCAGGCGGGTGAGCTCCGGGAGGAAGGCCGGTTCGCGCGCGGCGAGCTCCTGGAACTCGTCGACGACCACGACGAGGCGCGGCGGCGCGCCCGCGGCCTCCCAGGCGTGCCAGCCCGAGTGACCGGCGCCCGCGAGCGCGCGTTTGCGCCCCTCGAGCTCGTGCCGCAGGCCCAGCAGCGCCCGCCGCCACTGCCCGCCGTCGAGGTCCGTGAGCAGGCCGGCGACGTGGGGCAGCCGCGCGCACGCCGCGAGGCCCGCCCCGCCCTTGAAGTCGAGCAGCGCGACCGTCGCGTCGGCGGGGCCGTGGGCGGCGGCGAGCGCGCCGACGAGGGTCTCGAGCAGCGCCGACTTCCCCGCCCCGGTGGTGCCGGCGACCAGGACGTGGGGGCCGTCGCGGTCGAGGTCGAGCGTCACCGGCCCCTGGTCGGAGAACCCCAGCGGCACGGTCATCGCGCGGGCGGCACCGCGCCCGGTCCCGGCGGTCTCGCCGTGAGGAAGGTCCGCCCAGGCGATCTGCCGGGGCAGGCCCGGGCTGCGCGCTCCCGCGATCCTGCGCGCCGCCAGGTCCGCGCGCCCGGGCGAGACGAGCGCCGGCGTCCACGGGACGGACCGGCCCGCGCGGATGACGGTGCGATCGTCGGTGCGCAGGACGGTCCGCGCGCCGGTGGGCGGCGCGCCGCCCACCGGCACCACGGTGACGGCGGGAATGCCGCGGTCGTCGCTTTCGTCGAGCCACCGGGTCCAGGTCTCGGGGCAGGCGTGGGAGGCGCGGCCGGTCGCGAGCGCGAGCGCGCGGGCGACCTCGGCGCCTCCGGGGCCGACGATCGCGATCGGGTGCTCCAGGCCTGCGAGCCCGTCGAGGCCCGAGGGCGGCGGTGCCGGGCGGTGCCGCCGTCCCCGCGGCAGTGCGGCCGTCGCGAGTAGCGGGGCGAGGGCCACCAGGGCGAGCCACCAGCGCCCCAGCGCGACCGCGAGCGTCACCCCCGCGCCCAGGCTCGCGGCAAGGGCCGGCAGGCGACCCGTCAGCTGACCCGTGCGGGGAACCGCGGGGAGGTCCGCGACGAGGTCCGTGGGGCGGGATCCCGGGTGGTCGTGCGGGTCATCGGTGCTCCACGCCAGCACGGAGCCTCCCGCGTGCAGCCGGTCGCCGTGCTCCAGTGCGACCCAGCGCCTCCCGAGCCGTCGCGCCCGTCCCGCGCGCACCAGCAGGGTGCCATTGCGGGAGCCCGCGTCGCGGACCCGGCCGCGGGGGTCGAGGCGCAGGTGGGCGCGGCTGAGCAGCGGATCGGCGATCGCGTGCGGGCCCGCCCGGCCGAGCGTCGTCGTGGCGGTCGGCAGCGCGAGGAGCCCTCCCGCGTCGGGGCCGGCGACGCAGGTCAGCGCGGGACCGGGCGGTGGTGCGCTCTCCCCGCCGGGGCCCGCGGTGAGCAGTGCGCCCTCGAGCAGCGGGTGGACGCCTGCCGGATGGTCGGGGTCGAGGCGGCGCGCGCCGCACCACACCGCGGCCGGGGCGCCCGCGGCGGCGAGAATCCGCGCGAGCGTCGCCCCCGGCCTGGCCTCGAGGTCTCCGACCCCCTCCACGGTGACGCGCACGACGACCATGCCAGCGCATCGTCCCCGGGTGGGGTGGCGCGCCCGGCCCGTCCTGTGGACGGGCGGTCCCCGTCAGGGGTTGGGGACATCGACCGCCGCGTCGCCTGCGGCGTCGCCCGCGCCGCCGAGCGCCGCGGGCGTGACCGGGACCAGCCGTCCGTCGTCGCCCACGATGCCCGCGACCCACGCGTAGTCGCGATCGAAGTACGTGTGGGGGATGGCCTGGAGCGTGTAGCTCGCCTGGCGCACCGTGGAGCGCTGGATCACCGGGGGCTCCGCGGTCCACTCGAACCAGTCGGCGTTGCGCGTCAGCAGCACCGGCGCGGTGTCCCACGCGGACGCGATCTGGGCGACCTGGGCTGGGGAGAGCGAGGCGAGCGCGAGCACGGTGGGCTGGTCGCACATCACGCGCAGCGAGCCGAAGTGGCTCGACGTGCCCGCGAGGATGATGGGCCGGTCGGGAGCGACCGCGCACAGGTCGGCGAGCTGGTCGCGCGCGCCGCCCATCTCCCGCACGAACACGGGCGTCGCCGCGGAGATCGGGTGCGCCTCGCCCGGGTTGACCGCCACCCAGGTGCTGAGCGGCAGCACGACGAAGGAGGCCGCGGCGACGCGGCGGGCCGTGCGCTCGCGCTCGCCCGGCCGTGGTCCCGGCCGATCGCCCAGGCGGGCCGCGATCCACCACGCCGCCACCGCGGCGCCGATCGCGAGGCCGGGCAGGGTCACCGCCTCGAAGCGCCGGAAGGCCCACAGCTGGTCCGGCACCACCTCCGGATTCCAGAAGTACAGCAGCGACGTGGGCAGGACGGCTCCGAGGAGGATCGCCCACTCGCCCTCGCGCCGCACGGCGCGGTACGCGCCCAGGCCCAGACCCAGGATCCCCAGGATCACGAGCGGCCAGGTGAGGTAGTAGCTGAGCCATGCGACCGTGTGCTCGGCATAGGTGCGGGTGGGGTCCACCTCGAGGCCCTGCGCGCGCTGGAAGGACTCGACCACGGTGTTGGTGAAGCGGTCCACGCTCGACTCGGTGCCGCGGTGCGACACCCACCACAGCGGCCGCGACGCGAGCACGGCGAGCCCGGCGATGAGCGTGCCGCCCACCGCGATGGCGCCGCGCCGGCCCAGCACGCGGCGCGCGCCGGTCGCGAGCCGGTCCGCGCCCGCGAGCCACAGCAGGATCCACAGCGCGATCGCCGCGGTCACGGCGCCGTAGCCCAGCATGAGCAGCCGCGTCTGGTCGCCCAGCCGCTCGACGTAGGCCTCGCTCCAGCGCCACGCGGACGCGTAGCCCGCCGCGAGGACGGCCGCCTGGGTCGCCGTCACCGCGAGCGCGTGGCCGGCCCGGCGCGTGCGGGGACCGTCGGCGAGCGCGAGCGCGAGGACCGCGCCGGCGAGGATCCCGACCGCGAGGGCCGCGCCGTCGATCCGGATGAACGCGATCGCGCCGGAGGTCGCCGCGCCCAGCAGCACGGGGGACAGGCGCCGGTCCGCGACCCCGCGCCACAGCCACACGACGGAGGCGAGCGCGAGCACGAGCGTGAGCGGCTCGGTGTAGGCCGGACGCGACAGGCCGATGTGTCCCACGGACAGCGCCACGGCGGCCGCGGGTGCGAGCGCGGCCATGGGGCCCAGCAGGCGCCGGGCGAGCACGTACACCACGAGCACGCCCACGGCGCCCACCACCGCGTTCGCGACGAGCACGCCCCGGTCGCCGCCCACCCAGCCGCCCACCGCGATGAGCGCGGGCAGCATCTTGGCGCCCTGCGGCTGCACCGCGTCGCCCAGCAGGTTCCATGCCTGCGACGCGTCGGGGAGCACGGTGCCGGACACGGCCGCGGCCTCGGGCGCGCCCAGCGCGGGGATGTCGGTGTGCGGGTGGTCCACGAGCCACATGCCCGACAGGGTGAGGAAGCCGGGATCGCGGACCACGATGAGGTACTCCGCGGACATGATGCCGTTGGCGACGGCCCACAGCGCGGCGCCCGCGGTCGCGACCAGCGCTCCCCGCGCCTGGGCGGCGGTCGCCCGGACGGGGCGGGGGACGATGCGCCAGGTCGCCGCGGCGAGCAGGCCGGCGGTGGGCAGCACGGTCCAGGGGAGATGGAGGCCGACGCTCACCCACGCGCCCGCAGCCAGCGCGAGGCAGACCAGCAGGTGCACGAGGCGCTCGGGCAGCGCCACGAGCCGGGCGCGACGCGGCGCGGGTGCCAGGGGTGCTTCCGTCACGCGGCCCCAGCGTAGTGTGAGGGCTCCGCCCGCGGAACGCGCGGGGGCGCGTCATTGCAAAGTGCCGCGCGCCCGGTAGTGTGCTTCCATGACTCGTATTGTTTTGGTCGAAGATGACCCGACCATTTCAGAACCTTTGACCCGTGCTTTGGGTCGTGAGGGGTACGACGTCGAGTGGCACGGCACGGGCGTGGGCGGGGTCGGGGGGGCCGGCGAGGCCGACCTCGTCATCCTCGACCTCGGCCTGCCGGACATCGACGGCGTCGACGTCGCGCGACGCATCCGCGACCAGGGCCTGCAGGTCCCGATTCTCATGCTGACCGCGCGCGCCGACGAGGTGGACCTGGTGGTCGGCCTCGACGCCGGTGCCGACGACTACGTGACCAAGCCGTTCCGGCTCGCCGAGCTGCTCGCCCGCGTCCGCGCCCTGCTGCGCCGACGCACCGGTGCGGAGGCGTCCGGGGAGATCGAGGTGGGCGGCGTGCGGGTCGACGTCGCGGGCCACCGCGCGTACCTGGACGGCGACGAGCTGCAGCTGAGCGGCAAGGAGTTCGACCTCCTGCACGTGCTGGTCCAGAACGCGGGCTCGGTCGTGTCGCGCGACACCCTCATGCGCGAGGTGTGGGCCGCCGAGGCGGGTGCCCCGTCGAAGACGCTCGACATGCACGTGTCGTGGCTGCGGCGCAAGCTGGGCGACGACGCGACCCGTCCGCAGTTCATCACCACGGTGCGAGGGATGGGCTTCCGCTTCGAGAACGGCGCGTAACGGCCCGTGAGGCGTCGCGTCCTCGTCGCGACCGTCTCGGCCCTCGCCGTGGCGGTCATCATGCTGGGCGTCCCGCTCGCGATCGCCGCCATGCAGATCGTCCGCGAGGACGCGCTGCGCGACCTCGACCTGCGCGCGGGCCTCGCCGCGCGCGCCCTCGACGCCCGGTACCAGTCGGGGGAGACGGTCACCGAGGCGAACGTCGCGTCCTACGTCTCGACCCGCCAGGGTTCGCCCTCGTACATCTACGTGCGCCTGCCCGACGGCACCGAGCTCACCGCGGGGGAGCGGCCCTCGCCCAGCTACACGCAGAGCGAGTCGACCGAGTCCGGCATCGTCGTGCTCGCGTACATGTCCCGCTGGGACGTGTTCTGGGAGGCGGCGCGCCTGGTCGCGCTCGTCGTGGTGTCCGGCGTGGTCGCGATCATGGCGGGCGTCGCCATGGGCACATGGCAGGCCAACAGGCTCTCCGCGCCGCTCGTGTACCTCGCGGCCAGCGCCGAGCAGCTGGGATCCGGACAGGTGCGCCCGCGCCTCGAGAAGACGGGCATCGAGGAGATCGACCTGGTGGCGGAGGAGCTGTCGCGTTCGGCCGACCGGATGGCGGCGCGCCTGGCGACCGAGCGCCAGTTCGCGGCCGATGCGTCGCATCAGCTGCGCACGCCCCTCACCGCGCTGTCGATGCGGCTCGAGGAGATCTCCGTGCTCTCGGACCAGCCGGAGGTGCGCGAGGAGGCCGAGAAGTCGCTCGAGCAGGTCGAGCGCCTCGTGGGCGTGGTCGACGAGCTGCTGGGGCGCTCGCGCCGCGCGCTCGGCTCGGGCACGGAACTGGTCCAGCTCGACGAGGTGTTCGAGCAGCAGCGCGCCGAGTGGGGGCCGGCCTTCCTCAACGCGGGCCGGCGGCTCGTGGTCGTGTCCACCGACGCGACCGTGTTCGCCACCCCCGGCGGCCTCGCCCAGGTGCTCGCGACCCTCATCGAGAACTCGCTCAAGCACGGCGGCGGCACCACGCGCGTGACCGCCCGCGACTCGGGCCCCAACCACGCCGTGGTCATCGAGGTGCGCGACGAGGGCGAGGGTGTGCCCGAGGACCTCGCCGGGCGCATCTTCGAGCGCGAGGTCACCAGCGGCAAGGGCACGGGCCTGGGCCTCGCCCTGGCCCGCGACCTGGTCACCGCCGACGGCGGCCGCCTCGAGCTCGCGCAGCGCGCGCCGGCCACCTTCGCGGTCTTCCTCCAGGGCGTGCCCACGATGGTCGAGATCGAGGAGATCGTGCCCCACGGCCGCCGGGTGCGGCCCCGCCGCCGAGGCTAGGAGCGGAAGGGCGCCTGGGCCCGGTCGCCGCCGGACCCCGCGCCGGCCTGGGCCTGGGCATCGTCCCCTGCCCGCGCATCGTCCCCCGCCGCGGCGAAGACGAACCTCGAGTAGCCGGCGTACCGCGTGACGGTGCCCATCCCGATGCCGACGAGCGAGGCGACGTTGTCCGCGAGCAGGCTCGTGAAGCCCAGGCCGTGGTGGCTGATCGCGACCGCCGTCGCCTCGACCGCGATGGCCGCGCCGTTGACCAGGCCGAACAGCGCGAGCTCCCGCACGGGATGGTGACGCGAGCCGCCGCGGAACGTCCAGTGGCGGTGGGCCGCCCAGGCGAACACGATCGACACGAGGGTCGCGATGATCTTCGCGGTGACGACCCGGTCGTCGTTGCCGGCGAGCGAGACGTCCGGGTGGAGCGGGCCCAGCCGCAGGAGGTTGAAGGTGCCCAGGTTCACGAAGATTCCGGCGACGCCGACCACGGAGAAGCGGGCGAGTTCGCCCGCCTTCCCGCGCAGCCAGGTCAGGAGTGTCATGGGGATCAAGGCTAGCGCCGGTAGGTTGTCCCCATGCATCCGATCGTCGCCGTCGTCGGCGGCGGCCAGCTCGCGCGCATGATGGCGGCCCCCGCCACGGCGCTGGGCATCACCCTCCGCGTGCTCGTCGAGTCGCGCGAGGCAGCCGCCGCCCTGCCCGCCCACGAGACCGTCGTGGGCCTGCCCACGGACCCCGACGCCGTCGCGCGGCTGCTCGCGCACCCGCGTCCCGCGGCGCTCACCTGGGAGCACGAGCACATCCCCGCCGAGGTGTTCGAGGCGGCGGCCGACGCGGGCGTGCCCGCCAGGCCCGGCCCGCACGCGCTCCTGTTCGCCCAGGACAAGATCGAGATGCGCACCCGCATGGATGCGCTGGGCCTGCCCGGGCCCGCGTGGGCGCACGTCGAGTCCCTCGCGGACGTCGAGGCCTTCCTCGCGGCCCACGGCGGCGAGGCGGTGCTCAAGACCGCCCGCGGCGGCTACGACGGGAAGGGCGTGCGCGTCATCTCGGACGCAAGCGAGGCGACTGACTGGCTCCGCGCATCGTCCCAGGGCGGGCCGCGGGTGCTCGTCGAGGAGAAGGTGCCCTTCGACCGGGAGCTGGCCGCGCTCGTGGCGCGCCGGCCCTCCGGGGCGATCGAGGCCTGGCCCGTGGTCGAGTCGATCCAGCGCCGCGGCGTGTGTTCCGAGGTGATCGCGCCCGCGCAGCACCTCGACCCGGCGCTCGCGGAGCAGGCCGCCGCGATCGGCCGCACCGTCGCGGAGGGGCTGGACGTCACCGGCGTGCTCGCCGTGGAGCTGTTCCTCGCGGGGGACCGCGTGCTGGTCAACGAGCTCGCGATGCGCCCGCACAACTCCGGCCACTGGACCCTCGACGGCGCCGTCACCAGCCAGTTCGAGCAGCACCTGCGCGCGGTCCTCGACCTCCCGCTGGGCGCCGCCACGCCGCTCGCGCCCGCGACCGTGATGGCGAACGTGCTGGGCGGGTCCCGCGCGACGCTCACGGACGCGCTCGCGGCGGTGGACGATGCGACGGCCCGGGTCCAACTGTACGGCAAGACGGTGCGCCCCGGCCGCAAGGTGGGCCACGTGAACGTGTCCGCCGCGACGGCCGAGGAGGCCTATGCGAGGGCCGTCGCGGCCGCCGCTATCGTGAGGGACGGAGGTGCGGCATGAGCGTGACCGTGGGAATCGTGATGGGGTCCGACTCGGACTGGCCGGTGATGCGGGCCGCGGGGGAGGCGCTCGACGAGTTCGGCGTGTCCTACGAGAAGGACGTGGTGTCCGCGCACCGCATGCCGGAGCAGATGATCGCGTACGGCCACGAGGCGGCCGCGCGCGGGCTGCGCGTCATCATCGCGGGCGCGGGCGGCGCCGCCCACCTGCCGGGCATGCTGGCGTCCGTGACCACGCTGCCCGTGATCGGGGTCCCCGTGCCCCTCAAGCACCTCGACGGCATGGACTCGCTCCTGTCGATCGTGCAGATGCCCGCGGGCGTCCCCGTCGCCACGGTGTCGATCGGCGGCGCCCGCAACGCGGGGCTGCTGGCGGCTCGCATTCTGAGCGCGGGCGAGGGCGCCGAGGCGGACCGCCTGCGCGCGCGCATGGCGCGCTTCCAGGAGGACCTGCGCGACCTCGCGTACGCCAAGGGGGCGGCGCTGCGCGAGGCGTGAGCCGGCCCGTGCATCGTCCCTCGCGGGACGGCGCACGGCTCAGCCGCAGCTGTTGAGGATGTCCTGCTCGGTCTCGCGCTCGGGCGTGCTCGACACGGTCGGCGTGGAGGTCGACTCGGTGGCGGAGGGCTCCGGGTCGGCGGTCTCCGAGGGCTCGTCGGCGGGCTCGTCCGTCGCCTCCGCGGTGGCCTCCTCGGTGGTGTCCTCGGTGGCGTCGGTCGTCTCGCTCGGGGTGGCGGCGCCGTCCGCGTCGGCGGACCCGGTGGCCTCCGTGGCCGAGGGCTCGGGCGCCGAGCCGTCGTCGTAGTCGGGGTCGATCGGCTCGTCGGCGAGCAGCCGGGCCCACAGCTCGGTCGCGTCGGGCTCGGTCCACACGACGTCGCCGTTGTTGTCCGTGGGGTAGTGCCACGGCGTCGTCGTCATGTACAGGTTCTTCGTGTCGAAGTTGCGCAGGCTCCAGGCGAGCCCGAGCAGGTAGTGCGAGTCGCCCAGCTCGGGGTCCATGGTCAGCGACTGGGCGAGCGCGTTGACGAAGGCGGTGCCCTTGGTCGCGTCCGTGAGCATGTTGAGGCCCAGCGCCTTGCGCGCCATGTTGGTCAGCAGCTCCTGCTGGCGCTCGATGCGCATGAGGTCCGTGCCGTCGCCCAGGCCCTCGCCGGTGCGGGCGCGTGCCCACGCCAGCGCGGTCTCGCCGTCGAGCACCTGCGCGCCCGCCTTGAGGTCCAGGTTCGCCTTGACGGAGTAGACGTCGTTGGGGATGCACATGGGCACGCCGTCGAGCGCGTCGACCATGCCGATGAAGCCGGCGAAGTCGACCACCGCGTAGTGGTCGATGCGGATGCCCGTGAGGTCGTAGATGGTCGACGCGACGCACGCGGCCGCCTCGCCCACGTTGCCGTTCTGGCCGCCGTTGGCGAAGGCGATGTTGAACTTGCCCGTCGTGGCGGAGGTGAGCGAGCCGTCGAGCATGCGGCACTCGGAGATCCGGACGCGCGAGTCGCGCGGGATGGAGACCAGCTCGATGCGCTGCCGGTCGGCCGAGATGTGGGCGATGATCGTCGTGTCGTTGCGCATGCCGTCCACGTCGCCGCCGCCCAGGGCCTGGTTGTCGTCGCCGATGCGGGTGTCGGAGCCGAGCAGGAGGATGTCGATCGACTCGCCGCTCGACGGGTCGACGGGCTCCGCGTCCGGGTCCTCGGTGACGGCCGGCAGCAGCGCGCTGATGTCGTGCGTGGTGAAGCCGTCGTCGATGCGGTCCAGGCTGGTCTCGACGAACACGAGCCCGAATCCCGTCACCGCGGCGAGCACGGCGAGGATCGCGCCGAGCGTCCGGTGGGCCGGCACGCGCGTGGCGTGGCGCAGGCGGCGAGAAGTCGGGGTCACCTCGACGGTCACATGGTCTCCAAGGTCGGTGCGCCGAGGCGCGGGCGTGCTGGCCTAACGCGCGCGCGTCGGCTCACGTTCCGACGCGCACCCTATCGGCACTCGTTGAGCAGCTCCTCGACCGGGGACGTGACGTGCGGCGTCGGTGACGACGCCGGGCTCGACGGGGACGGACGCGCGCCCTCGGTGGCGGTCGAGGCGTCCGCATCCTCCGCATCCGCGGTGGCGGTCGAGGCCGTCCGGCCGTCGTCCCACTCCGAGCTCGCGTCGCCCTCCGCGGTCACGGACAGCGGTCGGTCGCTGCGCATATCGTCCCACACCTGCGCGGCGTCGTCGGTGAGCTCGACGTTGAGGCGGTCCTCCGTATACGCCCACGGCGCGGTGGTGAACTCGATCGCGTCGGGGTCGATCCCGCGCAGCGCGAAGGCGAGGCCCACGAGGAAGGGGACGTCCGCGAGCTCCGTGTCCATCGCGACGGACTCCGCGGCGGCGCGGACGAAGCGCGTGAGCTCTCCGGTGTCGGTGAGGAGGTTCTTCGACACGACCGTGCGGGCCACCTGCGACAGCAGCAGCTGCTGGCGGGTGATGCGCTGGAGGTCGGAGCCGGACACGTCGCCCACCTCCGCGGTGCGCAGCCGCGCGAATCCCAGGGCGGTCTCCCCGTCGAGCACCTGGGGCCCCGGCTCGAGGTCGAGGTGCGCCTTCTCGGACACGATCCGCTCGGGGATGCACATGGGGACGCCGCCGAGCGCGTCGACCATGCCGATGAATCCCGCGAAGTCGACCACCATCCAGTGGTGGATGAAGACGCCGGTGAGCTCCTCGACGGCGCGGATGGTGCACGCGGCGGCCTCGCCGGCGTTGCCGCGCTGGCCGCCGTTGGCGAACGCGATGTTGAAGTCGCCCGACGCCGCCGGGACGGTCGACCCGTCGAGGAGCCGGCACTCGGGGATCTCGACCTGGGCGTCGCGGGGGATCGACACCGCGTCGATGCGGCTGCGGTCGCCCGCGATGTGCACCAGGATCGTGGTGTCGTTGCGCATGCCGGCCACGTCGCCGCCGCCGAGCGCCTGGTTGTCGTCCCCGGCGCGCGTGTCCGAGCCCATCAGGAGGATGTTCAGGGCCTTGCCCGCGTCCGGGTCCTCGGGGTCGTGCGAGACGACGGGGCGCGCGGTGCCGACGATCTCGGTGACGTCCTGGGCGTTGGCGCCCAGCGTCGAGTCGAGCCTCTCCACCACCGTGCCCGCGTACGCGGCCGAGAACGCGAGCGCGCCGACCGCGACCATCGCGACCACCCATGCGGCCACCCCCGCCCGGCGCGGCCGGGCATGGCGCGCCGGGGTGGCGGGCGCGTCCCGGTCGTGAGGTTCGAGGGGGTCCATTGGCCCCTATGGTTCCACGCCCGCGCGTCGGGCCGCCCGCGGGAGGTCCCGCGCGGGTCGCGGAACCCGCCGTATGACATCCGACACGCCCGGGCGCGTGATGCGGGAAGTTCTTGGGATAGCACTGTCTCGGACTTGACGCGGGCCGAGTGACACGGGTGTAATTCATGCAGGCGGCGGCGGTTGTCGCTGTCCTGATCGGAGGTGGGGCCATGTGGAATATCTACGAAGGCTCGGCGCACTCCGACGCAAGCACGCCGACCCCGACGCTCGCGTCCGTGGTCGACATCTTCTCCGAAGTCGAGGACGACGGTCCGCTCGCGTGGCAGGACCGTGCGCTGTGCGCGCAGACCGATCCCGAGGCGTTCTTCCCTGAGAAGGGCGGATCGACGCGTGAGGCCAAGAAGGTGTGTGCGTCTTGCGACGTGCGCGCCGAGTGCCTGGACTATGCGTTGGCGAACGACGAGCGGTTCGGGATCTGGGGAGGACTCTCGGAGCGCGAGCGGCGCAAGCTCAAGCGTCGCGCCGTCTAGGCGCGCCCGCGTGGGTCCGAGGTGAGCGCGGCGCGCCTTCTGGTGCGCGCGATCGTGGTCGCCGACGGCCGCTCGTCCCACCTTCCCGCCACCCTCGCCGCCGTCGCGGCCCAGGACCCGCGCCCCGACGTGGTGCACGTGGTGCTTGCGGATGGCGTCGACCGTCCGGTGGTGCCCGACGGCTTCCCGGTCGACTGGATCGAGGGGCTCGGCCGCGACCTCTCCGCGTCGATCGACGCCGTGCTCGCGGCGCACCCCGCGCTGCCGCAGGAGTACCTGTGGCTCCTCCATGACGACTCGGCGCCCCTTGAGGGCGCCCTCGCCCGGCTGGTCGCCACGGCCCGCAAGCGCACGGCCGCCGGCGTCATCGGTGCGGCGCAGGTCCAGTGGGACGACCCGTCGCGCCTGGTGTCCATCGGCACCACCACGACGCGCGTGGGCGCCCGCCGCATCGACCTGGTGGACCAGGACGACATCAACCAGGGCCAGTACGACGATCGTGACGACGTGCTGGGCGCGTCGCTCGCCGGCGCCCTGGTGCGCCGCGACGTGTGGGAGGAGCTGGGCGGCCTCGAGCCGGCCTACCGCGGCTTCGGCGACAGCCTTCACCTGTGCCGGCGCGCCTGGCGGGCCGGCCACGACGTGGTCGTGGTGCCCCGCGCCCGGATCCGGCACGCCCAGGACGGACTGCGCGGCCTGCGCGCCGGGAGCGCGCGCGGGGAGCGCGCGACCTACGGCAGCCGCCGCGCGGGGGAGTGGTTCCACTCGCTGGCCTGGTCCCCGCTCGGCTGGACGCCGCTGCTGCTCGTGTGGCTCGTGGCCTCGGCCCTGGGGCGCGTGATCCTGCGGATCGCGCAGAACGAGCCCCGCACCGCGCTCGCGGATCTCGCGGTGCCCTGGCGGGTCCTCGCACGGCTGCGCTTCCTGCCGGGCGTGCGCGCGCGCATCCGGCACGGGTCGCGGCGCGGACGCACCATCGTGCGCCCGCTGCTCGTCGGCCCGCGCGCGGCCGCGTCGTTCGTGCGCTCCCGCGAGATGCGCTCGCACGAACGCTGGCGCGCCCTGCACGCGCCGTCGGACGTGGTGCGCGAGGAGCTCGACGCGGCGGCGACGCGGCGGCGGGTGGGCGCCGGCCTGGTGACGCTCGGCGCGCTCGGCGCGTCCGTGGTCCTCCACGGCACGTGGCTCACCGCGCTCCTGTCCGGCCGGATGCTCGTGGGCGACGCGCTCGGCACCACGGACCTCGACCTGCCGTCCCTGTGGGAGCGCACGTGGTCGGGCTGGGCGGCCGCGGGGCTCGGCGCCCCGGCGCTCGACGGCGCCTTCGCGGCGCTGCTGCTGCCCGTGGCCGTGCTGCCGGGCGGGGTGCGCTTCTGGATCGGGATGCTGCTCGCCCTGGGCGTGGCGCTCGGCGTCATGGCGGCATGGTTCGCCAGCGGCGCGGCGACGCGCTCGGTCGCCGTGCGCGCGTGCGTCGCCTTCGCCTACGGGCTGTGGCCGATGCACCTGCAGGCGATCTCGGACGGCCGGGTGGGCGCGGTGCTGGCGCATGTGATGCTGCCCTGGTTCGCGCTCGGGCTCGCCCGCGCCGCCGGCTGGCACCGTGGGGAGACCGTGGGCGAGGGCGAGTCCTTCCCCGCCCGCCAGCAGGCGTCGCCGAGCGCCGCGATGGGCGCGGCGTTCTCCCTCGCCGTGATCGCCGTTGCGGCGCCGGTCATGCTCGCGCCGCTCGTCGTCATCGTCCTGATCGCCGGCGTCTTCGCCGGCCGGCATCGCTGGCGCGTCTGGTCCGCCGCGGTCCCCGGGCTCGTGGTCTCCGGCCCCGCGCTCGTCGCCGCGTGGACCACCGGCTCCGTCGAGTCCGCGTGGGCGATCCTCGCGCGCGAGAACGGTCCCGCGCTGGCGTCCGCGATCGCCGAGCCCTGGCGCCTGCTGCTGGGCGTCGGCGCCGAGCCCCGTCCCGTCCCGGGACTGGACGTGCCGGCGACCGTCACGGTGGCGGGCGTCGGGGCGATCGCCGTGCTGGCCGCGCTCGCCGCCGTGGCCTCGGGCAGGGCCTCGCGCGCGGTGTCCGCGGGCCTCGCGACCGCCGCCCTCGGCGTGGCCGTCGCGGTCGCCGCCGAGCGGACCGTCGTGGTCGGCGTGCACGAGCCCGGCGCCGCCGCCAACGGCTTCGCGGGCCCCGGCACCTCGCTCGCGCTCGCCGGGCTGCTGACCGCCGCGGCCGCCGCCTCGGCGGGAGGCTGGTGGTGGTCGCACGGGCGGCGCCGCTCCGCCGTCCGCCTCACCGCGGCGGTCTCCCTCACGCTGGCGGCCGGCGTGCTGGCATCGACGGTCGTGCTGGAGGCGTGGCCGAGCCGCGCCGAGCGTGGCGACGTGCACCCGGCCGACTCCACGGTGCTGCCCCTGGTCGCCGCGCTCGAGCAGCAGGTGGCCACCCGTCAGCGCGTGCTCGTGCTCGAGGACGCGGCCGACGAGGGCGTGACGTACTCCGTCCTCGAGTGGGACGGCACCCAGGTGCTCCACGGCCGCGCGGGTCTCGACGCGGACGGCTCGCCGTTCGCGCGCCCGGACGCGACGCCGGCGACGGTCGACACCCTCGCCGACGCGGTCGCACAGCTCACCGGCGCCGGCGCGGGCGCCCAGGAGGACCTGGCCGCGTGGGGCGTCGGCGTCATCGTCGCCGCGCCCGACTCGCCGCGCATCGCCGGCTCGCTGGGGCAGATTCCGGGGCTGCGGCTCATCGGCGCCTCGGACCTGGGCACCACCTTCCGGGTCACGCGCGCGGACGGCTCCACGCCGGTGTCGCGCGCCTGGATCGAGTCCGGGTCACGGCTCGTGACCCTCGACTCCGACTCCCGCTCGGGACGCGCCGAGGGCGCGCTCCCCGCCGGCACCCTCGTCGTCGCCGTCCCTGCCGACCCCGCGTGGTCGGCCTGGGCGGACGGGGTCGCGCTCGAGCCGGTGGACGATGCGCTGGGCCGGGCCGCCTTCGCGGTGCCGGACGGCGCGAGCGAGGTCGTCTACGAGTACCGCGACGACACCTACGCCGGGTGGTGGTGGGCCGGCGCCGCGGTCATGGGATGGGCGATCGTCGGCATGATCCCGCTCCACGACCGCCGCTACCGGGTGGTGCGCGCATGATCGGCCGCCTCGTCTCCGGCGCATCGGCCCTGCTGCTCGTGGGTGCCGTGGTCGTCGCAGAACAGCTTCCGCACGCCGAGCCCCCCGCCGTCGAGGCCCTCCACGTGTCGGTCGAGCCCGAGGCTCAGCCGCTCGCCTGCCCGGGCCGGGTCGAGGTGCCGGTGGGTGACATCGACGCCGGCGGCGAGGACGTCGACCCCGGCTCCGACGACGTCACGTACATCGTCTTCGCCGACGACATCGACGGCGCGGGAGCGGGCTTCACGACCCCCGGCCTCGCCGGCGCCACCATCGAGCGCGTGGGCTCGGGCGATGTCGAGGGGCTGTCCACCGCGAGCTGCGGCGACGCGTTGGCCGACCAGTGGCTGGTGGGCGGCACGACCCGCCTGGGATCGAGCGCGCGCCTGGTGCTCACGAATCCGACCGCCGCCTCGACGGAGGTCACGGTCGAGGTGTACGGGGCGCTCGGCGCGATCGAGGAGCGCACCGTCGTCTCGGTGGGCCCCGGCGGCCAGGCGGACCTCCTCCTGGAGGCCATCGCGCCGGAGCTGCCCGCCCTCGTGGTCCACGTCGCGGCCACCGGCGCGGGGGTGGCCGCCGCGCTGCAGGACTCCCGCCTCGACGGGTTCCAGCCGCTGGGCACGGACTGGGTGGTGCCCGGCGCCGGCCCGTCCACGAGCCTGCTGGTGCCGGTCGTCGGGGCGAGCGGCGCCGCCGCGACCACGCTGCGCCTCCTGGCGCCGGAGGGCGCGTCCGTGGACCTCGCCCTCGATTCGCCCGACGGCGCCGTGGCCTGGGGAGGCGTCAGCCCCCTCGCGCTCGAGCCGGGCGTGGTGACCGAGGTCGCGGTGCCCGCGGTCGCCGCCGGCGCGATCACGATCGAGGCCGATGCGCCGGTGGTCGCGGGCGCGATGACGCGCGTCGAGCGCGAGGTCGAGGACGGCCCCCGCGACGCGGTCGCGGCCGACCTCGCGTGGAGCGCGGCGGTGGCGGCCGACGACGTCGGGGAGAGGGCCGCCGTCGTCCCGGACCCGGGGGCACAACTGGTGGTGCATGCCGTCGAGGCCGGCGACTTCGTCCTGGTCGACGAGGACGGGGAGGAGCTGCGGGTGATCGCGCTCGCGGCCGGACAGACCGTGGTCGAGCCGCTCGACCTGGACCGCGGGACGGTCGTCGCCGCGGAGGGCCCGTTCGTGTGGGGCCTGCGGGTGCAGACCTCGCCCGGCTATCTGACGATCCTGGCGCCGCGCGTGACGGTCGTCGAGCCCCGGGACGTCACCGCGCTCGAGGGCCCCTACGTGCCGTAGCCCGGAGGGCTCCTACGTGCCGTAGTCCGGGTCGACCTCGTCGGGCGCGCGGCCCAGCAGGTGGGCGACGTTCTCCGCGACCACGTCGCGCACGAGGGCATGCAGATGCGGCCACTCGGCGCGCTGCTCGAGCGGCCGGCGGTAGAGCACCACGCGCGCCGGCTGCCCCAGGTCCGCGGGGAACAGGCGCCCGAGCGGCACGCCCTCCTCCCACGGCGCCGGGTCCGAGGGCGGCACGTCCTCGGTGCCGAACTCGATGCGTCCCCAGACGCTCCCCCAGCGGGGCTCGAGGCGGTGCACCGCGTCCGCGACCGCATCGTCGAAACGCTCGGCGCGGGTGCGGTAGGCGGGAGCGCCGAAGGGCAGCAGCGGCCGACGCAGGCCGTGGCCATGGCGATCGCGGCGGGACATGGTGCGAGGCTACCCCCGGCGTGGCTCGGGCCCGGGAGCGCCGCCCGCGGGTACCGTCGGTTCTCGTGATGGCGACCCGGCAATGCTCGCGGACGTCGTGTGCCCGAGCGGCCGCGGCGACGCTGACGTACGTGTACACCGACTCGACCGTGGTGGTGGGACAGCTGTCCGCCGCCGCCGAGCCGCACAGCTACGACCTGTGCGCGCACCACGCCGACCGCTTCACGGCGCCGCGCGGCTGGGACGTGGTGCACATCCAGACGGAGTACGTCGAGCCCGAGCCGTCGACCGACGACCTCGAGGCGCTCGCCCGCGCGGTGCGCGAGGCCGGCCGCCCGCGCCCCGAGCCCGCCCCCGCCTTCACGCCGCCGGCCCCCGTCGCGTCCGAGCCGCGCCGCGGCCACCTGCGCGTCATCGCCGACCAGGGCTGACGTCCGAAAAGGTCCTGGCCCGCCCAGGGGTGCGCGGCTAGTCTGGCGCACGTGACTACGCGACCGGATCTCAGCAGCCTCATCAAGTCCTACGACGTCCGCGGCATCGTGGGCGAGGACCTCACCCTCGACGTGGCGCGCGCCATCGGCGGCGCGTTCGCGGACACCATCGTCCTTCCCGAGGGGGAGAGCACGGTCGCGATCGGCCACGACATGCGCGACTCGGGCCCCGGCCTCGCGGACGCCGTCACGGAGGGCCTGACCCGCCGCGGCGTCGACGTCGTGCGCATCGGCCTGTGCTCGACCGACGGGCTCTACCACGCGTCGGGCGAGCTCGACGTGCCCGGCGTGATGATCACCGCCAGCCACAACCCGGCCGCCTACAACGGCATGAAGCTGTGCCGCTCGCGCGCCCGCGCCGTGGGCGAGAACTCGGGCCTCGCGGACGTGCGCGAGCGCGCCGCCGACTACCTGGTCGAGGAGCCCGCCGCCGCCGAGCGCGCCGGCGAGGTCACCGAGCGCGACATGGTGGGCGAGTACGGCGCCTTCCTGCGCTCGCTCGTGCCGCTCGAGGGCATCCGCCCGCTCAAGGTCGTGGTCGACGCCGCGAACGCGATGGCCGGCTACACGGTCCCCGCCGTCCTCGGCACGGAGGCGGGCCTGCCGGCCCTGCCCCTCGAGATCATCCCGCTGTACTTCGAGCTCGACGGCACCTTCCCCAACCACGAGGCCAACCCGCTCGAGACCGAGAACCTGCGCGACCTGCAGGCCGCGGTCAAGGAGAACGGCGCGGACATCGGCCTCGCCTTCGACGGGGACGCCGACCGCTGCTTCGTGGTCGACGAGCGCGGCGAGGTGGTCACCCCCTCGACCATCACGTGCCTCGTGGGCCTGCGCGAGACCGTGCGCGAGCTCGCCGAGGGCAACCAGCCCACCGTGATCCACAACCTCATCTCCTCCCGCGCGGTGCGCGAGCAGCTCGCGGAGGCCGGGGCGACGCCCGTCCGTGCGCGCGTGGGCCACTCGTTCATCAAGGCGGAGATGGCGCGCCTCAACGCCGTGTTCGGTGGCGAGCACTCGGCGCACTTCTACTTCCGCGACTTCTTCTACGCGGACTCGGGCATGCTCGCCGCGATGCACGTGCTCGCGGCGCTGGGCACGCAGGACCGCGCGCTGTCGGAGATGCTCGAGAGCTACCACCCCTACACGGCGTCCGGCGAGATCAACTCCAAGGTCGACTCGGTGCCCGACGCGCTCGCCCGCGTGCGCGCCGCGTTCGTGACCGCCGAGGTCGAGGCCGACGAGTTCGACGGCCTCACCGTCGAGCACTGGCCCGCGCCCGGCGAGGGCGAGCGCTGGTGGTTCAACGTCCGCCCCTCCAACACCGAGCCGCTGCTGCGTCTCAACGCGGAGGCGGACGGCGTCGAGCTGATGGAGCGCGTGCGGGACCGGGTCCTCGCGGTCATCCGCGAGGGCTGACGTGTCGACCGAGGGCTCGACCAAGGCCGTCGTCGCGGCGCTCGCGGCCAACCTGGGCATCGGCGTCACGAAGTTCGGCGCGTGGGCGCTCACCGGCGCCTCGTCGATGCTCGCGGAGGCCATCCACTCCGTCGCGGACTCGGGCAATCAGATCCTGCTGCTCGTGGGCGCCCGCAAGGCGCGCAAGGAGGCCACCCCGGACCACCCGTTCGGGTACTCGCGGTACCGGTACTACTTCGCGTTCCTCGTCGCGGTCATCCTCTTCACCCTCGGCGGCCTGTTCGCGCTGTACGAGGCGTGGCACAAGTTCATGCACCCCGAGCCCATCGAGTCGTGGCACTGGGTCCCCGTCGTGGTGCTGCTCATCGCGATGGGCCTCGAGGGCGCGTCGTTCCGCACCGCGGTGCGCGAGTCGAACAAGATCCGCGGCACCCAGTCGTGGCCCACGTTCATCCGGCGGTCGCGCTCGCCCGAGCTGCCGGTCGTGCTGCTCGAGGACTTCGGCGCGCTGATCGGCCTCACGTTCGCGCTGTTCGGCGTCTCGATGACGCTCGCGACCGGCGACGGCCGCTGGGACGCGGCCGGCACCGCGATGATCGGCGTCCTGCTCGTGTGCATCGCGCTCGTGCTCGCCCGCGAGACCCGCGAGATGCTGCTGGGCGAGTCCGCCACCGAGGAGGACGTGGCCGCGATCCGCGGCGCGCTCGCGGAGGCCGGCTACCCCGACGTCATCCACCTGCGCACCGTCCACCTGGGCCCCGAGGACATCCTCGTGACGGCCAAGGTCGGCGCCGGCGCCCACGAGACCCTCGCCGCCGTCTCCGCGCGCACCAATGACGCGGAGGCGCGCATCCGCGCCGCCGTTCCCGCCGTCCGGCTCATCTTCATCGAGCCGGACGTGCGCCGCACCGGCCCCCTCCCCGCGGACACTCCGCACGGAACGGGGCCCGACACGCCGGGCGGGAGCACCGCATCGGCCTGAACCGTCGGCGCGTCGCCCGGGAATCCGTGCGGAGTGTCCAGGCACTCGGGGCGGGGTCCGGGGCGCGACGCCCTCGACGGTGACACAATGATCGACCGTGCCCGGGGCCCGGGCGGAGCATCGGAGGAACCCATGACGGACCACATCGTCGCCGACCTGTCGCTGGCCGAGGCCGGCCGCCACCAGATCCGGCTCGCCGAGCAGGAGATGCCCGGCCTCATGTCGCTGCGCGCGGAGTACGGCGAGGCGCAGCCGCTCGCGGGCGCCCGCATCGCCGGCTCGCTGCACATGACCGTGCAGACGGCGGTGCTCATCGAGACCCTCACCGCGCTGGGCGCGGACGTGCGCTGGGCGTCGTGCAACATCTTCTCCACGCAGGACGAGGCGGCCGCGGCCATCGCCGTGGGCCGCGGCACCTACTCGTCGCCGGACGGCGTGCCGGTCTTCGCGGTCAAGGGCGAGACCATCCGCGAGTACTGGGAGTACACGGACCGCATCCTCACTTGGGACGGCCACGACGGCCCCACGATCATCCTCGACGACGGCGGCGACGCCACCCTGCTGGTCCACGAGGGCGTGCGCTGCGAGGCCGCCGGCGAGGTGCCCGCGCCGCTCGAGGAGGAGGACCCCGAGTACAACGTCGAGGTCGAGGCGATGCGCGCCGTGCTGCGCCGCTCCCTCGCCGCGGACCCCACCCGCTTCACGCGCATGGCCGCCGGCATCGTCGGCGTGAGCGAGGAGACCACCACCGGCGTGCATCGTCTCGAGGCGATGTTCAAGCGCGGCGAGCTGCTCTTCCCGGCCATCAACGTCAACGACTCGGTGACCAAGTCCAAGTTCGACAACAAGTACGGCATCCGCCACTCGCTGCCGGACGGCATCAACCGCGCGACCGACGTGCTCATGGGCGGCAAGGTCGCGTTCGTGTGCGGCTACGGCGACGTGGGCAAGGGGGCGGCCGAGGCGCTGCGCGGGCAGGGCGCGCGCGTGGTCGTGTCCGAGGTGGACCCCATCTGCGCGCTCCAGGCCGCGATGGACGGCTACGAGGTCGCGCGGGTCGAGGACTACGTGGACCGCGCCGACTTCTTCATCACCACCACGGGCAACAAGGACATCGTCCGCGTCGAGCACATGGCCGCGATGAAGGACAAGGCGATCGTCGCGAACGTGGGCCACTTCGACAACGAGATCGACATGGCGGGCCTGGCCCGCTCGGGCGCGAAGCTCACGCCCATCAAGCCGCAGGTCGACGAGTGGGTGTTCCCCGACGGGCACAGCATCATCGTGCTGTCCGAGGGCCGCCTCATGAACCTGGGCAACGCGACCGGCCACCCGTCGTTCGTCATGAGCGCGTCCTTCACCAACCAGGTCATCGCGCAGATCGAGCTGTGGATCAACCGCGACGCCTACCCGCTGGGCGTGCACCGCCTGCCCAAGGTGCTCGACGAGAAGGTCGCGCGCCTCCACCTCGACGCCCTGGGCGTGCGGCTCACGGAGATGTCGCCGGCCCAGGCCGACTACATCGGCGTGGACGTCGCCGGCCCCTACAAGCCGGAGCACTACCGGTACTGACCGGGGACGATGCGCCGGGCGGGGTGGCGCCGCGGGCACCGGCCCGTGGCGGCCGGCGCGGGCGCCGTCAGTTCTCGGCGTCCGGGACGCCGTAGGGGAGCGCCCGCAGGCGCGCCGACTCGCGATAGGCGCGCTCGACCCGCGCGGTCTCGAGGCGCGTCTCGCGGGAGCCTCGCTCGGCGAGCACCGCGGCGATGAAGGCCTCCGGGTGCGTCCCCTCGGGCGGCGCGGGCGAGACGTGCGTGCGCAGCCGCGCGTCGAGGCTCGTGCCCACCCGCGCGCGCGACGGCGCGTGCATGTGCGGGGCCCGCGCGAGGAACATGCGGGCCGTGAGCGCGAGCCCGTCCGGCAGGCGGGTGACGTCCACCGTGCGCGCCCAGGACGCGAGTTCGGGCGGCATCGCCACCGGCGGCAGGGTGCGGCGCGCGCCGCGCACGCGCATCGCGTAGGTGCCGGCCAGGTGATCGCCGATGCGCTTGCCGCGGGCGCCCAGCGTCGACACGGTCGCCGCGAGCATGCCGAACGTCGCGAAGATCTCGAGCACTCCCGCCATCGCGCGCAGGAACGCGTGCCGGGCGCCCACCGGGCCGCCGTCGTCGCGGACGATGCGCAGCCCCACGGCCAGCCGGCCCAGCGAGCGGCCGCGGGTGAAGGTCTCGAGGGTGGCGGGCGCGACCACGAGCGCGAGCACCAGCCAGGCGGTGCCGATGGCGCGCGCCCACGCGTCGGTGAGCGCATTGGCCAGGTCGCCGAAGGCCCACACCCCGACGACGAAGACGGCCAGCAGCGCGAGCATGTCGATGGCGCCGGAGAGCACCCGGAGGGTCACCGGCGCGGCGGAGGAGTCGAGCACCACGCCCTCGCCGATGAGGATGTCGTCCTCGTCGGTCATGGCCACCTCCCTCGTACGACCCCGTCTGTGGCATCGTAGCGGCGTGGACATCGACGCCTTCAGTGCCGCACGGCAGGGCCGATGGGAGCGCCTGCGGCAGTTGACGCGGTCGCGCCGCCTCACCGGGGCGGAGGCCGACGAGCTCGCCCGGCTCTACCAGGCCACCGCCGCGGACCTGGCGGCCGTCCGCTCCGCGGCCCCCGAGCCCACGCTGGTGTCGCGGCTGTCGGTGCTGCTCGCGGACGGGAGGGTGTGGCTCACCGGCGCCCGCGTGTCGTCGACTCGGTCGTTCGGGCGCTACCTGCGCGTCGGGCTGCCCGCGGCGCTGCACCGCGTGCGGTGGTGGGGACTCGGCGTGACGATCGCGGTGCTGGTGCTCGCCGCGATCTCCGGCTGGTGGACCGCGACGCACCCCGAGGCGCTCGCGCTGATCGGCACCCCCGAGGAGCGTCAGGCGCTCGCGGACGAGGAGTTCGCGCGCTACTACACCGAGTACGAGTCGACCTCCTTCGCGGCGCTGGTGTGGACCAACAACGCGTGGATCGCGGCGCAATGCATCGTGTTCGGGATCACCGGGCTGTATCCGCTGTTCCTCATGTACAACACCGTGCTGCAGCTGGGCGTGGCGGGCGCGGTGATGGCCGAGCACGACGCGCTCGACGTCTTCTTCCAGCTCATCACCCCGCACGGGCTGCTCGAGCTGTCGGCGGTGTTCGTGGCCGCCGGCACCGGCCTGCGGCTGTGCTGGACGCTGCTGGTGCCGGGACCGCGGCCGCGAGGCCGCGCGCTCGCCGAGGAGGCGCGGGCCGCGATCGGCGTCGCCCTGGGCCTCGCGGGCGTGCTGTTCGCCTCCGGCCTCATCGAGGGCTACATCACCGGCTCGTCCATGTGGTGGTGGCTCAAGATCGTCATCGGCGCGCTCGCGTGCGCCGCGTTCTGGATCGCGCTGTTCGGGCTGGGGCGCGGCTCGACGGCGGGCGATGTCGAGGACTTCGCCACGGACGTGGAGGCCGTCGCGGCGTAGCCCCCGCACTGTCCGGCCCCGCCCGGCCCCGCGCCCCGCCGCCACTCACGGAATGGGTAGATCGTGGTCGCTTTCTCGAGGTGGCTGCGCGTGAGGGGTAGACCTTTGTCGCTTCGGCCCGCCGGGCACCGGGTGTGGTGGCGGCGCGCTAGCCGAATTCATGCACTTTGGCCGGGGGTGAGGTGCGCCCGCGCTGCGCCTCGGCCGCGCTACAGCCGCCCGGCCGTCTTGAGCGCCAGGTACCGGTCGGCGACGGCGGGCGCGAGCTCGTCGGGGCCCGCGAGCACCACCTCCGCGCCCAGCCTCCGCAGCATCCCGGCGACCGCCTCGCGCTCGAGCGACGCGCGGGCGGCGGCGCCGGCCTCGTAGTGCGCGTCCGCGTCCGCCCGGCCGCGCTCGAGCGAGGCGAGCTCCGGATCCTCCACGGACGCGACCAGCACGAGGTGCCGGGCCGCGAGCGCGCCCACCGCGTCGATGAGCCCGGAGTCCGCCGCGCCCGTGTCCACCGTGGTGAGCAGCACCACCAGCGACCGCTGGGACACCCGGCCCTGCAGCAGTCGGACCAGCCCCGGCCAGTCCGGCTCCAGCAGCGACGGCTCGACGGCGGCCACCGCATCGGCCAGCTGGTGGACGATCCGGGTGCCGGGCGCGGCCGCCCGCGCGCGCTCCACCCGGTCCCACGCGGTCGCCTGCACCCGGTCGCCGGCATGCGCGGCCAGTGCCGACAGCAGCAGCGCCGCCTCGATCGACGCGTCGAGCCGCGGGGCGTCCGCCACGCGCGTCGCCGACAGCCGCGAGGTGTCGACCACCACGACGATCCGCCGGTCCCGCTCGGGCCGATAGGTGCGCACGATCACGTCGCCCCGGCGCGCGGTCGAGCGCCAGTCGATGGTCCGCACGTCGTCGCCGGGCACGTACTCGCGCATCGAGTCGAACTCGGACCCGGCGCCCTTGAGCAGCACCGAGGACCGCCCATCGAGCTCCCGCAACCGCGCGAGCCGCGCCGGCAGGTGGCGACGCGACGCGAACTCCGGCAGCACCCGCACGCGCGCCGGCACCGCGAAGGAGCGCTGGCGCCCCGCGAGCCGCAACGGACCGGCCAGCCGCACGGTCACGGCCCCGGCCGTCAGGTCGCCGCGACGGGTGGGGCGCAGCGCGGTCCGCAGTCGCACGGACTCGCCCGGCCCGAGCGCCACGGGGTGCCGCGCCTGGGTCGCGCCCACGGACGGCGGCCACGCGTCCCGCACCGCCCCGCGCAGCGTCCGGCGTCCCAGATTGGCGGCCACGAGCGTGCTCGCGGCGGACTCGCCCAGCCGCACCGACTCCGGCGGCTCGCGCCGCACCCCGAGCGACCGCACGGACGGCGCCATCCACGCGTCCAGCCCGGCCAGCGCGAGCGTCCCGAGCACCCACAGCCACGCGGCCGCGCGCGACTCGAGCGCCGCCGCGGGGACGGCCCCGAGAGCGGCGAGCAGCGCGGTCCAGCCGGTGAGGTACATGTCAGCGCGGCACGGGCACGGTGGCCAGCACGGAGGCGAGCACGGACTCGGCGGTGACGCCCTCGAGCTCCGCCTCGGCCCGGACGCGGATGCGGTGGCCCAGCGTCCACGCGGCGAGCGCCTTGACGTCGTCGGGGGACACGAACGTCCGCCCGCGCATCCACGCCCACGCCCGTGCGGTCGCCATCAGCGCGGTGGCGCCACGCGGCGACACCCCCAGGGACACCGACGGCGCCTCCCGCGTGGCGCGGCACAGGTCCACGATGTAGCCCACCACGTCGTCGGAGATCTCCACGGCGGCGGCCGCCTCACGCGCCCGCTCGAGGTCCTCGACGGTCGCCACCGGGCCCACGCCGGCCGCGGTCAGGTCGCGCGGGTCGAAGCCGCTCGCGTGCAGGCGCAGCACCCGCGCCTCCGCGGCCCGGTCCGGCAGCGCGACCGGCAGCTTGAGCATGAAGCGGTCGAGCTGCGCCTCCGGCAGGGGATACGTGCCCTCGTACTCGACCGGGTTCTGGGTCGCGACCACCAGGAACGGGTCCGGCAGGGCGCGCGCGGTGCCGTCCACGGTCACCTGCCGCTCCTCCATCGCCTCGAGCAGCGCCGACTGGGTCTTGGGCGGCGTGCGGTTGATCTCGTCGGCGAGCAGCAGGTTGGTGAACGCGGGTCCCTCGCGGAACTCGAAGCGGCCCGCGCCCGCGTCGTACACGAGCGAGCCGGTGACGTCGCCGGGCATGAGGTCGGGCGTGAACTGCACGCGCTTGGTGTCGAGCGCGAGGCTCTGGGCGAGCGCGCGCACCAGGAGCGTCTTGGCGACGCCGGGCACGCCCTCGAGCAGCACGTGCCCGCGGCACACGAGCGCGATCACCAGTCCGGTGACGATCTGATCCTGGCCCACGACGGCCTTGCCCACCTCGGTACGCAGCCGGCCCAGCGCGGCGCGCGCGTCGGCGCCGGGGGAGGAGGGCGGGGCCTCAGGCGCGTCGGACCCGGCCTCGGGGGACGATGCGCCGGCCGGGTCGGGCGCGACGGCCCCGCCTTCGGGCGTGACGGCCCCGCCTTCGGGCGCGGCGGCCTCGTCGTCGCGGGGGGCGGGGTCGTCGGGCAGGGGAGCGGGCGTGGGGGTGGCCTCGGTGGCGGCGTCGTGCTCGGTCACGGTCGGTGGACCTCCTTCTCCAGCGCGTCGATCTGGGCGACGAGCGTCATCATCTGGGCATCCGTCGGCGGGACGGGACCGTACAGCAGGGCCGCGACCTCGCCGGCGGGCCGGCCGGTCGCGCGGTGGATGGCGGCGACGAGCGCGTCCCGACCGGAGCCGCGGGCGACGCCCAGGCGGCGTCCCATCCGCAGGGCGGCGGTCCCGCGCAGGGCCGCGGTGGCGCGGCCGCGGGCGCCGATGCTCCGGTACAGGCGGGCGCGGCCGCGCGTCGCCTCGGACGCGCGCACCACGACCGGCAGCGGCTCGCGCACGAGGGCGCCGAAGCGGCGCCCGCGCCACAGCGCGACCACGCCCACGGCGAGGGCGAGCGCGTAGAGCGCGGAGCCGGTGCCGGGCGGCAGGAAGTCGGGCCGGGCCTCGATGGCCGCCGCGCCGGAGTCGCCGGTGGTGAGCGTCGTGTCGTCGAAGATGTCGCCCAGGTACCAGACCACCTGCGGGTGCCGGCCCAGGGTCCTGAGCGCGAGCGCGGCGTGGCCCAGCTGGTCGAGCTCGCCGTTGGTGACCAGGTCCGCGGACGCGATCGCGGTGACGGTGCGGCCGTCGGCCTCGGCACGGGCGAACGCCGCCGCCCCGTCGGCGAGCGCGAAGCAGGTGAGCGGCGCATCGTCCACCGCCGCATCGTCCACCGCGCGCAGGCCCCAGCCCTGGACCCTCACCTGCCCGGCGGCCTGGGCGTCGGGGTCCGCGCAGGCCGGGCGCGCGAGCCCGGCCACCGGCACGGGCACGTCCTCGACCGCGAGGCCCAGGGCCGGGGCCACGGAGCCGACGGACCCCAGCAGCACCACGTCGCCCGGGTAGCGCGCGATCGAGGCGACCTGTGCCGGGCCCAGCGTCGACGGGTCGACGAGCACGAGCGTGGTGGTCTCCGGCGACGCGATGCGTGCGTCCGCGAGCCACGCGACCTGGCGCACGTCCACGCCCTGGTCGCGCAGGACCTGGGCGACGGCGCGCGCGCCCGCGGGCGTGGTGCCCGTGGTGGACATGGGGGTGGAGTCCGGTGCCCGGGTGGTCGCGACGACCACGGCGACGAGCACCGCGATCAGCACGATGACCACGATGCCCCAGCGCCCCCGGCGCGCGGCCGCACGCGCGGACGCCGCGCGGGGCGCGGTCGTGAAGCCCTCCGTGACGGCCGTCATCGCACCCGCACCCCGAACGCCTCGGCGAGCGTCCGCGCCACATGCGCGTGGTCGGCCTCGCGCGCCTCGCGGTGGCCGTAGCGCAGCCCGTCGAACGCGTCCGCGTCGGTCGCCAGCCGCGCGGCGAGCCCGGGCCGGGCGGCCCCCGCCCGCGCGGCCGCCTCGTGCGCGGTCATGCCGGGCGTGAGGTCCAGCGCGCCCGCCTCGGCCAGGCGGCGCACCAGCGCGCGGAAGCGATCCAAGGTGGCGGCGCGCCAGTCGCCGCGCGCCGCCGCCGCGTCCGCCGCGGCCTCGAGGTCGCGCACGGAGCGCACGTCGTCGAGCACCGCGCCCGCACCCGCCGCCCGCCGAGACCGGCGCACGGTCCGCAGCGTCAGCACGACGATCACGATCACGGCCCCCGCCACGACGAGCGCCACCACGAGGGCACCCGCGGTCCCGGTCGCGTCGCGCACCCCGCCCGCGAGCGAGTCGAACAGCCGCCCCACCCAGTCGAGGATCTGCAGCAGCCACGACCGCCCGGCCTCGGTGTACGCGGAGTCGCTCAGCTCGCGCTCGGCCCACTCGCGCGCGGTGTCCGCGTCGGGAGTCACCGGGACGGACGCGATCACCGCGCGCGCCGCGCCTCGGCCGTGCGCGCCAGCTCGAGGTCGAAGCCCTCATGCCGGATGCGCATGTCGATCATCATGAGCGCGAAGATGCCGCCCATGTAGGAGTACGTGAGCACGTAGGAGATCACCAGGCTGAGCCCGATGCCGAGCGCGAACAGGATCCCCTGCAGCCACACCGCCTCGGGCAGGGCGAACATCGCGGCGAAGGCGACCAGCGAGCCCACCTGCTGGAGCACGCCGGACACGAGCCCGATGATGAGGCCCGCCACGACCAGCACCAGCACGGAGAACCAGAAGCGGCCGCGGATGAGCGAGGTCGCGCGCCGCAGCGCCGCGACCGCGCCGCGCCGCTCGAGCACGATCACCGGCCGCGCGAGTCCCGCGACCACGCTCACGGCCAGCGCGGGGATCACGGAGCCGATCGCGAGCACGACGGTGAGGCTCAGGCCCAGGCCGGCCGCCGCATCGTCTCCCGCGAAGGCCAGCAGCAGGGGGGCCAGGACCACCGCGACGAGCGCCGCCGCGGCCAGCGCGACCAGCACGTAGAGCAGCAGCAGGGCGCCGATGCGCGGGCGCACCGCGCGCCACGCGTCGCCGAGCGTGATGCGCTCGCCCAGCACCGCACGCCCCACCCCGGGGGCGACGATCGCGGAGGAGAACACGTCCGCGAGCAGCCACGACACGACGGCGACGATCGCGACGAGGACCGTCTCCGCGCGGATCGAGGTGGCCTGCGAGGCCGGATCGACGAGCCCGAGCGACGGCTCGGTGAACAGCAGCCACATCGCGCCGGTCGTCGCGATGACGGACACGAGCGTGAGCAGCAGCGGCCCGCCGAGCACCACCGACCGGTTCGCGCGCATCGCCTTGAACGGCGCGGCGAGGTAGTCGCCGAACGTGAGCGGCCGCAACGGCAGGATGCCCGGCTGCCACGACGCGAAGGAGGGGGCGGGCGGGGGCGCGCCGTGCATCGGCCCGGGGGACGATGCGGGGGCCGGGCCCGCGGGAGAGGGACCCGGGGCCTCGGGGCCGGGTGCGGGGCTCCATGACGTCCCTGGCACGGGGCCCCACACGGCCCCGGACGGGGGTGTCGGGGCGCCGCCTGGCGCCGCCCATGCGGTGTCGTCGCGCTCCGTCATCGAAGCCCTCCCCTCAGACGCGCCCCATCCTGCCAGAGAGCCTGTCCGGGGTGAGCGGGCGAGACAAGTAAATTGGGGGCATGACAGCGAAGATCCTGGTGGTCGACGATGACCCGGCGGTGGCGGAGATGCTCGGCATCGTGCTGCGCGGGGACGGATTCGAGACGGTGTTCTGCGATCACGGCGACGAGGCGGCGGCGGCGTTCCGCTCCTCCCAGCCGGACGTGATCCTGCTCGACCTCATGCTGCCCGGGCGTTCCGGGATCGACATCTGCCGGGAGATCCGCGCGGAGTCGGGCGTGCCCATCATCATGCTCACCGCGAAGTCGGACACGGTCGACGTGGTGCTGGGACTCGAGTCCGGTGCCGACGACTACATCCCCAAGCCGTTCAAGCCGCGCGAGCTCATCGCGCGCGTGCGGGCCCGCCTGCGCCGCAACGACAACGCGACGCCCGCGGTGGTGCGGGTCGCGGACATCGAGATCGACGTCACCGGCCACCGCGTCACGCGCAACGGCGAGGTCATCCCGCTCACCCCGCTCGAGTTCGACGTGCTCGTCACCCTCGCCCGCGCGCCGGGCCAGGTGTTCAGCCGCGAGGTGCTGCTCGAGGACGTGTGGGGCTACCGCCACGCCGCGGACACGCGGCTGGTCAACGTGCACATCCAGCGCCTGCGCGCGAAGGTCGAGAAGGACCCGGAGAACCCGGAGATCATCGTCACCGTCCGCGGCGTGGGGTACAAGGCGGGTGGCGCCGGGTCGTGACGGCCTCCGCCCGCTCCGTCTGGCGGTACGTCGCGACGCGGCCCCGGCGCCTGTGGCGCGGCTTCCGCGGGTCCATCCTCCTGCGGGTGTCGGTCACCACGCTCACCATGGGCGTGGTCGCCATCGCGCTGCTGGGCGCCGTGGTGACCAACGGCATCCGTGACGGCCTGGTCCAGACGCGCGTCGATCGCATCCTGAGCGAGACCGCGCGTGACGCGGCCACCGCGCAGCAGAACATCGACGCCTCCACCGCGGAGACCCCCGGCGACCTCCAGCAGCTCGTGTACGACCTGCTCGACGGGCTGGGCACGCTCGGCGGGAACACCCGCGGCCTGGTGCTGCTGCGCGACCCGTCGAACACCTCCGGGGTGCTGCTGTCGACGCCCGTGACGTCGGCCGAGCTCGTCACCGTCATCACGTCCGACATGCGCGAGGCCGTGCGGTCGGGCGTCCAGCAGCCGTGGCAGTTCGTGGAGATGCCGGAGGCCGGCGAGCCGGGCGTGGTGGTCGGCTCGAGCTTCACCATCCGCGTGGCGGGGGAGTACGAGCTGTACTTCGTGTACTCCCTGGCGGACGAGCAGGAGACCCTCAGCCTCATCCAGCGCGTGCTGGCCCTGGGCGCGGTGGCGCTCATGGTGCTCATCGTGCTGCTCACTCTGCAGGTGACGCGCCAGACCGTGCGGCCGGTGCGCCAGGCCGCGCGCGTCGCCTCGCGCCTGGCGGAGGGCATCCTGTCCGAGCGCATGACGGTGCGCGGGCAGGACGAGATGGCCACCCTGGCCCGCACGTTCAACGAGATGGCGGAGTCGCTGCAGCGCCAGATCACCCGCATGGAGGACCTGTCGCGCCTGCAGCGCCGCTTCGTCTCCGACGTCTCCCACGAGCTGCGCACCCCGCTCACCACCATCCGCATGGCCTCCGACGTGCTGCACGACGCGCGCGGCGACTTCCCGCCCGCCGTCTCGCGGTCGGCGGAGCTGCTCAACACGCAGATCGACCGCTTCGAGTCGCTGCTCGCGGACCTGCTCGAGATCTCCCGCATCGACGCCGGGGCCGCGCAGCTCGAGTTCGAGGACATGTCGCTCCAGGAGGTCGCGCGCGACCAGCTCGAGGCCATGGCGGAGCCGGCGCGCGGCGCGGGCGTGCCCCTGCGGCTGTGGGTCGGCGAGGGCGACCACGTCGCGTCGATCGACCGCCCGCGTGTGGCGCGCATCGTCCGCAACCTCCTGTCCAACGCGATCGAGCACGCGCAGGGCGGCCCCGTCGACGTGGTGGTGGCCTCGAACGCGCGTGCCGTGGCCGTGGTGGTCCGCGACTACGGGATCGGCTTCTCGCCGCAGCAGGCGGAGCGCGTGTTCGACCGCTTCTGGCGCGCCGACGCGGCGCGCGCCCGCACGATGGGCGGCACCGGGCTGGGCCTGTCGATCGCGCGCGAGGACGCGCAGCTGCATGGCGGCCGGCTCGAGGCGTGGGGTCTTCCGGGCAAGGGCGCGAGCTTCAGGCTGCTGCTGCCGCGCACCTCGCAGGGGCTGGGTCAGCACCCGCCGCTGCCGCTCGTCATCCCCGCGGCGGACCTCGAGACGATGGCGACGCGGGTGGCGCTCGGCGACGACAGGGAGACGGTATGAGGACGCGACTGGCGGCCCTGGCCGCGCTCGTGGCGCTCGCGCTCGGCGCGTGCGCCGCCATCCCCACCGAGGGCCCCGTGACGGAGGGCGGCGTCGAGATCGAGGGTGCCGAGCCGTTCGTGCCCTTCGCGGAGGGCCCGCGCAAGGGCGACACGATCACGGGCATCGTTGACGGCTTCATCCGGGCCGTCGCCGCGGGCTTCGCCTCCGACTTCACGGTCGCGCGCCAGTACCTCACCGAGGAGGCCAGCGCGGAGTGGGATCCCACCGGCCAGGTGACGGTCTTCGACTCCGGCGCCCTCACCCCGGACGTCGACGAGTCCGCCGGCACCGTCACCTACACGGTGCCCGTCGCGGCCACCGTCGATGGCGCGGGACGCCTGACCGAGGCCGACTCCGGGTCGCAGACCCAGCTGCGCTTCGACGTGGTCCAGAACGAGGCCGGCCAGTGGCGCATCGACGGCCTCGCGGACGGCACGCTGCTCGCGGAGGCGACCTTCAACCGGGTCTTCGTGCCCGTCTCGCTCGTCTTCGCGACCGTCGACCGCGCCACCGCCGTCCCGGAGCTGCGCTGGCTGCCCTCGAGCAACGTCGCGACGTACGCGACCCAGGAACTCATCGCGGGCCCCTCGCCGTGGCTGGCCAACGCGGTCGCCACGGGATTCGCCCCCGGCGCGACGCTCGCGCTCGATTCGGTGGTGGTCACCGACGGCGTGGCGCGCGTGGTCCTCGCGTCGCAGGCCATCGCCACCCCGGAGGACCGCGCGCTCGCGGCCGAGCAGCTCACCCTCACCCTCACGGCGCTCGCGGGCATCCGCGAGGTCGACGTGACCTCGGGCGGCCTGCCCGTCGACGCCGGCGACCTCACGCTCGCGCGCCAGCCGGTGCCAGAGTCGATCGCCGCCGCGTTCGCGGGCGGCCGGCTGGGCCTGTGGGACGGCGCGGACCTGTGGGTGACGCCGGACGATGCGGGCGGCCTGCCGGACGGGGCCGATGCGCTGGCCGTCTCGTACGACGCCAACCGGGTGGCGTTCCGCGTCGACGGGCGGACCATCGTCGAGTCCGACGCGCTCGCGGGCGGGGTGGACTCGCTGGTCGCGCACGACCCCACCGCGCCCGCGCCCGAGGGCGTGCTCGAGACCCGGGTGCTGGCCCAGGGCGAGTCGCTGACCCCGCCCAGCTTCGACCGCGAGGGCTGGCTGTGGACCGCGGAGAGCGACGGCCCGTCCGAGGTGCTCGCGATCGACCCCGACGGCGAGAGCGTGGTGCTCGACGCCCGCTGGCTCGCGGGCCGCACTCGGCCCGCGCTCGTGCCGTCGCGCGACGCGGCACGGCTGCTGGTGGTGTCGCAGTCCGGCGCGCAGACCGTGGTCGAGGTCGCGGAGATCGTGCGCACCGCGGACGGCACTCCGGTGAGCGTCGGGGAGCCGCTGGTGATCGGCGCGAACCTGGGCGCGGTGGTCGACGCGAGCTGGGTCGACGACTCCACGGTCGCGCTGCTGGGCGTCGCCAACGGCGAGGATGCCACCCCGCTGTGGCTCGTGACCGTGGGCGGCCGCACCATCGACGATGCCGCGGTTCCGGACGCGGTGAGCCTCGCCGCCCGTCACGGCGACCGGTCGATCACCCTGGTCTCCGCGGACGGCTCGGTGCGCGAGCGGGCGGGCACCGGCTGGTCCGGCATCGCGTCCGGCATCGACGACCTCGCCTACGCGGGCTGACGCGCTCGCCCGGGTCGGCCTCGCCACCCGGCACGCCCGCCGGCCCGCCCGCCGGCACGCCCGCCGGCCCGCGCGCCGGCCCGGCGCCTCCACCCGGCCGATGTCCCCAGGCCCCGCGCCCGGGGCGCGGTCCAGGGAACCCGGCCCGCGCATCGTCCCCGGTCCCGTTCCGTCGCCATGCTGGACCCATGCTCCGCGACCTGGCCCGCGTCCTCGTCCCCGTCGAGTGCGCGGGCTGCGGGCGCCCGGACGAGCCGTGGTGCGAGGAGTGCAGGGCGCCGTGGTGGGAGGAGCCGCTGCGGTGCGAGTCCGGCGCCCCGCGCCTCGACGGGGACGCGTGGCTGCCCGTCTGGTCCTGCGCGGAGCTCGACGGCCGCGTCCACGGCACGGTCGCGGCATGGAAGGACCGGGACCGGCGCGACCTGGACGCGGGGATGTGCGCCGCGGTGGCGCGCGCGTGCGGGACGCTCGCCCCGGTGCTCGCGGCGTGCGCGAGGGACGGGCCCGCGGCGTCGATCGCGGTCGTGCCGTGCCCCGCCCGCGCGGCCCACACCCGGCGCCGCGGCGCGGACCTGCCCGGCATGCTGGCGCGGGCCGCGGCCGCCGGGCTGCGGGAGGCGGGGGTGGCGGCGGACCCGGAGCGGGCGCTCATCGCGGCGGCGGGCGGCCACGGGTCACGGGGTGCGGGGGACCGCGCCCGGTGGAGGTCCGGGACGCCGCGCGCGCGGCCCGCGCGACTCCCGCTCGCGGCCCCGCGGCCGGCGCTCCTGGTCGACGATGTGATCACCACGGGGGCCACCCTGGCGCGCTCCGCGCGCGCCCTGACGGGGGTCGGGCTGACCCCCGTCGCGGCCCTCGTCCTCGCCTCCGCGCCCGGGTACACGGAGGGGTCTGCGCCGCGCTAAGGTGAGTTATTCAGGACGACGATCGTCGGACACCTTCCCGGTACAGGAGGTGATGCCCGAGGCGCGAAAGGCGCCCGTATCCCCCTTGCCCTGGCCCGCGTCGGGCCACCGCGAAAGTGAAGGAGCATTCGTCATGGACATCGCCATCGTGGGACGCCACACCAAGGTCTCCGAGGAGACCCGTCAGAAGATCTTCGAGAAGATGGAGAAGGTCGAGGCGCTCGCCCCGCGCGCGACGCGCGCCGACGTCCACGTGGTCCATGAGCGCAACCCCAGGCAGGCGGGGGACCGGGAGCGGGTCGAGATCACCATCCGCGGCCGCCGCGTCGTCCGCGCCGAGGCCTCCGCCGAGGACCGCCACGTCGCCCTCGAGGGCGCGATGAACAAGCTGATCGAGCAGCTGCGCAAGCTCCACGAGCGCAAGGCGCACCGCCACCAGAACAAGCCGTCGCTCGCCGCGATCGCGCCCGAGCCCGTGCTGCCCGAGCCCGCCAAGGAGCCCGCCGACGGCCCCGGCAGCGTCGAGGCCTGGGAGGGAGCGCCCGACGACGCGCACCGCGAGATCCCCGTGGACGGCACGCCCATCGTCATCCGCTCCAAGACCCACGCCGCCGCGCCCATGACCGTCGGCGAGGCGATCGACCAGATGGAGCTCGTGGGCCACGACTTCTTCCTGTTCCACGACGCCGAGTCCGGTCTCGCGTCCGCAGTGTACCGGCGCCGCGGGTGGACGTACGGCGTGATCCACCTCGACCACGCGGAGCCGGGCGCGGACGCCGCGTCCGCCGAGGAGGCCGCGCTCCAGCGCGCCTGACCCCTGTCGCGGCGGGGCCCGCCCTGGCTACAGTGCCGGGGTGCGGCCCCGCCACTTCGTCTCCGTCGTCCTCGCCGCCGTGCTGTGGGGGACCGGGGGCGTCCTCGGCGCCGTGCTCGCCCGCACGAGCGACGTCCCGCCCGCCTCGGTCGCGATGTGGCGCATGCTCATCGCCGGCGTCGCGCTCGTCGCCTACCTGGCCGCGCGCGGCGACCTGCGCCTGGGCGCGCTGACCGCGCCCCAGGCCCGGCGCATCGTCGCCACGGGCGCCCTCGTCGGGATCTTCGAGGTGGGCTACTTCTCCGGCATCGCGCTCGCGGGCGTCGGGCTCGCGACGCTCGTCACCATCGGCTCCGCGCCGGTGTGGGTGGCGCTGTGGGACGGGGCCCGGCTCCGGGTGCGGCCCGCGCGGCGGGCCCTCGTCGCCCTGGCGCTCGCCCTGGGCGGGCTCGCGGTGCTCCTGGGCACGTCGCTCGGGACGGGGGACGATGCTCCGGCCGGGGTGGCCGTCGCCCTCGCCACGGGAGCGGTGTTCGCGGGGGTGACGGTGGTCAACCGCGCGCCCGTCGCGGGGCTGGGATCCACCCGCCTCACCGCCCTGGCCTTCGCCGCGGGCGGCGTGATGCTGGCGCCGGTCGCGCTCGTGGGCGGGTGGGGCATGCCGGCCGGGGTCGACGGGTGGGCCGCGGCGCTCGGGCTCGGCGTGGGCGCGACCGCGCTCGCGTACGTCGCCTACCTCGACGGGCTCGCCACCGTGCCGCCGTTCGTGGCCACCGTGGTGTCGCTGCTCGAGCCGCTCGTCGCGGCGGTGCTCGGCGTCGCGCTCCTGGGGGAGAGCCTCGGACGGTGGGCGCTCGCCGGAGCCGCCGCGCTGGCCGCCGCCGTGGTGCTGTTGCGCCCACAGCGAGACGAGTCGGTGTCCCGTGTGTGAGCGCCTACGATGGTCGGGGTATTCCAGGCACTCGAGGAGCACGCTGTGGCATTGATCGATCGCATCATCCGAATGGGCGAGGGGCGCGAACTCCGCCGGCTCCAGAAGGTGGTGACGCTCACCAATGCCCTCGAGGAGTCCTACCAGGAGTTCACCGACGAGGAGATCCGCGAGCTCACCACCGAGTTCAAGGAGCGCCGCGCCAACGGCGAGAGCCTCGAGTCGCTCATGCCGGAGGCGTTCGCCGCGGTGCGCGAGGCGTCCCGCCGCACGCTGGGCATGCGCCACTTCGACGTGCAGATCATGGGTGGCGGCGCCCTCCACCACGGCAACATCGCGGAGATGAAGACCGGTGAGGGCAAGACCCTCGTCGCGACCCTGCCCGCGTACCTCAACGCCCTCGACGGCAAGGGCGTGCACGTCGTCACCGTCAACGACTACCTCGCGAGCTACCAGTCCGACCTCATGGGCCGCGTGTTCCGCTTCCTGGGCATGACCACCGGCTGCATCCTCTCCGGCCAGTCGCCCGAGATCCGCCGCCAGATGTACGCCGCGGACGTCACGTACGGCACCAACAACGAGTTCGGGTTCGACCACCTGCGCGACAACATGGCGCTCCAGCCCGCGCAGCTCGTCCACCGCGGCTACCACTTCGCGATCGTCGACGAGGTCGACTCGATCCTCATCGACGAGGCGCGCACGCCGCTCATCATCTCCGGGCCCGCCTCCGGCGACAACAACCGCTGGTACGCCGAGTTCGCGCGCCTGGTCGGAACCATGGAGAAGGACGTCGACTACGAGGTCGAGGAGAAGAAGCGCGCCGTGGGCGTGCTCGAGCCCGGCATCGACAAGGTCGAGCAGGCGCTGGGCATCACGAACCTGTACGACCCCGCGAACACCCCGCTGATCGGCTTCCTCAACAACGCGATCAAGGCCAAGGAGTTGTTCCACCGCGACCGCGAGTACGTGGTCCAGGGCGGCGAGGTCGACATCGTCGACGAGCACACCGGCCGCCTGCTCAAGGGCCGGCGCTACTCCGAGGGCCTGCACCAGGCGATCGAGGCCAAGGAGGGGGTGGCGATCAAGGCGGAGAACCAGACCTACGCCTCGATCACCCTGCAGAACTACTTCCGCCTCTACGGCAAGCTCGCCGGCATGACCGGCACGGCCCAGACCGAGGCCGCGGAGCTCCACTCGACGTACGGCATGGGCGTCATCCCCATCCCGACCAACAAGCCGATGATCCGCCAGGACAAGCAGGACCTGCTGTACAAGTCCGAGCAGGCCAAGTTCAACGCCGTCATCGACGACATCCTCGAGCGCAACGCCAAGGGCCAGCCGGTGCTCGTGGGCACGGTCTCCGTCGAGAAGTCGGAGCGCCTGTCCAAGGAACTGCGCAAGCGCGGCATCCGCCACGAGGTGCTCAACGCCAAGCAGCACGAGCGCGAGGCCGCCGTGGTCGCCGAGGCGGGCCGCAAGGGCGCCGTCACCGTCGCGACCAACATGGCCGGCCGCGGTACGGACATCATGCTGGGCGGCAACCCCGAGGTGCGCGCCGTCGCGAAGATGCACGAGCGGGGCCTGGACCCCAACGAGCAGCCGGAGGAGTACGAGGCGGCCTGGAAGGACGTCTTCGCCACGGAGCAGGAGGCGACCGCGGCCGAGCGCGAGGAGGTGCTCGAGGCCGGCGGCCTCTACGTGCTGGGCACCGAGCGCCACGAGTCGCGCCGCATCGACAACCAGCTGCGCGGCCGTTCCGGCCGTCAGGGCGACGTGGGCGAGAGCCGCTTCTACCTCTCGCTCGAGGACGACCTGATGCGGATGTTCCAGCAGGGCCTCGCCTCGTCCGTCATGAACTCGGCGGCGCTGCCCGACGACATGCCCATCGAGTCGAAGGTGCTCACGCGCGGCGTGCGCAGCGCCCAGGCGCAGATCGAGGGCCGCAACCACGAGATCCGCAAGAACATCCTCAAGTACGACGACGTGCTCAACTCGCAGCGTCACATCATCTTCGGCGAGCGCCGGCGCGTGCTCGACGGGGAGGACATGCGCGAGCAGATGGTCGGCTTCGTCGAGGACGTGGTGAGCGGCTACGTGAAGTCCTCCACCCTCGTCGGCTCGCCCGACGACTGGGACCTCGAGGCCCTGTGGAAGGACCTCCACACCGTCTACCCCGTGAGCCTCACCCGCGAGGAGCTCATCGAGGAGGCCGGCGACCTGTCGGGCCTGTCGACCGCGTTCCTCGAGCGCGAGCTGGTCGCCGACGCGAAGGTGCAGTACGAGGCCGTCGAGGAGCGCCTGGGCGCGGACGTCATGCGCCAGGTCGAGCGCCAGGTGCTGCTCCAGGTGCTCGACTTCAAGTGGCGCGAGCACCTCTACGAGATGGACTATCTCAAGGAGGGCATCGGCCTGCGCGCGATGGGTCAGCGCGACCCGCTCATCGAGTACCAGCGCGAGGGTCACCAGCTCTTCGCCGCGATGACCGATGCGATCAAGGAGCAGTCGGTCTCCATCCTGTTCCGGGTGGAGAAGCGCGAGCAGCAGCCCGCGGGCGCGGCACAGGCGGGCGCACCCGCCGGCCAGCCGGGCGCCCCGGCCGCTCCCGCGGCGCAGGGCGCGGGCGGCGCGCAGCGCATCCCCGTGGGCCGCGGCACCGGCACCGCCGGCGGCCCCGTCCGTGCGGCGATGGGCGCGCTGACCTACTCGGGCCCGTCGCAGGACGGTTCCGGCACCGCACAGGTGAGCAAGCAGGACGACGCGCCCAAGCCCTGGGACGACGGCCGCACCTTCCCCGGGTCGGGCAAGAACTCGCCGTGCCCGTGCGGATCCGGCCGCAAGTACAAGATGTGCCACGGCAAGAACGAGGAGGGCGCCGAGCTCTAGCCTCGGGCGTCCCGACGGGCCCGGCTCCCCACCAGGGGAGCCGGGCCCGTTCCGCTCGTGTGGGAGGATTTCCGGAAGCGCTCGGCCGTTTGTGGGCGGTTTGGGTGGTTGTGAGCCACCTCACGCCCAAAACACTGCCATTTCGCGGAATGCCTTTCCATTTCTGTTGTAGCCTGTTCTCAGTAGCCGATGCGTCGACGAGGACGCATCCTGGGGAACAGGAGAGCTGATGGAAGCCTCGATGACAGTGGCGGGCGCCCACGCGGAGGCCCTCCGCGCCGGGGGCGTGACCGCCGCGCCCACCTTCGGAGTGTGGAGCGGGCTGGCCGATCCCGCGGTGGCGGAGCTGCTCGCGTCGAGCGCGCTGGGCTTCGTGTGCGTGGACCTGCAGCACGGACTCGCGACCTTCTCGGAGCTGCCCGCGATCGTGCAGGCGATGCGCGCGGCGGGCCGGGCGCCGGTGGTGCGGGTCCCGTGGAACGACGCGGTGTCGATCATGCGTGCGCTGGACACCGGCGCCGCCGCCGTGATCGTCCCGATGGTCAACGCAGTCGCCGAGGCCGAGGCCGCGGCCGCGGCCTTCCGCTTCCCGCCCGAGGGCGGCCGGAGCTGGGGGCCCATGTGGGGGCCCATTCGCAACGAGCCGGTGCCGCCCGTCGAGCAGCAGAACCGTGAGGCGCTCTGCCTGGTCATGATCGAGACCGCGGACGGCGTGGCGAACGCCCAGGAGATCCTCGACCTGGACGGCGTCGACGGCGTGTTCATCGGCCCGAACGACCTGGCGCTCGACTGCGGCTACGGCCGCGCCACCTACCGCGACTCCGACGAGGTGGCCGAGCTCATCCAGGGGCTCGTGGACCTCGCCACCGCCCGCGGCAAGGTGGCCGGCCTCTACTGCTCCGACGTCGAGATGGCCCGCGACTGGGCGGGCCGCGGCGCGACCATGCTCAGCGCGTGCCACGATGCGGCCGTGCTGCGCGGCGCGCTCGACGCCGTAGCCGCGGAGCTGAGCGACACGCCGCGAGGCGTGAGCGCGCCGGTGCGCGCGTACTGACCCAACACCACGCAAGGGGACTGACATGACGGACACGATTGACGTGACGACGGGCGAGGCGGACGCGGGCGAGAAGAGGCTCGTCGGCTCCGACCGGGTGCTTGCGGTGCTGATCGCGCTCGCGGGGCGGCCCGAGGGCGCCACGCTCGACGAGCTCTCGGCCGCCGTGGCGAGCCCCAAGTCCACGGTGCATCGGGCGCTGGCCTCACTGGTGCGGGCCCGACTCGCCGCCAAGGAGTCCGCCGGCCACTACATCCTGGGCGACGAGTTCCTGCGTCTCGCGTTCGCGAATCACGACGCGCGGCCCGAGCAGGCCCGCGTGCAGCCCGCGCTACGCGCCCTCGCCGACACGTTCGGCGAGACCGCGCATTACGGCGTGCTCGACGGCGTCGAGGTGGTCTACCGCGCCAAGGTCGAGCCCTCCGCCGGCGCCGTGCGGCTCACCTCCACCATCGGCGGGCGCAACCCGGCGCATTGCACCGCGATCGGCAAGCTGCTGCTGTCGCAGCGGCTGGAGGACGATGCGGCCGCGCAGCGCTTCGCCCGCGAGCACCAGCTCGCGGCGCGCACGCCCCATTCGATCGTCGACCCCTACGCCTTCGCCGACGAGCTCTCCCTCACCCGCGAGCGCGGCTACGCGCTCGAGGAGGAGGAGAGCGAGATCGGGATCAACTGCATCGCGGTGCCCGCGCCGCTGCCCCCGGAGCTGGGCGTCGAGGGCGCCGTCTCCATCGCGGCACTCAAGTACCGCACCCCCGTCTCCATCCTCGAGCGTGAGGTGGACCGCATCCGGACCATCCTCGCCGACGAGGTCCGGCGCTAGCGCCGCACCTCCCCATCAGTCACCGCCGCGAGCCACCGCCGTCCGCGACGCCGAGCAGAACAGGACCGACCCATGACCACTCTCCGCTCCTCCGCCTGGTACGCGGGCGACGACCGCGGCTCCTACCTCCACCGTGCGTGGATGCGCCGCGGCGTCCCTGGCTCCGCCTTCGAGGGCCGCCCGCAGATCGCGATCGCCAACACCGCATCGGACCTCACCCCGTGCAACGCCCACCTCAACACGGTCTCCCAGTCCGTGAAGAACGGCGTCTACGAGGCCGGCGGGATCCCGCTCGACCTGCCGGTCGTGTCCCTGGGCGAGACCCAGGTGCGCCCCACCGCGATGCTGTGGCGCAACATGGCCGCGATGGCGGCGGAGGAGATGTTCCGCGCCAACCCCATCGACGGGGCGGTGCTGCTGGGCGGGTGCGACAAGACCATCCCCGCGCTGCTCATGGCCGCCGCGAGCGTCGACATGCCCGCGCTGGTGATCCCCGGCGGGCCGATGCTCACGGGAACGTTCCGCGGCAAGGCGCTCGGGTGCGGCACGGATGTGTGGAAGCTGTCGGAGGACGTGCGCGCCGGCACCCTGACGCAGGAGGAGTTCCGGAAGTCGGAGAGCTCCATGATCCGCAGCGCGGGCCACTGCAACACGATGGGCACCGCGTCGACCATGGCGCTGGTCGCCGAGGCGCTCGGCATGACCGTGCCGGGCACCGCGGGCACCCCCGCGCCGGACTCCCGCCTGCTCGAGGAGTCCCACCACGCCGGCGCGCTCGCGGTCACGATGGTGGCGGCCGCGCGCCGTCCCAGCGAGGTGCTCACGCCCGCCGCGTTCCACAACGCGATCGTCGCGCTCGCGGCCATCGGCGGGTCCACCAACGCCGTGGTCCACCTCCTGGCACTCGCAGGCCGCGTGGGCGTCGAGCTCACTCTCGACGACTTCGACCGCATCGGCTCCAGCGTCCCCCTTCTGGTGGACCTGCAGCCGGCGGGCCGGTTCCTCATGGACGACCTGTTCCGCGCGGGCGGGCTGCTCGCGGTGCTCAAGGAGGTCCGGGACCTGCTCGACCCGACCGCGATCACGGTCACCGGTCGCACGCTCGTCTCCTACCTCGACGACGCGGACACCTGGGACCGGGAGGTCATCCGCGCCCGCGAGGAGCCGCTGATCGCCGAGGCCGGCATCGCGGTCCTCTCGGGCAACCTCGCCCCCCAGGGCGCGGTGATCAAGCCCGCGGCCGCGTCGCCCCACCTGCTGCAGCACCGCGGACGCGCGGTCGTCTTCGACAGCATCGAGGACTTCCACGCGCGCGTCGACGATCCGGACCTCGACGTCGACGCGGACTCCGTCATGGTGCTGCGCGGGTGCGGCCCCAAGGGGTACCCGGGCATGCCGGAGGTGGCGAACATGCCGCTGCCCAAGAAGCTCCTGGCCGCCGGCGTGCGCGACGTGGTGCGCGTGTGCGACGGGCGCATGAGCGGCACCGCGTTCGGCACGGTGGTCCTCCACGTGGCGCCCGAGGCGGCCGCGGACGGACCCCTGTCGCTCGTGCGCGACGGCGACTGGATCGAGCTCGACGTCCCGGGCCGCAGCGTCACGCTCGACGTCCCGGCGGAGGAGCTCGCCGCGCGCGCGCCCAGCGAGGCCGCAGCGGCGGCGTACGCGGACCCGAGCCGCGGCTGGGAGAAGCTCTACGTCGACCACGTCCAGCAGGCGGATCAGGGCGTCGACATGGACTTCCTGGTGGGCTCGAGCGGCGACGGCGTCGGGCGCGACTCTCACTAGATTCCACCTAGTGGAATAGGTGGTTCAACGCAGGGGACCGAAGTCCCGGGACTGCGTGCCATATGTACAGCAGGCGGGGCGTTCTACGCCCAAATGACCGTTCTGGGGCCTTTCGAGTTTGACTCGGCCGGACCGTCTGCGGAGAATAGATACCAATAGTTGGCAGTAATTGCCGCTAAATGAAATACGCGACAAGGAGGTCGTGAGGATGACTCGCACGATGACCCCTGCTGGGGGACGCGATGACTGACACCATGGAGGCGCCGGCGCGGCGTGCCGCAGTCGAGGACGAGGGGGCGTCGCCCCGCCGATTCCGGCTCCCGCACCTGTCCCACCGGCGCGGCGACCTGATCGCGGCGCTGTTCTTCGTGGCCCCCGCCACGCTGGGACTCGCGGTGTTCCTGGTGTGGCCCACGCTGCGCGGCATCTACTTCAGCTTCACCGACTACAACGTCTTCACGCCGGCGCAGTGGGTGGGCCTGGACAACTACGTCCGCATGGTCCAGGACCCGGAGTTCTGGCACTCCATGTGGGTCACCGTGCAGTACGTGCTGGTGAACATCGGCGTCCAGACGGTGCTCGCGGTGCTGCTCGCGGTCCTCATGCACCGCCTCACCCGCTCGGTGTTCGTCCGCTCGGTCATGCTGACGCCCTTCCTGGTGTCGAACGTGGTCGTCGGCCTCGTGTGGCTGTGGATCCTCGACTACCAGCTGGGCATCGGCAACAAGTTCCTCGAGTGGATCGGCATCGGCCGCGTGTTCTTCTGGGGCGACGACAAGCTGGTCATCCCGACCCTGGCCCTCATCACGGTCTGGAAGTTCCTGGGCTACACCGCGCTGCTCATCTTCGCGGGTCTCCAGACCATCCCGGAGCAGCTGTACGAGGCCGGCCGCCTCGACGGCGCGAGCGAGGGGCGCATGTTCCGCTCGATCACCCTGCCGCTGCTGCGGCCGTACCTCGCGATGGTGGTGATCCTGTCGATCATCGGGTCCTTCCAGGTGTTCGACCTCGTGTCCGTCACCACGGGCGGAGGCCCCGTCAACGCCTCTCAGGTGATCCAGATGGAGATCTACAAGGCGGCGTTCGGGCGCTTCGAGTTCGGCTACGCGTCCGCGATGTCGGTGGCGCTCATGCTCGTGCTGCTCGTCATCACCTTCCTCCAGTACCGACTGAGCCGTGCAGGCTCGAGCGACCTCGCCTAGGAGCATCGACATGGCAACCCTCACCACCCCCGCGCCCGAGGCGCAGGTCAAGGACGTGCGTCGCCGTCGCCGGCCGTCCCTGGGCAAGATCGCCGGCTGGGCGGTCCTGATCTCCCTCATCGTGGTCACGATCTTCCCGTTCTACTGGATGCTGCGCACCGCGCTGTCGACCAATGCGGCGCTGTTCACCGACACCAGCTCGCTGGGGCCCGTGGGCTTCAGCTGGGAGGGCTTCCGGCGCGCGCTCGGCCTCGCCACCGTCGAGGAGTCCCTCGCGGATGGCGGCTCGGGAGCCTCCCTCAACCTGGTGCAGAACCTGATCAACTCCGTGATCGTCGCCACGACGGTCACCGTGGTCCAGACCCTGGCCTCGGCGATGGCGGCCTACGCCTTCACCCGGCTCCAGTGGCGCGGCCGGGACACGCTGTTCAAGATCTTCATCGTGGGCCTCATGGTCCCGCTGATCTTCACGCTGATCCCCAACTTCGTGCTGATGCGCGAGCTGGGCCTGATCGACACCCTCGCGGGCATCGCGCTGCCCACCCTGTTCATCTCGCCGTTCGCGGTGTTCTTCCTCCGCCAGTTCTTCATGGGCATCTCCGTGGAGATCGAGGAGGCCGCGCAGATCGACGGCGCGGGCCGCCTGCGGCGCATGTTCCAGGTGATCCTGCCTCAGGCCGCGCCGGCCCTCATCACGCTGGCGATCATCACCTACATCGCCGCGTGGAACGACTACCTGTGGCCGCTCATGGTGAGCAACTCGGAGAGCTCCCGCGTGCTCACCGTGGCGCTTGGAGTGTTCCGGTCGCAGGCCACCGACGGAACGATGGACTGGGCGGGCCTCATGGCCGCGACCCTCATCGCGGCGCTGCCCATGCTGCTGCTGTTCCTGGTCTTCGCCAAGCGCATCGTCAACAACATCGGGTTCAACGGCATCAAGTGATGCGGCGCCGCGGCGCCCGATTCTCCCGGCCGGCCTCGCTGAGGACGCCGGCCATCCCCCCACCAGGCCCTGTCGACGCTGACAGGGCCGAACCGAAAGGAAACACCCCCATGAAGATCAAGCGGATCATCGGCGCGGCCTCGGCCGTCGTCGGCCTCACGCTCGTCGCGGCCTGCGCCGGCGGCAGCGCGGACGACGGCGGAAGCGCCGCCGGCGCGGCCGGCAGCACCTCCGAGGCGGGCACCGCGGGTTACGGCGACATCAACTACTGGATGTGGGTCGCCGAGCAGGTCCCCGGCTACCAGGCCTGCGCCGACGTGTTCGAGGAGCAGAACCCCGGCACCACCGTCAAGATCGAGCAGTACAACTGGGACGACTACTGGACCAAGCTCACGGCCTCGCTGGTCGCGGGCAACCCGCCGGACGCCTTCATCGACCACCTCAACAAGTACGGCCAGTTCCTCGAGGGCGGCCAGATCGCGCCCCTCGACGAGTACATCGCGGCGGACTCGTTCGACATGTCGGTCTTCATCGACGGCCTGGCCGACCCGTGGGTCGCGCAGGACGGCCTCCAGTACGGCATCCCGAAGGACTGGGACACCATCGGCCTGTTCTACGACCTCGACAAGGTCGAGGCCGGCGGCTACACGGCCGAGGACCTCGAGAACCTCGACTGGAACCCGCAGGACGGCGGCAGCTTCGAGACGTTCCTCGCCCGCATGACCATCGACAAGAACGGCGTCCGCGGCGACGAGGAGGGCTTCGACGCCTCGAACGTCGAGGTCTACGGCCTCAGCCGCGGCGGCGGCGGCGGTCGCGACGCCGGCCAGTCGACCTGGGCGAACTTCGCCGGTTCCACCGGCTGGACCCACATGGACGAGAACCCGTGGGGCACCGAGTACAACTACGACGACCCGACGTTCCAGGAGACCATCGACTGGTACTTCGGCCTGGTCGACAAGGGCTACATGCCCGCGTACGGAGTGGTCGCGTCCGGCACCAACCAGATCGGCGCCGGCATCTCGACGGCGGGCCTCGTGGGCTCGTGGTCGGCCAACGGCATGTTCTCGCTGCGTGACGAGGGCGTCAACATCGGCCTGACCCACTCGCCGGTGGGCCCGTCGGGCCAGGCCGCCTCGATGTTCAACGGCGTCGCGGACTCGATCCCCGCGGGCGCCTCGAACCCCGAGGGCGCCTGGGCGTGGATCTCCTTCATGGGCACCGCCGAGTGCCAGGACATCTTCGCCGAGAAGGGCACCGCGTTCCCGGCCATCGAGACCTCGATGGACCTGAAGCTCGAGCTCATGCAGGAGTCCGGCCGCGACGTGTCCGGCTACATGCACTACCTGACCGACGGCATCACCTTCCTGCCGCCCATCTCCGAGAACTCCGCCGCGATCGGCGACCAGCTCGAGATGGCGATGGAGGCCATCTACAACCGACAGGCCGACGCCTCGTCGCTGACCGCGGTCAACGACAAGATCAACGCCCTGTTCGACTGACCCGGTAGGGGCGGGGGCGCCGAGCGCGCCCCCGCCCCGTCCCGCGCAGCCACCCGCATCACCCCAGGAGAGGACACCATCACCATGACTCAGAACGCGCAGCCCACCCTGGCCCTGACCCCCCCGATGGGCTGGAACAGCTGGGATTGCTTTGGCACCACCGTGACGGAGGAGGAGGTGCTGGCCAATGCTCGGGTGATGGCGGAGCGTCTGCTGCCGGCGGGGTGGGACACGGTGGTGGTCGACATCGCCTGGTACGACCCGACGGCCCGTTCGCATGGCTACAACGAGGGTGCGCCGCTCGTGCTCGACGCGTACGGCCGCCAGCTGCCGGCGGTCAACCGCTTCCCCTCCGCGGTCGAGGGTGCGGGCTTCGCGCCGTTGGCCGATGCGGTCCACGCGCTGGGGTTGAAGTTCGGCATCCACGTGATGCGGGGCATCCCCAAGCTCGCGGTGGAGCAGGACCTTCCCGTGTTCGGCACGGAGTACACGGCGAAGGACGTCGCGGACCTGGACCACGTGTGCGAGTGGAACCCGGACAACTACGGCCTCAACCACGACCACCCGGGCGCGCAGGCCTGGTACGACGCGCAGGTGGCGCAGTTCGCCGCGTGGGGGGTGGACTTCCTCAAGGTCGACGACATGCAGGCCCCGTACTACGAGCGGGAAATCTCCGCCTACGCCGACGCGATCGCGAAGACGGGCCGGGAGATGGTGCTGTCGCTGTCGCCGGGCACGCTGCTGTCGACCGCGCACCTCGACCACCTGCGCGCCAACGCGCAGATGTGGCGCATCAGCGATGACCTGTGGGACCGGTGGGAGGACGTCCACGCGCAGTTCGCGCGCCTGGCCCGGTGGGCGCCGTTCCAGCAGCCCGGCGGGTGGGCCGATGCGGACATGCTGCCCCTGGGCCGCATCGGCATCCGTGCCGAGCGCGGCGAGCCGCGCGACTCGCGCCTGAGCGCGGACGAGCAGTGCACGCTGCTGACCCTGTGGGCCATGGGCCGGTCCCCGTTCATGCTCGGTGGCGACCTGCCCACCACCAACGAGGACACCATGACCCGCCTGTCCAACCCCCACCTGGCGGAGGTCCTGGGCCACACCGAGGCCAACCGGGAACTGCTGCGTGAGCCCATGGCCGGCGGCGAGCTCATCGTGTGGTCGGCCCGCTCGACCCGCGCGCCCGGCCGCACCTACGCCGCGATCTTCTGGACCGGCGAGGAAGCACACGAGGCCAGCGTGCGCCTGGCATCCATCCTGGGAACTGGCCACGACACCGCCACCGTCACCGACCTGTGGCCCACCCAGGCCCCCGCCATCACCGGCGACCAGGTCCTCACCGCCACCATCCCCGCCCACGGCGTCGCCTGGGTCGCCCTCGACCAGGCCTGATCCGGCCGTCTTCGCAAGGAATCTCATGCTTCACGCCTCTGTCACCGTCGACCCGGCATTCGTGGTCGGCCCCGTCCGCCGCCGTACGTTCGGCTCGTTCGTCGAGCACCTGGGCCGGTGCGTCTACACCGGTATCCACGACCCCGCCGCCGACTGCGCGGACGAGGACGGCTTCCGCACCGACGTCATCGACCACACCCGCGCCCTGGGCATCTCCACGGTCCGCTACCCGGGCGGCAACTTCGTCTCCGGCTACCGGTGGGAGGACGGCATCGGCCCCGTCGACGACCGTCCCCGCCGCCTGGACCTGGCCTGGCACTCCACCGAGCCCAACACCATCGGCGTCGACGAGTTCATGAAGTGGACCGTGAAGTCCGGCACCGAGGCCATGATGGCCATCAACCTGGGCACCCGCGGCATCGAGTCCGCCCTCGACCTCCTCGAGTACTGCAACGTGCCCGGCGGCACCTACTGGTCCGACCTGCGCCGCGCCAACGGCGCCGAAGACCCGTACCGGATCAAGATGTGGTGCCTGGGCAACGAGATGGACGGCCCCTGGCAGGTCGGCGCCTCCACCGCCGAGGAATACGGCCGGCTGGCGGCGAGGACGGCGGCGGCGATGCGTCGCCTGGATCCGGAGATCGAGCTGGTGGCGTGCGGGTCGTCCGCGTCGCACATGCCCACGTTCGGCGAGTGGGAGCGCACCGTCCTGACCCACACCTACGAGCACGTGGACTACATCTCCGCCCACGCCTACTACTACGAGACCGACGGCGACCTCGACTCGTTCCTGGCCTCCGCGGTCGACATGGACCACTTCATCGACTCCGTCGCCGCAGCCGCGGACCAGGTCCGCGCCGCCAAGAAGACCGACAAGCGCATCCACATCAGCTTCGACGAATGGAACGTCTGGTACCAGCGCCGCGCCGAATCCCGCCCCCCGAGCGGCGACGACTGGCCCGTCGCCCCCGTCCTGCTCGAGGACCACTACAACGTCGCCGACGCGGTCGTCGTGGGCAACCTCCTCATCTCCCTGCTGCGCCACACCGACCGCGTCCACGCCGCCTCCCTCGCCCAGCTGGTCAACGTCATCGCGCCGATCATGACCGAGCCTGGCGGCCGCTCCTGGCGCCAGACCACCTTCCACCCCTTCGCCCAGGCCTCCACCCTCGCCAAGGGCGACGTCCTCAACGTTGCGATCGACGGCCCGGACTACGAGACCAAGAAGTTCGGCAACGTCCCCGTCCTCGACGCCGTCGCCACCCACGACCCCGACACCGGCGAGGTCGTCATCTTCGCCGTCAACCGCTCCACCACCGAGCAGCTCACCCTCGACGTCAACCTCGCCGCCTTCCCCGGCCTGCGCCTCCTCGACGCCACCACCCTGTCCAACCCCGACCACACCTGGACCGCCACCGCCGACGACGACAGCACCGTCACTCCCGTGCCGAACACCACGGCCACCGTCGACGCCGGCAGGTTCGCCGCGGAGCTTCCCCCCGTGTCCTGGAACGTCATCAGGCTCGGCAAGTAACCGAGGAGGAGACATGACCACCATCACCCTGCACCCTGACTTCCGGGTGGGTCCCGTCGACCGCCGCGTGTTCGGCTCGTTCGTCGAGCACCTGGGCCGCTGCGTCTACACGGGCATCTACGAGCCCGGGCACCCCACCGCGGATGAGCACGGCTTCCGCCGCGACGTCGCGGACCTCACCAAGGAGCTCGGCGCGACGGTGCTGCGCTACCCGGGCGGCAACTTCGTCTCCAACTACGTGTGGGAGGACGGAGTGGGCCCCGTCGAGGACCGCAAGCCGTTCCTCGACCTCGCGTGGCGCACCGTGGAGCCCAACCTGGTGGGCACCGACGAGTTCCTGCAGTACTGCGAGCGGGAGGGGATCGAGCCGATGATGGCCGTGAACCTGGGCACCCGGGGCGTGGCCGAGGCGGTCGCGCTGCTCGAGTACTGCAACGGCGAGGCCGGCACCAAGTGGGCGGACATGCGCATCGCCAACGGCCGCGAGAAGCCCTACGGCGTGAAGCTGTGGTGCCTGGGCAACGAGATGGACGGCCCGTGGCAGATCGGCCACAAGGACGCGCACGAGTACGGCAAGCTCGCCGCCGAGGCGGGCAAGGCCATGCGCCTGACCGACCCGAGCATCGAGCTGGTGGCCTGCGGGTCGAGCTCGATGACGATGGACACCTTCGGCGAGTGGGAGCGCACCGTGCTCTCGTACACGTACGACATCGTCGATCACATCTCGATGCACGCGTACTACGAGGAGCTGGACGGCGACCGCGCCTCGTTCCTGGGCTCCGGTACGGCCATGTCGCGCTTCATCGAGCGGGTGGCCGCGTCCGCCGATGCGATCGGGGCCGAGCGCCGCTCCGACAAGCGCATCACCATCAGCTTCGACGAGTGGAACGTCTGGTACCTCAAGTCCCGCTTCGTGGGGGAGAAGAACCTGCCGATCCAGCGGGACGCGCCGCGCATCATCGAGGACGTCTACTCGGCGCTCGACGCCGTGGTGGTGGGCGACCTCATCAACACGCTGCTCTCCCACGCGGACCGCGTCGCGATCGGCTGCCTCGCGCAGCTGGTCAACGTCATCGCCCCGATCATGACCGAGCCGGGCGGCGAGTCCTGGAAGCAGACCACCTTCCACCCCTTCGCCACCGCGGCGCGCCTGGCCCGGGGCGAGTCGCTCCAGGTGAAGGTCGCCACGGACGCGATCGCGACCGCCGCGCACGGCGACGTGCCCGCGGTCACGGCGGCCGCGACGGTGGACCCGGAGACCGGCGCGCTCGCGCTGTTCGTCACCAACCGCACGGGCGAGGAGCAGACCGTCACGCTCCGCACCCCGGGCGCCGCCGCGACCATCGCGGGCGGCGCCGCGGTCCTCGCGGACACCATCGGCCCCCGCGAGGGCAAGCAGGCCGCCGAGGCCTACGGCATGGTCGACGCCCTCCCCGTCGAGCACGCCGACGGCGCGGTCACGCTGCGCCTGGCCCCGGAGTCGTGGACCGCGTTCCGCGGCACCCTGCGCTGACCGGCGACGCGGCGGGCCAGGGTGGGGGACCACCCGGGCCCGCCGTTCAGCCGATCTCGAGCACCGTCACGATCCACCGGCCCGACCAGTCCTCGAGGCGCATCGCGATCGCGTGGGCGTGACCGCCCACCTGCGCCACCACGCTCACCTCGGCCGCGTCGCGCGAGACCCGGCACGTCCGGGCCCGCAGCACCCGGGGCGCCGAGCCGGCCCGCCCGGCCCTTCGCGCGAGCGAGTGCTGGCGCGCGAGGAGCTCTCGAACATCGGGAGTGAGCCACCGCTGGATGCCGTCGAGCCCGGCCCCGCCGTCCACGATCGTCATGGCCGCCATCGCGACGGTGCACGCGAGGGGCGAGGGGTCGCCGAGCGCGCCGCGGGACCGGCCGTAGACGTCCGGGTGGGCGCCGCTGCGCGGCACCGCGACGGGGGCCTCGGGTCCGGGCGCGCCCAGCGGCTCGGCGCTCATCGTCCGGCCTCGTCCGGGTCCGTGGCGTCCGCCGTGGCTCCGGCCAGGTGGCCCGGAAGCGACAGCACGTCGCCCGGATGGATGAGGTGGGGATCCTCGCCCACGGCCTCCCGATTGGCCTCGTAGAGCGCGGGCCACGCCGCGGCGACGCGCGCGTCCGTCGCGGACGTGCCCAGGAGCTCCTCCGTAATGCGCCAGAGCGAGTCTCCCGGCGCGACCACGTACGAGCCGCCCGCCGTGGAGGTGGCGGTCGTGGGGTCCGCGGGGTTCCCGTCGGTGGTGTCCGTTTCCACGGGGGACGATGCGACGGCCGGCTCGGTCTCCAGCCATCCGGCCGAGGGCGGGGCCTCCGACGCTTGGGCGCCGGTGCCGAGCGCCGCGGCCGCGATCGAGGCGGCGACCGCCCTCGCCGCCGCGCCGGCCCACCGGGGCGCCGGACGCCCGCGGCGCGCCGCCGCGACCGCCGCCGCCACCCCGAGGCAGAACCGCGCGGCCCACGCGGCCGCGAGCGCCGGGGCCGCGACGGCCAGCGCGTCCGCCGGCTCCCAGGCGTGCGCGTCGAACCCGAGCGAGGCCCGCCACGCCAGCCACCCGGCACCCACGCCCAGCAGCGGCACGGCCGCGGCCGTCGCCCACCCGAACGCCCGTCCGCGCGCCTGCGCGCGAGCCGCCGCTCCCACGGCCGAGACCTCGGATCTCGGATCCCTCATCGCCGCCCCCTTTGATGCTGTTTGATGCACTTTGATATCTCTAGGTGTACATCGGCGATGTGCGCTCGTCTACCCCCTGGCTCGGCCCTGTGGACGGCGGTAGCGTGGCGGTATGCGCTGGGAGAGGCTGTTCGCGGACCTCGAGGGCTCCCTCGAGGCGGAGGAGCGGCGCGACTTCGCCGCGGAGGTCGCCGAGCGCGCCCAGGCCGAACGCGCGAGCCTCGAGCTGGCATCGCGGCTCGCCGCCATGGTGGGCCAGCAGACCACGTTCACCACGCGCGCCGGCCGGCTCGTGTCGGGCACCCTGACCGAGGTGGCGCAGGACTGGGTCCTGCTCGCGTCTCACCGCAACGAGACGCTGGTGCCCATCGCCGCGATCGCCGCGGTGCACGGGCTCGAGCAGCGGGCCGCGGCCCTCACGGCGGTGGAGAGGCGGATGAGGATCGGCACCGCGCTCCGGGCCCTGGCCGATGCGGGCGCGCACGCCCGCGTCGAGACCGACGGCGGCCGCTGGGACGGGGTCATCGAGGCCGTCGGCGCGGACCACCTCGACCTCGACACCGTCGGCGGCCGCGTGACCCTGACGATCGGCTCGATCGTCGCGGTGGTCGCCGACCGCTGAGCCGCCGCCCCTCCGCGGGCCCGCTACAGCGCGTCGTCCCGGGCCCGCACCTGCTCGCGCGTGGCCGCGTACTGGCGCTGGATGTACGCCTCGAGCTCGGCCTCCTCGACGCGCCACTGGCCGCGCCCGCCCACCTGGATGGCGGGCAGGTCGCCCGAGCGCACCAGCGCATAGGCCTGCGGGGAGGAGATGTTGAGGATCTCCTGCACGTCGCTGAGCTTGAGGAAGCGCGGGGCCATGGCGCCAGTGTGCCACGCGCGGGCCCCGCTCCCGGGCTTCTCCCCAGGCCTTCCCCGCGCGGCGCTGACCAGGCATGATGGGCGCATCGGCTGACAGGGGGTGAGGGCCGGTGACTCAGGTGCGACCGACGGCGGCGAGGCTGAGGCGGCCGTCGTGGCGGGATCCGCGGCTCATCGTGGGCGCGCTGCTCGTGGCGATCGCGGTCGCGGGCGTGGTGGTCATGCTGCGCGACGCGGACCGCACCGAGCCCGTCTACGCCGCGCGCGTGACGCTCGTGCCGGGCATGGCGGTCGACGAGGGCATGCTCGCGATCGCGCACGTCCGCGTGGGCGACGCGTATGTGAGGGCCGGGGCGGCGGTGGAGGGCGTCGTCGCCCGCACGGTCGAGGCGGGGGAGCTGCTGCCCGCCGCCGCGCTCGTCGACGCGCAGGACTTCGACGGGCGTCCCGTGCCCGTGACGGCGGAGCTGCCGCTCGCGGAGGACGTGCGCCCCGGCAGCGTGGTGGACGTGTGGGCCACGCGGGACGATGCGGACGCGCCCACGACGCGGCGCGTCGCCCGGAACGTGGTCGTCTCGGCGATCGACACCGCCGACGGAGCCTTCGGGGCGGGCGGCGACACGGTCTGGGTGGTGATCGACGCGGACGAGGTGGGGGCCTTCCTCGACGCGGTCGCCGGCGCCCAGGTCACCGTGGTGGGCGGCGCCTGATGCCTCGCGTCGGGGTGATCGTCGCGGTGCGCGGCGAGCACGAGACGCAGGTGGTCGCGCAGGTCGAGGCGCACCGCGACCTCACGGTGGTGCGACGGTGCGCCGACCTGGCGGAGGCGGTGGCGGTCGCCCGCGCGGGCCTCGGCTCCGTGCTGGTCCTCTCGGAGCATCCCCGCCTGGACCGCGAGGTGGTGCGCGACATCGTCGCCGCCGGGGTCGCGCCGGTCGGGGTCGCCTCGGCGGCCGGGGGAGAGTCCGTCCTGGTCGCGGCCGGGGTCGCCGTCGTCGAGGACCTGGCCCGGGTGGCCGATGCGGTGGTGCGGGCGAGCGCCTCCCCTCCCGGCGCCGCGGGGCCGGGTTCGGCAGGACCCGGCGCGGTCGCGTCCGGGGACGACGGCGTCGGGCCCGCCGCGACGAGCGAGCCGAGCCGGGACGGACGCATCGTCGCCGTCTGGGGCTGTCCCGGCGCGCCGGGACGGACCACCGTGGCGATCGGGCTCGCCGCGGAACTCGCGGCAGCAGGCACCCCCGCGCTGCTGGTCGACCTCGATACCCACGCGGCGTCGGTGAGCCTCGCGCTGGGGCTCACGGACGAGTCCCCCGGCGTCGCCGCGGTGGCCCGCGGCGCCGTGCGCGGGGAGGACGTGCCCGCACTGGTGAGCCGGCACGCGGTCCGCCTCGCCCCGCACCTCAGCGTGCTCACCGGGCTCGCGCGCGCGTCGCGCTGGCCGGAGCTGTCCGCGACCGCGCTCGCGGAGCTGTGGCCGGCCTTGCGCGCGAGCGCGGAGGTCACGGTCGTCGACCTCGCGGCGCCCCTCGAGCAGCACGCTGGCGCGCACGCGGCCGACACTCCCCGCAACGCCGCCACGATCGCGGCGCTCGAGGAGGCCGATGCGGTGGTCGTCGTGGGCGGGGCCGAGCCCCACCTGCTGGTGCGGCTGGTCGAGGCGTTGCTGGAGGCCGGACTCCGCGAGCCCACGGTGGTGGTCAACAGGGTGCGCGCCTCGATCGCCGGCGCGCGGCCCGAGGACGCGATTGCGGACGTGCTGGGCCGCCATGCCGACGTCGCCGAGGTGTGGCCGCTGCCGTGGGACCCGCGCGCCACCGACGCGGCCCTGCGCGACGGGCGCACCCTCGTGGAGGCGGCGCCGCGCTCGCCCCTGCGGCGCGCGCTCCAGAGCCTCGCGCCGGCGGTGGCGCAGGCGGCGCGGGGTCGGGCGGACGGTGCGGCGCGTGAGGGCCGCGTCCCGGTCCCCGCGGTGACAGACTGAGCCCATGCGCGTCTACATTCCGGCCACGCTCGAGGACCTCGCCGCCTGCACCGCGGGTGCGTGGCGGCCCCAGCTGGGCTACGCCGTCACGGAGCTGCTGCTCGAGATCGCGGCGAGCGAGGACCCGGACGAGGTGGCGGAGATGGCCCGCGACGTCGCCGCGACGGCCTCGGTCATCGACGGGGGATCGCCCCGGCGCGTGGTGATCGTCGCGGATCTCGCCCGCGCCGAGGCCGAGGAGGCTCCGGATCTCCATCCCGCCGCCGTGCGGCTCACGGAGGCGGTCATGCCCGACGCCGTCGCGTGCGCGTTCCTGGACGAGCCGGAGGCCACGGACGACGTGACGGCCGCGGTGGCCGGCGACGCCGAGGCGCTCGACCGGCTCGAGGAGCGCGACCTGCTGTGGTTCGACGCCTCGGAGCTCGCCCACCTCGACGTGTGAGGTCCGGAGACGTCCCCGTTCCGGGCTGCGTTCAGCCCGTTCCCGTTCAGCCCAGCCGCGCGCGCAGCTCGTCGTGCAGCAGGCCGTTCGTGGCGAGCGCGTTGCCACCGTGGGGCCCGGGCGTCCCGTCGAGCCCGGTGAAGCGGCCGCCGGCCTCCTCGACGATGGGCACGAGCGCGGCCATGTCGTAGAGCGCGAGCTCGGGCTCGGCGGCGGCGTCCACCGCGCCCTCCGCGACGAGCATGTAGCTCCAGAAGTCGCCGTAGGCGCGCGTGCGCCAGGCGTCGCGCAGCACTCCCATGAACGCGTCGAGGCGGCCCAGCGCCTCCCAGCCGAAGGGGGAGGCGTAGGAGATCGACGCCTCGGCGAGCGTCGCGACGTTCGAGACCGAGAGCCGCCGCGCGGTCGCCTCGGAGGCCCCGGCCCAGGCGCCCTGGCCGCGCGCGGCGAACCAGCGGCGCCCGAGCGCGGGGGCGCTCACCACGCCCACGACCACGTCGTCGCCGTCGAGCAGCGCGATGAGCGTGGCCCACACGGGCACGTCGCGGATGAAGTTCTTGGTGCCGTCGATGGGGTCGACCACCCAGCGGCGCGCGGATTCGCCCGTGGTGCCGAACTCCTCGCCCTCGAACGCGTCGTCGGGGCGGTGCTGGGCGATGAGCCGGCGGATGGTCTGCTCGGCCGCGCGGTCGACCGCCGTCACGGGCGTGTCGTCGGGCTTGAGCTCGACCGTGAGGTCCCCGGTGGCGAAGTTCGCGAGCGTGAGCGCGTCGACCTCGTCCGCGATGGCGAGGGCGAGCAGCAGGTCGTCGGCGTAGGGCGCGGTCATGGCGTTAGGCTACCGGCGCGTGTCGCGGGGGCCGCGCGACAAAGGTCTACCCCTGGCGCGCAGATATCGCCGGATTGCGACCATGGTCTACCCATTCCACATGGGGGCGGGGTCGGGTGGGGCGGGAGCGGAAGCTCAATACGTCTCGCCCGCGGCGCGCGACGCGAGCAGCCTCCGGATCGAGTCGACCCGGGCGTGCCGGGCGGCGTCCTCGCCGGCCCACGCATCGAGCTCGCAGCCGGCCGCGGCGGACTCGTGCAGGCACCCGCGCGGGCACCGCTCGAGCGCCGCCTCGGCGACGTCGGGGAAGGCCAGGATGAAGTGCTCGAGGTCAACGTGCGCGAGCCCGAACGAGCGCACGCCCGGAGTGTCGACGATCCACCCGCCGTCCGGCACCGCGTACCGGATGGCAGACGTGGACGTGTGCCGCCCGCGCCCGGTCACGTCGTTGACCCCGCCCACGGCGCGGTCCGCGTCGGGGACCAGGGCGTTCACCAGCGTCGACTTGCCCACGCCCGAGTAGCCCACCAGCACCGTGGTGAGACCGTCGAGCGCGCCGCGGAAGCGCGCGAACCCCGGGTCCGCCTCCGGCCCGCCCTCGCGCTTCACGGACGTCTCGATCACCGCGACGCCCAGGGGTTCGTACGCGGCGCGCAGCGCATCGGCGCTCGCGAGGTCCGCCTTGGTGAGGACCAGGAGCGCGGTCATGCCCGCGTCGAACGCCGCGACCAGGCACCGGTCGATCATGCGGGGGTTGGGCTCGGGGTCGGCGAGGGCCGTGACGATCGCGAGCTGGTCCGCGTTGGCGACCACCACCCGCTCGGTGGCGTCGGTGTCGTCGGCGGTGCGGCGCAGTGCCGTGCGCCGCTCCTCGCGGCGGACGATGCGCGCGAGCGTGTCCGGGCGGCCGGACGTGTCGCCCACGACGCCCACGGCGTCGCCGATCACCAGCCCGCGCCGGCCCAGCTCGCGGGCCTTCACCGCGGTGACCGTCGCATCGTCCATCTCAACCGTGTAGCGGCCGCGGTCCACCGCGACCACGGTGCCGGGGAGCGCCTGGTCGTGGGCGGGGCGGATCTTGGTGCGCGGGCGCGAGCCGCGGCGACTGGGGCGGACCCGGGCGTCGGACTCGTCGTATTCGCGAGCCGGCATTCAGCCGTCCCGGCCCAGCATGCCGGTCCACATCTGCGGGAAGTCGGGCATCGTCTTGGACGTGGTGCCCACGTTGACCACGCGCGTGCCGGGCACGGCGAGCCCGACGATGGCGGCGAAGGTGGCCATCCGGTGGTCGTGATAGGTCTCCATGTCGGCGCCCGCGAGGCCCGGGGTGCGGCCGCCGAACTCGAGCGCATCCTCGGTGGCCGTGCACGCCCCGCCCAGGCGCGCGACCTCCGCGGCCAGCGCCGCGAGCCGGTCGGTCTCGTGCCCGCGCAGGTGGCCGATGCCCGTGAGCCGCGACGGCCCGTCCGCCAGCGCGCACAGCGCCGCGATCGTGGGGGTGATCTCTCCGGCGGGGGAGAGGTCCGCGTCGATGCCGCGGATGGTGCCGTCCGAGGCGACCGTCATGACGTCGCCGTCGAGGGTGCACGTCGCACCCATGCGGGTGAGCAGCTCGGGGTAGTAGGCGCCGGGCTGCGTGGTGGTCGCGGGCCAGCCCGGGATGCGGACGGTGCCGCCGGCGACCAGCGCGGCGGCCATGAAGGGGCCCGCGTTGGACAGGTCGGGCTCCACGCGCACGTCGCCCAGGGCGATGGGTCCGGGGTGGACCACCCAGGTGCGCTCGTCGGGCTGGTCCACACGGATGCCGGCGTCGCGCAGCGTCTCGCACGTCATGTCGATGTGCGGCAGCGACGGCAGCCGCTCGCCGGTGTGCCGCACGGTCAGCCCGTGGGGCAGGCGCGGCGCGGTCAGCAGCAGCCCGGTGACGAACTGGGAGGACGACGACGCGTCCACCTCGACCTCCGCGGGGATCTCCGCGGGCGGGGTGACGGTGAACGGGAGCGTGCCGCGGCCGTCGTCCTCGACGATCGCGCCCAGGCGGCGCAGCGCGTCGAGCAGCGGGCCCATGGGGCGCACGCGCGCGCCCTCGTCGCCGTCGAAGGACACGGGGCCGTCGGCCAGGAGCACCATCGGCGGCACGAAGCGCATCACCGTGCCGGCAAGACCGCAGTCGAGGTGAACCCCGCCCCGCAGCGGGGCGGGCGTGACGCGCCACTCGGGGCCCGCATCGTCCACCGCGACGCCCAGGGCGCGCAGGGCGTCGATCATGAGCGCGGAATCGCGCGAGCGCAGGCCGCCGCGCACGGCGACGGGGGCGTCCGCGAGCGCGGCGAGCACCAGGAAGCGGTTGGTGAGCGACTTCGAGCCGGGCACGTCGACGGTGGCGTCGAGCGGGCCGTGCGCGAGCGGGGCGTCCCACACCTGGCCGGGGCCGGTGCCCGGTTCAGGCGTGGCGGTCACGTGCGCTTCTTGGCCTTCGCCTTGGCGGCCTTGGCCTCGAGGGCCTTCTCCTTCTCCGCGAGGGCGCGGGCCTTGGCCTTCTCCTTGTGCTTGGCCTTGCGCGCCTTGTGACGCTCGGAGTGGCCGGCCGTGGCGGCGACGAGCACGCCGCCCACGAGCGAGACGTTCTTGAGGAACAGGTCGAGCTCCGCCTCGCGCTTGGCCTCGTCCTCCTCCTTCCAGAAGGGGTGGGCCACGACCGCGGTGGCGGTCGCGAGACCCGCGAGGCCCAGCGCGGCGGCGCGCGGGCTGCGCGACAGCGCGAGCATCGAGGCGAGCGCGACGGACGCGATGCCGTGCGCCTTCACCACGTCCGCGGTGGTGACCGAGTCGAGGCCGGCCTCCTTGAGGACGGGGTCCACGTATGGGGCGGCGCGGTCCACCTGCCTCTCGGGTTCGAGGGCGGTCTGGACACCCCCGTAGACGAACCACGACGCGAGCAGGGGCCGGGCGAGTGCGCGCAACATGCCACCTACGCTACCAATTGACGGCCCGCGCGTCAGCGGGGCGGGGGCCTCTTGCGGCCCCTTTTCCGGGGACGATGCGGCGGTTGCGGGAATGCACCCGGTCGCCTCGGGCGTTGCCCGGGTCATGACCACCGTGGCCGGACCCCGCGCAGCGATGCGTCCGTCGTCCCCCGGTGGCGGCCCACTAGGCTCGCAGGCGATGACTACCGACGATTTCGACTTCGAGGCCGAGGCGCTCTCGTACATGGACCAGCTCTACGCCGCGGCGTTGCGGATGACCCGCCACGGCGCCGACGCCGAGGACCTGGTCCAGGAGACGTACGCCAAGGCCTTCGCGGCACAGGACAAGTTCACCCCGGGCACCAACCTCAAGGCGTGGCTGTACCGGATCCAGACCAACGCGTTCATCAACACGTATCGCAAGAAGCAGCGCGAGCCCAAGCGGTCCGACGCGGAGACGGTCGAGGACTGGCAGCTCGCGGCGGCGGCCGAGCACACGTCGTCGGGGCTCGCCTCGGCGGAGGAGCAGGCGCTCGACTCGATCGGCGACGACGAGGTGCGCCGTGCGCTCGCGGAGCTCTCCGACGACTTCCGCATGGCGGTCTACCTGTCCGACGTCGAGGGCTTCGCCTACAAGGAGATCGCCTCGATCATGGACACCCCCGTGGGCACGGTGATGTCGCGCCTGCACCGCGGGCGCAAGCTGCTGCGGGAGAAGCTGCGCGACTACGCCGCCGAGCGCGGCATCGAGGAGAAGCCGCGGGTGAAGAAGAAGGAACAGCAGGACGGAGGTGGGCGCCATGGGCAAGGCTGATTGCGAGGAGGCGCTGGACCGGCTCTTCGAGTACATCGATCACGAGCTGCCCGAGGACGAGGTGCAGCGGATCGGGCAGCACCTCAAGTCGTGCCCGCCGTGCGAGACGGAGCACAAGATCAACGAGAAGATCAAGCGGCTGGTCAACGCCGCGGGGTCCGAGGTCGCGCCGGACGACCTGCGCGAGCGCGTGCTCGCCACCATCCGCGCATCCCACGCGGACCACTGACGGCCACCGGGCCCGCCCCCCGGTGGGGCGGCGCGCCCCCGGGCCCGGGCATCGCCCCCGGCCGGCGCATCGTCCCTCCCGGCCGGCGCATCGTCCCTCCCGGCCGGCGCATCGTCCCCGGGAAAGACGGAAGCCGCACCGGTCCATGACCAGTGCGGCTTCAGTCGTACGTGTACGCGCTCAGGCGTTGGGGCGCTTGCCGTGGTTGGCGCCCGACTTCGCGCGGGTCTTGCGCTTGCGGCCTCGCTTGCTCATCGCGTCCCCCTTTCTGGACAGCCGGATCGACCATCCATCTTCCCACACGTACGCGGTGCGCGGTGACAGCCGTAGGACTTTGGGCTCAAGTAGGTGGGGGAGCGTGCCGATGATGGGCACGTGAGCGATCAGCCTGTCTCCGTCATCCCGTTCCTGCACGCCCTGGCCTCGACCGGGGGGTCCGACCTCCACATCAAGGTGGGCTCCAGCCCGCGCGTGCGCGTCGATGGGCGTCTGCGCAAGCTGCAGGTGCCGCCGCTGACCTCCGAGGACACGCGCCACATGGTGTCGCAGGTGCTCCCGGAGGACCTGGTGGCGACGTTCCGCGACACGCACGAGGCGGACTTCGCGTTCTCGCTGTCCGGCGTGGGGCGCTTCCGTGTGAACGCCTACGTGTCCCGCGGGACGGAGTCGCTGGTGTTCCGCCGCGTCGCGGTGGGGGCGCAGTCCTTCGAGGACCTGGGCGTGCCCTCCGTGGTCGCGGACCTGGCTCTCGAGCCCCGCGGCCTCGTGCTGGTCACGGGCCCCACCGGCTCCGGAAAGACCACCACGCTCGCCTCGATGGTCGACCTGGTCAACACCTACCGCGAGGTCAACATCATCACGATCGAGGACCCGATCGAGGTGCTGCACTCGGACAAGAAGGCGATCATCTCGCAGCGCGAGGTGCGCTCGGACACGCTGGACTTCACGGCCGCGCTGCGCGCCGCGATGCGTCAGGATCCCGACGTCATCATGGTCGGCGAGATGCGCGACATCGAGACCGTCCGCGCGGCGCTGTCCGCGGCCGAGACGGGTCACCTGGTGCTCGCGACGCTCCACACGGTGGACGCGCAGGACACCATCAACCGCATCATCGACTTCTTCACGCCGCACGAGCAGACCCAGATCCGCGCGACCCTGTCGCAGACGCTGCGCGGCATCGTCTCCCAGCGCCTGGTGCGCCGCGGCGACGGCACCGGCCGCACCCTGGTCGCGGAGGTGATGGTCAACACCGGCCGCACCGCGGAGGCGATCGTGGACCCGTCGAGCCAGCCGCCCATCCTCGACCTCATCGCCGAGGGCGAGTACTACAAGATGCAGACGTTCGACCAGCACCTGTTCCAGCTGGTGCGCGACGGCGTGGTGGCGCTCGACGACGCGCTCGCGATCGCGTCGAAGCCGCACGACCTGTCCGTGGAGCTGCGCGGGGCCGGCGTCATCGAGTAGGCGCCCCTCGCCGGCGGGCACGCGGCGCCGTGTCAGGTGCTGAGTGCCCGCTGCGGCGGCAACGCGGAGGCAGCGCGCGCTGGGTCGCCCCCCGCGCCCGCCGCAGGCGCCTGCGCCCGCCGCCCGTGCCCGCCGCAGGCGCCCCGTGAGGTGCTGAGTGCCCGCCGCGGCAGCAACGCGCGCTGGGAGGGGCTCACTGCCCAAAATGACTGATTCTGGTCACTGAGCACCTCGCGGGGCGCACCGGGCCGGTCGCGCGGCACATCGGGCGGGTGCGCGGCACATCGGGCGGGTGCCCGGCGCGCCCCGGGTCGCGCGGCGCATCGGGCGGGTGCGTGGCGCTGCAAGTTGCACGCCGCGCGATTGGCGCCGCACGCCGAGCACCGAGCCCCGGGCACCCCGCGCCGGGCCTCAGGCCGCGGGCGGCTCGATGCCCAGCCAGGAGTGCCAGCGGGAGTGGAGCACCAGCCACGCCATGAGCCCGTAGCCCGCCTGCAACGGGAGCGAGTCGTGGCCGGTGGCCATGTCCGCGGTCCACTGCTCGTGCCGGACCAGCGGGCCGAACATGTCGATGTACGCGACGCCGCGGCGGGAGGCGGCGTCCTCGCACACGGCGGCGAACTCGGCGATGCGACGGTTGTCCTCGTCCTGGCCCGGCGGGGGGCCGGCGAGCATGGTCTGGAAGCCCAGCGCGTGCGCGCGGTCCAGCGTGTTCGCCAGGTTGAGCCGCGTCATGGTGGAGCTCACGCCGCGGTAGACATCGTGGCGACCGATCGCGAAGAGCGCGAAGTTCGCCTCCGGCTCGGTGCGGGCGACGCGGCGCATCGCCTCGTCGTCCCACCGGGCCGACAGCTCACCGGTGGTCTCGTGGGGCACCGCGAGCGTGTGGAACGCGAGATCGGGCGCGACCGGCAGCGTGCGCGCGGCGACGCGGCCCGACCATCCGAGCGCCTTCGGGTCGCCGTGGCCGGCGACCAGCTCGTCGCCGACCAGGAAGACGTTCCTCATCGGGCGAAGGCCCGCTCCACGAGGTCGGCCTGCTCGCGCGCGTGGCGCGAGGCGAGTCCGGAGGCGGGCGAGGCGGAGGCGGGTCGGGAGATCACGGACACAGTCTGCCCGATGAGCTGCGGCAGGCTGAGCGAGATCTTGGACCAGGCGCCCTGGTTGAGGGGCTCCTCTTGGACCCACAGCACCTCGGCGCCGTCGAACGGCGCGAGCGCCGCGTGCAGCGACTCCCGGTTCAGCGGGTAGAGCTGCTCGAGGCGGACGATCGCGGTCGCCGTGTCCTCGGTCTTGTCCCGCTGGGCGACCAGGTCGTAGTAGACCTTCCCCGCGCAGATGAGCACGCGGTCGACGCCGGCCGGGTCGACCGTGGTGTCCGGGATGACCTCCTGGAACGAGCCCGTGGTGAAGTCCTCCACCGCGGACTGGGCGGCCCGCAGGCGCAGCATCGACTTCGGCGTGAAGACGATGAGCGGCCGGCGCGGGCGGTCGTAGGCCTGGCGGCGCAGCAAGTGGAAGTGGCTGGCCGGCGTGGACGGCATCGCCGCGATCATGTTGTTCTCCGCGCACAGCTGCAGGAAGCGCTCGACACGCGCGGACGAGTGGTCCGGCCCCTGGCCCTCGTAGCCGTGGGGGAGCAGCAGCGTGACGGAGGACGACTGGCCCCACTTCTGCTCGGCCGAGGAGATGAACTCGTCGATGATGGTCTGCGCGCCGTTGACGAAGTCGCCGAACTGCGCTTCCCACAGCACCAGCGCATCGGGCCGCTCGACGGAGTAGCCGTACTCGAAGCCCAGCGCCGCGTACTCGGACAGCGGGGAGTCGAAGATGTGCAGTCGCGCCTGGTCGGAGGCCAGGTACAGCAGCGGCGTCCACTCGGCGCCGGTGGAGCGGTCGTGGTAGACCGCGTGGCGCTGGACGAACGTGCCGCGGCGGCTGTCCTGACCCGCGAGGCGGACGGGCACGCCCTCCTGGAGCAGGGTGCCGAACGCGAGCACCTCGCCGAAGCCCCAGTCGATGCCGCCCTCGCGGGTCATCTGCTCGCGGCGCTCGAGGAGCTTGGCGAGCTTGGGGTGGACGGTGAAGCCCTCGGGCGGGCGGACGTGGGCGTGGCCGATGCGCTCGACCTGGCTGGGCGCGACGGAGGTCCGCCAACCCACCATGACACCCGCGTCGGGCGACTGCGACGCCGGCAGTTCGAGCCCGGAGAACGAATCCTTGTCGGAGCCGGGCTTGAAGCCCTCGCGCGTCTCGACGAACACCCGCTCGAGCTGCGCGAGGTAGTCCTTCGAGACCGACTCCGCCTCCTCGGTCGTGATGTCCCCGCGCCGGATGAGCGACTCCGTGTAGAGGTGGCGCACCGAGCGCTTGGCCTCGATGAGGTCGTACATGCGCGGCTGCGTCATCGACGGGTCGTCGCCCTCGTTGTGGCCGCGGCGGCGGTAGCAGACCATGTCGATGATGACGTCGCGCCCGAACCGCTCGCGGTACTCGAACGCGAGCCGGGCCGCGCGCACGCACGCCTCGGGGTCGTCGCCGTTGACGTGGAAGATGGGCACCTGGAAGCCCTTGGCGATGTCCGTGCAGTAGCGCGTCGACCGCGAGTTCTCGGGTCCGGTGGTGAAGCCCACCTGGTTGTTGATGATGACGTGGACGGTGCCGCCGGTCGCGTAGCCCTTGAGGCGCGCCATGTTGAGCGTCTCCTGGACCACGCCCTGGCCCGAGAACGCCGCGTCGCCGTGGACCAGGATGGGCAGCACGGGGTAGCCGTCGGACTCGGGGTCCGCGCCCATCGCGTCGAGCTTGGCGCGGACGATGCCCTCGAGCACCGAGTCCACCGCCTCGAGGTGGGACGGGTTCGCGGCCAGGTACACGCGCGTGGTCGCGCCGGACTCGGCGGTGAACGTGCCCTCCGTGCCCAGGTGGTACTTGACGTCGCCGGAGCCCTGGACGGAGCCGGGCACGGCGGTGCCCTCGAACTCGGAGAAGATCTGGCTGTAGCGCTTGCCCGCGAGGTTCGCGAGCACGTTGAGGCGGCCGCGGTGGGCCATGCCGATGCACACCTCGTCCACGCCCGACTCGGCCGCGGCGCTCATCACCTCGTCGAGCAGCGGGATGAGCGACTCGCCGCCCTCGAGCGAGAACCGCTTCTGGCCCACGTACTTGGTCTGCAGGAATGCCTCGAACGCCTCCGCGGCGTTGAGCCGGTGCAGGATCCGCAGGTGCTCCTCGCGCGTGGGCTTGGTGTAGCCGTGCTCGAGGCGGTCCTGGAACCACGAGCGCTGCTCGCGGTCCGCGATGTGCATGTACTCGAGCCCGATGGTGCGGCAGTAGGCGTCGCGCAGGCGGCTGAGCACCGTGCGCATCTTCCACTTCTGCTGCCCGGCGAAGCCGCCCGTCTGGTACGTGCGGTCCAGATCCCACAGGGTGAGGCCGTGGGTCTGCACGTCGAGGTCGGGGTGCTTGCGCGGGCGGTGGCTGAGCGGGTTGACGTCGGCCATGAGGTGGCCGCGCGAGCGGTAGGCGTGGATGAGCTCGGCGATGCGCGCGGGCTTGGCGGCCTCCGTGTCCCCGTCGGTGGTGGCGTCCTGCACCCAGCGCACGGGCTCGTACGGCACGCGCACGGACGCGAACACCCGGTCGTAGAACCCGTCGAGGCCCAGCAGCTTGCGGTGCACGATGCCCAGGAACTCGCCCGACTGGGCGCCCTGGATCACGCGGTGGTCGTACGTCGAGGTGAGCGTGAGGACCTTCGACACGCCCATCTGCGCGACGGTCTCCTCGGAGGTGCCCTGGTACTCGGCCGGGTAGTCCATCGCGCCGGCGCCGATGATCGCGCCCTGGCCGGACATCAGCCGCGGCACCGAGTGGACGGTGCCGAGCGTGCCGGGATTGGTGAGCGTGATCGTCGTCCCCTGGAAGTCCGCGGCCTGGAGCGTGCCCGCGCGGGCGCGGCGCACCATGTCCTCGTAGGCGCCCCAGAACGCGGCGAAGTCCATGTGGTCCGCGCCCTTGATCGAGGGCACGAGCAGCTGGCGGCTGCCATCGGGACGGGCGAGGTCGATCGCGAGGCCCAGGTTGACCTCCGCGGGCGTGCGCAGCGCCGGCTTGCCGCCGTCCTCCGTGTAGGCCACGTTCATCGACGGGAACTCGGCGAGCGACTCGACGATCGCGAAGCCGATGAGGTGGGTGAAGCTCACCTTGCCGCCGCGCGTGCGCGCGAGGTGGTTGTTGATCACCACGCGGTTGTCCATGAGCAGCTTCGCCGGGATGGTCCGCACCGACGTCGCGGTCGGGACCTCGAGGCTGGCCTCCATGTTCTCGACCACGCGCGCCGCGGGCCCGCGCAGGCGGGACACGCCCTGCTGGACGTCCTTGGCGGACAGCGGCTCGTGCTCGGGGCGCTGGAGATAGGACGCGGTGGGCGCCTGGGCGGTCGCGATCGGCGCCGCGTCCTCGACCTCCTCGGCGGCCGCGGGCGAGGCGGCGGCGGGCGTGGGTGACGAGGCGGCGGGGGCTGCCGCGGCATCGTCCCTGGTCGTGGGCGCCGGGGCTGGGGCCGGGGTCGGCGCAGGCGCAGGCGCCGCAGGAGCGGCCGGGGACGATGCACGCGCCGGGGTCTCGCGGCGCGGCGGCGGGGGAGGCGGCGGCACGGCGGCGCCCGGCGGCGGCGGGGGCGCCGTCACGGCCGGGGTCGCGGCAGGCATCACCGGCGCAGGCGCCGACGACGCGGCCGAGTCAGGCGCCTCACTCGGCGCGGAGGGGCGAGGGGGCGTGGGGGACTCGGCCTCGGGCTCGGTCCGTCCGCCCCCGAGAACGAGGGAGGCGACGGAACGTGCGTCGGCGGGGCGCGCGATGGACATCCGGGTGTCGGTCGCGGTGGTGTCAGAGGACACGTTCTGGCCGCTCGCTTTCTTGGCGCATCAGCGTCGATGGAGGTTCGGTGGTGCCTATCATCGTGCCTCAACGTACAGGTGCACAGCACTCATCCCGGTTTTGGGACAATCGTTATCCCAGGGGCTTCTGCCGCCCGGGATATCCTGTTCGCACCATGGACCCTGACAGTTGCCGCCCGTGAGCGCGTGGATCCTCGTCGGCGTCGGCGTGCTTCTCACGCTGGGCACCGCGGTGTTCGTGGCCGCAGAGTTCTCCCTGGTTGCGCTCGACCCCGCCCACGTCGAGGGGCGTCGGGCCGGCCGCGTGCGCCGCGCGCTCAAGCGCCTGTCCACCCAGCTGTCCGGCGCCCAGGTGGGCATCACGCTCACCACCATCCTGCTCGGCTACACGGCGCAGCCCGCGCTCGTCGAGCTGTTCGAGGTGCCGCTGTCGACCCAGCCTCTGTCGCGCACGGCCGTCGCGGGCATCGCGGGTGCGCTGTCGCTCATCGTGGTGAACGCCTTCTCGATGATCGTGGGCGAGCTGGTCCCCAAGAACATGGCGCTCGCGGACCCGATGCGCGCCGCCTCGGTGGCCGCGCCGCTCAACATGGCGTTCACGGCCGCGCTGCGGCCCGTCATCGCGACCCTCAACGGCGCCGCGAACGGGATCCTCCGGGCGCTGGGCATCGAGCCCAAGGAGGAGCTCTCCGGCGGCCGCTCCCGGCAGGAGCTCGCGGCGCTCGTGCGGCGCTCGGCCGAGGCGGGCACCCTCGCACCCTCGACCGCGCTGCTGCTCAAGAACTCGATCGAGCTCGACGACCTCGCGGCCATCGACGTCATGACGGACCGCACGCGGATGCGCACGCTGTCCGCGGACGCGACCGCCGCGGACGTCCTGCGCGCCTCGCGCGCGACGGGCCACAGCCGCTTCCCCGTGCTGGGCGAGGGGCCCGACGATGTGCTGGGCCTGGTGCACCTGCGCGCCGCCATCGCGGTGCCCGCCGCCGACCGGGAGGCCCGGACGGTGCGCGAGCTCATGGCGGACGCGCCGCGCATCCCCGAGACCATGCAGATGGGGCCGCTGCTGGTCGAGCTGCGGGGTCTGGGCTACCAGTGCGCGATCGTGGTCGACGAGTACGGCGGCACCGCGGGCATCGTCACCCTCGAGGACGTGGTCGAGGAGCTCGTGGGAGAGGTCGCGGACGAGCACGACCGGCGCCGCGCGCCCGTGCACCGCGCGCCCGGAGGCGCCTGGATCGTGCCCGGCGAGCTGCGCCCGGACGAGGTCCACGAGCGCACCCGGCTCGTCGTGCCCGAATCGCCCGCGTACGAGACCGTGGGCGGCTACGTCATGGCGGTGCTCGGCCGCGTGGGCGCCGTGGGCGACGAGGTCGAGTCCGACGGGCTGCTGCTGCGCGTCGAGCGCATGGACGGCCGGCGGATCGACCGGGTCCGCCTCACCCCCGTGGGCGAGGAGCCGTCATGAGCGGCTCGATGATCCTCGCCGTCGTGGGCCTGCTGCTCGCCAACGCCTTCTTCGTGGGCGCGGAGTTCGCGATCATCTCCGCGCGCCGCAGCTCGATCGAGCCGCGCGCCGCCGCGGGGTCGCGCGCCGCGGGCACGGTGCTGTGGGCGATGGAGCACGTGTCCCTCATGCTCGCGACGGCGCAGCTGGGCATCACGGTGTGCTCGGTCGCGCTCGGCGTAGTGGCGGAGCCCGCGCTCGCGCACGCGCTCGAGCCGGGCCTCGAGGCACTGGGGCTCCCCGCCGGCGCCGCGCACGCGGTCGCGGTCGCGATCGCGCTCACCGTCATCGTGGGACTGCACGTGGTGGTGGGGGAGATGGTCCCCAAGAACGCCGCCGTCTCCAGCCCCGACCGTGCGGCCATGGTGTTCGGCCCGCCGCTCGTGTTCATCGCGCGCGCCGTCAACCCCATCATCGTCGCGCTGAACTGGGTGGCCAACGGGGTGGTCCGCGCGCTGGGCTTCGAGCCCAAGGACGAGGTCACGAGCGCCTTCACGGCGGACGAGGTCCACAGCATCGTCGAGCGCTCGAGCGCGGAGGGCACCATCTCCGACCCCACCGGGCTGCTCACCGGCGCGATCGAGTTCTCCGAGCGCTCCGTCGAGGAGGTGATGGTGCCGCGCGAGCACGTGCGCACCGTGCCCGGCACCGTCACCGTCGAGGAGCTCGAACACGTCGCCACCGAGACCGGCTACTCCCGGTTCCTGGTCGCCGACGGTGAGGAGTGCATCGGCTACCTCCACGTCAAGGACGCCCTCTATGCGCGTCCCGTGGAGCGCGAGGAACCCATCCAGGCGTGGCGCATCCGCGACCTCCCCGTCGTGGCCCCGGGGATGCAGGTGGAGGAGGCGCTCGCCCGGATGCGCCGCTCGGGTGCGCACGTCGCGGCCGTCCGGGACGGCGGCACGACCGTCGGGATCGTGTTCCTCGAGGACATCCTCGAGGAGCTCGTGGGCGAGGTGCGCGACTCGCTCGCGCGGCGCGAGGCCCTCGAGGAGGGCGAAGGTCCGGTTCGTCCGGTGTGAGCAACGAGACATCCACAGGATTTCCCTTCACCGTTACCAATCAGTAATCTTTTCTTGACCGCGCGCGTCCCTCGAGTCGCCGCGGTTCGGCATGTCGGAACTGAACCGCGAGCGAGGAGGCCAGGGTGACCACGAGTGCGACGCCGCACCCCGCACGCCCCGGCCGTTCCCGCCGCTCCCGCCGCCAGCACCACACGCAGCAGGTCCAGGCGCGCGTGTCGCATCGGCGCCGTGCGGCCCTCACCCGGCTGGGCGTGATGCTCGGCTTCGTCGCCGCGATGGTCGTCTACCCGGTGATGGGCACGGTCAGCCCCTACGCGAACGCCGCGGAGCAGGTCGAGGCCGCGCAGGCCCCCGTGATCTCCGCCGCCGCGTCCACCGCGACCGCGATCCTGGGAGCCGCACCCGAGTTCGAGAGCTCGGACCTGCCCCTGCCCACGGTCGACGAGCGCGCCGGCACCGTCCTGACCTCGAACGAGCTGCCCATCGTGTCCGCCGCGCTTCCCGACTGCGACCCGGAGTTCGAGCCCGCCACCTCGAACGGCCGGCTCACCGAGGACCAGCTGTGCGACCTGTGGCAGGAGGGGGAGATGCTGCGCAACGACGCCGCCATCGCCCTCGCCGAGCTCAACGAGCGCTTCCGCGCGCACTTCGGCGTCGACATCTGCATCGCGGACACCTACCGCTCGCTGTCCGAGCAGTACCGGATCAAGGCGCTGCGCGGATACCTCGCGGCCACCCCCGGCACCTCGATGCACGGCATGGGGCTCGCGATCGACCTGTGCGGCGCGCACGCCCGCGGCGTCTACTACTCGTGGCTGAGCGACAACGCCGGCCTCTACGGCTACTGGAACCCCGACTGGGCCAAGGGCTCCAAGTACGAGCCCTGGCACTGGGAGTTCAAGTCCGGCACGGGCGACTACTACCAGGAGTACTGGGGCCAGGTCATCGACTGACGCCCCTCGTAGGCTGGCCCCGTGACCCCACCCGACGACGGCGCGACGCCGCGCCGCACGTGGATGCCGCTCGCGCTCGCGCTCGGCATCGCCGCGCTGGTGGTCGTCGGCGCGTTCGTCGCGAACGCGCTGCGCTCGGGGCTTCCCGCCGCGAAGGCCGATGCGGTGCGCGCCTGCGAGGCCGCCTACGCCTCCCAGGCGGAGTCCGGCACGCCGCTCGCCGCGATCGTGGGCGGCGACGTGTTCGCGGCGGGCGAGTGGCGCGACCGGTGGGCGCTGCTGCAGGGCCACGGGTACCTGGCCGAGGCGCCCACGGACGAGGAGGCGGCGGCCGCCGAGGCGCGCGCCGAGGGCCTCGCCGCGGCGGGTCGCGACACCATCGAGGTCGTGTGGCTGCTCGAGAACGGCGAGCACTGGACGTGCGCGGTCGAGGTGGAGGCCGATGCGGCGGACGATGCGACGGTCACCCTCGCGCGGCTCGTGCCGGCGGGCGAGGCGGCCGACTGACGCGACGAAGGCCCCTCCGAGGAGGGGCCCTGCGTGGCTGCGTGCCCCCGACAGGAGTCGAACCTGCGACCTACGGTACCGGAAACCGGCGCTCTATCCGCTGAGCTACGGGGGCCTCGCGGGACCGGCCCGCGACGCACCAGGGTACCAGGGTGCGTGCCCGCGCGGCCCCACCGCGTAGCCTCGGGGCCATGAGGCGGTTCGAGAGGTGGCGCGCGTTCGATCGTCGCCTCCCGTGGGTGGCCGATGCGCTGCTCGCGGCCGCGCTCGGCGCGCTCATGGTCTCGGACGGGCTCCAGGCGCAGTTCGTCGACGCGCACGAGTACCGCTACGTGCTCGCGCTGGTCGCCGGGCTGTACGCGGCGCTCGCGGTCCGGCGCGTCGCGCCGCTCGTGTGCATGGCCGCGCAGCTCGCGCTGTTGGCCGCCCTCACCGGCGTGGGCACCGTCGCCCTCGACGCGTACGTGCCGGTCGCGGTGGGGGTGTTCTCGATCACCGCCTACCGGCGCGGCTGGTGGCACGCGGGGGCCGCGGTCGTCGCGATGGCCCTGGGGGCCACCAACGGGCTCGGCCAGCAGGGCTTCTCGGTGCTCGCGGTGGGTCTGGGGTGGTACTCGATGCTGCTCGTGGCGGCCGGCTGGGCGTTCGGGCTCGCGGCCCGGCAGCGCCAGGCCGCCGTCGCCGCGCTCGAGGACCGCACGCGCCGGCTCGAGATCGAGGCCGCACAGCAGGCCGCGCTGGGCGCCGCCGCCGAGCGCGAGCGCATCGCCCGCGAGATGCACGACGTCATCGCGCACTCGCTCACCGTGATCGTCGCGCAGGCCGACGGCGGCCGCTACGTGGCCGAGCGCGACCCCGCCGCCGCCCGCGGCGCGCTCGCCGCGATCGGCGACGCGGCCCGCCGCGCGCTCGCGGACACGCGGTCCATGCTGGGCGTGCTGCGCGATCCGCAGGGCGGGGAGGCCCCGCTCGCGCCGCAGGCGGGCGTCGACGGGCTCGCGGACCTGCTGACGCAGGCCCGGTCGAGCGGGCTCGACATCGTGTTCGAGGAGCGCGGCGACGCGGCGGACGTCCCCGGCCCCGTCTCGCTCGCGCTCTACCGGGCCGCGCAGGAGTGCATCACCAACGTCCTCCGGCACGCGGGCGTCCACGCCCCGGCCCGGCTGGCGCTCGTGTGGGAGCCCGACCGGGTGACCCTCGAGGCGGTCAACGGCCCCGCCAGTCGCGCGAACGCCGGCATCTCCGCCGGCACCGGCCCCTCGCGGACCCTCGCCACCGCGGGCTCCGGCCTGGGCCTCGCCGGCATGGCCGAGCGGGCGGCCTCGCTGGGCGGGACGCTCGAGCACGGCCCCACGCCCGACGGCGGCTTCCGCGTGCTCCTGACACTTCCCCTGGGAGGGACCCCGGCATGACCATCCGCGTCGCGCTCGTCGACGACCAGCAGCTGGTGCGCGCCGGCTTCCGCATGGTGATCGACTCGCAGGAGGACCTCGAGGTGGTGGTCGAGGCCGGGGACGGCGAGCAGGCCCTGCGCCTGCTCGGCTCCTACGCGGTCGACGTGGTGCTCATGGACGTGCGCATGCCGCGCCTGGACGGCATCGCCGCGACGGAGGCGCTCACCGCCCCCGACGCGCGCCTCGCGCCCGGGTCCACCCGGCCGCCGCGGGTGATCGTGCTCACCACCTTCGACCTCGACGAGTACGTCATGGCCGCGGTGCGCGCCGGAGCGAGCGGGTTCCTCCTCAAGGACGCGGACCCCGAGGCGCTGCTCGCCGCGATCCGCACCGTCCACGCCGGCGACGCCGTCATCGCGCCGTCCGCGACGCGCCGCCTGCTCGAGAAGCTCGTGACGAGCGAGCCCGCGCAGCGCCCCGAGGACGACCTCACGGCCCGGCTGATCGAGGGCCTCACCGACCGCGAGCGGGAGGTGCTCGTGCTCATGGCGCGAGGGCTGTCCAACACGGAGATCGCGGACGCGCTCGTGGTCGCGGAGGCCACGGTGAAGACGCACGTGGGCCGCGTGCTCGCCAAGACCGGCTCCCGCGACCGCGTCCAGGCGGTCGTCGCCGCGTACCGCGGCGGGCTCGTCGACCCCACCGGGACCTAGGTCCGTCAGACCGGGGGATGATGCGCATCGTCCCAGGTCACGACCCTGGCGGGACGCCCACCCGGCGGGCTGATTCCTAGCCTGGAGGGGCGCCCTCAGGGCGTCCCTCGACCCGCCAGGAGAGCCTCGTGACCCCTTCCCGTCCCGTCCGCGCCGACGCCCGCGTCCAGCCCCGCGCCGCCCGCCCGCGGCGCGCCTCGTGGCTCCGGCACGCCGTCCTGGGCGCGACCCTGCTGGGCGCGGCGTTCGTGGTGGGCGGAACGGTGGTCGCCGCGGCGACCCTGCTGAGCGGCGGCAGCCCCGCGGCCGGCGTCACCGGCCTCGCCGGCGGCCCCGCGGAGGAGGAGCCCGCCACGCCCCAGGTCACGGCCTCGGCGTCGCCGCCGCCGGTGTTCTACACGATGGACGACGGCACCGTGGAGTCCGGTCACCTGGACGTCGACAAGCTGTGCCCGCTGTCGTGGGACGCGGAGGAGCTGCTCGACTGCGCCGCCGCCGAGTCGCTCGAGCGCATGAACGAGGCGTTCCGCGCCGAGTTCGGCACGGACATCCTCGTCGGCGAGACCTACCGGACGTTCGAGTTCCAGGAGGAGCTCGCCCTCGAGCTGGGCCCCACGGCCGCGACCCCGGGCCTGTCGAATCATGGCTTCGGCCTCGCGATCGACGTCCCCGGCTCCCGGATGCCCGGCGGCTACGACGGCGACCAGTTCGTGTGGCTCATGAACCACTGGGCCGAGTTCGACTGGGAGCGTCCCGCGTGGGCGGAGTGGGGCACGGACATGGCCGAGCCGTGGCACTACGAGTACGTCGGCGAGCCCGACTACCGCGGCGACGGCGTCCCGCTCGACGGCGCGACCCGCCACGACAGCCCGCACCGGGACTGACCCGTGCGGTGGCATGCTGGGCGCATGAGGCCCCGGACCCTGGTCCTTTCCGTCGCCATCGCCGTCCTTCTCGCCGCGTGCGGCGGGGGAGGGGACGATGCGCGCGAGGCCCGGGCGGCCGACGCCACCGGCACGGTGGTGGAGGTGGTGGACCGGGCGGACCCGGTGGTGATCACCTTCGCGCCCGACGCCGGCGGCGAGTACTACGACGGCGCGCGGCTCACGCTGGCCACGGCCGGCGGGCTGGTCGACTCCGAGGGGGAGGCGCTCACGGGCGCGGACCTCGCGGTGGGCGACCGCATCGAGATCTGGACCGAGGAGTGCGCCGAGTCCTTCCCCGTCCAGTGCGGCGGCGTGCTCGCACGCCTGGTGGTCGACGGGGAGTAGCCGCTCCCGGGCGACCGCCGCATCGTCCCTCGACCGCCCGCATACACTGTCGGGGTGACACCTGAAGAACTCTCCGCGACCATCCGCTCGGCCCTGCTGGCGGGAATCGACGACAGCGACTTCCAGCTGTCCCCGTTCGACGTCCCGGAGGTGCGCGTCGAGCGCCCCAGGCAGAAGGACCACGGCGACTGGGCGACCAACGTCGCGATGCAGCTGGCCAAGAAGGCCGGCTCCAACCCGCGCGAGTTCGCCACGACGCTGGTCGAGCGCCTGCTCGAGGACCCGGGCATCGAGGCGGCCGAGGTCGCCGGGCCCGGCTTCATCAACATCCGCCTGGCCAAGGGCGTGGCGGGCGAGCTCGCGCGCGGCATCGTCGACTACGGCAAGGACTACGGCCGCGGCGAGTCGCTGACCGGCACCACCGTGAACCTCGAGTTCGTGTCCGCGAACCCCACCGGCCCGGTCCACCTGGGCGGCGCGCGCTGGGCGGCCGTGGGCGACTCGCTCGCGCGGCTGCTCGAGTTCCACGGCGCCACCGTGATCCGCGAGTACTACTTCAACGACCACGGCTCGCAGATCGACAACTTCGCGCGCTCGCTGCTCGCGGCCATCCGCGGCGAGGACACCCCGGAGAACGGCTACGGCGGCGACTACATCCAGGAGATCGCCAACCAGGTGCTCATCCAGGCGATGGAGGCGGGGGAGAAGGACCCGCTCGAGCTGCCCGAGGAGGAGGCCCAGGAGTTCTTCCGCAAGCGCGGCGTCCACCTCATGTTCGACCAGGTGAAGGAGTCGCTGCACCAGTTCGGCGTCGACTTCGACGTGTACTTCCACGAGGAGTCGCTGCACCGGTCGGGCAAGGTCGAGAAGGCGCTCGAGGAGCTCAAGGCCTCCGGCGCGCTGTACGAGTCCGAGGGCGCCTGGTGGCTGCGCTCGACCGACCAGGGCGACGAGAAGGACCGCGTCGTGGTGAAGTCGGACGGCAACGCCGCGTACATCGCGGGCGACATCGCGTACATCCGCGACAAGCACGAGCGCGGCGCGGACCTGTGCATCTACCTGCTGGGCGCGGACCACCACGGCTACATCGCGCGCCTCAAGGCCGCCGCGGCGGCGCTGGGCTACGACCCCGACTCGGTCGAGGTGATCATCGGGCAGCTGGTGAGCCTGGTGAAGGACGGCCAGCCCGTCCGGATGTCGAAGCGCGCGGGCACCGTGGTGACCATGGAGGACCTGGTGGACGCGGTGGGCGTCGACGCCGCCCGCTACGCGCTGGCGCGCTCGTCGGCGGACTCGACCATCGACATCGACCTCGACCTGCTCGCCTCCGCGACCAACGCGAACCCCGTCTTCTACGTCCAGTACGCGCACGCCCGCTCCGCCGGCGTCGCCCGCAACGCGGCCGAGTACGGCATCCGCCGCGAGGACGGCTTCGATCCCGCGCAGCTCGAGCACGACACCGAGGCGGCCCTGCTGGGCATCCTGGGCGAGTTCCCGCGCATCGTCACCCAGGCCGTCGAGTTCCGCGAGCAGCACCGCGTCGCCCGCTACCTCGAGGACGTGGCCGCGGCGTTCAACCAGTGGTACGACCGCACCCGCGTCACCCCGCAGGGCGACGAGGAGATCACGGACCTGCACCGCACCCGCCTGTGGCTCAACGACGCCGCGGGCCAGGTGCTGCGCAACGGCCTCCACCTGCTGGGGGTCTCCGCTCCCGAGAGGATGTGACCATGGGCGAGGTGTTCTCGACGACCGTCCGTCGCGTGGCCGACGGCGCGCTCTCCGTGGGCGGCTGCGACGTGCGCGACCTGGCCGGCGCGTACGGAACGCCGCTCTACATCGTCGACGAGGAGGACCTGCGCGGCCGCGCGCGGGCCTTCCGCGAGGGCTTCGGCGCCGCCTTCGGGCGGTACGGCGCGGAGGTCGACGTCTACTACGCGTCCAAGGCGCTGCTGAGTTCCAAGATCGCCCGGTGGATGTTCGAGGACGACATGTGCATGGACGTCGCCTCCGGCGGCGAGCTCGAGATCGCGCTGCGCGGCGGGATGCCGCCCGAGCGGATCGGCCTGCACGGCAACAACAAGTCCGATGCGGAGCTGCGCCGCGCGCTCGAGGCGGGCGTGGGCCGGATCATCGTCGACTCCATGACGGAGATCGAGACCCTCAACGCGATCGCGCTCGAGCTGGACCTGGTCGCGCCGGTCATGGTGCGCATCACCACGGGCGTCCACGCGGGCGGCCACGAGTACATCGCCACGGCGCACGAGGACCAGAAGTTCGGCCTCTCGCTCGCCTCCGGCGCCGCGTTCGAGGCGCTGCTCGAGTGCCACGACGCCGCGGGCCTGCGCCTCAACGGCATCCACACTCACATCGGGTCGCAGATCCTCTCGCTCGACGCGTTCCAGGAGAGCGCCGAGCGCATGCTGGGCCTGCGCGCCGCCTTCGCCGCGGACACGGGCATCTGGCTCGACGAGGTGGACCTGGGCGGCGGCTTCGCGATCCGGTACACGCCGGACGACGAGGAGCTCGCCCCGCACCGGGCCGCCGCCGGGGTGGCCGATGCGGTGGCCGCCGCGGTCGACAAGGTCGGGGGCCCGTGGCCCCGGTTCTCGATCGAGCCCGGCCGCGCGATCGCCGGCCCCGCCGGGATGACCCTGTACCGGGTGGGCGTGGTCAAGCACGTCGCGCTCGAGGACGGCGGCGCGCGCCAGTACGTGGCCGTCGACGGCGGCATGAGCGACCACATGCGGACCATCACCTACGGCGCCTCCTACACGGCGACCGTGGCGTCGCGGGTCTCCGAGGCAGAGCCGGCGCGCTCGCGCGTGGTGGGCAAGCACTGCGAGAGCGGGGACATCGTCGTCAAGGACGTGGAGCTCCCGAGCGACACCTCGCGCGGCGACCTGCTCGCGGTGCCCGCGACGGGCGCCTACGGGCGGACCATGTCCAACAACTACAACGCGCTGCTGCGGCCCGCGGTCGTGTCGGTGCGCGACGGCGAGGCGGACGTCCACATCCGCCGCGACACCCTCGAGGACCTGCTCTCCTGGGACGTCGCGCCGTAGCCGTCGTCGCGCACCGTTCCTGACCGGTCTCCTGTGGGTGATCCGGGTCGCCCGCGGGTCTAGGGGGTGAGGGGGTGGCGAGATGCTCGAGGTCGAGAGGCTGACGTTCGGGGACTTCCACGCCGTCGCGGAACCCCGGCTTCGCGTCGCCTTCGGGGCGCGGTACGGCGATGTCGACGGCCGCGACGCGACGGCCGAGGCGCTCGCATATGCGTGGGAGCACTGGGACCGCGTGCGCGCCATGGACAACCCTGTCGGGTACCTGTTCCGGGTCGGGGAGTCGAAGACCCGACGGATCCGCCGGCGGACGCCGGTGATGGCCGCGTTGCCGCCCGAGGGGCTGCCTGAGGTAGAGCCGGGGCTGCCTGCCGCCCTGTCGCGCCTGCCCGAACGGCAGCGGATGTGCGTGGTGCTCGCGACAGGGCTCGGATGGACGTACCGCGAGGTGGGGGAGCTGCTCGACGTATCGCCCTCGACGGTCGAGACGCATGTGAGACGTGGGCTCGAGGCGCTGCGTCGGAGGCTGGGGGTGGAGTCATGATGTCGCTCGAGGAGCAGGTTCGGGCCTACGCACGGCACGCCGAAGCGGCCGTGGCGCCCGTGTCGGTCGACGAGGCGGTCGCGCGCGCCGCTCGGGCGGAGGCGACGGTCGAGACGCCGCGGGCTCGGCGCGGGCGACTGATGCCCGCGCTGGTCGCAGCGGTGAGCGCGGTGCTCGTAGCGGTGGCCGCGCTCGTGCTGCTGCGCGTCTCGCAAGCGCCGCCCGAGCCCGCTGTGGACGACCTCGTGCCGGACCCCGTCGGGGACGTCGGAGCCGAGGAGTACTGGCCGCAGCACGACGGCGTCATCGAGTCGACGGCGGAGCTCGCGGTGCCCGACTGGATCGTCGTCGAGGAGGATGAGGAAGGTCGCATCCGCGAGAACCTCGTCGGTCTCGAGCACGCGGCCGGCCAATACGTGATGTGCGGAGGTGACATCGACGGTTTCTGGTACGCAACCTCGGAGGACGCAGCGAGCTGGGAACGCGTGGACGTTCCCTGGACGGTGCAGAGTCCCGCGGGGTTCGGCTGTCCTGGAGTCTGGGGCGACACGGCAGTGTCTCTCGATCCGAGGAGCGAGACCCACGTATTGACCGTGCGGCACGGGAGCGAGACCTCGACCCGTGAGTTCGCGGACGGCGTCGGCGCCGTAGCGGTCGGCGGGCCGGGGGCGCTGGTCCTCGCGGGTGATGCACATTGGCTCGTGAGCGAAGGCGGCAGCGGCCTCCACTGGTTGCGCCTTGGCGATGCGGACCACCGATCCATCGTCGACGTGATCGGCACGGAGGACGGCTACTACACCGTTGAGCCGACGGGCGGTTCCGACGATCCCTTCATGGTGAGGTTCAGCGGCGACGGTGCGGGATGGACCGTCCTCGGCTCGGTGGAGGGGCACGGCGGAACGCTCGTGCGACGCGACGGGCGTGCGGTGTGGACCGGGGACTCGGGATCGCCGTCGTACTCCCTGCTCACGCCGGACGGCGTCCTCGCGTCGGCGCCTCTGCCCGGATCGAGGGTCGACCGAGACGAGGCGCCGGACGCCCCGCACAGGGTCGCGATCGGAAGCGCGGGAGCGTTGGTCGCGGACCCTGCCGCCGGCCGCGCCATCCAGGTCGGCCTGGCGCGCTACGGCGAGCCCGGACGGGCGGTGCAGCTGGGCGGCGCCACCGTCGCGGTGAGTGGCGCCGCCCACGATGGCACGTACCTGGTCCTGACAGGGGCGGACGAGGCCCCTCAGCCAGGCCGGCTGGCGCTCTGGCGGATCGAATCCGCGCCGGGCGGTGCGGTATCGACGCCCCCTCCGGTGAGCGAGCCATCCGGCGGGACCGTCGATCCAGCGACGCGTGAGGAAGGCGTGCTGACGTCACGAGGCGGACTCGACATCCAGGCGATGCAGCGGGCCGCCGGTGGAGTGGTGCAAGGTCTCGAGGTGCAGGGCCGAAAATACCTCGCGTGCGGAGAGGGCGGCCCGCGCGGCTACTGGTACGCCTGGTCGGCGGACGGGGCCGCGTGGCAGGTGACCGACGTGGGCGGCACCGTGGTCAACGGGCTCGGGTGGGATCGGACGGGCTGCGCGGGCGTGTGGGGCGACACGGCTGCGTGGGCCGAGGGCGAGCACGCGGTGACCGTGCTCAGGGAGGGCGAGGCTGTTTCGACGGACTTCGATTCCCAGGTCTGGATCGTGCTCGTCGGAGCGCCCGGTGTGGTCGCGTACACCGATGGCGGCACGTGGTTCTCCGACGACGGCGTGGATTGGAGTCCGATGACCGGTGACCACGGGACGATTCTGCAGGCTATCGGTGCGGGCGACGGCTTCTACCTGATCGATCCGACCCGCGGTCCGAGCGACCCGCTCAAGGTGCTGCACTCCCCCGACGGCCAGGCCTGGGACGTCGTGGGCGAGGTCTCTGGAGGCTGGGATGTCCTGGCCCGGCGAGGCGGCTCGGCCGAGTGGACGGGGAGCCCGGGGCTCTTCTCGGAGCTCGCGCGCTGACCGGCACCGCGCATCGTCCTGCCGGGCCGTTCCGGTGGCAAGGTGCCCGATCCGGGGGTTGACTGGATCCCGGGCGGCATGGTCGCCGGCCCACGCACCGGACGGAGACCCCATGCCCGAGCAGCCGCAGGACAAGCCCAGCATCTGGAATCACACCCCCGACCCCGGCGAGGGCTACGAGGACGAGGTCGACGACGACCCGGGCGAGGCCGGCTCGCCGGTCGACATCCCGGCCGAGGTCGTCATCCCGCGCAAGGCCGAGTAGCCGCGACCCGCATCGTCCCCGGGCGCCGCCCGGACGCGGAGGCGGGACCCCGAACGGATAGGCTGGGCGGCGTGTCTGACGCCGTGAAGCCCGTGAAGATCGCCGTGCTCGGCCCCGGAACCGTGGGAGCGGAGGTGGTGCGCCTCCTCACCCGGCCGGGCGAGGACCTTGCCGCGCGCGTGGGCGCGCCCCTCGAGATCAGCGGCATCTACGTCCGCGACACCTCGAAGGACCGCGGCCCCCACATCCCGCGTGAGCTGCTCACCGACGACGCCTCGGGCCTCATCGCCCGCTCCGACGTCGTGGTCGAGCTCATGGGCGGGATCGAGCCGGCGCGCACCCTGATCCTCGAGGCGATCGCCTCGGGCGCCTCCGTGGTGACCGCGAACAAGGCGCTGCTCGCCGCGCACGGCCCGGAGCTCTACGAGGCGGCGGACGCCGCCAACGTGGACCTCTACTTCGAGGCCGCCGTCGCCGGCGCGATCCCTCTGGTGCGCCCGGTGCGCGAGTCGCTCGCGGGCGACCACATCACCCGCATCCTGGGCATCGTCAACGGCACCACCAACTACATCCTCGACGAGATGACCACCAACGGCCTCGACTACGAGGTCGCGCTCAAGCAGGCGCAGGAGCTCGGCTACGCCGAGGCCGACCCCACGGCGGACGTCGAGGGGCACGATGCGGCGGCCAAGGCCGCGATCCTGGCCTCCCTCGCGTTCCACCAGCGGGTGGCGCTCGAGGACGTGTTCTGCGAGGGCATCTCCGCGATCACCGCGGACGACGTGATCGCCGCGCGCGAGACCGGCCAGGTGGTCAAGCTGCTCGCGATCGCCGAGCGCACGCCCGAGGGCGTGGCCGTCCGCGTCCACCCGGCGCTCGTGCCCGGCACGCACCCGCTCGCCGGCGTCCACGGCGCGTTCAACGCGGTCTTCATCGAGGCGGAGGCCGCCGGCGGCCTCATGTTCTACGGTCAGGGCGCGGGCGGGACGCCCACCGCATCGGCCGTCCTGGGCGACCTGGTCTCGGTGGCGCGTCACAAGGCGCTCGGCAGCAAGGGCCCGCTCGAGTCGAACTACGCCGAGCACGAGGTGCTGCCCATGGACAAGGCGGACACGCGCTACTGCGTGCGGATGGCCGTCGAGGACCGCCCGGGCGTGCTGTCCTCCGTCGCCGAGGTGTTCGCCCGCCACCGCGTGGGCATCGAGCTGGTCCGCCAGGTGCCGGGCCAGAGCCACGCCGGCCTGATCCTGTCGACGTACCGCGCGCCCGAGGGCGACCTGCGTGCGACGGTCGAGGACCTGCGCGCCTCCGCCGCGGTCGCGGAGATCAAGTCCGTGCTGAGGATCGAGGGAGAGTAATGGCGCACGTGTGGAGGGGCATCGTCCGGGAGTACCTGGACCGCCTGCCGTTCGAGGAGTCGGACCGGATCATCACGCTGGGCGAGGGCGGCACGCCGCTGGTGCCCGCGCCGTCCATCTCCGCCGAGGTGGGCGCGGACGTGTTCGTCAAGGTCGAGGGCATGAACCCCACCGGGTCCTTCAAGGACCGCGGCATGACGTCCGCCGTGACCCAGGTGGTCAAGGACGGCGACCACACCGTGGTGTGCGCGTCGACCGGCAACACGTCCGCCTCCGCCGCAGCGTACGCGGCCCACGCGGGCCTGCGCTGCGTCGTCATGATCCCGCAGGGCAAGATCGCCGCGGGCAAGATGGCTCAGGCGATCGTCCACGGCGCGGACCTGGTCCAGGTGGACGGCAACTTCGACGAGTGCCTCGACATCGTGCGCACGCTGTCGGAGGAGTACCCCATCGCCCTGGTGAACTCGGTCAACCCGTACCGCCTCCAGGGCCAGAAGACCGCGGCCTTCGAGATCGTCGACCAGCTGGGCGACGCCCCGGACATCCACATGCTGCCCGTGGGCAACGCCGGCAACATCTCCGCCTACTGGATGGGCTTCAAGGAGGCGCTCGAGGCCGGAGACGCCACGCGCCGTCCCAAGATCTGGGGCGTGCAGGCCGCGGGCGCCGCGCCGTTCGTCGCCGGCCACCCCATCAAGGACCCGGAGACCATCGCGACCGCGATCCGCATCGGCAAGCCCGCCTCGTGGGACCTCGCCGTCGCCGCGCGCGACGAGTCCGGCGGCTGGATCCGCGCCGTCTCCGACCAGCAGATCCTCAACGCCCAGGCGCGCCTCGCGGCCGACGTGGGCGTCTTCGTCGAGCCCGCCTCCGCGGCGCCGATCGCCGGCCTCCTGGCCGCGGCGGCGCTGGGCGAGGTGCCCCAGGGCGCGACCATCACATGCACCGTCACCGGCAACGGGCTCAAGGACACCGCGACCGCGCTGGGCGGGCGCGAGCTCGACCCGACCGTCATCCCGGTGGACGTCGAGGCCGCCGCGCAGGTCCTGGGGCTGTAATGGCGATGCGGCTCGCCGCGGACCACGTCCGCGTCTCCGTGCCCGCGACCGCGGGCAACCTGGGCCCCGGCTTCGACGCGCTCGGCATGGCCCTGGGCCTGGTCGACGACGTGGAGGTGCGCGCCGTCGCCTCGTCCTCCGTGTCGATCGAGATCGAGGGCGAGGGGGCCGCCACGCTCGCCCGCGACGAGTCCCACCTGGTGGTGCAGGCGCTGCGCGCGGCCCTCGACCACGTGGGCGCGTCCCAGACCGGGCTCGAGATCCGCGCGACCAACCGCATCCCGCACGGCCGTGGGCTGGGATCGTCCGCCGCGGCCGTGGTGGCGGGCATCGTGGCCGCCCGCGCGCTGCTGGCCGACGCCGACGCGCTGCCCGCGTCCGAGGTGCTCCGCCTCGCCAACGCCTTCGAGGGCCACCCCGACAACGCGGCGCCCGCCATCTACGGCGGCGCGACCGTCGCGTGGAAGGACGCCGACGGCGCCCACGCGCGGCCGCTCCTGGTGGCCGACGAGATCGAGACCGCCGTGCTGGTGCCCGGCTCGACGCTGCCCACCAAGGAGGCGCGCGCGGTGCTGCCCGCGGCCGTGCCCCACGTGGACGCGGCCTTCAACGTGGGTCGCGCGGCGCTGCTGGTGAATGCGCTCGCCGGCCGCCCCGAGGACCTCTTCGACGCGACGCAGGACAAGCTGCACCAGACCTACCGGGCGGACGTGCTCGGCCCGGCGACGCCCATGGTGCGCGCGCTGCGCGAGCGGGGCCTGGCCGCGGTCGTGTCCGGCGCCGGTCCCTCCGTGCTCGTGCTGGGCGCGGGGCTCGCGGCCGCCGGGCTCGAGACCGGCAAGCCGGACTGGGCGCAGGGCATCGGCGGCGAGGCGTGGCACTGCATCCACACCGTGGGCCGGGTCGTGGGAGCGACCGCCACGCGGCTGTAGTCACGCCGGCGCGCCTGGTTGCGCGCCTGCTCGCCTGATCGCCCGGCCGGCGCCCGCTCGAGAGGATCGTGTCGTTCTCGGCAGGCCGATGCGTCTCAGGGAGCGATTCGTGACGTGTGGACATGGGCGGGCTCAGAAGGGAAGCGACACCATTCGCTCTGCAGGACGCGAGAAGGCGCTCCGAGCGACACGATTCGCTCGAGGCCGAGCCGGACTGGCCGGTCGGCGGATGCGGCAGGCCTACTCCCGCTCGGTCCCGTCCTCCTCGACGCTCGCGATCCACTCCTCGGAGGGCGAGGCGTGGCCCAGGCCGGGGGAGTACTCGTCGAGGATGAGCACCTCGGTGGGGGCGTCGTCCTCGTCGTCGAGCGGCTCCGGGTCGGGCGACGTCGCGACCGTGACGGCCGCGAGCGAGCCGGTGCCCGGCGCGAGATCCGCGACGCCCTCGGGCAGCGTGCCCTCCTCGCGGGCGCGCGAGAAGGCCTTCCTCAGCCGCAGCTCGTACGCATGCTTGCGCGGCTGCGGCACGGTGACGTGCAACAGCGGCCCGCTGAGCCGCACCAGCACGGTCACCGCGGTCGCGATCGCGGTGGTCACCACCGGATCCGTGAAGGAGGCGAGGATCGCGTATGTCGCGGCGCCCGCGAGCCCGGCGATCGCGTTGGGCGGCCCCACGTACATGATCGAGGACGCCCGCCCCTGGAGCATGTCGCACAGCATCAGCCCGCCCACGGAGGCGATCGTGCCGATGATCACCGCGGGCAGCACGTTCACCTCCTTGAGCAGCGCCGTGTTGACGCCCACGCACGCGAACAGGCCGACGATCATCGAGTCCAGCCACCACAGGAACCTGCCCAGCTTGCGCAGGTAGTAGACGAATCCCATGCCGATCGCAGCCGCGACCGCCGCCGTGAGCAGGTACTCGGGCGTGCGGATCGCCGCCGGCGGGAGGTTGCCCAGCAGCACGTCGCGGATGATTCCGCCGCCGAATCCCATCGCCGCGGACAGCGTCAGCACGCCCACGAGGTCGGTGTGCTCGTCCTCTCCCGCGCGGATGGCGCCGCCCAGCGCGCCCACGAATACCGCGATGAGGTTGACGTAGATGGGGAGCTCGAGCAGGTCCGGCGTGATGGTCACTCCCCGAGGGTACGGCGGGCGGCTACCCTCGGGGCATGCCCCTCGCCCCGGCGGCGTTGCTGCCTTCCGGCCCGGCCGTTCGTGTGGCCGCGGTGGTCGTCGGGGTGCTGCTCGCCGTGGCCGCCACCGTGGGAATCACGCTGGGACTCGGCGCGGGCGTCGGCGCCGCGCTCGGCGGCCTCATGGTCACGGTGCTCGCGCTGCAGCGCGGCCCGCTGTGGCATCCGCTCGCGCTCGGCGTCGCCGTGGGCGTCCTGGCGGCGCTCGCGACCACGCTGGCCGATGCGCCGCTCGCCCTGGGTGCGTTGACGGCCGCCTCGGTCGGGGCGAGCGCGCCGGTCGTGCTGCGCTACGGGCCGGTCGCCGGGATCGCGCCGGTCGTGGTCGCGGCGGCGGGCACGGATGCCGCGAGCATCGGCCCGGGCGGGGCGCTCGCGGGGGTGGTGCTCGGCGCCGTCGCGGTGCCGGCGGCCCTGGCGGCGCTGGGCCTCGCGCGCGCCGACCCGTCGCCGCTGCCGCCCCGCACCACGTGGGCCTACCTCGCCGCGCTCGCGGCCGGCACCGGTGTCGCGATCACCGTCGCACGCGCGCTCGACCTGGCACACGCGCTCTGGGCCGTGGTCGCCCTCAGCGCCGTGCTGCTCCCGGTGCGGGGCGAGACCTCGGCGCGCGCCCGCCGCCGCGTCCTCGGCACCGTCGCCGGCACGCTCGTCGGCGCGGTGGTCGCCTCGCTCATTCCCGGATGGGCCGCCGCGGCACTCGCCGTCGCCGCCGCGGTCGGCGGCGTGGCGTGGTCCGTCGCGCGCGACCAGATCCGGGGCGCCGCCTTCACCGCCGCCACCCTGGTCCTGCTCGCGGGAGTGACGTCGACGGCGGGGGCGTGGGAGGCGGCCGCCCAGCGCATCGGCCTCACCCTCGCCGGCGTCGCGCTGGCAGTCCTGCTCGCCCTGGGGCTGGCGCGCCTCGAGCGGATCGAGGAGCGCGCGTGATCCGCCCGGCCGCGCCCGCCGACCACGCCGCGATCGCCCGCATCTGCCTGCTCACGGGCGACCGGGGAGCGGACGCGACCGGCGTCCACGGGGACGATGCCCTGCTCGCGGACGTCTACGCGCTTCCCTACCTCGCCGGTCCCGGCGGGTTCGCCCTGGTCTGGGAGCGGGGCGGCGAGGCGCTCGGGTACGTCCTCGGCACGTCCGACACGGCCGCCTTCCAAGGCTGGTTCGTCGCGGACTGGTGGCCGCGCATCGGCCCCGGTCACGTGGCTCGCAACACGGCGGGACGGGAGCTGATCGCGCAGGCCGCGGATCCGGGCCGCACCCTGATCCCGCAGCTCGCCGACTATCCCGCGCACCTGCACATCGACCTGCTCCCCGAGGCGCAGGGCCGCGGCGCGGGCCGCGCGCTCATCGAGGCCGCGTGCGCGCTGCTCGGCGAGCGCGGGGTGCCGGGCGTCCACCTGGTCGCCGAGCGCGCCAACGCCGGCGCCCAGGCCTTCTACCCGCGCGTGGGCTTCCGGGCCGTGGGATGGGACGATGCGACGGTGACCTTCGCGCGCCGGCTGGCCTGAGTTCTCTACAGATCGTTCTCCACAGATTCGGGCTCCGCCTTTCGCGGGCGCGCGCCTCCTCCGTACCGTCCTGAAGCAGGGACGAGGGGGGCTCGATGAGGGCGATCGCGGTGATGGCGGCGGTGCTGGTGGTGGCGGGATGCTCGACGGCCGGGTCGCCGTCCGACGCGGGCGGTGAGGGTGGGGCGGTGGCCGCCGCCGTCGCCGAGGACGGCGGGGGCGGCGACGCCGGGGTGAGACCCGAGGGCGCCGACTCGACCGAGGAGACAGGGTCGCCCGTGGATCCCGGCGCGGCGCTCGCGGCCGCGGCAGTCGACGAGGCGGCGCGGCTGTGGTCGGCGTTCGGGGACTACGGCGGGCCCATCGAGATCCACGGCGACGTGGTCGTCGCCCGCGACTACGGCCCCAGCCCCGACGTGCTGCGCGGCCTCGACCTGGCCACGGGCGCGGTGCTGTGGTCCCGTGAGTCGAGTCGCGGGGGCATCGTCCCCGAGGGCTTCCGGGACGCGTGGAGCTTCGAGACCACGGCCGGGGAGCCGGTGCTGCTCAACCTCTCCCCGGTGACCTGGGTCGGGGATCGCGCGCATCACGAGGTCGAGCTGGTGGATCCGGAGACCGGCGAGCTGCTGGCCGAGCCCGAGGAGCGGTGGACGGCGAGCTCGTGGGAGTGCGCGGTGGGCGGCGGGCTGTGCCTGAGCGGGTCCGCGGACGGGGCCGACGACTGGGAGACCCGCCGCGTCGACCCCGCGACGCTCGAGTGGTCGGACTACGAGCCCGAGGCGATCGAGCCCGGCGTGGACGACGCCCGGGCGCTGGCCGGCGGCGTCCGCGTCGAGGTGGGCCCGGACGGGGTCGAGCAGCTGGTGCGCCGCGAGGACGGGGAGGTCGCCTGGCGCGTGGACGTCGACCACGTCTTCGGCGGAGCGGTCTTCGATGGGCTGATCGCCGCGAGCGTGCGCGAGCACCCGGACGGCGACGTGCTGTGGCTCACGGCCACCCCGGGGCTCGTCTCCGGCGGCGTCGACCGCGTCGCCGCGAAGGATCTGGCCGCGGCGTCGCTCGACCTGTCCACGGGCGAGGTGCTGGTACGACGGGACGGGGCCGCGTGGTGCCGGTTCGAGGTCCTGTGCGCGGAGGGGCTCGCGCTCGTCGAGACGGGGCCGGGGGACTGGGAGTACGAGGTGGCGGACGTGGCGCTCGAGGGCGTCGACGCGCGCACCGGCGCCACCCGGTGGCGGCGCACCGCGGCGGGCCTGGCGCTCGCCCCGACCAGCGCATCGGCCACGGGGTTCGGCGGCGCCGGCGACGCCTGGCTGGTCGCGGAGCAGGGGACCGCGGGAGTGATCGACCCGGCCACCGGAGTCTTCACGGCGTTCCAGGGCGGCTCGCTCGCCTGCCGCGAGCCGCTGTTCACCCAGGACGCCGCCTTCGCGGAGATCTACGGCGCCGACGACCCGATCCTCTCCGGGCACGTGTTCCGGCTGTGCGACGCGGCCGGCGCGGACGTCGCCGGCCCCTGGTCGCGGGCCGCGGTCGACGCGGCCGCGGTCGAGGGCGTCACCGCCGACGGGCGGCGGATCGGGGTGGTGGTGAAGGCGGGCGCGCTGGTCGCGTACGACCTGGATGCCGGCCCGGAATCCGCCCTGGCATCGGGGTCATCGGGACCTTCCGCCTAGCGGAGTGAGTGCTCACTCATTAAAGTGGGCCGGGTGACTTCACCCACCCGCGCGCCGCGCATGTCCCCCGAGGACCGCCGCGCCCATATCGTCGAGGCCACGGTCCCGCTCATCCTCGAGCACGGTGCCGAGGTCACCACGCGCCAGATCGCGGATGCCGCCGGCATCGCCGAGGGCACCGTCTTCCGCGCCTTCGCGGACAAGGGCGAGCTCATCGACGCCTGCATCGAGCGCGTCATGGACCCCGAGGACACGCTCGCGGTCGTCGCGGGCATCGACCCCGCCCAGCCCCTCGAGGCCAAGGTCCAGCAGGTGGTGACCCGCCTCCACGGCCGCGTGGGCGAGGTGGTCCGCTTCATGACCGCCCTGGGACCGCGCGACCACGAGCGCCGCCGCAAGGGGCACGATCACCGCAGGCCGCCGCTCGGGGAGGTCTCCGGGGTGGTCGAGGAGCTCCTCGCGCCCGACGCCCACCGCCTCCGCGTCCCCGTCGGCACGGCGGTCGACTATCTGCGCATCCTGGTGTTCGGCACCGCGATGCCCTTCATCTCGAGCGGCGAGGCCTCCGACCCCGCCCAGCTCGCCGACTTCATCCTCAACGGCATCGCCAAGGAAGGGGACTGACCCATGCTGTGGAAGCTGCTCGTCAGCTCGGTCAAGCCGTACTGGAGGCTGCTCCTCGGAGTGGTCGTGTTCCAGTTCGCGCAGGCCATGGTCAACCTGTACCTGCCCACGCTCAACGCGGACATCATCGACAAGGGCGTCGCCACCGGCGACACCGGCGAGATCTGGCGCCTCGGCGGCTGGATGCTCGGCCTGTCGTTCGTCGGCATCGCGTGCACCATCACCGCCGTCTACTTCGGCGCCAAGATCGCGATGCGCGTGGGCCGCGACCTGCGCGCGGACATCTTCGGCCGCGTCGCGACGTTCTCCGAGGCGGAGGTGCAGCGCTTCGGCGCCCCGTCGCTCATCACCCGCACCACCAACGACGTCCAGCAGGTCCAGATGCTGGTCCTCATGACCTGCACGATGCTCATGGTGACGCCGTTCACCATCATCGGCGGCGTCATCCTCGCGCTCGAGCAGGACCTCGAGATGTCGTGGATCATGGCCGTCGCGATCCCGGTGCTGCTGGTCATCGTGTCGCTCATCGTGTGGCGCATGGTCCCGCACTTCCGCCGCATGCAGGTGCGCATCGACGGCATCAACCGCGTGCTGCGCGAGCAGCTCACCGGCATCCGCGTCGTGCGGGCGTTCGTCCGCGAGGACGTCGAGCACGCCCGCTTCGGCGAGGCGAACGCCCTGGTCACCGAGTCCGCGGTCAAGGCCGGCCGCCTCATGGCCGCGATGTTCCCGCTGGTCCTGCTCGTCGTGAACCTCGGCTCCGCCGCGGTCATCTGGCTCGGCGGCAACCGCATCGACGCCGGCCAGATGCAGGTGGGCGCGCTCACCGCGTTCCTCAGCTACCTCATCCAGATTCTCTTCTCGGTGCTGATGGCGACGTTCCTCTTCGTCCTGGTGCCGCGCGCCGCAGTGTCGGCGGACCGCATCGGCGAGGTGCTCGCCACCCGCTCCACCGTCAAGGAGGCCGATGCGCCGGTCGAGGTCCCCTCGACCGGCGAGGTGGTCTTCGACAACGTGACGTTCACGTACCCCGGCGCCGAGCAGCCGGTCCTCGCGGACATCTCCTTCACGGCGCGCCGCGGCACGACGACCGCGATCATCGGCTCGACCGGAGCCGGCAAGACCACCCTGGTCAACCTCATCCCGCGCCTCTACGACATCACGAGCGGCACCGTCCGCGTGGGCGGCGTCGACGTGCGCGACGCGGGTCAGGAGTCGCTGTGGACCCGCATCGGCGTGGTGCCGCAGCGCCCGTACCTGTTCGCCGGGACCGTCGCGTCCAACCTGCGCTACGGCCGCGAGGACGCCACGGAGCAGGACCTGTGGGACGCGCTCGCGATCGCGCAGGGCGAGGACTTCGTCCGCGCCATGCCGGAGCAGCTCGAGGCGCCCATCGCCCAGGGCGGCACCACCGTCTCGGGCGGCCAGCGCCAGCGCCTGTCCATCGCGCGCGCCCTGGTGCGCCGCCCCGACGTGCTCGTGTTCGACGACTCGTTCAGCGCCCTCGACACCGCGACCGACGCGCGCCTGCGCGCCGCGCTCGCCCGCGAGGTGCACGACGCGACGGTGATCGTGGTCGCCCAGCGCGTCTCCAGCATCGTCGACGCCGACCAGATCCTCGTCATGGAGGACGGCCGCATCGTCGACCGCGGCACCCACGCCCAGCTCCTCGAGACCTCGCCGACCTACCAGGAGATCGTCAGTACCCAGCTCCGAGCCGAGGAGGCGTCCGCATGAGCGAGACCAAGCAGGCCACGCCCCGTCCGCCCCAGCGTCAGCACGGGCCCGGCCCCGGCGGCCCCGGCATGGGCGCCCCGACCGAGAAGGCCATGAACTTCAAGGCCTCCGGCCTCCGCCTCGCGAAGCTGCTCAGCCCCGAGATCGTGCTCGTGTGGGTGGTCATCGTCCTGGGCGCCGGCTCCGTGGCGCTGTCCGTCGCCGGCCCCAAGATCCTGGGCAACGCGACCACCGTCATCTTCGAGGGCTTCCTCGCCGGCGGCGTCGACTTCGAGCGGCTCCACCGGATCCTGTTCTGGGTGATCCTCATCTACATCGGCTCGGCGCTCCTGGGCCTCGCGCAGGGCTACATCCTCAACGAGGTCACGCAGCGCACCGTGTACCGGCTGCGCCAGAGCGTCGAGGACAAGATCCACCGCCTGCCGCTGTCCTACTTCGACACGCACCAGCGCGGCGACCTGCTCAGCCGCGTCACCAACGACATCGACAACATCTCGCAGACGCTCCAGCAGACGCTGAGCCAGCTGTTCATCTCGATCCTCACCGTGCTGGGCATCCTGGGCATGATGTTCTCGATCTCGTGGCAGCTCGCGCTCATCGCGCTCGTGTCCATTCCGCTCACCGCGGTGATCGTCGCGCAGATCGCGAAGCGCTCGCAGCCCGAGTTCGTCAAGCAGTGGAAGCACACCGGCGACCTCAACTCGCAGATCGAGGAGGGCTACACCGGCCACGCGCTGGTCAAGGTGTTCGGACGCCAGCAGGAGTCCAAGGCCGTCTTCGCGCGCAAGAACGAGGAGCTCTTCGAGGCCAGCTTCCGCGCCCAGTTCATCTCCGGCATCATCATGCCGTCGGCCATGTTCATCGGGAACCTGGTCTACGTCGCCATCGCGGTGGTCGGCGGGCTCAAGGTGGCCTCCGGCACCATGACCCTGGGCGACGTGCAGGCGTTCATCCAGTACTCGCGCCAGTTCCAGCAGCCCATCAGCCAGCTGGGCTCGATGGCCAACCTGCTGCAGTCGGGCGTCGCCTCCGCGGAGCGCGTGTTCGAGCTGCTCGACGCGGACGAGCAGGGCGCCGACCCCGAGCCGGCCGCCACCCCGGACGACGACCACGGGCGCCTGGTGTTCGAGGACGTGTCCTTCCGCTACGTCGAGGACAAGCCGCTCATCGACCACCTCGACCTCACCGTCGAGCCCGGCCGCACGGTCGCGATCGTCGGCCCCACGGGCGCGGGCAAGACCACGCTGGTCAACCTCATCATGCGGTTCTACGAGCTCAACTCCGGCCGCATTACCCTCGACGGCACGGACATCGCCTCGATGACCCGCCGGGACCTGCGCTCGCGCACCGGCATGGTGCTCCAGGACACGTGGCTGTTCGGCGGCACCATCCGCGACAACATCGCGTACGGGCGCACGGACGCGACGGAGGAGGAGATCCTCGCCGCGGCGAAGGCCGCGTACGTCGACCGCTTCGTCCACTCGCTGCCCGACGGCTACGACACGGTGCTGGACGACGACGCGACCAACATCTCCGCCGGCGAGCGCCAGCTCATCACCATCGCCCGCGCGTTCGTGGCCCAGCCGCAGGTGCTCATCCTCGACGAGGCGACCTCCTCGGTGGACACCCGCACCGAGCTGCTGGTCCAGCGGGCCATGGCGAAGCTCCGACGGGACCGCACCGCGTTCGTCATCGCGCACCGGCTGTCCACCATCCGCGACGCGGACCTCATCCTGGTGATGGAGCACGGCAGCATCGTCGAGCAGGGCAACCATGCCCAGCTCCTCGAGGCCAAGGGCGCGTACGCCCGCCTCTACGAGGCGCAGTTCGCGGCACCCATCGACGAGGTCGAGCCGCCCATCGACCCGGTCGACCCGAGCGCGGGGGAGGCACCCACCACGTTCGACGCCCCCGGCATCGTCCCCGAGCCCGCGGCGCCGCCGCACCGCGGCGAGGAGCTGGACGACCCGGACGTCGAGCGCTCCTGACCCCTCCTCCCGGACACTCCGCACGGACCGGCGGGCGACACGCCGTGGCCGGCCACCGCATCGGCCCTCGCGATCCGCGTGTCGCGACCGAATCCGTGCGGAGTGTCCGGAGTGGAGTGCGGAGTGTCCGCCGGGAGGCGCCGCGGCTCAGCCCTCCGGCACCTCCAGGTGGTCCGCGTCGAAGGCGTACACCGGGACCAGCTCGACGGTGATGAGCGACGTGTCGAGGCCGTTCGCCTCCATGTCCGCGTAGAGCGCGGCCATGTCGGGCAGCGGGGGCCGACCCTTGACCAGCACGTGGAGGCGGTCGGACTCGCGCAGGGTGATGGAGACCATCTCCCAGCGCGTGCCCTCGGTGATGTCCTCGATGTAGGAGGTGATCCGCCCGATCCGCGACGAGTCCTCGAGCGTCTTCATCGACGAGTACGTCAGCGGCACGGCGACCAGCAGCAGCATCACGCTGGTGGTGAGATAGGCGCGGGCGCGGCGACGGCGCTCGGCCTCCTTGTCCTGGGCCATCTCGATCCGCACGCGGGCGAATCCGTAGACCGCCATCGTGATGGACCCGGTCGCGAGGATCGCCGCGACGTTCGTGACGAACAGCAGCAGCGCCCCGAGGGCCTGCGCGTATGCGCCCGCCTCGAGCGTGAGGCCCACGACGCACAGCGGCGGCACCAGCGAGATCGCGATGGCGACGCCCGGCAGCGTGTCCGAGATGTCGGAGCGTAGCAGTGCGATCGAGCCGACGAGCCCCGTGGCGAGGGCGGCGAGCAGATCGATCAGTCCGGGGGAGACGCGGCCCGCGACCTGGTCGCTGGTCTCGGCCACGACCGGCTGGACGATGAGGAGGCCGACGACGAACCCGACGCCGATCGACGCGGCCGCGCCCCCGACCATGAGGGTGATCGAGCGGGTGAGGTTGCGGTGGTCGCCTAGGACGGTCGCGAGCATGGTGCCCTGAATGGGGCGCATGAGCGGGGCGACGATCATCGCGCCGATCACCGTCGCGGTCGAGTTCGCGACCACGCCCGCGCTCGCGATGACGGAGGCGAGGACGAGCAGCAGCCAGAAGCGCGTGTGCTGCGCGCGCACCCGATCGCCGTCGAAGAAGACGGCCGTGCGCATGTAGTCGACCGAGTTGAGCCTCGCGCCCCAGCGGCTCTCGCGCGGCTCCGCAGTCGCGGACATCAGCGGACCCGTCCCAGCATCGTCGCCCCCTCGTCGGTGCGCGGCCCCGCGGCGCGGCGCCGCGGGCCCCGGGCGCCGTCGTCGGCGCCCTCTCCTCGAAGGCTAGAACCGCTCCCCACCCGGGGCAACAGGTGGGAGGACGTCGTTGTGGAGGCGACCCGTGCATCGGCCCTCGACACGCCCTGCCAGGGGCGATTGTGCCGCGTGAGCCTGCGGTGATAGCCTGGCTCCGCTTCCTCCGGACGGCATCCATCGCCCCGGACCACAGCAATCCACGTTCAAGGCGCTTGCCGCTGATTCTGCCGAATGATGATGTCCGGCCAGGCGTACCTGCGTGGGCACATCTCGCACTTCTGGAGCCACAGGGGCTCGTGCGAGGGAAGGAATCTACGTGACCGACACGACCGTGGCACCCGATCAGACCGCCACTCTCACCGCCATGAAGCTGCCGCAGCTGCAGGCGCTCGCCGCCGAGCTGGGCGTCTCGGGCACCGCGCGCATGCGCAAGGCCGATCTGATCGAGGCCATCAAGAACGGCGGCGTGGTCCAGAAGAAGGCCGCGCCCAAGAAGAAGGACACTCCGGCCGATGCGCCGGCCGCCGAGGCCTCGCAGGCCCCGGCCGCGTCCGCCGACGCCCCGGCCGCCCCCGCTCGGAAGACCACCCGCTCGCGTGGCCGCGCGCAGTCGCCGCAGCAGGCTCCGGCCGAGCGCTCGGCCGAGCGTGCTTCCGTGCGCCAGTCCGCCCCGGCCGACTCGCGCGGCGAGGCCCGCGCCGCGGAGCGTCCCGACACCCGCAACGCCGCCGAGCGCGCCGCGGAGGCCAAGGCCGCCGCCCGCGAGGCGCTCGCACTGCCCGTCGAGGTCCCGGCCGCCGGGACCGAGGCCGGCGCGGAGGCCCGCGCCGAGGAGACGCCGGACGAGCGCGCCCGCCGCGCCAAGGAGGCCGTCGCGCTGTCCCTGCCGCAGGGCGGGACGCAGCAGGACTCCGAGGACTCGGACGACGACGGTCGCGACGGCGACCGCCGCCAGGGTCAGCAGCAGCGCCAGGACGACGACGAGCGCGGCGGCCGCCGCCGTCGTGGCCGTGGTCGCGGCCGCAACCGCGGACGCGAGCGCGACGATGTGCAGCCGGGTCAGGCCGCGCAGCCCAGCCAGGTCTCGCTGACCGATGAGGACGACGTCCGCGACGACGAGGAGCTCACCCCGGTGGGCGGCATCGTCGACATCCTCGACAACTACGCGTTCATCCGCACCACGGGCTACCTGCCCGGCAAGTCGGACGTGTACGTGTCGATGAACCAGATCAAGAAGTACGGCCTGCGCAAGGGCGACGCCATCACCGGCACCGTCCGTCCGCCCCGCCCGGGCGAGCGCGGCCAGCGTCAGAAGTTCAACGCGCTCGCCGCCGTCGACCGGATCAACGGCCAGACGCCGGAGGAGGCCCGCGGCCGCGCGGTGTTCGGCGACCTCACGCCGCTGTACCCGCAGCAGCGCCTGCACCTCGAGACCGAGCCGCGCAACTTCACCAACCGTGTGATCGACCTGGTCGCCCCGATCGGCAAGGGTCAGCGCGGCCTCATCGTGTCGCCGCCCAAGGCCGGCAAGACGCTGGTGCTGCAGTCGCTCGCGAATGCGATCACCACGAACAACCCCGAGGTCCACCTCATGGTCGTGCTCGTCGACGAGCGCCCCGAGGAGGTCACGGACATGCAGCGCACGGTCAAGGGCGAGGTCATCGCCTCGACCTTCGACCGCCCGGCCGACGACCACACCACGGTCGCCGAGCTCGCGATCGAGCGCGCCAAGCGCCTGGTCGAGATGGGCCACGACGTGGTCGTGCTGCTCGACTCGATCACCCGCCTGGGCCGCGCGTACAACATCTCCGCGCCGGCCTCGGGCCGCATCCTGTCCGGCGGCGTCGACTCGTCGGCGCTCTACCCGCCCAAGCGCTTCTTCGGCGCCGCGCGCAACATCGAGAACGGCGGCTCGCTGACCATCCTCGCCACCGCGCTGGTGGAGACCGGCTCGAAGGCGGACGAGGTCATCTTCGAGGAGTTCAAGGGCACCGGCAACATGGAGCTCAAGCTCTCGCGCCAGCTCGCGGACCGCCGCATCTTCCCGGCCGTCGACGTCAACGCGTCGGGCACGCGCCGCGAGGAGATCCTCATGAGCCCCGAGGAGCTCAAGGTGATGTGGAAGCTGCGCCGCGTGCTCACCGCGCTCGAGCAGCAGCAGGCCATCGAGCTGCTGATGCAGAAGCTCAAGGAGAACAAGACCAACGCCGAGTTCCTCATGCAGGTCGCGAAGACCACGCCGGGAGACGAGGCCAAGTAGCGGTCCGCCGCTCGACCGGTCCCGGGGCCGGGTCCGCCGCACGGCGGGCCCGGCCCTTGGCGTGTGGCCGTGCGTGTCGCGCGCTGCAGTCGTGCGCCGCGAGGTCGCCTGCGCCGTCGCCCGCGCCGCATCTGCGCGCTGCGAGTGCGCGCCGCATCTGCGCCCCCCGAGGTGCTCAGTGCCCAAAAGCAGGCATTTTGGGCAATGAGCACCTCCTGGCGCGCTGGAGTGGGCCGGAGCGGCGGGACGGCGGACGATGCGCGGGTCGGCCGGGCGGGACGGCGGCCGATGCGCGGGTCGGCCGGGCGGGACGGCGGCCGATGCGCGGGGCGGCCGGGCAGGGCGCGGGCCGATGCGCGTGCCAGGGAAGCGCCCGGGTCGCGGGCCCTTGACAGGCGTGGCAGAATAGACCGCTGGCCAGCCGGTTCACCGACCGCGAGAGACGCGCAAGGACCCGGCGGCAACTTAAAGGGAGATCATGAAGAAGGACATCCACCCCGAGTACGTGGCCACCACTGTCACGTGCACCTGCGGCTCCGTGTTCGAGACCAAGTCGACCGTGAAGGCCGGCGAGATCAGCGTCGAGGTCTGCTCGGCCTGCCACCCGTTCTACACGGGCAAGCAGAAGATCATGGACACCGGTGGCCGCGTCGCGCGCTTCCAGAAGCGCTACGGCACCAAGAAGTAACCAGACCAAGCCCGCCGACGACGTGGCCGAGGCCTTCGCCGCCGTCCAGCCCATGCTGGACGAGCACGCCGACATCGAGCGTCAGCTCGCCGACCCCTCCGTTCATGCGGACGGCGGTCGCGCGCGCACGCTCGGGCGGCGGTATGCGGAGCTCGGCCGCGTCGTCGCGGCGCATCGTGCGTGGCAGACCGCGCACGACGACCTCGAGGCGGCCCGCGAGATGGCGGAGCTCGACCCCGAGCTCGCCGAGGAGGTCCCCGGACTCGAGCAGGCCGCCGAGGAGGCGACCGAGCACCTGCGCCGGATCCTCATCCCGCGCGACCCCGACGACGCCCGCGACGTGATCATGGAGATCAAGTCCGGCGAGGGCGGCGAGGAGTCCGCGCTGTTCGCCGGCGACCTCCTCAAGATGTACGTCAAGTACGCCGAGTCCCGTGGCTGGAAGGCCGAGGTCATCGAGGCCACCGCGACGGACATGGGCGGCTACAAGGACGTGTCCGTCGCCATCAAGGCGCCCGGCAACGTGGCGCCCGAGGACGGCGTGTGGGCCCACCTCAAGTACGAGGGCGGCGTCCACCGCGTCCAGCGCGTGCCCGCGACCGAGTCGCAGGGCCGCATCCACACCTCGGCGGCCGGCGTGCTCGTCTTCCCGGAGGCCGAGGCGGTCACGGAGGTCGAGATCGACGCCAACGATCTCCGCATCGACGTCTACCGCTCGTCCGGGCCCGGCGGCCAGTCCGTCAACACCACGGACTCGGCGGTGCGCATCACCCACCTGCCCACGGGCATCGTGGTGAGCTGCCAGAACGAGAAGAGCCAGCTCCAGAACAAGGAGTCGGCCATGCGCATCCTGCGCGCGCGCCTGCTCGCGGCGCAGAAGGAGGCCGCGGAGGCGGAGGCCTCGGACATGCGCAAGTCGCAGGTCCGCACGGTCGACCGCTCGGAGCGCATCCGCACCTATAACTTCCCGGAGAACCGCATCGCGGACCACCGGACGGGGTACAAGGCCTACAACCTCGACCACGTGCTGGGCGGGGACCTGCAGCCCGTGATCCAGTCGGCCATCGACGCGGACGAGGCGGCCCGCCTCGCGACCGCCGATCAGTAGCCCTAGACTCCCCGACGTGCCCACCGTCGGAGCGCGCCTGCGCGCCACCATCGCCCGCCTCCGTGAGGCCGGCGTGCCCTCGCCCGAGCACGACGCGATCGTCCTCATCGCCCACACGCTGGGGCTCGAGCCCAGCCACGTGCGCCTCGCCGCCGTCCGGGACGACGAGTGGCCCGACGGCGCGGACCTCGACCGCCTCGAGACCCGCGTCACGCGGCGCATCGACCGCGAGCCGCTCCAGCACATCACCGGCACGGCCTACTTCCGCTCGGTCGAGCTGCAGGTGGGCCCCGGCGTGTTCGTGCCGCGCCCGGAGACCGAGGTGGTGGCCGGCGTCGCGATCGACGCCGCCCGCGCCTCCCTCGCGACCCGCGGCACCGGCCGGGTCACGGACCTGTGCGCCGGCTCGGGCGCGATCGGCATCTCCGTCGCGGCCGAGGTGCCGGACGCGCAGGTCTCGCTCGTCGAGGCCTCCGAGGAGGCCCTGGTCTACCTCCGGCTCAACGCCCGCGCCCAGCCCGCGGAGGTGCGCGCCCGCCTGCGCACCGTGTACGGCGACGCGCGCAACTGCCTGCGCCGGTTCGACGCCTGCGCGGACGTGGTGGTGTGCAACCCGCCGTATGTGCCGCTCGACGCCGTGCCGCGCGACCCCGAGGTGGCGCTGCACGACCCGCCGCAGGCGCTCTACGGCCTGGGCGACGACGGCCTCGAGGTGCCGCGCGCGATCATCGACGAGGCCCAGCGCCTGCTGCGCGTGGGCGGCACCCTGGTCATGGAGCACGGCGACGAGCAGGGTCCCGCGCTGCGCGCCTACGCCGAGTCCTCGGAGTGGTGGGGCGACGTTCACACGCTCACGGACCTCACGGGACGCGACCGCATGCTCGTCGCCACCCGCACGGGCGTCTGAGAGACTGGGCGGCGTGATTCTGCCCTGCACGGACCCCCAGCAGTGGGGGCCCTCGATCGATGCCGCCGTGGACGCGGTGAGCCGCGGCGCCGTCGTCGTGCTGCCCACGGACACCGTCTACGGCGTGGGCGCGGACGCGTTCAACCCCGCCGCGGTGGCCGCGGTGCTCGCGGCCAAGGGCCGCGGCCGGCAGATGCCCCCGCCCGTGCTCATCCCGGACGTCCGCACCGTCGACGGCCTCGCCCGCGACGTGCCCGCGCCTGCCCGCGCCCTCATGGAGGCCTGCTGGCCGGGCGCGCTCACCGTGATCGTCAACGCCCAGCCGTCCCTCGCCTGGGACCTGGGCGAAACCGGCGGCACCGTCGCGTTGAGGGTCCCGTCGCACGATGCGGCGCTCGCCCTGCTGCGCCGCACCGGACCGCTCGCGGTCACCAGCGCGAACCGGACGGGCGAGCCGGCGGCCACCACCGCATCGGCCGCCCAGAGTCAATTGGGCGACGCGGTCGCCGTCTACCTCGACGCGGGCGACAGCCCGCTGGGCGTCGCCTCGACCATCGTCGATGCGACGGGGGAGCGCCTGCGCATCGTCCGCGAGGGCGGCATCGCCCGGGCGGAGCTGGCCGTGATCGTGGGGGAGGACGCCCTCGCAGGTGACGACGGGTGAAGGTCTACCTCACCCTCATGGCCATCGCGGCGCTCGTCACGTACGTGACGACGCCCGGCATCCGGCGCCTCGCGTTCCGGATGGGCGCCATCACCGCCGTCCGCGCGCGCGACGTCCATACGACGCCCATCCCGCGCCTGGGCGGCATCGCGATCTTCCTGGGGCTGTCCGTCGCGGGCGTCCTCGCCTCCGCGATCCCGTTCCTCCATCCCGTCTACGAGAGCGGGCGCCAACCGTGGGCCGTGCTGGGCGCCGCCGCGATCGTGTGCGCGCTGGGCATGGCCGACGACATCTGGGACCTCGACTGGATGGCGAAGCTCGCGGGCCAGGTGCTCGCCGGCCTCACGCTCGCGTGGGGCGGCGTCCAGCTGGTGACGGTGCCCATCTTCGGCGTCACCATCGGCTCCTCCTACACCTCTCTTATCGCGACCGTCCTCGTGGTGGTGGTCGCGATGAACGCGGTGAACTTCGTCGACGGCCTCGACGGGCTCGCCGCCGGCACGGTGGCGATCGGCGGCCTCGCGTTCTTCGCGTACACGTACATGCTGGCCCGGTCGGCGTCGCCGGGGGACTACTCGTCGCTCGCGACCATCGTGGTCGCGGTGCTGGTGGGCGCGTGCCTGGGCTTCCTCCCGCACAACGTGCACCCGGCGCGCATCTTCATGGGCGACTCGGGCTCGATGGTGCTGGGGCTGGTGCTCGCCGCCGCCGCGATCATCGTCACCGGGCAGATCGACCCGCAGATCATCACCGAGCGCGACCGCATCCCCGCCTTCATCCCCATCGTGCTGCCGCTCATGGTGATCGCGGTGCCGCTGGCGGACATGGCGCTGGCGGTCATCAGACGCACGGCGCGCGGGGAGTCGCCCTTCGCGCCCGACAAGCACCATCTCCACCACCGGCTGCTGCGCCACGGCCACTCTCACCGGTGGTCCGTCTCGGTGCTGTGGATGTGGACCGCGGTGCTGAGCTTCGGCACCGTCTCGCTCGTGTTCGTCGGCGTGCCCGGCGCGGCCGTGATCCTCACGATCGGGATCACCATCGCCACGATCATCACGGCGTCGCCGGCCTTCAGCCGCGCGATCAGCCGCTGGTGGCGGCGCCTGGGACACCTGGTGTTCGCCTTCCAACGCGCCACGCCCGAGGGGCGGCGCGAGCGGTGGGAGGCGCAGGCGCTCGCCGCCGCCGGGGAGGAGCCCGGGGACGATGCGGTGGCCGGGGGCGGCGCATCGTCCCCCGGCGAGGGACGATCCAAGGAGGATGCATGAGTGCCGAGGCACAGGCCTACCGGGGCGCGCTGGTGCGCACCGCCATCGCGCTGGGGGCGCTCGGCGTCGTCGGCGCCGCCGTGGCGTGGTGGTGGGACGGCCCGAGCGCGGCCGTCGGGGCCGCCGTGGGCGCGCTGGTCGCGGCGCTCGCCGCCCTGCCCACCCAGGGCGCGATGCTGGTGGGACACACCCGGAGCCCCAGTTCGCTGGCAGCGATAGTGCTGGGGGCCTGGCTGGCCAAGATGTTCGTGATCGTCATCGCCATGATCGTGCTGATCGACCTCGAGGGCTTCCACAAAGTCGCTTTCGCGACGGTTGTCATGGTAGGAATAGTGCTCTCACTTGTATTCGACATAATGTCGATCCGGAAGGCACGCGTCCCCTACGTCGACCCGGGTACAAAGTCCTGAGTGTGATGCGTTACTCTTCAGGAAGTCACGAGGCCGGAGACGGCCGCGACACGTAGAACACGGGAGATTTCGTGGGGAACCTACTGGCTGTGGCCGTTCGGGCCGAGGCTGCCGGAGAGCAGACCAAGAGCTACCTCGAGCGGCTGTTCTCCTCGGATGGCTTCCACGCCCCGTCGATCGACGAGTTCTTCCCGCCGGCCCTCCTGTGGGAGGGGACCATCTTCGAGTTCAACCGGATCATGCTCATCCGCGTGATCGCGGCGGCGGCTCTCATCGGCGTCTTCTGGTTCGTCGCGGCCCGCGCGAAGGTGGTGCCCGGCCGGTTCCAGTCGGTGGTCGAGTTCATGCTCGACTTCGTCAAGGATCAGATCGTCGAGCCCGTCATGGGGGACCACGGCAAGAAGTACCTGCCGTTCCTCACGACGCTGTTCCTCGCGATCGTGTTCTTCAACATCACCGGCGTGATCCCCTTCCTCAACATCGCGAGCACCTCGCTGATCGGCCTGCCGATCTTCATGGCGGTGTGGGTGTACGTGCTGTACCTGGGCCAGGGCATCAAGAAGTTCGGCCTGGGCGGGTACCTCAAGAACAACCTGTTCCCGCCGGGCGTGCCCAAGTTCGTGTACATCCTGCTCACGCCCATCGAGTTCCTGCAGGTGTTCATCCTGCGCCCGGCCACGCTGGCGCTGCGACTCGCGGCCAACATGATCTCGGGCCACCTGCTGCTGGTGCTGTGCTTCGGCGCCACCCAGTACTTCTTCTTCGCCGCCTCCGGCGCGCTCAAGGGCATGGGCGCCGTGACCTTCGCGGCCGGCGCCGCGTTCATGCTCTTCGAGATCTTCGTCGCGCTGCTGCAGGCCTACGTCTTCGTCATGCTGTCGACCGTCTACCTCAACATGGCGATCGAGGAAGAGCACTAAACCCCCCACAACGTGCGGGGCGGCATCGGCCCCGCTGCAACGGAAGGAAACACAGTGGACACCACCACCCTTGCCGAGCTTTCGGGCAACGTCGCCACCATCGGCTACGGCCTCGCGACGCTCGGCCCCGGCATCGGCCTCGGCATCCTCATCGGCAAGACCGTCGAGGGCATGGCCCGCCAGCCCGAGGTCGCCGGCCAGCTCCGCGCGACCATGTTCATCGGTGTCGCGTTCGTCGAGGTGCTCGCGCTCCTCGGTCTGGTCACCGGCTTCCTCTTCACGTGATGATCGCCCAGACGCTGCTCGCCGCGGCGGAGGAGCACGGCGAGTCAGAGGTGTCAGGAGCCGATCTGATCCTCCCCGCGCCGTACGACCTGCTGTGGTCGTTCGTGATCTTCACGATCATCATCGTGGTGTTCACGAAGTTCCTCATGCCCAAGCTGCAGGCGGTGCTCGACGAGCGCGCCGAGCTGATCCAGGGCGGCATCGAGAAGGCGGAGAAGGCCCAGGCCGAGGCCGCCGAGGCGCTCGAGGAGTACACGGCGCAGCTCACCGCGGCCCGTGCCGAGGCGGCGCGCATCCGTGAGGACGCGCGCGTCGAGGCGGCCACGATCCTGTCGCAGGCGCGCAAGCGTGCGGGTAAGGATGCGGACCGCATCGTCGACACGGCGCAGCGCCAGATCGACGCCGAGCGCAAGCAGGCGATCGTGTCGCTGCGCGGCGAGGTCGGCTCGCTCGCGACCGAGCTCGCGGAGAAGATCGTGGGCGAGTCGCTCGCCGACGACGCCCGCCAGCAGCGCGTCATCAACACCTTCCTCGACGACCTCGAGGCGACGGTCAAGGCGGAGGGCTAGGCATGCGAGGAACGAGCCAGGTCTCGCGCGACAACGTGTTGCGCGAGTTCGAACCGGTGGTGACCGCCAGCGGCGAGGAGGGCATCCGCCTGTCCGAGCAGCTGTTCGCCGCCGTGGACGCGCTCGACGCGTCGGGCTCGCTCCGCCGTGCCCTGACCGACCCGGCCCGGCCGGCGGGCGACAAGACCGCGCTGGTGCAGACGCTCTTCGGCGCCTTCGACCCGCGGGTCCGCGACGTCCTCACGAACTTCGTGACGTCGCGGTGGTCCGCGGAGGACGACATGGCCGAGGCCATCGACGATGCGGGGGAGCGGGCGATCTTCGCCTACTCGGCGTCGGTGGGCACCCTGGGACGTGTCGAGGAGCAGCTGTTCCGCGTCCAGCGCGAGCTGGTCGCGAACCGCGAGCTGCTCGCCGCCCTGGGCGACCGGTCGCGCACCAAGCAGGACCGCATCGGCCTCCTCAACGACGTGCTGGGCGGCAAGCTGCTGCCCACCACCCAGGCGCTCCTCGAGCGCATCGTGGGCACGCCGCGCGGACGCCGCCTGCTGCCGGCGATCGACGCGATGCTCGACGCCGCGGCGGAGCACCGCGACAAGGTCATCGCGCACGTGACGGCCGCGGTCGAGCTGTCCGCCGAGCAGCGCACGCGCCTGGCCGCGATGCTGGCCGAGGCGTACGGTCGAGAGATCACGATCAACGTCGCCGTGGACCCCGAGGTCATCGGCGGCATCCGAGTCCAGGTCGGGTCGGAGGTGGCGGACGGCACGGTCCTGTCCCGACTCGATGAGGCACGACGACGACTCGTCGGCTAGGCGCCGGCGCACACGCCCACCGCGGCACTGACAGGAGAGATGGCATGGCAGAGTTGACGATCAGCCCCGACGAGATCCGGGCTGCACTCGACAGCTACGTGAAGTCGTACGAGCCCAAGGGCGCCGGAGTCGAGGAGGTCGGTCGCGTCACGCTCGCGGGCGACGGCATCGCGCAGGTCGAAGGCCTGCCCGGGTGCATGGCCAACGAGCTGCTGCGCTTCGAGGACGGCACGCTCGGCCTCGCGCTCAACCTCGACGTCCGCGAGATCGGCGTCGTGGTGCTCGGCGAATTCACCGGCATCGAGGAGGGCCAGACGGTCCAGCGCACCGGCGAGGTGCTCTCGGTCGAGGTGGGCGACGGGTACCTGGGCCGCGTGGTCGACCCGCTGGGCAAGCCCATCGACGGCCTCGGCGAGGTCGCCACCGTGGGCCGTCGCGCCCTCGAGCTCCAGGCCCCGGGCGTCATGGTCCGCAAGTCGGTGCACGAGCCGCTGCAGACCGGACTCAAGGCCATCGACGCGATGATCCCGATCGGCCGCGGCCAGCGCCAGCTCATCATCGGCGACCGCCAGACCGGCAAGACCGCCATCGCGATCGACACGATCATCAACCAGAAGGCGAACTGGGAGACCGGCGACCCGACCAAGCAGGTGCGCTGCATCTACGTCGCGATCGGCCAGAAGGGCTCGACCATCGCGTCGGTCCGCGGCGCCCTCGAGGACGCCGGCGCGCTCGAGTACACGACGATCGTCGCCGCCCCCGCGTCGGACCCCGCGGGCTTCAAGTACCTCGCGCCGTACACCGGCTCCGCGATCGGCCAGCACTGGATGTACGAGGGCAAGCACGTCCTCATCATCTTCGACGACCTGTCCAAGCAGGCCGAGGCCTACCGCGCCGTGTCCCTCCTGCTGCGCCGCCCGCCGGGCCGCGAGGCCTACCCCGGCGACGTGTTCTACCTGCACTCCCGCCTGCTCGAGCGCTGCGCGAAGCTGTCGGACGAGATGGGCGCGGGCTCCATGACGGGCCTTCCGGTCATCGAGACCAAGGCGAACGACGTGTCCGCCTACATCCCCACCAACGTCATCTCCATCACGGACGGGCAGATCTTCCTCCAGTCCGACCTGTTCAACGCGAACCAGCGTCCCGCGATCGACGTCGGCATCTCGGTGTCCCGCGTCGGCGGCTCGGCGCAGGTCAAGGCGATGAAGAAGGTCTCCGGAACCCTGAAGATCGACCTCGCCCAGTACCGCTCGCTCGAGGCGTTCGCGATGTTCGCGTCCGACCTCGACGCGGCGTCGCGCCAGCAGCTCACCCGCGGCTCGCGCCTGATGGAGCTGCTCAAGCAGCCCCAGTACTCGCCGTACCCGGTCGAGGAGCAGGTCGTGTCCATCTGGGCCGGCACCAAGGGCAAGCTCGACAAGATCGCCCTCGGCGACGTGCTGCGCTTCGAGCGCGAGCTGCTCGACCACCTGCGCGCGAACACCACGGTGCTGAAGTCGATCGGCGAGTCGGGCCAGCTGTCCGACGAGGTCGCGGCGGAGCTCGAGAGGCACGTCGACGACTACGTCTCGACCTTCCTCGAGTCCGACACCACCCTGACCACCGACTCCACGGTCGACGACGGCGAGGCCGTCGAGGTCGAGCAGGAGAAGATCGTCACGGCGAAGAAGAAGTAGGGCGATGGCTGGACAGCAGCGCGTCTACCGGCAGCGGATCCGGGCGACACAGTCGCTGAAGAAGATCTTCCGCGCGATGGAGCTCATCGCTGCCTCGCGCATCGGGAAGGCCCGGGCCCGCGTCGCCTCGGCGACCCCGTACGCGCAGGCGATCACCCGCGCCATCTCCGCGGCGGCTCTGCACTCGGACGTCGAGCACCCGCTCACGAGCGAGCGCGACGACACCAACAAGGTCGCGCTGCTGGTCATCAGCGCGGACCGCGGCATGGCGGGCGCCTACTCGGCGAACGTCATCCGTGAGTCCGAGCGTCTGCGCGGCCGTCTCGAGGGGGAGGGCAAGGAGGTGGTGCAGTTCGCCGCAGGCCGCCGCGCCGTCTCCTACTTCACCTTCCGCCGCCGTGAGCTCGCGGGGCAGTGGACCGGCGAGTCCGACTCGCCGGCGCGGGAGACCGCGACGGAGATCGCGAACGCGCTGTTCGCGCGGTTCGCCGCGGAGGCCGACGAGGGCGGCGTGTCGGAGATCCACCTGGTCTACACGCGCTTCAAGTCGATGGTCACGCAGGAGCCGCGCGTCATCCGCCTGCTGCCCCTCGAGATCGTCGAGGGCGTGACCGAGGTGGAGGAGGGCGAGGTCCCGCCCCTGTACGAGTTCGAGCCGTCGCCCGACGAGGTGCTCGACGCGCTCCTGCCGCGGTACATCGAGTCCCGCATCTACGCGGCGCTGCTGCACTCGGCGGCCTCCGAGCTCGCCAACCGCCAGCGCGCCATGAACACCGCGACGTCCAACGCCGAGGACATCATCCGCAACTACACCCGGCTGGCCAACCAGGCGCGTCAGTCCGAGATCACCCAGGAAATCAGCGAGATCGTCTCGGGCGCCGATGCGCTCGCGGCCTCGTGACCGGAAGCGAGAGATCCATGACCATCACCGCAGAGAACGCCTCGGCCCCCGCGGCCGACGAGCCCGCCATCGGCCGCGTCGCCCGCGTGATCGGCCCGGTCGTCGACATCGAATTCCCGGCCGACGCGATCCCGGACATCTACCACGCGCTCAAGGTCGACATCGACCTCACGGCGCAGGGCGAGGACGAGGGCATCCTCCACATGACCCTCGAGGTCGCGCAGCACCTGGGCGACAACATGGTGCGCGCGGTCGCGCTCAAGCCCACCGACGGCCTGGTGCGCGGCGCCCAGGTGGTGGACACCGGCGCACCCATCTCGGTGCCCGTGGGCGACGTGACCAAGGGCCACGTCTTCAACGTCATCGGCGACGTGCTCAACGCCCAGGAGGGCGAGCAGATCGAGATCAACGAGCGCTGGCCCATCCACCGCAAGCCCCCGGCCTTCGACCAGCTCGAGTCCAAGACCCAGATGTTCGAGACGGGCATCAAGGTCATCGACCTCCTCACCCCGTACGTGCAGGGTGGAAAGATCGGCCTCTTCGGCGGTGCGGGCGTCGGCAAGACCGTCCTCATCCAGGAGATGATCTACCGCGTCGCCAACAACCACAACGGCGTCTCCGTGTTCGCCGGCGTGGGCGAGCGCACCCGCGAGGGCAACGACCTCATCGAGGAGATGACCGAGTCGGGCGTCATCAAGCAGACGGCCCTGGTGTTCGGCCAGATGGACGAGCCGCCGGGCACCCGCCTGCGCGTCGCCCTGTCCGCGCTGACGATGGCGGAGTACTTCCGCGACGTGCAGAAGCAGGACGTGCTCCTGTTCATCGACAACATCTTCCGCTTCACGCAGGCGGGCTCCGAGGTGTCGACGCTGCTGGGCCGCATGCCCTCCGCGGTGGGCTACCAGCCCAACCTGGCGGACGAGATGGGTCAGCTCCAGGAGCGCATCACCTCGACCCGTGGCCACTCGATCACCTCGCTGCAGGCGATCTACGTGCCGGCGGACGACTACACCGACCCGGCGCCGGCCACCACGTTCGCGCACCTCGACGCGACCACGGAGCTGTCGCGCGAGATCGCCTCGCGCGGCCTGTACCCCGCGGTGGACCCGCTCGCCTCGACGTCGCGCATCCTGGACCCGCGCTACGTGGGCCGCGACCACTACGAGACCGCGAACGCCGTGAAGTCGATCCTCCAGCGCAACAAGGAGCTGCAGGACATCATCGCGATCCTGGGTGTCGACGAGCTGTCCGAGGAGGACAAGATCATCGTCGCCCGCGCGCGCAAGATCCAGCAGTTCCTGTCGCAGAACACCTACATGGCGACGCAGTTCACCGGCGTCGAGGGCTCGACCGTGGCGCTCAGCGAGACCGTCGAGGCCTTCAACGGCCTGGTCAACGGCAAGTTCGACCACATCGCCGAGCAGGCGTTCTTCAACATCGGTGGCCTCGAGGACCTCGAGCGCAACTGGGCCCGCATCCAGAAGGAGATCGGCTGACCATGGCCGGTCCTCTCACCATCGACGTCGTCGCCCCCGACCAGGTCCTCTGGTCGGGGTCGGCGGAACGCGTCATCGCGCCCACGGTCGAGGGCGAGATCGGCCTGCTCACGGGGCACGAGCCGATCCTGTCCGTCCTCAAGGAGGGCGTCGTGCGCGTGCGCGGCGGCTCCGACGGCGACGCGGAGTTCGAGATCTCCGGCGGCTTCGTGTCGTTCGACCACGACGTGATCACGATCGTGGTCGAGCCCCGGCCCGAGCCGGTCGAGGAGCCCGCCCCGACCGCCGACGCCGAGGAGCCCGCTTCGGCGGAGTGACATGCGCGTGGTGATCGCGCGCTGCGCCGCCCGGTACTCCGGGCGGCTCAGCGCCCATCTTCCCCTGGCCACCCGGGCCATCATGGTCAAGGCCGACGGGTCGGTGCTGCTGCACTCCGACGGCGGCTCGTACAAGCCGCTCAACTGGATGAGCCCGCCGTGCACCACCCGCTCGGTGGACGTGCCCGACGAGGCCGCCGAGCGCGGCGTGGTCGAGCTCTGGGTGGTCCAGCACGAGAAGGCGGACGACCGCCTCGAGATCGAACTGCACGAGGTGCTGTCCGACACGTCGCACGAGCTCGGGGTGGACCCCGGGCTCATCAAGGACGGCGTCGAGGCGCACCTGCAGGAGCTGCTGGCCGCGCAGATCGCGCTGCTGGGCGACGGCCACACGCTGGTGCGCCGGGAGTACATGACGGCCATCGGCCCGGTCGACATCCTCGCGCGCGACGCGGCCGGCGCCTCCGTGGCCGTGGAGATCAAGCGCCGGGGCGAGATCGACGGCGTCGAGCAGCTCACCCGCTACCTCGAGCTCATGAACCGCGACCCGCTGCTGGCTCCCGTGTCCGGCGTCTTCGCGGCGCAGGAGATCAAGCCGCAGGCGCGCGTGCTCGCCGAGGATCGCGGCATCCGCTGCGTGCTCCTCGACTACGAGGCGATGCGCGGGGCCGAGGACCTGTCCGACCGGCTGTTCTGACCGACCCCGCGCGCGTGTCGGTGCCCGTGGATACGCTGGCCGCATGACGACGACGTTCCCTCCTGGATTCCTGCTCGGCGCCGCGACGGCGTCCTACCAGATCGAGGGGGGCGTCGCCGAGGGCGGCCGCGGTCCATCCATCTGGGACACCTTCTCCCACACCCCGGGCGCCATCGTGGGCGGGGACACGGGCGACGTGGCGTGCGACCACTTCCATCGGTGGGAGCGCGACGTCGACATGATGGCGGACCTGGGACTGGAGGCGTACCGGTTCTCGATCGCCTGGCCCCGGGTCCAGCCCGGCGGCGCCGGCGCCTTCAACGGGGAGGGCATCGCCTTCTACTCTCGCCTGGTCGACCGGCTCGTCGCCAAGGGCATCCGGCCCATGGCGACGCTGTACCACTGGGACCTGCCGCAGGAGCTCCAGGACGCGGGCGGCTGGCTCAGCCGCGACACCGCCGACGCGTTCGTCACCTACGCGGTCCGGATGGTCGAGGAGCTGGGCGACCGCATCGGCATCTGGGCCACCTTCAACGAGCCGTGGGTGAGCGCGTTCGTGGGCTACGGCTCGGGCGCGCACGCCCCGGGCACGGCCGACGAGGCCGAGTCGCTCACCGCCGCGCATCACCTGCTGCTCGCCCACGGCCGGGCCGCCCGCGCGATCAAGGCGGTCCGCCCCGACCTCCGGGTGGGCATCGTCAACAACGCCCACACCCCGCGCCCGTGGGACCCGTCGCACGACCGGGACCTCGCGGCCTCCGCGCACATCGACGCGCTGGGCAACCGCATGTTCCACGAGCCCTTCACCCGCGGCGCCTACCCCCAGGTCCTGCTCGACAACACCGCGCACGTCACCGATTGGTCGTTCGTGCACCCCGGCGACCTCGAGCAGATGCGGGGGACGGTCGACTGGTTCGGCGTGAACTACTACGCCTCCCACCTGGTGCGGCACAACGCGGCCAAGCCGGCCCATGCATCGTCCGTGGCCACCCTGGCCGACGGCCATCCGGTGGCCGAGGGCACGTGCTGGCCCGCCGACCAGGAGATCGAGTTCATGCCGCTGCCCGGGCCGCACACCGCCATGGGGTGGAACGTGGACCCGGGTGCGTTCACCGCGCACCTGCTGCGCCTCCAGCGCGACTACGGGCTGCCGCTGTACGTCACGGAGAACGGCTCGGCCTGGGACGATGCGGTGGACCCCGACGGCCGCATCCGCGACCTCGACCGGGTGAGGTACGCGCACGACCACCTGCTCGCCGTGCTCGACGCGGTGGCCCAGGGCGCGGACGTGCGCGGGTACATGGCCTGGAGCCTCATGGACAACTTCGAGTGGGCGCAGGGATATGCGAAGCGGTTCGGGATCGTCCGGGTGGACTACGACACCCTGGTGCGGACCTGGAAGGACTCGGCGTACTTCTACCGGGAGTGCGTCGCCCGTCGCGCGGTCGTGCCGCTGGGGGAGCTGGAGGCGTGCGTCGAGACGCCGCCGCGCTCGTACTGAGCGCGGCCCGGGCGGATCGGCGGGGGCGCGGATTCCTTAGACTGGGGCGCATGCCGTCCGGTCGTCGCTCCTCCAAGCGCCCCTACGGGCGGCCCCACGAGGAGCTCGACGTCGACCGCGTGTGGGGCAACCGCGCCCGCCTCCAGCCCGGCCCACGCGGCGAGGACTACTACGTCGCCATCCCGCGCCCCACGGACCGCACCTACGTGTGCCCCGCGTGCCAGGGAGAGATCAGCGGGGAGGTCCAGCACATCGTCGCCTGGCCCGCGGACGGCCTCTTCGGGGCCGATGCCGCGGCTGGGGACCGCCGGCACTGGCACACGGGGTGCTGGAACAGTTTCGGGCGCCGGTGAGTTGCCCCGGGCGTCGACGCCGAGCAGGTCGCGAAGGAGAGAGATGGCCGAGGGAATCGCTGCCGGTATGGCAGAGCCGGGCACGGCGGAGCGGGTCGAGCTGCGGTCGATGACCGTGCTGCCGGCGGACCGGCAGGACATCGAGCTGCGCACCGAGGACGGGCTCACGCTCGTGGGCGAGCTCGCGCTGCCCGCGGAGGGGCCGGTGCTGGGCACGCTCATCACGCTGCACCCGCTGCCCACGCACGGCGGGTTCATGGACTCCCACGTGTACCGCAAGGCGGCGTGGCGGCTGCCGGCGCTCGCGGGGCTCGCGGTGCTGCGCTTCAACACCCGCGGCACGTCGTCGCCGCGCGGCACCTCCGAGGGCGCCTTCGACGGGGGAGAGGCCGAGGGCGCGGACGTGCGCGCCGCGGTCGACTACGCGATCGCCCACGACCTGCCGAATCGGTGGCTCGTGGGCTGGAGCTTCGGCACCGAGCTGGCGCTCAAGCACGGCTCGGGACTCGACGTGGAGGGGGCGATCTTGCTCTCCCCGCCGCTGCATCGTGCCGGGGAACGGGACCTCGAGGCCTGGGCCGCGACGGGCAGGCCCGTCACCGCGCTGGTGCCGGAGCACGACGACTTCCTCCAGCCCGCCGAGGCGCGCGAGCGCTTCGCGCCGCTCACCCAGCTCGAGCTCGTCGACGTGCCCGAGGCGAAGCACCTGTGGGTGGGGGAGAGATTCGTGCGCATCGTCCACGACGCGATCGTGGCGCGCGTGGTCCCCGAGCGTGCGCCGCTTCCCACCGAGGTCCCCGCGTCCATGGTGGAATGAGGGCGACGCGACCTTAGGAGAAACCCGTGAGCCTCGTCCCAGACGGCACGCCCCTCGTCCTCCTCAACGCCTTCCCCGTCGACCGCGCGCAGTGGGAGCCGCTGCTCGCGGCGCTCGACGCGGTACCGGGCGACATCATCACGTTCGACGTGCCCGGGATCGGCGACATGCCGCTGCCCGACGACGAGCCCTCGCTCGAGCTCATCGCGGACGCCGCGGTGCTCGCGATGCGCGAGGTCACCGGCAAGGAGCGCGCCGCGTGGGTGGGCTGCTCGATGGGCGGCTACGTCGCGATGGCGGTGGCCGAGCGCCACCCGGAGGCCGTCGCGGGCCTGGGGCTGATCGGCACCAAGTCCACCGCGGACACCGACGAGGCGCGGGAGGGGCGGCTGGCGCTGGCCGAGTCGCTCGAGGACGCGCCCGGGCACCCGGACCCGCGGGCGGCCGCGGAGCCCCTGCTCGGGACGGTCGGCGAGGGCCGCGAGGCGCTCGTGGAGGCGGTCGCCGCGAACATCGGCCGTCACCGTGGCGACGGGATCGCCTGGGGGCAGCGCGCGATGGCCGCGCGGCCCGACCGCACCGCGGTGCTCGCCGGGCTCGATGTGCCGGCGTTCGTCGCGGTGGGGGAGCACGACGGCTTCACGGGGCCCGATGCCGCCGCGGTGATGGCCCGGGCGCTCGGCGTCACGCCCACGGTGATCCCGGGGGCGGGACACCTGGCCGCGTTCGAGGCGCCGGAGGCCGTGGCGCCGCTGGTCGCCGACCTGCTTGCGCGGGTGTAGGGCGCTCGGGTGTAGGGCGCGGGTGTAGGGCCGCTCAGCCCCAGGAGTTGCCGGCCGCGAGGCGGTTGGCGAGCGCCTCGGTGAGCGGGAGCGATTCGCCGTCGCGGGCGCCGCGGCCCAGCTCGAGCGGCGCATCGGCGGGCGGCACGGTCGCGCCCCTCAGACGCTCCGCGAGGCCGCCGGCGCACTGCATCACGTAGAACATCCCGTCCGTGCCGACGGCGACGGACCGGTCGCGCTTGAGGTACCACCCGTGCAGCGGGGTGCGGTAGCGGCCCCGGCCCGAGTACGCGCGCGCCGTGAGCGGCTCCGGCGCGATGCCGGCCGCGACGGCGTCCTGGGCGAAGCGGGCGCACAACTCGCCCGCCTGCCGCGCCTCGAGCGCCCGCCGCCGGTCGAGCGCGTCCGCCATGCGCAGGGCGTCGTGGCGGTCGTCGTCGGCCCGGCGGCGGTCCTCGGTCATCGCGTGCCCGTCAGCGGTCGCCGGCGTCCACGCCGACCTCGTCCGCGTCGTGCGCGGCCTGCAGGCGGCTCGCCTTCGCGAGGTTGCCCACCGGGTCCGCGGAGAGCAGCCCGCGCAGGTCGTCGAGGTACGTGGTGATCGACTCGCGCTGGCGGTTGAGCTCGTCCACCTCGCGCTGCGCGCTGGTGCGCTCGCGCTCGGCGTCCGCCACGGCCTCGGAGATGATCGACTCGGCGTGCTCGCGCGCCTCGGAGACGATCTCGTCCGCGTTGTGGCGCGCGTTCGACAGCAGGGTCTGCGCGTGGGACTCGGACTCGCGGCGCACCGACTCGGCGCGCTCGAGGGTCTGGCTGAGCTTGTCCTCGGCCTCCTCGACGCGGCGTCGCGCGTCGTCGACCATCGCGGTCGTCTCCGCGGTCGCCTCGTCGTGGCGGCGCGAGAGCTCCTGCTCGGCCTGGTCGCGGCTGGTCGCGACCTCGAGCTCGAGGTCCTCGCGGGTGCGGCGGGCCTCCTCGCGGGCGGCCTCCGCCTCCTGCTGGGCCTCCTCGCGCAGGCGGGACGTGTCCGTCTCGGCCGTGGTGCGCAGGCGCTCGGCCTCCGCCGTGGCGTTGGCGATCGTGTCCTTGGCGTCGCGCTGCGAGGCGGCCTGGAGGTCCGAGGCCTCCTGGCGGGCGCGGGCCAGCGCGGACTCGGCCTCACGGTTCATGCGCGTGGTCTCGGCCTCCGCCGCGGAGCGCAGCTCGGCGATCTCGGCGCGGACCGTCGAGCGCAGGTCCGCGGCCTCGGCCTCGGCGCCCTGGCGCAGCTGGAGCGTCTCGGTGGTGGCCGCCGCGCGCAGGCCCGCGACCTCCTCATCGGCGACGCGGCGGGCCTCGGCGGCCTGGCGGCGCACGTCCTTGTGGTGGGCCTCGGCCTCGGCGCGCAGCGTGGCGGCCTCGTCCTCGGCGGCCGCCCTCAGCTCGGTCAGCTCGGCGTCGACGGCGTCGCGCAGCTGCGCGGCCTCCGCCTCGGCGGCCTCGCGCGTGGCGGTCGCGAAGGTCTCGGCCTCGCGGCGCTGCTGGGCGGCGTACGCGTCCGCGTCGCGGCGCTGCTGGGCCGCGTAGGCGTCGGCTGAGCGGTGCTGCTCGGCCGCGTACTCCTCGGCCTCGTTGCGCTCCTTGGCGACGAACGCATCGGCCTGGCGGTGCTGCTCCGCGACGTAGGCGTCGGCCTCGCGGCGCTGCTCGGCCGCGTAGCCGTCGGCCTCGCGACGCTGCTGGCCGGCGTAGTTCTCGCCCTCCTGGCGCTGCTGCGCGACCCACGCCTCGGTGGCGTCGCGCAGGCCCTGGGCCCAGTCCTCGGTCTCGTGGCGCTGCCCGGCGATCCAGGCCTCGGTCTCGGCGATCTTCGCCACGGACTCGTCCTCGGCCTGGCGGCGGGTCTCCGAGGCGTACGCGTCGGCCTCGCGGTGCGTGTCCGCGGCGCGCTGGTTCGCGTCCTCGCGCACCTGCTCGGCGTAGGCGTCGGCCTCGCGGCGGGTCTCGCCGGCGAACGCGTCCACCTCTCGGCGGGCCGCGGACGCGTAGGCGTTCGCCTCGTCCTTGGTCTGGCCCGCGTAGGTGTCGGCGTCGCGGTGGATCTCGGAGGCGTAGGCGTCTGCCTCGCGGTGGGTGTCGGCCGCGTAGGCGTTCGCCTCCTCGCGCACCTGCTCCGCGTAGGCGTCGGCGTCGCGGCGCTGCTGCTCGGCGTACGCGTCGGCCGCCCGGCGGGTCTCGGAGGCGTAGGCGTCGGCCTCGCGGCGGGCCTCGTCGGCGCGGGCGGTCGCCTCGTCCTTGGTCTGCACGGCGTAGGCGTCGGCCGTGCGGCGGGTCTGGGCCGCGTACGAGTCGACCTCGCGGCGCACCTCGCCGGCGTGGGCGTTGGCCTCGTCCTTGGTCTGCTCCGCGTAGACGTCCGCCTCGCGACGGGTCTCGGAGGCGTACGCGTCGGCCTCGCGGCGGGCCTCGTCGGCCTGCGCGTTCGCCTCGTCCTTGGTCTGCACGGCGTAGGCGTCGGCCTCGCGACGGGTCTCGGTCGCGTAGGACTCGGCGGCCCGGCGCTCCTCGCCCACCCAGGCCTCGGTCTCCTTGGTGAGTCGCGCGACGTCCGCGTCGGCATCGCGGCGGATCTGGGTCGCGTACGCGTCGGCCTCGCCGCGCTCGGCGGTCGCGTAGGCGTCCGCCTCCTGACGGGTGGCGGCGGCCCAGGTCTCGGTCTCCTGGCGCAGCCCGGCGGCGTAGGCCTCGGCGGACTCGCGCAGCTCGGCGGCCTCGGCGTTGACGCGGCCGCGCAGCTCGGTGGCCTCGCGCTCGGCGGCGGCGCGCAGGTCGGCTGCCTCCTGGCCCGCGGTGTGGCGCAGGGCGGCCACCTCCTCGCCGACCGTGTGGCGGAGGTCGGCGGCGTACGCATCCACGTCGCGGCGCTGCTGGCCGGTCTCGCGCTCCGCGAGGGAGCGCAGGGCGGCGGTCTCCTCGTCGGCACGCTTGCGCAGGTCGGCCACCTCGGCCTCGGCGGCGGCGACCAGCTCGGCCGCCTTTTCCTGGGCCGCGGCGCGCGCGGCCTCGGCCTCGGTGCGGAGCGAGGCCGCGTCGGACTCGGCGCTGATGCGCATGTCGGAGGCCTCGGCCTCCGCGACGGCGCGCACGCTGGCGGCCTCGCGCTCGGCGTCGCCGCGGAGCTGCTCGGCCTCGGCGGCGGCGGCCGAGCGCAGCGCCGCCGCCTCGTCGCGGGCGTCGGCGGCCTTCTGGGCCGCCTCGGCGGTGAGGCGCTCGGTCTCGATGCGGGTGGTCTCGGCGAGCTCGTCGGCCTCCGCCTGGGTCGTGGCCAGGAACGTCGCGGCCTCGTCGCGCAGACGCGCGGACTCCTGGTGCGCGTGCGCGAGCTTGGTCTCGGAGTCGGCGCGCGCGGCGTCGAGCACGTCGGAGGCCTCGCGCTGGCTGCTCACCCGCAGCTCGGCGGCCTCGCGCTCGGCGGCGGCCTTGAGCCCGTGCGCGTCGCGCTCGCCCTTGGCGCGGGCCTCGGCGGCCTCGGCCTCGGCGGCGGACTTCACGCGCTCGGCGTCACGACGGGCGCGCTCGACCACCTCGCCGGCCTGACGGTCGGCGGACTCGCGCACGGACGCGGCGGCCTGCTCGGCCTGGGTCTTGATCTCGTCGGCCTCGCGGCGGCTCTGCGCGAGGATCTCGGCGACCTCGTTGTCCGCACGCGCGCGGAGCTGCTGGGCCGAGACCGTGGCACGGGCCACCGTGTCCTGGGCGTGCGTGTTCGCGCGCGCCACCACGTCGGAGGACTGCTCCTCGGCCGAGCGCAGCAGCTGCTCGACGCGGGCGCCCAGCCCCTTGTAGGTGGGTGCCTCGGCCTCGCGCAGCGACTTCTGCGCCTCCTCGAGGGAGGAGCGCGTCTGCTGCGCCTCGCGTCGGGCCGCCTCGGCCGCGTCCACGCTGTCCTTGATCCGGTCCTCGAGCCGCGCGATGTGCGCCGCGACGGCCTCGCGGTCGTAGCCGCGCATCGCCACCGGGAACGGAAGGTTTTCGTCTGCCATGACACTCCTTGTTCGCGCCGGCGGTGTCGCCGGTCGCGGAATCCGCCACCCAGGGTAATGTGCCCGCGGCTGCCGGAACAAAGCCGCGGCGAGCATCGTTCGTTGCCTGTCTCGTAGAGTGAGAGGCGAACGAACGGAGAACACCTGTGACTTTGCGCACAACGGCGCTCATCGCCGGCGCCCTCGGGCTGCTGCTGCTCATCGGCGGGCTCATCGCCGACGCGATGCGTCCCGACGAGTACGGCACGCCCCGCGCGGACCTGGACACCCCCGTCGTGGTGCTCGGCGCGGACATGCTCGCGATCGCCCCGGGCGGCACCCTGACCATCGAGGGCGACGGCCCGATCGTCGCGTACGTGGGTCGCGCCGTCGACGCCGATGCATGGCTCGCCACGCGCGAGGCCACCGAGGTCACCGGCGTGCCGCTGTGGGAGGAGCTCTCGACCGAGTCCTACGAGGCGCAGGCGGCCTCGCCGTCGCCCTCGCCCAGCGCATCGGCCTCCGCATCCCCGTCGGCCTCGCCGTCCGCCTCGCCCGAGGCGTCTCCGGAGGCGTCTCCGGAGGCGTCTCCGGAGGCGTCGCCCAGCGCGTCCCCGTCCGCCTCCGCCGAGCCGGAGCCCGAGGCCGCGATCGACGACATCTGGCGCGAGTCCTGGGAGTCCGACGGCACGCTCGAACTGTCCGTCGACCAGATCCCGGTGGGCGTGACCTTCGTGGCCGAGTCCGTCGACGGCGAGCCGCTGACCGCGGTGCAGATGCGCATCGACCGCGTGATCGACGACGCGTGGATCACGCCGCTCAAGTGGTGGGGCGCCGCGCTGGCCGCGGCCGGCCTCATCGCGCTGATCTTCCTGCTGGTCGATCTGCGCTCCGCACGCGCACGTCGTGAGGAGGCGGTCGCAGAGCGTCGTCCCAAGGAGCAGGCGAACCCGGGTGGACGCCGCGCGGCCCGCGAGGCGGGACTGGGCACCGTCACCGGTGGCATCCCGATGGTGATCGGAGACGATGCACCGGTCGCCGAGGGTGAGGGCGCGGCTGACGGGGTCGCGACTGAGGCCGAAGCTCCCGAGACCGATGCGCCCGAGCGGCGATCGCTCATCGATGCTTCGGACGCCGAGGACAAGGAAGAGGCGCCAGTGGCCGAGGCCGACGATGCGCCGGAGGCCGACGATGCGCCTGATACCGACGATGCGCCGGAGGCCGACGATGCGCCGGAGGGCGTCGCGGACGACCTCGACGCCGACGACGACAAGGAGGAGCGCGCATGAGAAGGACCGCCCAGGCGGCTGCCGCCGCCCTCACGCTCGGCCTGCTGGCCGCCTGCACGCCCTCCGTGCCGCAGCCGGTGACCGCGCCCGAGGACCCGCAGACCTCCGCGCTCCTGCAGCCGCAGGTGGACCGGATCCTCGAGTCGACCTTCGTGGAGCTCGACGCCGCCGACGAGGCGCGTGATGCATCGCTGTTGGGAGTCCGCATCGCTTCCGATGCGAAGCTGGTGCGCTCCGCCGAGTACTCCAAGGCGGCAGCCGAGGTCGCGGACGTCGACGACATCCCTTCCGAGATGCAGGCCGTGTACGTGTCCCGGTCCGAGGACTGGCCGCGCCTCATGGCGGCCGTCACCGCGCAGCCGGACGACGACCAGACCCCCGTCGTGATGATGTGGCTCCAGGAGGACGTGGACTCCGATTACCACCTCATCCGATATGCGCACATGATCCCGGGGGCGACCCTGCCGGCCATGCCGGGCGTGGCGGCCGGCGCGGTCGAACTCGAGCTTGACGCGGGCGGCCTGCAGAAGACCCCCGAGGCCGCGATCGCCGACTACCTTGAACTGGTCCGCCAGGGCGAAGACTCCGATCTCAACGACGACTTCGCGGAGGACTCGTATCGCTCGCAGATCTGGTCGCAGCGGTCGGAGTACTCGGCCACGGCCGAGGAGGGCAGCGGCGAGTTCGTCGAGACCTTCCAGGGGAATCTGCAAAGCACGTTCGCGCTCCAGGCGGCAGACGGTTCGGCGCTCCTGTTCGCCCCTGTCTACGTGAGGTCCGTTCTTTCGGTGACCGACGGCGCAAGTATCACGATCCCCGAGAGCCAGGTGCCGGTCCTCGCGGGCGGGAGCGACAACAAGAGCAAGATCACCTACGAGTACTACGATCTGCTCGTCATCCACATTCCCGCAGAGGGCGCCGACGGCAAGCCTGCGCTCGTCGCAGCGGACCATAACCTCACGAGGGCCACCTCGGCCGACTAGGAGCGTCATGACCGACATCAACGGCCAGCTGCGCGGAGCCGTCGACCTCGCCGCGCTCGCGGCGCAGAACAAGCGGGCCGAGTCCGGCCTCGAGACGATCGACGAGGCGCAGCTCCAGGAGCTCGCCCAGACCTCGATGACCACGCCCGTGGTGATCGCGTTCGTGTCCTCCGTGTCGAGCGCGAGCGACCAGCTGGCGCGCGACCTCGAGACCGCGGTGGCCCAGAGCCAGGGCGCGCTGATCTCCGCAGTGTGCGACGTCGACGCTCAGCCCGCGATCGCGCAGGCGTTCCAGGTCAACGCGGTGCCGGCCGCGGTGGCGCTCGTCGGGGCGCGGCCCGTGCCGCTGTTCCAGGGCTCCGCCTCGCCCGAGCAGCTCCGGGATGTGCTGGGCCAGCTGCTGCAGCTCGCTCAGCAGGCGGGGCTGCCCGGTGCCGCCGGCGCGCAGGGCGCGCCCGGCGGGGGAGCGGGCGCCGGCGCGCCCGCCGAGCCGGCACCCGAGCCGCTGCCCCCGCTCCACCAGGCGGCCTACGACGCGATCGAGCGCGGCGACCTCGACGCCGCGGAGGCGTCCTACGACCAGGCGCTCAAGGAGAACCCCAAGGACGCCGATGCGCGGGGCGGCCGGGCGCAGGTGCGCCTCATGGCGCGCTCGCGGATGGCGGACCTCAATGCGGTGCGCGCGGCCGCGGCCGCCGACCCCGCGGACGTGGACGCCCAGCTGGCGGTCGCGGACCTCGACGTCCTGGGCGGTCAGGTCGAGGACGCGTTCGGCCGCCTGATCGACGTGGTGCGCGTGACCGCGGGCGACGAGCGCGAGCGCGTGCGCGCCCGCCTCATCGAACTCTTCGACGTCTCCGACCCCGCGGACCCGCGGGTGCTCCAGGCGCGCCAGAAGCTCGCGTCCGCGCTGTACTGAGCGGGGCGTCCCCCCTCCACACAGGCAGGTCACCTCTCCACACAGGCAGGTCACCTCTCCACACAGAAGCGCCCCTTGGCCGGACCTCATGGTCCGGCCAAGGGGCGCTTCCGTTGATCTAGCAGGCATGTCACTGCTCCACACGGCGAGCCAGGCGACTCGCTGTGTGGAGCAGTGACGCGCGTGTGTGGAGCAGTGATTCCCGTGTGTGGAGCAGTGACGCGCGTGTGTGGAGCAGTGACGCGGGTGGGTGAGGCGGCCGGCGTCAGCCCTGAGCCGGGCGCAGCACCAGCGCGCCGAACGGAGGCACGCGGAGCTTCGCCGAGGCCGGGAAGCCGTGGCGCGGCGTGTCCGTCGCGTGCACGTAGCCGCCGTTGCCCACGCCGGACCCGCCGTACAGGTCGGAGTCCGAGTTGAAGACCTCGCTCCAGCCGCCCGCCTGGGGCAGCGCGAGCTCGTAGTCCTCGTGCGGGATGCCGGCGAAGTTCACGACCACCGCGACCATGCCGCCCTGCGAGTCGAAGCGCAGGTAGGACAGCACGTTGTGGTCCGAGTCGTCGGCGTCGATCCACTGGAAGCCGCCCGGCTCCGAGTCGCGCTCGTACAGCGCGGGCGTCTCACGGTAGAGGCGGTTGAGGTCGCCCACCATGCGCTGGACGCCCGAGTGCAGCGCATCGTCCAGGTGCCACCAGTCGAGCGAGCGGCTCTCGCTCCACTCCCCGTACTGGCCGAACTCGCAGCCCATGAACAGCAGCTGCTTGCCGGGGTGGGTCCACTGGTAGGCGAGCAGCGAGCGCAGGCCCGCCATCTTCTGCCAGTGGTCGCCGGGCAGCCGGTCCACCAGCGAGCCCTTGCCGTGGACCACCTCGTCGTGCGACAGCGGCAGCATGAACTGCTCGGAGAAGGCGTACATCAGCGAGAACGTGACCGAGTGGTGGTGGTAGGAGCGGTGGATGGGCTCCTCGCCCATGAACCGCAGGGTGTCGTTCATCCACCCCATGTTCCACTTGAGGCCGAAGCCCAGGCCGCCGTGGTTGGTGGGCTGGGTGACGCCCGGCCACGCGGTGGACTCCTCGGCGATCATGGTCACGCCGGGGGAGGTGCGGTACGCCGTCGCGGTGACCTCCTGGAGGAAGGCGATGGCGTCGAGGTTCTCGCGCCCGCCGTGCTCGTTGGGCCGCCACTGGCCCTCCTCGCGCGAATAGTCGAGGTAGAGCATCGAGGCCACGGCGTCGACGCGCAGGCCGTCCACGTGGAACTCCTGCAGCCAGTACAGCGCGTTCGCGACGAGGAAGTTGCGCACCTCGGTGCGGCCGAAGTCGAAGATGAACGTGCCCCAGTCGGGCTGCTCGCCGCGCATCGGGTCGGCGTGCTCGTACAGCGGCGTGCCGTCGAAGCGGCCCAGCGCCCACTCGTCCTTGGGGAAGTGGCCGGGGACCCAGTCGAGGATGACGCCGATCCCGGCCTGGTGCAGGCGGTCGATGAGGTGGCGCAGCTCATCCGGGCTGCCGAATCGGGAGGTGGGGGCGTAGTAGCCCGACACCTGGTAGCCCCACGAGCCGCCGAACGGGTGCTCCATGACGGGCAGGAACTCGACGTGGGTGAAGCCCAGCCGCTGGACGTACTCGACGAGCTCGTCGGCGAGCTGGCGGTAGCCCAGGCCCATGCGCCACGAGCCCAGGTGGACCTCGTAGACGCTCATTGGGCTGCGGTGCGCCTGCGCGTCCGCGCGCTCGCCCAGCCAGGCGGAGTCGCCCCACGTGTAGTGGCTCTCCTCGACGACCGATGCGGTGCGCGGCGGGTGCTCGGCGCGACGCGCGAGCGGGTCGGCCTTCTGCAGCCAGTTGCCGTTGCGGTCGAGGATCTCGAACTTGTAGGCGGTGCCGGCGCCGATGCCCGGGATGAACAGCTCCCACACGCCCGACGAGCCCAGCGAGCGCATCGCGTGACCGGCGCCCTGCCAGTGGTTGAAGTCGCCCACGACGCGGACGGCGCGGGCGTTGGGGGCCCACACCGCGAAGCCGGTGCCCTCGACCTGGCCCAGCACGGAGTCGAACCGGCGCACGTGCGCGCCGAGGACGTCCCACAGGCGCTCGTGGCGACCCTCACGGATGAGGTGGAGGTCGAGCTCGCCCAGCAGCGGCAGGAAGCGGTACGGGTCGTCCGCGACCCACTCGTCGGTGCCGTACACGGCGCGGATGCGGTAGTCGGGGACCTCCGCGGTGGGGACCACGGCGCGCCACAGGCCGTCCTGCTCGTGCTCGGCCGCGTACCGGCCGTCGATCGTCTCGATCTCGACGGAGTCCGCCATGGGGCGGTAGACCCGCACCGTGAAGCCCGACGGGCCCTGGTGGGGTCCCAGGACAGCGTGGGGATCGTGGTGCACGCCCCCCGCGATGTCCGCCAGAACCGCCGTGTCGACCTGCTTAGCCATGGATAACCGCCTTGGTTTCGTGTGGATGCGTCATTCGGGCCGGACGGCCGCCACGTGCGCCATCGCGCCTGCGGGGTCGAGCCTGACGTAGAACTCCTTGCCCCAGGTATACACCGCACCAGTGAGCTCGTCGTCCACGGTGACCCGTGCATCGTCCCGCAGGCCCAGCGACGCCAGGTCGAGCGTGACGGTGCCCGCCTGGGCGTGGTGCGGGTCGAAGCTGACGACGACGATCACCGTGTCCGCCTCGCCGGTGGGGGACTCGTCGGCGGGGACATGGCGGCTGAAGCACAGCAGCTGGGGGTTGGTGGTCGGGTGGACCTGGAGCCCGCGCAGGCGGCGCAGCGCGACGTGGCGCGCGCGCGTCTCGTTCAGCCGGGTGAGCAGGGAGCGGATGCCGTAGCGGTCCGCGTCGTCCCAGTCGCGGGCCTTGAACTCGTACTTCTCGTTGTCGATCTGCTCTTCGACCCCGGGGCGCGGCACGTTTTCGACGAACTCGTAGCCGGTGTAGATCCCGTAGGAGGGCGCGCCCGTCGCGGCGAGCACCGCGCGCATCCGGTACAGCGGCGCGCCGCCGTCCTGCATGTCGGGCGTGAGGATGTCGTGCGTCGTGGGCCAGAAGTTGGGCCGCATGTAGAAGGACGCGTCGCCGGAGATCTCCTCGAGGTACTCGGCCATCTCCTCGGCGTTCTGGCGCCACGTGAAGTAGGTGTAGCTCTGGTGGAAGCCGATCTTCGCGAGCGTGTGCATCATCGCGGGGCGCGTGAACGCCTCGGACAGGAAGATCACCTCGGGGTGGTCCGCCGCGATCTCGCCCAGCAGGCGCTCCCAGAAGCTCAGCGGCTTGGTGTGCGGGTTGTCGACGCGGAACAGCGTGACGCCCGCGTCGATCCACACGAGCAACATGTCGCGGATCGCGGTGTAGATGCCCTGGGGGTCGTTGTCGAAGTTCAGGGGGTAGATGTCCTGGTACTTCTTGGGCGGGTTCTCCGCGTAGGCGATCGTGCCGTCGAGACGCGTGGTGAACCACTCCGGGTGCTTCTTGACCCACGGGTGGTCGGGCGAGCACTGCAGCGCGATGTCGAGCGCGACCTCGAGGCCCTGCTTGTGGGCGGAGCGCACGAACGACTTGAACGACTTCATGGTCCCGAGCTCGGGGTGGATCGCGTCGTGGCCGCCCTCGGCCGCGCCGATCGCGTACGGGCTGCCCGGGTCGCCGGGCTCCGTGGTCAGCGTGTTGTTCCTGCCCTTGCGGTGCGTGGTCCCGATCGGGTGGATGGGCGTGAGGTAGACGACGTCGAAGCCCATCTCCTTGATGGCGGGCAGGCGCTTGGCGGCCGTCTCGAACGTGCCGGACGTCCACTCGCCGGTCTCGGGGTCCTGCACGGCGCCCTCCGAGCGCGGGAAGATCTCGTACCAGGAGGACACCAGCGCGCGCTCGCGCTGGATCTCGAGGGGGTACCTGCGGGACCTGGTCACCCAGTCGCGCAGCGGCATCGTGCGGAGCACCTCGCGCACGGCGGGCGCGAGGGCGACCGTGAGGCGCTGCGCGGGCTCGAGCGACTCGTCCTGCAGCGCGGCGATCGCGTCGGCGATCAGCGCCTGCTTCGCGGCCGGGCGCTTGACCTCGGTGCGGGCGCGGGTGAGGACCTCGACGCCCTCGTCGAGCATGAGCTGCACGTCGACGCCGGCGTGGATCTTCACCTCGGCGGCGTGCGCCCAGGTGGCGACGGGGTCCGACCACGCCTCGACGCGGAAGGAGTACCGGCCCGGCTTCGTGGGGATCCACACGGCCCGGTAGCGGCTGGTGCCGAAGTCGTCGAGCGGCATGGGGATGACCTCGCTCTTGCCGCGCGCACGGGTGATCACCACGTTCGCGCCCTCGCGATCGTGCCCCTCGCGGAAGATCGTGGCGGTGATGGGGACCGCCTCTCCCACCACAGCCCGCGCGGGCCAGCGTCCCTCCTCCAAGGAGGGGCTGACTGCGACGATGGGGATACGGCCGACGGACAGGTCTTCACGCGACGGTGCCATGGGTCGAACCTACCTGCATACCGTTGTCATGTGTGAGCCCCGGGGCGGGGGCGGGCGAGGGGTCGCGGCGAGGGTCGGGCGACGGTGCGGGGAGGGCGGCGGGTCAGGCGGAGTCGCGCACCACGAGCGACCCGGGCAGGGTGCGCGCGGCGACCTCGCCGCCGTCGATGATGCCCACGAGCAGGTCGACCATCTGCGCCGCGATGTCCTCGAACGGCTGGTGGACGGTGGTGAGGGGCGGGTTCGCGGTGGCGGCCTCGCGCGCATCGTCGAACCCCGCGACGGCGACGTCCTCGGGCGTCCGCAGTCCCGCCTCGCGCAGCGTCTCGAGCGCGCCCAGGGCCATGAGGTCCGATGCGGCGAAGACGGCGTCCGGGCGCTCGGGGGCGGCGAGCAGCGCCCGCATCGCGGCGCGGCCCGACTCCCGCGAGTAGTCGCCGGGCGCGACGAGCGCGGGGGTGAACCGCTCGCCCAGCTCCTCGCGGAAGCCGGCCAGGCGGTAGCGGCCGCCCGGCGTGTCCGGCGGGCCGGTGATCATGCCGATGCGGCGATGCCCCTGGGAGATCAGGTGGCGGGTGAGGGTGCGGGCCGCCTCGACCTCGTCGATCGCGACGCTCGCGACGTCCGCGAGGTGACCCAGGGGAGCGCCGCAGGTGACGGTGGGGACGCCCGCCGCGATGAGGCCGTCGAGCAGCGGGTCGGACTCGTGCGCGGAGATGAGCATGACGCCGTCGACGTGCCCGCCGGTCACGTAGGTGGCGATCCGGGCGCGCTCGTCCGCGGTGCCCGCGACGAGCAGGACCAGGGTCATCGACCGCCGCGCGAGCTCGTCGAGGGCGCCGCGCAGCAGGCGCGAGAAGGTCGGGTCCTCGAACAGCAGGTGGTGCGGCTCGGTGAGCAGGAAGGCCACGGAGTTCGCGCGCCCGGTCGCCAGCGAGCGGGCGTGGTGGTTGGCCTGGTATCCGGTGGTCTCGATCGCCTTCTCGACGGCCGCCTGCGCCTCGGGGGACACCCACCGGCCGCCGTTGAGCACGCGCGAGACGGTGCCGCGGGAGACTCCCGCGACCGCCGCGACGTCGCGGATGGTCGGCTTGCGGCGGGCGTCGGCGGGGGTGGGCATGCGCCCGAGGGTAGCCCAGGCGGGGGACGATGCGCGGGGGCGGCCGGTTTGCATCCGGCCGGGATCCCGGGGTACAACTGTGCACGGTCCCAGCCGGGGCCGCCGGCCGGACCTCGGGTCCGGTGAGGAGAGACCGCCAACGAGGGCGCCGCCGCGCGGCCTCGACCCGCACGCGAGGAGCGACGTGACGAACTTCAGCTGGCCGCAGGTCGACGGGCTCGCCTACGGAGGCGACTACAACCCGGAGCAGTGGCCGCGCGAGACGTGGCGCGAGGACGTGGCGCTCATGCGCGAGGCCGGCGTCAACCTGGTCTCCGTCGGCATCTTCTCGTGGGCCATGCTCGAGCCGCGCGAGGGCGAGTACGACTTCTCCTGGATGGACGAGCTGCTCGACCTGCTCCACGAGCACGGCATCGCGGCGGACCTCGCCACGCCCACGGTCGCCCCGCCCGCGTGGTTCTACGCCAACCACCCCGACGCGCGCGTCATCGACAAGGACGGCCTCGTGGTGGGTCCCGGCTCGCGCGGCATGGCCTCGCACAGCCACCCCGCCTACCAGGAGGCGTGCGTCCGCATCTCGCGCAGGCTGGCCGAGCGCTACGCCGACCACCCGGCCGTGGTGATGTGGCACGTCCACAACGAGTACGGCGTGCCGGTGGGCGAGGACTACTCGCCGGCCGCGGTCGCCGCATGGCGGGAATGGCTCAAGGCCCGCTACGGCTCGCTCGACGGACTCAACCAGGCCTGGGGCACCATGTTCTGGGGCCAGGTCTACGGCGAGTGGGAGCACGTGGGCGCCCCCGCCAAGACCGCCACCACCGGCAACCCCGCGCAGCAGCTCGACTTCATGCGCTTCACCGACGACCAGCTGCGGGCCTGCTTCTCGCGCGAGAAGGCCGCGATCCGCGAGTTCGCGACCCAGCCCGTCACCACCAACTTCATGGCGCACCAGTCGTGGAACTGCGACCTGTGGAAGTGGGCGGAGCTCGTCGACGTGGTCGCCGACGACCACTACCTGTGGGCGCCGGACCCCGAGGCGCACGTGGCGCTGGCGCTGTCCGCGGACCTGACCCGGTCCGTCGCCCGCGGCCGCCCGTGGATCCTCATGGAGCACTCGACCTCCGCGGTCAACTGGCAGGGCCGCAACGTGGCCAAGCGTCCGGGGGAGATGCGTCGCAACGCGCTCACCCACCTGGGCCGCGGCGCCGACGCGATCATGTTCTTCCAGTGGCGCGCCTCGCGCTCCGGCGCGGAGAAGTTCCACTCCGCGATGGTGCCGCACGCCGGCCCGCGGTCCCGCGTCTTCCGCGAGGTCGTCGAGCTGGGCGGGCACCTCGCGGACCTCGCGCCCGTGAAGGGCTCGGAGGTCCGGGCCGAGGCCGCGGTCCTGTACGACTGGGAGTCGCTCTGGGCGCAGGACCTCGAGTGGCGCCCCTCGGACGACGTCCAGTTCCGCGAGCGCATGCGCGCCTTCTACGAGCGGCTGTGGCGCGACAACGTCACCGTCGACTTCGCCCTCCCGACCCACGACCTGTCCGCGTACAAGCTGGTGGTGGCCCCCGCGTCGTACCTGCTCACCAAGGACGGCGCGGAGAACCTCACGCGCTACGTCGAGGGCGGCGGCACGCTGCTGGTGAACTTCTTCTCCGGCATCGTCGATGAGAACGAGGCGGTGCACGCGGGCGGCTTCCTCGCGCCGCTCAAGGACGCGCTGGGCGTCACGGTCGAGGAGTTCCTGCCGCTGCGCGAGGGCGAGGGGGCCTCGGTCCGGTGGGCGCGCGGCGAGGAGACGCTGCTGCCCGCCGACGTGTGGCAGGAGGACATCCAGCTGCACGGTGCCGAGGTGGTCGCGGAGCACATCTCCGGGCCGGGCGCCGGCAAGCCCGCCGTCACGCGCCACGAGCGCGGCGCGGGTGTGGGCTGGTATGTGGGCACGCGCCTGGACGTGCGCTCGCTCGCGCCCGTGTTCGAGGCCGCCTACGCGGACGCGGGCATCGTCCCGGACCGGCTGCCCGAGGACCTCGAGGTGGTCACCCGGCACGGCGACGGCGAGGACTTCGTGGTCGCGGTCAACCACGCCGACGCCCCGGCCCGGCTCCCGCTCGCTGGCACGGACCTGCTGACGGGCGCGGTCGCCGACGGCGACCTGGAGATCCCCGCGGGCGGCGTGGCCGTGGTGCGTCGGCCCGGAGGCGCCATCGCCTGAATCCGCGTGCGGGCGCCGCGCACCGTGGTCATGACCACCCAGTGCAAGCGCTTACACTTGACTTCGTCGATCCCCTCCGGGGGATGCGAAACCCCAAACGTCGCGATGGAGCGAACTCGCCAGAGGCGCTCCCCGCGACACAACTCTGGAAGGAAAACCATGCACAAGAAGATCGGGATGGGAGCAGCGCTGCTCACCTCCGTCGCGCTGCTCGCCGCCTGCGGCGGGTCCGCCGAGGACACCGCCGCCGACGTCGCCGCCGAGCCCACCGCGGAGGAGACCACCGCCGCCGAGGAGACCACGGCGCCCGAGAGCACCGCCGAGCTGGTCGTGTGGGTCGACGAGAACCGCGAGGGCGCCGTCGAGGCCGCCGCCGCGACGTTCGAGGCCGAGACCGGCGCGACCGTGACGCTCGTCCAGAAGAACTTCGAGGACATCCGCGCGGACTTCATCTCGCAGGTGCCGACGGGCGAGGGCCCCGACATCACCGTGGGTGCGCACGACTGGCTGGGCGCGCTCGTCGAGGCCGGCGTGGTCAACACCGTCGACCTGGGTGCCAACGCGGACTCGTTCGCGCAGGTGGGTCTGGACGCCATGAGCTACGACGGCCAGCAGTACGGCATGCCGTACGCGCTCGAGGCCATCGCGCTCGTCCAGAACGTCGACCTCGTGGGCGCCGAGGCCCCCGCGACGTGGGACGACATGATCCAGGCGGGCATCGACGCCGGCGCGGAGCGCCCGTTCTGCATCAACACCGCGGGCGAGACCGGCGACGGCTACACCATGTACCCGCTGCAGACCTCGTTCGGCGCCCCCGTGTTCGTCCAGGAGGACGGCTCCTACACCTCCGAGGTGGGCATGGGCGGCGAGGCCGGCCTGGCATTCGCCAACTTCCTCGCGGAGAACGGCGAGGCCGGCAACGGCTACATCTCGACCACCGTCGACTACGCGATCAACAACGAGCTCTTCAACTCGGGCGAGTGCGCCTTCACCATCCAGGGCCCCTGGGCGCTGGGCGAGTTCGGCGACGTGAACTTCACGGTCAACCCCGTGCCGTCGGCCGGTGGCGAGACCGCCGCCCCGTTCGTGGGTGTCCAGGGCTTCTACGTCTCGTCGCAGTCCGCCAACACGCTGCTCGCGAACGAGTTCCTCACCAACTACATCGCGACCCCGGACGCCATGCAGGCGCTCTTCGACGCCGACCCGCGCCTGCCCGCGTTCGACGGCGTCGACACCGCGGCCGGCGGCGAGTACGTCGCGGGCTTCCAGGCCTCGGCCGAGGACGGCGTCCCGATGCCGAGCATCCCCGAGATGGGCTCGGTCTGGGACTTCTGGAACGCTGCTGAGTCCGCCATCATCAAGGGCGCCGACCCCGAGGCGACCTGGACCAAGATGATCGAGGACCTCACCGCCGCGATCAGCTGAACCCACCGTGGGGCGGGGCCGTGAGGCCCCGCCCCACGCACGCGTCGAGCCCACGCCGAGCGCGACGCAGCCCTCGCATCGGCGCTGGTAAATAAGGAGAAATGATGTCGACAGGTCCCGGCGGCACGGTGGAGGCCGCGCCTCCCAAGGCCCCGCGCGAGTCCCACGCCCGGCAGTTCCGGGGGCTCGGGGCGGGCTTCCTCGTGAAGCTCGTGCTCATGATGCTGGTCAACGCGGTCGGCCTGTCGGCGATCCTCTCCGCGTACGCCGCCGAGGCCTGGGTGATCCTCGGCGCGATGGTGGTCCTGCTCCTCGTCGCCGACTGGGTGTACTTCTCCAAGCGGATGCTGCCGCTCAAGTACATCTACCCCGGCCTGGTGTTCCTGCTGGTGTTCCAGGTGTTCACCATGGGGTACACCGCGTACATCGCGACCACCAACTACGGCTCCGGCCACAACGGGTCGCAGCAGCAGGCCGTCGACGCCGCGCTCATCCAGGCCGAGCGCGAGGTCGAGGGCTCCGCCACCTACCCGCTGTCCGTCGTGCGCGACGGCGAGACGCTGGGCTTCGCGGTCAACGAGGACGGCGTGATCCTCGTGGGCACCGAGGAGGAGCCGCTCGTCGAGGTGGCCGATGCGGTGCTCGACGACAACGGCCGGCCCGCCGAGGTGCCGGGCTGGGAGGTCATCCCGCGCGCGACCCTGCTCACCGACCAGGAGCTCGCGCAGGAGGTCGTCGACCTGCGCGTGCCCGTCTCCGACGACGCCGACGAGGGCTCGCTGCGCACCCGCGAGGGCTCGACGGCCCGCGTCTACCGCTCCTCCCTGCACTGGGACGAGGAGGCGGAGACCCTCACCAATGTCGACACCGGCGTGGTCTACACCGGCAACGAGTACGGCACCTTCGTGGGCGACGACGGCTCGAGCCTGCCCGCCGGCTGGTACGTCAACGTGGGCTTCGAGAACTTCACCAAGGCCGTCACCAGCTCCGAGTACCAGCAGCCGCTGCTGCGGGTGACCCTGTGGACCTTCGCGTTCGCGATCCTCACCGTGGCGACGAGCTTCCTGCTGGGACTGTTCTTCGCGCTCGTCTTCAACGACGACCGCATCAAGGGGCGCAAGATCCTGCGCACCCTCTTCATCCTCCCGTACGCGTTCCCGGCGTTCCTGTCCGCGCTGCTGTGGCGCGGCATGCTCAACGCCGAGTTCGGCGTCATCAATGACTGGTTCTTCTTCGGCCAGAACATCAACTGGCTGGGCGACCCGTGGCTCGCGAAGCTGTCGATCCTCGCGGTGAACCTGTGGCTCAGCTATCCGTACTGGTTCCTCGTCTGCACCGGCGCGCTCCAGGCGCTGCCGTCCGAGACCATGGAGGCGGCCCAGATCGACGGCGCGAGCAAGTGGCGGCAGTTCCGCTCGATCACCTTCCCCCTGCTGATGGTGTCGACCGCGCCCCTGGCCATCGCATCGTTCGCCTTCAACTTCAACAACTTCACCATCATCTACATGCTCACCAACGGCGGGCCACGGTTCACCGACACGAGCGTGCCCATCGGCTCCACCGACATCCTCATCTCCGCGATCTACCAGATCTCGGGCGTGGCGGGCGGTCGTGCCGACTACGGCCTCGCGGCCGCGCTGTCCATCGTCGTGTTCGTCGTGGTCGGAATCGTCTCCGCGATCGCGTTCCGGCAGACCCGCAAGCTCGAGGAGATCCAGTGATGTCCACCACCACGACTCCCGTCCGACGCAGCCCGTCGCGCCGCCGCCGCTGGTGGGGCGAGGTGGGGTGGAAGTACCCCGTCGCGGCGCTGATCATCTTCTACGCGACCTTCCCCCTCGTCTTCGTGCTGTCCGCGGCGCTCGACGAGCGCGGCAGCCTGTCCAGCGCCTCGAGCCTGTTCGCGACGATCAGCTTCGACAACTTCGCCAACCTCAACAACACGAGCTTCTGGACCTGGGTGGGCAACACCCTGTTCATCGGCGGCGTGTCCGCCTTCGGCGCGGTCCTCATGGGCGCCTGTGCGGCCTACGCGTTCTCGCGCTTCCGCTTCCAGGGCCGGCGCTTCTCGCTCACGAGCCTGCTCATCATCCAGATGTTCCCGCAGACCATCGCGTTCGTCGCCGTGTTCCTGCTCCTGCTGTCGCTGGGCAACGTGGTCCCGGCGCTGGGCATCAACTCGAAGATCGCGCTGATCTGCGTGTACCTGGGCACGGCGCTGGGCGCGAACACCTTCCTCATGTACGGCTTCTTCAACTCGATCCCGGCGGACATGGACGAGGCCGCGAAGATCGACGGCGCCACCCACGCCCAGATCTTCTGGAAGCTCATCATGCCGCTGGTGACGCCCATCCTCGCGGTGGTCGGCCTGCTCGCGTTCATCGCCTCGTTCGGCGACTTCATCCTCGCGAGGATCGTGCTGGTGTCCGAGGACAACTGGACTCTCGCGGTGGGCATGTACCAATGGGTCTCGGACCAGCTGTCCGCCCGCTGGGGCATCTTCGCCGCGGGCACCATCATCGCCGCGACGCCGGTGCTGCTGCTCTTCCTCGCGCTGCAGCGCTACATCGTGGGCGGCCTGACGGCGGGCTCGGTCAAGGGCTGACGCCCGATCCTGCTCCCTCCGGACACTCCGCACCGTTCTTCTGGCC
>NZ_BBLY01000006.1:135142-177087 GCF_000971175.1 Demequina pelophila | reverse complement strand
CCGGGACCGTCGCCGCCTCCGCGACGGCGTCGGCGATGCGCACCGGGCCCGTCACGACCTCCCACTGGTGGCCGGCGGACTTGGGCTGGCGCAGCACCTCCGCGATGACCCGCGCGAGGTCCGGCCGCGGGAGGGTCGACCGCGGGACCTTCTCCGCGAGGTGGACGCGGCCGGTGCCGGGCCCGTCGCTCAGCGGGCCGGGGCGCAGGATGGTCCAGTCGAGGCCGGAGTCGCGCACCGCGTGGTCCGAGTCGCGCTTGGCCTTGACGTACGCGGCCCACACGTCGCCGCGCTCGGGGTCCGGGTCCTTGTCCACGCCGATAGCCGACACCTGAACGAGGCGCTTGATGCCCCGGAGCTTCGCGGCCTCGATGGTCATGAGCGCGCCCAGGTAGTCGACCGTGTGCTTGCGCTCGATCGAGCCGTCGGGTCCGCCGCCGGCCGCGAACACGACCGCCTGGCAGCCCGCGAGCTGGGTGGCGAGCTCGTGCGCGTCGGCCACCTCGAGGTCGAGGTGGCGCGGGATCGCGCCCATGCCGGACAGCGCGCCCAGCTGATCGTTCTTGCGCGCGAGCGCGACCACCTCCTGCCCGTGGTCGATCAGGCGCGGGATGAGCTTGCGGGCGACCTTGCCGTACCCGCCGACGATGGCGACGCGATGGGGAATGCTCATGCTTCTAGCCTGGCGCACATCGCGCCGCCCTGCCTAGTGAGCGGCGCGATGTCAGGGGTAATCCTCGCCACACCGCAGAGCGTCCGCTGACAAACGGCGCGAATCGAGCCCGGCGGCGGGGCCGCGGGGCCGCCGGCCCCCCGGTCAGCCCTTGGGGTCGGGGCCGTACTGGTTGGGACCCCGCGCGCCGGGAATGAGGCCGATGATGTTCACCGCGAGCGGGACCAGCAGCCCCAGCAGCGCGACCGGCCCCGGGATCCCCACGTCCTGGCAGCGGCGCCAGCCGAGCGCGAGCGTGGGGATGAACAGCAGCAGGCCCATGAGGCCGGCGAGGACGAGCGCGGCGATCGACAGCGCGCCGATGCTCACGTCGCCGGCGTTCGTGAGGTCCGCGGGTCCGCCGCCGGCCGCGTAGAGGATCGCGACGATGATCGCGAGCGCCCACACGGTGAGCGTGTAGCCCCAGTACTCGCGCCGGGTGGACCGGCCGGAGAACGTCGCGTACTTGCCGAGCGCCGTGGTGAATCCGTTCATGATCTCCCTCGTCTCCCCGGCGGTCGCCGGAAACTATCGGGTCGCAGGTGCCACGGACGGCGCGCCCGTGGGGTCCGGCCCGAACCGATTGGAGCCGCGCTGGCCGGGCACCAGGCACAGGACCAGCGGGACGATGCTCAGGCCCACGAGGTGGAGCAGCATCCACAGCGCGGGCATGCCGGCGTCGTGCAGGCGGCGTGCCTGCACCGCGAGCAGCGGCACGCCCAGCACCAGGAACTGCGCGAGCAGGAGCAGCAGCCCGGCCGACAGCCAGCCGGTGTTCACCACGTCGGGGTTGATCGAGGGGTCGTCGGCGGGTCCGGACAGCGAGCCGTCGAACGCCAGGCCCCACATCACGGCGAAGGCGATCGCGACCGGGATCGCGACGGCCCAGGTGAAGCCGGCGAACCACCAGAACTCGGAGCGGCGCGCGCGGCCGCCGAACGTGCCCCACTGACGCAGGCACCGCCCGATCGCGGCTCCGGGACCCATCGACCCTCCTGTTCGGCGCTTCGCGCCCCTCCGGCGCCGTGCCTGGCACGGCCTGCCCCTGGGGCACACTCTACGACGCGCCGCTCCGCACGGGAGGCCTCATCCCCAGGGTGATCGCGCATCGTCCCTTGTCACCTGGGCCCCGGGAAGGGCCCGGCCCGGGACGATGCACGCCTAGGCTGACCGCGTGAGCCTCGCCCGCGACCTCAGCCGCCTCTGGCACGCCCGGGGCTTCCGCCGCCTCACCTACGCGCGCGTGCTCGCGCAGGGCGGGGACGGGATGCTGCAGGTGGGCATCGCGACCGCCTTCTTCTTCGACCCCACCCAGGCGGCGACGCCGCGCGACATCGCCGTGGGATTTGCGGTGCTGCTCGCGCCGTTCACGCTGGTGGGGCCGTTCGTGGGGCCGCTGATCGACCGGTGGCAGCGCCAGCGGATCATCCTGGTCGCGAACCTGGTGCGCGTGGTGCTCGCCGCGATGATCATCACGGTGCTCGCCCTCGACGGGCCGCTGTGGTCGCTGTACGCGCTCGCGCTGCTCACCCTGTCCGTCAACCGCTTCCTGCTCGCCGCGATGAGCGCCGGCATCCCCAAGGTGGTGCCGGCCGACGAGCTGCTCACCGCGAACGCGATCATGCCCACGCTGGGCACCATCGCGGCCTCCGTGGGCGCGGCGATCGGCGGCGTGGTGACGTTCGTGGCCCCCACCGCGTCGGACACGAGCCTCGCGTTCGCGGCGCTGTGCTGCGCGGGCGTCGCGTTCGGGCTCAGCGCGTGGGCCGCGACGCTGCTGGGCCGTCGCGAGCTGGGTCCCGACCACCCGCTCGAGGCGCTCGCCGTGGTCGCGCAGCTGCGGGCGCTGACGGCGGAGCTCGCGAGCGGCGTGCGGTACCTCCACGCCCGGGTGACCCCGTTCCACGCGCTGGGCGTGATGTCCGCGCAACGCCTGCTCTACGGGATCATGTTCGTCGCGTCGATCCTGGTCTCGCGGCACCTGCTGGGCGATCCCGATCACCCGGAGCAGTCGCTCGGGGCGTTCACCGTGGTGCTGGGATTCGCGGCGGTGGGCTTCGGCCTCGCGGCCGTGCTGACGCCGCTGTTCCGCGAGCGCATCTCCCGCCACCGGTGGATCATCCTGTGCCTGCTCGTGGGGGCGGTGGGCCAGGGGCTGCTGGCGCTGTCCGGCGAGGTGTGGGCGCTGCTCGCCGCGGCCGTGATCGTGAGCTTCGCGGTGCAGGGCGGCAAGATCGCCGTCGACACCATCGTCCAGCGCGACACCGCCGACCACATGCGCGGCCGCGCCTTCACCCTCTACGACATGGCGTACAACGTCGCGTTCATCTCCTCCGCGGTGATCGGCGCGCTGGTGCTGCCGCCCACCGGGTACTCGACGTTCGTGATGACGGGCGTGGCCATCGCCTACCTCGCTGTCGCGGCCATCTACGCCCAGATGCCGGTGCGGCCGGCTGTGGTTGACGCGGAGCGCCCCCACCCCCCTTCTGTTCGGGACACTGAGGACCGCTGAATCGGCTGGCGCGCGCGGTTCGGGACACTGAGGACCGCTCCATTCATAGCCGCGCGGTCCGGAGTGTCCCGCAGCATACGACACGCGCGATCTGGCGGTCCTCAGTGTCCCGGGCCAAAGACGCCTCCACGGCGCCAGCCACTGCCTAGCGGGCGAAGTCGGCACGGCGCCGGGCGACCGTGGCCTCGGCGATCCGTCGGCACCACTCCGGGCGGCCGGTGGTGTCCTCGAAGGTGAAGCGCAGCGTCTGGATCCCGACCGACGCGAGGCGTGCGTCGCGCATCGAGTCCGCCCGGCGCTGCTCCGGATCGTCGTGGGAGCCGCCGTCAAACTCCAGCGCGGTGAGCGATGCGGGGTCGAAGGCGTCGAGCCGATACGGGTATCCCTCCACGACGACGCGATGCTGCCGCACCACGGATCCAAGCAAGGGCCCCTGGAGCACGTGCGCGCCGCCCTCCTCCTCGAGGAAGCTCTCGGCACCCAGGTCAGCATGCTCGAGCCTGCGCAGGAGCTCGCGCCGCCCGCGAACCTTCGCCATGCGCTCGGCCTCGTACGCAATCTGCTCCGCCGTGACCAGCCGACGACGTATGGGCCGGTAGACGGCCTCCGCTCGCGACCCGGGCGGCAGCAGAGAATGAGCAACCACGACGGCAGCCGCCGGCTCCATCGCGCGCAAGGCTCCCCGCTCGCGCATGGCCGGCAGGCGGACGAACCTGCGGACCTGCACCCATCGGGGCCCGCGCAGGCGTTGCTCCCACGGCGCGGCGACGGTGATCGGTGGCACCCGGTCGGCTCCGTCCCACAGCGCGAGCGCGCTCAGGCCCGCGAGCATCGACGTCGGCCCTGCCCAACTCGTGGCGGTCCTGGCGCGCGTCTCCCACGACTCGGCGTGGATGCCCGACACGTAGCGGTCGGGCAGCAGGCGCACGAGTCGACCGCTCGCGATCTCGCCGTCGATGGCGGTGCGCGTGGCGATCGCGAGCAGCTCCGTGCGAGTCCACGGATCGAGGCGATGCGGCAGTGCGGCACGAAGGTCGGACACGCTCATGCCGCGACGGTGGCTCGTCTCCCGGCACTGTCGCACGGATCGGGACCGCGGCTGGGGAGATCCTTCCGGTTCATGGTCGGGGGACATCGCCCTCGCCCGCAGCTCTCGCGCCCCTGAGATCCGTGTGCCCCGCCTGCGTCGTGGTCCGGGCCCCCTGTGGTCCGGGCCCCGTGTGGTCCGGGACACTGAGGACCGCCAGAGGCGCGATCTGGCGTGCTGCGGGACAATCCGGACCGCCAACCCCATACTCGTGCGGTCCTCGCTGTCCCGCAGGAAGCGACGGCGCCGATTCACCGGTCCACATTGTCCCGGACCAAAAGCGACAGGCGCGCGGCGGGGGACTCCCAGAGCCAGGCGCGATCAGCCCTGCCGGGCCTCCCACCAGGCGCGCAGTTCGGCCTCGGCGCGCTCCGGGCCCAGCGGACCGTGCTCCATGCGCAGCTCGAGCAGGTGCTTGTAGGCGACGCCCACCTCGCGGCCGGGCGCGATGCCCAGGATCGCCATGATCTGGGTGCCGTCGAGGTCGGGGCGGATCGCGTCGATCTCCTCCTGCTCGCGCAGCTCGGCGATGCGGTGCTCGAGGTCGTCGTACGCGTGGGACAGGCGGTCCGCCTTGCGCCGGTTGCGGGTGGTGACGTCCGCGCGGGTGAGGCGGTGGAGCCGCTCGAGCTCGTCGCCCGCGTCGACCACGTAGCGGCGCACGGCCGAGTCCGACCAGCGCGCGTCCGCGTACCCGTGGAAGCGCAGGTGCAGGGCCACCAGGTGGTCGACCGCCTTGATGGTGTCCTTGTCGAAGCGCAGCTCCTTGAGCCGGCGGCGCGCCATCTTCGCGCCCACGACCTCGTGGTGGTGGAAGGAGACGCCGCCGCCCGGCTCGAGCCGGCGCGTGGGCGGCTTGCCGATGTCGTGCAGCAGCGACGCCAGGCGCAGCACCAGGTCCGGGCCGGGCACGGGCCCGTCGGGGCCGGTCTCCAGGTCGATGGCCTGCTCGACCACCGTGAGCGTGTGGTCGTAGACGTCCTTGTGGTGATGGTGCTCGTCGACCTCGAGCTTGAGCGCGGGCAGCTCGGGCAGCACGTGCTCCGCGATGCCGGAGTCCACGAGCGCCGCGAGACCCGCGCGCACCCAGCCGCCCAGCAGCAGCTTGACCAGCTCGTCGCGGACGCGCTCGGCGGAGACGATCGAGATCCGCTCCGCCATCGCGGCCATGGCCGCAAAGGTCGCCGGCTCGATGTCGAAGCCCAGCTGCGACGCGAAGCGCGCGGCGCGCATCATCCGCAGGGGATCGTCCCCGAAGGACACGGCCGGGTCCACCGGGGTCCGCAGCAGCCCGCCCGCGAGATCCTCGAGCCCGCCGAACGGGTCGACGAACTCCGCCTGGGGCAGCCGCACCGCCATCGCATTGACGGTGAAGTCGCGCCGCGCGAGGTCGCCCTCGAGCGAGTCGCCGAAGGCCACCACGGGCTTGCGGGTCGCGCCGTCGTACTCGTCCGCGCGGTAGGTGGTGATCTCGACCACCAGGTCCCCGCGGCGGCCGCCGATGGTCCCGAACTCCCGCCCCATGTCCCACGTGGCGCGCGTCCACGCCTTGAGCAGGCGCTCGATGTCGTCAGGCCGCGCCGAGGTCGCGAAGTCGAGGTCCGCGCTGGAGCGCCCCAGGAACGCGTCGCGCACCGGCCCGCCGACCAGCGCCAGCTCGTGACCGGCCGCCGCGAACGCCTCCGCGAGCTCGCCCACCTCGGGCGGCAGCGCGCCCCAGAGTCCCTGCGCGCGGGCGCGCAGGACGGCGATGTCGGGCAGTTCGAGGGTGGGAGTCACGCGCTCCAGTGTCCCAGATGCCCTGGGGGACGATGCGGTGGCCGGGTCGGGCGAGCCAGGACCGGGGTCCCTCGCGCGGTCGCTAAAGTTGGCCCATGCCCAAGCCGTCCGCACCCGTCCCCGGCCCGGTGCCGCACCCCCCCACGGTGGTGCAGCCCCGGCGCAGGCGCGAGGGCTCGGGACGGACGGCGTCGCTGCCGGTGAGTAACGAGACCTCGGCCGGAGGCATCGCCATCCGGATCGAGGACGGCATCGCGTACGCCGCGTGCATCGGGCGTCGCAACCGCGCCGGCCGGCTCGAGTGGTGCCTGCCCAAGGGCCACATCGAGGAGGGCGAGACGCCGGAGATCGCGGCGGTGCGCGAGGTGGCCGAGGAGACCGGCATCGACGCGGAGATCATCCAGCCGCTGGGCGTCATCGACTACTGGTTCACGGGCGACGACCGCCGCGTGCACAAGGTGGTGCACCACTACCTCCTCGAGGCCAAGGGCGGCTACATCACCACCGAGAACGATCCCGACCACGAGGCCGAGGTCGCCCGCTGGATCCAGGTCGCGACGCTCGCGTCCGAGCTCGCGTTCCCCAACGAGCGGAAGATGGCGGTGGCGGCGGCGCGCCTGCTCGCCATCGAGTCCTGACGCGGGCACCCGTGCGAGCGATCGGAGCGCTGCTGGCGGCCGCCGTGGTCGCGGCGCCCCTCGTGGCACTCGGGCCCGCGGTCGCCCCCGCGACGGCGGCCGACGATCCCGCCGAGCCCGCGGCCACGGCCTCTCCCGCCGCACCATCGCCGGCCACCCCGTCGCCCGCCACCACCGCGGACCCGGGAGAGGACCAGGCCCAGGACCCGGCGGACGATGCGGCCGAGGACGAGGCGGTCGTCGCCGCCCAGCTGCTCGCCTACCCGGCGGCCACGGTCGGACCCCGCGACCTGCTGTCCGCGCGCGTGCGCGTCGACAACGGCGAGGACCTCCCGCTCGAGGACGCGCGCGTCCTCGTGTCGCTCACGGCCGCGCCGCTCACCACGTCCGCGCAGATCGACGCCTTCCTCGCGGCCCCGGGCGGCCGCATGCTGTCGGTCGCGAGCGCGGACGTGGGCGAGTCCATCGAGGTGCCGGTGGACGATGCGCCCGGAACCTCCGCGAGCCCCGCGCCCGAGGAGGTGCCCACCCCGGACGCGAGCGCGGCCCCCGAGGAGGAGCCCGAGACCCGGACCGTGCATCGGCTCGCCGCGGGCGCCTCGACCGTGGTCTCGGCCAACGTCCGGGGGTCGGACCTGGGACTCGGCGAGTCGTGGGGCGTGCGAGGACTGACCATCGCGCTCGAGACCGCCGACGGCACCATCCCGGTGGAGACCGGGGTCGTCACGTGGACCGGCGCGGGCATCCCCCAGATGGAGCTCGCCGCCGTCGTCAGCGCGACCGGCTCGAGCACCCGCGTGCGCACCGTGGCGGAGGCGTCCGACGCGGCCGGTGTCACGCTCCTGCTCGATGCGTCGCAGCTGGGCACGGCCGGCGCGGCGAGCATCCCCCTGGGCGACCGCGACGTGTACCGCCTCCCGGCCCAGGACCCGGACCTCGCGTCGCTCGCGCACGCCCAGGACGAGTCCCTGCTCGCCTTCGCCCTCGACCGCTCCGAGTCCACCGCGACCGGCGTGGTGCGGGCGCTCCCGTGGCTCGCGGTGTCGCCCACCCTCGACCAGGCCACCGTGGACTTCGCGGCCGCGCACGGCGCCGCGGCCATGCTGCTCGACGGCGAGGCCGCCGCGGGCGACGCGGCCCCGGACGCGGCGGTGACGCTGGCGTCCACCGGCGCCGGCACGCTCGCGGTCATCGCCCCGGACCTCGAGCTGTCGGCCGCGGTGGCGCAGGCCCGGCCCGGATCGCTCTCGGCGCCCGCGCGGGCCGTGGCGGAGGCCGCGCTGCTGGCCGAGTCCGGCACCGCCGTGGTCTCCACGGGCAGCACCTGGCTCTCGTCCGTCGGCGGTGACGCCCAGACCCTCGAGGCGGTGCTCGCGGCCCCCTTCGTGACCCCGGTGACGGTGGCGGACCTGGTGGCCGGCGCATCGTCCGAGGCCACCGTCCCCGGCGAGGCCCGCACGTCGGGCGACCTGGCCGCCGAGAGCGTCGCGGAACTAGCGAGTCGACTGACTGGGCTGGAGCGGCTCGCCACCACCGCCTCGGAGCCGGACGCGATCATGGATCCGGGCGCGGACGCGCTCCTCGCGCCGCTCGCGCGCCCCCTGCGCGCCGACCCCGACCTCCGAGCCGCGCGCCTCGGGTCCTCGCTGACGGAGCTCGACGCGACGCTGGGCGCGCTGTACCTGCCGGCCGGATCGGACATCAACCTCATCGCCGCCTCCGGGTCCGTGCCGGTGGCCGTGCGCAACGACCTGCCCGTGGAGGCGACCGTCCGGGTGGAGATGCTGTCCTTCAGCCCCAACCTCCAGGTGCGCGAGTCGCCGGTGGTGACGGTGGCGGCCGGCGCGACGCAGTCCGTGCTGGTGCCGGTGGAGGCGGTGTCGACCGCGGACGTCACCGCGGCGATCGTGCTGCGCAACGATGCGGGTGAGCCGGTGAGCGACCGGGTCACCCTCACGGTCCGCGTGCGTGCCGACTGGGGCAACGCGGTGACCGCCGTCTTCACGGTGGGACTGGTCCTGCTGCTCGTGGCCGGCGTCTACCGAACCATCCGCCGCGGCCGCAAGGACACGCGCACGGGACCTCGGCAGGGCACTGCCGCGCCGGGTCCCGGCGACAATGGCTGACATGACCGACGCCCCGCGCCCCTCCGACGACGTCTCCGGGGAGGGTGGGGAGCCGATGCCGCCGCGCAAGTCGCTGCGCCGCAACACCATGGTGATGGCGTCCGGGACGCTCGTCTCGCGCGGCCTGGGCTTCATCCGCAACGCGATGCTCGCGGCCGCGATCGGCGCCACCGGCATCGCCGCGAACTCCTACGACGTCGCCAACAAGATCCCCAACACGCTGTACGCGATCGTCGCGGCCGGCGTGCTCAACGCGGTGCTGGTCCCGCAGATCGTCCGCGCCTTCCGGCGCGCCGACGGCAAGCGGACGGTCGACCGCATCGTCACCCTCGGGGTGTTCGGCTCGCTCGCCATCACGCTGGTGTTCACGCTCGCGGCACCCGTCTTCGTCGGGATCTACACGCAGGGCTGGGGCGCGGAGCAGCGCGACCTCGCCACGGCGTTCGCGTTCTGGTGCATCCCCCAGCTGTTCTTCTACAGCGTCTACACGATCCTGGGCCAGGTGCTCAACGCGCGCGAGCAGTTCGGGCCCTACATGTGGGCGCCCGTGCTCAACAACGTCGTGTCCGTGGCCGGGCTCGCAGCCTTCCTCGCGCTGTACGGCGGCTACCGGCCCGAGATCGACCAGCCGGACTGGTGGACCCCGGGGTCCACGTGGCTCATCGCGGGCACGGCCACGCTGGGAATCGCGGCGCAGGCGCTCATCCTCGTGTGGCCGCTCATGCGCGGCGGCTACCGCTGGCGCCCGGTCTGGCGCGGCCCCAAGGGGGAGCTGTCCGGCGTCACCACCGTCGCGGGCTGGGCGCTCGGCGCCGTGCTCCTGGACCAGGTGGGCGTCATCGCGGTCACCCGCGTCGCCTCCGAGGCCGGCGCCGTGGGCCACGACCTGGGCGACGCCTCGATCGCCGGCAACGCCGCCTACTTCAACGCGATGATGCTGTACCTGCTGCCGCACTCGCTCATCATCGTGTCGCTGCTCACCGCGCTCGCCACCACCATGTCGCGCCACGCGGCCGCCCAGGACATGGCCGCGCTGCGCGCGACCGTGGCGCGCGGGATGCGCATCGTCACCGTCTTCGGGCTGTGGTCCACGGCGGTGCTCGTCGCGCTCGCGCCCATGATCGTCCGCCTCGCGCTGCCCACCGTGCCCGCCGACGTGGTCCAGTCCATCGCGTACGTGCTCATGGCGCTCGCCGTGGGCGGCGCGCCGCTGGCCTTGCTGGGCGTGTTCAAGAACGTGTTCTTCGCCCTCGAGGACGCGAAGGCGGTCTTCTACATCCAGATCCCCGTCACCCTCGTGTGGGTGCTCGGGATGCTCGGCCTCCAGCGCGTGCTCGACCCGTACTGGTGGACCGCGGGCACCGCGCTGGCGCTGTCGCTCGCGAACGTGGTCTGCGTGGTCCTGCGCGGCGTGGGCGTGCGCCGGCGCATCGGCGGCCTCGACGGACGCCGCTACCCCGCCCTCGCGGCGCGCGCGCTGCTCGCCGCGCTCGTCTCGGGCGCCGTCGGCTGGGCGCTCCTGCGCCTGGTCCCCGAGGCCGGCGGCGACGACGTGCTGCACAGCCTCATGGTCGCTGGCGTCTCGCTGGCCGTCCTGGTCCCGGTGATGGGCCTCGTGTACTGGGCGCTGCTGCGGCTCCTGCGCGTGCCCGAGGCCAACGAGCTCGTGGCCCCTGTGGTGAGCCGTCTGAGGCGCCGCGTACGATGAACCTCACATTCGAGACATCGAGGGAGGACGCGTGCACGCTGGCACGACGGTAGGCGGACGCTTCGCCCTCATCGAGTCGCTGCCTCACGACGTCCCCGGAATCGCCCGCTTCAGGGCGCACGATGCACGGCTCGGCCGGGACACGCTCGTGGACGTGGTGAGCGGGGCCAGGAGCGAGGCGGTCCGGGCGGAGGCCACGCGCGCCTCCCGGCTGCACGATCCTCGGCTCGCACGCGTCGTGGGGGTCGGCCGCCACGAGGACGCCGCGTACGTCGCGACCGAACACGTCGAGGGCGTGCGCCTCACCGACGTGCTCGCCGACCGTCGCCTGGACTCCCGCCGCGCGCTCGCCGCGGTCGGCGGCGTGGGCCGCGCGCTCGTCGCCGCCCGCACCTCCGGCCTCCACCACGGCATGCTGCGGCCCGCCGCCGTGACCATCACCCCGCGCGGACGCGTGGTCCTGTCGGGCATCGGCGTCGACGGCCCCGCCCAGGAGGACGCGGACGCTCCTCCAGCCGCGGCCGATGCGCCCACGCGGCCCGACGACGAGGCGGCGGCGATCGCCGCCCGCGCCCGCGCATCGTCCCTGGCCGAGGCCGTCGACGCGAAGGCCCTCGCCGCCCTGCTGGTGCGCTGCCTGACCGGCGGCCCGGCCGCCGACGCGACCCCGGACGACCTTCCCGAGGACCTGCCGACCCAGGCGCGCGCCCTGTGCGAGGACGTGCTGGCCGGCCACTCGCCCGAGCGGCTCGATGCGGTCGTCCGGGCGCTGAGCCCGTTCGATCCGCGTGCCCTCGCGGGCCTGAGCGAGGCCTTGGACACACTCGAGCCCAGCGTCGCCCGGGCTCGGGAGCTCGAGCACGCGCGCCGCGCCGAGCAGGAGCGCGCCGAGCGCGAGGCGCGCGAGCAGGCCGAGATCGAGGCGCGCGAGCGTGCCGCCCGTGAGGCCTGGGAGCAGGCCGCCCACGAGGAGGCGCAGCGTCAATCCCGGCTCGGTGCGGGCGCGGCCGCGGGCGCCGCGGCGGCGGGGGCGACCACCGCGGCCTCGTCCCTGGTCACGCCAGAGACGCTCGAGCACGCCCGCCACGAGGCCGACGAGGTCGCCGCGGAGGCGGTCGCGAGCCCGGACCTGCGCGAGCAGCTGCGCGAGGCGGAGGAGGAGCTCTATGAGACGCCCGCCCAGCGCGAGGCGCCGCCCGAGCCCACCGGCCCCGCGGACAAGTACGAGGCCGGCTTCGACACGCTCGAGGTCATGGTCACCGAGCAGACCGAGGCGCGCGGACCGTCGACGTGGGAGCTGGTGCTCGAGCGGCTGCACCGCCGCTGGCCCCGCTCCGTGTCCATCACGCGCAGCCTCGACCGCGCGCGCGACCGGGCCCAGAACGGCGGGCCGCTCAACGGCACCCGCCTCACGGTCGTGGTCGCGATCCTCGCGCTCATCGGCGCGGTGTGGATCGCGATGGCCGGATTCAGAGCGCCCCTGGACGACTCGATCGTGATCGAGCAGGACCCCGAGCCCACGACGTCCTCCCCGGCACCCATCGACCCCACTCCCAGCCCGGCCACCCAACCCTCGAGCTGACCGGTCCGAACAGGAACAAGTTGGCCCCCACCGGCCGTTTCCCCGTCCGGACACCCGAAGTACGCACCGCACCCGAAGGAAGCAACGTGAGCGAGACCCGCAACCTGATCATCGTCGGCTCCGGCCCCGCCGGCTACACCGCCGCCATCTACGCCGCCCGCGCCGGCCTGCAGCCGCTCGTCGTGGCGGGCTCCGTCACCGCCGGCGGCGCGCTCATGAACACGACCGAGGTGGAGAACTTCCCCGGCTTCGTCGAGGGCATCCAGGGCCCCGAGCTCATGGAGGTGCTCCAGGCGCAGGCCGAGCGCTTCGGCGCGGAGGTCATGTTCGACGATGCGACCGAGCTTGAGCTCGAGGGCGCCACCAAGCGCGTGGTCACCGGCATGGGCAAGGAGTTCACTGCCCCGGCCGTCATCCTCGCCACCGGCTCCGCGTACCGCGAGCTAGGCCTCGAGGACGAGCGCCGCCTGTCCGGCAAGGGCGTGTCCTGGTGCGCGACGTGCGACGGCTTCTTCTTCCGCGACCAGACGGTCGTCGTCGTGGGCGGCGGCGACTCCGCCGTCGAGGAGGCGACCTTCCTCACCCGCTTCGCCTCGAAGGTCTACCTGGTGCACCGCCGCGACGAGCTGCGCGCGTCGAAGATCATGGCCGACCGTGCGAAGGCCGACCCCAAGATCGAGTTCGTGTGGAACTCGCAGGTGGTGGGCCTCGACGGCGCCGACAAGCTCGCGGGCGTGCGCGTGAAGAACACCGTCTCCGGCGAGGAGTCGACGCTCGAGGCGACCGGCCTGTTCGTGGCGATCGGCCACGACCCGCGCTCGGAGCTGGTCAAGGGCGTGGTCGACACGGACGAGGCCGGCTACGTGCAGGTCATCGGCCGCACCACGGCCACCAACGTCGACGGCGTGTTCGCGTGCGGCGACCTGGTCGACTCGCGCTACCGCCAGGCGATCACCGCCGCGGGCTCGGGCTGCGCCGCCGCGCTGGACGCCCAGCACTTCCTGGACGGGCTGGCGGAGGCCGATGCGGAGGGCGCCTCCGAGGAGGCCCCGGCCGAGGCGTCGGCACCGGTCGTGCACACGGCCCCCGTCGCCGCGACGAACGACACGTTCAAGGCCGAGGTGCTCGAGGCCGACGTCCCCGTGGTCGTCGACTTCTGGGCGGCCTGGTGCGGCCCGTGCCGCGCGGTCGCGCCGCTGCTCGACGAGCTCGCGGAGCAGTACGCGGGCAGGCTCAAGGTGGTCAAGGTGGACACCGACGACAACCCCGAGCTCGCGCGCGCCTACGGCGTGACCTCGATCCCGACCATGGCGTTCTTCAAGGACGGCGAGGTCGTCAAGTCGGTGGTGGGCGCCCGTCCCAAGCCGGCCCTCACCGAACTTTTCGACGAGGCGCTCGCCTGACCCGCCCATCGTCCCCGTGCAGGCGCCCTGGCGCCTGACCCGACCGCAGCCCCCCCGCCTGACCGCGGGGGGCTGCGTCGTCGTGCGAGACTTGCCCCCATGACGGACGCCACCCCCACCCCCCGCGAGGGCACGCGGCTCGATCCCTGGTACGGCTCGTATGCGCAGCGCGCGCACCAGATGCGGGCCTCGGAGATCCGGGCGCTGTTCGCGGTGGCCAGCCGGCCCGAGGTGGTATCGCTCGCCGGGGGCATGCCGTTCATCGGCGGGCTGCCGCTCGAGCAGCTGGGCGAGATGACGCGCCGGATCATCGTCGAGCAGGGCGAGGTGGCGCTCCAGTACGGCTCCGGCCAGGGCGACCCGATGCTGCGCGAGCAGATCCTCGACGTCATGGCGCTCGAGGGGATCCGCGCGCATCCGGACGATGTGGTGGTCACCACCGGTTCGCAGCAGGCCCTCGACCTGGTCACCAACATCTTCATCGATCCGGGCGACGTGATCGTGGCCGAGGCGCCGTCCTATGTGGGCGCGCTGGGCGTGTTCCGCGCGCACGAGGCCGACGTGGTGCACGTTCCCATGGACGCGCACGGGCTCGTGCCGGAGGCGCTCGAGCGCACGCTCGCGCACCTCAAGGCGGAGGGTCGGCGGGTGAAGTTCCTCTACACGGTGCCCAACTTCCACAATCCGGGCGGCGTCACGCTGTCGCTCGAGCGGCGCCCGCGGGTGCTCGAGATCTGCGCGCGGTACGGCGTGCTGGTGCTCGAGGACAACCCGTACGGACTCTTGGGCTTCGACAAGGATCCGCTGCCGGCGATGCGCTCTATGAGCGAGGAAGGCGTCATCTACCTGGGGTCTTTCTCCAAGACGTTTGCGCCGGGATACCGCGTGGGATGGGCGGTCGCGCCGCACGCCGTGCGCGAGAAGTTGGTGCTGGCGTCCGAGGCGGCGATCCTCAGCCCGTCCAACGCGTCGCAGATGGCCATCGGCGCCTACCTGGACCAGTTCGACTGGCAGGGTCAGATCAAGAACTTCCAGGTGCAGTACAGGGAGCGGCGGGACTCGATGATCTCCGCGCTGTCCGAGCACATCCCCGACGCGACGTGGAACGTGCCCGACGGCGGCTTCTACGTCTGGGTGAGGCTGCCCGACGGCCTCGACGCCAAGTCGATGCTGCCTCGCGCCATCACGGCCCGCGTCGCGTACGTGTCCGGTTCCGCCTTCTACATCGACGGCTCGGGCACCGACCACCTGCGGCTGTCGTACTGCTTCCCCACGCCCGAGCGCATCCGGGAGGGCGTGCGGCGCCTCGCGACCGTGGTGGACGCGGAGCTCGAGACGGTGCGGATCTTCGGCACCTCCGGCGGGCGGGCCGGCACCACCGTCGACTTCCCATCCCCGGACCTGTACTGACATGGCTTCGCCTGTTCTGAGACGACCGAGAACGCCGAGGGGGCTTTCATGCACGCACTGATCCTGGCCGGCGGGCTGTCGCACGAGCGGGACGTCTCCATCCGCTCGGGGCGGCGCGTCCACGAGTTCCTGCGCGGTCGCTTTGACAAGGTCTCCCTGCTCGACGTGGACTCGGAGTTGGTGCCCACGCTGCGATTCGGCGACGTGGACGTCGTCTGGCCGCTGCTGCACGGCGCATCCGGGGAGGACGGCTCCCTTCAGGCGCTGCTCGAGCTCGTGGGCGTGCCGTTCGTGGGCACCGGGTCGAAGGAGGCGCGCGTCGCCTGGAACAAGGCCGTGGCCAAGGCGGTGCTGCTGCGCGAGGGCATCGCGACACCCGACTATGTCACGCTGCCGCAGTCGCTGTTCCGTGAGGTGGGCGCCGAGCACATCCTCGACCTCATCGTCGATCGCTTCTCGCTGCCCGTCGTGGTGAAGCCCGTCAGGGGCGGCTCGGCGCTGGGCGTGTCCGTGGTCCAGTCGCGCGAGGACCTCGCCAGCGCGATGGTGCACTGCTTCGCGTACGGCGACACCGCGCTCATCGAGAAGGCGGTCATCGGCACGGAGGTGGCGATGAGCGTACTGGGCACGGGGGACGCTGCCAGGGTGCTGCCGGCGGTCGAGATGGTGACCGACAACGGTGACTACGACTTCGATGCGCGGTACAACCCCGGCCGGGTGGAGTACTTCGCGCCGGCCCGACTGAGCGACGCTGCGAGGGAGGCGGCCGAGCGGACCGCTCTCCAGGTGCACCGCGTGATGGGCCTGCGGGACCTCAGCAGGGTGGACATCATCCTCGACGGCGAGGGCGTGCCTCAGGTCATCGATATCAACATCGTCCCTGGTATGACCGAGACTTCCCTGTTCCCGCAGGCCGCCGAGGCCGCGGGTCTCGACCTCGCTGCGGTGTACGGGGAGCTCGTCGACGAGGCCTTCGCGCGGCATTCCGCGAGGTAGTTCTCTCGGGCGCGCCATGGCTCCGTAGCGCCCCTGGAGCGCGCTGCCGCGGCGCAGGGATGCCTGACCGAGGGTCGTCGGACCGCCGGGCGTAGAATCGGAGTGTGCGGGGTTGCCGCGCGGAGGGACTGCGCGGGGCGCTGCGGTGCGGGGGTCGGTTCCCATGCGAAGGCGCGGTGCATGGTGCGGGGCCGTCACGGGACTGCTCCTGACGGCCGGCTGTGGTGCCGACAGCGACTCGTCCGGCGTGCCCAGCGCCTCCGGGGCACCGGCGGCGAGCCCCTCCGTCGAGGCTGCGGAGCCTGCCGTCACCGCTCCGATCATCACTCCCGGTCCCGCGGAGGACCCGTCCGTGCCGTCCGCAGATTCGGACGCTCCCTCGCCCGTCCCATCGACGTCGGCGTCACCGGAGGCTTCACCCTCCCCGACCGTGTCGTCTGTTCCGGACTCCGCGGATCTCCCTGGTGAGGTTGTCGCGGAGGGGCCGGCCGAGGGCGACGTTCTTGGGGTGGTGGGAATCCCTCACGACGAGGCGCTGCGGTTGCGTTCGTCGCCCGGTGGTGACGGAGTCGCCGTGGCTGAGCTCGGCCCCCTCGCCGACGACGTGATCGCGGTGGGACGCACTCGACTGGTGGACGGGTCGCTGTGGCACGAGGTGGCGGCCGGCGGCACCACGGGTTGGGCCGAGGGCTCACATCTGATGTACCTGGGCGGTGTCGACGATGCCACCTCCGCGGTCGTCGACGCGATCGGCTCCCGACCGACGGTGTCGACGATGCCCGAGTTGGGAATCCTCGTCGCACAGCAATTCGCGAGCTCAGATCCTCTCTCCGTTGTTTCCTTGACGGTGCCGGCCACCGTCGGCGACCTCGGAGAGATCACCTACGACGTGCTGGGGCTCGGCGACGACTCCGTGGGTGGCATGCGACTGCACGTCTTCGGCACGCCGAGCAATGGCGGCTTCGTGCTCATGTCCGTGGAGCGGACGGCACTGTGCCTTCGAGGCGTCGTCGACGAGGCCTGCGTCTGAGTCGAAAGCCCGCGCTTGACAGGGAGGGCCCCGCGCTAGGGTCGTTGTTCCACGTGAAACATGTGGTGGCGCTGCGCCGGCAGGGATCGTCAGGCTTGACGCGGCAGTTCGGATTGCGCCCGCATGCACACCGGCGTCCGGGTTTCACGTGAAACATCGGCGTGGGTCGCGTGTGGCGCGTCCGTCGCGTGTGCTGCGTGTGGTGCGTCGTTCTCGTGGCCCGCGGCCGCCATCGGTCATCGGTCATCCGGCATCGACCGCAGGGGTCACCAGAAGCCGCCCCTCGCATGGGCAAGGCCCGCTTGATTGGCAGATGTGAACGGATTCGACGAGGTCGCCACAGCCACCGAGCCCTAGGTGGGTCTGAAGGCTCCGTCGAGGCTCCGTCAAGGCCACGCCGGCCAGCGCGGAAGCGCACCCCGCGCCCATCCTGCGATCACGAGGACATGGAGCTTCTGTGTGCCGCACACCACGAGCGCGCGCTTGGCGGCTCGGTGAGGCGCTCGCTCGACCTGGCCCGCGGATCGCCCGGGCACCACTCCAGGGTTCAGCCGCGACGCCCCGCATGGATGGTCAACGTTTCACGTGAAACACGTGGCCACCATCCCACCCCATCCCGCTCGACGTGCAAGGACGAATGCCCGTAGCGCCCCCACTCCAGGGGATGGCCACGGGCAACTGGGCGCGTGTACCGCCGGCCTGCGCGTTCCGCGTGGGCCGGTGGGACGGTCCGCCACGCAAGTCGGCCCCGCGGGGCCCGGTACAGGTTTCACGTGAAACATCTGCGGCGGGGACATCCGCCTTCGACCGCCACCTGTCACCTCAAGAACCAAGTTCCGGTGCCGGCCGCGGGCAACCACGCACCCGCGCGCCCGGTTCGCCCGGTTGACCAAACCCACGCTCATCACCGACGCGGCACTGTTTCACGTGAAACAGCCCGCGCAGGTGGTCCTCAAGCGCGGCAGTTGAGCCTACTGCTGTGCGGGCAGCACGCCGGGATCCGCGGGATCCAGAATTCCCACGAGCCGGTTGAGGTCGTCGACCGAACCGAACTCGATCGTGATGGACCCCTTCGACCGCCCCAGTTTGACCTTCACCCGGGTGTCGAAGTGGTCGCCCAGGCGCGATCCGAGCTCGTCGAGCGCCTCGGTGCGTCCACCCGGCCGTGCGACCGGGCGGCGCTTGCGAGGTGCCTGCACGCCGACGGCGACAATCTCCTCGGTGGCGCGGACGGACAGTCCCTCCGCCACGATGCGGTTGGCAAGGTGCTCCATCTCCTCCGGAGTCTCCAGGCCCAGCAACGCGCGAGCGTGGCCGGCGGAGAGCACGCCAGCGGCAACACGCCGCTGCACGGGAGCCGGCAGGCGCAGGAGCCGGAGGGTGTTCGAGATCTGCGGGCGCGAGCGCGAGATTCGCGCGGCAAGCTGCTCGTGCGTGATCCCGAAGTCCTCGAGAAGCTGCTGGTACGCGGCCGCCTCCTCGAGGGGGTTCAGTTGGCTGCGGTGCAGGTTCTCGACGAGCGCGTCGCGAAGAAGGTCGTCGTCCTCGGTGGACCTGATGATCGCGGGAATCTCGGTGAGCCCCGCATCCTTCGACGCGCGCAGACGCCGCTCGCCCATGATGAGCTCGTAGCCCCCGCCGGCGGGGTTCGGGCGCACCACGATCGGCTGCAGGATGCCGATCTCCAGGATCGAACCCACGAGCTCCTGCATCGCCTCCTCGTCGAAGACGGTGCGGGGCTGGCGCGGGTTGGGCACCACCGCGTGAGGATCGATGTGTGCGAACGTTGCTCCGGGCACCGCCACGAGGCCCGTGTCGTCGGGGTCGCCGGCGACCGAGAGGGGGATCTCAGCGGAGACCACGTCGGCAACTGCCTCCGCGGGAGCGGTGGGAATGGCGGCCGTCGCGGTGTCCGAGAAGAACATGTGGTGAGGGCGGTCCTCCTCGTCCTTCGCCGACTGCGTAGGAATCGCCTCGGTGGGGATCAACGCGCCCAGGCCGCGTCCCAGGCCGCGCTTCGGCTTGCTCACTTCTGCTTCTCCGCTTCTGCGGCGCCGCGCACCGCGATGTCTCGTGCCACAGCCAGGTAGGCGACCGCCCCGCTCGATCGAGGATCGTGGGTGATGACGGTCTTGCCGAAGCCCGGCGCCTCCGATACACGCACCGACCTGGGCACCGTCTGCTCCAATGTCTGCGACGGGAAGTGCGTGCGCACCTCGTTCGCGACCTCACGCGCCAGGTTGGTCCGCTGGTCGTACATGGTGAGCACGATGGTCGAGATGTGCAGTTCCGGATTGAGGTGCTTGGTCACCATGTCGATGGTGTGGATCAGCTGCGTGAGTCCCTCGAGCGCGTAGTACTCGCACTGGATCGGGATCAGGACCTCCGACGCTACGACGAGGGCATTCAGCGTCAGGAGTCCAAGACTGGGAGGGCAGTCGATCAGGATGTAGTCCAGATCGTCGCCGCGGGTCTCCAACAACCGTGTGACGGCGTCGCGCAACCGGTACTCGCGACGGTTCAGGGACACCAGCTCGACGTCCGCACCCGCGAGGTCGATGGTCGCGGGGACGCACCACAACGTGGGGATGTCGGGGCAGACCTGTGCCGCATCCTCGATCGGCATGTCCTCGAGCAGCACGTCGTAGATCGACGGGGTTCCGGAACGGTGCTCCGCACCCAGCGCGGTCGAGGCATTGCCCTGAGGATCCGAGTCGATCACGAGGACATGGGCGCCTTGGCTCGCCAGCGCGGCGGCCACGTTGACCGTCGACGTGGTCTTTCCGACGCCACCCTTCTGGTTGGTGACGGCGAAGACCCTGGTCTTGCGAGGGCGGGGGAAGTCCTGACTCTCGAGCGAGCGCCGCTTGCGTTCCGTGCTGATCATCTCGGCAGCCAGTGGACTGCCCTCGTCGATCCCCAGTCCGGCGAACGCGTCGTCGGGTCCCGGGCGGAGCGGGTCGACCACGGCGTCGCGGTCCGTCGCCTGGTCGTTCTCGAGTGCCACTCGTGTCCCTTCGTCCTTCGTCCGCGCACCAGCACGGGTTCCCGGTTTCACGTGAAACCACGCTCCACTCGGCGCCATCTCGAGCACGTCGCGCGACACCCCGAGGGCCGCGACGGCGCGTCCGACTCTACCGGACCACGTTCGGGATCCGGTGGAGCGGGATGCCTGTTTGTGAAGATCGGCACGCAAAACGGGCTGTGGATAACAGTGTCGGAATCGGACGAACCACGCACGGGCCACTGTGGACAGTTGTGGGGAAATCGAGGGTGCGCCCGTGCGACCGGATACTCACGGCCGTGCGGTGCGCACGCGGGTCATGCCGGTCACCGGTGCGGGACCTGACCGGCACTGCATCCGTCGAGGCGCAGTCCTCCGGTTCAGGAACCGCTGCGAGACAGCACTACGACGGTCGTCGGTTCGACGCCCGGCAGGGTCGGAGCCTCGTGGACTTCGCCTGTGAACCGGTGCTTGCGCAGCGTGTACTTCGCGCGCTCGAGCTCATCGGGAGCGCTGCGTCCCTTGAGCAGCACCATCCGGCCCTGGGCGCTCAGCAGGGGCGAGCACCACTTCACCAGTTTGTCGATGGATGCCACCGCGCGGGCCGTGACCACGTCGGCCTCGACGGACTCGGCGACCTCCTCGGCGCGGCCGCGAACGATGCGCACGTTCTCGATGCCACAGTCACGCGCCGCCTCGAAGAGCCACTGCGTGCGCCGCTCCATGGGCTCGATGAGGATGTAGTCGCGCGCCGGGTCCATGGCCGCGAGCACCATGCCCGGAAGCCCGGCTCCGGAGCCGACGTCCGCCACCACGCCCGACGGCAGGAAGGGCGCGAGCGCGGCCGAGTTGAGGATGTGTCGCTCCCACAGGCGCGACACTTCCCGCGGGCCGATCAGGCCCCGGGTCACACCTTGGTCGGCGAGCAGCTCCGCGAACGCAAGCACGCGAGGGTAGACGTCGCCGAAGTAGGCGCGAATCTCCTCGGACCCGTGCAGCGGGTCCGAGGAGAGGGGGAGTGTCTCGTCGGTCATCGCGGTTTCACGTGAAACGTCAGGAGGGGAGCACCACGACGTAGCGCTGCGGGTCCTCGCCCTCGGACTCGGAGGCCAGGCCGGCCTCGAGCACCACGTCGTGAACCACCTTGCGCTCGAACGCATTCATGGGTGCCATCGCGAAGCGGGCGCCGGACTCGCGCACGGCGGCGATCGCCTCGCGGGCCTGCTCGGCGAGACGCTCGCGACGGCCCGCGCGGAAGTCCGCGATGTCGAGCATGAGGCGGCTGACCTCGCCGGTGTCGGACTGCACGGCCAGACGGGTCAGGTCCTGCAGTGCCTCGAGCACCTCACCATCCGGTCCCACGAGACGCTTGAGGTCCTGGCTGGGGCCGTCGGCGACGACCGCCACCTTGGCACGGCCCGCCTCGACGGAGATGTCGATGTCCCCGTCCATATCGAGAATGTCGAGCAGCTCCTCGAGGAAGTCGGCGGCGACGTCCCCCTCGGCCTCGAGCTTCTTGGCGCTATCGCTCATTGTCGTCCTTGTCCTCAGAGGCGGGGCTTTCCTGCCCCGCTGCCGGCAGACCGCGGTCGCGGCTGCCTCCACGGTTCTTGCGCTTGGGCTGCTGGCGCTGGCCGGAGCGCTTGGGCTCCTCGACCGGCTCGACGTCGATGACCTGGCCCTCACCGTCGCCCGAGCGGATGCCCTTGCGAGCGGCCTTGGCCGCCTTGCGGGCCAGGTAGGCCTTCTCTGCCTCGGAGCCAGGAGTCGGGTTGTTGCGGATCACGTAGAACTGCTGTCCCATCGTCCACACGTTGGTCGTGGTCCAGTAGATCAGCACGCCGACGGGGAAGTTCGGGCCCGTGATCACGAAGATGAACGGCAGCACGTACATGAGGATCTTCTGCTGCTGGGCCATGGGGCCCTCCAGCGCGGCGGCCGGCATGTTCTTGCGCGTGAGCTGGCGCTGCGTGAGGAACGTCGTCGACACCATGCCGATGATCAGCACGGCGGAGAGGATCTTCGCCGCGGCGCCCTCGCTGCGGAAGAAGGTGTCGGACAGCGAGGCGCCGAACAGGTTCGCGTTCTGCGCCTGCGTCGCGAGCTCATCGGTGAGCAGGCCGATGCCGCTGGTGTCGCCGCCGCCGTTGGCGTTGCCCTCGAGTCGGTAGTTGAGCACGCGGAACAGGGCGAAGAAGATGGGTGCCTGGACCAGGAGGGGAAGGCACGACGAGAACGGGTTCGTCTTGTGCTTGGAGTAGAGCTCCATCGTCTCGCGGCTCATGGCCTCGCGGGACGCCTGGTCCTTCTTGTTCTTGTACTTGTCCTGAATCTTCTTCAGGTCGGGGGAGATCAGCTGCATGGCCCGCTGCGCCTTGATCTGCTTGACGAACAGCGGGATCAGGGCCGCACGGATCGTGATCACGAGGCCGACGATGGACAGCGCCCAGGTCAGTCCGCCGGCCGGATCCATCCCGATGAATTCCAGCATAGAGTGCCAGATCACCATGACGTTGGCGACGACCCACTCGAGCGGGTAGAGAATCGTGTCGATCATTGGGAACGCTTGTCCTTAGATGGAGCGGGTGGAGGTCTGGTCCGCGATCATCGCCGCGTTGTTGCGCGCGAGTCGGAAGAGTCGGGTGCCGGGCTCGGGGACGTCATCGACCCCGCCGTGGCTCCATGGGTTGCACCGCAGCAGCCGCCACGCGGCAAGCGCCGCGCCGGTCGCCGCGCCGTGCACCTGGATCGCCTCGACGGCATAGCGCGAGCAGCTCGGGTGGTACTTGCAGCTCGGGCCCGTGAGAGGGGACACGTACCGCTGGTACAGGCGCACCAGCCCGATGAGCAACGCGCCGGGCAGGCGCCGGAGCGACGTCATCGCGCGGCCTTGGCCGCGGCCTGGGCGAGCGCGCCGCGCACGTCCCCCTCGAGTTGAGAGAAGGAGGCCGATGCGGCGGCCGGCAATGCGCGCACCACCACGGTGGTCCCGTCCGGGAGGTCGCCGAGGGCGGCCGCGACGATGGCGCGCAGGCGCCGCTTCACGCGGTTCCTGATCACGGCACCTCCCACGGCCTTGGATACGGCAAAACCGGCCATGCGCGAAGCATCGCCGGTTGTCGCCACGTACACCACCACGGTGCGCCGACCGCTACGGGCGCCCTGCCGCATGGCGGACCGGAAGTCCGCCGACGACCTCAGACGCGCATCGGCCGGCAGCAAGCCTCAGGCCGAGAGCTTGCCGCGGCCCTTGCGGCGACGGTCCGCGAGGATCGATCGACCCGCACGCGTACGCATGCGAAGACGGAAGCCGTGCGTCTTGGCACGCTTGCGGTTGTTCGGCTGGAAAGTCCGCTTGCTCACGGTAACTCCACGACGTCATAGGAAATGGTCAAAATCAGCGCACTAACGTTACGCGCTGGCGCGACTGAGGTCAAATCGTGGACCCGTCTTGGGCTGGGCCACCCCAACAGGATAGGCTCCACCATCACGGCCCGGGATCGGGGAACCGACACGCGCGTGTCCGGGTTACGAACCGGTGTCCGGTAATGCACCGACTGTGAAGAACGCTGTGGACAAGCAGCGAGGGGGTGGCACGCGTGGCTGCAGAGACGGACTCGCCGTCAGTGGAGACCGTCTGGCGCACCGCGCTCGACCACCTCGATGCCGAGGGCATGAGCGCTCAGCATCGATCCTTCCTGAGACTGGTGAAGCCCCTGGCAGTCGTCGAGGACAACGTGTTCCTCGCCGTGGCCGAGGACTACACCAAGAACTATGTTGAGACCACTCTCCGGGGGCGTGTCACCGAGGCCCTCAGCGAGGTGATCGGTCGCGACGTCCGCATCGCGGTGACCGTCGATGCGTCGGTGCGACCTCCCGAGGCGAGCGGGGACGTCGACGACGACGTGCATCGTCCCCAGGAGCTCCGCCCCGTCGCCCCTCCGCCGCCGCCCGTCGTCGAGGACCCGCATCTCAATCCGCGGTACACCTTCGACACGTTCGTCATCGGGCCCTCGAACCGGTTCGCGCACGCGGCGGCCCTCGCGGTGGCCGAGTCGCCGGGCAAGACGTACAACCCGCTGTTCATCTATGGCGGCTCGGGCCTGGGCAAGACCCACCTGCTGCACGCGATCGGTCACTACACGCGCCACCTCAAGCCGCAGACCCGCGTGCGCTACGTGAACTCCGAGGAGTTCACCAACGACTTCATCAACTCGATCCGAGACGACCGCTCGCTCAGCTTCAAGCGCCAGTACCGCGAGGTCGATGTCCTCCTCATCGACGACATCCAGTTCCTGCAGGGCAAGGAGCAGACGCTCGAGGAGTTCTTCCACACCTTCAACGCGCTGCACAACGCCGGCAAGCACGTGGTCATCACCTCCGACGTGAGCCCGCGCAACCTCGACGGCATCGAGGAGCGCATGCGCACCCGCTTCGAGTGGGGCCTCATGACGGACGTCCAGCCGCCGGATCTCGAGACGCGCATCGCGATCCTTCGCAAGAAGGCCGCGGCCGATGCGGTGCAGGCCCCCGGCGACGTCCTCGAGTACATCGGGTCCAACATCACGTCGAACATCCGCGAACTCGAGGGCGCGCTCATCCGCGTCACGGCCTTCGCGGCGCTCAACCGGCAGCCGGTCGATCTGTCGCTCGCGCAGGTGGTGCTCAAGGACCTCATCTCCGACGACGACTCGGAGATCACGGCCTCGACGATCATCGGCAAGACCGCCGACTACTTCGGCATCTCGATCGAGGAGCTCACGGGCACCTCGCGGTCGCGCGTGTTCGTCACGGCCCGCCAGATCGCCATGTACCTGTGCCGGCAGCTGACGGACCTGTCGCTGCCCAAGATCGGCGAGCACTTCGGCGGCAAGGACCACACGACGGTCATGTACGCGGTCAAGAAGGTCGAGGACCAGATCGCGCAGCGCCGGCAGATGTACAACCAGGTCAACGAGATCCACGCGCGCATCAAGCAGTCGCGGGCCTGACGCGCCAACTCCACGCGGACACTCCGCACGGATTCACGGACGACACGCCGTCGAGACGGCCGTCAGAGGGCCTCCGGGCCGGCGCGTCGGACCCGATTCCGTGCGCAGTGTCCGGGAGCGCAGTGTCCAGGAGCAGGGCGCGCTGCGCCCGGGGTGAGGCGAGACGCGCATCGTCCCCTGACGGACCGGACCCGACGCACCCTTCTCCGACGCGCCTCGAGGCCCGTTCGCACGCCTCGGCGGCCCATGTCGCGGCGCACAGCACACTCCCGAAGAGGCACCCCGGGACGAAAGTTGCGGGACTCACAATTGTGGATAAGCCTGTGGACTCCCGTGGATGACACCGGGTGACGCTGTTGACAGGTTCTGGAGAATCACAGGAATCCTGTGATTCGGAAACCGGACTACACAGCCTCGAGGCGTCGTCCACGGCCGCCGTCCGCAGGATCCGCACACGAGGATTCTTGTCATTTCCAGCGATGACACTGGATGTCCACAGTTTCCACGGCCCCTATGACCACGACTCATCTTCTTCTTCAAGGATTTCCCCAAGGACCTTCATTGGGGCTTCGCGCCCGGCCCATGTCCAACCCTCGAATCACGTGCCGGACGGCGTCGGACCTGTGGCATAGTCTCTGTCCAGAACTGAGGAGCGATTGATGAGATTCACCGTCGAGCGCGACGTCCTTGCGGACGCCGTTGCCTGGACCTCGCGCGCCGTTCCGGCCCGCCCGCCGGTGCCCGTGCTCGCGGGTGTGCGCATCACCGCGACCGACGAGGGCACCGTGCGCCTCGCGAGCTTCGACTACGAGGTCTCGGCCCGTGGTGAGTTCGAGGCGTCGGTCGAGGAGGCCGGCGAGGTGCTCGTCAGCGGCCGTCTCCTCAAGGAGATCGCCAACGCCCTCCCCCACAAGCCCGTCGACTTCACGCTCGAGGGCACCAAGGTGTCGGTGACCTGCGGCGCCTCGCGCTTCACGCTCGGCACCATGCCGGTGGACCAGTACCCGTCGCTGCCTGAGCTTCCCGAGCAGTCCGGCACCATCGACGGCTCGCTGCTGCAGCAGGCGGTCGCGCAGGTGACCTCCGCCGCGTCGCGCGACGAGACGCTCCCCATCCTCACCGGCGTCCGCGTCGAGATCGAGGGCGAGCACATCTCGCTCCTCGCGACCGACCGCTACCGCCTCGCGCTGCGCGAGCTCACCTGGGCACCCACCAAGACGGACATCTCGGCCGTGGCCCTGGTCCGTGCGAAGACGCTGTCCGACACCGCGAAGGCGCTCGGCGCCGGCGAGGTCTCGGTCGCGCTCACCACCGGCGAGGGCGTCGACCTCATCGGTTTCGAGGCCGGCGGCCTGGTCACCACGTCGCTGCTCATGGACGGCGACTACCCCGCCGTGCGCCGCTTGTTCCCCGAGTCGAGCCCCATCAAGGCCACCGTGCGGACCGCGGACCTCATCGAGGCCACGCGCCGCGTCGCGCTGGTCGCGGAGCGCAACTCCTCGGTGCGTCTCGCCTTCGCGGAGGGCGAGGTCACGCTCGACGCCGGCCAGACCGACGACGCCCAGGCATCGGAGGCGCTCACCGCGAGCCTGGACGGCGAGGCCATCACGGTCGCGTTCAACCCCACCTTCCTGCTCGACGGCCTCAACGCGCTGGGTACCGAGTTCGTGCAGCTGGGCTTCACCCAGGAGACCAAGCCGGTCGAGTTCGTCGGGCTCTCGGAGCCCGGCGGCACCCCCGCCGGCGACTTCCGCTACCTGCTGGTGCCCATCCGCATCGCCTCGTAGTGCGCGTCAGCCACCTCCAGCTCGCCGACTTCCGCTCGTACCCCGAGGCAGACGTCCAGCTGGACCCCGGCGTCACCACGTTCGTGGGCCGCAACGGGCAGGGCAAGACCAACCTGATCGAGGCGATCCGGTACCTGTCGGTCCTGGGCTCCCACCGGGTGGCGTCCGATGCGCCGCTCATCCGCTTCGGTGCGGAGAAGGCCGTGGTCCGCGCCAAGGTGGAGAAGGCGGGCCGATCGCTCGTCGTCGAGATGACCCTGCTGCCTGGCAAGGCCAACCAGGCGCGGCTCAACCGCGGCGCCGCGAAGCCGCGCGACCTCGTCGGCATCCTGCGCACGGTGCTGTTCGCCCCAGAGGATCTCGCACTGGTCAAGGGGGATCCGTCCGGCCGCCGCGCCTTCATGGACGAGCTGTGCGTCGCCCTCCAGCCCGCCTTCGCCGGAGATCTCGCGGACTACGACCGCGTGCTGCGCCAGCGCAACTCCATGCTCAAGACCTCCCGCAACGCCCGCGGCGACTTCACCATGCTCGACATCTGGGACGAGAAGCTCGCCGAGCTGGGCGGTCGCATCCTCGCCGCCCGCCTGCGGGCGGTCCGGGACCTCGCCCCCCACGTGTGGGCCGCGTACCTCGACGTCGCCCCCGACGGCGGCGACTGCCGGATCGCCTACGCGACCACGCTCGCGGAGCAGCCGCCGCTCGAGGCGACCGAGCTGGCCGAGGCGCTGCTCGCCCGCCTGCGCGAGGTCCGTCCCAAGGAGCTCGAGCGCGGCATGACGCTCGCCGGCCCGCACCGTGACGACCTCGAGGTCAGACTGGGAGACATGCCGGCGAAGGGATATGCGAGCCACGGCGAGTCGTGGTCGTGCGCACTCGCGCTGCGCCTGGGCACGTACGACCTGCTCACCTCGGACGCCGGGCCCGACTCGGACGAGGATGGCGAGCCCGTACTCATCCTCGACGACGTCTTCGCGGAACTCGACTCGACCCGCCGCGCCGCCCTCGCCACCCGCATCGCGAAGGCGAGCCAGGTGCTCATCACCGCGGCCGTCGCGGAGGACGTGCCCGGCGAGCTGGCCGGTCGTGCGATTCCCGTGGTCAAGGGTCGGGTGGGCGCCGAGGAGTCCTCGCATGAGTGATTCTCCCAGGGACGATGCTGAGGTTCCGGGCGGCCCGGACCCGGCCGGCGCATCGGCGCGCGACGCGGGAAACCTCGCCCGCGAGGCCATGGAGCGGGCACGGGCGGCGGCGCGTCAGCGCGGCGCCCGCCGCGTCAGCGCCGGCCGCGGGCGCAAGGAGCGCACCGAGAAGCGCCGCGCCAGCTCGCCCTATGGCTCGGGGCGCGACCCGCAGCCCATGGGCGCGGCCGTCGAGGCCCTCCTGTCGCGGATGGGCTGGACCGAGCAGATCGAGGTGTCGTCGGTGACCGCGCGCTGGCGCGAGGTGATCGGCGACCGCATCGCGGACCACTGCGAACCGCTGGGCTTCGAGGACGGAATCCTCACCGTGAAGGCGTCCTCGACCGCGTGGGCGACGCAGCTGCAGATGATGTCCGGGCAGATTCGCCACCGCATCAACGAGGAGTTCGGACGCGAGATCGTCAACGAGCTCAAGGTGCTGGGCCCGACGGCCAGGTCGTGGGCCAAGGGCCCGCGCCGCGTGAAGGGACGCGGTCCGCGCGACACTTACGGGTGACCACGGGTGCGGGGCAGCCCCGTTTCCGTGACGCGCAGTTCATCGAAACATTTCGACAGGTTGTGGGAACCGCCCCTGTCGCCGTGCCGTTGCCTGCCTACAGTGCTCTCGCCTGGTCACGGGCGTCGCCATTGCCGGCGGCGCCCGCGACGGGCCGAAACGGAGTATCGCGTTCGGGACACAGTGGCCCCGGGCGTGGACGCCGCACCGTATCTGTGAAGGGACCCTGACGGGAACCGGGAGCACCGACGCGCCCGAGGAGGATTGAGATGACCGAGATTCGCACGCTCGCCGTGAGCGGCCGCGAGCTCGCGGACGCCTGCCGCGAGCTCGATGTCGAGCTGCCCGGCGCCCGGCTGCGCCGCAAGGTCTCGATGCGGAGCATCGGCGCCGCCGCCGCGCTCGGACTCGCGGGCCTCTCCGGAGGTCCGGGGCTCGGCCAGGACGAGGACGCCACCGCGCTCGAGGCGTCGCTGGACGACGCGACGCCCGACGGTGACGCCGCAGCACTCGTCCCCGGACAGTCGGTCACGGACGGCGAGATCGCGGTGACCGTCGGCGAGGCCACCTGGTCGGCCGACCGCATCGTCGCCAGCGAGAACATGTTCAACGAGCCCGCCCCGAGCGGCGCCAGCTATGTGATGGTCCCCGTGACGGTCGCGAACGTGGCGGTGGACGATGCGGTGGCCCCGCGCGCCGCGGTCACGCTCAACTATGTGGCCCCCGACGGCAGCACCTACGCCCCGGCGCGGCAGGTGGTCCCGGAGGACCTCGACGAGGCCGCGGCGATCGCCGCCGGCGAGACCGTCACCGGCAACGTCCTCTTCGCGATCCCCACCGAGGCGCAGGGCGGCGGCTCGTGGCGGGTGGGCCTGGGCGACCAGCCCGCCCCGGTGACGTACGTCGCCGCCTGAGCGCCGCATCGTCCGACACCGCCGCATCGTCCCCGCCGACGTCCCCAGGCACGTGCGGACCGACGCTCTTCGCGCAAACCCCCGTGAATAGCGCCAAAAGGCCGCTCTGAGCCCCTAGAATGGCTCAGGACCAGACGCGACCTTGACTAGGCCGCGTCAGCGGCTTGAAAGGCGAATCTGTGGCGAATAGCGACGAGCGGGCGGTCGAGCCCGCCTACGGCGCCGAGAACATCACCGTCCTGGAGGGCCTCGAGGCCGTCCGCAAGCGCCCGGGCATGTACATCGGGTCGACGGGCGAGCGCGGCCTCCACCACCTGGTGTACGAGGTGGTCGACAACTCGGTCGACGAGGCCCTGGCGGGCTACTGCGACACCATCACGGTGACGCTCATGGCCGACGGCGGCGTGTCCGTGCAGGACAACGGCCGCGGCATCCCCGTGGACATGCACCCCACCGAGGGCAAGCCCACCGTCGAGGTGGTCATGACCATCCTGCACGCGGGCGGAAAGTTCGGCGGCGGCGGCTACGCGGTCTCCGGCGGCCTCCACGGCGTGGGCATCTCGGTGGTCAACGCGCTGTCGCGGCGCGTCGAGACCGAGGTGCGTCGCCAGGGTCACACCTGGCGCCAGTCCTTCGCGGACGGCGGCAAGCCGCAGGGCACGCTGGTGAAGGGCGAGGAGACCTCCGAGACCGGCACGCGCCAGACCTTCTGGGCGGACCCGGCGATCTTCGAGACCACCGAGTACGACTACGAGACGCTGCGCGCCCGCTTCCAGCAGATGGCGTTCCTCAACAAGGGCCTGTCGATCACCCTGGTCGACGAGCGCCCCGAGCACATCACGGTGGAGGACGATGCGGAGGCCGACGAGGCCCCCACGTCCCGGACCGTGACGTACAAGTACGACGGCGGCCTGGTCGACTACGTCGCCCACCTCAACGCCACCAAGAAGGCCGAGCTGGTCCACCCCGAGGTGGTCTCGCTCGAGGCCGAGGACACCGAGAAGAGCGTGTCCCTCGAGATGGCGATGCAGTGGACGTCCGCCTACTCCGAGGCGGTCTTCACCTACGCCAACACCATCGCCACCACCGAGGGCGGCACGCACGAGGAGGGCTTCCGCGCGGCGCTCACCTCGCTGGTGAACCGCTACGCGCGCGACAAGTCCATCCTCAAGGACAAGGACGACAACCTCACGGGCGACGACGTCCGCGAGGGCCTCACCGCGGTCATCTCCGTCAAGCTGGGCGAGCCCCAGTTCGAGGGCCAGACCAAGACCAAGCTGGGCAACACCGAGGCGAAGACCTTTGTCCAGCGCGTTGTCACGGAGCAGCTCACGGACTGGTTCGACTCGCACCCCAACGAGGCGAAGGACATCATCCGCAAGGCCATCCAGGCCTCGGCCGCCCGCGTCGCCGCGCGCAAGGCGCGCGAGGCGACCCGCCGCAAGGGCCTGCTCGAGTCCGGCGGCATGCCCGGCAAGCTGTCCGACTGCCAGAGCCGCAACCCCTCCGAGTGCGAGATCTTCATCGTCGAGGGCGACTCCGCCGGCGGCTCCGCCAAGGCCGGCCGCGAGCCGTACAACCAGGCGATCATGCCCATCCGCGGCAAGATCCTCAACGTCGAGCGCGTGCGCCTCGACCGCGCCCTGTCCAACCAGGAGGTCCAGGGCCTCATCACCGCGTTCGGCGCGGGCATGGGCGAGGACTTCGACATCTCCAAGGCGCGCTATCACAAGATCGTGCTGATGGCCGATGCCGACGTCGACGGCCAGCACATCCGCACCCTGCTGCTCACGCTGCTGTTCCGCTACATGCGCCCGCTCATCGAGGCCGGCTACGTGTACCTGGCGCAGCCGCCGCTGTTCAAGCTCAAGTGGACCAACTCCCCCCACGACTACGTGTACTCCGACCGGGAGCGCGACGCCGTGCTCGCGGACGGCCTGGCCAACGGCAAGCGCATTCCCAAGGAGAACGGGATCCAGCGCTACAAGGGTCTGGGCGAGATGGACCACGAGGAGCTCCGCGTCACCACGATGGACCCCGAGACCCGCACCCTGCTGCAGGTGACCATGGACGACGCCGCCCAGGCGGACGAGATCTTCTCGATCCTCATGGGCGAGGACGTCGAGTCCCGCCGCAGCTTCATCCAGCGCAACGCGAAGGACGTGAGGTTCCTTGACATCTGAGACCCCCGAGGTGTTCGGCCACGGCCGGATCGAGGCAGTCGACCTCAACACGGAGATGCAGCGGTCCTACCTGGACTACGCCATGTCCGTCATCGTGGGCCGCGCCCTGCCCGAGGTCCGCGACGGACTCAAGCCCGTGCATCGGCGCGTGCTCTACGCGATGTTCGACGGCGGCTACCGCCCCGACCGGGCCTTCTCGAAGTGCTCTCGCGTGGTGGGCGACGTCATGGGCAAGTACCACCCGCACGGTGACAGCGCCATCTACGACACGATCGTGCGCATGGTGCAGCCGTGGTCGCTGCGCTACCCGCTCATCACGGGCCAGGGCAACTTCGGCTCCGCCGGCAACGACGGCGCCGCGGCCTCGCGATACACCGAGTGCAAGATGGCGCCGCTGGCCATGGAGATGGTCCGCGACATCGACAAGTACACCGTCGAGTTCGAGGACAACTACGACGGCCGCGAGCAGGAGCCCACCATCCTGCCTGCGCGCTTCCCCAACCTGCTGGTCAACGGCTCCGCGGGCATCGCGGTCGGCATGGCCACCAACATCCCGCCGCACAACCTGCGCGAGGTGGCCGAGGGCGTTCAGTGGCACCTGGACCACCCCGACGCATCCCGCGAGGAGCTGCTCGAGGCGCTCATCCAGCGCATCAAGGGCCCCGACTTCCCCACCGGCGCGACCATCCTGGGCCGTAAGGGCATCGAGGAGGCCTACCGCACGGGCCGCGGCATCATCACCATGCGCGCCGTGGTGAACATGGAGGAGATCCAGGGCCGCATGTGCCTGGTGATCACCGAGCTGCCGTACCAGGTCAACCCCGACAACCTCGCGATCAAGATCGCGGAGCTGGTCAAGGACGGCAAGATCGCCGGCATCGCGGACATCCGCGACCAGACCTCGGGCCGCACCGGCCAGCGACTCGAGATCGTGCTCAAGCGCGACGCGGTCGCCAAGGTGGTGCTCAACAACCTCTACAAGCACACCCAGCTGCAGGAGTCGTTCGGCGCGAACATGCTCGCGATCGTCGACGGCGTGCCGCGCACCCTGTCGCTCGACGGCTTCATCCGCCACTGGACGGCCCATCAGCTCGAGGTCATCCAGCGCCGCACCGCGTACCGCCTGCGCGAGGCCGAGCGCGAGGCCCACATCTTGGAGGGCTACCTCAAGGCGCTCGACGCGCTCGACGAGGTCATCGCGCTCATCCGTCGCTCGCCCAGCGCCGACGAGGCCCGCACCGGCCTCATGCAGCTCCTCGATGTCGACGAGGTCCAGGCGACCGCGATCCTCAACCTCCAGCTGCGCCGCCTCGCGGCCTTGGAGCGCCAGAAGATCACGGATGACTACAACGCGCTCATGACCGAGATCGCGGACCTCAAGGACATCCTCGCCAACGAGGGCCGTCAGCGCACCATCATCTCCGAGGAGCTCGGGGAGATCGTCCGCAAGTACGGCGACGACCGCCGCACGGTCATCAGCCCCTTCGAGGGCGACGTGTCCATCGAGGACCTCATCGCCGAGGAGGAGATGGTCGTCACCATCACCCGCGGCGGCTACGTCAAGCGCACCCGCTCCGACCAGTACCGCGCCCAGAAGCGCGGCGGCAAGGGCATCCGCGGCGCGACCCTGCGCGGGGACGACGTGGTGGAGCACTTCTTCGTCACCACGACGCACCACTGGCTGCTGTTCTTCACCAACCTGGGCCGCGTCTACCGCGCCAAGGCCTACGAGCTGCCCGAGGGCGGCCGCGACTCCAAGGGCCAGCACGTGGCGAACCTCCTGGCGTTCCAGCCCGGCGAGGAGATCGCCCAGGTGCTCGACCTGCGCTCGTACGAGGACTCCGAGTACCTGGTCCTCGCCACGCGTCAGGGCCTGGTGAAGAAGACCGCGCTGTCGCTGTACGACTCCAACCGCACCGGCGGCCTCATCGCGATCAACCTGCGCGACGTCGAGGACGAGGAGGGCGAGGTCCGTCCCGACGAGCTCGTCTCCGCGCGCCTGGTGTCCGAGGCCGACGACCTCATGCTCGTCTCCCGCCTGGGCCAGTCCGTGCGCTTCCACGCCACCGACGACGAGCTGCGCCCCATGGGCCGCGCGACCTCCGGCGTCAAGGGCATGAAGTTCCGCGGCGGCGACGAGCTGCTCGCCATGGACGTCATCCTGGCCGGCCAGGCGGTCGCGGGCGAGGAGGACGACGAGTCCGGCGAGCCCGAGGACGATGCGACGGTCGAGTCCGGTGCCGAGCGCGCCGAGGGTGCCGAGTCGGGCGAGTCCGCCGAGGACGAGGCCCCCGCCGGCGACGGCCCCTACTCCTTCGTGGTCACCCGTCACGGGTATGCCAAGCGGACCAGCGCATCGGCCTGGGGCGTGAAGCACCGCGGCGGCCTGGGCGTCAAGGTCGCGACCCTCACCGAGGAGCGCGGCGACCTCGTGGGCGCGCTGCTGGTCGAGGACACCGACGAGGTGCTCGTGATGATGGAGTCCGGCAAGGTGGTGCGGTCCGCCGTGTCCGAGGTGCCGGTCAAGGGCAAAAACTCGATGGGCGTCATCTTCGCGAAGCCGTCGAAGGGCGATCGGATCATCGGCATCGCCCGCAACGTCGAGCGCAACCTCGACGCAGACGAGGCGGCCGAGGACGAGGAGTCCGAGGGCGTCGAGGTGTCCGAGGGCACTGAGGTGTCCGAGGCCCCGGAGACCGCCGACGCTGCCGAGACTGCCGAGCCGACCGAGCCCAACCAGGACTGACCCCCGCGGACACTCCGCACGGAATCCCAGCCGACACGCCGCATCGTCCCCCGCCGGGGCGGTGCGGCGTCGGCGTGTCGGGACCCGATCCGTGCGCAGTGTCCGCGCCTGGACTGTCCGGGGAGCAGGGCTTCCTCGTGAGTTCTCCACAGACGCGGCGCGACTACGGTCAGTCGACGGGGCCTCGGATATTCTTGAGGTACCAAACCCGCCACGCCTCTCCACGGAAGCGCATCTGGCGGGTGTTTCCTTTTCGCCGGGACGGGGGTGGCATGCGCTACGCCAAGCCTGCGCTGGCCTTTCCGGAGCAGGCAGCCCAACTCATGGGGCGCGGACTCATCGCCGATCGCGCCGCCCTGATCCGCCGCCTGGAAACCGTGAGCTACTTTCGCCTGTCCGGCTATGCGTTCGCATTCCGCACGGCCGGATCAGATCGGTTTCGCACTGGTACTCGACTAGAACACGTCTGGCTGCGCTACACATTCGATCGCGCGCTGCGCCTGTTGGTGTTGGATGCTTTGGAGCGGGTGGAGGTCGACGTGCGCACCCAGCTCGTGACGGAACTGGCGATCGGTTCCGGTCCCTTTGGCTACCTCGACCCTGCACACCTGCCGGGGCTCTCCGCACACCAGCATGGTCGTCTGCTCGACCGTGCGCGCACGGAACTGCAGAAGTCGCGCGAGGACCACGCCATGCACTTCAAGAAGAAGTACGCCGAGCACGCGCATCCTCCGATCTGGTTGATGGCCGAGCTCTCGAGTTTCGGCACGCTTCGCGAACTGTTCACAGGCGCGTCGTCCGACGTGCGCGTGACGGTCGCGGACCGCTATCAGGTCGCCCCGCACGTGCTGGACTCGTGGCTTCGGGCGCTCACCCTCGTGCGAAACATCTGTGCGCACCACGGGCGGCTGTGGAACAAACACCTTGGGCACAGCCCGGTGATACCGCGGCGAAGTTCCAAGCGCCCCATGTCCGCATCCTGGCACCACCCGATCCCAACTCCCGAAGCGCGCATCTTCCCCGTGATGTGCGCGCTCGCACATCTCATGATGGTGATCGCTCCGGAGTCCACGTGGAGGACGCGCGTGGACGACCTTGTCACAAGGCACGCGGAGATCCACCCCTCGGAAATGGGCTTCCCGGTTGGCTGGCGCCATCACGGACTGTGGAACCGCTACACGTAGTGTGATGCGCCACACCTAGCGACGCGTCAAGCAATCGGCCACCGTTTCGTCACCTTCCGTTCACCCGATGGCGACAGACTGTGCGCATGACCGCACCCTCCTCCTCGACCGCGCAGGTCGAGCGCATCATCCCGCGCAGGAACGTCACCGCCTGGGCGCTGTGGGACTGGGCGACGCAGCCCTTCAACACGGTGATCATCACGTTCGTGTTCGCGTCGCTCTACCTCACCTCGGACGCGTTCCTCGACCCGGCGATCGCCGCGCTCGGCGAGGGCAACGAGCTGTACGACGCCGCGATCGCCGAGCTCTCCCAGCACTACGGCTGGGGCCTCACGGCCGCGGGCATCCTGGTCGCCCTGTTCGCCCCCGTCCTGGGCCAGCGGGCCGATGCGGGGGGCACCCGCAAGCGCTGGATCGGCTGGATGACGCTCGTCCTGGTGGCCTGCCAGCTGGGCCTGTTCTTCGTCGAGGCGGCGCCTGACTTCTTCTGGCTGGGCGTGGGCTGCATCGCGCTCGGCTCGATCGTCGGCGAGATCGCGGGCGTGAACTACAACGCGATGATCGTGCAGGTCTCCACCAAGAAGACCATGGGCCGCGTCTCCGGCCTGGGCTGGGGCCTGGGCTACGTGGGCGGCATCGTCGCGATGGTCATCGTCGTGGTGCTCACCCAGTTCGACTGGTTCGGCATGGACACCTCGAACGGCATGGCCTACCGGATGATCGCGCTCGGCTGCGCCGTGTGGACCGTCGCCTTCGCGTGGCCGCTGCTCGTGTACGTGCCCGAGGGCGACTCGTCGGAGCGCCCCAAGGTCGGCCTGCTCGCCGGCTACGTCCAGCTCGCGAAAGACCTGGGCGGGCTGTGGCGCGACGCCCGCTCGACCCTGTGGTTCCTGCTCGCCTCCGCCGTCTACCGCGACGGCCTGGCCGGCGTGTTCACGTTCGGCGCGATCCTCGCGGCGCGCGCCTTCGGCTTCTCCACCACGGAGCTGATGTTCTTCGGCATCGCCGCCAACCTCATCGCGGGCCTCGCGACCATCGCGGCGGGCCGGCTGGACGACCGCTTCGGCCCCCGCGCCGTGATCGTCGCGTCGCTGGCGCTCATCATCGCCTCGGGCATTGGCGTGATGGTCTTCCAGGACGGCGGCACCACGGTGTTCTGGATCTTCGGCCTGGTGCTGTCCGGTTGCGTGGGCCCGGCGCAGGCCGCGTCCCGCTCGCTGCTCGCCCGCGTCGCGCCGCACGGCAAGGAGGCGGAGATCTTCGGCCTCTACGCCACGACCGGCCGCGCCGTGTCCTTCCTCGCGCCGCTCGCGTGGTCGGTGTCGCTGGGCATCTTCGGCGCGATCATCTGGGGCACCGTGGGCGTCATCTCCGTGGTCGCCCTGGGCCTCGCGATGCTCCTGCTGGTCAAGACCCCGGCCGACAAGGGGTAGTCCCCCCACCGACAGGTCACCCCTCCACACACCGGCACCGCGATCGGCGCCGTCAGGGCGGAGAATCGCGCGACACGCCGCGCGACACGCCGACCTTGTGTGGAGGGGTGACCTTTTGTGTGGAGGGGTGACGTGGGCCGGGCGAGGCCGGCCCTGTCGGGTCAGATGAACAGCGTGGTGCCCGACTCGTTAGCCTCGCCCAGGAAGGTCGCCACGCCGGCGAGCTCGACGCCGTCGAGCAGGTCCGACTGTGCCATGCCCAGCAGGTCCATCGTCATGGTGCAGCCCAGCAGGCGCGCGCCGCCGTCCTGCGCCGACTTGATGAGCTCGGGCAGCGACGGCACGTCGTTGCTCTTCATGACGTTCTTGATCATCGCGGTCCCCGCGCCGGCCATGTGCATCTGCGACAGGGTGAGCTTCTCGGCCCCCTTGGGCATCATCGCGCCGAACATCGAGTCCATCATCGACTTGTCCCGCTTGGGCGGGTCCGTCTTGCGCAGCGCGTTGAGGCCCCAGAAGGTGAAGAACATCGACACCTCGTCGCCCATCGCGACCGCGCCGTTGGCGATGATGAACGCCGCGAGCACCTTGTCCAGGTCGCCGGAGAACACGACCATCGAGGTCTTGTTCTTGGTGGACGATGCGGCGGTCGCCACCGGCGCCACGCCCCCCTTGCGGAAGGTGCCGATGAACCCCGGACCCTTCGGCTCGAGCGAGACGAGCGTGTGGCCGTTCTTCGAGGCCCACGCGGGGCCGTCGAGGGCGAAGCCCGGGTCGGACACGGTGACCGCGACCTCGTCGCCGGGGGAGGCGGCCTTCACCGCATCGGCGAGCTTCATGATGGGGCCGGGGCACGCCAGTCCGGTGCAGTCGAGCTGGACGAGGTTGCCGGTGGGCGCGGCGGGGACGTCCGCGAGGGACTTGACCTCCGCGTAGTTCTCCATGGGCGGCAGCGCCTCGTAGATGTCCTCGGGCTTCTCGTGCACGTGCTTGAACGTGGTGGAGCCGCCGGACAGGGTCGCGACGTCGGTGAAGCCGTTCTGCACGAGCGCGCGCTGCGCGAGGTACGAGCGGAATCCCACGGCGCAGTACAGGCGGATGGGCTGGTCGCGATCCCAGTCCTTCAGCTCCTCGCGGATAGTGGCCAGCGGCACGTTCTCCGCGCCGGGGATGTGCCAGATGCCGAACTCCTCGGCGGTGCGCACGTCGATGATCCGGGTGCTCTCGGTGGCCGCGGGGAAGTCCTCCGAGTACCAGAGCACCAGGTCCCCGCGGAGCACGTTCGAGGCCACGAAGCCCGCCATGTTGACGGGGTCCTTGGCCGAGCCGAACGGCGGGGCGTACGCGAGCTCCTGCTCCTCGAGGTCGTAGACCGTCATGCCGGCGCGGATGGCCATCGCGAACAGGTCGAGGCGCTTGTCCACGCCGTCGAAGCCGCACGCCTGGGCGCCCAGGATGGCGCCGTCGGCCGGGGAGAACAGCACCTTGATGTGCATCATCGCGGTGCCCGGGTAGTAGCCCGCGTGGCCGGAGGGGTGGACGTGGACGATGCGGTAGTCGACGCCCGCGGCGTCGAGCTGGCGCTTGGTGGCGCCGGTGCCGCCGGCGACCATGTCGAACACCTTCACGATGCTCGTGCCCTGGGTCGAGCGGTAGTGGGTCTCGCGGCCGCAGATGTTCTCCGCCGCGACGCGCGCCTGGCGGTTCGCGGGGCCGGCGAGCGGGGCGAGGTAGGTGCCGGGGAGGACCGGGTGGGGGGTCTCGACGGCGTCGCCCGCGGCCCAGATGTCCGGGTCGGAGGTGCGCATGCCGGTGTCGACCTTGATGCCGCCGCGCTCGCCCAGCTCGAGGCCCGCCTCGACGGCGAGGCCCACGGCGGGCTTCACGCCGGCGGCCAGGATGACCAGGTCCGCCTTGATGACGGTGCCCTCGTCGAGCTCGACGGACACGCGCTCGGCGCCGTCCGCATCGGCCAGCGGGCGGAACGCCGAGGCCTTGGTGGACAGGTGCAGGCCGATGCCGCGGGCGCGCAGATGCTGCTCGACCGGGGCGGCGATGTCGGCGTCGACCGGGGGCAGGATCTGCGGGGAGAGCTCGACCACGTCGACGCGCACGCCGCGGTGGTGGAGGTTCTCCGCCATCTCGAGGCCGATGTACCCGGCGCCCACGACCACCGCCGTGACCACGCCGCGCCTGCCGGCCTTCTGGGCCGCCAGCGCATCGTCGACCCGCGTCTTGATGCGGTCCATGTCGCCGATGCGGCGCAGGACCTCGACCGCAGGGTGGTCGATGCCGGGCAGCGGCGGGCGCACGGCCTCCGCTCCCATGCACAGCGCCAGCTTGTCGTAGGACTCGGTGGTGGTCTCGCCGGTGTCGACGTTGCGGGCCGTCACGGTCTTGGCCTCGCGGTCGATGCTCACCACCTCGGTGGCGATGCGGACGTCGAGGTTGAGCGACTCGCGCAGGCTCTCGGGGGTCTGGAGGAGCAGGCGGTCGCGCTCGGTGATGACCTCGCCCACGTGGTACGGCAGGCCGCAGTTCGCGAACGAGACGTGGTGGCCGCGCTCGAAGACGACGATCTCCGCGGACTCGTCAAGGCGCCGCGCACGGGCGGCGGTGGATGCTCCGGCGGCGACACCGCCGACGACGACCAGCTTCATTGCATGCCTCCATGGGTATCTGGGTCTGGTCACGACGATAACCCCCGGGGGTATCCGCCTGAGGGGGCCCTTGGTCCCCTCTCCTCACCCTTCCACCGGGCGCCCGGCGGCGCGCGTCGGGCGCCCGGTGAGCACCCGGTGAGCGGCGCGTCGACCGCCCGCCGGTCGCCGCATCGGCGGCCGTCGACCACCGCATCGTCCCCTTGGTCCGAAAGGTCCCTCCATTTGAACTGCTCAAAAGAAGGCGCTACCCTGGGACCTATGTCCCCCGACGACGCTCGCGTCGTGCTCCGCGAGGCCAGCATGCGTGTCACCGAGACGCGCGTGGCGGTCATCGCGGCGCTGCGCGGCCTCCCGCACGCCCCCGCCGACGCGGTCTACGGCGAGGTGTCCAAGACCCTTCCCACCACGTCGCTGCAGGCCGTGTACAACGTGCTGCACGACCTCGAGGCGCACGGCCTCGCCCGCCGCATCGAGCCCGGCGACCACCGTTCGCACTACGAGTTGCGGGTGGGCGACAACCACCACCACCTCGTGTGCACCTCCTGCGGCGCGATCGCGGACGTCGACTGCCTGGTGGGCGCCGCGCCGTGCCTCACCCCCGACGACGCGCACGGCTTCGCCGTCGCGGCGGCGGAGATCACCTTCTGGGGGGAGTGCCGCGACTGTCGGCAGTCCTCCCACGAGAAGTCCCCCACAGTTCCCACCCACACCTAAGGAGCCCTCCCATGTCGGAGAAGTTCACCACCACCAACGCCGGGGCGCCGGTGCCCTCGGACCAGCACTCGCTGACCGTCGGCAACGACGGCGTCACCGCGCTGACCGACCACTACCTGGTCGAGAAGCTCGCCCAGTTCAACCGTGAGCGCGTCCCGGAGCGCGTGGTGCACGCCAAGGGCGGCGGCGCCTTCGGCACGTTCACCACCACCAACCCGGAGATCGCGAAGTACACGCGCGCGGCCCTGTTCCAGGACGGCGTGCAGACGGAGATGCTCGCGCGCTTCTCCTCGGTCGCCGGCGAGTCGGGCTCCCCCGACACCTGGCGCGACCCCCGCGGCTTCGCGCTGAAGTTCTACACCACCGAGGGCAACTACGACCTGGTGGGCAACAACACCCCCATCTTCTTCATCCGCGACGGCATCAAGTTCCCGGACTTCATCCGCTCGCAGAAGCGACTGCCCGGCTCGCACCTGCGCGACAACGACATGCAGTGGGACTTCTGGTCGCTGCAGCCCGAGTCGGCGCACCAGGTGACGTGGCTCATGGGCGAGCGCGGCCTGCCCCGCTCGTGGCGCGAGATGAACGGCTACGGCTCGCACACCTACCAGTGGGTCAACGCCGAGGGCGAGCGCTTCTGGGTGAAGTACCACTTCATCTCCCAGCAGGGCGTGCACGGCATGAGCAACGAGAAGGCGGCGGAGCTCGCGGGCTCGGACGGCGACGTCCACATCCGCGACCTCTACGAGCACATCGAGGCCGGCGACTTCCCGCGCTGGGACCTCTCCGTGCAGGTCATGCCCTACGAGGACGCGAAGACCTACCGCTTCAACCCGTTCGACCTCACCAAGGTGTGGCCGCACGCCGACTACCCGCTCATCCCCGTGGGCGTCATGGAGCTCAACCGCAACCCGGAGAACTACTTCGCGCAGATCGAGCAGGCCACCTTCGCGCCCTCGAACTTCGTCCCCGGCATCGGCGCCTCGCCCGACAAGATGCTGATGGCGCGCATCTTCTCCTACGCGGACGCGCACCGCTACCGCGTGGGCACCAACCACGCCGACCTCCCGGTCAACGCCCCCAAGGCGGCGGACGCGAACGGCCACTCGTACTCGAAGGACGGCTCGATGCGCTACTCCTTCGCGTCGCCCGACGCCCCCGTCTACGCGCCCAACACGCGCGGCGGCGCGCACGCCGACCCGGCCCGCGCCGGCGAGGCGGGCACGTGGGAGAACGATGCGGTGATGGTCCGTGCGGCCGCCACCCTCCACCCCGAGGACGAAGACTTCGGCCAGGCCGGCACGCTCTACCGCGAGGTGTTCACCGCCGAGCAGAAGGCCGCCTTCCTCGAGACCATCACCGGTCACGTGGGCGGCGTGAAGTCCGACGAGATCCGTGAGCGCGCGATCCAGTACTGGACCAGCGTGGACGCGGACCTGGGCGCCGCGCTGCGCGCCAACCTGGCGCCGGAGCCCGTCACCGTCTGACCCTCCGTCCGACTCTCCGTCCGGTCCTCGCCCGAGGCCGGCCAGTCCGAGGCCCGGTCACCACACAGGGGTGGCCGGGCCTCGGCGCGTTCCGGGGGGCGGGGCCTCCCTTCCCCCGCCCGGGCCCCCGTCGACGCCCGGCCCCGGCCCCGGCCCCGGCC
>NZ_BBLY01000006.1:0-134670 GCF_000971175.1 Demequina pelophila | reverse complement strand
GTCCTGGCCCGCCCCGGCCCCCATCCACGCCCTGGTGGTAGAACTGGGCACGATGCGGGCCCACCTCGTGCGCTGGGCTACCACCGGGAGGGTGGGGACTCGACGAGACGGCCCCCACGTGACGGCCCCCACGAGGCGCTCGGGTGGCACCTTGCTACCCTGGTCGGCGGCCGATGCAGGCCTCCCCACTCCACGCACGCGACGGATGTCGCGCGCTGACGCATGCCCGCCCACCGACCGCTGGAGCACCCATGTCCCCCCAGACCCACCCGCCGCGCACCACCACCGGCGTCCCGGAGGCGACCTACGCATCGTCCTGGCGCGCGGCCTTCAAACTGCGCACGCTGCGCACCGAGCTTGTCTCCGGCCTCATGGTGGCACTCGCGCTCATCCCCGAGGCGATCTCCTTCTCCATCATCGCGGGCGTGGACCCGCGCGTGGGGCTGTTCGCGTCCTTCACCATGGCGGTGTCGATCGCGTTCCTGGGCGGACGGCCCGCCATGATCTCCGCCGCCACCGCGGCGGTCGCCCTCGTGGTCGCCCCGCTGGCTCGCGACCACGGGCTCCACTACCTGATCGTCGCGGTGATCCTGGGCGGCATCATTCAGGTCGCGCTGGGGCTGCTCGGCGTCGCCAAGCTGATGCGCTTCATTCCCCGCTCCGTCATGGTGGGCTTCGTCAACTCGCTCGCCATCCTCATCCTCCTCGCGCAGCTGCCGCACCTCACGGACGTGCCGTGGGTGGTGTACCCCCTGGTGGCGGCGGGCCTCGCGGTGATCGCGCTGTGGCCGCGGCTCACCAAGGCCGTGCCGGCGCCCCTGGTCGCCATCGTGCTGCTGACCGTGGTCACCGTCACCGCCGCGATCGCCGTGCCGACCGTGGGCGACGAGGGCGCGCTGCCCGAGGGGCTGCCCGGCCTGTTCATCCCCAACGTGCCCGTGAGCCTCGAGACGCTCGAGATCGTGTTCCCCTACGCGCTGGGCCTCGCGCTGGTGGGCCTGCTCGAGTCGCTGATGACCGCCAAGCTGGTCGACGACATCACGGACACCCACTCCGACAAGACCCGCGAGGCCTGGGGCCAGGGCGCGGCGAACATCATCACGGGGCTGTTCGGCGGCATGGGCGGCTGCGCCATGATCGGCCAGACGATGATCAACGTGAAGGCCGGCGGCGCCCGCACCCGCCTGTCCACGCTCGCGGCCGGCGTGTTCCTGCTGGTGCTCATCCTGCTGCTGGGCGACGTGGTCGCGATGATCCCCATGGCCGCGCTCGTCGCGGTGATGATCTACGTGTCGTGGGCCACGTTCGACTGGCACTCGGTCCGCGTCTCGACGCTGCGGCGCATGCCGCGCTCGGAGACGGCCGTGATGCTCACGACCGTCGCCGTCGTGGTGGCGACGCACAACCTCGCCTACGGGGTGGTGGCCGGCGTGCTGCTCGCGTCGGTGCTGTTCGCGCGCCGCGTCGCGCACCTCGCCCAGGTGGTGGGCGGCCCCGTCGAGGACGGCGTGCGCCGCTACACCGTCAAGGGCGAGCTGTTCTTCGCCAGCTCGAACGACCTGTACAGCCAGTTCGACTACGCGGGCGACCCGGGCCGCGTGGTGATCGACATGAGCGGCTCGCACGTGTGGGACGCCTCGACCGTCGCGGCGCTCGACGCGGTCGAGCACAAGTACGCGACCCACGGCACCGAGGTCGAGTTCGTGGGCCTCAACGCCGTCTCGCGCGAGTTCCACGGCCGGATGACCGGCCACCTGGGGGCGGGCCACTAGGGCTTCCCGTCACCCCTGGCGGTAGATCCGGGCACGATGCGGGCCCAAGTCGAGCGCCCGGCTACCGCCAGGGCCGAGGGGCCTCCGGAGGAGCCCGGCGGGAGCGAAGGGGCAGGGCCGCCGCGCTACTCCGGCTTGGCGACGGCCGCCTTGACCAGGTCCGCCGCCGTCGCGTCGGGCAGGTACGCGCGCAGGATCGCCAGCGCCACCGCCGGCAGCTCGAGCTCGTCCGGATAGGCGAGGTAGAGCGGGAAGTGCTCGGGCTTGAACTTGGCCTTGAAGCGCTCCAGGGACGTGAACCCGTAGTAGGGCTCCATCTTGTCCGCGAGGATGTCGAGCAGGCGCTCGACGGACCCCTCGACCTCGCCCGAGTAGCTCAGCGGCGCGGCGGACAGCGAGATGAACTCGTAGCCCGCCTCCTTGTACTCGACCGCGGACTGGGCGATGAGGAACTCCATGACGCCCGACATCACCCGGTCGTCCAGGCGCCGCTTCATGATGTCGATGGTCCAGCCGACCACGTCGCCCTCGCGGTAGACCGGCATCCAGCTGGTCATGCCGTGCACCGTGCCGTCCTCGTCGACGGCGAGGTGCATCTCGACGTTCGGGTCGTCGGCCTCGGGCAGGTCCCCCAGGGTGAATCCCATCTCCGGCAGCGACTTGTCGCCCGACCACTGGGCGCTGATGGCCTCGAGCTGGTCCTTGAGCCCGCGCGGTGCGTCCGAGTAGCGGACCACGCGCATCGTCACGCCCTCGCGCTTGGCCCGGTTGATCGCGGAGCGCACGTCCTGCCAGGCCTTGCCCGTGAAGGCGAGGTCGGGCAGGCGGATCACCGTGTCCTCGGCCACCTGGATGGACTTCATGCCCAGCTCGCCCAGCTCGGCGCGCACGCGCTCGGACACCGCGAAGTACGCGAGCCGCCAGCCCCGCGACCGGCAGAACTCCGCGAACTCCCCGTAGGTGCGGCGGAGGTCCTCGGGCTGGCCGGCCGGGTCGGACAGCACGATCGCCGTGTTGCCCACCTGCTTGAACGCGAAGCCGGCGCTGCCGTCCTCGGAGATCCAGTGCGAGATCCCCGCCCAGCGCGCCATGTAGCCGATGCTCGTCATGCCCGTGGTGCCGCGCTGCAGGGCGGCGAAGCGCTCGGACACGGACTCGTGCGTCTCGTGGCGCCGGGACGTGAGCAGCAGCGAGGCGAGGAACACCACGAACGCGAGGAACCACACGACGCCGATGCCGTCGAGCATCACCCGCGACACGGTCGACTGCGGCTCGAGCCCGGACGTGCCGCCGACCACCCGCAGCACCGCCTCCCCGATCGCCGTGCCCAGCGTGGGCTCGGGCTCGATCTGCTCGCGCAGCGCCATGATCGCGACGACCGTGAACGTCATGAGCCCGGCCAGGGCGAGCAGTCCGCGCCGCCACACCCGCCGGCGCGAGCGCTTGTCGCCCGTGACCCGGAAGTGCCGGCGCCACGCGAACAGGACGACCAGGAGCGCGACGTCGAGCGACCAGTCGAGCCACCCGGACGCGGTGAGCCCCAGGAGAGGGGCCACCACCACCGCGAAGGACGTGGCGAGGACGACGTACCACCACGCCGCCCGGCGGCCGCGGTGGAGGGCGTAGGCGAGCGTCAGGGCGACCACGGACGATGCGACGAGGGCCAGGGTGGTGAGGTCCGCATCGTCCGTGGTCGCGTCGAAGGAGAGGATCCCTCCCTCGCCAGGCCAGATGCGGGTCAGCAGGTGGTGGAGCGAGCCGAAGGCGAGCACGGTGGCCGCGATGTCGCGGACCTCCTGGGGGCCGAGCCGCCACGCGACGCGCTCGCGCGGGCGCCCCACCACCCAGGGCCCGATCGCGATGCCGATCCAGAAGGCGGCGGCGTGCGTGAAGTCCCAGATGAGGCCCGCGTAGAGGATCATCGCGACGGCGTACAGCGAGATCACCAGCCGCACCCGGCGGCGCCACAGCAGGGGCATCCCCGCGGTCATGGCGCCCACGGCGCCGAAGCCGCCGTTGCTCAGCCCCACGTCCCGCACGCGCGCGAGCTCCTGCGCCCAGTCGAGCGAGGTCTGCTCGAGGCCCAGGAACAGGAGGGCCACCACGAGCACCGCGGCCAGGTGGGTGCCCAGCACCGCCAGCAGCATGCGCAGCGCGCCGTAGCGGTACTCGAGGAAGCCGCCCCCGACGCAGAACGTGCCCAGAATGAGCGCGTACATCCACGGCTCGGGGGAGATGGCGACGCCGACGACGGCCGTGTACCACTGCCCGTCGGCGAACGCGTCGATGCCCCATCCCCAGCGATCGACCAGGCCGGAGTCCGCCGCGGACTCCCACAGGGCGCCGGTGATCGCCCCGACCGTCAGCACCACGGCGGTGACCGCGAGCGTGGCGGGGATGCGGCGGAGGATGCCGAGCGCCGCGCGCACGGGAGACTCGTCGACGGGCGGGGCGGTCGTCGGGGACGTCATGACCACACGCTAGTCCGCGGGGGCCTCGTGATGGAGGGGAGCGGGGGCCCGTGCCGCGACCCGGCCGCGGTCCCGAGGCGGCCGTCGCGCCGGAGCGAACGTGACCGCGTCATGCGGCTCCGTTACCCTAGTGCGGTATGCGCGCATCAGTGCGCGCGAGGAGGAGCCTTCATGAACGCGGACAACCGCACCCCCCAGAACGGCCGGGGGCTGTACTCGCCCCGAGCGACGGAGGACGCGCCCGCGGCGCGGACGCGGTCCCTGTTCATGCCGGTGAACCCCGAGGCCGAGAGCGACGGCGGCGCCCCCGCCGCCCCGTCCGCTCCGGCTCCCTCCACGGGCTCCGTGCCGCAGCGCACCGCCCTGCGTCCGCAGACCGCGCCGTCCGGGATCCCCACGCTCGAGCCCGATGCCGAGCAGCCGGCCCCCGCGGCCCGCGCGCCGCGCTCGGCGGCCTCCGGCGAGGCCGCGACCGCCCCCCGCGCGTACGCCCCCGCGACGCCCGCGCCCACGAGCGCGCCGCAGACGGCCGGCCAGCCCGCGGCCCGCACCCAGACCTTCGCTCCCACCACGGCAGAGCCCGCGGCCGCCCCGCAGCAGCCGGCCGCCCAGCCGGTCCCAGGCCAGCAGGCCGAGGGTCCCCGCCCCGCCTGGACCTCCGGTGCGGCCGGCGCCGCGCTGGGCGCCGGCGGCGCCAAGCTCCGCGGCTACGCCGTGCGCGCCAAGGAGTCCTTCACCGAGGGCGACGAGCTCCACACCCCCGAGTCCAAGGGCGGCCCGCGCAAGGCCCGCGTCCTGCTGTCGCGCATCGACCCGTGGTCGGCGCTCAAGCTGGGCTTCCTGCTGTCGATCGCGGTGGGCATCATGTTCGTCGTCGCGGTCTTCGTGCTGTGGAACGTGCTCGACAGCATGGGCGTGTTCGTGCTCATCAACGACTGGGTGGTGCAGCTGTTCACCACCGAGCGTGAGATCGACATCATGCAGTTCTTCGACCGCAACAAGATCATGAGCGCCGCGATCCTGCTGTCCGTCGTCAACGTGGTCCTCATCACCGCCCTGGCGACCCTCGCATCGTTCCTTTACAACGTGGTGTCGTCCGTGGTGGGCGGCGTCTACGTCACTCTCACGGACGACTGACGGCCCGGTCGGACGCGATTTTGCACCGCGTCCGACGTGAGGTACAGTTGTGCGCCGCGGCCGGTGAGGCCGCGAAAGGGCCCATAGCTCAGGCGGTTAGAGCGCTTCGCTGATAACGAAGAGGTCGGAGGTTCAAGTCCTCCTGGGCCCACCACGGTGATCCGATGCCCGTCGCTCCGGTGCGACGGGGCGGCGCGGATCACAATCCATGCACCCGAGTACACTGGTGCGACCGGCAGCCGGCACCTCGCCCGGCGACGGGGCCTTGGCGCAATTGGTAGCGCACCTGCTTTGCAAGCAGGGGGTTAGGGGTTCGAGTCCCCTAGGCTCCACCAACGGTTCGGCCCCCTCCGCGGAGGGGGCCGTTCGCGTCTCCGGGGCTCAGCGGCAGCAGCCGCCCCCGCAGCAGCCGCCGGCCTTCTCCGAGGCGTCGGCCGTGGCGGAGGCGCCCGCGAGCAGCAGCGAGGCCGCCTCGAGCGTGTAGCCCGCGTCGTGGACGGCGGCATCCGCGGCGAAGGCGAAGTCCTCCGCGTTCGTGCCCGGCTCGAGGGCGACCACGGCGGTGCCGACCTCGTGGTCGACGGCGGCGCTGCGCACGCCCGCCAGGGCGGTCAGGGCGCCGGTCACGGCCGTCGAGCAGCTGGTGCACGTCATGCCGGAGATCTCGAGGCGGAGGGTGGTGGTCGGGGTGGCTGCGGTGTCTGTCATGCCACCACTGTAGAGATTCCAGCGCGGGGCAAGGTCACATGCGACGGGCGCCCCCACCATGCGGTGGGGGCGCCCGTCGTGCGATGGCGAGAGGGTCAGGCCTTCTTCTCGGCCTCGTCCTCCCAGACGTCCTCGGCGTCGTCGATCGCGGAGACGACCTCGTCGGTCGCGCGGCTGCGCGCGTCCTCGGCGGCCTCGCGGACCTTCTTGGCCTCCGCGACCGCGGTCTCCTTGACGTGGGTGGCGGCGGGGCCGGCGACCTCGGCGACCTTCTTGGCCTCGGCGACCACCGTGTCCTTGATCGACTCGGCGGCGGGGCCGGCGGCCTCGCGGAGCTTGTCCATCGTCGGGCCGGCCTTCTCCTGCACGGCCTCCGTCGCGGCGGCGGCAGCGGCGGTGGCGGCCTCCGCGGCCTTGCGCGCGGCGTCGGCGGCGGCGTCGACGGCCTTGTTGACGTTGCGGCGCACCTGGTCCTTGATGTCGCCCTCGGCGGCGAACTCCCACTCCTCGTCCTCGCCGGCCCAGCGGTCGCGGCCCGGGTCGCGACGCGCCCACACGACCACGGCGGCGCCGGCGGCGGCCACGAGGGCCAGCGGCACGAGCACGCGACCCACGCCGCCCTTCTTGGGCTCCTTCGCGGCGTTGTCCACCGCTGCGACGACGGCCGGGATGGCGGCGCCGACGATCGCGGCGTGCGCGACGTCCGCCCACTGCGAGGCCTTGTCGCCGGCCTGGTGCACGTACGGCGACGCCTTGCGCGCACCGGCGTGGTACGCCTTCTTGGCGCGCGGCGTGGCCCACGCCTTCGCCTTCTCGTACTGCGGCTCGGCCCAGTCCTTGGCGTTCTCGTACTGGGGGCCCGCCCACTCCTTGGCGCGCTTGGCGGCCTCCGTGGCCGCGAGCTGCGCCTCGTGGGCCGCGTCTCGCGCCGCCTTGGCGGCCTCGGCGGCCTGGTCGCGGGCCTTGTCCGCGTCGAAGCCCTGGAATGACACCTTCTTCATGCTGTGCTCCTCACCTAGGGGGACCCCTGGTATCCCATCGTGCCACCTAGGGCGCACGGTTGCGACCAGCGTGGAAGAATGGCGCGCATGATCGCAACTCTTCAGACCACCGCAGGCGACATCCGCATCGAGCTGTTCCCCAACCACGCCCCCGTGACCGTCAAGAACTTCGTCGGTCTCGCCACCGGCGCGAAGGAGTGGAAGGACCCCCAGACCGGCCAGAAGAGCACCGAGCCGTTCTACGACGGACTCGCGTTCCACCGCGTCATCGGCGGCTTCATGATCCAGGGCGGCTGCCCGCTGGGCACCGGCACCGGCGGCCCGGGCTACACCTTCGACGACGAGATCCACCCCGAGCTGCGCTTCGACGAGCCCTACCTGCTCGCCATGGCCAACGCCGGCCAGCGCCTCAACCCCATCACCGGCAAGCCCGCGGGCACCAACGGCTCGCAGTTCTTCATCACCGTCGACAAGCCCAGCTGGCTCAACGGCAAGCACACCATCTTCGGCAAGGTCGCCGACGACGAGTCGCGCGCCGTGGTCGACGCGATCGCCACGACCGCGACGGACGGCCGTGACCGCCCGCTCGAGGACGTCATCATCACCGGCGTCACCGTCACCGAGTAACGCGTGACGGAGCCCGCCGCCGCGACGCCCACGTGCCCGCGGCACCCCGATCGCGTCTCGTACGTCCGCTGCCAGCGCTGCGGCCGTCCCACGTGTCCGGAGTGCCAACGGCCCGCGGCGGTGGGCATCCAGTGCGTGGACTGCGTGGCGCAGGCGCAACGGTCGCAGCGCAGCGTCGTCAACCGCCTGGGCTTCACCTCCGCCTTCGGCACCCCGTACGTCACCTACGCCCTCATCGGGCTCAACGTGCTGGCGTACCTGTACGGCACCTACGTGCTGGGCACCGGAGCCTGGCGCGTCGAGTGGGCGCTCATCCCCAACCCCGGGATCTACGCGGACTTCGTGCTGGGCGGCGGGGACGAGTGGTACCGCTGGCTCTCCTCGGGATTCCTGCACTTCGGGCTGCTGCACCTGGGCATGAACATGCTGGTGCTGTTCCAGTTCGGCACGCAGCTCGAGCCGATCATGGGGCGCCTGCGCTTCCTGGCGCTCTACGTGCTGTCGCTCCTGGGCGGCTCGGCGTCGGTGATGCTGCTCGCGAACGGCGGCGTGCACGGCGGCGCCTCGGGCGCGATCTTCGGCCTGATCGCCGCGTACGCGGTCGTGCTGGTCAAGCTGAAGCTGGACTACCGCTCGCTCGTCACGACGGCCGGCCTGTGGCTGGTGCTCGGCTTCGTCGTGCCCGGCATCTCCTGGCAGGGCCACCTCGGGGGAGCGGTCGCCGGCGCGGCCACCATGGCCGCCATGCTGCACTGGGTGGGACGGGCGCCTCAGCGCGCCCCCCGTTCCTGACGCGCGGCCCCCGGCCGGCGCATCGTCCCCGGTCGATGCCTCTAACTACACCCGTGTAGTTATCCCCAGCGCTGTCCCCAATGGTGGAAAACAACACCGGTGTAGTTATCCCCGACTGTGGACTGTCGTGGGGATAACTACACCGGTGTGATTCACTTCCAGCGTGTGAGGAGCACCATCCCGGCCGCCATGAAGACGAAGCCGAACGCGAGGTTCCAGTCGCGGATCTCCGGGATGGGGAACTGCGCCTTGGAGACGTAGTAGATGACGATCCACACCGGACCCAGGACCAGCAGGGTCAGGGCGGTGGGCAGCAGCCACTTGGGGTTGTCGGACTTGGGCTTGCCGAAGTTCTTGGGCGCCTTGAAGGTCTCGACGTCGTCGCGCTTCTTCGAGAAGGGCACGTTTGCTCCATTGTTCGTTCCGTGCGCCCGCACCGCGGGCGGTCGATCTGACTGCCCATCAGGATACCCGCGCGCATACCGCGATACCGGGCGGGAAGGGGCCTCGCGTACGCTGGTGTGACGATGACCGCACCCGCCGATACCGAGTCGCCGCGCCACCACGCGCGCGGCGGCCGGCTCTCCGATCGGCTCCTGGCGCTCGTGGGCGAGTTGCTCATCATCGCGGGCGCCGTCCTGGGCCTGTATGTGGTGTGGCAGCTCTTCTACACGGACGTCACCTCCGACCGTGAGCAGGAGGCGCTGGTCGAGTCGCTCGAGTGGGCCTACCAGGGCCCCGTCGAGGCCGCCGCCGATGCTCCGGCGGGGGATGTGGACGAGGTGCCCGAGGCCGACGTCCCGCTGGTCATCGCGGACGAGGACAAGGGCGCGCCGGCCGATGCGCCGGTCCCCGACGAGGTGGGCTTCACCGAGACGTTCGCCACCATGTACGTGCCCCGCTGGGGATCCGACTACGTCAAGCCCGTCTCCGAGGGCGTGACCCGGCGCGACGTCCTCGACACGTTGGGCATCGGGCACTACCCCGGCACCGCGATGCCGGGCGGCCTGGGCAACTTCGCCATCTCCGCGCACCGCACCACGTACGGCAAGCCGTTCAACCGTATCGCCGAGCTCCAGGAGGGCGACGCGATCGTCATCCAGACGGCGGAGAACTGGTACGTCTACCGAGCGGGCGAACACCTGATCGTGACGCCGAGCCAGGTCGAGGTGATCGCTCCCGTGCCGGGCGCGCCCGGGGCGGAGCCCGACGACCACTACATCACGTTGACCTCGTGCCACCCGATGTATTCGGCGGCGGAGCGGTACATCGTGCACGGCGTGCTCGAGTACTGGGCCCCCGTGGGCGATGCGGTGCCGGCCGAGATCCTCGAGGAGGTGCCCCAGCCGTGATCTTCCCGTGGATCTGGCGCGTGCTGCCCGGCCCCGCGCTGCTGCGCGTGCTCATGCTGCTGGTGCTGGCCGCCGGCGTGGTGATGGCCCTGTTCACGTGGGTGTTCCCGTGGGTCTCCGTTACCTTTGACATCCAGGACCAGAGTGTGGAGGCCATGCCATGACGCGCATCCTCGTGGTGGACAACTACGACTCGTTCGTCTACACGATCGTGGGCTACCTGCGCCAGATGGGCGCGGAGACCGTGGTGGTGAGGAACGATGCCGTCGCGGAGGTGGGCGACGTCGGCGACTACGACGGCGTGCTCATCTCCCCCGGGCCCGGCGCCCCGCACGAGGCCGGCGCGTCGATGGACGTGATCCGCGAGTGCGCGGCCACGGGCGTGCCCATGCTGGGCATCTGCCTGGGACATCAGGCGCTCGCGGAGGTCTACGGCGGCGTGGTCTCGCACGCGCCCGAGCTCATGCACGGCAAGACCTCGCAGGTGACTCACTCGGGCTCGTCGGTCTTGGCGGGCCTGCCCTCGCCGTTCACCGCGACGCGGTATCACTCGCTCGCGGTCGAGAACCCCACCGTGCCGGACGAGCTCGAGGTCACGGCCACCACGGCCAACGGCATCATCATGGGGCTGCGCCACCGGTCGCTCCCCCTGCACGGCGTCCAGTTCCACCCCGAGTCCGTGCTGACCGAGGGCGGTCACCGGCTGCTGGCCAACTGGCTCGAGGCGTGCGGCATGCCCGACGCCGAGGGGCGCGCCGCGGGGCTCAGCCCGCTCGTGCGGCAGTAGCGCGCTGGTGCCGTGGCTGCGGCTCTGCGTCCCCGGACAATCGCGGCGTTGCTTCCCCGGAGGTGCTGAGTGCCCGGCGGCTGCGATGCCGCATCCTAGGAGGTGCTGAGTGCTCAAAAACACGGAAAACGGGCACTGAGCACCTCGCGAGACGCCGACCGGTCGCGGGTCGCTCGCCGGTCGCTCGCCGGCCGCTCGCCGACCGGTCGCCGTCCACTCGTGTGCTGGCCGCCGGTCGGTCTACAGCCAGCCGCTCGCGATGGCGATGAGCAGCATCGTCACCGCGAACCCCACCGGCTGGTTGAGCCACAGGAACGTGCGCCAGCCACGATTCGCGTCCTCGCACGTCTCGTCCGTGATGCGCGCGAACCGCGCGACCGAGATCAGGTAGGGAAGCGGCAGTACCGCGGCGAGGGTGCCCGGCCACGGCTGGGCGAGCAGGACCAGGGACGATGCGCCGTACAGCCCGATCGCGAACCACACGGTTGCCCTCGCGCCGATGACGGTCGCGACCGACCCGATCCCGCCCTCCCGGTCCGCGCGCACGTCCTGCACCGCGCCGAAGGCGTGGCTGGCCATTCCCCACAGGATGAACGCCGTCCACACCGGCCAGGCCACCCGGGCCGTCAGCGGGGCGCCCGCGACCACGAGCGCGTAGATCAGCGGACCCGCGAAGTGCAGCGCCGACGTCAGGGAGTCGAGGAACGGCCGCTCCTTGAACCGCAGCCCGGGCGCCGAGTACGCGATCACCCCGAACACGACGAGGGCGAGCGTCACCGCGGCGCCGGCGCTGCCCTGCACCAGCAGCCAGGCCAGTGGCGGCGTGACAGTGACGACGCAGGCCCACAGGATGGCGCGGTGCACGCGGCGCGCGTGCTCGCGGTCGCGGATCACGTCGCCCTCGATGCCGCCCTTGCGCGGGTTCGCCAGGTCCGACTCGTAGTCGAACACGTCGTTGATGCCGTACATCAGCAGGTTGTACGGGACCAGGAAGAACAGGGTGCCCACGATCAGCACCGCGTCGACGTCGCGCACCACCAGCGCATAGGCGGCCGCGAAGGGGAAGGCCGTGTTGATCCAGGAGACGGGGCGCGAGGCCTTGACGATGCTGCCGAGGAGTGCGAGCGGGCGGTCGCGCCGCGCCTGGCGGTCCGGCCGGCGGTCCTCGTTGTCCCGCACGGTGCGCTCGGGGCTCAAGAGCGGTCCTCACTGTCCCGGACCGCGGGGGTGGTGGCGTCGGGGGCGGCGGCGTCAGGCGCGGTGGCGTCGGGGGCGGCGGCGTCGCGCGTGCGTGGCGCGAACAGCGTCCACAACGTGGGGACCAGCAGCACGGCTGCGATCGTGTACGCGAAGTCCTCGACCGGCGCCACGCCCAGCCGCAGGCCGGAGATGCGCGCGGGGTCGTAGTCGACGATCCCGAGCCCGATGATGACGTTGTCGAAGACCGCGGTGAGCGCGACCAGCACCAGCGCGGTGAGCACCAGGGGACGATGCGGCAGCCGCGTGAGCACGGGAACCGTCGCCAGCGCGAGGATCGCCAGCACGGCGATGGAGAGCAGCACGTAGATCATGCCGCGCCTCCGGGCGAGACCGCGGGGCCGGAGGCCGCGCCGGTCGAGCCCGTCCGCCGGTCGAACGCCCGCCACAGGAGGAGTGTCTGGTACCCGAGCAGGGTGAGGAAGGCGAGCTCCTCGATCGGCACCTCGGGCGCGACGTGCCACCCCGTGAGGTAGGGCGAGTCCCCCACGAAGAAGATTCCCAGTCCGACCCCGATGAGGTCCCACAGCAGGAAGAACACGACGGTGGCGGCCACGGTCAGTGCCGCGCGCCGCGGCTGGTCGAACAGCGCGAGGCGCCAGCGTCGGTCGATGAGGGCCAACGCGCCCAGCGACACCGCCAAGCCGGCCAAGTAAGTGAACTGACTCATGCGGTGACGCTCCCGTGAGTCGGATCCTGCGGGGAGACGTCCCCGTGAGTCGGATCCAACGGGGTGATGTCCCCGTGGCTCGGGGCCGGGGCCGGGGCCGGAGCCGGAGCCGGGTCCGAGCCTCCGGACGCGCGGCCCGCCCGCCGCGCGAGGTCCCCCAGCACCCCGGACGCCCGAGACCTGCCCAGGAATCCCGGCGGCGCCGGGGTGGGCAGCGGACCCGCGTCCACGGCGCCCAGCAGGCGCTTCGCCACCAGCTCCGCGGAGATGAGGCACAGCGGCACCCCGATGCCCGGCGTGGTCGACGAGCCCGCGTACAGCAGGTTTCCCACCTTCCGCGAGACGTTGGCCGGGCGCAGCAGCGCCGACTGGGCGAGCGTGTGCTCGAGGCCCAGGGCCCCGCCCCGCCACGCGTGAAGGTCGGTCTCGAAGTCGGACGGAGTGAGGATCCGGTGCACCGTCGTGCGCCCGCGCAGGCCGGGCACACCGGCCCAGGCACCCACCTGGTCGATCGCGCGGCCGGCGTAGTCGGCGAGCTCCGCCCTCGAGGAGGCGGTCGCCCCGAGCGCGGGCTCGGCCGGGAACGGCACGAGCATGACCAGGCTCTCGCGTCCGGGCGGGGCGAGGCCCGGTTCGGTGGCGGTGGTGCGCGAGACGTAGATGGACGCCGGCAGCGGCGGCACGGCTCCCGCGGCGATGGAACCGAAGTTGCCCTCCCAGTCGCGGGAGAAGAACAGGCTGTGGTGGGCGAGCTCGGGCAGCGGCCCGTCGACGCCGGCGAGCACCAGCAGCGCGCTCACACCGGGGTCCCGTCGGCGCCAGCGATCCTCCGGGTGGGTGCGGTGGGGCGCGTCGAGCAGAACCGTCTCGGTGTGGTGGAGATCCGCGCCGGACACCACCGCATCGGCCTCGATGGTCTCCCCGGAGGCGAGCGCCACGCCGGTGGCGAGCCCCGCATCGTCCACCAGGATGCGCTCGACGGGGGTACCCGTGCGCAGGTCCGCGCCCTCCTCGCGCGCGACGCGCGCGAGCGCGTCGATGACCGCGTACATGCCGCCGCGGGGGTACTTGACGCCGGAGGTGAGGTCCAGGTGGCTCATGAGCGAGAACAGCGAGGGCGCGCGGGACGGCGAGGAGCCCAGGAACACCGCGTGGAAGCCCAGGATCTGGCGCAGGCGCGGGTCGCGGATGCGGGAGGCGATGCGCGCGCCCAGCGAGCGGACCAGCAGGGGTCCCAGTTCGGGGAGCCGCCGTACGACCTCGGCGGACACGACGCGCTCCGGGCGGGCGTACGTCGTGTAGAGGAAGCGCTCGAGCGCGAGCCGGTAGAGGTCGCCGGCGTCCTCCGCGTAGGCGCGCACGGCCGCGCCCTCGCCGGGGGACAGCGCGTCGAACCGGCGCCAGTTCTCCTCGGCGTCGGCGGAGACCTCGAGCAGCTCCGCGGGACCGGCCGGGTCCTCGCCCTCGAAGAACACCCGGTAGCGCGGGTCCAGCTCGATGAGGTCGAGCTCGCGCTCGACGTCGCGTCCCATCAGCGCGAAGAACTGGGTGAACGCCTCCGGCATGAGGTACCAGGACGGGCCAGTGTCGTACACGTGGCCGTCCACCTCGAGCCGCCCGCTCCGACCGCCCAGCTGGTCGCGCGCCTCGAGCAGCGTCACCCGTGCGCCTCCACGGGCGAGCAGGCCCGCGGTCGCCAGGCCGCCCACGCCGCCGCCGATCACGACGATGCGCGGCGCGCTCACGCCCGGCCCCCGGTGAGGGCGGAGCGGGCGGCGAGGCCCAGCTTCACCGGATCGGGCACCCGCACCCGCGTCGCGACCAGCTCCTGGGCGGGCGTCGCCGCGATCCGGTCGAGCAGCCGGGTGTAGATCGCGAGGGTCGCGGCCACGGCGACCCGTGCCCGCCTCGGCAGCGCCGGCAGGCACGCGCGCGCCGCCTCCATGTCCGCGCGGCAGTCCGTGACCAGCCGCTCCAGGGTGGGCTGGTCGAGGGACCGTGCGGTGACGCCCGGGAAGTAGGACCTCCCCAGCTCGCCGTCGTCCACGCCCAGATCCCGCAGGAAGTTGACCTTCTGATACGCGGCCCCGAGCCTCCGCGCTCCCTCGACGGCCGTCTCGGGCAGCGGCCGCGGGCCCGTCCCGGTGTTGAGGAACGCGGCCAGGCACATCTCCCCGACCACCTCCGCGGAGCCGAACACGTACCGCTCGAACGACTCCTGCGTGTGCGGCACGGGGTCCAGGTCGCGGCGCATCGACGTGAAGAACGGGTCCACCTGCGCGCGCGTGATCCCCACCGCGCGGGCGGTGACCGCGAAGGCGTGCACCACCAGGTCCGTCGAGAAGCCGCGCTCCATCGCCGCGCCCACCTCGCGCTCGTAGGCGTCGAGCAGTTCCCCGGCATCGTCGCCGCGGTAGGTGTCGACGATCTCGTCGGCGACCCGCACCATCGCGTACACCGCCTCGATGTGACGCCGCATCGCGGGCGCGAGCATCCGCGTGCCCGCGCCGAAGCTCGTCGAGTACAGGGCCAGGACCCGGGACGATGCGTCGCGGGAGGCCCGCTCGTACAGGTCCAGCGAGGTGGGGGAGGCGGGCGTGGAAGGCGAGTCCTGAGCGGACGCGTTGGCGTCCGGGCGCCCCCGCCGTCGCGGCGACGCCGGCCTCACGACGCGCGTCCCTCGAGTCCGTCGATGAGGTCCACGAGGTAACCCGAGAGCGGGCTGGGCACGCGCTCGTAGGCCACGTTGCGCGCGCGGCGCGCGTGCTGGCGCGCGGCCCGCAGCGCGCGCTCGCGGGCACCGGAGGCCTCGAGCACCTCGCGCACCCGCGCCGCACCGTCCTCGTCGAGGCGAGGATCCCCCAGGGCGTCCTCGAGGATCGCCCGGCCCGGTGCATCGGCCTGCAGGAATCCCAGCCGCATGAGCTCGGTGCGCTTGCCCGCGCGCAGGTCCGACAGGACCGACTTCCCCGTCACCTCGGGGTCGCCGAACACGCCCAGGTCGTCGTCGACCAGCTGGAAGCTCAGGCCCAGCGAGGATCCCAGCTTCTCCAGGTGGGTGACCATGGTGGGGTCCGCGCCGGCCAGCTGCGCGCCCGCGAGCAGCGGCACCACGACCGAGTACGCCGCGGTCTTGAGCTCCGCGACGAGCAGGGAGTTCGCGGCCTCGGGCTCGACCATGTCCGCGTACATGTCGAGCAGCTCCCCGGCGATGGTGGTGCGGATCGCGCGGGTCACCAGGTCCAGGCAGGCGATGCGGTGGTGGGCCGGGAGGTCCGCGCGGGAGATGAGGTCGTAGGTCGAGGACAGCGCGAGGTCTCCGCCCAGCAGCGCGGCGGCCAGCACGTGGTCGTCGGTCTGCGCGGGCGCGAGGCGGCGGCCCGCCAGCGCCGCACGGCGCGCCCCCGCGACGTTGGGTCGGCCGCGCCGGACCTCGTCGTGATCGAGGATGTCGTCGTGGATGAGCATGGCGGTGTGGAGCATCTCCATCGCGGCCGCGACGGGGACCGCCGCGGCCGGATCCTCACCGCCCAGCCCCGCGTACGCGGCGAGGGTCAGGGACGGGCGGAGCTTCTTGCCGCCGGCGAACTGGCGGCCCACGGTGTGCCACAGGTCGCGGTAGTCGGTGCCGGCGGCGGGCAGCTCCGACGTCGCCTGGGCGACGTGATCGTCGAGGGTGTGCTGAACCTCGGGAAGGCGCTCCGTGACGAAGTCGTGGAGGCTCGCGACGGTGAGCGTGGGGGACATTTTCCCAGCATAGACACCGCACCCCCGGGGGCATCACGCCTCCGGGGGTGCGGTTGGGGTGTTTGACAGGTGGCCGCCCGATCAGCGGCAGACGAACGTCTCCGTGACCTCGCCGGGCGCCGGGGTGGCGTCCGGGTTGTCGGGGTCGATCTCCGGCTCGGCCGTGACCAGGACGGAGCGAACGTCGCACCACACGACCAGGTCGACGGTCGTGTCCGGCGTGACCTCGGTGCCGGCGCGCGGGTTCATCGACTTGACCGTGCCCGCGGCGTCGGGGTTCGCCTCGCTGGTGTCGACGGTGACGGAGCCGAGGAACAGCCCGGCGCCCTCGATCTCCTGGACGGCGGCGGTCTGCGAGCGTCCGACGACGTCCGGCACGGAGACGGTCGACGGCTCGATCGCGATGACGATCTCCACCGAGGACCCCTGGTCGACGCGGCCCGCGACCGGGCTCTGCTCGACGACCACGTCGTACGGGCCGGCGTCCACCTCGCGGGTGGTGGAGGAGGGCGACAGGCCCAGCTCCTGGATGATGCCGCGCGCCTCGGACTCGGACTTGCCCGACAGGTCGGGCAGCTCCACCTTGCCGGAGGAGGCGTAGAGCGTGACCGCGGAGCCGCTCGCGACCTCTTCGCCCGCGGCGGGCTCGGTGCGCGTGATGCGACCCTCGCTCAGCCCCGGGTCGTCCTCGGTGTCGAACCTGTTGACCGTGATGCCGGCGTCCTCGAGCGTCTGCTCGGCGCGTTCGCGCTCGAAGCCCCGCACGTCCGGGATCGTGACCACGTCGGGGCCGGAGGACAGGTACAGCGTCACGGTGTCGCCCTCGGTGGCCATCTGGCCCGCGGGCGGATCCGTGCGGGTGACCAGGTCCTGGTCGACGTCCTCGGAGCCCTCCCGCTGGATCGTCACGGACAGGCCGAGCGCTTCGAGCTGGGATCTCGCGTCCGCCTCGGTGGCGTTCTCGAGGTCGGGCATCTGCACCGCGGCCGCGGTGGGGCTCGGGCTGGCCTCGACCTCGGGAGCGCTGCGGGTCATCATGAACAGCGCGAGGATGAGCAGCGCGACCGCCACGAGCGCGGCGGCAAGAATCGACCACTGGACGGTCTTGCGGCGCCTGGCCGCCGCATCGTCCACCGTGCTCACGGCGGCGGTGCCCGGGCCGGTCGCCATGCCTCCGGCGGCACCCGCGGCTCCCGCGGCGGGGGGCACGGACGCGGGCTGGTTGACCGCACCCCACGGCGACGCGCCGGGCATCACCGCAGTCTCGCCGGTGGCGGGCTGGCCGGGGACGATCTCGGTCTGGCCCGTGGTGGGGGACTGGCCGGCCGCCGCGGCGCCCGCGGCGGCGACGCCCACGGCCCCGGCGCCGAACGCCGCGGAGCCCAGCGGGAACTGGCCCGTGGTGGGCGCGGGCTGGTCGCCGGCCATCACGGCCCGCAGGTCCGCGAGGAACTCCTGGGCGGACGAGTAGCGCTCGTCGCGGTTCTTCGACAGCGCGCGCAGCACCACCCGGTCGAGCGCGTCCGGCACGTCGGAGGCGTACTGCGAGGGGCGCGGCGCGGCCTCGCGGACGTGCTGGTACGCGACGGAGACCGGCGAGTCGCCCACGAAGGGCGGGCGGCCGGTGAGCAGTTCGAAGAGCACGCAGCCCGTCGAGTAGAGGTCCGAGCGGGCGTCGACGGTCTCGCCGCGCGCCTGCTCGGGGGAGAGGTACTGGGCGGTGCCCACGACGGCCTGCGTCTGCGTCATGGTCTGGCCCGCATCGGCCAGCGCGCGCGCGATGCCGAAGTCCATGACCTTCACCGCGCCCGTGGGCGTGAGCATGATGTTCGCGGGCTTGATGTCGCGGTGGACCAGGCCCGCGTGGTGCGAGTAGTCGAGCGCGGCGAGGACGCCGGCGGTGATCTCGACGGCCTCGTCGATGGGGGCGGCGACGTCGCCCTTGAGGATGTCGCGGACGGTGTGGCCCTCGACGTACTCCATGACGATGTAGGGCACGGCCTGCGGGTTGCCGTTCGGGCCGGGCGTCACGTCCTCGCCCGTGTCGTACACGGCGACGATGCTGGGGTGGTTGAGGCCGGCCGCGGCCTGGGCCTCGCGGCGGAAGCGGGTCTGGAACGACGGGTCGCGCGCGAGGTCCGCGCGGAGGATCTTGATCGCGACGGTGCGCCCCAGGCGTGTGTCGTATCCCACATGCACCTCGGCCATGCCGCCACGGCCGATGAGGTCGCCAACCTCGTATCGGCCGCCGAGGATCTTCGGTTCGTCGTTCATGCAGGGTCCTTACGTCGTGCACCGGGGGCTTCCGTGCTCCGGGACATTGTAGAGAGGGTCACGAGCGCCTCTTGCGCTCGACGTCGGGGCGGGGACGGTACTCGCGGGGGGCGATCGACGGCGGCATGGTGCGCCGCTGGCTGGGCCGCGTGCCGTCCTCGGGGGTGGGGGCGGCCGGATCGACGGGGGACGATGCGACGCGGGCCCGGCCGGTCAGCGACAGCCCGGCGAGCATCTGGTCGAGTTCGAGCGCGGTCTGGGGGCGCTTGCGCGGCGCCTTGTCGAGGAGCACGCGGATGAGCCGGGCGAGGTCGGGGGACACCGACGACGGCAGCGCCGGGACGGGCTCGTTGACCTGCGCGATCGCGATGTCGACGGCGCTCGCGGCCGTGAAGGGACGCTTCCCCACGACGGCCTCGTAGGCGATGATGCCCAGCGCGTAGAGGTCGGACACGGGCGTCGCTGGCTTGCCCAGCGCCAGTTCGGGAGCGAGGTACTGCGCCGTGCCCATCACCATGCCGGTGGCGGTCAGGGTGGTCTGGTCGGTGCCGCGGCTCACGCCGAAGTCGGTGATCTTGACGTGGTCGTCGGCCTGGACCAGCAGGTTGCCGGGCTTGACGTCGCGGTGCATCACGCCGGCGGCGTGGGCCGCGGACAGCCCGTGGCACGAGTGCCGCAGCAGCGTCACCAGGCGGGCCTCGTCGAGGGTGCGCTCGCGCTCGAGGATGCTCGACAGCGGCTCGCCCTCGACGAGCTCCATCACCAGGTACGGGGTGCGCGCGTGCTCGCCGAAGTCGTAGACCTGCGCGATGTTCTCGTGCAGCAGCCCGGCGGCGTTCTTGGCCTCGTTGCGGAAGCGCTTGAGGAAGGTCTCGTTCTCCGCGGCGCCGTCCTTGAGCAGCTTGACGGCCACCGCGCGGTCGAGGTCCGTGTCCGTGCCGCGCCACACCTCGCCCATGCCGCCCACCGCGATGAGGGAGCGCAGCACGTAGCGCCCGCCCAGCGTGGTGCCCGCGGTGATCGCCATCAGCCCTCCTCCGCCAGCGCGGCCTCGATGACCTGCCGGGCGATGGGCGCGGCCACCGTGCCGCCGGTGACGGTCTGGCCGGCCGCGCCGAGGGTGCCGCCGTTGTCCACGACGACCGCCACGGCGACCTGGGGGTCCTTCGCCGGGGCGAACGCCACGATCCAGGTGTGCGGCGGCTCGTCGCGGCCGGTCTCGGCCGTGCCGGTCTTGGCGGCGATCTCGACGCCCGGGATCTGGGCGGCGGTCGCGGACCCGGACTCGACGACGGCGACCATCATGTCCGTGAGCTCGTTCGCGTCGGAGGCGCTCATGGGGCGCGACATCTCGACGGGCTCGGACTGCTCGATGATCCGCAGGTCCGAGTCGCGCACCTGCTCGACCAGGTACGGCTGCATGAGCACGCCGTCGTTCGCGATGCCGGCGGCCACCATGGCCATCTGGAGCGGGGTCGCGCGGACGTCGAACTGACCGATCGCGGACATGGCCGCCTGGGCGCGGTCCGGGTCCTCCGGAAGCCGCGACGGCGTGACGGCGAGCGGGATCGACAGGGACTCGCCCCAGCCGAATTCCTTGGCCTCGCGCTCGATGACGTTCCAGCCGAGCGTGATGCCCAGGTTGCCGAACGCGGTGTTGCAGCTGATGCGGATCGCCTCCGCGAGCGTGGTGCGCTCGCCGTCGCCGCACGAGCCGCCGCCGTAGTTGCCCATCGTGGCGGTCGTGTCGGGCAGCTCGAGCTGGTCGGGCGCGTACAGCTCGGTGTCCGCGGTGTAGCCGGACTCGAGCGCCGCCGCCGCCGTGATGAGCTTGAAGGTGGAGCCGGGCGGGTAGGTGTCGCCGCCGATCGCGCGGTTGACCAGGGGGCCGTCGTCCTGGCCCAGGAGGTTCTGGTACGCGTCGTTGACCGCGGCCGTGTCGTGCCCGGCGAGCGCCTCCGCGTCGTAGGTGGGGCTCGTCACCAGGGCCTTGATCGCACCCGTGCTCGGGTCGAGGGCGACGACGGCGCCCGGCTGGTCGCCCAGCGCATCGGTCGCGGCGCGCTGGACCGCGGCGGACAGGGTGAGCTCGACCGAGGCCCCCCGCTGCGTCTCCCCGGACAGCAGGTTCCCCATCCGGGTCCAGAACAGCGCATCGGCCGAACCCGACAGGAGGCCGTCCTCGGCGGCCTCGATGCCCGTCGACCCGAAGACGATGCTGTAGTAGCCCGTGACGGCCGAGTACAGGGTCGAGTCGGAGTAGGTGCGCTGGTACTTGAAGGGATCGTCGACCGGCTCCGACCACACGACCTGGTCGCCGTCGACGACGATGGGCCCGCGGAAGTTGCCGAACTCGCGGTAGAGCGTGCGGACGTTGCGGCCGTCGGCGTTGAGGTTGCCGGCGTCGATGACCTGGATGTAGGACGCCGCTCCCATGAGGGTGAGGAACAGGACCAGGATGAGCACCGACAGGCGGCGCACGGGCTCGTTCACGCGCGCACCTCCTCGGGGCGTCTGGCCTGGTCGGACAGCCGCAGCAGGAGCCCGATGATGATGAAGTTGGCCAGCATCGAGGAGCCGCCGTAGGCGAGGAACGGTGTGGTGAGGCCGGTCAGCGGGATCACCCGGGTGACGCCGCCGACCACGATGAACACCTGGAGCGCGATCGCGAAGCCCAGGCCGGTCGCGAGCAGCTTGCCGAAGCCGTGGCGGGTGCCGATCGCGGTGCGCATCGCGCGCTGCACGATGATGACGTAGAGGACCAGGATCGCCATGAGGCCGGTGAGGCCCAGCTCCTCGCCCAGCGAGGCGACGATGAAGTCGGACTCCGCGTACGGCACCAGGTCGGGCCGGCCCTCGCCCAGGCCGGTGCCGAACAGCCCGCCCGAGGCCATGCCGAACAGGCCGCGCACCAGCTGCTCCGACTGGCCGGAGCGGTACACGTCCGCGTCGAGCGCGTGCAGCCACGCGGTGTAGCGCGAGCCCACGTGGGCGAAGATGGTGCCGGCGGCGACCGCGCCCACGGCGAACGCCCCCATGCCGATCACCACCCAGCTGATCCGCTCGGTGGCGACGTAGAGCATGGCGACGAAGATGCCGAACAGCAGCAGCGAGGTGCCCAGGTCGCGCTCGTAGATCTGCACGAGCATGGCCGCGACCCAGACGAGGGCGAGCGGGCCCATGTCGCGCACGCGCGGCAGGCGCAGGCCCAGCACCTTGGGGCCGGCGAGCGCGAGGGTGTCGCGGTTGGAGACCAGGTAGCCGGCGAAGAAGACGACGAAGGCGATCTTGGCGAACTCGCCCGGCTGCAGCGAGCGGCCGAAGACGTTGATCCAGATGCGCGCGCCGTTGATCTGCGTGCCGATGACCGGCATGAGTGGCAGGAGCAGCGCGATGAGGCCCAGCACGCCCGAGGTGTAGGTGAAGCGTCTCAGGAGCCGGTAGTCGCGCAGCAGCAGGATGACCAGGAGCATGAGCGCGACGCCGATGAGCGCCCACACCGTCTGCACGTCGCCGAAGTTGGTGTCGCGGCCGCGGGCGGCGTACGCGAAGTCGATGCGGCGGATCATCGCGAGGCCGATGCCCACAAGGGTCGCGACGGCCGGCACGAGCACGGGGTCCGCGAAGGGGGCCCAGCGCCGCAGGGCCAGGTGGACCAGCGCGAGCACGCCGATCCACGCCCCCGCGTAGACGGAGATCTCGACCGGCTCGAGGATGTGCGCGTGGTAGTCGACCAGGCCGCGCGCGAGCACCGCGACGGCCACGGCGATGGCCAGCAGGCCCAGCTCGGACCGGCGCCCGGTGCGGACGTGGACGTCCGCGACGATGGCCACTAGTTCTCCGACCTGAGCGACGCGACCACGTCGTCGGCGTCCTCGCGGGTCGTGACCCGGATCGCCTCCGACACGCGCAGGCGCTGGTAGGCCTCGAGCTCGTCCATGGGCACGCCGGTGGTCTCGACGAGCGTGTGGAAGCTCAGCGGCCCCAGCACCTCGGGGATGCCGCGGTACACGGCCACGTAGCCGTCCGACTCGCCCACGTAGTACTGCTGCTGGCTCCACCAGTACCCGCCCCAGGCGGCGCCGATGATGGCGGCGAGCGCCACCACGGGCAGGATCCAGGGCCGGATGCGCGCCCAGCGGTCGCGCGGCAGCTCCTCGTCCTCCTCGGGCTCCTCGCGCGCGGCGAGGCGGGCCGCCTTGGCGGCGGGGGTGTCCGCGGCCGCGGTGGCGCGGCGGCGGTCGAGGGCGGCGGAGCCGACGATCTGGGACGACGTGGAGGGGCCGATGCCGTCGGGCGCGGCGTCGATGTCCACGATGTCGCCCACGATGCACGTGACGTTGTCGGGCGCGCCGGCGGCGAGCGCGAGGCCCACGAGCGCGTCCGCGCAGTCGCCCGGGTCCTCGACCTCGCGGAGGGTCTCGCGCATCGTCTCCCGGCTCACCACGCCGGACAGGCCGTCCGAGCACAGCAGCCAGCGGTCGCCGGGGCGCGCCTCGCGCACGGAGATGTCGACCGGCACGTCCGCGTCGATGTCGCCCAGCACGCGCAGCAGCATCGACCGCTTGGGGTGGTGCTCGGCGTCCGCGACGGACAGGCGGCCGGTGTCCACCAGGTGCTGGACGAAGGAGTGGTCGGTGGTCACCTGGTCGAGCGATCCGTCGCGCAGCAGGTAGGCGCGCGAGTCGCCGATGTGGGCCATCGACAGCGTGGAGCCAGACCGCAGCAGGGCGGTGACCGTGGTGCCCAGCCCCGAGAGTTCCGGATCGTTGCGCGCACGCTCGACGATCTGGGCGTGGGCCTCGGCGATGGCCGTCTTCAGCTCGTCCAGCGCATCGTCCGGGCCGTGCGCCTCCCCCTCGAGGGCCGCGAGGCGCCCGATCGCGATGGAGGATGCGATGTCCCCGCCCGCGGCGCCGCCCATGCCGTCGGCGACGGCGAGCAGGTGGGCTCCGGCGAAGCCCGAGTCCTGGTTGGAGGAGCGCACCAGACCCACGTCGGAGCGGGCGGCAAAGTGAATGCCCAGATACATCAGGTGGTGAGCTCCAGGGCGGTGGCGCCGATGCGGATGACGTCGCCCTCGCGGAACGGCACCGGGTCCGTCACCTTGTGGTTGCCCAGGTACGTGCCGTTCGTGGAGCCCAGGTCCTCGACCATCCAACGCTCGGCGTCGAGGAAGACACGGCAGTGCTTGGCGGAGCAGTAGTCGTCGTCGATCACGAGCGTGCAGGTGCTCGCGCGGCCGACCAGCACCGGCGCCTGGCCTAGGGGGATCGTGGTGCCCTTGAGCGGTCCCGCCGTGACGGCGAGGTGGGCCTCCGCGGGATTCTGGGTGGAGATCGAGCCGGCGCGGATGCCGGTGGCGGCGCGGCTGGGGGCGGCCGTCTTCTCCGCGCGCGCGTCGCGTTCCTGACGCGAGCGACGGCCCCGGCCGCGCGCCGTGACGCGCGTGCCGTAGAGGTCCGCGCGCAGCACCGCGATCGCGGACAGCACCAGCGCCCACAGCAGGACCAGGAAGCCCATGCGGAGCAGGGTGATGGAGAGCTGACTCACGTCAGTCGTCCTCACCCTGCGGTGCCGGGTCCCAATAGAGCATGCGCGTCCGTCCGATCGTGATGGCGTTGCCGTCCAGCAGCGTCGCCTCGCTCACGCGCTGGTCCTCGACGAAGGTACCGTTCGTCGAGCCCATATCCGTGAGGATGGTCCCGTGCGGCGTGACCTCGAGGCGCACGTGGCGGCGGCTCACCCCCGTGTCGTCCACGACGATGTCCGCCTCCCCGCCGCGGCCCAGCACCGTCGACTCGCCGGTGAGGTAGTAGCGCACTCCGTCGATGTCGAGCAGCGGGTGCGCCGCATTGGGATTGGTCGAGGTGGCCGGCGCGACGGGCCCGCGCGTGGTGCGGCTGGCGACCGCGTAGCGGCCGGTGGCGAGCGTCTCGTCCGTGTCGAAGGCGACCTCCACCGTGCCCACGAAGGCGTAGCGCTGGCGCTCCGCGTGGGTGCGCAGCGCATCGGCGATCTCCTGGCGCATGACGTCCTCGCCCCAGCTCTCGACCGCGGCCCGGTCCGCCTGGGACAGGGAGATCACGTATTCATTGGGGGCGACCGTGCGACCGCGGTCCACCACCGCGGCGCGGGCATCGCACTCGCGCTTCACCGCGGCGGCCAGCTCGACCGGCTTGACCCCCGCCTTGAAGGTGCGCGCGAACGCGTTCTGCATGACGTTCTCCACGCCGCGTTCGAATCTGTCCAGCACGCCCATGGGGGCCATCGTAACGGTCGCCAGAATCGTGCTAGAGTACATCGGCGCGCGCGAGTGGCGGAATAGGCAGACGCGCACGGTTCAGGTCCGTGTGCCCGAAAGGGCGTGGGGGTTCAACTCCCCCCTCGCGCACCAATAAGGCCGCCCCCGACTGAGGTCGGGGGCGGCCTTCTGCTTTGTGCGCCTATGTAGAGGTGTCTGTGGGCCGTTTCGGCTGTTTCCGGGCGCGCTTGTGCCTCCGGCCCTGGTGAGGCCGGCGGGGCCTCTGTCGTGTGGTTGGTGCAGCGATCAGGCCGCGGACGGACCGGCCAGCACCTCGAGACGGCGATACACGTCGCCGTTCTCTCGTTCAGCGACGAGGAGGTCATACGTGGCCTGCAGCCCGAGCCACGACTGGGCCGAGCCGCCGAGCACGTGCGCGAGACGCTGCGCGGTGTCCGCGGTGATGCGGCGCTTGCCGGAGATGATCTCCGCAACGCGGGTCTGCGTCATGCCGGTCGCCTTCGCCAGGCGGTAGGCGGTGATGCCGAGTGGCTCGAGAACCTCGACGCGGAGCATCTCGCCGGGCGTGACGAGATCGATCTCGAAGTAGTCGTCGTCAGCGATGTTGGCCATGGGGTCCTCCCTAGTGGTAGTCGACGAACTCGATGTCTTCAGCGCGGTCGCCCACCCATGTGAAGCAGATTCGCCCCTGGCTGTTGATGCGGATGGAGTGCTGCCCGGCTCGATCGCCCTTCATTGCCTCGAGTTCGTTCCCAGGCGGGACTTTTCTGGGTCCACGGCCCCATGGTATCGCTGGCCGAGAGTATCGTGCAGCGGTACCAGCCTCCTTCCTTGGGGGTCGCGGACATGCCCGAGGCCAGCCCCGCCGACCTACGAGGGAGACTGCGGCGAGAAGGCCGAATTGACGCGGTCGCTCTGTGCGGTTCCGTATCCCGGGCCGGGAGGCCCGGCCTGACCGTCGAGGTCGACCCCGACCGGAGTCAGTCCCCGCCGCCCCGGGCGTTGTACACGGTCGCCCCGTGCTCCGCGACCAGGGCGCCGTAGTCCGCGAAGGTGCGCAGCGCATCGTCCCGTCGCACGTCCCGGGTGACGGTGATGCCGCGGCGCTCGAACTGCTCGGCCCAGTCGGGCACCATGGGTCCCTCGTCGAACCCGGTGAGCCGCTCGAGCTCGGGGCCGTCGCCGGCGACCACCAGGGAGCGCACGCCAGACCACAGGGTCGCGCCGTAGCACTGGATGCAGGGGCGCCAGTTGACCACGAGTTCGTGCGCGGGCATGCCGGCGCCGCCCAGGTCCCAGGCGCCCAGCGCGCGCTGCGCGAGGCCCAGCGCGGTGACCTCGGCGTGGCCCACGGAGATGCCGCCGGAGAGCACCACGTTCACCCCGACGGAGACCAGGCGGCCGGAGTCGCGCTCGACCACGATCGCGGCGAAGGGGCCGCCGCCGCCCTCGCGGAAGTTCCGCGCGGCGAGACGATGCACCAGCGCCATCCGGTCGTCGGCGCTTCTCAGGTGGGTGGGGACGCCGGCCGTCTCCTCCGCGACCCACGCGGGCAGGGCGATCGAGAACTCCTGGGGCAGTCCACGGGTCACGGGGCATCCCTTCTGTGGTGGGGCATGCGACCAGTCTGTCGCAGCCGGTCGGCGGAGCGGGAGACCGCCGGCGTCGGCGGAGCACGGCGGCCGGGGCTCGACGCCCGCGAGTCCTACGGCACGATGAGCGGGACGAACCGGTAGAGGCCGTGCTCGGTGGTCACCGCATCGGCCGGATCGTCGTGGGGCGGCAGGCCGCGGACGATGCGCAGCATGCGTCCGCGCACGGGAGCCACCATCACCCCGCCCGGGGCGAGCTGCGCGACGAGCTCGCGGGGGACCTTGTCCGCCATCGCGGACACCAGGATCCGGTCGAACGGCGCCTCGTCGGGCGCGCCCAGGGCGTCGTCCCTCGCCTCAGTCATCCGCGCCCACGGCACGCCGGCGGTGCGCAGGTTCGTCGCGCCCGACTCGACCAGCCGGGCGATCCGCTCGGTCCCCAGGACCGAGCCCTCGGCGCCGACGAGCTCCGCGAGCAGTGCGACCACCCAGCCGGTCCCCGATCCCACCTCGAGCACGCGCATGCCCGGCCGGACGTCGAGCAGGTGCAGCATCTCCCGCACGGTGGTGGGCTGGCTGTTCGTCTGGCCGAAGCCGATGGGCAGCGGCTGGTCGAGCGGCGCCTGGCCACGGACGGACGCGGGCAGGAATCCGCGGCGCGGCTGCGCGAGGAACGCGTCGTCGACGCGGCGCGCACCGCGATCGCCGTCCGATGGGGTCCCGCCCGGGCCGTCCATGCCTCCAGGGAACCACCGATCCGCCGCCTGCGCCGGGCCGTGAGCGGCCTCGCGGTGCCCGCGACCGGGCGCGTCGTGACGTTCAATAGGAGCATGACCGCCGATGCCGTGTCTCCGTCCGCTCCGAGTGAGAAGGCCGTCGCGGTCGAGATCGTCGTCGACGACGTCGCCGGCACCCTGGCCGCGGAGGCCGCCGGCGCCGACCGCGTCGAGCTCTGCGCGGACCTGTGCCAGGGCGGCACGACCCCCAGCCTGGGGATGGTCCGCATGGTGCTGGCGCGGGTGGCGAGCATCGGCGTGCAGATCATGGTGCGCCCGCGCGGAGGCGACTTCGTCTACGACGCGGATGAGCTCGCGGTCATGGAGGAGGACTGCCGCGCGATTCGCGACCTCGCCGCCGACGTCCCGGTCCGCGTGGGCATCGTCACCGGCGTGCTCACGCCCGACGCGGCCATCGACGAGGCCGCGATGGCGCGCCTGGTCGCCGCCGCCGGCCCGGTGCCCGTGACCTGCCACAAGGCGTTCGACGCGACCGCCGACCTCGACGCCGCGTACGCGGCGCTCGGGCGGCTGGGGGTCGAGCGGGTGCTCACCTCCGGTGGCGCCGCCACGGCGCTCGCGGGGGCCGATGCACTGGCCCGCCTGGTGCGTGCGCCCGGTCCGGAGGTGCTCGCCGGGGGAGGGGTGCGGCCGGACAACGTCGCCCAGGTGGTCGCCCTGTCGCGTGTGGACCAGGTGCACCTGCGCGCGCAGAGCGACAGCGTTCGCCGCGACGGCACGCTCGAGACGGACCCCGCGATCGTGCGCGCGGTCCTCGACGCGCTCGGTAGCGTCGCACCGCGGTAATCGTGCCCGAAGTGCACCCGTGTGGCCGGAATCACACGGCGCATCCCGGCGGGGCGCGCATTGTCCATGCGCCGCTTCGCCCCCAATCGTCCGGTTTCGCGGTGAATGCAGGAGGAATCGTGCGAATCGGGCGAAGCGACGATGCCCGGGCGGCCGCCCTCTCCCCTCGCCGGGGGCCAGGCTGCGGCGGCTGCCGAGCGGCCCGCCTCGAGAGGGGCCCGGTCGGGGTCGCTTACAGTGGAGTGGTCCCAGACGCCGCCCACCCCGGAGCGGCACGGACAACGACTCATGATGAAACTCACTTCACGCACCCTTGTGCTCGCCTCGGCCACGGCCCTGGCGAGCTTTGCTGTCGGCGTCGGCTCCGCGGTCGCGACCCACGAGGTCCGCATCACCGCCGCCGTCTCCGACGCCCGCCAAGCCGCCCAGGTCCTCGCCGAGAAGCAGCAGCTCCTCGAGGAGTCCGTCGAGAAGGCGATCGCCGTGGCCGACGAGGCCGGCTCCGTCGCCTCCCAGGTCCCCGTCGCCATCGCCGCGCGCACCCTCGACCGCACGCTGGACGATGCGACGGTTACCGCCGCGCTCCACAGCGCCCACGTCGAGGTCACCGCGCAGGCGGACATCGCCGCGCTGCCCTCCGTGACGCCCGCCGTCGAGGCGACGGTGGAGGCCGCCGCCTCCGAGGAGGACGAGGCTGACGCGGATGAGTCCGCCGAGGACGCGGCCTCCGGCCAGGGGGCGGACGATCAGGTCGTGCTCGACGGGGTCGAGGAGGCGTCCAACCCGCTGGGCGACACGAACGCCGAGCCCGACGTCGCCGCGACGGCGGAGCCCGCCGCATCGGCGGAGCCCACCCCGTCCGTCGAGGCGACGGACGACGCGGAGGGCCTTCTTTCCGGGACGTCGACGACCGCCGCCGCGGACTCCGTCGCCCAGGATTCGGCCGCGCAGGCCGCCATCGCCGAGGAGCCGACCGCCGCGGTCGATCCCGACAAGGTCGCCCAGGTGCTCGAGGGCGGCGAGCGCGACCTCGCCACCGTGCGCGAGGCCACCGCCGCGCTCGAGAGTGCGGCCGCGGAGATCGAGGCCGCCGCGGCCGAGGTCGAGACCTCCGCCGGCCGGCTCGCCGAGGTGTCCGCCCAGGCGGCCCTCGAGGCGGCCGTCGCGGATCTCGACGACCTGTTCGCCGGCACCGAGTCCTCCCTCGTCGCGGTGGACCACGTGCTGGAGGTCGTGGGCCAGGACGTGGCCGACGACGCCACGCTCGCAGCGCTCGAGGAGGCGCGCGACCGCCTGGTTGCCGCGCAGGAGGCCGACCTCGCGGTCGACCGCGACTCGCTCGACGCCGTTGCGGACGTCAACGCCGAGCTCGAGGACGCGCGCGACGCGGCGAGTGACGCGGTCGACGCCGTGCACGAGTCGCACCTGACCTGGGTCGCGGCGGAGAACGCCCGCATCGATGAGGAGAACGCGCGCCTCACCGCGGAGTACGACGCGGACGTGGCCGCGGCGGTCGCCGAGCGCAGCGCCGAATACCAGGAGGCCGTCGCGGCCCACCAGAACGGCTGGACCGGCGCGCCCGAGGGCACGACCGCCTCGAACGGCCGCCTGCCCACCTCGGACCTGTGCCCCATCCCGTGGATGAGCGGCCACATGCTCCAGTGCTCGGCGGTGCGAGGCCTGGTGCTCGCCGACGAGGCCTACTTCGCCGAGACGGGCCGACACCTCGAGCTCACGGACTCGTACCGCACGTACGCGTCGCAGGTCGCGACGCGCGCGGCCAAGCCCGCGACCGCCGCGGTGCCCGGCACCTCGAACCACGGCTGGGGCATGGCGATCGACCTCTACCCCGCGGCCGCCGCCTGGATCGCCCAGCACGGCGCCGACTACGGATGGGTCCACCCCCTGTGGGCCCGCCCGGGGGGCTCGAAGCCCGAGTCGTGGCACATGGAGTTCGTCGCGCCGGGCGTGGGCGAGGTCGAGATGCCCGCCGAGCCCGAGCTCCTCGAGCACGTCTCCGACGCGCTCGCCGCGGACCAGGACTGACGGCGGGCAGGGACCTCCGTACCGCGCGGTCGGACCGCGGCGCACGCATGCTTGTGCGGTGACAACCCCGACCGCCGCACCCGAGGCCGCCGACGAGCCCCGGCTCGCACCGACCGAGCCGCAGGTGGCCGCCCAGGCCGATCGTGCATCGTCCCCCGGACGTGCGTGGCGCGAGAAGGCGCCCGGGCTGGCCCTCGCGCTCGTGGTCGCCGCGGTCGGCATGGTGACGGCGCACCGGCTCGAGGCTGTGTCTCCGCTGGTGCTCTCGCTGGCGATCGGCGCGGTCGTCGGCTCGAGCCTGGGCTTCCGGTCCGCGCCTGACGGTGCGCGCGGGACGGCCGTGCGCCTGCTGCGCCCGGGCACCGATGTGGCTGCCAAGACGCTGCTGCGGGTGGGCGTGGTGCTGCTGGGCCTGCAGTTGTCCCTGCCCGAGCTCCTTCACCTGGGCTGGCGCGGCATCGTCGTGGTGGTCACCACCTTCGCGGTGACGTTCGCCGCCACCCTCGCGCTGGGCCGGGCGCTGCGCGTGTCCCTGCCGATGCGCCTGCTCGTGGCCACCGGATTCTCGATCTGCGGCGCGTCCGCGATCTCCGCGATGCGCGGCGTGGTCGACCTCGCGACCGACGACGCGGACGAGAGGGACGACGCGCTCGCCGCCTCGCTCGCCCTCATCACCCTGTTCGGCACGCTCACCATCGTCCTGGTGCCGTGGGCGGCGCCGCTGCTGGGGCTCGACGCGAACGCGACCGGCGTGTGGATCGGGGCCTCCGCCCCCGAGGTGGGGCAGTCCGTGGCGGCGGGCGCCGCCGCGGGCGCCGCGGTTCTCGCCGTCGCGACGGTCGCGAAGCTCGCGCGCGTGGTGCTGCTCGCCCCGGTAATCGTGGTCGCCGGGTCCGTGCTCGGTCGCGGGCGCGGTGGTGCCCCGACGATGGATCCCGCCGCGCCGGCGGCAGGCCGATCGACGCCGCTCGTGCCTGGCTTCGTCCTGGGCTTCCTCGCGGCCGTCGCGCTGCGGTCGACAGGCTGGCTGCCCGACGGCGTCATCGATGCGCTCGTGCTCGTGGGCACCGTGGCCCTGGTCGCGGCGATGTTCGGGATCGGGCTGGGCATCGACGTGCGGCTGCTCGCCCGTACCGGGGGCAGCGCCGCCGCGCTCGGCGCGGCCTCGTGGCTGATCGCCACGGTCGTCGCGCTGGCGGGCGTGCTGCTCCTGATGTAGTCGACTGACTATGTGGGGCAGGTCGCCGGGCTCCCGCTAGGCCACGTCGCCGTCCACGTACAGCCACATGCCGTCCTCGAAGACGAACCGGCTGGTTTCCCGCATGGTGCCGATCGCGACGGTGCCCGTGGCGTAGTGGGCGACAAAGGTGACCGTGCCGTTCGGATCGCCCTTGCGGCCGCGCTCGGTGGAGAGCACCTCGAGGCCGCGCCACTCGGTCATGAGGTCGACGCGCGCCGGGCGCGTGGACCGGTGCCAGGTCGCGAGCAGGTAGCCCTCGTCGCGGCGCACGTTGGCGGTGTAGCGCGAGCGCATGAGCTGCTCGGCGGTCTCCGCGCGGGCCTCGCCGCGCAGGATGGGGCGGCAGCACTCGCCGAAGGGCCGCTCGGATCCGCACGGGCACAGCATCATCGGGCCTCCAGGGCGGTGGTCAGGGCCGCCGCGAAGGCGTCGACGTCCTCTGCGGTGGTGTCCCACGCGCACATCCACCGCACCTCGACGTCGCCGGGGCGGGAACCCGGCTGCCAGTCGTAGAAGCGATACCGGGCGCGCACCGCATCGGCCGCGGCCCGGGGGAGCGTGGCGAACAGGGCGTTCGCCTGGGTCTCCTGTGTGAAGGCGAGGCGTCCCGCGTCCGCGAGCGGGGCGAGCGCGGCGCGCAGGCGCGCCGCCATCGCGTTCGCGTGGCCGGCGTTGCGCCGCCACAGGGGCGTCCCCTGCGCGTCCGTCGAGGTGAGCAGCGCGTCCAGCTGCACCGAGACGTAGCGCATCTTGGACCCCAGCTGCATGGTCTGCTTGCGCAGGTACGGCAGGTCGTGGGCGAGCGAGTCGCGCAGCTCCGGGTTGAGGATCACCACGGCCTCGCCGAGCATCGCGCCGTTCTTGGTGCCGCCGAGCGAGAGCACGTCGGCGCCCGCGCACGCCTCGGCGAGGCCCACTCCCAGGGCGGCCGCCGCGTTCGCGATCCGGGCCCCGTCCACGTGGACGCGCATGCCCAGGGCGTGCGCCGCATCGGCCATCGCCCTCATCTCGGCCAGGCCGTAGACGGTGCCCATCTCCGTCGCCTGGGTGAGCGACAGGACCAGGGGCTGGGCACGATGCGGGTCCCCCAGGTCGCCCGCGTAGCGGTCGAGCTGGTCGGGGGTGAGGCGGCCGTCCGGCGACGGCAGGGTGAGGAGCTTGAGGCCGCCGACGCGCTCGGGGGCACCGTTCTCGTCGTTGTGGATGTGCGCGTGCTCGGAGGCGACCACGCCGCCCCAGCGGGGGCTGAGCGCCATGAGGGAGACGATGTTGGCGCCCGTGCCGTTGAAGACCGGGTAGCCGAGCGCGTGATCGCCGAACGTCGCGGCGATGGCCTCGTCGAAGCGGGCCGTGAAGGCGTCCGCGCCGTAGGCGGAGTCGTGCGCGACGTTCGCGGCGGCCATGGCCTCCATCACCTCGGGGTGGACCGAGGCGTAGTTGTCGGAGGCGAAGTGGATCGTGGGGGCAACCGTCACGGGAGCGCCTTCACCAGGCGCTCGCCCTGCTGCGCGAATCCCATGCGCTCCAGGTAGTCGCGGTCGGTGCCCTCGTGGACCTCCACCTCGAGGCGGCGGAAGCCGGCCTTCGTGAGGATGCCGGACTCGCGGTGCACGAACTCGCCCGGGGTGAAGTCCCGGAAGCGCGGCTTGACCCAGTCGAGCTCGAGGCGGCCCACGCCGTCGCCCTGGTCGCGGACCGCGACCACGCCCACGGCCTCGTCCCCGCGGACCACCAGGTAGGTGCGGCGGCGGCCGGACCCGGCCATCGCATCGGCCGCGAAGCGCGGCTCGCACTTCGCGATGTCCTTGGCGTGGACGGTGAGCAGGTGCTGAAGGTACGGGTCGGCGGGATCGAGCTCGAGCACGCCGAAGACCGCGGCGTCATGGCGCTCGCGGCTCAGGCGGATGAGCCAGTAGATGTTGATGAAGACGATCGCGAGGTTCATCGCGAAGTACGGCCAGATGCCGAAGATCGCGTTGTACGCGGTGGCGATGAGCGAGCCGGCCAGGTTCATCCAGCGGAAGCGCCACACCCGGGCCTGGGTGAGCGACGCGACGACGAGGATGGAACCGATCCAGCCGATGACCTCGAGCAAGGTGTCCATGCGCCCAGGTTATGTCGGCAAGGTCCCTGGCATCGCGGGGGCGGCGTCCTGCCCCTGAGGTTCGCGCGGCCCGGCAGTAGGCTCGGGGGATGGCCGAGCAGGTGCGCGTCGACGTGTGGGTGTGGGCCGTGCGCATGTTCAAGACCCGCTCGCAGGCCACCGCGGCGGTCAAGGCGGGGCACATCCGCGTCGACGGCGAGCGGGCCAAGCCCGCGACCCAGGTGCGCGTGGGCTCGCGCGTCGAGGTGCGCGGCGGCGAGCGCCTGCGCGTGCTCGAGGCGCGCCAGCTGCTGCTCAAGCGCGTGGGCGCGCCCCTCGCGCAGGCGGCCTACACGGACCACAGCCCGCCACCGCCCCCCAAGGAGATGGCGTCGCCGTTCGGCATCCGCGACCGCGGCGCGGGACGGCCGACCAAGCGCGACCGTCGTCAGCTCGATCGCCTGCGCGGGCGTGTGTCGCGATGATCGATCCGGTGGAGGTACGGCATGAGCAAGGACGCTGAGGTCACGGCCGGGGCGGTCCTGGGCGACTATCTGCGCGAGCAGGCCGCCCGGCTGCGCGAGCTGGACCCCGAGGTCCGGGCCGACGCCCCGGACGCCGTGCACCAGGCGCGTGTCACCACGCGGAGGTTGCGGGCCGCGCTCGCGGCCTATCGGCCGCTGCTCGAGCGCGAGCGGACCGAGCCGCTCCGCGAGGAGCTGCGGTGGCTCGGCCGTGCCCTGGGCGGCGCGCGCGACGCCGAGGTGTGCCGCGACCGCTTCGCCTCGGTGCTGGACGCCCTGCCGGACGAGCTGATCCTCGACGGGGTGCGCGAGGACCTGGTGGGCGGCGCCGAGGCGGCCATGCAGGAGGAGCGCGTGCGCGTCGCCGCGGCGCTCGACGGCGAGCGGTACCGTGACCTGCTCGAGTCGCTGGACCGCCTCGCCGAGGACCCGCCCCTCGGGGAGCGCGCGAGTCGCCCGGCCGCGCGCGAGCTCCGGCGACTCGCGGCCAAGGAGTGGGAGCGGGCCTCTCGCCTCCACGCTCAGGCGCTGCACGCGCCCGCCGTCGCGCGCGACGAGGCGATGCACGAGGCACGCAAGGCCGCCCGGCGGGCCCGCTACGGGGCCGAGGTCGCCGCGGTCGTGCTGGGCGGGCCGGCGGCGAGGCTCGCCAAGCGTCTCAAGGCCGTGCAGGGGGAGTTGGGCGACCGCCACGACGCGATGGAGTTGGCCGGCCTGCTGCGCAGGGACGCGGTGGGCGCGCACGCGGAGGGCCGCAGCACCCTGACCTACGGCGTGATGATCCAGATCGAACTGGACCGGGCCGCCCGGGCGGACGCCTCCCACGGTCATACGTGGTCCAGGGCGGTCAAGGCAGGGCGGAGGCTCGCGCGTTTGCCATGATGGGCCTGTGACCGACGCAGCCTTCCGCATCATGACCGTGTGCACGGGCAACATCTGCCGCTCTCCCATGGCCGAGGTGGTGCTGCGCGACCGCCTCGAGGCGGCGGGGCTGGGAGACGTCGTCGCCGTCGACTCCACCGGCGTCAGCGACGAGGAGCAGGGCAACCCCATGGACCGGCGCGCCCGCGGCGTGCTGACGGAGCACGGCTACGCCGCCCCGCATCACAGCGCGCGGCGCGTCACCAAGTCCCAACTGCAGGAGCGCGACCTGGTGCTCGCGATGACGTCCGCGCACGCCGCGCGGCTGCGCCGGCTGCGTCCGACCGCGCCCATCCGGATGTACCGGTCCTTCGATCCGACCGCGCCGGAGGTCGGGGTTCGCGACGAGCACCTGCTCGACATCGACGACCCCTGGTACGGCGGCTACGAGGACTTTCAGACGGTGCTGCGTCAGCTCGAGGCCGGTGCGGACGGCGTGATCGCGCACGTGAGGGCGGCGCTCGCACGGGTCTGAGTCGCGGTCTGCTCGGCGCTCACGCCCCTCGCCAGGCCGCGGGGCTACTCCCCGTGCCGCAGCATCGTCCCCGGCCGCAGCATCATCGCCGGTCCGTGCATCGTCCCCGGACAGGCCGAAGGGCCCGGCAGCCGCCGGGCCCTTCGGGAGTGACTCAGGTGCGAGCCGCGATCAGGCGTTCTGCTGGACGGGGTGCGCGCCCCAGATGCGGTCGAGGTAGTCGCGCATCGAGCGGTCCGAGCTGAAGAAGCCGGTGCGCGCGACGTTGAGGATCGCGGAGCGGCTCCACGCCTCGTGGTCGGCGTACGCGGCCTCGACGCGGGACTGGGCTTCCATGTAGCTGCGGAAGTCCGCGAGCGTCATGAACCGGTCCTCGTAGAGCAGGTTGGAGACCACCGGCTCGAAGACCGAGCGGTCGCCGCCGGAGAACGCGCCCGAGGCGATGAGGTCGAGCGCGGCCTTGAGGTCGCGGTCGCCCTCGTAGAACTCGGTGGGCGTGTAGCCCGTCTTGTCGAGCTCCGCGACCTCCGGCTCGGTCATGCCGAACAGGAAGAAGTTCTCGTCGCCCACCAGCTCGCGGATCTCGACGTTCGCGCCGTCGTCCGTGCCGATGGTGAGGGCGCCGTTGAGAGCGAACTTCATGTTGCCCGTGCCGGAGGCCTCCTTGCCGGCGAGCGAGATCTGCTCGGACAGGTCGGCGGCCGGGATGAGGCGCTCCGCGAGGGTGACGTTGTAGTTCTGCGGGAACGCGACCTTGAGGCGGCCCTGGAGCGCCGGGTCGTTGTTGACGACCGCGCCCACCGAGTTGATGAGGTGGATGATGCGCTTGGCCATCGCGTAGCCCGGCGCCGCCTTCGCGCCGAACACGAAGGTGCGCGGCGTGACCTGCTCGATGGGCAGGCGGCCGGTCTTGACCTGGTCGTACAGCGACACGATGTGCAGGAGCTTGAGGCTCTGGCGCTTGTACTCGTGGAGGCGCTTCACCATCGCGTCGACGAGCGCGTCGCCGGCGATCTCGATGCCGTCCCGCTCGCGCAGGACGTTCGCGAAGACCTGCTTGTTCGCGGCCTTGACCTCGCGGAAGGCGCGGCGGAAGTCCGCGTCCTCGGCGTAGGGCTCGAGCTCGCGCAGCCGCTCGAGGTCCGTCAGCCAGCCGTCGCCGATCGCGGCCGTGATGAGGCCCGACAGGCTCGGGTTCGCGATGCGCACGAAGCGGCGGGGCGTCACGCCGTTGGTGACGTTGGTGAACTTCTCCGGCCACAGCTCAGCGAACTCGTGGAGCACCTTGTCGCGGAGGAGCTGCGAGTGCAGGGCCGCGACGCCGTTGACCTTCGCGCCGGCGACGGTCGCGAGGTGCGCCATGCGCACCGCGCGGGACGGGTGCTCCTGGATGATCGACATGCGGCGCACCCGCATCTCGTCGCCCGGGTAGGTCGCACGGACCTCGTCGAGGAACTCGTCGTTGATCCGGTAGATGATCTCGAGGTGGCGCGGAAGCAGGCTGCCGAGCAGGTCGACCGACCACACCTCGAGCGCCTCCGGCAGCAGCGTGTGGCAGGTGTACGCGAACACCTGCTGGGTGACCGCCCAGGCGTCCTCCCAGGTCCAGCCCTTGTCGTCGATGAGCACGCGCATGAGCTCGGGCACGGCGATCACCGGGTGGGTGTCGTTGAGCTGCCAGATGATCCGCTCGGGCAGCTTGGTGAGGTCGAAGTCCTCGGGCAGCACGTTGTGGAGGAAGTCGTGGATCGAGGCCGCGACGAAGAAGTACTGCTGCTGGAGGCGCAGCTCCTTGCCCTGGGGGGTCGAGTCCTCGGGGTAGAGCACCTTGGTGATGTTCTCCGCGAAGGTCTGCGAGCGGACCGCCTGGGAGTAGTCGCCCGAGTTGAAGATCTGCAGGTCGAAGGCCTGCGTGGCCTCCGCGCTCCACAGGCGCAGGGTGTTGACGCGGCCGTTGCGGAAGCCGGGCACCATGTAGTTGTAGGGAACGGCGTTGACCGACCACGCCGGGACCCAGCGGCGGCGCTCGACGCCGGCCTCGTCGACGTAGGACTCGACCGAGCCGCCGAAGTGCACCTCGACCGCGTTCTCGGGGTGCGGCAGCTCCCACGGCGAGCCGAGCTGGAGCCACGTGTCGGGCTTCTCGACCTGCTCGCCGTCGACGAATGTCTGGCGGAAGATGCCGTACTCGTAGCGGATGCCGTAGCCCAGCGACGGAACGTTGAGCGTCGCAAGCGAGTCGATGAAGCAGGCGGCCAGGCGGCCCAGGCCGCCGTTGCCCAGGCCCGGCTCGATCTCCGTGGCGCGGACCTCGTCCAGGTCGATGCCCAGGTTGCCCAGCGACTCGCGGGCGAGGTCCTCGAGGTCGGCGGACAGCAGCGCGTTGTCGAGCTGGCGTCCCAGCAGGAACTCGGCGGACAGGTAGGCGACGGACTTGGCCTGGTCGCGGTACTGGTTGCGCAGGGTCTCGAGCCAGCGGCCCATGAGGTAGTGGCGCACCGTGCGCGCGAGCGCCAGGTAGCGGTCGTTGGCGGAGGCGCGGTCGAGGTCGACCCCCTGCCCGAAGTTGATCTCGCGCAGGAACGCGCGGGTGAAGCTCTCGACGGTGTGGTCGGGGGTGGCCGTAGGCGGCGGGTAGTCGTTCACGGGACCATGTGACCACCTCTGCGGTGCATCGGTCCAGTCCAACGGTCCCGCTTCACCGCCCGTTCACTCGCGCGGGGAACCGTGTTCCGCGCCGGGCGCGTGTCAGACTGTGGCGCATGCGTGGAATCATCCTGGCCGGCGGTTCGGGTACTCGTCTTCATCCGATCACTCTTGGGGTGTCGAAGCAGATGGTGCCGGTGTATGACAAGCCGATGGTGTATTACCCGTTGTCGACGTTGATGTTGGCGGGGATTCGGGAGATTTTGGTGATCTCGACGCCGCATGATCTGCCGCGGTTCGAGGATCTGTTGGGGGATGGGTCGCGGTTCGGGATCTCGCTGTCCTACGCGGTCCAGGAGGAGCCGAACGGGTTGGCGCAGGCGTTCGTGATCGGTGCGGATTTCATCGGGGATGAGTCGGTGGCGCTGGTGTTGGGGGACAACATCTTCTACGGGCCGGGCCTGGGTCACCAGTTGCGTCGTTTCCAGTCGGTCGATGGTGGTGCGGTGTTCGCCTATCGGGTGGCGGACCCGACTGCGTATGGGGTGGTGGAGTTCGACGCGGACGGGCGGGCGTTGTCGCTGGAGGAGAAGCCGGTGGCTCCGAAGTCGAGTTATGCGGTGCCGGGCCTGTATTTCTATGACAAGTCGGTGGTGGAGGTTGCCCGCGGGCTGGAGCCGAGTGCGCGGGGCGAGTATGAGATCACTGACGTGAACAAGCACTATCTGGTACAGGGCAAGCTCCAGGTGGAGGTGTTGCCGCGGGGGACGGCGTGGCTGGATACGGGCACGTTCGATTCGTTGCTGGAGGCCGGTCAGTTCGTGCAGGCGGTCGAGGCCCGTCAGGGTTTGAAGATCGGTGCGCCGGAGGAGATCGCGTGGCGGGAGGGTTGGCTGTCCGATGCCGAGCTTCAGTCGCGGGCGCAGGGTCTGGTGAAGTCGGGCTACGGCGGTTATCTGTTGGGGCTGCTCGAGGAAGGGCGTGGGCTGTGAGGATCCTGGTCACCGGCGGGGCCGGTTTCATCGGTGCGAACTTCGTGCGCCTGACCCGTGAGGTCCGTCCCGAGGTGCAGGTGACGGTGCTGGACCTGCTGACGTATGCGGGCAACGTGGACTCGATCCCGGAAGGGGTGGAGCTGGTCACGGGGGATGTCGCGGATGCGGGTGTGGTCGACGCGTTGGTGAGGGATGCCGATGTGGTGGTGCACTTCGCGGCGGAGTCGCACAACGACAACTCGTTGGATGATCCGTGGCCGTTCGTGCACACCAACATCGTGGGCACCTTCCAGCTGCTCGAGGCGTGCCGTCGTCATGGGACGCGTCTGCATCACGTGTCCACGGACGAGGTCTATGGGGATCTGGAGCTCGATGATCCGGCGAAGTTCACCCCGGACACTCCCTACAACCCCTCCAGCCCGTATTCGTCGACGAAGGCGGGCTCGGATCTGCTGGTGCGCGCCTGGGTGCGTTCCTTCGGCCTGGAGGCGACCATCTCGAACTGCTCGAACAACTACGGGCCGTTCCAGCATGTGGAGAAGTTCATTCCGCGTCAGATCACGAACCTGATCGACGGGGTGCGTCCCAAGCTCTACGGGGCGGGGTTGAACGTGCGGGACTGGATCCACGTCGATGACCACAACCGTGCGGTGTGGACCATCCTCGAGCATGGCCGCGTCGGGGAGACCTATCTGATCGGTGCGGACGGGGAGGTCGACAACAAGACCGTGGTGCAGACCCTGCTCGAGCTCATGGGCCACGCGGCCGACGACTTCGAGCATGTGGCGGACCGTCCCGGTCACGACATGCGCTACGCGATCGACGCGACGAAGCTGCGCGAGGAGCTGGGCTGGCAGCCGCAGTACGGGGACTTCCGGGCCGGGCTGGCCGCGACGATCGACTGGTACCGCGCGAACGAGGACTGGTGGCGGCCCCTCAAGGACGCCACCGAGGCCAAATACGCCCGCCTGGGACGGTAGAAGTCCGTCCGAAAGACCCGGTCTACTGGGCGCGGGGCTGGTCGGCGAGGACCTCGCCGGCGGCGGTCTGCCAGCGTGCCCGCCAGTCCCCGATCGGGGTGACGCCCGCGGCGGTGGCGGCGTCGTGGCCGAGCACGGACCAGGCCGGTCGCGGCGCGGGACGGCGGAAGGCCGCAGAATCGGTGGCCGTGACGATGTCGCCCAGTCCGGCCGCGGCGACGATTTCTTGGGCGAAGTCGTACCAGGAGGCCCGACCCGACGAGGTGCCGTGATAGGTCCCGGCCGGTGCGTGGGCCGCGATGAGGCGCACGATGAAGTCCGCCAGGTCCCGGGTCCAGGTGGGCTGGCCGATCTGGTCGTCGACCACGCTCAGCGCGCCGCGTTCACGGCCGGCGCGGGCGATGGTCGTGGGGAAGCAGGCCCCGCGTGCGCCGTACAGCCAGGCGGTGCGCACCACCAGCGCGTCCGCGCCCGAGGCGCGCACGGCCGCCTCCCCGGCGGCCTTGGTACGCCCGTACGCGGAGCGCGGTGCGACCGCATCGTCCTCCCCATACGGGTCGGTCGCGTCCCCGGCGAAGACATAGTCCGTGGAGATGTGCACCAGGCGGGCGCCACGCTCGGCCGCGACCGTGGCCACATTGCCCGCGCCGACCGCGTTGACCGCCCACGCGGCCTCCTCGTCCGTCTCGGCGGCATCGACCGCCGTATAGGCGGCGCAGTTGACGATCACGTCGCACGCAGGAATGGCGGCCCGGAGCGACTCCAGGGAGGTGATGTCCGCGTGGTCACGGTCGATGCCCACCACCGTCGCGCCGGCCGCGGCCACCGCGTCGGCCAGGTCCTGACCCAGCATCCCGTGCGCCCCGGTGATCACCCACGTCTGTCCGTCGAACGTCATGCGGTCAACTCTAGGCCGACGGTTAGGCTGACCCGGTCGAAGGGAGGGCCCGGTGGACATCCGCGAGCTCACGATTGCAGGCGCGTTCGAGGTCACCACCCGTCACTTCGGTGACGACCGCGGGAAATTCCTCGAATGGTTCAAGGTCGACCGCTTCCGCGAGCTCACCGGCCACGACCTGACCCTCGCGCAGGCCAACTGCTCGGTCTCCGCCGCGGGGGTGCTGCGCGGCATCCACTACGCCGACGTCCCGCCCGGCCAGGCCAAGTACGTCACCTGCGCCGCCGGCGCGGTCTGGGACGTGATCGTGGACCTGCGCGTGGGCTCGCCCACCTACGGCCAATGGGACGCCGTCCTCCTCGACGACGTCGACCGCAAGGCCGTCTACCTGCCCGAGGGCCTGGGCCACGGCTTCCTGTCCCTGGCCGACGGCTCCACCGTCCTGTACCTGTGCTCCACCCCGTACAACCCCACCGGCGAGCACGAGGTCCACCCCCTCGACCCCGCCCTGGGCATCGACTGGCCCACCCACTCCCGCGACGGCCGGCCCCTGACCTACCAGCTCTCCGCCAAGGACCAGGCCGCCCCCACCCTCGCCCAAGCACACGCGGCCGGACAACTCCCCGACCACACCACCGTCACCGAGTACATCGCGGGGCTGTGAGCCCCGCGGCCCGCCCGTAGCGAGGCTCAGCCGCCCAGCACGTCCGCGAACAGCCGCCGGTACCGCTCACCCACGGCCTCGACCGTGTACTCCTGCGCCCGGGCGCGGGCCCCCGCGCCCAGCACGGTGCGCAGCTCCGGGTCGTCCACCAGGACCTCGAGCGTGCGCGCGAGCGCGCCCGCGTCCCCCGGCGGCACCAGCACACCGGAGCGGCCCGCCTCGAGGGCCTCGTTGATGCCGGGCAGGTCGGAGCCGACGACGGGCAGGCCCGCGCCCATCGCCTCGAGCATCGCAACCGGCAGCCCGTCCTGGTCACCCGAGGCGGCCCGGCGAGAGGGGACGACGGCGACGGCGGCCCGCCGGTACTGCGCATCGAGGTCCTCGCGCGAAAGCGTGCCGGCGAAGGTCACCGGCAGGCGGGCGGCCGCCTGTTCGAGACGCGCGCGCTCGGGACCGTCGCCCACGATGGTCAGGTGGGTACGGGCACGGAGCCTGCCGATCGCGTCGAGCAGGACGTCGAAGCCCTTCTTCTCGACCAGCCGTCCGACCGCGAGCAGCTCGACCGGGTGCTTCCTGGTCGCGGGCGCCTGCTCCGGCTCGTCGCCGGCCAGGGTCCTCAGCCGCGCGCCCATGGGCATCACGTGCGTGGTCGCCGGGTCCGCGCCGAGGGCGATCGCGCGGTCGCGCATGTCCGCGCTCATGACCGTGACGGCACGCGCGTGGGTGAGCGCGCGACGCTTGGCCGCGACGGCCAGCGAGCCCTCCAGCGCGTAGAGGTCGCCGCCCAGGGTCGTCACCACCGTGGGGACGTGGCCCGCGAACTGCGCCGCCACCGCGGCCTGCGGGATGATCCAGTGGGCGTGGATCGCGTCGGGCCGGAAGTCGCGCAGCTCGCGCCGCAGCGCGGCGGCAAGGCCGCCGAGCAGGAACGGCACCTGGACCAGGCGGGACCGGCGGGCGCGGACGTTCTCGAGGATCGCCCCGTCGGCCAGGTCCTCCCAGCGGCGGGGGAAGTACCGGTACCGCCGCACCTCCACCGCGTCGGCGAGCGTCTCCGACTCCGCGGCCCCGGGGACCGCGGGCGCCAGCACCCGGACCTCGTGGTCGCGGGCGAGCTCCCGGGACAGGTCCGACACGAATCCCGGCGTGCCGTCGCCCTCGCGGGCCGGCAGCGTCGACGTCAGGACGAGCAGACGGCGTGACGCCATAGGATGAGGTCCGATCACGAGGGACGGTGGCAGGTGGGCACAGTGTATGACGTGGCCGTCGTGGGATCCGGGGGCTTCCTGGGCGACGCGGCGGTTCGCGAGCTCACCCGCCGCGGCCACCGCGTGAGCCTCCATCCGCGGCACGACCCCCTCGTGGTCGACGGGCGCTGGTCCGAGCGCGCGCGTGGCGTCCACACGGTCGTGTGGGCCGCCGGCTCCGTGACGCCCGCGGTCGCCGCGGAGCGACCCGAGCTCGCGCGCGAGGAGCTCGCGGTCCTTGAGGAGGCCGTCGAGGCCTCCGCGGCGCTCGACGTGCCGCCCCGCATCGTCCTCATGTCCTCGGGCGGCGCCGTCTACGGCCACCCGGGCCTGCCGCCCTACCGCGAGGACCACGAGCCCCACCCCGCCAACGCCTACGGCGAGTTCAAGCTCGCCCAGGAGCGCCTCGTCCGGCGTGCCGGCGCACCCGCCACGGCGTTGCGCATCGCGAACGCCTACGGCCCCGGCCAGCAGGGCGGCGGCAAGCAGGGCGTCCTCGCCATCTGGATGGACGCGGTCCTCGCGGGCGAGCCCATCCGCGTCTACGGCGATCCCGACGCCGAGCGCGACTACGTCTACGTGGACGACGTCGCGGACCTCGTCGCGACCGTGGTCGAGCGCCCCGACGCGCCCGCCGTCGTGAACGCGGGATCCGGCCGGCCCACCCACCTGGCCGACCTCGCGGACCTGGTCCGCTACACCGTCGCGCCGCTCGAGCCGGCCATCGAGCGCCACGCCGCCCGTGGCCACGACGCGCCGTCGACGTGGCTCGACGTGTCGCTCGCGCGCCACGCGCTCGGCTGGACCCCGCGGATGTCGCTCGCGGATGGCTTGCGGCGCATGTGGGAGGCACGTCGATGAGGAACGCGCTGCGGTGGGGCTTCCTCGCGGTCGCGGCCGGACTGCTCGTCTGGGCCGTCGTCGAGACCTGGGACGATGTGTCGGCGGGCCTGGCCTCGTTGACCTTGGGGTCCGTGCTGGGTGCCTTCGCTGCGGGGCTGACGGGCCTGTTCTGCTCGGCGCTCGCCTGGCGGGCGGTGATGCGGGCGATCGGGCTCGACACGCACATCCTCGAGGCGTTGCGCGTGTTCTTCCTGTCGCAGATGGGCAAGTATGTCCCGGGCGCGGTGTGGCCGGTGCTGGCCCAGGCGGAGTTCGCACGCGATCACGGGGTGAGCCGTGCCCGCGCCTTCACCGGATCCATCGTGGCCATGATCGTGGGCGCCGCGACAGCCGGCGTGGTGGGCGCGCTCGCGCTGCTCGTGTCCGTGCCGGGTTCGCTCGCGGACTACTGGTGGGCGCTGATCCTCGTGGCGGGCATGGCCGCCACGCTCGTGCCGCCCGTGCTCGAGCGGCTCGTGACGCTTGCGTTTCGCCTGACCAAGCGCACCGAGACCCCGGCGCACGTGGGCGCCGGCCCGCTGGCGGTGGCGGTGCTGTGGAACGCGGCGCAGTGGCTGTTCCAGGGCCTGCAGGCGTGGCTGCTGCTACGCGAGCTCGCGCACGGGGCGAGCCTCGCGCTCGCCATCGGCGCCTTCGCCTTCTCCTGGCTGGTCGGCTTCGTCGTCGTCTTCGCGCCCGCGGGCGCGGGAGCCCGCGAGGGCGCGCTCGTGCTCACGCTGCGCACCGTCGCGACCACCGGAGAGGCGCTCTCCATCGCGATCGTCAGCCGCTTCCTCCTCACCCTCGCGGACCTCGCGGGTCTGGGCGTGGGCCTCCTGATCGGCGCCCGCGGGCGCCGGGCGTCGGAATCCGGTTCGACAGGGCAGTAGCCGGGTCTCCCGGCCCCGCCCGTCGGTCAAACCCCGTCGATGCGCAACAATGGCCCGGTGACCTCGTTTGCAGCCCGACACATCGGCCCCGACGACGCCGCCGTGCAGACCATGCTCGACGCGATCGACCAGCCCTCGCTGGACGCGCTCGTCGAGGCGGCGGTGCCCGCCTCGATCCGTCAGGACGAGGTGCTGGTGCTGCCCGAGCCGCTCGCCGAGCACGAGGTGCTCGCACGGCTGCGCGCGCTCGCGGACCGCAACGTGCGCACCGTGTCCATGATCGGTCAGGGCTACTCGGACACGATCACACCCGCCGTGATCCAGCGGCACGTGCTCGAAAACCCCGCCTGGTACACCGCGTACACGCCCTACCAGGCGGAGATCTCGCAGGGCCGGCTCGAGGCCATGCTCAACTTCCAGACGATGATCGCGGACCTCACCGCGCTCGACGTGGCCGGCGCGTCCCTGCTCGACGAGGCGACGGCCGTGGCCGAGGCCGTGCTGCTCATGCGCCGCGCCGTGACCGGCCGGGACGGCGGGCGCATCGTCCTCGACGCCGAGTGCCTGCCCCAGACCGTCGAGGTGGTCCGCGCCCAGGCGGACGCGATCGGCCTCCCGCTCGAGGTGCAGGAGCTCGGCGAGGGCTGGGAGGCCCCCGCGGACCTCGTGGGCCTCGTGATCCAGCAGCCCGGCGCCTCCGGCGTGGTCCGTGACATCGCCCCCGTGATCCAGGCGGCCCACGCCGCCGGCGGCCTCGTCACGGTCGCCGCGGACATCCTGTCGCTGTGCATCATCAAGGCGCCCGGCGAGCTGGGCGCGGACATCGCGGTCGGCTCGACCCAGCGCTTCGGCGTGCCCCTGTTCTTCGGCGGCCCGCACGCCGCGTACATCGCGGTCCGCCAGGGCCTCGAGCGCCAGCTGCCGGGCCGGCTGGTGGGCGTCTCGGTCGACGCGGACGGCGCGCCCGCGCTGCGCCTGGCCCTCCAGACGCGCGAGCAGCACATCCGCCGCGACCGCGCGACCAGCAACATCTGCACCGCGCAGGCGCTGCTCGCCGTCGTCGCCTCCTTCTACGCGATCCACCACGGCCCCGAGGGCCTGCGCGAGATCGCGCTGCGGGTGCACCGCATGGCCTCCACGGTGGCCGATGCGCTGCGCGCCCGGGGCGTCGCGGTGCGCCACGAGCACTTCTTCGACACGGTCGTGCTCGACGTGCCCCGCGCCGCCGAGTCGATCGTCGCGCGCGCCGCCGAGCGGGGGATCACCCTGCGCAAGGTGGACGACGACGCCGTCGCGATCGCGTGCGACGAGCGCACCACCCCCGAGGTGCTCACCGACATCGTGGCCGCGGTGCTCGACCGCGAGCCGCAGTGGGCCGTCTACACGGGCCCGACCGTGACCATCCCGGTGGGCCTGCGCCGCTCCTCCGAGTACCTCACCCACCCCGTCTTCACCGCGCACCGCTCCGAGACGTCGCTGGTGCGCTACATGCGCCGGCTCGCGGACCGCGACCTCGCGCTCGACCGCACCATGATCCCGCTGGGCTCGTGCACCATGAAGCTCAACGCGGCCGTGGAGATGGCGGCGATCTCGTGGCCGGGCTTCGCGGACATCCACCCGTACGCGCCCGCCGCGCACACCGCCGGCCACCGGGCGATCGTCGCGGACCTCGAGAACTGGCTCGCGGCCATCACCGGCTACGCGGCCGTGTCCGTGCAGCCCAACGCGGGCTCGCGCGGCGAGTACGCCGGACTGCTCGCGATCCGCGACTACCACCGGGCCCAGGGCCAGGGCGAGCGGGACGTGTGCCTGATCCCCGCATCGGCCCACGGCACCAACGCCGCCTCCGCGGTGCTGGCCGGCATGCGCGTGGCGGTCGTCGCGACCGCCGCGGACGGCGAGATCGACCGCGACGACCTGGCCGCGAAGCTCGCGGCCCACGAGGGCCGCATCGCCGCGATCATGCTCACCTACCCGTCGACCCACGGCGTGTTCGAGGAGCACGTGCGCGAGGTGTGCGCGGCGGTGCACGATGCGGGCGGCCAGGTGTACATCGACGGCGCCAACCTCAACGCGCTGGTGGGGATCGCGAAGCCCGGCCGCTTCGGCGGGGACGTCTCGCACCTCAACCTCCACAAGACCTTCTGCATCCCGCACGGCGGCGGCGGCCCGGGCGTGGGCCCGGTCGCGGTGGCCGAGCACCTGGTGCCGTTCCTGCCGCGCTCGACGTCCCAGGTGCAGACCCCGGCGGAGCTGCGCCGCCGCGGCTCCGCCGTGTCCGCCGCGCCGTACGGCTCCGCCGGCATCCTGCCCATCTCGTGGGCGTACGTCGCGCTCATGGGCCACGAGGGCCTGCGCCGCGCGACCGAGGTCGCGATCCTGGCCGCCAACTACGTGGCCGCGCGCCTCGACCCGCACTTCCCGGTGCTCTACAAGGGCCCCGGCGGCCTGGTGGCGCACGAGTGCATCCTGGACATCCGCCCGCTCACCAAGGCCACCGGCATCACGGCGGAGGACGTGGCCAAGCGCCTCATCGACTTCGGCATCCACGCGCCCACCATGTCCTTCCCCGTCGCGGGCACGCTCATGGTCGAGCCCACGGAGTCCGAGGACCTGGCGGAGATCGACCGGTTCGTCGACGCGATGATCGCGATCCGTGGGGAGATCGCCGCGGTCGAGCGCGGCGAGATCGCCGCGGCGGACTCGCCGCTGCGTCACGCCCCGCACACGGCCGCGGCCGTGGTCGCGGACGGCTGGGACCGCGGCTACCCGCGCGAGCAGGCGGCGTTCCCCGTGCCGGCGCTGCGGGTCGACAAGTACTGGCCGCCCGTCGCGCGCGTGGACAACGCTCACGGCGACCGCAACCTGGTGTGCGCATGCCCGCCCGTCACGGAGCTCGCCGACTGACCGTGGCCGGGGGAGCCCATGGCGCGTAGTCAGGCCCTCCAGCCGCCCGTGCTGCCCGGCTACTCGTATGTGCGCGCGCTCGGCCAGGGCGGGTTCGCGGACGTGTTCCTCTATCAGCAGGACATGCCGCGGCGTCAGGTCGCGGTGAAGGTGCTGCACGCGCAGGTGGACGCGGCGGCCGCGCGCGCCCTGGCCGCGGAGGCGGACGCGCTCGCGGCGCTGTCCGCGCACCCGTCGATCCTCACGCTCCACGAGGCCTCCGTGTCCGCGGACGGGCGGCCGTACATGGTGGTCGAGCACTGCCCGGGCTCGCTGCGCGGCTACCGTGCCGAGCCCATGGAGGTCGAGCGCGCGCTCGCGATCGGCGTGCGCATCGCGAGCGCGGTCGAGGCCGCGCACCGGGCCGGGCTGCTCCACCGCGACATCAAGCCGTCCAACATCCTCATCACCGCGTTCGGCCAGCCGGTGCTCGCCGACTTCGGCGTCGCGACCGTGCGCGCCGCCGGCGACGCGGACGAGATCGCGATGAGCCCGCCGTGGAGCGCACCCGAGGTGGTGGACCACCGGTCCACCGGCACGGTCGCGTCCGAGGTGTGGTCGCTCGCCGCCACCGTCTATTCGCTGCTGGCGCAGCGCAGCCCGTTCGAGGTCCCCGAGCGGCGGCTGCCCGAGCCGCAGCTCAAGGCCCGCATCCGGCAGGCCCGCTACACGCCCACGGGCCGCGACGACGTGCCGCAGTCCCTCGAGGACGCGCTCGCCGGCGGACTGCGCAGGATTCCCGGCGACCGGTACCCGACGGCGCTCGCGTTCGCGCAGGCGCTGCAGGACGTCCAACGCCGGCTCGACCTCCCCGTGACCCCGCTCGACGTGCCCGACGAGAGCTGGGCGCGCACGGTCGCGGCGCCCGACCCGGACACGCCCCGCGGCCCCGTCCGCTCGACCGTCCCGGTCGCGTCGAGGCGGGCGCGCGGCACCTCGAGCGAGCCCGCCGGGGAGGCGCCGCGCCGCCGACGCGGGATCGGGGTGCTCGTGGGGCTGGTCGCCGGCGTCGCGGCCGCGGCCGCCGGGGTCGCCGCAGCGGTGCTGCTGGGGGGCTGAGCCGTGGCGGATGTGGGCCGCGTGACCGCCGGTCGCCGGCGGATGGCGCGCAGGATCGTGGGGGCCGCGCTGGTGCTCGCCGCCGCGGTGGGCATCGTCGTCGCGCCCGGCGTCGACGAGCGTGAGGTGACGGCCGTCGACCCGTCCGTGTGGGCGGTGCAGACCGGCGCCGCGCAGCGCTTCGCGCGCGTCAACACCGCGGTGGCGGAGGTCGACACGGTCAAGGCGGCCGCCTCCATCTCGGACCTGGCCCAGCACGCGGGCCGGCTGCTGGTGTTCACCGCGGGCGCCTCGATCGTGACGCCCGTCGAGGCCGGCCGGCCCGTCGAGGTGACGGCCGCGTCCGACGGCTCCGTGCCCACTCCGGCGGGCACCGTCGAGGTGGCCGCGAGCGGAGACGTGGTCGCCTACCGCACCCAGCAGGGCCAGGTGCTCGTGGGCCGGCTGTCCGACGGCACCGCGCTCGAGCCGGTCCGGCTCGATCCGGGCGTCGAGGGCTTCCGCGCGGCGGCCGTGGCGGTCGACTCGTCCGGGCTGGTCACCGCCTACTGCCCCGAGACGCGCCAAGTGCTGCGCGCCCGCGCCGACGGCCGCGTCGCCGGCCTCGACCCCGTGCCCAGCGCCCCCGCCCAGGCGACCATGACCCTCGCGGGCGGCGCGTGGGTGCTGCTCGCGGCGGATTCGGGCCTGCTGTGGCGCGAGGGCGCGGAGGCGCACCTCGAGATCGAGGTCGACGAGTCCGCCGTCCTGCAGCGCTCGGGCCCGGGCGACGCGGTCTACGTGGCCGACGCCCAGGGCCTGCTCGAGGTGCCCGCGGAGGGCGACCCCGTGCGCGCGTTCGCGGCCGGCGTCCCGGGCGCCGTGCCCGCGCGCCCCGTCGACGTGGACGGCACGGTCCACGCCGCGTGGCTCGCGCCCGGCGAGGCGCGCGGGGCGCTGTGGAGCTCGGACGGCACGGCCGTCGACCTCGACTACGGCGGGGAGGCGCTGCCCGAGCGCATCGTGCCCGTCCTGCGCACCAACGGCTCGCGGGCGATCCTCAACGAATCGCGCTCGGGCTGGGTGTGGGACGTGCCCACGGGCCTGCTCCTCGCCTCGTCCCAGGGCTGGGAGCAGGAGTCCGAGCCGACGGACGCGGACTCCACGGGGGAGGTCGCGCAGGAGCCCACCACGCCCGAGCCGCCGGTCGCGGAGGACGACGCGCTGGGCGTGCGCGAGGGCCGCCAGGTGCGCCTCCCGGTGCTGCTCAACGACCACGACCCCAACGGCGACGTGCTCACGATCGTCGCGGACGAGGTCGAGGGCCCGGACGCCGACTTCGCGACCGTCCGGGTGGGCGACGACGGCCAGTCGCTCGTCGCCGACGTCGCGGCCGGGGCGACCGGCTCCGCCACGCTGAGCTACGTCGTCACGGACGGCACCGCGGACGACGGGCTGCGCTCGGATCCCGCCTCCGTGACCCTGACCGTGTCCCCCGACGGGGACAGCGCGGCGCCGGTGTGGTCCGGCGACGGGGGCGTGACCGCATGGCCGAGTCCCGAGGTGGTGCCCGGGTCGACCGTGACGGTCGACGTGCTGCGCGGCTGGGTGGACCCCGACGGCGACCCCCTGTACGTGGCGGGCGCCACGACTGAGGCGGAGCACGGCGCGGTCACCGTCACCCCCCAGGGCCGCCTCACCTTCCACCACACGGACGCGAGCGCGACGCAGGGCGCGACAGCCGCGGTCGAGGTGACCGTGGCGGACTCGACCGGCGAGCAGACCACTCGGGAGCTCACCGTGACGGTGCGTCCGGATCCGCGGCTCGTCGTCGAGCCCACGGTGGCGACCGTGGTGGCCGGCACCCGCCTCACCGTGCCGCTTGCGGAGCGCGTCACGGGCGCGAGGGGCCCCGTCACGGTGACCGACGTGGCCGTCGACCTGGACGGCGCGACGGTCGAGGCGCTGCCCGGGCAGGCGACCTTCGGCTTCGAGGCGGCGGCACCGGCCACCTATCTGGTCGACGTCGCGGTGACCGACGGCGTGTCCGAGGCGCGCGGCCGCGTCCGGGTCACCGTGATCGACCCCGCCCAGGAGCAGCTGGCGGCCGTGCCGCTCACGGCCTTCGTGCGGCCCAGCGAGGACTCGACGGTGGACGTGCTCGCCTCCGTCGCCAACCCCGGCGGTCGCGTGCTGCTGCTGTCCGAGCTGTCCCGAGAGCCCGCCGACGGCGCGACGCTGAGCGCGGCGATCGTGGGCCACGGCGCGCTGCGCGTGTCCGGCTCCACCGCCGACGGCCGACCGGGCGTGATCGGGGTGGTCCGCTACGCCGTCTCGGACGGCTCCGGCGACGAGGACCTCACGGTCGCGGGCGAGCTCACCGTGATGATGCTGGGGGCGGCCGAGGGCACGCCGCCGCTCGCCCTCGACGACGCGGTGACGGTGCGCGCGGGCGGCCAGGTGGACATCCCCGTGCTCGACAACGACTCGGCCGCCGCCGGCGCGGTGGTCGCGCTCGACGCCGGCTCCGTGGACCTGCCCGCGGACCAGGGCCTCGCGTTCCCCGCCGGGCCCCTGGTGCGCTACCTCGCCCCCGACGAGCCGGGCACCTACGTCATCGACTACGCGGCCTACGTGCTCGGCTTCCCGTCGCAGCGCGACACCGCCCGCGTGGTCGTCACCGTGACCGGCGGCGCGGAGAACACCGCGCCCGTCCCGCCGGACGTCCGTGGGCGCGTCGCCTCCGGCCAGGAGGTGCGCATCCCCGTGGACTTCAGCGGGCTCGACGCGGACGGCGACGCCGTGCTGCTCGACCGCATCGCCGCCCAGCCCGCCCAGGGCTCGGCGCGCGTGAGCGCGGACGGCACCGCGCTCGTGTACTCGTCGTACCCGGGCGCGCGCGGCCAGGACGCGTTCGACTTCGAGGTGGTCGACGAGCGCGGGCTCCGCGCGACGGGCTCCGCGCGCATCGGCATCATCGAGACGACCGCGGACCCCGCCCCCGTCACGTCGACGGATGTGGTGCAGGCGCAGGCGGTCGAGGGCCGGCGCATCGTGGTCTCGCCGCTGGCCAACGACCTCGACCTCGCGGGCGGCACGCTGACGCTCACCGGGGTCCGGCCGGACGCCCGCGTGGGCACCGAGGAGCACGCCCGCCTCGCCGCGATGCTCCCGGACGCCGATGCGCTGGCCGCCCAGGCGGCCGACGGCACCGTCGCGATCACGGTGACCGAGGACCCGGGCACCTTCGCGTTCCTGTACACCGTGGAGACGTCGGGGGGCTCGGTGGGCCACGGGCGCATCGTCGTCAAGACGGTGCGCGAGCCGGTGGTCGACGTGCCCGTGATCGCGGACACGATCCTCGCGTTCGACACGCGCGAGGCCTTCGTCACCGGCGTCGACGTGCTCTCCGGCAAGGTGGCCTGGGCGAGCGGCGACCCGGCCGGCCTCGACCTCGAACCCTGGGGCGACCAGGCCGACGTCACGGCGACCGGACGCACGCTCGCCGGCCCGCTGCCGGCGACCCGGCGCATCGTCCCCTTCCAGGCGACCGGAACCGACTTCGCGGGCGACCCGGTGACCGCGTACGGGTTCCTGCGGATCCCCGGGGAGGACGATGCGCGGCTCGCCTTGAAGGATCCGGTGCCGGCGATCGAGGTGGCCGAGCGCGACCGGGTCGACATCGACGTCGCCGCGATGCTCGCCCTGCCGGCCGGCACCCGCATCGAGGTCGACGCGGACGCCGTCGAGGCCGGCGGCGTGCGGGCCCAGGGCCGCTGCCGCGCGCTCGCGGGCACCCGGGTGCGCTACGAGGCCGGGGAGGGCGCCCCGTACGCGGACACCTGCCGCGTCGCCGTGCGGCTCGCCGGCCAGGAGGCGTGGACCGTGGTGCCCCTTCCGATCACGATCATCCCCGACGACCCCCAGCCGCTGCTGTCGCCCGTGTCCATCGAGGTGTCGCCCGGGTCCAGCGAGACCGTCGACCTGCTCGCGATGGTCCGGTGGCCGGCCGGTGCGACGCCGCGCGGCGTGTCCTTCGCGGCCGCGTACTCCGGCTCGCGCTTCGCCGTCGAGCAGGACGATCAGGTGCTGCGCGTGCGCGCGCTGGGCGACGCGAGCACCCGCGAGGGGCAGACCGAGACCGTGCGGGTCACGGTCGAGGTGACGCAGGGCTCGGCGTTCACCGGCACCGTGCCGCTCACCCTGGTGGTGGGCCCGCTGCCTGCCGAGCTGCCGCAGGGGGCGACGGTGGCGAAGGTGTGCTCGCAGGCGGACGCGAACGGCTGCGACATCCGCGTCATCGGCGGGACGGGCGAGGTCAACCCGGTGCCCGAGCTGGGCGCGCTCGAGCTCGGCGAGGTCACCGGCGGGGCGGACTGCCCCGACGTGACGTTCACGGCCGACGGCGACGTCGTGCGCGCCTCCTGGCCGTCCACCGCGCCGGGCGCGCTGTGCAGCGCGAGGTTCACGGTGACCGATGCGCTGGGCCGCGACAGCGGCGCCGCCCGCGCCGGCGCCCTCGCGCTCGACCTGCGCGGCTACCCGCGCGCGCCGGCGCAGGTCACCCAGGTGGGCTACGGCGACGGCACCGTGACGCTCGCGGTGGACCCGGGGGCCGCGAGCGGCGCGTACCCGGCGCTCGAGGGCTTCGACGTCGAGGCCGACGGGGTCCCGGTCGCGACCTGCACCGCCGCGGGCCGCTGCACCACGATCGCGGGGCTGGCCAACGGGGAGCGGACCCGCTTCGTCGTGTACGCGCGCAACGCCGTGGGGCGCTCCCCGGGGGCGGCGGCCGTGACGGCGTGGGCGTACGCGCCGCCCGCCGCGCCGGTCTTCGTGAGCACGGCCCCGACCGTCACCGCGGGCGGCGAGGGGCGCGCCGCGGACATCGTGCTCGACATCGCGGACCGCACCACGCGGGCCATCCGCTTCACCGTCGGCGGCACCGTCCAGGAGCGCGCCGTGACGCGCACGGGCCGCGTCACGTTCGCGGGGGTCACCGTGGGCTCCAACACCCCGGTGCAGGTCACCGCGACCCCCGTCACGGCGCTCGAGCTGCCCGCCCTCCCCGGCGCCGACGCCGCGGGCGCGGGCGTCTCCTTCGACGCCCACGGCATCGGCCGCCCCACCATCGACTCCGTGGTCACCGACTACGTCGCCGGAGCGGACTCGACCACGGTGACCGTGACCGTGACCGCGGGCGGCGCGGGCGCCTCCACCGTCGTCGGGCTCGCGGCGCCGGGCGAGGAGTGCGTGCCGTCGGCCGACGCGGTCGACGGCCGGGCCGCCCTCAGCGTCGACGTGGCGCAGCTGGCCGTCAACGCCGTGGACGCGTGCGCCGTGAGCCGGGTGGGCTCCCGCGACTTCGGCACCGCGCAGGCCACCGGGCCGCGCTGGTTCGCGTACAGCGACCCGGGCGCGCCGGTCCTGCGCTCCGGCTACGCGCTCGGGGCCTCCTGCGCAGGCGACGGGGCGGCGTGCACCATCCCGCTGCTGCAGGCGCCCCGCTTCGCGCCGCCGGACCGCGGCGACGCGTCGCGCTTCGCGCTCCAGTACGAGGGCGTGGCGACCGGCGCCGACTTCGAGGCGGCCCTGGGCGTGGGCGCGCCGCAGGAGGTGCTGGCCCGCTGGTGCGTCGAGGCGGGCGAACTGGGACGCGTGTGCTCCGAGCAGGCCACCACGGTGACCGCCGCGAGCGGTCCCGCCTACCGGGCGACCGTCGCGTTCCCGCAGTGCACGGTGGGGGTCGCCCCCGCCCCGACGCTGGGTGGCGACGCCGCGGACTTCGCGGTGACCGTCACGCGGTTCGCCGAGGACGGCACGGTGGTCGACAGCGACGCGGACATGCGCTTCGCCCGCGTCACGGTCGCGTTCCAGGGCGCTCTCGCCGGCGTCGCGCCGTGGCAGTCCGACACGGTCGAGTGCGGCGGATGGCCGGCCGAGCCGGACGAGACGCCCGCTCCCGACGACTCGCCCACCCCCGACGCGAGCCCGAGCCCCGACCCGAGCCCCAGCCCGGACGCGGGCACGACGACCGCCGCCACCACGACCACCGCCACCACGACCGTCGGCTCCGATCCGGCCGCCCCCGCGGCAGCCGGCTGAGCCCTCACCCGACCAAGGAGACCTCCATGGCACTCACGACCGAGCACACGCAGTGGTGCGAGAGCACGTTCCGCGCCCTCGTGGACAACGTCGAGCAGGCGGTGGTGGGCAAGCGGCACGTGGTCGAGCTCGCGTTCACGACCATGATCGCGGAGGGTCACCTGCTCCTCGAGGACGTGCCCGGCACGGGCAAGACCTCGCTCGCCCGCGCGATCGCGCAGACCGTGCGCGGCACCGCCACCCGCATCCAGTTCACGCCCGACCTGCTGCCCGGCGACGTCACCGGCATCTCCGTGTTCGACCAGCAGGCCGGGCGCTTCGAGTTCCACCACGGACCCGTCTTCGCCAACGTGGTGCTGGGGGACGAGATCAACCGGGCCAGCCCCAAGACCCAGTCCGCGCTGCTCGAGGTCATGGAGGAGGGCCAGGTCACCACCGACGGCGTGACGCGCGAGGTGACGGCGCCGTTCATGGTGGTCGCCACCCAGAATCCCATCGAGCAGGCCGGCACCTACGCGCTGCCCGAGGCCCAGCTCGACCGCTTCATGATGCGCACCTCCCTGGGCTACCCCGACCACGCGGCCACCGTGCGCATCCTCGACGCCAGCCGCGCCCACCGGGTCGTGGTGCCCGCGATCGTCGAGCTCGACACCATCCGCGCGATGAGCGCGATGGCCGACCAGGTCGAGCAGCACCCGCTCATCGTCGACTACATCGCGCGGCTGGTGCATGCGACCCGCACCGCCACCCAGGTGCGCCTGGGCGCGTCGATGCGCGGAGCCCTCGCGCTGTCCAGGGCCTGCCGCGCGTGGGCGCTCGCGCACGGCCGCCACTACGTGGTGCCCGACGACGTCAAGGAGCTCGCCGACGTGGTGCTCGCGCACCGCCTCATCCTGGACCCGGAGGCCGAGTTCGACGGCGTCACCGCCTCCGCCGTGATCGGGCAGATCCTCCTCGACACCGCGCCGCCGACGCCCCGCGATCTCGCGTGACCGAGCCCTCCGCGCTGTCCGGCCGCACCCGCAGCGGGGTGACGGCCGCGACCGGCATGCGCACCCGCACCGAGGTGGCCGGCCGCCGCCGCGGGGTGCGCATCCGCGCGGAGCTGGCCGCCGCGGCGTGGGCGCAGCGCGCCCGCGTCGGGATCGTCCGGGGCACGCGGGCCGTGCGCCGCACGGTCACGCCCACCGGCTGGCTCGCCGCCGTCTGGGCCGTGCTGGGCGTCGCCGCCGGACTCGCGTGGGGCTGGGACGAGCTGCTGGTCTCCGGCCTCGCGGCGGGCGCGCTGCTCGTGCTCGCGGTGCCGTTCCTCCTGGGTCGCGCCGCCTACGACGTGGACTTCGCGCTCGAGCGGGACGCGATCGTCGCCGGCGCGGAGTCCGCCGCGCAGGTGGTGGTGCGCAACGTGGGCACCGCCGTGGCGCTGCCCGGCCGGATCGAGCTGCCCGTGGGCCCGGGCCTGGTCGACCTTCCGGTGCCGCTGCTGCGCGGCGGGGCCGAGCACCGCACGCGCGTGGTGATCCCCGGGCTGCGCCGCGGGATCATCGACGTGGGCCCCGCCACCACCACCCGCTCCGACCCGCTGCGCCTGCTCCATCGCCGCTTCCACTGGGCGGAGGTGCGCACGCTCTACGTGCACCCGCGCACCGTCGACGTGCCCAGCACGTCGCTGGGCTTCGTGCGCGACCTCGAGGGCCGCGCGGCCCGCACGCTCACCAGCGAGGACATCTCCTTCCACGCGGTGCGCGAGTACGAGCGCGGCGACCCGCTGCGCCACATCCACTGGAGGTCGACGGCGCGCACGGGCACCCTCATGGTGCGCCAGTTCGAGCAGACGCGGCGGTCCGTGGTGTCGATTGTGCTCGACGTCGACGCCGCCTCCTACGCGCACGAGGCCGAATTCGAGATGGCCGTCTCCGCGGTCGCCTCCCTCGCGGTGCGCGCGCGGCGCGACGGCCGCGAGGTCGAGGTGGTGATCGGCGGTGCGGTCCCGGAGTTCGCCCGCGCCACCATGCGGTCCGTGCGCAGCCTGCGCACGGTGACCCCGCGCGCGCTGCTCGACGACCTGTCCGGGGTGGAGGCGGCCCCGGCGGTCGCGCCGCTCGGCGACGTCACCCGCATGCTCGCGGAGCGCGGCGGCGCGACCTCGCTCGTCTTCCTCGCGACCGGCGCCCGCCAGCCGCTCGCGGCCGCCCGGTCGGCCGCCCTCCACATGCCCGACGATGTCTCCGTCGCGACCCTCGTGTGCGACCTCGAGGCCGAGCCGGGCACCCACGCCCTGGGGACGATGCAGGTGGTCACCCTGGGCATGCTCGACGATCTCCGCCACCTGCTCGCCCGGGGGGTGCGCCGCTGATGGCCGCCCGCCCGCCCGCCTCCCGGCCCGCGCTCGTCGTCGGCGCCGCGCTGTTCGCGCTGGGCATGGCCGCCGCCGCGTGGTGGGCGCTGCGACCCGTGTACGGCACCGTGCGCTTCGACCTGGTCGCGACCGCCGGGGCCGCTGCGGGGATCCTCGCCGCGGTCGCGGCGCGGGCGCTGCGCCGGCGCCTGGGGCTCGGGCTCGCCCTCGCGGCGCTGCTCTACGCGGCGGTCGCGTTCGCGCTCGCCGTGCCGTCGGCCTGGCACGGCGCCGTCGGCCTGGCGCAGGCCGCGCTCGACGTGGTGAGGGCGCCCGTCACGGGCTGGAAGGAGCTGGTCACGCTCCCCGTGCCGGTGGGGGAGTACGGCGCGACGCTCGTGCCGCCGCTCGCCGCCTTCGTGGCCGCCACGTTCGCCATGGTGTGGATCGGCTCGATGTGGATCGGCGCCTTCCCGCACCGGCGCTGGCCCTGGGCCGCGGTCCCCGGCGCGGGCCTGGTCGCCCTGGCGATCGCGGTCGGGCCGGCCTCCCGTGGGGCGGAGCGCGGCGCGGAGCCCCTGGGCGGGGTGCTCACCCGCGAGTTCGTCGTGGGCCTGGTCGCGCTGGGCATCGCGCTCGCCTGGTTCGTGTGGCGCGTCTCCGACGCCCGCCGCCAGGCGCTGCGGGCGGCCTTCGAGGCCGAGGTCAAGGTCGAGCGCGCCCCCGTCCGCGCGCTCGGCACCGTGCTCACGGCCACCGCGCTCGTGAGCGCGAGCGTCATCGCGGCGCTCGCCGTCGCGACGCCGGTGGCCGCGGAGCAGGAGCGCGAGGTCGCCCGGACCGCGATCGAGCCGCGGCTCGCCGTCGACTCCTCGGTCACGCCGCTCGCGTCCTACCGGGCGGCCTTCGCGGAGGGCGCGTACGACGCGCCGCTGTTCACCGTCGAGATCGAGGACGGCGCGGCGGACGACGCGGCGGGAGGGGTCGACCGCATCCGCCTGGCGACGCTGCCCTTCTTCGACGGCGACACGTACTCCGCCACCGCTCCCACCGGCGTCGCCCCGCTGCGCTACCGGCGCCTGCCCACCGCGCTGCCCGGTGCATCGTCCGCCAGTACGGTTCGGATCACGATCGAGGGGCTCACCGGGCTGTGGGTGCCGCTTCCGGGCGCGCTGGGCGACGCGGAGTTCGCGGGTGGGCGTGCCGACGTGCTCGAGGATTCGTTCTACTACGTCGCGGACACCGCGACCGGCGTCACCACCGTCGACGGGGGCCTGGTCGCCGGCGACGTGGTGGTCGCGCGCGGTGCCGGCACGACCGGGACGCTCGCCGAGGCCGGTGCCGCACCCGGGGTGGCGTCCGTCCCCGAGGAGCTGCTCCCGCCGTCGCTCGTCGAGTGGGTGGACGCCCAGGGTGTGACCTCCGACGGCGCCGGCCTCGCGCGGCTGGTCGAGGCGCTGCGCTCGCGCGGGTACCTCTCGCACGCGCTCACCGCGGACCAGGCCTCCGCGTGGGCCACCGATCTGCCCGGCTACGCCTTCCACCCTTCCGCGGCCGGCCACTCCTACGACCGCCTCGACCGGCTCTTCACCGCGCTGGTGGAGCGCGAGACGCAGAGCGCCGGCGACGGTTCCCTCGTGGCGGCCGCGGGCGACGACGAGCAGTTCGCGGCGGCCGTCGCGCTCGTCGCCTCCCACCTGGGCTTCCCGTCGCGCGTGGTCCTCGGGGTGCGGCTGGCCGACACCGATCCCCAGGGCTGGACCCCCGCACCGTGCGAGGACGGCGTGTGCCGTGGCCGCCACCTGAGCGCGTGGGTCGAGGTGCGGGCCGCGTCCGGCGAGTGGATCGCGGTCGACGTGACGCCGCAGCACGAGGAGCCCATCACCCCGCTCGCCTCGGACAACCGCGACCCCGAGTACCCCACCGCGACCAACCCGCGCCAGGCCGACGAGATCGGTGCCACGGCGGCCCTCGAGGGGCGCAGCGCGGGAGAGGAGGCGGTGGCCGACGACGCGACGGGCGCCGTCGCGGAGGTGAGCGTCGCGCGTCGCGTGGCGCGGGCGGCCGGCGCCTCGCTGGCGCTGCTCCTGGTGCCGCTCCTCGCGATCGTCGCGGCCAAGGCCGTCCGCCGCGCGCGCCGGCGCCGGCGCGGCACCACCACCGCGCGCGTCGAGGGCGGCTGGGACGAGTACCTCGACCTGGCGGTCGACGCCGGGCTGGCCGCGCGGCCTCTGGCGACCCGCCAGGAGGCGGCCGTGGCCTACGGCACCACCCACGGCGTGCGGCTCGCCGCGCTCGCGGACCGGGCCACCTTCTCCACGGCGGGGTGCGAAGCGGGCGATCCGGACGAGGCATGGGCGCTGCTCGCCGCCGATCGCGCGGAGGTGCTGGCGGGGATGGGCTTCTGGCGTAGGCTCGGCGCGAGACTCTCGGTGCGGTCCCTCACGGGGCGGGCGCGCCGGTTGCCGCGCGAGCCGCGGGTCGCGTCCGCGGACCGGCCCGCGCGGCGGTGGACGGCCGCGAGGACCACGATGGAGAGCAGCCCGGCGCGTCCGGGGCGCCGCTAGCGCTCGGGCGCCGACGAACGGAAGGAACAGGGCGAGGGAATGACCACGCAGGTGCTGGTGCAGGGCGGGCTCACCGCCGCCGTCGTAGGGGTCGCCTACGTGTGGATGGCGCTCGCGCTCGGGGCGGTCTACCGTCGCGTGGGCGGGAACCCCGGCAGCGCCTGGGTGCCCATCGCGCGCTGGGTCCAGATGGCACGCGTCACGCAGTCCGGCGTGGGCGCCACGGCGGTCGCGCGCACCTTCGAGGCGCTCGGGCTCGTGGCCATGGTCGCGGCCTTCGCGACGCGCGACCAGCTGGGCGACGGCGCGAGCCTGCTCGTCGTCGGGGCCGCGGCGGTCTACGCCGTCGCCGCGTTGGTCGCCTGGATCCTGTGGATCGTCCACACCCACCGCCTGGGGCTCGACCACGCGCTGCCCGGCGGCCTCGTGGTGGTGGCGGCGCTCGTGCCCGTCATCTGGGCCTCGCTCGTGGGCTGGAGCTCGCGCTTTGCCCCCAGCGGCCACTCCTCCGCTCCCGTGCCGGCGCCGCTGGTCGAGCGCGCGCCGTTGCGCACGGGCCAGATCCCCGTCGTCGCGCCCGCCCCGGTGGACGATTCCCCGGAGCCTCAGGAGGCCGCAGAGGAGGCCCCCGCGGCCGAGTCGCCGGCCGTGCCCGAGTCGCCGGACCCGACCGCCGAGGTGCCCCGCGTGAGCGAGGCCGCGCCCGCCACGCCCTTCCTGGGCGCCGCGCCGATCGTGCCGTCGCGCGCCTCGCTGCGCCCCGCCGGCGCTGACGAGGGCGATGCGCCGGCCGACGACGCCGTTGACGCGGACGCCCCGCCCGCGGCCCCCGAGCGGCCGGCTCCGCTCACCGCCGAGGTCCCGCTGTCGCCCTACATGCAGGGCGGCGCCGCCTCCCCGCCGCCGGTTCCCGCGGCCCGCCCCGAGCAGCCCGCGAGCCCCATCTCCCCGTACCTGCGGACCGGGTCGATCCCCGTCGTGCCGCCCGCGCCCGTGGCCGAGCCCGAGTCCGTCGAGGACGAGGTGCAGGACGCTCTCGCCGAGAGCGTTGAGCACGAGGCGCCGGATGCGTCGGCCGAGCCTGTCGAGGACGAGGTGCAGGACGCTCCCTCCGAGCCTGCGCCCTCCCCGGAGACGCCGCCCAGCCCCTACGTGGTATCCCCCCTCGCCGATGCACCGGTGGCCGAGGTGCCCCCCGCCCACTCGCTGGCCGAGCAGGAGCCGGAGCCCGGCGAGGAGCCCCAGCTCGAGCCCGCGCCCGAGGTCGCCCCCGAGCCTGCGGACGAGGCCGCCGATGCGCCGGAGCCGGAGCCCGAGGCCGGACCCGATGCCGCACCCGAGCCCGAGCCCCAGGCCGACGAGGACGGCGCGTCCGCGTTCTGGGCCTCGATCGTCCGCTCCGCCCGTGACACCGACGACAACGAGCCCGACACCGAGGCCGGGGACTCCCACCAGGACGACGACCAGGCGCCCGCCGAGGACCGCGCGGCCGGTGCATCGTCCCCCGAGGCCGCCCACGACCCGGAACTGGACGACCGCACCCAGGTCTCCGCGCGCCAGCGCGAGGCGTGGGAGCTGGTGACCGGAGACGGCGCCGTGTACCCGTTCGACGCGGCCACGGTGGTGGTGGGCCGCCGCGGCCTGCGTCCGGTGGCGCAGGCGGGCGGACGCGTCGAGATCTCGGACGCCACCAAGACCATCTCGAAGTCGCACGCGCGCCTCTCGCTCGAGGGCGGCCGCTGGACCGTCGAGGACCTCGGCTCGACCAACGGCACGCTGCTCGTCGGCGCCGACGGGCGGGAGCGCCGCGTCGAGGCCGGCACCCGCGCCGTCGTCGCCGACGTGCTGCTGCTCGGCGACGTCGAGGTTCGCATCCGCCGCCGGGAGGGCTGATGCCCGGCGCGGCGATGTTCGGCGGGGCCGGCGCGACCCATGTGGGCGGTCGCGCCCGCAACGAGGACAGCCTGCTCGCGAACTCGCCGGTGTTCATCGTCGCGGACGGCATGGGCGGGCACGTGGGCGGCGCCGCCGCCTCGGCCGCCGTGGTCGAGGGGTTCGCGCCGCTCGCGACCGGCGAGCCCGCCACGCCGGACCAGGTCGCCGATGCGGTGGATCGCGCCCGCGAGGGCGTCGCCCGGGTGTCCGCGAGCCTGGGCGGCGACGCCGGCTCCACGCTCACCGGCGCCGTGGGCGTGCGCTGGGCGGGCACGCACTGGTGGATGGTGATCAACGTGGGCGACTCGCGCGTCTACGCGCTCGACGGTGGCGCGCTCACGCAGGTTACCGTGGACCACTCGCACGTGCAGGAACTCGTCGACGCGGGCCGGCTGACGCCCGAGGAGGCCGCGCACCACCCCGACCGGAACATCGTCACGCGCGCGATCGGTGACGACATCCCTGGCATGGACGCGTGGCTCGTGCCGCTGGTGCCGGGCCGCCGCCTCGTCATCGCGAGCGACGGGCTCACCACCGCGGTGCCGGACCGGCGCATCGCCGCGATCGCCTCGACGGTGGCGCACGCGCACGCCGCGGCCGCCGCGCTCGTCGATGCGGCCCTCGCCAACGCCACCAGCGACAACGTGACCGTGGTGGTCGCGGACTCGGCCGGGGCGACCGACGCGCAGGCGGACCCCGCCCCGTGGCCGGTCTGGGGTCACGACCCCTTCGAGGCCGACGACCTCACCTCGCCGTCGAGCCGCGCCGAGCAGGAGTGACGGGGGCGCCGTGACCGAGCCCGACGACCGCACCACCGTCTCACCGCGCGGTGCGCGACAGGGCGGCGCCGGCGAGGACGGCCCCGACGATTCGACCGCGGAATCCGCCAGGTCCGCGCCGGACGATGCGACGGTGGTCCGGACGCGCGACCTCGCCGCGGCGGAGGTCACCCAGGCGGCGGACGCGACCATGCTGTCCGCGCGCGCCGACGGCGCTCCGGGAGCGCGCACGCAGTCCGGGGAGCCGACCGTCCAGGACGTCGAGGCGGCGGCGCGGTCGACCTCCTCCCGGGCTCCCGCGACGCCCCCGGCGGGGATGTTCGGCGCGGCGCCCGAGCCCTACGAGGTGCGTCAGGTGCCGCCACCCCCGCCGCTCGATGTCGATCCCGTCGGCCCCGCGCCGTCCCCGCGGGTCCGGGTCATCACGCCCGAGGAGCGCGTCCAGCGTGCCGCCGCGGCCGCGCGCCGCCGCACCGCTCGCCTGGTGGTGGGCGTGGCCGTGCTGCTCGGGGTCGCGGTCGGGGTGGTGCTCGCCGCGATTACGCTGGCGTCATGACCGACGCCCTGCAGCGCTCCCCGCTCCACGACGAGCACGTCGCCCACGGCGCGACGCTCGTCCCCTTCGCGGGATGGGAGATGCCCGTCCGCTACTCGGGGGACCTCGCCGAGCACACCGCCGTGCGCACCGCCGCCGGCCTGTTCGACCTGTCCCACATGGGCGAGATCTCGGTGCGCGGCGCGGATGCGGCCGCCTTCCTCGAGCACGCGCTGGTGGGCCGCCTGTCCGCCGTCAAGCTCTGGGGCGCGAAGTACACGATGATGTGCACGCCCGAGGGCGGCGTGATCGACGACCTCATCGTCTACCGGCGCGACCTCGACCACTTCGTCATCGTCGCCAACGCGTCCAACCACGCGACCGTCATCGGCGAGCTGCGCGAGCGCCGCAACAGCTTCGATGTGGGCATCGAGGACCTGTCCGTCGAGACCGCGCTCATCGCCGTCCAGGGCCCGGCGGCCGAGCGCATCGTCGCCCGCATGTGCCACCGCGGCGACGACGACATCCGCGCGATGCGCTACTACACGTTCGCCAACATCGTCCTCGACGGCGGCATCCACGCCGTCGCCGCCCGCACCGGATACACGGGAGAAGACGGCCTCGAGCTCTTCGTGAGCGCGGACGATGCGGCGGCCGTCTGGCGCCTCGCCCTCGCCCAGGGCGAGGGGGACGGGCTGATCCCGTGCGGCCTGGCCGCACGCGACTCGCTGCGGCTCGAGGCCGGCATGCCGCTGTACGGCCAGGAGCTCACCCGCGACACGACGCCGTACGAGGCGGGTCTGGGCCGCATCGTGGTCCTGGGCACCGCGGAGCGGCCGCGGGGCGACTTCGTGGGCCGCGACGCGCTCGTGCGCGCCAAGGCGGACGGGCCCCGGAAGGTGCTCGTGGGGCTCGCGGGCGAGGGCCGCCGCGCCGCCCGGGCCGGCTATCCGGTGGTCGACGAGGACGGCGCCGAGGTCGGGCGCGTGACCTCCGGCGCGCCGTCGCCCACGCTCGGCCACCCCATCGCGATGGCCTACGTGCCGCCCGCGCTCGCGGAGCCCGGCACCACCGTCGCCATCGATGTGCGCGGACGGCGCGAGCCCATGACCGTGGTCGCGCTACCGTTCTACACGAGGGCCTCCTGAGGCCGCCGAACCGAGAGAGGTGCACCATGGCAAGCGTTCCTGAGGAGCTGGCGTACTCGGCCGAGCACGAGTGGGTCGCGGGCGATCCCGACGCCGGTGCCGTGGTCACCGTCGGCATCACGTCGCACGCCGCGCAGGCGCTCGGCGACATCGTCTACGTCGAGGCGCCCTCCGTGGGCGACACCGTCACCGCGGGCGAGGTGTGCGGCGAGCTCGAGTCGACCAAGGCCGTGAGCGAGCTCTACTCGCCCGTGTCCGGCACCGTCACCGCGGTGAACGAGGGCCTCACCTCCTCGCCCGAGACCATCAACTCCGACGCGTACGGCGACGGCTGGATCTTCAAGGTCGAGCTCTCGGAGACGGCCGACGACCTCCTCGACGCCGAGGCCTACGTCGCGACCCTCGCCTGACGCGACCGACCCCATGACCGCGAACACCCGCCTGGTGGTCGCCGCGGCGATCACCGACTCGCTCGACGCGCCGCGCCGGCTGCTGGCCGCGCGGCGCAGCGCCCCGTCGGCGCTCGCCGGGCTGTGGGAGTTCGCGGGAGGCAAGGTCGAACGGGGCGAGGACCCCCAGGCCGCGCTGCACCGCGAGATCCGCGAGGAGCTGGGCGTCGAGATCGAGATCGGCGAGGAGCTCGTGGGGCCGGACGACGGCGCCGGCGTCGAGTCCTCCTGCGTCTGCCCGGTGTGGATGCTGCGTCCGGGCGACGCCGACGTCGAGCGGCTGGTCATGCGCGTGTGGTGGGCGCGCATTCTTCCCGGCGCGGACGGCGCCGAGGTAGAGCCCCGACCCCTCGAGGACCACGACGCCCTGCGCTGGCTCGAGCCCGGCGGCTGGCGCGACGTGCCGTGGCTGCCCGCCGACCAGCGCATCGTCGAGGCGCTGCTGCTCGACGCGGTCGAGCGCCACCGCCGCGCGTACTGCTGACCGCTTCCGTCAGGCCCGACGGGCCACACACCCCGCAATGTGGTCGTTCACCAGGCCGCATGCCTGCATCGCCGCGTACATGGTCGTGGGCCCCACGAACACGAACCCCGCCTTCTTGAGGGCCTTGGCGAGCGCGACCGACTCCGGCGTCTGCGCCGGCACGTCGGCCCACGTCGCGGGCGGCTCGGCCCGCGGCTCCGGCGCGAACGACCAGAACAGCTCGTGGAGGCTCGTGCCCTGGTCGCGCAGTCCCACCGTGGCCCACGCGTTGGTGATCGCGGACTCGATCTTGCGGCGGTTGCGGACGATGCGCGTGTCCTGCAGCAGGTCCTCGACGTCGCGCGGGGTGAACTCGGCGAGCACGAAGGGGTCGAAGCCGGCGAACGCCTCGCGGTAGCCCTCGCGCTTGCGCAGGATGGTGAGCCACGAGAGCCCGGACTGGGCGCCCTCGAGCACGATCCGCTCGAGCAGCGCCTGGTCCCCGTAGACCGGCAGCCCCCACTCCTCGTCGTGATAGCGCTCGTACAGCGGGTCGCCATTGCCGAAGCAGCGGAGCAGGTCGTGCCGTTCCTCGATCATGGCCCCAGTGTGGCCCGGCGCGCGCCTGGCGCGGGAGCCTGACTCTCGCGGCCTGGGGAGGAGGGGCGCCAGGCAGGGGACGGGGACATCGGCCCTGGGTGTGGGGTGCTGTGACCACCGGCCGACCCCTCGGCGTCGCCCCGATCCGGCCCCGGACCAGGGGAAATGGCACCGAGTATCCGTAGCAGGTCCCGGCATGTCGCGCGTAGGGTGACCCCCGCCATGACGATCCGCGACCTCCTTGCCACGCGCCGCCCCACGCTCTCCTACGAGCTGTTCCCTCCGCGCACCCCCGCGGCCGAGGAGAGCCTCGCGCGCACCATGGACCTCCTCGCGGCCACGGGGCCGGACTTCATGTCCGTCACCTACGGCGCGTCCGGCACCACGCGCGAGACCTCGCGCGACGCGATCCACCGGCTCATCGAGGCCACGGCGGTGCCCGCGCTCGGCCACCTCACGTGCGTCGGCCAGTCCCGGGCGGAGCTCATCGGCGTCGTCGAGGCCTACCTCGCGGAGGGCGTGCACGACTTCCTCGCGCTGCGCGGGGACCCGCCGCGCGGCGAGGACTCCTGGCGCCCGCACCCCGAGGGGCTGCTGTACGCGAGCGAGCTGGTCACCCTCATCCGTGACGTCGCGGCCGCGCACGGGGTCGACGTGAGCATCGGCGTCACCGCCTTCCCCGCCCAGCACGCCGTGGAGGGCGAGCGAGAACTCGGGCTCACGGTGCTGCGCGCCAAGCGCGACGCGGGCGCGGACTTCGCCATCACCCAGGTGTTCTACGAGGCGGACCACTACACGGCGCTCGTCGAGGATGCGGCCGCCGCCGGCATCGACATCCCGATCATCCCCGAGGTCATGCCGCTCACCACCGTGCGCCGCGCCGTCCGCGCGCAGGAGCTCACGGGCGTCGCCACGCCGCCCGCGCTGCTCGCCGCGCTCGAGTCCGCGACGGACGACGACGACGCTCGCGCGATCGGTGTCGACTTCGCCGCCCGACTCTCGGGCGAGCTGCTCGACGCGGGCGCGCCGGGCATCCACATCATCACGTTCAATCAGTCCGCGGCGGCGCTCGCGCTGGTGGAGGCCATGGCGCTCGTGCGGGACTGAGGCCCGAGGGGCGGCGGGCCCGCACGGGACCCAGGGCGGTCCGGCGCCGCCTCGCCGCGTGCGACCATCGACGCATGACTCGACAGACCTCGCACCGCTCCGTCCAGATCACCCGCGAGACCGAGGGCGTGTACATCGCCCGCAATGCCAAGGGCGCGGAGCTGCGCTTCGGCCGCGGCGAGGGTCTGCTCACCCCGGTCGACCTGCTGCTCGCCGCGATCGCCGGCTGCTCGAGCATCGACGTCGACGCGATGACCTCGCGCCGCGCCGCCCCCGAGCGCTTCGACGTCGAGGCCTCCGCGACCTACGTGACCGAGGACGGCGCCAACATCCTCGAGGACATCACGGTCCTCTTCGACCTGGCCTTCCCCGAGGGCGAGGACGGCGACAAGGCCCGCGCGCGCATCGGCGCCGCCCTCCAGGCCTCGCACGACCGTCACTGCACCGTCTCCCGCACGGTGGAGGCGGGCGTGCCGGTCGCGCTCGAGGAGCGCCCGGCCGACGCCCCGGCCTAGCCCGCCGGGGGACGATGCGGCGGTCGCCGCATCGTCAAATGTCACCGAGTGCCAGGGATGATGCTGCCATTCCCTGGCACCAAGGGCCTAGTCAGCGACGCCTGCGCGCGTTAGGATTCCGGCACACTTCGGCGCGCCGTCAGCGTCGACCAAGCGCAATGGCGAGCCCGCCGCGCACCGACCCTCGTTGAGGAACCATGTCAGAGCAGCCCACCGTCCCTGCCCCTGCGCCCGCCTTCCCCGGTGCCACGATCCTTGGCTACCCGCGCATCGGCCGAATGCGCGAGCTGAAGAAGGCCCTCGAGTCGTTCTGGAAGGGCGCGACCGCCGCCGCCGACCTCGAGGCCGCCGCCAAGGAGCTGCGCCTCGCCAACCTCGAGCGCCTCGCGCGGCTGGGGCTCACCGAGCCCTCCGCCATCCCGTCGAACTTCTCCTTCTACGACCACGTGCTCGACGCCGCCGTGACCCTGGGCGCCGTGCCCACGCGCTTCGCGGACCTGCGCGCCGCGGACGGCTCCGTCGACCTCGCCGGCTACTCCACCCTCGCCCGCGGCGTGGGCGACAAGGCGCCGCTCGAGATGACCAAGTGGTTCGACACCAACTACCACTACCTGGTGCCGGAGATCGGCCCCGAGACCGAGTTCGCGATGTCGAGCACGCGCTGGGTCGACCAGTTCGTCGAGGCCAAGGAGGCCGGCCACCTCACGCGCCCGGTCATCACCGGTCCGCTCACGTTCCTGTACCTGTCGAAGGCGTCGGACGAGGCACCCGAGGGCTTCCGTCCCATCGAGCGTCTCGAGGACGTGCTCGAGGTCTACGGCAACCTCCTCGAGGCGTTCAAGTCCGCCGGCGCGGAGTGGGTGCAGATCGACGAGCCCATCCTGGTCGCGGACATCGACGCGCCCCGCGAGGAGGTGCTCGCGAACGCCGCCAAGGTCTACGGCTCGCTCGCGTCGCTCGCGAACCGACCCGCGCTGCTCGTCGCCGCGCCGTACAACGCGCTCGACGACGCTCTGCCGGTCCTCAAGGACTCCGGCGTCGAGGCCGTCTCGCTCGACCTGGTGCGCGGTTCCGTCCCCACGGGCGTCGACCTCACGGGCCTCACCGTGGTCGCCGGCGTGGTCGACGGCCACAACATCTGGCGCACCGACCTCGACGCCGCGCTGCGCAAGGCCGCGGAGGTCGAGGCGCTCGGCGCCGCCGTCACCATCGGCACCTCCACCTCGCTGTTCCACGTCCCCCACACCATCAAGGGCGAGGAGCACCTGGGCGAGGAGCTGCTCAGCTGGCTCGCCTTCGCGGACGAGAAGGTCTGGGAGGTCGCCACCCTCGCCAAGGTGCGCGCCGAGGGCGAGGAGGCGGTGGCCGATGCGCTGGCCGCCACCCGCGCCGCCCTCGCCTCGCGCAAGGCTCACCCGGGCACCAACCGCGCGGACGTGCGCACGGCGCTCGAGGCCGTGACGCCCGCGGACCTCGACCGCGCCGAGTACTCGGTGCGCGCCGCGGCCCAGGACGCGCGCTTCGCGCTGCCGGAGCTCGCGACCACCACCATCGGCTCCTTCCCGCAGACGCCCGAGATCCGCAAGGCGCGCGCCGCGTGGGCCAAGGGCGCGCTCGACGACGCCGCCTACGAAGAGGCGATGCGCGCGGAGATCCAGCGCGTGGTGCGTCTCCAGGAGGACCTGGGGCTCGACGTGCTGGTGCACGGCGAGGCCGAGCGCAACGACATGGTGCAGTACTTCGCGGAGCTGCTCGACGGCTTCGACGTCACCAAGAACGGCTGGGTGCAGTCCTACGGCTCGCGGTGCACGCGTCCGTCGATCCTGTGGGGCGACGTCGCGCGTCCCGAGCCCATGACCGTGCGCTGGGCCGAGTACGCCCAGTCGCTGTCGGAGCGCCCCGTCAAGGGCATGCTCACCGGGCCGGTCACCATCCTCGCGTGGTCCTTCGTGCGCGACGACCAGCCCCTGGGCGTGACCGCCAACCAGGTGGCGCTCGCCCTGCGCGACGAGGTCCGCGACCTCGAGGACGCCGGCATCGGCATCATCCAGGTCGACGAGCCCGCGCTGCGCGAACTCCTTCCGCTCAAGCGCAAGGACCAGGCGGCGTACCTCGAGTGGTCGGTGAACTCCTTCCGGCTGGCGACCGCCGGCGCCAAGGACGACACCCAGGTCCACACGCACCTGTGCTACTCGGAGTTCGGCGAGATCATCGACGCGATCGACGGCCTGGACGCGGACGTGACCTCCATCGAGGCGGCGCGCTCGCGCATGGAGGTGCTGCCCGCCATCCGCGACCACGGCTACGAGCGGCAGATCGGCCCCGGCGTGTGGGACATCCACTCGCCGCGTGTGCCCTCGACCGCGGAGATTACGGAGCTGCTCACGCTGGCCAAGGAGTCCATCCCGGGCCGCCAGCTGTGGGTCAACCCGGACTGCGGCCTCAAGACCCGCGGCTACGAGGAGACCACCGCGTCGCTCGAGCACATGCTCGCGGCGACGCGCGCCGTGCGCGCGTAGCGGCTCGTCGAGCTTCGCCGCGCCCGCCACGCTCGGCCTCCCGGCCCGGCGCCCCACTCAGGGGCGTCGGGCCGCTTCGCGTGGCGGCGCCCGTCGTGGGCGCGGAGCGCCTCCTAGCAGGCGGCGTTCTCGACGTAGCCGTGTTGGGAGTCGAACCGGACGCCAGGATTGTTCGACACGTAGCCCTTGGGGTGCTTGAGCTGCACGCACCAATCCTCGGGGCTCGAGCCGCCCTCGAAGGTGACGAGCTCGACGCCCGGGGAGACGCCCAGCACCGGGGTGCCGTTGATCGTGTAGACGTTGTTGCCGTCCACGGTGTCGTCATCGACAACGACCGTGGTCGTGTCCTCATCGAAGGCGATGCGGATCTGGATGCCCAGGTTCATCGCGTCGGACTGTGCTGCCGAGTCCGCGGCCTTCGCCTGCTGGTTCAGGTAGATGGGAATCGCGAAGGCCGCCAGGATCCCGATGATGATGATCACCACCAGAAGTTCCACCATCGTGAATCCGCGGTCGCTGCTACGGCGCAAGGTCCTCATGTCGCCCCCCTCAAGGCTCAGTCGCCAGTGTGGCGCGCGAGGCCTCGGATGGCAAGGGTGATGCAACCCTGTCATCCCTGGTGAGTGCCCGCGGAGGGGTCGGGAGGGCCGCCGGCGCGGCTACAGCAACAGCTGCCAGTACCCCACGTCGATCCACCGGTCGAACTTGAGCCCGGCGTCGCGCACCGTGCCCACGTGCGTGAAGCCCAGCCGCTCGTGCAGGGCCACGGACCCCGGGTGCGGCAGCGCGATCACCCCCATCACCGAGTGGACGGGGGCGTGGGCGCAGGAGCCGGGCAGCGCACGCAGGCGCGCGAGCAGCTCCGCGTAGAGCGCCGTGCCCAGCCCGGCGCGGCGCGCGCCGTGGTCGAGGTAGATGGTCGACTCGAGCGTGTGCGCGTAGGCCGCGCGGTCGCGGAACGGCGCGGCGTACGCGTATCCCACGACCCGGCCGTCGTCCTCGGCCACGATCCACGGCAGCCCGCGCGCGGCCACCGCCTCGATGCGCGTGCGGAGCACGTCGGCGGACACCGGCTCGGTCTCGAACGTGGCGGTGTCGTGGCGGACGTAGTGGTCGTAGATGCGGGCGATGGCGGGGGAGTCGGCCATCGCGTCGGCGGTGCGGATCACGGGGCCATCATCCCGCGACGGCGAGCGGCTCGTCGCGGCTCACCTGCTCCTCGTAGGCGCGGCGGGTGCGCAGGTAGCGCCAGGCCGCGCCGGCGACCGCGACGCCCAGCAGCCCGGCCACCGCCGTGACCAGGAAGCCGCCCTCGGAGCCATGCCGGTCGATGATCCAGCCGGCCAGCCACGCCCCGGCCGCGATCCCCAGGTCCATGCCGGTGCGCGTCCACGTCATGCCCTCGGTCAGGCGGGAGCGCGGGACCAGGGCGTGCGTGACGCCGTCGCCCACGGCCATGGTGGGCGCGATCGCGAGGCCCGTGATGAACATCAGCGCGCCGAGCACGGCCAGGTTGGGCGCGAGGATGAACGATGCGGCGCCCAGCCCGGTCGCGGAGACGCCCCACAGCAGGCGGGACGCGAGCGTGCGGGTCCAGGCGCGCGAGCCGTAGAGGAGCCCGCCGGTGAGCGAGCCGAGCGCGAACACGGCGAGCACCGGGCCGGACCAGTGCTGATGCCCCAGCTCCTCGGCGAACGCGACGGTGGAGGCATCGACGGAGGCGAACAGTGCGCCCTGCGTCGCGAAGATCACCGTGGTGACCACGAGGGCGGGCGTGGTGACCAGCAGGTGGCCGCGCAGCGCGCCGCGGTAGCTGCGGCGGGCGGGCGGGTGGGCCGATGCGGTCGACGCGGCGGCGCCGATGCGCGGCATCGACCCGTCGATGACGAGCGCGCTCGCGTGCTGCAGCTCACCCTGGCGGCGGCGGGCGTCGCGGCGGCGGGCCGGCGGCTCGGTGTCCGTGAGCGCCAGGAAGCCGTAGCCGCCCACGGCGAGGCTGACGACCGCGACCGCCGCGGGGACCCAGGACGCGACCTGGGTGGCGAGGATGGTCGCGATGGCGGGCCCGCCGATGAACAGCACCTCCTCGAGCGAGGATTCGAGCGAGAACGCGGTGTTGAGGGCGTGGCGGTCGGGGACCACGTGCGTCCAGCGGGCGCGGGTGTGCGTCGACTGCGTGCCGCCCGCGGCGAACAGCGGCGCGAGGCACAGCACCACCCAGATGGGCTGGTGCGCGAGCACGGCCGCGATCATCGCGAGCCGGCCCGCGATCGCGACCGCGAAGCCCCAGCGCAGCACGCGCGACTGGCCGTACGCGTCGACCAGGCGGCCCACCTGAGGGGAGATCGCCGCATAGGACACCGCGATCGCGGCGACCACCATGCCGGCGTACTCGTAGCGGCCGTACTCGAGCTGGACCAGCAGGAACGTGCCCAGGCCGGTGAGCCCCATCTGCACGCGCGCGAGCAGCCCCCACGCGGTGAACGCGCGGGCGCCGGGCAACGACAGGATGTCGCGATACGGAGAGAGCATGGAGCTAGGCACCTCGGAGGATCGTCAAGGGTGCGCGTCCTTGCGCGTGCCACGCCAACCGCGCGACGTGACCGGCGCATCCTCCCCGATGGTCATCCGTGGGGCCGGGGCCCCGAGCGGGGAGGATGGCACATGGTCTCACACGCCCGGGGCGGTCCTCGACGAGCCGGCCGACTTCGACGAGCGCGGCGGCCGCGAGGTGCGAGGGTGGCGCGCCGCGGGCTTCTTCAACGGGGACGGGATGCGGTCGGCGTAGCGCATGAGCACCGAGCCGACGACCGCGAGGATGAGCACGTACGCGGCCGCGAGGGGTCCCAGCAGCGGCTGGATGCCGGCGGAGACGCCGAGCCCCGCGATGACGATCGAGAACTCCCCGCGCGGCACCAGGGACAGTCCGGTGCGCCACTGGCCCTTGGGGCCGATGCCCGCCTGGCGGGCCGCCCAGATGCCCGTGCCCACCTTGGTCACGCCCGTGACGAGGGCGAGGGCGAGGGCGGGCAGGAGGACCGGCCACAGGTCGCGCGGGTCGATCCCGATCCCGAAGAACACGAAGAAGATGCCGCCGAACACGTCGCGCAGGGGCGGCAGGAGGCCGCGGATCTGGTCCGCGACGTTGCCCGACAGCGTGAGCCCCAGGAGGAACGCGCCGACCGCGGCGGACACCTGCACCGCCTCCGCGAGCCCCGCCACCAGGAACGCGAGGCCCAGCACGCCCAGCAGCAGCAGCTCGCGCGAATGCGAGTGCACCGCGTGCGAGACGTGGTGGGAGAAGCGCGACGCGAGGACGAACGCGACGCCCACGATGCCGATCGCGATGCCCGCGGCGACGGCGCCCTGGAGGATCGTCGCGCCGATGAGCATGACGGCGACGATGGGCAGGTACACCGCCATCACGATGTCCTCCATCACGAGCAGGGAGAGGATCACCGGGGTCTCGCGGTTGGCGAGGCGGTCGAAGTCGTCGAGCAGGCGCGCGATGATGCCCGAGCTGGAGATGTACGTGACGCCGCCGAGCAGGACCGATGCGGTGGGCGACCACCCGAGGATCAGCCCCACGGCGAAGCCCGGCAGCCCGTTGGCGAGCAGGTCGAGGATGCCCGCCTTCCATGTGGTGCGCATGCCCACCCGCAGGTCGGCGGGCGAGTACTCGAGGCCCAGCAGGAGCAGCAGGAGCACCACGCCGATCTGCGCGCCGGTCTCGAGGAACTCCTCGCCGGCGCTGATCGGGATGAATCCGCCGTCGCCCATCAAGAGGCCCGCGAGCAGGTACAGCGGGATGGACGGCACGCCGATGCGGTTGGCGAGCCGTCCCAGGATGGCGAGCACCAGGAAGACCAGGCCGAGCTCGATGAGGACGGCCGACGTCTCCTCGTGCGCGCTCTCGGCGACGACGCGCATGCCCGTCATGGGTGCGGTCGCGAGCTCCATGGGTCAGCCCGTGAGGATCGCGGCGGCTCGGTCCACCGCCTCGTCGGAGCCCATGACCAGGACGGTGTCGCCGGCCTCGAAGACGAAGGATGGCTGGATGCCGGGGATGCCCTGGTCGTCGCGGATCACCGCGACCACGCTGGCCGAGGTCTCGGAGCGGATGCGGCCGTCCGCGAGGCTGCGGCCCACCAGGCCGCCCGCGTCGGGCATGGTCACCCACTCGATCGCGAGCCCCACGATGGTGTGGCGCAGATCCTCGAGCCGCGCGGTGATGTTGGTGCCGCCCAGCAGTTCGGCCAGCTTGCCGGAGTCGCCCTCCGACAGCTCGACGGTGCCGCGGCACGCGTCAGGGTCCTCACGGTCGTACAGCGCGATGTCGCGCTTGCCGTCGCGGCGGACGATCACTCCCACGTGATCGCCCCCCTCGGCGGTGAACTCGTAGCGGACGCCGACTCCGGGGAGCGGGGTCTCGAAGATCTCCATGGGGCCTACTGTTCCACGCGCGCGGCCTCCGCGGCTACGCATGCGGCGGGCCCGATGCCTACGGGGTCGAGATGCCGCTGACGGTGAGGTGGTAGTCGTCGTCGGCTGCGGTCGCGCTCATGTCGAGCTCGAGCGTCACGGGTGCGCCGTCGGCGCGGCGCGACAGGCGCGCGAGATCCGCGCCCTCGGACTCGGCCTGGGCGCGCCATTCCTCGAGCTGCGCGAGCGTGGGGAAGTCCGCCGGCTCCACCAGGCCCTCGCGGCTCGCGGTCTCCGCCTCGGCGTCGAGCGGCACCGCCGACACGACGGAGCTCCCGCGCACGGTGATGCGCCAGCGGCCCGCGGTGGGGCCGAAGACCGTCACGGCCGCGTCGTACGTGTAGTCCGAGGGCTCGGTCCATGCCGGGGCCGGGGTGCCGGCGGCGTGGCAGGCGGACAGCACAAGGAGGGCCGTCGCGGTCGCGACGGCCCTGAGGACGCGCCGCCGCGCACGTTCAGACACGGCTCACGATCGTCCCGGCGGGCCGCCGGGACTTTCAAGCGGCGACGCACGAATGTGACGCGGGTGTGACCGTTCCGTGACCCGCAAACGTCACATCTGGGACGTTTGGGGCAGGGTCAGGGTGAACGATGCGCCGCGCCCCGTCCCCTCGGAGGCGGCCGCGAGGTCGCCGCCGTGGGCGCGGGCCAGGGCCCGCGCGATGGTGAGGCCGATGCCCCGGCCGGCCGGCGCATCGTCCCCCGGCACCCGGTAGAAACGCTCGAACACCTTGTCGAGGTGCTCGGGCGCGATCCCCCGGCCCGTGTCGGTCACCGTCGCGCGCGCCGTGGTGCCCTCGCGCACGCAGGCCAGCGTCACCGCGCCGCCGCCGGGCGTGTGCGCGAGCGCGTTGCCCAGCAGGTTGATGAGGATCTGGAGGACCCGGTCGCGGTCGGCGTGCACGGGGACGGGGCCGGGGCCGTCGACCCGGAGGGCGACCCCGCGGTGCTCGAACTGGGGTGCGAGCCGGTCGGCCGCGTCCCGCGCGATCGCGGCGAGGTCCGCGGGCGCCAGGGCCAGCGTGAGGGCGCGCTCCTCGGCGCGGGACAGCGTGGACAGGTCCGCGGCGAGGCGCTCGAGGCGTGCCGCCTCGGCGGCCACCCGCGCGAAGACCTCGGGCGTGGGCTCCGCCACCTCGTCGAGCAGCGCCTCCATGGAGCCGCGGATGGTGGTGACCGGCGTGCGCATCTCGTGCGCCACCTCGTCGATGAGCCGCACCCGGCGCGTCTCGCCCTCCTCGAGGCGTGCGGCGAGGGCGTCGATGTCCGCGGCGACCGCGGCGAGCTCGGCCTCGGGCGGCGGCGGGATGCGGTGTGCGTAGTCGCCGTCGGCGATGCGGCGCGAGGCCTCCTGGAAGCCGGCGAGCGCGCGCACGACGCGGCGGGCGACCAGCGCCGCTGCGATCGCCGCGCTCGCGATGCCGGCCGCGGCGCCCCAGCCCAGCGCGGCGGGGAGCGCCGCCTCGAGGGCCTCCCGCGCATCGGCCGTGCTGGTCATGCCGCGCATCCGGCCCACCCGGCGCTCGACCAGCACCCCTGCGACCCAGCCCCCGACCGCAACGAGCGCGATCACTCCGACCGCCGCGACCGCGAGGTGCGAGGCGAGCAGGCGTGCGCGCAGCGACCTCATGACGCCGCCAGCTTGTAGCCCACCCCGCGCACGGTGAGGACCAGGCGCGGATCGTCGGCCGGGTCGTCGAGCGCCCGGCGCAGCTTGCGCACGTGGACGTCGACGATGCGCTCATCGCCGAAGAAGTCCCAGCCCCACACGCGCTCGATGAGCTGGCGGCGCGTGAACACGCGCCCCGGCGCGGAGGCGAGCGCGGCGAGCAGATCGAACTCGAGGGCGGTGAGCTCGACGGGCCGGTCGTCGACGCGCGCCTCGCGGGCGCCCGGGTCGAGCGTGAGAGGCCCGGCGACGATGCTGTCGCTCGCCGGGGCGGGCGCGTCGCGGCGCCGCAGGAGCGTGCGCACGCGTGCGACCACCTCGCGCGGGCTGAAGGGCTTGGTGACGTAGTCGTCGGCGCCCACCTCGAGGCCCACGATGCGGTCGGCCTCCTCGCTGCGGGCCGTGAGCATGAGCACGTACACGTCGGAGGAGCGGCGCAGGCGTCGGAGCGTCTCCACGCCGTCGATGCCGGGCAGCCGCACGTCGAGGATCACCAGGTCCACCGCCGTGCGGGCGAGGAGGTCGAGCGCCTCCTCGCCGGAGCCGGACTGCAGGACCTCGAAGCCGTCATGGCGCAGATAGTCGGCGACGAGGTCCCTGATATTGGCCTCGTCGTCGACTACCAGCACCGTGCGTGCGGCCACGCTCGCCATCCTACGGAGCGGGCACGCCCGTGATGTCCTCCACCTCGCCGGGCGAGAGCACCTGCGCCGCGTAGGGCTCGCCCGCGTCGTCGAGCGCCCGGACGAACGCCGTGAGGTGACGCTCGCTGCCGGCCTCGAGGCGGGCGTACACGGTCGCGATCGCGTCGGCGTCGACGTCCTGCGCCCGCAGATCCGCGATGTCGGTCTCCTCGACGAGCGCACCCACGCCCAGGGCGGCGGTCTCGGACCGGGCGCCCTCCGCGAGCAGCGTGTCGTACAGCTCCTGGAGGTCGGCGTCGGTGAACTCGCCGGGCTCGGCGCCCTCGGTCGGGTCCTCGAGGTCGTAGGCGTCGAGCAGCGCGCTCACGGCGTCGAGGTGGTGCTGCTCGGCCCGCGCGATCATGGCGAACTGCCGCAGGTCCCAGGTGTCCGCGAGCTCGGCGTAGAGGTCGCGGGCGAGCTTCTCCTCCTCGGCCATGAACGCCAGGCTGTCCGCCTCGTCGGGGCTCGCCTCGCCCTCCACGTCGGGGATGAGGGTGCCGATGTCGCCGCGGCCGTCCTCGCCCTGGCGACCGCCGCCGCGTTCCCCGCGGCCGGGGCCGGTTCCGTCTCCGCAGGCGCCGGCGGCGGTCTCGTCGTCAGCGGCGGTCTCGTCGTCGGCATCGGCGCCGGCGCCCTGGCCGTACCCGCCCTCCCGCTCGCCGCCCCGCATGCCCATGCCGCCGCCGTGGCGGCCGTACCGGCCGGCGTCCTCCGTCGCCTCTCCATCGTTGAGGCGGTCGCGATCCTGCTCGAGCGCGGGCTCGGTCGTGGCGGTGTCGTCGTCCGTGGCGTCGCCGGACGAGTCCGCCCAGGCGACCCCCGCGATCCCGGCGGTGAGCAGCGCTCCCGCCCCGGCCGCGGCGATGATGGTGCGTCGCGTGTTCATGATGGGCTCCTTTCCTTCATGAGCCCAGTCCATCGCGCCGGTGTGAAGCCCCCAGGGGCGCCCTCGTGAAGATTCGATGAAGCCGCGGGCGCGCGGCGGTGGCGTGGGAAGGGGGTCGGGCAGGTGTGTTCGCGCACCTACGCGAATTCATGCACGATGCACGCCGCGCGGGCCCGACAAGCCGCGCGTGCATCGCGCATGAATTCGCGGAGCGACGCGCGCGCAACATCCCTCCCGTCGCACAGGGCGGTCCGGCGCCGACTCAGAGCCGCATGGCGGTGCGGTGGGCCCGCCACTCGCGGGCCAGCAGCCCGAACATCGCGTCGTCGCTCACCTCGTCCTCGACCCAGAACGCCTCCCGGCGGACGCCCTCGGCCGTGAAGCCCAGCCGCTCGAGCACCGCGATCGAGCGCTCGTTCGCGGGGTGCGTGCTCGCCTCGATCCGGTGGACGCCGGTGACGTCGACGAGCAGGTCGAGCACCGCGGCGGCCGCCTCGGTGGCGTACCCGCGCCGGCGGGCCCAGGGGTTGAGCGTGTAGCCGATCTCCGCGGTGTGGCCGTGCTCGTGCAGGTACATCGCGATGTCGCCCACCGTGCGGCCGTCCGCGGTCCGCGTGATGTCGAGCTGGTACCAGCCCCCGGGGATGGGGCCCTCGCGGCCCTCCATCGAGGCGATCAGATCGCGCGCCCGCTCCACCGAGTACGGGACTCGCCACGCCTGATACATCGCGGTCTCGGGGTCCGAGCGGCGCTCGGCGAAGTCCTCGGCGTCGGCCGCGGTGAAGGGGCGCAGCACCAACCGGTCGGTCGTGAGAGGGGCGAACGGCACACGGCTCACCATAGGGGCGACCACCCCGGTCGCGTAAGAGGCACGCGCGCTCGAATTCGACAACACTGTCGTTGCGTAAGGGCTTACACTGGCTCGGTCACGGCGAGCCTCGCCCGAGGTGTCGCGACGGCCGGAGGGGGACCCATGGAGACGGTGCACGCTGCGACGGTGACCGCGGTCGAGCAGGCGGGCCCGCGCATGGTCCGGATCCGGCTGCGCCTCGACGAGCCCGGCTGGTCCTCGACCGGCCGCCCGGACGAGTTCGTGCACGTCGAGGTGGGCGCCCTCACCGACGACCCCGACGGCCACCGCTCCCGCCACTACACCGTGAGCGCCGTGACCGCCGACGGCTTCGAGCTGGAGGCCTTCCTCCACGGCGACGGCCCGGGCGCCACCTGGGCGCGGGCCGCCGCACCGGGCGCCCGCACCCGCATCTCCGACCCCAAGGCCTACTACGGGCCCCCGGCCGACTCCGGCGTGCGCGTCATGGCGGGCGACCTCACCGCATTGCCCGCGATCGCCCGCGCGCTCGCGGAAGCCGGCCCGGACGAGGAGTTCCGCGTGATCGTCGAGGTCCCCTCGCTGGACGATGCGCGGGACCTGCCGACCGCGGCCGTCGCCCAGGTCGACTGGGTCGTGGGCGGCAACGGGATCGGCGCATCGGTCCTCAAGGACGCGCTCTCCGGGCTCGCGGCGACCACCGACCTGCTCGAGCCCGACGCGCGCTCCTACGTCTGGGTCGCGTGCGAGTCGGTCCACTCGCGCCGGATCCGCCAGTTGCTGCGCCGCGAGTTCGCGCTGCCGCTCACGCACTACCGGATCGTGGGCTACTGGCACGCGGACCTCGACCGCGCGATGCGCGTGTGGGAGGCCGCGACGGAGGAGCAGCGCGCCGAGTACGCGTCCCTGTGGCGGGAGGACCGCCCCGACGAGGAGAACTGGCTCGAGATCGAGCCGCTCCTGCAGCGCATGGGCTACTGAACCATCCCCAGGTCCGCGAGCGCCGCGAGTCCCGCGGCCCGGTAGGGGTCCTCGTCAAGGGTGGCGAGCGTCGCCGCGTACGCGACGGCCTCGGCCCGGGCCCGCGCCGTCAGGTGCGCGTCGAGCGCCCCCACCGTGCCCCGGTAGCCGGCGAGGAGGGCGGGCCGCAGTGCGGTGCCCACCAGGCACCACGCCTGGCCCACGTCCGTGGCCGGGTCGCCGGCACCCAGGTCGCCCCAGTCGAGGATGCCCGCGAGAGCGCCGCCCAGGCTCAGCACGTTGGCGCCGTGCAGGTCCAGGTGCGCCCAGGTGGCGGCGGGGCGGGCGAGGGCGGCGCCCTCGGCGTAGGCCTGCCGCATCGACTCCTCGTCGACCGGGACTCCTGCCGCGAGGAGCCGCTCGAGACGGCGGTCGAAGCGCTCGGCCCGCTCGGCCAGCGGCGCGGAGCGCACGGGGTTGCGGGGCGCGTCGGGCGGCGCCGGCACGTGCAGCTGCCCGAGCGCGGACCCGAGCTGCCGGGCTCCGGCGGCGGTCAGGGGCTCGTCGTACGCGTGGGCTCCCTCGACCCAGCGCACGATCGACCACGCGTACGGGTAGTCGGGGGTGGGGGCGCCCAGGCGCACCGGCACGGGCGTGCGGAAGGCCCACTCGCGCGCGAGCCCGGGCAGCCACGCGTGCTCTCGCGAGGCGAGTTCCGCGGCGAGCGCGCGGCGCGGCAGCCGCAGGGCCAGGTCCTCGCCCAGCCGGTAGGTGACGTTGTCCCAGCCCTCGTGCCGGGTCCCCAGGGGCAGGTCGGCGAGGTCCGGGTGCGCCCCGGAGAGCAGATCCGCCGCCAGGTCGAAGGTGATCTCGACGTCCGCGACGGGCGATGACCACGGCACTGTGCCCATGCCGCGAGGCTATCCGGGGCGACCGGGGCCCGCGACCGGAGCGCCCCGCCGGGGGCCCGCATCGTCCCCTGGGCCTCGCAACCCACCCGGGGGGCTCAGGCGAAGAGCGTCTCCCCGATGAACCCGCCCTCGGCGCACCCGGGCGGGATCGCCCATACGCCGGATCCGATCGGCGTGGTCCACTCGTTGAGCAGATCCGCCTGCGCGAGCCGCTCCTGAAGGGGCACGAACTGGGCGGTCACGTCCGCCTGCCACGAGCCGAACAGCAGCCCCACGTTGGACACCGCCGGCCGCCCACGGGAGTCGAGCGAGCCGTCCTCGACCGGGTCGTCGTAGGAGTGCCCCAGGCGCACGATCATCCGGGTCGGGTCCGTCTCGTGGGCGCGGGCGGCGTGGGAGACGGGGTTGACCACGGTGAGCCCGGTGGGCCCGACGGCCGCGAGGTCGATCGGGTCGGTCTCCTCGCCGCCGGTGAGCGGCACGCCGGTCGCGTGGTCGCGGCCCAGTGCGTTCGACCGCCCGGCGAGGTCGACGGCGTCCCAGCCCTCGAGGTCCATCGCGATCCTCCGCAGGACCAGGGAGGTGCCGCCCTGAAGCCAGCCCGGCGCATCGTCCCTCGCCCAGACCGCGGCGTCGAACTCGGCCGTGCCCGGCGCGGGCGTGGTCGAGCCGTCGACCTGCCCGAACAGGTTGCGGAAGGTGGTGCCGCGCGCGTCCGTGCCGTAGGCGCGGCGGAAGCCGGTCTGGCGCCAGCGCAGCGTGCCGTGGGCGCGCGAGTCGCGCACGATCATGCGCGCGAGGTGGGACACCGCGGTCGGGTCGTCGCCCTGGAGCAGCACCACGAGGTCGCCGCCGCTCCAGCGGTCCTCGAGCGCGTCGATGGGGAACGAGGGCAGCGGCCCGAGCCACGACGGCGGCTGAGCGCCGGCGCGCTCGACCGTGGCGAGGCCCAGCCCGATGGTCGCCGTGAGGCCGGCGGGGCGCGCGGCCAGCTCGGGCTCGAGGTCGGCGAGCCCGCCGCGGCCCTGGGTGAGGCGCGCCGCATCGTCGGTGAGGAGCCGCAGCCACGCGCGCAGCCCGTCGCGGTCGGTCGCGGGGTCGAGGTCGAAGGCGAGGTAGGTCGCGTGGGCGCCCTGGCGGGCGGTCACGCCGGCCTGGTGGGGGCCGTGGAAGGGGACCGTGCGCGCGCCGTTCACCCCCGCCTCGTCGGCGGCGGGTCCGGCCGCCGCCGCGACGGCGCGCTCCGCCCCGAGCGCGGCGAGCGCGCCAGCGCCGGCGGCGGCCCCTCCTCCCAGGAGGAGCTGCCGCCGGCTGGGTCCCGGGGCGGAGCGGTCGGTCATCAGCCGTCGTGGGACATGTCGTCGTGGTCGGACTCGTAGTCCTCCTCGGCGCCGTCGAAGTCCTTGGCGAGCGCCTCGAACTCGAGGGTGTCGCCCGTCGACAGCTCGAGCGTGATCGCGACGTCGTCGCCTGCGATGATCGGCTCGGTCATCTTCATCAGCATGAGGTGCAGCGCCCCCGGCTCGAGCGTGAGGGTGCCGTTCGCGGGGACGGTGAAGCCGCCGTCGACCTCCATCATGGTGCCGTCGATGACGTCGTGGAGCTCGACCATGGGCGCCGCGGGCGTGCTCGCGCCGGTGACGGTGATGTCCGCGTCGGTGGAGTTGGTGAGGGTGCCGAAGGCGGCGGTCATGCCCGACTCGGCGGTCTTGACCCAGGCGTCGGCGATCGCGAGGGGCTCGGAGGAGGCGGCGTCGGTGCCGGCGCAGCCGGCGAGCGGAAGCAGGGCGAGGACGGCGAGGGCCGCCGCCCGGCGGGTGCGGGTGTGCATGGGGTCTCCCGGGGAGGCGCGCGCGGGGGCGCGGGTGAGGTCTGGGTGCCGCGCACAGGGCGGCGGGGCCGTGGCGCGGTGTCGCGCGCGGCGTGGACGGGGAGGCGCGGGGCCGCCGCCGTCAGGCGGGCAGGGGGAGCGCCGGCGCGGGAGGCGCCCGGCTGGCCCGCGCCGCGCGCACGCCGTCGCGGGTGGGCGCGGCGCCCCGGGGGACGATGCTCGGGCGGGCCCGGTGCGGCGGCGTCGCCGGGGAGGCGGGGACGAGGGCGGCGCGCAGCGCGGCGGCGAGCAGATCGGCCACGGACCGCGCGGCGTCGGCGATGCGGGAGGCGTGGCGGACGACCGCGTACGTGATCAGCGCGGCGCCCGCATGGGCGAGCACCATGCCGGCGCCGTCGTGGGCGGCGGCCGCGGCCCCGGCCACGTCGGCCATGCCTGCGCCCAGCCCCACGTGGTGGTGCCCGGTGGCGGCCGGGTGAGCGGCGGAGGGCACCGGGTTCGCGCCCGCGGAGAACGCGAGGTGGAACGGCAGCTGCGAGGCGAGCGCGATGACCGCGAGGCGGGCGCGCCCCAGCGGCCGGCCGGCCAGCTGCGCGGCCAGGGCGAAGGCGGCCGCGAAGCACGCGAGCACGGCGCCGGCGGAGGCGCCGTGGCCCCCGGCCGCCAGGTGCAGCGTGAGGGCGGCCAGTGTGGACAGGCCCGCGGCGCCCGCCGCGCGGCCCAGCCTCGCCGCCGCATCCGTCATAGCCGCTATGGTGCCAGATCCGGGACTCAGGTCCCGGCCCGCCGTGGTGGTGCCGGCGGCGGCGCGGGGTCGGGGAGAATGGGCGCATGACGGACCCCACCCCGGCCGCCGCGACGGAGCGGCCCGATCACCAGCGCTGGAACTACAACATCCACTACATGGACGGGCTCCTGCCCACCATCCCGGAGCATGCCCGCACGGCGCTCGACGTGGGCTGCGGCGAGGGCCACCTGGCCCGGGCGCTCGCGGCCCGGGGCCTGACGGTGACGGGGATCGACTCCGACCCCGAGGCGATCGCGCGGGCGCGTGGTCAGGCCACCACGGTGGAGCTGCTCGAGTCCGGCGGCGAGGACGGCGAGGACGGCGAGGACGGCGACGGCGGGACCGGCCCCGAGGTCGCCCCCGCGATGTCGGCCCCCATCGGCTACCGCGTGGGCGACGTGCTCACCGAGGACCTGCCGGAGGGCGGCTTCGACGTGGTCACCGCCTCCGCGACCCTGCACCACATGGACCTCGAGGCCGGGCTCGCCCGCCTCAAGGGGCTCGTCGCCCCCGGCGGGCGGCTCCTGGTGGTCGGGATGGCGAAGTCCAACTGGCCGCAGGACCTGCCGCGCGATGTGTGGGCGACCTTCGTGGACAAGTTCCACCGCCTGTTCCGCGGCTACTGGGACCACGGCTGCGAGTGCGCGTGGCCGGCGCCGCACACTTTCGCGGACGTCCAGCGCGTGGCGAAGGAGCTGCTCCCCGGCAGCGAGTACACGCGCGAGCTGCTGTGGCGCTACACCCTCACCTGGGACCGTCCGGCCGACTGAACGCCGCCCGCCCCGCCCCGCGCGGACGCGCACGTGGCCGGCCCACCCGGCCCGCGCATCGTCCCGGGTCTATCCCTGTGCGAGCACGGTGCCGATGCGTCGCACCGCCTCCTCGAGGATGGCCGGGCTCGTCGCGATGTTGAGGCGGGCGTGGCGGGCGCCGCCGGTGCCGAAGTACGGGCCGTTGTTGAGCGCGACGCGGCCGCGCTCGATGAGCGCGTACGCGGGCTCGTCGCCCAGCAGGTCGCCGAAGCCCAGCCACGTGAGGTAGGTGCCCTCGGGCACCAGATAGGAGACGCCGGGCAGGTGCTCGGCGACCAGGTCGCGCACCAGGAGGCGGTTGCGGTCGAGCCCCGCCATGAGCCCGGCGTACCAGTCGCGGCCCTCGTTGTAGGCGGCCGTCTGCGCGATGACCCCCAGGTGGGTGGGCGAGTGGTGCTTGCCGGCGCGGTAGGAGTCGAAGCCGGCGGCCTCGGGGCCGCCGACGAGCAGGGCCGCGGGGATCGCCGCGAGGTTCCACGTCTTGGACGCCGCGTGCAGCGCCATGCCGGTCGGATCGACCTCGAGGTAGGGCACGAAGGTGGCGCCGGGATAGACGATGGGTGCGTGGATCTCGTCGGAGACCACGGGCACCCCGTGGCGGCGGGACAGCTCCGCGACGGCGGCGAGCTCCTCGCGCGTGTGCACCGTGCCGCCGGGGTTGTGCGGGCTGCACAGCAGGTAGGCGGCGCGCCGGCCGCCCGCCGTCGCCTCCGCCATCGCGCGGTCGATCGCGGCGAGGTCGAGCCGCATGTCCGCGCCCAGCGGCGCCTCGCGGATCGCGCGATCCGCCTGGATCAGGTACTGGAAGAAGGGCGGGTAGACCGGCGGGTTGACGATGACCTCGCCGCCCGCGTCGGTGAGCTCGATCAGGGCGTCGACGTAGCCCAGGATCACGCTCTGGACGGGGGCGACCCGCGCCTCGTCGACCTGCCAGCCCCAGGTGTCGCGCGCGAACGAGCCGAAGGCCTCCACGTACGGCGTGGAGCCCGGGTAGCCCATGTCGCCGTCGCGGATGGCGCGCTCGAGCGCCTCGCGGATCGGGTCGGCCAGGTCGACGTCCATCTCCGCGACCCACAGCGGGAGCACGTCCGCGTCGTAGTGGCGCCACTTGGCGGACGTGCGTTCGCGCAGGCGCGCGAGCGGGACGGTGAACGGGTCGGTGAAGGTGCCGGCGGGCGTCATGCCGCGATCCTACGGGCGCGCCCAGCGGTGGTGGCGGCGCGACGGGCGGGGCGACCCGCTCAGCGCATCTCGAGGAGCAGGGCGTCCAGCCGCTCGAGCTCCTCGCGCAGACGCTCGACCCCGCCGAGCCCGAGGAAGCCTGCCCGGGCCCGCTCGTCGGGGAACACGTACGAGGTCGCGACGAGCGTGCCGTGGGCCGTGCCCGCCATCTCCACGCGCACCCGCACCGTCACGTCCGGGAACAGCTCCGACACGAGCGTGCGCGTCAGGAGCGACTGGCGCTCGAGGCTCTCCACGCGGCCGTAGAAGGAGAACGAATTGCCCGCGGAGTCCGTCTGCACCAGCTGCCACGCGCCCCCGGGGGTGGCGTCGATCTCCGCCGCGCGGTTGGTGTACCCGTGCGGCGCCCACCAGCGCTGCAGGAAGAGCGGCTCGGTGTAGGCCTGCCAGACCCGGGCGACCGGGTGCGGCAGGCGCGTGGTGGCGACGATCGCGAGCGGCTCGGCGGGAGCCTCGAAGCTGACCTCGATCACGCGTCACCCCTGGTGGCGGGCGGCGCCTCCGCCCCGGTGCTCAGCCTGATAGGGCGGGCCCGGCGCGTCAAGCGCTCAGGAGGCGGCGCGCAGCACCGACCGGCCCGCGCGCAGGCCCTTCACCACCTTGGTCGGCTCGCCGGAGCGCTCCTCGAGCCGATCCGCGATCATCCCCAGCGCGGCCGCGATGAGCGGCACCACCAACGCCAGCATCAGCCATCGTCCCAGCATGCGCCTCATGTGACCCACCTCCGCGAGGTCCACCCTAGCCCCGAGAGGGACGGTTGCGGCAGGGCCGCCCGCGCCGTCCCTCCCGGGCCGCGTCTCGATGCGCGTCAGCCGCGCGCCGCCCGCGCACGGAACGCCGCGGCCGCGCGCGCCGGGGCCTCCGGGTCGAGCCCCAGGAACAGGCTCGGCTCGGCGAGCTCGAGCTCGAGCAGGACGGGGCCGTCGGGGGTGGGGAGCAGGTCGACCCGCGCGTACGCGAGGTCGTCGTGGCCCAGGCGGGCGGCGGCCTCGAGCACGCGCGCCGCGACGTCGCGCTCGGCGGGCGTCGCCGCGGCCGGCGCGATCTTCTCGTCGGCGTACAGCCCGGTCGCCCACGACATGTCGCGGGACAGGATCGCGGCCTTGCGCGCCGTGTGCGACAGCGCGCCGCCGACGAAGATGAGCGCCGACTCGCCGTGCTCATCCACCTCGTGGAGGTAGGGCTGGATCATCGCGGTGAGGCCGCGCGCGTGCAGCGCCGCGACGTGCGCCGCCGCGCCCGCCGGGTCGTCCCGCAGCAGTCGGGCGCCGTTGGACCCGGCCCCCACCGAGGGCTTGACCACCACGTGGCCGGCCAGGGCATCGTCCCCCGCGCGCTCGCCGGGAGCGACGAACGCGGTGGGGACGGTGGGCACGCCCGCCGCCGCCAGGTCGGCCAGGTAGCGCTTGTCCGTGTTCCACGCGAGCGTCGCGTGCCGGTTGTGCAGCGCGGTCGTCAGCTCGACGGCGCGGGCCCAGGCCAGGAAGTCGTCGCGGTGGTCCTGGTAGTTCCACGTCGACCGGATGAAGGCGGCGTCGAAGCCCGCCCAGTCGACGTCTGGGTCCTCCCATGCGACCAGCGTGGCCTCGGGCAGGTGGGGCAGGAGCAGGTCCTCGTCCGCGTCGGGGACGGGAAGCTCGCGGGTGGTGACAAGGGCGATGCGCACGCGCCCCACGGTAGCGGGGGTGCAGGGGGGAGAAGTCCCGGCGTCGGCGTCCCTGGGGGAGGGAGCGGGACGCCGACGCGCGGAAGGGGTGCGGCTCGGGCGACCAAGTCCCCGGATGGTCGCCCGAGCCACGTTCTGATGAGCGGCTTCCGTGACGCCCAAAGTTCGTGTGACACCAAAGGTACGTCGCGCATGCAGGGCCGTCCGGGGACCTAGGTCCCCGGTGACGGCGTCACCCCTGGGTGCGCACCCAGGGGAAACTTGTGCCGCACCGAGATCCCAGGTGGGAGCGGTGTTTCGGCATCGAGAATCAGACGTTCGGCGGGGTGGGCGGCTGCTCGACGAAGTCGTCGGCCTCGCGCGCCGCGGGACCGTGCGCCTCGATGGACTCGGCCCCCGGACGACGCGTGCCGCGGCGGATCGTGCCGACCATCGCCAGGGCGATGACGAAGGTGAGCAGCCCCGCGCCGGCGGCCAGGTGGAGGCCGGTCTGGGCGCCCGAGGTCTCGATGAGGTGCCCGGCGCCCCACGCACCGGCCGAGACGCCGATGCCCAGGCCGATGCGCAGCCACGCCATCCCCTCCGTGATCTGGTCGCGGCGCACCACCCGCTGCACCACGGTGTCCGCATTGGTGATGGTGGGGGCGATCGCGATGCCCGCGACGAAGCCGAGCACGGCGAACACCAGCAGGTTGCCGGACAGGCTGAGCGCGCCGAAGCCCAGCGCCAGGGCGCCCGTGGTCGCCAGCGTGCGCTGCCACAGCGGTGCCCGCCAATGGCGCGAGCCGTAGATCAGGCCTCCCAGCAGCGAGCCGGCGGAGAGGATCGCGATGAGGACGCCGGAGAGCTGCTTGTGGCCCTGCTCCTCCGCGAACGCGACCACGGAGATGTCGAACGCGCCGAATAGGAGCCCGATCCCGGCGGAGATGACCGACACCCCCAGCACCGCGGGCGGGATGCGCCAGCCCAGCGACGCGCCGTCGCCGTCCGTGCGCGGCGGCGGCTCGGTCGAGCGCTGCGCGAGCAGCAGCGTCATGCCGATCACCATGCCCACCGCGCACACGATGATGCCCAGCGGCGGCCACACCGCGGTCGCGAGGATCGTGGCGAGCGCCGGCCCGGAGATGAACAGCAGCTCGTCGAGCGTGCTCTCGAGCGCGAAGGCGGTGTGGATGTCCTCGTCCCGCTCGAGCAGGTGGGACCACCGGGCGCGCGTCAGGGAGCCGAGCGGGCCCGACATCGAGCCGAGCGCGACGCCGATCCACAGCAGCCACTCGGGCCCGTGCGACATCGCGGTGGCCACGGTGAGCGCGGAGCCCAGCACGAACAGCAGCGTGAGCGGGATCATCGCGGCGCGCTGGCCCAGCCGGTCGGTGAGCCGCGCGGTGGGCACCGTCTGCAGCGACCACACGAGCACGCCGATGGCCGCCACGCGGCCCGCCATCGAGTAGCTGTCGTACTGGATCTGGACCATGAGGATGACCGAGATGTTGAACATGCTGATCGGCAGGCGCGACAGCAGGCCCGCCAGCGCGAACGCGGGCGCGCCGGGGTGGCTCAGGACGGTCCGGTAGGGCGACAGCACGGGGTCCATGCTCTCACCGGGGCCGGGTCAGGGGCGCTCGGGGTCCTCCGGTGCGGGGCCCTCGGTCTCCGGGGACGATGCGGGACCCGCGGGCGGTGCTTCGTCCCCGCCCCGCGTGGTGAGGGTGCCGGGCCCCTCGCCGGCGGCGCGCGGCGGCGGCAGGTTCGTGCGGTGCCGGCGGCGTCGGTCCTGCACCACGAGCGCGGTGGCGCCGCCGATGAGGACGATCGCTCCGAGGGCCACCAGGCCCCATTTCAGGATGGGCTCCCAGTCGATCTCCCGGTCGGCGCCGGCGACGATGCGGATGTCGTCCGAGGACAGCAGGTCGCCCAGGCCCAGGGTCACGGTCCTGCCGCTGACCTCGCCCGCGCTCGCCTCGCGCACCAGGCCGGGGAACGTGAAGGCGACGCCGATGTCCACGGCGCTCTCGACGAGCCTGAGGTCCGAGGCGCGCAGGCCCGACTGCGCCAGCTGGGACGCCGCGCCGGTGGTGACCTCGACGACGTAGGTGTCTCCGTCGCGGGTGACGGCGGCGGGACCGGCCAGGGGATTGGCCTGGCTCGCGTCCTCGAGCGCCTCGAGCGGGACGTCGGTCACGGTGATCTCGACGCCGGTGCGGCCGTCCTCGTCCTCGTAGGGCTCCACCTCGGTCGAGCCGGGATGGGCCTCCTCGAGCGGGGCGAGCCGGTCCCTGATCGTGGCGGGGTCGAGCAGGTCGGCCGGGTCGAGACCCGCGAGGTCCTCGAGATCCGTGTCCTTGAGATCCGTGTCCTCGAGGCCGTCGACGTCGATGCCCGCGGGCAGGTCGAGCAGCGGCAGCTGCTGGCTCAGGGCGGTGAGCGCGGACGGGGAGATCGCCACGATCGCGTGCTGCGAGAACGTGTCGTCCTCACCGAGCGTCGTCTCGCTCGTGACGCGCACGCACCCGGCCAGCACGGCCACGGCGAGCGCGACCACCGCCGCCAGCCTGCGCATCGTCCCTCCGTCCGCCGTCCGGACTCAGCCCTCGAGGGCCTCCGCGACCACGTCCTTCGCCGCCGCCTGGACCTCGCCCAGGTGCGCCTGCGAGACGAACGACTCGGCGTAGATCTTGTAGACGTCCTCGGTGCCGGAGGGGCGGGCGGCGAACCAGGCATCGTCCGTGGTCACCTTGAGGCCGCCGATCTTCGCGCCGTTGCCGGGCGCGGCGGTGAGCTTGGCGGTGATCTCCTGGCCCGCGAGGGTCGAGGCGGTGACCTGCTCGGGCGACAGCGCGCCCAGCCGGGCCTTCTCCTCCTTGGAGGCGGCGGCGTCGACGCGGGCGTACCAGCTCTCGCCCAGGCGCTCGACCAGGCCGCGGTGCAGCGCGGACGGCGACTGGCCGGTGGTGGCGATCATCTCCGAGCCGAGCAGGCACAGGATCAGGCCGTCCTTGTCGGTCGACCACACGCGGCCGTCACGGCGCAGGAACGAGGCGCCGGCGGACTCCTCGCCGCCGAACGCGATCTCCCCGCTCAGCAGGCCGGGCACGAACCACTTGAAGCCCACCGGGACCTCGATGACCTTCTTGCCCAGCTCGCGTCCCACGCGGTCGATGAGCGAGGAGGAGACGAGGGTCTTGCCGATGCTCGCGCCGGCCGGCCACTGCGGCCGCGCCCCGCCGTAGAGGTAGGAGATCGCGGCGGCGAGGTAGTGGTTGGGGTTCATGAGGCCGCCGTCGGGGGTGACGATGCCGTGGCGGTCCGCGTCGGCGTCGTTGCCCGTCGCGATGTCGTAGGGCGCGTCGCCGCCCTCCATGAGCTGGCGCAGGCTCGCCATGGCGGACGGGGAGGAGCAGTCCATGCGGATCTTGCCGTCCCAGTCGAGCGACATGAACGACCATGCCGGGTCCACCTTGGGGTTGACCACCGTGAGGTCGAGCTTGAACTCCTCGCCGATCGCGCCCCAGTAGTCGACGGCGGCGCCGCCCAGCGGGTCCGCCCCGATGCGCACGCCCGCGCCGCGGATCGCGTCGAGGTCGATCACCGAGGGCAGGTGCCGGAGGTAGAGGTCCAGGAAGTCGAAGCCGCGCGTGGTGTCCGCGGCCTGCGCCTGCTTGAGCTGGCGGCGCGGGACCTGCCTCCAGCCGCCCGCGAGCAGCTCGTTGGCGCGGCCCGCGATCCAGCCGGTCGCATCCGAGTCCGCGGGGCCGCCGTGGGGCGGGTTGTACTTGAAGCCGCCGTCGCGCGGGGGGTTGTGCGAGGGGGTGATGACGATGCCGTCGGCCAGGCCGCGGCCCGAGGTGCGCAGGCCGGACTCCGCGACCGCGCCGTTCTCCACGAGGATCGCGAGCGAGACGGCCGGCGTGGGGGTGTAGCCGTCGCGCGCGTCGATCCGCACCTCGACGCCCGCGGCCGCGAGCACCTCGAGCGCGGTCTCCTGCGCCGGGCCGGACAGCGCGTGCGTGTCCTTGCCCATGAACAGCGGGCCGTCGATGCCCTGGGCGGTGCGGTACTCGACGATCGCCGCGGTGATGGCGACGATGTGCGCCTCGTTGAAGGCGGTGTCGAAGGCGGATCCGCGGTGGCCCGAGGTGCCGAACGCCACGCGCTGCGCGGGGACGGTCGGGTCCGGGATCAGGTCGTAGTACGCGCCCAGCAGCGCGTCCACGTCGATGAGGTCTTCGGGCAGGGCGATGGTTCCGGCGCGCTCGTGCATGGTGCCTACTCTTCCACGGTCTGCGGGGCGCACAAGGCCGATGCGGGGCCCAGGGAGGGGAGCGCCCGCCGCGGGTCACGCCCGGTTCACGCCCGGTTCACATTCGATTCACGAAATGTTAAAGAGTGGCTTGTGTGCGCACCACGGCTCGCTAGGCTATGCCCCGTGGCAGATCCAGCCGAGGGCCCCCGCACCGGGACGGCCGCGCGACCGCGCCGCGCCACCCAGCGCGCGGCCCGCGCCGCCGCGCGCGCCCGGGCGCTGCAGGCCCCCGCCGGACCGTCGGTGGCGGCCCTCATCACGGCCCACAACCAGGCCCGACGCATCGCGGCGACCGTGCGTGCCGCGCTCGCGATCCCGGGGGTCGACCTGGTGCTCGTGGTCGACGACGGCTCGACCGACAACACCCAGGACCTCGCGCGCCGCGCCGGCGCCGTGGTGGTGCGCCACTCGCACGTCCGCGGCCGCACCGCCGCGGTGGAGACCGGCGCCTCCGTCATCGCCATGCGCGACGAGCCGGGCCGGAGCCCCCGCGGCATCCTCTTCCTCGACGCTGGGCTGGGCCACTACGCCATCGGCGCCGCGCCCCTGGTCCCGGCCGTGCTCGAGGGCGTGTGCGACCTGTCGATCGCCATGACCGAGGGCGCGGCCCCGCTCAAGGAGGTCGCCACCCACGCCACGCGTCGCGCCGTGGAGCGCGCGTGCGGCTGGCAGCCGCGCCACCCGTTGGGCACCATCCGCTGCGTGAGCCGTGAGGCGCTCGAGGCGTCCATGCCGCTGGCCCGCGGCGCCGGCCTCGAGGCCGGCATGACGCTCGACATCATCCACGCGGGCCTCACCGTGACGGAGATCGAGTGCGAGATCCGGCACAAGGCCGCCCCCGCGCGCACGCCCGTCGCGAAGGCCAACCGCTACCGTGAGGTGATCGCCGCGCTCGCGACCCGCCGCATCAAGTCGGCGATGTCGCGCCGCGGAGACTCCGGCCCGCCTCCCGAGGACGAGGGGGCCTCGACCGAGAGGACGGACGCGTGACACGAGCGCGGTACGCGTACCTGGGGCCTGCGGGCACCTTTACCGAGGCGGCGCTGCTCGCGATGGTCGACCCCGAGACCGTCGAGCTCATGCCGGTCATCGACGTCCCCGCCGCGCTGAGCGCGGTGCGCGACGGCGACGCGGACTTCGCGGTCGTCGCGATCGAGAACACCGTCGAGGGCGGCGTCACCGCGACGCTGGACACGCTGGCCGCGGGCGCCCCGCTCGTGATCCTGGGCGAGGTGGTGCTGCCCGTCACGTTCGAGCTGGTGGCCCGCGCGGGCACCGCGTTCGAGGACATCGCGGCCGTCTCCGCCCACTCCCACGGCCTCAACCAGTGCCGCCGGTGGCTCGCCGCGCACCTGCCCGGCGCCGGCCAGGTCGCGGCCACCTCCAACGCGGCGGCCGCCCGCGAGCTCGCCGCCGGCACCGCCCCCTTCGACGCGGCCCTCGCTCCCCCCGGCACCGGCGCGCGCCTGGGTCTCACCGTGCTGCGCGACGGCGTCGCGGACAACGTCCACGCCGCCACCCGGTTCGTCCAGGTGGGCCGCCCCACCTCCATCCCCGCCGCCACCGGGGCGGACAAGACCACCCTGGTGGTGCACCTGCCCGACGACCGCGCCGGCGCGCTGCTGCTCATGCTCGAGCAGTTCGCGGCCCGCGGCGTCAACCTCTCCCGCATCGAGAGCCGCCCGCGTCCGGACGCGCCGGGCGAGTACGCCTTCTCGATCGATGCGCTCGCGCACATCGACGAGCCGCGCATGGCCGAGGCCCTCGTGGGCCTGCGGCGCACCAACCCGAGCGTGACCTTCCTGGGCTCGTACCCCGCCGCGACCGGCTACCCGACGCCCATCGCGCCCGGCACCTCGGCGGAGGACTTCGCCGAGGCGCGCGCCTGGGTCCAGGGCCTGCGCGCCGGCCGCCACTGACCGCGGGAGGTCTGCGGCCTACCCGGCCCGGGCATCGTCCCTGGTGAGGGGGGACGATGCGCCGGTGCCGCCCGCGCGGCGCCTCGCCCCGCGCGGGCCCTCCTCCAGCGTCTCGCGCGGCACGCGCAGGGTGAGCGCCTGGGCCTGGATGCGGGCGCTGATGCGGGTGGCGTGACCCAGCGAGTCGCCGTCGACCTGGACCTTCTGCGGATCGCGGAGCCGGATCTCCACGCGGGTGCCGCGGACGTGGTCGATGCGCGAGGTCTTCCAGGTGCGCAGCAGCCAGGGGTCGCGGATGCCGGCGCCCTGCGACACGACGGTGCCGAACAGCTCCGACCAGCCGACGATCCCTCCGCGCGCGTCGATCGACGCGACGTCGAGCCGGCCGTCGTGGAAGCTCGCGTCCGGGATGAGGCGCAGCCCTCCGGGCAGGCGGCCCACGTTCGCGATGAGCACGGTGCGCATCGAGGACTCGACGGGCTCGGCGCCGTCCACGGAGATGTGCGCCTCCATGCGCTTGCCCAGGTGGCGCAGCGCGGCGTAGAAGTAGGCGACCCAGCCCAGGCGGCGCTTGAGCTGATCGTTCGCGCCCGCGACCATCTCCGCGTCGAGCCCCGCGCCCGCGATGACGAGGAAGATGTGGCGCCGGTCGTCCCGCTCGCGCTCCCGCTCCGGCTCGTCGCCGGTCGGCCGGTCGAGCTCGATCCAGCCCACGTCCGAGGGCCGCTCCGCCCCCTCGAGCGCCGCGCGCAGCAGCGCCGCCTGGTCGTCGAGCGGCAGGTCGAGGTTGCGCGCGAACAGGTTGCCCGTGCCCATCGGGACGATGCCCAGCGGCACCCCGGTGCCCGCGAGCGTGTGGGCGACCGCGCGGACGGTGCCGTCCCCGCCCACGGCGACCACCACGTCGGCCCCCGCGGCGAGCGCCTCCGCGGTCTGGCCGCGGCCCGGATCCTCCTCGGTCGTGTAGAACCACAGCGGCTGCGGCAGGTAGCGGATCGCGCACGCGCGCAGCGCCTGCTCGCGCAGCTCCGCGACGCCGGCCTTGGTGGGGTTGACGATGAACGCGACCCGCTCCTGCGCCTCGGCGCGCTCGGCGCCCGCGGCCGCCACGACGGGCGGCAGCGTCCGGATCCTCAGGACGCGCCGCCACAGCGGCGGCACCGCGATGGGGTCCCGCAGGCCCACGCGCCGCGTCACCGACACCGCGAGGGACAGCGCGAGCAGCGCGATCGCGAGCGCGACGAGCGACAGGACGAGGGCCGTCATGGAGACGAGCCTAGGACCTCGCTCGTTAGACTCGCGGGCATGATCGACCTCAAGCTGCTGCGCGCCGAGCCCGACACCGTCAAGGCGAGCCAGATCGCCCGCGGCGACGACCCCGCGGTCGTCGACCAGGTCCTCGCGGCGGACGCGGAGCGCCGCGACGCCCTCCAGGAGTTCGAAGCGGCCCGCGCCGAGCAGAAGACGCTGGGCAAGGACGTGGCCCGCGCCCAGGGCGAGGAGAAGCAGGCGCTGCTCGCCCGCACCAAGGAGCTCGCGGCCCGCGTCAAGAGCCTTCAGGCGACGGCCGATGCGGCGTCCGCCCGCGCGGTCGAGCTCGCCCGCTCGCTGGGGAACCTTCCCGAGCCCGGCGTGCCCGCCGGCGGCGCCGACGACTTCGCGCTCGTGCGCACGGTGGGCGCCCCGCGCGACTTCGCCGCCGAGGGCATCGACGTGCAGGACCACCTCGCGCTGGGCGAGGGCCTCGCCGCGATCGACATGGAGCGCGGCGCCAAGGTGTCCGGCTCCCGCTTCTACTTCCTCACGGGCATGGGCGCGCGCCTCGAGCTCGCGATCCTCAACGCCGCGATGGACCGCGCGATCGCCGCGGGCTTCTCGCCCATGATGACGCCCACCCTGGTGCGCCCCGAGGTGATGGCCGGCACCGGCTTCCTGGGCAAGCACGCGGACGAGATCTACCGCCTCGAGCGCGACGATCTCTACCTCACCGGCACGTCCGAGGTGGCGCTCGCGGGCTACCACGCGGACGAGTTCCTGGACCTCGAGGCCGGCCCCCGCCGCTACGCCGGCTGGAGCGCCTGCTACCGCCGCGAGGCCGGGTCCGCGGGCCGCGACACCCGCGGCATCATCCGCGTCCACCAGTTCCACAAGGTGGAGATGTTCTCTTACTGCCGCCCCGAGGACGCCGCCGCGGAGCACGCCCGCTTCCTCGCCACCGAGGAGGCCATGCTGCAGGCCCTCGAGCTGCCCTACCGGGTGATCGACACGGCGGCCGGCGACCTGGGCTCGAGCGCCGCGCGCAAGTACGACTGCGAGGCCTGGCTGCCGTCGCAGGAGCGCTGGATGGAGGTCACCTCGACCTCCAACTGCACCACGTACCAGGCGCGCCGCCTCCAGATCCGCGAGAAGCGGGAGACCGGCACGGAGCCGGTGGCCACCATCAACGGGACCATCGGCACCACCCGGTGGATCGTCGCGCTGCTGGAGAACCACCAGCAGGCCGACGGCTCGGTGCGCGTGCCCGAGGCGCTGCGCCCGTACCTGGGCGGCCTCGAGGCGCTCACGCCCGTCGCGTAGCCTCGTCCGCATGACGGATCGCGCCATGCGGCCCCCGCTCACCGCCGACTCCTGGCGGCTCGTCGGGCTCGACATCGACGGCACGCTCATGCACTGGGGCGGGGAGATCGCCGACGCGGTGGTCGACGCGGTCGAGCGCGCGCGCATGTGCCGCAACCACGTGATCCTGGCGACCGGCCGCAACATCGTGGGCACCCTGCCCGTCGCGGAGACGCTGGGCATCCGGCGCGGCTGGGCCGTGTGCTCCAACGGTGCGGTGACCGTGCGGCTCAACCCGCGCGTGCCCGGCGGCTACGACATCGTGGAGAAGGTCACCTTCAACCCGCGCGCGGCGCTCGAGCTCGTCCGCGAGGAGCTGCCCGACGCGTTCTACGCGGTCGAGGACCTGGGCGTGGGCTTCCTGGTCAACCGCGAGTTCCCCGAGGGCGAGCTGGTGGGACGCCAGCGCGTGGTCACCGACTTCGACGAGCTCTGCCACGACGAGGCCACCCGCGTCGTCATCCGGGCCCCCGGCGTGGACGTGTCGCACTTCGACGAGCTGGTCCATCGCATCGGCCTCAACGACGTGACCTACGCCGTGGGCTGGTCGGCGTGGCTCGACCTCACCCCGCCCAACGTGTCGAAGGCCTCGGCGCTCGAGACCCTGCGCCGCCGGCTGGGCGTCTACCCCGACCACACGGTGGCCGTGGGCGACGGCAACAACGACATCGAGATGCTCGCGTGGGCCGGGCGCTCCGCCGCGATGGGCAGCGCGCCCGACCGCGTCAAGGCCGCCGCCGACGAGGTGGTCGGCTCGGTCGAGGAGGACGGCGTCCTCACCGTGCTCAACCGGCTCATCGACCCGGATCGCCTCGCGGTCCTCTAGGACGCGTCCGCCCCGTCCGGGGCGCCCACCGTCAGCACCACCTTCCCGAACACCTCGCCGGAGTCCAGGAGCCGATGCGCGTCGGCCGCACGCTCGAGCGGCACCGTCGCGTGGATCACCGGGGAGACGCGGCCGGGCACCAGCGGCCACACCCGCTCGCGGACCGCGGCGACGATCGCGGCCCGCTCCGCGAGGGGGCGGGACCGCAGCGTCGTGCCCAGGAGCGTGAGCCGCCTGCTCAGCAGGCGTCCCAGGTCGATCTCGCCACGCGTGCCGCGCTGCAGCCCGATGACCACCAGCCGACCGCCCGTGCGCAGCGACCGCAGGTTCGCGTCGAGGTTCGCGGCGCCCGCCACGTCGAGGATGACGTCCGCGCCGCCCCGTTCCTTCACGCGCGCCGCCCAGTCGCCCCGGTGGTCCAGGCCGGCCTCCGCGCCCAGTTCCACGCAGCGTGCGGCGCGCTCGGGCCCGCCCGCGGTCGCGAGGACGCGCATGCCCAGGGCCGTCGCGTACTGGATCGCGAGGGACCCCACCCCGCCGGAGCCCCCGTGGACCAGGAGCGTCTCGCCGGGGTGTGCGCCCGCCGCATCCAGGTTGGAGACCACGGTGCAGGCCGCCTCGACCAGGCCGGCGGCTCCCACCGCATCGGTCCCCGCCGGCATCGGCAGGACGAGGGACGCGTCCACCGCGACGCGCTCGGCGTAGCCGCCGCCGGGCAGCAGCGCGCAGACCCGGTCGCCCACCGCCCAGCCGGCGACCGCGTCGTCCGCCGGGCCCCTCGCCGCGGCGCCCACCTCGGTGCCCAGCGCGGTGATGGTCCCGGCCGCCTCGAGCCCCGGCCACGGGGGAGCGCCCGGCGGTGGGGGATAGTGGCCGGCCCGCTGGAGCAGGTCGGCGCGGTTGACGCCGGCGGCCTCGACGGCGATGATCACCTCGCGCGGCCCCGGGGTCGGGTCGGGCGCCGCGCCCGTCTCGAGCGCCTCCGGCCCGCCCGGCCGTGTGACATTGACCACCTTCATTCCGTTTGCCTACCTCCGCGTCGCCCGGCTCCGGTATTCGTAGTGTCCCAGTGCTGAGGGCGCGGTGCCGCGACCTTCATGTTTCCTGCGACCCGGCCGATAACGCTGGGGAGCGGTCGTCGCCTTCGTCATCGAAGAGGCGTCTGAGCAGGCGGCGGCTCGTGAGGGAAGGTGTCATGCTTCAGAGGCTCGGTATCCGAGGAAAGCTCCTCGCCGTCGTCGCGGTTCCCGCGCTCGTGCTGCTCATGCTCTCCGGGTTCGTGGTGCTCGGCTCGGCGCGCGACTATCAGGACGCGAACGAGGCGAAGCAGCTCATGGACGCCGTCGCCGAGTCCGTCGTGACGCAGGACGACCTCCAGGCGGAGCGCTTCGCCGCCGTCAACTACGTCGACATCGTCACCCGCGTCCCCGGCCAGCTGCCGGGCGCGTACGAGGGCGTCGCCGACGCGCTCGCGGTCCTCGACGCGACGGTGCGCGAGATCGAGTCCCGCGCGAACCAGGAGGGTGCCGGCTCGCAGCTGCGCGAGTCCGCTCGCATCGCCCGCGAGTCCGTGAACCGGGCATCTGAGCTCCTCGCGACCGGTGCCGGGGCGCGACTGGCGGACCTGCGCGGCCTCACCATCACCCCGCCCACCGAGGCCGGCGAGTGGTTCGGGCTCCCCTCCGTCGAGGACGTCGAGGCCCAGGCCGCCGGCTATGCGGAGATCGTCGCCGGCCTGCGCGACGCGCAGACGGGCGCGACGACCATCACGCTCGAGTTCGACGCGCTCATCGCCGCGGTGGAGTACGAGGCGGGCCTGGCGGACCAGCTGTTCGGCCAGACGCGCACCCACCAGCAGACCATGGAGCGCACCTTCGTCGCCGTCGAGGAGGGGCTCGACCGGATCCACGACACCACCGCGCAGATCGAGCGCAACGACCGCAACGCCGAGGCGCTCGACGCCGTGTCCGCCGGCCGCGAGCTGCGTAGCGAGTTCGAGCAGATCCGCCTGGGTGTGGCGTCCGCGCAGATCTCCCCGGTCGTGCTGACCAACTTCTACACGGAGCTGCTGGGCGCCTTCCAGCGCGCGGTCACCACCGTCACGGTCGCCATGCCGGGCCGCGAGGTGGGCACCCAGCTGGCCGCCTACGCGAGCGTCGACCGGCTCATCGAGTCGATCTCCTACGAGCGGGTGATCGTCGACCGCATCCTGCGCGCGGGCCTGTTCATGGGTTCCGGCGAGACGTCGGTGCCCGCCGCCGTCGAGCGCACGCGTCTGGCGCTCGTGGACGCGCAGCGCGCCGGCGCCTCGCTGCCGGACCCCATCGAGGTGCCCGGCTTCGGCGCCTCGCTCGACCCCGACCAGCCCATGGCCTCGTTCGAGGGCATCCGTGCGCAGCTGCTGGGCGGCACCACGGACTCGATCGTGCTCGTGCGCGACCTGGGCTGGGACCAGGCGGTGGGCGAGGAGCTGCAGCAGTACGAGCCGCTGCGCGCCCAGCTGTGGCAGCAGGCGGAGTCCAGCGCGGCCGGCGACGTCGCCGAGGCCCGCACCACGACGCTGCTGACCCTCGCGGTGCTGACCGGCGGTCTCATCGCGTCGCTCGTCCTCGCGTTCGCCATCGCGCGCCGCATCGTGGTGCCGCTGCGACGCCTGACGACGACCGCCGCCGCCGTCCGCGAGGAGCTCCCGTCCATGGTGGAGCGGGTCGCCCTCCCCGGCGAGGACGTCGACGTGTCGGACGTGCAGATCCCCGTCGAGAGCTCGGACGAGGTGGGCCGCCTCGCGGAGGCGTTCAACGGCGTCAACGCCGCCACCCTCGAGATCGCGCGCGAGCAGGCCGCGCTGCGCGCGTCCATCTCGGAGATGTTCGTCAACGTGGCGCGCCGCGACCAGGTGCTGCTCAACCGCCAGCTCTCCAGCATCGACGAGATGGAGCGCACCGAGGACGACCCGAACCGCCTCACGCGGCTGTTCGCGCTCGACCACCTGGCGACCCGGATGCGCCGCAACTCGGAGTCGCTGCTGGTGCTCGCCGGCATCGACACGGGCCGCCGCCTCCGCCGGCCCATGCCGCTGTCGGACGTGGTGCGCACCGCGTCGTCCGAGATCGAGCTGTACGAGCGCGTCGACCTCGACCTCGTGGTCGACCCGCCCATGGTGGGGCACCAGGCCCTGGCCGCCGCGCACCTGTTCGCGGAGCTGCTGGAGAACGCGACCGTCTTCTCCGACCCCATGTCCCGCGTCGTGGTGCGGACGGGTCAGGTGGAGGACGGCTTCACCGTCGAGGTGATCGACTCCGGCATCGGCATGACCGACTCCGAGCTGGCCGACGCGAACGCGCACGTCGCGACGACCGCCGCGTCCGAGATCCTGGGCGCGCAGCGCCTGGGGCTGTTCGTGGTGGGCCGCATCGCCCGCCGCCTGGGCGCCACGGTGACGCTGAGGTCGACCGCGGGCGAGGGCACGGTCGCGACCGTGCTCCTCCCGATCGCGCTGTTCGACGCCACGGCGCCCGCGGTGCCCTCCGCCGTCGCCCCTCTGCCTGCGGAGGTCCCCGTGCTCGCGCCGGTCGAGGGCGAGGCCGACGCCACCGAGGCGGAGCCGGTCGCCACGGAGCTGGACGCCCTCATCGAGGCGGATGCGGCGCAGGCGCCGGTGGCCAAGCCCGTCGTCACGGCCGACCTCACGGCCGGCGTCGCGGCCTCCGGCCTGCCGACGCGCCGCACCAGGCGCGACGCCCCCGCCGCCGACCGGGGCGAGGCCGTGATCGGCCTCCCGGCGCAGGCGACGGACGACCAGCTCAGCGCGCTCGACGCCGAGGCCGCCGCATTCACGCCCGCGGTTCCCGCGCCCGAGCCGACGCCCGAGGCGCAGGCGTCCACGGACCGCGCCTCGATGTTCCGCGGCTTCCGCTCGCGCCGCGAGGCGCCGGCGGTGGACGCGGTCGCGACCGCAGACCGGGTCGAGATCCCGGGTCTCGAGCCCGACTTCGACGGTGGGCTCGACGTGCCGTGGGCCCCGACGGGTGTCGCCCAGGGGTCGGCAGCCGCGGACGACGCTTCCGCCGACGGCGAGCGCGCCGAGCCGACGCGGTCGGTCAGTGCGTCCGGCCTTCCGGTGCGCCGCCGCTCGGTGCTCGGCGGCGGTGACGGCGCGGGGTCGACCGACGACGGTTCCGCCCCGGCGGTGCCGGGGTTCGCTCCTGACGACGAGGCGCCCGGCGACGACGAGTCCGCCGCCGCCGTCGCTTCCGGCGACCGCGCGTCGAGCGGCGATCGGGCGCACGCGCTGGGCGGGGCATTCGCCGCGTTCGCGGCGATCGACGCCGGTCGTCGCGCGCTCCAGCGCCGCGACGACGTCGACGAGTCCGGCACCGACGAGTCCGGCACCGACGAGTCCGGGGCGAGCGCCCTCGGTGCGGAGCCGAGCGCGACGGGCTTCGCGCCCTCGCTCGAGCCGGACGCCGAGGAGCCGGAGTCCGCGATCGACGGTGCGCTCGAGGCCGCGGAACCCGACGAGACCTTGGTCGAGCCGGAGGTCGCGCCCGAGCCCGCACCGCGCCTGCCGGTGTTCTCCATGCCCAAGCTGGCCCCGCGCCCGGCCGCCGAGAGCCCCTTCGAGCGGTCGCCGTACGGCGCCGCGTTCACCCGCGAGATGGGGGACGGCGGCACGCGCGGCCCGATCGCGGACGCCGAGGACGAGCCCGTCGTGATCCCGGCGCTGGAGGACGAGCCGGACGTGCCGGAGGTCGAGATCCCGGCGGAGCGTGCCGTCGAGCCTGAGCCCGAGGCTGCTGTCGAGCCTGAGCCGACCATCGAGCCGGAGCCGACCATCGAGCCCGAGTCCACCGTCGCATCGGAGGTCGCGCCGGAGCCGGAGCCCGTCGCCGAGCCCGCCGCCCTCGACGAGGCGCCGGAGCCGTCCGCCGTGCCCGTGTGGCTGCGCGCGGACGACGCGGCCCCCGCAGACCGGTGGAACGGCGCCACCGACGAGTCGATCGACACCATCCTCGCTCAGGAGTCGGGCGTGCATGCGGCGCGCTCCGGCTTCTTCGGACGCCTGTTCGGACGGCGCCGCCGGACCGAGGCCCCCGCCGTCGAGGAGGCGCAGCGCCGGACCGAGCCGTACGAGCCCCCGTCCCAGGGCGCGTTCGAGCCCACGCCGGTGGTGCCCGCCCGACCGCACGCGCTCGGCCAGGAGATCCAGGAGCCGCGTGGATTCGAACCCGAGGCCATCGGATTCGAGCCCGAGCCGCAGGCGGAGCCGCTCCCCGAGCCGCTGAGCGGGCCCGCGGTCGCGCCGACCTTCGAACCGGAGTTGACCTTCGAGCGGGAGCAGGCCTTCGCACCCGAGGCCGCCTGGAGTCCCGACACTCCGTCCGCCCCGGGCGATGCCGTCCAGGACGATGCTGACCGTGCCGGCGCTCAGGCCCGCGACGGTGCTCCCGCGCCCTGGGAGCGGGCCGCGCAGGAGGAGTCCGCGTGGCAGCCCGCCGCCGAATCCGCAGGCGAGTGGCACGCGGACCGGGCAGCGGACCAGTCGGTCGTCGATGAGTTCGCCGTGGCCGCGCGTGCGGCCCACCGCGAGCCTGCCGTCCAGGACGAGCCGGCCCCCGCATCGTCCCCCGAGGCCGCCGTGTTCACCCCCGAGGAACTCGCCCAGCCGCAGGGCTGGGAGTCCGCGGGCGAGTCGGCGCTGGCTGCTCAGCCGTTCGGTGACATCGGCACGGTGTACACGCCGGTGATCGACACGGAGAACGCCTCCGGGCGGGCACCCGAGGACGACGAGGCGGACCTCACCCGCGCCGTGTTCTCGGAGCTCAGCTCGCTGTCGGCGTCGCGACCCAAGGTCGAGAAGACGCGTGCGGGGCTGCAGCGGCGCCGCAAGCCCGCCGAGGCGCCCGCGCCCGTCGAGCCGCTCGCGGAGGATGCGGCGCTCGCACCCAAGGAGCGTGACGCGGACGCGGTCCGCCAGCGCTTCTCGAGCTTCTACTCGGGCGCGCAGCGTGCGCGCTCGGACGCCGCGCAGTTCGAGGTCCGCTCGAACGGCCACGGCGGGAACGACTAGACCCATGAACCACGACGAGGGCCCGGTCCGCCGGGCCGCCCACAACCACCAGGAGGACCAGTGACCGCCCTCAGCACCGAGGCCACCAACTTCGGCTGGCTTCTCGACAACTTCGTCGAGTCCGTCCCCGGCACGCGCCACACGCTGGTGGTGAGCGCGGACGGCCTGCTCATGGCGATGTCGCGCAACCTCGACCGCACCGAGGGTGACACCCTCGCGGCGATCGTGGCCGGCATGTCGAGCCTCACCCGTGGCGCCGCGCGCCAGCTCGGCGCCGGCGAGGTGCGCCAGTCGATCGTCGAGATGGACGAGCTGTTCCTGTTCCTCATGAGCGTGTCGAACGGCTCCGTGCTCGCGGTCGCCGCGGACTCGACCTGCGACGTCGGCCTCGTGGGCTACGAGATGACGTTGCTGGTCTCCCGCTTCGAGAACGCCCTCACGCCGCAGCTCATCACCGAGATGCGTCAGAATCTGCCCACGAACGGCCACACCCGCCTCTGAGGGATGACATGAGGGACCACACGACGGCGTACGACCCGGACGAGGCCTCCACCGTCCGGCCCTACGCGGTGACCGGGGGGCGTGTGAGCGCGGCGAGCGCGGACCTGCCCATGGAGGCGCTCGTCGAGGCCGCCTCCACCCACCAGGACTTCACGGGGCTCACCCCGGAGAAGATCACGATCCTGCGGCTCGCCGCGGGACAGTACCAATCCGTGGCCGAGCTGTCGGCCCACACCCGCCTTCCGCTGGGTGTGGTCCGGGTGCTGGTGACGGACCTTGCGCAGGCCCACCTTTTGAACATCCATACCGGCGGCACCGCCCAGGACGCGTCCACGCACGATGCGTCGGGTGGCCTGTCGCTCAGTCTCCTGGAGAGTGTCCTCGATGGCATTGCAGCCCTCTAGCCCCGCAGCGGCGCCCGCCGTCGCCGCGCCCACCGTCGTGAAGATCGTCATCGCCGGCGGCTTCGCGGTCGGCAAGACCACCTTCATCGGCTCGATCTCCGACATCGACCCCCTCAACACCGAGGCGGCCATGACGGAGCACTCCGTGGGCGTGGACGACGCGGGCGGCGTCACCGACCGCAAGACCACCACCACGGTCGCCATGGACTTCGGGCGCATCGCGCTGCCCGGGTCCCTGTGGCTGTACCTGTTCGGCACCCCGGGCCAGGATCGCTTCCTGTTCATGTGGGACGACCTGGTGCGCGGCGCGATCGGTGCGGTCGTGCTGGTCGACACCGAGCGGCTGGACCAGTGCTTCCCGGCCGTCGACTACTTCGAGGGCCGCGGCATCCCCTTCGTGGTGTGCGTCAACTGCTTCGACGGCGTCGCCCGCCACACGCTCGAGGACGTGCGCGAGGCGCTCGGCATCCCCGACGACGTGCCGGTCATGTACACGGACGCGCGCGAGAAGGCCGCCACCAAGCAGGCGCTCATCTCCGTGGTGCAGCTCGCGATGCGTCGCATCCGTCGCTAGCAGCCACGCCCGTCGAGGGGGCGACGACGCCTGGTCACGGCGTCGTCGCCCCCTCGACGCGTGCGCTGCTCGGGCTGCTGTCGCCTGGCTCAGGCGGCCGCCGGCACCGCGCTTCGATGCCAGGCGACGGTCTCCGCGAGGCCCTGCTCGAGCGGCGTGCCCGCGGTCCAGCCGAGCACCGCACGCGACCTCGAGACATCGAGACGCTTCTGGCGCGGCGTGTCGCGCGGCGGCCCCGAGAACACGGGCTCGCGGACCTGGCCGTCGAACGCGCGGGAGAGCAAGCCGGCAACGGCGCGCACGGAGGTCAGGGTGCCGGTGCCGAAGTTGAAGACACGCTCGGTGCCGCCGGTCGCCAGGTGGTCCGCGGCGCTCGTATAGGCGCGGGCCATGTCCTTGACGTAGAGGAAGTCGAGCCGCGTCGAGCCGTCGTCGCGCCCGCCGAAGTCGTACGTGCCGCCGGCCTCCAGTTGCGCGAGCGCGCGCGGCACGAGCCGGGAGAGGTGGCGGTCGCCGGGGCCGTAGGTGTTCATGAACCGGCAGATCGCGTAGGGCAGCCCGAACGTGGTGCCGTAGCCGCGCACCAGCATCTCCGCGGCCGCCTTGGACGGGCCGTAGAGGTTGGTTGCGGGGCCTGCCTCCTGCGTCTCAGGGATCGGCTCGGCGGAGAAGTTGTCGCCGTAGTAGGCGCCGCTCGATGCGAACACGAGGCGCGGCGGCGCGGGGGCGGTGCGACACGCCTCCAGGATGGCGGCGGTGCCGCGCACATTGGTGTCGACGACCGTGGCCGGATCCGCGATGCTGTGGGCCACGATCGGGTCCGCCGCCAGGTGGAACACGTCGTCGAAAGCACCGTCCCCGACGAGCGCCGCCACGAGCGCCGCGTCGCGCACATCGCCGGGCACCACGGCCACGCGGTCCGCGAGCGCCAGGTCGCCCAGCGGGCTGCCTTCGATCGGGGCCCGGTCGAGCACCGTGACAGAGGCCCCGCGTTCCACCAGGTCCGCGACCAGGTGACTCCCGCCGAATCCCGCCCCGCCGGTCACCAGGCACTCGCGCCCTCGCCAGTCGTTCCTCATGATCGCCCCCCGCAATCGACCACGGCGTCGCTCCGGGCGGTCCTCCCTCGGGCCCGCCGCTTCGAACGAGCGTCGCCGACCCGTTGATCATGCCCCGCCGCACCCGGACTTGTGAAGCCCCAACAGACAAATCGCACAGAAGGGTCACATCGGGCGGCCGGTGCTCGCGTCGTGCGCCGGGCGCGAGGTTCCTCGCCGCTACTCTGTCTCCGTGATCTACGTCGATGGCTCGGGGCTGTGCCGATTCCTCCCCGGGGTCCGTTATTTCGACGAGTTCAACGACTTCGCGGTGCCGCGCCTGGGCGACCTGGCGACCACCCAGCTGGGACTGACGGAGCTGCGCCAGACCGCCGAGCTCTACCCCCGCGAGACCAAGCCGAAGGCCTTCGGCGTCGTGGAGATGGTGCGCGGCGCGGTGCCGGTGATCCGCTTCTCCGAGCACAATGTCGAGGTGTCCACGCACGCGCTCGTGGTGCTCAAGCCCTTCGCGGCGCTGCACCTGGGCGCCGCGGTCGCCCACCCCGAGGTGCACGCGATCCTCACGTACGACGTCGAGCTGGCGCGCGCCGCCGAGCTCTACGGCCTCCAGGTGCTGAGTCCGGGGATGGCCCCGGGCTGGCACAATGGCTGACGCCCCAGGCGGGGCGCGGGAGAGTTGACCGAGCGGCCGAAGGTGACGGTCTTGAAAACCGTTGAGGCGTAACCCGTCTCCGTGGGTTCGAATCCCACACTCTCCGCCTCGCGCCGGGGGACGATGCGCATCGTCCCCCGGCCGTCGCGACGCCCCGGCCGCGCGCGTTGCCCGGGACCTCGCCGGGCCGGTACCCTGGTCCCCGGCCCGAGCGCCCTGGAGACGTGACCGAGTGGCCGAAGGTGCATCCCTGCTAAGGATGTGATGGGGCAACCTATCCGTGGGTTCGAATCCCACCGTCTCCGCTCTCGAAAGGCCCCGCCTCGGCGGGGCCTTTCCTTGTGCCAGGGGCGATGCGGTGGCTAGGCCCGCGGAAGGACCACCGGGCGGCCCGGCTCGAGCGGGGTGTAGAGGAACTGGTTGAGGAAGCGGCGCACCATCCCCTCGAGGTCCACGACCTCGCGGTCGAGCAGCCACTGCACCTGCAGCCCGTCGAGGAGGGCGATCGCCTGCGCGGCGACCTCCTCGGGGTTGGCGCGTCGGCGCAGTTCGCCCTCCTCCTCGAGTTCGCGCAGCGCGTCGATGAGCAGCTGGCGGGACCACGCGTAGCGCGCGCGGAAGTACGCGTGGCCGGGGTGGTCCGGGGAGGTGGCCGAGGCGGCCATGATGGTGAAGAGCTCGACGGAGCCCGGCGTCTCCTGGTTGTAGCGGGCGATGTCGATGAATCCCTGCAGCATCGCCCGGCCGTCGCCGGGGCCCTCCGGCACGAAGTCGAGGGCGCGGTCGTCGCGCAGCCGGAGCGTGTCCACCAGCAGCTCTCGCTCGTCGGGGTAGAGGTCGTGGAGCTGCTCGCGGGTGAGGCCGGCGGCCGCGGCGATCCGCGCGAACGATTCATCGCGGTACCCGCCCTCGCGGATCTCGTCGAGCGCGGCGGAGAGGATCGCCTGGGACGTGTCGTCGAGCCGGAGCCGCTCTCCCGTGGATCCCTGGAATCCGATCTCCTGCGTCATGGCCGCCTTCCGAACCTCGCTGTTCTGTCGACCCTTGAACTCTAGTGGTCTCGCGGGGGCGGTGCGTGCGTCGTGAGCGGTTGGTCGTCGCGGTGCCCGATGTCATGTATAGTTGTCTCTCGGCCCGCAAGGGTCACGCGCCCGTAGCTCAACGGATAGAGCATCTGACTACGGATCAGAAGGTTGGGGGTTCGAATCCCTCCGGGCGCGCGAAACGGAGGCGCTCACCGATCGCGGTGGGCGCCTTTTCGCATGTCGGCCCGCGTGGCGCCGTGCTTCTCTGCTGTTCGCGGCATCCGTGCAGGTAGGGCGGGTCTTTCCGGTTGCCCCGCCGCGACGGCGCCGCTAGCGTCGTGCACGAGGGCCAGGGCGGCCCCGCACCTCACCCCGGAGGCCGTCATGGACTTCTTCGCCAACTTCGTCAACATCCTGTGGTGGTCGCTGTGGTTCGCGATCTGGATCTCGTTCATCTTCCTGGTGATCCGCTTCGTCATCGACGTGTTCCGCGACTCCGAGCTGTCCGTCGTGGGCAAGATCGGCTGGACGCTGCTGCTGGTGATCCTGCCGGTCATCGGCGCGCTCATCTACATCTTCGCCCGCGGCAAGGGCATGGCCGAGCGCGACCTCGCCGACTACCAGCGGGCGCGCGACGCGCAGGTCGAGTACACCAAGGGCCTCATGGCGGAGGCCGGAGGCGCCGCGGAGATCAAGGCGGCCAAAGAGCTGCTCGACGCCGGCACCATCACGCCCGCGGAGTTCGAGGCGCTCAAGAAGAAGGCGCTCGCCGCCGGCTGAGCCGACCCGTCACACGGCCGGGGCCCCCGCAGGCGCGGGCAGGTCCCGGCCGTCGTCGTCGAGGACGATGCGCGTGAGACCGGGCGAGCCGAGCGCCACCACGGTGAGGGCCTCGGCGCGTCCCGCCGGGAGCAGGCGGACGGTCACCGACCCGTCGCGGGCGCCGTCGAGCGCGGCGATCACGGCCGCTTCGACCCGGCGCATCGCCGCCTCGTCGAGCGCCGCTCCCCGGTCGTCGAGCAGGTTGACGTCGACCCCGCGGGCGCGTGCCTCCGCGGCCGCGTCGAGCACCGCAGGGGTCGCCAGCGAGCTCCCCCGGACGCCGTCGCGCAGGCGCGCCTCGATCGCGCGTGCGCGGTCGCGCTCGGCGGCGGTGAGCGGCGTCCCCGTCGCGATGCGTGCGAGGACGGGGCCGGCCAGGGCCGCGACCTCGCCGCTGCGGTGCAGGCGGACGTCGCGTCGCGCCTCCGCGCTCGCGGCCGATGCGGTGGCCCGGACGGAGCGTTCCCGCAGCTCGGCGATGGCGGTCGCCGCGCGGCGCAGGCTCGCGACGAACAGCGCGGCGACGCCCAGGAGCGCGATCTGGGTGTCGAGCAGCGTGAAGGCGGTCATGGGCGGCCGACCGGTCGTGACCGCCCAGGCGACGGTGATGGCCGACATCCCGGCCGCGCCCATCCACGCCCATCCCGCCCGGCCGCGGAGGATGAGGAACCATGCGAGCCACGTGTTGGAGCCCAGGTGCCACGAGGCGCGCCCCGGAGCACCCTCGGCCGGCAGGCACCACGAGACCAGCAGGGTTGACGCCAGCATGGTCGCGACCACCAGGGCGGTGTCGCGCAGCGGGAAGGGGTCCGGATGCCGGCGCCACAGGAGGGCGCCGGCCGCGCTCACCAGCGCGCAGGCCACCAGCGGCGGCCAGTCGGGGGCGACCGTGTCCAGCGTGGTCAGGGTGAACGCCACGTTGGTGGCGACGAAGACGCCGAGCACGGCGGCGGCGCCCGGGGAGCCCAGGCCGAGCAGCGCGCTCACGTCGGGCCGGTCGCGCCGGGCCCGCGTCACGGCCGATCCCAGGTGAGGGTGACGACGGTGCCGCGCCCCGGAGCGGAGTCGACCCGCGCGTGCCCGCCCGCGAGCGCGTGCATACGGCCCGTGACGCTCACCCGGATGCCCAGTCGGCGGGTATGCACGGTGCGCGGCGTGAACCCCCGCCCGGTGTCCGTGACGGTGACGACCACGCGCGCCGCGTCGGACGCCACCTCGACCCGGGGGTCCGCCGTCGTCCCGGCGTGGGCGGCGGCGTTGCGCAGGGCCTCCGCGGTCGCCTCCGCGAACGCCGTCGCCGCGTCGGCGGGGAGTCGCGCCGCGGCATCTCCGGATGCCGTCACCGGCGTCCCCGGCGCGTGCCGCTCGGCCGTCGCCCGGAGCATCGCGGTGAGCTCTCCCACCGTGTAGTCGCGCGTCTCCGCGTCCCCGCTGGCGAGCGCATGCACGCTCGCGAGCGCCTCGCCCGCCCGCGCGGCCAGCTCCGCATCCGCGCGGCCGCGCCCCGCCGCGATGAGCACGGACAGCACGTCGTCGTGCACCATCGCGTCGACGCGCGTCTGCTCCTCCTCGCGCGTGCGGCGGCTCGCGTCGAGCGCGGCGCGTTCGCGCGCCTCGGCCGCGGCCTCGTCGAGCCGGTCGCCCGCGCTGAGCAGCGCGTACGTGACGCCGGCGAGGATCACGCAGAACACGAGCGCGCCGAGCGCATCGAGGTAGGGCTCGAGCCCGGGGTCGGCGGTGGCGCGCAGCTGCGTGGACGCGACGAGCGGCGCCTGGGCGGCGACGTAGAGCCACCGCGCCGGGCCCCGCCAGACCACCATCGCGGTCGTCGCATGCACGGCTGTGATGCCCTGGATCCAGGGCGCCGCGTCGCCGCGCAGCGCATCGTCCACCATGAACCACGGCCAGGCGATCTGAATCGCGACGAACGCGAGGGTCGACGCGCGCGCCACCCCCACGAGGGCCGCGTGCGGCAGCGCGAGGCGGAGCAGGGGGAACGTCGCGGGCAGGCCGCACGCGAGCGCGACGATCAGGACGCCGACGGGTGCACGCATCTGGGGGATCTGCCCCAGGTAGCCGCTGTCGCCCGGCGCGAGCAGCAGGCCGAAGGCGATGGCACCTATGCCCACGGCCGTCAGCAGCGTCTGCTCGACGCGGGTCCGCGCGCCCAGCGACTCTCGTCCGGTCATCGGGCTCCGGGGCTCACGCGCGGAGCCGCGGCGCTCGCGGTCGTGGCCGCGCCGCCAGCCTCGTGTCCGCGTGGCGGGGCGTCGGCGCATCAGCCGGACTCATCGAGCAGCCCGTCCTCGACCGCCCGGCGGTACAGGTCCACGCGGGAGCGCGCCGGCCGACCCGCGCTCGCGTACTTGCGCCGGATGCGCGCGACGTGGTCGGCGACCGTCTCGCGCGAGACGCCCAGGTGCCCGGCCACCGCCTGGGCGGTGAGCCCGGAGGCGTAGAGCGACAGCGTCTCCCGCTCGCGGGGGCTCAGGCCCGCGTCCGCGAGCGACTCGTCCGCGTCGATCGCGGCGGCCCAGTCGACGCCGAAGACCTCGCGGCCGCCTGCCGCCCGGCGGATCGCCGCGAGCAGCGCCTCCGGGCTCGCCGACTTGCGCACCAGGCCCAGTGCGCCGGTGCGGGCCGCGGACTGGATCAGGCGGGCGTCCTCGCCCGCGGTATAGATGAGCACCTCCGCGCCCATCGCGTGGATCGCCGCGACGTTGGCGGCGGGGGTCGAGCCGTCGGCGAGGCGCAGGTCCAGGACGACGAGGTCGAGCGGGCGCCCGAGCGAGCCGAGGGCGGCGACCGTGTCCACCGCGGCGGCGAGCTCGAGGTCCGGGGCGGCGTCGACGAGCTCGCGGAAGCCGAGCGCGACCAGCGCGTGGTCCTCGACCAGTGCGATCGCGCGTGCGCCCATGCCGCTCACCGTCCCCCTGACCCCGCATCGTAGCCGGTAGGCCCTGGTGCGGGCCCACCGCGGGAACGGGGTCGCCGCAGGGTTCGGCGCCGCGTCAGTCGGCCAGGTCGATCACGACGGGGACGTGGTCGGAGGCGCCCTTGCCCTTGCGCTCGTCGCGCACGATGGTCGCGCCGGTGGCGCGCTCGGCCAGCGGCGCCGAGGCGTACGCGAAGTCGATCCGCATCCCCTCGCCCTTGGGAAAGCGCAGCTGCTTGTAGTCCCAGAAGGTGTAGGTGCGCTCGGCGGGCAGGAAGCGGCGGGACAGCTCGCTGTAGCCCGCCTCCTCGAAGGCGTGGAACGCGTCGCGCGCCTCGGGGGTCACGTGCGTGACCGCCTCGGAGTCCTCCTCCGACCAGATGTCGGTGGGCAGGGGCGCGACGTTGAAGTCGCCCACGAGGGCGACCGGCGACTGCGCCCAGGTGGCGGCGGCGTCCTTGAGCCGCCCCAGGAAGGCGAGCTTGTAGTCGTAGTGGGGGTCCGTGAGGCCACGGCCGTTGGGGACGTAGAGGCTCCACACGCGCACTCCGTCGCACGTCGCGCCCAGCGCGCGCGCCTCCACCACGGGATCGCCCGTCTTGGCGAAGCCGGGCTGGTCCGGGAAGGAGGTCTCCACGTCGGTCAGTCCCACCCGCGACGCGATGGCCACGCCGTTCCACTGGTTGAGGCCGTGGATCGCGAGCTCGTAGCCCGCCGCCTCGAACGCCTCGCGCGGGAACTGCTCGGGCTTGCACTTGATCTCCTGCATCGCGAGCACATCGGTGCCGGAGCGGTCGAGCCAGTCGACCACACGGTCGACGCGGGCGCGGATGGAGTTGACGTTCCAGGTGGCCAGGCGCATGGGGCCCACCGTACCGGCGGTAGCCTCGGGGCCATGGCCACCGCACTCGTCACCGGAGCCTCCGCGGGATTGGGGGAGGAGTTCGCCTGGCAGCTCGCGACCGCCGGCCACCGCGTGGTGCTCGTCTCCCGCAGCTACGACAGCCTCAGCGAGGTGGCCGAGCTCCTCAGCTCCGCCACCGGCGCCCAGGCGGAGATCCTGCCCGCGGACCTCACCACGGAGGAGGGCCGCGCCGCCGTCTGCGACCGGCTCGCCCAGCAGGAGAACCCGGTGAGCATGCTCGTCAACAACGCCGGGTTCGGGTCGGGGACGGCCTTCGCCGCCTCGGCCTGGGACGACGAGCGGGCGCTCCTCGACATCCACATCACCGCGCCGCTGCAGCTCACCAAGGCCGCGCTGCCCGGGATGATCGAGCGCGGGCACGGCGCGATCGTCAACGTCGCGTCCATCGCCGCGCACCTGGCCAACTCCACGTACGCGGCCCACAAGCGCTGGACCGTGGAGTTCACGCAGGCGCTCGCGGGTCAGCTCTCCGGCACGGGCGTCACGGCGACCGCGGTGCTTCCGGGCCTGGTGCGCACCCGCTTCCACGACTCCGAGGCGCTGCGCCACATGCGCGACGAGTTCCCCGACTCCGCCTGGCTCGAGCCCGAGGAAGTCGTCACCTCGACCCTCGCGGCCGTGCGCCGCGGCGCCGTGACCGTGACGCCGAGCGTCCGGTACGCCGTCGGTGGCGCCCTCGCGTCGGTCCTGCCCCCGGCCTTCACGCGCCGCCGCCGCAGCCAGCGGCGCGACTCGTAGCGCCCCGCGAGGCCCTGACTGCCCGAAGCGGGCGCGAACGGGCACTGTCGACCTCGCGGGAGCCTCGCGTGCGCCCGGCTACCCTGGTCGCCATGACCACCGGTACCCCGCGCGAGCAGCTGCGCGACCTGATCTCCGAGCTGGCCGTCGTGCGCGGCCGCGTCACCCTCGCGTCGGGCAAGGAGGCCGACTACTACGTCGACCTGCGCCGCATCACCCTGCACCACCGCGCCGCGCCGCTCGTCGGGCACCTCATGCTCGACGCGCTCGAGGAGGCGGGCTACGGGCCGGCGGACATCGACGCGGTGGGCGGGCTCACGCTGGGTGCGGACCCGGTCGCGGCGTCGCTGCTGCACGCGGCCGCGTCGCGCGGGCTCGACCTCGACGCGTTCGTGGTGCGCAAGGAGTCCAAGTCGCACGGCCTCCAGCGTCGAGTCGAGGGGCCGGACGTGGCGGGCCGCACGGTGGTGGCGGTCGAGGACACCTCGACCACCGGCGGCTCCGTGCTCACCGCGGTCGAGGCGCTGCGCGAGGCGGGCGCGAACGTGGTGGCCGTCGCCGTGATCGTCGACCGCGACACCGGCGCGCGCGAGCGCATCGAGGCCGAGGGCCTGCCCTACCTGTCGCTGTACAGCCTCGCCGACCTGGGGCTGTAGGCCCGAGCCTGAGCCCAGCCTGGGCCCGAGCCCGGGACCGTCGCTAGGGTGACCGGCATGCGGGCCCTCACCCCGCCGCGCATGGCGGCGCTCCTCGGCGGCATCGTCGTGGTCGCGCTCGCGGCCGCGCGTGCGATCCCGTTCGACGCCGTGCTGGTGCTCGTGGGTCTGATCGTGGGTGCGCTCGCGGTGTGGGAGGCCGTGGTCGCCTACCGCCACCGTCACGAGGCGGAGCGCTTCGCGCGCGAGCACGGCTGGGAGCACATCCACCGCACGGCGGCCTACTCGGTTCGCTTCACGGGCCATCCCTTCGATCTGCCCGGCCGCCATCGCCAGGAGGACGTCCTGCGCGGCACCTACGCCGGGCAGCCGTGTGCGACCTACACCCACGTGGCGGAGCAGGCCATCGATGCGCGCCGGGGCGGCTCCCACGCCCAGGCCTTCCAGGTGACGCTCGCCGAACTGCCCGTCGACCTGCCGAGGCTCGACCTGGTCCCCGAGCATCTGGGGCACCATGTCGCGCAGGCGCTCGGCGGGATGGACATCGAGGTCGAGTCGCATGAGTTCAACTCCCGCTGGCGCGTGACCGCCGCCGACCGCCGCTACGGCCACGACGTCGTCGACCCGCGCATGATCGCCCGGCTGCTCGAGCCCGACGCCGCCGGGGTTGCGATCCGGATCGAGGGCGGGGCGGTCATGATCTGGCGTCCGGGGCGCGGGGGCACCGCGGATCTGGCGCGGCGGCTGGGCCTGGTTGCCGGGATCGCGCGGCGCATCCCTCGGCATGTCCTGCGCCGCTACAGCGACGAGGGCCGCGCCCGCCCCGACCCGGACGCCCCGCTCGTGGGCCCCGCCTGGGCCGTCACCCCCGGCGTGCTGACCGGAGGGCGGTACACCGGCATCGGCGTCGATGCCGACGGGGACGGTGTCGAGGACTGGCGGCAGTCGAGCGGGGAAGGCTCGCGGGACGATGCGGGGAGGGGTTCCGCGTGAGGCGCGCCCTTCGCTAGGGTGCGAGGCAACTCGGGGAGGCTTCAATGGAGTGGTTCTTCATCGCGATCGCCGCGATCGTGGTCGGCCTGGTGCTGTGGGCGATCCTGGCGTACAACGCGCTGGTGCGGCTGCGGAACCTGGTCCAGGAGGCGTGGAGGCAGATCGATGTCGAACTCCAGCGTCGGCACGACCTGATCCCCAACCTCGTCGAGACGGTCAGGGGCTACGCGACGCACGAGCGCGAGGCGCTGGAGGCCGTCACGCAGGCGCGGACCGTCGCGGCCGCACCCGGCTCGTCGCCCGCGGAGCAGGCCGCTCAGGAGAACGTGCTGACCCAGGCGCTCGGTCGGCTCTTCGCCGTCGCGGAGGCGTACCCGGATCTCAAGGCCAATCGGAACTTCCTCGAACTTCAGCGCGAGCTCACCAACACGGAGGACCGCGTGGCCGCCGGCCGCCGCTTCTACAACGCCAACGTGCGCAGCCTCAACACGCGCATCGAGACCTTCCCCGACGTCTTCATCGCGAACGCCTTCGGCTTCCACCGCGAGGAGTACTTCGAGACGGACGACGCGGCCCGCCAGGCGCCCACCGTCCGGTTCTGAGGCCCGGGGCCCGCGCATCGGCCCGGGTGAAGGCGGCACGTCCTGTGGGGTGCGTCACGTCCTGTGCGGGGACGGCCCGTGCGCGGCCCCGCACGGCAGCACGCTTTTGATACGTTTCAAGTGACGTGCCTGCGGGTCCCCCGCGGCAGGCGCCGATCGTGGACGATCGCGTCGGGCCGGACCGTCGCCGGCAGCCCTCTGCCGCTCGACAGTCAACGGAGACCGCCATGTCCATCGACCGCAAGGCCTCGCTCATTCAGGCCGCCGCCGGAGCCCTCGTGCTCACCCTGCTCATCCAGCCCGCGTTCGCGTTGGGCTACGCGAGCGTCGTCTGGCTGCTGTTCCTGCCGCTGCCCGTGTTCTTCGCGATGGGGCCCAACCCCCGCAACCTCCCAGGGATGGCGGCGAGCTTCGTGGCCGGACAGCTGTGGTGCTGGCTGCACCTGAGCGCGATGGACGTTCTCGCCGGGGTGCTCCCGATGCCGGCCGCCGGGATGATCGTGGGCGTCGTGGTCGTCTTCGCGATGCTCGCGGTGCACCAGGTCGCGCTCGCGCGGACGGTCGTGGGTTGCGTGCCCGCCCTGTTCATGGGCTTCTCCCTGTCCTTCTTCGTCGCGGACCTCGCGCCTGCCGGCACCCCGCTGCTCAACCCGTTCGTGCTGACGGGGATGTGGGCGTACGGGCTCGTGCTGTGCATGGCGCTGCTGCTCGCCGGCGGGGCGGCCTGCCGCCTGATCCTCGGCTCCGCGTGGGTGCCGCCGCACCTCGCGCGCCCGGACGCGGTCGGCGAGGCCGGGGCGACGGGCGCCGAGGTCGAGGCGACCGACGCCGAGCCCGCCGAGGCCGACGCCCGCCCCGCACCCAACGAGCCCGTCTCCGTCTAGCGGAGGCGACCCGCGCATCGGCCCGGGGCTCGCCCTGGGAGACTGTCCGCATGACCGTCTCGCTCGGCACCCCGCTCACGTCCACGGCGACCCGCGCCCTGCTGCTCGGCTCGGGCGAGCTGGGCAAGGAGGTCGCGATCGAGCTCATGCGGCTGGGCGTCGAGGTGATCGCCGCCGACCGCTACGCCGGCGCCCCCGCCATGCAGGTCGCGCATCGCGCACGCGTGGTCGACATGCTCGACGCGCGGGCGCTGCGCGCGCTCATCGACCTCGAGCGGCCGCACCTGATCATCCCGGAGATCGAGGCGATCGCCACCGACGTGCTCGCCGCCGTCGAGTCCACGAGGCTCGCGACGGTCGTCCCGACCGCGCGCGCGACGCAGCTCACCATGAACCGCGAGGGCATCCGCCGCCTCGCCGCCGAGGATCTCGGCCTGCCCACCTCCCCCTACCGATTCGCCGACAGCCGGGACGAGCTCGAGCAGGCCGTCGCCGCCGTCGGCGTGCCGTGCGTGGTGAAGCCCGTGATGTCCTCCTCGGGCAAGGGGCAGTCGGTGGTCCGGTCGGTGGACGATGCAGCGGCCGCCTGGGACGCGGCGGCCTCCGGCGGTCGCGCGGCGGGCACGCGCGTGATCGTCGAGGGCTTCGTCGACTTCGACTACGAGATCACCCAGCTCACGGTGCGCCACTCCGGCGGGACGGTCTTCCTGGACCCGATCGGGCACGTGCAGGTCGACGGCGACTACCGCGAGTCGTGGCAGCCGCAGGCGATGACCGAGGCGGCGCTCGCGGAGGCCCGCCGCATCGCCGGTGCGGTCACCCAGGCCCTGGGCGGCTTCGGCGTCTTCGGCGTCGAGCTGTTCGTCGCGGGGGACCGCGTGCTCTTCAACGAGGTCTCGCCCCGCCCTCACGACACGGGGCTCGTCACGCTCGCCTCGCAGGACCTGTCCGAGTTCGCGCTGCACGCGCGCGCGGTGCTCGGCCTGCCGGTGCCGGACGCGGGCATGCGCGGGCCCGCGGCCTCGTGCGCGGTGCTCGCCGAGGGTTCGGGCGTCCCCGTGTTCTCCGGAGTGGACGATGCGCTGGCCCGGCCGGGGACCGACCTGCGCCTGTTCGGCAAGCCCCGCGTGGACGGGCGCCGCCGGGTGGGCGTGACGATCGCGCGCGGCGACTCGGTCGAGCAGGCGCGGGCGACGGCACGTGCGGCCGCCGAGGCACTCACGGTGGAGCTCGTCGAGGGCTGACGCGGAGGCACCGCTGCGGCGCTGGGCGCTCCCCAGGCGCCCGGGCCTAAGCCTGTGGAGAACCGGAGGGCCTGTCGGAGGGTGGTGCGAGCCTGGTCGCGGGCGTCCACCCGGGGCGTCCGGGGGGAGGCACATCCATGACCGGCAAGACCGGCGACGCCCGACAGGCGTCGCTCGACCTCATCCGCACGCTGCTCGCCATCGCGGACGGCGGCTCGCCGTATCCCGAGGAACGGGAGCGGGCGCGTGAACGTGCCGAGAGGCTCATGGTGCGGCTCGCGATCGACGAGGCCGGAGTGCGCATGTCCAAGGAGGAGGCCGCGGCGCCCGAGCAGCGGGAGTTCCACTTCGACGCGCCGTACATCCTCGATCAACAGGGCCTGGTGTTCAGGATCGCGAGCGTGTTCGCCTGCCGCGGGGTGCGCTATCCGAGCGGCCGCATGGTCGTCGTCGGCTTCGCCTCCGACCTGGCGATGGTCGCCGCGCTCGCGGGCTCGCTCGTCCCGGCGATGCGGCTCGAGATGGACGCCATGGGCGGGTCGGCGTCGCGCAAGAAGGCGTTCGCGATGGCGTACGCCGCGACCGTGAAGTCCCGGCTGCAGGACTTCTACGCCGGCGCGCTCCGCGAGGCCGAGCAGGAGGGCACCGGATCGGCGCTCGTGCTCGCGGACCGGTCGGTCGCGGTGGACGAGGCGATGGTGCAGATGTTCCCGGGGCTCCGCGCCGGGCGCGCGCGGCAGGTCCGCGACTACGCGGGCTGGATGGCGGGATCGGCCGCCGGCGAGCGCGCGGACATCTCGCTCGGGCGCAAGGTCGAGGAGCGGGAGGCGCGCGCGATCGGGGGGTAGGGGGTCCCGGAAGGTCGGGCGGGGCCCGCCGATAGGCTCGAGCGCGTGAACGATTCGACGCTGAGCATCCGCGGGCTCACCCACTCCTTCGGGGACCGCAGGGCCCTCGACGGCGTCTCCTTCGACGTGCGGCCCGGGCGGCTGACCGGCTTCATCGGCGCCAACGGCGCGGGCAAGACGACCACGATGCGCGCGGTCGTGGGGGTCATGCGCCCGGACGCGGGCGAGGTCACCTTCGGCGGGGCGCCGCTCACGCTCGAGGTGCGTCGGCGCATCGGCTACATGCCCGAGGAGCGCGGCCTCTATCCCAAGATGAGGGTCGCCGACCAGCTGGTCTACCTGGGACGCGTCCTCGGCGTCGACAAGGCCGAGGCCGAGCGCCGCGCGCACGCGCTGCTCGAGGACCTGGGTGTCGACGACCGCGCCGACGACGTGCTCCACACCCTGTCCCTGGGCAACCAGCAGCGCGTCCAGGTGGCCGCCTCGCTCATTCACCACCCGGACCTGCTCATCCTCGACGAGCCCTTCTCCGGCCTCGACCCCATCGCGATGGACGCGATGGCCGAGCGCCTGCGCGAGCGGGCCGCCGCCGGCGTGCCCGTGCTGTTCTCCAGCCACCAGCTCGACCTGGTCGAGCGCCTGTGCGACGACCTGGTGCTCATCCACCAGGGCCGGATCGTCGCCGCGGGCGAGGCGCAGGCGCTGCGCGAGGAGCGCGCGGGCCGGCGCTACCGCGTCGCCGTCGACGGCTCGCCCACGTGGCGACCGGACCTCATCGGCGCCACGGTGCTCGAGGCGGACGCCCGCGGCACGGTCCTCGAGCTCGACGAAGCGACCGATCCGCAGGCGGTGCTCGCCGCGGCCCAGGCCGCAGGTCCCGTGACCCACTTCTCGAGGGCGCTGCCCTCGCTGTCCGACCTGTTCGCGGAGGTGACCCGATGACGTCCCGTTCGGATCTGGTGCGCATCGTCGCCGGTCGCGAGATCGGCGTGAAGCTGCGCGACAAGGCGTTCATCGCCTCGACCGTGGTGTTCGTCCTCATCATCGTCGCGGCGATCGCCATCCCCGCCCTCATCAGCGGCGGCACGTCGACCTACACGGTGGCGGCCACGGCCGAGGCCCGCCCGGTGGCCGAGGCGGCCGCCGCGATCGGCGGCGCCGACGAGCGCCCGCCCGGCCTCCCGCGGGCGGACCTCACCATCGTCGACACCGCCGACCCCGTCGCGGCGCTCGGCGACGAGTCCGTCGACGCGGCCGTCTCCCTCGACGGCGGCGTCGTCGTCCTCACCGGCCGCACCGGCGTGGCGGGGGACGTGCGCAACCTGGTGACCGCCGCATCGTCCGCGCTCGCCGCCCAGGCCGTCGCGGACGAGGCCGGGCTCACCTCCGACCAGGTCGCCGCGCTCACCAGCCCGCCCGCGCCCCGCGTCGACACGCTCGAGGAGTCGCCCGACTTCGCCGTGCCGCCGGAGCTGCTGGGCATGGTCTTCGGCTTCCTCTTCTACTTCACCGTGCTGACGTTCGGCATCGCGATCGCGCAGTCCGTGGTCGAGGAGAAGCAGTCGCGCGTGGTCGAGATCCTCGTCGCCGCGCTGCCCGTGCGCTGGCTGCTCGCCGGCAAGGTGCTGGGCAACGGCATCATGGCGATCGGCCAGGTGATCCTCATCGTGGGCGCGGGCCTGCTGGGCGCCCAGCTCACCGGGGCCAGCGACATCGTCAACCAGGCGATCGGCGCGAGCGGCTGGTTCCTCGCGTTCTTCGTCCTCGGGTTCTTCATGCTCGCGAGCGTCTGGGCCGTCGCCGGCTCTCTCGCCGCACGCGTCGAGGACCTGCAGTCCACCACGCTGTACGTGCAGCTCGCGGTGATGATCCCGTTCTTCGCCTCGGTGTTCCTGCTCGAGGAGAGCCCCGCGCGCAGGGTGCTGTCCTACGTGCCGCTCAGCGCGCCGCTCATCATGCCCGGCCGCGTCGCCTCGGGAGACGCCGCCGCGTGGGAGCCGTGGGTCGCGCTCGCCATCGTCGCCGCCACGGCCGTCGCGCTCGTGGGCGTGGGCGCGCGCCTCTACGCCGGCTCCGTCCTCAACACCTCGCAGCGCATGAAGGTCGTGGGCGCGTGGAAGGCGGGGAAGGGGCGGTGAGCACCCCGGGGGACGATGCTCGGGCCGGGTCGGGCGCCGACGCGGCCACCGATCGCGAGGCCGACCACGCCGCCGATCGCGAGGCCGACCAGGCCGTCGATCGCGAGGCCGACCAGGCGCCCGCGCACGGGGCCGGCCCCTGGCCGGGGGAGTGGCCCACCGAGGCGCGCTACGACCCCGAGCTGCTCGAGCACGGCGACCGCCGCAACGTGGTCGACCGCTACCGCTACTGGCGCCACGAGGCGATCGTCGCGGACCTCGACACCCGCCGCCATCCCTTCCACGTCGCGATCGAGAACTGGCAGCACGACCTCAACATCGGCTCGGTGGTCCGCACGGCGAACGCGTTCCTCGCCGCGGAGGTGCACATCGTGGGCAACCGCCGCTGGAACCGCCGGGGCGCCATGGTCACCGACCGCTACCAGCACGTCCGCCACCATCCCACGGTGGGGGACCTCGCCGACTGGGCCCGCGCATCGGCCCTGCCCGTGATCGGGATCGACAACCTGCCCGGCTCCGTCCCGCTCGAGACGTTCGACCTGCCGCGCGAGTGCGTGCTGGTGTTCGGGCAGGAGTCCGTAGGGCTGTCGGACGCGATGCGGGAGGCCGCCGTCGCCACGCTGGCGATCGGCCAGTACGGATCGACGCGCTCGATCAACGCCGGCGCGGCCGCCGCGATCGCCATGCACGCGTGGGTCCGGCAGCACGCGGACGTGGCCTCGGGCCACCTCGGCTAGAGGTCCCGGGATCCCCCGTCGCACTAGGACCTTCGCGCGACGGTGCTGGGTGATGTCTGACACAATGGCTTGCGGTTCCATCCGCACAAGTGAATGTCAGGAGCAACCCATGGCTATCGCCACCACTGAGTCCTACGCCGCGATGCTGGACGCCGCCAAGGCCGGCGGCTACGCGTTCCCCGCGATCAACATCACGTCGTCGTCGTCCGTCACCGCCGCCATCCAGGGCTTCGCCGAGGCCGAGTCCGACGGCATCATCCAGGTCTCCGTGGGCGGCGGTCAGTACGCCTCCGGCTCGACCATCAAGGACGCCGTGGTCGGCTCGCTCGCCCTCGCCGCCTACGCCCGCGTGGTCGCCGAGAAGTACGGCGTCACCATCGCGCTGCACACCGACCACTGCCACAAGGTCTACCTCGAGGAGTGGCTGAAGCCGCTGCTGAAGCTCGAGGCCGAGTCCATCGCCGCCGGCAAGGGCCCCATCTTCAACTCGCACATGTGGGACGGCTCGTCCGTGCCGATGGACGAGAACCTGCTGATCGCCGAGGAGCTCCTCGAGATGTCGCAGGCCGCGGACACGATCCTCGAGATCGAGATCGGCGTCGTCGGTGGCGAGGAGGACGGCCACTCGGCCGAGGTCAACGACAAGCTCTACTCGACCCCCGAGGACGGCATCGCCACCATCGAGAAGCTGGGCATGGGCGAGAAGGGCCGCTACCTCACCGCCATGACCTTCGGCAACGTGCACGGCGCCTACAAGCCCGGTGCCGTCAAGCTGCGCCCGGAGATCCTCGGTGACATCCAGGCCGCCGCCGCCGCGAAGTTCGGCAAGGAGAAGCCGTTCGACCTCGTCTTCCACGGCGGCTCCGGCTCGACCGCCGAGGAGATCGCGACCGCGGTCTCGCACGGTGTCATCAAGATGAACATCGACACCGACACCCAGTACGCGTACACGCGTCCGGTCGTCGACCACATGTTCAAGAACTACGACGGCGTCCTCAAGGTCGACGGCGAGTGGGGCAACAAGAAGACCTACGACCCCCGCGCCTGGGGCAAGCTCGCCGAGGCCGGCATGGCCGCGCGCGTCGTCGAGGCCTGCCAGCAGCTCGGTTCGGCCGGCAAGAAGATCTGACCAGTTTGATCGCTGGGGAGGCCCCCTCGGTCGCGCGACCGTGGGGGCCTCCGCACGTTCGGCGCCGATGCACGTGTCGGGGGCGTCGTGCTCCAGGCGGGCGGCGCATCGGCCGATAGCATTTTCTGGGGCGGCACGCCCCGCACTGAGTGGCCCGGGGGTACCGGGCGAGGGGAGGGCATCATGCCCGGAGCGGTGATCGTCGGAGCCCAGTGGGGCGACGAGGGCAAGGGCAAGGCCACGGACCTGCTCGGCTCGCGCGTCGACTACGTGGTGAAGTTCAACGGCGGCAACAACGCCGGCCACACCGTGGTGATCGGCGACCAGAAGTTCGCCCTCCACCTGCTGCCCTCCGGCATCCTCACCCCCGGCTGCACGCCCGTGATCGGCAACGGCGTCGTCGTGGACCTGCGCGTGCTGTTCGAGGAGCTCGACGGGCTCGCCGAGCGCGGCGTCGACACCTCCGACCTGCTGGTCTCCAACGCGGCGCACATCATCGCGCCGTACGCCCGCACGCTCGACAACGTCACCGAGCGCTTCCTGGGCAAGCGCAAGATCGGCACCACCGGGCGCGGCATCGGCCCGGCGTACGCCGACAAGATCAACCGCCTGGGCATCCGCGTGGGCGACCTCTTCGACGAGGCGCTGCTGCGCGACAAGATCGAGGGCGCGCTCGTCGCCAAGAACCACCTGCTCGTCAAGGTCTACAACCGCCGCGCGATCGGCGTCGACGAGGTGGCCGACGAGCTGCTCGCCTACCGCGACCGCCTCGAGCCGCACGTCGCCGACACGTCGCTGGTGCTCAACAACGCGCTCGACGAGGGCGACACGGTCCTGTTCGAGGGCGGTCAGGCGACCATGCTCGACGTCGACCACGGCACCTACCCGTTCGTCACCTCGTCCTCCGCGACCGCCGGCGGCGCCTGCACCGGCTCGGGAGTGGGCCCCACCCGCATCGACTCCGTCATCGGCATCGCGAAGGCCTACACCACCCGCGTGGGCGAGGGCCCCATGCCCACCGAGCTTCACGACCAGTGGGGCGACCGCCTGCGCGACGTGGGTCACGAGTTCGGCACCACCACGGGCCGCCCGCGCCGCTGCGGCTGGTACGACGCGGTCATCACGCGCTTCGCGTCGCGCATCAACGGGCTCACGGACATCGTGCTCACCAAGCTCGACGTCCTCACCGGCATCGAGGAGATCCCGGTGTGCGTGAACTACGAGGTCGACGGAGTCCGCTACCAGGACCTGCCGCTGGACCAGGCGGCGTTCGCGGCGGCGAAGCCCGTGTACGAGTCGTTCCCCGGCTGGACCGAGGACATCTCCGGCTGCCGTGAGTTCTCCGACCTGCCGCAGGCGGCGCAGGACTACGTCAAGGCCGTCGAGGAGTTGTCGGACTGCCGCATCTCGACCATTGGCGTGGGCCCGGGCCGCGACGAGGTCATCCAGATCAACGACCTGCTCCACGCCCGCTGAGCCTCACCTCCTCCAGCCAGTCGACCAGGCCCTCGCCCGCGCCCGCGCAGGTGAAATAGACGCGCCACGTGCCGTCGGGCCGGTAGTCGATCAATCCCGCATCCGTGAGCACCCTGAGGTGCTGGGACGCGCGCGAGGCCGAGATGCCGAAGTTCGCCATCGCGGAGGCGCCCAGGTCGCCCGCGTGGGTCGGGCCGGGGACCAGCCACTCGAGCATCGCGCGCCGTGCGGGGTGCGCGAGTGCTCCGAAGATGTCGTCCGTGGTCATGATGCGTTCCACGGTAGGACGGTGCGGGGCGTCGCGGTCCGGGCTGTGGATAGTCCGGGCGCTGTCGCTGCACTCGCCCCCTCCGCCGCAGGCGCCGGAGCTGCCGCGATCACCGGGACCGCCGGAGTCGCCGTGTCCAACGTGCCGCAGAAACCACCACGTCCAGCGCGCCACCGGAGCCACCGCGTCCGACGCGCCACCGGAGCCACCGCGTCCGACGCGAGGGAGACCTTCTTCGATTCGCGTTCTACACCGTGGGCTGAAACAGGGCTCGGCTCGGCCGCGCCGTGAACGGGCGATCCGCTTGGAACCTCCGCATTTCGGCGCCTGTTTCAGCGCAGGCTGTAGAACGCGGAAAGAGTGATGGTCTCCCCGCGCCGCAAGTGGGGCGGCGGGGCGAGAGCCGGAACGTGGCGGCAGTGCGAGAGCCGGAGCGAGACGAGTGGAGCGCGCCGGCAGGGCGAGGGCCCCACTTGGGAGGCAGAGCGGGGCGGCGGCGCGAGGGCCGCAGGCGGGCCGGCGGCGCCAGGACCGGACCGGGGCGGGAGCGGGCGACCGCGCTGACTAGACTCGCTCGCGTGATCGTCCTCCTCATCGGCACCGGCGCGCGCGAGCACGCCCTGGCCCGCGCACTCTCCCTCGACCCGGCCGTCACCCAGCTTCACGCGGCGCCCGGCAACCCCGGCATCGCGACGCTGAGCACCCACGCCGGCCGCCCCTCGACCCTCCACGGCGTCGATCCCCTCGACGGGACCGCCGTCGCGGCGCTCGCAGCCGCGGTGAAGGCGGACCTGGTGGTGGTCGGCCCCGAGGCGCCCCTGGTCGCCGGCGTCGCGGATGCGTTGCGCGCCGCGGGCATCCCGGTCTTCGGTCCGAGCGGCGAGGCCGCCATGCTCGAGGGGTCCAAGGCCTTCGCCAAGGAGGTCATGGCCGCAGCGAACGTCCCCACCGCCGAACCCCGCGTCTGCGAGACCCCGCAGCAGCTCGAGGAGGCGCTCGACGCCTTCGGTGCGCCGCACGTGGTCAAGGACGACGGCCTCGCGGCCGGCAAGGGCGTCGTCGTCACCTCCGACCGGGCCGAGGCGCAGGCTCACGGCAACGCGATCCTCGACGCCGGCGGACGCATCGTCGTCGAGGACTTCCTCGACGGCCCCGAGGTGAGCCTGTTCTGCCTGTGCGACGGCACCACGGTGGTCCCGCTCCAGCCCGCGCAGGACTTCAAGCGCGCCCACGACGGCGACGCGGGCCCCAACACCGGCGGCATGGGCGCGTACACCCCGCTGCCGTGGGCACCGGAGGGCCTGGTCGACGAGGTGGTGCGCACCGTCGCCCAGCCCACGGTCGACGAGATGGCCCGGCGCGGCACCCCTTTCGTCGGCGTCCTCTACTGCGGCCTCGCGCTCACCTCGAAGGGCACGCGCGTGGTCGAGTTCAACGCCCGCTTCGGCGACCCCGAGACCCAGGTGGTGCTCGCGCGCCTCGCCACCCCGCTCGCCGGCGTTCTGCTCGCGGCCGCCCAGGGCCGCCTGGCGGAGATCCCTCCCCTGGAGTGGAAGAACGATGCCGCGGTCACCGTGGTCGTCGCCGCCCAGCACTACCCGGCGAGCCCGCGCAAGGGCGACCCGATCGAGGGCATCGAGGGCGCCGAGGCCGTCGAGACCGTCCACGTCCTCCATGCCGGCACCGCGCGCGACGCGGACGGCACGCTGGTCAGCAACGGCGGCCGCGTCCTGAGTGTCACCGCGCTCGGCGCGGACCTGGCCGAGGCGCGCGAGCGCGCCTACCAGGGCGTCGAGGAGATCCGCCTCGAGGGCTCGCACCACCGCACCGACATCGCCGAGCGCGCCGCCGCCGGCGAGGACCTGCTGGGCGCCTGATGCCGGGCCACGCCACGCCGCCCACGGCGCCCGAGCTTGACGGCTGGCGCCACGTCTACTCGGGCAAGGTCCGCGACCTCTACGAGCCCGTCGAGCCGCACCCCCGAGGCGACGTGGTGCTCGTGGTCGCGAGCGACCGCATCAGCGCCTACGACTGGGTGCTGCCCACAGAGATCCCCGGCAAGGGCGGCATCCTCACCGGGCTGAGCCTGTGGTGGTTCGACCAGGTCGAGGACATCGTCCCCAACCACACCGTCGAGGCGCCCATCCCGGCCGCGGTGCAGGGGCGCGCAATGGTGTGCCGACGGCTCGACATGTTCCCCGTCGAGTGCGTCGCCCGCGGCTACCTCACGGGCTCGGGGCTCGCTGAGTACCGGGAGTCCGGCACGGTCTGCGGCATCCCGCTTCCGCCCGGACTCGAGGACGGCTCGCGCCTGCCGGAGCCCATCTTCACGCCCGCCACCAAGGCCGAGGTGGGCGAGCACGACGAGAACGTCGACTTCGACGCGGTGGTCGCGCTGATCGGCGAGGAGGACGCGACCGCCCTCCGCGACCTCACCCTGGCGCTGTATGCCCGCGCTCACGAGATCGCCGCCGCGAAGGGCATCATCCTCGCGGACACCAAGTTCGAGTTCGGCCGCGACGGCGAGGGCCGCATCGTCCTGGGCGACGAGGTCCTCACCCCCGACAGCTCCCGGTTCTGGCCCGCCGACCAGTGGGAGCCGGGCCGCGCCCAGCCCAGCTACGACAAGCAGTTCGTGCGCGACTGGCTGACGTCGCCCGAGTCGGGCTGGGACAAGGGTGGCGACGCGCCGCCCCCGGAGCTGCCGGCGGACGTGGTGGCGCGCACGCGAGACCGGTACCTCGAGGCCTTCGATCGGCTCGCCAAGCACTGAGCCGGGTGGAGCACTCGGCAGGGGGCGGGCCGGGCGCTGAGCACTGAGCAGGGGCGGGCCGGGCGCTGAGCACCGAGCAGGGGCGGGCCGGGCGCCAAACGTCGCGCCGGGGCCGCGCGCTCAGGCGTGCGACTCGGTCTGGAGTTCGCGCTTCTGCACGACGGCGACGGTGGGTACGCCCCATCCGAGCCACAGCGACAGCAGGCGCAGCGCGAGGATGACCAGCAGCGGCACCCAGAACACCACGTCGTTCGGGAGCCCCAGCCCGTCGAGGATCGCGTACACCGCGGCACCGCCCAGCGCGGCGGTCGCGTAGAGCTGGCCGTTCCAGAACACTTCGGGCACCTGCGCCGCGAACAGGTCGCGCAGCACGCCGCCGCCCACGCCGTTGGCGACGCCCACGATCACCGCGGCCACCGGGTGCGCACCGGTGTGGAGGGCGATGCCCGTGCCGATCACCACGAAGATCGCGAGCCCCGCGGCATCCGAGTACTCGACGATGCGATGGCGGGCCAGCGCGCCCAGGTCCCGCCGCCGCGCGAACGGCGCGATGGCGAGGGCCGTCGCCACGGCGATCAGGATCAGCGTGGGGTTCTCCATCCAGAAGACGGGCTCGCGCAGGAGGAGGTCGCGCATCGTCCCCCCGCCCACGGCGACCAGGCACGCGAGGACCACGGCCCCCACCAGGTCCATGCGGCGCCGGCTCGCCGCGACGGCGCCGGAGACCGCGAACGCGACGGTGCCCGCGTATTCGAGGACGATGCGCAGGCCGCCCAGGGCGGTCTCGAGCACGTCGGGCGTGGCTGCGGCGAGCAGGTGCATGGGCGTCTCCAAGAAGTGGGCGCCTTACCCTAACGCCGCGGTCCGACTGTCAGTGGCGGTCCCTAGTCTCGGGAAGCGTGCGAGTGGGGATCTACGTCGATGCGTTCAACGTCTACTACGGCGGCCGGTCGCTCGTTGCGGGTGGGCCCGCCGGGGCGTCGTGGAAGTGGCTGGACCTGGGCGGGCTCTGTGATGCGCTCATCGACCGTGCGCTGTGGCCCGATGCACACGTGGCGAGGCTCGTGTACTGCTCGGCGCCTCGAAGTGCCACGGGCGACGTGCTCGGAAGCCAGGATCAGCGTCGGTATTTCGACGCGCTCAGGTATCGAGCAGGCGACGAGGGCTACGACTTCCTCCTCGAGCTCGGCTACTACGTCCACACCGAGAAGTCCGGCCTGCTGCTCACGGGGCGGCGGGAGCCGCCCATCCCATGGGCCCACGTCTTGGAGGAGCGGGAGCTACCCTCGTGGCTTGCGTTGCGGCCCAAGCACCACGTCGATGGCTCGGTCTACGCGCTGGGCTCGTTCCGGACCTTCGAGGAGAAGGGGACGGATGTGAACGTCGCCACGCACCTGACCGCAGACGTCTGCGGAGGCACGATCGACGCGGCGGTGGTCGTGAGCAACGACAGCGACCTCGCGCTTCCGGTGAGCCTCGCGCGGATGGTCGTGCCGGTGGGTCACGTCAACCCTTCTGCGCGGCCGACGGCAGGCCGGCTCCGGGGGCTTCCAGGCGACGGCGCGGGTCGGCATTGGTGGCGCAGGCTTGCGATCGGTGACTTCGTGTCACACCAGCTGCCCTCACCGTGCGGCGGTGTCGAGCGCCCCGACGACTGGTGAGTGTCCGTGGGGCGCGTCTGCGTCGCGTCGCTGGTCCCCGGGGCCTCGACGTACTACGCTGGAGGCACACCACCCCGTTCTCTCGCCCTGCGAGGGGCGGGGTCTTTTCGTACGCGCCGCTAGACTCGGGCCCATGGCCACCATCGTCGTGCACGTCATGCCCAAGCCCGAGATCCTCGACCCCCAGGGCAAGGCGGTCGGTTCCGCGCTGCCCCGTCTGGGCTTCGAGGGCGTCGCCCAGGTTCGTCAGGGACGCCGCTTCGAGCTCACCGTCGACGGTGAGGCCACCGACGAGGTGCTCGCCAAGGTCCGCGAGGCCGCCGAGACGCTGCTGAGCAACCCGGTGATCGAGGACGTCGTGGAGGTCGCCGTCCTCGACGAGGCCACGGCGTGACCGCGCGCGTCGGCGTCGTCACCTTCCCCGGCACGCTCGACGACCGGGACGCGGCCCGCGCCGTGCGGCTCGCCGGCGGCGAGCCCGTGAGCCTCTTCCACGCCGAGGCTGACCTCAAGGACGTCGACGCCGTGGTGCTGCCCGGCGGCTTCTCCTACGGCGACTACCTGCGCGCCGGCGCCATCGCCCGGTTCGCCCCCATCATGGAGAAGGTGGTCGACGCGGCTCACGGCGGGATGCCGGTGCTGGGCATCTGCAACGGCTTCCAGGTCCTCACCGAGGTCCACCTGCTGCCGGGCTCGATGATCAAGAACGAGCACCTGCACTTCATCTGCCGCGACCAGGTGCTGCGCGTCGAGAACGCGGACACCGCGTGGACCGGCGACTTCGAGGCGGGACAGCAGATCGTCATCCCGCTCAAGAACCAGGACGGCCAGTACGTCGCCGACGACGCGACGCTCGACATGCTCGAGGGCGAGGGTCGCGTGGCCTTCCGCTACGTGGGCTGGAACCCCAACGGCTCGCGCCGCGACATCGCCGGCATCACCAACGAGCGCGGCAACGTCGTGGGCCTCATGCCGCACCCCGAGCACGCGGTCGAGCCGGGGTTCGGACCCGACTCGCGCGAGCAGGGGCGCGCCGGCACGGACGGCCTGGGCTTCTTCACCTCCGCGCTCGCGGGCCTGCTCGCCTCGGCCTGACGGCCGGGATCGCGGGCGGCCGATGCGCGGGTCGCCTCGCGCTCGTGCCGTCCCCTCCGGTCAGGAGCCGGAGAAGGAGTGGCTCCAGAGCTCGGTGCCGTCCGCGTTGAGGTACGTGTAGCGGGCCTCGGGCACGCCCTGGACCCCCATGTCCGCCATGCGCGGGAAGACGTGCGTGTCGCACAGGTACTGCAGCGTGGGGACGAGGGCGTCGAAGTAGTCCTGGGACAGCTCCGGGTCCTGCGCCTCCGCATACACATAGGTGTAGTCGACGCTGCCGGGCGCCCGGGCCTCGACGATCACCTCGGCGTAGGTGCCGGGGGTGCCCTCGAGGATCTCCGGGATGGAGGCGCGCTCCGCGTCGACGAACGCGTCGAGCGCCGAGTCCGCCGGGGCGGACGCGGAAGTGGAACCGGCGGCGTCGGCGACCTCCGCGGCGGGGGCGGCGACGCCCGCGCTGCATCCGGCGAGCGCCGCGGTGAGCGTGAACGCGCCCGCGAGGGCGAGGGGCCGCGCCGCGAGGCGCGTGCGAGGTCGGACCATGGCCGTGAACTCCCTTGGCTAGCCGGGGTCGGAGAACCGAGCCTAGGCGCGGCCGGGCCGCCCGCGACGGGCCTTTGGCCCCGCGGAGCACGGCGCCCGCCTTGCCGGGCGCGCCCGCCTCGTCCGGCACGCCCGCCTCACCCGGCGCGCCTGGCTCACCCGGTCGGCCGGCCGCTCAGCCCGCCAGCGCGCCCTTCAGGTCGGCGAGCGCCGCGAGCACCTTCGCGTTGAAGTCCGCGCCCAACTGATTGGGAAGGGTGGCGAGGAGGGTGTCGGCGCTCGTCACCGCATCGTCCTCCCGCAATTCCGCCTCGAGCTTGTCCAGGGTGCCCACGTACGTCTTGCCGAACGTCGACACCGCGTTGTCGATCTCCCCGATCTGGTCCTGGTTGGCGCCCATGCGGTCGCGCTCGAGGTGCGGGGCGAACATGGTGAGGGTCTCGTCGTCGACGATGGGCAGGATCGAGCGGCTCACCGCGACGCGCGGCTCGCCCATGTGCCCGGCCTTGTGCCAGGCGGAGCGGAACTCCTCGATCTGGCGTGCCTGGACCACGTGGAGCGGCTCTCCGGTGGCCTCGAGCACCAGGGTCGAGGACAGCAGGTGCATCCCCAACTCGCCCGCGTGGCGCGCCGAGTCCGTCGAGCCGGCGCCGTACCAGATCCGCTCGGTGAGCCCCGGCGCGAAGGGGGTGAGGGGCAGCCGCTCGCCCTCGTGGACGTGCGCCTGCGGTCCGGGCTCCGCGATCCCCGCGCCGCCGATCGCGCGCCGGAACAGCGCGATCCGCCGCGCGGCGTCCGCGGCCGCGGTGACCCCGTCGTGGAGCAGATGGCCGAACTCGGCGGGGCCGTCGAGAGCGTGCTCCGGGCCGCCACGGCTCACGCCCACCTGGAGCCGCCCGCCGGAGACCAGGTCCGCGGTGGCGGCGGCCTCGGCCATGGTCAGCGGGTTCTCGTATCGCATGGGGACCACGGCGGTGCCCAACTCGATCCGCTCGGTCAGCGCGCCCATGGCCGCCAGGAGCGGGAACGGCGAGGAGATGTTGTGCTCCCAGTGGTGGACCCGCAGCCACGCGCCGTCGAGACCCGCGTCCTCCGCGGCCCCGGCGAGCCGCAGCGTGTCGACCATGAGTTCGCGCGGCGAGCGCACCTTCGACCCGGGTGCCTCGGACCACCAGCCGAACGTCAGGAAACCCCACCGGTGCATCGTCCACCTCCTCGGGTCGCGCCACCGAGCCCCGCCTTCCACCGTATCCCGGCTCGCCTCGCCGCGCGGGGGCGCGGCGGGCCTGCGCGCGGACGATGCGCGGATAGCCTGGCGCCATGCTCACCATCCGTGCGGTTGCGGTCGACGACGCCGACGCCCTGGCCCTGTGGGGCGAGCAGGAGGCGGACCTCGTGCGGCGCTACGACGCGCCGGGGCTCAGGCTCCCCACTACCTTCGACGGCTTCATCGTCTCGCTCGTCGGCTACGCGGACGGCGGCGTGCCGGCCGCCTCCCTGGTGCTGCGCTGGTCGCCGTACGACACGGGTGCGGGCAGCGTCGAGCTCAAGCGGCTGTGGGTGCGGGAGGGGTATCGCGGGCGCGGGTACGCGAAGGTCCTGCTGGGCCGCGCGGAGGCGATCGCCCGCCGCGAGGGTGCGACCCGCATCGTCCTCGAGGCCGGGGACGAGCAGCCCGAGGCGCTGTCCCTGTACGACCAGCTGGGGTACGCGCGGATCCCCGACTACGGGGAGCACGCGGGGGAGGAGGGCACCGTCTCGTGCGGTCTCGACCTGCCCACCCGCGTGCTCGTGGTGACGGGGTCGCTCGGTGCGGGCAAGACGGCCGTCGGCGCGGCGGTGCACGAGGCCCTGGGCCGGCGCGGCGCCCGCACCGCGTTCCTCGACGCGGACACGCTCTGTCAGGCGTTCCCGACCACCCCGGAGGACCCGGTCAACCGGGGGCTGCTGCTCGAGGCGCTCGCGGTCCTGGCGCCGCTGTACCGGGAGCGCGGGTACGGCACGGTGGTGCTGCCGGTGGTGCTCGAGGACCCCGACGAGTCCGTGCGGCTGTCCCACGCGTTCGCCTCCGAGGGCGGTCCGGCCGAGGTGATCGTCGCGCGGGTCGCCGCGCCCGACGAGGAGCGGATCGCCCGCCTCGAACGCCGCGAGACCTCGGCCTGGTGGCTCGACTGGGCCCGCACCCGCACCGTCGAGATGGAGGGCGAGCTCGACGCGCTCGGCCTCGAGGATGTGACCATCGACAACGGCGCCACCACGGTGGACGATGCGGCGGCGCAGTTGCTGCAGGAGGTCGGCTGGGCGCTGTGATGAGTGTGGCGCGCCGTTTTGACCCGCCGGGGGCGCGGTCGTAGGTTCCGAATATGAGGGTCGTGGCGAGGGCGATCGGGCTGGCGGTGCTGCTGGCCGGGTGCGGCCCGAGCCCCGACATCCCGAGCCTCGACGAGCCGCCGCCGCAGGCGAACGCCGACGAGTCGGACGTCGGGACCGTGAGCCAGATCGAGGGGTGGGTGGTCGACCAGGCCGAGGAGTTCGGCGAGCCCTTCGAGGAGATCGGGACCGGAGCGACGGTCGCGGAGCGGATCGCGGTGCTGGCGGTCGACCGGCGCGACGGGCTCGCGCCCGTGGAGGTGCTCATCCCTCGCGGCTACGTCGACTACCCGCCGCCGGACGTGGCGGGGGAGCCGCTCGCGGTTCCCGACGAGCGGCTGCGCTTCACGGTGCGGCTGCGGTCCGACGGGCGCTACGAGTGCGCCTCGCCGGTGTGCGTCACCGCGGTCGACTGATGACGCGCACTCAAGCCTCCAGTACGCTGGAAGGATGCGCATCGGAGAACTCGCCGCGCACGGCGGCGTGACGGCCAAGACCATTCGCTATTACGAGGGTCTGGGGCTCATGCCCGCGCCCGAGCGGTTGTCGAACGGGTACCGCGAGTACGACGAGACGGCGCTCGAGCGGCTGAGGTTCATCCGCGACGCCCAGGCCTCGGGCCTCACGCTCGCCGAGGCGGGCGACATCCTGGGGATGAAGGACTCCGGCGAGAGCACGTGCGCGCACACCCGCGCGCTCATCGACCGTCACCTGCACGACATCGACGCCCAGATCGCGAGCCTGCTGGCGGCCAAGGCGGAGCTCACGGCGCTGTCGCGCCGGGCCGAGGCGCTCGACCCGGGGGACTGCACCGACCCGCACCGGTGCCAGGTGCTCACGCTTGACCTTCCCGCCGACGGCAAGGTCTAGCGTGACTCGCATGACCATCGAACTTCCCGTGACCATCGAACTTCCCGTGGGCGGGATGACGTGCGCGGGCTGCGCCTCCACCATTCAGCGCGGCCTGGCCGCGCTTCCGGGCGTCGACTCGGCCTCGGTCAACATCGCCACCCGGCGCGCCACGGTGCAGCCGGATGGCACGCTCGACGCCGACGACCTCGAGGCGGCCATGCGTGCCGCGATCTCCGGACTGGGGTACTCGGTGCTGAGCCCGGAGGCCGGCGGCCCGGCGGCCGGGGGCTCCGGCGCGGCCGGCGACGGAGGGGCCGCCGACGGAGGGGCCGCCGACGGACTCGACGCGCTCGCGGCCGAGCACGCCGCCCACGGCCGCGCCGACGCGGCCCGCGTCGCCGACTACCGGCGTCGTTTCATCGTCGCCGCCGCGCTCGCGGTGCCTGTCGCGCTCGTGTCGATGGTGATGCCGTGGCAGTTCTCGGGCTGGGAGTGGGCCGTCGCCGCGCTCGCGACCCCGGTGGTGTTCTGGAGCGGCTGGCCCTTCCACCGCAGCGCGGGCAAGGCGCTGCGCCACCGGGCGACCACGATGGACACGCTCGTGTCGCTCGGCACGCTCGCGGCGTGGACCTGGTCCACTGTCGTGCTCGTGGGTGGGCTCGGGGGCCACGTCTATTACGAGACCGCCGCCGTGATCGTCGCGCTCATCCTGCTGGGCAAGTGGCTCGAGGTGCGCTCGACCGCGCGGGCCGGCGACGCGATCCGGGCGCTCAGCACGCGGCAGAGCTCGACCGCCCGCCTCGAGGACGGCACGGAGATTCCGCGCGCGTCGCTCACCGTGGGCACCCGGTTCGTCACGCGCCCGGGCGAGTCCATCGCGACCGACGGCGTGGTGGTCGACGGATCCGCGGCGGTGGACGCCTCGCTGGTGACCGGCGAGTCCGTGCCGGTGGCCGCCCGGCCCGGCACCGAGGTGATCGGCGGCACCATCGCGGCCGACGGCGCGCTCACCGTCGAGGCCACCCGCGTGGGCTCCGAGACGATGCTCGCGCAGATCGCCCGCATGGTCGATGAGGCGCAGTCGGGCAAGGCGCGCGTCCAGCGGCTCGCGGATCGGATCTCCTCGGTGTTCGTGCCTGCGGTGGTGGTCTTCGCGGTGCTCACCCTCGCGGCGTGGCTGGCCGCGACCGGGGACGTCGACGCGGCGCTCACCGCCGCCGTGGCGGTGCTCATCATCAGTTGCCCCTGCGCGCTCGGACTGGCGACTCCGCTCGCCCTCATGGTGGGAACGGGCCGCGGCGCGCAGTTGGGCATCCTGGTCCGCGGCGCCCAGGCGCTCGAGGACACGCGCACGCTCGACACGGTGGTGCTCGACAAGACCGGCACGCTCACCGAGGGCCGCATGAAGGTCGCGGGCGCTCACGCACCCGGCCTGGACGACGGTGCGGCCGCCACCCTGCTCGACGCCGCGGCCGCGGTCGAGGCGCGATCCGAGCATCCGGTGGCGCACGCGATCGTGGAGTCGCGGACCGGCGACCTGCCGCAGCTCAAGGGCTTCCGCTCGACGCCGGGTCAGGGCGTCACCGCCACGGTGAGAGGCGCGGGCACGGACGGCGGCAACGTCGACGTCACCGTGGGCTCCCGGAGGTTGTTCGACGAGCTGCCGTCGGTGCTCGCCGACTGGGCCGCCGAGCGCGAGTCGCGCGGCGAGACCGTCGTGTACGTGGGCCGGCAGGCGCCGCTCGGCGGTGGGCTGCTCGGCGGCGGCGGTCCCGTCGCCACACGGCCGCCCCTCGTCGCCGAAGCGGCGATCGCCGTCGCGGACACCGTCCGCGACTCCAGCGCGGAGGCCGTCGGGGGTCTGCGCGAGCTCGGCCTCGACGCCGTCCTGCTCACCGGGGACAACGCGCGTGCGGCCCAGGCCGTGGGGGAGCGGCTGGGCATCGAGCGCATCGTCGCCGAGGTGCTTCCCCAGGACAAGGCGGCCGTGATCGCGGGGCTGCAGGCGGAGGGGTGCCGCGTCGCCATGGTGGGCGACGGCGTCAACGATGCCCCGGCGCTCGCGCAGGCGGACCTGGGAATCGCCATCGGCACCGGTGCGGACGTCGCGCGCGAGGCGTCGGATCTCACCCTGGTCGCCGGCGACCCTCGGGGCGTGGTCCAGGCGATCGCACTTGCTCGGCGCACCCTGGGGATCATCCGAGGCAACCTGTTCTGGGCCTTCGCCTACAACGTCGCCGCGATCCCGCTGGCCGCGTTCGGGGTCCTCGATCCGATGATCGCGGCCGCGGCGATGGGTTGCTCGAGCCTGTTCGTCGTGGGCAACTCGCTGCGGCTGCGGAAGCTCGGTCGATGAGCGGTTCGCCCGCCTGAGACCGTTCGCTGACGGGGCGCAACCGCCCGTCTCCGGCCCGCCACCCCGCCCGCGCCGCGCGACTTGTTGGGATCTGACGGGCGAATACCAGGAGCGACGCTAGAAGTGGGGCAAACGTGGGTTACGGATTGGACAACGCGTTCACCGGTGTGTAATGTTCTCCGAGTTGCCAGCGAGGGGCTCGAAAGAGATCCGGCCGGCAACACCCCCAAGATGTGAAGACCGAGCGGTCGCGAAGAGCGCTGGGATCGCATATCATGGAGGGCCTCCACTGAGTCGGAACCGCCACGGCGAGTTGACAAGGTGGAAGCGAAGAAGTAAGATTGCA
>NZ_BBLY01000007.1 GCF_000971175.1 Demequina pelophila | reverse complement strand
ACATCACGAAAGCCCCCCAACCCACGGTTGGGGGGCTTTCGCATACCCTGAGCATGTGCGCACACTTCTCAACATCATCTGGTTCTTCCTCGCGGGCATCGAGCTGTGGATCGCCTACATCCTGGTGGGCCTGCTCGCCTGCGTGACGATCATCGGTATTCCCGCAGGCGTCGCCTGTTTCCGGATCGGCAACTACGCGATCTGGCCCTTCGGCCGCGAGGTGGTCGACGACCCGGGTGCCGGCGGATGGTCGCTGCTGGGGAACATCCTGTGGCTGCCCTTCGGCGCCATTCTCTCGATCGCGCACGTGATCACCGCGATCCCTCTGGCGCTGACCATCATCGGTCTGCCCCTGGCGTGGGCGAACATCAAGCTCATTCCCGTGTCGATGTTCCCCCTGGGGAAGAGGATCGTCGAGTCGCACTGACGCCGGGCGACCGGATCTGTCGTCAGGAGGCTCCGACCGCCAGCACCTCGAGCACGGGTGCGCCGGCCTCGTCGCTCGCGTCCAGGTCGACCGCGGCGACGATCGCCCAGTCGTGATCCCCGGCCGGATCGTCGATCACCTGCCGGACCAGCCACGTACGGTGCGGCAGTTCGGCGTGACCGCTCGCCCGTAGCGCCGCGGCGGCGCGCCCCTCGGACGGGTCCGTGGAGGCGTCGACGAAGGTGATCAGCGCGGTCGAGCGTGCGTTCGGCCCGATGCCGATCGCGTCGTCGCCCTGATCCTCGAAGAGCGGGTCGAGCGCGTTCTCCCAGGTACGGGCGTTCCAGCCCGCACCGCCGTCGAGCGATCCGAGCGCCGCATAGTCCTCGCGGGAGGCGAGCTCCACGCGGCGGAACAGGGCATTGCCCACGAGGCGGCGCAGCACCCGCGGCGTCGCGCTGAGGGGACGGGTCGCCCCGACGACCGTGCTGGAGGTCGCCGCGATGGCGGGATCCGCGTCGTCCGCCGTGAGGTCGGGGTTCGACAGGCGCTCCCACTCGTCCAGCAGCGACGAGTCGGTGGAGCGCACCATCTCACCCAGCCAGTCGGTGATCTCGACGACCTCTTCGGTGCGATGCTCCTCCGGCACGGTCTGGCGCATGGCGCGGAAGGCCTCCGCAAGGTAGCGGAGGACCACGCCCTCGGTGCGCTCGAGGCCGTACACGGACACGAGGTCTCCGAAGGTCATGGCCTTCTCGAGCATGTCGCGCACCACGGACTTGGGTGACAGCTGCGCATCCAGGACCCACGGGTTCGAGCGGCGGTACATCGTGAACGCCGGCTCGAGCAGGTCGGCGAGCGGTTGCGGCCAGGTGACGTCCTCGAGCGCCTCGATGCGCTCCTCGTACTCGAGGCCCTCGGCCTTCATCGCCGCGACCGCCTCGCCACGGGCCTGGTGCTGCTGTGCGAGCAGGATCTGGCGCGGGTCGGACAGGGTCGCCTCGATCACGGAGACCACGTCGAGCGCGTGGTCGGGCGACTCGAGCGAGAGCAGATCCATCGCCGCGAGCGCGAACGGGGACAGCGGCTGATTGAGCGCGAAATTGCGCGGCACGTCGACCGTGAGGCGGAGCGACGGACGCGCCCCCCGCGGGTGCGCCGGGTCCGGGATGCGCACGCGCTCGACCACGCCGGCGACGCGGAGCGACCGCGCGATCCGCAGCGCCTGGCGCGCGTGCGCCGAGCGCTGCGCGGGCGACTCGTGGACCGCCGCGAGCAGGTCCCTCATCGCGAGAACGGGATCCTGGATCTCCCGGCCGCCCCGTGCATCGTCCCTGGAACGGGCCAGGACGTTGAGCACCATGGCGTGCGTGACCTGGAAGCTCGAGGTGAGCGGCTCGGGAGGCGCGTCGCGCAGGCGCTCGAACGTCGCATCGGTCCAATTGACGGAGCCCGCGGGTGCCTTCTTGCGTACGATCTTCTTGCGCTTCTTGGGGTCGTCGCCGGCCTTCGCCAGGGCCTTGCGGTTCTCGATGACGTGCTCGGGGGCCTGGACGATCACCTCGCCCTCGGTGTCGAAGCCGGCGCGGCCCGCGCGCCCTGCGATCTGATGGAACTCGCGCGCGGTGAGGTGGCGCATGCGCTCGCCGTCGAACTTCACGAGCGAGGTGAGCAGCACGGTGCGGATGGGGACGTTGATGCCCACGCCGAGCGTGTCCGTGCCGCAGACCACCTTGAGCAGGCCGCGCTGCGTGAGCCGTTCGACGATGCGGCGGTAACGGGGGAGCATGCCCGCGTGGTGGACCCCGATGCCGGCGCGCAGGAACCTGCTGAGAGTCTTGCCGAACCCGGTGGAGAAGCGCTCGCCGTCGAGCGCCTGCGCGATCGCGTCGCGCTCGGAGCGAGTGGCGACCTGCATCGACAGCAGCGCCTGCGCGCGGTCGATCGCGTCCTTCTGAGTGAAGTGGACGACGTAGACGGGCGCGCGTCCGGTCTCGACGAGGCGCTCGACCACGTCCGCGAGCGGCTCGTCCGAGTAGTCGAACGTGAGGGGCACGGGGCGCTCGGCGTTCGCGACCTCGACGACCGGCCGGTCCGAGCGGCCCTCGAGGTCCTCCACGAGCCACGTGGTGTCGCCCAGGGTCGCGGACATGAGCAGGAACTGCGTGCGCGGCAGTTCCAGCAGCGGCACCTGCCACGCCCACCCGCGCTGGGGGTCGGAGTAGAAGTGGAACTCGTCCATGACGACGAGCGACGCATCGGTCTGCGCGCCGTCGCGCAGCGCCAGGTTCGCGAGGATCTCCGCGGTGCAGCAGATGATGGGCGCATCCGCGTTGACGGCCGAGTCACCGGTCATCATGCCGACGTTGGCGGTGCCGAACATCTCGATGAGCGCGAAGAACTTCTCCGACACGAGCGCCTTGAGAGGAGCCGTGTAGAACGTGCGGCCGCCGCGCCCTGCCCGGTGGGCGGCGAGCGCCGCGAAGTGCGCACCCGCGGCGACGAGCGACTTGCCCGAGCCGGTGGGCGTGGCGAGGACGACGTGGGAGCCGGAGACCAGCTCGATCAGGGCCTCGTCCTGGTGCGGGTACAATGGTGTGCCCTGGTCCGCGGCCCAGGAGGCGAATGCCTCGTACACCGCGTCGGGATCGGGGTCCGTGCCGGGCGCAGTCTCGGGCAGCCGGGCGAGCAGGGAGCGGTCGGTGGAGGTCATCTCCACCATTGTCCCGCCTTCGCCGGCCCCCAGGCGCCGCGACCGCACACCGCCGCGCCACCCGGGACCGTCTCACCAGGTGATTCGCGCGAGACTTCAGGGACAATGGGACGAGTCCCACATTTGATCGGAGCATCATGGCCGCAGAGAACGACCGCAGCGCGGGCGACGACGAGCGCAAGCGACGCCGTCCCAGCTACGACGAGCGGCCCGGACGCAACCCCCGCGGGGGAGAACGCGGCGACCGTCGTGACGGCCAGCGTCCCGCGCGCGGCTCCGACCGCGACGGCGAGCGCCGTCCCCGTCGCGATGGGGATGATCGTCCGCGTCGTTCGTTCGATGGCGACCGGAATGACCGGCCTCGGCGCAACTTCGATGGGGACCGGAACGATCGTCCCCGTCGCAGTTTCGATGGGGACCGTCCGCGTCGCGATGGCGACGAGCGCCCGCGCCGTTCCTACGATGGTGATCGGAATGACCGGCCTCGTCGTAGCTTCGATGGTGACCGTCCGCGTCGCGATGGCGACGACCGACCCCGTCGTTCGTTCGACGGGGACCGCAACGACCGCCCTCGGCGCAGCTTCGATGGTGATCGGAATGACCGGCCTCGTCGTAGCTTCGATGGTGACCGTCCGCGTCGTGACGGTGATGATCGTCCGCGCCGTAACTTCGATGGTGATCGCAACGACCGTCCCCGCCGTAACTTTGATGGCGACCGCAACGACCGTCCGCGCCGTAGCTTCGATGGTGATCGCAATGACCGGCCTCGTCGTAGCTTCGATGGTGACCGTCCGCGTCGCGACGGTGATGATCGGCCACGTCGTTCGTTCGACGGCGACCGGAATGACCGGCCTCGCCGCAACTTCGATGGTGACCGCAGCGACCGCCCGCGCCGTAGCTTCGACGGCGACCGCAGCGACCGCCCGCGCCGTAGCTTCGACGGGGACCGCAACGACCGCCCCCGCCGCAGTTTCGACGGCGACCGGAATGACCGTCCCCGCCGCAGTTTCGACGGCGACCGGAATGACCGTCCCCGCCGTAGCTTCGACGGCGACCGCAACGACCGCCCCCGCCGTAGCTTCGACGGGGACCGCAACGACCGCCCCCGCCGCAACTTCGATGGCGACCGCAACGACCGCCCCCGTCGCAACTTCGATCGGGACGGCGACCGTGGCCCCCGTCAGGGAGGCGGCCCCCGCCAGTACCGCGAGGACCGTGGCGGCGCCGACCGCGAGCGCGGCCCCCGCAACGCCGCCGTGCCGCTCACGCGTGGTCCCGAGGTCGACGCTCCGGAGATCCCCGAGGAGATCACGTACAACCAGCTCGACCGCGCGGTGCGCGCGCGTCTGCGGACCCTGAGCAAGGACAACGCCGAGGACGTGGGCCGCCACCTGATCATGGCCGGCCACCTCATCGACATCGACCCGGAGCTCGCCTACCGGCACGCCCAGGTCGCGGCGCTGCGCGGCGGCCGCGTGGACGTCGTGCGCGAGGCCGCCGCCCTCACCGCGTACGCGACGGGCCGGTACGCGGAGGCGTTGCGCGAGTTCCGCACCGTCCGCCGTCTGGGCGGCTCGAACGAGCACCTGCCCGCGATGGCGGACTGCGAGCGCGGCCTGGGCCGTCCCGAGCGCGCCCTGGCCCTCGCGCAGGAGCCCGAGGCCAACAACCTCTCGCGGGAGGCCGCGGTGGAGATGCAGATCGTCGTCGCCGGCGCCCGTCTGGACATGGGAGACGCGGAGGCCGCGCACCTGGTCCTCACGCGCATCGTCCCCCCGAACGAGGAGCTGCGCGCACGAATCGACGAGGCGCGCGTCGAGGCGCTGCGCGTGCTGGGCCGCGACGAGGAGGCGGACGCGCTCGAGGCCTCGATCCCCGAGCCCGTCGAGGAGCCGGTGGACGAGGACGTGGTCCTGTACGACACGGCCGAGCTGCCCGACCCCGAGGCCGAGTTCGAGGACGACGACGAGGCGCCCGGGCAGGATGAGCCTGGTAGCGACCAGCCCGCCGGGGACCGCTGACCCCGAGCACGCACGAACAGCACGACCGAGGAGCGAGGGACACGCGATGACCGGACTGATGGGCACGAGCGCGCCACTGCAGGAGGAGTTCGACGTCGCGCTCGTCGACCTCGACGGCGTCGCCTACAAGGGCCCGTACGCCATCCCGACGGCGCCGCCCGCCCTGGCGGCGGCGCGCGCCGCGGGGATGCGGATGATGTTCGTGACGAACAACGCCTCCCGCGAGCCCGAGACCGTCTCCGACCACCTCACCGAGCTCGAGATCCCCACCGACCCCGGCGAGGTCATGACGGCCGCCCAGGCGGGCGCGGAGCTGCTCGCCGAGCACGTCCCCGCGGGCGCCAAGGTGCTCATCGTGGGCGGCGCCGGGCTCCACACGGCGGTCGCGGCCAAGGGCTACGAGATCGTCGCGAGCGCGGACGACCACCCCGCCGCGGTGATCCAGGGCTTCGACCCGACCGTCGGCTGGAAGCACCTCGCCGAGGCGGCGTACGCCATCCGCGCGGGCGCCCGCTTCTTCGCCACCAACCTCGACATCACCATCCCCACCGACCGCGGCATGGCACCCGGCAACGGCACGCTCGTGGGCGTGGTGCAGGCCGCGACCGGCGTGACCCCGCTCGCGGCCGGCAAGCCCGAGCCCGAGATGTTCCGCCTCGCCGCCCGCAAGGCTGGCGCCGAGCGACCGATGATGATCGGCGACCGCCTCGACACCGATCTCCAGGGCGCGCGCGCCGCGCACATGCCCGGGCTGCTGGTCTTCACCGGCGTCTCCACCGTCAAGGACGCGATCCTGGCCCGGCCGGAGGAGCGTCCGGCGTTCCTGGGCACCGACCTGGGCTGCCTGGCCGAGCCGCACCCCGAGCCGCAGCTGGTCCACCACTGGTGGCACGTGGGCGAGGCCCGCGCGCGCGTCACCGAGGGCCGACTCGTGGCCGACGGCGGCCGCCCCATCGACCGCATCCGCGCCGCGTGCGCGGCGGCCTGGGCGGCGGCGGACGCGGGGGAGCGCCTCGAGGTTGAGACGCTGCCTCGCCTGCCGCTAGCCTGACGCATCATGGCTGACACCACCGAGTCGCAGTCCGAGCACAACGAGGTCGAGTACCCCGCGGAGGTCCGCGAGGCGCTCCTGGCCGTCACGGAGCTGCCGGACGATCTCGAGCAGCAGGCCGAGTTCTTCGAACGCGTCCAGCAGGCGCTCGCGACCCGCCTGCGCGAGGACACGCAGTAGGCATGAGACTCGACCGCGCGCTCGTCGCGCGCGGGCTCGCCCGCTCGCGCACGCACGCCCAGCAGCTGCTCGCGCGCCACCTGGTCACGGTCAACGGCCGCGCCGTCGACAAGGCCTCGCTCGAGACCGGGGACGATGCACGGGTCGAGGTGGCCTCCGAGGGCACCGACTACGTGTCCCGGGCCGCGCACAAGCTCCTGGGCGCGCTCGACGCCTGCCCCGAGATCGCGGTCGAGGGCCGGCTCGCGCTCGACGTGGGCGCCTCGACCGGAGGCTTCACCCAGGTGCTGCTCGAGCGCGGCGCCGCGCGCGTGCACGCGATCGACGTGGGCCACGGCCAGCTCAGCCCGCAGGTCGCCGCGGACCCGCGCGTGCGCGTCCGCGAGGGCCTCAACGCGCGCGAGCTCACCCCCGCGGACCTGGGCGGCGACCGGCCCGACCTGGTGGTCGCGGACGTGTCCTTCATCTCCCTCACGCTGCTCGTGAGGCCCCTCGTGTCGACCCTCGCGGACACCGCCGACCTGCTGCTCATGGTCAAGCCCCAGTTCGAGGTGGGGCGCGAGCGCCTGGGCCGCGGCGGCGTGGTGACCGACGCCGACGATCGGGCCCGCGCGGTGGCGACCGTCGCATCGTCCCTTGTCCAGGAGGGTGTCGCGATCCACCGGATCGCTGCCTCCCCGCTGCCCGGCCCGCATGGCAACGTCGAGTTCTTCGTGTGGGGCTCGCGCGCATGGCAGGCTAAGGGCCACGGCGCCCGGCCGCGCCCGCTCGACGAGGCGGAGGTCCGGGCGGCCATCGCCGAGCAGACGGGAGGGACGCCATGACGCGGCGCATCCTCGTCGTGGCGAACCCGCATCGCGACGAGACGCTCGAGGCCGCGCGCCTGGTCGCCGACACCCTGGGCGACGCCGTCGTGGACGTGTGCACGGAGCTCGATCGCATGCCGGCGGGGCCGGCCGAGGCCGCCCTGGTGCTGGGCGGCGACGGGACCATGCTTCACGCGGCCGCGATGACGCGCGGCACCGGCATCCCGCTCCTGGGCGTCAACCTGGGGCGCGTGGGCTTCCTCGCCGAGCTCGAGCGCGACGACGTGGTGCACGCCGCGCGGCGCCTGGCCGACGGCGACTTCGACATCGAGGAACGCGGCACCCTCGACGTCGTGGTGACCGCTCCCGACGGCACGACCACGCACGGCTGGGCGCTCAACGAGGCGACCGTCGAGCGCGCCAACCTGCGCACCACCGTGGAGGTCGCGCTCGACATCGACGACCACCCTCTGTCCACCTTCGGCTGCGACGGCGTGGTGGTGGCGACCGCGACCGGCTCGACCGCGCACGCGTTCAGCGCCGGCGGCCCCGTGCTGTGGCCGGAGGTCGACGCGGTGCTGGTGGTCCCGCTCGCCGCGCACGCGCTGTTCTCCCGGCCGCTGGTGGTCGGGCCCACGTCGCGCGTGTCGATCGAGATCCTCGAGCGGTCCTCGAGCGACGGCCAGGTGGTGCTCGACGGCGCCCGCGCGATCGACCTGCCGCGCGGCGGCCGCTGCGAGGTGCGCCGCGGTACCCAGCCCGTGCGGCTGGCGCGCATGAACGACGCCCCCTTCTCGGAGCGCCTGGTGCGCAAGTTCTCGCTGCCGGTCGACGGCTTCCGCGGCACGCGCCGCGACCGCTGGAACCCGGAGATCTAGGCATGCTCGACGAGCTCAGCATCGAGAACCTGGGCGTCATCGAGGCCGCGCGCCTGCCGCTGCGCGCCGGGCTCACCGTGGTCACGGGCGAGACGGGCGCGGGCAAGACCATGGTGCTCACGGGCCTCGGGCTCATCCTGGGCGCCAAGGCCGTCCCGGGCACCATCCGCGGCGACGCCGAGGAGGCCGTGGTCGAGGCCGTGCTCGGGGTGGCGGGGGACGATGCGCTGGCCCTGGTCGAGGACGCGGGCGGCCGCCTCTCGGACGGCGGGGAGATCATCGTCACCCGCACGGTGGGGCGCGCGCGATCCCGCGCGACCCTGGGTGGGCGCACGGTGCCGCAGGCGCTGCTGAGCGACCTCGCCGAGCACCTGGTGACCGTCCACGGCCAGGCCGATCAGGGACGCCTGCGGTCCGCCGCGCGCCAGCGCGACCTGCTTGACGAGTACGCGGGCGAGGAGCACCGGGCGCTGCTGGCCGGGTACCGCGAGGCGTGGGCGGCGTGGACCGCCGCGACCCGCGAGCTCGAGAGGATGCGCGACGGCGCGGAGGCCGAGCGCGCCGAGGCGCGCCGCCTGCGCGACGACCTGCGCGCGATCGAGGAGGTCGAGCCCGTCGAGGGCGAGGACGAGGCCGTCGCGGCGGAGGCGCGCGCGCTCGAGAACGTCGAGGCCGTGCGCATGGGCGTTCACGGCGCGCACGAGGCGCTCGCGGGGGACGCCGAGCTGACCGCGGCGGCGGCCCTCGAGGCGGCACGCCGGGGGATCGGGGAGGCGGCCCGCCACGACGAGTCCCTCTCCGAGCTCGAGACCCGCGCCGCCGAGCTCGCGTACCTCGCCTCCGACCTCGCCTCGGACCTGCTGCGCCGGCTCGACGACCTCGAGGCGGATCCGGCCCGCCTCGACGCGGTCCACCGCCGTCGCTCGGCTCTGAACGGCCTGCTGCGACGCCTGGGCACCGACCTGCCCGGCGCGCTCGAGTACTGGGAGCGCGCGCAGGAGCGGGTGGCGGCCGACGACGGCTGGGACGCCCGGCTCGCCGCGCTCGAGGAGGACGAGGCCCGGCTGGGCGCGCGCGTCCGCGAGGCGGCCGAGGCCCTCACCGCATCGCGCACGACCGCCGCGACGGCGTTGGCCGCGCGCGTCGCGCAGGAGCTGCGTCTGCTCGCCATGAAGGACGCCGCCTTCGCCGTCGAGGTGACGGCCGCGGAGCCGGGGCCCACGGGCGCCGACGTGGTCGCCATGACGCTCGCCGCGCATCCCGGCGCCGAGCCCCGACCCGTCGCGCAGGCGGCCTCCGGGGGAGAGCTGTCGCGCATCATGCTCGCGCTCGAGGTGGCGCTCGCGGACCACGCCCCCGAGGGCGGCCACACCTTCGTCTTCGACGAGGTCGACGCCGGCGTGGGCGGGCGCGCCGCCGTCGCCGTGGGCCAGCGGCTCGCGGCGCTCGCGCGCACCCACCAGGTCATCGTCGTGACGCACCTGGCCCAGGTGGCCGCGCACGCCGACCACCACCTGGTGGTCGCCAAGAGCGTCGACGGAGGCACCACCCGTACCGCCGTGCGCGAGGTCGACGGCGACGCGCGCGTGGAGGAGCTCGCGCGGCTGCTGTCGGGCCACGAGGACTCCGCCACGGCGCGTGCGCACGCGCATGAGCTGTGGGAGGCCGCCCGCGTGGCACCATGAGCGGCATGACCGCCCAGACCACCTCCGCGCTGACCGGGCCCGCCCGCGTCGCGCCCACGACCGCGGCGCTCCTGCGCCGGCTGCGTCCCGGTGACGTCGCCATCATCGACGCCCTCGACCTCGACTCGCGGACCGCGCGGGCGCTCGCCGCGCATCGTCCCGCGGCCGTCGTCAACGCCCGCGCGTCCGTCTCCGGACGCTTCCCCTCGACCGGGGCGCGCACGCTCCTCGAGGCCGGCATCCCGCTGATCGACGCGGCGGGGCACGACGTGCTCGGCGTGCGCGACGGCGCCGCCGTCGAGATCGTCGACGGCACGGTGCGCATCGACGGCGCGGATGTCGCGACGGGCATGCGCCTCACCCGCGAGGCCGCCGAGGACCGCATGCGCGAGGCCGCGTCCGACCTCCACGTCCACGTCGCATCGTTCACCGCGAACGCCCTCGCCGTGCTCGAACGGGACGCCGACCTGCTGCTCGACGGCGTGGGCCTGCCCTCGTTGCGCGTGCCCGTGCTCGGGCGCGCGGTCGTCATCGTGACCCCGCGCGCCGGCGAGCCCGACCGCGCGCTGCGACGCTTCGTGCGCGAGCGCCGGCCCATCGTCATCGGCGTGGGCGAGGGCGCGGACATCGCGCGGGCCGCGGGCATCTCGCCGCGGATCATCGTCGGCGACGTCGAGGCGCTCGGCGAGGAGACGCTGCGGCGCGCCACCCAGGTGATCGTCCACGACCCCGAGGGCGCCGAGGCGGGCCTCGCGCGCGCCCAGGCGATCGGGCTCACGCACGACGTCGCGGACGCCTCGCTCGCGAGCGAGGACCTCGCCGTGCTCGCGGCCTACGCGGGCGGCGCGTCCGTCATCGTCGTCGCGGGCGGCCGCGAGGGCCTGCTCGACTTCGTCGAGGACCGCTCGACCACCGCCGGCGCCGCGCTGCTCACGCGGCTGCGCGCGGCGGGCGTCGTGGTCGACGGCGCCGTCCTGCCGCACGTCTACCGCCACCGCTACAGCGGATGGACGGTGGGCACCGCGCTCACGCTCGCCACGGGCGCGCTGGGCCTCGCGCTGTGGGGCACCCCCGAGGTGCGCGACGCCCTCGTCGACGGCTGGAGCTGGCTGACGGGGCTGCTCGGATGAGCGATCGCCGCGCGCTCGCCCTGGGCGGCGCGGTGGGCATCGCCGCGCTCGCGTTCGGGGTGCTGCTGGGCTCGGGTCCGCTGCGCACCTCGCTCCTGGGCGGCTCCTCCGACACCATCGCGGGGCTCCAGGCGGACCTCGACGCGGCCACGGCCGCCGGGGACGCCGCGCAGGCCGCGGCCGACGCCTCCGAGGGCTACCTCGACGGCGTCGCGCCGTACCTGCTGTCCGGCGTGCTGACCGACCGGCGCGTCGCGCTCGTGACCGGACCCGACGCGCCCGCCGACGACGCGATGCGCGCCGGGCTCGAGGCGCGCATCGTCGACGCCTGGGGCGAGCTCGCCGGGGTCGTCTCGATGAGCGCCGAGTGGAGCGACACCGCGACGGCGCCGTTCCGCGAGGCGCTCGCCGGGCAGGTGGCCGGATCTCTCGTGGGAGTGGACGATGCGACGGCCACCGCCGTGCTCGCGCACGCCTTCGTGCAGGGGGCCACGGGCGCGGCGCCCACGGGCGCCGACCGGGCCGACGTCGACGCCGCCGGCACGGATCGCGGCGCGGTGGTCTGGGACCTGCTCGCGCAGGCGGACCTGGTCGCGGGGGAGTCGCTCAGCGCGGTCGACGCGGTCGTGGTGGTCGCCGACGGGTCCGAGGCGCTCGGCTCGGTGGTCGAGGCGCTGGTCGCGTACGACGCGCCGGTGACGGTCGTGGGGGCCGCCGCGGATGTGGCGGACTACCAGGACAGGGACGATCTGGCGACGGTCGCCGGCGACGCGCTGGTGGCGCCCATCTCCGGCGCCGCGACGGTCGCGGAGACGCTCGCCGGAGCGCTGCCGCACTACCGTGACGGCGATGTTCCTGCCCGACTGGGGACCTCCGACGCCGCGTCGGGGACCGTCGGCTGATAGAGTCGAAGCCCGTGGAGCGAACGCGATTCTCGTCCGGTACGGACGCTATTACCAAGCACATCTTCGTCACCGGAGGCGTGGTCTCCTCCCTCGGGAAGGGCCTGACGGCGTCCAGCCTCGGCCGCCTCCTGCGGTCCCGTGGACTGCGGGTCACCATGCAGAAGCTCGACCCGTACCTCAACGTGGACCCGGGCACCATGAACCCGTTCCAGCACGGCGAGGTCTTCGTGACCGACGACGGCGCGGAGACGGACCTGGACATCGGCCACTACGAGCGCTTCCTCGACGTGGAGCTCTCGGCGGCCTCGAACGTCACCACCGGCCAGGTGTACTCGCAGGTGATCGCCAAGGAGCGCCGCGGCGAGTACCTGGGCGACACCGTCCAGGTGATCCCGCACATCACCGACGAGATCAAGCGCCGCATGCGCGCGCAGGCCGGCCCGTCCGTCGACGTCATCATCACGGAGATCGGCGGCACGGTGGGCGACATCGAGTCGCAGCCGTTCCTCGAGGCCGCCCGCCAGGTGCGCCACGACGTGGGCCGCGACCACGTGTTCTTCCTGCACGTCTCGCTCGTGCCGTTCATCGGCCCCTCGGGCGAGCAGAAGACCAAGCCCACCCAGCACTCGGTCGCCGCGCTGCGCTCGATCGGCATCCAGCCCGACGCCCTGGTGCTGCGCTCGGACCGGGTGGTCCCCGCATCGGTCAAGAACAAGGTCGCGCTCATGTGCGACGTCGACGCGGCCGCCGTGGTCAACGCCGTCGACGCGCCGAGCATCTACGACATCCCCAAGGTGCTGCACGCGGAGGGCCTCGACGCCTACGTGGTGCGCCGCCTCGACCTGCCCTTCCACGACGTCGAGTGGGGCGCATGGAACGACGTCCTCCAGCGCGTCCACAAGCCCTCGCACGAGGTCGAGGTCGCGCTCGTGGGCAAGTACATCGACCTCCCCGACGCCTACCTGTCGGTGAGCGAGGCGCTGCGCGCCGGCGGCTTCCACCACAACGCCAAGGTGCGCATCCGCTGGGTCGCGTCCGACCGCTGCCAGACCCCCGAGGGCGCCCAGGAGGCGCTCGGCGGCGTCGACTGCGTCCTGGTCCCGGGTGGCTTCGGCGTGCGCGGCGTCGACGGCAAGATCGGCGCGCTGCGCTGGGCGCGCGAGAAGCACGTCCCCACGCTGGGCATCTGCCTGGGCATGCAGACCATGGTGATGGAGTACGCGCGCAACGTGCTGGGCCTCGAGGGCGCCTCGAGCTCCGAGTTCGACGCGGACACCCCGCACCCCGTGGTCGCCACCATGGAGGAGCAGCTCGAGATCGTCGAGGGCAAGGGCGACCTGGGCGGCACGATGCGCCTGGGCGAGTACCCCGCGGTCCTCAAGGCCGGCTCCGTGGTCGCCTCCACGTACGGCAAGTCCACCGTGGGCGAGCGCCACCGCCACCGCTACGAGGTGAACAACGCGTACCGCGCGCAGCTCGAGGAGGCGGGCTTGGTGGTCTCGGGCGAGAGCCCCGACCGCTCGCTCGTCGAGTTCGTCGAGCTCCCCGCGGACGTGCACCCGTACTACGTGGCCACCCAGGCGCACCCCGAGTTCCTGTCGCGTCCCACCAAGGCGCACCCGCTGTTCGCGGGCCTGATCGGCGCGGCGATCGCGGCGCAGGACGGTTCCACGCCGGGCGGCGCCGCGCAGGGCGGCTCCGCGCAGGCGGCGCAGGCCGACTCGGTCGCAACCGCGTGACGCTCGAGGCCGACGGCCTGCCCACCGACCGGGCAGCGTCGCGTCCGATCCTCGCGCGCGAGGAGTGCTTCGCGGGCCGCGTCTGGAACGTCGTCAGCGACCAGGTGGACCTCGAGCACGCCCGCGTGACGCGCGACTTCGTGCAGCACACCGGCGCCGTGGGGATCCTGGTGCTCGACGAGCTCGAGCGCCTGTACCTGGTGCGTCAGTACCGTCACCCCGTGGGGGGCGAGTGCTGGGAGCCGCCGGCCGGCCTGCTCGACGTCGCCGACGAGGACCCCGTCGAGGCCGCGGCCCGCGAGCTCCACGAGGAGGCGGACCTCACCGCCGCCACATGGCACACGCTCACCGACTACTTCCCGTCCGCGGGCGGCAGCTCGGAGAGCGTCCGGCTCTTCCTGGCGCGCGACGTCTCGCCGGTGCCGGAGGCCGAGCGGCACGTGCGCTCCGAGGAGGAGCGCGACATGGAGGGGGCCTGGGTGCCTCTCGACCAGGTGCTCGACGCGATCGCGGACGGCCGCGTCCATGCGTCGTCGATCGTCATCGGCGCGCTGGCCCTGGACCGCGCGCGCCGGTCCGGGTGGTCCACGCTGCGTCCCGCGGACGCGCCGTGGATGCTCGCGCCGGCGGACCGTCGTCGGAGCGCCGTTTAGGGTCTCTGAGGCCACGGCCGCGCGCGGTGGGCGTACGTCCGGCTTCTATTGCGGATCGCGCGGGCCGGGCCTAGCGTGATGACGGTCCGAACAGGGGGGATCCGATGGCGGACTACACGGGCAAGGCGCAGTTTTTCGCGGCCTTCAGGTGTCCTGAGGAGCATGAGGCCGAGGGCGACCGGATCTTCGCGTCCCACGTTGCGTGGATGGAGCGCACACATCCGCGGGAGGGTGACCTGGCGCTGCTGCAGTACATGGTGTCCAAGAGCCACGATGGTCAGGGCAACGTGCAGTTCCTGCTCGCCGAGGTGTACGAGACCGCGGCGGGGGTCGAGAACCACAGCCGTCTCGCGCACGCGGACGAGCAGGACTCGAACCTGCCCGCGCTCCTCGCGTTCCGTGAGAAGTGCGAGACGATCGGCTGGGGCTCCGCCGACGTCGTGCACTCGCTCTGGTAGGTGGGCGCTCCGCTCAGTCGCCCGCGACCGCGGGGGAGAAGCCGGCCGCGCGCAGCGCCTCGAGCACCTGACCCTGGTGGTTGGGGCCGCGGGTCTCGACGCTCACCTGGAGCACCACGTCGTTGAGCGCGAGGCCCAGGTCGTGGCGGGTGTGCAGCACCTCGATGACGTTCGCGCCCACCGACGCGAGCAGCTCCGAGACCCGCGCGAGCTGGCCCGGCCGGTCCGGCAGCGGGATCCGCAGCGTCATGTAGCGGCCCGAGGCGACCAGGCCGTGGGCGACGATGCGCTGGAGCAGCATCGGGTCGATGTTCCCGCCGGAGACGAGCGCGACCGTGGGTCCGGTCGGCTCGATCAGGCCGGCCAGGATGGCGGCCACGGGCACGGCGCCCGCGGGCTCGACCACGAGCTTGGTGCGCTCGAGCAGCGTGAGCACCGCGCGCGCGAGGTCGTCCTCGCTGACCGTCACCACCTCGTCGACCAGCTCGCGCACGATCGGGAAGGTGTGCTCGCCGGGCCGCACGACGGCGATGCCGTCGGCGATGGTGGGGGAGCGGTCGATGGTGACGGGGTGGCCCGCCGCGAGCGACGGCGGGAACGCCGCGGTGGCCGCGGCCTGGACGCCGACGATGCGCATCGGCCGCCCCTCCCGCGCCGCGCGCTCCTTGGCGGCCACCGCCACGCCGGAGATGAGCCCGCCGCCCCCGATGGGGACGATGATCGTGTCCGCGTCGGGCACCTCGTCGAGGATCTCGAGGCCGATGGTGCCCTGGCCCGCGATCACGTCGGGGTGGTCGAACGGGTGGATCATCACCGCGCCGGTGCGCTCGGCATGCGCGGCGGCCAGCGCGAGGCACTCCTCGACCGTGGCGCCGTCGGTATTGACCGTGGCGCCGTAGCCCTTGGTGGCGAGCAGCTTGGGCACGGGCGCGCCCAGCGGCATGAAGATGGTGGCGTCGAGTCCCAGCTGCTGGGCGGCGAAGGCCACGCCCTGGGCGTGGTTTCCGGCCGATGCGGCGACCACCCCGCGTGCCCGCTCCTCCGGGGTGAGGCGGGAGAGCCGGTAGGTGGCGCCGCGGAGCTTGAACGAGCCGGTGCGCTGGAGGTTCTCCAGCTTCATGTAGGTGGGCACGCCCAGCACCTCGGACAGGTACGACGCATGGTCCACGGGGGTGCGCTGCGCCACCCCGGCCAGCACCCGGGCCGCCTGCTCGACGTGCGCGAGCGTGACCTCGCGGGTCATGCGGCGGTCCGCTCCGCCCGCGTGAGGTAGTGGAAGGCGGCGTGCGCGCCCGTGAGCGCCGCGGCGCCGGCGAGGTGCAGGCCCACGAGCAGCTCGGGAAGGTCGAGGAAGAACTGCGTGTAGCCGATCACGCCCTGCGCGGCCGTCACCGCGGCCAGCACCAGCCAGGCCTTGCGGACCTCGTCGCGGCCGCCCGCGGAGACGTCCCGGCGCAGGCGCCACACCAGCGCGGCGAACACGATCACGAAGGCCCACACGGTGAGCGCGTGGATGCGCGCGACCGCGACCGGGTCGAGCGCGAGGCGCTCGGTGGCCTCGGCGTCGCCCGAGTGAGGCCCGGCGCCGGTGGTGAGCACGCCCAGCACCAGCAGCCCCGCGAGCAGGACGGTGAGGGTGCGACGATGCCAGGGCATGGGCGCACCCGCGCGGCGGGGCGCGTCGCGGAAGCGCAGGGCAAGCCACACCGCGTTCCACACCAGCAGGGTGGACAGCAGGAAGTGCGGCGCGACGACCAGCGGGTGCAGCTCGACCAGGACGGTGATGCCGCCCACGACCGCCTGGCCCACCACGCCCAGCAGCGGCACCAGGCCCCACCACTTGAGCTCGGGGCGGGCGCGCCACACGGCGACGGCGAGCGCCACGGCGATGATGAGCAGCACGAACGTGAGCGTCCGGTTGCCGAACTCGATGAACGGGTGCAGGCCCGCCTCGGCGTGGAACTCGGGCGTGAACCGGCCCGGCTCGCACTCGGGCCACGTCGAGCAGCCCAGCCCCGACCCCGTGAGCCGCACCGCGCCGCCGGTGACGATGATGCCGCCCTGGGCGAGGATGTTCGCGAGCGTGAGCCCGCGCGCATGGCGGCCCAGGAAACCGGTGACGGAGCGGACGGGGGACGTGTCGGCGACGGTGCTCACGGCCACATCCTAGAACCGGGCGAGGACCGCCCCCGTCCACGTCACCTCTCCACACACGCCCGCCCGAAGCCGCCGCGAAAATGCTGATATCCGCGCGACACGCCGACGACACGCCGCCCGGTGTGTGGAGCCGCGCATTTTCTGTGTGGAGGGGTGACGGGGCGGCGGGCCTCCGGGTTAGGTCCGCCTTGCTTGCGGCGGAATAATTCGGCAACGAGAATGTTGTGCAATCGCGACACCGGGCGTCCCCGCGCCCCGGTGCGGTCCCCAGCCTCGCGAGCCAAAGGAGCAGTCATGTCCGTCGACACCACGCGCGACCGCGTGCTGTCCCTCATCGCGACCGCCGGACCGATCACCGCCGCGGCGCTGGCGGAGGAGCTCGGCGTGACCGCGGCGGGCGTCCGCCGCCACCTCACGCAGCTCATTGACGACGGCCACATCGCCGAGCACGAGCCCCCGGGCGTCCACGTGCGCGGCCGCGGCCGTCCCGCCCGGTCCTTCGTGGTCACGGGGGACGGGCAGAGCTCCCTCCCGACCGCCTACCGCTCCGTCGCGGCCGACGCGATGGACTTCCTGCGCGACCGCGGCGGGCTCGACGAGTTCGTCGAGTCCAAGGCCCGGGAGCTCGAGACCTCCCTGCGCGCGTCGATCGACCCGCAGGACCCCATGGACCGCAAGGTCGCCGCGCTCGCGGAGGCGCTTGGCGCCCAGGGCTTCGCCGCCTCGGTCCGTCCCGGACCGGGCGGCATCACCGTCCAGCTGTGCCAGGGCCACTGCCCGGTGCAGGAGCTGGCGGACCGCACACCGGAGTGGTGCGAGGCCGAGACCCGGGCGTTCGCCCGGCTGCTCGACGTCCACGTGCAGCGCCTGTCGACCATGGCCGGCGGCGCGCACGTGTGCACGACCACCATCCCGCTCACCACCCCGACCCGTAAGGAAGGATGAGCATGAGTGCTCCCACCGAGATGACGCAGGACGAGGCGATCGCCTCGATCGGCAACTACCAGTTCGGCTGGCACGACAAGGACGACGCCGGCGCGCTCGCGAAGCGCGGCCTCAACGAGGACGTGGTGCGCGAGATCTCGGCGCTGAAGGACGAGCCCGAGTGGATGCTGAACATGCGTCTCAAGGGCCACCGCCTGTTCGGCAAGAAGCCGCTGCCGCACTGGGGCTCGGACCTCACCGGCATCGACTTCGACAACATCAAGTACTTTGTGCGCTCCACCGAGCGCCAGGCGGCCAGCTGGGAGGACCTCCCCGAGGACATCAAGAACACGTACGACAAGCTGGGCATCCCGGAGGCGGAGAAGCAGCGCCTCGTCGCGGGCGTGGCCGCGCAGTACGAGTCCGAGGTGGTCTACCACCAGATCCGCGAGGACCTCGAGCAGCAGGGCGTGATCTTCCTCGACACGGACACCGCGCTCAAGGAGCACCCGGAGCTGTTCGAGGAGTACTTCGGCACCGTCATCCCCCCGGGCGACAACAAGTTCGCGGCGCTCAACACGGCCGTGTGGTCGGGCGGCTCGTTCGTCTACGTCCCGCCGGGCGTCCACGTGGAGATCCCGCTCCAGGCCTACTTCCGCATCAACACGGAGAACATGGGCCAGTTCGAGCGCACGCTGATCATCGCGGACGAGGGCTCGTACGTGCACTACGTCGAGGGCTGCACCGCGCCCATCTACAGCTCCGACTCGCTGCACTCCGCGGTGGTCGAGATCATCGTCAAGAAGAACGCCCGGGTGCGCTACACGACCATCCAGAACTGGTCGAACAACGTGTACAACCTGGTCACCAAGCGGGCCACCGCGGCCGAGGGCGCCACCATGGAGTGGGTCGACGGCAACATCGGCTCCAAGGTCACCATGAAGTACCCGGCCATCTTCCTGCTGGGCGAGCACGCCCGCGGCGAGACGCTGTCCATCGCCTTCGCGGGCGAGGGCCAGCACCAGGACGCGGGCTCCAAGATGGTGCACGCGGCCCCCAACACCTCGAGCTCGATCGTCTCCAAGTCCGTCGCGCGCGGCGGCGGCCGCACGTCCTACCGCGGCCTGGTGCAGATCCTCGAGGGCGCCAAGAACTCGAAGTCGAACGTGCTGTGCGACGCGCTGCTCGTCGACCAGATCTCCCGCTCCGACACCTACCCGTACGTCGACGTCCGCGAGGACGACGTCCACATGGGCCACGAGGCGTCCGTCTCCAAGGTGTCCGAGGACCAGCTGTTCTACCTGATGTCCCGAGGCCTCGAGGAGTCGGAGGCCATGGCCATGATCGTGCGCGGGTTCGTCGAGCCCATCGCGCGCGAGCTGCCCATGGAGTACGCGCTCGAGCTCAACCGCCTCATCGAGCTCCAGATGGAAGGATCCGTCGGTTGACCGTCACCGATCACAGCCAGGCCACCGCTGACAAGGCGCACAGCCACGGCATCATCCCCGACGCCTCGCGCGCCGACCGCCCCACGTCCTTCGACGTCGACGCCTTCCCCGTGCCCTCGGGCCGCGAGGAGAACTGGCGCTTCTCGGCCGTGCGCGACCTCAAGCCGCTGTTCGCGGACGAGCCCGTCGACGGCCACCTCGAGTGGACCGTGCCGGACCTGCCGGCCGGCGTGACGCTCGCCCAGGTCCCCGCGGACGATGCACGGGCCCGGACCGTGCGCGCCCCCGGCGACCGTGCATCGGCCCTGGCGGTCAAGCACTCCGGTGGCGCCATGGCGCTCACCGTCGCCGCGAACACCGTGGTCGACGAGCCCATCACCATCGACCTGCGCGGCACCGGCGCGGACGTGCGCGGCCACCTGCTGGTCGAGATCGGCCGCTCGGCCGAGGCGACCGTGGTGATCCGCCGCACCGGCACCGCCACGTACTCCGAGTACGTCTCCGTGGACCTCGCCGACAACGCGGGCCTCAACCTGGTGCTGCTGCAGCAGTGGGAGGACGATGCGGTGCACGCCGGAGAGGTGGTGGCCCGCCTGGGTCGCGACTCCCGCCTGCGCGGCTCCGTGGTGACGCTGGGCGGCAAGGTGGTGCGCCTCAACACGTCCGCGGCCTTCGCGGGCGAGGGCGCCTCCGTGGACCTGTTCGGCCTGTACTTCGCGGACGCGGGCCAGCACCAGGAGCACCAGCTGTTCGTCGACCACGCCGTGCCCAAGTGCACCTCGCGCGTGACCTACAAGGGCGCGCTCGCGGGCGCGACCGCGCGCACCGTGTGGATCGGCGACGTGCTCATCCGCGCGGCCGCCGAGGGCACCGACACCTACGAGCTCAACCGCAACCTGGTCCTCACGGACGGGGCGCGCGCGGACTCGGTCCCCAACCTGGAGATCGAGACCGGCGAGATCGAGGGCGCGGGCCACGCCTCCGCCACCGGCCGCTTCGACGAGGAGCAGATGTTCTACCTGCGCTCGCGCGGCATCTCCGAGGAGCAGGCCCGCAAGCTCGTGGTGCGCGGCTTCTTCGCGGACCTCATCCACGAGATCGGCGTGCCGGCCGTGGAGGAGTCGCTCCTGCGCGAGATCGAGCTCGAGCTGGAGCACGTCGAGGAGGAGCTCGAGCACGAGGCCGCGGAGACCGCCGGTGAGTGAGCAGCTCGCCTGCATGGTCGACGACCTCGAGCCGGGGACCGCGATGCTGGCCGAGCTCACGCTCGAGTCCGGCGCGGACATCCCGGTCGCCGTGGTGCGCTGCGACGACGGCGGCTTCTACGCGATCGACGACCTGTGCACCCACGGCGAGGTGTCGCTGTCCGAGGGCGAGATCGACGGCTGCATGGTCGAGTGCTGGGCCCACGGCTCGCGCTTCGACGTGCGCACCGGCGAGCCCGACGAGCTGCCCGCCATGACCCCTGTGAAGACCTACCCCACCCGCGTCGACGGCGAGCGCGTGCTCGTCGACGTCGACCGCCCCCGTACCAAGGAGAACGCATGACCACCGCGCCTGCCCACACCCTGGAGATCCGCAACCTCCACGTCACCGTCGAGACCCCCGAGGGCACCAAGGAGATCCTCAAGGGCGTCGACCTCACCATCCGCTCCGGCGAGACCCACGCCATCATGGGCCCCAACGGCTCGGGCAAGTCGACGCTGGCGTACTCGATCGCGGGCCACCCCAAGTACACGATCACCCAGGGCGAGGTCTTCCTCGACGGCGAGGACGTGCTCGAGATGAGCATCGACGAGCGCGCCAAGGCGGGCCTGTTCCTCGCGATGCAGTATCCGGTCGAGGTGCCCGGCGTCTCCGTCGCCAACTTCCTGCGCACCGCGAAGACCGCGCTCGACGGCGAGGCCCCCAAGCTGCGCACCTGGGTCAAGGACGTCAAGACGTCGATGGAGAACCTGCGCATGGACCCCGCGTTCGGCGAGCGCGGCGTCAACGAGGGCTTCTCCGGCGGCGAGAAGAAGCGCCACGAGATCCTCCAGATGGAGCTCCTGCAGCCCAAGATCGCGATCCTCGACGAGACCGACTCGGGCCTCGACGTCGACGCGCTGCGCATCGTCTCCGAGGGCGTCAACCGCGCCAAGGAGAACACGGGCCTGGGCGTCATGCTCATCACCCACTACACGCGCATCCTCAACTACATCAAGCCCGACTACGTCCACGTGTTCGTCAACGGCCGCGTGGCCGAGGAGGGCGGCCCCGAGCTCGCCGAGCGTCTCGAGGCCGAGGGCTACGACCGCTACCTCGCGTCCGCGTAATCCGATGCTCGAGAACGTCCGCGACGACTTCCCGCTCCTCGCCCGCACGGTGAGGAACGGGAGGCCGCTCGTGTACCTCGACTCGGCCGCGACCGCCCAGAAGCCGCAGGCCGTGCTCGACGCGGAGTTCGGCTTCTACCGCGAGCACTACGCCGCCGTCGCGCGCGGCGCGCACCTGCTCGCGGAGGAGGCGACCGCCGCCTACGAGGACGCGCGCGCGGACGTCGCCGAGTTCGTGGGCGCCGCGCCCGAGGAGATCGTCTGGACCTCGGGCGCGACCGCCGCGCTCAACCTGGTGGCCAACGGCATGGCCGCCGCCTCCGCGGGGCTGGGGGGCGACGCATCGTCCCCCTTCGCGCTGGGGCCGGGCGACGAGATCGTGGTCACCCAGGCCGAGCACCACGCCAACCTCATCCCGTGGCAGCAGCTCGCCACGCGCACCGGGGCCACCCTGCGGTGGATCCCGGTCGACCCCGACGGCGCGCTGGTGCTCCACGACCTGCCCACGTATATCACGGAGGCCGCGCGCGTCGTCGCGTTCACGCACGCCTCCAACGTGACCGGCCTGGTCACGGACGTCGAGCCGATCGTCCGCCGCGCCCGCGAGGTGGGCGCGCTCACCGTGCTCGACGGCTGCCAGTCGGTGCCCCACCTGCCGGTGGACGTCGCCCAGCTGGGCGTGGACTTCATGGCCTTCAGCGGGCACAAGATGCTGGGGCCGTCCGCGATCGGCGCGCTGTGGGGCCGCAAGGAGCTGCTCGACGCGCTGCCGCCGTCCGTGTACGGCGGGGGAGCGATCGCGACCGTGACCATGGAGGAGACCACCTGGCTCGAGGCGCCGATGCGCTTCGAGCCCGGGTCCCCGCCCGTCGCCCAGGCGGTGGGCATGGCCGCGGCGGCGCGGTACCTGACCGGGCTGGGCATGGACGCGGTCGCGGCGCACGAGCGCCGCATCGCCCACGTGCTGCGCTCCGGGGTCGCGGAGCTGCCCGGGGTCCGGCTCATCGGGCCCGTGGGGGACCCGGCGCAGGACGACGTCTTGGGGCTCGCCTCCGTCGCCGTCGAGGGCGTCCACCCGCACGACGTGGGCCAGGTGCTCGACGACCGCGGCATCGCCGCCCGGGTGGGCCACCACTGCGCCCAGCCCCTCCATCGTCGCCTGGGACTGGCCGGCTCCACCCGCGCGTCCACCCACGTCTATTCCACGGAGGACGACGCCCTCGCGTTCGTCGAGGCGCTCGCCTCCGTCCGTTCGTTCTTCGGAGTCACCGCATGAGCAGCCTCGAGCAGATGTACCAGCAGGTCATCATGGATCACGCCCGCCAGGGCCACGGCCGCGGCCTGGTCGAGCTCGACCTCCCCGCGACGGGGGAGTCGCACCAGGTCAACACCACGTGCGGGGACGAGGTGACCCTGCGCGTGGGCCTGTCCGGCGACACGGTCGAGTCCGTGTCGTGGGAGGGCCAGGGCTGCTCGATCTCGCAGGCTTCCATCTCCGTGCTCGCCGAGATCGTCGAGGGCGAGTCGCTCGCCACCGCCGACGAGGCGTACGAGGCGTTCCGCGCGCTCATGCAGTCCAAGGGAGTGCCGCTCGACGACGAGCGCGAGGACCTGCTGGGGGACGCGACCGCGTTCGTCGGAGTGGGCAAGTACCCTGCTCGTATCAAGTGCGCACTCCTGGGATGGGCAGCCCTGCGCGACGCCCTCATCCAGGCGCGCGCCGCACAGGCTTCGGAAGCACAAGGAGGACCGGCATGACCGACACCAAGTCGCCTGCCAATGCCGCGGACGTCGAGGAGGCGCTCCGCGACGTCATCGACCCCGAGCTGGGGATCAACGTGGTGGACCTGGGCCTCGTCTACGGCGTGGCCCTCGACGAGAACCAGCACGCCGTCATCGACATGACGCTCACGTCCGCGGCCTGCCCGCTGACCGACGTCCTCGAGGACCAGGCGTCGCAGGTGCTCTCGGGCCTGGTCGACGGGTTCCGCATCAACTGGGTGTGGATGCCGCCGTGGGGCCCGGACAAGATCACGCCCGAGGGCCGCGAGCAGTTGCGGGCGCTCGGCTTCAACGTCTGACGGGACGTGACCACCACCCACGTGGTCCTCATCCGCGCGATCAACGTGGGCGGGCGCAACAAGGTGCCCATGACGGAGCTCCGCGCCTCGCTCGAGGCCGCGGGGCTCTCGTCTGTGCGGACCTACATCCAGTCCGGCAACGGTGTACTTCCGGCGGCTCGGCGCGGAGAGGAACCGGTCGCGGATGTCGACGGTGACGAAGTCGCCCTGGTACCGCGCGATGACCATCCGCAACTGGCGCACCGCCACCGCGCTGGCGGCGATGCTGGACGAGTGACGGGGCCCTGGCCGCCGGGACGTCGGCAGCGCTAGGTTGGCCCGCATGACCCGACTCCACGTCCCGATCACGCTGCGGTGGTCGGACCTCGACGCCTACGGCCACGTCAACAATGCGGAGATGCTGCGGCTGCTCGAGGAGGCACGCATCCGTGTCTTCTGGGCCGTCGAGCACGACGACCCCGACGCGCCCGCGACGGCGCTGCTCGCCGGGGGAGTGGGCGCCGACACGATGACGCTCATCGCGGGCCAGCAGATCGAGTATCTGGCGCCGGTGCCGTACCTGCGCCGGCCCATCGACGTGCAGGTGTGGCTGGGGCGCATCGGCGGCGCGAGCGTCGAGATCTGCTACGAGGTGTGGTCGCCCGCAGGGACGCCGGACCCGGTGCTGTACGCGCGGGCGTCGACCACGCTGGTGCTGGTAGACGCCGCGACCCAGCGGCCGCGGCGGCTCGCCGACCGGGAGCGGGAGGCCTGGTCCGTGTATCTCGGGGAGCCCGTGGCCTTCCGGTCGAGGGGATAGCCCAGGGCCGGCGTCCCGGCGACGGGGGCCGGGGAGAGACGACAGGCGCCGGCCCCTGTCGGGGACCGGCGCCTTGCGAGCGGGGCGGATGACTACGCGGTGAGCGAGTCGACCCACTCCTGGTTGTCGGCGATGAACTCCGCGATCGTGGCGGCCTCGTCGTCCGAGTCGTTGAGGAGGTTCTCCAGGTCGTACAGGAGCTCCGCGGACATGGTGAACGAGGACAGCCAGGAGGCGACGTCCGGGAAGTCGGCCGCGAAGCCGGTGCGCGAGTACGTGTAGATCGACTCGGCGTCGCCCAGGGCGCCGTCCGGGTCCTCGAGGTTCTTGATGTCGTACGCGCCGTACGCCCAGTGGGGCTCCCACAGGGTGACGATGACGTTCTCGCCGTTCGCCATCGCCGCGTCGAGCTCCGCGAGCATCGCCGGGGTCGAGGAGGTCAGGAACTCCATGCCCTCGAGGCCGTACCCGGGGATCACCTTCTCGTTGAGGGCCTTGGTGAGGCCCGCGCCGGGCTCGATGCCCACGATGCGGTTGCCGAACTCGTCGGCGTTGTCGGCCAGGTCGGCGAGCGAGTCGATGGGGGAGTCCGCGTTGACGGCGACGGTCAGCGCCGCGCTGTCGAACCAGGCGCCCAGCTCCTCGATCGAGTCGCCGAACTCGTTGAGGTAGTCGGCGTGGGTGCCCGGCAGCCACACATCGGTGGTGACGTCGTAGTCGCCGTCGGACAGCGCCTGGAACACGGGCGCGGGGTCCGCGTACTCGAGGGTGACGTCGTAGCCCTTGTCCTCGAGGATGGCCTCCCACAGCAGCGACGTCGCGACGGCCTCGTCCCAGCCGTTGAAGACGCCGAAGGTGATCTCGCCCGCGGCGTCCGCGCCGGCGACGTCGTTGTCGGTCGTCTCCTCCGACGACCCGCAGCCCGCGAGAGCGAGGGCCGCCGCGGTGGACGCGGCGACGATCGCGGTCGTGTGCTTCTTCATGACACTTTCCTTTCCAGGCGTCGGGAGTCTCCCGACGCCTTTCCCACGCGGAGGTTCCGGTCCCTCCGCGCTCTGGCGGACGCCCTCAGACGCCCGCGAGGTCTTCAGCCGCGGGCGTCCGCGGTCTGGGGCTCCGACGCGGCGGGCGCGGCAGGCGCCTCGTTCGCGGAGGCCCCCATGCGCTCCCGCAGCCTCTTGATGAGGTGCAGGCCGCGCTTCTGCCCGAACGCGCCGGTGAAGCGGTCCAGGATGATCGCGAGCACCACGACGGCCATGCCGGCCTCGAAGCCCAGCGGCTTGTCGAGGGAGGACAGGGCCCGGGTGACCTCGCCTCCCAGCCCGCCGGCGCCCACGAAGCCGGCGATGACGACCATGGACAGCGACAGCATGATGATCTGGTTGACGCCCGCCATGATGGACGGCATCGCGAGCGGCAGCTGGATCTGGCGCAGGATGCGGCCGGGGGCGGCACCGAAGGCCTGGCCGGCCTCGACCACCTCCTTGTCCACGTTGCGGATGCCCAGCTCGGTGAGGCGCACGCCCGGCGCGAGCGCGAACAGCACGGTCGCGAAGATGCCGGGGGCCACGCCGATGCGGAACAGCGCGATCGCGGGGATGAGGTACACCAGCGCGGGCATCGTCTGCAGGAAGTCCATGACCGGCTTGACGATCGCCGAGACGACGTCGTTGCGCGCAGCCCAGATCCCCAGCGGGATCGACACGACCACCGCGAGGAACGCGGCGACGATCACGAGGGACAGCGAGTTCATCGCGTTGTCCCACTGGTCCACGCCCACGATGAACAGCAGCCCCAGCGCGGTGCCCAGCCCGAACTTCCAGCCGCGGGCGAACAGCGCGAGGATGGCGGCCACCACGATGACGGCCAGCGTGGGCGGCGTCGAAAACACCCAGTTCACGGCGTCGTACAGGCCCAGGAAGATGGTGCGGAGCAGGTCGAAGAACCAGGTGAGGTTGGTCTGCATCCAGGTCAGTGCATCGGTCACCCACTGACCGAAGTCGATGCGGAAGTCCATCAGCGCACCTCCTTCGCGTCGATGGCGCCCGTGTGGACGGCGGCCTCCAGGGCGCGGTCCACGACGGCGGCCGGCAGGGGATCGGGGCGGGGGGCGGCCTGCTGCGCGGCCGCGGGCTCGCCGCCCAGGGCGGCCAGCAGCGTGACGCGCGGCACGACGCCCACGAGGCGTCCCGCATCGTCCATCACGCCCAGCGGCAGGGCCGCCTCGATGGCGGGGATGAACAGGTCGGCGAGGGCCGTGTCCTTGGACACGGCGCCGTGGTCCTCGCGGACGATGCGCGTGAGGTCGCGCTCGCCGGCGCGGACGGCGGCGAGCGCGTCGCGGTCGGTCACCCAGCCGATGAGCGTGCGGTCGCGCTTGGCGACGTACATGGCGGACATCTGCTCGTCGCGCATCATCTTGAGGGCGCCGTGCGGACCCACGGTCGGGTGGATGACCGCGCGCGGCTTGCGCATGACCGACTCGGCGGTGAGCACGCGCGTGCGGTCCACGTCCTGGACGAACTGCTCGACGTAGTCGTTGGCCGGGTTCGTGAGGATGTCCTCGGGCGTGCCCACCTGGACGATGCGCCCGTCGCGCATGACGGCGATGCGGTCGCCCAGGAACATGGCCTCGTTGAGGTCATGGGTGATGAAGATGATGGTCTTGCCCAGCGTCGCCTGGAGGTCCAGCAGTTGCTCCTGCATCTCGCGGCGGATGAGCGGGTCGAGGGCGGAGAACGCCTCGTCCATGAGGAGCACGTCCGTGTCCGCGGCGAGCGCGCGGGCGAGGCCGACGCGCTGCTGCATGCCGCCCGAGAGCTGGCTGGGGAGCTTGTCCTCCCAGCCGGCGAGGCCGACGATCTCGGTGACCTCGCGGGCCTTCGCCTCGCGCTGGTCCTTGGGCATGCCCTGGATCTCGAGGCCGTAGGCGACGTTGTCGAGCACGGTCTTGTGGGGCAGCAGCGCGAAGTGCTGGAACACCATGGAGATGCGCTTGCGACGGATCGCGCGCAGCTGCTTGGCGGGGATGTGGGTGATGACGTCCTCGCCGACGGTGACGCTGCCGGCGGTCGCGTCGTGCAGGCCGTTGAGCATGCGGATGAGCGTCGACTTGCCCGAGCCGGACAGCCCCATGACGACGAAGATCTCGCCGCGCTGGACCTCGAAGGAGGCGTCGATGACGGCGGCGGTGGCGCCGCCGAGCTGGTCTCGTGGGGTGCCGGCGCGGAGCTTCTTCACCGCGTCCTCGGCGTTGCGTCCGAAGACCTTGAACAGGCCCTCGGCTTTCAGTGCGATCGTGCTGTCGTTCACATGTCCTCGTCTGCTCCTGGAGCTTCTGCTCCGGTGTGCGCGAGGGCCTCCCGGCTAGCGAGGGGACTCGCAGCCGTCGGACGGCAATCACGGGCCCGCCTGGCGGCGCCTCACGGCGTCGCTACTAACTCTCCGGCGCCCACCCTCAGAGGGGCGCGACGGAAGGCCTTCGGCTGGTCGTTGTCCGGCCGTTCTGGCGTGCGAACTGGCACGCCGCCTTGGCCGGCGCTTCGACCGTAGCAAGGTTCACCAAGAGATCGCAAACCCCGGGTGGGTGAGGTTTACCGGATTGTGACCTTTGGGGTCGGGCGATCGACAACCAGCTACCCGTGGCGCGCAGAGACCTTGCAGAAGCGACCACCAGCTACCCATTCGGGGGCGGGGCGGGGCGGGGCGGGACTGGGTGCGGGCGGGGCGGGCGGGCCTCAGCCGAGGCGGATCATGCCCTCCTGCGCGGCGCTCGCGACCAGCGTGCCGTCCTGCGCGAACACCCACGTCCCGGTGAGACCCCGGGCGCCCTGGGCGGTGGGCGCGTCCTGGACGAACAGCAGCCACTCGTCCGCGCGCACCGGCCGGTGCCACCACATCGCGTGGTCGAGGCTGGCGATCGCGATCTCGCGGGTGGCCCACGACGCGCCGTGGCGGCGCAGCAGCGGCTCGAGCATCACCTGATCCGAGCCGAAGGCCAGGAGCGCGCGATGCATGAGCTGGCTGCCCTCGACCGGCCTGCGCGTGCGCATCCAGGTGTGCTGGAAGGTGCCGCGGCTCTCGTCGGGGCCGGTGAAGATCGACCCCTCGATGTGCCGCACGTCGAACGGCGCGCTGGTGAGCCAGAAGTCGGCAGAGGGATGCCCGGCGAACGGCGCGAGCACCTCGATGCCGGAGGTCACCTCGTCGGGCCCGGGAACCTCGGGCATCACCGCCGCGTGCTCGGGCCCCTCCTGATCCACCTGGAAGGACGTGATCATCGACAGGATGGGCCGGCCCTCCTGCAGCGCGTGCGTGCGCCGCGCGGAGAAGGAGCGCCCGTCGCGCAGCACCTCGACCTCGAACTGCAGCGGCTTCGACGCGTCGCCGGCGCGCAGGAAGTAGCCGTGCAGCGAGTGCACGTGCCGGTCCTCGTCCACCGTGGCGCCCGCGGCGAGCAGGCCCTGGGCGAGCACCTGGCCGCCGAAGACGCGCCCGCCGGGCATGGGGAGCGAGTCGCCCTCGAATCCCGTCTCGGACGTGCGCCGCAACTGAAGGGCCGCGAGGCCCCCGGCCATCGCATCGTCCGCCCAGACGTCCTCCATCATGCCTCCTCGCTCGGCCCGGCCGAGTTCACCATCGAATGCGCCGCGCGCTCCAGGTAGTCCATGAGCGTCGCCTCGTGCAGGGGCGCGAGCGCGCGGTTCGCCACGGCGGCCCGCATGCACGCGATCCACCGGTCCCGCGCGTCCGCGTCGACGCGGAAGGGGAGGTGGCGCATGCGCAGGCGCGGGTGGCCGCGCGTCTCGGAGTAGGTCGTGGGCCCGCCCCAGTACTGCTCGAGGAACAGGGTGAGGCGCTCGATCGCGCCCTCCATGTCCTGCTCCGGGTACATGGGCCGCAGCACCGGGTCCTGCGCGACGCCCGCGTAGAAGTCGCGCACCAGCGCGTCGAAGGTCGCGTGGCCGCCCACGGTGTCGAAGAAGGACTGCTGGGCAGCGGCCTGACCGGGGACGATGCTCGGGCCGGGAGAGCTCACTCGTCGCCGTCCGCGTCGTTCGGGGGAGGGAGGGGCTTGCCCGAGTCGTCGGTGGGCTGGTGGTGGTCGGACGGGCGCTTGCCGTCGTGGAGCTCGACCTTGACCTTGGGGGTCTTCGCGTCCATCACCATCGCGTCGCCGGGGACCGCGAGCTCGATGCCGCGCTCGGAGAAGATACGGCGCATCTCGCGGCGCACCTCGCGCATGATGTCCCACTGCGTGGCCGGGTTGACCTGGACCAGGAGGCGCAGCATGACCGCGTTGTACTCGAGGGACTCGACGCCGGCGACCTCGGGCTCGGCGAGGATGTTGGCGGCGACCTCGTCGGACTCGTGGCGGGCCGACTCGACGGCGTCGAGCATGGCCGTGCGTGCGGCCTCGACGTCCGTGTCGTAGGCGAACCGCACCTCGATGAGGGCGCGCGACCACATGCGGGTCATGTTGCCCACACGGGCGATCTGTCCGTTGGGGATGTACCAGACCGTGCCGTCGAGCGAGCGCAGCCGGGTGGAGCGCAGGCCCACCTCCTCGACCGCGCCGGTGGCCTCGCCCAGGTCCACCACGTCGCCCACGCCGTACTGGTCCTCGATGAGCATGAAGACGCCGGAGAGGATGTCCTTGACGAGCGACTGGGCGCCGAAGCCCAGGGCGACGCCGACGATGCCGGCGGACGCGAGCATCGGCCCCACGGGGATGCCCAGGGTGGTGAGCAGGGTCAGGATGCCGATGCCCACGAGGACCACCGCGAGCGCCGAGTTGAGCACCCGGCGCAGGGTTGCGGCGCGCTGGCGGCGGCGCTCGGCCTCGAGGCGCAGCTCCATGGTCTCGGGTTCGGCGACGGGGATCCGGGCCCGGCGCAGGGCCTTGCGCGTGCGCGCGTCCTGGAAGGGGGCGCCCCGCTCGATGCCCACGGTGACGCCGTTGATGAGCGCGCGGCCCACGAACCAGCCGATGACGAGCAGCACCGCCACGATCGCGAGGCCGATGGCGCCGGTCTCGATGCTGGTGAGCCATTCCCGCGCCTGCTCCTGGAGCTCGTCGACCGTGGGGACGGCCGATGCGGTCGGTTCGGGCTCGGACGAGGCGGACGTCATCACAGGTAGCACGGGCCCACAGTAGCCGTGACCTTTGCTCCATGCATCGACCCTGATGCGTGGCAGGATGGAGGGCGTGACTGACGCTCCTGAGGTCGAGCGCGAGATGCCGTCGGAGGCGCTGGCCGCGCTGGCCCGTGCGTGCGGCGTCTCGGTCGACTACCACGCCATCGACGGCACGTTCGTGACGTGCTCCGCCGCCGCCATTCGTGCGGCCCTGACCGCGATCGGGCTCGACGCCTCGTCGGACGAGGCGTGCGCGCGCTCGCTCGAGGCGCTCGAGGACCAACGCTGGAGCCGCCTGGTGCCTCCCGTGACGGTCCTGCGCGAGGGCGACTCGGCCGAGATCCCGGCCCACGTGGTCGACGGCGACTCCATCTCCGTGAAGATCCACCTCGAGTCGGGCGAGCGGCGCAAGCTCAAGCAGCTCGACCGCTGGGTGGAGCCGCGCAAGGTGGGCGGCACCCGCGTCGGCCGTGCCACGTTCAAGATTCCCGGCGACCTGCCGCTCGGGTGGCACCGCATCGAGGGCAAGACCAAGGGCCGCCGCGGACGCGGCTACGTGGTCGTCACCCCGCGCCGCCTGGACGTGCCCTCGGAGGTCACGAACAAGCGCCCCTGGGGCCTCACCACGCAGCTGTATTCGCTGCGCTCCGAGCGCTCGTGGGGGATCGGCGACCTGAGCGACCTGGCGGACCTGTGCGCGCTGGGCAAGTCCCGCGCGGACGCGGACTTCGTCCTCATCAACCCGCTGCACGCGACGGAGCCGGTCGCCCCCATCGCGAACTCGCCCTACCTGCCCACGTCGAAGCGCTACCTGTCGCCGCTGTACATCCGCGTCGAGGACATCCCCGAGGTCGCGTACCTGCCCTCGCAGCGCCGCGCGGTGCTCGGCTGGGAGGCCGAGCGGCCGCAGCGGGCGAACGCCAGCTCCGAGAACATCGATCGCAACACCCTCTGGCGCGCGAAGTCCGTCGCGCTGGAGGAGGTGTTCCGCGCGCCGCGCTCGGCCGGCCGCGAGGCCCTGTTCGAGGCCTTCTGCCTGCGCGAGGGCTCCTCGCTCGAGGACTTCGCGACGTGGTGCTCCATCGCGGAGGCTCACCGCGGCGTCGCGTGGCCCGAGGAGCTCGACTCGCCCACGTCGCCCGCCGTGGCCCGGTGGCGCGACGAGCACGCGGACCGCGTCCTCTACTACGCGTGGCTGCAGTGGATCGCCGAGGAGCAGGTCGAGCGGGCGCAGTCCGTCGCGCGCCGGGCCGGCATGAGCATCGGCGTCATGATCGACCTGGCCGTGGGCGTGCACCCCGAGGGTGCCGACGCGTGGGCCTTCCGCCGCGTGCTCGCCCAGGGCATGTCCATGGGCGCGCCGCCGGACTTCTACAACGCGCTGGGCCAGGACTGGTCCATCCCGCCGTGGCAGCCGCGCGCCCTCGAGGCCGCAGCGTACCTGCCGTTCCGCGACATGGTGCGGGCGTCCGTGCGCAACGCGGGCGCCCTGCGCATCGACCACGTGCTGGGCATGTTCCGTCAGTGGTGGGTGCCCAACGGCCACCTGCCGCTGGACGGCGTGTACATGTACGTCGACCACGAGGCGCTCATCGGCATCATCGCGCTCGAGGCGCACCGCGCCGGCGCGCTGGTCATCGGCGAGGATCTGGGCACCGTCGAGCCGTGGGTGCGCGAGTACCTCCACGAGCGCGGGCTGCTCGGCTGCTCGATCGCCTGGTTCGAGCGCCACGACGACGGCACGCCGCGCCTGCCCGAGCACTACCGCGCGGACACCCTCGCCGCCGTCACCACCCACGATCTCCCGCCCACCGCGGCGTACCTCGCGGGCGACCACGTCACGCTGCGCGAGCAGCTGGGCATGCTGGGCGGAACCGTCGAGGAGGCCCGCGCGGAGGCCGCCCGCGAGCGCGACGCCTACGTGGGGATCATGCGCGAGCGCGGCTGGGTGCCCGAGGACCCGACCGAGGAGGAGCTCATCGCCGGGCTCCACCGCTGGGTGCTCGAGAGCCCCGCGCTGCTCACCGGCATCGCGATCACGGACGCCGTGGGCGACCGCCGCGCGCAGAACATGCCCGGCACGGACACGGAGTACCCCAACTGGTGCATCCCCGTGACCGACGGCAACGGCGTGCCCGTGCTGCTCGACGAGATCTTCGAGCACCCGCGCGCCCGGCGCCTGTTCCGGGCGATCAAGGCCGCGCGCGACGCGGACTGACCCGAGCCCTGGCCGCCGGACGCTGGACGCCGGCCGCTGAACTCTGGACACTCCGCACGGATCTCGGCTCGACACGCCGGGCGCGGGCCCCGTTCGGGGGCTCGCGCCCGGCGTGTCGCCTCAGAATCCGTGCGGAGTGTCCGCGGCGGGGAAGGCGCGGGAAGGCGTCAGGCCTTCCGGCTCGCCTGCTGCGCCGCGAGCGCGCGGTGCATCTCGTCGAGGCCCTCGATGACCACCTTGCGCAGGACGCTCGGGGCGTTCGCGTGGTCGACCAGCCACTCGGCGACGCGGTCGTCGAGACCCTCGACCCGGCCCGCCAGGTGGATGGGGAACACGTACTTGGCGACGCGCGCGCCCACGAAGCCCTCGTTCGCGACGTAGTAGGGCAGCAGCTCCTCGAGCAGGGTCGGGGCGAGCGGCGCCAGCAGCGCCGGGTCGGTGACGCGGGCCAATCCCAGGCCCACCTCGTACTGCGTCGCGTTGTTCAGCGCGGTGCCGTCCGGGTGCGCGAGCGCGTCCCAGGCGGCGGTCTTCGCCTCGAGCGTGCCGATCGCCGCGCGCACGCCCGCGGCGCGACGGCGGCCCGCGGCCGTGTCGTCCGTCGCGAGGCGCGCCTCGATCTCGGGCTCGCCCGCGGCCCCGCACGCGGCGACGCCGGCGAGCAGGTCCCAGCCCAGGTCGGTGTCGACCTCGAGCCCGGGCAGCGTGGCCGTGCCGTCGAGCAGCGCGGTGAGGCGCGCAGCCTGCCCGGAGGTGCGGGCCACCTGGGCGTAGGCCTTGAGCAGCTGCAGCTGGAGGTCCGACCCGGCGGCGGCGCCCTCGACGGCCGTCCATAGGCGCTCGGCGGCGTCCGCGCCCACGCGGGCCAGCAGCTCCGGCGCGACGTAGCGGCCGAGCGCGACGACGAGCGTGCGGGCGTGGGACTCGGCCGCGGTCGAGTTCGCCATCACGGGCAGCGCGGTGAGCGCGGCGTCGATGTAGCGCTGGGCGGGCAGCGTCGCGTCGCGGCACATGTGCCACAGCGCGTCGAGGACCACGGCCTGGAGGTGCGCGTCGGTGATGTCGCCGATGCGCGCCGCCACGGTCGCGAGCGACGCCTCGTCGAGGTGGAGCTTGGCGTACGTGAGGTCGCCGTCGTTGACCAGCAGCAGGTCGGGGCGCGGCAGGCCCACCGCGGCCGGGACCGCGACGGGCTCGGCGCCGCCCACCTCGAGCGACTCGGTCCAGGCGGTCGCGAGCCCGGCCTCCGTCGCCGCATAGCCCGCGACGCGGACGCGGTGGCGGCGGTGGACCGGGAAGTCCTCGGGGACCTCCTCGGCGACGGTCAGCGCGGTGACGACCCCCGCATCGTCCATGGCGATGTCCGCGCTGAGCACCGAGACCCCGGGGGTCTCGAGCCACGCGTGCGCCCAGGCGTCGAGGGAGCGGCCGGCGGCGGCCTCGACCTCGGCGAGGAACTCCGCGAGGGTGGCGTTGCCGTAGCGGTACTTCTTCAGGTACGAGGCGACGCCCGCGAAGAACTGGTCCTCGCCCACGAACGCCGCGAGCTGCTTGAGCGCCGAGGCGCCCTTGGCGTAGGTGATCATGTCGAACGCGGAGACGGTCGCCTCGGTGTCCGGGACCTCGGTGACGATCGCGTGGGTGGTGGGGAGCTGGTCCTGCACGTAGGCGACGGACTTGCGGTTGGCGCCGAAGGTGACCCACGAGTCACGGAACTCGGTGACCTGCTCGGTGGCCCAGGTCCCCACGAACTCCGCGAAGGACTCGTTGAGCCACAGGTCGTCCCACCAGCGCATCGTCACCAGGTTGCCGAACCACATGTGCGCGAGCTCGTGGAGGATCACGTTGAGGCGGGCCTCGCGCAGCGCCTCCGAGGGGCGCGAGCGGAACAGCAGCCGGTCCTCGGAGATGGTGACGGCGCCCACGTTCTCCATGGCGCCCAGGTTGTACTCGGGGACGAAGATCTGGTCGTACTTGGCGTACGGGTACTCGGTGTCGAAGACGCGCTCGTAGAGCTCGAGGCCCGCCTGGGTCGTGGCGAGGATCTCCTCCGCGTCCAGGTGGTCCGCGAGCTGGGCGCGGGCGTACACGCGGGCGGGGATCTCGCCCCTGCGCGAGGTGAGGCTGCCGCCCGCGCTCACGTACGGGCCCGCCATGACGGCGGCGACGTAGCAGGGGAGCGCGACGGTGGGCGCGAACACCCAGCGGTTGACGCCGGTCTCGCCGTCGGGGTGGACGGAGGTGGTCGCGCCCTCGACGGCCGTGGGCTCGGGCGTGCGCGAGTTCGACAGCACGGTCCAGTGCTGCGGCGCGAGCACGGTGAAGGCGAACGTGCCCTTGATGTCGGGCTGGTCGAAGCAGGCGAAGGCGCTGCGGGTGTCGTTGGCGGCGAACTGCGTGTAGAGGTAGGTCTCGCGCGTCTCGGGGTCGACGAAGCGGTGGACGCCCTGGCCGTCGGTGCGGTACTGGAAGCGGGCCTCGACCTCGACGTGGTTGGTCGCGTCGAGCGGGCCGAGCGTGAGGCGGCCCGCGGAGACCACCTGCGAGACGTCCAGGCTGGTGCCGTTGAGTTCGACGCGGACGACGTCCGCGGCGACGCAGTCGAGGAACGTCGTGGCACCGGGCGTCGCGTCAAAGGCGATGGTCGCGACCGAGCCGAACGTGTCGCCGGCGGGGGTGAAGTCGAGCGTCACGTCGTACTGCGCGTCGGAGACGAGGGCCACGCGCGCGGCCGCCTCCTGCTTGGTGAGGTTCAGTCCTGGCATGGGGGTGAGTCTTCCAGGTCTGGATGGACGATGCGTGGGACGGGTGGTCGGGTAGGGCGCCCGGGCGCATGAGAACGGCCCCGGGCCCCCCGAAACGATTTCGGGGAGCCCGGGGCCGAGTCCGGGCGGTGGGCCGACGTCGCGTGGGGAGCGACGCGGCGCGAGGGACGGGGTCGCTAGGCCGAGTACCCCGCGTCCACGGCCTGCGCGGCCAGGGCGCGGCGCACGCCGTCGCGGCCCTCGACCACCAGGCGCTTGAGGGCGTCGTGCGCGTCCGCGTTGGACTCGAGCCAGGCATCGGCCTTGGCCTGGAGGTCCTCGACGCGGCCCGCGAGGAGCACCGGGTAGAGCCCCTCGATGAGGTTCGTGGCGATCTCGTTCGTCTTGGTCTCGTAGATCCGGCGGATCGAGGCGAAGTAGTCGTCGACGAAGGGCTCGAGCAGCGCGGTGTCCTGCACGTCGTTGAAGCCCGCGGTCGCCGCGTACTGCAGCGCGTTGGGCAGGTCCTTCTCCGCGTTGACCAGCGCGTCCCACGCGGTGCGCTTGGCCTCGGGGGTCGCGATCGCGGCGCGGGCGTGCGCGGCGCGCCGCTCACCCGACGCGGTCGCGTCCTTGGCGAGCTGGAGCTCGATCGCGATGTCCTCGACGCGGCCGCCGGCCACCAGCGCGGTGAGCAGGTCCCAGGCGAGGTCGGAGTCCACCGGCAGCCCCTCGAGCGCCAGGCGCCCCTCGAGCACCGCGGCGATCGTCTCGTGCATCGCCTCGGTGGTCGCGAGCGACGCGAACGCCTTGAGCAGCTGGAGCTGGCCGTCGGAGCCGGGCGCGGCGGCCACGGTGAGCTGCCACAGCTCGCGTGCCGCGGCCGTCTGGGTCTCGTCCGCCACGGCGGGCGCGACGTACAGCGACAGCGCGGTCGACAGCTGGCGCAGCAGCATGAGCACCACGGTCGACTCGGTCTCCGCGCCGATGGTGCGCAGCACCAGGTCGACGTACTGACGGGCGGGCATCTCCGCGTCGCGGGTCATGTCCCACGCGTTGGCGAGCACCATGGAGCGCGGCAGCGCGTCGAGGGTGCCCACGTGCTCGGCGGCCGTCGCGAGCGACACCTCGTCCATGCGCACCTTGGCGTACGCGAGGTCGCCGTCGTTGAGCAGCACCAGGGCCGGACGCGAGCGGCCCACCAGGTCGGCGATCTCCGTGCGGGCGCCGTCGATGTCCACCTCGAGGTAGGTGGTCCGCGCCAGGGCCTTGCCGCCGTCGTAGGAGTCGACCAGGTCGTAGCAGCCGATGCCGATGCGGTGCGGGCGCTGCGTGGGGTGCTCGGCCGGGGTCTCCTGGAGCACGGCGAACGACGTGACGGTGCCGTGCGCATCGGTCTCGATCGAGGGGCGCAGCGTCGTGACGCCGGCCTTCTCCAGCCACACGGACGACCACTCGGACAGGTCGCGGCCCGAGGTCGCCTCGAGCTCGACCAGCAGGTCGCGCAGGGTCGTGTTGCCGTGGTGGTGCTTGCGGAAGTACTCGGCGACGCCCGCGAAGAACTCGTCCTGTCCCACGTAGGCGACCAGCTGGCGCAGCACGGACGCGCCCTTGGCGTAGGTGATGCCGTCGAAGTTCACCTCGACGTCCTCGAGGTCCTTGATGTCCGCCATGATCGGGTGGGTCGAGGGCAGCTGGTCCTGGCGGTACGCCCACGACTTCTCGAGCGAGTTGAAGCTCACCCAGGCGTTCTTGTACCGCGTGACCTCGGCGGTCGCGAGCGTCGAGGCGAACTCCGCGAACGACTCGTTGAGCCACAGGTCGTTCCACCACTTCATGGTCACCAGGTCGCCGAACCACATGTGCGCGAGCTCGTGCAGCACGGTGACGGTGCGGCGCTCGATGCGCGCCTGCGAGGTCTTGGAGCGGAACACGTAGTCCTCGAGGAACGTGACGCAGCCTGCGTTCTCCATCGCGCCCGCGTTGAACTCGGGCACGAAGATCTGGTCGTACTTCTCGAAGGGGTAGTCCATCTGGAACTTGTCCTCGAAGAAGGTGAAGCCGCGCTGCGTGTCGTCCAGGATGACGTCCGCGTCGAGGAACTCCGCGAGCGCCTTGCGGCAGTACACGTTGGCGCTCAGGGTCCCCTTGCGCGACTCCACCGAGCCCTGCACCTCGTGGTACGGGCCCGCGACGATCGCGGTGACGTAGCACGGGATGCGCGTGGTCGCGGAGAAGTCCCAGCGCGCGACGCCGCGCGCCTGGCCCGCGATCTCGACCGAGCCGTCCACGCCGGTCCGGGTCGCCGGCGAGTTCGACAGCACGTGCCAGTGCTCGGGGGCGGTGACGGAGAAGGTGAAGGCGGCCTTGAGGTCGGGCTGCTCGAACACGGCGAACACGCGACGGGTGTCCGCGACCTCGAACTGCGAGTAGAGGTACACCTCGCCGTCCTCGGGGTCGACGAAGCGGTGCAGGCCCTCGCCGGTGTTCATGTAGGCGCACGTCGCGTCGATCACGAGCTCGTTGTCCGCGGCGAGGTCGGGCAGCGCGATGCGGCTGTCCGCGAAGTGCGCGGCCGGGTCGAGCTCGACGCCGTTGAGGACGATGCGCTCGACGCTCGGCGCGATGAGGTCGATGAAGGTCGACGCACCGGCCGTGGCGGCGAAGCGGACGGTGGAGACGGACCGGAAGGTCTCCTCCGAGGTGGTGAGGTCGAGCGACACGGCGTACGAGTCGACGGTGACAAGGGCGGCGCGGGCCTCGGCCTCGGCGCGGGTGAGGTTGGTACCTGGCATGGCGGGAATTCTTTCACGCGCCGGAAGGCGGTGCCTCCGCACGGCACGGGACGATGCGGGGGAGAGGGGGCGGTGCATCGGCCCCGGTTCGTGCGCGGCAGCGCCCTAGACTCGGGTCGTGACCGAGCGGGCGGACGAGGCGGAGCGCGCCGACGACCGCCCGGCGCCCCGGCGCCGGCGCCTGGTGGACCTCACGCCGCTCCGGGCGAGCCCCGCCTTCGCGCGGCTGTGGCTCGGCGGCGCGATCGCGGGCGTCGGCGCCCAGATGTCGATCGTCGCGGTGGGCCTGCAGATCTACGACATCACCGAGTCGACCTTCATGGTCGGACTGGTGGGCGGCACCGCGCTCGTCCCCATGATCATCGCGGGCCTGTGGGGCGGGATGCTCGCGGACGTGATGGACCGCCGGCGGCTGCTCATCGCCTCTTCGATCACCTCCTGGGTGGCGACGCTGGGCCTGGTCTCGCTCTCGGTCTGGGACGTGGTCGCGCAGCAGTCGGGCGGGCGCGCGGAGGCGTGGCCGTTCCTGGTGGTCACCACCATTCATGCCGTCGCGGCGACCATCACCGGCACCACCCGGTCGGCCGTCGTGGGGCGCATCCTGCCGCCCGAGCTGCTGTCGCGGGCGAGCGCGCTGCACGGCATGTCGATCGGGGCGCAGTTCACGGTAGGCCCGGCGCTCGCGGGCGTGCTCGTGGCGGCGGTGGGGTTCGTGTGGACGTTCGCGATCGATGCGGTGCTGTTCACCGCGGGCTTCCTGGGCGTGTGGATGCTGCCGTCCCTGCCGCGCCTGGGAGAGCGCGCCCAGGCCGGCTGGGCGATGCTGCGCGAGGGGATCGGCTTCCTGCGCCGGGCGCCCAACCTGCGCATGAGCTTCATCCTCGACATCGTCGCGATGACGTTCTTCCGGCCATATGTGCTGTTCCCGGCGCTCGGGGCGACGGTGGTGGGCGGCGGCCCGCTCGCGGTGGGCCTGCTCACCGCGGCCGGTGCCATCGGCACCCTCCTCGCGAGCCTGTTCTCCGGGCCGGTGGCGCACGTCCACCGGCACGGCATCGCGATCTCGCGGGCGATCACCGCGTTCGGGGTCTTCGCGATGGTGTTCGGCGTGGTCGCGCTGGCGCTGTCGCGCTCGGAGCACCCCGCCGAGCCGGGCTGGGCCGGCATCCACGGGGGCGCCCTGCTCGCGCTCGCGGCGTGCATGATCGGCATGGGCGCGACGGACGAGGTGAGCGCGATCTTCCGCCAGACCATGATGCTGCAGGCGGCGCCCGATCACATGCGTGGCCGCATGCAGGGCGTGTTCATCGTGGTGGTGACCGGGGGGCCGCGCCTGGGCGACATGTACGCCGGCGTGCTGGCCACCGTGGTGGCGCTGTGGTTCCCGCCGCTGCTGGGCGGGGTCGCGATCATCGCGCTGGTCGCGATCCTCACGCGCGCGAATCGCGCGTGGCGGGACTACGACGCGCGCACCCCGACGCCGTGACGCGGGGGCGAGGGCGGCTCAGCCCAGCTTGCCCGCGACCACCGCGGACAGGGACCCGTTGATCGACCGGTTGGAGCGCACGTCGCGGTCCGGGTCGATGTACGAGATCTTGGCGTAGTACCCGCCCGCCTCGATCGAGACGGAACGCCCGCCGCCCGTGATGAACACGGCATCGGCCCCGTCGATCTCGCCGTCCTCGACCTCGCCGAACGTCTCCTCCGCGATCGCCCGGCGCTCGTCGAAGGAGGCGTCGGACCAGCTCAGGGTGACCTGCAGGCGCGGCGTCGAGGAGTCCTCCGCCGGCGTGCGCCACAGGCAGGCCGCCTGCTGGGAGTTGGTGACCACGCCGTAGACGACGCCCTCCTCGAGCGTCACGCCGCTCGCCTCCGCGATCTCCTCGACCGTGAGCAGGTCGCACGGGTCGGGCACGCCCGCCGGGAGCTCCGGCGCGGCCTCGACCTCGGTCGCGGCGTCGCTCGTGGGCCCGGCGGTCGGCTCCGCGGAGACCCCCGGCGAGGGGGTCGTGGAGTCGTCGAGCGTGGAGCTCGGCGTGCACGCGGCCAGCAGGGCGGTGGCGGCGAGCGCGGTGGCGACGAGGCCGGGGCGGAAGGTCATGCGGGGGTGCTCCTCGGGATGGGACAACGACGAAGGTAGCACCGTCGCGCCGGCGGACCGCGGGAGGGAGGTCACGGGGACGATGCGTGGGCCGGGTCGGTCAGCCATGCCGGGTCGGGCACGGTGCGCAGCCTCCACAGCGGCGAGCGCACCAGCAGCGCGATCCCCGCGAGGTTGCCCACGGCCGCGATCCAGAACGTGGCGGCGAGGCCCAGATGGGTCGCGAGCACGCCCGCGCCGAGCGCGCCCAGCGGCCCCACGCCCCACATGAGCGTGCGGATCGACGCGGTCATGCGGCCGATCATGCGCGGGGGGCACTGCCGTTGGCGCATCGACACCTGCACCACGTTGAAGGCGACGATCGAGAAGACCACCACGAGCTCGCCGGCGCCGATGAGCGCGATCGCGGCGGCGCGGGGCACGTGGAGCGCGAGCGGCATGGCGAAGAACGCGATGCCGCCGATGAGGTAGGTCACGGGGATCGCGTGGCCCTGGCCGAACCGGCGGCCGAACCACGGCGCGGACACCGCGCCCAGGATGCCGCCCAGCGAGCCGCACGACAGCAGCAGCCCGTACGCGGTGGCGGACATCTCGAGCTCGCGCAGCAGCAGCACCGGCACCATCGTCATGCCCAGCGTGGCGAACAGGTTGGACACGGTCGCGGACACCACCACGGGCCGGATGTAGATGTTGCGGAGCACGAAGGAGACGCCCTCGCGCATCTCCCCGATGAGCCGCGCCTCCCGGCGCGGCGGCGGCACGTCGCGCGGGATCCGCCAGATCGCGATCGCGGAGGCGAGGTAGCCCACCGTCGCGGCGAGCGTGAGCAGGGGAGCGGCGAGCGCCTTGGCGAGCAGCCCGCCCAGCCCGGGCCCGGCGGCGCGCGCGGTCTCCGCGGTGATCTGGAGGCGCGCGTTCGCGTCGTCCAGCTGCTCGCGCCGCACCAGCGACGGCACCATCGACATGTAGGACATGTCGAAGAACACCTGCGCCGCGGACAGCGCGAGCGCGGCGACCACGAGGCCCGTCATCTCGAGCACCCCCAGCCACCACAGCAGCGGCACCGTCGCCATCACCGCGGAGCGCACCAGATTGGCCGCGACCATGACGCCCCGGCGCGAGACCCGGTCGACCCAGGCGCCCACCGGCAGCGACAGCGCGAGGAAGGCGAGGCCGGGCACGGCGCCCAGGACGCCCACCTGCATCTCGGACGCCGCGAGGTACGTGACCGCGATGATCGGCATGGCCACCTGCGCGACCTGGACGCCCACGGCGCTGATGGTCTCGCCCGTGAGGAGGCTCATGTAGGCGCGGTTGCGCCACAGCGACGGGCCGCCGGAGGCGACCGGCGCGTCGACGGGGACCAGCGTCACGGGCGCGCCTCCTCGGTGGTGCGGCGCGTCCGCGCCTCCGAGGGCGTCAGGCCGAACTCCCGCTTGAAGGCGCGCGCGAAGGACGCCTCGGACTGGTAGCCGTGGCGGGCGGCCACCTGGGCGACGGGATCATTCTCCGACTCGAGGGCGGCACGCGCCTCCTCGAGGCGCCAGCGCGCGACGTAGCGCATGGGGGAGGTGCCCACGGTCGCGGTGAACAGCTCCGAGAACGCCGAGCGGGACATGGTGGCGGCGCGCGCGAGCTCCTCGACGGTCCACGTCGCGCCCGGGTCGGCGTGGAAGGCGGCGAGCGCGGCGCCCAGCTGGGGATCGCGCAGCGCGGCGATCCAGCCGTCGCGCCCCACGGCCTCGTCCTCGAGCGCGGCCCGGATCACCAGGACGGTGACGATGTCCGCGAGCCGCGTCATGATCACCTCGCCGCCCGGGCGGGCGGACGTGGCCTCGCGCCGCACCATGCGCACGGTGGCCAGCAGCCACGACGAGGCGGCCTCGTCGGCGGCGAACACGTGCACCTGCGGCGGCAGCACCGTGACGAGCCGCTGGGCGGGGCCCGAGGCGACCCGCACGAAGGCCGTGAAGAGGTGGGTCTCCTCTCCCGAGTCGCCCACGGTCGCCTGCGAGAGGCGGCCGGCCTGAGTGCGCGGCAGGTCCGCGAACGGCACGGGCGCGGCGTCGCCGGCGCGCAGGGTGTGCGCGAGGCCGTGCGGCAGCAGCGCCATGTGTCCCGCGGACAGGTCGAGGGTGCGGCCGCCGTCCGCCGTGAGCACACACGAGCCGGTGGTCACCAGGTGCAGCACCATGAGCCCGTCGCTCGCCGGCAGGTCGATCGCCCACTCGCCGCGCAACGACGTGAGGTCGTAGCGCAGGCCCTCGAGGCGGAGTCGATGGAGGGTCTGGCCCAGGAGGTCGTCGGTCACGCCTGCCAGGATCGCACCGGGAGGTCCCGGAATCCGCCGCGATGGACGATGCGCACAGGAGTGCGGCGTCTACGTTGCCCGAGCGCCGCCCGAGTGGGAGGCGGTCGGAGCCCTGGTGGGGCGGGTGGCGGAGTCCTGGTGGGCGGGGCCGCCTGGGTCGGGTCAGTCGCGCGTGGGCGTGAGGCGCCGGAGCACGGCCTCCTGCGGGAGCCAGCCGACCAGCACGCCGGCCTGGTCCACGACCGCGAGGCCGTCGGCCCCGTCGTCCTCGACCACGGCGTCGAGCACCTCGGTCACCGGAGTCTCGGGCGACACGGGCGTGCGCCACTCGAGGAGGCTGGCGACGGTGACGTCGGCGACGTCGTCATCGTCCGCGACGGCGGAGGCCGCCGCCGAGGTGGTGGCGATGCCCGTGAGGGTGCCGTGCGCGTCGACCACCGGGAGCGCGTGGCGACGGGCCGCGATGAGGGCGCGCATCGCATCGTCCGCCGGCAGGTCCTCGCCGAGCGTGGGCGGGGTGGCCGCCATGAGGTCGCCCACGGTGACCCCCTCGAGGGGGTGCTGCGCGGGGCGCTCGCCGATGTCGATGCCGCGTCGGCGCAGCTTGAGCGTGTAGATGGTGTCCTTCGACAGGCGCGCGGAGACGAGCGTCGCGACGGCGACGGCGAGCATGAGCGGCAGGATGATGGTGTACTCGCCGGTGAGCTCGAACAGGATGATGACGGCCGTCAGCGGGGCGCGCGCGGAGCCGGCGAACACGGCGGCCATCGCGACGAGCGCGTACGCGCCGGGATTGAGATCCAGTCCGGGCATCAGCATGTCCGCCGTCTGTCCGAAGGCGGCGCCGAACATCGCGCCCAGGAACAGCGACGGTGCGAAGACGCCGCCGGAGCCGCCGATGCCGATGGTGAGCGACGTCGCGATCACCTTCGCGACGAGCATGACGAGCAGGAACGCCACGGTGTACTGGCCCATCACGGCGCCCTCGAGGACGGGGTAGCCCACGCCGTACATCTGGGGGATCGCGAGCAGCAGCAGGCCCAGCAGGAGGCCGCCCACCGCGGGCCGCGCCCACTCGGGGCCGCGCCAGACGCGGTCGCACAGGTCCTCGATCCAGTACAGGGCGCGCGTGAAGCCCAGCCCCACGAGCGCGGCGAGGAGCCCGAGCACCACGTAGAGGCCGTACTCGGTCAGGTGCTCGACGGAGAACTCGGGCAGGACCAGGAACGCCTCGTCGCCCATGACGGCGCGTCCGATGACCGATGCGGTGACGGCGGCGATGACGATCGAGCCGAAGTGTCGGGCGGCCACGGAGCCGAGCAGCAGCTCGAGCGCGAAGAAGACGCCCGCGATGGGGGCGTTGAAGGTGGCCGCGATGCCGCCGGCGGCGCCGCACGCGACCAGGAGGCGCAGCTGGGACTCGTTGAGGCGCACCCAGCGCCCGAGCGTCGAGCCTACGGCGGAGCCGATCTGGACGATGGGCCCCTCACGCCCCACCGAGCCTCCCGAGCCGATGGTGATGGCCGAGGCGAGCGCCTTGACGAACGCGACCTTGGCAGGGATGCGGCCGCCGCGGCGGTGGATCGCGTACATCACCTCGGGGACGCCGTGGCCGCGGGCCTCGGGCGCGAACTTCGCGACGAGCGGGCCGTAGATGAGGCCGCCGACGGCGGGGGCGAGCACCACGAAGAAGCCGCCGAGCCAGGGGAGCCACGGGTGCTCGGGGTGGCCGGTGGTGCCCGCGTAGTCGGCGTGGCCGGAGAAGATCCAGGTAGCCCGCTCGATGAGCCAGCGGAAGGCGATGGCGCCGAATCCGGCGAGGACGCCCACCGCGAGGGACAGCACGATGAGGGCGCCGTTCTCGGAGCGGCGGAACCAGGCGGCGGCCCGGCGGGGTGCGGAGGGGCGGGCGGGTGACGGGGCGGCGGCGGTCACGAGGGCGTGCTTCCTCACAGATTGTACGATTGCAACCTTTTGACCGTAGCACGGATCTCTGCTATCGTCCAGGTGTGCTCATCGACGTCACCGATTCGACCATCGTCGCTTCTCGCGCCCTGCTGGGCATCGTAGCGCGCTCCATGTCGCCCGCGCTGGAGGAGGTGACGGTCCCGCAGTTCCGTGTCCTCGTGGTGCTCTCCAACAAGGGAGGCATGCGCATGGGCGACCTCGCGGAGCAGATCGGCGTCCACCCCTCGACGCTCACCCGCACGGTCGAGCGCCTCGAGCAGAACGGCTTCATCCTCCGCAGCCCCGTGCCCGGCAACCGCCGCGAGATCCGCGTGAGCCTCGAGGAGCGCGGCGCCGCGCTCGTCGAGACCGTCACCCAGGCGCGCCGCGCGACCATCCTGTCGATCATCGAGACCCTGCCCGCCGAGGAGCAGGAGACGGTGAAGCAGGGCATGACGCTCTTCGCCCGCGCGGCCGGCGAGCCGGACCCCGCGGACCTGCTCGAGCTGGGCATCTGAGAAGGAGGCCGGGCACGCCGCCCGGCCACCGCATCGTCCCCGGTGCTCGCGCCTGCGCGTCAGGCGGCGTCCGGCGGGTTGAACCCCAACTGGCGTGCGGCCTCGTAGATGGTGATCGCGGCGCAGTTCGCGAGGTTGAGCGAGCGTCGGCCCGGCAGCATCGGGATGCGCAGCCGCTCGGTGATGCGCGGGTGTGCGAGCACGTCCTCGGGCAGGCCCGTGGGCTCGGGGCCGAACAGCAGCACGTCGTCGGCGCGGAAGTCCACGTCCGTGTACGTGACCGACGCCCTGGCCGTGAAGGCGAACACGCGCGCCTGCGGAAGGTCCGCCAGCAGAGCCTCGAGGTCCGGGTGGATGGTGACGCTCGCGAGGTCGTGATAGTCGAGCCCGGCCCGGCGCAGCTTCGACTCCTCCATGGAGAAGCCCAGCGGCTCGATGAGGCGCAGCGGCGCCCCCGTGACGGCCGACAGCCGGATCGCGTTGCCCGTGTTCTCGGGGATGCGGGGCTCGTAGAAGGCGATCGAGGGCAGCGCGACGGTCATGCGCGCCATTGTCGCAGGCACGCCGCGGCCTAGGCTGTCGGCATGTCGCATCCACCGCCCGGGCCCCGGCGCGCGGCCATGGGCGGGATGCCCGGCCGCGGCGTCGCGAGCCGCGACGAGGAGGCGCAGCGGGCCCTCAACGCCCAGGCGCCCGACATCCCCGACCTGTGGCCGCGGGTCCTCGCCCTGTTCCGGCCGTACCGCGGCGCGCTCGTCACCACCGCGGTGCTCGTCGTCGTCGCGGCCGCCGCGACGGTGGTGCCGCCGCTGCTGGTCGAGCGCATCTTCGACCACGCGCTGTTCCCGCCCGACGGCGGCGTGCGCCTGGGCCTGCTCGCGGAGCTCACGGGCCTCATGATCGCGATCTTCGTCGCCGCGGCGGGGCTGGGCATCTGGCAGACGTACCTCACCTCGACCGTGGGCAACCGCGTCACCGGCGACCTGCGCGAGCGCCTGTTCGTGCGGCTGCAGTCCATGGAACTGGGCTTCTTCACCCGCACCCGCACCGGCGTGATCCAGTCCCGCCTGCTCAACGACGTGGGCGCCGTCTCCGGCGTGCTCACCACGTTCGTGTCGAGCATCGTGGGCAACGCGGTGACGGTGGCCGCCTCGCTGGTCGCCATGGTGCTGCTCGACTGGCGCCTCACCCTGCTCGCCGTGGTGCTCATGCCCGCCCTCGTGTGGGTGCAGCGGCGCGTGGGGCGGGTGCGCGCGCGCATCGCCGCCCGCACGCAGGAGTCGCTGTCCGAGCTGACCGCGATCACCCAGGAGACCCTGTCCGTCTCGGGAGTGCTGCTGTCCAAGACCTACGGCCGCCAGCGGCTCGACGCGCGCCGCTACGCCGACGAGAACGCCACCCAGATCCGCCTCCAGGTCCAGCAGGCCATGACCGGCCAGTGGTTCTTCGGGATGGTGTCGGTCGTCATGTCCTCGGTCCCCGCGGTCATCTACCTGGCCGCCGGCTGGCTGCTGGGCGCGGGCTCGTCCACGCTCACGGCGGGCACCATCGTCGCCTTCACCGCCGTCCAGTCGCGCCTGCTGTTCCCGCTCATGGCGCTCATGCGCACGGCGCTCGAGATCCAGACCTCGCGCGCGCTCTTCGCGCGGATCTTCGAGTACCTGGACCTCGAGCCCGCGATCACCGACGCGCCCGACGCCGTCCCCGTCGAGGACGCCCCGGGCCCGCTCGGCCGGGTCGAGTTCCGCGACGTCGCCTTCCGCTACCCCGGGGCACGGGACGATGCACGGCCCACCCTGGGCGGGGTGTCGTTCGTGGCGGAGCCGGGCTCCACGCACGCCTTCGTGGGCCCCTCCGGAGCGGGCAAGACCACCATGGTCTACCTGGCCGCGCGGCTCTACGACGCGACCGCCGGAGAGGTGCGCTTCGCGGGCGAGGACGTGCGGCGGCTGGCGCACGAGTCGGTGATGGCGCACATCGGCGTCGTGAGCCAGGAGACCTACCTGTTCCACGCGTCCATCGCGGACAACCTGCGGTACGCGAGGCCGTCCGCGACGGACGCGGAGCTGGTCGAGGCCTGCCGCGCCGCCTCGATCCACGACGCCATCGAGGGCTTCGAGGACGGCTACGACACCATCGTGGGGGAGCGGGGTTACCGGCTGTCGGGCGGGGAGAAGCAGCGCATCGCGATCGCCCGCGTGCTGCTCAAGGACCCGCCCGTGCTGCTGCTGGACGAGGCGACGAGCGCGCTCGACACGGTGGCCGAGCGCATCGTCCAGCAGGCCCTCGACCGCGCGGCACGGGGGCGCACCACCCTGGTGGTCGCGCATCGTCTCTCGACCATCCAGCACGCGGACGTCATCCACGTGGTCGAGGGCGGCCGCATCGTCGAGGACGGCACGCACGGCGAACTGCTCGCGGCGGGAGGCCTGTACGCCGCGCTCGCGGCCCGCCAGACGCACTAGTGTGGACGGGTCGCCGTCGACAAGGAGGAGCGTCCGTGAGCAGTGACTGGTGGAAGTCCGCGGTGGTCTATCAGATCTACCCCCGGAGCTTTCAGGACTCGAACGGCGACGGGATCGGCGACCTGCCGGGCATCCGCTCCCGGCTGGGCCACCTCCAGGATCTGGGCGTCGACGTGCTGTGGCTGTCGCCCATCTACGCCTCGCCGCACGCGGACAACGGCTACGACATCTCCGACTATCACGCCATCGATCCGGCGTTCGGCACCATGGAGGACTTCGACGCGCTGCTCGCGGAGGTCCACGAGCGCGGCATGAAGCTGGTCATGGACCTGGTGGTCAACCACACGTCGGACGAGCACCCGTGGTTCCTCGAGTCGCGCTCGTCGCGGCGCAGCCCCAAGCGCGACTGGTACTGGTGGCGTCCCCCGCGCGAGGGCTTCGCGGCCGGCGACGTGGGCGCCGAGCCCACCAACTGGCGGGCCTTCTTCTCCGGATCGACGTGGGAGCTCGACGAGGAGTCGGGCGAGTACTTCCTCCATCTGTTCCACCCCAAGCAGCCGGACCTCAACTGGGAGAACCGCGAGGTGCGTCAGGCGGTCTACGCGATGATGCGCTGGTGGCTGGACAAGGGCGTCGACGGCTTCCGCATGGACGTCATCAACCTCATCTCCAAGGAGCTGCCGCTGCGCGACGGCGCGCCGCTGCCGGGCGGGCTGGGCAACGGCTTCCCGCTGTACGCCAACGGGCCGCGCATGCACGCCTACCTGCAGGAGATGCGCCGCGAGGTGTTCGACGGCCGCGACGCGGAGCTGCTCACCGTGGGCGAGACCCCGGGCATCACCACGGACGAGGCGCTGCTCATCACGGACCCCGCCCGCCGCGAGCTCGACATGGTCTTCCAGTTCGAGCACGTCGACGTGGACCACGGGCCGGGCGGCAAGTTCGATCCCCAGCCGCTGGATCTGGTGCGCCTCAAGTCGATCCTGGGGCGTTGGCAGCACGAGCTGGGCGAGCGCGGGTGGAACAGCCTGTACTGGGACAACCACGACCAGCCGCGCGTGGTCTCCCGCTTCGGCGACGACCGCGACCACTGGGCCGCCTCCGCCAAGGCGCTCGCGGCCGTGCTGCACCTCCAGCGCGGCACGCCCTACGTCTACCAGGGCGACGAGCTGGGCATGACGAACGCCGGGTTCACGTCGATCGACCAGTTCCGCGACATCGAGTCGCTCAACGCGTATGACGAGCTGCGGGCGCTGGGCGTGGGGGAGGAGCGCGTGCTCGACGGGCTGTCCGCCATGAGCCGCGACAACGCGCGGACCCCGGTCCAGTGGACGGCGGGACCGCACGCCGGCTTCACGTCCGGCACCCCGTGGATCGACGTCCCCGCCAACCACGCCTGGCTCAACGCCGAGGCGCAGGTGGAGGACCCCGACAGCGTCTTCAACTTCTACCGATCGCTCATCGACCTGCGTCACGGGGAGGCCGTGGTGTCGCACGGCTCGTTCGCGATGCTGCTGCCCGAGCATCCGCGCGTGTTCGCGTTCCGCCGCGAGCTCGACGGCTCGGTGATGACGGTCGCCGCGAACCTCTCGGGGGAGCCGGTCGACGTGGACATCGACCTGGGCGCCGCGCGGCTGGTGCTGCACAACCAGGGCGTGGCGGTGGACCCGCCGCCCGTGGTGGGGCCGATGCACCTGGCGCCCTGGGAGGCGCGCGTCTACCTGGCGAGGTAGGAGGCGCGTCGCGGTTGCGGCGGCGGGCGCGGGGCGCCCGTCAGGCGTCGCCCGCGGTCGCCTCGGCGAGGTTCCCCGCGACCGCCTCGGCGAGGTCGGCGATCGTCCGCGCCGGCACGAAGTTGTCCGGGTGCCAGTCGTACTCGATCGTCACGTAGAGGTCGCCCACCTCCATGCCGATGAACGTTCCCTCCCACCTGGTCCACGCGTCGGTGGCGCCGGCGACGGTGGCGTCCGCGGTGTCGATGTAGAGGTCCTCCCAGTATGCGCGGTCGGCCGTCGCGTCGCCCCGCGAGACCGTGAGGAACAGCATCGTGGGCACCTCTGCGGCGGTCCAGCCGCATCCGCCCCGCGTCAGGTTCGAAGAGTCGCTGTCGAGCCCCTCCTCGGTGAACTCGTATCCCGTCGCCGCGAGCAGCTCCTCCTCCGAGACCAGCGCGCACGGATCGGGAAGCCCTGACGCCGCGAACGCGTCGTCGCCGAGGATGTTGCCGGCCACGACGTGGGCGATGGCCAGGACCGTCGCGCTGGGATCCTCCTCCGGGTACCACGAGTACTCCAGTTCGACGTAGACGTCGTTCACCACCATGTGGAGCGTGTGCCCCGCGGGGCTCAGCCAGGCACGGGTGGCGCCGACCACCTCGTCGGTCTCCACGAGTCGGCCCTTCCACTGATCGCGATACGTGTCGACGGTCCCGGTGCCGGGGGAGACGGCCACGGCGAGGAAGGGGTGGCGCGCGCTCCAGAGGCAGGCGAGCGAGTCCTCATCGGACAGCTCCTCCTCGATCACGCCCTCGTCCCACGCGAGGCCGGTCGCGGCCTGGAGCTCGTCGGCGCTCGCGAGCGTGCACGGGTCGGGCAGGTCGGCGACCCCCGGTGAGGCATCGTCCGTGGCCTCGGCCGGCTCCGGCGTCGAACTCGGGTCCGCGGTCGCGGTGGCCTCCACCGTGCCGGCGGCGGTGGGGGTCTCCTCGGCGTCGCCCGTGCACGCGCCGAGCGTCAGGGTCAGGCATCCGAGCGCGACCGCCCCGAGCGCCGCACGCCATCGCAAGGTCTTCATCGGAACCACCTCGTCCCCGTCGACCTCCCCGCCTTCAAGTCTCGCACCGGACAGTGGTGTCCGCTGGGTGGGGACGGAGAGGGCCCCGGGGCGCGCACGCCCCGGGGCCCTCCGCGCACGGGCGACCCGTGCATCGTCCCTGCTACCAGATGGAGACGCGCTCCTCGGGGGCGAGCCACAGCTCGTCGGCCTCGGTCACCTCGAAGGCGTCGTACCAGGCGTCGAGGTTGCGCACGATGCCGTTGACGCGGAACTCCGACGGCGAGTGCGGGTCCGTGGCCAGGCGGGTCACCAGGGCCTCGTCGCGGACCATCATCCGCTCGGTGAGCGCGTACCCGATGAAGAAGCGCTGCACGGCGGTGAGGCCGTCGATCTCCGGCGCCGCGGTGATGGGGTGGCCCAGCGCGATCTCGTAGGCCTTGAGCGCGATCTCCACGCCGGCGAGGTCGCCGATGTTCTCGCCGACCGTGAGCGCGCCGTTGACGCGGTGCGCGTCGTCGAGCTGCTTGGGGGAGTAGCCGTCGTACTGGGCGATGAGGCGCTGGGCGCGCTCCATGAACGCGGCGCGGTCCTCCTCGGTCCACCAGTCCTCGAGCGCGCCGGTGCCCGAGTACTTCGAGCCCTGGTCGTCGAAGCCGTGGCCGATCTCGTGGCCGATCACGGAGCCGATGCCGCCGTAGTTGATCGCGTCGTCCGCGTCCGGGGTGAAGAACGGCGCCTGGAGGATTGCGGCGGGGAACACGATCTCGTTGGCGACGGGCAGGTAGTAGGCGTTGACCGTCTGCGGGGTCATCAGCCACTCGGAGCGGTCGACCGGCTTGCCGATCTTCGCCCAGTCGTAGTCCTCCTCGAACGCGGAGGCGGCGCGCACGTTGCCCAGCAGGTCGTCCGCGGCCAGCTCGAGGCCGTCGAACTCGCGCCACTTGTCGGGGTAGCCGATCTTGGGCGTGAACTGACGCAGCTTCTCCAGCGCCTTCTGCCGGGTCGCGGGCGTCATCCAGGGCAGCGACTCGATCGACTGGCGGTACGCCTCGATGAGGTTCGCGACCAGGCGGTCCATCTGCTCCTTGTACGCCGGCGGGAAGTGGCGGGCCACGTACTCCTGGCCCACGAGCTCGCCGACGACTCCCTCGACCAGGCTGACGCCGCGCTTCCAGCGGTCGCGCTGCTCGGTCGCGCCGGACAGCACGGTGCCGTAGAAGTCGAAGTTCGCCTTGGAGATCTCCTCCGTGAGGTAGGGCGCGCGCGAGGAGACGATGCGCCAGCGCAGGTACGCCTTCCACGCCTCCAGGTCGGTGGCCTCCCAGGCGGCGCCCAGCGCCGTGAAGTAGGAGGGCTCGCTCGCGATGAGCAGCTCGTGCGCGGCCTCCGGCATGCGGATCGCGTCCGCCCAGATGGCCCACGGGAAGCCCGGCGCGTCCTGGGTGAGGCTCGCGAGCGTGGTCGGGTTGTACGTGAGGTCCGCCTCGCGGGTCTTGACGCGGTCCCAGTGGTCCTTCGCGATGGCCGTCTCGAGCGCCACGATGCCCGCGCCGTCGAAGGCGGCGCCGGTGAGGCCCGCCATGCGGTCCACGTGGGCGACGTACTTCTCGCGCGTCGCGGCGTGCGCGTCCTCGCGGTAGTAGGCCTCGTCCGGCAGGCCCAGGCCCGACTGGCCGAGGTACACCACGTTGCGGTCCGGGTCCGACTTGTCCGCGAACACGTAGTAGCCCACCGGGCCGCCCACGCCGGAGCGCTGCAGCTCGCCGATCACGCGCGCCAGGTCGTCGTGCGACGTCGCGCCGTCGACCAGCGCGAGGTCCGCCTCGAGCGGGGCCACGCCCAGCCCGTTGACGCGGTCGACGTCCATGAAGGACGCGTACAGCGCGCCGATCTGCGTGTCCGCGGCCGCCTCCTCGATGATGACGCGGACCTGCTTCTCGGCCTCGTCGCGGAGCGTGTAGAACGAGCCGTCCGCGGCGCGGTCGGCGGGGATCTGGTGCGTCTCCTCCCACGGGCCGGAGACGTAGCGGAAGAAGTCGTCCTGCGCGCGCACGGACGGCGAGAACTCGGACTGGTCGATGCCGGAATGCAATGTCATGCACTCACCCTAGGCGTGACGTCCGACACACGGCGGGACGTTTCGCTCACGGCGAGGGTCTTCCTGGGTGCCGGGAGGGGAGGCGAGGGACGATGCGCGGGCCGGGTTTCGCATCGTCCTCCGGCCGGATGGCCCGCGGGGAGGCCGGCGCGGCGCGGCGCTGGCACAATGGCGCCATGCGCCTCCACATCGCCGCGGACCACGCAGGGTTCGAGCTCAAGCAGCACCTTCTCGCCCACTTCACGCAGGCCGGCCTCGAGGTGGTCGACCACGGCGCGTACGAGTACGACGCGCTCGACGACTACCCGCCCATGTGCATCGCCGCGGCCGAGGCCGTGGCGGCGAGCGCGGGGGAGGACCTGGGCATCGTCATCGGCGGCTCGGGCAACGGCGAGCAGCTCGCCGCCAACCGCGTGCCGGGCATCCGCGCGGCGCTCGTCTGGTCGGTCGAGACCGCGAAGCTCGCGCGCCAGCACAACGACGCGCAGATCGGCTCGCTGGGAGCCCGCATGCACTCGCTGGAGGAGGCCACCGCGATCGCGGACGCGTTCGTGGCCGAGCCCTTCTCCGGCGACGAGCGCCACCAGCGCCGCATCGACCGCATGATGGGCTACGAGCAGTCCCGCTGAGCCTCCGCGTCGGCGCGCCCCGGGCGAGCGCGCCGCGTCAGAAGAACAGGTTGCACACGGGCGCCTGGACCCACCCCAGCGCCGCGGCCAGCGCGCGCACCGCGCCCGGGCGGCGCTCCTCGACGAGCCCGGCGGAGGCGAGCGCCTCGACGCTCGCGCCGCCCAGGTAGGCCGCGGACAGCTCCTGGATCCCGATCACGACGTGTGGCTCGGCGCCGTGCGCGTCCTCCACGTGCCCCTCGCCGTCGCGCGTGGTGATGCGCCACGGGCCGGCGTTGTCCGGGAACAGGGGGTCCTCGACGCGCACGACCACGTCGACGGGGGTGACGTACGAGCGTGCCGTGAGCGCGGCGGGCACGTCGACGAGGCGCAGCCACAGGTTGTCGCGCAGGCGCGGGGCCGCGGACCGGAGGTCGACGAGCATGTGGACCAGCGCATCGTCCACCGCGAAGGGCGCCGCGTGGACGGTGGCCATCAGGTCGATGTCCGCGAGCACGGACCAGAGCCGATGCGTGGCGGCCGGGGTGAGCGCGGCGTGCTGCTGCACGGTCACCTTGCCCGACGGCATCGAGTCGTCGCCGAAGTCCGCCTTGCGGCGCAGGATGGCATACGCGACGGGCTCGTCCCCGTCCTCGACGATCGCGATCCGCAGCCGCTCCGAGTCGCGGTGGTCGGAGACCGGATCGCAGAAACGTGCCTGCAGCGCGTAGTCCGACTCGAGCGTCATGGTGCCCGGGCGGGCGAGCCGCGCCTGGACGGTGCGCATGACCCGGCCGTGGCGCTCGAGGCTCAGCCGTTCGAGGCGCACGGTCAGCGCGTCCGCGCCTGCCACCTCCCGCAGATCCGCCCGGCGCGGCACGCGCAGGGTCAGCTGCTGCGCGGCGAGGCCGTAGCCGAACCGCTGGTAGATCTCGGACTCGGCGGCGTAGAGCGCCGAGGCGACCTCCCCGCGGCGGCGGGCGTCGGCCAGATGGTCGGCCATCATCGCGCGCAGCAGGCCGCGCCTTCGGTGCCCGGTGTGCACGCCCACGAACGTCAGGCCCGCGACGGGCACGTGCTCGCCGCCCGGCACGGCCATGCGGAACGTATAGGAGGAGTTGACCGCGGCGAGCTCGCCCAGCGGGCCGCGCCCGGGGTCCGCGATCTCCATCGCGCGGGCCCGGTCGAACGGGATCGCCGCGAGCCAGTCCTCGGCCTCGCCGGGCGCGAAGTCGCCGGTGAAGGCCCACGAGTCGACCTCGAGCATCTCCGCGCCACGGTCGCGGTCGATGGACACGAGTCGATACCCGGCGGCGAGGCTCATGCCCTCATCGTGGCACCTTGAAACGGTATGGCGCGGATTGGACGGGGCCGATGCGCGTGTCGCCTCGGGGGAGAGCCGTCAGTCGCGCGCTGCCTCGATGCGGTCGGCCAGGCGGCGGTACTCGATCTTGATGCAGCGGTTCTGCACGGCGGTCATGTCGTGCTCCGCCGCGATCCGCATCGCGTGCGCGTTCGCGATGCCCAGCTGGAGCCACACGCCGCCCGCGCCCGCGTCGGCCGCGTGCTGCGCGATGGTCGGGGTGTACTCGGCGCGGCGGAACACCACGACCTGGTCGACCTTGACCGGCACCTCGGCGAGGGTGGGGAAGAAGCCGTGTCCACGGATCTCCTCGCCCTCGGCGGCGGGGTTCACCAGGAACAGCTCGTACGGGGTGTGCTCCATGAGCCACACCGCCACCTGGTAGCTCGTGCGGGCCGGGTTCGGGGAGGCTCCCACGATCGCCACCCGGCGGGTCTGGGCGAGGATCTCGACCATCGCATCGTCCCCGGGTGCGTCCTGCACGGCAGGGGCGGGGCAGGCCTCCGCGGCGGGCTGCGGGTCGAGCGAGAAGATGTCCATGATGCTCGCAACATAACAGCGTGGGAGCGGATTCCGGTACGGACGTTGGCCCCGGGAATGTCGGCCGCGGCAGGCCGGTTGCACCCCAGTGGAGCCGCGGGGCGCTTTCCGCGGCCTGCGAACCCGACGGAGGAGGAGACATGAAGCCCGCCACGCCCGCCAGGACCACCGCGACCCAGCCCAGGATCGGCATCAAGTCCGAGGATCTCACGGCCATCAACGCCGGCCTCGCGCAGGTGCTGTCCGACACCTTCACCCTGTATCTCAAGACGCACGGCTATCACTGGAACGTGACCGGCCCGCACTTCCGCTCGCTCCACCTCATGTTCGAGGAGCAGTACACGGAGCTGTGGAAGGCCGCCGACGTCCTCGCCGAGCGCATGCGCGCCCTCGGGGCTCCCGCCCCGGGCTCGTACGCCGAGTTCACCGAGCACACGTCCATCAAGGACAACGACCGCACCGCGGACGCGATGACCATGGTCGAGAACCTGCGCCGCGACCACGAGACCGTCGCGCGCCTGGTGCGCCCGCTCGTCGAGGTCGCGGAGGAGGCCGGCGACGGCGCCACGGCGGACCTGTTCAACGCGCGCCTCGCCGCGCACGAGGACGCCGCCTGGATGCTGCGCTCGTTCGCCGGATAGCCCGCCCACCGCATCGTCCCCCGAGACGGCACGAGGCCCCGGTCGATCGACCGGGGCCTCGTCGTCTGTGTGAGGGCCGCGGGCTCAGGGGCCCCGGCGGTCAGGGCACCAGGTAGCCCGCGGCGCGGAACAGCGCGTACCACTCCGCGCGGGTGAGGGTGATGTCCGAGCCCTGGGCCGCGGCGGCGACGCGCGCCGGCGTGGTGGTCCCCAGCACCACCTGCATGCGCGCGGGGTGGCGGGTGAGCCACGCGACCGCGATCGCCTCGGCGGGCACGTCATACTGCGCGGCCAGCCGGTCGATCACGGCGTTGAGCTCGGGGTACTCGGGCGAGCCCAGGAACGGGCCGGTGAAGAATCCGGCCTGGAACGGCGACCAGGCCTGAAGGGTGATGTCGTGGAGGCGGCAGTAGTCGATGACGCCGGTGTCGCGCGCGATCGACTGGTCGAGCGCCGCCATGTTCATGGCCATCGGACCCGCGATGGTGGGGGCGTGGGTGATCGAGAGCTGGATCTGGTTGGCGACCAGCGGCTGGCGCACGTGCTTGCGCAGCAGATCCATCTGGCCCGGGGTGTGGTTCGAGACGCCGAAGTGGCGCACCTTGCCGGCGGCCTCGAGGTCGTCGAAGGCGCGCGCGACCTCCTCGGGCTCGACCAGCGCGTCGGGACGGTGGAGGAGCAGGATGTCGATGCGGTCCGTGCCGAGCGCCTCGAGCGAGCCCTCGACGGAGGACACGATGTGCTCGTACGAGAAGTCGAAGTACGGCCCGGGCTGGCGGATGCCGCACTTGGTCTGGAGGGTGAGGCGGTCGCGTTCGGACGGGGTGAGCCGGAGGGCCTCCGCGAAGCGGCGCTCGCAGCCGTGGTACGGCGGGCCGTAGATGTCGGCGTGGTCCATGAAGTCGATGCCCGCGTCGAGGGCGGCGCTCACGAGCGCGCGCACCTCCTCGTCGGACTTCTCGACGATGCGCATGAGGCCCAGGACCACGTCCGGGACGACGATGTCGGTGTGCGGCAGGGTGAAGGTTCGCATGGCCCCACCCTAGGGGCGCGTCAGATGTAGTACATGGCCGGCTCGTGCACCGGCTCCGGCGGGGCGTCCGGGTTGGGGTGCCGGTGCGAGTCGCCCGAGTCGACGGCCGATGCGGCGGTCGAGGCCTCCGTGGGCCCCGGGTGGTTGCGGATCACCGCGGGGATGCCGACGGCGGTCGCACCGTCCGGGACGTCCTTGACGACCACGGCATTGGCGCCGATGCGCGCGTCGCATCCGATGTGAAGGGGGCCGAGCACCTTGGCCCCCGCGCCGATCACGACGCGGTCGCCGATCGTGGGGTGGCGCTTGCCCGGGCTCATCGTGGTGCCGCCCAGGTTGATGCCGTTGAACATCAGCACGTCGTCGCCCACCACGGCGGTCTCGCCGATCACCACGCCCATGCCGTGGTCGATGAACACGCGCCGGCCCAGCTGCGCGCCGGGGTGGATCTCGATGCCCGTCGCGCGCCGCGCGTACTGCGAGACCAGCCGCGCGTACGAGCGCAGCCCCCGGCGCCACAGCCAGTGCGCCACCCGGTGATACCAGACGGCGTGGACGCCCTGGTAGGAGCCCGCGATCACCCACCACGCGGGCGCGGCGGGATCCCGCCGCCTCGCCGTGCGGATGTCCTCGAGCGCTCGGCCGAGCGCTGAGATGTCGGATGCCATGGCAGGAAGCCCTTCCAGGTGGGATGTGGTGCCGGGGGCGGCAACGCGCCGCCGTGCTGGATTAGTCCATCAGGTCCGAGTACAGGACGGAGGACAGGTAGCGCTCGCCGAACGACGGGATGATCGCGACGATGGTCTTGCCGGTGTTCTCCGGGCGCTTCGCCACCTCGATCGCGGCGTGGAGCGCGGCGCCGGAGGAGATGCCCACGAGCAGGCCCTCCTTGCGGGCCGCCGCGCGTGCGGTCGCGACCGCGGTCTCCGCGTCGACGTCGAAGATCTCGTCGTAGACCTCGGTGTTGAGGATCTCGGGGACGAAGTTCGCGCCGATGCCCTGGATCTTGTGCGGGCCCGGCTTGCCACCGTTGAGGATGGGGGACTCCGCGGGCTCGACGCCGATCACCTGGACCGAGGGCTTGCGCTCCTTGAGCACCTCGCCCACGCCCGTGATGGTGCCGCCGGTGCCGATTCCCGCGATGAGGATATCGACCTCGCCGTCGGTGTCGTTCCAGATCTCCTCCGCCGTGGTGCGGCGGTGGATGGCGGGGTTGGCCTCGTTCGCGAACTGGCGGGCCAGCACCGAGCCGGGGCGCTCCTCGGCGATCTTGGTGGCCGCCTCGACGGCGCCGCGCATGCCCTCCGGGCCGGGGGTGAGGACCAGCTCCGCCCCGAAGGCGCGGAGCAGCGCGCGGCGCTCCTTGGACATCGTCTCGGGCATGGTCAGCACCACGTTGTAGCCGCGGGCCGCGCCCACCATCGCGAGCGCGATGCCCGTGTTGCCGGACGTCGCCTCGATGATGGTGCCGCCGGGCTTCAGCGATCCGTCCGCCTCGGCGGCGTCGACGATGGCGACGCCCAGACGGTCCTTGACGGAGTTGGCCGGGTTGTAGAACTCGAGCTTGCCGAGCACGGTGGCGTCGACGCCCTCCGCCAGTGCGTTGATCTTGACGAGCGGGGTGTTGCCGATGAGGGCGGTCGCGTCCTCGTAGATGCGGGCCATGAGCGGTCCTTCTCCTTTGGTGGTGGGGAAATGCTGGGGGTGCAACGCTGATCTATCAGGAATAATGCCGGGCAGAGCGGCGGCGTGAGACCTTCCGATCCTCGGATCGGGGAGCGCGCCGGCGCTCTACAGACAGCAGCAGCCGCAGGCGCACGAGCGCGCGGCGGGGCGTGCGACGACGGCAGAGGCGGCGGCGAATGCGCGGCTCTCGATGCTCATCGTGGGTGCCCTCCGGTGCGGATAACGCGAGCCTAGCGGCGCCGCGAGTCGTGCGGCAACCCCCTGGTCGACCAGGGGAACGGGTGCGTGTGGCGCACCTCACGCGGTACCGCCGCCCGATTCGTGACGTGCGGGCGCCGGTGTCCGATCCGGTGCATGCCCTTCCCCCACAAATGGGGATACCCGCACCGTGGCTGCCTTCGTAGCGTAGGAGGTGCCAGGGGTGCCCGCGGGGGGCGGCACCCGTGGGGGTGGGCGGGCCCGCTCGCGCGGACGCGAGGCGGCGGGCCCGCCCGCCCACCCCTCGCGGCGGCTGCGTGGATCCCTGGCCGACCCTGGACCCCGGGCCGGACCGTGCATCGTCCCTCGACCGCGGCGTGTCCGCCGGCCCGGCGGCGCCAACCTGCAACTTTGGTCGCGTGCGCACTACGGTGGGCTGATGGGGCGCGTTCGTCGCTCCGCCGCGGGGAGGAATCATGGCAGGGGCGCTGGATATGTCCGTCGAGCGGGAGGGGACCATCCCCGCGACCGCGAAGGACGTATGGCGGTGCCTGACAGAACCGGACCTGCGGGTCGAGGTGTTCTCCATGGTGATCCAGGCGGTGACCGAGGAGGGCCAGCCGGGGGAGCTGGGGCACGTCATGCAGTTCAGCGAGCGCGACGCGGGCGCCGAACCCAACGTCATCCGCCTCACCACCCTCGAGGCGGAGCCCTATACCCGGCTGGTCCAGGAGCGGGTGGGGCCCGACGGCGAGTTCACCGTGACCACCTTCCTCGAGGAGACGGCCGAGGGCACGCACGTGCGGCGCGTCTTCCACGTGTACAAGCCGCAGCCGACGCTCGCGGAGCGTGCGATGCGCAGCGCGATCGCCACGTTCTTCTCGCTGGGCGGGACCGTGCGGCTCAAGGCCGACATCGGGGACCTGGCGCGGCACTTCGCCGTCCGGGTCTGAGGCCGGGCGCGCGCCGGGGCTAGCCTGGGGCCGAGGCAACGGACCGAGGGGGAGCGATGTCAGGGCATCGGATCGAGACCGAGCGGCGCATCGAGGCGTCGCCCGAGGCGGTCTGGAAGGTGGTCACGGACCTCGACGGCGCGGCCGACGTGATGAGCGCGATCGTCGCGATCCAGCGGCTCGAGGGCGACGGCTACGAGCCGGGCGTGCGCTGGCGGGAGACGCGCCGCATGTTCGGCCGCGAGGCCGACGAGGTCATGGAGGTCGCCGAGGTCGACGCGCCGCACCGCACCGTGGTGGTGGCCGAGAACCGCGGCACCGAGTACGAGACCATCTTCACGCTCATCCCCGACGGCGAGGGCACCCTCCTGCGGGTGAGCTTCACCGCCGAGACGCCCCACCCCGGTCCGGCGCAGCGCGTGGGATGGCTGCTGTTCGGGAAGGCGGGGATGAAGGCGACCCGCAAGGCGCTCGACACGGACCTCGAGGAGATCGCCGCGGCCGTCGAGGGCTGAGCCCCCCGCCGCCCGGCCCCGCCCGGCCCCCGACCCCGCTGCCCAGCTCGGCCCCGCCCGGCCCCCGCCCCCCGCCCCATCCGGAATGGGTAGGTGGTGGTCGCTTTCGCGAGGTTGCTGCGCCTGAGGGGTAGAGGGTTGTCGTTTCGCCTCGTAGTCTCGGCCTCATGGACTGGCTCTCGCTCGCGGACGTCAACTGGATCGCCGTGCTCGTGGCGTTCCTCGCGGCCTTCGCGCTCGGCTTCTGGTGGTACTCGCCGGTGGGTCTGTTTCCGCTGTGGCAGCGCCTCAACGGGATGACGCGCGAGGACATGGAGGGCGCGAGCATGGGCGTCGCCTTCGGCGGCACCATTGTCGCGAACGCCCTGGGCGTGATCCTCCTGGCCGTGCTCATGAACGGACTCGGCATCGACGACTGGGCCGGCGGCCTCGTGCTGGGCGCGCTCATCGGCCTGGTGTTCCGCGGCGGGGCCCATGCGCTCCACAACGGCTTCGCGCTGCGCCACCCCGGCATCACGCTCATCGATGCGGCGCACGACACTGCGGGCCTCGCGCTTGCGGGCGTGGTGATCGGGCTCTTCTAGCGAGCGCCCGCACCCGGGCCTCCGGCACTCGACCCGGCCGCCGCATCGGCGCCGACCTTCCGCGCCGGCACCCCACTCCCTCGACGACACTGAACGACCCAGGCTTCCCGGACCATCGCATCGTCCCGGGGCCCGCTACCCGACAGGAGCCCGCATGACCACTGAGCAGATCGCCTCCGCACTCGGAACCCTCGACCTGACCGACGCGCCCCTGGCGCTTGGTGGGAACGTGTTCGGCTGGACCGCCGACCGCGACGACTCCTTCGCCATCCTCGACGCGTTCGTCGCCGGCGGCGGGCGCCTGGTCGACACGGCCGACGTCTACTCGGCGTGGGCGCCCGGCAACTCGGGCGGCGAGTCCGAGACCGTGATCGGGGAGTGGCTCGCCGCGCGCGGTCGCCGTGACGACGTCCTCGTCGCGACGAAGGTGAGCGAGCACCCCGAGTTCACGGGGCTCGGCGCGGCCACCGTGCGCGCCGCGGCCGAGGCCAGCCTTGCGCGCCTCCGGACGGATCGGATCGACCTCTACTACGCGCATTTCGACCACCCCGACACGCCGCTCGAGGAGACGGCCGCGGCGTTCTCCGCGCTGGTCGACGACGGCCTGGTGCGGGAGATCGGCATCTCCAACTACACGGCCGCCCGCATCGACGAGTGGTGCGCGATCGCCGATCGCGACGGCCTCCACCGGCCCGTCGCCCTCCAGCCTCACTACAACCTGGTCGAGCGCGGCTTCGAGGGCGAGCTGCGCGCCGCCGCGGAGCGCCACGGCCTGGGCGTGCTGCCGTACTGGTCGCTCGCGAAGGGCTTCCTCACGGGCAAGTACCGGGACGATGCGGTGGTCGACAGCCGGCGCGCCGCGGCTGCGGGCGCGTACCTCGATGCGCGCGGCCGACGCGTGCTCGCGGAGCTCGACCGCATCGCCGCCGCGCACGACGCCCACGTGGCGGCGGTCGCGCTGGCGTGGCTGCGGGATCAGCCGACGGTGGTCGCCCCCATCGCCTCGGCGCGCACGCTCGACCAGCTGGCGCCGCTGGTCGCCTCGATGACGCTGGTGCTGTCTGCGGAGGAGCTCGAGGCGCTGAGCGCGGCCTCCGCCTGACGGGGGCGGGCGCCCTCGCGTTGGGGTGCTGGTGGTAGATCCGCGCACGACTCTGTGCGAAAGCGTGCGCGCATCTACCACCACAGCAATGGGGGCCGGCGGGCCGACGGGTCTGACCGCGCCGCAGAGCCGAGACGCCGAAGGCCCCCTCCGCGGAGGGGGCCTTCGTCATGGAGCGGGTGACGGGAATCGAACCCGCGTAATCAGTTTGGAAGACTGAGGCTCTACCATTGAGCTACACCCGCATCGCCGCCTGCGCGGCGCGTACTAGAGTAGCCGAGCCCCGCCGATGCGGGGAACAGCGCCCCCTGTTCGGGGGCCACGGGGTGTAGCGCAGCTTGGTAGCGCATCTGCTTTGGGAGCAGAGGGTCGCAGGTTCAAATCCTGTCACCCCGACGGTGAAAGTCCTGGTAACTCGTGAGTTCCCACGACCATCATTGGACGTGAAACATGACCAGGTCATCGTTTACTCATCTTTGTGGCGATCGCCGGCGGCCTGCGGATGTCGCGTTGTCGTGGCAGTGCCTGCTCATCGAGATTCCTCGACAATGCGCATGATCATGCGTATGGTGATGCGTATGGGCTTGGGCCAGGTGCCCTCCACGTCCCGGCCAGGTGCCGAGGCTTTCGCTCCACCCCGGCCGGGTGCCGGGTGTTCGCCTCGCGGCTGGGTGCCGCGAGCGAGGAGGTTTCCATGAAGACCGATACGCGTGATCTCGTCAGCGCGACGAAGGCGGCCCGTGACTTCGCCAGCATCACGGCCCGAGTCGCCGACGGCAACCGCGTTGTCGTGCTCAAGAACAACGAACCCTCCGTCGCCATCGTGCCGATGGCCGACATGGAGCAGCTCGACCGCATCGCCGAACGGGAGGAGGACATGCGCCTGCTCGCGGTAGCCCTCACCCGTATCGCGACCGACGACGGCGCTGGCCGAAAGAGCCTGGAGGAGTTCGCCGTCGAGCTTGGCATCGACCTCGACGACTGACGTCACGCCGAAAGGCCGCACCTTGGCAACCATCATCCTGACCCCCGAGGCGCAGGACGACGTCCGCGCGCTCGACGGGTCCGCCCGCAAGCTCGTCGTGAGCGGCCTGAACAAGCTCAAGGATCTGCCCGAACAGCGCGGCGCACCCCTCGGCTCTCGCGCTTCGGGGAACCTCACCGGGCTGCGCAAGCTCGTCGTTGGCAACCGCCAGTACCGCATCGTCTACCGCGTCGAATCCGACGGTTCGATCGTCGTGGTTTGGGTGGTCGGCTCGCGGGTCGATGCCGAATGCTACGACGTTGCCGTTGCGCGACTTGAGATGTACTCCCACCGACCGGAACTGCGCGACATGCTCCGGGGGCTCCTCGACACTGCCTTCGACGCCCCAGCCGATTGATCGCATTGCCACCTGGTTCAACGGAAATCGTCACAGATAGGCTTTGTCTGTTCCGGATTTCGTCGGGAGGGGGGGCGTGAGCGTGGATCCATCTGCTCATCCCACGACGCTCGACTACGGCTCGCTCGCGGCTCACGGGATCACCCGTCATCAGCTTCGGGCCTTGACTGGCGCAGGGGAGTACGCGCGCATCGCGCCGGGGCTTTTCCTGCGTGCCGGTGCGGCTGACGACACGACGGCGGCGTGGATGGCGATCGCCGCCAAGCGTCCGCAAGCGACGCTCTGCCTGCTCTCGGCTCTCGCCTTACACGAGCTGGCCGACGAGATCCCCACCCGCTCCCACATCGCGATCCCACGCGGGACGCACCCGATCGAGGCGCCGACGGCTCCGATCGTGTGGCATCGATTTGACGCGGTAACTTTCGACATCGGGCGTGGCGAGCACCGCCTGCCCGGCGGACTTCTGATCGGCCTCTACTCGGCGGAGCGGACGATCATCGACTCGTTCCGACTGCGCCATGACTGGGGCGCGGACCTCGCTATCGAGGCGTTGAAGCGATGGCTGCGCACTCGAGAGAGCAACCCGTCGGCGCTCCTCGCGATGGCCGCATCGTTCCCCAATGCGCGGCCGGCGATCCGGGCGGCACTGGAGATCCTGCTGTGAGCCCGAACTGTCACCCCGACGGGACGATGCGGCTCAACCGTTGAGGACCGCGGCGACGGTGAGCGCCACCGCCAGCAGGGGAGCGACCGCCTGGACCGCGGCGGCGCGCAGATAGCGCCGCCCGCCCGAGACCACCAGCACCACGGAGGCCGCGGCCATCGCGCCACAGCCCGCCAGCACCAGCGCCAGCCCCGCATCGCGCCATCCCGCGGCGGTGAACACCACGCCCACGACCGCGATCAGCGCGAGGAACAGGTTGTAGAACCCCTGGTTGAAGGCGAGCGGACGGGTGACCCGGGCATCGTGCTCCGTGCGGATCCCGAACACCGCGCGCGTCTCCGGCCGCATCCACGCGACGGACTCGAGCCAGAAGATCGCCACGTGCACCAGCGCGGCCAGCGCGGCGAGGACGAGAGCGGCGGCGAGCATCGGGCCTCCTTGGGACGATGCTCGCCAGCCTAGGCGCGGAACCCGCCCCTTCCGCGGCGCCGTGCCGGGAGCGAGCGCAACCCGGCCCGTGCATCGTCCCCCGCTTCGAATTGGGCGCCGTGCGTGCGGCGGGTACGATAGGCGGGTTGCCCGTCCAGCGGGAGCATTCCGCGCCCCGCGGGCCCGATACCCCCACATTCAGGAGTACGTAGTGACCAGCGCCCTCGAGAAGATCGACGCCACGACCGTCAAGCTCACGGTCTCCCTCACCGAGGCTGACCTCGCCGACAGCATGAAGCACGCCTACGAGCACGTGGGCAAGCAGGTGCAGATCCCCGGCTTCCGCAAGGGCAAGGTGCCGGCGAAGGTCCTCGAGCAGCGCGTGGGCAAGGGCGCGATCATCGAGCACGCGATCAACGACGGCCTGGCCGGCTGGTACTCGGAGGCCGTGCGCGAGCAGGACATCCGTCCGTTCGGCCAGCCCGAGGTCGAGGTCACCAAGGTCCCCGGCTCGGTCGAGGGTGACGAGGGCGCCGAGTTCGTCGCCACCGTCGAGGTTCGCCCCGAGGTGAAGCTCCCCGCCGCCGCCGACCTCAAGGTCGAGATCGAGCCCGCCGACGTCTCCGAGGCCGACGTGGACGAGCGCCTCGACGCGCTCCGCGAGCGCTTCGGCACCCTGGTGTCCGTGGACCGCCCCGCCGCCGACGGCGACTTCGTGACGCTCGACCTCGCCGCGGTCATCGACGGCGAGACCATCGACAACGTGCAGGGCACCTCCTACCAGATCGGTGCCGGCAACATGCTCGAGGGCCTCGACGAGGCCGTCACCGGCCTCTCGGCCGACGAGGAGACCACCTACGAGGGTCCGCTCGCGGCGGGCGACCACGCCGGCGAGACCGCGCAGATCACCGTCAAGGTGACCGCCGTCAAGACCCGCGAGCTGCCCGAGGCGGACGACGACTTCGCCCAGCTCGCCTCCGAGTTCGACACGCTCGCCGAGCTCCGCGAGGACCTCGAGGGCCAGGCCAAGCGCATCAAGGCCAACAACCAGGCCATGGAGGCCCGCGAGAAGCTCCTCGAGCTCCTCGCCGACGCCGCCGACTTCGAGCTGCCCAAGAAGGTCATCGAGTCCGAGGTCCACGCGCACCTCGAGAACGAGAACCGCCTCGAGGACGACGAGCACCGCGCCGAGGTGACCGAGGAAGCCAAGAAGGCCCTGCGCACGCAGATCATCCTCGACCAGCTCGCCGAGGACCTCTCGATCGAGGTCGAGCAGTCCGAGCTCCTGGACTACCTGCTCAACGCCGCCCGCCAGTACCAGATGGACCCGGGCACCTTCATCGGCCAGGTCGAGAAGGCCGGCCAGATGCCCGCGATGGTGTCCGAGGTCGCGCGCTCGAAGGCCACCGCCTTCGCCCTGCGCCGCGCCACCGTGGTCGACACCAACGGTGCGGCCGTGGACCTGTCCGGCGTCATCGGCTCGCTCGAGGACGAGAAGGGCGAGGAGGCCGCCGAGGCCGAGGCCGCCGCCGAGGTCGTCGAGGTGGTTGAGACCGTCGAGGAGACCATCGAGGTTGTTGAGGTCTCTGGTGAGGGCAGCGTCGAGGCGCCCGCGGAGGAGGCCGCCGAGGCCCCCGCCGAGGAGGCCCCCGCCAAGAAGCCCGCGAAGACCACCCGCGCGCGCAAGACCACCAAGAAGGCCGCCGCCGCGGACGCCGAGGCTGCGGACACCGCCGCCGCGGACGCCGAGAAGTAACCCGCCCGGGCCGTCCGGCCCGCACGCGACGACGCCCCGGTCACCGCACGGTGACCGGGGCGTCGTGCTGTCCGGACGCGGCGTCCGGGGTCGCTCAGGAGGTCTCGACCGTGATCGAGTTCCACCAGTCGGTGCACGCCGGGTCGTTGGCGCAGGACGTCACCGCGATCACCGCGAAGATGAGGAACGCGATGCCCAGCAGGATCTGGAGGTAGCCCAGGATCAGGCCCGCGATGCCCAGGCCCTTGTAGTCGGCCTCGCCCTTGTTCGCGGCGCTCACGCCCAGGTGGCCGAAGATCACGCCCGCGAGCCCGATGCCCAGCAGGCTGGTCACCAGCGACACGACGTTCATCCACGTGCGCGGCTTGGTCGTGGCGTACTGCGCCGGCGCCGCCTGCGGCGGGTAGCCGGGCTGCTGGCCGTACGGCTGCTGCGCGTACTGCGGCTGGCCGGGCTGGGCGGGCTGGGGCTGCCCGTACTGCGGCTGTGCGTACTGGCCCTGCGGCGCCGCGTAGGGGTCGCCCTGCGGAGGCTGTTGCGGCTGGGGCGGCTGCTGGGCCTCGGGGGAGCGGTACGGGTCGTCGGCGTTGTCGGGTCGCTGGTCGCTCATGGCGGTTCTCCTTGATCGTGCCTGGTTCCACGCTAGTCCAGGCGGGGGACGATGCGGTGTCGGGTCGAGCCGGCGGCCTCAGTCGCCGGTGCACCAGTCGGCGGGGTTCGAGCCGGCGCACTCGCCGATCGCCCACCCGGCGAAGCCCAAGGTGAGCGCCACGACCGCGACGAGCAGCAGCATCCCGATGCCGACGATCACGTAGCCGACGATGAGCCCCGCGAGGCCCATGCCCTGGTTGTCCGCCTCGCCGCGCTTGGCCGCGCTCTGGCTCAGGTGGCCGAGCACGATGCCCGCGATCGCCGTGAACCACGTGAACAGGCCCAGCAGCGACAGCACGAGCGAGAGCGTGCCCATCCAGTTCTTCTCCGTGCGCGGATCGCGCGGCGGCACCGGCGGCGGCACCTGCTGCGGGTAGGGCTGATAGGCGTGGTGCTGCGGCGCCGCGTACTGGGGCGGCGGCCCCGCCTGGGGCGGGGGAGCCGCGCCCTGCGGCGCCGGCTCGTTCTCGGGTGCGGTGGTCATGATGCCCCTCCTCGTCGCGGTGGTGGGTGCCTCCTCTCCCGACGCTAGACCCGGCGGCCCGCCCGCGCATCGTCCGCCCGCCCGATCCCCGCGCCCGGGGCATCGGGGACCGCCCCGAGGGGGCATCGCATCGTCCCGGGGGACGATGCAGGGGTTCCGTTCACCCCGTAGCGAAACCTGGGGCGGCGCGGGGGGTGGGTGTCGGTGCCACGCGTTAGGGTCAAGCAGAACCCTTGACAGGAGGAGACTCGTGAACGAGATCACGGCGCGAGGCGAGGGGCCCGGGATGGCGCTCAACGACTCGATCTTCAACAGGCTGCTGCGTGAGCGCATCATCTGGCTGGGCGACGAGGTGCGCGACGACAACGCGAACGCCATCTGCGCCCAGATGATGCTGCTCGCGGCGGAGGACCCCGAGAAGGACATCTACCTGTACATCAACAGCCCCGGCGGCTCGATCACCGCGGGCATGGCGATCTACGACACGATGCAGTACATCAAGCCGGACGTCGCGACCGTCGCGATGGGCATGGCGGCGTCGATGGGCCAGTTCCTGCTGAGCTCCGGCGCGCCGGGCAAGCGCTACGCGACCCCGCACGCCCGCGTGATGATGCACCAGCCGTCGGGCGGCATCTACGGCACCACCACGGACATCCGCATCAACGCGGAGCTCATCATGCACATGAAGAAGGTGCTCGCGGAGCTCACGGCGGAGCAGACCGGCAAGTCCCTGGAGCAGGTGACCAAGGACGCCGACCGCGACCGCTGGTTCACGGCGGACGAGGCGCTCGAGTACGGCTTCGTCGACAAGGTCATCAAGCACGCCGTCGAGGCCGGCGACAAGTCCCAGGGAGGCAAGGCGTGAGCGACATCCAGCGAGCATTCGAGGCCGCCGGTCGCACGGCCGGCTCCTTCGGCGGCGTGGCCCCGGCGGGACCGTCGTCGCGCTACATCCTGCCGTCGTTCGAGGAGCGCACGGCCTACGGCTTCAAGCGCCAGGACCCGTACGCGAAGCTGTTCGAGGACCGCATCATCTTCCTGGGCGTCCAGATCGACGACGCCTCGGCGGACGACGTGATGGCCCAGCTGCTCGTGCTCGAGTCGCAGGACCCGGACCGCCTCATCACCCTGTACATCAACTCGCCCGGTGGCTCGCAGACCGCGCTCACCGCGATCTACGACACGATGCAGTACATCAAGCCGGAGATCCAGACGGTGTGCCTGGGCCAGGCCGCCTCCGCGGCGGCCGTGGTGCTCGCGGCGGGCTCGCCCGGCAAGCGCCTCGCGCTGCCCAACGCCCGCGTGATGATCCACCAGCCGCGCATCGAGGGCGGCGCCCGCGCGCAGGCCTCGGACATCGAGATCTACGCGGAGGAGATGCTCCGCATGCGCGAGTGGCTCGAGAACACGCTCGCCTTCCACTCGGGCCAGACGCCCGAGAAGGTGCGCGAGGACATCGAGCGCGACACGTTCCTCTCGGCCGAGCAGGCCCGCGAGTACGGCCTGGTCGACCAGGTGCTCGAGTCGCGCAAGGGCGTGAACCCGGTGGTCAAGCCCGCCTGACCTGCTGTGACGCCTGGGGCGTCGGTGCCGGCCTCGTGCCGGGGCCGGCGCCCCTCGCGCGTATCCGGGCTGCGGTGAGGCGTGCGCGCGGGCCTCGGACGGTGTCCCGCTCGGGCGCACGGCGAGGTGTGAGGGCGTCGGTGAGGCGCGCATCGTCCCTGCTCCGGCGCGGTTGCCGAGGGCGGGCGGCGCGCCGCCCGCACGGATGTCGGAGGCGGGCCCTACTCTAGAAGGGCACGGAAGTCTAACGAGGAGTCTCTCGATGAATCGACCCGCGGACAGCGGCGACCTGCTCAAGTGTTCGTTCTGCGGCAAGACGCAGAAGCAGGTGCGCAAGCTCATCGCCGGCGGCGGTGTGTACATCTGCGACGAGTGCATCGAGCTGTGCAACGAGATCATCGAGGAGGAGTTCGCGGAGCAGGTCGAGGCCGAGTTCGTCGAGCTTCCCAAGCCCCGCGAGATCTACGACTTCCTGGGCCAGTACATCGTGGGCCAGGAGCAGGCCAAGCGCGCGCTGTCCGTCGCGGTCTACAACCACTACAAGCGCGTGCGCGCGGGTGAGGGACGCAAGGGCGACGACGACCAGGTCGAGATCGCGAAGTCGAACGTCCTGTTCATCGGCCCCACGGGCACGGGCAAGACGTACCTCGCGCAGACCCTCGCCAAGATGCTCAACGTGCCGTTCGCGATCGCGGACGCGACCGCGCTGACCGAGGCCGGCTACGTGGGCGAGGACGTGGAGAACATCCTCCTCAAGCTGCTGCAGGCCGCCGACTACGACGTCGACAAGGCGCAGCGCGGCATCATCTACATCGACGAGATCGACAAGGTCGCCCGCAAGGCGGAGAACCCGTCGATCACGCGCGACGTGTCCGGCGAGGGCGTCCAGCAGGCGCTGCTGAAGATCCTCGAGGGCTCCACCGCGTCGGTGCCGCCGCAGGGCGGGCGCAAGCACCCGCACCAGGAGTTCATCCAGATCGACACCACCGACGTGCTCTTCATCCTGGGCGGCGCGTTCGCCGGGCTCGAGGAGATCATCTCTTCGCGCGTGGGGCGCAAGGGGATCGGCTTCGGGGCGACGCTCAAGGAGGCCGACAACTCGGACCTGTTCGCGCAGGTGACGCCGGGCGACCTGCACAAGTTCGGGCTCATCCCCGAGTTCATCGGCCGCATGCCCGTCATCGCGACGGTCCGGCCGCTCGACGTGCCGGCCATGGTGTCCATCCTCACCGAGCCCAAGAACGCGCTGGTCAAGCAGTACCAGCGGATGTTCGAGCTCGACGGCGTGGAGCTGCTGTTCGAGGCCGAGGCCGTCGAGGCGATCGCGGAGCAGGCGCTCGAGCGCGGCACCGGCGCGCGCGGCCTGCGCGCCATCATGGAGGAGGTCCTCCAGGAGACCATGTTCGAGGTCCCCGGTCGCGACGACATCGCGCGCGTGGTGGTGACCCGCGAGGTGGTCATCGAGCGCGTCCAGCCCGCGTACCTCACCCGCGTCGAGGAGCAGGGCGCGGCGTAGCCGGCTTCGCGTTCTCGGGCGAGCCCCGCCTCCGCCCCACGGCCCCTTCCTCGGAATGGGTAGATGGTGGTCGGTTCCGTGAGGTTGCTGCGTCTGAGGGGTAGCTCAGTGTCGTTCACGTGCCGGACCGCGACACGAGGACCCCTCTGACGAGCGCTCGACACCAGTCGGGCCGTTCGACCACATCGTGATACGGCAGGCGGATCGTCTGAATCCCGACCGTCGCGAGCAACGCGTCGCGCTGGTTGTCGCGCAGGCGCTGCTCGGGGCTCGAGTGGTAGGCGGCGCCGTCGAGCTCGACGGCGGTGAGCGTCTCGGCGTCGAACATGTCGAGTCTGAACCGGAGGCCTTGCACGACCACCGAGTGCTGCCGGATGAAGCGCGAGAACTCGCGGGTGTTGAACACGCGGCGCAGGCCCGCCTCCTCGAGGTAGCTCTCCGACCCGGCTGCCGCGGCTTGGAGCCGGTCCACGAGTTCGCGGCGTTCGGGCACGCGGGGGACCGACTCCAGGGTGGCCTGCAGGCCGGCGGCGGAGACGAGTCCCGTGCGGATCGCCCGGTACAGCGCGGAGGCGCGATCCCTCCTGGGCAGGCGGCCGTATCCGAGGATCACGGCGTGCGACGGGCCCATGACCGTGAGGGCGCCCACCCGGCTGACGGGCGGATCCCACGTCACGCGGCGGAGGCGCAGCCAGTCCGGGGTCTGGGGATGGCTCGGGTGCGGCAGCGCGATCTCGACCTGCGCGGGTGGCTGTGCGAGGAAGCCCCAGATGAACATCGCTGACGAGCCCGACACCGCCGCGGCGGGGCCGGCCCACAGGAGCGCGGCGTCGACCCGGGCGGCGAACGAGTCGCGGTGGATCGCGCCGACGTACGCGTCGGGGAGGAGGCGCGTGACCTCGCCGCGAGCGATCGCGGTGCGAGCCTTGCGCGCGGTCGCGAGGCCGGCGAGCTCGGCGAAGGTGAAGGCGCGAGGTTCGCGCGCCAGGGCCTCGGCGAGGGTCAGTCCCGGCGCGAGATCGGGGAGTGATCGCAGGTGTGTCACGCCACCGTTGTAGGCGGGGCGAGGGACTGCGAGCGCGCCTTCCCGGTCCCGGCTGCGGACTGCGCCTTTGCGTCGGGGCCTGGGGACATCGGCCGGGACGGGGTGGTGGTCGCGGGAAACGACCATGAGCTACCCCTCAGACGCAGCAACCTCGCGAAACCGACCACCACCTACCCATTTCGGGAGGGGGCCTACCCGCGCGGGGACGGGCAGGGGATCGGTTCGCGAGGCTGCTGGAGCGTCGAGGGTCGGGGCTACGCCTCGCCCAGGACCACGTTCTCCGTGCGCATGACGTTGGGGTCCGCGATCTCGTCGGGGGCGCCGTCCGTGTTGACGAGTCCGTCCACGCCCGGCTCGAGGGCCGCCATCGCGTCCACGATCTGCATCGTGACCACGCGGCCGGCGGCCTTGAGGTCGGGCTCGGCGGCACGCACGGCCGCGACCTTGGCCTCGGGCACCAGCAGGTCCACCGACTCGATGGGCGTGCGCTGGGGCACCTTGGCGTCCGACTTGAGCTTGCGCAGCGCCGAGAGCGCCTCACCGGTGGCGGTGAGGAACGCGGCGCCCGAGAGCGCGGAGGAGACGGGGGAGGAGACGGGGGAGGAGGCGGAGGCGGGGGAGGAGGCCCCGGCCCCACCACCCACGGCCTCGCGCAGCGGCGCCGACTCCGGCCACGGGGCGCGGTGGATGGAACCCGAGCGGAACCACGACCACACCTCCTCGGTCGCGAAGGGCAGCACCGGCGCGAACAGGCGCAGGAAGGTGTCGAGCGCGAGCGTCAGCGCGGCACGCGCGGAGGCGGCCTCCGGCGCGCACGGCGCCAGCGGGTCGATCGCGGCACCCGGCGCGGCGCCATCGTAGGCGCGGGCCTTGACCAGCTCCACATAGTCGTCGCAGAACGTCCAGAACAGCGTCTCCGCGACCTCGAGCGCACGCGTGTGGTCGTACGCCTCGAGCGCCGCGGTGGCGGCGTCCACCACGTCGGCGAGAGCGCCGAGCATGGCCTGGTCGAGCGGCTCGGTCACCGGCGCGGCGGTGACGTGCGCCGCGGCGTCGATCCCGGACTCGAGCGACTCGTTCGCCGCCGTGGAGATCCCGGTCGCGCCCAGCACGAACTTCGAGGCGTTGAGGATCTTCATCGCGAGGCGACGGCCGATCTTCATCTGGCCCTCGTCGAACGCCGCGTCGGTGCCCAGGCGCGCCGCGGCGGCCCAGTAGCGCACCGCGTCCGAGCCGTGCTGCTCGAGCAGGCCCATGGGCGTGACCACATTGCCCTTGGACTTCGACATCTTCTTGCGGTCGGGGTCGAGGATCCAGCCGGAGATCGCGGCGTGCTTCCACGGCAGGCAGCCGTGCTCGGCGTGCGAGCGCACCACGGTCGAGAAGAGCCAGGTGCGGATGATGTCCTGGCCCTGGGGGCGCAGGTCCATGGGGAACGTCGCGGCGAACAGCGCCGGGTCGTCGCGCCAGCCGCACACGATCTGCGGGGTGAGCGAGGACGTCGCCCACGTGTCCATGATGTCCTTCTCGCCGGTGAAGCCGCCGGGCACGTCGCGCTGGTCTGCGCTGTAGCCCGCGGGGACATCGGTGGACGGGTCGACGGGCAGCGCGTCCTCGGACGGCACCAGCGGGTGGTCGTAGTCGGGCGAGCCGTCCGCGAGCACCGGGTACCAGACGGGGATGGGCACGCCGAAGAAGCGCTGGCGCGAGATGAGCCAGTCGCCGGTGAGGCCCTTGACCCAGTTCTCGTAGCGCACGCGCATGAAGTCGGGCTCGAAGCCCAGCTCCGCGCCGCGCGCCACCAGCGCCTCGTTGAGGTCCGCGTCGGTGCCGCCGTTGCGGATGTACCACTGGCGGGTGGAGACGATCTCGAGCGGCTTGTCGCCCTTCTCGAAGAACTTCACCGGGTGGGAGATGGTGCGCGGCTCGCCCTCCATGAGGCCGGCCTCGACCAGCATCTCGACGATGCGCTTCTGCGCGGAGAACACGGTGAGCCCGGCGATCTCGGCATACGCGGCCAGGCCCTCCTCCGAGGTGATCCCGGCCGGTGCATCGGCCAGGATCCTGCCGTCCCAGCCGACCACCGGGCGCGTGGGCAGGCGCAGCTCGCGCCACCACGTCACGTCGGTGATGTCGCCGAAGGTGCAGATCATCGCGATGCCCGAGCCCTTGTCCGGCTGCGCGAGGTGGTGGGGGACGATGGGCACCTCGACGCCGAACAGCGGCGTGCGCACGTGCTTGCCGAACATCGGCTGGTAGCGCTCGTCGTCCGGGTGCGCCACGAGCGCCACGCACGCGGCGAGCAGCTCGGGGCGGGTGGTCTCGATGTACACCGAGCCGTACGAGCCGGTGGCCTCCTCGAGGTCCGCGGCGGGCTCGAACGCGAGGCGGTGGTAGGCGCCGGGGCGGTCGCGGTCCTCGAGCTCGGCCTGAGCGACCGCGGTGCGGAAGGTGACGTCCCACAGGGTGGGGGCCTCGGCCTGGTAGCACTCGCCGCGCGCGAGGCCACGCAGGAACGCCTGCTGGGCGACCGCCTGCGACGACGGGGAGATGGTCTGGTATGTGCGCGACCAGTCGACGGACAGGCCCAGGTGGCGCCACAGCGCCTCGAACTGCTGCTCGTCCTGCTCGGTGAGCTCCTCGCACAGCTCCACGAAGTTGCGGCGCGAGATGGGCACCTGGTCCGCGGCCTTGACGGACTTGGCCCCGCCCGAGTGCGGGGGCACGAAGCCCTCGGTGTACGGCAGGGACGGGTCGCAGCGGACGCCGTAGTAGTTCTGCACGCGGCGCTCGGTGGGCAGGCCGTTGTCGTCCCACCCCATGGGGTAGAACACCTCGCGGCCGCGCATGCGCTGGTAGCGCGCCACCACGTCGGTGTGCGTGTAGCTGAACACGTGGCCCACGTGCAGCGAGCCCGAGACCGTCGGCGGCGGCGTGTCGATCGAGTAGACCTCCTCGCGGGTCTTCGACGCGTCGAAGCGGTAGGTGCCCTGGGCCTCCCACGCCTCGTTCCAGCGGTCCTCGAGTCCGTCGACGGTGGCCTTGTCAGGGATGCGAGAAGTCATGGGGGACATTGTTCCATTCCGCCCGCCCGCGGGCGGCACCTGCGGTCCCAGGGACGATGCGCGGGTCGCCCGAGGACGATGCGCCGGTCGCCTCAGTCGTCGCCGACCGGTCGGGCGAGGTCGACCTCCGCGACGACGTCGGTGGGCGCGCCCGACCCTCCCTCGGGCTCGGTCGACAGCACGATGGCCGTCGCGCCGGTGAGGTCCGCGAGCCACGCCGCCGCCCAGCTCCCGTCCGGGGTGCGGACCGCCTGCGGACCGGCGGTGACCTGGTCCGCGCCGCGCACCCACAGCTGGTAGGTGCGTCCCTCGGCGGGCTCGGGCAGGTCGCCGCCGAGCGCGACGCCGTCGAGCTCCTCCCCGCCCACCGCGCGCGAGACCCACACGGACGCGTCGCCGATCGCGTAGTCGACCCGGTCCGCGGCCGTGCGGATGCGGTCGTGGTCCGAGCGCGCCTCGACGACCGGCGGCCGGTTGAAGTCGTCGATGACGGTCACCGTGCCGATGATCACGCCCGCGGCCGCCAGCACCAGTCCCGCCCCGATCGCGACCCGGGTCCACCCGGGGCGAGGCGGCGCGCCGCCGGGCACCTCCTGCTCCGTGGCATCGACCGCCGCCCGGATGCGCGTGGCGAGGCCGTCGGGAGTGGCGAGAGAGCCGCCCGGGGCGACCGGCGCATCGTCCCCCGCCAGGAGGGCGACGCCGGGGGAGAGCGCGACCAGGTGCCGCCGGCAGGCGGCGCAGCCGCGCAGATGCGTCTCGAAGGCCTCCGCTCGCCCCGGAGGCAGCGCGCCGAGCGCGAAGGCGCCCGCGTGGTCGTGCGGCTCCATCATGGGCGCGTCCCCGCGAGGGCGGCGAGGGCGCCGCCGAGCCGCAGCGCGACCGTGTCGGCGTCCGTGTCCAGCCGGCGCGCGGCCTGATCGACCGTGAGGCCGCCGGCCCAGCAGGCCTCGAGCGCCTCGCGCTGCGGCACGGGCAGGCGGGCGAGGGATCCGCGGGCCGCGTCGGGCAGGGGGAGGGGGCCGCCCGCCCGCTCGGCCCGGGCGAACCGGTGGGCGAGGGCGAGGACCCAGGCCCGCGCATCGGCCGGGGATTCCAGCGCGGGGGCGGACCTCCAGGCCTCGACGAGGGCGCGCTCGGCGGCGCGCGCGGCGGCGTCGGGGTCGCCGCAGACGGCCAGCGCGTGGGACCAGGCGGCCGGCAGCGTCGCGTCGATGACCCGGTCGAACGCGCGGCGGTCGCCGCGGCCCGCGGCCTGCAGCGCTGCGTCGACGTCCACCGTGTCATCCTCCCGACCGGTAGGAACAGCGGCAAGGGCGCGGGGCTTCCCGCACGCCTCCCGCACGCCTCCCGCATCCTGCGGCGCGGCCGGAATAACCTCGTCCCATGCGGGCCCAGGTCGCGGGGGAGGTGCTCAAGGAGCTCGAGGCGCTCGACGCGCACGCGGGCTCCGTGCTCGACCCGCGCCTGCGCGACATGATCCGGCTGCGGGTCTCCCACCTCAACGGCTGCACGCACTCGGTGCGCCTCCACTCCGAGTCCCTCGCGATGGAGGGCGTGCGGCCCGACGTGATCGCGGCGCTCGCGCGGCCGGTGCTGCTCTCCCGTGACGGGCTGCTCACGCACGGGGAGTCCGCCGCGCTGCGCCTGGCCGAGGTGCTCACGGACCCGCCGCGCGGGCTCGAGCCGCAGGCGCGGGCGAGCGCGGGCCGGTTCTTCAACCCGGTGCAGATGGGCGCGATCGTCGAGGCGGTCGCGCTGACGAACGCCTGGAACCGGGTGCTGCGCGGAACCGAGTAGCGGGGTCAGGAGCCGCGCGCGTCGCCGTCGCTCGCGAGCCGGACCATGAGGTCCGCGGCCTCGTGCACCCCGACCACCACCCGGGAGGCGCCCTGCTCCGTGAGGTACTCGATGTCGCGGCGGCCGTGGCCCCGCGCCAGGATCGCGACGCGCGGCGCGAGCGCGCGTGCGGTCGCGGCGATCGCGCCCGCGTTGAGGGGGTCGGGCACGCTGATGAGCACCGCCCGTGCCGTCGCGATGCCCGCGGCCGTGAGCACGCCGTCGCGCGAGCCGTTGCCCAGGATCGCCTCGTGGCCGGACTCGCGCACCGCCTCGACCCGGCGCTCGTCGTCGTCGACCACCACCACATCGACCCCGCCGTCGCGCAGCCCGCGCGCCGCGCGCCGGCCCACGCGCCCGTGGCCCACGACGATCACGTGGCCGCGCGCCTCCGCGGTGAGCGGGCGCTCGCCCCCGTGGCGCTTGCGCGTCGCGCGCTCCACGACGACGAACAGCAGCGGGTTGACGATGATCGACAGGATCGCGGCCGCGAGCACCAGGTCCTGCGCCTCGCCGGGGAGGACGTCGAGGTCCGCGCCGAGCGTGACGAGGATGAAGGAGAACTCGCCGATCTGCGCGAGCGAGGCGGCCACGACGAGCGCCATCGACCGCGAGTACCGCATCGCGCGGACCAGGGCGAACGCGACGATGCCCTTGCCCAGGATGATCACGGCCACCGTGGCGACCAGCGCGAGCGGGCGCTCGAGGACGATGCGCGGGTCGACGAGCATGCCCACGGAGACGAAGAACAGCACCGCGAAGGCGTCGCGCAGCGGCAGCGAGTCCTCCGCCGCCCGATGCGACAGCTCGGACTCCCGCAGCACCATGCCCGCGAAGAAGGCGCCCAGGGCGAGCGAGACGCCGAACAGCTGAGCGGCGCCCACCGCGACGCCCAGGCCGATCGCGAGGACGGCGAGGGTGAAGAGCTCGCGCGACCCCGCATCGGCCACCCGGGCGAGCAGCCAGGGAATGGCGCGCGTGCCCACGATCAGCATGATCGCCGCGAACCCGCCCACCTTGACGAGCGTCCAGGCGAGCTCGCCGGCCACGGCGCCCGCGGTGGCGCCGTCGGTGGCGAGCACCGGCACCACGACGAGGGCGAGCACCATCGCCAGGTCCTCGACGATGAGCCAGCCGACCGCGATGTGTCCGGCGCGCGTGTCGAGCAGCTGTCGCTCCTCGAGCGCGCGGAGCATCACCACCGTCGACGCCACCGACAGCGCGAGCCCGAACAGCAGCGATGCGTCGAGCGACCAGCCCAGCGCGAGGCCCAGGCCGGTGCCGAGCGCCGTGGCGACGGTCATCTGCGCGATCGCGCCGGGGAGAGCGACCTTGCGGACGGCGAGCAGCTCGCGGAAGGAGAAGTGCAGGCCCACGCCGAACATCAGCAGGATCACGCCGATCTCGCTGAGCTGGGTGGCCAGGTCGACGTCGCCCACGTAGCCGGGCGTGTAGGGCCCGATCATCAGGCCCGCAGCGAGGTAGCCGACGATGGGCGACAGCCGCGCCTTCTGCGCCGCGAACCCGAGCACGAAGGCCGCCACCAGGCCCACGCCGATCGTCATGACCAGCGGCGCATGATGCAGCATGTCGCGAATCTACCGGACGGCACCGACGCCCCGGCAGGCTCGCGGCGGGCGCGGGGCGGGCGCGGGGCGGGCGCGCGGCCGACAGCCGGCCGCCCTCCGACCGACGCCGAATCGTGACCCGATTTGTGGCACTCTGCGACCCCTCATCGCACGTGTCGTGGGTTAGAGTCCTAGGCAACAGGTCCCGTAGTGCGCGGCCGGTGGTCCCTGCCGGCCGAGGGTGCGCGGGTGGTTCCCAGCCTCGAGGGCGCGTCGCGCTGGACGCGCCCTCGACGCACGTTTCCGGCATCGCTCGCCCATCCCGCGCGCGCTCCGTTGCACCGGCGTAACGTCAGGTACATGGTGAGATTCCTGGTGAGTGCGGCGATCTTCCTCGGGTCGGCCGCGTTGGGTCTGTGGATCACGGCGATGGTCCTCGACGGCTTCACGATCACGGCGACGGGCCTGGTGGTCGCCACGGTGATCTTCGCGGTGCTGCAGAGCCTGCTGTCCCCGTTCATCCTCAAGATGACGGCCAAGTACGCCTCCGCGTTCACGGGCGGGGTGGGCCTGGTGTCGACGTTCGTGTCGCTGCTCCTGACCTCGCTCCTCGCCGACGACCTGCAGATCGACGGCGTGAGCACGTGGGTCTTCGCGACGGTGCTCGTGTGGCTCGTCACGGCGCTCGCGACGCTGCTCCTGCCGCTCATCTTCCTGCGCAATCAGGCGGAGAAGCGCAAGGGCTGAACCCGTGCATCGTCCCGTGGCGGGGCGGTGGTGAGGCATACCCCGAGGGGTATAGAGTGGTAACGAGGGACCGTCAATGGGGACGGTCCCCGCAGATCAGCGAGGAAGGTGATCGACATGGCCCGCGTGGTCGTCCTCGGCGCCGGCGTGTCCGGGCACACCGCCGCCCTCTACCTGCGCAAGCTGCTCCCGCGCGAGCATGAGGTGGTGGTGGTCAATCCCAAGCCCACCTACAACTGGATCCCGTCCAACATCTGGGTGGGCGTGGGACGGATGGCGCCGGAGAAGGTGGTGTTCGACCTCGCGCCGGTCTACAAGAAGGCGGGCGTCACGTTCGTGCAGGGCAAGGCCTTCGCGCTGTGGCCCGAGGGGGATGAGGCCGATGCGCGGCCCGCCGTGGAGATCGAGCACACCTCTCCCGGACGGGACGGGGAGACCGAGAGGCTCCGCTACGACTACGTCATCAACGCGACCGGCCCCAAGCTGAACTTCGGCGCGACGCCGGGGCTCGGGCCGGACGGCGGCCACACGGTCTCCGTGTGCACGCCCGATCACGCGACGGAGGCCTCCGCCAGGCTCGCGGCGCTCACGGAGGTGCTGCGGACGCGCAAGCAGACCGTGGTGATCGGCGTGGGCCACGGCACGTGCACCTGCGAGGGCGCGGCGTTCGAGTACACGTTCAACGTCGAGCACGAGCTGCGCGAGGCGGGCGTGCGCGACAACGCGGACATCGTCTACCTCACCAACGAGAACGAGCTGGGCGACTTCGGCGTGGGCGGCATGCAGTTCGAGCAGAACGGCTACCGGACCTCGTCGCAGCTGTGGACGGAGTCGCTGTTCCGCGAGCGCGGCGTGCGCGCCATCACGGGTGCGGCCGTCACCTCGATCGACCCAGGCGTCATCCACTACGACCAGCTCGACGGGTCCCACAACGACCTCGCCTACGACTTCGCCATGCTGCTGCCGCCGTTCAAGGGCAACGACTGGAAGGCGTTCGACCGTGCGGGCGAGGACATCACGGGCACGGTCTTCGCGCCGTCCGGGTTCCTCAAGGTCGACGCCGACTACACCGCCAAGCCCTACGAGGAGTGGACGGCGAAGGACTGGCCGCGCACCTACCAGAGCCCCGCGTACCCCAACGTGTTCGCGGTGGGCATCGCGTTCGCGCCCCCGCACCAGATCTCCCAGCCGCGCAAGACGCCCGACGGGGTGCCCGTCGCGCCGTCGCCGCCGCGCACCGGCATGCCGTCGGGGACCATGGGCAAGGTGGTCGCCAAGTCGATCGCGGACATGATCGTCAAGGGGGCCGAGGCTCCCACCCACTCCGCGTCGATGGCCGAGATGGCCGCGGCGTGCGTCGCGTCCGCCGGCCACGGCATGCGCACCGGCACGGCCGCCGCGATGACCATGAGCCCCGTGGTGCCCGACTGGGAGAAGTACCCCGAGACGGGGCGCGACCTCAAGGCCACCCGCGGCGAGATCGGGTTGTCCGGCCACTGGGTGAAGCGCATGCTCCACACCCTGTTCATCTACAAGGCGAAGGCCCGCCCGGGCTGGACCTGGATCCCGGAGTGATCGGAGGCCTGTGATGGATACCACCGACGAGCGCATCTCGAACGCGCCGCTGCCCACGCGCGAGGAGCTCAAGCGCCGGCGCAACCCGTTCTTCCAGCTGCTGAGGTTCATCGGCACCTCGTGGACCATGTGGAGGCTCGCGCAGAAGCATCACTAGGCGGGGTGGTGCGTTCGGTGGGTGCGTGCGTGTGCACACCTCCGGTCCGGGTGCTCCCGCGGTTCGGGCGCTCCCGCGGTTCGGGACAGTGAGGACCGCTTCTGAGGCGTTCCTGCGCGCTGCGGGACACTCTGGACCGGTGCTGCAGGGGTGCCGCGGTCCTCAGCGTCCCGCAGGGCGCACGGAGGGCGGTTCGGCGGTCCTCAGTGTCCCGAGCCCGGTGACCGGCGCCCTCAGTCGCCCAGTTGCTCCAGCAGTGAACGCTGCTCGGCGGCCCGCTCTTCGAGGTGGGCCGCCAGCGCGGTCGTCTGGGCGTCGGTCCAGCCCTCCGGGTTCGTCACCGCGACCCAGCACTCGAGGTTGGAGGTCGCGGAGTACATGTGCCCGAAGCCCTCCGGCACCGAGCCTGCTCCGGGCATGTCGAGCAGGGTCTGCCAGCCCGTGATGAGCGGGAACCACTGCATCGTGTCCGAGACTCCCGGTGCGCGGTCGCCCTCCAGCCACGCGGGCTCCCGGTAGAACGCGGTGGGGTGGAAGAACACCACGGGGTCCGAGCCGTGCTGGAGGTACACCACGCGGGTCTCGCCCCAGGTGGCGGTGGGCTCGGACAGGGTGTTCTCGGCGCCGGTGAAGCGGACCGTCCGGCCGTCCGAGACGACCGGGAGCCACGCGGGGGAGCCGGCGTCGCGGCCCGCGGTGAGCTCGTTGTGCAGCGGGTTGACGAAGGGCGGGCCGGACATGAACGCGCCGTCGATGGGCTCGTTGATGATGTCGATGCCGCCCAGCACGGACTCGACGCCGTACGAGCCCAGCGACAGCCCGTACAGGTAGAGCTCGGGGCGGTCGTCCTCGGGGAGCGCGGCCCAGTGGTCGTGCACCGTGCGGAACACGGTGAGCGAGGCCTCCTTGACGGCGGCCTGGTCCGCGAGCAGCGAGATCCAGCTGGGCAGGTACGAGTACTGCAGGCCCGCGATGGCGGTGTCGCCGTCGAAGAGGAATTCGAGCGAGTCGACTGCATTGGGTTCGAGGAACCCTGTGCCGGTGGTGGTCCCGAGCACCAGCGCCTGGCGCTCGAACGCGCCGGTGCGCACCAGCTCGTCGAGCAGCAGTCGGGCGCGATCCTCGACGGTGTCCGCGGACTTGAGCCCCACGTAGACCCGGATCGGCTCGGTCGCGCCACCCCCGGACCAGTCGTCCAGCTCGTCGGTCGTGGGTCCCGAGGACACGAAGCTGCGTCCCTGGCGCCCCAGGTCCTCCCACGCGACCAGCGACCCCGTCCCACCGGATCGCAGCGCGGAGTCGACGGGCTCGACGCCCGCCTTGTCCTCGCCGTCGCGCACGGAGAAGACCGCGTTCGACACGGTGAAGAAGCCCTGCACCAGCAGGCCGGTGGCGAGCAGCCACAGCAGCAGCAGGAGTCCGCCGGTCGCGAGCGTGATCGCGAGCCGCCGGGGGAGCCAGCGGTCGAGCGTGTCGCCGGCCCAGCGGAACAGCGTGCGCAGCGCGCGCGAGACGATCAGCAGCAGCGTCGCCACGAGCACGCCCACGCCGATGACGATGGGCCACGCCGTGGGGTGCAGGTCCTCCATGCCGAAGGCGATGCGCGTCTCGTTCTGCCAGCCCACCCACCGCCAGATGCCGATCGACAGGTTGATCGCGATCCACGCGAGGAAGAGCCCGACGACGATCTGCCGCGCCCGACCCTTGAGGTCGGGGATGCCCAGGTAGTTCCACACGTAGTGGGTCGCGGCGCCGATCCCGTAGCCCACGATGAACGACACCCCCGACGCGACCCCCTGCACGGCCGGCACGCGGGGCAGCAGCGACGGCAGCAGCGAGATCGACACGAACATCGCCGCGAACACGAGTCCCACCCCGGAGAAGCTCGGCTCGAGGATGCGCGGGGGGCGGGGGCGGCCGCGGCGCAGGCGGACCCGCTCGCTGCGCGGCGGGTGTTCGTAGGTGCGCCGGGGGCGGCGTCGGGCGCGCTCGGTTGACCGGCGCGCGCTTGACCGGCGCGCGCTCGACCCGGCGCGCCTGCGGAGTCGGCGCGGCCCGCCCGGGTCCGCCGGGCGCCCGGGGGCCGTGGTCGCGCCCCCCGCACCCGCATCGGCCTCCGTCTCCACGGCGCCTCCTTCCCCTGCGCTCGACTGTATCCGCGAAACCCTGGGCCGGGGGAGGGCGGGGCCGCGCGCCCGGATTTGTGGTCGGGTACACGAATCGGGCCGATGCGGGGCCTCCTGGTCGCGCTCGCGCACCCGGTCGGGGCTATTGGTCGAGTGTCGAGACCTGGGACCGAGCACACTTGGTTACGGTTCGGTAACCAGGGCGGATGGCGGCTACCAGGCGCGCTACCGTCGTGGGCGTGCGGTCACAACGGCGTGAGCGCACCTCAACGTGAGTGGGATCTGAGGCGGGGACCCGGCCCCCTTCAGCACCCCGGATCCGTGGGCGCGCACGCCGGCGCGAGCGATGGGCCGGGCGCGGACCCCTCTGGGTCGAGCCGCCCTCCCGCGAGCCACCACAGCAGCGTCGCGCCGCCGAGCACCGCCACGGCCGCCCCGATCCACAGCCATCGGCCGACGGCGAGCATCAGCACGCAGGCGTGGTGCTCGGGCGTGCGTTGCATGGTCGGCCCCCTTCTGCGATGGTCGCGCGGCCCGCGCGAAGGTGCAAGCCCCGCGGCCGCATTCGACTGCGCGATGCCGCGGGTGCGGGGCGCGGTTGGTGTCCGTGACCTCGGTCCCTGCGCATCGGGGCATCGGCGCGTCAGGATTATTGGATAACACCAAGTGATGCGGAGGGCTCCCATGTCTGACTCGACCGGCACCAACTCGACCAAGTGGCTCCTCTTCGTGGCGCTGGGCTTGTTCGTCGCCGTCACCATGGGCCTGGACACCGATTCCTCGATCGACGTGTACGGACACGCGATCAACCCGTGGGTCGTGTACTGCGGCCTGTACCTGGTGGGCGTGCTCGCCGGCTGGGCCAGCCGCTCGCGGCGATGACGTCCGACCGGAGCGAGGCCACTGGGGTCGAGTCCACCCGAGCCGATGCAACGGTCGCCCCGGCCGTCGCGGTCAGGGGTCTCGCCAAGGCCTTCGGCGACACGCGCGCCGTCGACGGGATCGATCTCTCGATCCCCGCGGGCTCGTTCTACGGCATCGCCGGCCCCAACGGCGCGGGCAAGACCACCGCGATCCGCATGGTCATCGGCGCGCTGCGCCCCGACGCCGGCAGCGTCGTGGTCGACGGGGTGTCCGTGTGGCCGGACGCGCGCGAGGCTAAGCGCCGCGTGGGCTTCGTCGCGGACAACCCGCCCCTCTTCGAGAGGCTGACCGGCCGCGAGATGCTCGAGTACGCGGGCCTGCTGCACGGGCTGGCGCGCGAGGACGTGGCGCGGCGCACCGCCGAGCTGCTGCGCATCCTGGACCTCGAGGACGCCCAGGACAAGCTCATCGTCGACTACTCGCTGGGCATGACCAAGCGCATCGGCCTCGCCGTGGCGCTGCTGCACTCGCCGCGCGTGCTGGTGCTCGACGAGCCATTCGGCTCGCTGGACCCCGTCAACACGCAGGTGATGGAGGAGATGCTGCAGCGCTACCGCGCCGGCGGCGGCACCGTGGTGTTCTCCTCGCACGTCATGGACGTGGTGGAGCGGCTGTGCGACCGCGTGGTGGTGATCGCTGACGGGCGCGTCCGCACCGAGGGCGCCGTGTCCGAGGTACGCGGCGACGCGCCCACGCTGCAGGACGCGTTCGTGCGGCTCATCGGCGCGCGCGATCTCGACGAGGGCGAGTTGGCATGGTTGCAGTCCTCGTAGGGCTCCGCCGCGCGCTGCAGCGCGGGGCTCGCGAGGGCACCGCGACGCGCGTCCTCATCTGGATGGGGCTCGTGGCCGCGGGGCTCGGGGGCTTCGCCCTGGTCGCCTTCCTTGGATGGAACGGGGCCGCGCCGGGCACGACCCACCTGGTCCTCCCGGCCCTCCTGTCCGGAATCCTGGTGTGCTGGCTCCTGCTGCCCCTGGCCGCGCCGCAGTTCGCCGATCAGACGGTGGACCCGGCGCGCCTCGAGATGTTCCCGCTGACCACCAGGGAGAAGGTCGCCGGGCTCGCCGCCGGCGCCGTGCTGTCGCGCACCGCGCTGCCGACCTTCCTCACGGTGTGCGGCCTCGCCGTCGTCGCGGGTGCCCCGCTCTGGGCGCGCCTGCTCGTGCCGGTGCTCGCCGCCCTCTACACGGCCGTGTGCGTCATCGCCTCGCGGACCGTGCAGGCGACGCTCGCGCGTTTCGCGTCCTCCCGCCGTGGCCGCGACGTGGGTGTGATCCTCGCCGCGGCCTTCACCCTCGCCGTCTACCTGGGCTCGCAGGCCCTGGGCGGCGTGACCGGGGAGGCGGTGGCCGCGGCCGAGCGCGCCGGCGCCGGCGGCTGGCTCGCGTGGACGCCGGGCGGCGTCACGGCGCGGGCGGTCACCGAGGCGGCCGACGGCCCCGCGGCCGCAGCGATCGCCGTCGTGGTGTTGGCCGCGTGCGTCGCCGCGCTGCTGGGCTCGTGGGTCCTGGTCTTCGCGCGCCGCGAGTCCGGCAGCGGGGGAGGCGGCCGCTCGCGCGGGCGCCGGACCGATGCGGAGTCTGGTCCGCGCCTCGCCCTCGTCCCGTGGTGGATGCGGCCGCTCGAGGCGCTCGCCACGGGCCCCGACGCGCGCGTCGCGCTCGCCGCGGCCGCCCAGCACGTGCGCTACCTGTGCTTCCGTCACGCGACCGCCGCGCAGCGCCTCGCGATGGCGGCGGTGCTGGGCGGCGTGATCTGCTTCCCGATGGCCGGGGACGGCGACCTCGTGGGAGGCGCGCTGGGCTTCTGCGCCTATGCGGCGCTGCAGGTGGCTATGCCGGTCTTCGGCTTCGACGGCCCCGGCATCACCTACCTGGACGCGGCGGCCGGTCGCGTGCGGCCCGTGCTGTGGGGCAAGGCGCTCGTGTCCACCGCGCTGGTGTGGATCATGGGCGCCGTCTACGTGGTGGTTCTCGCGGCGGTGAGCGGGAACTGGGCGGGACTCGCCTCCGGCCTGGTCATGGCGGGCGCGGGCTCGGCGTGGGCGTGCGCCGTCGCCGTCGGGGCGGGCGTGTTCGCCCCCGTCGATGTCACCCGCAAGGCCACGAACATGGGCAGGGTCTTCGGCTCGCTGACCCTGGTGCTGCTGGCTGGCGGCCTGGGGGTGGCGGTGCTCGGAATCGGCACCTGGGCGCTCGGCTTCTACGTGCCCCCGCTCGTGGCGGCCTTCATCGCGCTCGCGGTGGCGGCGGGTGGTGGGGCGCTGCTGCTGCGCGCCCACGCGGCCCGCGCCGAGCGGGACTTCGCACGCGTCGCGGCGGCGATCCCCGCACCGGCCTGAGCGCGGGGGCGCCGGCCGCACGATGCGGACCGTCGCGGCGCGCGACCGACGCTCAGGCGTCGCGGAGCAGCGGCTGGGTCATGCAGTGGGCGCCTCCGCGGCCCCGTCCCAGCTCGGCTCCGACGATCTCGAGCACCTCGACGCCGGCCTTGCGCAGCTCCGTGTTCGTGTGGGTGTTGCGGTCGTACGCGACCACCACGCCGGGCTCGAGCGCGAGCAGGTTGTTGCCCGAGTCCCACTGCTGGCGCTCGGACTCGTAGCGGTCGCCGCCGGTCTCGATGAGGCGCAGCTGGGGCAGCCCCAGCGCGTCCGCGACCACCTCGGTGAACGGCTTGTCTTCGCGCGTGACGTCCAGGAACGTGGGCGCCGGCGCCTCGCGGATCGTGAAGGTCTCGATGCGGTCGACCAGGCCCGGGAACACCGTGGCGATGTCGCGGTCCGCGAGGGTGAACACCGTGTCGAGGTGCATCGCGGCGCGCAGGCGCGGCATCTTCGCGACGATCACGCGCTCCGCGCCCTCGGCCATGAACAGCTCCATGGCGAGCTGGGTGATCGCCTGGCGCGAGGAGCGCTCGGACATGCCGACCACCACGGTGCCGTTGCCGATGGGCATGACGTCGCCGCCCTCGAGCGTCGCGAGCCCGCTGGGCAGCTCGGGGTCGCCCCACCAGACGTTCACCGCGTCGGCGAAGTCGGGGTGGAAGGTGTAGACGGCCTTCATGACGAGCGTCTCGGCGTGACGGGCCGGCCAGTACAGCGGATTGAGCGTGACGCCGCCGTAGATCCAGCTGGTGGTGTCGCGCGTGAAGAGCGTGTTGGGCAGCGGCGGCAGCAGGTAGTCGCGCATGCCGGTGGACTCGCGCACCAGCTGGATGCCCGGCGGGGAGAAGTCGCGCGGCAGGTCGGTGGTGCTGAGGCCGCCCAGGATGTAGCGCGCGAGCGTCGCGCTGTCGAGCTCGCCCAGGTAGGTGCGGATGTCGAGCGCGAGGCCCAGCCCCACCTCGTCCGGCGTGATCTTGCGGTCGAGCAGCCAGTCGCGCGCGTGCGGGATGGCGAGCGTCTCCGCGAGCAGCTTGTGCAGCTCCTTGACCTCGATGTCGCGCTCGCGCATGAGTTCGACGAAGGCGGCGTGGTCGCGCTCGGCGTTCTCCACCCACATCACGTCGTCGAACAGCAGGTCGTGGCAGTTGCGCGGGGTGAGGCGCCGGTGCGCCAGCCCGGGGGAGCAGGTGAGGACGGTGTGGAGGCGGCCCACCTCCGAGTGCACGCCGTACTCCGGCATGGTGATGGGCGGGGCAAGCGGCTCGGGCATCGTCGTCTCCGGGTCGGGTTCAGGCAACAACGAACCTAGCAGGGGACGATGCCCGGGCCGGCTTTCGCTCCCGGCTACCGGATCCCGGCGGCGCGCTGGGCGTTCACCGTGCGCACCTGGCCGGGGATGGTGAACAGGTCCACCAGCCAGCCGATGCCGAACAGGCCGAAGGTGAGCAGCCACAGGATGCCGCGGCCGATCTTGCCCAGGTAGAAGTGGTGGATGCCCCAGATCCCGAGGAAGAACCACAGGATGTAGGTGATCGCGGTGTCCTTGGGCGGAAGCGGGGTGGCGTACATGGCGGTCTCCAAAGCGTCGGGGCGGGACTGGTGCCAGCCTAGGCGCGCCCGGGTGCGCCCACCCTGGGGGAAGCCCCCCAATCGGGGCGGGGGAGTGCATCGTCCCCCGTCGATCTCCTAGCCCAGGACGTAGTGGCCGATGAGCTTCGAGAGGTACGCGACGTCCGTGTTGCCGGCGAACTCGAACTTCACCTTGCCGACGGCGGAGAAGTAGACCTCGAGCTCGGCGTCGCGGTCGAAGGTGCCGGCGGTCTCCACGGACCACGTCTGGATCTTGTTGTACGGCAGGGACGTGAAGTCCTTCTTCTTGCCGGTGACGCCCTGGACGTTGAGGGCGATGATGCGCTTCGAGGTGAAGACCACCATGTCGCGCATGCCGCGGAAGGACATCATCACCTGCTCGCCGTCGAGGAGGAGGTGGGCGAACTGGGAGTCGGCGGAGGCGTTGTCGACGTGGGAGAGCTTGGCGAAGGACGGGTTCTGGAAATCGATCATGCTTCCAGCGTAAAGACAGGGCCCGACATCCTGATGGGATGCCGGGCCCTGCGGAGGGGGGAGTGCGGGAGCGTGGACCCGCCTTGTCGCGCGGTCAGCGCGAGAAGATCGAACCGAAGATCGAGTTGAAGGACCCCGCGCTCGACTTTTGCTCGCAGGAGCAGCGCTGGTCCTGGGCGACGCCCGCCAGGGCCTGCTCGACGTGGTTGCCGCAGCCGGTCCAGGTGGCCTTGCCGCACTGGTTGCAGGTGATGCGAGAGCACATGGGGATTCTCCTGAGAGGTCGTTGGTCGCGGCCGGTCTGCCGCACGTGGAACACCGTAGCACATACCCGGGGGGGTATGTCTAGAGGGCCGGTCCCGGGTTTCCGGGCGCCGCCGGCCGGTAGCGTGAGGCCATGGGTTTCCTGTCGAAGTTGACCGGTCGGTCGCGCCGTCGCGTCCCGCCATACGACCTCTACGCCGCCGACGCCGAGCAGCTCGCGGCGCTGGCCGCGCGCGGCGCGGACGTGGGCGCGCCGCGCGAGTCCGAGTTCTTCCTGAGCTTCACCTCCGAGCCGCGTGCCCGCGCCGCCGCCGACGAGCTCCGGTCCGCGCGCGTCACGCACGAGTTCGTCGAGCCCAGCCACGACATCCCCGAGTGGATGATCTTCGTGCGCGGGTTCCGCAAGCCGCTGGTGCCCGACTTCCTGCGCGAGACCATCGACCTGTGCGAGGACCTGGTCGCCCGCCACGGCGGCGAGTACGACGGCTGGGCCGGCCTGCTCACCGACGAGGAGAAGGGCCCCGACTCGGAGTCGATCGTCTAAGACTCGTCGGGGCGTCGCGCGCCCTCCGATGACCCGGATTCCTGCCCTTTCGCGTCGTTCCGTATCCCCGCCCAGGCGAGCGTGCCCCCCGCGACCAGGAGCGCCGCCGTCACCACGGTGGCGCGGTGGAAGCCCGCGAGGTCGAGCTCGCCGCCCACGATGGTGCCGATCAGCGCGACGGTGATGAGCCCCGCGATGCGCGCGATCGCGTTGTTGACCGCGCTCGCGATGCCGGATCGGGCCGGTTCGATCGCGCCGAGCACCGCGGCCGTCAGCGGTGCGACGGTGACGGTGAGTCCCGCGCCGAGCGCGAGGATGCCCGGGAGCGCCTGGGTGGCGTAGGCGAAGTCGGTGTCGACGGCGAGCAGCAGCAGGGCGCCCGCCGCCATGATCAGGGGGCCGGCGGTCATGAAGGCGCGGGGGCCGCGGCGGCCGGCGAGGGCGCCGATGCGGGAGCTGCCCAGGATCATGAGGACGGTGATGGGCAGGCTCGCCAGCCCCGCCTGGGTGGCGCTGAGCCCGGCACCCTGTTGGAGGTAGACGCCCAGGACGAAGCCGTTGAGGGCGAGCGCCCCATAGACGAACGTGGTGGCCGCGTTGCCCCACCCGAAGTTGCGGACGCGGAACATCGCAAGTGGAAGCATCGGGTGCGCGGTGCGGGACTCGTGCCACAGGAAGCCGGCCAGGGCCGCTGCGCCCGTGGCCGCGCTCGCGGCGACGAGCGGGTGGCCCCAGCCCAGGCGCGGCTGCTCGATCAGCGCGAGCACGGCCGCTCCCAGGCCGAGCGAGCACAGCAGTGCCCCGGGCAGGTCGACGCGGGCGCGGGGCATCGCGCGCGACGCCTGTGTCGCGGGCGACGCCTGTGGCGCGAGCGACGGGCTCGGCGCGGTGAGCCCGCGCAGGAGCGCCAGCGTGACGGCGATGGGAAGGATGTTGATCGCGAACGCCCAGCGCCACGACGCGAGGTCCGTCAGCAGCCCGCCCAGGACCGGCCCCGCGACGAAGGCGCCGGTGGTCGCCGCGGTCCAGGTTCCGATCGCTCGCGCCTGGTCCGCGCCGCGGAAGGTGCTGGTGATGAGTGCGAGGCTCGACGGGACCAGCAGCGCGCCGGCGACGCCCTGCGCGAGGCGCGCGCCGATCAGCACCTCCGCGGTGGGGGCGACCGCGATCGCGAGCGACGCCGCTCCGAACCCGAGCAGCCCCAGGCGCAGGATCCGCACGCGCCCGAACGCGTCCGACAGGGCGCCGGCCACCAGGATGAAGGCGCCGAGCGTGATGAGGTACGCGTCCACCACCCACTGCTGGGTGGAGACGCCGCCGCCCAGCTCGCGCTCGACCGCCGGGAGCGCGACGGTGACGATGCTCCCGTCGAGGAACGCGACGAAGCTCGCGAGGATCGCGATGGTGAGGATGCGGCGCTCGGCGGCCGTGGCGCGTGACGCGTCGTCGCCCGATTGCCTGCCGCCCGCGGGCGCCTCGCTCATAGGGTCACGGTAGGTCGGAAGGCGGGGCCGGCGCCCGCTAGGGTCGGAGCAACTCGACGGAGAGGACCTCCCCATGGCGACGTTGGCGATCATCGGAGCGGGACCGGGCCTGGGCGCCGCGGTGGCCCGCAGGTTCGGCCGGGAGGGCTACGCGGTCGCGCTGATCTCCCGCGATCAGGACAAGCTCGACCGGCTCGCCGCCGAGCTCACGGACCAGGGCGTCACCGCGCGGGGCTTCGCCGCCGACGTGCGCGATGGTCGGGCGCTCGAGGAGGCGCTCGCGGCCGCCGGCGAGGCGCTCGGCCCCGTCGCCGTCCTGCAGTACAGCCCGCTCCCGTCGCGCGACTACCTGAAGCCCGTGCTCGACCTCACCCCGGAGCTCGCACTCGAGGCGCTGCGCTTCTCCGCGCTGGGCCTCATCCACGCGGTGCGCGCCGTGCTGCCGGGGATGCGCGCCCGGGGCGAGGGCAGCATCGTCCTCATCAACGGGGGCACGTCGATCCAGGCGCGGCACGGCTTCGCCGGCACCTCCGTCGCGTTCCCGGCCGAGTCCGCGTACGGCGAGATGCTGCACGACGCCCTCGCGGACGAGCCGGTGCGCGTCCATCAGCTGGTCATCCCGGGCGCCATCCCGAAGCTCCAGGTGGAGAACGGGATCGACGGCGTGGCCGAGCGCATCTGGGCGCTGCACGCCTCGGACGGCGGCTTCCGCGAGATGCTCATCCCGCTCGAGGACGGGCGGGAGTAGCCGCCGCACGGCCGGGAGCAACGGCCCTCACGCCTCCGTGATCTCGAGGCGAAGCCGCGCTCGGTCGCCCAGGACCCCGTCGCGCGCGGCCCGCGGCAGCGGCACCTCGGCGACCCAGCCGGGGAAGTCGAGCGGGGGAGTGCCGCTCGGGTCGTAGGACGCATTGGGACCCGGGATCTCGGAGGCCCATCGCGCCCAGGCGACCAGTCCATCGTCCCCTGCGGGACCCACGTCGACGATGAGCGAGTCCTCCCAGTCCGCCACCTGCTCGAGGTGGCCGCCCATCCCCAAGAAGCCGCCCGTCTCGGTGAGGCGGAACACGCGCATGCGCAGGGCGTAGCGGCTCAGGCCGGAGTCGGGGGCCGCCCGCGGGTCGCGCGGCACCGGCCCGGGATGGGTGGTGGACGATGCTCGGCTCCGGTCCCGATTGAACCTTGCCTTCCCGAGCAGGTAGACGCTCGCGAGGGGCACGGGCGTGTCGGCGGTGTCCGTGTCCGTGAGGTCGGCACCCGCGGTGAGCGCCGCGATGCGCCGGCGCAACTGCTCCTCGGTGAGCTGGATGGGGCAGTGTTTGTCGACCGACTGCTCGTGGAGGATCACGGGCAGGCCGCGGACGGTGACCTGGACGTCGGCCTGCCAGAAGGAGTCGAGGTCCGGACGGTCGAACTCGGCGCCGCCCTCGAGCCTCGCCAGCCGCTGCCGCAGCTGCTCGAGCGACAGCCCCGCCAGCGAGTCCTCGTGCGTGAAGTCCACGCCCACCAGGTGCACGCGCACCCGCCACTTCGCGAACAGGAAGCGGCGCAGGTTCTGGTAGGCCTCCTCCGAGTTGACCAGGCCGTACGAGCCCGAGTGCGCGCGGTGGACGAACGCGCGCGGCGCACCCTTGACGTACGCGTTCTCGATGCGCACCAGGCCGTCCGACTTCACCCCGATGGCCTTGCGCGCGAGCCCGTAGTCGGACGGGTTGGTGCCCACCACGCAGAACGCGCGGTCGGACGGCAGCGCCTCCTCGGGCATCACCTGCGGGTCGTAGTCGCCGGTGTCCTGGGCGGCGGGCGCGAGGAACTCGTGCATGTTGGCGCGCGCGAACATCTCCGAGCCGAAGATGCCCACGTGCTCGTTGAGCAGGTCCGCCAGCGCGAAACGGGTCTCGATGCCGCCGTGCGGGGTGCCCATGGTGAGCAGCTTGGCCACCGTGTCCGGCCCCGCGTCGCGCACGGCGCCGTCCTCGCGGGGCGTGCCGCACACCGTCTGCAGCATCGACCGGCACACGAGCCCGCCCATCGAGTGGGCGACCAGGTAGACCGGCGGGCGCCCGTGCACCCGGTCGCGGATGAGCTCGATGAAGTCGTACAGGCCCAGCGCGGCCGCGCGCAGGTCGAAGACGTCCGGGTTGGCGCCGCCGAAGGTGCGCGAGTGCAGGTCGTAGAAGCGGTACACCCAGATGGACGCCGGGTCGAGCGAGTTCGCGCGCGCCCGCTGCAGGGTCGCGTGCTGGTCGCCGCGGACGATCAGGTCGTAGCCCTCGTCGATCATCAGCCGCAGCAGCGGCGACTCGAACTGATGGAACAGCGGCTCGCCGTCCCCGCCCACCCGCACCACGGTGGAGCCCTTGTTGAAGCCGTAGAACGCATCGTCCACCGCCGTGTCGATGCCCGCCGGCCCTCCCGCGTAGCCACGCACATACACCACCGGGTAGCGGTCGTCCATGGTGCCCCCTTGCCTCGCCCGCGCTTCCACCTTCCGCCCCTCCGGGCGGGGTCGCAACCGGGGACGATGCACGGGCGGGGGTGTCGGTCCCCGCGCCTACAGTGGTGGGCATGGTGGAGAGCGCGGCGCAGGGCGGGGTGTTCGAGGACCTCAACCCCGCGCAGCGCGAGGCCGTCACCACCGGCGCGAGCCACAACCTGGTGCTCGCGGGCGCCGGGACGGGCAAGACGACCACGATCGTGGCGCGCATCCGCCACCTCATCCGCCAGGGCGCCTCGCCCGAACGGATCCTGGCGATCACGTTCACGCGGCGCTCGGCCGCGGAGATCAGGTCGCGCGTCCAGGGGGAGGCGGCCCGCGCATCGTCCCAGGTCTCTGCCATGACCTTCCACGGGTGGGCGATGCGGGAGGTGCGCGCCGCCCCGGACGTGTTCGGGTACGAGGGCTGGAGCGTGCTCGACCAGGACGATCAGGCGCAGGTCATGCGCGGCGTGCTGGGGCGCGGCAAGCGCGTCGAGGGGCTCAAGGCGTCGCAGATCATCGACCTGGTGTCCTTCGCGCGGAACACGCGGGTGCCGCTTGCGCAGGCGATCCGCGCCAAGCATCCCGACCAGACCATCGACGTCAAGGCCGTCGCGACCGTGGTGCGCGCGTTCGAGGAGCGCAAGAAGGAGCGGCGCTACCTCAACTACGACGACATCCTCACGATCTTCGCGGCCCGGCTCGCCGACCCGGAGGTCGCGGCGTGGGTGGGATCGCGGTACGACGAGGTCCTCATCGACGAGATGCAGGACACCAACCCGCTGCAGTGGCAGATCATCGACCCGCTGGTGCCGCACACGCGCTTCTACTGTGTGGGCGACGACGCGCAGTCGATCTACGGCTTCCGCGGCGCGGACTTTGAGTCCATCCACTCGTTCCGCGACCGCGTGCCCGGCGCGCGCGTGCTCAAGCTCGAGGACAACTACCGGTCCACGCAGGAGATCCTGGACGTCTCCAACTGGCTGCTCGACCGCTCGCCGCTGGGCTACGACAAGCACCTGCGCGCCGTGCGAGGGCGGGGCGCGAGGCCGGAGCTGCACTCGTTCGAGACGCCGCAGGACGAGGCCGGCTGGATCGCCGCGGAGATGCTCCGCGCCCACGGCGACGGCCGGCCGTGGGGGACGCACCTGGTGCTCACGCGCACCAACTACTCCGGGCGCGCGATCGAGGCGCGGCTGGTGGAGAACGAGATCCCGTACGTGTTCTTCGGCGGCGTGAAGCTGCTCGAGAGCGCGCACGTGCGGGACGTGCTCGCGGCGCTGCGGGTGGTCGCGAATCCGGACGACGAGGTCGCGTGGATGCGGCTGCTCACCCTGGTGCCGCGCGTGGGGGACCGGACCGCGGTGCGCGCGTTCGACGCGGTGCTGGACGCGCGGGCCGCCGGGGCGTCGGCGCGGGAGGCGCGGTCCGTGGGACTGGCCTCGCTGCCCGCGTGGCTGCGCGACGGCCTCGACGCGATCGAGGACGCGAGCGCCCGGGTGGACGATGCGGTGGGCCGGGCCGCCGCGATGCTCCAGCCCGTCCTGGCCCACAAGTACCGCAACGAGAACTGGGAGGCTCGCGCGCGCGACCTGGTGCATGTCGAGCGGCTCGCGGCGTCGCGGTCCTCCATCCTCGAATTCATCGAGGAGTACCTGCTGTCGCCGGTGTTCACGTCCGAGCTCACCGCGGAGGACCGGACCACGGATCACGTGATCCTGTCCACGGTGCACTCGGCGAAGGGTCTCGAGCGGGACTGGGCGTTCTGCACCGGGGTCTCGGCGGGGGCGTACCCGTCGCCGCGCGCGCTGGGCGACGAAGCCGAGGTCGAGGAGGAGCGGCGCGTGCTCTACGTGGCGCTCACGCGGGCCAAGGACCGGCTGATCATCACGCGATCCGTGGTGCACACGCCGGTGCGGGCGTGGGTGGGCGGCTCGGCCGGGGTGGTCGAGGCCGAGGACGCGTACTTCCTGGGAGGCCTGCCCGAGACGCTGGTGAGCGAGGTGGCTCACTGGGCTCCGCGGCCGCCCCGGCCGGTGCTGGGGCGGGGTGGGGCTGGTGGCTCGGGTGCGGGTGGCCCGGGGGCTGGCGACTCGGGTGCCGGCGGTCCGGGTGCCGGCGAGGCGGGGGCAGCTCGGCCCGCGCCGGCCGAGATCGACCTGGGCGTCGACCTGGGGGATGTGGACTGGTAGCAGGTCGCACCGATCCCGGCGTCGAGGCCGCGCGCGGGAGGAGGCCCCGCATCGTCCATTGGCGCCCCGGGCCGTGCGTCGCTACCGTGTGGAGGCGCACCGCCCGCTCATGTTCCCGGAGGACCCATGCCCGCCTACAGTCTCGAGGGCCGGCTGGTCGTGGGCGTGGCGTCGTCGGCGCTGTTCGATCTGACGGAGTCCGACGCGTACTTCCGCGAGCACGGCGAGCGTGCCTACGCTGAATACCAGGACCGTCACGTCGACGTGCCGCTCGAGGGCGGTCCGGCGTTCCCGTTCATCAAGCGTCTGCTGCAGCTCAACGACCTGCGTCCGGCGGACCCGGTGGTCGAGGTGATCGTGCTGTCGCGCAACGACGCCTCGACGGGCATGCGCGTCATGCGGTCGATCGAGCACCACGGGCTCGACGTGAAGCGCGCGATCTTCACCCAGGGGCGCGCGCCGCTCGACTACATCGAGGCGCTGGGCATGAGCCTGTTCCTCTCGCAGCACCGCGAGGACGTGCTCGCCGCCGTCCGCGCCGGGCACCCGGCGGGTCACGTGCTGCCCTCGACCGCGGACTACGACGACGCCGACCGCTCGCTGCGGATCGCCTTCGACTTCGACGCGGTGCTCGCCACGGACGAGTCCGAGCGCGTGTACCGCGCGGACGGGATCGAGGGCTTCACGGCCAACGAGGTCGCCAAGCGCGACGTCGCGCACGCGCCCGGGCTGCTCAAGCCGCTGCTCGAGGACCTCAACCGCATCCAGCGCTTGGAGCAGGAGCGCCAGGGCCTGGACCCGTCGTATGAGCCGCGGGTGCGGATCGCGCTGATCACCGCGCGGGGCGCCCCGGCGCACGAGCGCGCGGTGCTGTCGCTGCGGAGCTGGGGCGTGACGGTCAACGACGCGTTCTTCCTGGGCGGCGTCGAGAAGGCCAAGGTGCTCGCGGTGATGCGCCCGCACGTGTTCTTCGACGACCAGGACGGTCACCTCACGGGCGCGCTGTCGCACGCCGCCGGGGTGCACGTGCCGTACGGCGTCGCGAACGAGGTGGCGTAGGAGGCCGCTGCGCGGGACCAGGGCGGGACCTGGGTCCTGGGCGCCGGAGGCGCTTTGCCCGGTTGTGGCGGATGTCACGGCCTTCGAGGAGTTGGTTCGCACTCACGGGAACTTGTGTGAACTTACGGTTTTTGCATGAGTCAAATCGATGAAGCCTTGAACTCGGCGGAGACACGAAGGCCCTTCGCCGCGCGCTACGAGCACCGGGGCACGGGCATCGCCCTGGCGGGCCTCGGCGGCCTCTTCCTGCTCGCGGGCCTCGGCGGCGAGCCGGTCTCGCTCGTCTTGGCGCTGGCGCTGATCGCGGGTTCCGTCTACCTGCTGCGGGGGGTGGGCGAGAGCCCCGCAACCGCCCAGCGTCGGGCCGCGGCGGCGGAGCGACGGGAGCAGGCCGTGCAGGCCGCCACGGATGCCCTGGCCGCAGCCGAGGGCGGCGGCGCCAAGCTGGTTGCGTACCGCAATCTGGAGTCGGTGCTTGCGCGCGAGTACCCGGCGGACGCCGCGGCGCGTTTCGACGCCGCCTTGGACTCGATCGGGTTCGACCGTGGCGACCTCGACTCACCGCGTTTCGGGTACGTGGCCGCGGTGTCCGGCGGGTCCGTCGAGGTCTTTCGCGACTGGGTGGTGTTCGGGCAGGAGGCTCACGACGTCGACGCGTCGACCCGTTGCCAGGTCTTCGTGGACGGCGCGGTCCAGGTGAGCTCGCACGTGGAGGAGGACAGGAACGGCCGGAAGCGTGTGGTCAACCAGCAGCACGACATGCGCCGCGCGACTCTCCAGTTCACGAGCGCGTCGTGGTCCATGTCCGTCGCCATCCAGCCGGATGCCGTTGACGAGGCACGGCTCCTGGCAGCGAGGCTCGTCGGTCACGTCGAGTCCCTGGCTCCGGCGGCCGCCAGCACCGCCGACATTCAGGAGCTGGTGCGGACCATCCTGGACAACACCGGCCAGCCGCCGGCGGAGAAGCTGCAGCAACTGTCGAACCTCCGGTACGAGCGGTTGCTCACGGACGACGAGTTCAAGCTCGCCAAGGACAAGATCCTGGGCCTCTGAGGCGCTCTTCTTCCAGCCGGGCTTTCGTCGGCTACCTGCTACTCACCCATCCCGCGACATCCAATGCAGCAATGTTCTGAGGGGGACACCATGAACCACACCCAACAGGGACCACCCGCGCCGCCTCCGGCGCCGCCAGGCACTCCGCTGGCCCCGCCGGCACCGCCCACGGCGGACAAGCCGTTCTGGCAGCGCACGTGGGTCCGCTTCGCGGGCGCCGCAGTGGGCGGCATGGTCATCGGCACGATGATCACCGGCGGCGGCGACGACCCGACCGAGTCGGACGAGTACCGCGCGCTCGAGGTGACGGCTGCCGACCGCGCCGCGGAACTCGAGGCCCTTGAGGAGCAGTCCGCTGCGCTCGACGCGCGCATCGTGGAGCTCGAGACCGCACGCGACGAGGCCGATGATCTCGCGCAGGAGCTTGAGAAGCGTGCCACCGAGTTGCAGGACGCGGTCGACGACGCCGCAGCCGCGCCGGCGGACGACGACGTCTACGAGGCCGAGGAGGCGGAGGCGCCGACGACCGACTCCGCGGAGTCGACGAACTCTGGCTCAACCGAATCGACAGACTCCGGCTCCACCGAGACGGTGGCGCAGAACAACGCGCGGCGATCGGCGGAGTCGTACCTGGCGTTCTCTGCGTTCTCGCGTTCGGGATTGATCGGTCAGCTCGAGTTCGAGGGCTATGAGACGGCGGACGCGGAGTACGCCGTCGACGCCGTCGGCGCAGACTGGATGGCGCAGGCCGCGCGAAGCGCTGTGGATTACCTGGAGTTTTCGGCGTTTTCGCGGTCGGGATTGATCGGTCAGCTCGAATTCGAGGGCTACACCACGGAGCAGGCCACCCACGGCGTGGACGCCGCAGGCACCGACTGGATGGAGCAGGCCGCGAAGAAGGCCGAGGAGTATCTGGACTTCTCCTCGTTCTCCCGCGCCGGCCTGATCAGCCAGCTCGAGTTCGAGGGATTCACGGCCGAGCAGGCGGCCTACGGTGTGAGCGAGGTGGGGCTGTGATCAACCGCGAACAGCACGCAATCGTTTCCGTGGCCCGTGGCGGCCGTCAGTTGAGGAGGATGCCATGACGCAGTACACCCCGCCGCCGCCCCCGGGCGCGCCCACGTCCAGCCAGAGCCCGAATGATCTGCCCGTGTGGCAGCGCCCTTGGGCGCAGTACGGTGCGGTCGCTCTCGCGGGGCTCGTGCTCGGAGTCGTCGCGACGGTAGGTGGCGGAGACCCCACCGCGTCGAGCGAGTACCGGTCGCTCGAGCGGACCGTCGAACAGCGTGACGGGGAGATCGCCGAACTCGAGGCGACCAACGCCGAGTTCGACGCGCAGATCGCCGAGCTCGAGGGCGCCGTCGAGGACGCCGAGACCCGCGCCTCCGAGCTTTCGACCATGCTCACCTCCTTGGAGGAGGCCGCCGAGGAAGCGGGCGTCGTCGGTGCCGACGGCGACGTCGAGCCGGCCGAGGAGCGCGAGGCCCCGTCCGTGTCCGAGACCTTCACCATGCCGAGCCTCGTCGGCATGAATCTGCAGCTGGCGCAGGACTCGCTGCAGGAGCTCGGCTCGTACTTCCTCGACCAGGAGGACTGGACGGGCGACGGCCGGAGGCAGCTCATCGACACCAACTGGCAGGTGTGCGCTCAGGAGCCGGCCGCCGGCACCGAGACGAGCATCGGCGAGATCGTCACCCTCTGGTCGGTGAAGCTCAGCGAGACCTGCTGACCCGCCTCGCGAGCTGAAGGTCCGGCCCCCGGTTCGGGGCCGGACCTTCAGCGGACCCGGTGCCGGACGCGGCATGCGACCCTATGGCGTGATCGAGACGACCCTGATTCCCCTGGACGATGCGCTGGACCGGTTCGAGCTGGAGGCCGCCCACCGGCCGCTCGTGCGTCAGATCGCGCTGCGCGCCGGCATCGTCGGCTGCGAGGTGAAGGCGAGCTACGTCAAGGCGATCCGCATCGACGGGATGCACCCCCTGCACGTAACCCACCGCGGCGTCGAGTGGTTCTCGTCGCGCGTCGAGGCCGTGTCCGCCTCCGGGCTCACCGAGGGCATCCGCTCCAAGGTCAACCGCGCCGGCACCGAGAACTGGAGCGTCGCCTTCCCCAAGGTGGTCGCCGCGCCCACGGTCGTGCCGGCTGACGATGCGCCTGTGCACGATGCGACAGCCGCCTCGGCGGCCCCTGTCGCCCCGGTCGTGGGTGCGGCGGGGGAGAAGGCGCCCCGTGCATCGGCCCCGGTGGTGCCGAGCCCCGTGGTGCCGACTGCGGTCGCGCCGGCGCGGTCACCGCGGCCGGTCGAGCGCGACTACGGCGTATGCGAGACGTGCTGGCAGGCGCGGACCGCGGCGGGGAGCTGCGGCTGCGATGACTGATGTGGCGGGCCGTTCTTGAAGGTGCGCCGGCGGTACCTACGTGCGGTCGAGGTCGTGAACCTCTCCGCGGCCGGAGCGTAGGGCCGCGTCGGTACTGACCTGCTCGATGAGCGGGAAAAGGCGCCTGCGCGCGTCCGATGCGGTGATGGCCATGGCCGTCCCTCCGTCGGTATGGGGACTCGCCTCAATCTAGGTGTGCCACAAGCGCTCCGAAAGGGGCTGTGGAGAACTCGTGGGCGGCCGCTCGCCGGCGGGTAGCCTCGACCCGTGCCCAAAAAGCGACGCCACCCCAAGCGCCCCATCCATCGTCGAGTGGAGCCCCGCCGCCACCTCGAAGCGGTGCCCGGGGGCGGTGACCTCGGACACTCGCCCGCGCCGGACCTGCTGGACGGGGTGCGGCAGGCGCTCCGCTCGGACAGCCCTGTCGAGCTGATCGGGCTCGTGAGCGGGATGCTCGAGGTCTCCGATTCTCGGGACCAGGACGTGTGGGGCGATGACCTGTGGGGCGATGCGGATCGGGAGGTGGTCCCTCGGGTTGACCTCGTCCGATCGTTCCTCGAGATCCCCTACGCGGAGACCACGGCCCTCCTCACGGTGATGAGTCGGATGCTGCCCGCGGACGACGCGCTCCTGGTGGAGATCGGCGCGGAACTGTCGCGACGGCGTCATCCGCTGCCGCTATGGCTGCGCGACCTTGCCGAGGGCCGGGTCGAGACGTCGGTCGCACGCATGACGGAGACGCTGGGCGACGGTGAGAACTGCATGCTGGGCTTGCGGTTCGCCTCCGGCGCGCAGTTCACGGCGGTGATCTACATCGATCACAACCTCGGCTCGGCGGTGAAGGACGCATTCCTCATTCCCGAGCCCCTCCACCGGATCATCGGGGACATGCGAGCGGGGGCGTTCGGCGACTCGAGCCAGACGCGCTTCGCCGACTGGGACCCGGCGACGGCGCGGGCGACCGTGAGCGCCGCCCTGGAGCAGGGCCGTCGCACGCTCGGCATGCCCGAGAGTGACCACTGGCCCATGCTCCGGCCCTCCATCGAGTGGCTGCTCACTTTGCTGCCCGCCGGGGGTGTGGCCGAGGGTGACGAGCCGTGGGACGACGCTCAGGTCGAGGCGTTGCGCGCGGAGTTCCTCGCGTACGCGGGGGACCAGGTGATCGACGATGAGGACGCCGAGTTCGGGCTCGACATGATCCTCCACTTCGGCTCCACCTACAACGTCGGCGGCCCTCTGCGGTGGAGCGAGAGCGTCGCCGAGCGGTTCCTTCTCGACTGGATGCCGCGAAAGGTGATGGTGGGCTACGAGGAGGTCGAGGAGTTGCCGACCCTGCTGGCGACCTACGTCGCGTTCGTGCACCGGCGCGAGGGAGTCGATGCGGCAGAGACCGCCGCGGTGCTCACCGCGATCGCTGATGCGGTGGACCCGTTCGCGCTCGCGATGAGCGGCGGCGACCCCATGGCGGGAATCGACCCGTTCGACCTGGAGTGGCTGGTGCGTGCCGAGCTCGAGGAGGCCGTGGGCGGCTACGAGGCGTTGGATGCGCTCGATGCGGAGCCGCTGCCCGACGAGGACTTCGCCTGGGGCGGCATCGCCGAGGACATCCGTGAGCGGGTCGGCGAGTTCCTGGAACTTCTGGACCGCGTGGCCGGCGAGCGGCTCGACGTCGAGCACCGCACCGCGATGCGACGCTTCCTCGCGCGTGTCGCGATCGAGGACCCGGCGATCTTCCGACGTCGAGCCTCGGTGCCGCGTGGCGCGGCCGCGATCGGGTGGGCGATCGGCCGCGCGAACGACACCGTGGGCGCGCACAGCAAGGGAGTGAACGCCAAGGAGTTCACCGGGTGGTTCGGTGTCGACGGTTCCGTGTCCGAACGTGCCCAGCCGATGCTGCGCGCGATCGGTGCCCCGCCGCCCACGCCCTGGGGAGCGCTGGCGCTGGGGGCCGCGGACCTGCTGGTGTCGGACCGTCGCGCGGCGATCATCGAGGAGCGGGATCGGCTCGGTTGAGCCGAGCCGGGGCTACGGCGTCCAGGTGGTTGAGCGGCGCGCGATCGAGTAGATGGCGTCGACCTCGTCGGCGGTCAATGCCGGGTCCAGGCGCTTGAGGTTGGTGTCGATGTTGTGGTTGGTCACCACGCCGACGCCCGCGAGCGAGCCCGCATGCTTCAGTTCCGGCTGCAGCAGATTCCCGTTGTAGACGGCGATCCAGGGCTGCACGCGCTTCACATCAGCTCCCGCGGATCGCAGCATCGTGTAGGCGCGCTTGGCCTGCCGCCTCGCCTGATCGGCGTGGTCGGTCTTGGCTCCGTTGACCAGGACGGCGTGCTTCGTGACGGTGACCCTCGCGCCCGGGTGGTGCTTCGCGTTGACCAGGATGACACCGCCGGGGCCGATCGCGAGGTGATCGATGTCTGCGTTGTCTCCGACCGGGATCGAGTGGAGAATCCGCCAGCCGTGCTTTGCCATCTTGTCGAGCGCGGCGCCGATCTTCTCCTCGCCCTCGGCGCCCCGGCGCCAGGCACGCTCCTCGGTGTTCACGTCGAGCGCGCGGAACAGCAGGGGCATCACCTTGCCGACGCGCTTCTCGCGTTCCCACGCCGCAGCTGCCGCGTCGCGCGCCAACTGCCCGGGTCGGCGAGCGGCGAGGTCGGCCCACTCGGGTTCGGCGTGCGGTGAGGGCGGCTCGTCGGACACGTCATCGGTGTCGTTGCTCTTGTCCGTGTCCATGATTGGGGCCGATGCGGGGGCCGGTTCGTCGCCATCGGCGCGCCAGGCCCGAAGCGCGTCGGCCACCGACGGGTCGGTGCCCTCCTCGAGCGTGACTTCGCCGGTCTGGAGGTCAAGGAAGCCGAGCCTGATTCCGTCGGCCGCGTTGGCGTAGACGCGCTCCTTGCCATAGCGCTTCCAATGCTTGAGAACCATGCCGTCCATCGCCGCCTCCGTGGTTTGTCACCGCAGGTACCGGAGACATCCTGGCAGTCGGCTGATCCTGGGCCGGAGCTGAAGCCCATGGCTGTGGGGAGCGTCACACGCGGTCGTGTTTGTCGTCTGACCGAGACCCGCGGCCACTAGCGTCGAGGCGTGAACACGGAAGTACATGACTTCGATCGACTGGTGACGGCGTTGGTGCCGTCGCTGTCGCGGTCGCTCGCCGAGCGCTTCAACGTGTTCACGGTGATGCACCACGGCACTCACGAGAAGCAGCTGTCGAACGTGTTCGCCTGGCTCTTCGACGCCGAGGGGACGCACGGCCTCGGCGACGCCTTCCAGCGGATCTTCGTGCAGCAGGTCAACGATGGGCTCCGCGACCCGGCTCGCTTCCCGGCGACCGGCTACCGCGTCGCTCAGGAGGTCGACACATGCGGGCACGTCGCGTGCGCGCACAAGACCCCCGGGCGCCAGGAGGCGGGCAAGGACATCGCGGACATCGTGCTGGCCGGCGAGCGCGCCCGAATCGTCGTGGAGAACTACTGGACCTCCGACGGTCACGGGCACTGCCACCAGTGCTACCTCGATTTCGGCCGCAGCGGGGTGGACGATGCGGTGGTGGTCCTGCTGTGTGGGCGCCGGGAGCCGTGGCGCCAAGACAGCGGGTGGGAGGACGCCGCGGTCGTCACGTACGCGGAGCTGATCACCGCGTTGCGCGACTACCTTGACAGGGACTCCCGGTGGCGCGTTGCACATCCAGACCAGGCGTTCTTCATTCAGCAGATGGCGGAGCAGTTCGTGGAAGAAGTGAGGCCTGTGAGCACCGACGAGAGCATCGATTTCATCGCGGCACTGTGCGCGACCGGCGAGTCCGACCGCTATGGCTTCCGGCCACAGGAGCGCGCCGCCGCGGAATTCGGGGACGAGGTCGCGCAACACGCCAAGCATCAATTCGAGGAGGGCCGGCGCACCCTGGGCGAGATCAAGCGCGCGCTCAAGTGGTACGCCGAGCACGTGCTGGTCGGCCAGGTGAACGCGACCGCCCCGGCGCATCCCATCGTCGGCGTCAAGGCGAACTACCAGGGAATGTGGGAGTTCTGCATCGTCCTTGAGCGCGGTGAGGCGGCACCGATGATCTACCTGGAGTTCGGGCCTACCGCGGTCGCCGAGTACAAGGTCTGCACCGGCGACATCGCGACACCGGACTACTCGACGGTCTTCGTGACGAGGCAGGCGCCCGAGGGATCCGGGATCGACCGCAATGTGGCGACGACGGTGAGCCTTGCGGACGTGCTCACGGGGATCGCCGCTGACGACGTGCGCCTACGCGATGCGGTGCTTCACGCGATCGGTTCTCGCTAGGGCTCGGGCGATGCCTCGAGGTGCCGATGCGGATAATGAGGCCATGACCTCAAGCTTCGGCTGGCTCGACAACGACGACGCACAGCGCCGCAGGATGATCGAGATCGTCGAGCTCTTTCGCCAGCCAGGGACCGTCGACGAGCTCGGCATCGGTTCGATTCGTGACACTCTCGCGAACGCCATGTTCCCGGGCACATCGACCCTGCACACGCGACTCAGGTACGTGCTGTTCCTGCCGTGGCTCATGCAGCGCGCGGCGACCAAGCGGACGCCAACCGAGATGGCGGCCGAGTTCCGCGAACTCGAGTTTCGTCTCATCGGCAGCCTCCGGGCCGGCGGAGAGGATGAGGGAGTCCTCGGCAACGTGGCCGGGCGCAAGCTCAAGCGGCTCCCCAGCGTCGTCTACTGGTCGGTGCTCGGCTCGTGGGGAATCGTCGACTCGTCGTCATCGGACGCGTATTTCCGGCGTCAGCACGACATGCGGTCGCTCGCGCAGCGCGCCGCGGCGGCCGACGACCCGGAGGCTCGCGAGATCCTTCCCACGGTGGGATTGGACCCGCACCTCCCGGTTGTCCCCAGCGACCTGCTCTCGGCCGCCACTTTCGCCTTGAGCGCTCAGGAAGGCGACTATCTGGGCGACCGCATCGTCTCTGCCACCGAGGGGTCGCTGCTCGCGTGGCTCATCCGTCATCAGCCGGAGAACGTGTCGTCGGCTCTCGATGGCGCCGGAGCGGCGGCGCCGTGGGAGATCGCGAACCTCAGCGACCTCGACTCGGTGACCGCGCAGACCATCGAGCACGCGCGGCGTTTCAGCCTGCTGGTCCACGGCGCCGCTCTCGTCTACAACCTCGGGCTCGCGCGCAAGGCGCGTCGCGAGGACGTGGTCGAGCGCCATCACGCGGCGCTGACCGCCTGGCAGCAGGAAGAGGACCCGGCACGCACCGTCGCTGGATGGGACAGGGGAGGGTTCTGGGCGCTGATGGCGGACCAGAACCCGCGTCTGAGGTCGTTGACGTGCACTTTCGTCGACGCATGGCTGGACCTGGTTGCGACGGGCGTCGATCTCTCCACGAGCGCCGATGCCGAGCATCTGGTCGCGACGCGCGAGCGGCAGATCAAGGGACCGCGCGCACGCTTCTACAACCAGTCGGCGCTCGACATCTGGCCCGGCTCCAGCGGGCTCGGTCGCCTCACCTATCGGTGGAACGAGACGCGCTCGCATCTGGAGGATCTCTACGACGCGAGGGAGGCCGCGTGACTCTCGCCCCGGAGACCCGAGTCCTGCTCACGGATGCGCTCCGCCCGCCCTCCGGATTCGCCCTCGAAGTGGCCGTGGGCACCACATACTCCCTCAACCTCACATCGTTGTTGCTCGCGCCGCTGTCGTTCGCTGTCCACGAGCAGGTCGGCGGCACCGACCCGGACTCCGCCGACCCGATCGCCCTCCTCGAGTCCGTCCGCAGATACGCCGAACGCGCCACCGTGTTCTGCCAGGCGGGCGGGATCGACGTGCCCGCCTCCTACCGCGCTCTCGTGGCGTTCGTCGAGGACAGCGTGGTCGAGGTCTCCGCGCCGCGCGAAGGGGCGATCTTCCACCCGAAGGTCTGGGCGCTCCGGTTCCGCGATACCGAGGGCCGCGCCGCGCATCGTGCCGTGATCCTCAGCCGCAACCTCACGCAGGACCGGTCGTGGGACACCGCGCTCGTGCTCGACGAGGATTCGCGTGGAACGATCCCGGCGGAGCCGCTCGCGCAATTCGTCGAGGCGCTTCCCGGGCTCGCGCTCCGGGCGGTGGACGATGCCCGGGCCGGGGAGATCGCGGACCTCGCCGATGGGCTCGCGCGAGTCCGATTCGCCCCACCGGCCGGCTTCGACGGCGGCGAGTTGCTCCCGATCGGGATTGACGGAGCCGAGGTCTGGCCGTTCCCGACTCGGGCTCGGCGGCTGCTCGCGATCAGCCCGTTCCTCACGTCGTCCGCACTCGACGAACTCGCGCGGCTCACCACGAATCGCACGCTCGTGTCCCGGCAGGAGACCCTCGAACTCGTCGGGGGCCGTGCGATCGCCGGGTGGAAGGCCCACGTGCTTCAGCGCCTGGCGGAGGCCGACCCGGACGAGGACATCGGAGAGGCCGAGCGCGCCCTCTCGGAACTCGCCGGCGCGCGCGAGGGGCTCCATGCAAAGACCTTCGTGCTCGATCTGCCGGGATCCCGCTCGATGGTGGTGACCGGAAGTGCGAACCTCACCAGCCGCCGGTGGGGCAACAACGTCGAGTTCGACGCGGTCCTCACGGGTCGTACTCGCGACTGCGGAGTCATGAGCGTGCTCGACGGCACGGACGATGCTCCCGGGCTCACCCGCATGCTCGAGTCGGCGACGATCGCGGAGGAGGACGGCATCGACGATGCGAGCATCGCCGTGACCTACGCGATCGAGGCCTTTCACCGTGCGATCGCCGAGCGCGGGGTCGATGCGCGGGTGGACGCCGTCGACGGCGACGTCGTCGAGGTCGCCGTCACCATGTCCTGGCCTGAGAATCCGCCGGGGGAGACCCGGGTCTGGCCCATCTCGCTGCCGCGCGACAGCCAGTCGACCGCGCTCGCCGCCACATCGGTCTGGCAGATCGCAGGCAACCACGTCACGCCCTTCATCGCCGTCGAGACCACCGCCGGCGAGGGCGATGCGCGCGTGACCCGGCGATGCGTGATCAAGGCCACGTTGTCGGGAGAGGTGGGCGATCGCCGTCAGCACGCGCTGAAGTCCGTGCTCGCCACGCCTCAGGACGTCCTCAGGTATCTGGTCTTCCTGCTCGGCGACCCGGCGTACGACTCGCTCATCGCCGACCTGGCCGGTGCGACCGGCGAACGCACGTGGGGATCCGCGCCCGCAGGCGAGTTGGTCGACATCGCGCTCTTCGAGCCAATGGTGCGTGCCACGGGGCGCGACGAGGGTGCGTTGGCGCGCATCGCCAGCGCCGTCGACGAGATCCGAGGCGTGCCCGATGGGCCGGCGCTGCCCGATGGCTTTGACGAGTTGTGGTCCGTGGTGTGGGCTGTGCACCAGGAGCGCCGCGCATGAAGAAGCCCGACCACGAGCGGGTCCTCGCGAGCCTCAAGGACTTCCAGCGGGACACCGTCGACTATGCGTTCCGCCGCCTGTGGACCGACGATGACTGGACCAAGCGGTTCCTGGTCGCCGACGAGGTCGGTCTGGGAAAGACCATGGTCGCCAAGGGCGTCATCGCGAAGACCGTCGACTACCTCTGGGACAAGGAGGAACGGATCGACGTCGTCTACATCTGCTCGAACTCCCAGATCGCCAGGCAGAACCTCAGCCGACTCAACGTGGTCGGCGGGACGGTCATGCGGCATGCCGATCGTCTCACCCTGCTGCCACAGGTGATTCGTGATCTGCGCGGCCAGAAGATCAACTTCGTCTCGTTCACCCCCGGAACATCGTTCTCGGTTGGCAGTTCGGGAGGAGCGTCGCGCGAGCGCGTTCTGCTTCACACCATGCTCGCCGAGCGCTGGGGCAGAGACGTCATTCACAAGGCAGCCTGGGTGAAGTTCTTCCGCGGCGGCGTGCGCCGCGACCGTTTCGAGGGCCAGCTGCGATGGTTCGACCGTGAAAGCCTCGACCAGCAACTGGTCGACTCCTTCCACGAGGAGATCGCCCGAGCCGTCGGACCTCAGGGCGGCGCGCTGCGCGATGAGCTCGAGGCGTGCGCAGCCGAGTACACGCACCTGCGATCGCGCGCGCCCGACGAGCTGCGGTGGCGGCGGGATCGCCTCGTGGGCATGCTGCGCCACCTGGTCGCCAAGGCCGGTGTCGAGCATCTCGAGCCGGACCTGGTGATCCTCGACGAGTTCCAGCGCTTCAAGGACGTACTCGACGGGGACGGCTACGGTGCGGACCTCGCGCGCGAGGTGTTCGACCATGTGAACGCACGGGTCCTGCTGTTGTCGGCCACCCCCTTCAAGATGTACACGCTGCCGGACGAGCCTGCCGGTGACGATCACTTCGCCGACTTCAACCGGACGGTCGAGTTCCTCGGCGGGCGCGAGGCGGCCGGCCGGGTGCGCCGCGACCTGAGGACCATGCGCGACGCGGCGCTCGCGGGCGCCCAGCCCGAGGGGGCGGCCGCCCGCGGGAGGGTCGAGGCCGAGCTGAGGCGCTTCATGGCGAGAACCGAGCGACTCGCGTCGACGCCCGACCGGGACGGGATGCTCGCGCAGAGGGACATGCCAGGCCTCGCGCTGGGAGTACAGGATCTCGAGGCATGGGTGACCTTCGACAAGGTCGCGCGGGCCCTGGACCGCCACGACGTGTTCGAGTACTGGCGCAGCACGCCGTACCCGCTCAATCTGATGGAGCGCAACTCCTACCTGGTTCGCCAGCACTTCGAGGCCGCGGTCGAGCGCGAGGATCCGGAACTCGCACGCGTGCTGGACGGCGCGGGAGGGTTGCTGTCCTGGCAGGACATCGTCCACTACCGCCGGGTGGACCCGGGCAACGCCAAGTTGCGCGGCTTGCTTGCCGACGTGCTCGATCGCGGGGCGTGGCAGTTGGCGTGGCTTCCGCCGTCGCTGCCGTACTACAACCCGCGCGGGGCTTACGCGGAGCCGGAGCTCGCGGACTTCACCAAGCGGCTGATCTTCTCCGCCTGGGCGGTGGTCCCGAAGTCCGTTGCGGTGATGACGAGCTACGAGGCCGAGAGGCGCACCATCGAGGCCAGCGGGGTCGAACACCGTGACTACGACGCGCATCGTCCAGTCACGCCGCCGCTCCAGTACCGGCAGTCGGGCACCACGGCGGCGCTGCTGTTCCCGCAGCCTGCACTCGCGCGGCTTGGCGATCCTCTCGCGATCGCTCGCGAGCACGGCGCGATGCCGATGGACCGCGACTGGCTCATCGGCATCGTGCGTCACCGTGTGGACGCGGCGCTCGGGCGCATCGCGCACCTCAAGACCCACGGTGGCGCGACCGACTCGCGCTGGTACTGGGCTGCTCCGGCCCTGATGGGAGCAACCGAGGGGGGCACCGGTGTCGGGGAATTCGTGTCCCAGGTGCGTCGCGAGGCGGAGTCCGGCGGCGAGGACGGGCCCGGGTGGCTCAACGAGCACCTGCGGCTGTTCGAACGACTCGACGGAGCCGCGACGCTTGATGACGTGGAGCGCATCGGCCTCGGTGCCTGGCCTCACGACCTCGCAGAAGTTCTGACCGAGCTTGCGCTCGGCGGCCCCGGCACGCTGGCCCTGCGTGCGCTGTCGCGCGTGTGCGGTGGCGGCGATTCACTGGATGATCCACAGGTGCGCGCGTCCGCCTTCACCGTCGCACAGGGGCTGCGGTCGCTGTTCAACAAGCCGGAGATCGTGGCGTTGCTGCGCACAGTTGAGGGCGAGGTGTACTGGCGGGAAGTGGCACGACATTGTCTCGACGGCTGTCTGCAGGCGGTGCTCGACGAGTATGCGCACGTCCTCGTCGAATCCGAGGGGCTCCAGGACGTCGAGCTGCTGCGGCGCGCGCCGCGCATCGCTGAGGTGATGGCCGAGGCGCTGTCCATCCGCACTGCCGCCAACGTCGTCGAGGATGTGCGTGTCGAGGACGGGCGCGTGGTGGCGGACGCGCAGCGCATGTCCAGCCACTTTGCGGCCCGCTATGGCAGAACCCAGGCCAGCGACAGCGCGCTCATGCGTGAGGGGACCGTGCGGGTCGCCTACAACTCGCCGTTCCGGCCGTTCGTGCTCGCGTCGACGTCGGTGGGGCAGGAGGGCCTGGACTTCCACACCTACAGCCATGCCATCGTCCACTGGAACCTGCCCGGGAACCCTGTCGATCTCGAACAGCGGGAGGGTCGGGTGCACCGGTACAAGGGGCACGCGGTGCGCAAGAACGTGGCACGGGACTTCACTGGCGCCGCATTGAAGAGCGACGACCCGGATCCCTGGGCGGCGGCCTTCGCCGCGGCCGTCGCGGCGCGCGACGGCGCGGATTCGGAGGTGGTGCCGTTCTGGGTGTACTCGTCGGAGGGCGGCGCGAAGATCGAGCGATACGTGCCGGCGCTCCCACTCAGCCGCGAGTTGCAGCACTACCGCAGGCTCATGCGCACCGTGGTGACCTACCGTCAGTTGCTCGGGCAACCGCGCCAGGACGAGCTGATCCAGGCGATGGGCGAGGGGACCGAGTGGTTGCGGATCGACCTCAGCCCGCCGCGACCAGCGTGACGGTCTGCCTACTCGAAGAAGTCCTCGTCGACCTTGACCACGTCGTAGCGCTTCTCCACCTGAACCCCGACCCGGTACTTGATCATCAGCTCGGCGAGCCGGTCGCCGTTGATCAGGATGATCCGGGTCGGGATCTGCCGGGCGTAGTCGCGAGCGTGCTGTGTGAAGTCGCTCGAGGTGATGAAGACCCCGCGGCTCGCGCCGAATCCGTGGAGTGCTCCGATGAATGCCTGAATCGCCTCGCGGCCGACGGTGTTGCCTGCGTTGTAGCGCTTGGCCTGGACGTAGATCTGGTCGAGCCCGAGAGCGTCCTGATCGATCACCCCATCCACTCCGCCGTCGCCCGTGCCCCCGATGCGTTTGCCGCGTTGCTCGCTGCCGCCGTAGCCCATGGCGAGAAGGACCTCGACGACAGCCTGTTCGAAGAAGGCCGGATCGGCGCCGCGGAGCCGATCGAGCAGCGTTGCGGCCACCTCGGCCTTGATCAGTGCGACGCCGTCCTCGATGAGCTCGATCGGATCGGTGGTCTCCGACGCGGGTGACGCCTCGACTGCCGGTGCAGCAGCGCGCGTCTTCTCGGGCCAGAACGGCGTGAAGAACTCGTTGGCTGTGCTGAAGTCGTGGATGCCAGTGGGGAAGTCAGTGAGCCAGGCTCGTCCGGCGTCCGTGAGTTCGTACTCGCCGCGGGCGACGCGAGCGACAAGTCCCGCCTTGGTCGCGTGCGTGATCGCCCACTGTGCGCGGTTGTGTGCGCGCGAGCCTCCACTGTCGAGCGTCTCTTCACGGGCGTCGTCGTCGAGATCAAGCAGGTCGATGCTGCGAGCGACGAGAGTCCGGCGAGAGACCACGGCCTCCTGAGAGGCAGTGAGCAGGACAGGCCGGACGAACTCGGGCCAGATGGGGACGCGTGACGGTGCGGGGTCAGACATGGGAGCGATGCTATCGCCGCGACAGCACGGTCCGGCGGGTCCGAGACCCCGACTACCGTCGTCCTTGTGACCGCGTACACGATCGCCTCCTGGAACATCCAGGCGATCCGCGGCGCAAGCGACGAGCGGCTGGCGGCGATCGCCGATGCTCTCGCCGCACACGCGCCGGACGTGGTCGCGCTGCAGGAGGTCTCAAGTCGCGGCGCGACCTTCGAGCGGCTCTCCGCACACCTGACCCGCGCGGGGCTCCCGTTCGCGCACTTCAGCGGGCACGGCGCCGCGGACCATATCCGACGTGACCGCCGCAAGCGGTACGGCAACGTCATCGCGAGCAGGTGGCCGCTTGCGCCGGTCGCCCGGCCCGTCGAGGCGCCATGGCCTCAACTGATCGCCGCGGCCGACGTCGAGGTGCCCGGTCATGCCGTCCGGGTTGTCTCCGTGCACGCCCCGAACGCGGCCGGCAATGGCTGGGACAAGGTCAGGACCCTCGAGGCGCTCCACGAGGGCCTCCTCGCCGTGCCCGGCCCATGCATCGTCGTCGGCGACTTCAACGAGCCACGCACGTTCGTACCGACGCTCCAGTCGTTCCGCGCGCTCCCCGACGGCACGGTGACCGGCGACTGGACCGACAGGTTCGGCGAGACGGACTCGCGTGCCCGGTGGCAGGCGGCCGTCGAGAGCCTGCTGGGGGACGATGCGGCGGTCGCCCAGGCCCGGTGGCCCGGCCGGCCTGCGACGAGGCAGGCGGGGGTCGAGCCCGAGCCGACGCACGTCGTGCGCGGCGGCGCGGCTCGATGCTTCGACCACACTCTGGTCTCGCCGCCCGTCCGGGCGCTCAGCGTGCGATACGACCACGACGTCCGCACGGGCGACGCGCCGCTCAGTGACCATTCGCTGGTGGTCGCCGAGATCGCGCTACCCGACGTGCATTCGCGTCGCACGGACCGCGTGGGCGCGGTCGATACTCCCTACGGCCGCATCGTCTGGGTCGACGGGCCACTGACCGACGGCACGCGCATCCAACTCGACCGTGCGGGGGAGTGTCCTCCGCGGGAGCTGTTGCATGGCAGCCTGATCGCGCACACGAACGGAGCCGTGCTCGAGTACCTGCCGTGAGCAGCGGCTCATCGAGAACGTCTCGGTCCGCGCCGGGACGTCGGACGGGTCTCGAAGGCTCGCCCGGCCGGTACCCTAGGTGCCACGTTTCTTCCGTCCACCTTGAGGTACCCATGACTGCAACGGCGCCGTCGCCACTGCCCGACGAGTTCTCGCATGAGGCGCGAGCGAGGCTGAGCAACCGCGCGTGGCGTCTGAGGAACTCGTGGTGGATCTTCCCGTCCCTGTTCAGCCTTGGACTCCTGAACTGGCTCGGGTTCCTGGTGGCTGGTATCCGAACGGCAAAGCCCAAGTACTTCCTCTTCGGTGGCATATGGATCGCCGTCTTCTGGTGCGCGATGTTGACGACGGGGGCGGGCCTCGTGCCGTTGGGTGCAGCCCTGTTTCTCGCCTTCTGGTTCGGCCCGGTGATCCAATCGACCGTGATGAATGGGCGCTACCTGGCTGAGCTCGCCGAGAGGCTCGCTCAGAGACAAAACGCAGCTGCGCCGGCCCCGCCGACTACCGCCGGTGCACCGCCGCTCGCGGCGTCACCGGCCTATGGCCCGCCACCTGCGGGTCGGCATGAAAGCACCCCGCCGGCCCCCGCTGTGCTCGCCGCCCCTGTGGTTCCGGTGCCTGCGGTTCCCGTTCCAGCACCCGGCGCGCCCGCCCCGAGCGTGGTGCCGCCGACTGAAGAGGCACCCGCACCGTCGCCCGCCGCGGCGGCGCCCGAACCTGAGCTCGCCGTACGGCGGCCTGCGAGCGTGCCGACAGAGGGTCCGTCCACGCCCGCGCAGCCGGTGCGCACCTCACCCCGGCCGTCCGACGAGTTCGACGGCCCGCTGCCGGAACCGCCCGCGCCGCGAGACGACGGCACCATCAACATCAACCAGACCACCGCGGGCCAGCTCGCCGAGCACGCCGACATCGACCCCGAACTCGCGCGGTTCCTGGTGACCATGAAGTACGTGCGCGGCGACTACGGGTCGATGGCCGAGGTCAGGACCGCCGTAGACCTCTCGGACGACGAGGATGCACGTCTCACCCGGTCCCTCCGGTTCTCGGCGTAGCCGCCGACGGCCCGATGTCAGTCCCCACCCGCACGATCACACTCGCACGCCACACCACCACCTGAGGGGAACTCCAGCACATGCTCGCAAGCGGCAAGGTCGAGGGACTCGGAGACGCGATCGCGCGATACGCGCAGATCGAGGTTGCCGAGTACCAGCGCAACTACGCATGGGGCAATGCCCAGATCGACGAGCTGTTCGAGGACCTCGTCGGCACGGCGGAGACGGGACAGCGTCACTTCGTCGGCACGCTCATCCTTCAGGACACCGAGGACGAGAAACACTGCGCCGTGGTCGATGGGCAGCAGCGGCTGACCACCCTGTTCATGCTGGCCTCGCGTCTGCGCGACGAGGCGACCGCGCTTCCCTCGGCGGTTCTCGACCCGGTGCGTCCCGGCGGGCGCCCACGCGACGTCCTCAGCCAGATCGAGGACTTCATCTACGCAAGCCACGACAGCGCCGACTCTCGTTTCAAGACCAACCCGATGCTCCGGACCATGTTCGAGGAGCACGTGCACGCGTCTCCCAGGGACCGTCGACCGATGCCTCGGTCGGGCATCTCGCTCACCCTGGCGCTTCGCCGGGGCTACTACCGCCTCCAGAAGCTGGTCCGTGAGGACCTCGAATACCGAGCCACCGACGCCGAGCGGCTTCAGCGCATTGCCACGCTGTTCGACGCGCTGCGTAACAACCTGCTCGTGCTATGCATCAGCACGTCGGCGCTGGCGGAGTCGCTCGAGGTCTTCATGACGCTCAACAACCGTGGTCTGCCGCTCGGCCCCGCCGACATCGTGCGTGGCACCGTGCTTCAGCACATCACCAAAGACCTGCCCGAGGCGCAGGCGCAGGACGAGCACGTCACGCTCCTGCAGCAGTGGGAGGACCTGAACAGGGAGGTCGGCACGGCGGCCGTCGACCAGTACCTCCGCCACTACCTCGTGTCGACCAGCCCTGAGAAGGTCCAGAAGAAGGCAGTGCCGACCATGGTCGAGCGCCGGATCGCCGACGACGATCCGCTGGTCGCGCGCGCCAACGCCCTCGCCTTCTGGCAGGACCTATGCGACGAGGCCAGTGTCTACGGCGACCTTCTCACCCCGGCGATGGGCGGCGACACCGAGTACCACCTTCAGGTCCTCGCGACCCTGGCCGACTCGTACCGCGTGATGGCGCTGGCCGCGCTGAGCGACAACGTCGCGATCGCGTCCGAGGACCGCGCCGAGCTGGTGCGTCTGTGCAACGTGCTCACCGTCCGCTGGTTCATGGCCGGCCGCAACGCCCAGGAGCTCGAGACTCGATTCCAGGAGGTCGCGGTGGCGCTTCGCGACAGCCACCACGCCGCGGCAGCCGTCCAGGCGCTGCGAGGCCTCGCGACCTTCGACTTCGACGCGCAGACCTACATGCGCGAGCGTGGCAGCGGCGTCGCCCAGCCTCGCGCGATTCTTCACGGAATCGAGCGCGCGCTCGCCCAGCGCGTCGGCGAGGACGTTGTGCCCTTCGACCCGAAGAAGCTGTTCATCGAGCAGGTCGCGCCCGAGCGCGTGACGCCTGCGTGGCGGGCCGAGGTCTTCGGACCCGACGGCGAGGAGTACGACGGCTACCAGGCCATCGTGACCGCGGTGGGCAACAAGACGCTCGTCACCAGCCGCCACACCAAGACAAAGGACACGCCGTTCGCGGAGAAGCGGGCGCGTTTCGCGACGGCCAAGCCTCTCATCACCCGTGACCTCGCCGATGTTCCGGAGTGGGCGCACTTCACCATCGAGATGCGCAACGCCTGGCTCGCCGAGATGTTCGGGCTCATCTGGTCCGTCGACCCCCGCACGGACCGTGTCGAGCCCTTCGTCGCGTGGGCCCAGGCCAACATGCGACGAGGTGCGCGGGCGCGCTGACGCGCCCACACACCTCGCTGGCGACGGCAGCGGGAAGGGACTCGAGAGTGAAACCCTTCCCGCCGCCGTGTCAGGTCGAGGAGTCGCCGAGCGCGGCAGGGAGCTTGCGCGCGTGGACGATGCGCAGCTCGCGGTTGGCTCGCGTGAGGCTGGTGTAGAGCAGACCGTGCCGGCGGAAGTTCTCCGGGAAGCGCGACGGCTCGACCACGACCACGGCGTCCCACTCGAGGCCGCGCGCGTGGTCCGGATGGACCAGGTCGAGCGTGCGGCCGTCGAGGTGCCAGCGGTAGCGCAGGTGCGGATCCTTGGTCCAGTTGCGCTGACGCAGCACCACCTCGGTGGCGGGGCCCTCCACCCCTATGATCGCGACCGTCCCGTCCCGGTAGGTGCGGGACAGGTCCGAGGCCTGTGCCACGGCGTTCTCGTGGAGCGCGGACTCGCTGCTCGTGACGACCCCGACGGGCGGTCCGTCGGTCTGGATTGATTCGAGCTCGCGATCCGCGTGCCGCAGGAGCCGGTTGGCGTACTCCATGATGGTGGCGGTCGACCGGTACCCGTTGCTGATGGTCACCACCGGCGCGCGCCCCGACGCGTCCAGGATCGACAGTTTCTCGGCGACGTCCTGCCACGACGGCAAGGCGGCGTCCGAGCGCCGCTGGTGCATGTCACCGAGCAGGGTCCAGTGCTCGGCGGGGTTGAGGGCGTCGATCATCGCCCACTCGACTGCCATGACGTCCTGCGCCTCGTCGACCACCACGTGATCGAACGTCGGCAGCTCGTCGGGCCTGCCGACGTGAAGCCCCAGGCAGGCGATCAGCGGCGCGTGGTTGCGCATGGTCCGTGCCTTCTCATAGGGCGGCAGAGACGCAAGGTACTCGCGCCAGTGCGGGTCGGTCGTGATGACCTGACCCTGCTCGCCGTTGGCCCGCAGCAGGCTGTAGGCCGCCTTGATGAGGGTGGACCGCTTGGGCACCAGCCCCTTCCGGAGCCGCAGCACGTCGACCGCGCGCTCGGCGAGGAACCAGAGGTCGTACGACCCGTCCTCGGGTCGAGTGATGGCCTTGCCCTCGGGCACCTCGAGCAGCCCGGCGGCGATCGCGATGATGCGGCGCAGGGAGAACGCGGTGACCGACGCCGAGCCTCCGGTGAGGTGTGAGATTGCTCCCGTCACGTGGTCGACGTACTCGTCGGTCGGTCCCACGATGAGCAACTTGTCTACCTTCGCCCCGTCGGCCGCGTCCGCGTTGTACTCGGGCGACGTGAGATAGGCGGCGCGATGCACTGCGATCACGGTCTTGCCGGTGCCCGGGTGGCCCTCGACGATCAGGTGCTCGCCCGCAGTCCAGGAGGCGAGGTTGTACTGCTCTGGCTGGAGCGTGGCGAGCACCGGCGCAAGTCCGTCGGTCCGGGGCCTCTGGAGCCGCTTGCGCAGGATCTCGCCGCCGCGGAGGTCGCGTCGGCGGGGCCGCTGCCGCGTGGGCCGCTCGCTCTCCCCGCCCGCCGGCTCGGGCTCGGGTGTGTCGCTGGCACGGCCGGCCGGGAACACCGGCATGCGCCCCGCTCCCGGCATCTGCGACCCGGGAGCCTTCGGTACCGCGAGTCCGCGCGCCTGAAAGAGCGGCCAGGGGGCGTCATCGGCGTGCCGAGAGTCCTCGTAGTCCGAGATCTGTTGGCGATCGTCGTGGTCGAACGTCCGCTTGCCCACGACGTGGTCGCAGAGGTGATGCCCGTGGGAGTGGAAGAACGTCGCGGCCACGGGCGCGGCCCAGCTGAATACCGTGTAGTCGGGGTGGTCCAGGTGTGCGGTGCCGATGTAGAACTCGCCGTGCGGCACGTGCTCATGCTCGCCCCGCAGCGCGACGCGGCCGGCGAACAGCCCGAACGGCGCGGGCGCCGCCTCGCGCAGCCCGCGCCGGTGCCATTCGAGATTGCGGGGACGTGCGAAGTCCACCGGGCGATCGTGCTTCTCCTTCACCTCGCGCCGGTACAGGGCTTCGCGTGCGCGCTCGTGCGCGACCACCTGGTCCTTGTTCACGGGACTACCTCCATGACGCACACGGCGATGGGTTCGAATTCGATGGTCGGGGTGGCTTCGGCGTCGAGCCGGTGGAGCAGATCGGCATGCCGCGCGATGGCCTTGCGGCGCATGCCTTCGAAGCCGCGCACCTTCTTAGGGTCGGGGTACTTCTTCAAGGTGGTGGCGATCCGCTGGTCGAACGATGCGAGACGCCTGGCGTGCTGCTGCTCCAACGTCTCGCGGCGCAGCGCGGACGTGGCCGCGTGCTCGCGCGCCACGCGTTCGCCCTCCGTGACGTGGCGCGCGAGGAGCGAGTCCAACGCGCGCTGGGTGAGCCGCGGTAGCCGGCTCGTGTCGAGCGCCTGCACGGGCTCCTCGAGCTCACCGCGCGCGAGGGCCGCGAGCAGCGCGTCGGAGACGGGACCGGCGTCGATCCGGCCCGACGGAGCGACGGCCGTCGCCCACAGCTCGGACTCGTCTCGGGGACGCAGGGTGGCCCGCGCGAGCGCGACCACGTAGGTGCCGGTGGGGACCGTGTCGTCGTGGCGCCGGGCCCGGGCATGGGTGAAGCGGACCTCACGGTGTCCGGGCACCTCCGTCGCAGCCATCACCAGCGGGTTGGTCGCGGTCAGGAGGTCGAAGCGGCCGGTGCGGGCGAGCTCCTGGTCGAGCGCGAAGTGCAGCTCGACGCCGGAACGCAGCGAAGCGATGTAGGGCTCGACCTCCGCACGTGAGCGCCGACGCGAGGTGGACAGCGCCTCGACCCGGCGCGCCATCTCGGCGTTGCCGCGCACCGCGACGGTGCCGCCGTCGGGGGCGACGGTCACACCGGGCGCGTCCTCGATCGCGGCCCAGTCGGCGATCAGGTGCGCGAGCTCGCTTTGGCCGATGTACTTCCCGGTCTTCTCGAGCGTGTCCTCGAGGCCGCTGACGTCGACGTCGTTGCCGACCATGAGCGCGGTCGCGGCGTCGGCGACGTCGGCGAGGCCGGCCCTGTTCTCCTCGACGGCGTTCGCGAACTGATCCGCCTTCTGCAGCCGCTCCCGGGTGTCGAGGCGGAAGTCGAACGCACCCTGCAGGTTGCGCATCTCGCGGTTGACGATCGGTTCGAGCGCGCCGATCGAGTCCTCGAAGATCTCGATCCGGTCGAGCACCCGATGCAGGATCGGCTCATCGATGGTGGCGTCGTTGTGGAAGCTCGCGACCAGCAGCTTGGAAGACTTCTGGCCGATGCGGTCGATGCGGCCGATGCGCTGCTCGATCTCCATGGGGTTCCACGGGAGGTCGTAGTTGATGAGCGTGGAGCAGAACTCGAAGTCCAGGCCTTCGCTCGCGACGCGGTTGGCGATCACGATGTCGTACAGGCCGGCGCGGAAGTCCGCCATGACGCGCCGGCGACCCTCGCGGTCCACGCCGCCGTGAAGCTCCGCGACCCGGAATCGGGAGCCGAGCCGTTGCCGCAGGTAGCGGATGGTCGGTCGGGAGAACGTGAAGACGAGCGTCTGGTGGCCCTCGGCGACCATCTGCTCGAGCAGGGGAAGCAACTTGTCGAACTTGGTGTCGACGCCGGGGGCGAGGGCCTCCGCCGCCTCGACGAGCGCTCGGTGCGGCTCGACCAGGCGCGACTCCGCGAGCGACTCCACCGCTTCGTCATCGTCCTCGAACAGCGCGGGAGTCCATTCGAGGACGGCGAGCCGGGCCATCGGGAGGCATGCGCTGGCGAGCCGCAGGGGCATCTGCATCGCGAACTGGATTGGCATCCCGGCGACATCCGCGCGTGCCTGGCACCACTCCAGATACTCGTCGTAGAAGCGAGTCTCCTCGGCGCTCCACTCCACGCGCACCCACCGTGGGTCTCGGATGGGCTTCTCCTCCTGGACCTCGGACTTCTTGGTGCGCGTGATCACGGTCGAGAGGGTGTTGAGCTCAGCGATCAGGCGTCGCGCCTCGACCACGTCCTTCGGCTCGAGCGAGGACTGCCCGATGATCTCGCGGAGCCGGGCGTAGTCGGGGCGGGCCTGGACGTAGTGGCTGTACCGCGATCGGGGCATGTCATCGAGCGCGGCGCATCGTTCCTGTGCTGTCGCATCCCGATCGGCCAGCAGCCTGCCGACGGCGTTGAGCGCCCGGTTCGGCTCGAGCCTTTCGAGCAGGTCGGTGACGTCGCCCATGTCCTCGGGCACCAGCAGGTCGAGGAGGTTGTAGAGATCGGTCTGGCGCAGGTTGATGGGTGTCGCGGTGAGGAAGACCAGCGCGTTGCTCCACGACTGCAGCTGCGAGCCCAGTTCGTAGGAGCGGGTGCCGGTGTTCCTCATCGCGTGGGCCTCGTCGACGATGATGAGGTCGAGCTCCGGCGGGTCGTCCGCGAGCACGTCGAGTCCGTCCCACGTGCGCAGGCGCTCGAGACTCGTGATGTAGCGGAAGCGTGGAGGCAGGCGGTTCTCGCGGAAGCGCGTCAGGAACTTCTCGAGGCCCCGGGAGTCGAGTTCCTCGAGCTCGAAGTTGAAGCGCTGCTCCATCTCCTGCATCCACTTGCCGAGTAGGGAAGAGGGGCACACGATGAGCGCGCGGTCCGCCTGGCCTCGCGCCTCGAGCTCGGTCCACACCAGGCCCGCCTCGATGGTCTTGCCCAGGCCGACCTCGTCGGCGATGAGCAGGCGGTCCTTGCCGGTCTGCAACAGCTTCATTACGGGCTTGAACTGGTACGGCCGGAAGATCGTGCGTGTCGCGCGGAAGGAGAAGAGCGTGTCCGCGAACCGGCCCTTGAGCTTGGCACGGGTCAGGGTAGCCGCGAAGCGGTCGATTGGGGCCGGCGGTTGCTGGACCCACTGAACCGGGTCGTCGTCCCGCACCGCCTCTTGGAGGCTCGATTCAGGCTCCCAGCGCGTCGACCCTTCAACCGTCACCTTGTACGACCAGTTGCCGTAGGAGAAGCGCCGCTGCGAAGGAACGACCTCGATGCCGGAGGCTCGCCGAACCAACGCCTGCCGCACTTCGAACCGCGGCAGGCTCACGGGGTTCGCCCGTTCCCACCAAGACTCGGCCCACCGCCAGGCCTCCACAAGCGGGTGGCCGTCCTCCAGTTCACCCACCGGCGTGGCGGTGCCGTGTCCGGGATCGCCCCCGAACGGGACGAACAGTGCTAAGGGGCTCTCGATCCCGCCGAAGGTGTAGTAGCCGACCGGAAGCTCGCAGTCAGCGTCACCGAGCCACCGTGCTTCGCCGACGCCCTGCAGTACGTCGTCGAACCCGGTGTCGAGCACGACGAGTCGATCGACCCGGCCGTCCGCGAACATCGCGGGTTCCAGATCGATCGCCGGCGTGTAGGCGAACGCGTCAGTGTGCACGTGGAAGGAGCCTCTCAGGAACGATGCGCAACGATGCGCCTCAAGTTTCGAAGATTCTAGGGGAAGCGAACGGCGCGACAGCGGTACCAAGGTCCGCTCGCGCCTCGCGTGCCGACCGACCCCCCGTCGGTCGAGGACCGGTCCATCCGAGAGCGCGTCTCGGAACGTCGTCGGGGGCGCCGAGTATGTCGCTCGACGATGCGGCTGCAGGGTTTGACGGTGCGATGGCGGAGCCCCTTGCGGGCGCGCTGCCGAGACCCTGAACTGGCGCTCGGCCGACCGGATGCCAAAGCCTCCCGCGTTTGTGGTCCCTCAGTGGGCAGGCGATGCGGCCGGGAGGCGGGGGAATCGGGGACGATGCGGTGATCGAGCGAGGCCGGGGGATGGCCGGTGGCGCTCGCTCGGCAAGGCGCCCGTCCCTTCACGCGCCTCGGTCGCGCGAAAGCTGCTCGCTCGATCTAGGTTTTTGTGAAGGCTGTCTGCTTTCCTCGGACCGACCGTTGTCAGGCCCCCGTGCTCTCCGTCGCGCCGTCTCTCACCACCCGAACCACCAGGTGGACGTCGCCGTGATCGAAATTGACTGGCTTGTCGGGGCGGGCGGAGGCGGCGGCGAGGACGTTTATCGGGATCTCGTAGCCGAGGATGCGATCGGCCTTCACGCGGGCGCGAGCCGCGTAGTACTGCACCGGCGCGATGACGAAGTCCTTGCGCTCAATCGTCTCCGGCGCCTCTGCATGTGAAGCCGCTCGTCCCCACGGCCATCGCCGCGTCACGGTCGCGGTCCGACCGCGATCGCCGGCCGGCTCAGCAGCTCCCGCAACGCGGGGATCTCCCGCGGCTCCGCGTCGAGGGCCGATTCGAGACGCTCCATCTCGGCTGGGGTGATCCGAATGACGTGGGACTCGATCAGCACCGCGCGGGCTCGCTCGAGCGCCGCGCCGAGCACGAAGGACGTCATGTCCTGGCCGTTCGCTGCGGCCGCGTCCCGGATGATCGCGAGGTTCTGCTCGCTCACCCGCATGTTGATGCGCGCCTTCGTCTCGGCCATGGAGGTCCTCCTATGGGCATGATGTACGTCTCTAGTACAGACGCGCCCGGCACATGCGTCAATGCCCGGTGAGTCCACCGGGGCGTCCACGACCGCGAGGACGCCAGCGGCTTGCAGCGCCCTGGTGCGTGCAGGGCCATGTTGCACGCTGGTCTACACCTGCGTGAGCAGGCAACCGAACCGCCGCACCGGCGAGGCCGATTGGCCTACCGCCGGCCACCGTCGCGTTGCGGCAGGTCGGCGACCATCTTCTCGAGTTCGGAGGCTCCGTTCAGGCGGTCTCCGAGGAGGTAGAGCGTCGCCGGCCACGGGTCGAAGGAGAGCAGGTCGTTGCCGTAGTGGTCCTTCAGTGCCTGCAGCAGGCGGTGCGCCGGCTCGGTGCTCTCAAATGCGGCGACCTCGCGCCGGACCTCGACGCCGTTGACGAGCAGCACGAGCATTGCATCGTGGTTTGCCTGCTGTTCCAACTCGAGGGACGCGTGCACTCCGTGGCCCTCGGTTGGGTCGGGCAGCTGGAGCGGCCGCTCCCGTGAGGCTTTGACACGGGCTGCGTGTGCGTCCGCGTCAGCGGCTCGCCGGAGCATGGACCAAGCCGCCTTGTCTCCGCGGTCGGCCGCGGCCTCGATCTCGCTCCTGAGGGGGAATGCCAGCACCGCGACCTTGCTGTCGCAGCGGGGGCACCCATACTCGGCGAGCTCCGCGAACGCCTCAATGACCGCCAGATCTCCACCGAGCCCTGTCCAGCCGCAAGAGCCACAGGTGTACTGGCGAGACTTGGCAGCGAGGTAGTCGTGAGGGTCGGTCATGAGCGGCCTCCTGGTGAGGGGTGGATGAAGAGTCTGGCAGGCTTCCCGACCGTCCCGGACCGCGTCTCGCCCGTATCGGTCAGCTGCGGCTCCATGAGCCGGCGGAACGTGTCCTTCGACTCGCGTCGGCCGGGATCGACGGCACGGTGCAGCCGCTCGAGCTCCAGCAGCGTGAACGGCGAGTCCCCGAGCAGCCCCCACGGGTCCGGCCGCGACGCGTAGTCCGCGCGCAGCCGCGCGACCGCCAGCGCCAGGATTTCCGCGTGGTCGTACGCCAGCGGCCCGACCTCGGCCACCGGGACGATGCGCGGCTCGCCCAACGAGCCGACCGGCACTGCGACGAGGTGGGCGACCGAGAGCACCCAGCCGCGGTCGTCGCGGTCGAGCGCGTCGAACACGTGGAGCTGCTTGGGGGCGAGTCCGCCCAGCCCGGCCTTGTCCGCGAGGGAGCGGCGCACCGCATCGGCCAGGGTCTCGCCGGGGTGGAGGAAGGTGCCGGGTAGGCGGCGCGTGCCCGCCGCGTCGTCCCGGCCGTCCTCGACCAGGACGACGGTGAGCGTGCCGTCGACCACGGTCAGCACCGCGGTGTCGACCGCGATGGAGGGGCGCGGGTAGTCGGTCAGCGTCTTGCCGGCGGAGTCGCGATACTCGGTCACGGCCTCAATATCGCAAGATTGCGCTAACATGTCAATTGGCGCGATTGTGCGCTATCTTTCGATCGAAGGGGACTTCCATGACCGCGAGCACCGTCGACCTGACCCGCCGCGCCGCCGGCGCCATTCTTGGCTCCGCCGTCGCAGATGCGGTGGGAGCGCCGTACGAGTTCGGCCCCGCGCGTCCCCACCTGACGCTCGCCGGAACCGCCGCGGACATGGTGGGCAGCCACACCTGGGAGCCGGGGGAGTGGACCGACGACACCGCCATGGCCGTCCCGATCCTCCGCGCCGCCGCCGACGGGCTCGACCTCGCCGGCACCGAGGCGCAGGACCGCGTTGTTCGCGATTGGCGCGACTGGGCACGCGACGCCAAGGACGTGGGCATCCAGACCTCGGAGGTGTTCCGGGGGATGCGGGGGGACGATGCGGCGGCCGCCCGTGACTCCGCCCTCGCCGTCCACGAGAGCAAGGGGCGCAGCGCCGGCAACGGCTCGGTCATGAGGACAGGCCCGGTGGGGCTCGCGTATCTGGGTGAGGCGGACGGGGTCGCGCGAGTCGTGGCGGCCGCGCGCGGCATCGCCGCGCTCACGCACTGGGAGGCCGATGCTCGCGACGGCGCCGCCCTGTGGAGCGTGCTGATCCACCTGGCCGTCCGCGACGGGCGGGTGCGCCTGGACGATGCGCTGGCCGCGGTAGGCGAAGAGGCCGGCGCGCGCTGGGGTGCGTTGCTCGCGGAGGCAGACGGCGCGGATCCGGACTCGTTCGACGCCAACGGCTGGGTGGTCCACGCCGTCCAGGCCGCGTATGCCGCGATCTGTGCCGCCGGGATCGCGCTCGACGACCCGGCGACGCACACGGCCGAGGCGTTCCTCCGGGTGGTCGAGGAGTGCGTGCGGATCCACAACGACACGGACACGGTCGCGGCGATCGCCGGCGCGCTCGCGGGGGCGCTGTGCGGGGTCGAGGCGATCCCGGCGGGTTGGCGCGAGCTGGTGCACGGGCACCTCGGGCTCGGAGCGGAGGAGTTGGTGGCGCTGGCGGAGGCCGCGGTGCGCGGGGGTGAGGCCGCCTGAGCAGGCGGCCGCGTGGCGGATCTCACGTGCGCATCGGCCGTCGCGGTGGGTCGCGACTGTCATCCTTGTTGAGTGACGCGCTGACGCGCACCCCGGCACATGCGTACTGATATCGATCGGTTGCGGCCGCACGGCTGGGAGGTCAAGTCCCGTGGCGAATCTCACGCAGAGTCGAGTGCCACGGACAGCGCGACACCGAGGTCACCGACGCTAGGGTGGCTCAAAACGCCCACCGTGCAAGGAAAGGCACAAGCCATGGCTGACGACAGGGAGACTGGGGGCCACGAGCCCGCGACCAGCCTTGTAGAGATCGCGCCCGGGACGGCACTGGTGTTCGGCGTGCCGCCCGAAGGATTTGAACTCACTCCGCTCACCTTTGTCCCGCAATCCGACCAACAGGCGATCGGGGCTGCAGTCGCACAGGCGACTGGTGCGGCCAACGTTGCAGCGCAGGGCGTGAATGCCGCGATGCAAGCCCAGGGGCTGGTGCGCCTTGCCCCGGAGACGATGCGCGCGCTCGCGACGGGTGCCAACGTTGTGAAGGATGGCTCGTACAACTTGGGCGTGCTGACCGCACAGAGCGGAAAGTTCGCGACCCAGGTGCGGTGGGCGCCTGCGGCGGGCGCGACCACGGCTTCGATTGTGGCCGCGGCCGGACCAGCCATCGCCATGGCCGCGATGCAGATGCAGCTCAACCAGATTTCCGGCCTGGTCGAGCAGAACCTCGCTGCCACCCGGGAACTGCTGGGCACCATCCGCGCGGAACAGTGGGCGGAACTCCACGGGCTCCAGCGTGCTGTCTCGAAGGCTGTTGACGAGGCGATGCATGTCGGAACCGCGAGTGACGCGGTCTGGGAGAACATCAGGGGCAAGGAGGCGGAACTCGAGACGCAGCGAGATCTCTTCAAGACACTGGTCGCTGGCCACGCGGAGTTCCTCAAGTCGACCCGTGATCACCAGAAGCGCCGCGACTACCTGCAAAACAGTGGCCAGGCGCTCGCGCACGACGCACACTCGCTGATCGTCGCGCACAACGCATGGTTTCAGTACCAGGCTCTGCGCGTCAGCAACGTGCGGGGCAGGCCAGACCCCGACGGCACCAACGGCGCGCTCGTCGAGCGACTCGTGGCTGAAGCCCGTGCGGAATTCGACCGCTCGGTGCAGACCCTTGGCGAACTCCTTGACGACGTGCATCGCGAGGTCAGCATCATCGCGGCGCTCCCAGGCGGCCGCACACTCCCGATCTTCGGAAAGGGCAGCGACGCAAAAGCGGCGGCACAGATTGCAGGTCGACTTGTCGACGTGCTGGAGCAACTGGGTGCGCACTTGGGTGAGCCCAAGGTAGAGGCGAAGATGCCCACGACAGCCTGCGTTGGGTCGGAGCCGATCGCTGACCACGTCCTGCCGGTGATCGGGTGGTCCCTGCGGCGAGGGGAGAAGCTCGAAGCGATTGCGTATGCGAAGGAACTGGTGCAGGGCCGGGAGCGGGATACCGGGGACTCGTTGATCGCCATCACCGACGAGCGAATTCTTGTGGCCAAGCGCGGTGACTTCGACAAGTACGGGAGTTTCGAGCACGAGATCGGCAATGGCGACGTGCGATATGTGAGGCTCCACGACGCTCCGCCCAAGGAGCGCATCGACGTCGACGTGATCACCAAGGATCGCAATCTCGTGTGGGAGTTTCCGCAGTCGATTGTCGCGGCCGGCGGGGTGCTCGCGTTCCTTGCGTTGGTGCAGAGCCGAATCTCGATGCCGAGCGAGGAGAAGAACTCGCTTGGCAAGCATCTGCCGTCTGGTCTCGCGCTACCCCAACTCGAGTCCGGATGGTCCACGTCGCTGGTTGAGTAGGGCGGCGCCGCCGCGAACCTCCGGGATGGACGTCCCGGAGGTTCGACGGACCAGCCCTCCCAGCTCGCTAGTGCTTGTGAGTGCCGACCAGAGCCGATCCGGTACGCGCGCGCATGTGCTCGTCCAACATCTGCGCCCGCGCGTCGAGGAACGCGAAATACTGCTCGCGAATACGTTCGCGCGGCGTCGACTCATCAAACGGACCTGATGACGATGGGCTATCCCCGGCGTCTACTCCGCGAGCGGGCCAAGCGCTCGACGCCGGAACCCGGCCGGGACATCCGGGTCTTCTCATCGGGGCTTCTCTGCGTTTAGCGCCAGCCTTGGGGAAGCTAGACGGGGCCGATCCCCGGCCACACCACGGTGTCCACCAAAGCCTGAGCAGCCCCGCCATCGCTATTGCGTTCGACCAAGTGAAGTAGAATCGCCCCTCATGGGCTACCTGCCGACGACAACCATCGCGTCCACGCTGACCATGATCCAAAAGCAGGAGTTGATTCTTCCCGCAATCCAGCGTGAATACGTCTGGAAGCCAGGACAGATCACGCGTCTATTCGACTCCCTCATGCGCGGCTACCCGATCGGCAGTTTCCTGTCCTGGAAGGTGGAGCCCGATACCGTTCGGCAGTTCCGGTTCTACGGGTTCATGAAGGACTACAATGAACTCACGAACCGGCACAATCCCGGTGTCGACGTTGTCGCGGGCCAGTCGGCCGTCGCGGTCCTGGACGGACAGCAGAGGCTCACCTCGCTCAACATCGGACTTCGGGGTTCCTACGCCTCTCGGCGCAAGTGGGGCCGCTACGGAGATCCAGGCGCCTATCCCGCACGGAGGCTCTACCTCCATGCAGGACGCGAGGCCGAACACAACGACGATGGCCTCGTATACGACTTCCGATTCCATACGAGCGAGGCGCTCGCTGCGATGGACGAGTCCGAGCGGCGGTACTGGTTCCCCGTTCATCGGGTCTACGAAGCGGAACAGCCCTTCGACGTGTTTGGGCTGGCGTCGCAGGCTGGCCTCGGAAACGAACAGATGGTTGGCAAGCGACTTGGTCAGCTTTGGCAGGTCCTTCATGGCGACAACCTCGTGAACTTCTACCAGGAGACCGAGCAAGACATCGAGCGAGTGCTGGACATATTCATTCGCGTCAACTCAGGCGGCACCGTCTTGTCGTACAGCGACCTCTTGCTGTCGGTGGCGACGGCGCAGTGGAAGGAGCGCGACGCTCGGGAGGCCGTTCACGGGCTCGTCGACCGTCTCAATGCCACGGATCCCGGGTTCAACATCAGCAAGGACTTGGTGCTGAAGGCCGGATTGCTCCTCGCCGACGTCTCGGACTTCAGCTTCAAGGTCAAGAACTTCACGGCTGAGAACATGGCGCTCCTTGACGAGCATTGGGACCGCATCGCCGAGTCTCTCGAAGTGGCAACAGGGCTGCTAGCTGACTTTGGGCTCTCGGAGTCGACACTTACCGCCGATAGCGTGCTCATTCCACTCGCGTACTACGTCCACCGTCGAGGCCTCACTCAGAAGTACCGCGAAGCGCCTGCAGAGAGTGGCGATCGCCTCGCGATGAAGCGTTGGGTCCTGAGATCTCTCGTGGCCTCTGGCGTTTGGGGCTCCGGGCTCGACTCGCTGCTGCGAGACCTTCGCGACGGGCTTCGGACCCATGGCGACCGCGAATTCCCGGTCGCCGAACTTGAGCGCCGCATGGCGGCTCGGGGCAAGCCGCTTCAGGCCACGCCTGACCGAATCGAGGAGCTGCTTGCCCGCAACTATGGATCCCGCGGCACTTTCGCCTTGTTGGCCACCATCTTCGACCACGTCGATACCCGCAACGTCCACCACGTTGACCACGTCTACCCGGCTGCGCTGCTGTCGCGAAAGGCGTTGAGGTCGGCGGGCGTCCCCGAGCAAGACTTGGCTCGAGTCGAGGCCATGAGAGATCAACTTCCCAACCTGCAACTGTTGGAGGGCCTGCTGAACATCTCGAAGTCTGATTCCGATCCGGCGTCCTGGGCCGGCTCGTATTTCGCTACGGGGTCGGATCTCGAGGCCTACCGCGCACGAAACCTTCTGCCAGTGCTCCCGTCGTCGGCGGACGACTTCGAGCGCTTCTTCAATGAGCGGCGCGCGATGCTCGCTGCGGCGCTCAGTCGCGTTCTGGGGGCTGTGGAGAGCCACTGATACGTGGGCACCGCTCCCACAGGGGGTTGCCGACTTCTTCTGAAGATTGCGCGGCATGCTTGCGAGCGGTGACTACCTACGATCGTGGCGAGGACGGCGACTTCCGCTCCGTGGACCAATCCGCGTTCACGCCTCACGCTCGGCGGCGTCGAGCAGCGAACTCTTTGCCCCCGCCCACGTCACCACGAGCACATCCCTCGCCCTCGTCGCCGCGACGTAGAGCAGCGAACGCTCGCGCAGCAGCGCGTCCGCCTCCGAATCCGACGAGTACTGCTCGGACCGCATGGCCGCCGGCACAGCCCCCGCAGAGACCCCCGCCAGCACCACGCGCGCGAACTCCGTGCCCTTCGCGCGGTGCATCGTGAGCACGGACGGGTGGCCGGCGCGGATCGACCCGCGGTCCACCTGCTGCACGGTCACGCCGCGGTCGCCCAGCGCCGTCGCCAGCCGGGCCTGCGTCGCCTTGTCCCGCACCAGCACCGCGAGCGATTCGGGCGCGACCCCGTCCTCGTCGAGCCACGCAAGCAGCCGAGACGCCACCGCGTCGTACTCCTCGGTCACGGAGGAGCAGGACACCAACTCCGGCACCGGCCCCAGCCGCGCGGAGTGGTAGCCCGCCGTCGACTCCTCGGCCCCCTCGACGTCCGAGTACTCCGCCCCCGACAGCACACTGACCGCCCACTGCAGGTTCTGCTCCGTGGTCCGGTAGTTCAGCGTCAGCCGCTGTGAGCGGCCCACGATCCGGATCCCGTACCGCCCCAGCACCACCTTCTGGCCGTAGATGCGCTGGTGCGAGTCCTCCGCGATGAAGAGGTCGTCCGGACCCTCCGGCGCCAGCGCCCGCAGGAACTGCCAGCGCGCCGGCGTCAGGTCCTGGCCCTCGTCGACCAGCACATGATCGGCGAGGCGCGCGTCGCCCCCGGCCAGCGACACATGTGAAGCCGCGATCGCGGCCGCCTCCTCGTAGTCGATCGCGCCGTCGATGTTGGCCGATGCGCGGTACGCCTCGATCACCGCCCACACCTTCGCGCGCGCCGCCCGGTTGAGCGCCACGCCGCGCCCCGGGCGCGCCACAGAGAAGTACTCAGCCCGGTTCGAAATACGCGACGGCAGCACCACCATCGAGTACTCGGCGGCGAAGAATCCCGGCGTCTTGAGTTCGTCCGGCAGCGCGGACCCGGCCGCGTCGATCGCGGCCTGCCACGCATCGTTCGCCGTGCGGTTGCTGACGTGCGTGACCGGCAGCCCGAGGACCGCCTCCGACGCCGCCGCGACTCCCAGCCCGGCGCCCTTGAGCACCCGCGCGATCAGCGCGTCGACGTTGGTGACGTACACGCCCGGCTCCCCGAGAGCCGAGGCCAGCGGCACCTCCGGATCCAGTTGCCGCACGTTGGACGCCAGCATGTCCGCGAGGTTCTTGGTGTACGTCGTGAGCACGATGCGCGCGTCCGGGTTCGCCTTCCACAGCTCCCGCGCGCGGTGCACCAGCACCACGGTCTTGCCCGTGCCGGCGCCGCCGGACAGGCGGAACGCGCCGTTGTAGTGCTTGGTCGCGTACTTGCGCTGGTCGGGGTGGAGGAACACGCGCCACGCGCCGAAGTCGGTGGCCTCGATCGCCTTCTGCAGCTCGTCCTGGTCGCCCACGAACGTGAACTGCGCCCGCGCGGTCGGGTGCTCGAAGCCCTTCTCGATCCGCTCGTCCTCGGAGTCCTCCGGGTCCTGCTCCACCGGCTCGTCGAGGCTGAACTTGGCGCGGATGTCGTCGAGGCTCAGGCCGTCGTGCAGGTACATGAGCGCCTCGCCCTGCCAGCCGCCGTCCCGCACGGCGATCTCGAGCAGCGCCTCCTTGTCGGGCGCGGCCATCGCGGCCGTGGCGAGCGACGCCGAGAGGCCCAGCCTGCCGGTCAGGTCCGCGGCGGTGAAGCCCCACTGCTCGAGCTGGGACAGCGCGGGAGCCGCGGCTCCGCCGAAAGGGCCGGCCCCGCCGTCAACAACAACCGAAGCAGCCTCCGGCTCCTCCTCGACGATCTCCGTGAACCCGCCGACCGCGTTCACCGACAGGCGCATCCGCTGCGCCCGCTTGATCGCGTCGTCGTGGTTCCAGGTGCCCACGTAGACGTACTTCACGCCCACCTTGAGGTCGAGCTTGAACAGCACCGCCCGGTACTGGATGTCGACGCGCCCGGTGCGCACGCGGGGGTCCGCCACGTTGTTGAGCGGCTCGATGTGCAGCCCGGGGATTGCGTCGCTCTCCTGAAGCTTGCCCAGGAAGTCGAAGACCTTGACCTTCAGGTCCTTCTCGAGCTTCTCCTTGGGGTTCATCATCTCGAGCAGCGGCATGACTCTCCTTGACTACGCCGTGAGCGCGGCGGTGATGGACGCGAGCGTAGCGGGCACGACGGTCCAGTCCTCGCTCGCGAGGGACGATGCGACGGCTGGGTCCAGGTCGAGGTCCACCACCACCTTGCGGTCGGGCCAGGACAGCGCCAGGGGAGTGCCGTCTCCGACCTCGCGGCCCTGCTCGGGCAACGCCACGGGGGCCGATGCGGTGGCGAGCTCCTCGATGAGGCTGCGCTCGGCGTCCGTCTCGGCCAGGTCGCGCAGCTCCTCCCACTCGGGGGAGAGCAGCGCCTTCTCCGCTTCGGGCTCGAGGACCGACCCGCCTGACGCCTTCGTGGACTCCACCTCGCTGAGCGCCGTGATGACGGTGGAGTGGTTGCGCAGCCCGAACAGGTTCGCCAGCCGCAGCCATTCCTGCCAGGCGACCTTGTGGGAGGAATCGGCGACGGCGTCGTCCGAGTCGTCGAGCACGAGCGCAACGCTGGACCCGCCGTTTGAGAGCACCTCTGCGGTGAGCACCAGTGGGCCGGAGCGCCACAGCCATGCGCGCGGCTGCGCGGCGGAGGCAGGATGCTCCCCGTCGCGAATAGCCCGCGCAGCGATGGTTTCGAGCGAGGACCCAGGCTCGGGGACAAAGCGCACCTGAGCGGGGTTGAGGAAGTAATACGCCGCTTGGTCCGCCAGCGATCGCAGTTCGTCGGGGCGAGGTGATCGCATCCATTCGACGAGGAATGACAGCGGCCCGCTTGCCGCCGATGCCACATCCGAGGGGCCGAAACGAGCCTGAGCCTGCGCCATGAGGTGCTGGGTAATCCCGGGATCCATCCACGCCGGTGGCTCGATGGTGCCGCGGCGCCACTCCTCGAGGTCCGCCGCGGTCACGGCCAGCACCCGGATGCCCTTGTCGCGCAGCATGGCGCGCTTGCGGGCGTCATCGGCGATCCGGTTCACCGACGGTGTCGCATGCCACCGGTGCCCGTCCGTGAAGATGGCGATCTTGTGCTCGTCCGCGCCGGTGTCCGACCACAGCAGGAAGTCGGGCATGACCCCGCCCATCTTCTCCTGCGGGTCGATGGTCCACCGCAGCGGCTGGCCCGGGAAGGACGCCTGGATGCGCGTCCCGTTCGGGCCAGGCTTCGACGAGACCTTGGCTCCCGCCTTGGTCAGCGCCTCCTGCAGCACCGCGCGGAACGCCTGCTCCAGGTGGCTCTCGATATCGACAACCACCGGCGGCTGCTCGGTCACGTTCCAGAGTCGGGTGGCGGGCGGCTCCGCGCCCTCGGCGGAGCCGGCGAACAGGATGTCCGCGAGGTGGCGCTCGGCGAGCGCCCGCGACACGTGCGTCACCTCGCCGGAGCGCGCGAACGGCAGCAGGCAGCGGTGGCACGCGAGCTTGTCGGTTTCGCGGCACTCGCAGTTCGCGAGCACGGCCCAGGCCCGCCGCAGCAGGCTCCACACCTTGTCGGGGTCGGTGAGATCGGCCAAGTACCCGGTGCCGCCGGGGACCACGTCGTGGAGCAGCAGCGCCTGGGCGGGAGTCCCGTCCGCGTCGCTGGGCTGCGGGTCGACGGAGACCACGACGTCGATGTGATCGGGCGCGCCGCCGAACTCCTCGCGCAGGCCCAGCAGCACCGCGGCCTTCAGGCTCGGCACGGCGAACGAGTCGCCCACGGTGACCGCGAGTGGCAGCCGCAGCAGCACGCCCTGGGTGCTGAGCGTCCGCGTGAGCGCGACCTTGAGGGTGCGCTCCTTCGTGGCGTTGCGGTGGCGGCACCACGTCCGGTGGTCCCACGGGTTGTTGGTGCCCGCGGTGTTGTCCTTCTTGCCGCAGCCCTCGCACAGCGGGAACAGCGGCGCCTGCCGCTCCTCGCCGGCGATCATCAGGCTATTGGCCTGCTGGTCCGCGCGGCCCAGGTTGAGCCACGTGATGCTGAGCTTGGAGAAGTAGCGGGCGCCGAAGTCGTAGTTCTGCACGTACCAGGAGCCCCGCTCGAACGTGGGGTCGATGTCAGGCGCGGTGACCACGTGGAATCGGGCGCGCTCGCGGTCGTCGCGGCGATCGGAGATGCGCTGCTCGTCGCGCTTGACCTCGGCCGAGGCGCGCGTGAACTCGAGCACCTCGAGTCGCTGACTGACGTCGGCGATCTGCCTGTCGCCGCAGCGCGGGCACACCGTGACCGAGCCGCCCTCGGTGACGTCCTTGGTGTACCCGCATGCGCCGCACAGCGCGAGGGCGCGAATGCTGTCGCCCTCGGTCCCCAGCTCGACCGCGTCGATGACGATCTCGAGGCCGCCCGCGTAGAACGTCGCGCCCGGCGCGAACTCGCTCAGCGCCGTCCGAGACCCGCGCGCGTAGGACATGGGCTCGGACTCGAAGTTGCCCTCGTCGTCCACCCAGTTGAGCGCGATCGCAAGTTCTACCGAGTCGTCCAGCAGCGTGTAGTTGGGCAGGATCCCGTACTCCTCGAGCACGCCGACCCACCACTTCGACTTCATGTCCGCGAGTTGCGACTTCACGAGTTTGAGCGAGCCCTCCGCGCTCCGCGCGTCGCGTTTCTCGTCCTCGGTCGCGGCGGGCATCTTGGCTTTGTCACGCAGACGTGGGATCTCGTCTTCGATGGCCTTGCGCCGGTATTCGAGTTCAGCGAGCGTCGTCGCCCACCGGCGCGAGGCCCCAAACACCAGCTCCGCGACGCCGCTCGAGCCCTCGCCCGCCACGGGCACGGCCCAGGCGAGCAGCGCCTCGCGCGTGGACTCGGCGAGCGAATCGAAGCTGGCGAGGAACCGCGTGACGTGGCCCCGCGCATCGTCCTCTGCGAAGGCGATGAGGTCGCCCAGGAACGTCCCCGGCTCCGACGAGGCCATGACCTTCGACGCCTCGGTCGGGTGCGCCAGGGAGGTGTCGCGCGCGAGCGTGTCCACCAGGTGGGCGATGTACTGGCGCTGGAGGATCTCCTCGGCGTCCAGGTAGGTCGCCGGCGGGCGGACCTCGCCGTTGATGACGGACAGCGGGTCCTGCAGGCGCGGGAGCTGCTCGCCGCGGCCCGTCACGAACGCGAGGTTGAGCGCGTTGCCGGTGAGGCGGCCCGCGCGGCCCACGCGCTGGAGGTACGAGGCGACCGAGCGGGGGAGCGAGGACAGGAACACCGTCGACAGGTCGCCGATGTCGATGCCCATCTCGAGCGTGGGCGTCGCGACCAGCACGTTGGGTGCCTCGGGGCGCTCGCCGGACTCCTTGAAGCCGGTCTCGAACTCGAGGCGCACCTTGTCCTGGAGCAGCGACGTGTGCTCGCGGGCGACGATGCGCCGCATCGCCGCGTCGCCGTAGAAGCGGCGGTAGAAGTTGGGCTCGGAGGGCTTGCGCGCCAGGAACCCCGGGCAGCGCAGGACCACGCAGGGGGCGCCCTCGAGCTGGGCGACCGCCTCGCGGCCGCCGGGGACCACGTTGGAGCACACGTCGCACGCGAGCAGGGTGGCGCCGGTGGCGAGGTCGTCGTCGCCGATGCGCGACAGCATGACGATGCCCGGGTCCAGCGAGTACACGGTCGCCCCGGAGTCCTTGACGGCGTGCTCGAGGACCAGATCGGCCTTCGCGAGCTCGACGAACAGCGCGCGGGCGAACGAAGCGGCGGCCTGGCCCGGCACTCCCAGCACCCGCTGCGCCCAGCGCGCGTACCAGGACTGCGCGTTGGCGACGTTGACGAACTCCGAGTTGCGGGTGGCGGCACGACTGGAGCCCACGCGCGGCAGCTCGGGCGCCGGGCGGCCCTTGGGGAAGGCGGGCATGCCCACGTTCTTGGGGCGGCCGCCCCAGATCTTCCAGCGGTTGCCGTCCTCGGCGATGTAGCCGTCGAGCCAGCGGTGGTGGACGCCGCCCTGCTGGCGCAGGTACACCAGCACGCCGCGCACCCAGGCGGCCAGCGCGGCGTCCGAGTCCTCGCCCAGCACCTGGATGTCCGCGCCCTCGATCGCCTTGCGGGCGATGCGCGCGAGCCTGTCGATCCCGCCCGCGTCCACGTGCGCCGCGACCGAGCCGGTGAGCTCGAGCGTGCGACCCACGCGGGACTGGAGGCCGAACTCGAGGATCGCGTCGAACAGCAGCCGGTTCTGGACCCGGTCGCGCACGCGCTTGGTGACCTTGGCCGCGGTCTTCTGCTGCCAGAACGGCGCGAAGCCCTCGTGGTCCACCAGGTCGGGCGGGAGGATGCGATACCTGGCCACCGCATCGTCCCCCGCGTCGCGGATGATGCGCTCGGCGAGTTCGTCGAGGCTGACCGAGCCCGTCGCGGGCACCGCGTCCATGAGGAGCGAGCGGACGGTGAGGGAGTGGGAGCGTGTCTCGACGAAGCCGGCGCGGTGGGCGGCGTCCTGGACGGAGTCGGTGAAGACCAGGGCCTTCTTCTCGTGCTGGTCGAGCCCGGCGCTGCCGAAAAGCGTGGACAGGGACACGGACAGCATGGTCGCGATCGCAGAGCCGAGGAAGCGGATCGCGTCCTTGGTGCCGCACGCGGGGCAGGTGTCCTTGAGTGAGGCGTCGTCCGCATCGTCCCCGGTCTGGGTGAGGACGGGGAGGACCCAGCCGTCGCGGAGATCCTCGTCGTCCTCGTCGGGCGCGGCCCACGCGAGCTCGCGGTCGTTGATGCGCCAGTAGGCGAGGCCGGTGATGGGCTCGGCGGCGAGCTCGGAGGCGTCGGCCTCGGAGGGCGCGTAGAGCAGCGCGCGGAAGCGGGCCTCCTTGGCCATGTGCTTGCGGCGGATCGAGGCGGTGTCGTCGTCGATCGCGGCGCCCGTGGGGGCGAGTGTGACGCCCCAGCCGGAGCGGCCGCAGTGGCGGCAGAAGACGGCGGGGTAGGCGGGGCGCTCGATCGTGTCGTCGAGGGCGGCGTCCTCGGAGTGGACGATGGCGCCGTCGTCGGTCCACAGGTAGCTGGGCGTGGCACCCGCGCGGCGGTCGATGCGGCTGAGCTCGCGGACCCACAGGTGCAGGTCCACGTTGAGCATGGGGAGGCGCTCGGGGCCGGCGACGGCGCGGACGTGGCTGAGCGCGGCGAGCACGTAGAGGAGGAACTCCTCGCGGGTGGACTGCCAGTCGGCGGTCGGGGCGGCCGCGTCCTTCTCCGGCAGCACGGCGGCGGCCAGGTCCGTCAGGGACGTGGCGTCGGCCGATGCGGCGGTGAGCGCCCGGACTAGCGGCAGCGCCGCGACGGTGCGGGCGAGGCCGCGCGGGTCGGTGGGGATGTCCGCGCCGGGGCACAGGTCGGCCAGCGCGGTGCGGGCGAGGCCCTCCGCGTCCTGGGCGGCCGAGGCGTCGCGCCAGCGGGGGACCGCGGCGGCGACCGCGTCGGCGTCGAGGGCGAGCGGCTCGAGGCCGACGCCCGGTGAGGTGGCGCCGAGGCGTGCGGCCCACTCGTCGTAGGTCATGCGGGACTCGGTGACCACGGCATCGTCGCCGAACTTCTCGCCGAACACGGTGTGCGCGAAGCCGAGCATGACGCCGGGGTCGCCCTTGTCGCCGAGCGTCGCGGACGTGGCGATAGGGGTGATGCGACCGAGCGGGCGCGCGAGGTCCTCCTCGGAGAGGCCGTCGCCTTGGTGGCTGCGGAGGGTGAGGCCGAGGCGGCGCAGGAGCATGGCGACGTCGGTGCCCTGGGCGCCGTCGTAGGTGTGGAACTCGTCGAGGACCAGGTACTGGAGGCTGTCGGCGCTCGCGGACCAGAGGGGCTGGTCGGCGGCGCGGAGCAGCAGCTGGTCGAGCATCTTGTAGTTGGTGAGGAGGATGTCCGGCGGCGACGATCGGATCACGTCGCGGTCGGTGATGAGGCCCTTCTCGGAGACCACCGTACGGCGGCCGGAGTCCTCGCCGGTATAGATCGCGGCGGTCAGGCCCGCGAGCCGGGTGTCGCTGGTGAGGAGCTTGGTGAGGCGCTTGGCCTGGTCGTTGGCGAGCGCGTTCATCGGGTAGAGGATCAGCGCCTTGATGCCGGTCTGGCCGGCGGCGCGCATGCGGCGGGCGTGGTCCAGGAGCGGGAAGAGGAACGCCTCGGTCTTGCCGGAGCCGGTGCCGGTGGTGACGAGCGTGGGCAGCGGGCGCGCGTGGAGGGAGCTTGAAAGGCGCCCAAATGCCGCTGCCTGGTGGCCGTACGGGACGAACCCGTCAGGTACCCAGCCGAGCGCGTCCTCCCAGCCCGGCTCGGCCGGGCGGAACGGCAGGCGCAGGCGCACGAAAGGTCCCTTGAAGATGCCGGACGATGCGTTCTCGAGGAAGTCCTTGAGCGCCGCCTGGGCGTCGCCGTCGGTGAGTGCGAACGTGGTGGCGAGGTACTCGAGCAGGCCCGAGCGGATCTCCTTTGCCTGCAGGGACGGGAGAAGCTCGCTCACAGATCGTCTCCGAACTCGGCCTCGAACTTCGCGTAGGCCTCACGCATATCCTTCTCCCGGTCGGGGACCACGAAGGGGAACTCGTAGGTGTAGTCGATGCCGCTACCGGGGTGGGTCGCGGTGCGCTCCTCTACGGTCAGGTTCTCGCCCTTGGCCTTGTAGAGCTTCAGCACCTCGTTGGGCACGAGGCGTCCGTTGGAGTCGTAGTGGTTCTCTTGGTCGTATTTGCGCAGGACAGCGAACTGGGTGCGATAGACGGTGCAGAGTTCGTCGGCGGTGACGCCCAGGCCGAGCGCGACGAGGGCGTCGATCTCGACTTGGAGTTGGCGGCGTTCGAGGGCTCGCCGTGCGGGCGCCTGTGGATTCCACGCGCCCAATATCGCATTTTCGATCTCCCACGCCTTCGAGTATGCGGAGGTAATCGCATTCAGCTTGAGGACTCGGCGGACGATCTCGGAGCGGAGATCTCCGGTCACCACGGGAAGACGCTCGACTGTCGAGAACAGGATGTCGTTCTTCGGCGCTGCTCTAACAGCGAAGTCCGCGATCAGGCTCTGCATGGTCCCGAGAGCGACGAGGGTCTCGCGAATCTCGCGCGCGGCCGCTGATCCCACTGTCTGGATTAGCGCCGGGCCCGGGGGGACGAGCGCTGGAAACAGCGTGCGTTCACCGGTGTTCGCTGCCATGCGGCGCCAGGCAATGCGATAGAAGTCGCGCGCACTCTTGGTCGATCCGTCGTCGTCCCAATGCGTGTACTCGGCATCGTATGCTCGCCGGTCACCCGCAGGTTTGTAGGAAGTGACAGGGATCGCGTTGGCGGGCAGGGCCTCGAGGTCCGTTGAGGTCCAGTCCAAGTGATGCGCCATCGTTTCGTTGGGCCCCTTGTAGATAGGGTTGCCGACGTAGATGTGGGGGCCCTGCAGGATTGCGTCATCCCAGGTTGGTGCCATGCCCCACTCCTGTACGAAGCGACCCTTTACCCGATCGTTCTTCTCATGCCAACCCGGAGAGAAGCGCAACTTGAGACCACGGATTCTTGGGGCGCCGGCGAGCTTGTCGAGCACCCTCGCCGCCGACGTGTTCACCGTATAGAGCATTCGCGTCTCGAGCACCGGGGTACCGGCTTCCTCGAGCACGCCGTGCCACGTCTCGAGCATGTCGGGTCCGACTACGACAAGTCGAGAGGCATGCGGGCGCAGGTCCCAATTGCCTTCGTCGTCCTTCAGACCTGGCTCCGCGCCAGAACCGTCGTGGCCGAATGAGCGATCGACCGTATCGGGGTGGTAGAGCCACGTCGCCTGAATGAACGAAGGCGTGTCAGTGGAGGCGCCGTACACGTTGACGCCGTAAATCTTCTGGTGCTGGATTTCGAACAACTCGAGCTCATTGATGAACTGCCAATGACGCCGCAGGCGCCGGTATGTCTCAGCACGAAGGTGGCCGGCACGTTCCTCGGTGAAATGCGACTCAAGGTGGATGAGCGCCGCTACGCCAGCGCCTGCAATGTGCGACCAAGTCTGCGCCATGAAGCATCGGTAGAGGTCCGGCTGCAGGCCGGAGAGAACGGCGTAGTTGGCGCTGCTTCCGATGAAATTCGCGGTGCTGAGAACTTCAACCGTCGCATCGAGCACAAGGTCCCGCATGCCCGGAACTGCGAGCGTGGCGTCTCTCTTTGCGATCCGTGCGGCTTCGGCAGGCTTGTTGGCGAGTTGCCACCAAGGGTCGCCCTCAGCGAGCAAGGCGTCGGTATCGAGCGTCGGCCTCACCCACGGTGGGTTACCGACCTGAAGGCTGAATCCACCATCCGTGAACACAGGGCTGAACTCGAACTGCCAGTGGAAGAAACCCTGTCGCGCGGCGGTGCCAGCGGCAACGTCGAGCCAGGGGTGCGCCACCGTTAGGTCCTGTGCTCGGGTCACTCCCGCGAATCCGAGATCCGTCGCCTCGGCATCGTTGAGTTCATCCCACGAGCCCGCGCTCGCGAGCGTGTCCGCCCCGAGCCGGCTTCTGCTCCGGGCCTCGGGTGCACGCCCAACGAGCGCGAAGCAGGTGGCGATCCACTCGTCGAGGGTGGGCGGTGGCACGTCTGCGGTGAGCGGCCAGAACCATAGCGCGCACCAGGCGTCCATGACCGCGCGGACGCGGCGGTAGGCGCTGTTCGCGTCGGCGAGCGACTCCTCGATCTGCTCTCGCGACACGATCCCAGCCGGCGCATCGTCCTCGCGACCCCACACCGGGATCGGCCGCCGTGCCTGCCCGTTCGCGATCTCGAGCCTTCGCGCAGCCATCTTCCACAGCGTGTCGACGCGGTAGGAGAGCTCCACCAGGTCGTCCAGCTGCTTGCGGGTCGGCTTGGCCTTGATGGACCTGCGCCACGCCTTGAGCGATGCGACCGCGTCGGGGGCGAGATCCTTCGCCTCCTTGGCATCGGCGACGGCGCCCCAGCCCTCGGCGGGCAGCAGGAAGTGCCAGATCTGATGCGACTCCCGCTCACCGAGCGTGATGTCGATGGGCGGCGTGGTGAGCCACGCCTTGGCGTTGATGGTGTCGCGCGTGTAGACGGCGCTGCGCGCGCCGATGAGCGAGTTGCCGCGGCGCAGGTGAAGCCCGAACCACGGCGCCTCGAGGCCCTCGACCATGGTGTCGAGCCACAGCGAGATTTCCGCGAGTTCGACGGCCGTCGCGTTGAGGTCCACGCCGTACACGTTGTGAAGCGCGATGTACGCCTTCACCCGCTGGAGTTCCCTCTGGTACTCCTCGGGGGCGATCCTCTCGCCGAGTTCGGCCTGGCGCCGCTTGAGGTACTCCGCGGCGAGCTGGCGCGTCGCCTCGATGGCGAACGCGCCCGAGCCGAGCGCCGGCTCGCACACCGTGAGCTGCAGGATCTCCTCGGCGGTGGTGGTCTTGCCGTCCTGATCGAGCAGCTCCGCGAGTGCCTGCGAGACGGTGAACCGAGTGAGCACCTCGGGCGTGTAGAAGGACGCCGACTGCTGGCGCTCCCGGCCCGCGAGGCGGAACACGAACGTGCCCCGCTCGTGGATCACGGGCTTCTTCTCGCCGGTCTCGGGGTCCTCGGTGGTGACGAAATCTGTCGCGGCGATGCCCTCGGAACGGGTGGTCGGCACCACCCACGAGCCCTTGGACGAGTCGCCGTTCTTCGCGACCTCGAACAGGTCCTCCTCCGCGAAGAAGCCGGTGTACGACATTAGGCCCTCGTACACCGCACCCAGCTGGTTGATGCCCAGCTCCGCGTACGAGATGAAGCCGCGGTCGCGCTTGGACTTCTCCTTGCTCAGCAGCAGGTGCTCGAGCACCTGCTGGAGCGCGCCGTTGCCGAGCTTCACCTCGTCGAGGTACGCGACGGCTCGGGGGAGGAAAAGGTCCGCACGGAGGCTGCGGAACGTGAGCGAGTCGGTCACGGCGTCCTCGCTGCGGGACGATGCGGGGGAGTGGCCCCGGTCGACCAGCCGGAAGAGCACGTCGAGCGAGGCGTGCAGGTGCGTGCCGTGCTGCGCCTGCTCGGTGGTGATCTCCTGGAGCACCAGTTCGCGTAGGCGGTCGAGGCTGTAGCCCGCGTCGTACTCCGGCGCGCCGACGGGCAGCACGCCGAGCTCAGGGGAGGCCTCTGCGTACAGGAGGAAGAGGATTCGGTAGATGTAGCGCAGCGACTGCTTGGCAAGCGCTTGTGCCTCGGCCTGCGGAAGTGGCTCCAGCCCCTGTGCGGCGCGCCGGGCGACCACCTCGTTCGCGAGGATCTCGATCGAGCGGCGCACCCCCTCGCGGAGGTCCTTGCTCACGCCCACGGTGTGCTTCACGGACTCCTCGAGCACCGTTTCCCACCAGGTGCGCCCCTCGGCGTCCGGGGCGAGCGATTCGGCGGAGAGGATGGTCAGCGCGGTGAGGATCTCGCCGCCGTTCTTGGCGTCGTTGCGCTCGGCGACCAGTTGCAGATCCACGGCCAGGTAGCGGCCCTCGGCCCAGCGGGCCGCCTCGGCGACCAGCGCCCACCTGCCGGCCAGGACGAGGACGAAGCGCGGCGCATCGTCGCCAGAAAATCGGCTGCTGACGCGGCCGGGGAGCGACCAGGACGGCTTGCCGTCGGTTCCCTCGAAAGGCTCCCACAGCCCCACGCGCTCCTTGTCGCGGAGGTCCTCGACCGCATCGGCCGGGCGCGCGGAGACGATCGCCAGCGGTGCGGCACCAGAAAGCCCTGGCACACCCACGGTGGTGACGTGCGCATCGTCCCCGATCGCGTAGCCGGCGCCGCGGAAGCCGAGCACGCGCAGGTACTCCTCGTGGAGGGCGTCGACCTCGTCCTGCGCGGGGTGGTCGCTCTGGCCGATGCCGACGAGCGCCTTCTCGAGCGCGCCGCGCGCGGCGGTGAAGCGGGACAGAGGGGAGTCCTCGGCGTCCTTCCACTCCTTGGTGCGGGCGGTCACCTGCGCAGCGAAGGAAGCCTTGCCGTCGGAGGTGAGGAAGTGCTCGCCGATCCAGTCGCCCTCGTTGACGATCGAGTCGAAGACGGCCATGTCAGATGTCCCCCTCGGAGAAGTCCTGCGGCACCACCACGAGCAGCGGGCGGACCAGGTAGCGGTCGGGCCGCATCTCCTCGATCATCCGCTCGACCTCGCGGACCGTGGTGCGAGATGTCTTGACGGTGGTGCGCTGCGCGAGCGTGTCCGCCTCGCGCTCCCACGCGGTGGCGCGGCCGGCCCAGCGCTCGACGCGCTCGGTGGTGGCCTGGCGGGCGGCGTCCAGGTGGTTCTCCAGGCTGGCGCTGGCGTCGCGGACGGCCATGCGGACCAGGGGCTGGAGCGCATCGGCGCCGGTGATGGCGCCCGGGTTGGACTGGGCGTGGGTGACGCCGGCGTCCTCGAGCATCTCCAGGGCGCTGCGGTACGGGGTGACGATGCACTGGGGCGCGCTGGGGGTGAGGCGGGAGGCCGCGATGTGGCTGGCGGCGACCACGTGGCCGCGCTTGTTGGTGAGCGTGCCGATGAGCAGCACGGTGGGGGAGTCGACGTCGCCGCGCATCGCGTAGACGTGGTTGCGCTCGAGGCTGGCGAGCGCGCGGTCGGTCGCCCAGTCCACCACGGGGTGCTGGGGGCCCAGGAAGTGCGCGGCGGGCCAGCTGGAGCCCTTGGAATCCGCCAGTGCGGCCGCGAGCTCGCTCTTGCCCTTGGCGTCGGTGACGGCGAGCTTGAAGGTGGTCTTGACGTCGCGGTCGCTCAGGTAGGTCTGCGGGAGGGCGTCGAGGCGCTGGCGCAGATCACGCGGCGGGGCGAACTCGACGATGCCGTCGTTCTTGTACTCGCGCCACTTCACGCCGCCCTCGCCGGGGCGGTCGGTGAGGGCGGCGGACTTGTCGGGGAACGCGGCGTCGAGGGCGTCGCGGAGGTAGTCCAGCGTGGAGGAGTAGAGGTACGAGGGGGTGGCGGTCGCGGGCGTTGCTGGCGCGGTCGGTGCCGCGGGGGCGCCGGCGCCGAGGTTGAGGATCTGGCTGATCAGATCCACCTCGACGGCCACCTCGGGGGTGACCACCGCATCGTCCTCCTCGACCTTGCCCGCGAGGATCTTGCGGACCGTCTCCTCCTCGTCTCCGATGTTGAACTTGCCCATGAGCGAGGCGACGTCGCCGAGCGCCTGGTGTGCGGCGTGCTCGCGCTCGAGGAGCCGGCGGAGGACCCGGAGGTCGCCCTTGAACTGCTCGGAGGTGGGGTCGAGGATCAGCGTGGTGATCTGCGGCGAGTGGCGCTGGCCGTAGCGGTCGATGCGGCCGTTGCGCTGCTCGATGCGGATGAGCGACCACGGGACGTCGTAGTGGACCAGCTCGTGGCACTGGGCGTGGAGGTTGACGCCCTCGGAGGCGACGTCGCCGGTGACGAGGACGCGGATGGGGGAGGACTCCTGCTTGAAGGACTCGATGAGGCGCATCTGCTCCTCGTCGGACAGGCCGCCGTGCATGACCTGGACCGCCTCGGCCTTGAGGCCCAGGCTCTCGGGGAGGTGCTCGGCGAGCCAGTTCAGGGTGGCGACGCGCTCGGCGAAGACGACCGCGCGCATCGGGCTCGACTTCTTGACGCCGATGGACATGAGGTAGGCCACCAGGGCGTCGTACTTGGCGCTCTTGGCGGTGCTCGGGTCGTTGAGGTCCTGGAGGCGCTCGAGGGCCTCGCGCTCCTGGTCGGCGGCGTCGCCGGGCTGGTCGCGGAGCTTCTTGATTCTGTCAGTGATGGATGCATCGAGTGCCACGGGGCTGGAGAGGAACGCCTTGGCGAGGGTCCAGCCGAAGAGGGAGTCGGTCTGGCCGGAGTAGGGGCTGCGGCCGGTGCTCGGGTGGAGCCAGGTGTCCTGGAGCTCCTGTGCGACGGCGTTCTCGGTGGCCGATGCGGGGATCAGCTGGTGCTGGGGGTCCTTGCGCGGCGCCCACTGGGCGCCGACCACGCCGGCGACCTCGTCGGAGTTGCGGTGGCGGCGGATGAGGAGCCGCGTGGTCTCCTCGGCGTCGGGGGTGCCGTCGGGGCGGACCGCGGTGGGCTCGAGCAGGCGAATGAGGTTCGCGAAGGACTCCATCTTGCCGTTGTGGGGCGTCGCGGAGGCGAGGATCAGCGCATCGGCCGTGGGCGCGAGCGTGCGCGCGAGGCGGTTGTTGAGGGTGCCGGAGTTGGTGAGGTTGTGCGACTCGTCGATGACCACCGCGTCCCACTTCTGGTTGCGCAGGTGCGCGAGGTAGCGGTCCGACTTGAGGGTGTCGATCGAGATGATGGCGCGCTTGTAGTACGTGAAGGGGTTGCGCGTGGCGGGGAGCTTCTGGCGGACGCGCTGGATGCCGGCGCTGTCGAGGCGGACGAAGGGGAGGGCGAACCGGGTCCACATCTCGTGCTGCATCTGCTCGAGGACGTGGCGCGGGGTGACGATCAGGATGCGCTCGCCGCGGCCGCGCCTGACGAGCTCGGACAGGATCATGCCGATCTCGATGGTCTTGCCCAGTCCGACCGCGTCCGCGAGCAGGATGCGCGGGCGGAGGTTGTCGGGGTCGAGGGCCTGGCGGATGGCCGTGGCCTGGTAGGGGAGCTGATCCGCGAGCATGTGCGGGGAAACGCTCAGTGATGTGTCGGTGATGGGGACGGGCGTCTTGCGGAGCATCGCCTCGACCCACAGGCGGGAGTCGCGGTACTTGGGGCTGTTGTCGGCGGTGACCTTGGCCTCGTGGGGATCGAGCGGCGTGATGCGGTCCAGGGAGGCGAAGAACTGCGCGGTGGTGCCGCGGACCAGTTCGCTGAGGCCCTGGACGTGGACCAGGGGGCCGTCGGAGGTCTCGGTGACGTTGGTGACGAGCCATTCCTCGTCTCTGACCACGACTGTCGAGCCCGGGGCGACGTTCAGGTCTGTGGTGCTGGTCTGAGTCTGGTCGGGCGCGGCGGTGCTCACGGATGTCACTGTACTTTCTGCTTCCCTCAGCGATGCCGGGCTTGGTGCCTGGCGTGACACATGGTGTCAGGGGGGTGTGACAGCGGGGCGGCCAAGCCCATCACTGGACTCGCCCGAGGACGGCGAGGCCTAGGTCCACAAGGCCAGATTCGCTTCGGTCCACGGGGTGTGGCCGTCCTGCACCGCCAGCGAGGACCAGAACTCCGCATCTTGCTGGATCTCGAGGATTGTCTGCGTGCGGTAGATCAGGCCCGCATCCGACATGACCCACGCCCGGAGATAGTCCGTGATCCAGGCCTGCGCGTTGCTGAAGTCAGCGTCGTCATAGAGGCCCTCGAACACAGGGTCGATGTCGTGCGCCAGGCGGAAGGAGATCATGCTCGATCGCGCGAGCGTGAAAGAGATCGGCTCCACCAGTCGTTCGTGCACCCACTCGGCGAAGCGAACCTTCGCTGCGGCTCCGGAGTCGGCGAAGATCTCGGAGAACGGCTCCATCAAGTCCTCAGGCGCATCGGCGACAATACGCAGCAATTGGAGATATTCGACAGTCGAGAGCGAGAGCCGTCGCACAAGGAAGCTGACAGCCTGGTCGAGCGGGTGGACCCTTACGTGCTCCGGATCGGCTCCCACCGCAATGTTGTGCTCTGCGAGCCACGCGAGTTGTGCGCCGTGAACTAGGTACCAGACGGTCGAGAGCATGCCCCGTACGTCGGGTGACAGGCGAAGGTTGGCCGGCATGCCGAATCCGAACATCTCGAGCGATTCGGTGAAGGCCTCGACGCTGTCCAGGACCGGCTTGAATGCGGTCAGGTTGACACCGTCCGAGGTGACGGCCTCCGCCAAGTTGGTCCTCAACGCTGACCGAAGTCCCTGCTCGGCTTCAGCGACATCAAGTGGGCCCAAGTGTTCGGCCACAAGGCCAAGGTTCTGCATCTGCACGGCGAACGGCGCCCAGACGTGCTCGACGTTCGCACCGAGTTGGCGGACCACCGCCAATGCTTCGGCATCGAGCAGGTTCGTGCCGGCCCCGAACCCCAGGTCACAGAGTCCTGCCGCTCCCGCGGCCGTGAGGAGCCCCGCAGCAGGTGAGTTCGATGCCTGCGCATCGGCCGCGTCCTCGCCTGCCGCCGGTAGTTTGAACCGGATCTCGGTTGGATTCCCGACCGGGACATTGCCTCCCGTAACTTGATACACGAGGCGGGCGCTCTGCCCGCGGCTGAGCGAGTCAAACGGTACTTCCAACCGACTACTCCTTTGTGTTCGGGTTTGCGCGGCAGCGTGCCGAGGCAATTGCAGGGGTTCCTAGCACCGCTCGAGAGGCGTGGCGCTCGGACTAGTTCCGGTGCGCCTTGCCCTCCATCCACAGGATCACGTCGACGATGCGAAGCGGAGTGACGATGGGGTCGACGCCGGCCTCGTCTCGGATCTCAGTCGCGCGCGTCTCGACCGAGTTGCCGTCGGCGGTCATGATCTCGCGCATTCTTGTCCAGTGGTGCCTGGGGCCTTTGAGGCCGAGGACGTCCCGTACGACAGAGTCGTAGACCGGGAGCAGGAGCGGGCGCTTCCTAGCGATCAACTTGCTCGTGCGTGTGGGGCCGAATCCCGGGACTGTCTGGAGAAGGTCCCAAAACTGGTCGGCATACCCGTTGCGTTGGATGAGGGCGTCGGCGCTCGGGTCGCTGATCGAGACGTCGGCCGGTACGTGTGCGAGCAGGCTTTCAGCCTCCGCGAGGAAGTCGCTACTCATGATCTTGATCGCGCTCTTGCCCGAAACCGACACCGACAGAGCGGATAGGGCGAGGAGATCCCCCGCCGTGATCGTGTTTGCGTGCGCTGAGTCGTTCCAGTTCCCGCCGAGCGTCTCGAATGAAGCGCCGTCATAGGGCTCCGGCTTCTCCTTGAGGGTCGGATCCGGCTCAGGGGTCTTGCCGAAGTACCTGCGCACCATGCCGACTGCGACGGCGGTGCTTTCGGCACGCAGGATCTCGGGAATCATTGCGCTCATCGGGCCTTCTCGGGTCTCGTCTCGTGGCGAGTTTCGGGGATCCTGGTCTCGGCACGACATCGTGTCGGGCTCAGACTCTATCGGCTTCCTGCCTTGCTGAGTGAACAAGTGAGCACTCTCCGGTTGGCTCCCGACCTCCCAGCGCTCCATCCCTCTGCATCAGTGAACGCGGCGGAGGGGAAACCGCTGCGACTTGGACTCACCACCCCACGCCGGATCCGCCCAGGGATCCCGATGGCCGGGGCTCGAGGTCACCGGGGCCTTCGCTTGTCCTTGACTGTGTCGCGCACCAGTAGGCTTCGTGCGCATGGCAACGCCCACGCCGGTGTGCGGCACAGCCATTGAGCCGAGCGGAGATCTGAATGCCTTTGCCAGTAGTTGTCGCGGCCGTTGCCATCGGCGTCAGTGCGGTTGTCGGAGGGGGCGCCGCCATCGACGGCGGCATCAAGATGAAGTCCGCCAAGGACACGGTTCGCACGGCACAGCGCACCCACGAGGCGCGCCTTACCATCTTCCGTGCTGAGGAGGCTCGCGTGCAGGCTGTCGCGGGCGCCTACGGCAAGCGCCAGCTGCGCATCCAGAAGGCGACGCTCGGCGGCTGGGTCGAATGGCTCGAGGCGAACGAGAAGAAAGTCCGGCTCATCGGCAGGCCGACCGTGGACGGCGTCGAGGTCGAGCAGCCCGACATTCCCCACCTCAAGGCGCGTGTGGTCGAGAGCGTCACACTCCTCAAGGGAGGCATGGGCGCTGCGGCTGGCGCGGTCGCCATGCAGCAGGGCGCGCTGTGGGGCGTGACGTCGTTCGCCGCCGCGAGCACGGGCACGGCGATCTCCGGTTTGTCCGGCGCCGCCGCGCAGAGCGCGACATTGGCTTGGCTGGGAGGCGGATCCATCGCGGCTGGCGGCGGAGGCGTGGCCCTGGGCGGGCTCATGCTCACGGGAATCGCGGCCGCGCCCGCAGCGCTCATCGGCGGGTTCGCCGTCGGGGTGCAGGGGCAGAAGGCGAAGACCAAGGCCAAGGAGATCGAGGCCAACGTCGAAGTCGCAGTTGCCGAGATGGAAGCGAAGCAAGCGCTCCTCCGACAGGTGGAGGTGCGCATCGGAGAGCTTGAAGACGTGCTTGATCGGATGAACGCGCGCGCCCTTGCGAGCCTCGAAGCGCTTGCCGGACTGGACTTCGATCCGGAAGCGCACCTCGCCGACTTCCAGCGGACAGCCCTGTTGATGGCCGCTTTGGGCAAGATCCTGGGCACGCCTGTTGTCGATGTCGACGGGCGTCCCAGCCAGGAATCGCTGAAGATCAAGCTAAAGTACGCCGCATGAGCAAGGGTCAGATCATCCCGAAGAAGGGCGCAGGCGGCGCGTTACCGCACTCGGCCCTCGAAGCGCTCGCGGTTCTCAATACGATCGTCGACGCCGCGCAGGAGTACGCGCAGGTGCGCGAAGCCGAGCAGACGAAGCGCGACGTGATCGAGGCTCAGAAGCAGGTTGCACTGGCCGAGATTCACGCGCGCAGCGAACTGTTCCTCACCTACCTTGACCGTAGCTTTGACGAGCGCGAGAAGAACTTCGAGAACCTGTTCGCCGCGCTCGACAAGGCCATGACGGACGGTGGCGGCAACGTGGCTGAGATTCTCGGCTCGATCACCACCCTTGCGGCAGCCAGCCCGTTCAAGGATCTTCACGACCCGGTGCAGGTACGCGCCGCGCTCGACGATCCCGACAAGGTCTGGGACGTCTGACAGCACCTATCCGCGCCTACCGCGCGGCGCCCTCCAGCGCATCGGCCCCCATCACGGGGATGCCAAGATCGCGTGCCTTCCGGGCCTTGCCGGAGTTGGACCCGGGGTCCTGCGCGATGACCGCGGCCACGCCCTTCTTGACGCCGGGCCACACCACCAGGCCACGCGCCTCGGCGATCGCGGTCAGGCGCGCCTTGTCCGCTGCCGGGAGCCCGGTGAAGACGATGAGGTCCCCGGGGTTCAGCGCCCGGGCAGTCTCGACGGTGGTGACGTGCGCGCCGGCGTGCGCGAGCAGCGCCTCGACCTCGAGGTCGGCGAGGTCGAGGAGACCGGCGAGCTGGACGATGTGGGCGCGCTCGTCGACGGTGAGCAGGTCGTCGTCGCACGCGGCGTCCACCACGGAGAGCATGTAGGCGCGGTGGAGGCGGGCGCGGTCGGCGGGTCGCAGGGACGCGGCGGCCGCGGCGCGGTCCAGGTCGCGCTGCTCGGCGACGGTGATCCTGCGGTCGAGCAGGACCCGCTGGAGGACCTCGAGGTAGGCGCGCTCGCCGGGGGCCGCGCGCGACGCGTCGAACGCCGCGACCACGGACTCGAGCAGGCCACTGCCCGGGCGCGTGGCGCCGCGGCGCACGGGGGCGGTGGCGTGCACCGGCGCGCCGGGCCAGCGCACGCCGGCGCCCAGGCCGGCGAAGACCGACCACTGCTCGGCGACCTCGGGCAGTGCGCGGTAGCGGTCGAGGAGCCGCGCGGTCGCTTCGGCGTCGTTGAGCGCCGCGTGCGCGCCGTCGAGCGGGATGCCGAAGTGGCGGCAGGCGTCGCCCAGCTTGGCCGGCAGGCCGAGCTGCCGTGCCAGCTTCATCGTGCACACCGCATCGTCCGGTGTCAGGGCCACGGGGAGGCCCGCTCGCCCGAACTCGGCGGCGAGGAAGCGAACGTCGAACGACGCGTTGTGCGCCACCACGGTGCGGCCGCCGAGCAGTCCTGTGAGGTCGCCGACGATGCGGTCGAACGTCAGTGCGACGCGGGTGTCTGTGGCGTCGATGCCGTGGATGTGCTGGGCGCCCAGATCGCGCTGCGGGTTGACCAGCGTGGTGTAGGCGTCCTCCCTGCGGCCGTCCTTGTCAAGCTGGACCACAGCGATCTCACAGATGCGGTCGGCGGACTTGTAGGCGAAGCCCGTTGTCTCCAGGTCGATGACGGCGAAGCCGGGCATGGGGGGTCTCCAGGGTGCGTGGCGGGGGTGAGGCCGATGCTACGGCCCGGTCGCGGCGGCGACGGGGGACAGGGGCCCCGGGACCGCCGCGCAGCCGCTCTGAGGTGTTGGTCACAAGGCTCCTTGGGAGGGGCAGTTATTGCAGTTAGTTCCGATACGGTGGCGACGACAAGCCGCGCCGAGGCGGTCTGCGAGGCGAGGGGGCTCGAGTGACGACAGATGTTCGCCAGGCGGTGCCGCTGCAGATCTGCGTCGAGCCACCGCCCTCCGTCGTTGGATGCATCATGTGGCCGCGCAAGGGCCTGTGGAGACGGCGCGCGGTGGTGCTCGACGGGGGCGAGTTGGCGACCGTGCTGTGGGAATCCGGTGAGGTCGGGTCCATCCCGCTCAGGAAGATGGCGGAGAGGGCCGACGCCGTCGTCCCGTCGCCGGACGTGCGATCGCGAGCCGGTCGGCTGACGGTCGCACACCGCGAGCTGAAGCACCGCGGCTGGCTGACGCCACCGGTTGACGACGAGTTGCGCAAGTACGTCACGTGGCTCCTCACGCAGCCGGGGGAGGCCGTGGGGCTCCTGTTGGACGCCAGCGCGCTCAATCTGACCGTCGGGGATTTTGCCCGCGTCCCGATTGACCCGTGGCGCGTCAAGTACGAGTTCCTGCGGGGCGAGCGTGACGAGCATCGTGCCCGCAATCTCGCGCGCCAGATCGTCGCGGACACGAAATCCCCGGCTGGAGTGCGGGCTACGATCGCGTTGCGCTACGGTCTCGAAGCTGCCGAGGCGAGGAGCCTCGCGCTGCTCGCGGACTGTGGGGAGCCCGGAGATCATCCGCTTGCCGTGTTGCAGGACATGGCGCACTCGGTGGCAGACACCTTCGCTCCAGTAGCGGGCGAAGTCGCGCGCAAGTTCCGACTCGTAGCGACGAAACCTTGGCTTGCGGAGGTCGGACCCGCCGGACGGCTCCTCGCCGCGCATGCGCACGCGACTTCGGACGGCCCGACGGTCCAGGTGGAGCACGACTGGCCCCTTGGGATGGTCGATGACCTCATTGAGCGGGGCGTTCCGCTCGAGGTCGTCCACTACGCGGGCACGGCCGAGCGGCGCGCGGCCGCCACTCTCGCTACGTACGTGCGGGCGCGGACGGCGCCCGAGGAACTCACCAGCGACCAGGTCGTGTCACTGAGGTTCCACGCGGAAGCGCTGAGGCGGCATCTGGCGGGAGACAGCTCGGCCGATGCCGCGCTTGCGCCCAACGCCGTCGACGCGATACGTGACCTCCGCACGCTCGCCTCCGGGGGATCGCTCGACGACCTCAGTGAAGACCCCCTGATCCGGTCAGTGCAGGTCCTAGAGTCGCGAGGGCCCTCGGACGCGCATCCGCCCACGGGTGTGCTCGTCGATAGGTCGCTCTGGCCCATGCTTATCGAGCGCGGGATCGCCGGCGGAACCCTGCGTGCTGCCGAGCCGATCCAGGTCGAGTACGCCGAGCTTTCCGCGCTCCGTCGAGCCTCGGATGCTCTGTTCGATTGGCATTGGGATGACGCTCGCGCCATCGCCCGGTCCGGACTCGGGGTCGCGCGGCGCGAGGCCGTGCGCGACGAACTGCTCAACATCATCGCGTGCTCGCTCTGGCTCCAGGGCGAGCCCGAGTCCGCGCTCGGCGCGCTCAACACGGCGCTCGAAGGCGAGTACACGGACGCGCTCGTCGTGAACGCCGCCGTCGTGGCCACCGCGCTCGAGCACGAATCCGCCGCTCGCCACCTGGTGAAACTCGCGACCGAGGCGCCGTCCGCGCACCAGCGGGCGATCGCCGCCGAGCGCGCACTCATGCTGTGGTTCAACGACGACGGCAAGATCTGGGACGACAGCGAGCAGGCAAGCCTGCCCGCGGAGATCGCGGGAGCCCTGCGCCCGCTCATCAAGGAGGACCTCCCTGCCGAGCGATACCGGAACATCCTCAACGTCCTCGCCAACCAGGACGATGCATGGCTTTGCCGACAGCCCGAGTCTTCGTTCGGGCGCAACGCGAATACACCTGCCGTGCGGGTGTACCAGGCTCGGGCGAGGGGGCCCGAAGCCTTCCTCAAGGCGCTCGGCGCGGAGTTGCGAGGGCCAGCGCCGGAAGAATGGATCGCGCGGGAGCGCGACCAGGTGGTTGACGCGGCGATCCAGGTGCTCCTCGAGGACGCAGGTGAGTTGCGCGCCGCGGCCTTTGGGCTGACGGTGATCGACGCGAACCTGCCGATGGAGCCGCACCAGCGGATTGCGCTCAAATGCCTCACCGTCGCCTCGATCGCGATGGGCCTGGACGAGGGCGAGCCGAACCTCCGATTCATTGATTTCGTGTCGGATTCCAAGCGCGAACTGAATCGTGTGAGTTCGGACGAACGAGCCCGGCTTGTGGGCCTGGTGGACGGAGCGGGCGACTGCCTCGCGCGGGCCTACGTGGTGAGCCGCGCTTCGCAGCTCGACGAGATTTCGCGCCCGTACACCATGCTCGTCAGTATGGTGCGCAGCATCCCGCGTTACAACGTGAACTGGCAGGCGGTGTCCGAGATGCGCGATCCGTTGCTGGAGTTCGTCAACGACACGAGGAGGCTACTGACCAAGCTCATGCCTCTGGCCGACGACTACATGGTTCGCTCCCACCTCGGACGCGTATTGGCTCGCGTCGAGGAGATGAAGACCGAGTTGGAGAGGTTGAGGCCATGAGTGAGCGCAAGCACAACCCCTACCTGATCCTCGGGGTGCCGTTTGGCGTCACCAAGCGGGAGGCCTCGCGGGCCTTCGCCAAGGCCTCGCGGCGGCTTCGCCGGATGGCGGATGCACCCTTTGAGATCGAGGACCTGAATGCCGCCTTGCACGCGATCGAGCATGACCTCGAAGATCCGCACGAGTCCATCGACCACTACCGAATGCCCGCTGATCCCAGCGTCTACGAGATCCCCGCTGCGGTCGGCCGCCTGAATCCGGCTCCGCAACCGATGGCACGCCAGACCCCTCCGACCCCCCCGGGCGAGATTGAGGCGGTCAAGGCGCGCGCGATCGTTGAGGCCGCAGTGCGGCTTCGCCGCACCGTAGAGACCAGTCCCCTTCCCACTCTCCACAGTTTCGATACGAAAGGCTGACCATGTTCGGACGCAGGGCCAAGGAGACTCACGAACTCGTGAAGAAACTCGAGCGCGAGGTGGAATTGATTCACACCGCACTCGTGGTTCGGGATCCAGGAACATCGATGTCCTCGCAGGCGTATGAGGGACTGCGCAAGCAGGTTGTGGCCTCGGCATCGGCGCGTCAGGCGCACGTCGCCCAGATCGCAGAGATCGACGCGGCGCTGCAGCGAGGCGCTAGCCTTGAGGACCTTGGCAACCTCGTGGACCAGTGGCTGCTGCAGGCCGGCGTGGAGCGCGTCCAGGATTTTGGGGACCCGCACGCCTTCGAGTCGACAATCCCTGCGGGCGAGGAGGCCGAGGTCGAGGTCCCCGCGTATCGTGTGACCGCGACCGGCCAACTCGTGCGCCAGGGACGACTGAGGGCAGTGAAGAAGTCGGCCCCAGAGCCCGTAGTTGAGCCTGCGCCCGCTGTTACGGTCGAGCCGGAGGTCGCCGTGGCCCCCGCCGAGGACGCAGCTCCGGAGGCCGTCGCGGCCTTGGACGAGGCGGCCGAGACCATCACGTCCGACGAGAACACGGCGAAGGCCAAGTGATGGCGGGCATCGGCATCGACTTCGGCACCACCAACTCGGTGGTGTCCCAGTTTGCGGGCGGCCGCACCGACGTCCTCGCGATCGACGAGCCCCCGGCTTCCTGGGCGACGCTCGGCTTCGACCGCGTCCTCCCCACGGTGTTCGGTCGTGGCAACGCCGACGAGCCGATCTTCGGATGGGCCGCCAAGCAGCGCCCCGGCTCGCTGGCCGCGGTCAAGCGCCTCCTGCGTGCCGAGGAGGTCGCCGACGTGGACGGCGTCGAATACGTGGTCGAGGAGATCGCGACCATGATCTTCGGCCACCTGAAGCGCGCGAGCGCCGGTCAGGGCGTGGCGTTCGATCAGGCCGTGGTCACCATCCCCGCCAACAGCCGCGGCATCGCGCGCCACCGCACCAAGTTGGCCGCCGGCATGGCGGGCGTCCAGGTCAAGGCGCTCATCAACGAGCCCACGGCCGCGGCGATGGCGTACAGCATGAACGCCGCGGCCGAGGAGACCCTCATGGTGGTCGACTGGGGCGGCGGCACGCTCGACGTGACCGTGCTGCGCAACATCGAGGGCGTCTTCATGGAGCAGGCGTCCAAGGGGATCCAGCAGTTGGGCGGGCTCGACTTCGACACCGCGCTGTCGCGACTGGTGCTCGACACCGTCGCCGATGCGTCCCACTGGTCGGCCGGCGACCGCGCGGGCTTCCGCCTCGACATCGAGCGCGCGAAGATCATGCTCTCGCAGGTCGAGCAGGTGAGCATCCCGATCCCGGGCGGCGAGTACCGCCAGGTGACGCGCGTCATGTTCGAGAAGGCCGTGCGCCAGCAGATCGAGCGGGTCCGCGAGCCCATCGAGCAGTGCCTGAGCGACCTGGGGTTTCAGAACTCCGACATCGATGCTCTGGTCCTCGTGGGCGGCACCTGCAAGGTTCCGGCAGTGCGCAACTTCGTGTCGGAACTGCTCGACCGCGGCCCCGCCGCCGGCGTCGACCCGATGACCGCCGTGGCGGAGGGTGCCGCGGTCGCATCGGCCATCCTCTCCGGCGACCTCGATGACCGCGACTTCTTCGTCTCGACCGAGCATGCTCTCGGCACGGTCAGCCTCGACCCTAGCTCCGGACTGGTGTTCTCCCAGCTGATTCCGCGCAACCACAAGCTTCCTGCGCGAGTGACGGAGACGTTCTTCCCGGTGGTCGATCACCAGGAGGCCGTCATGGTCAAGGTCATGGAAGGCGACCCGGCAAAGCCGCTCGACGATCAGGACAACGTGGTGCTCAAGGAGTGGGAGATCTCGTTGCCCGAACCGCAGCCCATGGGGGAGATCTCCCTCGACCTCACGTACAGCTACGACGTGGACGGCATCCTGCACGTGGGCGCCGAGGACAGCCTGGGCAACGAGCTGCTCAACGATGTGGTGTCCTTCGGCGCATCGGTCGACCGACGAAAGCTTGCCGCCATCGCGAAGCGATCGGCCGATGCCCTTGATAGCGGGAAGCTCGCCGAGCCGGAGCCGCGCGCGGCCAGTTCGCTCGATCCGGCGGTGCAGAAGAACGTGTCAGAGCTGCAGTCGAAGGTGATGCCGTTCATCGACGACGCCGAAGCGGCAGAGGTCCGTGCCGCCATCGACCGGGCGAAGGAGAGCGGGCACGACGCCGGCGACACCCTCGGCGGCTTCGCTCGCAAGTACAGCTACCTGCTGTAGACGATTCCAAGGCTCGCCCGTGTCCGCGCTCGCGGACACGGGCGAGCCTTTGCGCGCCGACCGAACGATGTGGCGCCTGTGGCACGAGGGGAAGCAACGTCGTCATGAGGGGATACTTCGGACTGAT
>NZ_BBLY01000008.1 GCF_000971175.1 Demequina pelophila | reverse complement strand
CCGGAGTCTTCGCGTGGATCGCGCAGTCGGTCGATGTCGGCCCCGAGGACGGAGCGGGCGATCAGTTCGGCGTCGATGTCGTCGCTCTTGCCCCGTCCGTGGCGTGCCGCTGCGGGCGTGGCGAAGGGTTCGACGACGCGATAGCCGCTTTCGTGACAAGCGTGTGCCAGGCGGGCACCGTACGAGCCGATGCCCTCGATGGCGACGAGCGTGGAGGCGGGGGTCGTGGTGCGCTTGGTGATCCAGGTCACCGCGCGCGCGATGCCGGCGTTCGTGGCGGGGAAGGTATCCGACGCTGTGCGTGCGCCGGTGGTCGCGTCGATGATCGCGAGGGTGTGCGTGCGGGCGTGGGTGTCGGCCCCGATGACGAAGCCGACCTCGTTTGCGACGATGGACATGGTGCGCGTGATCCTTTCCGTGGGTGACGTCACTGTCGTCGGCGTCGACCCGGGAGAGATCACTTCGAGGCAGGCCTGTAATGGGCCACGACCGCTGCAACGGTCGGGCAAGCTTCTGATCAAGCCATCGGAGTGGGCCGGGTCGGCGTCGGCATCCTGCTCGGACGGACAGATCCTGGGAAGGGCACACCGCGACCGCGGCGGCCAGTCGATTCAGGGGTCACACCCGAGCAGGAACGCCAACACCCACCCTGCCAGCCGGCCCCAGGCCAGCCACCCCCAGACTTACAGCCGATTCAGGATGGGCGCGCGTCGTCACCTGAGCGTGCCCGCCTCGTTCACGCGGTCGACGTACTGGTCCGCGGAAAGATCCAGAACCTCTGAAACAATGCCCTGGGCAGAGATGACGCCGGCGTCCCGTAGCCCCTTGAGGTAGCCGAAGTCGAACCTCAGATCATGAGCGACGATGAGATCATTCATGATGGAGTGTGCGCCGATGCGCGAGTCTTGCGTATCGCGGTACCCAGGCGCGAATGCAGCACCTCCGGTGTAGAGATCGGAGTTGAAGACGCTGATCTCCGCAGGATCGAACTGCAGAAGGTCGTATATCATTCTCGGCACGCCGAGTGGGTTGCCGTGAAGACTCAACGACAGGTCCGAACGGTAATGGCGCAACCAGTCGAACGCTGCGAGTGCCGGGTCGCCGAACAGCAGCGGGCGGACTACGACGAGGCCCAGCTCGCCGTCTTGGACAGCCGCCTGCGCTTCGCCAATCATCGGGCCGAGATCTCGGCCCGAGTAGTAGGTGATGTCAGTGCGCGATCCGCCGAACGCTGCTTGGGACGCGATGAAACTGCGCGAGAAACGGGGCCGTACGATGCAGTCGTAACCGTCGATCACGGCGCCGTTAAGTTCTGGCGTCTGGGACGGTCCGACGATCGCAACGCGCCGTCCGCGGACGAGCCGATCCATCCTGGTGTCAGCAGCGATCGGCGCGCGCTCGCGTTCGCTCGCCGCCCATGCCGCGAGAGGACGGGAATCTCCGGCGAGCAGAGCCGCATCGACTGCGAGCTTCTGCATCGCTCGAGCGGTCGTCTCACTCTTGGAATGCCAAAGTGGCGGGTCGAGCAGTTCAAGGGCTTCGTCAGCGCGCCCAAGATAGGCCAGCGCGGAGGCGCGCCGATGAAGCCGGGCGAAGGTGCGCTTGCCCATGGTCGTGTCTCGGATTATGGCTTTGGCCAGTCTCTGCCGGACAGCGAAGCCAGCGTCGAGCGCTCCAATGAACTGCAGTCGGTCGGAGACCAGGCGTCCGAAGGATAGGTCCAGACTCTCGCCGGTCGTTGCCAACTCATCGATGAGCCCGAGGATGGCCTCGGGCTGGACCTGATCGGGATCTGAGAAGAGCGGTTCGGTATTCCGGATGAGCTCGTCTGCGATGGGGCTGCCATGCGCCCTTGACCGCTGGAACGTCGACGCGAGATCCCACAAGCGCCGCCAGTCCTGCGTCCCGCGCTGGCTCACGTTGATCAGCCGTTCGGCGGCCAACCGGTTCGATGGATTCAACTCAAGCGCCTGCTCGTATGCTGCTGCGGCGCCATCCATATCCGTTACCGCGGGCCGTTGAAGGCACTGGCCGAGCTCGGTGGCGATCTTCGACGACGGGTAGTCGGCTAGCGCCTGTCGGTAGCAGTCGATCGCAGCGTCGAAAGCGCGCCGCTTGACGTGCGTCCGCGCGAGCCTGACGAGGAGCTGGTAGTTGCCGGGTTCGCAGGCGAGCGCCTTCTCGAGCTCTTGCACGGCTTCGTCGAGCCGCGGGTGCGAGTCTGCAACGATGCCCCTGACGGGATCGTGTATCAGGCCCGGCACACGCATGCGCAGTAGGGTCAGAGCGACCGCAAGGTGGCGCTGCGCCGAGTCGGGTTCGAGCTGGGCGGCCTGCCGACGCGCCACGAGGGAACCCTCCAGGTCCCCTTGGCCGGCGAGCGTCTGGGCACGGAGTTCGTAGAGCTTCGCATCATCGCACTGCGCGGTGTCGACCTGCTCCCAAATCGCTACCCGTCCCCGCCAGTTTGCTCTCCACACAAACCTCGCGAGGCGATCGCGCCGTCTCAATTGCTGGCGGCCGTACATCTCCTCTTGCGCGACGTCTCTCCCCAGGTGGCCAGAAGACGCCGCGCGGGTTGCGAGCGGCGTGGCGACGCCTGGGATCGCACTGATCGCCGAGACTGCGCGTCTTCCGAAAGCAGACGCCCGGCGGCGCGTCGCCCGGCGCGCGCGCGTCGCGGCCGAGACTCGTGGTGCGCGGGTCATCCGGCCCGTCGCTCGAGCCCGGCGTCGATGCTCCGGGACGAGATCAGCGCCTCGACCCGTGCGATGTCTTCGGGAACGTCGACGGACAGAGAGTCGTCCGACATGAGGACCGCGCTAACCGGGATGTCGAGTTCGAGGAACCTCATTACTTCCTGGTCTTCGGCGGCCTCGATCGGCGTCCGGGCACCCTTGGCACCGAAGGCAGCGAGCGCCTCGGGGCTGTAGGCGTGAATGCAGACGTGCCGGTACCCGCCATGGAACACGTCCTCGTGCGAGCCCGGAACTCGCGCCCGACCGATGTAGATCACGTTGCTCTGAAGGCCGATCAGGACCTTGAGTATCTTCGTGTTCCGCCATTGAGCTTCACCGATCGGCGTGTAGCCAACCTTGACGTTCGTCCTATCTTCACGAACGGCAACGAGCATGCGCTCGATGTCCGAAATCGGGAAGATGGGTTCGTCGCCCATAAGGTTGATGTATGTCTTGGCGGCGATGCGGGTCGCGACCTCGGCGACGCGGTCGATACCCGTCGGGTGATCGTTGCGGGTCTTCTCCACGCGAACGCCGGCTGCGGTGCACGCGTCGACGATTCGGTCATCGTCGGTCGCCACGATGACCTGATCGTGGGGCAGAACTGCTTGGCAACGGCGTGCAGTTCGAATCACCATCGGCACGCCGGCGATCTTCGTGAGCGGCTTGCCTGGGAACCTCGAAGAACCGTAGCGCGCTGGAATGACAATTACCTCATCATAGGCGCTCATGCTGGCCCCCTTCTTCGCCACTCTCGATGTTGCTGATCACTCGCGCGGCCGCCGTCGCGGCGTCAGTGCCGCGGACCCCAATTGACTGGCCGCGTAGTTCGACCACGCGAACGGGAAGGCCGATTTCGAGCAACCGCATCACCTCGTGATCCTCGAGCGATTCGAGCGGTGTGCGGCCATCGGTCGATCTGACGGTCTCGAGCACAGTTGCCGGATACGCGCGGCCGATCGTCGGCATGTAGCCAAACGAGAACTCATCGCGGTGACCCCCCGCGACTCTCGCCCGCCCAATGTAGATAAGGCGCCCCGAGAGGCTGAAGAGCAATCTCGGGTTCGAGGGGTTCTCCCATTCGGCGGCCGTCATCGGGCGGTAGCCGACGACGGTGGCGCCCCGATCCGTTCGTGCGGCATCGCGGAGGGCACGGATGTCCTCGGCCGGAACAAGCGGCTCATCGCACGGGATGCTGATGTAGGACATTGCTGGCACCATCGCCGCGACCTCGGCCGCCTGGTCGAGGTCAGTCTGGTGGCCATCTCTTGTTTCGACCACACGGAGGCCACGGCCTATGCAGGCTTTGGCGATCTGAGGGTCGCCGGTCGCCACTAGGACCTGATCGTGGGGAAAGACCTCGAGACACCGTTCGGCGGTCCGCACGATCAGTGGAACACCCTCGACATTGACGGTCGGCTCGGCGGAGGGCCGCGGGGGCCTTGAGCGCGCGGAAACTACGACGATCTCGTCTAGTGGTGTCATCGTGATGGTGCTCCTGAATGGTGGACGTTCTCGCCTCTCGGCGCGGCTCGTTGGTCTAGCCTGCCCCACTCAACCTTAACCTGTCGGGAACTCCCTCCCGGACGGGCGTGCTGTAGTCGGGGTGATCGAAGCGGTGAAGCAGGTACGCGCACTGGTGCCAGGGAAGCCGTCTCGGCAAAGTGACCGTGTGAAGGTCCCGCGAGATCTTCGCGGTGGCATGGCCTTCATTGAAATCGCTAATCGCGAGCGCCTCGCCAGTGAAGTCGCTGTAGTCCTTGAGCCGTTCTTCGCGCTTCTTCGGCACGAGGTCGTCGAAGAACATCGATACGCGCGGGAGGAGATGGCCGAGTGTATTCGGTGCGCCGAGCGCGGCAAGAACGGGGGCGGTCGAGGCGTAGAGATCGACATCGTTCAGCACCGCGCCGACTGGGATTTCCGACGACCGTAGCCAACTCTCGAATGTCTCTCGGACATCCCCGATGATCAACTGCGCGGAGGTCAGCCGCGTGCGCAGTTCGGCTTCGTCCATCGCGTAGTCACCGGCCTGGAAGTAGTGCTGGACATCGCGGTGGTCAGCGCCTCGCGGCAGCCCAGATCCGTTGTCAAGGCCAAAGACCTCGACGGTCACGCCGGTGGCGCGAGCGAGCGTCGATGCGTGGTGCTCAAGAGCGAGGAGGCCCTGGCCTCCTGCAACGCCGACTTCCGCTACACGGATGCGGTCTACGCCGAGCGCGGAGGCTAGCAGGCACGCGTGCTGGACCGCGTACGCGTATGCCGGCTTCGCCATGCCCGTGTAGTGGAGCTCGTGGTCGAAGTCGAGCATCCCACCGTCGACGGACCGGAAGGGGCGTCGCGCGCGCCTCGAAGCGCGTGCGAATCGTGTGTACGCGTAGGCGGCCTGCTCGAACGCACGGCTCCGCTCGTAGGCCCTGCCCAAGAAATACCACCAACGAGTGGCCGGGGCCGGTACCGAGCATGCTTGCTCGTACCACCGCTGCGCGGCGATGGGATTGCCCATCCGTTCGGCCATCAGGCCCGCTCGGAAGGCAGACTCCCCGTCCAGTAGGTCAGCACCGGCGGCGGTGGAATAGGCCCGGTAAGCTCCTCGGACATCGCCTCGCGCCTCGAGCTCGTGTGCCGAGGCTGGAGAGTTTGAGGCGCGAGGCGCGCCCACGCGTTCGCTCACCGCCCGGCGCGCGGGATCGTGTACTTGTGGTGCTCCGAAGGCGTGACCTTCTTGACGCTTGAGCCGACGAACATCTGAGCACGGCGGACGTTGTCGACGTACTCCTTGAACGCGGGCGTCGTGAGGTCCACGGCGACTGCGTCGAAGTGCGCCCACTCGGTGTTGCCGAGCTTGACGTGCTTCTCGACCATACCCGCGCCGGCGGCGACCGCCAGGGCCGATGCCATCCAGCCGTGGTCGTGGCTCGAGTAGCCCGGAACCAGGTTCGGGTGATCCTTCGCGAGCTCTGCGTAGTGGCGGACCACACCGATGTTGCAGTGCTCGTCGGGCGTTGGGTATGCGGAGTTGCAGTGGAGCAGGTACAGACGCTCCTGCTTGCCGAAGGTCGAGAGGACCCAGTCCTCGTAGTCCTGGTCGGTCATCCCGGTCGACAGCACCAGGGGTCCCGAGTAGTTCTCGGATACATACCTCAGGTAGTCGCGGTGCTCGGAGATGGTGGACGGCAACTTGAGAAGGGGTGCGCCCAGATCCGCCATGAACTTGAATGACGGCTGGTCGAGCACCGAGGCGAACCAGCTGATGCCGAGAGACCCGCACAGGGAGTCTAGGTACTCGAAGTCCTCGCGGTCGAGCTCGAGAGCGCGACGGTATTCGCCAAACGTGGTGCCAAACGGCGAGGCGTAGGGCTTCGCGAGTTGCTCGGCCGTGTAGAAGGTCTCGACGTCCCTCTTCTGGACCTTCACCAGGTCGGCGCCTGCGGCATGCGCGGCGCGGACCAGCTGCTCGAGCCGTGCGCGGTCGCCGAAGTGGTTCGTCGTGATCTCGGCGGTGATGAGAACATCGGGCTGCTCGAGCTCTCCCTCGCCAGGGTGAAGGGGCTTCGGTGCGACCAGCGCGTTGAATTCGGCGGGGGTCATCCTCGACAGCTCGTGGTCACCCACGTGGATGATGTCGAGGTTCGTGTCGCGCATGACGTAGAGCGCGTTGCGTAGCACCTCGGCCTGGATGCGAACGCCTTCGCCGCGATCACCCGACAGGTCGGGCGAGAACTCGGTCTCGGTCGCACGCGAGTAGCCGAGCTCGGGCGCGAAATCGAAGCCGACCATGTGGACGGTCTGTCGTTCGCCGCGCTGGTCCGCGATGAGCCGCGCGAACTCCAGCGCAGTGAGCAGCATGATCTCCTCGATGGCGAGTTCGTCGCGCGACTGGAAGCGACTCATCATGATGTCGCCCTCGTCGTTGCTGAGAGGCTCGTAGGGCAGGTTCACCACAGTGTGGCCCGGCGCCTGAAAGTCCGTTGAGGTCACGTATGCCCGGGAGCGCATGCCGGCGTCGCGCAACGATGCCTTCACCCACTCGTCGTGGAAGATCGTGATGTCGGTCGGCGTGATGCGCTCGGCGTCGTTGAGACCGATAACGATCGCGTCCTTGTAGACGGCGGCGTTGACCTTGTCGGCCGACGGACCCTTTCCGAGAAGGACGATCCTATCCGTGTTGTATGTCGACGCGGTAGCGGCGACCAGGTTCGAGATAGCGTCCGTCGTAGGGGAGACCATCGATCAGTACCTCACATCCGTGTTCGAGGGCGAGTTGAACGCCCGCAAGAAGATCCCAGGAGTAGGCGCCGACGGGATTCACGAAGCGTGAGTAGGATCCGCGCACCACGTTGAAGAGATTATAGACGGCGCACCCGATGATCCTTGCTTCGCGGGTCGCTGCGACTTGTCGCACCAGCTCGTCGCTGATGGAGGAGGAGAAGCCCACGATCCTGGACCGGATGGGCGCGAATGTGTCGCCGGTAATAAGCCTCTCGCCGAGCTCCGGGAGTAGCAGAAGGCTGCCTTCGTGGTGTCCGTCGAGCCAGATCGTGAGCGAGACTCCCCACTCCTTGAGTCCCGAGCAGAAGTTCTCGGTGCCGTCAATCGGATCGAGTACCGCCGTCCAGCCGGCGAGGTCGGCATCCGACTCGACAAAAGACTCCTCGCCAATGAAGCGGATGTCGGGGTAGTACGTGCGAAGGTGTGCTTCCACCTGGCGCTCGAGGTAAACATCGGCGTCGGTGACGGGGCTGCCGTCGGGCTTCCATGTGATGGCGTAGCGGCGCGCCGCGAGTTCGGGAAGCTCGGCTTCGACCAGGGCGCAGACGCCTTCGAGCACTGAACGGACCGTGGTCATGGGAGCTCCTCGGGCGGCGATCTCGGGCGCACTGAGGCTAGCACGATGGCGCGTCCCCGCGACCGTGCGCAGGTCCCGCTATGGGCCCGTCGCCCGTCGGACCCGCTTTGCCAACCTACGCTTCCGTAACTTACGATGGCGTAGGTTAGCGCGGCGAAGCGTCGCGCCGCCCCGCCGGCACCCGCCGGCCGGGCGACGAGACGCCGAGGAGGACGCATGGAGGCGCACGGTCCGCTCTCCGACGAGGGCCTGGTCCAGATGCTCACGCCCGCGGGCGAGAGGGTCGAGGACGAGCGCTTCTCGTCCTTCGCGGCCCACCTCGACGCGGACGACCTGCGCGCCATGTGGCGCGACATGGTGCTGGTCCGCGCCTTCGACACCGAGGCGACCAGCCTCCAGCGCCAGGGCCAGCTGGGCCTGTGGGTGCCGTGCCTGGGCCAGGAGGCCGCGCAGATCGGCTCCGGGCACGCGCTGCGCCCCTCCGACTACGTGTTCCCCTCGTACCGCGAACACGGGGTCGCGTTCACCCGCGGCGTCGACCTGCCGGAGATCCTGCGCCTGTTCCGCGGCCTCCAGCACGGCGCCTGGGACCCGGCCGCGCACGGCTTCCACCTGTACACGCTCGTGATCGGCGCCCACTCGCTGCACGCGACGGGTTACGCGATGGCGATGGACCGCGACGGCCTGGTCGCCACGGGCGACGCCGACCGCGACGGCGCCGTCATCTGCTACTTCGGCGACGGCGCGACCAGCCAGGGCGACGTCAACGAGTCGTTCACCTTCGCCTCGGTCAACCGCGCGCCCATCGTGTTCTTCGTGCAGAACAACCAGTTCGCCATCTCCGAGCCCACCACCTGCCAGTCGACCGTGCCCATCGCGCAGCGCGGCGACGGCTTCGGCATCCCGTCCGTGCGCGTCGACGGCAACGACGTGATCGCCTCCTACGCGGTGTCCCAGTGGGCGCTGCGGCGCGCCCGCGCCGGGGAGGGCCCGGTGCTCGTCGAGGCCTTCACCTACCGCATGGGCGCGCACACCACGTCCGACGATCCGACGCGCTACCGCACCAAGGCCGACGAGCAGTACTGGGCCGAGCGCGACCCCATCGCCCGCCTCGAGGCGCACCTCGTCTCCCTGGGGGAGCTGTCCGACGACTTCGCCGACGGCGTCCGCGCCGAGGCCAAGGAGCTGGGCCGCCGCACCCGCGAGACCGTGCGGTCGTGGGGCAAGCCGCCCCTGGCCGAGATGTTCCAGCACGTCTACGCCGAGCCGCACGCGACCGTCGAGGCGGAGCGCGCCTGGTTCGAGCGCTACGAGGCGTCGTTCGCCGATGCGGAGGCCCGCGCATGACCGCCACCACCATGACCCTCGCCGGCGCGATCAACCGCGGCCTGCGCGCCGCGATGGAGCGCGACCCCAAGGTGCTGCTCATGGGCGAGGACGTCGGGCAGCTGGGCGGCGTCTTCCGCGTCACCGACGGGCTGTGGAAGGACTTCGGCCCCGACCGCGTCATGGACACCCCGCTCGCGGAGTCCGGCATCGTCGGCACCGCGATCGGCATGGCGATGCGCGGCTACCGGCCGGTCGTCGAGATCCAGTTCGACGGCTTCATCTTCCCCGCCTACGACCAGATCACCACGCAGCTCGCCAAGATGCACTACCGCTCGCGCGGGCTCATCAACCTCCCCGTGGTGATCCGCGTGCCGTTCGCCGGCGGCATCGGCGCGGTGGAGCACCACTCGGAGAGCCCCGAGGCGCTCTTCGCGCACACCGCGGGCCTGCGCCTCATCACCCCGGCCACGCCGCAGGACGCCTTCGACGGCATCCAGCAGGCCATCGCCTCGCCCGACCCGGTGCTGTTCTTCGAGCCCAAGGCCCGCTACTGGGACAAGGGGGAGGTGGACGATGCACGGGTCGCCGCCCAGTTGGAGGGTGAGCACGGCGCCGCCGGCGCCACGGCGGAGATGGCCCGCGCCCGCGTCGCCCGCGAGGGAGCGGACGTGACCCTGGTCGCGTACGGCCCCACGGTGCGGCTCGCGCTGCAGTCCGCGGAGGTCGCCGCCGCCGAGGGCGTGAGCGTCGAGGTCGTGGACCTGCGCTCGATCTCCCCGCTCGACTCCGCGACGGTGGTGCGCTCGGCCAAGCGCACCGGCCGGGTGGTGATCGTCCACGAGGCGCCCACGTCCTTCGGCCCCGGCGCGGAGCTCTCCGCGCGCGTCACCGAGCAGGCCTTCTTCCACCTCCACGCCCCCGTGCTCCGGGTGGGCGGCTTCCACGCGCCCTACCCTGGCAGCAAGCTCGAACACGACTACCTGCCCAACCTCGACCGCGTGCTCGAGGCCGTCGACCGCGTCATGACCCACTAGGAGTCCGCAGTGCCCACCTTCGAGACCTTCCCCATGCCCGACGCGGGCGAGGGCCTGACCGAGGCCGACGTGGTCACCTGGCACGTCGCCGTCGGCGACACCGTCGAGGTCAACCAGCCGCTCGTCGAGATCGAGACCGCGAAGTCCCTGGTCGAGCTGCCCTGCCCGGTCGACGGCGTCGTGAGCGAACTGCTCGCCGCCGAGGGCGACACCGTCGAGGTGGGCGCCCCGCTCGCCGTCTTCGACGTCGACCCCGGTGGTTCGCCGGCGGACGATGCGCCGGTCGCCGAGGTTCCGGCCGCACCTGCCGCTCCGGTCGCGCCGGCGCCGGCGGCCGCCGCGCCCACCCCGGCCCCCGCGCCGGCGGCCCCGCCGGCCAAGGCGCCGGCCGCATCGTCCCCCGCCCCCGCCCCCGCATCGTCCACGCCCGAGGAGAGCGGCGCCGTGCTCGTGGGCTACGGCGTCAAGGCCGGCTCCGCGGCCCGGCGACCGCGGCGCGACGAGCGCGTCGACCCGATCGGCGGGATCGAGGACGTGCAGGACTACCCGGTGCTCGCGAAGCCGCCGGTCCGCAAGCTCGCGCGCGACCTGGGCGTGGACCTCACGACCGTCACCCCGTCCGGGCCGGGCGGGCTCGTGACGCGCGAGGACGTCGAGCAGGCCGCGAAGCTGGCCTCGGGCAGGGTGCTCGCGACGTATCCGGGCGACGACCAGCCGTGGCTGGCCTCGGGCTACTCGACCGACGGCGGCCGCTCGACGCGCGTGCCGGTGAAGTCGGTGCGCAAGCGCACGGCGGAGGCGATGGTGAGCTCGGCGTTCACGGCGCCGCACGTCACCGTGTTCCGCACCGTCGACGTCACCGAGACGATGAACCTGGTCGCGCGCCTCAAGGCCGACCGCGAGTTCGCGGACGTGCGCGTCACCCCGCTGCTCGTGGTCGCGAAGGCGCTGCTGCTGGCCGTGCGCCGCCACCCCGAGATCAACGCGAGCTGGCACGACGAGCGCCAGGAGATCGTCTACAAGCACTACGTCAACCTGGGGATCGCGGCCTCGACCCCGCGCGGCCTGCTGGTGCCGAACATCAAGGACGCGCACCGCCTGCCCATGAAGGAGCTCGCCCTGGAGCTCCAGGAGCTCACCGCGCAGGCGCGCGCCGGCCGGACCACGCCGGGTGCGCTCGCGGACGGCACCATCACCATCACCAACGTGGGCCCGCTGGGCATCGACACCGGCACCCCGATCCTCAACCCGGGGGAGTCGGCCATCCTGGCGTTCGGCTCGATCCGCGAGCAGCCGTGGGTGCACGAGGGCGAGATCCAGGTCCGCTGGGTCACGCAGCTCGCGCTGAGCTTCGACCACCGCCTGGTGGACGGCGAGCTGGGCGCCCGCGTGCTCGCGGATGTCGCGCGCGTGATGAACGAGCCGGGCCTGGGCCTGGTCTGGGGCTAGTCGGACGCGCCCGGTCGCGGGTCCGGCTCACGCGGCCGGGTCGCGCTCCTGCTCGTCGCGCAGGGTCTCGAGCCCGGACTTCTCGCGCAGCGGCACGTGCGGGATGAGGATCGCCAGCACCGCGGCGACCGCGGAGAACCCCGCGGTGAGCAGCAGCGTCCCGGCGATCGCGTCCGCGAAGCCCTCGCGGATGGGCGCCGCGAGCACGGGGTCCGCGACGGCCAGGAAGGACGTGTCGTCGAGCGACAGCCCGAGGCCGCCAGCCCCGCCTCCGCTGCCGCCCGCGCCCTGCGCCGCCTCGACGATCCGGGCATTCACCGGCTCCGCGAGCACCGCCGGATCCGTGGCCGCCGAGGTGAAGGCGGGGCTGCCCGCCGCGGCCGCGAACCGGTCCCGGATGGCCTCCGGCGCCCGCGCGAACAGCAGCGACAGCAGCACGGCGGTGCCGAGGGAGCCGCCGATCTGCCGGAAGAACAGCACCGACGCCGAGCCCGCCCCCATGTCCCGCGGCTCGACGGCGTTCTGCACCGCGAGCATCACGGGCTGCATGATGCCGCCCAGGCCCAGCCCGAACAGCGCGCCCCCGACCGCGACGTACCAGAAGTCGGTGTCGGCCTCGAGGCGCGACAGCACCAGTCCCGCCGCGACCAGGAGGCACGCGCCGGCCACGGGGAACGGCTTGTAGCGCCCGGTGCGGCGGATGATCGGCGCGGAGATGTTGGCCGTCACCAGGATCCCGACCGTCATCGACAGCATGGCCAGCCCCGACTGCGTGGGCGTCATGCCGCGCGCGATCTGCAGGTACAGCGGAAGCGCCGCGATGCCGCCGAACATCGCGAAGCCCATCAGGAAATTCAGCCCCGTGGCGACCGCGACCAGCCGGTTGCGGAACATCCTCAGGGGGAGCAGCGCATCGTCCCCCGCCGCCCGCTCCGCGAAGACGAAGGCGACCGCGCCGCCCAGGCTGACCGCCGCCAGCCCCAGCGCCAGGGGCGACGTCCAACCCCAGGCGCGGCCCTGCTCGACCACCAGCAGGAGCGGCACGATGAACGCCACCAGCGCGGCCACGCCCGCGACGTCGATGCGCGCCGGCCGCGGCGTGTGCGGCAGGTGGAGCACCTTGAGGATCAGCGCGAGCGCCGCCAGCCCGAGCGGCACGTTGAGCAGGAAGATCCACCGCCAGCCGTCGATCCCCAGGACCGCGTCGCGCCCCGCGAAGAACCCGCCCAGCACAGGGCCGAGCACCGACGCGACGCCCCACACCGCGAAGAATGCGGCCTGGTACTTGGTGCGTTCGCGGGGGCTCAGGATGTCGCCCACGATGATCAGCGCGAGCGCCATGAGCCCGCCCGCGCCCAGGCCCTGGAGGCCGCGGTAGGCGGCGAGCTGCACCATGTCCGTCGCGGTGCCGCACAGCAGCGACCCCAGGATGAAGATGCTCAGCGCCGTCAGGTGCAGCGGCTTGCGGCCGTAGATGTCCGAGAGCTTGCCGTACAGCGGCGTCGCGATGGTCGCGGCGATGAGGTACGCCGTGGTGACCCACGCCTGCAGGGTGAGGCCGTCGAGGTCGTCCCCGATGGTCCGGATCGCGGTGGCCACGATCATCTGATCGAGCGCCGCGAGGAACATCCCCACGGCGAGGCCGGTCACGATGAGCAGGATGCTCCTGCGGTCGATGAGCGGCTGGGTCATGAGGCCTTCGGGTGGGTGCGGCGGGGGCGGGGATTCCTGGACCATAACAGCGGCAGTGCGCGGGCTGTTCCTGTCGGGGGACGATGCACGGGCCGGGTGGGCGCGGTCGGCGCCGCCGGGCGGCGCCCCTAGTCTGGGGGCATGCCAGTGGAGGCGCTCGTCACCGTCGCCGCGATCGTCCGGGACATGTCCCTCGCCGCCACCGTGGGCGGGCTCGTCCTCATCGCGGCGGTGCTGCCGCGCGGCCACGCGGCCGTGGGGCGCGCGGCCCTGGTCGCGCGGGTGGGATCCATCGGGTGGGTGCTCGGCTCGCTCGCGCACTCGATGCTCACCTACGCCTCGATCCGCGGGTCCGTGCCGGAGGCGTCACGCTTCCTCGAGGAGTGGTGGGGCTTCTCCCAGACCGTCGACCTGCTCGCGGCGTACCAGCAGGTCACGCTCGCGGGCCTCGTGGCCTCCGTGCTGTGCGCCGTCGCGCGCACGCCCGCCGTCGCGGCGTGGTCGCTGCTGCCCGTCGTGTGGGCGGTCGGCTGGCTCGCCCAGACCGGCCACGCAGCCGGCGCCGCCGACCACCACCTCGCCGTCAGCGCGATGTTCCTGCACATCGGGGGCGCGGCGCTGTGGGCCGGGGTCATCGCGGCGATGCTGCTGGTGCGCTCGCCCCTGGGGGGCGAGGCGAAGGAGACGATGCGCCGGGCCTCCCGTCTCGCGGCCTGGGCCGCGGCGGCGGTGATCGTCTCCGGGGTGGCGAGCGGCTGGATCCGGCTGGCGGCGCCGGCAGACCTGGTCACGTCCGACTACGGCCGGATCATCCTGCTCAAGGCCGCGCTGATGGCCGGGGCGGCGGGACTGGCCGTCGTGCATCGGTCCCGGTTCCTGCCCCGGCTCACCGAGGCCCAGGTGAGGGAGCGCTTCTGGCGACTCATGGCCGTCGACGTGGCCGCGCTCGTATTCGCGATGGGGGCCGCCGGCGTGCTCGCGTCGACGGCGCCTCCCGTGCCCATCGTGCCGCTGGGGGAGCCGAGCCCCGCCTACCTGCTGACCGGCTACGAGCTGCCGCCCGAGCCCACGGCGCTCGCGTGGGTCGCGCAGTGGAGGCTCGAGATCCTCACGGCGTTCACGCTCGGCGCGGCCGCGATCGTGTACGTGCGCTGGGTCCTGCGGCTTCTGCGTCGGGGCGACGCGTGGGCGTGGCACCGGACCGCGTCGTGGCTCGCGGGCGTCGCGGTGCTCGTGTGGATCACGCAGTCGGGCCCGTCGATCTACGGGATGGTGCTGTTCAGCGCCCACATGCTCGAGCACATGGTGCTCGTCATGGTCGCGCCGGTGCTGCTGACCTTCGGCGCGCCGGTGACGCTCGCGCTGCGCGCCCTGCCCGCGCGCCGCGACGGCTCGAAGGGGCCGCGCGAGTACCTGCGCGCGGTGGTCGAGTCACGGTGGATGCGCTTCTGGGCGCAGCCGGTGGTCGCGGCGGTGAGCTTCGCGGGCTTCCTCATCGTGTTCTACTACTCGCCGCTGTTCGAGTTCGCGCTGAGCAACCACGCCGGCCACCTGTGGATGCTGGTCCACTTCACGGTGGTGGGCTACCTGTTCGCCAACGCGCTCGTGGGGATCGACCCCGGGCCGGCCCGACCCGGCTACCCGCTACGGATCGTGCTGCTCTTCGCGACCATGGCGTTCCACGCGTTCTTCGGCGTCTCGCTCATGATGTCGACGGTGCTGCTGGCCCCGCGCTGGTTCGGGCTCATGGGCCGCGATTGGGGGCCCGATGCGCTCGCGGACCAGCAGTACGGCGGCCAGATCGCGTGGGGAATCGGCGAGCTGCCCGTGGTGCTGCTCGCGATCGGGATCGTGTTCGCGTGGCGGCGGGCCGATGCGAAGGAGACCCGTCGCCGCGACCGGCAGGCCGAGCGCGACGACGACGCGGAGCTGCGCGCCTACAACGCGATGCTCGCTCAGACCGCGCGGCGGGACTCCGGGGCGTCGAGCTAGGGGCGCCCGCTGGGTGCCGGGTGCCGGGTGCGGGGTGCCGGGTGCTCGGTGACCGGTGCCCGGTGCTCGGTGCTCCCGCCTCCGGTGGTCCGCACCGCAGGACCGCGCCGCGGATCATCCGTCGTACGTGCCGGACTCAGCACGCATGACGGATCGAACGCCGATCGATCCGACGCGCCGCCGGGTGGGAGGCGCCGGGTGGGAGCCGCCGGGTGGGCGTGGCGAAGGTGAGGCTGCGGCGGTGGCTGCGGCGGTGGAGACTGCGGAGTCCGGCCCGGCGGGAGGCCTCAGGCGCCCAGCACGGTCCCGTCGGGGATGACCTCGGGCTTGCCGGTGTCCTCGAGCACCACGTCGCCCACGCACACCACGTCCTTGCCGAACGTCCAGTCGCCCTTCACGGTGAGCGACGTGGCCTGACGCAGGGACGGGGCGCCGTGCGGGAAGTGAGCGTCGAACGACGCCATCTTCTTGTAGAAGCGCGAGTCGAGGTCCACCAGCGGCGCCGCGTCGACGGCGAGGCGCAGCGCCCCGTCCTCGTCCAAGCGGTACGCGTCCGAGCGCAGCAGCAGCAGGTCGTTCGTCGTCTTGACCGGGAGGAAGCGGTCGCGGCCCACCACGATCGAGGTCGCACCCTCGAACACCTCGATCGCGGCGCCCATGGCGGTCTCGATCTGGAAGACCTCGGGCGAGTCGGAGTCGGTCGGGTCGACGTTCTTGACGTTGCGGATCAGCGGCAGGCCCAGCACCGCGCCGCGCTCGGTCAGCGCCGCGTAGAGGCGCTCGAGGTCGAACCACAGGTTGTTCGTGTGGAAGAACGGGTGGTGGTGCTCGTCCGTGAAGTAGTGCATCTCCTCGGGCGCGGTCTGCGCGGTGTCGCGCAGGATCAGCTGGCCGTCGGCCTTGCGGATGGCCAGGTGGCCGCCCTTGCGGTCGGCGGCGGTGCGGACGCACAGCTCGGCGGCGTACGGGGCGCCCGAGGCGGCGAACCAGCCCGCGATCTGCGCCGACGGGACCGAGCCCAGGTTGTCGGAGTTGCCCGTGGCCGCGTACCGGTAGCCCGCGTCGAGCAGCGCCTTGAGGATGCCCGAGCCGAGCAGCGCCGTGTAGATGTCGCCGTGTCCCGGCGGGCACCACTCGAGCGACGGGTCCTGGGGCCACTCGACGGGCATGAGGCCGTCGACCAGCAGCTTGGGCTCGGCGTTCTGCAGGAAGTCGAGCGGCAGCCCGTCGACCGCGATGTCCGGGTGCGCCTCGAGCGCGGCGAGAGTGTCGTCCTGCGTGCGGAAGCTGTTCATGAGGATGAGCGGCAGCGGCGCGCCGGTGGCCTCGCGCGCCTGGCGCACCTGACCCGCGATGAGGTCGAGGAAGCTCTTGCCGTCGCGCACGGGCAGCAGCGACTTCGCCTTATCCATGCCCATCGACGTGCCCAGCCCGCCGTTGAGCCGGATGATCGCCGTCTTGGCGAACGCCTCGCGCGCCGCCTCCTCGTCGATCTCCATCTGGTCCAGCGCGGGCGGATCGAGCAGCGGCTCGATGGTCTCCTCGCGGATCAGGCCGGTCGCGCCGGCCTCCAGCTCTCCGAAGTAGTGAGAGAAGACGTCGATCGCGGTCTGGTCGACCCCGGCCGCCGCCATCTTCGCCTGCGCTGCAATGAGTCCCGGTGCGGTCATGGGGCCAGCCTAGGCGAGGCCGACGGGTGGTCGTCCTGGCCCCAAGGTGAACGATGCGCGAACTCGCCCGGGCGACCACCGCATCGTCCCCCCGCCGCCGGGACGGCCCGACCGCCTGTCCACAGATTTTGTCCACAGGTGTGTGTAAACAGGCGCCGTTGGGCGCGCCCGTCCGTGGACAACGGTGTGAGGATCCGGTGGACAGAAACCGGTGCCGCCGGACCATTGCGCCGCCGTCACACGGGGAGTATCAAGGGACGAGCGTGAAGGGCGAGATCCGCACCGAGACCCCGACGAGGCCTCGGCGCGGCGGGCCTGAACGCGGGTGCGCCCGCGTGACAGGGACGTCGACGCGGGGACTCGCACGGAGCGGACGATTCCGAGGACAACGGCGGGCCGTCTGGGGCAGGCATGCCCGGAGGTGGGTGACGGCACCGGCACCGGCGGGCCCGAGGAGTCGTCCCAGGGGACGTCGCCGCGGGTGCCACCTGTGGACTCTGGGACATCACGGGAGGGCCCTCGGCGCGGAGTCGAGGGCCCTCGCCGTGTGCGTGGGAGACTGGCGTCCGCGACACGCACCAGAGGAGGAGCGGATGAACCAGGCGGCCACCACCGTGCCCCAGCACGTTCCGGAGCACGCGCGGGCGCGCGGGGGGAACGCGGTGGGCATCGCGTCGTTCGTCTTCGGCGCCCTGGGCGCGGGCCTGGTCGCGATCGTCCTGGGAGTCTGGGGTCTGGCCCGCTACCGCAGCGGCCGCGCGTCCCGGCGCAGCTGGCCGCTCGCCGGCCTGATCCTGGGCGTGATCTCCACGGCGGCGCTCGGCGTGCTCGCCTACCTCTACGCGACCTCCGACGCGGACCAGGTCGCGGCCGACGCGCACGCCCAGGTGGACGTCATCACCGTGGGCAACGTGCTCGTCGAGCTGAGCGCGGCCGGCCCCGACCTGCCCCAGGTCGAGCTCACCGTCGCGGACGATGCGTACGGCGTGGGCGGGACCTCTGTGGAGGCCGCGCTGGCGGGAGACCGCACGCTCGCGCTCGACGGCGTCGACGCGTATGACTGGTGCCTCACCCTCACCTACGAGGGCGGCGCGCAGGACGCGGTCGCGTTCCACTCGGCGACGGGGCTCGTCGAATCGGGGGAGTGCCCGGCCGGCTGACGCTGCCCGGCCTGCGCCCGGCCGGGTGCCCGGCCGGCTGACGCGGCCGATCCGGCGGCCGGGGCGTTCCCGACGGGGTACCGTCGCGCTATGACTTCCCGCTCCGGACAGCAGACCACCATCACGCACGGCGACCAGGTCGCCACCGTCGCCACGATCGGCGCGGCGCTGCGCGAGTTCACCGTCGACGGCACGGATGTGGTCGTGCCCTTCGGCGCCGACGAGATCGCTCCCGCGTTCCATGGCATGGTGCTCGCGCCGTGGCCCAACCGCCTGCGCGACGGCCAGTACGAGTTCGGCGGCCGCGCGCTCCAGGTCGCGGTGACCGAGCCCGACCGCGGCACCTCGCTCCACGGCCTCGTCTGCTGGCAGGAGTGGACCGTCGCGGAGGCGACCGATGCATCGGTCACCCTCACGCTCGACCTCCCCGCCAGCCCGGGCTACCCCTTCCAGCTCGCGCTCGCGACCACGTATGCGCTGTCCGAGGACGGCCTCACCATCACCACCGAGGCCCGCAACGCCGGCAGCGAGCCGCTGCCCTACGGCGTGGGCTTCCACCCGTGGTTTGCGCCCGGCGGCGCCCTCGACGACTGCACGCTCCAGCTCGACGCCTCCACCCGTGTGGCCGTCGACGAGCGCCTGCTCCCGGCCGAGGAGCTCCCGGTCGACGGGGACTACGACCTCCGCGAGGCGCGCAGCCTGAAGGGCGTGGCCCTGGACGATGCATGGGTGGACCCGATCCTCGACGCCGACGGCCGGTCCTGGGCGCGCCTGGGGCGCCCCGACGGCTCGACCGTCGAGATCTGGGCCGACTCGGAGGCGACCGCGTGGCAGGTGTGCACCGGCGACCACGTCCCCGGCGTGCGCCGTGCCGGCGTCGCGATCGAGCCCATGTCCTGCATCGCGGACGCCTTCCGCACCGGCGAGCGGCTCATCACCATCAAGCCGGGCTCGACCCACGCGCTCGTCTGGGGCATCCGGGTGCGCTGAGTGGTTCGGGTGCGCCGAGTCGTTCGGGTTGGGCGGAGCCCCGCGGCGCGGCCGGGCCAAGGCCTCCCAGTGGTAGCTGCGCGCACGCTTCGCGCCCCAAGCGTGCGCGCGGCTACCACCAGCACGGGGACGGCGAGCGGGGCAGCATCGCGCGGGGCGATCCGGCGGGCTCCCCGACCGCGGCTGCGCCTCGTGCATGCGAAAGGCCCCTCCGAGGAGGGGCCTTCATCGCGAGCGGGTGACGGGAATCGAACCCGCGCTATCAGCTTGGGAAGCTGAAGTTCTACCATTGAACTACACCCGCGTACCGAGCCGGAGAGCAGTCGCCGCCAGCGAGGTGGAACCCATTGTAGGGGGTCGGGGCGTGCTTGCGGACCCGGCCCGCGCCGCGCGTGGCCACAATGGGTATGTGCCGATGCCCCGCCTCCGCCCCGTGCCCGCAGCCGGCACGGTCGCGGCGCGCACGGTCGCGGCGCGTCCCGCGCCCGCAACCGGCGCAGGCGCGGCGCGTCCCGCGGCCGCGCTTGCGGCCGGAGCCCTCGCGACGCTCGCCGCCGCCGGACTCGCGGCCTGCGCCGCGCCCGACTACCCGATCCTCGCCGAGAACGCCGCGCTCGCGCAGCCCGCGTCGCTCGCGAGCGGGCGTTGGGTCGAGGTGACCGTGGAGTCCGCCGTCGACCGCGAGCTGCGCGTCGAGGGCGGGGCGCTCACCAGCCCGTACTTCGCGCCGGTCGCCGCGGTGCGGCTCGACCAGGCGGTGGCGCCGGGCGGCCGGGCGCGCCTGTGGCTGCCGCTCGGCGCGGCCGTCTGCCCCGCCGGCGGGGGCGCCGCCTCCGTGCAGCTCACGCTCGAGGACGCCGACCAGGAACTCCTCCAGACGGTGACGGTGGACGATGCCCCGCTCGCCCAGCTCCACGCCGAGGCCTGCGGGGCACGCGCCGTCACCGAGGTCGCCGCGCCGGCCTTCGGGGGCTCCATCGACGAGGGCGACGGCTTCGTCGCCACCACCGTGACCCTCACGCGCGTCTCGGGCACCGAGCCCGTCGACCTCGTGGGGCTCGTCGCCGCGGACCCGCTCGTGGCCGCGGCCTCCGACCTCCCCGCGCGCCTCGAGCCCGCCGACCACGCGATCGAGCGGACCGTCACCCTCCGCCCCGCCGACTGCGAATCGACCCGCATCGCTCAGGCTTCGGGGCTGACCCTGACCCTCACCCTGCAGGTCGAGGGCGGCGAGGCCCGCGAGGTGATCCTGCGTCCCACGGATGCGCTCGCGGACGCGGTCGGCCGCATGCTGGACGCCTGCACGACGGCCTGACCCCCGCATCGTCCCTGGTCCCGCGCGCGGGCCGGGCGTCCCGGGGGATGATCCGCCGCAAAAGGTACGTTGGGGCTGAAGACGGGCCGGCGCCGCACGGCGCCCGTCCCCGGAGAGGCCGGGGTTGGCGCGTCGAGGAGGGAAACATCATGGCCATCGGCTCCGGCATCTTCCTGATCGTCATCGGCGCGATCGCGTCCTTCGCCATCAACGATTCGATCGAGGCGTTCGACCTGGGTCTCATCGGGTTCATCTGCATGGGCGCGGGCGTGCTCGCGATCATCGTGTCGCTCATCGCCAACGCGCAGCGCTCCAACACCTCGCACCGGGTCATCAACGAGCAGCCCGCGCAGGGCCAGCAGCCGCAGGGCGGCCAGGCGCAGGGTCAGGGCGGCTCCCAGGGCGGGCAGTCGCAGGGCAACGCCGGCCAGGGCGGCCAGCCCTCGGCCTGACCTACGACCGCGGCGGGCGAGGGATGCACCCCGCCCGCCGCGCGCATCGTCCCTCGCGGACGTAGCCTGACGCTGTCCGCGCCGGACGATGCGCGGCTCGCCCTGGGAGGGGACATGGCCTCGGTCGCGACATACCTCAACTTCGACGGCGACTGCCTCGAGGCGTTCGAGTTCTATCGGTCGGTGTTCGGCGGGGAGTTCCTCGGGGAGCCGATGCGGATGAAGGAGATGCCGCCGTCGCCCGACATGCCGCCGCTCGCCGAGGGCGAGGGGGAGCGGATCATGCACATGGCGCTCGGACTCCCGGGCGGCCATCAACTCATGGGCTCGGACATCATGCCGTCGATGGGGCAGGTGCTCACCGTCGGCAACCAGTACTACGTCACCCTGTTGCTCGACAGCGAGGACGAACTGAAGGACCTGTTCGACGCCCTCTCCGCGGGTGGTGAGGTGTCCATGCCGCCGCAGCCCATGTTCTGGGGCGACCTCTACGCGGACTTCACCGACCGGTTCGGCATCCAGTGGATGATGATCGCCCCGCTCGAGGAGGAGCTGGGGCACGCATAGCGCCCCCGGTCGCAGGGGACGATGCGCCGGCCGGCTTCCGGCACCAACTCGCCCGCCATCGCCATAGCGAGTCGACTCGCTATGGCTGGGTGCGGCGGTCCGCGACCTGCTGGGCGAGCACCTCGTCCGCGGCGAGATCGCGCTCCTCGCGCTCCTCCTCCTCGGGCGTGGGGTAGCGCACCCGCACGAAGGGGCGCGAGAGCTGATACTCGACCGTGAGGTCGGAGTTCCGCAGCACCCAGGCCGCGGCCGCGACGGAGATTGCGATCGCGCTGATCGCCCCCACCCCGATGGACCAGCGCGGCCCCCAGTGCTCGCCGATCCAGCCGACGACGGGCGACCCGAACGGCGTCGTGCCCAGGAACACCATCATGTACAGCGCCATCACGCGGCCGCGCATGAGCGGCGTTGTGGACATCTGCACCGCGGCGTTGGCGGAGGTGATCATGGTGAGCGCCGTGAATCCCACCGGGATGCAGCTGAGCACGTAGAGCGGATACGTGGGGGCGATCGACATGACCGCCGCTGCGACGCCGAAGGCGAAGGCCGAGCCGACCACCAGGCGCATGCGCGCCTCGCGTCTTCGGGCGGCCATGAGCGACCCCGCCAGCGAGCCGATCGCCGTGACCGAGCCGAGGACGCCGTACTCGCCGGCGCCGCGACCGAACTCGGTCGCCGCCATCATCGCGCTCGTCAACTGGAAGTTGAGCCCCATCGCGGCGACGACTCCCACCACGATGGTGATGATCATGAGGTCCGGGCGGTGGCGCATGTAGCGGATGCCCTCGCGCACCTGGCCGCGTCGCCGCGAGGCGCGGTCCTGGGGGTGGAGCTCCCGCGTGCGCATGAGGAGCAGCGCAACGATGGTGGCGCCGTAGGTGAGCGCGTTGATGAGGAATACCCACCCGGTGCCGACGGCGGCGATGAGCAGGCCCGCTGTGCCGGGGCCGATGAGGCGCGCGGCGTTGAAGGACGTCGAGTTGAGCGCGACGGCGTTCTGCAGGTCCTCCTTGGCCACCAGGTCGGAGACGAAGGTCTGGCGCGCCGGCCCGTCGATCGCCGCGACCACGCCGAGCGCGAAGGCGAAGACGTACACGTGCCACAGTTCGATGTGTCCCAGCAGGGTGAGCGCCGCGAGCGCGAGGCCCAGGACGCCCTGGCCGATCTGCGTCAGGAGCAGCAGCTTGCGGTGATCGAAGCGGTCCGCGAGCAGGCCGGCCCAGGCGCTCAGCAGCAGGAACGGCAGGAACTGCAGCGACGTGGTGATGCCGACGGCGACGCCCGACTCGGGGGTGAGGACGGTGAGGACCAGCCAGTCCTGCGCGACGCGCTGCATCCAGGTGCCGATGTTCGACACCAGGGCTCCGGCGAACCAGAGGCGGAAGTTGAAGATGCGCAGCGAGGCGAAGGTCCGGCTCATAGGCCCCCGTAACGGTTCGTGGTTCGTCAAGTATTCCCAGGATACGCGGGTCGGCGCGCCGCGGCATCCGGTGCATTATTTGCCGTCATGCAAGAAATGGGCCCACGGTCCCGCCTTCGGCGTGTCGGATGCCGGGATAGTACGACCCATGAGCAATGTCGCTTACTCTTCGCCCGTCACCGTCACCGTCACTCGCGCCGCCCAGGCCGCCTCCGCATCGTCCACCTCGGGGGACGACCTCGCCACGCTTGCCGTGCGCGACGACCCCGCGATTCGCGCGACGGTCGCCTCCAACGCCTTCTGCCCCGCCTCGGTCCTGGCCGAGCTCGCGCGGGACGAGGAGGCCGCCGTGCGCAGCGCCGCGGCCCGCCACCCCCACCTGCCGCCCAGCTCCATGCTGGCGATGGCGCGGCGCGGCGACGCCGAGGAGTGCGAGCTGCTCGCAGGCAACCCGTCGGCGCCGTCCGGGGTGATCCGGTACCTCGCCAAGCACGCCGACCCCGTGGTGCGCGCCGCCGTCGCTCGCAACCCGTTCGTCGACATGGGGAACCTCGAGAAGATGCTCGAGGATGCGGACCCCTTCGTCCGGGCCACCGCGTCCGGAGCCCTCGCGCGCCTCACCGCAGCCGCGCGTCGCTAGCCTGGGGCGCATGCCCTCCCTTCTGATCCTCGGCGGCACCGCCTGGCTGGGTCGCGACATCGCGCGACAGGCGATCGAGCGCGGCTGGGCGGTGACCTGCCTGGCCCGCGGGGCGTCCGGCGCGGTCGCGCCCGGCGCCGAGCTGGTGGTCGCGGACCGCGATCGACCGGGCGCCTACGACGCCGTGGCCGGGCGCGAGTGGGACGCCGCGATCGAGGTGAGCTGGCAGCCGCGCCACGTGCGCGAGGCCGCCGAGGCGTTGCGTGGGCGTGTCGCGCACTGGACCTATGTCTCGTCGGTCGCGGCGTACGAGCCCGCCCGCACGCTCATCGCCGAGGACGCGCCCCTGCGAGCGCCCGCCGCGCGCGACGAGGTGGTGGACGGCGCCCGCTACGACGCGGCGAAGGTCCGCTGCGAACTGGACACCCGCGCATCGTTCCCGGAGGCGCTGCTAGTCCGGGCGGGTGTCATCGCCGGCCCGGGCGACCCCACCGACCGCTTCGCGCAGTGGCCGCGCCGCGCGGCGCTCGCCGGAGACGGGCCGCTGCTGGCTCCCGCCGAGCCCGCGTTCCCGCTCCAGGTCATCGACGTGCGCGACCTCGCGGCGTGGATGCTCGACGCGATCGCGTCGGGCGTGACCGGGCCGGTCAACGCGGCGGGGGAGCAGGTGGCCATGCGCGACGCGGTGGCGCTCGCGCGCCGGGTCGCGGGCGGGTCCGGTCCGGTGGTCGAGGCGCCGGCCGCGTGGCTGCTCGAGCGCGGGGTGCGCCCCTGGAAGGGGCCCGACTCGCTGGGCCTGTGGGTGCCCGACGACGGGGGCGGCGCGCGGTGCGGATTCCACTCGCCGGCGCGCTACCTCGCCACGGGCGGGCGGCTGCGCCCGCTCGAAGGGACGATGCGCGACGTCCTCGAGGAGGAGCGCTCGCTGGGGCTGGGCCGGCCTGGGACGGCGGGGCTCACGCGGACCCGTGAACTGGGGCTGATCGCCGAGCTGGGGTAGGGGGCCTCGCCCCGCCGGGCCGCGCTTGCGGCGCGCGGGCCCCCGGCTCGCCGGGCCGCTCGCGCAGCGGCGCCCCTGGTTCGCGCCGTCTTGGGCCTCCCGGCGACAGAATGTGCGGCCGATCCGACAGTTTTTGCATCGAGTGTGGTTTCGAGGCGCGGCGCTGGTTCGCTTCCCGGCGAGGGCCTCCGGGCCCCTGTCCCATCAGCGCCGTGGGAACGACCTCATGGCGCTCGGTATCGAAGGAGCTGCCACTTGTCCAGCACTGCCGCCACGGCATCCGTCATCACCCCGCGCCTGCGACGCGCCGGGGGCCTTGCCGCCACCGCCCTCGCGCTCGGCACGCTCGCCGCGTGCGCGAGCGCCGAGGAGCCCGCGTCCGCCCCGGCCACGGAGTCGCCCGCCGCCGTCGAGTCGGCGACGCCCGAGGCCGACGCGCAGGCCACCGAGGCCCCCGCCGCCGCGGGCGACGCGACCCCGGTCGTGACCCGCACCGACGAGTCGCCCACCGGCTACGCGGTGACCTTCAAGTACGAGGCGCCGGAGGGTGCGACCGAGGTCTACCTCGTCGGAGACCCCTACTTCACCCAGCCCGAGAACCTGGGCGACATGGACGCGATGTTCGCGCACGACGCCCGCATCGGTGACGAGTGGACCGCCGGCGACATCTCGCACCCGCTGTTCATGAACGCCCCCGCCCCCCTCGAGTTCAACGACGCGAGCGGCCTGTGGGAGATCACCACGGCGATGCCCGCGGGCGCCTTCAACTACGGCTTCGTCGTGGGCGCGTGCGAGATGGTCATGATGTGCGAGACCTCGTACGACCCCACCAACCCGCCCGTCTTCGCCGATGTCGACGTCGCGACCCCGCAGACGCTCAGCCAGATCTTCGTCCCGGCCCACGAGGACTTCCCGACCTACGACGCGGACTACCAGGGCCACGAGGTCACGGGCGTGATCTCGCACCTGCTGTACACGGCGGACGGCGTGCTCGACGCCGATGGCTCGCTCGACGAGGGTGACCGTCAGATCGGCGTCTACCTGCCCCCGGGCTACGACGCCGAGCGCGCCGAGCCGTACCAGCTGCTGGTGCTGTCGCACGGCATGTACGACAACGAGACCTCGTGGTTCTCGCAGGGCCGGGCCGCGAACACGGTCGAGGCCGCGATCGCGACCGGCGCGATCGACGACACCATCGTGGTGACGACCAACTTCTACAACATCGGCGGCGACGCGCCCTCGGGCGACGACTACGGCGTCGAACTGCGCGAGAACCTGCTTCCCCTGATCGACGAGACGTTCAACGTCTCGCCGGAGCGTGAGGACCGCGCGTTCGGTGGCCTGTCGATGGGTGGCCTGCTCGCCACCGAGCTGGTGCACAACAACGCCGACCTGTTCGGCTACTACGGCATCTGGTCCGGCGGCGCGACCGAGGTGACCGAGCCCACGGAGGACGAGCTCGCGAACCTCCGGTCCGCGATCGGCATCCACGTCGGCACCGGCGTCCAGGACTACCTCGCCGGCATCGGCGAGGCCTCGATCGCGCGCGCCGAGATGTACCGCGGACTCGGTCTGCCGGTCGTGGAGTTCAACATGGACGGCGGCCACACGTTCCAGGTGTGGCGCGAGATGCTGCACGACTACCTCGAGACCGTCGCCTTCAAGCCCGCCTCCGCGGCGTAAGGCATCTCGACCGAACGGCGCGCGGGGCGCTCCACCCTCACGGGGTGGGCGCTCCGCGCGCCGTTCGTCGTTCCGGTGGAGCGGGCGGCGGGGGACGATGCGCGGAAGCGCCTGGCGGAGAGGTGCCCCGGCCCCGGGGCCGCCTCAGTTCCCGATTTCGTGGAGTCGCGCCCGCACCAGTCTCTCGACAAGGGCTCGCGGCAGCGGAGCGTCCACCGCGAACTTGAGGGCGCCCTTCGACCACGAGTAGCCCTCGAGTGCGGCCGGGTCCATGTCGCGCAGCACGGAGCCGGAGTGCGGCAGGTAGCTGAGGTGGCGCGCCGCAGCCGAGAACCCCGCGACCAGCTTGCCCCCGACCCGGAAGGCGGGCACGGAGTAGGACATGCCCTGCTCGGCGTCCGGCAGGAGGTCGGCGAGGTCGGCGCGCAGCGCTGCGAGCGTCCCGCGCCGCGGTTCGTCGAGGGTGGCCAGGTACGCGTCGATCTCGGCGGTGGTCATGGCTGCCACCGTACGCCGCGCGGTGGTGCCGCTGCTGGTGCGTTCGTCGGGGTCGAGTTGGTCGAGTGCGGCGAGGCGGAGCCCTGCCCTGACGTTGGCCACCGCCACGCCGGTGGGTCACGTCGACGTGGCGGCGATGGCGGACCTGGTCGCCAGGCTCATGCGGGCGAACCTCGAGGAGCCCGTGCGCACGTTCGCCGGTGACCGGTGACCGGTGACCGGTGACCGGTCACCGGGGGCCACGACATTCGTGTGAGGACGGAACCACCGGCCGTGCCGACGCTGCGGCACGAGAATCGTGGCGAGCAGGCTCGAGGGCGCGACGAGCGTGGCCGGCCCCCGCACAGACAAGGACCGCGCCGTCTGGCGGTGTCCTACCTGCCAGCCGACGCGGTCCCGGTTCTCGTTATTGTGTGGTGCGCCCTCAGGCGTCGACGTAGGTGAGCCTCCGCCTCATGCCCTCGGCGTACTGCCCGGCCTCGAGGCCGGCGACGAGGTGCCACACGCCAGGGGCGACCTGCACGACGCCGGCGAGGCCGGCCCTCTGCAGCGCCTCGGCGTCGACGAGCGACGCGTCCTTGACCTCGACCCGCACGCGGGTCTCGGCCATGGGCTCGACGGACGAGACGTTGGCCTCGCCGCCCAGGGCCGCGACCCACTGCTTCGCCTGGTTGGACTCGACGTCACCGACGACGATCACGCGGGGCTCCGCAGCGGCGGTGCCCTCCTCCTCGGCGCCGCGCTTGGCGGCGGCCTTCTGCTCGGGGGTGCGGTAGTCCGTGATGATGACGGCGAACATCGCCGTGAAGAACGCCGCGGCGATCGCGATCGCGTACAGGCCCATGTTCGAGAACGCCGGGATGGTCAGCAGCGAGGTGAACACGAACGCGTTCGTGGTGACCGGCGTCGTGAGCATCCCGCCGATGCCGATCGTGAGGCCGCCCACGAGACAGCCGGCCAGCAGGCGCGGGTAGATGCGCTTGAAGCGCAGATGGATACCGTAGAGGGAAGGCTCCGAGATGCCACCCAGCAGGCCGGCCGCCAGTGCGCCGGTCGCCGTCTGCCGCATCGCGACGTCCTTGTCCCGCCAGGCGAGGTAGAGCACACCGGCCGTGGCGCCGAAGCAGGCGAAGTTCCACGCACCCATGGGGCCCTGGATGAAGTCGTAGCCCAGGGTCTGGATGTTGAGCAGCATGACGGCGTTGAGCGGCCAGTGCAGGCCCAGCGGAACCATGAAGGGGTACGCCAGCGGGATGATGATCGCGAAGATCAGGGGGCTGAAGCTGTTGATGGCACCCAGGCCACCGGCGACCCAGGCGCCGAGGTAGACGCCGATGGGGCCGATGAGGAACGCGGTCAGCGGCAGCATGATCAGCATGGCCAGGAACGGCACGAAGATGAGCTGCAGGTTGTCGGGGATGATCTTCTTCAGCAGCTTGTACAGCGGCCCGAGGAGGCCTGCCATCAGCAGCGGCGGGAACACCTGCGAGCTGTAGCTGAAGATCGTCAGCGGGACGCCGAAGACGTTGACGAGGGTCACGTCGCTGCCCCCGATGGTGGCCGTATAGGCGGCGTCGGAGGCGCCCAACTCGCTGAAGCCCGGGAGCATCACCAGCGCCATGACGGCGAAGCCGACCCAGGGGTCGGCTCCGACCTTCTTGGACGCGTTGTAGGCCACCATCAGCGGCAGGAACACGAACACCGACTGCCACAGCAGGTTGACGAACTGCCAGCTGACGGGCAGGTCGGTGCGGGGATCGGCCCAGTTGCCGATGATGCCGAGGGTCGACATCAGGGACATGAAGGTGATGAACAGCGAGGCGCCGAGCAGCGCACCCAGGATGGGGCGGAACGAGTCGGACAGGAACTCGAAGAAGTTGTCCACCCAGGAGAACTTGCCGCGGACGCCGCCTGCGCGGGCCGCGGCCTTGATCTCGGCGTCGGTGGGCTGCTTCTTGCCCTGCATCTCGGGCAGCGCGTTGATGTCGTTGAAGGCGTTCTGGACGGCGCCGCCCATGATCACCTGGTAGCGCTCCCCCGACTGGGGGACGGCGCCCATGACACCCTTGATGGACTCGACCTGCGGCGTGTCGATGCCGGAGGCGTCGACGAGCTGGAACCTCAGTCGGGTGGCGCAGTGGGTGAGGCTGACGATGTTGTCGGCCCCGCCGACCGCCTTCACAATCTCTTGTGCGGTACTCATATCAGTCTTTCTCAATCCTCGGTGACCGGCACAAGGTCACGCACTTCTTCGGGGGTGGAGCAGGTGACAGCCTTGGCGGCGATCTCCTTGCAGGTGTCGAGCCCGTAGCTGCGCACGGCGGCCTTCACGGACGGGATGGCGGGGATGGAGCAGCTGAGCTCGTCCACGCCGAGGCCGATGAGCACCGGCACTGCCTGCGGGTCGGACGCGACGCCGCCGCAGACCCCCAGCCACTTGCCGTGGCGGTGCAGCGCGGTGGCGGCATCGCCGATCAGCTTCAGGACGGCCGGGTTGCAGGGGTCGACCTGCGACGCGAGCTTGGGGTGACCCCGGTCCATGGCGAGCGTGTAGCTGGTCAGGTCGTTGGTGCCGACCGAGAAGAAGTCGCAGCCGTCCTCGGCCGCGAACTGCTCGGCCATGACGGCGACCGACGGGACCTCCATCATGATGCCGACGCTGACCTTGGCGGACACCTGGACGGTGGCGGCGACCTCGTCGAAGATGGCCTTGGCGGCCCGCCACTCGGCGATCGTCGCGATCATCGGGAACATGATGTGCAGCTCGGCACCGGCGTCGGCGCTGGCCAGGATGGCGCGCAGCTGCGTGCGGAGCAACTCGGGCCTCTCGAGGCCGACGCGGACGCCGCGGATGCCCAGGAACGGGTTCTCCTCGGCCGGGATCGGCAGGTAGGCCAGGGGCTTGTCGCCGCCGACGTCGAGCGTTCGGATGACCAGCGGATCGCCGGGGCGCAGCGCCTTGGAGCAGTCGGTGTAGATGGCGGCCTGCTCGGCCTCGGTCGGCGCGGTGGAGCGGCCGAGGAACACGAACTCGGAGCGGAGGAGGCCCACGCCCTCGCCGCCCATGGTCACGGATTCCTGGGCGTCCTCGACGCCGCCGATGTTGGCGACGACCTTGACGTGATGACCGTCGGTCGTGACCGCGGGCTCGTCCTTGGCGGCGAGCTCGCGGGCCTTGCGCTCGGCCATCTTGCGCTGGCGCTCGAGGATGCCGGTGATCTCGGCGTCGCTGAGGTTCAGCTGCAGGCTGCCCTTCGAGCCGTCGAGGACGACCTTGCTGCCGTCGGCCACGTCAAGCGCGCGCGCCTCGATGCCGGCGACGGCTGGGATATCGAGCGAGCGGGCGATGATCGCGACGTGCGACGAGGCGCCGCCGCCGGTGGTGGCGAAGCCGACGACCTTGCTGCGGTCGAGCTGCGCCGTGTCGGAGGGCGTGAGGTCCTCGGCGATGAGGATGGCACCGTCGGGCAGTTCGGCCTTCTCGCTGTGCTGGCCGGTGAGCTCCTCCAGCACCCGCTGACCGACGTCGCGGACGTCAGCGGCGCGGCCCGCGAGGACCTCGTTGCTGAGGCCGGCGAGCTGGTCGGCGAAGGAGTTGTACGCACCGCGCCACGCGAACGGGGCGCTCTTGCCCTTGTCGATCGCGCTGGCCGCGATGTCGAGGAGCTCCGGGTCCTGCAGGATCTCCCGATGGGCGGCGAAGATCGCGGCCTTGTCAGGGGCCGAGTCGCGCTCGAGCTTCTGCTCCAGTGCCGACAGGTCGAGCGAGGCCCGATCGATGGCCGCGTTGAGCTTGCGCCGCTCCTGGTGGTGATCCTCGCCGAACTCGGCGACGGTGATGTCGTTGTGTCGGATCTGGACGACGGTGCCGACCCCGAGGCCCGGGGAGGCGGCGACGCCGAGCAGGACGTTCGGGTCACCCGACTTGGGCGCGACGACCTCCTCGGGGATTGCCGTGGGCTCCTCGGGGCTGGCGGCCCCCGCCGTGGCGTCATCGGTGCTGGGCTCGGGGATCGCCTCGCCGAGGCCCTCCTCGATGGCGGCGGTGATGGCTTCGACGGCCTCGGCCGCATCGGCGCCGTGCGCGGTGACGGTGACCTTGTCGCCGCGGGCGACGGACATTCCCATGATCGAGACGATCGACTTGGCGTTGGCGGTGTCCTCGCCGCGGCGCAGCCGCACGTCTGAGGTGTACTTCTTGGCGAGGTTCACCAGAGTCGCGGTGGGGCGGGCGTGCAGGCCCGTGGGATTCGGGATCACCAGGGCGTGGGACGTGGCGGTGGTGGAGGGACCCGTCTCGGCGCCCTCGGCCTCGGCGGCCTTCAGCTCGACGGTGGCGGCCATGGTGGCGCCTGCCTCGACCATGCCCGTGACGGGCACGACGGTCTCGACCAGCTCCATGTTGGCGACGACAACCTGAGTGAGCAGGCTCTTGGCGGCGCGGCCGACGCTGTCGAGGTCGAACTCGATCAGCGCATCGCCCGGCGCGACGGTGGCACCCTCGGCAACTTTCGGCGTGAACCCGGCGCCCCCGAGGCCGACGGTGTCGAGGCCGATGTGCATGAGGATCTCGACGCCTTCGGCAGTGCGCAGCGTGACCGCGTGATGCGAGGGCTGGAGGTCGATGACCTCACCCGCCACGGGCGCCACGAGCAGTCCGACGAGGGGGTCGATGGAGAATCCGTCGCCGACCATCTTGCGTGCGAAGACCGGGTCCGGCACTTGGTCAAGGGGGACCATGACGCCGGTGAGCGGCGCCACGACCTCCACGCGGGTGAGTTCCGACGGCTGGGTCATAAGCTGCCATCTCCTGTCTGGGGTGGCGGGCGTGACGGCCCGCCAAGCGTTGCGTTGGATGCTACGGCGCAAAGGGCGCACTCGGCCCTTTAGTAGCGGAGACTATTAACTTACCCTTTTCGGGCAAAGGATCCGCCCCAAGATCGGTTGATCGGGTGACCTGCCTCGCAGCGGTTGACGCCGGGAGCCCACGAGTGGTCTATCGAAGCTCCCTGCGGGCTGCGCGCGCTGCGAACGCGTCCATGGCGTCGAGCACGTCGCGTGCCTGCCAGACCTGATTGCGGCGGTCGGCGCTGCCCTGGTGGAGCGCGCCTGCGGTGACGAGGGTTGCGATGGCATTGAACGCGCCCTGGCGTGAGGAGCCGAGGAACTGTTCGACGTAGGCGGACGTCACGACGGGTTGCGCGAAGAGATGGTCGGCGAGTCGCCATGCACCGGAATCGCGTCGGGCGCGGATGACTTGTTGCCACTCCTCGTGGATGGCGGCGGTGTCGGCGGCGAGCTGACGGCCGTTCGCGACCGCGCGCCGGGCCGCGCCGGCGAAGGTCGCGACGATGGGGTCGATGTCGCCTTCGCGAAAGGAGGTGAGTGCGCGGACATAGCCGCCCGTATCGCCGAGGAGCCCCGAGGAGACAGGCACGGTCGTGTGCCGGGCGAAGCCCGTCGCGTGGAGGATCGAGTGGACGATGGCGCGTCCGGTGCGCCCGTTGCCGTCGGAGAACGGGTGGATGGTCTCGAACTGCGCGTGCGCGAGCGCGGCCTGCACCAGGCCGTTCATGTCGCGTCTCGCGGCGAACGCGACCAGGTCCCCGATAGAGCCCTCGATGCGCTCCCAGCGTGGGGGGATGAAGTCCGCGCCGTGCGGGCTGAGGTCGGGCCGGCCGATCCACACGGGGCCCGATCTGAAGCGTCCTGCGATCTCGGGATCGCCGCGTCGGAGCAGGGTCGCGTGGATGGCGAGGATCTGGTCGCGGTTGAGCGGGCCCGCCATGTCGATGGCGCGACGCATCGCTGCCGCGTTGTCCGCGACCGCCGCGGCGTTTTCGCCCGCCCGCAGGCCGAGCGCGGCGGTCGCGAGGTTTCGTGCATTGGCGGTGAGGTGTTCGATCTGGGAGCTCGACGCGGACTCGGTGCGCAAGAGCACCGCAGGCATGGGCACTGGCAGGTGCGCCACATCGCGGTCGAACGCGGAGATCTCCGCCGCGGCGGACGCCACGTCGTCGGCGCGCGCCGCCGTGAGATGCCGGTAGGGGTCGAGGTCGGCGATCGTCGGCGCGATCGCGGCCCGGTACGGACGCGCCTCAAGCCGGACCACGTCCGTGATCGCGACGCGGCCCTCCAGCTCGGGGGGAAGCGTCCACGGGACGTCCTCGTAGCCGACAGCGGGCCACCCGCCAGGCGATCCGGCATCTCCGCTCATCCTGGAGCACCTCGATATCTTGTTCAAGACTATGGGTCGATCCTTGAATAAGGGTGGTGTGGTGTCAAGGGTCGCGGATAGATCTGGAGCATGGATCTCGGGGCGTAGGGGAGGTGACCGACACCCTCGCACTCACCGCCTAGCGAAGGAAACCGCTACGCCACCCCACACAGATGCCCGCTCACACCCTGCCGAAGGCGACGATGTCCTCGGCGAACTCATCGGCCGTCTCGGCCGAGACGGTGGCCCGGGTCGCCGCGATCGCGTCGAGGTAGTGCGCCGTCGTGGGCCCGGACCCGCCGCCGCCGGCGACGGCCTGCTCGAGCGCCGCCTGGCTGGCCCGCCGGGCCGCGAACTCGATGTCCGCCGGGGTGAACCCCGCGGAGGCGTCGACGAGCGCGGAGACGTCCACCGCATCGGCCGCAGGCGGAATGAACCGCCGCCAGATGGCCGAACGGGCCTCCTGGTCCGGCAGGCCGATGGGGATGACGTAGTCGAAGCGGCCGTGGCGCAGGAAGGCGCTGTCGAGCGAGCGGATGAAGTTGGTCGCGCACACGAGCAGGCGGTCCGGACGGTCCCGGAACGCCGGGATCAACTTGAGCAGCTCGTTGGTCACGCCCTGGAGCGGCGAGGGCGGGTCGCCGCGGCGGTGCGAGGCGATCTCCTCGACCTCGTCGATGAGCACCACCGCGTGCTCGAGGTCCGCGATCCGGTGGAACGTGTCGCGCAGCGCCCCCGCGAGCCCGCCCGGGTCCGCGGCCAGCCGCGAGGGGAACACCTCGACGAACGACCACTCCAGCCGCGAGGCGATCGCCTTCGCGAAGGTGGTCTTGCCCGTGCCCGGCGGGCCGAACATCACCACGGCGCGCGGCGGGCGCACCCCGTACTGCTCCGCGAGCGAGGGCTCCGCGAGGGGCAGCACCAGGCGCTTCTCGATGAGGTCCTTCTCGTGCCGCATGCCCGCCACCGCGTCCCAGCCGCCGCGCGGCAGGATCCGCCCGCCCAGCTCCTCGAGCAGCGCCATCTCCTCGCGCTGCACCGGCAGGTGGCGCTCCAGGTAGCGCAGAGCCTTCTTCTCCGCGAAGCCCGCGTCGCGGAACGCATCGAGCCGGGTCTGCTCCGCGGGCACGAGCGCGGACAGCAGGGTCGCGCCGGCCTCCGCGACGCGCGACTCGAGGCCGGCGAGCAGTCCCGGGCCGATGCCCTGGCCGTGCCAGCCGTCGTCGACCGCGTGGAACACCACCCAGGCCTGATTGTGGGCGCGGCGCCCGACCGCGGCGCCCACCACATCGTCCCCCACCGTGGCCACCACGGCGATGTCCTCCGTGGCCGAGGTGAGCACCTCGGCGAGCGCGTACACGGGCTCGACGCCCGCCGCGCGCGAGCGCTCCCACAGGCGCACGACGCCCTCGAGGTCCTCCGCGTGTGCGTCCCGGATGCGCCAGCCGCCCATGGTTCCTCCTGGTACGTCCTCGTACGGCGCACGAGGGTGGTGCGCGTGCTTGCACCGTAGCGGAGCGCCCCGGCCGCGGCCAGGGGGCCGTGCCCTACCGTGGGCGTGGCGCGCACCGCGTGTCGTGAGAGTGGAGGTTCGCATGCCCGTCCCGTTCCGCAGGGTCCTCGCCGGACTCGCCGTGGCCGCGCTCGCGGGGTGCGCCGGCACGTCCACCACGGCGCCGGACGGCGCCTCGCCGACGCCCGGAACCGGGGCATCGGCCCTGCCCAGCGCATCGTCCGTGGCCTCTCCCACCCCAGGGGACGATGCGATGGCCGGCCGCAGCGGCGACGTCCCCGAGGGGCCGGCTCCCGACGGGCTCGAGGCGCTGGTGCCCGGCAACAACGTGGACGCGGACCGCATCAACCTCATTCTGGCGGGCGACGGCTTCCCCTCCGACGAGGAGTTTCGGGCCATCGCCGAGCAGTACGTGGGCTGGGACGGCACGGCGCAGCCCATCGACCTCGACGGGCGCGTGGCCGCGGATCCGGGCGACGCGGTGATGGCGGAGGTCGGGCTGTTCGGCATCGACCCGTACAGGTCGAGCAGGGACCTGTTCAACGTGTGGATCGCCTACGACGCGCCCATCCCCGAGGGGCTGCCGAGCTTCAACAACGCCACTGCGGAGCAGGAGCCGTTCGACCTGCCGCATCAGTCGATCGTGCTCCTGCGCGCGGGCGACCTGGGCGACCTCACGACGTCGGTGTCCGGGATCGACAACGCCTGGGTGGGCGTCGAGGAGCCGGCGGATGCCGGCGAGGACCCGTTCGCGAACTCGTTCGTGTCGCTCGACCTGAGCTATCCCGTGGCGGACCAGCGGCTCATCGCGCACGAGCTGGGCCACGCGCTGTTCGGCCTGCTCGACGAGTACATCGGCGAGGACGGCATCCCCGGCAACGAGGGCCGTCCCTCGCTGTGGCCCGTGTGCGCCCAGGACCGGGAGACCGCCGAGGCGTGGTGGGGCGACCTGGTGGGCGAGGTCGACCCCGCGATCGAGACCTATCTGGACGCGATGGCGGAGGCGGGCTTTCCGGTCAGCGAGGACATGGCGGCGGAGATGCGCGAGCAGGTCACGGTGGGATACGTCGACAACGGGTGCTACGGCGACGAGGGGACGTACCGGCCCACGCAGGAGTCGCTGATGAACCACAACTTCCCCGCGCTGGGTGCGGTCAACCGGCGCCACGCGGAGAACGTCCTCGCGCTGTTCAGCGGCGGGCTCGACTGAGTCAGGCCCGTAGGCTGTCTGGGTACCCGCACCCGAAGGAGCGACCATGACCAACCCCACGATCACCCGCGACGCCAAGGGCGCGCCCTCCGTCGACTTCGCCGGCGCCGTCAAGCCCGAGGGCCTCGTCGTCGAGGTCCTCACCGCCGGCGAGGGCCCCGCCGTGGTCGAGGGTCAGCAGATCACCGTGCACTACAGCGGCTGGCTGTGGGACGGCGCCAAGTTCGACTCGTCCTGGGACCGTGGCGAGACCATCGCGTTCCCCATCGCGTACGGCGCGCTCATCGACGGCTGGGTCGACGGCATCGTGGGCCAGCCCGTGGGCTCGCAGCTCCTGCTCGTCGTGCCGCCGGAGTCCGGCTACGGCTTCCGCCCCATGGGTCCCATCCCGGCCGGCTCGACGCTGGTCTTCGCGATCGACGTCATCGACGCCCAGTAGCGCGCTCCGGGTCGCGGGCCGCGCGCCCGCGACCCGGAACTGCGTCCGCGGATGCCTCGACCGCTGCGACGCCTGACGGCTAGCGAACGCCGAGGTAGGCGAGCACCGCGAGGACGCGGCGGTGGTCGTCGGGCGCCTGCAGCAGCCGCAGCTTCGCGAAGATCGCGGTCACGTGCTTCTCGACGGCGCCCGCGGACAGTACCAGGGCCTCCTGGATGCCCGCGTTCGAGCGGCCCTCCGCCATGAGCGTGAGCACCTCCCGCTCGCGCGGGGTGAGGTCCTCGAGCGGGTCGCGCCGGCGCGACACGAGCGCCGCGGCCAGCTCCGGGTCGAGCATGGTGCCGCCCGCGGCCACCGACTCGATGGCCCGCTCGAAGGCGGTCAGGTCCGTGACCCGGTCCTTGAGCAGGTAGCCCACGCCGCCCGCGCCGTCGGCGAGGAGCTCCTGCGCGTAGGCGGCCTCGGTGTGCTGGCTGAGCAGCAGGCACGGCAGACCGGGGATCTCGCCGCGCAGCTCGAGGCAGGCCTGAAGTCCGTCGTCCTGATGGCGCGGGGGCATGCGGATGTCGGAGATCACCAGGTCCGGCCGGTCCTGGGTGCGCACCCAGTGGAGCAGCTCCGTCGCGCTGCCCACGGCGGCGACCACCTCGTGGCCCATGTCCGTGACCAGGCGGACCAGCCCCTCGCGCAGCAGCGCCGAGTCGTCGGCCAGGACGATGCGCATCGGTTCTCCTTCGGGCCCAGGGATTCGTTCACGGGGGACGGGGCGAGCCTATCCCGGGGTGCCGGAGCCGAACGCGCCGCGGCGGGGCCGTCGAGACCATCGGGTCTCGACGGCCCCGCCGCGGGCAGGGGGCGTCGCTCAGGCGAGCGGAAGCCGGGCGACGAGGACGGTGCCGCCGGCCGGTGCATCGTCCACCGTGAGGGTGCCGCCGGCGCCCTCGACGCGCTCGGCGAGGCCGGCCAGGCCGTGGCCCTTGGCGATGCTCGCGCCGCCGCGGCCGTCGTCGGCGACGCTCGCGATCAGCTCCTGGCCCTCGGCGAGGACCCGCACCGCGGCGGCGCTCGCGCCGGCGTGCTTCGCGACGTTGGCGAGGCCCTCCGAGACGACGAAGTACGCGGCGGTCTCCGCGGCGGCGCCCAGGCCGGCGGGCGCCTCGACCTCGACGCTCACGGGGACGGTGCTGCGGTCCGCGAGCGACTCGATGGCCGCGGCGAGGCCGCGCTCGGCGAGCAGGGGCGGGGCGAAGCCGCGGGTGAGGGCGCGGAGCTCGGCGAGGATCTCCGCCGACTGCGCGCGGATGCCGCGCAGGGCCTCGCGGGCCGCCTCCGGGTCCTCCTCGACCTTGCGCTCGGCGAGCTGGGCGTCCATCTGCAGGCGGATGAGCTGCTGCTGCGGGCCGTCGTGGAGGTCGCGCTCGATGCGGCGCAGTGCATCGGCCTCCGCGGTGGCGGCGGCGCCGCGCTGCGTCTCGAGGCGGCTCACCCGGTCCCGCAGGCGGCTCTCCTCGTCCGTGCCCAGCAGGCCGCGGCCGATCGCGCGGTGCATGATCGCCAGCCCGCGCACGATCCAGGGGAGGGTGAGCAGCGCGAGCGTGCCCAGCGTGAGCTGGCCCCCGAGCGATTCGAGCCAGTTCAGGAAGGCGTTGTCCGTGCCCGAGCCGGTGTCGATCCAGCCGTCCCACGCCCAGCCGGTGAGGCCGGTTCCGGCGATCCCCAGCCACACGGCGGTGATGGTCCACGACGCGACGGCGACCGGGAAGGTGACGAGGCTGTGGAGCAGGTCCTTCCACATCTGGAGGTCCGTGAAGGCGTGAAAGGCCTTCGCCCAGGTAGAAGCGTTCGGGTCGAGGGGCTTGTAGTCGCCGATGATCGCGCCCTTGCCCAGCCAGCCCAGGCGGACGCGCTCGAGGACGGCGAAGCCGCGCGCCATCCACAGGGTCGCGATGCCCAGCGGGACGCCGACCCAGACGATGACAAGGCTGATGCTCGTCGCGACCGCCGTGGTGGAGGCGGCGAAGGTGGCCACCGCGATGGGCAGCAAGGGGATGAGGTAGCCGAGGTCGCGGGCCGTCTGTGCCAGGAGGCGGACGATCCAGGGGCGCTCGGCGGCGGGTGCTGTGTTCATGTCTCCATTCCACCGGCGGGCGACGCCTGGGGCGGCGGGGCGGGCGTCCGTCCGGGGGTAGGGGAAACCCCCGTGTCTCTGTTGCCGCCGCCGCCGTGCGGTCACTGCTCCACACGTTTTCTGCGCTGGTCCACACGGGCCCCGGCGTGTCGACGGCGTGTCGCCAGGATATAAGCGAATTCGCGGCGGAATCGGGCCGGCGTGTGTGGAGAGGTGACGGCGGGGGCGGCGCGGGGGTCGCGCGGGGGTGGCGCGGGGTCTTGCGCGGCACCCTCGCCGGGCGTATGTTCAACCATGTGGTTGTAGATACCGACCTCAGCGACGACCAGGTGGACCGCATCTTCCGCGCCCTGGCCGATTCGACGCGTCGCGACATCGTCGCCCGCACCCTCGTCGAGGCGTCCTCCGTGAGCGACCTCGCCCGTGAGTACGCCATGTCCTTCGCCGCCGTGAGCAAGCACGTCGCCGTCCTCGAGGACGCCGGCCTGGTGATCAAGGAGGTCAAGGGCCGCCAGCGCATCGTGCACGGCGACCCGGACCGGATCCGTCGCGCCCACGGCCTCCTCGAGCGCTACGAGCAACTGTGGCGCTCGCGCATCGACCGGCTCGACGCCGTCCTGGCGCAGCCGGACGCCTGATTCCGGGCGCCGCGCACCGCGCCCGTCCCCGAAAGGTCCCCGCCATGCCTCTCACCTCCATCGCCACCGACGCGGAGGCGCTCACCACCACCGTCATCGCCGACCTCGCCGCCCCGCCCGAGCGCGTGTGGCAGGCCTACCTGGACCCCCGCCAGATCGAGCAGTTCTGGGGCCCGCCCGGCTGGCCCGCCCGCTTCCACCGCCACGACATGACCGTGGGCGGCCGCTCCCACTACTCCATGACCGGCCCTGAAGGGGAGCGGATGAACGGCTACTGGGAGGTGCTCGAGCTCGACGCGCCGCGCAGCTTCACCGTGCTCGACGGCTTCGCGAACGACGCCGGCGAGCCCGACCCGGACATGCCCGCCATGCGCGTGGTCTTCGGCTTCTCGCCCACCGAGGACGGCACCCGCCTGGTGAGCGTCACCCACCACACCTCGCTCGAGGCGCTCGAGCAGCTGACCGCGATGGGCATGGAGGAGGGCACCCGCCTCGCGATGACCCGCATCGACGCGGTCCTTCAGGGGCTGCGCGAGTTCGCCCAGGGCAAGGGCGTCATCACCGAGTTGTTCGACGACGGCGTCTGCGCCCGATTCTCCCGCTTCATCGACGCGCCCGTCGAGCGCGTCTGGGAGGCGCTCACAGCCCCGGAGCTGGTGCGACGCTGGCTGCTGGGCCCGGATGGCTGGGACATGACCGCCGCGGACATCAGCCTCGATCCGGGCGGCGTGACGCGACTCGCGTGGGCGCCGCGCGAGGGCGTCGAGGGCGCGCCGTTCGCGCTCGTCTCCACGACGGTCTTCGTCGACGCGCCGCACCGCTGGGTGGCCGACGAGACGATGGAGGACATGCCGTACCCGCCCACGCGCAACGACCAGACCCTGGTCGAGGCGGACGGCGGCACGCTCCTTGCCATCGTGTGCACCTACGCCAGCCCCGAGGCGCGCGACGCCCACCTCGCCACCGGCATGACCGACGGCATGGAGGCCTCGTACGCGCGGCTCGAGAAGCAGCTCGCTGCGGTGTAGGCGCGGGCGGGTGCCCGGCTGGGGCGGCGGGTGCCGCCCGCGTCCCCGCCCGGCCGCCTCCCGTCGCGCAGAGCGGATGGTGTCGTTTTCGAACCCTCGCCGCGTCTCAGGGAGCGAATCGTGACGCCGGTCCTTGCGCATCGGCCCCGGGCCCGCGACGCTGGGCCCATGGACAACGACGTCTCCCTCGACCCCTCCGACCAGGGCGCCCTGGTCGCCGCCGACGGCACCGAGGTGCTGCGCTTCCGGCGCATCCTTCCCGGTGCTCCGCACGAGGTGTGGCCGGCGCTGGTCGAGCGCGACCGCCTGGGCGTGTGGGCCTTCCCGGGGGAGTTCGAGCCCCGCGCCGGCGGCGCCGTGAGCTTCGACTACGGCGAGCACGGCCAGGGCGCGGGCACGGTGCTCGCCTGGGACGAGCCGCTGTTCCTCGAGTACGAGTGGGGCGAGGGGCCCATGCTCTGGCGGGTGAGGTTCGCTCTCTCCGAGGCGCCCGGAGAGGGCGGCGCCGGCGGCGCCGGCCCGCGCACCGCGCTCACCTTCGACCACCTCGCCCCGGATCCGCACGATCCCGACTTCGCCGCGGGCTGGCACTGGCACCTCGACCGTCTCGCGCGGCACCTGGCCGGCGAGGACGTGCCACAGACCGGCACGGACGCCCACTTCGAGGAGCTGCAGCGCCTCTACGCGCACGCCGAGGGGTAGCGGCGCGGCACGCGGTCCGCACCTGGACGAGCGAACTCAGACGAGCGAATTCAGACGAGCGAACTCAGGCCGGCGCGAGGGGCAGCGAGATGGACACGGTGGTGCCCTCGCCCTCGATCGAGGCCACGGTGAGGTCGCCCGCGTGGGCCGAGACGATCGCGGAGGTGATCGCGAGGCCGAGCCCCGCGCCGCCGGTGGACCGCGCCCGCGAGGTGTCGCCGCGCACGAACCGGTCCGTGGCGCGCGCCGCGATCTCCGCGGGCATGCCGGGGCCGTCGTCGACCACGCGCACGTGGGCGCGGGAGTCGTCCTGCGACACGTGGACCGTGACGTGCGGCCCGCCGTGCACCGCGGCGTTGGTGACCACGTTGATGACGGCCTGGCGCAGCCGGTCCGGGTCCGCGAGCGCGGTCACCGGCGCAGGCGCCTCGAGCGCGAACTCGGTCCCGGGGCGGGCCGCCGTCGCGTCCGCGACCACCTCGCGGCACAGTGCGGACAGCTCGATGGGCGCGGAGTTCAGGGACGGCTCCGCGTCGAAGCGCGCGAGCATGAGCATGTCCTCGACCAGGCGCCGCATGCGGCTGGCCTCGGCCTCGGTGCGCGACCAGGCGTCGGCCACGTCCTCGTCCCTGCGGATGGCGCCGCGGCGGTAGAGCTCGGCGTAGCCCAGCACGGTGGTGAGGGGCGTGCGGAGCTCGTGCGACGCATCGGCCACGAACTCGCGCAGCTGCTTCTCGGACCGCTCGCGCTCCTCGATGGAGGCGGTGAGCGTCCCGATCATGGTGTTGAGCGAGTGGGCGAGCTCGGCGGACTCGGAGCCGCGACCGGCGCCCTCGAGGCGCACGTCCAGGTCGCCCTCGGCGATCTTGGCGGACGCGTGCACCATGCGGCGCATGGGCGAGACGCCCAGCCGGATGACCCACCAGCCCACGGCGCCCAGCGCCGCGAGGATGCCCAGGATGCCCAGGCCCTCGATGAGGATGAGGCGCTGCGTGGTCGCGGTCACCCCGTCGAGCGGCAGCGCGGTCGCGACCGCGCCGTTCGTGGCGGCCTGGACCATGACGCGCCACTCGGTCTCGCCGTCGGACGATGCGGCGGTGAAGTAGGTGGTCCCGCTCTCCGGGAAGTCGTCGACGGTCAGCTCCGGACCGGCAACGCTGCTGCCCGTGGTGTTGGGCACGAAGCGCACCCACTGGGTGCCGTCGGTGGCATAGATGGCCTGCCACGCCTCGGACGGGCGGGAGTACTCCTCCGCCATGTCGTCCGGGTCGACCAGGCGGGGCCGGGGGTTCGAGTCGCCCGGGCCCGAGTAGGTCGCGAGCCGCTCGTCGAGCTGGTCCATGAGGTACGTGTGCGTGGTCGCGGTGACCACGCCCGCCACCGCGATGGCGATCGCCGCGATCGCGCCGAGTCCGATGAGGACGCGGGCGCGCAGCGACAGGCCCTGCCGAGCGGTCACGACGACCTCAGCGTGTAGCCCACCCCGCGGATCGTGTGGATGAGCTTGGGCTCGACGGCGTCGATCTTGCGGCGCACGTAGCCGATGTACGTCTCCACGACGCCCGGGTCGTCGTCGCGCGAGTAGCCCCACACGCCCTCGAGCAGCTGGCCGCGCGAGAGCACGCGCCCGGTGTTCTGCATGAGGTAGCGCAGCAGGTTGTACTCGGTGGGGGAGAGCTGGATCTCCTCGCCGGATCGGGTGACGCGGTGCGCGACGTCGTCGAGCTCGAGGTCGGCGACGCGGTACACCTCGGACTCGGAGGGCGCGTGCTCGACGCGGCGGGAGACCGCCTCGACGCGCGCGACCAGCTCGTCCAGGTTGAACGGCTTGTCCAGGTAGTCGTCGCCGCCCAGGGTGAGGCCCTCGACCTTGTCCTTGGGGCTGTCGCGCGCCGTGAGGAAGATGACGGGCGTGCGGTCGCCGGCGTCGCGCAGGCGCTTGCACACGGCGAAGCCGTCGAGCTTGGGCATCATCACGTCCAGCACGATGAGGTCGGGACGGACCTCGCGCACGGCGCGCAGGCCGTCGTGGCCGTCGACGGCCTCGTGGACGTCGTAGCCGGCGTAGCGCAGCGCGGCGCAGAGCATGGTGCGGAGGTTGTCCTCGTCATCGACTACAAGGATGCGGCGTTCGGGCATGCGATCAGTGTGGCACCGGACCCTGGCACTTTGCTGGGAGGACGCTCACGATCGGCCTGGACGCGACTCTCCGCCGAGTCCCGCCTGGGTCACAGCGTTCTCCCAGGTTCCGTCGGTTGACTTGAGGGTATCAACGGCTCCCCGAGCCCCACCCCGGCTCCACGAGCCCCGACGGAACGAGGTTCCCCATGTCCATCGCAGCGTTCATCGCCGCAGATCTCATCGCCATCGCGACCCTGGTCTTCCTGCTGTACTACCCGCGTCACCGCCGGCGCGACATGATCGTCGCCTTCCTGTCGATCAACGTCGGTGTCATGGGCGTGACGTACGCGATGACCAATGCGGACATCTCGCTGGGCTTCGGACTGGGAATCTTCGCGGTGCTGTCGATCATCCGGCTGCGCTCGACGGAGATGGACCACGCGGAGATCGCGTACTACTTCACGGCTATCGCGCTGGGCCTCCTGGGCGGCTTCCCCGCCATCACGCCGATCATCAGCTTCACCCTCATGGCCGTCCTCCTGGGCGTCATCGCGGTGGGCGACCACCCCCGGCTGTTCAACCGCACCCGCCACCAGCAGATCGTGCTCGAGCACGCCTACACGGACGAGGACCAGATGCGCGCCGAGCTCGCCGCGATCCTCCACGCCCGCATCGACCGGGTGAACGTCCGCAAGACGGACCTGGTCAACGACTCCACCGTCGTCGACGTGCGCTACACCGTCCTGTCGGACCCGCGTCGCCCTCTCGATGACCGCATCGAGGGGGCAGCGGGTGCTGTCTCCACGCAGGCCGCCGGCTTCGCCCCGGCCCAGGCGTCGGCCCCGATCCAGGGCGGCGACGCACGATGACCGCCTGGGAGTCCGCCGTCGCCCGCCTCGACGCCGTCTCGCTCGAGGAGCTGCAGGAGCGCGCCGAACTGCTCACCCGCGTGGACCGCAAGTACCTGGTCCCCGAGGCCGAGTGGGCCCACATCGTCGAGTCCCTGGACGATGCGCCGCTCGCCCTGGACATCCAGGGCGAGCGGGAGTTCGGGTACCGGTCCATGTATCTGGACACCGCCGACCTCGAGTCCTACCGCGCCGCGGCCCACCGCCGCCCCTCGCGCTACAAGGTCCGCGCCCGCACCTACCTGGACACGGGCGGCACCGCGATCGAGGTCAAGCTGCGCGGGCGTCGCGGGGAGACGGTCAAGCGCCGCCACTTCGTCGACAGCCCCTGCGGCCGCGACGGCCGGCTCCAGGGCGAGGCGCGCGAGTTCGTCGCGGGCTTCGGGATCGACGCGGACCGCCTGGTCCCCACGCTCGAGACCCGGTACCGCCGCTCGACCCTGCTGACGCGCGACGGCCGGCTCACGGTCGACCGCTCGGTCAGGGGCATCGACCCGGCCGGCGCCGCCGTGAGCTACGGCGACGACCTCGTCATCGAGACCAAGGGCGGCCAGCGCCCCGGCGCGATCGACCGCGCCCTGTGGGCCGCCGGTCACCGCCCCACCCGCATCAGCAAGTACTGCACCTCCCTCGCGGCCCTGCGTCCCGAGCTTCCGGCCAACCGCTGGAACCGGACCCTCCGCCGCCACCTCGTCCCCACCGCGTCGCCCGTTGCGGCGTCGCTCTAGAAAGGTCCCCTGCCATGCGCACCCGTTCCCTCATCCTCGCCGGCGCGATCGCCGGAACCCTCGGCCTCGCCGGCTGCACCGCCACGGTCACCGGCACGGAGGACTCCTCCTCCGCCGCGACCGCAGCGGCGTCGTCCACCTCGGACGCCACCGCATCGTCCACCGACGGCTCCGGCACGACCGCGACCCAGACGGTCGCGGCCGCCGCGGACCTGGTCGAGAACACGTACGACCAGCTGCAGGTGAAGTCCTACGACGTGCCGGTCGACGAGTCGCAGTCCGTCGACATCGAGCTGGCCGACGGCGCGACCTCCGCCGGCGACGGGTTCACCGTCGACGGCGACACCGTCACCATCGTCGAGGGCGGCGTCTACCGCCTCTCGGGCGAGCTCACCGCCGGCCAGGTGGTGGTCGCGACCGACGACAAGGACGTCACGCTCATCCTCGACGACGTCTCCATCACCGCGGCCGCGACCGCCGCGATCGAGGTCCAGGACGCGGACGAGGTGGTCGTGTGGCTCGCCGACGGCTCCGACAACTACCTCGCGGACTCCGGCTCCGCCGCCGCGACGGACGAGGAGGACGCCCCGAACGCGGTGCTGTACTCCACCGAGGACATGTACATCGGCGGCGACGGCTCGCTCACGGTCGAGGCGGGCGTCGAGGACGGCATCACGTCCAAGGACGGCCTGGTCATCGCCGGCGGCACCATCGAGGTGACCGCGGCGGACGACGGCATCCGCGGCAAGGACCACCTGATCATCGAGGACGGCGACATCACCGTCGACGCCGGCGGCGACGGGCTCAGGTCCGACAACGAGGCCGACGAGGACGACGCGACCCACGCGGTCGGCGTCCTGTGGGTCACCGGCGGCCAGATCGACGTGACCGCGCTCGCGGACGCGATCGACACCTACAACCAGGTCACCATCGAGGGCGGCAGCCTCACGCTCGACGCGGAGGACGACGGCATCCACACCGAGGGCGTGCTGCACATCAGCGGCGGCACCGTCGACGTCACCAACTCGTACGAGGGCTTCGAGGGCGGCGTGATCCGCCTCTCCGGCGGCGAGGGCACCGTGGTCGCGAGCGACGACGGCTTCAACGCCACCTCGGGCTCGTCGAGCTCCGGCACGGGCGGGGACATGGGCGGCATGGGCGGCGGCGCGACCGGCGACATGGGCGACATGGGGTCCCGGTCCGAGCGCGGCTCGGGCGGCCCGGGTGGCACCCGCGGCCCGGGCGCGTCCGCCGACGGCACGGCCACGGACGCCTCCACCACCGCATCGTCCACCGCGACCACGGCCACCACCACGACCGCGACGGTGAGCGCCACCTACTCCGACGCGACCGCGACCGCGGCCGACACCGGCTCGACCACCACGGTGCAGACCGCCATGGGCGGCGACCAGGCGAGCTCGGGCGTGATCGTCGAGATCTCCGGCGGCACCTGGTACGTGGACGCCGGCGGCGACGGGCTCGACTCGAACGGCACGCTGACCATGACCGGCGGCACGGTCATCGTCGACGGCCCGACCAACAACGGCAACGGCCCGCTCGACGTGAACGGCAGCGCGGAGATCTCGGGCGGCACCCTCGCGGCCTCGGGCTCGTCGGGCATGCTCGAGTCCCCGACCGCGACCGGCGACCAGGGCGTCCTGGTGATCGCCTTCGCCTCCGCGGTGCAGGCCGGCACGGCCATCACGGTGACGGACTCCGACGGCGATCACGTCGCGACCTTCACCACCGGCAAGACCTCGCAGTCGCTGGTGCTGTCCACCGCGGACATCGTGACCGGCCAGGACTACACGGTGACGGTCGGCGCGACGGTCTCCGGCTCCGCGACCCACGGCCTCGTCACCGATGGTTCCGCGAGCGGCGGCAACGAGCTGGGCACCGTCACGGCACGCTGACGATGGTGCAGGGCGGGGGCCGATGCGTCGGTCCCCGCCCTTTCGCCTTGCGCCGGGAGTGGGGCGGCCGGGAGCGGGACGGCCGGTCCGGTCTCCGAGCGACGTCCCCGCCCGTTCTCAGCCGCCTCTCAGGGAGGCGCGGCAGTCTAGACAGTGAGGGGCCTCATTGATCCCCCCACCTCCCAGCGGGGCTCCTCACCCCCCGATCGAGCGCCCCCGGTGCGATGCATGGCTCACTCCTCTCGGAGCCAGGCACCGCACCGGGGGCGCTTGTCGTTGGAGGTTGCCCGCGGCGGGGGTCAGCCCGCGAGCTCGACGCCCAGCTGCCGCGACCGCGCGACGGCGGCGTTCGCGCCCGCGGAGATCACGCCCTGCAGGCCCGCGTGCTCCATCGCCTTGAGTGCCGCCAGCGTGGTGCCGCCGGGCGAGCTCACGCGCTCGCGCAGGTGCGCCGGGGTGTCGCCCGACTGCTCGAGCAGCGCGCCCGCGCCGATGAAGGTCTGCTGGGCCATGCGCACCGCGACGTCGCGGTCGAGGCCCTGCATCACACCCGCCTCGACGACGGCCTCGACGATCGCGTAGTAGTACGCCGGCGCGGAGCCCGCGACCACCGTGACGGCCTCGATGAGGGGCTCGTCGACGCGCACCACCAGGCCGGTGGCGGCGAGCATGCGCTCGACCAGCGCGAGGTGCTCCTCCGTCGCGTGCGCCCCCGGCGAGATCGACGTGGCGCCGCGGCCCACGATCGACGGCGTGTTCGGCATGGCCCGCACGACGGCGATGCCGTCCATGAGCCGCTCCTCGTAGAACGATGCGGGCAGCGCCGCGGCCACGGTGAGCACCAGGGCCGCCGGGGAGACCGAGGCGCCGATCGCGTCGAGCACCTCGCCCATCTGCTGCGGCTTCACCGCGAGGATCACCACGTCGGCGTCGGCGACCGCGCCGGGCGCGTCGTCGGCGAGGCGGACTCCGTGGTCGGAGACCAGCTCGGCGCGCCGCTCGGGGCGGTGCTCGGCGACCGTGATGGCGGTGCCGGGCCAGCCGGCCGCGCGCAGGGCGGCGATCATGGTGCCTCCCATGACGCCGGCGCCGACGACGGCGATCGAGGGAAGGGTGGTCGGGGTCGTGGCGGCTTCGCTCATGGCCCCAACCTATCGCGGGACGATGCACGGACCTGGCCCGTGCATCGTCCCGCGTCGGGGTGCGGGAGGGGCCTCAGCCCGTCCGGCGGCGCAGGGTGAGCACCCCGAGCAGCAGGGCGCCCACGATGAAGGCGGCGAGGATGCCCACCTCGGCCCAGATCGCGCCCGTGTCGCCCGCGAGCAGGTGGTTGATCGCGTCGATCGAGTAGCTCATGGGCAGGGCGTTGGAGATGAGCTCGAGGGCCCGCGGCATCGCGTCGCGGGGCATGAACAGGCCCGCGATGAGCAGCTGGGGCAGGATCACGGCGGGCATCATCTGGACGGCCTGGAACTCGGTTCTGGCCAGGGACGATGCGGCGAGGCCGAGCGCGGTGCCCAGCAGCGCGTCCATGACGATGATGAGCACGAGCGCCGGGGTCGAGCCCTGGATGTCGAGCTGCAGCACGTACACGCTGTACAGCACCAGCAGGGTGCCCTGGACGACGGCGACGAGGCCGAATGCCACCGCGTATCCCATCACCACGTCGCCGCGGCGCACGGGCGAGGCCATGAGGCGCTCCATGGTGCCCGACGTGCGCTCCCGCAGCGTGGAGACGGACGTGATGATGAACATGAGGATCATGGGGAACAGGCCCATGATCTTGGCGCCCAGGGGGTCGAACAGCGGCTGGCCGGTCGACGGGTCCGGGGTGTCGCCGAACATCCACCACAGCAGGGTGAGCAGGAGCATCGGCACGAGCATCAGCAGCCCGATGGTGCGGCGGTCGCGGCGGAACTGCTGCAGGATGCGCTTGGCGGTCAGCGCGGTGAGCCGGGGGTTCATGCCGCTCCCTCCTTGCTCGCGAGGGTGAGGAAGGCCTGCTCCGCGTCGGCGGCGCCGGTCTGGGCGAGGATCTCCTCGAGCGTGCCGTCGGCCAGGACGTGGCCGTCGCGCAGGAACACCAGCCGGTCGCAGCGCACGGCCTCGTCCATGACGTGGCTCGAGACGATGAGCGTGGTGCCCTGGTCGGCGAAGCGGCGGAACAGCTTCCACAGCTCGTTGCGCAGCGCCGGGTCGAGGCCCACGGTGGGCTCGTCGAGGATGAGCACCTCGGGGTGGCCCACCAGCGCGGCCGCGAGCGAGGCGCGCGTGAGTTGGCCGCCGGACAGGGTCCCGGCGAGCTGGTCGGTCTGGTCCGCCAGTCCCACCGCGTTGATGGTGTGCGCGACCTGGTCCTTGGGGGCGCCCACGAGGCCCGCGAAGTAGGCGACGTTCTCGCGCACCGTGAGGTCGGGGTAGATCGAGGGGGCCTGCGTGACGTAGCCGACGCGGTCGCGCAGCGGGGCGGTGCCCGCGTCGTGGCCCAGCACGGTGACGCCGCCGCCGGCGACGATCTGCGCGCCCACGATCGCGCGCATGAGGGTGGACTTTCCGGCGCCCGAGGGGCCCAGCAGTCCGACGACCGACCCGCGCGGCACCGCGAGGGACAGGTCCGGGAGGATCTCCTTGCCGCCGCGCACCACCCGGAGGTGCTCGACGAGGATGGCGGGGGGCTCCGCCTGGGGTGCGTTCATGTCCTCAATTCTTCACCTGGGGAATTGGCGTGTCAAGCGGGAGGTGCGGTGTCGAGGCCGTCGTCGAGGTCCCCGTCGATGAAGTGCTGCAGCACGGGGCCGTAGAGCCGGACCACCTGGTCGGTCGTCGCCTCGACGAGCGCGGGCAGCCGCACCACGTACCGGCCCATGGCCAGGCCCGCGACCTGGGTCGCGCACGCCGCGGCGCGCACGGCCGCCTGGTCCTCGCGCACCATCCGCAGCATCACGTCGCGCATCATCATCCCGGCGAAGGCGGGCCCCACCTCCTCGACCGCGGTCATCGAGCCCATGATCGCCCGCAGCCGCGGCGCCAGCACCGGGTCCTCCCACAGCGACACGACCAGCCGCACGAACTCCTCGCCCAGCCGCTCCCGAGGGACGGCGAGCAGGGCGGCGACCCGCGCATCGTCCGCCCGGAGGGGCCGCAGGGCCTCCGCGAAGAGGTCCGCCTTGCCGCCGAAGTAGTGCCGGATGAGCGCGGGGTCCACCCCGGCCTCGCGGGCGATGGCCCTCATTGACGCCGCGGCGTAGCCGCGCTCGGCGAAGGCGTGGGCGGCGGCGGCGACGATGTCCGCGCGGGTGTCCGTGCCCCCGCCGCGTGGTCCTCGCGCGCGGGCGCCGGGCGCGTCGTCCGTCGCGCTCTCCGCCGGGCCGCGCGCGCTCACAGCGCGAGCAGCTCCAGGAACGCGTCGATGCCCTCGGTGGGGCCCACCGCCTCGAGGTACGCCGCGCCGTGCGTCCACATCACCCGCGTGTCGGTCTCGGAGGAGCGCCGCGCCTCCGAGCCCACCGCCGCGCCGGCGACGGTGTGCTCGCCCACGTCCCCGTCGCGCGGCTGGCGCTCGAGCGCCTTCACCGCGTCCTCCTCGGTGTACAGCTGGTAGGCCTCGACCGTGTACTCCGCGGTGCCGTTCGTGTAGACGAGCGTGTGGTGCTCGGCGACCCGGCCCGGCAGGATCGTGGCGTCCGCGGGGTCGTGCGTCGTGGCCTCGACCATCGACCAGCGCTCGAACGTCGCGGGCATGGCGGCGAGGAACGCGGTGGGGTCCTCGAGCTCGACCGGGTCGACGGCGTGGACCACCTCCGGCGCGACCACATTCGCGGCGGGGATCTCGATGGGCTCCGGCTCGCCCACGTAGAGGTACGCGCCGTAGCCCAGCGCGCCCAGGATCGCGAGCCCCGCGATCACCAGGGGCCACGCCCGCCCGGGAGTGCGCGGGGACGATGCGCCGGCCGGGGGCCGCTCGGAGGTCGCGCCCTCGGGGGTCGGCGCCGAGGGCGCGGTCGGGGCGGTTTCGGTCGGGGCGGGTGCCGAGGCGGAGCCCGAGGCGGGCGCCGAGGCGGAGCCCGAGGCGGAGCCCGAGGCGGGCGCCGATGCGCCGGTTGCCTTGCCAACGGCGTCCCCCTTCAGCCGATAGAGCTTGGGGGCGTCGTCGGGGCGTGCGCGGGGAGGCGTGGGCTTCGAGGGCGCGACCTCGGGCCGCTGCGCCGCGGTGTCGTCGTGCTCCGTCATGCGACCAGGGTACGGGCGGGGGCCGACGCCCCGGTCCGGCCGCGCCGTGGCGGGGCTCGGGGCGGTTTCGGGGCGGGGCCGGGGCATGTGTCGGGGCCTGTGTCGGGGCATGTGTCGGGGTGCATCGAGGGGCTGTCGGTGGCCGCGGGTAGCGTGTCCGCATGGCCACGTCGACCCGCCGCTCCTCGCCCGGATACCGCTGCACCGAGTGCGGCTGGACGGCCGTGAAGTGGGTGGGCCGGTGCGGCGAGTGCCAGTCGTGGGGGACCGTCGAGGAGGCGGGTGCCCCGGCCGCCGGCCCGGCCACCAAGGCCACCTCCGTGACCGTCGCGGCGACCCCGCTGCCGGATGTGTCCGCGGCGGCCGCGACCCGCGCTCCCACGGGGGTCGGCGAGCTCGACCGCGTGCTCGGCGGAGGCTTCGTCCCCGGCGCCGTGGTGCTCCTCGCGGGCGAGCCGGGCGTGGGCAAGTCCACGCTCCTCCTCGACGTCGCGGCGCGAGCCGCCCGCTCCGGCGGCACGGTCCTGTACGTGTCCGGCGAGGAGAGTGCCGGGCAGATCCGCCTGCGGGCCGAGCGCATCGGCGCCCTCGAGCAGGAGGTGCTCCTCGCCGCGGAGACGGACCTGGGCGCGGTGCTCGCCCACCTCGACCAGGCGTCACCCTCGCTCGTGATGATCGACTCGATCCAGACCATCGCCTCCGCTCAGGTCGACGGCGCACCCGGCGGCGTGGGCCAGGTGCGGGAGGTCTCCGCTGCACTCATCCAGGCGGCCAAGACCCGCGGCGTGCCCATGGTCCTCGTGGGCCACGTCACCAAGGACGGCTCCGTGGCCGGCCCGCGCATCGTCGAGCACCTGGTCGACGTGGTGTGCCACTTCGAGGGCGACCAGCACTCGACGCTGCGGCTGCTGCGCGCGCTCAAGAACCGCTTCGGCTCGGTCGACGAGGTGGGCTGCTTTCAGCTGGTCGACACCGGCATCGAATCCGTCGCGGATCCGTCGGGGCTGTTCCTGTCGCGAGAGTCGCGCCCGGTGCCGGGCACGTGTCCCACCATCACCCTCGACGGCAAGAGGCCGCTGCCGGCGGAGATCCAGGCGCTCGTCGCGCCGTCGGCGCTGTCGAACCCGCGCCGCGCCACCTCGGGCGTCGACGGCTCGCGGGTGGCGATGCTGCTCGCGGTGCTCCACCGGCGCGTGGGCCTCGCGATGGCCTCGGACGACGTGTACGTCTCCCCCGTGGGCGGCGCGCGCGTCACCGAGCCGGCCGCGGACGTGGCCCTGGCCTTGGCTCTGGCCTCCGCGCGGGTCGACCGGCCGGTGCGGGCGGGCTGGGCCGCGATCGGCGAGGTGGCCCTGTCCGGCGCGGTGCGTCCGGTGAGCGCGACGGCTCAGCGCGTCGCGGAGGCGGCGCGCCTGGGGTTCACGGACGTGATCGTGCCCGAGTCGGCGGCCGCGGCGCGCCTGCCCGCGGGCGTGCGCGCGCACCCGGTCGCGAACCTCGCGCAGGCCGCCTCGCTCGCGATTCCGGAGTAGGAGCGCCGCCTGCGACTCCCGAGCGGGCGACCCGTTCGCCGGGTCGGTGCCCCGATCTCGATTCCTGCCTCGGCGCCGCCGGGCCGGGCCTCAGGCGATCTCGAAGCGGACGGGATCGATCGCGATGCCCTGCACGGTGAGCTGCGCCCAGTAGACGCCCGCGGTCGCGGTCTTGCCGCCGCCGCAGTCCGCGGCGCTGGTGGCGCGCGGCCAGTCGATCGTCACCGATTCCTCGGCGCCGGTGTCGAGCAGGTAGCGCGTACCGATCACCGTCGACTGCGCGGGGCAGTGCGCCGAGTCCCACACGTGGTGGTCGCCCGAGGTGATCGCCAGGCTCGTGTCCTCGCCGTTGGCGGTGAGCAGGCATGGCTGGGCGCCCACCTGGTGGATCGTGACGTCGAAGCTCGCGCCGTTGCCCGCGGCGGTCATCGTGATGGAGAGGTCGTCGCTGGTGCAGTCGGGGATGGCGGGCTGCTCGCTCTCGGTCGGCTCGGGGCTCGGCTCGGCGTCGTCCGCCGCCGCGTCCGAGTCCTCGCCCGATTCCGCCGCGGCGGCGGCCTCGTCGTCCCCGGCCTCGGGGTCCGCGCTGGGCGAGGCCCCGGCCGAGGCTTCCGCCGCCGGCGAGGCGCCGGCCGCCGGCTGGGCGTCCCCCGCATCGTCCCCGGTCGCGGTGAGGGCCCGCGCGATCAGCCACCCGAGCGCGATGACGACGATGAGCGCGACGAGCACGGTGATGCGTCGTCGCCAGTACACCGCCGCGGGCAGGCGGCGCGGTCCGTGTGCGCTCATGATGCGTCGTCGCGAGTGCACCGCCGCGGGCAGGCGGCGCGGTCCGTGTGCGCTCATGGGGGCCTCCTTCGGCCCACACGGTAACCCGCGCGGCGGCTGGGACACTGGAGCCATGCCGCGCCCCACCCCGAGCCAGTCCGCGCGGATGGTCGGCGCGGTCACCGCGTGGTTCGCGCGCGAGGGCCGCGACCTGCCGTGGCGGCGGCCGTCCGCGACCGCGTGGGGCGTGCTCGTCAGCGAGGTGATGCTCCAGCAGACGCCCGTGGTGCGAGTCGAGCCGGTCTGGGCGGAGTGGATGGAGCGCTGGTCGACGCCGGCCGCACTCGCGGCCGCCACCCAGGCCGATGCGGTGCGCGCCTGGGGCCGCCTCGGCTACCCCCGCCGCGCCAAGCGGCTGTGGGAATGCGCCGGGGCGATCGTCGAGCGGCACGGCGGCGAGGTGCCGCGGGGGCTCGAGGAGCTGCGCGCCCTGCCCGGAGTGGGGGACTACACGGCCGGCGCCGTGGTCTCCTTCGCGTACGGCGGGCGGGCACTCGTGCTGGACACGAACGTGCGGCGCGTGATCGGGCGGGCGTGGGGCGGCGAGCCGCTGCCCGCGGCCCACCAGACGGCGGCGGAGAGGGCACGGGCCCAGGCGCTGGTGCCGGAGGACGATGCGGCCGCCGCCCTTTGGGCTGCGGCCTCCATGGAGCTGGGGGCGCTCGTGTGCACCGCCCGCGTGGCGCGATGCGACGCATGCCCGCTCGCGGACGACTGCGCGTGGTTCGCCGCGGGCTGCCCGGGGCTCGAGGCCGCGCCGCGGCGCACCCAGCCGTGGCACGGGACCGACCGCCAGGTCCGGGGGAGGGTGATGGCGCTGCTGCGCGCCGCATCGTCCCCCGTCAATGTCACCGGCCACGCGACGCTCGAGGACGTGGAGACCGGCCAGCTCGACCGATGCCTGGCGGGGCTGGTCGAGGACGGGCTCGTCACTCTCGTGGACGACGCGCGAGGGACCTATTCGCTGTAGGGGCGCCGGGCCCATTCGCCGCGGCGGCCAGCCCGGCCCGACCCATTCGCCGCAGGCCCATTCGCCGCAGCGGTAGATCTGGGCACGAGTGGCCGCCCTTTCGTGCGCCCATCTACCACTGCGGCCGGATGCCTCGGGGTCAGGCGTAGTGTGTGCCGTGCACCGCGTGCGGGTCGATGGCCGCGATCTCCTGCGCAGTGAGCTCGGGGACGTTGAGTGCCGCGACGTTGGTGCGCAGCTGGTCCACCGAGGACGCGCCCACGAGCGCCGACGTGACCCGGCCGCCCCGCAGCACCCACTGGAGCGCGAGCTGGGCGAGGGACTGCCCGCGCCCGGCCGCGATCCTGTTCAGTGCGCGGGTGCGCTCGAGGTACGTCTCGGTGACCTGGCGCTCATGCAGGAACTGCGAGTGGGTGATGCGCGAGCCCTCGGGGATGCCCGCGAGGTAGCGGTCGGTGAGCATGCCCTGCGCGAGCGGTGAGAACACGATCGACCCGGCGCCCACCTGGTCGAGCGCGTCGAGCAGGCCGTCCTCGGCGGTGCGCTCGTACATCGAGTACTTGAACTGGTGGATGAGCAGCGGGGTGCCCAGCTCGCGCAGGATCCGCGCGGCCTCGACCGTCGCCTCGGGGCCGTAGTTCGAGATGCCTGCATAGAGCGCCTTGCCCGACCGCACGGCCTGGTCGAGCGCCATCATCGACTCCTCGATGGGCGTGTCCGGGTCGGGGCGGTGGTGGTAGAACACGTCGACGTAGTCGAGCCCCATGCGGGCGAGCGACGCGTCGAGGCTGCTCAGCAGGTACTTGCGCGAGCCCCAGTCGCCGTACGGGCCGGGGTGCATGTAGTAGCCGGCCTTGGTCGAGACGACGATCTCGTCGCGGTAGCGCGCGAGGTCGCGCGCGAAGATCCCGCCGAAGTTGGTCTCCGCGGAGCCGGGCGGCGGGCCGTAGTTGTTGGCCAGGTCGTAGTGCGTGATTCCCATGTCGAACGCGGCGAGGATGATCTCGCGCTGGCGGTCCAGCGGGTGGTGCCCGCCGAAGTTCTGCCATAGCCCCAGGCTGATGCGCGGCAGGCGCAGCCCCCACCGGCCGCATCGGCGATAGTCCATGGTCTCGTAGCGGGCGTCGTCGGCCACATGCGGATCGTGGGTCATGGCGCCAGGTTATCCGCGGCTCAGACCTCCGCACGTGGTAGATCTGGGCTCGAGTCGGGCCTCACACGTGCGTCGAACTACCACCAGGGACGATGCGATGGCGCGCCGAGCGGGCACGCGCCGATGCGGTTCTCCACAGGGCTTTCACGGCGGCCGCCCGGGTGGAGACGCTGGTGCGATGACCAGGTCGGCGGCGCGCGACGGGCGGCTCGACGCGCTCATGGAGCAGCTCGCGCGTCCTCGCACGGCGGCGGTGTCGCGCACTCGGGCGGAGGAGGCGTTGGGAAGGCGCGGGGTTGCGCACGCGATGCGCGAGGGCACCCTGGTGGAGATCCTGCCGCGCGTTCTGGTCGCCGGCGCCCGAGCGGACGAGCATCTGGCGCGTTGCCAGGCCGCGGTGCTCTGGGGAGAAGGCCGCATCTACATCTCCGGCGCGTCTGCGTTGCGCCTCGAATGCGACCGTTTCGAGGAGCCGCGGACGGTGCACGCGGTGGGGCCGCGCGGATACCACCCGCAGGCCCCTCCGTGGCTGCGGATCCGGCGCACAGGTGTGCCGGACCTGTACGTGAACCGCCTTGGTGTGCGGTGCGTGCTCGGCGAGGAGGCCGTGGTCGACGCGTGGACCCGTGCGCGGCCGCGCGACCGGCAGGACTTGCTCTACGTGGCGCTGTGGGCGCGGGTGGCATGGCCCGGCAGGCTCGCGGAGGTGGTGGCGACCACGGCCCGGCTGCCCAGCCGCTACGAGATGGACTCGATCCTGGGCGAGTTCGCCGCCGGAGCCCGATCGCCGGGGGAGGTGCTGGCCCGGCGCCGCGTGTTTGTGGGCTCCGAGTTCGCCGAACTCGAGAGGAGCGCCGAGTTCCACGTGGCGGGCCGGAACAGGTTTCCCGACCTGGTGCATCGCCGTGCGCGGCTGGTCGTCGAATGCGACGGCGACGCGTATCACGGCACTCCGGGAGCGGTGGCGGCCGACCGCCAGCGCGATGCCGACTTCCTTGAGATCGGGTACTCCACCCTGAGGTTCGGGTTCACGGATCTGCGGACGCGGCCGGAGTGGTGCAGGCGGAAGCTGCGCGGAGTGCTGCGCAGTCGACTCGGCGGGTCGGAGCCGTCGCCGGGCGTCGCGTCGCGGTAGGTCGAGGCGCGCGGGCCCCGGCCGGCGCATCGGTCCTGGTGGTAGGTCCCGGCACGAACCATGGCCGATACGTGCGTGGATCTACCACTCGCCGATGGCTGGGGCTGGGGCGGGGAGGACCGCGCTGGCCGTGGCCGGCGCATCGGTCCTGGTGGTAGATCCCGGCACGAACCGGGCCCGATACGTGCGCGGATCTACCACTCGCCGCTGGCTGGGGCTGGGGCTGGGGGGCCCGCGCTGGCCGCGGCCGGCGCATCGGTCCTGGTGGTAGATCCAGGCACGAACCATGGCCGATACGTGCGCGGATCTACCACCAGGCGCGGGTTGGGTGGGCAAGCGGGCCGGTGCGTGCGTGGGGGCCCGCGCGAACCGCGGCCCGGAGGTGGGAAACGGCGAACCTAAGCCGCGGCTCGGAGGCGGGAAACGGCGAACGCGAGCCGCGTACGGGCCCACGCGAACCCCGCGCGCCCCACGACAAAGGCCCGGCCCACCCATCGCGGGTGAGCCGGGCCTCGGTGGCGCGCCGTTCCTGGAAGGCGTCGCGCGTCAGTCCTTCTTGGAGCCGACCTCCGGGTCCTCGGTGATGGGCGAGTCCGTGACGTCGTCGCGGTCGATGCCCTCGAACGTGAACTCGCCCAGGATGCCCTCGCCCTGCGCGTCGACGCGGACGATCTGCCCCGCGGTGACCTCGCCGAACAGGATCTTCTCCGACAGCGGGTCCTCGATCTCGCGCTGGATGGCGCGGCGCAGCGGGCGGGCGCCCAGGACGGGGTCGTAGCCCTTCTCCGCGAGCAGGTGCTTGGCCGCCCGCGTGAGCTCCACGCCCATGTCCTTGTCCTTCATGCGCTCGTCGAGGCGGGCGATCATGAGGTCGACGATCTGGATGATCTCCTGCTGCGTGAGCTGCGGGAAGACCACCACGTTGTCGACGCGGTTGAGGAACTCCGGCTTGAAGTGCTCCTTGAGCTTGCCGTTCACCAGCTTCACCATGTCGTCGTACGTCTGGCCGCCCTCGGTGATGGCGGAGAAGCCCGTCGCCTGGCGGCGCGAGATCGCGTCCGCGCCCAGGTTGGTCGTCATGATGATGATGGTGTTCTTGAAGTTGACCTCGCGGCCCTGGGCATCCGTGAGCTTGCCGTCCTCCAGGATCTGGAGCAGCGAGTTGAAGATGTCCGGGTGGGCCTTCTCGACCTCGTCGAACAGCACGACGGAGAACGGCTTGCGGCGCACCTTCTCGGTGAGCTGGCCGCCCTCCTCGAAGCCCACGTAGCCGGGAGGCGCACCGAAGAGGCGGGCCACCGTGTGCTTCTCGCCGTACTCGGACATGTCGAGCGAGATGAGCGACTCCTCGTCGCCGAACAGGAACTCCGACAGCGCCTTGGCGAGTTCCGTCTTTCCCACACCGGTGGGACCGGCGAAGATGAACGAGCCGCCGGGACGCTTGGGGTCCTTGAGGCCGGCGCGCGTGCGGCGGATCGACTGGGCGAGCACCTTGATGGCCTGCTCCTGGCCGATGACGCGCTTGTGCAGCTCCGACTCCATGGAGAGCAGGCGGCCCGACTCGTCCGAGGACACCCGGGTCACCGGCACGCCGGTGGACATCGACAGCACCTCCGCGATCAGGTCCTCGTCCACCACGGCGGCGACGTCGAGGTCGCCCGACTTCCAGGCCTCCTCCTTGCGCGAGCGCTCCTCGGAGAGCTTGCGCTCGACGTCGCGCAGGTTCGCGGCCTTCTCGAAGTCCTGCTCGTCGATCGCGGACTCCTTGTCGCGGCGCACGTCCGCGATCCGGTCGTCCAGCTCCTTGAGCTCCGGCGGGGAGGTCATGCGGCGGATGCGCAGGCGCGCGCCCGCCTCGTCGATGAGGTCGATCGCCTTGTCCGGGAGGAAGCGGTCGGAGATGTAGCGGTCCGCCATGGTCGCGGCGGCGACGATCGCGTCGTCCGTGATGGTGACGCGGTGGAACGCCTCGTAGCGGTCGCGCAGCCCCTTGAGGATCTCGATCGCGTGGCCCAGCTCCGGCTCCGGCACCTGGATGGGCTGGAAGCGGCGCTCGAGCGCGGGGTCCTTCTCGACGTGCTTGCGGTACTCGTCGAGCGTGGTCGCACCGATGGTCTGCAGCTCGCCGCGGGCCAGCATGGGCTTGAGGATCGAGGCCGCGTCGATCGCGCCCTCGGCCGCGCCGGCGCCCACGAGCGTGTGGATCTCGTCGATGAACAGGATGATGTCGCCGCGCGTGCGGATCTCCTTGAGCACCTTCTTGAGGCGCTCCTCGAAGTCGCCGCGGTAGCGCGAGCCGGCCACGAGCGAGCCGAGGTCGAGCGTGTAGAGGTGCTTGTCCTTGAGCGTCTCCGGCACGTCGCCGCGCACGATCGCCTGGGCCAGGCCCTCGACCACGGCGGTCTTGCCGACGCCGGGCTCGCCGATCAGCACGGGGTTGTTCTTGGTGCGGCGGCTCAGCACCTGCATGACGCGCTCCTGGATGAGCTCGCGTCCCACGACGGGGTCGAGCTTGCCCTCGCGCGCGGCCTGCGTGAAGTTGCGGCCGAACTGGTCGAGCACGGTCGAGCCGGCGGGCTGGCCCTCCTGGGGGCCGCCGCCCGCGGCGACGGGCTCCTTGCCCTCGTAGCCCGAGAGCAGCTGGATGACCTGCTGGCGCACGCCGCCCAGGTCCGCGCCCAGCTTGCCCAGCACCTGCGCGGCCACGCCCTCGCCCTCGCGGATGAGGCCCAGCAGGATGTGCTCGGTGCCGATGTAGTTGTGGCCCAGCTGCAGCGCCTCGCGCAGCGACAGCTCGAGCACCTTCTTGGCGCGCGGGGTGAAGGGAATGTGGCCGGACGGGGCGTGCGAGCCCTCACCGATGATCTCCTGGACCTGCTCGCGCACGCCGTTGAGGGAGATGTCCATGGCCTCGAGCGCCTTCGCGGCGACGCCCTCGCCCTCGCGGACCAGTCCGAGGAGGATGTGCTCCGTCCCGATGTAGTTGTGGTTGAGCATGCGCGCCTCTTCCTGCGCGAGCACCACCACTCGACGGGCCCGATCGGTGAACCGCTCGAACATGTCAGCCTCCCTTGAGTCGTCCGGCCGGGGCCGGGGTCGCGGAGACACTTCCCCCGCTGTGTGTTCCAGGCTAACCACGGGGTCCGACAGGAATGGGGCATGTTCGCCACCGGCGTGACGATGTTGACGAGTCCGAAACATCCCTTTCTGGGGACGATGCGCGGGCCGGGGGCCTCGCGGCAGGCGCCGCGGGGCGCCCGGTTCAGGCCTCGACGAGGATGGTGATGGGGCCGTCGTTGACCAGCTCGACGTCCATGTGCGCGCCGAAGACGCCGGTCCCGACGGTCAGCCCGCGCTCGCGCAGCGCGCTCACCACGGCGCCGACGAGCGGCTCGGCGACCGGCCCCGGCGCGGCCCCGTTCCAGGAGGGCCGCCGGCCCTTGCGCACGTCCGCGTACAGCGTGAACTGGGAGACGACGATGACGGGCGCGTCGACGTCCGACGCCGACCTCTCGTCGTCGAGGATGCGCAGCTCCGCGATCTTGCGGGCGAGGGTCGCGACCTGCTCGGGCCCGTCGCCGTGGGTCGCGCCCACGAGGGCGACGATGCCCTGGCGGTCGAAGGATGCGGTGACGGCGCCGTCGACGGTCACGGACGCGCGCGAGGCGCGCTGGAGGACGGCCCTCACGCAGCGATCACCAGCCGCCGGAGCTGCGGTTCGAGTTCCCGCCCAGCGTCGGGCCGCCGATCTTGGGGCGCACATCCACGAAGTACACGATGACCGCGACGACGGAGACGATGCCGAGGATGCCGCCGATGCCCCCGCCCGTGCCCAGCGGCCACGGCAGCGAGATGAACGCGATGAGGGTCGCGACGCCCAGGATCGCGAGCCAGATGGTCTTGGTGAGCTTGCCCGCGTTGCGGAACGCCGTATCGGGCCGCCTCGCGGCGTCGATGACGCCCCACACGGCGCCGGCGAGCGCCGCCGCGGAGATGACGAGCACGACCATGGCCTGCAGCGAACCGAACACGGGAACCTCCTCCAAGAAACCGGCACCTACGCTAGCGCAGGCGCGGCGAGCCTCATGCGGGCCCTACGACATGTCCCCGCCGTCGGCGCCGCATCCCTTGCCCATGAGCAGCCCCTTCATGGTGGGGCCGGGGCGGTCGGGGCGGTCGGCGGAGACGCCGTCGGCGTTGACGATGAGCTCCTGCGCGGCAGTCACGGGGCCGCCGTCCGTCGGGACGGTGAGCGTCGCGGCAGGGTCGACGTTGCGCTTGAGCACCGCGAGCGCGATGGGGCCCAGCTCGTGGTGGCGCGCGACGGAGGTCACGCGCCCCACCACCGCGCCGTCCGCGGTGTGGACGGGCGTGCCGGGCTCCGGCAGGGTGTGCGCAGAGCCGTCGAGGTGGAGCAGGGTGAGCCGCCGCGGCGGGCGGCCCACGTTGTGCACCTTGGCGACCGTCTCCTGGCCCCGGTAGCAGCCCTTGTGCAGGTGCACGGCGGTGCGCAGCCAGTCGAGCTCGTGCGGCAGGGTGGTCTCGTCGACCTCCCGGGAGGCCCGGGGACGATGCGCGGCGATCCTGATCGCCTCGCTCGCCCAGGTGCCGGCGAGGGTCGCGCCGGCGGCGACGCGCGCGTCGATCTCCGTGGCGAGGCTCTCGCGCGGCACGAGCACGAGCCGCCAGGGACGCGCCGTCGCGGCGTCCGCCGTGGCCGCGGGGTCGGCCGCGTACGACGTGCCGCCGGCGGTGATGCCCGGCCACGGGTCCACCCAGGAGACGAGCCCGTCGCCGGCGGGAGCCGCGACCGGCTCGCCGATCGCCGCCCAGGCGGCCGTCGCATCGGCCACCTCGACGCGGAGCATGAACCGCATCCGGTCGAGGAACGCGGCCAGCGCGGGCGCGGACTCGGTGATCAGCCACGCGGTGGTGCCGTCGTCGACCAGGCCGGCGACGTGCTCGATGCGTCCCTGGGGGGACAGGATCATGAGCTCGGCGGCCTCGCCCGGAGATAGTGAGGCGACTGACTGAGTGCAGAGGGAGTCGAGCCATGTGAGCCGGTCGGGACCGGCGACGGTCACCACGCCCAGGTGGGACTGGTCGACCACGGCGCGGCCGGACTCGAGGGCGCGCTGCTCGGCGGTGGGGTCGCCGTAGTGCCAGGGGACGCCCGCGTCGGGGCCGAGTCCGTCGACGGCGCCGGGGCGCGACAGCAGGGAGGAGGCGGTCATGCCGGGTGAACGCGCGGGGTGCGCGTCAGGATTCCGCGGACTCGGCGTCGGGGACCTCGGGGCCCTCGACGCGGCTGAGCCGCGCGCTCGCGTAGGACTGGAGCTTGTGGCCGAATGCCGCGAGGTCCCACGTCCACATGAGCTCGCCCTGCACGTTGCCGTACATGCGGGTCGCGCCGCGCACCTCGGGGCCGGTCTCGGTCGAGGCGGCGAAGCGGGTCGCGAGGTCGATGCGGCCGTTGCCCACGGCACCGAAGTAGCAGGTGAGCACGCCGGAGGCGTCCGCGAGCACCACCTCGAGCGGGTGCTGGAAGTCCTTGAGCTCGACGCCCTCGGGCGCGTGCGGCGCGACGCGCCAGAAGCCGGACTCCGCCGACCACACCTGGCCCACCTCGCCGTCCTCGCCCATGAGCGTCAGCGTCGAGGTGTAGCTCAGATACGGGCCGCCGTCGTGGTCGAACACCACGCGCTGGCGGAAGTTCGCGGCCTCGATGCCGGGGTAGTCGAGCACGCCGTGGCCCTCCCACACGCCCACCACCCACGCGAGGGGGTAGACCTCGGGCGCGAGGTCCGACGGGATGACGAAGGTCACCGCTTGGGGCCCTTCACGAGGTTGTAGACGACGATCCCGACGACCCACGCGGTCGCCGCGAACGCGAGCACCGCGAGCGCGGTGAAGGTCATCTCGAGCGCGGTCATGCCCACACTCTAGCGACGGGGGCGCGCCGACCGGAACGGCGCGCGGCGCGCGGCCCGGACAAGGGACGATGCGGCGCGTCAGTAGACGAGCGCGGTCGCCCCGGGGGCCGTCGCCTCCGCGACGAAGGCCGCGGCGCCGGCGATGCGGGCGCCCGCGACCAGCGCATCGTCCCCGATGTCGCGCCGGCGCGCGCACTGCGCGCACACCGTGAGCGTCCCGCCGGCCGCGAGGATCGCGTCGCGCAGCTGCGACAGCGGCGGCGAGTGGGGGATGGTGACGTCCTCGCTGCCGGCGACCGCGGCGAGCGTGGCGTCGCCCGTGAGCCACACGCTCACCTCGAGCCCGGATGCGGCGGCCGTGGCGGCGACCGTGAAGGCCTGCAGGTACGTCTCGGGACGCTCCGCGCCCCACGTGCACTTGACGACGAGCGCGGGCATCAGGCGGCGCGGGCCGTCGCGCGACGGAAGAGCAGGTACATCTCGCAGCCCAGGCACAGCCCGAAGACCGCCTGGAGCGCGGACGCGAAGGTGAGGAAGCCCACGAAGATGAGGAAGCCCAGGCTCCAGCCGGCGAGCGCGCAGGCCACCGCGGCGGTGGTGAAGAACAGGCCGAGCTGCTGCGCGAAGCGGGGCGGGCGGAAGGACTCGGTCTGGGCCGGCGGGCTCAGGCGCGGCCGGACGAAGGCCTTGAAGAACGCCCCCTGGAGCGTGGCCTGGGGGCCGCGGATCGCGCCCGGGACGTAGAGGACGGCGAGGATCGCCATGATCGCGACGCCCGGCCACGCGTCGCCGATGACCAGCGCGACGACCGCACCGGTGAGGGTGACGGCCGCCCCGAAGCGGGGGCCGCGGGGATCGATCTGAATGTCCGGCATGGGGGCCTCCTTGGCGGGGAGTCTAGGGGTGGGGACCGCTGCGGGCCAGGCCCGGGTGGATGCGGCGCGAGGGACGCGGCTAGATGGAGTAGTCGGTGCCCGTGCGGGGCACCGCGGCGAGCGCCTCGCGGGCCTGCGCCTCCGTGGGCGCTCCGGAGATGCGGGAGACCGGCACCCCGTCGCCGTCGAGGAGCAGGATCGTGGGGGTGCGCATGATGTCGAGCTCGCGCGCGAGGTCGAGCCGCTCGGAGGCGTCGATCTCGATGTGGGCGACGCGCGGATCCTCGCCGGCGACCCGGGCCAGCAGCGCCGCCGTGGGCGGGCACTTGCTGCACATGGGCGTCGAGAACTGCAGGAAGGTGGCGTGATAGCCGCGCTGCGCGCCGAGCGTCGCGGAGGACAGCGCGCCCTCGCGCTCGACCTTCGTGACGCGGCCCTGTCGGCGGCGCCACCACACGGCGGCCACGCCGGCGAGCGCGAGCACGGCGACGGCGACGAGGAGGCGGGTGAGCTCCGGGGTGAGCAACGGGGACCTCTGCTTTCGGGGGGACTAGCCGACGAGCATCCGTCCGGCGATGTAGACGAGCGCTCCCGCGGACAGAACGGGCGCGACCGCCGACGCTATTCCGGCCCACACGCCGGGAGGCCGCGGCTCGCGCCGCCCCAGCTCGGTGAGAAGAGTCACAATGACGCCGCACAGGAGGCCCGTCGCGCCGCCGGACCACCACGACAGCTCGGCGAAGAGCTCGCCGATCCCGGCGCCCACGCCGGTCGCCAGCACGAGCGCGAGCGCCGTGTTGAGCTGCGCGTAGGGGGTGAGGGCCGCGCCGACCGCGGCGATCGCGAGGGCGGCGCCGGCGACGACGACCAGGTGCTCGGCGCCCACGGTCCGGCTCGCGGCCACCCAGGAGGCGCCGGACGCGACCACGACCGCGCCCGCCGCGGTGGCGGCCACGGACGTCACGGTGCGCCCGCGGCTCGACTCGAAGAACACCTCCGACACCAGCGCGGCCACGACCATCGCGCCGAGTGCGATCACCATGTGGCGCAGGTACGGCTCGGTGCGCGCGAGCACCACTGAGGCGAGCGCCATGGCGCCGCCGCCCACGAGGATCACGGAGGCCTGGCGCTTGCGCGAGGCGCGCAGCAGGCCCGGCCAGCCGAGCGCGAGGGCGACGATGAGGCCCAGCACCGCGGCCGCGAGATAGCGCGTTCCGAGGAACCCGGCGCCGGCCACCAGCGCGGCCGCGGCGGCGCTCACGGTCGCACGGGTGGGGGCGTTCATGGCCGTTAGTGTCTCAGACGTTGGTCCCGCTATTGTGAGGCCCCATCGGAGGTGCCATGGCAGACCTGCTTGTCCTCTCACCGTCGGCCGACGGTGCTGCAGACGTCCTGCCGGCGCTCGCGCTGCTGTCTCACCGGACGCGCGTGGTCGCGCCGGAGCCGTCGGCCATGCTCGACGCGATGGACGCGGACATCCTGGTCATCGACGCCCGCGTGGACCTGGTCGAGGCGCGCAACAACTGCAACCTGGTGCAGGTGACCGGGGTCAACGCGCCCATCCTGCTGGTGCTGCGCGAGGGCGGCATGTCGATCGTCAACGCCGACTGGGGCGCCGCGGACGTGATCCTCGCGGAGGCGTCCCCCGCGGAGCTCGAGGCCCGCATCCGCCTGCTGCGCGGGCGCGCGAGCGTCGCGGACCCGCTCGAGCGCGCCGCGGAGTTCTCCTCCGGCGACCTCACCGTGGACGTGGGCGGCTACACCGCCCGACTCAAGGGCGTCGCCCTCGACCTCACCTACAAGGAGTTCGAGCTCCTCAAGTACCTCATGCAGCACCCCGGCCGGGTCTACACCCGCGACCAGCTCCTCCAGGAGGTGTGGGGCTTCGACTACTACGGCGGCACCCGCACCGTGGACGTCCACGTGCGCCGACTGCGCGCCAAGCTGGGCTCGGAGCACGAGCAGCTGATCGGCACGGTCCGCAACGTGGGATACCGCTTCGACCCGCCCCAGCCCGCGAAGGCGGCCGAGGGGGTCGCCACCGGCTGACCGTTAGACTCTCCCTGATTCACACCGTTGTCCATCCGGGGGAGCACCATGCCCAAGAGCCGCTCTGAGCGACTCGTCACGCGTCACGCCGTCCACCGCGCCGCCCCGCGCGTGTCCCGCTGAGCCCAGGGACGACCGTGCTGCCTTCCCTCGCCCTCGTCGCCGCCGCGACGATCGCCTCACCCTTCCTGGGCCGCTACGTCGGACGCAACTCCGGCTGGATCCTCGCCGTGCCGCTCGCGGCCGCCGCGGGCCTGCTGGTCGCCGCGGCCGGCGACGGGGTGGTCGAGACCTCCATCGACTGGCTGCCCACCCTGGGCGCCGCGCTGTCCCTGCGGCTCGACGGGCTGGCCCTCCTGTTCGGCCTGCTCGTGCTGGGCATCGGCGCCGTGGTCCTCGCCTATTCAGCGCGCTACCTCAAGCCGCGTCGGCACGGGGATTTCTTCGGCCTCATGACGCTCTTCGCGCTCGCGATGCTCGTGCTGGTGCTCTCGGACGACGTGGTGGTGCTGTTCGTCGCGTGGGAGGCCACCACGCTGTGCTCGTTCTTCCTCATCGGCCGCTCCGCGACCGGCACGCGCGAGCCCGCGGTCCGCACCCTGCTGGTGACCGCCTTCGGCGGACTCGCGCTGCTGTCCGCCGCGGTCGTCATGGCGGTGGGCACGGGCACCACCCGCCTGAGCGAGATCCTCGCGGACGACATCTGGGCCACCGACTCGACCTTCACGACCGTGGTCGCCGTCCTGCTCGCGATCGCCGCCTTCACCAAGTCCGCCCAGTTCCCGTTCCAGTCCTGGCTGCCCGACTCCATGGTCGCCATCACCCCCGTGAGCACCTACCTGCACGCCGCGGCGATGGTCAAGGCCGGCATCTACCTGCTGTTCCGCTTCTCGCCTGTGCTGGGCGAGGTGCCCGTGTGGCAGGGGATGCTCGTGGGCGCGGGCCTCATCACCGCCGCGCTCGGCGCGGTGGGCGCCCTGCGCCGCCACGACCTCAAGGAGCTCCTCGCCTACTCGACGGTGAGCCAGCTGGGCTTCCTGGTCGCGATGATCGGCGTGGGCACGCCCGACGCGATCGAGGCGGCGCTGGTGCACACGCTCGCGCACGCCCTGTTCAAGTCGGCGCTGTTCATGCTCGTCGGCGTCATCGACGTCCAGGCCGGCACGCGCGACATCCGTCGCCTGGGCGGCCTGCGCCGCCGCATGCCCGTCACCGCGACGCTCACGGTGCTCGCCGCATCGTCCATGGCCGGCATCCCGCCGCTGCTGGGCTTCCTCAGCAAGGAGGGCCTGCTCGAGGCGTTCTGGGATGCCCCGGGCGCCCCGTGGGTGGGCCCGGCCTTCGCCGTGACCATCGCGGTGCTCGCGGTGATGACGTTCGGCTACTCCGCTCGGATCGTGCTGGGCGCCTTCGGCGGCCCGGCGAGGGACGATGCAGGGGCCGTGGTCCCGCGCGAGGCCCCCGCGACGTTCTGGGGACCGGTCGCGCTGCCCGCGCTCGCGGGCGTCGTGCTGGGCCTGACCCCGTTCGTGCTCGACGGCCTGTTCGCCGACGCGGCCACCGCGGCCGCCGGCGTCGAGATGGACACGCACCTGGCGCTGTGGCACGGGGTCAACCCCGCGCTCGTGCTGTCGGTCATCATCCTGGTGCTGGGCATCGTGCTGGTGCTCGCCAGGGCCCGCGTGGACCGCGTGCTCCAGCCGCTCGACTCGCCCATCTCGGGCCTCGCCGTCGTCGACGCGCTCCGCGGCGGCCTCATCGCCGGCGGCAAGCGCATCGGCCACCTTACCCAGACCTTCGATCCCCGCCGCCACCTCGTGATGCCGGTGGTGGTGCTCGTGGCGATCGCCGCCGTCGTCGCCGCGTCCGGGCTCGACCTCGACCCGCGCATCCCCGGCGACTCGACCGCGCTCGACTGGGGGCTCCTCGCGTTCGTCTCGGTGGGCGTGGTCTGCGTGATCGTCGCCCGCACCCGCATGGCGGCCGTGGTGACCATCGGCGTGGTGGGCTTCGCGGTGACGTCGTGGTTCTTCGCGCTGGGCGCGGCGGACGTCGCGCTCACCCAGCTGCTCGTCGAGATCCTCACGCTCGTGGTGATGGTGCTGCTGCTGCGCCGCCTCCCGTGGAGCTTCCGCCAGCGCCGCCGCGGCAACCGCATCGCGCCCGGCCTGCTCGCCGTGGGCGCCGGCGTCGCGACCACGGCCGCGGTGCTCGCCTTCACCGGCCGGCGGGAGATGTCCGCCGCCGGCGAGTACTACGTCACCCAGGGCCCGGCCGAGACCGGCGGCGCGAACGTGGTCAACACGATCCTCGTGGACTTCCGCGCCCTGGACACCCTGGGCGAGCTCACGGTGCTCGGCATGGCCGGCATCGCGATCATGGTGCTGCTGCGCTCGCGTCGCGCGCTCGAGCCGCGCGAGCCCGAGCCGGTCATCGACACGGAGCTGCCCATCTCCGAGCCGCGCTCGAACACCGTGTTCATCCAGACCATCGCCCGCTTCGTGGGCCCGCTCACCGTCGTGCTGTCCGTGTTCGCGCTGCTGCGCGGCCACCAGGAGCCCGGCGGCGGCTTCATCGCCGCGCTGATCGGCGGCGCGGGCCTCGCGCTCGCGTACCTCGCGGCGCCGTCCGACGAGGAGGCACGCCTCAAGGTGCCGCACGTCGTCATGATCGCCGCGGGCATCGCCATCGCCGCGGGGGCGGGCTTCCTGGGCTACGCCGAGGGCTCGTTCCTCGCCCCCATCCACTGGGGCTACGTGGGCCCGGTCGGGATCACCAGCGCCCTGGTGTTCGACATCGGCGTGTACCTCGCCGTGATCGGCGTCGTGCTGGTCGCGCTCAACTACCTGGGCTCGCACCTGCTGGGCCTGCCGCCGGAGCGCATCGTGCAGGACAAGAGGATGCGCGGCCGCAACCGGGAGGAGGCGCCCCGCTCATGACCCTCGCCCTCGCCGCCGGCGTCATCGTGGCCGGCGCCGTCTACCTGTTCTCCCGTCGCGAGATGATGCGCGTGATCCTCGGCTTCGTGCTGCTCAGCCACGCGGTCAACCTCATGATCGTGGCCGCCGGCGGCACCTTCAACCGTGGCGAGCCCATCGGCAAGGATCTGGACCCGTCCGAGGTCGCCGACCCGCTGCCGCAGGCGTTCGTGCTCACCGCGATCGTCATCGCGTTCTCGATCACCATCTTCATGCTCGTGCTCGCCATCACCGGCCGCCGCGACGACGACGTCACCGACGACCCGGCGGCCGCCCAGTCGACCGCCGGCCCCGACCTGCCCGACCCGCGCTGGGATCCCGTGTCGCGCCGCGTCATCACCCCCGGAGAGGAGGACGACGCGTGACCGGCTCCGCGCTTGCGCTCTTCGTCGCCATCCCGCTCATCACCGCGGGCCTGCTCGTGCCGCTCAAGGAGCGGTGGCGGCTCAACGCGGCCGTGCTCATGACGGTGCTCGCCGGCTCGCTGGGCGGCGGCGTCGCCCTCGTCCTGGCCGCGCGCGACGGCTCGACCCTCGCCACCAGCATCGGGCTGTGGCAGGCGGGCATCGCCATCCCCTTCGCGGCGGACATGCTCACCGCGCTCATGCTCACCGCGACGGGGCTGCTCACGCTCACGTGCTCCGGCTTCGCGATCGCCACGCGCTACGCCTCGCACCGCTACTTCGCGCCGCTGGTGCTGGTGCTCACCGCGGGCGTCAACGGCGCCCTGCTCACGGCGGATCTGTTCAACCTCTTCGTGTTCATCGAGGTCATGCTGCTGCCCTCGTACGCGCTGTTCGTGCTCGCGGCCCCCGGCCGGGGACGGCTGTGGGCCGTCGCCGGCGCGCGCCTGTACGTCACCGTGAACCTGCTGACGTCGACCATCTTCCTCGCGGGCGTGGGCTTCGTGTACGGCGTGGCCGGCACGGTCAACCTCGCCGAGCTCGCCGGCGCCGCGAAGGAGGACGATGCGGTGGCCGCCGCCGTCGCGATCTGCCTGTTCGCGCTGTCGATCAAGGCGGCGGTCGTGCCGGTCCACGGCTGGCTCGCCCGCGCCTACCCCGCGACGTCGCCCACCGTGACCGCGATGTTCTCCGGCCTGCACACCAAGGTCGCCATCTACGCGATCTACCGCATCTACGCGGTGATCTTCGACGGCGACAGCCGCTTCCTGTGGATCGGCGTCGCGGCGTTCTCCATCACCATGGTGGTGGGCGTGCTGGGCGCGGTGGGCGAGACCACCACGCGCAACATCCTCGCCTTCCACATGATCAGTCAGATCGGCTACATCCTCATGGGCGTCGCGCTGTTCGGCCTCGTGGGCCTCACCGCCGGCATCTTCTACCTGATCCACCACATGATCGTGAAGGCCTCGCTGTTCCTCTCGACCGGCGCGGTCGAGGTCCGCTACGGCACCGGCTCGCTCGACCGGCTGGGCGGGCTGGCCAAGCGCGAGCCGTGGATCGCGGTGTCGTTCTTCGCCGCCGCCCTCTCGCTCGCCGGCGTGCCGCCGTTCTCCGGCTTCGTCGCGAAGCTGAGCCTGCTCATGGCGTCGCTGTCGGAGGGGCAGATCGTGGCCGCCGTGCTCATGGTGCTCGTCAGCATCGTGACCCTCATGTCGATGCTCAAGATCTGGTCCGGCGTGTTCTGGGGCCACCCGCCCGAGGGCCTGGATCCGGCGCCCGCCGGCGCGGACGCGCCGGCCGACCCCGACGAGGACGAGGCGGGCGCCGAGCCCGCCGCTGCGGCCGTCGCCGCCGCGTCGTCCGCCGCCGGGAGCGCCGCATCGTCCCCCGGCACCCAGGGAACAGCGCGCCCGGACGGCGCGGTCGCCACCCTGCCCGCGGACGCCGCCGTGTCGTCCGCCGAGCCGGGACGCCGGCGCATCGGCCCCGCGCTCATCGCGCCAGGGCTCGCGCTCGCGCTCGTCACGCTCACGCTGGGGCTCGGCGGCGAACTGCTGCTGTCCCTGTCCGAGACGGCGGCGCTGGGCCTGATGGACACGAGCGGCTTCGTCGAGGCGGTGCTGGGCCGATGACCTGGTTGACCTGGCCCTTCCGATTCGCGGGCTTCCTGCTGTGGTTCGCCTGGCAGGTGGTGCTGTCCAACGTCGCCGTCATCCGCGACAACCTCACCCCCGGGCAGGACTCGTCGCCCGGCATCATCACGTACGTCACGCGCTGCCGGACGGACCTCGAGCTCACCACGCTGGGCGCGCTCATCACCATCACGCCCGGCACGCTCACCCTGGGCACGTCGCCCGCGCGCGGCGAGGACGACGCCCGCCGGCTCCACGTGCACGGCATGTACCACGCGGACGCCCCGTCGCTGCGGGCGGAGCTCGCCGGCATCGAGGACCGCATGCTCCACGCGATGCGCCGTCAAGGAGGCCCCGCATGATCGGCATCGACATCGGCCTGGCGCTGCTGCTCATCGCGTGCCTGGCCAGCACCTACCGCATGGTCAAGGGCCCCACCGGCGCGGACCGCGCCGTCGCGGCGGACCTGCTGCTGTTCGGCATCGTGGGCATCATCGCGCTGATCGGCCTCAAGGTCGCCTCGCCCGCCCGCTTCGACATCGTGCTCGTCGCGAGCGTGGTGGGCTTCCTGGGCGCGCTGTCCCTCGCCCGCACCATCACCCGGGGGCACCGATGAGCATCCTCGAGATCGTCGGCCAGGTGGTCATCGTCCTGGGCGGCCTGGTGTTCCTGTCCGCCGCGCTGGGCGTGATCCGCTTCCCCGACCCGTACACGCGCACCTCCGCCGTGGGCACGGCGGGCGGCATCGGCATCGTGCTCGTGACCGTGGGCTGCCTGCTGGTGCACCCGAGCGTCTCCGACACCATCAAGGTCATCGCGATCGTCGTGCTCCAGCTCGCGACGTCCGCCGTCGGCTCGATCGCCATCGCGCGCTCGGCCTTCATCACCCACACGCCCATGTACGGGCCGGCGTTCACCGACCTCGAGTGGGAGGAGGCGGGCGAGCACGTCGCGGACGAGTGGGGAGCCGGCATCGAGCCGGGCGGGGACTCCTCCGAGGGCCGCCCGGACTGACCGGAACGGGGTCCGCCCGGACTGACCGGAGCGGGGACGACCCGCCCCGCCCGCGCGTGTCCCTACTCGGGTCGCACGCGCGCGCCCGGCGCGGTGGGGCACATCGCCGCGATCTCGCACTCGCCGCACTGCGGCTTGCGGGCGAGGCAGCGCCGGCGCCCGTGGAAGATCACCCGGTGGGACCACAGGGTCCACTCGCGCGGCTCGATGAGCGCCGCCAGGTCGCGCTCGACCGCGACAGGGTCCTCCTCGACGGTGAGGCCCAGCCGACGGGCCAGCCGTCCCATGTGGGTGTCCACCGTGATGCCCGGCACCCCGAACGCGTTGCCCAGGACCACGTTGGCGGTCTTGCGGCCCACGCCGCGCAGGGTCACCAGGTCCGCGAGCCGTCCCGGCACGTCGCCGTCGTAACGCTCGACGATGTCGCGCGACAGGCCCTGCAGCGACTCCGCCTTGGACCGGAAGAAGCCGGTGGGGCGGATGAGCTCCTCGAGCTCGGCCCGGTCCGCCGCCGCCATCGCGGGGGCGTCGGGGAAGCGCGCGAACAGGCCCGGCGTGACCTGGTTGACCCGCACGTCCGTGCACTGCGCGCTGAGCACCGTGGCGACCAGCAGCTGGAACGGGCCATCGAAGTCGAGCTCGCAGTGCGCGTCCGGGTAGACGGCCGCGAGCGTGCGGTTGACGGCCCGCGCGCGGCGCACGAGGGCGACCGGGGGGCGCTCCTGAGCGGCCGATGCGACGGTGAGCGGGGTCCTCGCCATGCGGCCACCCTAGCGGCGCTCAAGCCGCGCCCCCGGCGTTCCGATACACGGTAACGGGGAACCCGGCGCAGGTGCCGGGTCGAGGCGGCGTTCACACGGAGGTGACGTGCTCGCGATGGTCGACGGGACGGCGGTGGGGGAGCTGCGCCTGCGCCGCCGCGACCTCCGTCGCGCGCTCGCCCGGGTGCGGTGGTGGCGACGGCTGGTGCGCGCCCGGCGCGACCTGGTGACCGCCCACCTGGCACGTCCCGAGGCCGGGGGCGGGGGAGGGCTCGAGATCTCCTGGGAGGCGCTCGCCGCGGGGGCGCCCACGACCGCCGAGCTGGAGGAGGCGGTGTGGCCCGAGGAGCGGGGCTGGGGGCCCTCCACCCTCGACGATCTGGACGAACTCGACACGCGGCTGGCGGCCTACGAGACCAGGACCGCCGATTCGCTTGATAATGTGACGGCGCAGATGGTGCACCTGTTGGCGGCGGCTCGACGCCAGGAGGGCCACAACAGGTAAGGACGGCTGAACATGCCCGAGACAGCTCGCGAGGAGCAGCTCCTGCGCTCTTCGCCCCTGTTCGGCGGCATGGACGCCGCGATGGCGCGCTCCCTCATCGACCAGATGGGCCGCCGCGAGCTGGCCCGCGGGGAGACCATCTTCAACGAGGGCGAGGAGGGCTACGCGCTCTACGTCATCGTCAAGGGCAAGATCAAGCTGGCCCGCACCGCGCGCGACGGCCGCGAGAACCTGCTGTCCCTGCTGGGCGTGGGGGACATGCTCGGCGAGCTGTCCGTCTTCGACCCGGGCCCGCGCCTGTCGCGCGCCCACGCGGTCGAGGACTCCGTGGTCTACGAACTCCCCAAGGACGTGCTCGACGTGTGGCTCGACGACCACCTCGAGATGTCGCGCCACATGATGCGCGCGCTCGCGCAGCGCATCCGCCGCATGTCCAACACGATGGCGGACCTGGTGTTCTCGGACGTGCCCGGCCGTGTCGCCAAGGCGATCCTGGACCTGGGCCACCGCTTCGGGCGCATGGAGCGCGGCCACGTCACCGTGCGCCACGGACTCACGCAGGAGGAGCTCGCCCAGCTGGTGGGCGCCTCCCGCGAGACCGTCAACAAGGCCCTCGCGGACTTCGCCTCGCGCGGCTGGATCGACGTGCACATCGGCGCCGTCGACGTCTACGAGCCCGAGCGCCTGCGCGCGCGCTCGCGCTGAGCCGCACTCCTCCCGGGCCGTCCTCGTCGGGGACGGCGTCTCGACGTCCCCCGGGACGATGCGACGGCCGGGGGCCGTGCATCGTCCCCTGGGACGGGCAGCGCGGTCGGGCTAGGAGCGCAGGGCGACCGTGATCTCGACCTCGACGGGGGCGCCGAGCGGCAGGGCCGCGACGCCCACGGCGGAGCGTGCGTGGCGGCCGGCCTCGCCGAACACCTCGACGAGCAGGCTCGACGCGCCGTTGAGGACCGCGGGCTGCGCGGTGAAGCCGGGCGCGGAGGCCACGAAGCCGGTGATCTTGACGACCGACTCGATGTTGTCGAGGCCGCCGGCCGCCTGGGCGACCGCGGCGAGCGCGTTGAGGCAGGAGACGCGGGCGCATTCGGTGGCGCGCTCCGGCGTGACGTCGCCGGCGCGCTGGCCCACGAGGCCCACCGCGAGGAGATCGCCCTCGACGAGCGGGAGTTGGCCGGACGTGTAGACCAGGTCGCCGTGGCGGCGGGCGGGCATGTAGGTGCCCACCGGAGTGGCGACCTCGGGGAGCGCGAGGCCCAGGGCGGCGAGTCTCTGCGTGGCCGTCATCAGGCGGCCTTGGGGCGCTTGAGGTACGCGACCAGGCGGGTGCGGTCCTCGCCCATGGCGAGCACCTGGACCAGCTCCCAGCCGTCCTCTCCCCATTGGTCGAGGATCTGCTTGGTAGCATGGTCGATGAGCGGAACGGTCGCGTACTCCCACGTGCGTGTCATGGTGAGAGCCTATCTCCCCCCGTCCGCTCGGCTCCCCTCACGAGGCGGGGTCCCCTACGGCCCCGCGTAAGGTTGTTTCATGGCTCGATCCCAGCGACGTCCCCGTACCAAGGTGACGTTCGTCCAGTTCGTCACGGCAGTGGCGCTGTTCGTCGGACTCGCCATCATGGGTGGCTTCCTGCTCGCCGGCCTCGCCCTGCCCGCCGTCACGGTCGCGGGCCAGGCGGCGAAGGGCTCCTCGGAGCTCTTCGAGGAGCTCCCCCAGGAGCTGAGCGACGTGCGCCTGCCGCAGCAGTCGAACATCTACGACCGCACGGGCAACTACCTCCTCGCGACGTTCTACGAGCAGAACCGCGTGGTGGTGCCCCTCGAGGAGATCTCCCCCTGGCTGGTCAAGGCCGTCGTCGCGATCGAGGACAAGCGCTTCTTCGAGCACCACGGCGTGGACGGCGAGGGCCTCATGCGCGCCGTGTACGTCAACCTCACCTCCGACAGCTCTCCCGGTGCGTCGACGCTGACGCAGCAGCTGGTGAAGAACACGATCCTCCAGCAGGCCATCGCCTCGGAGGACGAGGACGCGATCGCCGAGGCCACGGAGGTCTCGCTCGCCCGCAAGATCCGCGAGTGGCGCCTGGCGCTCGCGCTCGAGGAGAACCTGGACAACCAGTACGGCGTCGAGTGCTCGGAGGACAACCCCGCGGTGGACTGCGGCAAGGAGCAGATCCTCCAGCAGTACCTCAACATCGCGCAGTTCGGTCCCAACACCTACGGTGTCGAGGCCGCGTCCCAGTACTACTTCGACAAGCCCGCCAAGGACCTCAACGCGATCGAGGCGGCGACGGTCGCGGGCATCACCCAGAACCCGTCCAAGTGGAACCCGCTGCGCTTCCCCGAGAACGCGACGCAGCGCCGCAACACCGTGCTGCTCACCATGTACGAGCAGGGCGACATCACGCGCGCCGAGTTCGACGAGTACATCTCGACGCCGCTCGAGGACACCATGGACGTCAACCGTCCCAAGGTCTCCTGCGTCGCGTCCGAGCACGCCCCGTTCTTCTGCGACTACGTCACGCGCATCATCCGTACCGACGACGTGTTCAACCAGGACGACCTCGAGCTGTCCGGCTCGGACCTGCTGCTGCAGGGCGGCCTCGACATCGTCACCACGCTCGACCTCGACAAGCAGAAGATCGCGAACGAGGAGCTCCAGGCCTCCCTGCCGGCGGACGACCCCTCCGGGTGGGCGGCGGCGCTCGTGTCGCTCGACCCCGACAACGGCGAGGTGCTCGCCATGGCGCAGTCGAAGGAGTTCGACCCCGCCGCGGACTCGAACGACTCGACGGCGATCAACTACTCGGTGAGCGTCGACGAGGGCGGCTCGCGAGGCTTCTCGCCCGGCTCGACCTTCAAGCCCGTGGTGCTCACCGCGTGGCTGCGCGACGGCCGCTCCCTGCAGGAGACCATCGACGGTCGCCAGAAGGACTTCGACATGTCGACCTGGACGGCGACCGAGTGCCTGGACCCGGGCAACGACCACCCGTTCACCGGCCAGCCCGAGTGGGGCCCCGGTAACGTCGAGGGCTACAACGCGAACTTCCAGACCGTGCTGCACGCGACCGCGAACTCCGTCAACACCGCCTACGCGGAGATGGCCAACCAGCTGGACCTGTGCGACATCAAGCAGACGGCCGAGGACCTGGGCTTCCGCCGCGCCGACGGCGCGGAGATCCAGGCCGTGCCGTCGATGGCGCTGGGCGTCAACGAGGCCTCCCCGCTCACCATGGCGCAGGTGGCCCAGGTGTTCGCGAACGGCGGTGTCCGCTGCGATCCGCGCGCGATCCTCTCCGTCGTCGACGCCGAGGGCAACTCCCTCGATGTGCCGCCGGACCGGTGCGAGCGCGTGATCGAGAAGGAGGTCGCCGATGGCGTCGTCTACGGCATGCGCGAGGTCATGAAGGCCGGAACAGGCAAGGCGCTCAACCTCGACGGCGGCCGCCAGGCCGCCGGCAAGACCGGCACCGCGCAGGAGAACACCCACACGTGGTTCATGGGCTACACGCCGCAGCTGGTCACCACGGTGTGGATCGGCAACCCCAACAAGAACGAGCCGGGTCAGAACATCACCCTGGGCGGCCAGTACTTCAGGTACCTGTACGGCTCGTCGCTCGCCGGCCCCACGTGGCAGAACTACATGAACCGGGCGCTCGAGGGCGCGGAGATGCTCACCTTCGACGACCCCACGACCAAGGTGCTCCAGGGCGAGCCGCGACCGGTGCCCAGCATCATCGGCCTCAGCGAGTCCCAGGCGCGCCGGGTCCTCGCGGCCGAGGGCTTCAAGCTCGCGGCGGGCGGCGGCGAGCGCTACACGCTCTCCTACGCCGAGGGCACCATCGTGGGGCAGACGCCCTCCGCCAACTGGCGCGCCCTGCCCGGCAGCACCGTCGGGTACGTGACGGCGACGCACACGCCGCCGCCCCCGGAGCCCGAGCCGGAGCCCGAGGAGTCGCCCAGCGACGACGGGTCGGACGACTCGTCGAACGACGACGGCGGCAACGACTCGTCGTCCAATGACGGCGGCGGCGACTCGTCGTCCAATGACGACGCGTCGCAGAACAACGACAACGGCGGTGGCCGCGGCAACAACGGCGGTGGCCGCGGCAACAACGGCGGCGACGACTGATGCGCGGTTCCAGGTGGGTCGCGTCCGCGGCCCTCGTCGCGGGCGGCGCGCTCGCCTGGAGCCTCGTCGAGGCGCGCTCCTACGTGCTCCGGCGCGTCGAGGTGCCGGTGCTGCCCGCGGGCTCGCGCCCGGTGCGGATCCTGCACCTGTCGGACCTGCACCTCACGCCCTCGCAGCGCGACAAGGTGGCGTGGGTGCGCGATCTCGCGTCCGAGCCGCTCGACGCCGTCATCACCACCGGTGACAACCTCGCGCACCTCGAGGCGGTGCCCACCGCGCTCGAGGCGCTCGAGCCGCTCGGCTCGCTGCCCGGCGCGTTCGTGTTCGGGTCGAACGACTACCACGGCCCGCGGCCCAAGAACCCGCTCACCTATCTGGTCCGCCCCACCACGCTCAAGGAGTCGCAGGCGGCGCTGCCGGTCGAGGACCTGCGGGCGGGGCTGCGCGGCTTCGGCTGGGTGGATCTCAACAACGCCCGCGGCGAGCTCGAGGCCGCGGGGGCGCGGTTCGAGCTCGTGGGCGTCGACGATCCGCACATCGGCCTCGACGCGATGCCCGCACCCGCCGCGCGCGGCGAGGGCGTCACGGCGCGCCTGGGCGTCGCCCACGCGCCCTACACGCGCATCCTGGACCAGATGAGCGCCGACGGCGCGGACCTCATCCTGGCGGGGCACACGCACGGCGGGCAGGTGTGCGTGCCGTTCTACGGTGCCCTCGTCACCAACTGCGACCTCGACACGGCGCGGGCGTCCGGGCTCCACGGCTGGCCCGGCGTGCGGCCGGACTCGGGCGGCTCGGGCGCGTTCGTGCACGTGTCGGCCGGGCTGGGCACCTCGCCCTACACGCCCATCCGCCTCGCCTGCCGTCCCGAGGCCACCGTCCTCACCCTGGTGCCCCGGGCCTGAGGCGCACCCTCCCGGGGCGTGTGCGCCTCGTCTCCCGCGCATCGTCCACGGGAACCGGCCCATCCGGGACCTCGATTCGCTTTTGTGGGACCACGTCCGGTATTCTGACCGGGCTCAAAAACGGGGTGTGGCGCAGCTTGGTAGCGCGCCTCGTTCGGGACGAGGAGGCCGCAGGTTCAAATCCTGTCACCCCGACGTTTTGAAGGCCGAAGGGGCCGGATCCATCAGGATCCGGCCCCTTCGTCATGTCCGGGGCGCGTGCCGCGGGCCCCGGCTACGCGAGCGCGAAGACCGTGAGCAGCGCGCCCGCGGCGAGCAGTCCGAGCAGCCCCACCGGCACGCCCACGTGCACCATGTCGCGCGTCTCGGCCACGCCCATCGCGTAGGCGATCGAGTTGGGCGGCGTGCTCACCGGCAGCGCCATCGCGAGCGAGCAGGCCACGGTGGTCATGAGCAGGGCCGGCAGCGGGTCGCCCAGGGCGGGGGCCGAGGCTCCCAGCGCGGCCACGATGGGCAGCAGCAGGGCGGCGGTGGCCGTGTTGGAGATGAAGGTGCTCATGACGAGCCCGATGAGGCCCACGGCGGCGACGATCGCCCAGCCGCTCATGTCCTCGAACGGCACCTGGTCGACCATCCAGCTGCTCAGCCCGGTGGCGAACATCGCGTTGCCCAGCGCGATGCCGCCGGCGACGAGCCACAGCACCTCCCAGTTGAGGGAGCGCAGGTCGGGCGCGGTCATCACGCCGGTGACCAGGAAGGCCGCGATGGGCAGCATGGCGACCACGGTCGCGGGGACGCCGTGCCAGCCGCCGGTGACCCACAGCAGCACGGTGAGGGCGAACGTCGCGTAGACGACGATGGCGCGCGGCGACCGCGCCCAGGTCGAGGCGATGCTCAGCCGCACCTCGGTGGTCTCGGAGCGGTACAGGAGCCCCAGCACCGCCCACGCGACGGCGAGCATCACGATCACGAACGGCACGGCGACGAGCATCCACTGGCCGAAGCCGATCGGATCGATCCCCAGCGAGTTGCCCGGCCCCACGTAGGTGAACGCGACCGCGTTGGGCGGGGTGCCGATCGGGGTGCCGATGCCGCCGATGTTCGCGCCGATGGGGATGGCGAGCACCACCGCCCGCCGGGCCGGGTCCCCCGCGGGCATGGCGGCGATGACGGGCGCGGCGACCGCGAGCATCATCGCGGCGGTCGCGGTGTTGGACATGAACATCGAGAACAGCGCCGTGATGAGCATCAGCGCCAACACCACGAGCGGCGTGCGCGTGCCGAACGGCGCCAGGATCACGCGCGCCAGGTTGAGATCGAGCCGGTACTTGGTGGCCGCGGCGGCGAGGAAGAATCCGCCCAGGAACAGGATGATGATGGGGTCCGCGAAGCCCGCGATGATGTCCTCGTACGCGAGCACGGTCGCGTCGTCGGGGAGCGCGAGCGGCGGCGGGACCCGGTCGGAGATGAGCAGCAGCTGGGCGAAGATCACCACGATCGACGTGGCGAAGATGGGGATGGGCTCGAGCACCCAGGCGAGGACCGCGAACACGAAGATCGCGAGCAGGCGGTGCTGGACCTCGTCGAGCCCGCCGAACGCGGGGGCGAGCAGCACGGCGAGGGGCACGAGCGCGACGATGAGCGGGCGCCAGGACACGGCGGCGGCTCGCTTCAGCGCAATCACGCCCCGACGCTAGCAACGCCGGGACGCGCGCCCGGACCGAAACGGCGCAGGTGAGACGGACCCCACACGGCCACCCGCCCGGCGTCAGGCCACCCGCCCGGCGTCAGCGGTGGGCGACCATGGGGACCCAGCCGTGGATCGCGGTCGCGTGTTGCGAGGAGCAGGTCCTGCTGTTCGACCGCGCTGTCCGCGATTCGCGGGCGTCGCCATCGGAGGCGGCACCCGCCGGTGGGCCGGGACCGGGGGAGAGGATCATGTCTCGACACCTGCCACACCGGGCGGCGCTGGCCGCGCTCGCGGCCGCGGGGCTCACGGTGGCCGTGGCCGCGCCAGGCTCGGCGCGGACCGAGGTCGAACGGTACGAGGGGCTCGTCGGCTGGCTCTTCGACAACTCCACGCGCAGCGACGGCGTCTCCGGACTGGAGGAGGACCTGCTGGGCGTGGTCAACGGCGAGCTGGACGGCTTCTGCGTCGGCGGCGAGCCGGACACCACCCAGGTTCTCGGGCGGATCAAGGACGGGGCCGTCATCGACATCTTCGAGCGCAACGTCAGCACCACCATCAGCCTCTACGACGGCGGAGGCCTCGACTTCTTCGCGTGGGCGTTCACCGTCTACTGCCCGGCGCTCGAGGCGGGCGACGCACCGCCGCCCGTCGCGACGGGCACGGGGATCCTCAAGACCCGCGCCACCATCGATGAAACGGACTTCCCGTCCGAGGTGGTCATCGATGTCGCCACCGAGGTGCGGGGATCGGTGGTCACCGGCGACGGCGACAGGTGGGTCGTGCGGCTGGCCGAGGAGTACACGGTGACCGAGGAGTGGCCGCCGGAGCCGGGTCCGCCGCTGAGCGTCGAGTTCGAGAGCCACTTCTTCGGGATCGACGTCCTGAACCGGCGCTGAGCGTCCGGCGTGCCCTCGGCCGGAGCGATCGGAGGTCTGGCCCAACCGATCCGCGACGTGACGTGTTCTCAGGTCACGGTTCCGGGGTCGCCGCGCTCGTCGCGACTCGCGGGCGCCTCCATCGGGG
>NZ_BBLY01000009.1 GCF_000971175.1 Demequina pelophila | reverse complement strand
GAGGTCGCGCATCGTCCCCAGGGACGATGCGCCGGGGCCCCGGGCGCGTCCGGCACCCCGGCCGGCGCCCGGGCGGGGCGTCCCGGGCGCGCGCTGATACCGTCGCGGGCAGTGCCGCGGCGCCGCCGCGCCCGAACCGAGGAGCCGCCATGGCCACGTGGACCGACGTCCAGGACTACCTGCAGACCGAGCTGGGCGCGAAGGAGATCGACACCGACCGCCTCGCCGTGGTGCTGCCGCCGCCGGTCGACGGCGGCGAGCCCGTCAGCATGGTCGTGGTGCACCCCGTGACCGACGACCCGAGCGCCGACCAGGTGATCCTGCGCATCGTGGTCGCGAAGGTCGAGGATGTCGACCTGCCGACCGCCCTGGGACTCGCGGGAACCGCGTCGCGCGGCGGCCTGGTCTCGGGTGCGGGCACCGTGCTGCTCACGCACTCCTTCATGCTCCAGCAGCTGAGCGCTCAGGAGGCGCGGGCCCTCACCGCCGTGACCGCCGCCCACCTGGTGAGCGTGCTGCAGCAGATCCGCACCGCGGCGATCAAGGGCTGACGCGGGGCGCCGGCCGCGCCCCGCCGGCCGCGCCCTGCCGGCCGCATCCCGCCGGCCGCATCCCGAAACGAGGCCGGCCACCGGCCTCGGCCCGCACGCGAAAGAGCCCCAGGCGAGGCCGATCGGTCGGATCGGCCTCGCCCGGGGCTCGGGTTCAGCGGGGAGCGGGGCTCAGCCTCAGCGCACGATGTCGCCGGCGATGAAGGCCTCGAGCTGGGCGCGGCCCGTCGAGTCCTCCATCTGCACCGGCGGCGACTTCATGAAGTAGGTCGCGGCGGACAGGATGGGGCCGCCCACGCCGCGGTCCTTGGCGATCTTCGCGGCGCGCATGGCGTCGATGATGATGCCGGCCGAGTTCGGGGAGTCCCACACCTCGAGCTTGTACTCGAGGTTGAGGGGCACCTCGCCGAAGGCCGAGCCCTCGAGGCGCACGTACGCCCACTTGCGGTCGTCGAGCCACGCGACGTAGTCGGACGGGCCGATGTGCACGTTGCGCGAGTCCTTCACGCCGGCCAGCGGGCCGTTGGTGAGGTTCGAGGTGACGGCCTGGGTCTTCGAGACCTTCTTCGACTCGAGGCGGTCGCGCTCGAGCATGTTCTTGAAGTCCATGTTGCCGCCCACGTTGAGCTGGTACGTGCGGTCCAGGCGCACGCCGCGGTCCTCGAACAGGCGGGCGAGGACGCGGTGGGTGATGGTGGCGCCCACCTGCGACTTGATGTCGTCGCCCACGATCGGGACGCCGGCGGCCTCGAACTTCGCGGCCCACTCCGGGTCGGACGCGATGAACACGGGCAGCGCGTTGACGAACGCCACCTGCGCGTCGATCGCGCACTGCGCGTAGAACTTGGCGGCCTCCTCCGAACCCACGGGGAGGTAGCAGATGAGGACGTCGGCCTCGGTGTCCTTGAGGACCTGGACCACGTCGACGGGCTCGGCGTCGGACTCGACGATGGTCTCGCGGTAGTACTTGCCCAGGCCGTCGAGGGTGTGACCGCGCATCACCTGGACGTCCGTCTTGGGGACGTCGCAGATCTTGATGGTGTTGTTCTCCGACGCCTCGGTGGCCTCGACGAGCTCCTTGCCCACCTTGAGCGAGTCGACGTCGAAGGCGGCCACGAACTCGATGTCCGAGACGTGGTAGTCGCCGAACTGCACGTGCATGAGGCCGGGCACGGTCTCACCGGCGGGGGTGTTCTTGTAGAACTCCACACCCTGGATCAGGGACGTCGCGCAGTTGCCGACGCCCACGATGGCGGCACGAAGCTTGGCCATGTCTGTGTCTCCTTCAGTCCTGGCCCGCGTCCGCGGTGCCGTGGTTGTTGTCGCCGCCTGTGGCGGATCGTTCGTTCTCGATGAGCTGGTCCAGCCACTCGACCTCCCGCTCGACCTGCTCGAGGCCGTGTCGCTGGAGTTCGGCGGTGTACGCGTCGTGGCGCTCGTGCATGCGCTTGAGCCCCTCCGACACCTCGTCGAGGCGCTCGGTGAGGCGGGTGCGCCGCCCCTCGAGGATCCGCAGCCGGGTCGCGGAATCGGTGTGGGTGAACAGGGAGAAGCGCACGTCGAACGCGTCGTCGTCCCAGGACGATGCGCCGGCCGAGGCCAGCTCCTGGGCGAGCCTCTCCCTGCCCGAGTCCGTCAGGCCGTAGGCAATCCTGGCCCGACGGGACGATGCGGGTGCTGACGCCGCCGGCTCCTCGCCGGTGGCGGTGATGAGGTCCGCGTCCACCATGCGCCGCAGGCACGGGTACAGCGACCCGTAGCTGAGCGCGCGGAAGGGCCCCAGCTGGGCGCCCAGGCGCTTGCGGATCTGGTAGCCGTGGAGCGGCTGCTCGTTGAGGATGCCCAGGATCGCTAGGGTGAGCACATCCGTCTTCGCCACGCGGTCCTCCCTCCTCGTCCGGGCCTCATTGCGCCGCGATATCACCGTTGGTTGTATCGCGCCGATACATCGCAGAAGGTTACAGGATGGTGACGACGCTGGCGAATCCGCCACGCCGCGGGGGACGATGCAGGGGTGCCGGGCGTTAGTCCTCGCAGATGCGCTCGACCCCGGACGGGCGTCCCAGACTGTTGTATGCAGCGAACAATAAGGTGGTTATGTGACCGACCCCAAGACGCCCTCGCGCCGCTCGACGCGCGCCGCAGCCGGATCCGGCGCGCAGGACCCGCGCTCCGGCGCGGCCCCCACCCGCCGCAGCACCCGGACCGGCCAGGTCCGCACCCAGGCGCCCCGCAGCGGCGCGGCCCCCACGCGCGCGGCGACGCGCGCGAAGGCCCCGGCCCCCGCATCGTCCCCCGGCAGGGGCGGCGGCAAGGGCGGCGGCGGCAAGCGCCCCACCAAGGGCAAGGGCGGCGGCTGGAAGAAGTGGCTCGGGCGCATCGGCCTCGGGATCCTGATCCTGGGGCTCGCGGGCGTCGCGATCGGGTCGATCGCGGTCATGGTCGTCTACTCGCGGCTCGAGGTGCCCGAGGCGTCCGACGTCGCGCTCGCGCAGGCGTCGACCGTGACGTGGGCGGACGGGACCACGGAGATGGGCTCGGTGGGCGAGTCCAACCGCAACATCGTGTCCATCGACACGCTGCCGGACCACGTGCCGCACGCCGTGGTCGCGGCCGAGGATCGCAGCTTCTACACCAACCCCGGCATCGACTTCGCGGGCACCGCCCGCGCGCTGTTCAACACCGTGGTGCTGGGCAACCGCCAGGGCGGCTCGACCATCACGCAGCAGTACGTCGAGCGCTACTACGTGGGCGCCACCACCACGGACATTCCGGGCAAGATCAAGGAGGCGCTGCTCGCGCTCAAGGTCGACTCCGAGCAGACCAAGGACCAGGTGCTCGAGAACTACATGAACACCATCTACTTCGGCCGCGGTGCCTACGGCATCGACGCCGCGGCGCAGGTGTACTTCGGCAAGGGCGCGGCGGACCTCAGCGTCTCCGAGGCCGCGCTGCTCGCCGGCATCATCCCCGCGCCCAGCGCGTGGGACCCGCGCTTCTCGCCCGAGCGCGCCGAGCAGCGCTGGAACTACGTGCTCGACGGCATGGTCGACGGCGACTTCCTCACCCAGGAGGAGCGCGACGAGCAGGAGTTCCCCGAGACCATCGAGTTCGTGGGCCACGACACGTTCGGCGGCACCACCGGCCACCTGCTGCGCACGGCGCTGAACGATGCGATGGCGGACCTGGACGTGGACCAGGACGAGATCGAGCGGGGCGGCTACACGATCGTCACCACCTTCCGTCAGGACCACCAGCGGGCGGTGGACGATGCGGTGGCCGCCATTCCGGACGACCACGCCGACAACCTGCGCGTGGGCGCGTCCACCGTCGACGCCGCGACCGGCGCGGTGACCGCGCTGTACGGCGGCGCCGACTACCTGCAGGTGCAGCGCAACGCCGTCACCCAGGACGTCGCGCAGGCCGGCTCGACCTTCAAGCCGTTCGCCATGGTGGCGGCGCTGTCCGAGGGCATGTCGCTGCGCACCCACTACGTCGCGAACAGCCCCATGACCATCGCGGGCTTCGACAACCAGGTCCACAACTTCGGCAACGCCAACTACGGGTCGATCGACATGGTCGACGCGACCCGCAACTCCGTGAACACGTACTACGTGCAGCTCGCGGGCGAGGTGGGACCGGACAAGGTGATGGAGACAGCGATCAAGGCGGGCGTCCCCGAGGACACCCTGGGCCTCGAGGCCAACCCGGCCAACGTGCTGGGCACGGCGTCGCCGCACAACATCGACATGGCCCACGCGTTCTCGACGCTCGCCGACGGCGGCCTGGAGAAGGAGACGTACACGGTCCAGACCATCCTGGGCCCCGACGGCGAGACCCTGTACGAGCACCAGCTCGAGGCCGAGCGCGTGTTCGACGAGGACGTCATCGCCGACGCGACGTACGCGATGCAGCAGGTGATCCAGTCCGGCTCGGGTCAGACCGCGCGCTCGCTGGGCCGCCCCATCGCGGGCAAGACGGGAACGTCGAACGACAACCGGTCGGCGTGGTTCGTCGCCTTCACCCCGCAGATCGTCGGCGCGGTCAACCTCTACCAGGTGGGCCCGAACGGCGAGGTGGAGTCGATCACCCCGTTCGGCGGCTACTCGGAGATCACCGGCGGCTCGGTGCCCGCGAGCGTCTGGACGGACATGATGGGCCCGATCCTCGAGGGCTACGACGTGGTCGAGTTCCCGCCGCGCGCCAACGTGGGGCGGGCGACCACCCCCGAGCCGACGCACAGCGCCACCGAGGAGCCGACCGAGGAGCCCTCGGAGGAGCCCAGCGAGGAGCCGTCGCCCACGCCGGAGCCCACGCCCTCGCAGACGAGCGAGCCGATCGTGACGCCGTCGCCCACCCCGACCGCGGACCCGGTGCCCACCCCCACGCAGACCTCCGACCCCGCGCCGTCGCAGACCGCCGACCCGTCGGTGCCGGATGACGGCGGCACGGACGCGGACGCCGGCGGCTCCACCGACGGGTCCGGGACAGCAGGGACCGGTGATGCGAGCGAAACCGGCGCCTCCGGGACAACGGGGACCGGTGCATCGTCCACGGGCGCGAGCGGGACCGCCGGTCAGGCGGCGCCCGCGCCCGCCCAGACGACGGCCGCGGCGGCGCCCGCCGCGACTACCGGCGCGTCAGCCGGCGCTTGAGGCCCAGCGCGGTCACGAGCGCGCGGTAGCGCAGGGGCTTGAGCGCGACGTCCCAGGCGCCGTCGCACTCGACGATCTCCCCGAACTGCTGCTTGAACTCGCGCACGCCCATGAGCTGGGGCGCGCGCTCGGAGCCCACGCCGAAGAGGTCGTACTCGCGCACGCCCTCGGCCTTGAGGGTGGTGAGGATCTCCCACTTGATGCGCAGGGCCGCGTTGGTGTCGCGGGCCTCGAGGTTGTTGCCGGCGTAGTAGTCGGTGCCGCCGTCCTCGTGGACCACCGCGATGACCCACGCGACCGCGCGGCCGGGCGTCTTGTCCCCGTCCGGCCCGGTGTCGTGTCGGCGGGCCACCCAGATGCGCGCGTGCGGCGCGAGGGCCTCGAGCATGGTGAGGTACATCGACGCGGGGAAGATGCCGAAGCCGGCGCCGGCGGCGGTCTCCCGGTAGATCTCGTAGAGCTCGGCGAACTGCTCCGCCGACATGCCCGTCTCCTCGGTGACGGTCATCGCGTCGTCCTTGAGCGTCTTGCGGATCTTGTACCGGCCGCGCTTGGAGAACGAGGCCATCATCGCGTCGGTGTCGGAGGTCAGGTCGATGATGACGGTGTGGTCGAACGTGACAGTCTGCAGCAGCTCGAGGAGGTCGGGCGCGGCGTGGCGCGCGTGCAGGCGCGCGAACACGGCCCACGGGTAGCGCTTCCTGAAATCCGCCACGAGCGCGTCGCGGATGGTCTTCTCGTTCTCGGGTGTGCGCTCGACCAGGGGGATGGGGCCGTGCTTGGCCCACACGTAGGCGAAGCCCCGCACCTCGTAGCGGGACACGGAGACCACGGCCAGCGCATCGTCCCCCCGCAGGACCGCGAGGCGGTCCAGGTGCGTTCGCCCGGGCACGGCGGCGTCGTACCGGTCCCAGGCCGGGGCCTGCTCGATGGGCACCGGGTGGTCCGCGGTGCGGGCGAGCTCGAGGAAGCGGTCGTCGGACACGGGCTCCACGCGGACGGCGGCGGTCTGGGTCATGCCAACGAGGGTAACCGCGAGGGCTGTCGCAACCGCGTTCCACGCGGTATCCTGGTGAGCCGTGGCTCGAGCCGGAGCATGTGCCGGCAGGGCCACGAACTGCGCAACCCTCCTGCTGCGGAACGACCGCAGCCGACCAGTCCAGAGGAGGTGGGTATCGAATGCGTCAGTACGAAATGATGATCATCCTCGACCCCGAGGTTGACGAGCGCACGGTGACTCCGTCGCTTGAGAAGTACCTCTCGGTGATCACGAACGACAAGGGCACCGTCGACAAGCTCGACGTCTGGGGCCGTCGTCGTCTCGCGTTCCCGATCAAGAAGAAGAACGACGGCATCTACGCGGTGGTGAACTTCACCTCCGAGTCGGCCACCGCCAAGGAGCTCGAGCGTCAGCTGGGCCTCAACGAGTCGATTCTTCGCACCAAGCTGCTCCGTCCGGACGCCCGCTAAGGCACCGGACCGCTCCCGACTCTCACTAGCGAACACACGACACCAAGGGGAAATCACATGGCAGGCGAGACTCAGATCACCGTGATCGGCAACCTCACCTCGGACCCGGAGCTGAAGTTCATCTCCTCGGGCGCCGCGGTGTGCAACTTCACGGTGGCGTCCACTCCCCGCACGTTCGATCGTCAGACGAACGAGTGGAAGGACGGCGAGACCCTGTTCATGCGGTGCTCCCTGTGGCGCGAGGCGGCGGAGAACGTCGCCGAGTCCCTCACCAAGGGCATGCGTGTGATCGTCCAGGGCCGCCTCGTGGCGCGCTCGTGGGAGGCGAATGGCGAGAAGCGCACCGTCAACGAGATCCAGGTCGACGAGGTGGGCCCGTCCCTCCGCTACGCGACCGCCAAGGTCACCCGCACTCAGCGCGGTGGCGGCGGCGGCTTCGGTGGCGGTGGCGGCGGTGGCCAGCAGTCCTCGGGCGGCTTCGGTGGTGGCGGCTACGGCGCACCCTCGCCGGCCGGTGGCTCGAGCAACGACCCGTGGGCGACGGCCCCGGCGTCGAACGAGCCGCCGTTCTAACAGGTACTTTTCTTCAGGAGTTCACTTCAATGGCTAAGCACGACATCCGCAAGCCGCGCAAGAAGGTCAACCCGCTCAAGGCCGCCAAGGTCGAGAAGGTCGACTACAAGGACACCGCGCTGCTTCGCAAGTTCATCTCCGACCGCGGCAAGATCCGTTCGCGCCGCGTCACCGGTGTCACCGTCCAGGAGCAGCGCGAGATCGCGCGCGCGATCAAGGTCGCACGCGAGATGGCGCTCCTCCCCTACGCCGGCTCCGGCCGCTGATCGGGGGTCTGACTCATGGCTAAGGTCATCCTGACCCACGAGGTCTCCGGCCTCGGCATCGCCGGCGACGTCGTCGACGTCAAGAGCGGCTACGCCCGCAACTTCCTCGTCCCCCGCAAGCTCGCGACCCCGTGGACCGCGGGCGCCGAGAAGCAGGTCGAGGCCCTCCGCAAGGCGCGCCGCGCCAAGGAGATCGCGACCATCGAGGGCGCCCAGGCGGCCCGCGACGCGCTCCAGGCCGCGCCCGTCACCGTCGAGGCCAAGTCCGGCCAGGGCGGCCGCCTCTTCGGCGCCGTCACCGTCGCGGACATCGCCGCGGCGATCGGCGACCGCGCCAAGGTCGACAAGCGCCGCATCCACCTCGCGCAGCCCATCAAGGCGCTGGGCGAGTACCAGGCGTCGATCTCGCTGCACGAGGACGTCACCGCGACCGTCACCGTCAAGGTGGTCGCCGCGAAGTAACGCCTCACCCGCGTTCGCGAGGCCCGTCGCCCCTTCGGGGGCGGCGGGCCTCGTCGCTTCTGCGGGGACGATGCGCGGGCGCCGGACGATGCGCGGGCGCGGGTGGGTGCGTGGGCCCAGGAAGACCCGTGGGCCCGGTGGGCGTGGCCCGGGCGGGGGGAACGCGGCCCATCCCGGTTTGTCCCCAGAGTTATCCACCGGGGTGGTGGACGACACGCCGGTCCGACACGCCGACAACCTTCGACCGGCGGTTTATCCCCAGTCGCGTAAACGGCGTTACGCCTGATAAGGCGCTCAAAACGGACATTCGTGTGGCGTTGTCCACATCGTTCTTCACAGCACCCACGGGGGTTTGTCCCCAAGCCGTCCACGGTGGACAACGAGTTGTCCACGGAAACCCCACCGGCGCGCTCGGCGGCGATTTGTGAGCCGCGCGCGGCGAACCTAGCCTGCCGTGTCGGACCCTCGCGTGACACTGATCGCAGGGTCTCGGGAACGAAGCACCACGAGGAAAAGGGGATGGCATGTCGGTCGACGAGCTCGAATCGGCGTACTCGGGCGGGCGGTCCGCGTCGTTCGACCGGCTGCCCCCGCAGAACCTCGAGGCCGAGCAGTCGGTGCTCGGCTCGATGATGCTGTCGAAGGACGCGATGGCGGACGTCATCGAGGCCATGCGCGGCGACGACTTCTACAAGCCGGCGCACGAGCTCATCTTCGACGTCGCGGTGAAGCTCTACAACGCGGGCGACCCGGTCGACGCGCTCACGGTCAGCGCGGAGCTGCAGCGCATGGGCGAGCTCGCCCGCGCCGGCGGCGCCGAGTACCTGCACACCGTCATCTCGATGGTGCCGTCGGCGGCCTCCGCCGGGTACTACGCCCGCATCGTCCGCGAGCAGGCCATCCTGCGCAAGCTGGTCGAGGCCGGCACCCGCATCGCCGGGCTCGGCTACGACGGCGAGGGTGCGGAGGTCGACGCGATCGTCGACGCCGCCCAGGCGGAGGTCTTCGCGATCACCGAGCGCCGCAGCTCCGAGGACTACCTGCCCATCGGCGAGGTCATGGAGCGGACGCTCGAGGAGGTCGAGGCCGCCTCCGCCCGCGACGGTTCGATGCTGGGCGTCCCCACGGGCTTCCGCCAGCTCGACGAGCTGACGGGCGGGCTCCAGGCCGGCCAGATGGTCGTCATCGCGGCGCGTCCCGCGATCGGCAAGTCGACGCTGGGCCTCGACATCGCGCGTTCGTGCGCCATCCGCGCGAACAAGGCCGCGGTCATCTTCTCTCTCGAGATGAGCCGCGAGGAGATCACCAAGCGCATGCTCGCCGCGGAGGCGGAGGTGAAGCTGTCCAAGCTCACCAAGGGCCCCATGGGGCCCAACGACTGGGGCCGCCTCGCACAGACGGCCGCGTCGATCGCGAACGCGCCGCTGTTCATCGACGACAGCCCCAACATGACGCTCATGGAGATCCGTGCGAAGTGCCGCCGCCTCAAGCAGCAGCACGACCTCCAGCTGATCGTCCTCGACTACCTCCAGCTCATGACCTCCGGTCGCAAGGTCGAGTCCCGCCAGCAGGAGGTCTCCGAGTTCTCGCGCGCGCTCAAGCTGCTCGCCAAGGAGGTCGAGGCCCCCGTGATCGCGATCTCGCAGCTCAACCGTGGTCCCGAGCAGCGCGGCGACAAGAAGCCGATGCTCTCGGACATGCGCGAGTCCGGCTCGATCGAGCAGGACGCGGACATCGTGATCCTGCTCCACCGCGAGGATGCCTACGACCGCGACAACCGTCCGGGAGAGGCCGACTTCATCGTCGCGAAGCACCGTGCGGGCCCCACCGACACCATCGCCGTGGCCTTCCGCAAGGACTTCGCGCACTTCGCGGACATGGCTCCGGGCCTGTAGCCCCCGGCATCGGCCGCGGACATCAGGGGCCGGCCGCTCGCGCTCGACGCGACCGAGACCCACCCCGAGACTCACCGCGACCGAGGCGGGCGGGCGCCGGCCGTCCCTTGCGCCCGCCTTCGCCCCGAACCTCCCGGGACCTTGGGGCGTCAAGGCACTCGGTGACAGTTCTCTAGGATCGATGTGCATCTAGAGGCACGGAGTCGTGCCCCACACACTTGGGAGGTCATCACGATGGGCAAGCTGGTCGTCTGCGGCGTGGACGGAAACTTCGGAGGCCTCGCGGCCTCGATCCTGCGGGAGCTGGTCCCCGCGGACATGATCCGCGTCACCGCGCCCACCGAGGCGGGCCTCGAGGAGTACAAGGCTGCGGGGATCGAGACCGCGATCACCAACTTCAACGACCCCGCGGGCCTGGTCGAGGCCTTCGCGGGCGCGGACAAGGTGCTCGTCATCTCCATGCCGTTCGTGGGCCCCAAGCGCCGCGCCGCGCACAAGAACGCCGTCGACGCCTGCGTCGCCGCCAACGTGCGCCAGATCGTGTACACGTCGCTGGTCAACGCGACGGACCCCGAGAACCCCAGCCACGAGAAGATCGACCACGCCTGGACCGAGTCGTACATCCAGTCGACCGACCTCGACTACGTGTTCCTGCGCAACTCGCAGTACGCGGAGGCGATGATCACCGCGTACTTCGGCTCGATCCCCATGGGTGCCATGGCGAACAACGCCGGCGACGGGCTCATGGCCTTCATCTCCCGCAAGGACTGCGCGCGCGCCGCGGCCCACGTGCTGGCGAACCCCTACCTCCACCACCAGGTGCTCAACATCAACGGTGCTGAGGCGATGACCATGGAGCAGTTCTGCAACTACGGCAACGCGGCCACGGGCAACGCGCTCGGCTGGCGCGCGCTGACCGACGAGGAGCAGTACGAGGTCTTCGACGCGATGGGCGTCCCGCGCACCACCGACGGCGACTTCCTCGACGACTCCGAGGCGCCGTTCTCCTCGGACGGCATGGTGACCTTCGGCGAGGCGATCCGCCTCGGCAAGATGGCCACCTGCTCGCGCGACTTCACCATCGTGACGGGCCGCACGCCCATCACCGTGGCGGAGATGTTCGCCAACGCCGACGACTACCAGGTGGGCGCCCGCCACTCCGTGGACGACTGACCTTCCGCGTCCGGCCCCGCCGGCGCAGAGCACGAGGGGCGCGGTCCGGCATCTGCCGGGCCGCGCCCCTCGTGTCATCCCGGGCGACCGGGGTCGGGTGGTCGCTAGTGCGCGGACTCCGCCGGAGCATCGTCCCGGGTGCCGGCGAGCCCCAGCTGGAGCGCGACGTTCGCGCCCACGGTGCACACGAGCATGACGATCGCGAGCGGCACGGCGGAGGCCTCGCCCCCGAGCGACACGAGCGGCGCGACGGCGCCCGCGAGCACGAACTGCAGCATGCCCAGCAGGCCCGAGCCGGTGCCGGGGGCGTGCGCCGCGGCGTCGAGGGCGAGCGCGGTGGTGGTGCCGAAGACCAGGCCCAGCGGCGCGACGGTCAGCAGCAGCGCCGGCGCGATCCACAGGGCGGGGGCGCCGGTGAAGGCCAGCGCCGCGACCAGGGCGACGCCCACCGCGTTGATGATGAGGCCGAGCGCGGCGAGGCGACCCGCGGGCACCTTCTCGGTGAGCTTCGCGGCGACCGCGGAGACGATCATGAGCGCGAGCGCGTTGACCGCGAAGGCGACGCCGTACGCGACCGTGCTGAGCCCCATGAGCTCCTGGTAGAGGAACGGCGAGGCGGAGATGTACGCCATCATCGTGCCGAAGCCCATCGCGAACGCGACGGTGATGCCGGTATAGGTGCGCGAGCGCAGCAGGGACGCGACCTCGGTGCGCCAGGGCGTGCGCGCGGACGATGCGGCGGCCGGGTCGTGCGTCTCCGGCACCACGCGGACGACGGCCAGGGCCGCGATCGCGCCGATGCCGGCGACGATCCAGAGCAGCCCGCGCCAGCCGATGGAGCCGGCGAGCACGGAACCCACGAACGGCGCGACGATGGGCGCGATGCCGCCGACCATCATCATGAGGGTCATCGCGCGGGCGGCCTCGGCGCCGTGGGCGCGGTCGGCGATGATCGCGCGGGCGAGCACCATGCCGGCGGCGCCGGCGAGGCCCTGGACCAGGCGGCCGGCGACCAGCCACGGGATCGAGGGTGCGAGTGCGACGCCGATGCTCGACACGAGGAAGACCGCGACGCCGACGAGCAGCGGCATGCGGCGGCCCAGTCGGTCGGAGAGCGGGCCGAAGACCAGCTGGCCCGCGCCGGCGCCCACGAGGAAGGCGGTGAGCGAGAGCTGGACGGCGGACTCCGAGGCGCCCAGCGCCGCGGTCATCTGCGGGAAGGCCGGCAGGTAGAGGTCGGTGGCGAAGGGGGCGATCGCGGTGAGCAGGGCGAGGGTGCCGAGCAGGATGGGGGCGAGGCGCGGCGCGGAGTGGGGCGCCGTCGTCTCGGTGGGACGTGCGTCCGCGGAGGGGCGCTCGGGTGCGGTCGTGGTCACGGGGTCTCCAATGATTATGAACTAATAATGATGCTAGGATAAAGAAAGAAACTGAAGGAGTCAACAATGCCGATCGAATCGGGGCCCACGAGGGTCGTCGAGGCCGCCGACCTGGCCGACGTGGTGCTCACGCTCGCGCGCCGCATGTACGGCTGGGAGGGTCGCCGCGCGGGCATCGAGCACCTGGGCGCGGTCGACACCCTGGTGATGCGGCACGTCGACCGGCACCCGGGCGTCACGCCGTCCGAGGTCGCCGAGGCCGTCGGGCTCAAGGCGAGCAACACCTCGACCTCGCTGCGCGGCCTGGAGTCGAGGGGGCTCGTCGAGCGCCGGCGGGACACTGCCGATGCACGCCAGGTGCGCGTCTTCCCCACGGACAAGGCGGCGGCGAACCTCGCCCGCCTCCGCGAGCTGTGGAGCGACATGCTCACCCCCCACATCCCCGACGGTGCGGACGTCGCCGCGACCGTCGCGCTGCTGGAGTCCGTCAATGAGGCTCTCGCCGACCCGAAGTAGGCGCGCGTCCCATCCGCGGGCCCGCCCGGCCCGAACTATCCTCGTCACCACTCGACGAAGGAGTCCCCATGCGCCTCGCCCCGTTCCTCGCCGCACCCGCGGCCGCCCTGCTGCTCGCCTCCTGTGCCGCCTCGGACGAGCCGGGGGACGATGCCTCGGCCGGGTCCGCGCCGACCGCCGCCGAGTCCTCGCCGGTTGAGTCCGCGCCGGCTGAGTCCTCGTCTGCCAGCGCCGCCGCCGAAGCGACGGACGACGTGATGGCGGACGACGCCGGCGCGTCCGAGGAGGCCGATGCCGTGGCTGAAGAGGACGGCCCCTTCGCCTTCACCGCCGGGACCGTCGACGGCGGCACCTTCGAGGGGAGCGGGCTGGCCGGCACCGACGTGGTGCTGTGGTTCTGGGCGCCCTGGTGCCCCACCTGCGTCGCCGAGGCCGCGGAGATCGCCGCTGCCGCGACCGACATGCCGGACGGCGTGCCGCTCATCGGCGTCGCGGGCCTGTCCGAGGACCTCGAGTACATGGGGCGGTTCGTCGCCGACACCGGGCTGGGCGACCTCACGCACATCGCCGACACCGACGGGTCCGTGTGGCGCCGCTTCGACGTCGCGAGCCAGGCGACGCTGCTGTTCATCGACGACTCGGGCGCGGTCGAGGTCGTGGGCGCCGGCGTGACGGGCGCCGACATCGTGGAGCGAGCCGAGGCCCTCGCCGCGTCCTAGGTTGAGGATCGCGTCGCGCAAGCGTCACGATTCGCTCCGTGAGGCGCGCGGAGTGGTCCAAAGCGACACAATTCGCTCCAGCGGCGCGGGGGAGGCTGGGGCGCGGGGGCGCGGCGCGTCCGCAGGCGCGGGCGCAGGTGCGGGGCGCTACTTCGCGGCGACCGCTTCGGCGCGCCGGGCCGCCACCAGCACGGCGGCGGTCGCGACGACCGCGAGGGCCGCCAGCGACACCAGCACCGGGGTGCCCCACCCCTGGATGGCGTGGGTGATCGAGGACTGCCAGCGGGCGGTGGTGAGCAGGACGCCGTCGAGGGTGTGGATTCCGAAGCGCGGCAGCACCTCTGCCAGGCCGAACACCACGACGTAGAGGCCGGCGAGCACCATGAGGACCCCGCCGGCCCGCATGAGCAGGGGCGTCCGGCGCCGCAGGGCCGTCGCGGCGGACGTTCCCGCCAGTGCGGCCGCGAGCGAGACGAGCACCACGGACGCTCCCATGCCCACGCCGTAGGCGAGGAAGGGCGCGATCGCGGCGGCCGGGCCGGGGGCGTCGAGCGCCTGCGTCACGACCACGAGGAAGAGCCCGATGGTGCAGCTGAGCGACGCGACCGCAAACGACGCGCCGTACGCCACCTGCGACGCGAAGGTGCGCCCCGGCGCGCGCGAGCCCCGCGACAGCGCGCCGAGTCCGGGACCCGACAGTTCGCCCCGGACGGCCATGACCACGCCGAGCGCCACGACCAGCGCGCCCAGCACCACGGTCACGTACGACACGTAGGGCAGCACGGATCCCTGCAGGCCCAGGCTCACCCCGCCGAAGAGCAGGCCGAAGGCGAGGAACACCGCCACGAAGCCCACCGTCATCGCCCCGGCGAATCCCAGGGCCCGACGCAGGGCGACGGCGCGCGGTGCCTGGGCGGCAATCCCGGCGCCGCCGCCCACCGCGCCGGCGGAACCGGTGACGATGAGCGTGAGATAGGCGGGCAGCAGGGCGAATCCGCAGGGATTGAATGCGGCCACCGCGCCCAGCAGCAGGGCGTACGCGACGTCGCCGACGACCATGGGGGCTCCTTCCGGGCTGTCGCCACCCTATTCGGGACGGCCGCCGCCGTGGATGGGTGGCGCGACGGCGGGCGGCACGTGCCGAGTGTGCCGCTCCCGCCGCATGGGTGGCGACCCCTTGCCAACCGCTCGCACCCGTGCGACCCTGAAAGATATATCGCTCAGTATCGTTCGGGGGCGAGGCCGCCCCCGGGAGGAGGTTGTCATGAGCACCAACTACCGCCCCGGCACCAAGCGCGCGGCCGACGCGATGGACGCCATGTGGGATGCGATGGAGCAGATCCGCTCCGAGTTCGACAAGCGCGTCGCGCCCCGGATGGGTCGCGGCGACGTCCGCACCGCCATCCTGGCGCTGCTCCACGAGCAGCCCATGCACGGCTACCAGGTCATTCGCGAGATCGAGGAGCGCACGGGCGGCACGTGGAAGCCCAGCGCCGGCTCGGTGTATCCCACGCTGCAGCTGCTCGCCGACGAGGGCCTCGTCTCCGTCGAGACCTCCGAGGATCGCAAGATCTACTCGCTCACCGAGGAGGGGAGGGTGGACGCGGCCGCGGCCGCCGCATCGGCACCGTGGAACACCGAGGCGAAGCCCGAGGACAAGACGGGCCACCGCGACGGGCCCGTGGGGGCCGTGAGCAGGGCGGGTTTCGAGCTCGCGCAGGTGGTCGCGCACGTGGCGCGGACCGGCACGCCCGAGCAGCAGAAGTCCGCGGCGGCGGAGCTCGAGGCGACCCGCCGTAGGATCTACAGCATCCTCGCCCAGGACTGACCGACCGCGGCGGGGCCGAGGGAGAGCCGATGCCCCACGCCGTCCGTGGCCGCGCCCGCTACCGGCGCATCCTGCGCTTCGCCGCGTGGCACTTCCTGCGCACGTGGTGGTACGAGGGGGTTCTCCCGCGGATCGGCCTCGCGCGGGTCGCGGACCGGTCGCGCGAGGCGCGGCTGCAGGCGTTCGCGAGCCGGTTCCGCGTGCTCGCGGTCGAACTCGGCGGGCTGATGATCAAGCTGGGCCAGTTCCTCTCGACCAGGCTGGACGTGCTCCCGCCCGAGTTCACCAAGGAGCTCGAGGACCTCCAGGACGAGGTGCCCGCGGAGCGGTTCGCGGACATCCGGGCGCTCGCGGAGGCGCAGCTGGGCGTGCCGCTCGATCGGGTGTACGCGGAGTTCGACGAGGAACCGGTCGCGGCGGCCTCGCTGGGCCAGGCCCACCGGGCGCGCCTGGCGGGGGACGATGCACGCCGCGCCGGATTCGCGAAGGTGATCGTCAAGGTGCAGAGGCCGGGCATCGCGGAGGTCGTCGCGGTCGACCTCGCCGCGCTGCGCCGCGTGGGCGGATGGGCGATGCGCTTCCGCGCCGTGCGGGACCGGGTGGACATGCACGCGCTGATCGGCGAGTTCGCGACCGCGAGCCTCAAGGAGATCGACTACCTCAACGAGGGTGCGAACGCCGAGCGGTTCCGTGACAGCTTCGCGGTGGACGCGCGCGTGCGCGTGCCCGACGTGGTGTGGGAGCGGACCACCCGCCAGGTGCTCACCCTCGAGGATGTCAGCGCGATCAAGATCACGGACGGCCACGGCCTGCGAGCGGCGGGGATCGACTCCGCGGACGTCGCCAAGGCGTTCGCGGACGTGATGTTCGACCAGCTGTTCACGCACGGCTTCTTCCACGCGGACCCGCACCCGGGGAACCTCTTCATCACCCCGCACCCGGGCGAGGATCCCGCGTGGACGCTCACGTTCGTCGACTTCGGAATGATGGGCGAGGTCCCCGACCGGCTGCGGGGCGCGCTGCGCGCGCTCATCATCGCCGCGGCCGCGCGCAACGGCCAGGGCATGGTCGACGCGATGGACGATGCGGGGGTGCTGCTCCCTTCGGCCGACCGGGTCGAGCTGGAGCGGGTGGTGTCCCAGGTGTTCGCCCGGTTCGGCGGCATGGGCCTGGGAGAGCTCAAGGGGCTGGACGCGAGCGAGTTCCGCGCGTTCGCGGAGGAGTTCAGCGACGTGCTCCTCGAGATGCCGTTCCAGCTGCCCGAGGACTTCCTGCTCATCATCCGCGCCGTCTCGCTGACGTCCGGACTGTGCACGTCGCTCGATCCCGCCTACAACGCGTGGGACTCGGTGGAGCCGTACGCGCAGCACCTGCTGCGCGAGGAGGGTCGCAACGTGCTGGGTGACGTGGCGCGGGAGGCGCGCGACCTCGCCCAGATCGCGCTGCGGGCTCCGCGCCGCCTCGATGGCGCGCTCGCGCGGGTCGAGTCCGGCGACCTCGCGGTGCATGTGCCCCGGGTCGAGGCCCTGGTGGAGAGGGCCGAGCGCGGGGTGCGCCGGCTCACCTCGGCCGTGATCTTCGGCGGGATGATCTTCGGCGGGGCGTGGCTGCGGCCGGACGAGCCCGGGCTGGGCTCGGCGCTCATGATCGCATCGGCGGTGCCGCTGCTGCACGCGGTGTTCGGCGCGCGCCGGTCGCGGTAGTCGGGTGGGCTCGGCGCCCGTCGGAGGTTCAGCGCTCGTCGGAGGCTCCGCGCTCGTCGAAAGGTCAGCGCCCGCCGTCGAGCATCATCACCCAGGACCGGTCGACGTCCGGGCGGGCGAAGACGAAGGCGACCTCCTCGCCCTCGGCGTCGTGGATCGCCCAGCCGCCCTCGGACAGCCAACGGCCGGCGGCCGCCGGCGCGGACTCGAGCAGGTCCGCCCGGACCGACTGGCCCTCGGCGCGCAGGTGGGCGATCACCGGCGCGAGCGGCATGAGGCGTCGGCACGCGTCGATGACCTCGTCGATCGCGGCCTCGTCGTCGTGCATGTCGGAGCCGGCGATCAGGGAGTCGACCACCGCATCGGCCAGCGAGGCCCGGTCCGGGTGGTCGCGACGGACCGCGGCGTGGACGCGTGCGGCGATGTCCGGGTCGTCGGCGTACAGCTCGCGGAACTCCTCGACCTCGATCTCGAGGGCGTCCTCATCGTCGGGGGGAAGTGCGCTCACCCCTCCACGGTAGACCGGTCCGGTCCCGCCGACTGACCGGTCCGGGCGGGCCCCGGCGGTGGTAGGGCCCCTCGACGCGCACCGGGCGTCCGGACCGGCCCGTGCGCTCCCGACACGCCGACAGACAGGTCTGTCTGGTGCCCGATTTCGTGCGGGAGCGGGACCCACGGCCGCCGGAACGACCGGTCCGGCCTGCCTAGGGTTCCCCTCATGCCCTCCGCCACCTCCGCCCGCGCGCGCATCCTCGAGGCCGCCCGCTTCCTCTTCTACTCGTACGGGATCCGCGGCGTCGGGGTGGACAGGGTGGTCGGGGCGGCCGACGTCGCGAAGGCCACGCTGTACTCGCACTTCTCCAGCAAGGACCACCTGGTCGAGGCCTACCTGGACGAGGTCGACCGGTGGTGGCGGGGCCGTCTGCGCGAGGCCGCCGAGGCCGCGGGCCCCACGCCCGCGGACCGACTGGTCGGGATGTTCGACGCCGTGGGCCGGCTGTGCGAGGCCGGCTACTTCCGCGGCTGCGCCTTCATCAACGCCGCCGCGGAGGTGGACCCGGACTCGCGCGCCCATGCGCGCATCGTCCGCCACAAGGAGGACGTGCGGGACTGGATGCGGGGCCTCGCCGCGCAGGCCGGGGTGGACGACCCGGACCGGATCGCCGCGTCTCTGAGCGCGCTGCTCGACGGTGCGCTCGCCGCCGGCGCGGTCGATCCCGGCACGCGCCGGGCCGATGCGGTGAAGGCGACCGCGCGGCTGCTGGTGACGGTGGCGGTGCCGGCGCGGGTCTGAGCCGTACCGCCGGCCGGTGCGGGTCTGAGCCGGCGGCGCTCCGGTGGCGCGGTCAGACCGCCTCGACCGGCTGGCGGATGAGGGTTCGCCACTTCTCCGGCGCCGCGCGCCGGAAGTCGCTCAGGTAGATCTCGTGGTGGTGGCCCGACGGCCGCAGTCCGTGCGCGGGCATGAACTCCTGGTGCATCCGCTCGATGACGGGCCCCTCGTCGTCGAACGGCCCCACGTGGAGGGTCTGGACGCATCGTCCCTCGTCGAGGGCCTCGACGCGGACGGATTCGACGTCCGCCTTGGCCGCGGCGGCCTCGCGAGCGTCGGCCACCAGGGTGTCGTCCACGAAGTCGGGGATGAGCAGCAGGAGCGTCCAGCTCCAGCGCGACTTGTCGCGCGCGACGGCGAAGGCGTCCATGTCCTCGGCCCACCACAGGCCCTCGAGCGGCGGCACCACGTAGTCGCGGCCGCGCGCCTTGCTCGCGAACTTGAGCGCGTAGGCGACGGGGTAGAGCGCCCCGATGGCGCGCTCGAACGCCGGCGAGCCGTTGGGGTCGCCCGCGCCGTCGACCGCGAGGTAGCGCGCCGGCGGCAGCTCCAACTGTCGGATCTCGCCGCGACGGCCCTGGTAGCCGTCCAGTTTCTTGAGGTCGACCTTCTCGGTCATCGCGCCTCCGGGTCGGGTGGTGAGGGCCGATGTGCGGGCCCGGTTCGAGCCTACGCCGCGCCGGTGAGGGGGCCGGGCGGTGGTGGGCGGCGGGGCTCCCGGCCCGGGCGCTGTGGCACGGGTCACACTATCGCGGTTGATAATCGTTCTCGTTTGTTGTTACCCTCGAACCAGTCCCACTGACGGGCGTCGGCTCGGACGGGATACGTCCCCGGCGCGTCACGACTTCAGAAAGGTGGACCCCGCCCGGGTCCGGTGAACCATGTCTCTCGAGATCTTCCAGCGTCGCGCCGCGGTGGCGGCCGGCGCCGCCGCCTTCGCCCTGCTCCTGGCCGCCTGCGGCACCGCAGAGGCCGACGAGGTCGACGCGGCGGCCACCGTCGAGGCCGACGCGCACGACGACCACGACGACCACGACCACGAGGCCGAGGGGCACGACGACCACGACCAGGAGGCCGAGGAGCAGGCGGCGGTCAAGGTCGAGATGCCGACCCAGACCCCCCGCCTGGTGCTGACCTACGACGGCGGCCTGGTGGTCCTCGACGCGAACTCGCTCGAGGTCGAGGCGGACCTCGCGCTCGACGGCTTCAACCGCATCAAGCCGGTGGGCGACGACCGCCACGTCGCGGTGTCCACCGCGGGCGGCTTCGCGATCGTCGACGCGGGCACGTGGACCTGGGCGCACGGCGACCACTTCCACTACTACACGACCCAGCCGCAGCTGACCGACGTGCTCGTCGAGGCGGACGTCCCCGGCCACGTGGTCGCCCACGACGGCTTCACCGCGTTCTTCGACGACGGCACCGGCGAGGTCACCATCGTGGAGACCAGCGAGTGGGTCGACATGGTCGAGCACGGCCACCTCCACGTGATCCGCGACTACACCGCCGACGAGGCCCACCACGGCGTCGCGATCCCGACCGCGGCCGGCGAGCTCATGGTCACCATCGGCGACGCGGACGGCCGCACCGGCGCGATGCTGCTCGACGCGGACGGCGAGACCATCGTGTCGAGCGACCGCTGCCCCGGCGTCCACGGCGAGACCGCCTTCACCACCGCCGGCGGCGAGGACCTGCTCATGGTCGGCTGCGAGGACGGCGTGCTCGTCTTCCACGGCGACCACATCCACAAGGTCGCGTCCGGCCTGGAGTACGCCCGCACCGGCAACCTCTTCTCCGTCGACGGCTCCGACGTGGTGCTGGGCGACCGCAAGACCGACCCCGCGCAGGGCATCGGCCTGAACGAGGTGGTCCTGGTCAACGCCGAGACCGAGGTCATCACGGTGGTCGACCCGTTCGAGGGCGCCGACGCCGAGTACACCTGGCGCGGACTCGCCCGCGGCGACAAGGGCGAGGCCCTGGTCCTGGGCACCGACGGCGCACTGCGCGTCCTCGACGAGAACACCGGCGAGGTGCTGCGCACCATCGACGTCACCGCGGCCTGGGACGTCCCCGAGGCGTGGCAGACCCCGCACCCCGCCCTCACCGTCCTCGCCGGCATGGCGTACGTCACGGAGCCGTCGACCGGCACCGTGCACATCGTGGACTACGTGGGCGGCGCCGTGTGGAAGTCCGTCGAGGTGGGCGTCGAGATGAACGAGATGGTCGGCGTCAGCGGCTGACCCACCTCTCCGGGTCGCCACAGGCGACCCGTGACGATGCGGTGACCGCCGCATCGTCCACGGCCAAGGGGCGGCGCGACCAAGGGGGGTCGCGCCGCCCCTGTCGTGCGTCGGGGCGCAGCAATCGGCATTCTGTGCACGCACGCGCCCGATCGATTCCCCTGTGCGGACGACCTTCCTAGCCTGAAACCGCCCACAACGCCGTGGGCGACGACGGATTGGACAGTCCCCATGACGCAGCACGCACCAGGCAATCCGCGGTGGGTGAGCGGGAGGCGCGCGGCGCTCGTCGCGGCACCCTTCTCAGCCGCCGCACTCCTCGCACTCGCGGCCTGCTCGCCGGTCGGTTCCGAGGACGACGACGCGCCCACCGCGGCCGCAGCCGACGACTCGACCGCAGACGCCGGCAGCGGTGGCGACGGTGGCATGGCCGCCGAGACCATCAAGATCGGCTACATCGCACCGGTCACCGGCGCACTGACCGGATTCACGGACGGCGACCCCTACATGCTGTCCGTGGTGCGCGAGCAGTTCGCGGACGGCATCACCATCGACGGCACCACCTACGAGGTCGAGATCCTCGACCGCGACTCCGGCTCCGACGCCGCCAAGGCGGGCGAGCTCGCGCAGGAGCTCATCGTCGACGAGCAGGTGGACCTGCTCATGGCCACCTCGACCCCGGAGACGGTCAACCCGGTGGTCGCGCAGTGCGAGGCGAACGCGGTGCCGTGCCTCACGGCGAACGCGCCGTGGCAGGCGGTGGTGTTCGGCGCCGGATTCGGCCCCGACAACCCGCTCGAGTGGACCCACCACTTCTTCTTCGGCATCGAGGGCTTCGGTGACATCGACCCGCTCGCGTGGGATCAGATCGACACCAACAAGAAGGTGGGCGTGCTGTGGCCGAACGACTCGGACGGCGGCGCCTTCCGCAACCCCGACACCGGCTACACGCCGCTGGTCGAGGCGCACGGATACACCGTGGTCGACCCGGGCGCGTACGAGAACGGCACCGCCGACTTCACGTCGATCATCCAGACGTTCAAGGACAACGACGTCGAGATCATCGCGGGCATCCCGATCCCCCCGGACTTCGTCACCTTCTGGACGCAGGCCGCGCAGCAGGGCTTCGAGCCCAAGGTCGCGACCGTGGGCAAGGCTCTGTTCTTCCCGACCACGGTGCCGTCCATCCCGGACGACCTGGGCGAGGGCCTCGCATTCGCCACCTGGTGGGGTCCCACCTTCCCCTACGAGTCGAGCTTCGACGGCACCACCCCGCAGGAGTGGATCGACGCCTTCAGCGCGAGCCCCGAGGGTGAGGGGCTGGTGTGGAACCAGGCCACCCCGCTCAACGGGGCGCTCTTCGAGGTCGCCAAGGTGGGCCTCGAGGCCTCGGGCGACCCGTTCGACAAGGACGCCGTCCACGCGGCCTTCGACGACATCAACATGATGACCCTGGGCGGACAGATCGACTTCACGTCCGGACCCTTCCCGGGCATCGCGACCATCCCGACGGCCATGGGCCAGTGGGAGAAGACGGACGAGGGCGAGTGGGAGTGGGTCGTGGTCGACGCCGGCGACGTCCCGGACCTGCCCGTCGACCGTCCCATCGCGGAGCTCGACTGGTCATGACAGGCACGGTGGGGACCGGCACGGCCCTCCTGGAGGTGGACCAGGTCGCGAAGTCGTACGGCGCGCTCGACGTGCTGACGGCGGTCGACCTGACGGTCCCCACCGGCCAGGCCCTGGGAATTGTCGGCCCGAACGGGGCCGGCAAGTCGACGCTGCTGAGCGTCATCAACGGCACGGAGAAGGCGTCGGCGGGCACGGTGAGGTTCGGCGGGCGCGACGTCACGGCGGTGGGTCCGGCGGACCGGGCCCGCGCCGGGATGGGCCGCACGTTCCAGATCCCGCGGCCGTTCACGCACCTGACCGTGTTCGAGAACGCGCTGGCGGGCGCCGAGTTCGGCGCCGGGCTGCACGGCCACGCCGCGGACCTGCGGGCGCTCGAGGCGCTCGAGATGGCGGACATGCTCGACGTGGCCAACACGCCCGCCGGCACGCTTCCCCTGCTCAAGCGCAAGCGCCTCGAGCTGGCCCGCGCGCTCGCGACCGACCCGCAGCTGCTGCTGCTCGACGAGATCGCGGGCGGCCTCACCGAGGCCGAGTGCGACAGCCTCATCGCGACCATCCGGTCGCTGCACCGGGAGGGCATCACCATCATCTGGATCGAGCACGTGGTGAAGGCGCTGCTGGCCGTGGTCGAGCGCCTCGTCTGCCTCGCGTCCGGCGTCATCGTCGCCGACGGCGCGCCCGACGAGGTCATGCGCAGCGACGAGGTGCGCAAGGTCTACCTGGGCGGAGGCATGTGATGGCGCTCCTCGAGGCCCACGACATCGACGCCCGCTACGGCGACGTGCGCGCCGTCACCGACGTGTCCCTGACCCTCGACCAGGGCGAGCTGCTCGCCCTCGTCGGCGCCAACGGCGCCGGAAAGTCGACGCTCCTGCGCGTGCTGGCCGGCGCGCATCGTCCCTTCTCCGGCACCGTGGCCTACCAGGGCGAGGACGTCACCCGGCTGCGCGACTTCGAGCGCAACCGGCGCGGGATCTGCCTGGTGCCCGAGGGGCGCCGGCTGTTCGCGAGCCTCACCGTGAGGGAGAACCTCCTGGTGGGGGGAGGGTCGCAGCGCTCCGGCCGGTGGGACCTGGGGACGGTGACCGACGCCCTGCCGGTGCTCGCGCCCCTGCTGGACCGCAACGCGTCGCAGCTGTCGGGCGGCCAGCAGCAGGCCGTCGCGATCGGCAGGGCCCTCATGTCCAACCCCGAGGTGCTGCTGCTCGACGAGGTGTCGCTGGGCCTCGCGCCCATCGTCATCGACGAGCTGTACGCCTCGCTCGCGCCGGTCCGGGAGACCGGCCTGGGCATCGTCCTGGTCGAGCAGGACCTCGAGCGCACGCTCGCGGTCGCCGACCGCATCGTCTGCATGCTCGAGGGCGAGGCCGTCCTCGCGGGCACGCCCGCGACCCTCACTCACGAGCAGATCACCGACGCCTACTTCGGCCACGCGATCGCCCTGCACGGCGGGACCGGGGACGATGCGGCGGCGGCCGGGTCCGGAGGTGGCCGGTGGTAGTCGTCAACGCCCTCGTCCAGGGCATCCTGCTGGGCGGCCTGTTCGCCATGGCCGCGCTGGGGCTGAGCATCGCGTTCGGCGTCCTGCGCGTGGTCAACCTGGCCCACGGCGAGATCATGACCGTCGGCGCGTACATCGCCGCGATCGGCCTGTCGTGGGCGGGCCTCAACGTGTGGGTGAGCATGCTCATCGTGGTGCCCGTGCTGGGCTTCGTGGGCTACTGGGTCCAGCGGCTGCTGCTGCAACGGGCGCTCCGCATCAGCGAGCTCGCGCCACTCCTGGTGACCTTCGGGATCGCGATCATCATCCCCAACGTGCTCATCGAGCTGTTCACCACCAACAAGCAGCAGATCGCCACCGGCGGCCTCGCGGTGCGCAGCATCCAGGTGGTCGAGGGGGTGAGCATCGGCGTCCTGCCGCTCATCACCATGATCGTGGCCGTGGCGCTCATCGCCGCCACCCAGCTGTTCCTGGCCCGCACCCGCACCGGGCGCTACATGCGGGCCGCCGCCGACGACTCCGAGACGCTCCGGCTCATGGGCGTGGACCACCGGCGCCTGTACGCGCTCGCGATGGCGCTCGCGTTCGGCATCGCGGCCTTCGCCGGCATCTTCCTGGGGATGCGCCAGGGCGGCGTCACCCCCTTCGACGGGCATCTCGCGGTGCTGTTCGCCTTCGAGGCCGTGATCATCGGCGGCCTCGGGTCCCTGTGGGGCACGCTCGCCGGCGGCATCGTGCTGGGCGTCGCGCAGACCCTCGCCGGCGTCGTCAGCCCCGAGCTGCCGCTGCTCGTCGGCAACCTCGTCTTCCTCGCCGTCCTCATGTTCCGGCCCGCGGGCATCGTCCGCAGCAAGGTGGTGGTCTGATGTCCCCCGAGGCAGCCGACGCCGTGCGCGTCGACCGGTACCGCCGGCGCATGACGGTCACGCAGATCGTCGGTGCCGCGATCATCGTCGCGCTCGCGTTCGCGCCGTACGTGTTCGAGCCCGCCGTCACGAGTTCGTGGATCAAGCTCTTCTACCTCATCACGCTCGCCACCGTGTGGAACCTGCTGGCCGGCTACGCGGGCATGGTGTCCGTGGGGCAGCAGGCGTACATCGGGCTGGGCGCGTACGGGATCTTCGTGTTCAACGACCTGGGGCTGGACCCGTATTCGAGCGCGCTCGTCGCGTCCGTCGCGATCGGGATCATCGCGTTCGCGCTGTCCTTCGTGGCGTTCCGCCTGCGCGGCGGCTACTTCGCGATCGGCACCTGGGTGATCGCCGAGGCCGTCCGGCAGATCGTGGTCCGCTTCGACTCGCTGGGCGCCGGCCGCGGCCGCAGCATCTCCGACTACACGTCGGACCCCGTGATGCGGAACCTCTTCACGTACTGGCTCGCGCTGGGCATCCTCGCCGCGACCCTGATCGCGACGCTGTTCCTGCTGCGCAGCCGGATGGGCATCGCCCTGCAGTCCATCCGCGACAACGAGGTGGCCGCGCGCGCCCTGGGCATCCACGTCGCCCGCACCAAGCGCATCGTGTTCGTCATCGCGGGCATCGGCGCCGGGCTCGCGGGGTCCGTGATCTGCCTCCAGGCGATCGGGGTGCAGTCGCCGTCGCAGATCTTCTCCGTGAGCTACTCCGCCTTCATGGTGTTCATGGTGCTCATCGGGGGGATCGGCACCATCGAGGGGCCCATCATCGGCGCCGTCATCTACTACGTCATGGATCTCTATTTCAGCCAGATGGGCCTGTGGTACCTCGTGGTGCTCGGCGCGCTGGCCATCGCGGTGACGCTCTTCTTCCCCCGCGGCATCTGGGGGGCGCTGTCGGCGCGGTACAACCTCGCGGTCTTCCCCATCGGCCATCGCGTCGTCGCGGTGGCGCCCGGGGCGGGCGTGCGCGGCGAGCGACGGATGGCCATGGCGGCCGGAACGGGGAAGTGAACGGTGAACAAGCAGACTTCGAGCGAGACGGCCGTAGCGGCCGGAGAGGGTGGGGGCATGTTGCTCTTCGATCAGAACGGCTGGGATTCGCGGACCTACCTGGGCGGATGGACAACCCTGGGGGCGACGGCCGATGCGGTGTCCCCGTCGACCGGGGAGCGCCTGGGTTCCTTCGCGGTCGCCACGGCGGCGGACGTGGAGACGGCCGTGGACCTCGCGGTGAGCGCGCAGAAGACGTGGGCGGCCACCTCCCCTGAGGAGAAGGCGGCGGTGCTGCGCAAGGCCGCGGCCCTGCTCGAGGGCACCACGGAGGTGCTCGCGACGTGGCTCGCGGACGAGGCCGGATCCGCGCACGGCAAGGCCGCGTTCGAGGCGGGACTGGTGGCCTCCGAGTTCCACCTGGCCGCGGCGACCGCGATGATGCCGTACGGACAGCTGCTGCGCACCGGCCGGCCGCGCACGTCGCTCGCGCGCCGGGTGCCCGTGGGCGTCGTCGGCGTGATCTCGCCGTTCAACTTCCCCGCCATCCTCGCCGCGCGGTCCATCGCGCCGGCGCTGGCCCTGGGCAACGCGGTGGTCCTCAAGCCGGACCCGCGGACCACGGTGGCGGGCGGCCTGTACCTGGCGGCCATCCTCGAGGAGGCGGGCCTGCCGCCCGGCGTCCTCAATGTGGTCCCCGGCGGCGCCGACGTGGGCGCGGCGCTGGTCGACGAGCCGCGCGTGCCGGTCATCTCCTTCACCGGATCCACGCCGGCGGGCCGCGCGATCGGCGCGCGGGCCGGGGAGCTGCTCAAGCGCGCCCACCTCGAGCTGGGCGGCAACAACGCGCTCGTGGTCCTCGAGGACGCGGACGTCGAGGCCGCGGCCTCGGCCGGCGCGTGGGGGTCCTTCCTGCACCAGGGGCAGATCTGCATGACCACGGGCCGCCACCTGGTCCACGAGAGCCTCTACGACCGCTACGTCGAGCTGCTCGCGGAGAAGGCCTCGCGCCTGTCCGCCGGGCCGCCCGCGAGCGGAGCGCCGCTGGGGCCCATCATCGACGCGGGTCAGCGGGACAAGGTGCACTCGATCGTGACGCGCAGCGTCGACGCGGGCGCGCGGGTGCTCGCGGGCGGCTCGTACGACGCGCTGTTCTACTCGCCCACCGTGCTCGCGGACGTGGCGCCCGGCCAGGCGGCGTTCGAGGAGGAGATCTTTGGCCCCGTCGCCTCGGTCACGTCCTTCTCCACCACGGAGGAGCTGGTGCAGCTGGTGAACTCCTCGCCCTACGGGCTGTCGCTCGGCATCCTCGCCGGCGACGCCTATGCGGCCTTCGAGCTCGCGGACCGCATGCGCAGCGGCATCGTTCACATCAACGACCAGACCGTCGACGACGAGGCGCAGGCGCCCTTCGGCGGGGTGGGGGCATCGGGCACCGGCGTCCGCTTCGGCGGCCACGAGGCCAACATCGAGGCCTTCACGGAGACCCAGTGGGTCACCATCCAGGGGTCGATCGCGACGTACCCGTTCTGATCACGATCGCGCATCTTCCGTTGACACCAGGGGTGATGCGCCCTAGTTTGCGAAGAATCAGCGCAAGGAGGCGGTGGTGGTAGTTCTCGCGGCGGACAGCGCGGACGAGTGGCGCGACGTCGTCGGACGGTGCTTCGTCCCCATCAATTGCGGGAAGTTCGAGCCGGGCTTCCGCGGGCGCATGGATCAGCTGGAGCTCGATGACGCGGTGTCCATCTCCTGCGTGGCGACCGACGGGCACACCGTCGACCGCTCGGAGCGGCTCGCGGCACGCGCGGAGGGGGACGCGCTCCACCTGTCCCTCCAGGTCGCCTCGCGGGGCACCGTGCGCCAGGGGCGGCGGATGATCTCCGTGCGCCCCGGCGCCGCCTCGATGTACGCCACCGACTCGCCGTACTACCTCGACTACTCGGAGCCCGGTCAGCGGCAGCTCATTGTGCAGGTGTCGCGGGCGGCGTTGGACGCGCCGGGGGGCGCGATCGCGGGCGGCCTGAGCAGCCTCGCGCTGCCGTCCTCGGCGGCCACGCGGGTGTTCTTCTCGTACGCGCTCGACCTGCACCGCAACCAGGGCCTCGCCGGAGACCCGGGAGGCGAGGCATCGTCCCCCGCCGGGGAGGTCGCGCGCGACCTGGCCTCGACCATGATCCGCGCGGCCGCGGAGGGCACGCGGGTGCTGCCCCGCACGCGCGGCGGGCTGCTGCGCGCGATCGAGGACTTCGTGTCCGTCAACCTGCCGCGGGTGCGGGTGGACGACATCGCGGCGGAGTTCTTCATCTCCCGCCGGACCGTTTATCACGTGTTCGAGGAGGTGGGCACGACGCCCAGCGACTACCTGCGCCGTCACCGGCTCACGCTCGCGGCGGATCGGCTGGCCGACCCCGACTTCGCGGAGCTGTCGATCGCCGAGGTCGCCGCCGGCGCCGGCTTCGAGGACGCGACCACGTTCACCCGGGCCTTCCGGCGCGAGCACGGGATGACGCCCAGCGAGTGGCGGGCCGGGTGCCTGCGGGGGCTGCCCGCGGCGTCCTAGGCGCGCCGGATCGCGAGCCGATTCAGGTGGCGCGCACCCCCGCGGAGGCGAGGGCGTCTGTGGGGTTCACAGGGGGTCTCCGCTCGCGGGTGGGTTGAACAGCTTCGGTGCGACGCGGGGTGGGCGTGCCCCGACCGGGGTGTGACCAGGATGCGGCTCTTGGCTCGTGCGTGAGGTCCGAGACGGCGTGATCTGTGTCTCATCGGGGGCACCCCCGTTCGTGCGTGTGAGGAGTGTCACCGCGGCCGGACCCGGAGGTCCCGGCGCAGGCCTGCGTACGGTGAGGGCGAGCCGCTTCGTGGACACAGCGGGCGGCGCCACATCTTCGGGCGGCCCGTGTCAGTGCGGCCGGGTCCCCACGAGCAATGGAGCAGCCATGGCCGAGCCCACCTACCCCGACGTTCCCGTCAAGACCGAGCGCCCGGCCACGTGGAAGCTCGTCAGCGCGACTCTGGCGACCGTGGCGCTCACCTCGACCGTCGCGCAGATGCTCGCCGTGGCCTCGCTCGGGTACACGCCGGAGTTCGCCCTGTCCACGGGCGGGCTCGTGGCCCTGATCGCCGCGTTCGTGGTGCACCGCGGCTGCCGCGACTGGTCGGACTTCAAGCGCCGCATCATGCCGTGGGCGATCGGCACCGCGGCACTGGCATTCGGCACGGTCTACCTGATGGCGCACAACATGGGCCTGCTGTGAACGGCTCGCGTACACGCGCCGAGCTCGAAGCGCTCGATCGGAGGTCGATGCGCGCCCTGAGCAACGCGCACTCCGCCTACTTCATCGGCGCCAGCATCGTGATCATGGGTGCGCTCGCGGCCTTCGCAACGAGCGACGGCGAGGCCCACTGGTTCGGGTGGGCGCTCGCGGCCGGCGCGGCCGTGTTCGTCTACGGGCTCGGGCAGAAGCGGACCTGGGACCGCATCTCGGACGAGCTGCGCGCCGCCGGCTACTTCGACCGGTAGCGGGCCGTTGTCGGGCAGGCACGACGGCCCGGGCCGACCAGGCCCCGCCCCTTGCCCAGGTGCTAGCTGATTGCTAGCGTCGCGGCATGGCCACCGTGTATGTCCGGGACGTTCCCGCTGACGTCGTGGAGGCGCTCAAGGCGCGCGCAGCGTCGGAGGGGCGCTCGCTGTCCGCGCTCGTGGGCGCCGAACTGGTGAGGATCGCCGCTCGGCCGACCAATGCCCAGCTCGTGGCGCGACTCCGCGAGCGTGACAGGTCGGTGGGTCCGTCGACCGCGGAGATCCTGACCGAACTCGAGGCTGGACGACGGTGATCGTCGTCGACGCCTCGGCGATGGTCGAGGCGCTCGTCGGGAAGGACGTCGACTCAGCACTCTTCGACGCGCTGGCAGGCGAGGTGCACGCGCCGCACCTGCTCGACATCGAGGTTCTGTCGGTGCTTCGCGGGCTCTCGCTTGCGGGAAAGCTCGACGTCGCCGACGCGGAGCGCGCCCGCCGGGCATTCTTCGAGTTCTCCATCGCCCGCTACGAGGTCGCGCCGCTCTCCCAGCGCGTATGGCAGTTGCGGCATCAGTTCACCGCCTACGACGCCTGCTACGTGGCGCTCGCCGAGGGCCTGGGCGCGCCGCTCGTCACGTGCGACGCGAAGCTCCGCAGCGGTGCCCATCGCGCCGAGATCCGCTTGGCGGCGCGGCGGGACTGAGGTGCCCCGGCGCGCCGGTCAGGGCTGCGGTCGGCGCACGTGCCACACGGCGGTCGCCACGCCCAGCGCGAGCATCGTCAATGCCGCGATCCAGCCGAACTCGCCCAGCAGGGTCTGCGGCCCGGTGAACAGGTTCGCCCCTGCGGTGAAGGGCTCGCAGGCGGTGCCGTCGCAGGACGGCGACTGCCCGCCGAGGCCCGCGCGGAACGCCGCCGCCACCAGGGAGTTCCACGCGCCGTGCGCGAGGACCGACGGCCAGAGGCTGTTGCTGCGCTCGGTGATGACGCCGACGAAGAGGATGAAGCCCACCATTCCGACGGTGAAGGCAGGCAGCCCGCCCACGTAGCCGTACCCCCACCACAGCACGGCGGGCACGTGGTAGAGCCACCAGATCGGGAGCATGATCGCGGCGGCCGTCCAGAAGCCGGTGTGGCGGCGCATCAGCGGCCACAGGAAGCCGCGCCACCCGATCTCCTCGCCCACCGCCGTGATCGAGCCCAGCAGCCCGAACGGGATCGCGAACGCGAGCACGCCCAGCAGGTTGCCCGGCTGCACCTCGACATCGGTGACGTAGCTCGCGAGCCAGGTGGTCGCGAGGATCGCCAGCGGCGGCAGGAATGCGAGCCACAGGTGTCGGGTGAGGCGCCCGAACTGGACCCGGCCGCGTGCGAACAGGACGGCGATCAGTGCGCCGAACGCGGGCGCGAACATGACGGGGAGCGCGATCGTGTCGATGTCCTCGGGGCCGGGGCGCAGGATCAGCACCGCGCCTCCGTAGAAGGCGAGAAGCCCGGCGAAGAACGCGATCAGCCGGCGGCGGTCGTATGCGGGGTCGCGGCGGGAATCGGTGGTCGCGCGGGAGGCGGGGTCGGGCGTTGCGGGGGCGGGCATCGGGAAGTCCTTCGCTGCTGGCGTCACTCGTCGACCACTGTAGACAGCCAAGTGAGTTTCGCGAGTCGGCAGCGCGCGCGCCCACGCTGGCGCGCGTTTCCGTGCCGTTTCATCTGGACCCCCGGGCGTCACATGACAGACACCCAGGTATCCGGCGCGTGAACGGTGGCCCGGGCAAAGGCCTGGTCACTGGCGCTTCACGCCTTCGTCGGGACCTCGAAGAATCGGAGCCATCCCCGCCGGCCGTCGACAAAGGAGCAGCACGTGCCCATTCCCCAGGACCCTGCCGGTCGCCTCGCCTACGAGCTCGACCGCGCCCATGTCTTCCACTCGTGGTCCGCGCAGCGCCAGCTCGACCCGCTCGTCATCGCGGGCGGCGAGGGCAGCTACCTGTGGGACGCCGACGGCAAGCGCTACCTCGACTTCTCGTCGCAGCTGGTCTTCACGAACATCGGCCACCAGCACCCCAAGGTCGTCAAGGCGATCCAGGACCAGGCCGCGACGCTCGCGACGATCGCGCCGTCGCACGCCAACGACAAGCGCTCGCTCGCCGCGAAGCTGATCACCGACCTGACCCCCGAGGGCATGGAGAAGGTGTTCTTCACGAACGGCGGCGCGGACGCGATCGAGAACGCCATACGCATGGCGCGCCTGCACACCGGGCGCACCAAGGTGATGAGCACGTACCGCTCGTACCACGGCTCCACCGCCACGGCGATCCAGGTCACCGGCGACCCCCGTCGCTGGGCCAACGAGTTTGCCCCAGCGGGCACGGCCCACTTCTTCGGCCCGTTCCTCTACCGCTCGCCGTTCCACGCGACCACCGAGCAGGAGGAGTGCGACCGCGCGCTCGAGCACCTCGAGCAGACCATCGTGTTCGAGGGGCCCTCGACCATCGCCGCGATCGTCCTCGAGACGGTTCCGGGCACCTCGGGCATCATGCCGCCGCCGCCGGGATACCTCGCCGGCGTCCGCGAGCTGTGCGACCGGTTCGGCATCGTCATGATCTGCGATGAGGTGATGGCTGGATTCGGCCGCACGGGCGCCTGGTTCGCGATCGACCACTACGGCATCACTCCGGACCTCATCACCTTCGCCAAGGGCGTCAACTCCGGCTACGTGCCCATGGGCGGCGTGATCATGCGCGACGAGGTCGCGGCCACCTGGGACAACGTCGCCTACCCCGGCGGGTTGACCTACTCGGGGCATCCCCTCGCCGCGGCGGCTGCGGTCGCGACCATCGAGGCCATGCACGAGGAGGACGTGGTCGCCAACGCCGCCCGGGTGGGTGCCGAGGTGCTCGGGCCGGGGTTGCGCGAGCTCGCCGAGCGCCACCCGGCGATCGGCGACGTCCGCGGCCTGGGAGTGTTCTGGGCGCTCGAGCTGGTCAAGGACCGGGAGAGTAAGGAGCCGCTCGCGCCCTACGGCGGCGCTTCGCCGGCGGTCGGCGGCGTGCTGGCGGCGGCCCGGGACGCGGGCCTGCTGTTGTTCAACCAGTACCACCGCATCCACGTGGTCCCGCCCTGCACCGTCTCCGACGACGAGGCACGCGCGGGACTCGCGATCCTCGACGAGGCGCTCGCCTGGGCGGACTCGTTCACCGCTTCCCTGGAGACGGCGTGAGCGCCGCGGTCGCCACCGCGGCGACGGAATCCGGGCCGGCCCAGGGCGGGCCCCGCGGGCGCGCCCGCTCCTGGCCCACTGGGCTGCGGCGCGGGGCCGTCCATGCCTCCGTCTTCGCCGCGTTGATGCTGACCTGGTGGGGCGTGACCGCAGCGTCGCTCATCGACCCTCTGTTCCTGCCCGGCCCCGCCGCGGTCTGGCAGGCCTTCGTCGACGCGAACACGTGCCACCCGGTGAATGAGACGTCCTCCCGCATCGTCTGCGGTGCACAGAACTACTTCCTGTGGGAACACCTGCTGGCGAGCCTCCAGCGCATCGCGATCGGCGTGAGCGCCGCGGTCGCCTTCGGCGTACTGCTCGGCTTTCTCATGGGGACGATGCGCGGGTTCGGCATGGTGCTCGAGCCGTACCTCAACTTCCTGCGGGCCCTTCCGCCGCTGGGCTACATCGGCCTCCTGATCGTGTGGTTCGGGATCGGCGACGTGTCGAAGATCTGGTTGCTCTTCCTCGCGGCCTTCCCGCCCATCACCATGGCGACCATCGCCGGCGTGCGCGGCATCCACGCGTCCCGCATCCACGCCGTCGAGTCGCTCGGTGCGTCCCGCTGGCAGGTGCTGGTTCACGTGGTGTTCCCGTCGACCCTGCCGGGCGTCATCTCCGGAGTGCGCATCGCGGTGGGCTTCGCCTGGACCACCGTGGTCGCGGCGGAGCTCAACAACGGTATCCCCGGCATCGGCGGGCTTGCGTACGTGGCCGGCACCCAGCTCCAGACCCCGCTCGTCATCGCCTGCATCATCGTCATCGGCCTCGCCGCGATCGCGCTCGACTCCGCGCTCAAGCTGCTCGGCGCCGTGGCGGTGCCCTGGTACGGGAAGGCGAAGGCCTGATCCATGACCCTCGCCAGCCCGCGCATCGTCCGCACCGCCCGCGCCATCGCCCGCCCCGCCGAGAGGAACGCCATGACCTTCGTCGACTCCCCGCCCGCCGCGACCGCCGACACCCCGCCCATCACCCTCGCGGGGGTGACCAAGGACTTCGTCACGGACAGCGGGGATACCGTGCACGCGGTCGCCCAGGTCGACCTCGCCATCGAGCCAGGCGAGTTCGTGTGCATCGTCGGCCCGTCCGGGTGCGGCAAGTCGACGCTCATGGACATGGTGGCCGGCTTCCTGCCGCCCACGGGCGGCACGGTGAGCGTGGGCGAGCGCGTCGTCACCGCACCCGGCCAGGACCGCGGCGTCGTCTTCCAGCAGCCCAACCTGTTCCCGTGGATGAGCGTGCGCCACAACGTCGAGCTCGGGCCGCGCCTGCGCGGCGTGCGGGCACGGGAGCGGCGCGAGCTCGCCGAGCGCTTTCTCACGCTCGTGGGGCTCGAGCAGTTCATGGAGCGCCGGCCGTACGAGCTGTCCGGCGGCATGCAGCAGCGGTGCCAGATCGCGCGCGTCCTCGCGAACGATCCCGAGGTGATCCTCATGGACGAGCCGTTCGGCGCGCTCGACGCCCTCACGCGCGAGCGCCTCCAGCTCGAGCTGCTCGAGATCTGGCGTCAGAAGCGCAAGACCGTCATCTTCATCACCCACAGCGTCGACGAGGCGATCTTCCTGGGCACCCGCGTGCTGGTCATGAGCGCGCGCCCGGGACGCGTGATCCTCGACCAGCCCGTGCACCTCGCGGGCCCCGAGGCTGGCTCCGAGCTGCGCTCCCTGCCCGAGTTCGTCGCCTTGCGCGACAAGGTCTCCGCGGCCATCTACGCCGCGCAGAACGTCCACGGCGCCACGCCCGTCGACCACTGATTTCCGCACACCCATCACGAAAGGAAGTACCAACATGGCACGCAAGCACCTGTTCGCGATCCCGTTCCTGTTCGCCGCCACCGCCGCCACCGCGGGCTGCACCTCGAGCTCCGACGCTCTCGAGGCGGCGAACGCGGAGGCCGACGCCACCGACGTCCCGACCGCGTCCGCCTGCCCGTTCGAGGCCGACGAGTCCGTGACGGGCACGGTCCGGGTCGCGTTCCAGGTGCTGCCCTCGGGCGACCTGATCGTCAAGGATCACGGCATCCTCGAGGCGTGCCTGCCCAACGCGGACATCGCGTGGACCCAGTACGCCTCTGGCGGCGACGTGGTCCAGGCCTTCGGGTCCGACTCGGTGGACATCGGCACCGTGGGATCGAGCCCCACGGTCAAGGCGCTGTCCGCGCCGCTCGACCTCGACGTGCAGGTGGTCTACGTCCAGGACGTGATCGGCGACGCCGAGGCGCTCGTGGTGAAGGATGCGGCGATCGCCTCGACGGCGGACCTGGCCGGCACCACTATCGCGGTGCCGTTCGGCTCCACGGCCCACTTCTCCGTGCTCGCCGCGGTGACCGATGCTGGTCTGGACCCGGCGACCGACCTCACCATCATCAACCTCGCACCGGACGCGATCCTGGGTGCGTGGAAGGGCGACGAGATCGACGCGGCCTACATCTGGGACCCGACCCTCAGCGAGATCCTCGCCGACGGCACCCAGCTGCTGTCGAGCACGCAGGCCGCGGAGATCGGTGCGCCCACGTTCGACCTGAGCGTCGCCTCGACCGCGTTCATCGAGGCCAACCCCGCCTTCATGGAGGCCTGGACCAAGGCGCAGGACTGGGCCGTCCAGCTGATCCAGGACTCGCCGGCGCAGGCCGCCGAGGCGATCGCGATTCAGATGGGCTCCGACGCGGCGGTGGTCGAGGGCCAGCTGGCGGGCACCGGCTACCTCACGGCCGCGGAGCTGCTCGACGGGTACTTCGGGGGCGACCTCGCGCCGGTGCTGTCGGACACCGCGGCGTTCCTCGCCGAGCAGGGCGAGATCGACGCCGCCGCGGACGACGAGCACTACGCCGGCGCGGTCTACACCGGCGCGCTCGAGTCGATCGGGGGCTGACCCCGCGTCGCACGACTGGACGCTCCGCACGGAATCGCGTGCGACACCCCGGGGATCGGGCCGCCAGGCCCGGTCCCCGGCGGCGTGTCCCCGGCCAATCCGTGCGGAGCGTCCGCGCGGAGCGGGAGAACAGCCCAACGCGGGCTACTCGGCGAGCTGCTCCCGGATGGCCTCGCCGAGCAGTTCCAGCCCGCGTGGGATCGCCTGCAACGGGATCGCGTTGAAGCCCACGCGGATGTGGTGGCGCTCCGGGTCCGCGAGATAGAACCGCTCGCCCGCGTCCACGAGCACGCCGCGGGTGCGTGCGAGCTCTGTGGCCCGCGTCCCGTCGAACTCCGGCGGGCCGCTCACCCAGACGCTGAGGCCGCCTGCGGGAACGGGCGGCAGGTCGAACGGCAGGTGCCGCTCGAGCCCCTCCGTCACCGCCTCCCACTTGCGCACGAGGTGGCGCCTGTGCGCGCGGAGCGCACGGTGGTACTCGCCCGACTCGATGAAGATGCCGAGCGCGCGCTGCAGGTGTCCCGCAGGGTGCTTGGTGAGGTACCGCCGACGGCGACGTAGCGCGGCGATGAGCGGGGCATCGGCCACGATGAAGCCCAGCCTCAGTCCCGGCGCCACGAATTTGGAGAACGTGCCCACGTAGATGACGCGACCGGTGCGGTCGAGGGACTTGAGCGACGGCGTGGGGCGGCCGCGGAAGCGCACCTCGGAGTCGAAGTCATCCTCGATCACCAGCGCGTCCTCGCTCTGCGCAGCGCGCAGGATGGCGGCCCGGCGCGCGTAGGTCGTGGTGACCGACGTCGGGTGATGGTGGCTGGGGGTGAGATAGACGAATTCGGATGCCGCAGCATCGGCCCTGGTGAAGCGGGCCCCGCCCGCGTCCACGGCCAGCGGGCGCAGCGTGGCTCCCGCGTTGCGGAAGATGTGCCACGCGTCGACGTAGCCGGGGTTCTCGACGCTCACCGTGCTGTCGGGCCGGATAAGCAGGTCTGCGAGCAGTGACAGCGCCTGCTGCGCGCCGTTGGTGACGATCACCTCGGACGGGGTCACGGACATGCCCCGCGGCGGCAGGATTTCACGGCAGATGGCCTGGACCAGGAGCTCGTCGTCGCCGTCGACGCTGTCGCGCAGGCTCGCGCTCAGGTGCGGGCCGGCGAGCGCCTCGTTGAGGGCGCGAAGCCAGGCGCGCGCAGGGAACGTGCCCAGCTCGGGCTGGCCGGGCAGGAACGGGAAGGGGTGGCGGTTCCAGTCGACGTGCGCGGCGGCGTGCGGCAGGTCGTCGCCCAGCGGACGTGGCACCCGCGCGCCCCAGTCGACCTGGCCGGTGTGCACGCCTCGGGTGTGGGCGGAGGGTGCGGCGGGCGGCGTGGCTCCGGGCCCGGCCGGGGCCGAGGGCGACGACTCGGGGTCGACGGCGGCGGCTGCGTAGAGGCCGCTGCGGGGGCGGGACTCGATCAGTCCCAGGGCGGTGAGCTCCTGGTAGGCCGCGCTCACGGTGTTGCGCGACACCCCGAGCACGCCCGCCAGGTGGCGCGAGGACGGCAGGGGACGATGCGGCTTGAAGCGCCCCTCGAGCAATGACTGCTCGAGGAAGCGCCGCACCTGCTGGAACAGCGGCTCCTTGCTGTCGGGGTCGATGTACTGGCGCGCGCGGGCGCCGATCGCCTCGTCCGAGTCCGCCAGGGGCTCGACCTTCACCAGTCCTCCTCGCGGCGCAGCGTCCGGGGGTCTACGTCGCCACCCCGCGAGCCACGAGCGCCGCGCCGGAGACCAGCGAGAGCACCAGGGCCGCCCTCCGCACGAACTCGGGTGACAGGCTCCGCACCACGGGTGCCGCGACGGCTGCCCCCGCGATCACCGCTGGTGCGAGGCCGGCTCCCGCCAGCATGTCGCGTCCCAGGGTGGCAACGCCGCTGTCGCCTGCGGCCAAGGATAGCGATGCCAGGGACAACGTCGATGCCACCGCGAAATAGGCGCTGAGGGTGGCGCGCATGGTGCGCACGTCGTCCGGACGGTAGGCCAGGGCCATCGGCGGGCCGGGCAGTGCGGCGACGGGAGTGAGGAGCCCGCCGAGCGCCCCCGCGATGGCGAGCGAGGCGGGCGTGGTGCGCACGGTCCAGGTGGTCAGCGCCGCCCCCGACGCGGCGACCACGACGGCTCCGATCGCCACGTGGGTGGACGCCGGTGGCAGCACACCCGCCAGTGCCGTGCCCGCGACCAGGCCGGGAACGGCGGCGGCTGACGCGAGGGTCAGGTCCCCCAGTCGCAGCCAGTGCCGCTCGGCCCAGGCGACGGCGACCATCACCAGCACGGTGAGCGTGAGCACCGCGCCGATGCCCAGGCCGGGCGCGCCGATCGCGAGCAGCGGCACGGCGACGATGCCGAAGCCCAAGCCGGTGCCGGCCTGGACCGCCGTGGCGATCACCACGATCAGCGCCGCCAGAGCCCACGCGAGCGGGGTCATCGGGGCGGTTCCTTGGTCATGGTTCTCGAGTGTGGGGTCCGGCGGTCGGAACGGCCAGGGCCACGCGGGGCCACGATGCGGGGTCAGTCTTTACGTCGGGGAAACACGGTGGCACCTGCGACAACACGGGCTCTGGTACTGGCCCGGCGCGTTCCGGCTCGCCATGCTGGTCGCGTCGCCCCCGGAGGTGCCGGGCCGGCGCGGAGTGAACGGAGCATCCATGTCCCAGCGTGTCGCGGTCGTGACGGGAGCGAGCAGCGGAATCGGTGCGGCGAGCGCGCGGGCGCTGGCCGCGGATGGCTGGCACGTGGTGGTCGCGGCCCGCCGCCTGGACCGGCTCGAGGCGCTCGCCGCGGAGATCGGGGGCACCGCGCTGCGCCTGGATGTCACCGACCCGGAGTCGGTCGAGGAGTTCGCCGCGCGGGTCGATGCGTGCCACCTGCTGGTCAACAACGCGGGCGGCGCGCTGGGCACCACCTCCATTGCGGAGGCGAAGGACGACGAGTGGCTGCGCATGTACGAGATGAATGTCATGGGCACGCTGCGGGTGACGCGCGCGCTGCTGCCGCAGCTGCTCGCGTCAGGCGACGGGCAGGTCATCACGATCGGTTCGATCGCGGCCCGCGAGCCCTACCCGGGCGGCGGCGGATACAACGCGGCCAAGCACGCCGTGGGCGCGCTGTCGGGCGTGCTCCGCAAGGAGATGATCGGTCGGCCGCTCCGGGTGTCGCAGATCGACCCGGGTCTGGTGGAGACCGAGTTCTCCGTGGTGCGCTTCGATGGCGACCAGGACAAGGCGGACAAGGTCTACGCGGGGATGACGCCGCTGGTCGCGGAGGACATCGCCGAGACCGTGCGCTGGATCGCCTCCCGTCCGTCGCACGTGAACATCGACAACGTGTTCATCATGCCGCGCGACCAGGTGTCCGCCCAGGTGGTGCACCGGGTGCCGTAGCCCGGGTCGGGCCGTTTGACCCGGCGTGCCGGGTTTGCTTCACTGCGGGCCATGGATGACCCCACCGGCAGAGCCGGCCACCCCTGCCCTGCGCGGCCCCGGGCCGCCCGAGCGTGTCGGGGGTGGTGACCGTGGACCAGTCGGTGTGGCTCAGCGTCGGGCTCGTGCTGCTGTTCATTCTGATCGGCGGGCTGTTCGCCGGCACCGAGCTCGCGCTCGTCTCGCTGCGCGAGAGCCAACTGCGCCAGCTCGAGCGGTCGGGCCGGCGCGGCGCGCGCGTCGCCCGGGTCGCGCGCGACCCCAACCGCTTCCTCGCCGCGGTGCAGATCGGGGTGACGGTCGCGGGCTTCGCCTCCGCCGCGTACGGCGCCTCGTCCATCGCGCCCTCCCTGGCCCCCGTGTTCGAGGGCCTGGGGCTGGGCACGGGCGCGGCCCAGACGGTCGCGCTCGTGCTGCTCACGCTCGTCATCGCGTTCCTGTCGCTGGTGCTGGGCGAGCTGGTGCCCAAGCGCATCGCGTTGCAGCGCTCGACCGCCGTGGCCCGGCTGGTCGGCCCGCCGCTCGACCGCTTCGCCATGCTCATGCGGCCCGTCGTGTGGCTGCTGTCGGTCTCGACCGATGCGGTGGTGAGGCTGCTCGGCGGAGACCCGCGCGCGACCGGTGAGGCCATGACGGAGGACGAGATCCGCGACCTGGTCACCGCGCATGAGTCGCTCGAGGAGGATGAGCGCCGCATCCTGGGCGACGTCATCGACGCGGGCGACCGCTCGATCGGCGCCGTGCTGCGACCGCGTGGCGAGGTCGCGTTCCTCGATGCCGGCATGACCGTCGGTGCGGCGACGCGCGCCGTCGCCGAGCGTCCCTACTCGCGCTATCCCGTCATCGGCGAGGACGTGGACGATGTGGTGGGCTTCCTCCACGTCCGCGACCTCCTGGGACGGGGGTCGGACGAGCCGATCGCCGGACTGATGCGCCCCATCGCGTCCGTGCCCGTCACCAATCGCGTGGTGCCCACCCTGTCGCAGCTCCGCACCGCGGGTTCGCACATCGCGGTGGTGGTGGACGAGTACGGCGGCACCGACGGCATCGTCACCCTCGACGAGTTCGAGGAGCTCACCGGGGTCGAACTGCCGCGAGGCCCGTACGACACCGTCGGCGGCTACGTGGTGGAGCGGCTGGGCGCGCTCGCGAAGGAGGGCGACGTGGTGCCGGCCGGCGATCACGAGATCGAGGTGGTCGAGGCCGATGCGCGGCGCATCGTCGCCGTGACGCTCGCGGCGGCGCCGGCATCCGAGCAGGAGTAGCCCAGGGGTCTGTGCGGCGCGCCTCCGGCGTGCCGCACGGGTCCTACCGGGCGAGCGCCCCGAGGTCGAGGTCGACGACATAGGCCGGCGCCGCGCTATCCATCGCAACCGTGTCGCCGTTGATCTGCGCCACCTGCTGGACGTAGAGCGTCAGCTCGCCCGAACGATGCCACGCGCTACGGTCGTATGAGGGCTCCCACCGGCCGACGGACGAGGCGGTGACGTCGCGAAGCGACCACGCATCGTCCCCCGCAAGCCGGCGCGACGCGATCGTGAACGCGTTGCCGCGCTCCTGGTCGCGCAGCATGAGATACGCCACCGCATCGTCCCCGGACCCGGTGACGGCGATATCGGGGCGGGACAGCGGCAGCGCCCGCGTGCCTATGCCGCCGAGATCGAACATGGTGGTCCGGATGCCCGTGTTCTCGACGGTCCACTCGCCCGTCCGCGGGGTGACGACGGCGTACTGAGTGACGCCCCCGATCTCCCAGTACGTGGCGAGGTACGGCACGCCCGCCGCGTCCACGGTCATGCCGGTCTGGTTGATGAGGTTCGAGCCCTGCGGGATCGGGACCACCACGTCCCCGGTCGCCGCGGTGATGGGGAGGGAGTACGGAGTGCCGTCGTGCCGCTGCCAGCGGGTGGCCGTGTCATCGGTCGCCACGGCGTACATGACGTCGTGGTTGGTGCGGACGTCGGCAGTCTCGCGCCACGTCCACGTGAGGTGGAGGCAGTCGTTCGCGTCCAGCGCGGCCTGCCAGTAGGCGCTTCGCTTCCCCTCGCCCGAGATCACGGCGGTCGACACGCGCGACCATGCGCCGCTTGCGGCGTCGAACCTGTTGAGCACCAGGTCGCCGTGGCCGCTGCCGCCGTTGCGGTAGAGGAAGAACAGGTCGCCGTCGGTGCGCGTGTAGAACTCGGGGTACGTGACATGAGCCTCGTCGGTGCCCAGCATCGGCACCTCCCTGACCGCGCCCTGGCCGCCCTCGGCCGAGGTGGCGTAGCGCAGTCGCGCGCTGTGCATGCCCCACGACAGGTGGACGGTGCCGTTGCCGTCGACGCCGAGCGAGATGACGTTGTGCGCGTCGTCGACGTTGCCCGTGAGCCCGGTCCGCGTGACGGTCCACTCCGCCTCGCCCTCGTCCCTGCGGGCGAGCATCACGTCACCCGTAGGCGAGTAGTACGAGGCGACCTGGAATTCGACACCCTCGTAGGTTCCGGAGACGATGGCGCTGCGGCGGAAACTGGTCGCGTTGACCGAGCTGCCCGCCCAGGCGGCGCCCAACTCCGAAACCGTCGCGACAGCGGCGTCGAAACTGAGCGGACCGCTCACGGGAATCGAGTCTTCGTCGTCGTCAGGCGACTCGGGCGCGGCTTCGTCGTCGGGCGACCCCGCCGCGTCGCCATCCCAGTCGCCCACGAGCACCGCATCGTCCTCCCGCCCGTAGTTCACCACGCGATCCGCGATCCCGGTGGAAACTGCATTGCGGATCAGGTAGGTGCGTCCGCGGCGGACGGCGAGGGTGTCGATGCCGTCGCCGTTCCAGTCGCCGACGAGGACGGTGTCGTTCTCGCGGCCGTAGACGACCACGGCGTCGGCGGCTCCGCCGTCGAGGGAGTTCTTGAAGTGGTAGGTGCGTCCGCGGCGGACGGCGAGGGTGTCGATGCCGTCGCCGTTCCAGTCGCCGACGAGGACGGTGTCGTTCTCGCGGCCGTAGACGACCACGGCGTCGGCGGCTCCGCCGTCGAGGGAGTTCTTGAAGTGGTAGGTGCGTCCGCGGCGGACGGCGAGGGTGTCGATGCCGTCGCCGTTCCAGTCGCCCACCAGCACAACGTCGTCTGCGCGGCCGTACGCGAAGGTGATGTCCGCCGCCCCGGGCGTGAGCGAGTTCTTGATGAAGTAGGTGTTGCCGCGGCGCACCGCGAGCGTATCCGTGCCGCGGCTCCCCGGACTCGCCGTCAGCGCGCCCGGCGCCGCGGTCTCGGTGTTGGTCGCCGCGGCGTCCGACGCACTCGTCAGGCCTGCGGTCACCAGCACCGCAGCGGCGAGGGCTCCTGCCCACCCGCGAAGGATCGAGGCGCGCAGGGGTGCAGAAGTCGAACGGAGTTGTGACACCTAGTGCCTCCAAGGTGGGCGTGACTGTGCCGGTGGGGTGGACCGGGGACAGCTCCCTGGGGATGGCGTACACGCAAGGTGCGCGGCTGGAGAGCGGTGCCAGAATAGCGGCGGCGCAGCCGCGCTCAGACCGCTCGATCGGGCGCTCCTGGAGGGGCGTGACGGAACTCACAGGCATCGGGCCGGCGCGCGGCCGGGGCGAGTCTCGCTACTGGCCTTCGTCGATGTCGCAACTGGAGCGGAGCGTCGCCACACGCCTCCCGCGCAACAAATGTGAGATCCATCCGTAGGTGAGCAATTCCTCAGATGGGTCTGAGCACGAGACGGGCTCGGGCGGCGGGCTGGAGGCCGCGAAACGGTGCCTTCGTATCTGAGCAATTCCCAGGTGCATCCAGTCCGTTGTCGGCCGGGCCTGGCCCCTTCGTGAACCGATTTCGGCGCAGCCGCCGGCTGATCGGCATTCTGGCCTGGGGGCAGTTCGCCTAGCGTGCGGTCAAAGCGAAGATGGCTTCCTCGACCCGACCCGGCGTGGTGTCAGCCTCGCGAGCCCACTCGCGGATCCGCTCGACGTACTTTCCATATGACGGCGTGCGCCCGTCGACCAGCTCCAGATCTGAGTTGGCATTCATCCATGTGAGCACCCGCTTGTCGAGGATCGGGAGCGCCGATGCCGTCTCGGGGTCTCCCTGTGTGGAGACTGCCCACAGCCATTTCGTGAAGAACGCTGGCCCAAGGCCACGAACGTGGCCGACGTCGTTGTTCAGGTAGTAGTACCCGTACGTCGAGGGGTCGAGTTCGAAGTCGCCTGCTTTCCACCCCTGAGTCTCGGCCGATGCTCGCGCGTAGTCAGGGTCGAGCACCAGCTTGGCGCCCTCGCCCAGCCGGTCGAGCACAGTGGAGTCGACCGTTCGGTGTCCAGTCTGGGGGCCTCCGGCGAGGGCCTCCGCCACCCGATGCGGCCCATATCCGGCGTCTCCGTAGCCCCAAGCGTTCACAGCAATGTATGCGCACGTAATCCCGCTCGCGTTCGAAGCGGAGGTGAGGCCGTTCGCCAGGCGCTCGTGCACAATCGTGGAAACGGCCATGCGATCGAGCCGGTCGGGAATCCCAAAGTCGTCGAAGTTGACCCCGACACCGTTGAGCCACTCACGCCACGAGTCGACGTTGATGGCGAATGCTGGTTGGACCGTGTTGAGCGAAATCTGGGCCTTCAACGTTGGCGGAATCGGCATGGAGTTTAACCTTCGAGCGATAGACGATCGGGTGCGTCGCTACAATAGCGCTCCCAACTGACACAGCTACAGCTCTCCCTTGCCTTCCAGGAACTTCATGGCCGCGTAGCCCAGGGGCATCCGGAGCCAATAGGTCAAGAGACGGTAGATCAGCACCGACGACAGCGCGATCGGATACGGCACTCCCGCACCGGTGAGACCCGTGGTCAGCGCGAGCTCCACCGCACCCAGACCACCAGGAGTCGGCACGGCCGCACCCACCGCGTTGCCCACGAAGAACAGCACCGCGACGTCGATGATCGCGAGCTCCTGGCCGAGCGCCGAGAGCGACGCGTGGAACGCGCCCACAAACCCCACGGTGAGCAGCAGGTTGCCGCTGAGCCCCAGCGCGAGGCGCCACGGCTGGCCCAGCACCTGGGTGAGGCGCGGCCAGGTCTGGCGCAGCGTCGGCATGATCCGCTTGGAGGCCCACGACCGCACGGCCGGCACCGTGAGCGCCGCGGCGCACACCGCGACCACGACGCCCAGCCCGATGAGCACCGAGGTGCTCGGCAGCGCCGCCAGCGCGCCGTTCGACCCCGACACGAGCGTGAGCACGATCAGGCCCACCACCGTCACGACCACCGCGCTCACCTGCACGAGCGCCACGGTCGCGACGGCCAGCGGCGTGGCCACCTTGCGCCGCGTCAGCAGCCTCAGGTTGAGCGCCGCCGGGCCCACGCCGGCGGGCACCGCGATCGAGATGTACGCGGCCGCCACCTGCGTGAACAGCACCCGGCTCCACGGCAGCTTGATGGGGCTGAACGCCGCCAGCGCGAGCCCCGCGCCCACGAACGTCAGCAGCGCCCACGCGAAGCCGATGAGCAGCCACCACGGGTTCGCCTGCTGCACCGCGTCGATGAAGTCCTGCGTATTAAAGCTCGCGACCAGCACGCCCACGGCGACCAGGCCCAGGCCGATCGTGATGACGGTCTTCCACCCGAACCGGGTGATGTCCTCGCTCTGTACCTCGGCCTCGGGCGAGCGCGCCAGGATGGCGCCGCGCACGGACTCGAGCAGCTTGTGGTCGTCGCTCGCCTTGATGGCCGCGCGCGTGCCGCGCGGCAGGGCGATCGTCTGCAGCAGCGGGGCGGCCTGCTCGACGTCCGAGTCGCCCAGGGTGCGGAAGGCCGATGCGACGGCTCGCTCCGCGCCCACCGCCACCGACGTGGCGGCCAGGACCTGGGCGACGTCGATGCGCTTGGCGAGCTCCGAGGTGGCGGTCTCGCCCATCTCCCACGAGGTGAGCCACACGAGCGGCTCCTCCGGGGTGGGGCCCTCGGCCACCAGGATCGAGTCGGCCGTGAGTCCGCGGTGCGAGATGCCCGCGGCGTGGCTGCGCGCGATCTCCGCCCAGATGGCGTCGAGGAGCGCGTCCGTGACCTCCTCGTCGGGCATGTCGGACAGCGGCTGCGAGGCCGGCGGGCGTTGATAGACCACGAGCATGGTGTCGCGGATCTGGCTCATGCCCAGCACACGGCCGGTGCGCACGCCGGCGACGCGCGCCGCATGCGAGACGAGCGCCGTGGACTCCGCGGTCTGGCGCAGCGACACGTCCGCGCGGGTGTCGATCCCGCGCAGGCGCATCGAGTTCCACAGCCTGGACAGGAAGCCGGCGGCCTGCTGGTCGCCGTCGAGCGCGACCGCGAGGAGGTGGAACTGCTCCACCGTCGTCACCGCGTAGACGCGGCCGGAGCGGGTCCTGGCCAGCGCATCGGTCACCGCGTCCAGCTCGGGGTGCTCGTGCTCGTGCGTCATGTCCGCGCGCACGATCGCGCGCGGCTGGAAGCCGGCGCGCTCGAGGCCCTCGACCAAGTCCCGGCCGTAGGCGCGGTCCGCGGTCGAGCCGAGCCAGTAGCGCAGGCCCAGGCCCGCGAGGCGGCCGAGGAGGATGGTGAGCAGCGTCGCCGGGATGGTGACGACGCCGGAGATGGTGCCGATCGCGAGCGCCACCCACAGGATGTTCCACGACAGGCCCAGGGTGCGGCGGGCGTTGCGGCGGCCGGCCGCGGTGAGCAGCGCGACGTTCGCGGCGACGGTGGCGGGGAACTGCGGCGCCGGCGCCCCCCGCGGGGACATCGCGGTGATGAGGTCCGTGTCGCCCCAGGACACGACGGCGATGGCGACGACCACCGTGAGCACGAGCGCGAGCAGCGCCGCGCCGAGCATCTCGACCAGGCGCCGGGGCTCGCGACGGACGAGCAGGTCCACGATCATCACGCCGGGGATGACGATGGCGACGATGCCCGTGAACAGGTTCACCGGCGCCACGAGGATGCGCTGGAGCAGCGGGGACAGGTCGGCGATGTCCTGGGAGATGCCCTGCGTGGTGGACAGTGCGTACTCGGCGAGCAGCAGCACCAGCACGACGCCGACGAGCGTGAGGATCAGCGCGAGCAGGTCCGTGGTCCGGCGCACCCGCGTCTGGGGTTCGTCGACGATCCGCACCGGAGGCCTGTCCGGGTGCGCGTCCTCGCTCGCGAGGGGCTCGGCCGACGTCATGGCCCGAGTCTAAGAGGGCGAATGTCCGCTACGTGAGACCAAGTGCCGTCATCCAAGAATGCGGCACCACCTCGGGGCCGACGAACGCCACCGCGTCGAGCGTCCAGTGCGCGAGCACCAGCGGTGCGAGGCGGCCCCGGCGCAGGTAGACGTAGGTGAACACGACGCCCATCACGACGTTGCCCAGCGCCATGGGCCAGCCCTGGTAGAGGTGGTAGGCGCCGCGGAGCAGGGAGGACGCGAGGATGATCGCCGGCACGGACCAGCCCAGATCCTTGAGCCGGGTGGCCAGGTAGCCCACCGCGATGAACTCCTCGAGCACGCCCGCCGCCGCGGCCGCGAGCAGCAGCACGGTCGCCGACCACCACAGGTCGGGGAGGCCGGACGTGTCGATGCGCACCGTCTGGCCCATCGCCCGGGAGATGGAGTACAGCGCCAGCCCGGGCAGGCCGATGCACGCCGCGAGGATGAAGCCCCAGCCCACGTCGCGCCACCAGGCGCGGCCGGGGCCGGTCAGCCCCAGCCGCCGCGCCCACGATGCGCCGCGCTGGCTCAGCAGGTACAGCGTGAGCGCCACCGGCATGAGCGAGAAGCCGATCCGCAGGAGCTGGAGGAAGAAGTCGAGCCAGTCGATCTGGGAGGCGGACGGGTTGAGCGTGGTCGACTGCCCGCCGATGGGCGTGGTGGCCATGTACCGCTCGACCAGGCGGATCGCGGCGAAGATCGCCGACTGCCCGAGCGACAGCCCGAGCACGATGAGCACCTCGGCCCGCAGCCGCGGCCTGCTCACGCCCGACGACTTCGCTCCCGCGGGTGCCGCCGCGCCCTCAGCCCCGAATGGGTAGCTGGTGGTCGGTTCTGCCACGTCTCCGCCTCCCAGGGGTAGCTGGTGGTCGTCCTACTGGAGGAACCGGTCCACGAGCGACTCGGCCAGGCCCACGTACCCGCCCGGCGTCAGCGCCGCGAGGCGCTCCGCCGTATCCGCGGGCAGGTCGAGCCCGCCCACGAAGGCGCGGATCGCGTCGGCGTCGATCGCGTGCCCGCGGGTGAGGTCCTTGAGACGCTCGTACGGATTGTCCATCCCGGGCACGCCGGCGACGGCGGCCGCACGCATCGCGGACTGGATGGGCTCGGCGAGCACCTCCCAGGAGGCGTCCAGGTCCGCGGCGAGCGCCGCATCGTTCACCGAGAGGGTCTTCAGGCCTCGCCGGACGTTGTCGATCGCGAGCAGCGAGTGCCCGAACGCGACCCCGATGTTGCGCTGCGAGCTCGAGTCCGTGAGGTCGCGCTGGAGGCGCGAGGTCACGAGCGTCGCGCCGAGCGTGTCGAACAGCGCGGCGGAGATCTCGAGGTTCGCCTCGGCGTTCTCGAAGCGGATGGGGTTGATCTTGTGCGGCATCGCGGACGAGCCGATCGAGCCCTTGGTGGTCGCCTGCGCGAAGTAGCCGAGCGACACGTACGTCCACACGTCGGTCGCGAGGTTGTGCAGGATCCGGCCGTAGCGGGCCACGTCCGCGTAGAGCTCGGCCTGCCAGTCGTGGGACTCGATCTGCGTGGTGAGCGGATTCCACGTGAGCCCGAGGCCCTCGACGAACGTGCGCGAGACCTCGATCCAGTCCGTGCCCGGCACCGCCGCGGTGTGCGCGCCGAACGTGCCCGTCGCGCCGTTGATCTTGCCCAGGAACTCCTGGCGGCCGACGCGCGAGAGCTGCCGCTCGAGCCGGTGCGCGAGCACCGCGAACTCCTTGCCCAGCGTGGTCGGCGTCGCGGTCTGGCCGTGCGTGCGCGACAGCATGGGCGTCGCCTTCGCGGCGCGTGCCAGAGACTTCACGTCCTCGATGAGCGCGGCGGCGGCCGGCGCCCACACGTCCTCGACCGCGCCCTTGACCATGAGCGCATAGGAGAGGTTGTTGATGTCCTCGGACGTGCACGCGAAGTGCACCAGCTCGCTCAGCGGCTCGAGGCTCGTGCCCGTGATGCGCGCCTTGATGACGTACTCGACGGCCTTGACGTCGTGGACCGTCACCTTCTCGAACTCGGCGTGCTCGCGGATGGTCTCCGCGTCGAACCCGGCGGGGATGCCGCGCAACAGCGCCGTCTCCTCGTCGGTGAGCTCGCGCGCACCCGGCACCGCGGCCGTCGCGCACAGGTGGATGAACCACTCGACCTCGACGTGGAGGCGCATGCGGTTGAGCGCCGGCTCGGACAGGTGGTCGACCAGCCCCGCGACGGCGCCGCGATAGCGGCCGTCGAGCGGCCCGAGGGCGATGGGGGGCTGGAGGTCGGCAAGGGAGTTCCAGGTCACGCGGACATTCTTCCATGGGGACGATGCGCGGACGGGGGCCGGGTGGGGACCCGCCGGGCGCCGCCCGGCCCTGCTCGGCCGTGCCCGGCCCTGCTCGGCCCCGCCCGGCCCTGCTCGGCCGTGCCCGGCCCTGCTCGGCCGTGCCCGGCCCTGCCCGGCCCTGCCCGGCCCTGCCCGGCTCCGCCGATGCTCCCAGGCCGCCGCGCAGCACCCGATCCCCAGGCCCGGGCCGCGCCGGGGCTCGGGTGTCGGTGCGCTCCTACCGTCGACGGGGTGGAGGTGGACCAGCTCATCGCCGCGGCGGAGAGGGAGATCTCCGACGCTCTCGCGGTGCTGGCGAGCGCGGCCCGGGTGGACTACCGCGGCCCGGCCGCGGACGGCTACCGCCGGTCCCTCGAGGACCGGGCTCGCGCGGCCGCGATGCTGCGGGAGCGCGTCCGGGATCTGGCCGGCTGGGGAGCGTCGGGTGGCTGAGGCGGCCGAGGCCTGGACGTACGGCGGTGTCGGCGGCGTCGAGGTGGCGGTCGACGAGCTCGAGTCCGCGACGGTCGCCATGCGCGACGCGGCCCGCATGCTCGACGCGGCGGCGCGGGCGCTGGCGGTCGCGGCGCGACTGGCCGGCTCGGGGGTGGCGACGGGCATGCACGATGGGCCCGCGGCCCGCGCCGTCGGGCTGGGGGAGGCCGCCGCCGCCTCGGCCGCTGAGTCCGGCCGGCTCGACGACCTCGCGGCACGCGCCGCAGCGGCCTGCGCCGCGTACCTGGACGCCGAGGCGAGGGTCCTCGCCCGGGTGCGCGAGGTGGGAGGGGCGCGCGGCGTCCTCACGGACCTGCCGGGAATCGCGGATTGGGCGCGGCGGGCGTGGGCGGGAGTGCTGGTCTGGACCACGCCGGTGGGGATGGCGGTGCCGGCCCGCGTCCCCGGGGTCGCCGACGCCTTGCTGCCTCGGTCCGCGATGCCCGCCATCACGGGCCTGGTCAACGAGCCCAACACGTCGGCCGCGATGGCCCGGCTCGACGACTACGACGAGTCGGCACGGTCCCTCGCGGAGGCGCTCGCCCGCGCCGAGGGGCTCCTGGAGCCCGAGTCCGGCGAGCTGGAGACCATCGTGGACCTGGAGGCGGAGCTCACAGCCGCCGCGCGGGCGGGCTCGGCGGCCGCCGCCGCACCCGCTCTGGGACAGTCAGCGAACTCGCTGTCCTCGGTGATGGCCCGGCTCGACGCGGTCGAGGCGCTCGGCGGCGCGGCGGTGGCGATCGAGACCCGGGAGGACGCGTCCGGACGGCGGCACATCGTCTACATCCCGGGCACCCAGGACTGGGGCGTCAGGGACGTCAACCCCGCGGACATGGAGGCCAACGCGCGCGCCGTGACCGGCGACCCGTCGGACATGTCGAGGCTCGTCGTGGAGGCGATGGAGGCGCACGGCATCGGGCGGACCGAGCCCGTGATGCTCGCCGGCCACAGCCAGGGCGGCATCATCGCGACGCTGCTCGCGGCGACCGTCGGGGCGACGACGCGAGGGTGGCTCGGCGGCGCGCCGGCCGCGGGAGCCCACGCGGGGCCCGGCGCCGTCGCGGCACTTGGGCCGCCGCGCCCGGGCACCGGCGACGCCCTCGCGGCGCCGCGGTTCACCGTCACCCACGTGGTGACCGCGGGCTCGCCCACGGGCCGGATCGCCGTCCCGGCCGCGGTCCAGACGCTCCATCTCGAGAACTCGCGCGACCTGGTCCCCGGGCTCGACGGCCGCACGAACCCCGCCGCCGCGAATCGCACCACCGTGGTCCACGACCGCCGTGCCTCGACCCGCGCGGACGCCCCGGACCGGTCGACCACCCCGGGCCAGGCGCACGCCCTCGAGGGCTACGCCCAGACGGCCGCGCTCGTGGACGAGGGGCTCACCGCATCGTCCACCGCCTGGCGCCAGGGCGCGAGCCCGTTCCTGGAACCCGGCCCCGCCACGCTCACCGCGTATCGCCCGGCTTCCTGAACCGGCCGACCCGAGAAGAGCGGATTGTGTCGCTTTCGAGCCGCGGATGCGTCTCAGGGAGCGAATCGTGTCGCCTGCCCCGAGCGCCCCGAGCGCCCCGAGCGCCCCGAGCGCCCCGAGCGCCCCGAGCGCCCCGAACTCAGCGCTTGCGCGCCCCCGGCACCACGGCGCTGAGCACCGCGGTGATGATCGAGATGAGCAGCGCGGCGCCCAGGGTGGGCCAGAAGCCGCCGATCGACAGCTCGGCCCACGGCACCAGCGTGGTGAGCCATGCGGCGAACCACAGCATGAACCAGCTCACCACCAGGGAGAACAGTCCCAGCGTGAGGATCTTCACCGGCAGGGTGAGCACGTCGACGATGGGCTTGACGATCATGTTGGCCAGCGCGATCACCGCGCCGATGAGCAGGTACACGCCCAGGCGAGCCCAGGTCCCGGTCTCCCCGCCGTCGACGACCACGTCGAGGGGCAGGAGGGTGACGAGCCAGACGGCCACGGCGGTGATGGCGGAGACGATCACGAAACGCATGGCTGAAGCATTCCACATGCCATCCTTGCCCCCATGACCCCGGAGCACGACGCCCTGCCCACGCCCCGCGCCTCGGTCGCGGCGCTTCCCGCCTACGTCCCCGGAGCCCGCGGGGACGCGGACGTCCCGCCCATCAAGCTGTCCTCGAACGAGTCGGCGCTGGCGCCGGTGCCGGCCGTGACGGCTGCCGCGCGGGCCCAGGCCGAGGGCGTCAACCGCTACCCCGACATGGCCATGACCGCGCTCACCGGGAGGATCGCCGCGCACGTGGGCCGCCCCGCGGAGCACATCGCGGTCGCGGCCGGCTCGGTCGCCGTGCTCGCGCACCTTCTCCAGGCGTACGCGGGCCCGGGCGACCAGGTGCTGTTCGCGTGGCGCAGCTTCGAGGCCTACCCGATCCTCACGCGCATCGCCGGCGCGGAGCCCGTCACGGTCCCCCTCGACGCCGAGGCCCGCCACGACCTGCCCGCCATGGCCGCCGCGGTCACGGACCGCACCCGGGTGGTGATGGTCTGCTCTCCCAACAACCCCACGGGTCCCACCCTGCGCACCGGCGAGCTCGAGGCCTTCCTCGCCGCCGTGCCGCGCCGGGTCCTGGTGGTCCTCGACGAGGCGTACCTCGAGTACGTGCGCGCCGACGACGCCCCGGATGGCCTCGCGCTGCTGGACCGCCACCCCAACCTGGTGGTCCTGCGGACCTTCTCCAAGGCCTGGGGCCTCGCGGGCCTGCGCGTGGGCTACGCGGTGGGCGTCCCCGCGCTCATCGCGCCCATTCGCGCGTGCGTCACCCCGTTCTCCGTCTCGAGCCCCGCGCAGGCCGCCGCCGTCGCCGCGCTCGACGCCGCCGAGGAGGTGGCGGCCCGGGCCGCGGACGTCGTCGCCGAGCGGGCCCGCGTGACCGATGCGCTCCGCGCCGCCGGGTGGACGCTCCCCGAGGCGCAGGGCAACTTCGTGTGGCTCGCCCTGGGCGAGGACGCCATCCCCCTCGCGACGCACCTGGGCGGGCTCAGCCCGGCCATCCTGGTGCGCCCGTTCGCAGGCGAGGGCGTGCGCGTCACCATCGGCGCACCCGCGGAGAACGACGCATTCCTCGCCGCGCTCGCGGACGCACCGTTCGCCGCGCGCTGACCGGGACGGAACGAATTCTTCCGGCCGCTTCGACCTGAGAGACTGGCGCCATGTCATCCACCCGCGAGCGCGTCGTCGCCGTGGTCGTGTCGTACAACCGCCGCGACCTGCTGGTCGAGGCGCTCGAGGCGCTCGCGGCCCAGACGCGCCTGCCCGACGCGGTCGTGGTGGTGGACAACGCGTCCACGGATGGCTCTGCGGACGCGGCGCGGGTCGCTGCCCCCGGTGCCGACGTCGTGGCGCTCGCGCGCAACACCGGCGGGGCCGGCGGCTTCGCCGTGGGCCTGCACCGCGCAGTCGCCGCGCATAGGCCCGACTGGGTGTGGCTTATGGACGACGACACCATCCCCACGCCCACGGCGCTCGCGGAGCTCGTCGACGCCGCATCGGCCTCCGGGGCCGCGGTCGCGGGCTCCCGCGTCGTGTGGCACGACGGCTCGGACCACCCGATGAACACGCCGCGTGCCCGCGCGTTCGACGCGCCCGAACGCGCGGCCGCCGCCGCGGCCGTGGGGGCGATCAGCGTCCGTTCCTCGTCGTTCGTGTCGATGCTGGTCGCGGCCGATGCGGTGCGCGAGGCAGGGCTGCCGCTCGCCGACTACTTCATCTGGAACGACGACTTCGAGTTCTCCACCCGGGTGCTGCGCGAGCGGCTCGGCATCTTCGTGCCCGCCTCCGTGGTGGTGCACAAGACCGCCAAACTGGGCGCCACCGACGTGGACCCCGGTGCGCGGTTCCGTTTCGAGGTGCGCAACAAGGTGTGGATGCTGCGCCGGTCGCGGTCCCTCGTGGCGGGCGAGAAGGTCATGTACGGCGGGTCGTCGGTGATGCGTTGGGCGCGGACGTTCGCGAAGTCGGCTCAGCGCGACGTGCTCCGCGCGGCCTTCGTCGAGGGGTGGCGCGAGGGCTGGACCACCGACCCCCGCCCCAACTCCCTGGTGCTCGCCGGGTTGGGTGACGCGGTGCGCGGAATCGACGGGGGCGCCGATGGCTGACGCACCCTTCTCCCTGCTCCTGCCGGTCTACGGCGGCGACGTCCCCGAACACGTCACGTCCGCGTTCCGCTCGAGTGTGGACGAGCAGACACGGCAGCCCGCCGAGGTGGTCATCGTGCGCGACGGCCCGGTCTCGCACGATCTCGAGGACGCGCTCGCGTCTCTCGCGGCGGCCTCGCCGGTGCCGGTGAACCGGGTGAACCTCGAGGCGAATATGGGCCTGGCGACCGCGCTCGAGCGCGGGCTCGACGCGGTCGCGCACGATGTCGTGGCCCGCATGGACGCCGACGACCTGTCCCTGCCCCCACGCTTCGCGCGGCAGGTGGCCCGCATGGACGAGGGCCTCGACCTGATCGGCTCCGGCCTGGTCGAGTTCCACGGCGACCTCACGCACGTGGTCCGTTCGCGCATCCCTCCCACGGGCGCTGCCATTGCCCCATTCGCGCGCTTCCACTCGCCGTTCAACCACCCGACGGTGGTGTTCCGGCGCTCGGCGGTGCGGTCCGCGGGAGGCTTCCAGCCGCTGGGGCGCATGGAGGACTACTGGCTGTGGGCCCGGATGATCCACGGCGGCGCGCGCGTGGACAACGTCGCCGAGCCGCTCCTGGGCTACCGCGTCGACGCCGGCGCGTACGAGCGCCGCGGCGGCCTCGAGATGCTTCGCTCGGAGGTCGCTGTGCAACGGGCCTTCCGCAGCATCGGCTTCACCACGCGCGCCGAATACGCGCGCAACATCGTGGTGCGGGGAGGCTACCGACTGGTGCCCACCGTGGTGCGCCGGAACCTCTACCGGCGGGTGTTCGGCAGCAAGCAGCAGTGAGCCGCGTCACAATCCGCGTGGCGCGGCCATAGTCGCCGGGCTTTCCGACACCATGGGCCACGTGAGTCGGAGAATAGCGGTGTCGAGAGTCGCTGGGGCGTGCGCGGCCGTGAGCGCGCTGGTCGTGCTCGCCGGGTGCACCAGCGCCGGTCGGGAGGTGGGCGCGAGCGCGTCGCCCGTGGCCTCGGTGCCGCGCGTCACCGCGACCGCGGGGACCGATGCGCCGACCACCCAGGCGCCAAGTATTGCCCCGGAGGTGAGTGCGAGCCCGTCTCCGGGCGCATCGGCGACCGCGGAGCCCACCTCCACGGCACCCGCGATCCCCGAGCCCGCGCCCACCGCGACCATCTCGAACGACCCGGACGATGGCGTCGCCGTGGACCTTCCGCAGCACACCCCGACGCCCACGGGCGGCGAGGACGTGGCCGAGGTCGTGGTGCAGCTCACCGGCTGGGGCGTGGACGCGGGCTTCCTGAGCGCTTCCGCGTTGGTCGAGGCCGTGGTGGCCGAGGACGGCGAGTGCACTCTCGAGGTGGCCGTTGCCGGCACCCTGCAGACCGCCACCGGCCCCGCCGAACGCTCAGCGACCTCGTCGAGCTGCGCCGCCGACCTCGAGGTGCGGGTCGAGGGACACTCCGGCGAGACAGCCACGCTGGTGGTCCGCTACGCGGCCGACGGATTCGAGGGCGCCAGCGCGCCGAGAGAGGTGACGCTTCCGTGAGCATTGTCAGGCGCGCGCTCGCGCTGACCGCGGGCGTCGCGCTGAGCGCGGCGCTCATCGTGCCCGGCAACGGGGAGTCCGCGGCGGCGTCGTCCATCATGGACGACTTCGACCCGGGAATGATCATCACCGACGATCTGTTCTACGACTCCAACTCGATGACCGCGGCGCAGATCCAGACGTTCCTCGAAGGCAAGGTGAAGACCTGCCGGGAGGATCTCAGCGCCGGCGAGCACGATCCGATCGTGTGCCTCAAGGACTACTCGACCACTACTTCCGAGCGTTCCGCCGACGACTTCTGCAGGGGCTACGAGGGCGGCCTCGTGCAAACCGCGGCGCAGATCATCGACGCCGTCGCCCGTTCGTGCGGGATCAGCCAGAAGACCCTCCTGGTCACGCTCCAGAAGGAGCAGGGGTTGGTCACCCACACGTGGCCGAGCGACTTCCGCTACCGCAAGGCGATGGGATATGCCTGCCCTGACGACGGGAGCTGCAAACCCGAGTACGCGGGCTTCTTCAATCAGGTCTACACCGCCGCCTGGCAATTCAAGCGCTACCAGGCGTTGCCGACTCGGTACAACTATCAGGCGGGGCGCACCAACATCATCAAGCACCACCCGTCCGATACCGACGCGACCAAGGACTGCCCCACGGTCGACGTGTATATCGAGAACCAGGCCACGGCCGGCTTGTACATCTACACCCCGTACGTGCCCAACCAGGCGGCCCTCGACGCCGGCTTCGGCAAGGGCGACGTCTGCTCCAGTTACGGCAATCGCAACTTCTACGGCTACTACACCTCGTGGTTCGGCTCGACCACCCGGTTGCCGGTGACTTCGCCGATCCTCGAGACCTACAACGCGCGCGGCGGTCAGGAGACGCTGGGCGGCCCCATCAGCTCCGCGATCGAGGAGGTCGCCCATGGGGGTGGCTGGTACCAGACCTTCGACTTCGGCACGATCTACCACTCGACCGCGACCGGCACGGGCGCGTATTTCGAGGCCGGCACCGCGATGCACGAGGCCTACATCGCCGCGGGCGGTCCCGCGGGCGACTTCGGTTGGCCCACCACGGAGCTGCGATGCCTCGACGGGCTCTGCGCGATCGAGTTCCAGAACATGGTGCTGACCCAGGAGGGGACGGATGCGGTGAAGGTCGTCTCCCCGGAGGAGTGGCTGCACCTCAGCCCGTGGCGTCGTGGCACCGATACTCTCGCGGTGCGCCGTGGTGCCACGTACTACTTCAAGAACTCGCTCACGGGCGGGGAGGCCGATGTGGTGGCCGTCTACGGCCGGCCCGCGGACCAGGTCCTTGTCGGGGACTGGGACGGTGACGGTATCGATACGCTCGCGGTGCGCCGTGGTGCCACGTACTACTTCAAGAACTCGCTCACGGGTGGCGAGGCCGATGCGGTGGTGGTCTACGGTCGCGCAGACGACGAGGTGCTGGTGGGCGACTGGAATGGCGACGGCGTCGACACCCTCGCGGTGCGTCGCGGCAGCACCCTCTACGTGAAGAACTCCCTTGCGGGCGGCGGGGCCGATCACACCTTCACCTACGGCCGGGTGGGCGACGCGGTCCTGGTGGGCGACTGGAACGCCGACGGTCGCGACACCTTCACCATCCGCCGGGGTCGCACCTACCACATCAAGAACTCGCTCGGCTCGGGAGCGGCGGATCACGTGGTGGACTACGGGCGTCCTGACGACGTGGTGCTGGTGGGTGACTGGGACGGCCCGCGGGCTGGGTGACGGTCGGTGGGACGGTGGCCGAGATCTCGGCCGTGTGTGAGGCTCACGCCCCGCATCACGCGCCCTGAGGCGCTGCTCGGCTACCCTGGCTCGCGTGAAGCTCTTCGTCCAGGTCCCCTGTCTCAACGAGGAGGCGACCCTCGCGATCGTCCTCGACTCGATCCCCCGCCACATCGAGGGAATCGACGAGATCGAGCTGCTGATCATCGACGACGGCTCCTCGGATCGCACGGGTGAGATCGCCAAGGAGTTCGGCGCGCATGTGTTGCGTCACCCCAAACCCATGGGCCTCGCCCAGTCCTTCCGCGACGGCGTGGACTACGCGCTGGCCAACGGGGCCGACATCGTGGTCAACACGGACGGCGACAACCAGTACCCGCAGGAGCGGATCGACGACCTGGTCCAGCCGATCCTGCGCGGCGAGGCCGACATTGTCATCGGCGACCGCCAAACGCACACCATCGAGCACTTCTCACCGTTCAAGAAGACGATGCAGCGGTTCGGCTCGTGGGTGGTGAACAAGGCCGCGGGCACGGACCTGCCCGATGCGGCGTCCGGCTTCCGCGCGTACTCCCGCTACTCGCTGTACCGGCTCAACGTGGTCACCCAGTTCAGCTACTGCATGGAGACCATCATCCAGGCGGGCAACAAGCGCCTCGCGATCGCATCGATCGAGGTCGACACCAACCCCAAGACACGCGAGTCGCGGCTGTTCTCCAACGTGTTCGAGCACATGCTCAAGTCCGGCCAGGCCATCCTGCGCTCGTACATCATGTTCAAGCCGTGGACCATCTTCGCGACCCTGGCCACCATCTTCGGGCTCATCGGCCTGTTCCCGTTCGTGCGGTACGCGGTGCTGCTGCTGATGAACGACCAGGGCAACCACTTCCAGTCGCTCATGCTGGGCACGCTGCTCATCATCGGGGCGCTGCTCTCCATTGCGCTCGGAGTCCTCTCCGACCTGCTCAAGACGGGGCGCATCCTGCATGAACAGACGCTCGAGAGGCTCAAGGAGCGCCAGTACGGACCTGCCCGCCCGGCGTCCCCGCTGAGCGACGGCGTTTGAGGCCGAGGTGGAACAACGGCCGATGAGTGTCGCGTGCGTGACGAGTGCACCGCTCGGCAGGTGCCCAGCCGCGCGTCACGCGCTGATCCATCCCCGTGACCTCCCGTCCGAGGAAGAGCCCATGCGGTCCACCTCGCCCGCGTCTGACGGGTCGGCTCTCGTCGCGGCGTCGGTGGCATGAATCGGGCCGTCGAACGGCGAGCTCGTCAGGGCATGACCGTGGTGGGCTGGGGCACCTACGACGCCGCCCGCCACCCCCGCGCAGGTATTCTGCTCGCCGGCCTGCGCGCGGCCGGAGCCCGCGTGGTCGAGGTCAACGAGCCGGACACGTCATCCACCGCGGACCGGGTGGCGCAGGTTGCGTCGAAGCGGGCCGCGCTCGGCCGCGTCGCGAAGATGCCCCGCGTGTGGGCGAGGCTGCACCGGCGCACGCGCGCGTTGCCCGAGCGCGACGTGCTGCTGGTGGGCTACCTGGGCCATCTCGACGTCATCGCGGCGCGCCTGATGTTCCCCCGCGCCCGCATCGTCCTCGACCACCTCATCTTCGCCGCGGACACCGCGAGCGACAGGCAGGTGGGCGGGGGTGCGATGCGCGCGGCGCTGAAGCTGCTGGACCGCTGGGCGCTCGCGTCTGCGGACGTCGTGGTGCTCGACACGGAGGAGCACCTCGCGATGCTGTCCCCGCGCCAGGCCCCCAAGGGTGTCGTGGTCCCTGTTGGCGCGCCCGGGGAGTGGTTCGCGGTGGGGGAGGGTCGCGCGCCGGCCGGCGCGCACGACGGCCCGCTGCGCGTGGTCTTCTACGGCCTTTACACGCCGTTGCAGGGCGCGCCCACCATCGGTGCCGCCGCCCGCATCCTCGCCGACCGGGGCGCGGCGGTGAGTCTGACCATGATCGGTTCGGGGCAGGACCTCGAGGCCACCCGCGAGGCCGCGGGCGACGCGGACGTCGAGTGGCGCGACTGGGTGGAGCCCGCCGAGCTGCCCGCGCTGGTCGCGTCGCACGACGTGTGCCTGGGCATCGTGGGCACCACCGACAAGGGCGCCCGCGTGGTGCCCAACAAGGTCTACCAGGGGCTCGCCGCGGGATGCGCGGTGGTGACCTCGGACACCCCGCCGCAGCGCCGGATGCTCGGCGACGCGGTCGCGTTCGTCCCGCCGGGCGACGCGGTGGCGTTGGCCGATGCGCTGGAGGCGCTCGCAGCCGATCGCTCCCGGGCCGCGGCACTGGCCGCGCGCGGGCGCGACTTCGCCGCCGCGACCTACAGCCCCGAGGCGCTCGGCCGGACGCTCATCGACCGCGTCCGGGCGCTCGCCCGCTGACGAACCCGGGGTTCGGCGGGGGCGTCAGCGCTCGATCGCGTAGCCCGTGGCCACCAGGACGTCCTGGAGGGCGCCCTCCGGCACCCACACCTCGTAGCCGTAGTTGTTCGAGTCGATCACGGCCACCGCGCCGTACTCGTCCGCGCGCTCCCAGCCGGCGCAGGCGACGATGACCTCCGCATCGGCCTCCTCCTCGCTGGGCCAGATCACGTCGACGTCGCGCGGCGCGAACCAGTACCCCAGCCAGTTGATGGTGGTCTCGCGGGTGGCCAGGTTGGTGCCGCATTCGATATCGAAGTCGATGCTCACCTGAGCGCCGCCGGTGTACTGCTCCACCTCGTCGATCGCCCGCTCCATGCGGTACGGCGTCTCGCGGGCGAGCTCCGGGTTGGACACGAGCGAGTACGCGCCGTACGCGCCGATGAGGCCGCCGGCGAGGAGGCGCGGGTGTCGCGAGGCCAGCGCGCTGACGAGCTGCGCCGCGAACGTGGTGACCGAGGCAAGCAGCCAGAACCGGTTGGCGCTGGTGAAGGTGGGTGTCAGCGGGATCTCGTGCGCCTCGGTGGGCCACGACCAGTCCCAGCCGCGCAGCGCGGCGATGTTGCCCGGCCCGGCGGAGGAGCCCCACGTGGGCAGCGAGTCGCCGAACACGTAGACGGCGACCAGGCACCAGACGCCGGTGAAGGCGAGCGCCGAGGCGATCACGGGCCACGACAGGCGCATGAAGAGCGCCGCGATGGCGAGCAGCACGGCGACGGTGACGAACGGGTCGATGTAGCGCGTGTAGACCCACGAGTCGAAGCGCGGGTTGCCCTGGTCCAGCTGGCTGGCCTCGGTGGACCAGTTGAGGAAGGAGATGACTGCGCCGCCCACGGTCATGCCGAAGATGAACACGCCGGGGCCGAACCCGCGGCGGCGGACGATCTCGACGTAGGTCCAGAGGGACACGACCACGAGGCCCAGCGAGATCATGCCGAGCGTGCCGACCATCTGCGCCCAGGTCTGCATCACCGTGATCTTGCCGATGAGGAAGAAGTTCGGGTCGGTCAGCGCCTGGAACAGCGACGCGCCCTGGCCGAAGTCGCCCACGATGATGAGCGCGGCCATGTGGTCGCCCACCGCCTTGGTGAGGAGCGCGCCCGGCACCAGGAGCGCCAGCGCGATGAGCGCGGGGATGCGGCGCGTGCGGTCGATGAGCAGTCCCGCGAGCCAGATGCCCGCCACCACCACCGCGATCATGGCCCGCGGGTGCGTGAACAGCGCGAGCAGGGACGATCCCACGAGCAGCGCGCCCGAGCCCCAACGCGGCGTCTCCCAGAAGCGCAGCGCGGCGTACATCGCCACGGCGACGAACAGCTGGAGCGGCTGCTCGGTCAGCACGTAGTCGGACAGGCCGGTGTGGCCGGGCATGCACAGGGCGATGGCCGATGCGGTGATCGCCTGGGGCAGGTTGAGGCCCACGCGGCGCGCGATCCCGATGAGCGGGAGGATGGTGGCGAGGCCCACGACGTTGGTGATGCCGTTGGCCCAGCCGTAGACGACGAGCGGATCGTGGGTGAACCAGTAGACCGGCGCCACCAGGAAGGACGTCGCGGGGTAGTAGCCGCGGGTCATCATCAGCGGGACGTCGTCATCGCCGGCGATCACGCGCGCGAGCATGAGCACGCCGTTCTCGTCCCACGGCGTGCGCGGGGCCCACGCGGAGCGGGCGACGACGATGGTCACGACGATCAGCACCACCACCGACACCGCGGCGAGCACCCACCACCAGCGGCTGTCGCGCAGTTGGGGCTTGGGGCTCTCCCCGGTGAAGCTCAAGGGCATCGGGGAGGAGGTGAGGCGCATCGAGGATTCCTTGGTCTGAGGCGCCGGAGGCCGGCGCTGCGGTTCCGTCAGCGGCGCGCGTCGCGGCGCGGGTTCGGTTCAGGAGGATACCGGACGGGCCCGCGGCGGGCCGGGCTCTGCTCGCGGTCCCAGGCCTCATGGTTGATACTGTCGTGCTGGGACCCTAGCGGACGCCCGTCGACCTCGAGGAGTGCATTCATGACCGACGCAATCGTGGTGGGTTCGGGCCTGTACGGCCTCACCGTCGCCGAACAACTCGCGAGCCGGTTCGGCGCCAAGGTCCTCTTGCTCGACCGGCGTCCCCACATCGGCGGCAACGCCTACAGCGCGCCCGAGCCGGAGACGGGCATCGAGGTCCACCAATACGGCACCCACCTGTTCCACACTTCGAACGAGCGCGTGTGGGAGTACGTCAACCGGTTCACCGCGTTCACGAACTATGTGCACCGCGTCTACACGACGCATCAGGGCGAGGTGTACCCGATGCCCATCAATATGGGCACCATCAACCAGTTCTTCCGCGCCGCCATGGGGCCGGAGGAGGCGAAGGCGCTCATCCTCGAGCAGGCCGCGGAGCTCGGCGGCAAGGAGCCCCAGAACCTCGACGAGCAGGGCGTCAACCTCATCGGCCGTCCGCTGTACGAGGCTTTCATCAAGGGCTACACGATGAAGCAGTGGCAGACGGACCCCAAGGACCTGCCGGCGTCCATCATCCGCCGCCTGCCGGTGCGCTACACGTACGACAACCGCTACTTCAACGACACGTACGAGGGCCTACCGGTCGACGGCTACGCCGCGTGGCTCGAGCGCATGGCGGACCACCCGAACATCGAGGTGCGGGTGGACACCGACTTCTTCGACTCCGCGAGCCCCGTCAACAAGGACGCCGTGGTGGGCCAGGTCCCGGTCATCTACACCGGCCCCGTGGACCGCTACTTCGACTACTCGGCCGGCGACCTGTCGTGGCGCACCATCGACTTCGAGCAGGAGGTGCTTCCGGTGGGCGACTTCCAGGGCACCTCGGTGATGAACTACGCGGACGCCGATGCGGCGTACACGCGCATCCTCGAGTTCCGCCACCTGCACCCCGAGCGCGACTGGTACCCGAAGGACAAGACCGTCGTGGTCAAGGAGTACTCGCGCTTCGCCGAGCGCGGCGACGAGCCCTATTACCCCATCAATACCCCTCAGGACCGTGAGCGCCTCGAGAGGTACCGCGACCTGATGACGGGCGAGAAGGACGTGTTCTTCGGCGGTCGCCTGGGCACCTACCAGTACCTCGACATGCACATGGCGATCAGCTCCGCGCTGTCGCTCGTGGACAACAAGCTCGAGGCGATGTTCGGAGGCACCAAGTGACCGTCGTGGCACCCGATTCGACCGCGCAGGAGACCGGCGAGCGAACCGTGGTGCACCGCGTGGTGCTGCCCGAGGGCGGCGACCCGGACACCCTGCCGCTGTACCTCGACTTCGCCATGGCGCGCCCCGCGGCCGAGGGCCCCTCGGGCAAGAATCCGCAGCCCGTCGTGGGCGCGGTTGCAGCGATCGGCACCGATGCGGGGGTCGGGATTCTGGGTCGCCGCTCGCTCGGCCTCGAGAAGGGCTCGCGAGTCTCGTTTGCGACGTACTTCAACGCGTTCCCGGCCTCCTACTGGCGGCGGTGGACCGACGTCGACAAGGTGCGCCTGTCCGTCGAGCTCGAGGGCGAGGCCACCGTGGTGGTCTACAAGTCCAATTCCCGCGGCGAGTCGCAGCGGGTCACCCTCATCAACGCGGTCGCGGGAACCTCGACGGTGGACCTGCCGCTCGCGCCGTTCGGCGACGGCGGCTGGTACTGGTTCGACCTCCACGCGAACGATGAGGACGTGGTCCTCACTTCCGCGGAGTGGAGCGTCGCGTCTTCGTTCCGCCGCTGCGAGGGCACCGCCAGCATCGGCATCACCACCTTCAACCGGCCCGACTACTGCGTCGCGCAGCTCAAGGTGCTCGGCTCGGCCCTCGCGTTGAACGACGTGATCGACCGTGTCTTCGTGATCGATCAGGGCAACAAGCTGGTGCAGGACGAGCCCGGCTTCGAGGAGGCCCAGGAGATCCTGGGCGACCGGCTGGCGCTCATCCGCCAGGGCAACCTGGGCGGATCGGGCGGCTTCGCCCGCGGCATGTATGAGGCCTCGCAGGCGCAGGACTCGACCTACGTGCTGCTGCTCGACGACGACGTGGTGTCGGAGCCCGAGGGCATCCGCCGCGCCGTCATGTTCGCCGACTTCTGCCGCCAGCCGTCGATCGTGGGCGGGCACATGTTCTCGATGTACTCGAAAGCGCAGCTGCACAGTTGGGCCGAACGCGTCAACAAGTACCGCTTCTTCTGGGGGCCCTTCCCGGGCACCGAGGAGGCTCACGACTTCGCACAGCAGAACCTCTCCGCGACGCGGTGGCTGCACCGCCGCTTCGACGCCGAGTTCAACGGCTGGTGGATGTGTCTGATCCCGGTGGAGACGGTGCGGGCGATCGGCCTGGCGATGCCCGTGTTCATCAAGTGGGACGACTGCGAGTTCGGGCTGCGCGCGGCTAGGGCGGGCTACCCGACCGTGACCCTTCCGGGCGCTGCCGTGTGGCACGTGCCGTGGACGGACAAGGACGACACGATCGACTGGCAGGCGTACTACCACCAGCGCAACCGCTGGCTGATGGCGCTGATCTATTCGCCCTACATGCGAGGCGGCTCGCTCATCCGCGAGAGCTTCCAGAACGACATCCGCCACCTGCTGCAGTTGCAGTACTCGGCGGTGGAGCTGCGACTCAAGGCGCTCGAGGACCTGCTCAACGGCCCCGCGCACCTGCACCGGACGCTGGGCACCTCGCTTCCCGAGGTGCGCGCCATGCGCGCCGAGCACCCTGACGCCCGCGTGAGCAAGGACCCTGCCGCGTACCCGCTGACTCGCCGTCACCGCCCGCCGGCCCGTGGCAGGGACCCGGAGCGGCCCCACAGTGCGGTCGGCTTCGTGGCCTCCGCGATCACGGGCGCCATGCGTCAGATGCGCCCCGTCCGCGCCGCCGCGCTCGAGGTCCCGGAGGAGCGCGTGGCGGCGATGGCCGCCAAGTGGTGGCGCCTGTCGCACCTCGACTCGGCCGTGGTCACGTCCGCGGACGGCACCGGGGCGTCGCTGTACGTCCGCGACCCGGAGAAGTTCCGCAGCTACCTGATGCGCAGCGCGGCGCTGCACCGCCGCCTCGCGGCGCGGTGGAACCGCGTCCAGGCGCAGTACCAGGCCGCCCACGGCGAGCTGACCTCGCCCGAGGCGTGGCAGGCGACGTTCGAGGCGAACGCCGTCGACACGGATGACTGACGCCGCGCTCCGTCCCCTTCCCGAGGGGATGGAGCGTCCGGGGGTCGCGCGCGGGCTGCTGAGCCTGGTGCGCGACCGCTACCTGCTCACGCTGCTGGTCCGCAAGGAGCTGCGCGTGCGTTACCAGGCCTCCGTGCTGGGCCTCGCCTGGTCCTATGTGAAGCCCGGCGCGCAGTTCGCCGTCTTCTACTTCGTCATGGGGCAGTTCCTCAATCTGTCCCGGTCGCTGCCGCCGTACGCGATCTTCCTGTTCTCCGGCATCGTGGTCATCAACCTGTTCTCGGAGATCCTGGGCAACGCGACCCGCTCCGTGGTGGGCAACGGCGCGCTCGTGCGCAAGATCTTCCTGCCGCGCCAGCTGTTCCCGCTGTCCTCCGTCCTGGTTGCGCTGGTGCACTTCCTGCCGCAGCTGGTGATCCTCGTCGTCGGCGCGCTCATCTCCGGATGGCGGCCGGACCTGCTGGGCGTGGTCGCCGGCGTGCTGGGCATCGCCCTCACCCTGGTGTTCGCGCTGGGCCTGGGCCTGCTGTTCGCCGCGATCAACGTCGCCTACCGCGACACCGAGAACACGGTCGACCTCATCCTCATGGTCGCCGTGTGGTTCTCGCCCGTGCTGTACAACATCGCCCTGGTCCGCGACCACTTCGGCGCCGACAGCTGGCTCACCTGGCTCTACCAGGCCAACCCGCTCACCATCGCCGTCGAGCTGTTCCACCGGGCCTTCTGGTGGAACGCCGCCGAGCCGGGCATCCGCGACGGCGCCCTGGTCGACCACGTCATGACCCGTGGCGTCATCGCGCTCGCGGTCAGCGTGGTGCTGCTGTGGGTGGGCGACCGCGTGTTCACCCGCATGTCCCGCACGTTCGCGCAGGAGCTGTGATGGGGTCCGCCACGGGCCGCGAGGCCATCGTCGTCGACGCGCTGGTCAAGCGCTTCCGGTTCCGCCACGTCCACTCGCTCAAGGAGACCGTCGCCCGGTGGGTGCGCGGCCGCTCGGAGAACGTCGACGAGTTCACCGCGCTCAAGGATGTCTCGCTCACCATCGCCGAGGGCGAGACGGTGGCGCTGCTGGGCTTCAACGGCTCTGGCAAGTCCACGCTGCTCAAGTGCATCTCCGGTGTGCTCACCCCCGACGAGGGCCAGGTGGGCGTGCGCGGCCGCATCGCGGGCCTCATCGAGGTGGGCGCCGGCTTCCACCCGGACCTCACGGGCCGCGAGAACGTCTACCTCAACGGTGCCATCCTGGGCATGACCGAGGCGGAGATCGAGGAGCGCTTCGAGGCGATCGTCGCGTTCTCCGAGATCGAGGAGTTCATCGACCAGGAGGTCAAGTTCTACTCGTCGGGCATGTTTCTGCGCCTGGCGTTCGCGGTCGCGGTGCACACTGATCCCGATGTGTTCCTGGTCGACGAGATCCTGGCCGTGGGCGACGAGCCGTTCCAGCGCAAGTGCCTGGACCGCATCCGCTCGCTGCGCGCCGAGGGCAAGACGCTCGTGATCGTGAGCCACGATCTCAACATGGTGGCGGACCTGTGCGATCGCGGGATCCTGCTCGAGCATGGGGTGGTCGTGATGGACGATGAACCGCATGCCGTGGTGCGGCGCATGAGGGGAGAGGCGTGAGCGAGCCGGGGGTGCCGCGCGAGCGTCGCATGGATGCGCGCCCCGCGCGCCTCGCGGCGACATTCGTCATACCTGTGCCCGACGAGGAGCGGCACGTCGAGGCCGCGATCCGATCGGTGCTCGCGCAACGCGGGCTCGAGGAGTTCGAGTTGCTCGTGATGCTCGGGCGCTCCCGCAACCGCAACCGCACCGACGAGATCGTCGCGCGGCTCGTGGCAGAGGACTCGCGCGTGAGGGCGCTGCCCAATCCGCGCAACGCGATCTCGATCGCGATGAACATCGGCATCGCCGAGGCGGTGCACCCGTACATCGTGCGGGTCGACGCGCACGCGGTGCTCCCGCCCGACTACGCGCAGACGGCGATCCGCACGCTGCAGCGGACGGGCGCGGCGAACGTGGGAGGCCGCATGCGCGCCGAGGGCGTGTCCCGCTTCGAGAGGGCGGTCGCGTGGGGTTACAACTCGCCCGCCGGTCTCGGCGGCGCCATCTATCACACGGGCGGCGAGGCCGGCCTCGCGGAGTCCGCCTACCTGGGCGTCTTCCGCCGTGAGCCGGTCCTGGCCATCGGGGGGTTCGACGAGGATCTCGCGCGCGGCGAGGACTGGGAGTTCAACCGGCGCCTCGCGCGCTCGGGCGGTGTGGTGTGGTTCGAGCCCGAACTCGAGGTGGTCTACCGGCCCCGCCCCAACCTGCCCGCCCTGGTGCGCCAGTTCCACGCCTCCGGCCGGTGGCGCGGCGAGCTCATTCGCAGGCTCGGGGCGAGCCAACCCATCCGCTACTTCGTGCCGCCCGCGTTGGTGGTGTCGTTCGTCATCGGCGCGGTGCTGCTCGTCGTGGGGCCGCTCGCGCTGCACGGCGCGATCGCGTGGCTCGTGGCCGGGCTTGGGGCCAGCCCGTTCATCGTCTACGGTGGATGGCTGGCGTGGACCGCCTCGCGCGCGGACGTGGCGCCGGCGCTGCGCGTTCGGCTGCTGGCGGTGCTGCCCACCATGCACGCCGCGTGGGGGGCGGGCTGCATCGCGGGTATCGTGAAAGCCCCTGAGGGGCAGAACGCGTACGCGGGGCGTTGACGGCTGCGCAGGATCCAGGAGAGATGTGAGCGAGATCGACTACGGCGGGGTGGCGCGGGACGCGGGGCTGCCGCGCGTGGGGGCGCGGGCACCGTTCATCGCCTACATGCGCGAACTGTGGAGACGCCGGCACTTCGCATCCACGATGGCGCGGTTCCGGGTTGAGGCGACCATGGCGGAGAACCGGCTCGGCCTGGCGTGGGTGGTCCTCAACCCTCTGCTGCAGGCCGCCGTCTACGGACTCATCTTTGGCGTCATCATGTCAAGCGAGTCACGCCCACCTAAGTTCATCCCGTTCCTTGTCACCGGCTTCTTCATCTTTACGTTCTTCTCGAAGTCGTTTTCGCAGGGCGCAAAGTCGATCTCGGCGAACCTCTCACTGGTGCGCAGCCTCGCATTCCCGCGCATGCTCCTGCCGATCTCCGCGGTCATGCGCCAACTGTATGAACTGGTGCCGATGCTCGCGGTGCTTGCGGTGATCCTTGTCGGCTTCGGTGAGTTCCCGAGCTGGACCTGGCTGATGATGGTCCCCATCCTCGTGCTGATGACCATGTTCAATACCGGCATCGCGCTCATCGCGGCTCGACTGACCGTGCATCTGCGCGACGTTTCGCAGTTGATCCCGATCATTACCCGCATCATCTTCTACATGTCGGGAATCTTCTACTCGCTCGAGCTGGTCCTCGCGCCTCCGAAGCACCCGGCGTGGGTGCTCCAGGTCGCGCAGCTGAACCCCGTGCATGCATTCATCGAGCTCTCGCGGGGCGCGCTGCAAGAGACGCAAGATGTGCCGGGAGTGCTGTGGGTCACCGCGTCCGTTGCGGCGGTCGTGTTCCTCGTCTCTGGCCTTGTCTTCTTCTGGCGGGCCGAGGAGAGGTACGGCCGTGGCTGAGATCGGTAGGCCGAACATCGTCGTCGACGGGGTCCATGTCGAATACCGCACGTTTGCGTCCGGCAAGGCGGCAAGCGATAGGCGCGCGTTGCTCAAGCGACAGCGCGGCGTGCGTATCGTCCGCGCCGTCAAGGGCGTGTCGTTCGTTGCACACGAGGGCGAGTCGATCGGTGTCATCGGTCACAACGGCTCCGGCAAGTCCACTCTCATGCGCACGATCGCGGGTCTACAGGCACCCACCCGCGGGAGCGTGCACGCCGCCAGTAGGCCAGCCCTGCTCGGTGTCAACGCGGCGCTAATCCCCGACCTGTCCGGAGACAAGAACATCACGTTGGGTGCGCTAGCGCTCGGCCACGGCCTTGACGAGATCGACGGGATCAGGGACGAGATCGTCGAATTCTCGGGTCTCGAGGAGTTCATCGACCTGCCCATGAAGACCTACTCGTCGGGCATGCAGGCGAGGCTGCGGTTCTCCATCGCAATCTCGAGGGACCACCAGATCTTGCTCGTAGATGAGGCGCTCGCCGTAGGCGACAAGGAGTTCCAGGCGAAGAGCGAGCAACGTATCAGGGATCTTCGCGATCAAGCGGGCACCGTGTTCCTGGTGAGCCACTCGATGAAATCGATCCGCGACACCTGCAATCGTGTCATCTGGATCGACCACGGAGTTCTCAAGATGGACGGTACGCCCAAAGAGGTGATCAGGGCATACGAGAGGTCGAAGTGACCACCGCTGCATGGGTCGAATCGCCGCTTCAAGCACTCAACGTCCTCGAGTGGGCGCACGCCACGGGCGAGCCGTGCAACGTCGTGTTGCGCAGTGGCGTACCGTCGCTAGATCCGTTGCGTGCACGGCTGCTGCCCTTGGTGACCAACTCGATTCCGCATGTCGAGATGGTGACGGCTGCGGACCCGTTCCGCGCGGGGCTACGGTCTGCAACACGATGGGTGGTCGGCGACGCGTTCTCCGGTCACTTCCGGCTACTGACCGTGCTTTCCACGACCCGTGAGGCTGTGGTCGTCGACGACGGTTCCGCTACCCTTCACCTGGCGAGGGTTCTCCGGCATGGGGAGGCTTTTGGCCGTATGGGGCAGCACGAGTCAACCGTGGCACGTGCGCTCGGCCTCGCGACGCGCGCGCGCCTCGTCAGGGCCGCCAGCGCCGGCCGCCTCGAACTCTTCACAGCCTATGACGTCGCCGAGGTACGGGGCCTCGTCGACCTGGGCGTGACCGTGACGATGAACCGCTACCAGTGGGTGCGGTCCGTGACGCCACTGGAACCGCACGCAGTCGGGCAGCACGTGGTCATCGGCTCGGCCCTTGCGGCAGACGGCTACATCGATGCAGATGCCTATGAGCGTTGGGCAACTACGGCCGGAGGCCCGGGCGCCACGTACCTCCCGCATCGCCGCGAGTCCGCCGAAGTCCTGTACAGACTCACCGATGCGGGCTTGAACGTGGTGCGCACCGAGTTGCCGGCTGAACTGGTGCTAGCAACGTCGCCCGGACTGAGGTCGGTGATCTCCTTGCCGTCGAGCACAGCTGCAACTCTCGCTCATGTGCTGCCAAGCGCCGTGCTACACCGGATCGAGCCCGTGCCTCCGCACTGGTGGACCGATGCGGCAGATGCCAGCATGCGGCGCGCGCTATCCGATACCGTTCCGAGGAGCTAGAGGTGTCATCACCCGAAACCAAGGCCGTAGCCATTATTCCTGCGCGGGGAGGATCGAAGGGCGTTCCGGGCAAGAACATCGCGCGCGTCGGCGGTGTACCCCTGGTGACCCGCGCGGTGCGCGCCGCGCTCGCGGCGCCCAGCATCGACGCTGTGTATGTGTCAACGGACGATGCCGCGATCGCCGCTGTCGCCCGCGCCGCGGGCGCACGGGTGGTTGACCGACCTTCGGAGATCGCGGGCGACACCGCGACCTCCGAGTCTGCGCTCTTGCATGCGCTCGACGTACTCGCCGCGGACGGCATCGAGCCGCGGGTCCTTGCGTTTCTCCAGGCGACTTCGCCGTTCATCGACTCCGCTGCGCTCGACTCCGCCGTGCGCTCAGTGCTCGACGGCAACTACGACTCGATGTTCTCGGCGTTCGAGACCTACGCCTTCCTGTGGGCAGACAGCGCCGAGGGCGCCGTTGGGGTCAACCATGATCGCTCGTTTCGACCCCGTCGTCAGGACCGGGAGCCGCACTATCAGGAGACCGGCGCGTTCTACGTGATGGAGACCGCCGGCTTCCGCGACCGCGGCTTCCGGTTCTTTGGCCGTGTCGGCATCGCCGAGGTCGAGCAGTCCGCAGGGGTTGAGATTGATGCGGTCCACGAACTGGATCTCGCTCGAACACTTGCCTCGTTCCTCGACGGGATGGAGCCGATCGATGTCGACGCGCTGGTGATGGACTTTGACGGGGTGCATACGGACGACACCGTCTCCGTCGACCAGCATGGTGTCGAGGCGGTGCGGGTGAGCCGCTCCGACGGCATGGGCATCGGGAAGCTCCGGGCTTCCGGTATCCCCATGCTGATCCTGTCAAAGGAGCGCAACCCAGTGGTCGCCGCACGCGGGGCGAAGCTGGGCATCGAAGTGCTCCACGCCGTCGACGACAAGGCCACTGCATTGCGCGAGTGGTGCGTCGGCCACGGTCTCGACCTGGAGCGCGTGGCCTATGTTGGCAACGACGTGAACGACGTTCCGGCGCTGGAGATCGTCGGGTGGCCCGTCGTGGTGCCGGACGCGCACCCTGACGCGGCGCGCGCGGCGCGCGTCACGCTGACTCGTCCTGGCGGGGCGGGCGCCCTGCGCGAGCTGGCTGAGCGGATTCTCGTGGCGCGGGAGCTCGGATGACGCCGCCACGCCGGGTGCGGTTGCTCATCGTCGCGGACTCGGATTCATACCTGAAATGGGGGGTGACCCGCGCTCTCGAGGCGCCGCCCGAGTGGGACGTCGAGGTGGTCGTGGTGCGAAACGCGGTGACCCCCAGTGCCGCCCAAAGGGAAGCGGCAGTCGACGGTCGTCTCGATGACCTGCCCGTAATTGGCTACCCCGAACTCGTCGCGCGGCTACGCACAGACGAGCCCGATCTTCTTCTGCTCGCGTGCCGTGGCCCGCTCATTCAACTGTTGCTCGAGGAGACCTTCGCGGGTACCCCCCCGTGCCGGGTGGCGATCGCGGGCATTCCCGGAATCTGGATGCCGCCCACGCGGCTCGGCCTCGAGTTGAGGTCAGCGACAGACCTGATCATCGTGCACAGCGAGCGCGAGCGCAAGCACGTGGGCGCCCTGTTGCCGCTCGGGAACCTGCGTGCCACGGGGCTCGCATCGCTGATCTCGACGGATGCGCTGGCGAGTGCGCCGCCGCGCACAGTTGTATTCGCTCCCCAGGCACTCGTGCCTCGCACCGTCGGCGACCGACGACAGCTGCTCGCTGGTCTTGTCACGGCCGCGTACCAGCACCCCGAGCTCGAGTTCGTGATCAAGTTGCGCGGAGAAGAGGGCGAGGCGCAGACGCACGCGGAGTTCGCATCCTTCCCCGAACTCGCCGCAGAGGTTCCCGAGCACAGGTGGCCCTTGAACTTGGGATTCGGCTATGGGCCACTTCGCGAGCACCTCCCCGGCTGCGCGGGTTTCGTCACCGTCAGTTCGACCGCTGCGCTTGAAGCCATCGCGGCGGGAGTGCCGGTGCTGTGTCTCTCCGACTTCGGCGTCGACGCCAAGACCATCAATGTCGTGTTCGAAGGTTCGGGTCTGTTCGGAACGCTCGCGGACCTCACTCGGCTCGACTTCCGCCACCCCGACCCTGGTTGGATGCGAGACAACTACTTCCACGGATCAGACGCTGACGATTGGGTAGCCGCGGCGACCCGGCTACTCGGCGAGGCAGAGGGTGGTGCGCGTCCGTCATATCGTGCTCCTCGTCGCGGTGCGGTGGGGATTGCAAACCGCTCTCGACGTCGCTTCGAGGCGCTTGGTGACGAGGACTTCGCGCTGCGCCGAATCCTGGGGAGAACCGCCCGGCATGCCACACGCTCGCTGCGGCCTCTAGTCCGACTGCTGCGGCGCGGTAGGCCTGCAGAAGCGACTACGCTGAGCACGAGCAACGGGACGAAAGGAGCCCCTCGTGGCTGACACAGTGAAGATCGGCGCGGACCTCGTCGGTGCCAACCAGCCGGTCTACGTGATCGCAGAGATCGGGCTGAACCACAACGGTTCGGTCGAGAACGCGAAGAGGCTCATCGACGTCGCCGTCGAGGCTGGTGCCCAAGCTGTGAAGTTTCAGAAGCGCACCCCAGAGATCGCGACCCCGGAGCACATGAAGTCGACCCCTCGCGAGACGCCGTGGGGCACGATGACCTATCTCGAGTACCGCTTCAAGGTGGAGTTCGAGCAGGCCGAGTACGCCGAGATCGATGGGTACTGCAAGGAGAAGGGCGTCGTGTGGTTCGCCTCGCCGTGGGACGAGCCGAGCGTCGACTTCCTTGAGTCGATGAACGCGGTCGCCTACAAGATCGCCTCCGCCTCGGTCACGGATCTGGGCATGTTGCGCCGGATCAGGGCGACCGGGAAGCCGGTCATCCTGTCGACGGGCATGTCGACCATCGAGCAGATCGACACCGCGGTCGAGACCCTCGGCAAGGACAACCTCATCATCTTGCATGCCACGTCGACCTACCCGTTGCCCCCGGGCGAGGCGAACCTCCTGATGATTCGAACGCTCAAGGACCGCTATGGCGTGCCCGTGGGCTACTCAGGTCACGAGCCGGGCTTGCAGATTTCGATCGCCGCTGTGGCGTTGGGCGCCGTGGCCGTTGAGCGCCACATCACTCTTGACCGCACCATGTGGGGTTCGGATCATGCGGCGTCGCTGGAGCCCAAGGGGTTCATCTCGCTGTGCCGGGATATCCGGATCATTGAGGAGGCTCTTGGCGATGGAGTCAAGAAGGTTTTTCCCGGCGAATTGGCTCCGCTGAGCAAGCTTCGCCGCATCGACGGCTAGGTGTAGTGCTCGGGCAGGTTGTTCAACCGGGTGATGGTTGGGACCTTGCCGCTGTCGCACCGAGAAGGATGTCGCTTTTTCGAGTCGGCGTCGGAGCCCAAACCAAGGGTTGTGTCGGCGTGCTCGAGTGATGCGCCCGGAGCCTGACCCGGTCTCGTGGACACGGTGATCCTGCCCCGGTTTCACGGGCTCGCGTCTGAGGAGTCGAGTGCTCGTGATGGGTGGGTGTTCTCGAACTGTAGCGGGCTCTGAGCGGGCGTGTCAGATGGTTTGTGTAAAGGCTGTGGTTCCGATCTGATCGGAGAACACTGATGTCCATGGCGAGTACGGACCCGGAGCGTGAACTGCGGCGTCGTCAGCAGGAGCAGGTCGCTGACGCGCTGAAAGCGTCGGGCGCGTTGGATGAGGTTTTCGCGCTCATCGATGCCGGCGAGCCCCTGACCGGCCATGAGGGTCTGATCAAGGGCATGCTCAAAGCCACCCTCGAACGCGGGCTCGAGGCCGAGCTGACCGCTCACGTGGGCTACGAACGTGGCGACCCCGCCGGCCAGTACCTGCCCGATTCCCGCAACGGCAGTTACGCGAAGACGGTCGCGTCCGAGATCGGTGACGTGGACCTTGCGATCCCGCGCGACCGTGATGGCACGTTCACCCCGATGCTGATCCCCAAAGGGCAGCGCCGACTCGACGGCCTGGACGCGATGATCATCTCGCTGTACGCGGGCGGGATGACGATCCGTGACATCGGCCACCATCTGGCGTCCACCATCGGCACCGAGCTGTCCCACGAGACGATCTCGAAGATCGTCGACGCCGTATCGGACGAGGTCCTTGCCTGGCAGTCACGCCCGCTGGAGCCCCTGTATCCGGTGATCTACCTCGACGCGATCGTGGTGAAGATCCGCGACGGCGGCCACGTACGCAACAAGGCCGCCCACATCGCCGTCGGCGTCGACATGGACGGCATCAAGCACGTCCTGGGGATCTGGGTCCAAACCGGCTCTTCACAGATGAGGCTGTAGCTGCGGCCTGAAGCCGCCGGTTTCGAGGAGGGACCTGGCGATGTAGTGGGTGAGGTTGCGGAAGCCCAGGGCTGATCCGCGGAGGTGCTCGAGGCGACCGTTGATGGCCTCGGTGGGTCCGTTCGAGGTTCCTGGCCGGTCGAAGTACGCCAGGACGTCGGCGGCGCGATGGCTCAGGGTCCGGCCGAGGCGGCGCAGTTCGACGAGCGGTGCCGGCACGCCGGTGCGCAGTGACTCGATGAGGCCGGCGAAGTTGGCGCGGGCGGCGACGCGGTCGGGGTGGCGGTAGGCGGTGATGATGCGCTGGTAGACACCCCAGGTGACTTCGACCTCAGCATGGTCGTCGGTGTCGAACAGCGCCTCGAGGCGTGCCCACTGGCGGTCGGTGAGGTACTCCAAGCCGGTGTGGAGGATCCGGCGGGCCATGTACAGCGGGTCGCCGGCCCGTCCTCGATGGCCGTGGATGGCTTGCTGTAGTCGGCGACGGCACTGGTCGAGGGCGTCGCCGGCGAGCTTGACGACGTGGAACGGGTCCATCACGGCGGTCGCGGTCGGGAGTTCTTCTGCGGCGGCGGTCTTGAACCCGCTGAAGCCATCCATGGCGATCGACTCGATCCGTTCCCTCCAGCACCGGGGCCGTTCGGCCAGCCACGTCTGGAACGTCGCCTTCGACCTGCCAGGGATCATGTCGAGCAGCCGTGCCGGACCTACCCCGTCGCGTACCGGGGTGAGGTCGATGATGACCGTGACGTAGTTGCCGCCGTAGCGGGTGTGTCGCCACACGTGCTCGTCGACGCCGAGCACGCGCACGCCCTGGAAGCGGGTGGGGTCGTTGATGAGCTGGCGGTGCCCCTCGGTCAGGACCGCGTCGTTCGCGGTGTGCCATGCGACGCCGAGGCCCGCAGCGATGCGGGAGATGCTCAGGTGGTCCACGACGAGCGCGCGCAGCGCCCATGCGAGTCCGCCGCGGGAGATCTTCGCGCGTGGCTCCGCCGCCGCACGGAGGTCGTCGAGCCAGAACCTGTCGCACGGCTCGCACCGGTAGCGACGCACCCGCACCAGCAGCGTCGTAGGTCGGCACCCGAAGGGCTCATGGGCGAGGTAACGCGACTGCGTACCCAGGGAACGGCCCCGGTCACCGCACTCGTGGCAGACATCGTCGATCATGGCGACGCGGCACTCGAGCACCGCGCGGTGGGTGTCGATCCGCTGCCCGGTGACGGTCAAGCCGAGGGCGTCGAGGTTGCAGAAGGTCGTGAGGTCGGGCGCGCCGAAGGTAGCGTTGAGCAAGTCGAGGTCTTCCGGATGGGTGTGTAGGAACTTCCATCCTGGGGGACCTCGACCCCTACCCCCGACCAGTCACCCGTGCGACGGCGCTACAGCCCCATCTGCGAAGAGCCTCCAAACCACCGAGGGAGCGAAGTTCTGGGCTTCGGTGTGCGCCGAGCTCGCCAACAGGGGCGTGCGTGACGTCCTCATCGTGTGCTGCGACGGACTGACCGGCTTTCCTGAGGCGATCGGCGCGACCTGGCCCGAAGCGACCGTCCAGACGTGCGTGGTGCACCTCATCCGCGCCGCTATGCGGTTCGTGAACTACGCGGACCGCAAGACCGTCGCAGCCGCTTTGAAACCGATCTACCAGGCCCCATCCGTCGATGCCGCCGCTGAGGCGCTCGAGGAGTTCGCCGCATCCGAACTCGGCGTCAAGTACCCGTCGACGGTGAAGGCATTCCGCGACGCATGGGAGAAGTTCATCCCGTTCCTCGCGTTCCCGCCCGCGCTGCGGCGGGTGATCTACACGACCAACGCGATCGAGTCGCTGAACTTCCAGCTGCGCAAGGTCACCAAGAACCGCGGCCACTTCCCCAACGACCAAGCCGCGATCAAGCTGCTGTGGCTGGCGATCTGCGACATCGAGGACAAGCGCGCACGCGACCGGCAACGAGAACGCGGAGCACCCGCATCCGAACGCAAGGCATCCGGACGACTCGTCGAGGGCCAGGTCACCACCAACTGGAAGCAAGCCCTCGAACAACTCGCGCTGGCCTACCCCGAGCGCATCGAGCCCTACCTATGAACCCCGCGCCTTACACAAACAACTTGACAGGCTCCGGCACGACGCCGAGGATCGTGCCCGACAACCTCAAGACCGGCGTCACCAAGCGTCCCCGCGAAGGCGAGATCGTCCTCAACGACGCGTATCGGGAACTCGCGGCGCACTACTCGGCCGCAGTGCTGCCGGGCCGCGTTCGCAAGCCGAAGGACAAGGCGTCGGTGGAAGGAACCGTGGGCAACATCGCCACCGCCGTCATCGCCACGCTGCGCCACGAGTCCTTCGCGACCCTGGCGGACCTACGGGCCGCGATCCATGAGCGCGTCGCAGTCTTCAACGCCGAGCCGTTCCAAAAGCGTGCCGGATCCCGCACGAGCGTCTTCACGTCTGAGGAGCGCCCGCTGCTGCGGCCGCTGCCGGCCGTGCCGTTTGAGATCGCTTCCTGGGTCTACGGCCGTCGTGTGCAGAAGAACGGCCACGTGGTCTTCGACAAGAACTTCTACTCGGTGCCGTACGCCCACATCGGGACGGCGGTGGATCTGCGCGTCACGGACTCGATGGTCGAGATCTTCGCTTCCGATCAGCGCATCGCGTCGCACCTGCTGGCCCCGCCGGGGGTCGTCAACGACTACCGCACCCACGACAGCCATGTCCCTGACGGTGGCCGCTACGAACCGTGGGACGCTGCTCGGGTACGCCAGTGGGCGGGACGGATCGGTCCCGACACGACCACGGTCGTGAACCGGATCTTCGAATCCGTCGCCATCGACGAGCAAGGCCTCGATGCGGCGTTGGCGGTGCTGCGCCTGACACGCCGCTACTCCGGTGAACGTGTCGAAGCGGCCGCCGGCATCGCGCTGACCGCGGTGCACTCGCCCCGCTACGCGCACCTGCGCCCCATCCTCGAGTCCCGCCAAGAACTGCAACGCCATGCAGCCGAGCAACCTGCGTCGGCCGCCGATACGAGCGGCTATGTGCGTGGTGCGGACTACTACGCCGGTGGTGCCCGATGAGCCGCATCGACGTCGAGTCCAAGCGCAAGCTACGAGAGATGGGCGTCGCGACCTTGGTCGACGCCCTCGACGCCCAGGACGAGGCACTCACGCTGGGGATGGTGTTCGAGGAGCGCATCAAGCTCGCCGTGGATGACGCCCACGCCGCCTACACGCACGCCAAGGTCGATGGCCTGATCCGTCGCGCCGGACTGCGCTACCCCGACGCCGACCTGCGACGGCTCGACCTGCTCGAACAGCGCGGCCTGGACCGTGGCGTCATCGCGCAGCTGGGCACCTGCCAGTTCATCACCCGCCATCAGAACGTCGTGTTCCAAGGCTTCACGGGATCGGGCAAGTCGTATCTGGGATCGGCGTTGGCGAAGCAGGCCTGCACGCACCGCTACCGCGCCCACTACATCCGCATGCCCGACCTTGAGGAATCGTGGGTCGCGGCGAAGGACCGGCCCGGCGGCAAGGACAAGTGGCTGCGCAAATACGCGGCGTTCACGCTCCTCGTGATCGATGAATGGCTCCTCGACCCGCCCACCGGCGATGTCCGCAGCATGCTCCTGGAACTGCTCGAGCGTCGCTACGACGAAGCGTCGACGGTGTTCTGCACCCAGTACGCCAAGAAGGACTGGCACCAGCGACTCGGCGGCGGCGTCCACGCCGATGCCATCATGGACCGCATCGTCCACCACACCATCTGGATCGAGACCGGAAGCACCAACATGCGCGAGCACACC
>NZ_BBLY01000010.1 GCF_000971175.1 Demequina pelophila | reverse complement strand
CGCGGGGCGCGGTGCGCGCCTGAGACCCCCGCGCTACGCCCCGTACAGCTCCAGCACCTGCGCGCCCACGCGCTCGATGTCGAACTGGCGCACGTGCTCGGCCTGCTCGGCGTGGAGCGACTCGCGCAGGTCCGGGTCGGCCACCAGGGCCTCGAGCGCCCGCGCGAACGCGGCCGTGTCCCGCGCGTCCACGCTCGCCTCGGGCCGCGACCCGATCACGGACAGGTAGCCGGGGTTCGCCCCGGCCAGCACCACGCCCGCGCCCGACGCCATCGCCTCGACGAGGACGATCCCGAAGCTCTCGCCCCCGGTCGCGGGGAACACGGCGACGTCCGCGGAGGCGTAGAAGGCGGCCTTGTCCGCCTCGTCCACGAAGCCCACGAGCGCGACGTTGTCGAGGCCCGCGTCATCGATCGCGGCCTCGATCCGCTCGGACAGCGGCCCCTTGCCGCCGATGCGTACCTCGACCCGCTCGAGCAGGTCCGTGCGCATCGCGTCCAGCGCGGCGATGAGCTCCAGCACGCCCTTGCGCTCGACCAGCCGGCCCAGGAAGGCGACGACGAGCCGCCGGTCCGCGGCACCGACGCCCCCAGCCCCGGCCCCGGCGCCGGCGCCGGGCGACGCCCCCACCCGCGCGGCCGCCGCATCGGCCCCCGCCTTCGCGAACCCGGCCACGTCCACCGGGCACGGGATCACCCGGGCCTCGATCCCGAACGCCTCGCGCGCGAACACGCGCGCCGGCTCGGACACGGCGCACCACGCGTCGAACATCGCCAGCGACCGGCGCAGCACCCCGCCGAGCGCGTGCGTGCCCAGCGCGGCCACGTGGGAGTCGGGAAGGATGTGGAAGGTCCCCACGATCCTCACGCGGTCCTTGAGCAGCGCACGCGCCTCCTCGACCACGCGCGCCGCGAACAGCGGCGAGTACGGCGTCTGGACGTGGATGACGTCGTAGGCCTCGCGCGCGAGCAACTTGCGGATCGCGTAGCGGGACGTGGGCAGCGGGATGCGCAGGTCGTTGCCGTTGAAGCGCACGCCCACGTTCCGCGCGAGCGAGTGCACCGTGACGTCCTCGCGGGCGCCGGCCGAGGAGCACAGCACGTGCACCTCGTGCCCGCCGCGTCGCAGGAAGGCGGCGAGCGTCAGCACGTACTGCTGGACCCCGTCCGGTCGATCGATCGAGTCGTCCAGCACCAGTGCGATCTTCATTCAGGACCCCGCGTACGTGTGGAGGCCCTGGAAGAACAGGTTCACCACGGTGAAGTTCATGATCAGCGCGACGAAGCCCGCGATCGCGAGCCACGCGCTGCGGCGGCCCGCCCAGCCCTGGGTGGTGCGCGCGTGGAGGTACGCGGCGTAGACGACCCAGATGACGAAGCTCCAGACCTCCTTGGGGTCCCAGCCCCAGTACCGGCCCCACGCGTCCTCCGCCCACATGGCGCCGCTCATCACGGTGAAGGTCCACAGCACGAACCCCACGGCATTGAGGCGGAAGGACAGACCCTCGAGCACGGTCGCGCCCGGCACCGCCTCGAGGAACCGCGCCCGCGCGCCCCGCCAGCGCGTGCCCCGGTCGCGCGAGTCGCGCATGAGCTGCAGCACGCTCGCCACGAACGCCACCGTGAAGATGCCGGTCGAGATCACGGCGATGGACACGTGGATCGCGATCCAGAAGCTCTGCAGCGCGGGCGGCAGCGGGTTGACCTCCGCGTAGAGGACCGCGAGCGCGAGGCCCACGGAGATGGCCGCGAGGCCCACCACGCCGGTCTGCAGGAACGCCACGTCGCGCCGGCGCTGGATGATCAGCAGCACGGCGACCGCGAAGAACGCGCCCGAGATCGTGTACTCGTACATGTTGGTCCACGGCAGGTGCCCGGCGTCGATCCCGCGCGCGGTCACGCCCACGGCGTGCAGCAGCGCGCCCACCAGGGTGGTCGAGCGGGCGATGCCCGCGGCCCGGGACGATGCTCGGGCCGGGGACGATGCGCCGCCCGCCTCGGTCGTCGCCTCCCCGGGGGCACCGGGCGCCCCCGCCGCCACGGCGGCCCTGGCGCGCACGCGCGCGTCGGCGACGCGCGCGAGGTTGATCGCCGAGGCGACCATCGCGATCGCGTACAGCGCGGTGGCGCCCCACAGGGCCATCACGCTCAGGTCGGTCACGTTCATGCCGGATCCCTCTCCCCTGCCTCATCGCCGGTGGCCGCGGCCAGGACGCGGGCGCGCACGGGGGCGGCCCCCGCATCGTGCCCGGGGGCGTACCCGGCGACGGTCACCACAGTAGTGCCGCCCTCCTCGCGCGCGACCACCCAGACCTTGCGGCGCGAGGCGAACAGCGAGACCGACAGCCCCGCGAGCGCGAGCAGCGCCGCGACCAGCAGCCACGGCAGCGACGGGTCCGCGCGCAGGTCGAGCGCGACGAACCGCGGCAGCTCCTCGAACGTCACCGTGCCCAGCCCGTCGGGCAGCTCGACCGTGTCGCCCAGCGCGAGCCGCAGCGTCACCGGCTGGCCGTCCTCGCCGCGCAGGGGGCTCAGCTGCGACTCGTCGAGCCGGTAGGCGTTCTGCGGGATGCCCGCGTCGAGCCCCAGGTCGCCCTCGTAGCCCAGCATCATGATGACCGGGTTGGCCGGATCCGGGTGCACGGAGGCGATGGCGAAGGGGCCCTCGACCGCGCTCGGGTACAGCGTCGCCTTGAAGCCCAGCTGCGGGCCCGTCGACACGTCCGGCACCTTGAGGACGCCCTGCGAGGTGTACGCCGCATCCGTGGGCAGGAACACCACCGGACCCGAGGAGGCCACCTCGCCGGCGCCGTCGCGGACCGTCAGCACCGGCGCGTAGCCGTTGCCCTGCAGGTAGATCTTGGCGCCGTCGACCTCGAGCGGCCGGTTGACCTCGATGGTCGAGGCCTCGCCGTCCTCGCCGGGGCGCGCGAGCGTCACCTGCGCGGCGAAGCTCAGCGGGCGGCCCGTGTCGTCGAACGCCGAGTCGAAGCGGTCGAGCCGCAGCATGAACGGCTCCAGGTCCGCCTCGTCGAACAGCGCGCCCGAGTCGAACGTGTCGTAGGCGACCACCGCGTTGGTGAACGAGCGGCCCTCGACGATGATCGCCTGCCCCCGGAACGTCAGCAACTCCCCCGCGGCCATCGCGACCAGGACCCCCACGAGCGCCGCGTGGAACACCAGGTTGCCCAGCTCGCGCAGGTGCCCGGTCTCCGCGGCCAGCGCCACGGCGCCGTCGCGCTCGTCGACCCGCACGCGCGTGCCGCCGAGCGCGCCCCAGGCGCCCCCGCGCGGACGGAGGGTGGCGCGCGCGGCGGCCACCGCATCGGCCGGGGTGAGGGGGGACGATGCGCTGGTGGGCTCATAGCGGTCCAGCCGGCTGGGCGCGGCGGCGACGGGGGCGCGCAGCTCGCGGGCGTGCGCAACGGCGCGCGGCGCGATGCAGCCGATGAGCGAGGCGAACAGCAGCAGGTAGATCGCGGTGAACCACGCCGAGCCGAACACGTCGAGGAAGCCCGTCGCGTCGAGCAGCGGCCCCCAGAAGGGGTTCGCGGCGACGAAGGCGTTCGCGGCGGCCGCGTCCTGCGGCCACTGCGGCAGGATCGAGCCGGGGATCGCGGCGAGGGCGAGCAGGAGCAGCAGGAGGAGCGCGACGCGCATCGAGGTGACCTGCCGCCACACCCACCGCAGCCAGCCGCGCACGCCCAGCCGCGGCGCGTCGGCGACCGCGTAGTTGTCGAGCCTCACACCGCCACCCAGAAGCCGTCGATCCACCCCTGCAGCTCGGCGGTGAGCCGCTCCCACAGCCCGGTCACCAGCAGCGTGCCCAGCACGATGAGCAGCAGCCCGCCCACCCGCATGAGCGCGAGGCGGTGCCGGCGCAGCCACCCGAGCACGCCCTTGGAGCGCTCGAACCACAGCGCGAGCAGCAGGAACGGCAACCCCAGGCCCAGGCAGTAGGCGGCGGCCAGGAGCGCGCCGCGGCCCTGGGTGGCCTCGGACAGCCCCAGCGTGAAGACGGCGGCCAGGGTGGGGCCGATGCACGGGGTCCAGCCGAGCCCGAACGCCACCCCGAGCACGGGGGCGCCGGCGAGGCCAGCGCGCGGGCTCACGTGGAGGCGCTTCTCGCCCTGGAGGAAGGGCATGGCGCCCATGAAGGCGAAGCCCAGCAGGATGATGACGACGCCGAGCACGCGCGTGATGACGCTGAGGTACGGCGCGAGGCTCGCCCCGAGCGACGAGGCGAGGAAGCCGAGCGTGACGAACACCGCGGAGAAGCCGAGCACGAACAGCGCCGCGCCCGCGAGCAGCCGCGGACGCGTGGTCTTGCCGGTGCCGCCCGCGCCGGCCATGCCGGAGACGTAGCCCAGGTACCCGGGCACCAGCGGGACCACGCACGGGGAGGCGAAGCTCACCAGCCCCGCGAGCACCGCGACCGGGAGGGCCGCGAGCATGGACCCGGACAGGGCGATGCCGGCGAAGTCCGCACCCATCAGGCGTCTCGCGCGAGGGCGTCGTCGACCAGCGCGGCCAGGGTGGAGGCCTCCGCGCGGCCGATGACGCGGGCGTACAGCCGGCCCTCGGTGTCGAGCACCAGCGTGGTGGGCACCGCGTTCATGGCGACCACGCCCTGGAGCGCGGCGGTCGCCGCGCCGTCCGCGTCGTCGATGCTGGGGTACTCGACGGCGAAGGTGCGGTCGAACGCGAGCGCGGTCGGGGCGTCGTCGCGGCCGTTGACGCCGATCACCTGGACGTCGTCACGCGCGTCGAGCTCGACCAGGTCGGGGGCCTCGGCGCGGCACGGCGGGCAGGACGCGTACCAGGTGTTGACCAGCACCACCTGGCCGCGGTGGTCGGCCACGTCGACGGGCTCGCCGGCGAAGGACGTGCCCGCGAGCGCGAGCGGCTCGCCGTCGTCCGCGATGATCGACACGGTCCCGTCACCCGAGACGTAGCCCGGCGAGTCGGCCGCGTCCGGCGGGGCGCACGCCACCAGCCAGAGCACGACGGCGACGACGATGGCGGCGAGGATCGCGAGGCGTGCGGTCCGCGTCACCGGGGCGCCTCGACGGCCGTCTCTCCGTAGCCCTCGAAGCGGATGCGGCCGTCGGTGATGTCGAAGGCCGTGAGCGAGGCGAGGGCGCACTGGCGCTGGCGCGGGTCGTGAAGGAACGAGCGTCCCTGCGCGGCGCAGCGGGCCACCCAGATGGGCAGCTGGTGACTCACGAGCACCGAGGTCGAGTCGGGGTTGGCCTTCGCGGCGGCGTAGATCGCGCCGCCCATGCGGCGCGCGATGTCCTTGTACGGCTCTCCCCAGGACGGCGCCCACGGGTTGCGCAGGTCCCACCAGCGCTGGGGGTTGAGGAAGTCGCGAGGCTTGGGCAGCGGCTGGCCCTCGTACATGTTGCCGGCCTCGATGAGCCGGTCGTCGGTGGCGAGCTCGTGGCCGAACTCGTCCGCGATGGGCTGCGCCGTCTGCTGCGCCCGCAGCAGCGGGGAGGCCACCACCCGGCCCACGTCCTCGCCGGACGACCGCAGGAAGGTGGCCGCCGCATCGGCCATCGCGCGCCCCTCCTCGGAGAGGCGGAACTCGGGCAGGCGGCCGTAGAGGACGCCTTCGGGGTTGTGGACGTGACCGTGGCGAAGCAGGAGGACGCGGGGCATGGGCCTATTGTCCCGCCTCAGACGAGCGCGGCGCGCAGCCGGTCGGGGTCGATCCTCCAGAAGCCCACGACCTCGCCGTCGACGGTGGCGACGGGGACCTGGTCGGTGAAGCGCTCCTTGGTCGCCGGGTCCGCGTCGACGTCGAACTCCGCCCACTCCTGCCCGAGCGCCGCGCAGGTGCTCGCGACCACCTCGCGGGCCGGTTCGCACAGGTGGCAGCCGGAACGGGTGTACAGGCGGACGCGCGCGGTCATGCCCGTCAGCATAGAAGGGCCGGGACCTCGCCTGGGTACAGTGTGGAGGTGACCTCCGACGCGCATCGCAAGAGCGGCCGGACGGCCGCATTCTTCGATGTCGACAACACGGTGGTCCGGGGCGCGAGCGCGTTCCACCTGGCCCGCGGCCTGTGGCAGCGCGACTACTTCACCTTCAGCGACATCGTGCGCTTCGGGTGGGCGACCGCGAACTACACGCTCTTCGGCGAGTCGAAGGAGCAGCTCGACCACGTGCGCGAGCACGGCCTCGAGATCATCAAGGGCTGGTCCGTCGCGGAGATGACCGCGGTGGGCGAGGAGGTCTACGACGAGCTGCTCGCCATGCGGATCTTCCCCGGCACCAAGGCGATCATCGACTCCCACCTGGCCCGCGGCCACGAGGTGTGGCTGGTCACCGCGAGCCCCATCGAGATCGGCCGCATGATCGCCCGCCGCCTGGGCGCCACCGGCGCGCTGGGCACCGAGGCCGAGCACGTGGGCGGCTACTACACCGGCAAGCTCAACGGCGGATTCCTTCACGGCGACCTCAAGGCGACGCGCATCCGCGAGCTGGCCGAGCGAACCGGAATCGACCTGGCGCGCAGCCACGCCTACGGCGACTCCCTCAACGACGTCCCCATGCTCGAGGCGGTGGGCAAGCCCTGCCCCATCAATCCCGACCCCCGCATGCGCAAGCTCGCGCGCGACCGCGGCTGGCCCGTGCGCGAATTCCGCAAGCGCAGCAAGTCCGGCCGGCGCGGCATCGTCAAGTCCTCGATCACGGGCGCCGCCTGGGTCACCATCCAGGTGGGACGCGGCATCCGCGCCGCGATCCGCACCGCGCTGCGCCTCCCGCGCCGCCGCGGCCACGCCGACGAGTCGAAGGACCTCTGAAGGCCGGCCGCAGCGGCCGACCCGACTCCTCTCCCGGCGGCACCCCTGCTCCGGCGCCCGGACCGGCCTTCGCGGGCATGGCGCGAGGCCGCGCCTGCGGTGCCGGGCCCCGCGGCCGCCGACGCTTGCGCTCTTGACAAATCGGACATAACGCGAAGCATGGAGGGATCGGAAACGTGCGGGCGACCGCATGGGCAACGGGGGGGAGCCGGCCATGGACGGAGTTGTGGGAGCAGCGGGAGGAATGGAGGGCGCTGGCGTCGCGGCCGGCGGTTCCATCGGAAACCCGGCGGAGGAGCCGTGGACGCGGGTCGCGAATCCGCGTCGCGTGACGGTCGCCGAGGACGAGATCCAGGCCCGCCCCGAGGGCGGCCTCGACGGGGCGGCGCGCTCGGCCGCCTGAGCACTGCGTGCGGGCGGTGCGACCCCTCGCGGAGCCGCACCGCCCTCGAGTCCGGTCAGAGGACTCGGCTCAACTCCTCGGCCGCCGCGCGACGCACCGCGTCGCGCGCGCCTTCGGCCGACCTCGCGTTGCGAGCGAGGTCTGCAAGGGCGCGGCACTCGTCGAGATCGTGCACTGACAGCGCAAGCCGCACGGCCGGCACCTTCGACGGCGCCATCGACAGGCTGGAGACTCCCAGCCCGGCGAGCACCAGCGCCATGTAGGGATCGCCGGCGGACTCCCCGCACACCCCGAGCGGCTTGCCGAGGTGCATCGCACCGTCGCATGAGACTGCCACCAGGTCGAGCACCGCGGGCTGCCACGGGTCGAGCAGGTGCGCGAGCGCCCCCTCCATGCGGTCCGCCGCCATGGTGTACTGCGCCAAGTCGTTGGTGCCGATCGAGGCGAAGTCCACCTCGGCCATCATGTGTCGCGACCGTAGCGCCGCGGCGGGCACCTCGACCATCACGCCTGCCTTCTGCAGGCCGTGGGCGCGCACCCGAGCAGCGAACGCTGCGGCCTCGTCGACCGTGGCGACCATGGGGGCCATCACCCTGACGTCCGCGCCGGTGTCCTTCGCAGCGATCGCCAGCGCCTCGAGCTGCGACTCGAGCAGTTCAGGACGCGCCTCGCACAGACGCAGTCCGCGCCGGCCCAGAGCGGGGTTCTCCTCCTCGCCCAGATTCGCGAACGCGAGGGGCTTGTCGGCCCCCGCGTCGAGTGTGCGGACCACCACGCGACGGCCGGGGAAAGGCGCGAGCACCTCGCGGTATACCGCCGCCTGCTCCTCCACGCTCGGCATGGTCTGGGCCGACAGGTACACGAACTCCGTTCGGAACAGCCCGACGCCCTCGACGTCCTGGGCCCCCGCGGCCACCGCATCGTCCACCCCGCCGATGTTGGCGAGCAGCGCGACGGGGTGCCCGTCCTTGGTGCGACCGGGGCCCGACACCGCCGCCAGCGCGGCGCTCAGCGCCTCACGACGCGCGCGCTGCGCATCGATCACCGCCATGTCGGGGTCGAGGATGACCTCACCGCTGTCGCCGTCGACGGCCACGAGCGTGCCCTCTGCGATCGCGGTCGCGCCCGGCAACTGGACCACCGCGGGGATGCCCATCTGAGCGGCCAGGATCGCGGTGTGCGACGTGCGCCCGCCCTCCTCCGTGACGATCGCGACCACCTTCGAGCGGTCGAGCGCTGCCGTCTCTGCGGGGGCGAGGTCCTCAGCGACCAGGACGGACGGTACGGAGAGCGTCGGCACGCCGGGTGCGGGCACACCCAGCACGGCTGCCACCGCGCGACCGCCGACGTCCCGCAGGTCGGTGACTCGCTCGGCGAAGTACCCGCCGAGCGCCTCGAACTGGGCCGCGTACTCCGCGACCGCGTCGGCGATCGCGTTGGCCGGGCCCTTGCCCGCCCTCACCTGGGCGCCGGCCGCCTTGGCAAGTCCCGTGTCCCGGGCGATGAGCGCGGTGGCCTTGAGGATCGGTGCCGCGTGCGCGTCCGCGCCTGCGGCCCGCGCGTCGAGTTCCTGCGCGACGGACGCCAGTGCGTCGAGCACGTGCGCGGTGGCGGCATCGGTGTCGGCGGGTGCGGGCTCGTCCGCCGGCGGGCGGACCGGCGGTGCGACCTGCACCACCGGTCCGGCCGCCGCGCCCGGGCTCACGCCCAGGCCGGTGGGCATGCGTCCTGACACGTCAGGCCTCCGCGTCGAGGTCGCGCTCGAGCAACTCCACCAAGGAGTCCAACGCCGCGTCGGCGCCGTCGCCCTCGGCCACGAGTCGCACGGGCTCGCCGTGCTTGACGCCGAGCGCCATGACGCCAAGGATGCTCGCCGCGTCGATGAGGTCGGCGTCAGGACGGCCGATCTCGATGGCGAGACCGGTGGCCTGGGCCGCCTCGACGAACAGCGAGGCGGGCCGGGCGTGCAGGCCGACGGACGAGCCGACCTCGACGGTGCGTGTTGCCATGATGAGCGTCCTTCCTAGAGCGTCGCGCCGCGCGAGGCGATGACGTCGGTGTACCAGCGGTAGCTCTCCTTGGGGGTGCGCGCGCCGGTGCCCGCACCCTCATCGTCGAGGTCGACGTGGATGAAGCCGTAGCGCTTCGCCATCTCGCTCGAGGAGCAGCTGACGATGTCGATGGGACCCCACCAGTACCAGCCGACCACGTCGACGCCGTCCGCAATCGCGTCGCGCACGGCCTTGAGGTGGTCGCGCATGTACGCGATGCGGTAGTCATCGCGGATGGTGCCGTCGGGCCCGACCTCGTCGCGGTGACCGAAGCCGTTCTCCGCGATCATGATGGGCACCTGATACCTGTCCCAGTACTCGTTGAGCGCCACGCGGAGCCCGGTCGGGTTGACCTCCCACCCCCACTCGTTGGCCTCGAGGTGCGGGTTCGTGAGGTAGCTGCGCGTCTTCCACGACTCTGCGTCCACCATGCGGGTGAAGTAGTAGGAGAAGGAGAAGAAGTCGGCGGTGCCCGCGGCCAGGTCGTCGAGGTCGCCCGGCTGGGCCGTCACCTCGATGCCGCGGTCCGCAAAGAATCGACGCGCGTAGCCCGGGTACTCGCCGCGCAGCGCGACGTCGGAGAAGAAGTACTCCATCTGGTTCTGCTGCAGGGCAGCGAGCCGGTCCTCGGGACGCGGGGAGGCCGGGTCCTGGTTGCCGTGCGCGAGCATGACACCGAAACGGTACTCGGGGTCGATCTCGCGACCGATGCGGGTGGCCTTGGCGCAGGCCAGGAGCTCGTGGTGGATAGCCTGATACTTCGCCGACCAGAGGTCCTCCACGCGGTCCGCTGCGACACCGAGGTGGTTGAAGGACTCGTGCTTGATGAGGTTGATCTGGTTGACCAGGATCCACCACTTCACCTTGCCTGCGTAGCGGCGGAGGACCACCTCGCAGTACTTGACGAAGAGGTCGACGAGCTCGCGCGAGTGCCAGCCGTCGTATCGCAGCGTGAGGTCCACCGGCATCTCGTAGTGGGACACGGTGATGACCGGCTCCATGCCGTGGGCACGGATCGAGTCGATGAGACGGTCGTAGTACTCGAGCGCCTCCTCGTTGGGCTCGGCGTCGTCGCCATTCGGGAACACGCGGGCCCACGAGATCGACGTGCGGAAGGAGTTCATCCCGGTCCCGGCCATCATTTCGAGGTCGGCGTCGAAGGTGTTGTAGAAGTCGATGCCGTCACGCTTGGGGTAGCGACCGACGGAGTCCTCCATCGCGGCGCGGACCTCGTCCGTCGTGGTCTCGAAGTTGTTGCGCTCGTGCGGGGCGAGCTCTCCGGCGTAGCGGTTGAGGTCGGCCAGGGACCAGCCCTTGCCGCCAACCTGCCAGTTTCCCTCGGCCTGGTTGGCGGCGATTGCACCGCCGAAGAGGAAGGTCTCGGGGAAGGTGCCGGCGGCGGGGTTCGACAGGTTGATCATCGGGCCACCTCCGCAGCGAGAACGGCCTCGACGGCCGCGAGGCGGTCGTGGAGCCCGCGGACCACGGGCACCAGACGGCGCGCGCTCTTGATCTCGGAGTCGGTGGACATCATCGTGTCCTGCGCGTGGCTGAAGAGAACGGGGAAGCCGATCTGGCTGCCCTCGCCGCCCGCCTCGGACTGGATGATGTCGGTGTGCACGGCGTGCGCGGCCTTGAGCTTGGCCTGTGCGGCGTCGAGGCGCTCCTCGGAGAGGTCGAAGTCCGGGACGGCCAGTGCGGCGACTGCCTCCGCGGCGAGCTTTCGGGCGTCGCCCGAGCCGAGCAGGATCTGCATCGACGCGGCGACGATGGGGTCGTTGGTCATGGTGGTGTGTCTCCTTGAGGGGTGGGCGGGCGCCCGTGGCCCGGGCGCCCGTCCGAGGTTGAATCAGGCCGGGGTGGCGACCTGGATGGTGTCTGCGGCCTCGCGACGGGCGGCCTCAGCGGCCTTCTTGCCCTCCTTCGCGGCGAGCTCCGCGGTCTCCTGCTCAACGACCTGACGCTCGTAGGCACGGAAGAACGGGAACCAGATCGCGGTCGCGACCGCGACGATCAGCGCCATCAGCAGGATGCCGGTGATCGCACCCGTGGTGAGCCAGGTGGCGAGGGGGAACGGCGCGTACCACATCTCGAACTGGCGCATCGGGATCGGGGCGAAGTGCACCGTCTTGGTGAAGAACCAGACCAGCGGCGGCAGGATCAGGCCCTGGAGCCACATCGGCACCATGAGCATCGGGTTCCAGGCGATCGCGCCGAACACGACCGGCTCGTTGATGTTGAACACCGCGGGCACCGCCGAGGCCCGGCCCAGCGCCTTGAGGCGCTTGGCACGCGACCGCATGAGCATGATGACGAGCGGCATGGTGCAGCCGATGCCGCCGACCCACAGGTAGGCCGAGTAGACAGTGGCCGAGGTCACCAGGTTCTCCGCGTCGCCGGCCATGTTGGCGGTGATCGCGGCGAGCATCACGGGGTGCGCCACCGGGGTGAGGACCCACGAGCTGATGCCCATCGAGTACAGGAACACGTACAGCATCATCAGCAGGGTGAAGCCCCACGGGGTCTCGATCACGCCTGCGAGCGGCATGAACACGCCGAGCACCATGTTGTAGAGGTCGAAGCCGACGATGTCCACGACGACCCAGCCCGTGGCCACGATGAGGCCGATCGGGATCATCGCGTCGAACCACGCGCGGACGAACTCGGGGATGGCCGAGTCCTCCTTGAAGAACGTGAACTTGCCGAACAGCGACATCACGAGGCCGGTGAACAGACCGGAGAACAGCGCGACGAACATGCCGCCGGCACCGAGCGCCGAGTGGCCGAAGCCGACCTCGCCGTCGGCGATCACCTGCGGGGTGATGATGACGAGGAAGAGCGACAGGCCCGTGAGCCCGGCGATGAGACGCTGCTTGCGCAGGCGCTTCTTCTCCATCAGGTTGAACGGCACCAGGAAGGAGACGAACAGCGAGATGAGCCCCATGGTCCAGCCGAACGGGGTCCAGAAGCTCGGCAGCGACGGGAAGTAGTCGTTGAGGATGGCCAGCATCACGAAGACCGAGCCGACCAGGATGAACGGCAGGATCTGCATGATGGAGTCGCGGACCGAGACGACCCACACGTTGGTGTTGACCTTCGTCATGCGGGGAGCGAACTCCGTCTCGAGCCAAGAGACGACCTTGTTCATGATGCGGGGACCCCCGTCTCCGCGAGCATGTGGGCGAGCGCCTGCTCGCCGTCGAGCGTCGCGTAGTACGCGGGCTTCATCAGGATGACGGTGACGGGGTTGTCACCGATGTACTCGTCGACCTCGTCGACGATGTAGGCCAGGTGCGGGCCCACCATGAGGACGTCGATGTCCTCGACGTAGTTCTCGATCTCGCTCTCGCTGCGGGCGATGACGCTGACGTCCATGCCCTGCGCGGTCGCGGCCTTGCGAATGTTCGCCGCCATGAAACCGCTGCTGGCGCCTGATCCGCAGACCAGCAAAACTCGCGTGGTGCTCATCGGAGCTCCTCTCCGCGGCGCACGTCTTCGTGCCCCGCGTCCGGTCCCGCCATCTTGTCGGCGGGAGCTTGCCGTGGACCCACCCTCGCGGTTGCGCAAGCCCTTTCGACAGGCAACGGGGTTCCGCGGCCGCGGAATTGATCACCGCCGCACACGGCTTCCGCGGTCGCGGAAGCCCGCGCCGCCCCAAACCGCTTCCGCGACGGCGGAAATCGGGACCTTCGCCCCCAACTGGCCGCATCGCGCCCTCGGATACTCGGTAATTCCGTTCGATCGAAGGACAACGATGACCATCGACCGCCGCGAGGCACTGCTCCGTGAGTTGCGCCACGCCTCCGCGCCCGTGCCCGGGGCCGTGCTGGCCACCGCGCTCGAGGTGACCAGCCGCACCATCCGCCAGGACGTCAAGGCGCTCAACGCGCGCGCCGGCACCACGATGGTGCAGGCCTCCCACCAGGGCTACACCCTCGATATCGCCATGTACCAGCGATATCGATCGCGCCAGGGGCACGGTCGCCGCCGGATCGACACCCCGCGCCAGCGCCTGTGCTTCATCGCGCGCGAGGTGGTCGCGGCGCCCGAGGGCGTGTCGGTGGACGACCTCACTCAGCGCCTCGCGGTGAGCTTCGAAACGATCGAGGCGGACCTCACGCGGGTCCGCGAACTCTTCGTCATCCACGACCTGCGCCTGCGGCGCGACCGGAGCACCGTGCGCGTCGAAGGTAGCGAGCGCAACAAGCGGCGCCTGGTGCGCCAGGTGCTGCTCGACGCCGCCGAAGGCGCCAACCCGGCGGCGCTGCACGCCTTCGAGCAGGACTATCCCGACCTCGACGTGCGCGCCCTGCGCCGCAGCACCCGCGCGGCGTTGGCGGCATGCGACCTCAACGTCAACGAGTACGCGCTCAACGATCTGGTGATCCACCTGGTGATCGCCGCCGACCGGGTGCGGGCCGGCCACACGATCGACAGCATCTCCGGGCATACGGGGGCGCAGGCCCCCGCGCTCGACGGCGTGGTCGAGGCGATCGAGACGATGTGCGGCACCACGCTGCCCCCCGAGGAACGCGCACTGCTCTGCGACATCATCGTCGCGCGCTTCGGCGACTCCGAGAGCCCCGATACCACGACCGAAGTGCGGCAATTGGTGCACGATTCGATGCGCGTCGTCTCCGAGTACTACGGCCTCGAGGTCGCGGACGAGCGCAGCCTCAGCGGGCTGAGCCTGCACGTGCAGACACTGCTGTCCCGTGCACGCACCGGGCGCGGTCTGCGCAACCCGCTGGGCGGGGCGTTCAAGTCGATGCACCCGCTCCTCCACGAGATGGCGCTGCTGTTCGCCAGCGCGCTCGAGGCGCGGGCGGGCGTCCAGATCCGCGGCGGCGAGGTTGACTTCCTCTCCTTCCATTTGGGCACGCTCTTCCAGCGCGAGCTCGAGCGCGGACCCATGGTGCGGGTGTCCTGCGTGGTGCCGCAGTACCACGACCTCCACACGGAGGCCGCGCGGCGGCTGCGTGAGGCGACCGCCGATGCCGCGGTGGTCGAGGACATCATCACCGCTCTCGACCATGACTGGTCCCAGGTCACGACGGACCTGGTGGTCTCGGCCGTCGACCTGGGTCCGGACGTCGCCGCCCCGGTGGTCCGCGTGAGCCCCTTCATGAGCGCGGATGACATTGCGCGCGTGCGCAGCGCCATCGCTTCCGAGCGCGCCCGCATCTCCAAGCAGCAGTTGCGCTCGCAGGTGCTGTCGCTCGTCGACCCGGCCCTGTTCCACGCGGTCGAGCGCGCGGGCTCCCGGGAGGAGGCACTCGAGCGCATGTGCGCCACGATGCACCGCGAAGGGTACGTCGACGAGGCCTTCATCGACGATGTGCTCGACCGCGAGCGCCGCTCGTCCACGGCGTTCGGCCCGCAGTTCGCTGTGCCACACTCCCTGCTCCACAACGCCCGAGCGACAGGCATCTCCGTGATGGTGGCGGACCGGGCGATGCCGTGGGGCGACGCGTCGGTGCGCCTGGTGGTCCTGTTGGCCGTCAGCCCCGACCAGCGCGCCGTCTTCCGGACGGTTCTCGACCAGCTGATCGGTGTGTTGAACGACCCCGCGAGCGTGTCCGCCCTGCTGTCAGGCGCCCGCTGCTACGCGAGCTTCGTCCGCACGCTCGGCGGTCTGCTCGACCGCTGACGGCGACCACCAGCCGGCCTGCCTGATCAGGGTGGCAGCCAGCGCTGCACCCAGGATTGGTCCGACCAACGACGGGGCCGCGACAGCCAGCTCCGAACTCAGGACCGCGGATCCAAACTGGCGGGCGGGGCTCAACACACCACCGGTCCACTGGCCGAGCGCTACTAGCTGGACCGCGACGAAGACGCCGATCACCACCGAGACCGGGACGCGCGGCAGGCGCGCGACAGTCCATGCGACCGCCAACACCAGCACTCCGCCCACGCCGGCCTCCACCGCCAGCACCGTGGCGCCAGCAACCGATGCCGCGGGCCGAATGAGTGCATAGCCGATCTCAGCCACCTCCCCACCGGTCGCCACGTCCGCGAGCCACGTGCCGAGCACCGAGCCCAGCAACTGGGCGCCGACGTAGGGCAGCACGCGCTCGCGCGGGCACAGCCCCAGGATCCACAGCGGCACGGTGATCGCCGGATTGACATGACCACCGCTGTACCGGCCTGGTCGCGACTCGATGACGACCCAGAGCAGCACCCCCACCACGATTCCGATCAGTGCGAGGCTGCCTACGGTGGACTCTGGTCGAGGACCCAACGGAGTGCCGAACACGTAGCGCACGGCGAGGACGACCAGGAAGATCAGCGCGGTGGTGAGCAACAGCTCCACCAGAGCGGGCAGCGCCACCCGCTCTGGCAGAACACGCGCAACTGCGACGCGGACACGGTTCAGGATCATGAACCCCATTCGACCGGCGCTCCGGCGCGCTGGACAGGCGAGCCGCTTCCGCGCCCGCGGAACGCGAGTGCGCGACCGGCGCATCGTCCCTGGAAAGGCAGAAGGCCCGCACCGTCCGGGGACGATGCGGGCCTCGCGAGGGCGTTTCGCCCTTACTTCTTGTTGCGGCGCTGGTGACGCGTCTTACGAAGCAGCTTGCGGTGCTTCTTCTTCGACATGCGCTTGCGACGCTTCTTGATGACAGAACCCACGGGACCTACCTCATTCGATGACAGTTGCTGCGGAGCGTGACGAGCACGCCGACGTCCAGATCGCGCTGGACGCGACAGACAGCCGCCTAGCCTACCGTGCCGGTCGCCTGCTCGTCATCTTCGTGATAACGGACCCCCGCCATGGCGGCCTGCTCCATGAAGTGCTCGACGGCCTGCTGGGGCACGCGGAAGGACCGTCCGAAGCGCACCGCGGGCAGTTCGCCCGCGTGAATCCACCGGTAGACGGTCATGCGGGACACACGCACCATCTGGGCCACCTCGTTCACCGTCATGAACGAGGTGCGCTGCGGGCTGTCTGCCATGTGTGTTGTCCCTTCGATGCGTCCTGCCCTGTCATCGGCCGGATGCATTCCCCACTGTAGGTGCTGGAGTGACAGTTGTGAAGTGTGCGACACGTGACGATGATGGGGGGTGGGGACCCCGTCCGGGCTCCCGGCCACCCCGCGCCCCGGCGCGGCGATGAAGGAGACCGATGCCCGTCCTGCGTGCCGCGCGTGAGCGCGCGAGGGAGTGGTTCGACCGCGTGGGGCTGCAGTCCCCCGCGCGCCTCGCCCTCGGCGCGTTCGGCCTGGTCACCCTGTTCTTCGCGGGCCTCCTGTCGCTCCCCCAGGCCACCCAGTCGGGTGTGCGCGCGCCGTTCATCGACGCGCTCTTCACCGCGACCTCCGCGGTGTGCGTGACCGGCCTGGTCACGGTCGACACGGGCTCGTACTGGTCGGGGTTCGGCCAGGGCGTCATCCTGTTCGCCATCAAGGTGGGCGGCCTGGGCATCATGACGCTCGCGTCGCTGCTGGGGCTCGCGGTCTCGCGGCGCATCGGCCTCACGCAGCGCATCCTCGCGGCCGGCGAGGCGCGCGCGACCGGCCTGGGCGACGTGCGCCAGCTGCTGCGCACCATCATCATCGTGTCCACGGCGACCGAGCTGTCGATCGCGTTCGTGCTGTTCTGGCGGCTCCTCGCCCATCACGAGCACCTCCCCACCGCGATCTGGCACGCGATCTTCTACGGGATCTCCGCGTTCAACAACGCCGGATTCGTGCCCGACCCCAACGGCATCATCCCGTTCGCCTCGGACCCGCTGTTCCGCGCGCCCATCGCGCTGGGCGTGTTCATCGGCGGCCTGGGCTTCCCCGTCTACCTCAACCTCCTGCGGTCGTGGCGCCACCCGCGCGAGTGGTCGCTGCACACGAAGCTCACGCTCGTCATGGTGGGCCTGCTGTCCGTGATCTCCGCGGGCATGCTCGCGCTGTTCGAGTGGAACAACCCCGCGACGCTGGGCCAATACCATCACGCGACCAAGGTGTGGCAGACGCTCTTCGTGTCGATCAACCAGCGCTCCGGCGGGTTCTCGGCGATCGACCACGGTTCCATGCACGAGCACACGTGGCTGCTCGAGGACGTGCTGATGTTCATCGGCGGCGGCTCGGGCGGCACCGCGGGCGGCATCCGCGTCACCACCGTCGCGGTCCTCATCCTCGCGATCTGGGCGGAGGCGCGAGGCCGCCGCGACATCGAGGCGTTCGGCAAGCGCATCGGCACCGAGGTGCTGCGCCTCGCCGTCGCGGTGACGGTCATCTCGCTGGCGTTCGTGATCCTGGGCTCGGGCATCATGCTCGCGCAGACCACGGACGTGTTCCTGCCGTATCGGCCGGGCACCATCGGGCTGAGGCTCGACGAGGTGCTGTTCGAGGTGGTCTCCGCGTACGCCACGTGCGGCCTGTCCACGGGCATCACGTCGCATCTGCCGGCCGACGCCAAGCTCACCTTGACCATACTGATGTTCGTGGGACGCCTCGGGTCGGTCACGATCGCCGCGGCCCTCGCGCTCAACCGTCAGCGGCGCGTGATCCGCTACCCGTCAGAAAGGCCGCTCATTGGCTAGCAACGACTCCCGCACCGGCGTCCTCGTCTTCGGCCTGGGGCGGTTCGGCTCCGCGCTCGCGGACACCCTCGACTCGATGGATATCGAGGTGCTCGCGGTGGAGCGCGACCCGAACCTGGTCGAGTGGTGGTCGCGACGCCTGCCCTGCGTCGAGGCCGACGGCGCCGACCCGCGCGCCCTCGAGCAGATCGGCGCGCAGGACTTCGCCGCGGCCGTGGTGGGCGTGGGCACCTCGCTCGAGGCGTCCGTGCTCATCACCGGAAACCTGGTCGACGCAGGCGTGCCCGAGATCTGGGCCAAGGCCACCTCGACGGAGCACAAGCGCATCCTCGAGCGCATCGGCGCCCACCACGTGGTGCTGCCCGAGGCGGACGCGGGCGCGCGCGTCGCGCACTCCGTGGGCGGCCGCATGCTCGACTACATCGAGATCGAGGACGGCTTCACCATCGTGAAGATGCGCCCGCCCAAGGAGACCCACCACTTCTCGCTCGACAAGCTGGGGCTCGAGGAGAAGTACGGCGTCCACGTGATCGGCGTCAAGGCCCAGGGCCGGGACTTCGAGTACGCGAAGCCGGACACCATCGTGGGCCCCGACGACCTCCTGGTGGTCGCTGGCGAGGGCGAGCTCCTCGAGCGCTTCTCCCAGCGGCCGTAGCGGGGTTCCGGCGCGGCCGGCCTGCCGCGCCCGGCGCCGACCGCCGCCCGGCGCCCGCCGCCGTCCGGGACACTCAGGGCCGCAGATCCGGGGTCTGTGCGCGGTGCGGGACAGTGGGGACCGCGGCCGTTGGGCCACAGCGGTCCTCACTGTCCCGAAGCGCGCGAGAACCGCTTGCTGGCGGTCCACACTGTCCCGGACCGAGCGCGGCGCCACGGCTCAGCTCTCGAGCACGCCCCGCGTGACCGAGTCGCCCGAGTGCGTCGGGTCGCCGTCCGACGGCTCGACGGAGATGTCGACGATGGGGAACGCCGCGACGTCGTAGCCCGCGGGGATCTCGAACTCCTGCGCATCGGCGGTGAGGAAGCCGAGCGACACCATCCCAACGATCTCGGGCTCGATCAGCCACACCTCCAGCGCGCCGCCCTCGGCCGGCGCGTACTCCGTCTCGATGACCAGCACCTCGGTGCCGTCGTCGCGACGCTCGACCCGCGCCTCGCCCACGGACCGCTCCGTGGCAAGATCCGCGAGGCCGGCCTGCGCCACGACGGCCTGCTGGGGCGACGAGTCGCCGCCCGCCATCACGAGCCCCACGCCCACGCCGCCAACGACCACGCCGGCCGCCGCGGCGGCGCCGACGATCCATGGCTTGAACAGGTGGCGGGGCTCGCGGCGCGCGCGCCGCTCGGCGAGAGAGACGGGCTCGGCCCGCAGGATCGCCTCGGGCCGGCGCCCGGTCGCCTCGTCCTGGGCCAGTTCGGCCTGGATCCCCTCCCACACCCGCGCGGGCGGCGCCGCGAGCGGGCCCTCCGCGCCGGCTTCGACCAGCACCTCCTGGAAGGCGCGCAGTTCGGCGACCTCGGCGCGGCAGGCGGCGCAGGACTCGACGTGGGCGGAATCCTCCGCGCCCACCGGGTCGCCGAAGGCGAGCGCGGCGAGCACCTCGTCGTCACAGTGACGCATCGGCGGCCTCCAATCCACGTCGCAATTCGATCAGTGAGCGGCGAAGATGGCTCTTCACCGTGCCGAGCGGCATGTCCATCCGCTCGGAGATCTGCTGGTGCGTGCAGCCCTCGAAGAACGCGAGCTCCACGATCTGATTCCGGGGCGGGCCCAGCCCCTCGACCTCGGCGCGCACCAGGATGCGCTGCGCGTGGCCGTCGAGCGGATCCTCGGCCACCGGTTCGGGTCGCGCGGCGACCGCCTCGACCCGGCGACGCTCGCGCGCCCGGGCATCCAGCGCATCGGCGATGCGCCGGCGCGCGATCCCGACCACCCAGGCGCGGGCCGAACCCCGCTCAGGGTCGTAGCCCTCCCGCGTGCGCCAGGCGGAGACGAAGGTCTGCTGGGTGACGTCCTCGGCCTCGGCGCCGTCGCCCAGCGCGCGCAGCGCGAGCGTGTAGACCAGCCGCGAGGCGGACGCATAGAGCCGCTCGAGCGAGCCCTCCGCGCCGGCGGCGAACTCGTGGTCGAGCGCGCGGTCCTCGGACGGGAATTGCTCCGCCGCCATCCGCACCGCCCTCGTCGCCGTCGTCACGACCATCACCCGGCGCCTCCCTCCGGCGCCGCCCAGACCATGACGTTGTCCTCGTAGTGTTGCGCACCCGCGTCCCAGCGTCCACCACACGTGACGAGCACCAGCCGCGGGTCGCCGTCGCGCGCGAACACCGCCGAGAAGTCCACGTCCGGCTTCGAGGTCTGCTCGACGCGCTCGACGGTGTAGGACCACGTCGCGCCGGAGGCGTCGGTCACGACCACGCGGTCGCCGGGCCGCGCCTCGCGCAGCGCGGCGAACGGGCCCAGCCCGCTCGGGTCGTCCACGTGGGCCGCCACCACCGTGTTCGCGTCGGCGCGCAGGCCGCCGGACGGGTTGCCGCCCAGCCGGAACCAGCCCGCCGTCGCCGCGGTCGCCGGCAGCTCCATCCCTCCGTCCGCGGCGTATCCGACCCCCACGATCTCCATGTCGATCCCCAAGCGCTCGACCTGGAGACGCACCGGCGCGGGCGCCACCTGGACGTCCGTGACGGAGGACGATGCGACGGTCACCTCGGGTGCGCCCGCGCGGGTGGGCGCGGGGAGCGGGGCGTCGGGCGCCGGAGTCGGGGCTTCGGCCGCCGGAGAGGCGACGCCCGGCGCCGCGACCGGCGCCTGCACCTCGACGGAGGCGACGACATCCCCGGCGAGGGCGCCGGAGGGGCCCGCCGTCGCATCGTCCCCGGTCGTGACCGGGGTGCACGCGGCGAGCGCGAGAACCGCAAGGGCGGGGGCGAGGCGCATGGTGACTCCAGGGGACGAAGATGCGGGGCGGTGCGGGGCGCGCCATAGGGGGGAGGGCGCGCCCCGCACCTGGGGTGGTCTCGGACGGATGCGTCAGCGGGTGCGGACCGCGGCCCGGGCGCCGAGGCCCGCCGCCGCGAGCAGACCCAGTCCGAGGGCCACGGCTGCGTACGGGAAGCCCGACGAGGTGTCGGCGAATCCCTGGGTGCCGGCCGCGACGGCGGACGGCGTGGCCGAGTGGACGTCGACGGTCTGGACCGCGAGGTCGAGGTTGCCGGCGTCGGCCGAGCCCCACGCGTAGACGATGGTGTTGACGCCCTCCTGGATGGGGACGTCGGCCGGGCCGAGCACCGGGTTGGAGTCGTCCGCGACGGAGACCGCCGCCTCGATGGTGCCGGCCGCAAGGTCCGTCATCACCTCGTCGGGGTTGGCGAGGTCCTCGAACGCGACCTCGCCGTTGGCCCACACGTCGACCGCGGGGGCCGCGGCGGTGTGGCGGACCGTGAGCCGGCCCTCGCCCGCGGCGGTCTCGGACGTGTCGTTGGTGAAGAGGTTCGCGGTGGGGTCACCCGCCTCGTCCAGGTGCGCGACGGCGGTGTAGTTCATCCCGCCCTCGAGCGGCAGGTCGATGGGGCCGAGCACGGGGGCCGAGTCATCCGTGGCGTCCGCGGCCGTGAGCGCCACGGAGTAGGTGCCGGGCTCGAGCTCGAGCGGACCGGCCAGGTCGCCGGGCGCGAAGTCGTCGAGAGTGAGCTCACCGTTGACGTACACGTCGACCGTGAGGTCAGGGACGCCGTGCAGCACGGAGAGGCTGGCCATGTGGTCGTCGGCGAACGCGGGGGCGGCCGCACCGGCCGCGAGCAGGGTGCCGGCAGCGGCGCCGGCAAGGATCGAGGTGCGCATGATTCCCTCCATTTCCGGCCGCCACCGGGTGCGGCGGGCCTTCATGAGGGACTTCCGACGATGCGCGGGTTCTGGATGCAGGACCGGCGAAGTTTCGCTGTGAGCAGAATTGGGGCTGCGTCTCCCGCGCGCCGCCGTCGCCCGGACTCGCCGGCCTTCCCCGCGCCGGCCTCAGCCAGCCTCCGCCGGACCGGGACACTCAGGACCGCTTCTTGGGCTGACTCGCGCCCTGCGGGACAGTGGAGACCGCCGCCGCCACCCTGCATCGGTCCTCAGCGTCCCGCAGGGCGCAAAGCGGCTTCATTTGCGGTCCACATTGTCCCGGACCGCACGGGGGTGGAGGCCGCACGGGGGTGGAGGCCGCACGGGGGTGGAGGCCGCACGGGCGTGGGGGCCGCACGGGGGTGGGGACCCCACGCGGGCGTCAGCCGAGCAGCGCGATCGCGACGACCTCGCCCACGGGCTCGAGGTCCCCGGCCCAGGGCTCGCGCGTGATGCTGATCGCGGCATCCGTGAGGTCGAGCCCCTCGGGGACGGGGATCTCCGCGTAGGAGGACGCCAGGACTCCGATGCGCTCGTGATGGCCGCCGGTCTCGGTCAGCCACACCACGAGGGAGGCGTCCGGATACTCGGAGAAGGGCCCGCGGATCGACAGCACCCGCCTGCCGCCGTCACGGAGATGCACCTCGAGCTCGCCGACGTCGTCGGTGCCGCCCGTGCGGGGATCCGTCAGCGGGGCCGCGGCGATCACGTCGCGCTCGGGCTCGACCAGCCACTGGGAGACCACGACGGCGAGGCCGGCGAACAGGCCGATGAGGACGAGGCCGACGCCCATGATCATGGTGCGGCGCCGCAATTCGCGCCGCTCGCGGTCGGCGGCCTCCTGGCGCCAGTCGCGCGCCGGCTCGACTACCTCGCCCGAGGCGATGGCCTGGCGCACCCGGTCCTCCAGCGTGGCGCGCGGCGGCACGAGCGCCGCACCGCCGGAGCCGCGGGCGATGCGCCCGCTCAGGTCGTGCAGGCCACGCCACGCCTGCTTGCAGTCGCGGCACTGGGCGATATGCGCGCGATGGTCGTCGGCGGCCGGAATCCGCAACGCCCGCGCGGCGAGCGCCGCCGCAGGCGCGTGCGGGGCGTCGAGCCGCGGGCCGGTCCACAGGGCCAGGAGCGCGTCGACCAGCCGACGGGCGAGCTCCTCCTCCGCGAGGCCGAGCATCAGCGCGAGCTCCTCGCGGTCCTCGCCGCGCACCAGCACGCGCTCGAGCAGTTCGCGATCCTCGGCCGGGAGCCGTTCGAGCGCGGCGGCGAGCAGCAGCCGCTCGGCGGCCTCGGACACGGACTCGACGTCGCTCACCGGAGCGGTCGAGGGCGCGTCGCGGTCGAGCAGCGCGAGCTGCTCCCGCGCGCGCGACTCCAGCGTGGTGCCGATGCGCGTCGCCGCCGCCCCCACGAGGGCCTCGGGCTCGAGCGCTCCGGCGCCCCGCGCATCGTCCCGGGCCGCGGCGACGAAGACGTCGCGCACCAGATCCTCAGCCTCGTCGACCGAGCCGAGCGAGGACAGCCCCAGCGTGTGGACGAGGGGCGCGGAGCGCGCGTACGCGCGCGCGAAACCGGCGTCGTCCATGCACGCCCCCTCTCCGCGACCGATAGGCCAGTCTCTCACGCGGGCGGGCGTGCACACGAGGGCCCTCGGGCCCCGCTCGAGCCCGCAGACGCCGCGCGCCGGGCCGCCCGAAGGCGACCCGGCGCGCGGGATGCGGAGACCCGCGGACGCACGGTCCGGGGGTTTCGCAGGATCAGACGGTGACGGACACCTCGACGACCGAGCCGGGCTCGGCGTACGGCACCACCGTGCCGTCGAGCGGCCGCCCGTCGACGACCAGCGACGGCTCCGTGCCGCCGGAGTTCGCCACACGGATCACGTACTCCGCGCCGCGCACGGTGCGGCGGACGGTGTAGTCCGACACCTCGGCGCCGATGCACGGCTCGATCCGCAGGCCGTCCCAGTCGGGGCGCACGCCCAGCAGGTACTGCGAGACGGTGATGAAGTTCCACGACGCCGTGCCGGTGAGCCACGAGTTCTTGGCCTCGCCGTGGCGCACCGCGTCCTTGCCCGCGATCATCTGCGCGTAGACGTACGGCTCGAGGCGGTGGACCTCGGACTGCTCCTCGCGGTAGGCCGGGGCGATCTGCTTCCAGTACTCCCACGCGCGCTCGGGGCGGCCGATGACGGTCTCCGCGATGATCACCCACGGGTTGTTGTGGCAGAAGATGCCCGCGTTCTCCTTGTAGCCCGGCGGGTAGGAGGTCACCTCGCCCAGCTCGACGTGGTACTCGCGGTAGGGCGGGTTGAGCAGGACGATGCCGTGGGGCGTGTTGAGGCGCTCGCGCACCGAGTCGAGGGCGCGGGCGGCGCGCCCGTCCTCGACGCCGATCCCGCCCATGATGCAGAAGCCCTGGGGCTCGATCCAGATCTGGCCGTCGGTGTTCTCCGCGGAGCCCACCTTGTTGCCGAAGTAGTCGTACGCGCGCAGGAACCAGTCGCCGTCCCAACCGTGCTCGAGCACCGCGGCCTTCATCTCCTCGATGGCCTGCTCGGCCCGGGCGGCCTCCGCATCGTCCCCGCGGCGGCGCGCGAGGGCGACGTACTCGGGGCCGATCGCGGCGAACATGCCGGCGATGAAGACCGACTCGGCGACGCCGCCGGTGCGGTTCCCGGTGGTCTGGAAGGACTCGCCGGGCTCCGTGGAGAAGCAGTTGAGGTTGAGGCAGTCGTTCCAGTCGGCGCGGCCGATGAGCGGCAGCCCGTGGGGGCCCTTGTTGTTGACGGTGAAGTCGAAGGAGCGCTTGAGGTGCTCCATGAGCGACTCGGCCTTGGACTCGTCGTTGTCGAACGGCACCTGCTCGTCGAGGATCGCGAAGTCGCCGGTCTCCTTGATGTAGGCGGCGACGCCCAGGATGAGCCACAGCGGGTCGTCGTTGAAGCCCGAGCCCAGGGTGTGGTTTCCGCGCTTGGTGAGCGGCTGGTACTGGTGGTACGCGCTGCCGTCCTCGAACTGGGTCGACGCGATGTCGATGATGCGCTCACGGGCGCGCTCGGGGACCAGGTGGACGAAGCCCAGGAGGTCCTGCGAGGAGTCGCGGAAGCCCATGCCGCGGCCCATGCCGGTCTCGAAGAAGGACGCGGAGCGCGACATGTTGTAGGTCACCATGCACTGGTACTGGTTCCAGGTGTTGACCATGCGGTCGAGCTTGTCGTGGCCCGACTCGACGGTGTAGCTGCCCAGCAGCGAGTCCCAGTGCGCGGTGAGGCGGTCGAACTCGGCCAGCGTGGCCTCGTCGGTCGCGAAGCGGGCGAGCAGCTCGCGGGCGCCGTCCTTGCGGATCACGCCGGGGGCCTCCCACTTGTCGTCGCGCGGGTTCTCGAGGTAGCCGAGCACGAAGGTGAAGGCGCGCGACTCGCCCGGCTCGAGCGAGACCTCGAGGTGGTGCGAGGCGATCGGGTACCAGCCGGACGCGACCGAGTTCTGCGACTGGCCCGCGTGCGGCACGGCGGCCTCGTCGAAGCCGTTGCCGAAGCCCAGGAAGGTGTCGCGGTCGGTGTCGAAGCCCGCGATGGGCGCGTTGACGCCGTAGACCGCGTAGTGGTCGCGGCGCTCGCGGTACTCGGTCTTGTGGAAGATCGCGCCGTCCTCGACCTCGACCTCGCCGATGGACAGGTTGCGCTGGTAGTTGGTCTGGTCGTCCTCGGCGTTCCACAGGGCGAACTCGACGAAGCTGAACAGGTCGACGTCCTTGCGGGCGTCGGTCGTGTTCGTGAGCTCGACGCGGTGGATCTCGGCGTTGACGTCGACGGGGACGAAGAGCAGGACCGAGGCGGTGAGGCCGCCGCGCGCGCCGGTGATGCGGGTGTACCCCATGCCGTGGCGCGTCTCGAAGGAGTCGAGCTCGGTCTTGTACGGGCGGTAGCCGGGGCTCCACACGTCGCCGCCGTCGTTGATCGAGAAGTAGCGGCCGCCGTCGTCGACGGGCACGTTGTTGTAGCGGTAGCGCGTGAGGCGGCGCAGCTTCGCGTCGCGGTAGAAGCAGTAGCCGCCACCCGTGTGGGACACGAGCCCGAAGAACTCCTGGGATCCCAGGTAGTTGATCCACGGGTAGGGGGTGTGGGGCGTCGTGATGACGTACTCGCGAGCCTCGTCGTCGAAGTGACCGAACTGCATGCTGGGGGTTCCCTTCCGGCTGGGGCGGCCACCGCATCGTGCCGCCGACGCCCCCACTCTATCGAAGCGTTTCGACCATTGCGACAGAGCGCCCGGATCGGACCCGGGGTAGGCGAGGCCCGGCGGCGCCACTAGGGTGTCGTCATGCTGCTCTCGGACAGGGACATCAGGGCGGAGATCGCCACGGGCAGGGTCGCCCTCGAGCCGTACGACGAGGCGATGATCCAGCCCTCGTCGATCGACGTGAGGCTCGACCGCTACTTCCGCGTCTTCGACAACCACAAGTACGCCGCGATCGACCCGGCCGCCGAGCAGCCGGAGCTCACGCGCCTGGTCGATGTCAAGGACGGGCCCTTCGTGCTGCACCCGGGCGAGTTCGTGCTCGGCTCGACGTACGAGTCCGTGACGCTGCCGGACGACGTCGCGGCGCGCCTCGAGGGCAAGTCGAGCCTGGGCCGCCTGGGCCTGCTCACGCACTCGACCGCGGGCTTCATCGACCCGGGCTTCGAGGGCAACGTCACGCTCGAGCTGTCCAACACGGCGACCCTGCCCATCAACCTGTGGCCGGGCATGAAGATCGGCCAGCTGTGCTTCTTCCGGCTGTCCTCCCCCGCCGAGCACCCCTACGGCTCGGAGCGCTACGGCTCGCGCTACAAGGGCCAGCGCGGCCCCACCGCGTCGCTCAGCTGGAAGAGCTTCCACCGCATCGACCTGGACTGAGCGGGCGGGCACCGGTGCCGGCGCCGGCGCCGGTGCCGGTGCCGGTGCCGGTGCCGGTGCCGCACCTCACCCACCGGTGCGCGGTGAGTCGCGTCACATTCACCCATCTTCCTGGCATGACGTCGCTATAGTCCGGCTGTACGCATCACGAGCCGGGGGGATGACGATGCAGCAGGACGACCCTTTCGCGGACCCGTTCGCGGACCACGCGACCGCGCAACGCGCGGCGGAGCTGGCCGCCGCGAGCCGTGCACCGGCGGCCTGGTACCCGGATCCCGAGGACCCGTCGCGGGCTCGCTGGTGGGACGGCACGCGCTGGAGCGCGGACACCCTCCCGTCGGGCGTGGCACAGTCGCTGGCGCCCCGGTCGGCGGTCGCGCCGGGCTCGGTGCCGGCAGCGGCCGCCGGTGAGCCGGCAACGGCGTCGCCCGGCATAGCGCCCGGCATGGCGCCCGGCATGGCGTCCGGCACGGCGCCCGGCACGGCGTCCGGCCACGGCCCCTCGACCGCGGCCTCGACGGGCGGCCCGCGCCGCCCGGTGCTGACGGCGGCGGCGATCGCGGTCGGCGCGCTCATGGCGGCCGCGGCCGGCTACGTGGCTCTCGGCGCGCTCGAGCCCGCCTCGGGCGACTCCGGCCTCGGCGCGGACCCGGGCCCCGCGGAGGACCCCGCCGACGCGGGCGCCGTCGCGGCGGCGTCAGCCTCGCCCGCACCTGCGTCGGCCTCGCCCGCACCGACGTCGAGCGCCCCCGCCTCGGCGGCGACCGCATCGGCCGCGACCGCATCAGCCGCCACTCCCGCCACCGCACCCGACGGCTGGACCACCCTCACTGCGCCGTCCGGCCTGCTGACCTTCGCGGTCGACCCCGGGTGGGAGCGAATCGCCGAGGGCGAGGTCGAGGGCGGCCCGGGCCCGGGCGAGTTCTTCGAGTCGGTGGGCTGGTGGACCACCCCGGGCGACGGGCTGGCCCTCAGCATCGTCGCCTTCCACCGCTACTCCGACGCGTATCCGCCGCAGGAGACCGCCGCCCAGATGGTGGAGTTCGCCTCCGACACCCCGGCCACCGTGGAGACGCTCACCGTGGCCGCCGGGTACGACGCCCACCTCGCGGTGGTGCGCGACCCGGAGGCCGAGTTCGCGTACGAGCACTGCGCGGCCGCGGTCGACGACGGCACCTCCCAGGCGATCGTCACCGGCATCGGCAGCGCGCTCGTGCCCGAGTGCGCGGCGACCGTGCGGGCCATCGCGGCCACCCTCGTGTTCGAGTAGTCCGCACGCCCCGGACCGCGCGCTATCCTGGCGGCTCACGACAGGGGAGCGCTTCCCGCCAGGGAGCAAGAGCGCTGAGAGTGCGGACCCGCCGCAGACCCTCGCACCTGATCCGGTTCGCACCGGCGTAGGGAGTCGAGTCTCGTCCCCTCCTCACCAAGGAGGTCACCCATGCGCATCCTGCGCACCGCCGCGATCGCGGCCGCCGCCACGTCCGTCCTCGCCCTCGCCGCCTGCGCGGCGGACGACGAGGCCCCGGACCCGACCGACGAGGCGACCACCGCATCGTCCCCCGCCACTGGGGCCACGGACGGTGCGACGGCCGGCGAGGCCGCCGGCACCGTCACGGTCGTCACGCACGACAGCTTCTTCGTGGACGATGCGCTGCTCGCCGACCTCGAGGCCGAGTCCGGCCTCACGGTCGAGTTCGTCGCCCCCGGCGACGCCGGCATCCTGGTCAACCAGCTCGTGCTGACCAAGGACGCGCCGCTGGGCGACGTGGTCTACGGCGTCGACAACACCTTCGCCACCCGCGCCACCGAGGCGGGGGTGTTCGCCGCCTACTCGCCCACCGCATCGGCCGCGGGCGATGCCGCCGCGTACGCGATCCCGGGCGCCGAGGACCTGCTGACCGCCGTCGACTTCTCCGACGTGTGCCTCAACTACGACCTCGCGGCGTTCCCCGACGGGGCGCCCGCGCTCGCGGACCTCACCGACCCGGCCTTCGCGGGCCAGGTCTCCGTCACCAACCCCGCGACCTCCTCTCCCGGCCTCGCGTTCATGCTCGCGACCGTCGCGGAGTTCGGCGAGGACGGCTGGGCCGGCTGGTGGGAGGACATGCGGGCGAACGACGTGCGCGTGACCGCCTCGTGGTCGGACACCTACTACACGGACTTCTCCGCGCCCAACTACGGCGGGGACTACCCGATCGTGCTGTCCTACGCCTCGTCCCCGCCGTACGAGGTCGCCGACGGCGAGCCCGCGACCGCCGCGATGCTCGACACCTGCTTCCGGCAGGTCGAGTACGCGGGCGTGCTCGAGGGCGCGGCCAACCCCGAGGGCGCGCAGGCCGTGGTCGAGTGGATGCTCTCCGACGCGTTCCAGGCGGCCCTGCCGGAGAACATGTACGTCTACCCGGTGTCCTCGTCGGTCGAGGTACCCGCCGAGTGGGCCGAGTTCGCGCCCCTCGCGGACGACCCCGCCACGCTCGACCCGGCGACCATCGACGCGCACCGCGACGCGTGGATCGACGCCTGGACCGCCGCGGTCCTCGACTGACCGCGCCCGCCCCGGCCCCTCCCGCGCCTCGAGCCCCGTGAACCCCGCACCCGCGAGCGCCCGCCTCTGGTGGGCGCTCGCGGCGTTGCCGCTCGCCTTCCTGGGGCTGTTCTTCCTGTGGCCGGTCGGGTCCGTGCTGGCCCGCGGCCTCGCCGAGGGCGGGGACCTGGGCGGCGCGCTCGCCGTGCTCGCCCGACCCCGGACGATGCGCGCGCTGGGCACCACCGTCGCCCTCGCCCTGGCGGGCACGGCGGGTTCGCTCGCGCTCGGCGTCCCGGCGGCGTGGGCGCTGTCGCGCTTCTCGTGGCGCTTCTCGCGCGGGGTGCGCGCGCTGGTGACGGTGCCGTTCGTGCTGCCCACCATCGTGGTCGCGGCGGCGTTCTCCGCGCTGTTCGCGCGCTCGGGCCTGCTGGGCTCGTGGGGGCTGGACCAGAGCCCGGTCGCGATCGTCCTGGCGCTGGTGTTCTTCAACGTGTCCGTGGTGGTGCGGATCGTGGGCGGCGCCTGGGAGGCGCTCTCCCCGCGCCTGGCCGATGCGGCGCGCACCCTGGGCGCCTCCCGCGCCCGGGCCTTCTGGCGGGTGACGATGCCGGCGCTGCGGCCCGCGATCGTGTCCGCGGCCGCCGTGGTGATGCTGTTCTGCTCGACGTCCTTCGCGCTCGTGCTGGTGCTGGGCGGGTCGCGCGTACGCACCATCGAGACCGAGATCTACCTGCAGGTCAACCAATTCCTCGACCTGCGCGCGGCCGCGGTGCTGGCGGTGGTGCAGGTGGCGTTCGTGGGGGTGGCGCTCGCGGTGAGCGCGCGAGCCGGGCGCGGGCGTGCGCCGGTCGCGGTGGGGGGCGCGCGCGGGCCGCGCGGGCTCGAGCGCGTGGGCGTCGCGGCCGCCCTGGCGCCCACGCTGCTCCTGATGGCGCTGCCCCTGGCCGCGCTCGTCGAGCGGTCGCTGCGCACCGCGGACGGGCACGGGTTCGACCACTACGCGGCGCTGTTCGCCCAGCCGGCGCGCGGGGTGCTGCCTGTGCCGGTGTGGCAGGCCGCGGTGAACTCGGTGGTGACCGCGCTGGTCGCGACGGCCCTCGCGGCCGCGGTGGGGCTGGTGACTGCGCAGCTGGTCGCGGCGCGCACCCGGCGGGCCACGGCGCTCGAGGGCGTCGCGATGCTGCCGCTCGGCGTGTCCTCGGTGGTGGTGGGCCTGGGGCTGCTGCTCACCCTCAATCGCAGCGTGCTGGGAGTCGACCTGCGCGCGTCGTGGTGGCTCGTGCCCATCGCGCAGGCGGTGGTGGCGCTCCCGCTCATGCTCCGCGTCCTGCTGCCGGCCGCGCGCGCGATCGATCCGCGCCTTCGGGCCGCGGCCGCGACGCTCGGCGCGTCGCCCTGGCGGGTGTGGTGGAACGTGGACGCGCGGCTGCTGCGCTCCGCGGCCGCGGGGGCGCTGGTGTTCGCGTTCGCGATCTCGCTGGGCGAGTTCGGGGCGACCGTCTTCGTCGCGCGACCCGACCGTCCCACCCTGCCCACGGCGATCGCGCGACTGCTGAGCCGACCGGGCATCGAGAATGTGGGCATGGCCTTCGCCGCCGCCGTGCTCCTCGCCCTCATCACCGGAGGCGTCATGCTGCTGTCCGATCGACTTCGCACCCGCGTGGGGGCCGAGCTGTGAGCGGGGTGGACGCCGGGGTGCCAGGCGCGGGCGCCCCCCGCGCCGGGGTGTCGGGCGCGGGCGCCCCTCGCGCCGGGGGCGCGGGGCGGCCCGGCGCCGCAAGCGACGGGCTCGTCGTGCGCGACATGCGCGTGACCTATCCGGGCCGCCCGCCCGTCGAGGCGGTGCGCGGGGTGTCCCTCGAGGTCGCGCGCGGGGAGACCGTCGCGCTGCTCGGGGCGTCCGGCTGCGGCAAGTCGTCGCTGCTCGGAGCGATCGTGGGCGTGGTCGAGCCCAGCGCCGGATCCGTGTCGTGGGACAGCGCCGACCTCACCCGGGTGCCCGTGCATCGGCGCTCGTTCGGCCTGGTCTTCCAGGACGGGCAGCTGTTCCCGCACCTCACCGTGGCCCGCAACGTGGCGTTCGGCCTCGAGATGGCGCGGATCGCGCGCGACGAGCGCCGCGCGCGGGTGGCGGAGCTGCTCTCGCTCGTGGGGCTCGAGGGCCTGGGCGACCGCGACGTCGCCGAACTCTCGGGCGGCCAGCGTCAGCGCGTCGCCCTGGCTCGCTCCCTCGCGCCGCGGCCGCGCCTCCTCGCGCTCGACGAGCCCCTGTCCTCGCTCGACGCCGAACTGCGCGGCCGGCTCGCGGTCGAGGTGCGCGAGATCCTGCGCGCGACGGGCACCACCGGCATCGTGGTGACGCACGACCCCGCGGAGGCCGAGGTGATGGCGGACCGCGTGCTGCGGATGCGCGACGGGGTGCTGGCGGACTGAACCGCGGCCCCGCCTCGCCCTGCCCGCCCCACCCCAACGCGGAATGGGTAGCTGGTGGTCGGTTTCGCAAGGTTGCTGCGCGCCAGGGGTAGCTCATGGTCGCTTGGGCGACCAACAGCCGCCGACGCGACCGGGTCCAGCCTCGTTCGCTAGCCGAATTCATGCACTTTGGGCGCCGCACCACCCCTGCACCCGGCACCCGCGGCACATCCAGCGGCACCCCTCCCCTCGCCACCACCAGCAGCACCGCCGGAGTGTCCGCCGCCCAAAACGCGTGAATTCGGCTAGCGCGCACCAACGCACACCGGCGCACTCCGCTTCGGGGCGCCTCGAGGCCGCGAACGCCGCTTACCCTGAGCCGCGTGATTGACCTGCCTGACGAGCCCGACCAGCCGCAGCTCGACCAGCCCGAGCTCGACCAGCCCGTGTGGCACGCGCTCAGCGGACCGCACGCCCACCTGGCGATCGCCGAGGGGCGCGCGGTCCGGTACCGGCCATCGGTCGCCAGGTTCGCCGCCGTGCCGCCGCACCCGACCGCGGCCGACTGGACAGACCTCGCCGAGATCGTCGGCGACGACGAGGTGGTCCTGTTCGGCAGGCCGCACCAGGTGCCCGCGGGCTGGGAAGTCGAGCAGTTCCCCGTCGTTCAGTTCACCGCACCGACAGGCTTTGGCTCGTTCCAACGCGATCTCATCCGCCTGGGCAGCGATGACGCGCTTGACATGGTGGCGCTCGTCGAGGAGACCCAGCCGGGTCCGTTCCTGCCCGAGACCCACCTGTGCGGCAGCTACTACGGCGTGCGAGACGACGGACGGCTGGTCGCCATGGCCGGCGAGCGGCTCACGACCGGCGGCTTCACCGAGATCAGCGCCGTGTGCGTCCGCGAGTCGCACCGCGGCCAGGGACTCGCGACCGCATTGATCGAGCACGTGGCGAACGGGATCGTGTCCGCGGGCCGCACGCCCTTTCTCCACACCGGAGCCGCCAACGCCCCGGCGATCGCGCTGTACGACCGCCTGGGATTCGCGCGCCGCGAGTGCGACAACGTGGTGCAGCGCATTCGCCGCCTCCGCTGACGGCGAGAACGACAACCACCTACCCCTCAGGTGCATCAACCTCGCGAAACCGACCACCAGCTACCAATTCCGCTGCGCCGACGCGGGCGGGGCTGGGTGGGCGGCAGCGCGCGGGCAGAAGGCGGGCGAGCCCCTCCTCAGAACTTGAGCAGAGTTCGCTCAACTTTTACGCCCACGGCTTGACATCGCGCACCCCGCGACTTAACTTGAGTCTCAGTCGCTCAAGTTCCGAGCGCGAGATTTCAGCGCGGCACCCTGGCCGCAGAAGGAGCACGAACATGGCACGAGCAGTCGGCATCGACCTCGGCACCACCAACTCCGTGGTGTCGGTCCTCGAGGGTGGCGAGCCCACCGTCATCGCGAACGCTGAGGGCGCCCGCACCACCCCGTCGGTGGTCGCGTTCTCCAAGACGGGCGAGGTGCTCGTCGGCGAGATCGCCAAGCGCCAGGCCGTCACCAACGTCGACCGCACCATCGCGTCGGTCAAGCGCCACATGGGCACCGAGTGGTCGCAGGAGATCGACGACAAGAAGTACAACGCGCAGGAGATCTCCGCGCGCATCCTGGGCAAGCTGAAGCGCGACGCCGAGGAGTACCTGGGCGAGACCGTGACGGACGCCGTCATCACCGTCCCCGCCTACTTCAACGACGCCGAGCGCCAGGCGACCAAGGACGCCGGCACCATCGCGGGCCTCAACGTGCTGCGCATCGTCAACGAGCCCACCGCCGCGGCCCTCGCGTACGGCCTGAACAAGGGCGAGCAGGACGAGCACATCCTGGTCTTCGACCTGGGCGGCGGCACCTTCGACGTGTCGCTCCTCGAGGTGGGCAAGGACGAGGACGAGTTCTCGACCATCCAGGTCAAGGCCACCGCGGGCGACAACCGCCTGGGCGGCGACGACTGGGACCAGCGGATCGTCGACCACCTGGTCAAGGAGGTCAAGAACACCGAGGGCATCGACCTGTCGAAGGACAAGTCCGCCCTCCAGCGCCTCCGCGAGGCCGCCGAGCAGGCCAAGAAGGAGCTCAGCTCCTCGCAGCAGACCACCATCTCGCTGCAGTACCTCAGCATCGGCGAGAACGGCCCGGTCCACCTGGACACCAAGCTCACCCGCGCGCAGTTCCAGCAGATGACGCAGGACCTGCTCGACCGCACCAAGGCCCCGTTCCACCAGGTCATCAAGGACGCCGGCATCAAGCTGTCGGAGATCAACCACGTGCTGCTCGTGGGCGGCTCGACCCGCATGCCCGCGGTCACCGAGGTCGTCAAGGAGCTCACCGGCGGCAAGGAGCCCAACAAGGGCGTCAACCCGGACGAGGTCGTCGCCGTGGGCGCCGCGCTGCAGGCCGGCGTGATCAAGGGCGAGCGCAAGGACGTCCTGCTCATCGACGTCACGCCGCTGAGCCTGGGCATCGAGACCAAGGGCGGCGTCATGACCTCCCTGATCGAGCGCAACACCGCGATCCCGACCAAGTCGAGCGAGGTCTTCTCGACCGCCGAGGACAACCAGCCCTCCGTGCTCATCCAGGTCTACCAGGGCGAGCGCCAGTTCGCCCGCGACAACAAGCTGCTCGGCACCTTCGAGCTGTCGGGCATCGCGCCGGCCCCGCGGGGCGTCCCCCAGATCGAGGTGACGTTCGACATCGACGCCAACGGCATCGTCCACGTCCACGCCAAGGACCGCGGCACCGGCAAGGAGCAGTCGATCACCGTGACCGGCGGCTCGGCCCTGTCCAAGGAGGACATCGACCGCATGGTCAAGGACGCCGAGGAGCACGCGGAAGAGGACAAGAAGCGCCGCGAGGACGCCGAGACCCGCAACAACGCGGAGGCCTTCGCCTACTCGACCGAGAAGATCCTGTCGGAGAACGAGGACAAGGTCCCGGCCGAGGTCGCGGAGGACGTCAAGTCCGCCATCGCCGAGGTCAAGACCGCGCTCGAGGGCGAGGACGTCGACGCGATCAAGACCGCGCACGAGGCGCTCGTCGAGAAGGCGCAGAAGATCGGCGAGGCCGTCTACGCCGCGCAGCAGGCCGAGGGCGTGAACGTGGCCGCGGACTCCGCGGCCCAGACCGCCGCCGGCGCGCCGCAGGACGACGACGTGGTCGACGCCGAGATCGTCGACGACGAGAACGACAAGAAGTAGCACGCCCCGGGCGGGTGGCCGGGCCTTCGGGTCCGGGCCGCCCGCCCTCGGCGCCGCTCCACCGGGAAGGCAGCCATGACCGACACCACCCCCCAGCCCGACGAGCCGCAGGACGATGCGGTGGCCCAGGCCGAGCGCATCCTCAACGAGGCGGGCAAGGACGTCCCCGAGGGCACGTTCCTCGACGAGAACGAGGACGGAATCGACGACCTCAACGCGGACGAGCAGGGCGCGGATGATGCGCTGAACGCCGCCTACACGAAGGCCGCCGAGCACCTCGCGGACCTGCAGCGGCTCCAGGCGGAGTACGTGAACTACCGCAAGCGCGTGGACCGCGACCGCGAGCTCATCCACGAGAAGGCGACCATCAAGGCAATCGAGGCGCTCATCCCGGTGCTCGACGACATCGCCGCCGCGCGCGAGCACGGCGACCTCGCGGAGGGCCCCTTCGCGTCCATCGCGGAGAAGCTCGAGGCGGCGCTGGGCCGGATGGGCTGGAGCTCGTTCGGCGCCGTGGGCGACCTGTTCGACCCGCAGCACCACGAGGCCCTCATGTCCCAGCCGAGCACCGAGGTCGCCGAGCCGACCGTGCAGCACGTGGCGCAGCCCGGCCACCAGGTGGGCGAGCGCGTGGTGCGCCCCGCCCGCGTGATCGTCGCCCAGCCCGAGTAGCACCCGACTGACAGAGAGGAGGCGCCATGGCCAGCCAGGACTGGTTCCAGAAGGACTTCTACAAGACGCTGGGCGTCTCCAAGGACGCGAGCGCCGAGGACATCAAGAAGGCGTACCGCAAGCTCGCCCGCGACCTGCACCCCGATCGCAACCCCGGGGACGCCGGCGCGGAGCAGCGCTTCAAGGACGTGGGCGAGGCCTACTCCGTGCTGTCCAATGCCGAGGAGCGCCAGCAGTACGACCAGATCCGCGCCATGGGCGGGGGCGCCCGCTTCCAGGCCGGCGGCCCCGGCGGCGCGGGCAACTTCGAGGACATGTTCGGCGGGATGTTCGGCGGCGGCCGCGGGGGCCAGCAGTTCCGTGGCCAGCAGTTCGGCGGCCAGGGCGGCGGCTTCGACGACATCCTCAGCGGACTGTTCGGCGGGGGCTTCCAGCAGGGACCGCAGAAGGGCCAGGACGTGGCCGCCGCGGTCGAGGTGACGTTCCGCCAGGCCGCGGAGGGCGCGACGGTCCAGCTGGGCCTGTCCGGCCAGACCGTGTCGACCCGTCTCCCCGTCGGGGTGGCGAACGGGCAGAAGATCCGCGTGCCCGGCAAGGGCCGCCCGGGCAGCAACGGCGGCCCCGCCGGCGACCTGCTGCTGACCGTGCACGTCGCCAAGCACCCGGTGTTCACCGCGGACGGCCTCAACCTCAAGGCCCGCGTCCCCGTGCGCTACGACGAGGCGGTGCTCGGGGCCCACATCGAGGTGCCCACCCTCACGGGTGAGCAGGTCCGGGTCAAGGTGCCGCAGGGCACGCAGTCCGGCACCACGCTGCGCGTGAAGGGACACGGCCTCACGTCGAAGAAGGGCACCGGCGACCTCCTGGTCACCATCGAGGTCGCCGTGCCCAAGAAGCTCTCGCGCGACGCCCGCAAGGCGCTCGACGCGCTCGTCGAGGCCTCGGGCCACGACGACGTGCGCGCATCCCTGTACACCGACGCGGCGCGCTGAGCCGCACGGCCCGTTCGACCCGACGCACCCGCTACCGTGACCGGCAAGGAGGTGGACCATGGAGCAGCCCGACGTCGATGAGCCCGTGTTCCTCATCTCCGCCGCGGCGGAGCTCGCGGGCATGCACGCGCAGACGCTGCGCCAGTACGACCGCCTGGGCCTGGTGGTGCCGCGTCGCCGCCCGGGAGGCGGGCGCCGCTACTCGCTGCGCGACGTGGCGACGCTGCGCGAGATCCAGCGCCTGAGCCAGGAGGAGGGCATCAACCTCGCCGGCATCGCGCGCATCCTCACGCTCACGCGCCGCGTGCAGCAGCTCGAGACCGAGGTGGAGCGGCTGCGCCCGCGCGCGGACACCGGCTCACGCGTGTTCACCACCGGCCCGAGTGGCAACGTCGTCATCGTCGAGCGTGGGCAACGTGCCCGGCGCGACGAGGGCCGCACCATCGTGCTGTGGGCTGGCCACCGCACGCAGGAGCCCGCGGCCGCCGAATAGCGCCCGCAACCGCGGAACACGCCCAGGGCGCGGACCCCGGAAGGGCGAGGCGCTCGGGTCAGGCCTCGACGGCGACCGGCGCGGCCTCGAGAGCCGCCACGGCCCAGCGCACCGCGGTCCGCCAGTCGGTGAGGCGCTCGACCCCGTGCTCGGCCTGCGACCGGTGCATGAGCTCGAGCAGCACCAGCCCGTGGAGCGTGCCCCACAGCCGCGCGGCGGCGTCGTGGCAGGGCGCCGGGTCCGCATCCGGACCGCACAGCGCGGCGGCCACCCGCGAGCGGTGGCCGTAGAAGGTCTCGACGGCGCGCACGCGCGCCTGCTCGCCGGGCTCGTAGCCCTGAGCGGCCGGCACGAACATCGCCTGGAACTGCGTCGGGTAGGTCAGTCCCCACTCGACGAACGCCTCGCTCGCGGCGACGAGCGCATCGGCTCCCGCTCCGCGCGCGTCGAAGGAGGTCGCGAGCGCCTCGTCGAGCGAGTCGAAGCCCCACTCGACCACGGCGTCCATGAGCCCGGACTTGCCGGAGAAGTGCGTGTAGACGCCCATGGTGGAGCATCCCGCGGCCTTCGCCACCGCACGGACGGTGAGGCCCGCGGCCCCATGAGTATTGACGATCTCGAGTGCGCCCTCGAGGAGGCGGGAGCGCAGGTCCGTGGCAGGCGTTTCGAGCATGCCACGATGTTATGCCGCATACAAATACGACGCGGCAGTCGAAGGTCCTAGCGTTGGACCGATACTGCCCCGGGTGCCATCGGGGCCGGCACCGCCCTCAGCACGGCGCCGGCCCCGGCCCCCCTCAGCGGCGGAGCGAGTCCAGGAGCGCCACGGCATAGTCGTGGCGATCCGGCAGTGGCTCCACCCAGATGCGCGGGGGCTGCCGCAGCAGGGCTCCCACACGCATGCGATCGGCGTTCCGGGCGATCTGATCCCGGACGGCCGCCAGCCCCGCCCCCAGCGCGGGGCCGCGCCGCACGAGCACCGCGAAGAGCCCGTCGCCGATGCGCGACATCGGGTGTCCGGCGCCGTAGCTGGCCCGCAGCGCATGCCCCACGGCGGCGCTGCGCGCCATGCGGCCCCACGGGTCGCCGGAGGCGACCTCGACGTCGACCATCACCAGCGCGAACGACTCCGAGACCTGGGCGCGCTCGCGACGGGCGATCCCGTACGTCTCGGCGAGCCGCTGCCCCAGGTACAGGCCCGTCGTCAGGCCGGATTCCGCATCGGTCACCGCAGGCTCGACGCGCTGGGCGGCGTCGCCGTCGCTCCAGCCCTCGCACAACGCCTTGACGACCTCGAGGGGCGCGTCGCCCCGCTCCCCGAGCGAGTACGCGAGGGCGAGGTCGTCGATCGCCTCGGCGATGCCCACCCCGGCGACCGCACGGGCCCGGCCGAGCCGGCGCGCGGGCTCCCGCGCATCGTCCCCGGCCTCGAGCGCCTCCGCGAGCGCTTCGACGGCCGGCGTGAACCAGTCGTCGTCGCCCAGCCAGACGGAGTCGAGGCTCGCGGCCTCCCACCGCGACAGCAGGGGCACCGCTCCCGGGACGTCGACCTCGTTCATACCCCTTGAGAGCCGGCGGCCCCGTGGCTATGACGCGGGTTCCGCGAAATCTTTCGCGCCCGCACACGTCGGCGGGTGTGACGAATCTCTCATGGGCCAGCCTTCCGCTCGCACCAGGGACTTCGGGAGAATGGGACAAATTCCGCCATCCCGAGGGAGCGACCCGGAGTGAAGCCGGAGGCGATGTCGTTGTGGACCCCTGCGTCCAGCGACCCCGAGCTGATCGCAGGCGTGCGCGCCGGCGACTCGGCGGCCTTCGGCGTGCTCTACGAGCGTCACGTCGACGCGGCCCGCAAGGTGGCGCATCACTACACGCCCACCGCGTCGGACGTCGAGGACGTGGTCTCCGAGTCCTTCTCGCGCATCCTTCGGACGCTGCAGCGCGGCGCGGGCCCGGATCTCGCGTTCCGGGCCTACCTCTTCACCACGGTGCGCCGCACCGGGCTCGACCTCATCGAGCGCTCGCACCGGACCCGCCCGCGCGACGACATGTCCGAGTTCGAGGCCGCGATGGGCGCCCAGGCCGGCTCCGACGAGCCCGCACTGGAGGGCTTCGAGCAGTCGATGGTCGCCGGGGCCTTCCGCGCCCTGCCCGAACGCTGGCGCGCGGTCCTCTGGTACACCGAGGTCGAGAAGAAGTCCCCCAAGGAGATCGCCCCGCTGCTGGGCCTGAGCGCCAACGGCGTCGCCGCGCTCGCGTATCGGGCCCGGGAGGCGCTCCGTCAGGGGTACCTCCAGGAGCACCTCGCGGCGGTCGACTCGGCCGACTGCGCGGAGGCCAACGCACAGTTGGGCGCCTACGTGCGTGGAGGCCTGAGCACGCGCGAGCACTCGCGGGTGGACGCGCACGTCGAGAACTGCGAGAAGTGCGCCGCGCTCGTCGCCGAGCTCGACGACGTCAACCGCGGCCTGCGCGCCGTCATCGCACCCCTGGTGCTCGGCCTCGCAGGCATGCAGGTGCTTGAGACCGGCCTGCCGCTGGGCGCGGGCATCGCGACGGCGGCGGGAGGCGGGTCGGGCGGCGGGTCGGGCGGCGGGTCGGGCGGCGGGTCGGGTGCCGGATCCGGGTCCGGTGGGGGCGGTGCGGGCGGCACCGGGTCGGGAGCGAGCGGGAGCGCGGGCGCCGCCACCACCACGGGCGCGGCTGCGGGCGCCGGTGCGGGCGGTGCCGCGGCGGCCGGCGGAGTCGCGGCCCTGCTGCAGGGCCTGGCCGCGCTCGCCCTCCCCGCCGCGGCCACGCTGGGCATCGCGGCGCTCGCGATCACCGGCGCGAGCATCTTCGGACTCATCGGCGGCGACGGCACGCCAGACGACGACCTGGGCGAGGACGTCCCCGTCGCGAGCGCGGCCGCGGAGACCGAGCCGGCCACCGACGATTCGTCCCCGCCGGAGGACGCCGAGTCCTCCGACGACGACGCCGCGCCGCCTCAGACGCAGGACGGCGAGGAGCTCGATGGGTCCGACGCCGGCACGTCCGCCTCTGGCACCACGGACGATGCGGTGGCCGGGTCCGGCTCGGGCGCCGCGGGCTCGTCGACGTCGGCGGGCGGCGGCGGGGTGGGCGGCGGCACCCCCGGCACGGACGGCGGAGCTTCGGGCGCTGGATCCGACACCGGTGGCGATTCCGGCGCGGGCGACGGAGACATCGGCGATGGATCCGACAGCGGCGCTGGTGATGGCGGCGGCTCGAGCGGCTCGGAGGGTGGCGCGGCCGGCGACACGGATGGCGGAGGCTCCGGCGCTGGGCCCGACATCGAAGGCGATTCCGGCACCGATGGCGGAGATTCGGGCGATGGATCCGACGCTGGTGCAGGTGATGGAGATGCCGGTGACGGCGACGCCGGAAACGGGTCCGACTCCGATGGCGATGACGGCTCGGGCGAGTCCGGTGACGGCTCGGGCGAGTCCGGTGACGGCGACAGCGGCGACGGCTCGGGCAACTCCGGTGACGGAGACACCGGCGATGGGCCCGACGCCGGTGGTGATTCCGGCACGGGCGACGGAGATTCCGGCGATGGTTCCGACAACGGTGCGGGCGATGGAGATCCTGGCGACGGCGACACGGATGAGCCGGACGAGCCCGGCACCCCCGGGGAGCCCGACGAGCCCACCTCCCCGGCCACTCTCACCCTCGCCGCTCCCCCGCTCGGCTACCTGGCGATCGACCGCGCCGCTCCCGCGATCGGGACCTCCGTCACCAACACGGGCGACGGCCCCGCCGCAGACCTCACCGCGCGCATCGTCCTCCCGCAGGGCCTCGCCTTCGCGGCGCCGCCAGCCGGGGGTGCGGCGACCTCGGTGGCGACCGTCGCATCGGTCCGTGCCTATCTCGCGTTCGCCACCCAGTCCGTGGTGACCGCGGGCGACTGGACATGCGAGATCACCGCCGATCGTGCGATCGCCGACTGCGGCCTCGACGCGCTGGCTCCGGGTGAATCCGCTCCCCTGCGTCTCGACCTCGCGCCTCTCGAGGACGACGCGACGCTCGCGGACGATGCCGTGACCGAGGTGAGCGTCGTCGCCGGGGACGCGAGTGCATCGTTCCGGGTGCGCACGGGCATCGCCGACGCGGCCGCACCGTTGGATCCGAGCGCGCCGATCACGGGCCGGGTCGCCGCGGTGCAGGCGGGCGCGCCGCTGCTCGTCTGTCGCGACCTGCCGTCGAACGGCTGCGCCGCGGCGATGGACTCGCAGGCCTCGGACGCGAACCCGGCGCTCGACAACGACGCGTACCGCATGGTGCCCGCCAACCCGGCGGGCGGGCGGCTCGCCTCCGGCGTGACGACGCTCGACACGAGCCTGCTGCCGACGGGCGCGACCGTGGAGACGGCCACCCTGACGTGGTCGTCGGTCACCTCGGACCGCGGCAGCGAGAGCCGCTGGTGGACCGAGCGGACCGACCACGCGCGCCTGCGGGTGCCGGGCGGCGACTACGTCACCGTGACGGCCGATGCGGTCGAGACCCTGACATACGACGGCCGCCGCGCGTACCAGGCGCAGGCGGACGTCACCTCCCTGGTCGCGGGCGCGGGCAATGGCTCCTACGCCGTCGCGGACATCGCACTGCCCCAGGCCCGCGACCACGATCGCGGGCTGTACGGCGGATTCGCGCTCACGGTGGTGTACTCGCATCCGGATCTCCCGGAGGCGACCGTGGTCCAGCTGGACGGCGCCACGTGGCTGGACGGCGACCGGGTCACCGTGCCATTCGCGGTGGACGAGGCGACGGACCTGGCCCTGGGCTGGGTCGCGTGGGACGGCGACCGCGGCCGGCACGACAACCGCGTGGCCGTCTCCGGCGCGACGCTGACGCCGTGGGGGTGGACCGGCGCCGAGCGCTTTACGGCGAACCCGGGCAACGCCGCGGACTCGACCGCGTTCGGCAGCGCGTACGCCAACTCGCTCGGGGTCGACGCGAAGTCCTTCCAGACGCGCAGGGTGACGGCGGGGCTCCACGAGCTGCAGGTCGACGCCCATGGCGATGAGTTCCTGCTCGGGCCGCTCACCCTGACGCTGACGCCGCGCGGCTGAGCGGGGCGCGGCTGAGCGGGCCACGGCCGAGAGGCGCGCGGCGGCCAGGGCGAACGGCCCCGCGCCGGGTCCGGGAGCAGAGCCGCGGCGCTCAACGCGCCGGCGCCGGGTCCCAGTCGACGTCAAGCTGACGCGCGGTGCGGCGCGCCAGCTCCACCGAGTGCAGGCGCGCCACCAGGTGCAGCGCCATGTGCAGACCCGAGGCCAGGCCGCCCGCGGTGACGACGGCGCCCTCGTCGACCCAGCGCACGCCGGGCACCACGCCCGCCACCTCCCCGCACGAGGCGAGGTCCGCGAGGTCCTCCCAGTGCGTGGTGGCCTCGAGTCCGTCGAGCAGGCCCGCGCGCGCGAGCAGGAACGCGCCCGTGCACACGGACGAGGTCACCGCCGCCCGCCCGGACAGGGTCTCGATGGCGGCCACCAGGGTCGAGTCCGCGAGCGCGCACGCGACGTCGACCGTGCCGGGCACCACGATCACGTCGCAGACCCCCAGCGTGGTGGCGTCGTGGAGGCGGGTGAGCGTCATCCCGCCCAGCGCGGTCACGTCGCCGCCGCCGGGGGTCGCGAGCACCACCTCGAACACCGCCGCGCCGCCGTCGCGCTCGAGCAGCCGCGACGCGGTGAGGAACACCTCGTAGGGCGCTCCCGCGTCGAGGAGGTCGAAGCCGTCGTAGACGAGGAGGGCGACGCGCAGGGTCATGAGGACACGCTAGCGAGCGCGGGGCCCGGGCACCGGACGGCCCGCCCCGGCGCGCCGGGCCGGGTCGCGCGGGCGCCGTCGGCCCGCCAAGAGACGGCCCGAGACCGACCCGCCAAGAGACGGCCCGAGGCAGACCCGGGTCACGCACCGACGCGCGAGATCACGCAACGACGGTGGTCTCCATGCGGGGGCGCACCACGATCCAGAACACCAGGTGCGCGACGGTCAGCGCGCCGATCATCACCACGGCCATCGACACGACGGAGACGCCCAGGACGCCCACGACCGGGGAGACGATCCCCGCGACGCCGAAGTTGAGCGCGCCCAGCAGCGAGGCCGCCGTGCCCGCCTCGCCGGCGTGGTCCTTGAGCGCGGTGATCTGCACGGCGGGGCCGATGATGCCCAGCGAGGCCACCACGAAGAACAGCGGGATGAGCACCCCGATGAGGCCCAGGTCGAGCAGGCCCGCGACCAGGAGCAGCACGGAGCCGGTGGCCATCACGGCGAGTCCCGCGGTCGCGACGGCGCGCGGCGGGAACCACTTCATGACGCGGGCGGAGGTCTGGTTGGCGATGACCAGGCCCACGGAGTTCATGCCGAACACCAGGCCGTACTCCTGCGGCGAGAGCCCGAAGATGTCCTGCAGCACGAACGACGAGGACGACAGGTACGCGAACAGCGCGGTGAACGCCATCGAGCCGACGATGGCCACGCCGACGAACACCTTGTCGCCCAGGAGCTTCTTGTAGCGGCCCGCGGTGGCGCTCACCGTGAAGGTGCCGCGCTTGGTCTCCGGCATGGTCTCGACCAGCAGGAGGCCGGCGACCAGGACCATGACGATGCCGTAGCCGGCGAGCGCGACGAACACGCCGCGCCAGTCCATGACCCGCAGCAGCTGCGAGCCGATCACCGGCGCGAGCACCGGCGCGAGGCCCGTGACGAGCGCGAGGTTGGCGAGCATGCGGATCAGTCGCTGACCCGCGAACAGGTCGCGCACGATCGCGACGGCCACCACGCCGCCGCCCGCGGCGCCGATGCCCTGGAGCACGCGTCCCGCCATGACGAGCTCGACCGTGGGCGCGAACGAGACGAAGATCGAGGCGACGATGTGCAGCGCGGTCGCGGCCAGGAGCGGACGCTTGCGCCCCAGCGCGTCGGACAGCGGACCCACCACGAGCTGACCCAGGCCGAACCCGATCATGGTGGCCGTCAGCGTGAGCTGGATCGCCGCATCGGTCGCCTGGAGCTCGGCCGCCACCTGCGGGAAGGCCGGCAGGTAGAGGTCGACGGTGAACGGGCCGAGCGCGACGAGCGCGCCCAGCATGAGGACGTACGAGAGACGCTGGCGGCGGGTCAGCAGGTCGCCGGGGCTGTGCGCGATCGTGTCGGGCGCGAGCGTGGTGGTCACGGTGGCTCCATGAGGACGGGGGCGGCCAGGGCCGCGAGAGTGGGACGCACGGACGCGTCCCACTCCCCGTGTCTCAGGGGCCGGGGCCACCGGACGATGCGGCGACCTCCCCGGGCACAGCACGACGCCCGGCGCGATCGCTCATCGCCGGGCGTCTCGTGATGGTTACCAGTCTACCGACTATCCACCATCCGTCTACTGCTTGCGCGTGGCCTGCGCATTCACCTCGTAGGAGGTGTTCTGCTGCTCGAAGAAGTTGACCAGCTGCAGGGTGTCGTTCGCCGCGGCCATCCACTTGGCCGGGTTGGCCACGTTGAACTCGGGCTCGAAGCCCAGCTCCTCGAGGCGGCGGTCGGTGAGGTACTTGACGTACTGGTTCACGTAGTCCGCGTTGAGGCCCAGGATGCCGCGCGGGAACATGTCGCGGTTGTAGGCCTCCTCCATCTCCACTGCCTGGAGGATCATGCCGCGGATCTCGTCCGCGAACTCCGGGTCCTGCAGGTCCTCGTTCTCCTCGAGCACCGTGAGGATGAGGTTGATGCCGAACTGCAGGTGCAGCGACTCGTCTCGGATGATCCAGTCCATGAGCGAGCCGAAGTTGCGCAGCAGGTTTCGCTGGCGGAAGCTCAGCGCGACCATGAAGCCCGAGTAGAACCAGATCCCCTCGAGGATGATGTTGTAGGCGATGAGGTTCCGGATGAAGTCCTTCTTGCCCTCGGTCGTGGAGATGTCGAGGGTGTCCTCCGTCATCCGCTTGATGGACTTCGACTCGAACGCCTCCTTCGCCGCCATCGAGGGCACCTCGACGTGCGCCGAGTACGCCTTGTCGCGGTCGATGGGGAAGGTCTCGAGGATGTACTCGAAGGTCATGCAGTGGTTGGCCTCCTCCCACATCTGCTTCGCGAGGTACAGGTGGCCCTCGGGAGCGTTGATGTAGGGGTAGACGCCGAACGCGAGCGCCTTGTTGACCAGCAGCTCGTTGGGGTTGAAGTAGGAGATGAGGTGGAGGAGCGCGTGCTTCTCGTCGTCCGTCATCTTCTTGAAGTCCGCGAGGTCCTCGCCCAACTGGATCTCGTTGGGGAACCACGTGTTGGCGACCGCCTGGTCGTACAGGTCCATGGCCCACTGGTAGGTGACGGGCTTGAGCAGCAGTCCGTCCTGGACGCCAGAGCCGAGGATGGCCATCTAAATCTCCTTAGGGGTGTCGGGGATGACGATGCGGCGGACCGTCACTGGCACGACTCGCACTGGAGCCGCTCCATGGGGTCCACAGGGCACGCCACGCCGTCGACCATGTCGGTCTCGTCCGAGGCGACGCTGCCCACCACATCCAGCACGGTAGCGCCTTCCGGGGCCGCCGCCGTCACGTCCTGCGCCGGCGCCTCGACGCCCTGGGGCAGGGTGGTCGGCGGGACCTCCGGCCGCTCCTGGGGAGCGGTCGCGAAGGCCTGCGCGGCGACCCGGTCAAGCACGTCGGCCGATGCGGTGGCGGGCTCGGGGGACGGGACCGGCGCCGATGCGGTGGCGGGCTCGGCAGCGACCGGTTCAGTCGCGACCGGCTCGGCGGGGACAGGCGCCGGGGCGGCGGGCGCCGCCTTCTTCGCGGCACCGAAGCCGCCGAACCCGCGGGAGGCGGGCTGGGGCGCGGCCTCGGCGACCACAGCTTCTGGCGCGGCCGGCGCGGAGGCGGCCGGAGCATCGTCCCCGGTCACGGCGGGAGCCGCGGGGGTCGAGTGCGCGGCGGCAGAGGGTGCTGCGGCCGAGGGCGCGGCCGCCGTGGCGCCGCCGAAGCCGCGGCGCGCGCCACCGAAGCCCTTGCGGGCGCCGCCCGCGGCGGACCCGCCGGCCGAGCGGCCGGAGGCGGAGCCGGTGCGGTTGATGTTCTCGGTCTTGTTGACGCGGACCGTCGACTGCTCGGCGGTGTGGCGCGGCTTCATGTGGAGGTAGTACGTGGTCTTCACGCCCTTCTCCCACGCGAAGGCGTACAGCTCCATCATCTTGTCGACGTCGCGGTCCTCGAGGTAGATGTTCCGGCTGATCGCCTGGTCGATCCACTTCTGGGCGCGGGCCGCGACCTCGAGGAAGGCGTGCGGGTCGAGCTGGAAGGAGGTCTTGTAGACCTCGACCAGGTGCTCCGGGACGCCGTCGACGCGCGACAGGTCGCCCTGCGCGGCGAGCAGCTGGTCCTTGACGTCCTCCCAGATGCCCAACTTCTGGAGGTCGCGCACCAGGTTGGTGTTGACCTCGAGGAACTTCCCCGACGAGGTGTTGCGGGAGAAGATCTGCGAGAACTGCGGGTCGAAGCCCGGCGTGGTGCCGGCCACGAGGCCGATCGACGCGGTGGGCGCCACCGCCATGAGCGTGGCGTTGCGGATGCCGCCGCGGACCTTCTCGCGCAGCGTGTCCCAGTCCTGGCGCACGGTGCGGTCGACGGTCACGGGCACGCCGCGGTCCGCCTCGACCTGCGCGATGGTGTCGAAGGGCACCTTGCCCTGCGACCAGCCCGAGCCCGCGAAGTTGTTGTAGGCGCCGCGCTCGCGGGCCAGGTCGGCCGACGCGTCGATCGCGTGGAAGGACACGAACTCGACGATCTCGTCGATGAGCGCGTAGGCCTCCTCCGACTCGTACGCGAGCCCCAGCCGCTCGGTGATGTCCGTGAAGCCCATGACGCCCAGGCCCACCGCGCGGTTCTCCCGGTTGGCGAACTCCGACTCCGGCACCGAGGACAGGGTGATGTCCACGAGGTTGTCGAGCTGGCGCACCGCGGTGCGGACCGAGTCCTTCATGCGGTCCCAGTCGATCCGCCCGTCCACCAGGTGCTGCGGCAGGTTGATCGAGGCGAGGTTGCACACCGAGATGTTGTCGCGGTCCTGCGGCAGGCAGATCTCCGTGCACAGGTTCGACAGGTGGATGGTGCCCGTGTTGGTGTTGAGGGCGCGGTTGTTGATGGTGTCCTTCCAGGTGAGCCACGGGTGCGACGTGGTCTGGAGGGTCACCAGGATCTGCTTGTACTGCTCGCGGGCGCGCATCTTCTTGTAGGTGCGCAGCTTGCCGGCCTCCGCGAGCGCGATGTACTCCGCGTAGCGGGCGGAGAACTCCGAGCCGACGAGCTCGACCAGGTCCGGCGTGTCCGCGGGGTCGAACAGGTACCAGTCCCGGTCCTCGCGCACGCGCTTCATGAACTCGTCCGAGATCCACACCGCGGTGTTCGCGGTGCGGGTGCGGCGGTACGGGTCGCCCGAGTTCTGGCGCAGGTCGAGGAACTGCGGGAAGTCCAGGTGCCAGTTCTCCATATAGAACGCGAGCGCGCCGAACTTCTTGCCGCCGCGGCTCACCGCGCGCAGCGTCGAGTCGATGGTGTGCATGAACGGGATGGGGCCGGTCGAGGTGGTGTTGTTCGACCGGATGGGCGAGCCCTCCGAGCGCAGCTTGGTGACCGACAGGCCGATGCCGCCGGTGCCCTTGGTGAGCCACATGACGTCGCGCACGCTCTTGGCGATGTGCTCGATGTCGTCCTCCATCTGCATGACGAAGCAGTTGGACAGTTGGGGGTAGGACGTGCCGGCGTTGACCAAGGTCGAGCCCGCGGGCAGGTAGTCGAGCGTGGAGATCTTCTCGTAGAACTCGAGCGCCGTGCCGGTCGGGTCCGCCTCGTTGAGCGACAGGCCCATGGCGACGCGCATCCAGAAGTACTGGGGCACCTCGAGCGACTTCCGGTGGCGGTCCGTGATCATGTAGCGGTTGCGCATGGTCACGGTGCCGATGTACTTGAGGCGGTCGTCGCGCGTGTGGTCGAGCGCGGCCGCGAGCGCGTCGAGGTCGAACAGCTCCTGCAGGCGCGGGTCCAGCAGTCCGTCCTCGATCGCGTCGCGGATGTAGCCCGGGAACCGCGCCTGGTGCAGCAGCGCGAGCTCGAGCTCCGTGTCGTAGCCGCCCAGCACGCGCTTGTAGATCACCTTGCGCAGCAGGCGCGCGGCGACCGTGTCGAACGCCGGGTCGTCCTTGACGTTCTGAACGGCGACGCCGATCGCGGCCTCGTCGAGCTGCTCCGTGGTGATGCCGTCGAACAGCGTGATCGCGAGCTCCGACGCGATCTGGGTGGTGATCGAGATCTGGTCCGGCAGGCCGGCGGCGGCGCGCTCGATCGCCTTGTTGATGCGGTCGGCGTTGTACGGCTCGCGCGTGCCGTCGCGCTTGGTGACGTGGATGCCGGGCGATTCCGGCGCGGCGGCGGTCGTCTGGCCCGCAGAGTTCTCGGTGATCGTCACGGATGCTCCCCCTCGAGAGTGGATGCGGGCGTGCGCCCGCTCTGGCATGCGGTTGTCCGCCGAGCGGGCGGCTCGTCCCCGGGGTGGAGGCCTGCAGTCGTGCGCTCGGCGCGTGGCTTCGACACTAGTGCGAAATCACATGCTTGTGCAACAACATCTGGGGGCGATTCATGCCCTCGGCCCCTAGATGTTGTGGTCCTGTGGAGAAATCTGTGGGCGCGCTGTGGACACACGCAGGGTCGCCTGTGGACGCACTTCTGGACACTGCGCACGGATCGGGGCGCGACACGCCGACGCCGCACCGCCCCGGCCGGGGACGATGCGGCGTGTCGGCTGAAATTCCGTGCGGAGTGTCCGCAGGGAGAGAGGTGAAGCGGCCGGGTCAGTCCCCGATGACGCCGTAGAGGCGGTCGCCCGCGTCGCCCAGGCCGGGCACGATGTAGCCCTGCTCGTTGAGGCGCTCGTCGACCTGCGCGACCACCACGGACACGTCGGCGCGCTCACCCACGGCCACGCGCACGTTCTCGATGCCCTCGGGGGCGGCCAGCAGGCACACGCACGTCACATCGGTGGCGCCGCGCTCGAGCACGTAGTCGATCGCCATGATGAGCGAGCCGCCGGTCGCGAGCATCGGGTCGATGAGGAACACCTGGCGGCCGGTGAGGTCCTCGGGCAGCCGGTTCGCGTAGGTGACCGCCTCGAGGGTCTCCTCGTCGCGCTTGAGACCCAGGAAGCCCACCTCGGCGCTCGGCAGCAGGCGAGTCATGCCGTCGAGCATGCCCAGGCCCGCGCGCAGGATGGGGACGATGATGGGCGGCGGGTCCGCGATGACCGTGCCGACGGTCGAGGTCAGCGGAGTCTCGACCTCGCGCTCGGCGACGCGCACCTGGCGCGTCGCCTCGTACGCGAGCAGCGTCACCAGCTCGTCCACCAGCAGGCGGAACGTGGGCGACTTGGTGTTCTTGTCGCGCAGGACGGTGACCTTGTGACGGATGAGCGGGTGGTCCGCGACGTGCAGCTGCATGGCTCGAGACTATCGCCTTCATCGCCCCGAGCACCCGGGACGATGCGCGGGTAGCCTGACCGCATGCACGTGCAGTGGGAGGGGCCGATGGACCGCGCCCTCGCGCTGGCACGCGAGGCGGTCGCCGACGGCGACGTGCCCGTCGGCGCCGTGGTGCTCTCCCCCGCCGGCGAGGTGATCGGCGAGGGACGCAACCGCCGCGAGGCGGGCGGCGACCCCACCGCCCATGCCGAGGTGGTCGCGATCCGGGCCGCCGCATCGTCCCTGGGCACGTGGCGCCTGGACGGGTGCACGCTCGTGGTGACCCTCGAGCCGTGCCTCATGTGTGCGGGTGCGATGCTCCAGGCGCGTATCCCGCGCCTGGTGCTGGGCGCGTGGGACGCGAAGGCGGGCGCGACCGGGTCCCAGTGGGACGTGGTGCGCGACGCGCGCATCGGCGCCAAGGTCGAGGTCGTGTCGGGCGTGCGTGCCGCCGAGTCCGCCGCCCTGCTCGGGCGCTTCTTCGAGGCGAGGCGCTAGGTGGCCGAGGCCCCGGATCGCCGGATCGACGTGTGGCGCGACGGCATGCGCAACGCCGTGCTGAGCCTGGGCACCATCGGGCCGCCCGGAGCGCCACGATGGCCCGTGGCGCTCCAGGCGACCGTGGTGCTGGTGACCCCGCTCCTCGTCGGCGCGCTCGCGGGCCGGTTCGAGCTGGGGCTGCTCGCCAGCGTGGGCGCCTTCACCGTGCCATACTTCTCGCGACTGCCGCGCCTCGAGCGGCTGCGGCTGCGACCCATCGCGGGCCTGGTGATCGTCCTGTCCGCCGTGCTGGGCGCCACGCTCGGGCCGGAACCCGCGCTGGGCGCGCTCGGGCTCATCGCGGTGGCGGCCGGCGTGGGCATCGCGGTGCACGGCTACCGCCTCGGTCCGCCGGGCCCGCTCTTCCCCATCATCGTCTACGGGATGTCCTCGCACGCGGTCACGGGCGGGGTGCCGCCGACGACCCTCGTCGCCTGCGTGGGCGGCGGCTGCCTGTTCGCCGTGATCGTGAGCATCGCGCCCCTGGTGCGACGCGTCCACTGGACGGTGACCCCCCGGCCGCTGAAGGTGCTGCTCGCGCCGCCGGAGTGGGATCGGGGTGCACGCGAGCTCGCGGTGCGGACCGCGATCGTCGCCGTGGCCGGCACGCTGCTGTCCGTCCTGTGGGTGGACCCCGACCGCGCCTACTGGACCGTCGCGGCGGGCGCGGTGGTCGTGGGCGTCATGCCCGGGCGCGGCCTCGCGGTCAACCGGGGCCTGCACCGGACGGTCGGCACCATCGCCGGCGCGGGCCTGTACCTGCTGCTGTCGCTGCTGCCCATGAACCCCCCGCTGGTGGCGCTGGTCCTGGGCTCGCTGCAGTTCATCACCGAGATCATCATCACCCGGCACTACGCGCTCGCGGTGACCGCCGTGACGCCGCTCGCGCTCATCCTGGTGACCACCTCGATCGGGGAGTTCGGAACCCCCGCGGTGGTGGGCGAGCGCATCGTCGACACACTCGTCGGGGCGGGCATCGCCGTGCTCACCGCGCTGGTGCATCCGCGGGCGCCGCGCGAGTGACTTCGGTCACCCGGGACCTATGAATTAGGACTTGAGATGAACAACGGGTAATCTCTTCCGCGGTGACGTGTCCGAGCGGCCGAAGGTGCAGCACTCGAAATGCTGTGTACGGTAACCCCGTACCGTGGGTTCAAATCCCACCGTCACCGCCAGCGGAGAAGCCCCGTGATTCCTGGTAGATCCAGGAATCACGGGGCTTCTTGCATGTTCCGGCGGGGCCGCGCGGGGCGCCGGCGGCACGACCGGGGCCGATGTGCGGGCGGGCCCCCGCTCCCGCGGCACCAGCGGCCCGGGGCCGCACGCGCCACGCCCACCCTTCACAAGCCGGACGAATCGGGCATAGCATCGGGCTCATCGGACCCAGGGGGCAGGAACGATGATCGATCCGGACGGCGAGCAGCGTGTACTGATCACGGGCGGGGCGGGCTTCCTGGGGTCCCACCTCGCGGATCGCCTGCTCGCCGAGGGCTTCGACGTCCTGTGCGTCGACAACTTCTTCACCGGCTCCAAGCGCAACATCCAGCACCTGCTCCAGCATCCGCGCTTCGAGCTGCTGCGCCACGATGTGACGTTCCCGCTCTACGTCGAGGTCGACCGCATCTACAACCTGGCCTGCCCGGCCTCGCCCATCCACTACCAGCGCGATCCGGTGCAGACGGCCAAGACGTCGATCAACGGGGCGATCAACATGCTGGGCCTGGCGAAGCGCGTCCGCGCGACCATCCTCCAGGCGTCGACGTCCGAGGTGTACGGGGATCCCGAGATCCACCCGCAGCGCGAGGAGTACTGGGGCCGCGTCAACCCCATCGGCATCAGGTCCTGCTACGACGAGGGCAAGCGTGCGGCCGAGACCCTGTTCTTCGACTACCACCGCCAGCACGGGCTCGACATCCGCGTCCTGCGCATCTTCAACACCTACGGCCCACGCATGGACCCGGCGGACGGTCGCGTGGTCTCGAACTTCATCGTGCAGGCTCTCAACGGTGAGCCCCTGACGATCTATGGCTCCGGGCTGCAGACGCGATCCTTCTGCTACGTCTCCGACCTCGTCGACGCCATGGTCCGCTTCATGCACGCGGACGGCGCCCCCACCGGCCCCATCAACGTGGGGAACCCGGCCGAGTTCACCATGCTCGAGCTCGCGGAGACCGTGATCCGGCTGACCGGCAGCAGCTCGACCATCGAGCACCGCGACCTGCCCCATGACGACCCCCGCCAGCGACGCCCCGACATCACCGTCGCCCGTGAGCAACTCGACTGGGCACCCACCATCGCGCTCGAGGAGGGGCTCGTCCCCACCATCGAGTACTTCCGGGAGCGGCTCGGCCAGGCGGAGCCGTCACGGGCGTCGGGGGCGGGCATGGGCGCCCGCGACGGCGCCTGAACGCACCCGCCGAGGGCCATGACGGGGCGCCCTGCGACCGACTAGCGTGGACCCATCCGACACGAGGGAGCCGCCATGTCCGTGCCCGCCGTCCCCGAGGGCTACACGCGCCACATCATGAAGAGCAAGTTCGGCGCGGGCCGCGACTTCCGCGTCTTCGACCCGGCGACGGAGCAGGACCTCTTCCTCGTCGACGGGAAGATGGGACCGCGCCCGCGGGCGGACATCCTGGCGCCGGACGGCACCAAGCTCTACGAGGTGACCGGCAGGATGCTTGGCATCCCCAAGCGGATGGACGTCACCGACGCCGCCGGCAACCAGGTGGCACACCTTCGCGCGCAGCCGTTCAAGTTCGTGCGCGACAAGATCGACGTGACCCTGGCCTCGGGCGAGGAATGGCTGCTCGAGGGCAACCTCATGGAGAAGGACTACACGCTGCGCAACGGCGACGGCGGCGTCGTCATCCAGATCACCCAGAAGTGGCTCGCCATGCGCGACCGCTACACCGTCGACGTGTGGCAGGGCGTGGACCCGGGCATGGCGTTCGCGCTGGTGTGGGCGATCGACCGCTGGGTCGAGCGAGACTGAGACCTGACGCGCATGCGACTGCCATCAGGGGGCGTGCGCACGGCTGCGGGATGGGAGCGCGCGGTACCGGCGGCCATCATGAGCGCCGCGTTCCTCGCGTTCTTCGATCGCGCGCTGACCGCCCCCATGATCACGCGGACGGCCGCGGACCTCGGAGCCTCCCCCGAGGAGGTGTCCCACACCATCACGGTCTACGTGCTCGCCTACGCCGGCGCCCAGGTGCCGTGGGCGGCGCTCGTCGGCCGGATCGGGCAACTGCGCACCCTGGCGCTCGCCAGCGGGCTCGCGGCGGCGGCGACGCTCGCGGCCGCGACCGCGACCAGCATCACGACGCTCACCGTCGCGCGCGGCATCGCGGGCGCCGCGCTGGCCGCGATCGTCCCCACGATCCTGGTGCGCATCGGCGAGCAACGGGACCTGCGGGCGCGGGGCGTCGCCACCGTCAACCTCGCCACGGCGCTCTCGCTCGGCGTGGCCGTCGGGACGGCCCTGGCCGCGGCGCTGGCCGACTGGTGGTCCTGGCGGCTGGCCTTCGCCGCCAGCGCCGCGCTGGGCACCGTACTGTGCACCCTGTTCGCGCTCGCACCCCCTCCCGCGGAGGGGATTGCTCGAGTGTCGTTCCTCGCGTCGATACCCCGGATCGCTCGCAACCCCTGGGCCCATGGGGTGCTCGCGCTCGCCGCGGTCGAGGGCGCCCTGCTCGTGGGCGTCATCAACTACATCCCCGTCGCGCTCGAATCGGTCGACGTGGCGGTGAGCCTGGCCGGCCTCGCGGTGGCGTCCTTCGGGATCTCCGTGGTCGCCTGGGCCCCGGCGGTGCGCGCCCTGGTGATCCGGCTGCCGGCGTGGGCGCTGCTCGCCGCCGGGGGCGGCGCGGCGACCGCCGGCTACGCGATCCTCGCCGGCGCGATCTCGCTCGCGACCGCGGCTGTCGCGGTGATAGCCCTGGGATTCTCCTGGGCCTGTGCGCACACGCAGCTGCAGGCCTGGGCGACGGACGTGATGACCGGGGCGAGACCGCTGGGGATGGCGCTCTTCGGCGTCGCGCTGTTCGGCGGCGGCGTGGGGGGATCCGCATTGGGCACGTGGTCGGTCGCCGCCGACGACTTTCCGGCGCTGTTCGCCGCCTCCTGCGCGATTGCGGCGGTGTTCGCCGTCGCCGCCGGGACGCTGCGCCTGCGCTACCGCACGGCCGCGGTGGCGGTCGGGTGACCGGTGCCGGGCGGTTGCGGTCGAGCGCCCGCGAGCGGGCAGCGAGTCAGGACTCGGCGCTGGGCGAGGGCGACGCGGATGCCGACGCGGACGGCTCCGGCGACGGGTCGAGCGGGTTGTCCGGCAGGTTGCGCGGCGCGGGTCGCGGCGTGATCAGGCTGACCGGCAGGCACTCGGCGTTGGCCGAGAGCGCCAGGTCCGGCGACAGCTCGGGCGCGAGCGCGTCGCGCAGCGCGGGCGCCTCGGCGAAGCCGTCACCCAGGATGACGTCGACGAGCGTGCCCTCGCGGTTGTCGAGCACCAGTCCCGCGGACTCGAACTGACGGGCGACGGTATAGGCGTGCTGCACGCCGGCCGCGCCGAAGACGATGCGCACGTTGTCCGAGTGCGTGAGGCTCCAGTTGCCCACCGCGACCTTGACGAATCCACGGCTCTCGAGCGTGTCCATCGCACGTCCCGCCAGGCCGTTGACGTCCGTGCCGTTGAGCACGCGCACGGCCACCTGGTCCGAGGGCAGCGGGTACGAGTCCGGCGGGGGGCAGGCCAACGTCACGTCCGACTCGAAGGCGCCCACCGGGGTGGTGAACGGCGCGGAGAACGGACCCTCGACGTCGCCGCGGTACACGCCGGCGGCAAAGAGTCCGGCGATCGCGACCAGGATGATCAGGACGCCGAAGACGATGATCTGGCGCTCGCGGCGGTGACGGCGCACGCGTGCGCGCCGGACGTCCGTGCGGCCGTCGGCAGGCTGATTCACGTGCACCGTCCCGTCGCGTCGGCCCTGCAAATGGCGGAGGATAGGGGATTCGAACCCCTGAGGGCTTGCACCCAACACGCTTTCCAAGCGTGCGCCATAGGCCACTAGGCGAATCCTCCAAGCCCGGCAATGGTACCCGACCTTGGGCGGGACCACGAAACCGGGCCGGAACCCCCGGCCGAGCCGCTAGAATGATCGGCGACCCCTCACGTGGCGATATCTCGCCCAACTCCCCCAGGTCAGGAATGAAGCAAGGGTAAGCGGGCTCTGTCGGGTGCGTGGGGGGTCCTTTCATGCCCTGGGGACAGCCGCATCGGCGCGTCGGACCCCGCGACTAGAGTCGTACCCGTGACCACCGCGCTGTACCGCCGCTACCGCCCCGACGCCTTCGCCGACGTGGTGGGGCAGGAGCACGTCACCACGCCGCTCATGCAGGCGCTGCGGGCGGACCGCGTCAACCACGCCTACCTGTTCTCCGGGCCGCGCGGCTGCGGCAAGACCACCTCCGCGCGCATCCTCGCCCGCTGCCTCAACTGCGTCGAGGGCCCCACCGACACCCCGTGCGGCGCGTGCCCGTCGTGCGTCGAGCTCGCCCGCGGGGGCGCCGGCTCGGTCGACGTGGTCGAGATCGACGCCGCGTCGCACAACGGCGTCGACGACGCCCGCGAGCTGCGCGAGCGGGCCGCCTTCGCCCCGGCGCGCGACCGCTACAAGATCTTCATCCTCGACGAGGCGCACATGGTGACCACGCAGGGCTTCAACGCCCTGCTCAAGCTGGTCGAGGAGCCGCCGCCGCACATCCGCTTCATCTTCGCGACCACGGAGCCGGAGAAGGTCATCGGCACCATCCGCTCGCGCACCCACCACTACCCGTTCCGCCTGGTGCCGCCGCCGGTGCTCACCGACTACCTGCAGACGTTGTGCGAGGCCGAATCCGTCTCCGTCGAGTCCGGGGTGCTGCCGCTGGTGGTGCGCGCGGGCGGCGGTTCGGTGCGCGACTCGCTGTCCGTGCTCGACCAGCTCATGGCCGGGTCCGACGCCGCGGGCGTCACCTACGAGCGCGCCATCACGCTCCTGGGGTTCACGGACGCGACCCTCCTGGACGATGCCGTGGGCGCGATCGCCGCGGCCGACGGCGCCTCGCTGTTCGACGTGGTGAGCCGCGTCATCGCGACGGGGCACGAGCCGCGCCGCTTCGTCGAGGACCTGCTCGAGCGCCTGCGCGACCTGCTCGTGCTCGCGGCGTCGGGCGACGCCGGCGCCCGCGCGCTCGGCGACATGCCCGAGGATCAGCTCGCGACCATGCGCGAGCAGGCCCGGTCGCTGGGCCTGGCCCGCGGCTCCGCGGCCGCGGATCTGGTGAACGACGCCCTCACCCACATGGTGGGCGCCACCTCCCCGCGCCTCCACCTCGAACTCCTGTGCGCACGTCTTCTTGCGGCCGATGCGGGGGTCGCCGGGGCGGTCGCCGCACCTGCCACGGGGATCGTCGCTCCGACACAGGCCGCATCGGCACGGCCCGTCTCGGCTCCGGCCCCTGCGCAGGCCCCGGCCGCCGAGCCGGTGGGCGATGCCGCCTCGGCCCGCGAGGCTGCGATGGCCGCAGTGAGGGCCGCGAACCGTCCGGCCGCGAGCCCGGCCGCGAGCCCGGCAACCGTGCCGCAGCAGGCACCCGCGCCCGCGCCCACGCCGACCCCGGCCGCGACCGCCCCCGCCCCGACCGCCCCGGCCCCGGCCCCGGCCCCGGCCGCACCGCCGCAGGACGAGGACCCGTGGGCCGCTCCGGCACCCTCCCCGACTCCGGCACCGACCGCTCCGACGCGCCCCACCCCGGCCGCGAACGCGCCCGCCGCCCCGCCTGCTCGCCCCCCAGCGCCCCAGGCCGCGGCGGCGTCGAACGCTCCCACAGCCCAGCCGAGCGCACCGGCACCGGCGAGCACCCCTTCCGGCGCGGGCGGCGCGGCCGACACGGAGCTGGTCCGTCGGCGCTGGCCGGAGGTGCTGGGCACCCTCGAGCGCCGTCGCGTCACCTGGGCGATGGTGAGCCAGAGCGCCCAGGTCGCCTCGGTCGAGGGCGGCGTGCTCACGCTGGCCTTCGACAACGCGCCGCTGGCCGGGCGCTTCGATGGGGGAAATCACAAGGAGAACGTCGCGCTCGCCGTGCGCGAGACCCTCGGGCTGCAACTGCGCATCGAGGCGATCGTCGGTCCGGTGCCGCCCGCGCGGGGAGGAACCGGCGCATCGGCCCCGGCACCCGCCGCAAACGGACCCGCCGCGACCCGGCCGACCCCGTCTCCCGCCGCCGCCCCGAGCGGGCCCCCGCCCGCCACCGCTCCGTCCAGCCGACCCGCCGCCGCGGCGACCCCCACCTCGGGCGCGGCCGCCGTCATGGCCGCCGTCGCATCGGCGCCGCCCCCGCAGCCTCCCGCGGACGTGCCCCCGGACATCGAGCCGCCGTTCGACGAGGAGGAGATCTCCGACGACGACGCCCGTGCCGAGGAGTCGCAGCTGAGCGCCACCGAGGTGGTCGCGCAGATGCTGGGCGGCACGATCATCCAGGACTGAGCCGGGCACCAGCCGGGCACGAGCGGGTTCCGGGTCTGCCAACGCCCGGCGCGCGGCGCATCGGCCGATGTCCCCGGGCGGGCCTACCCTGGTCCCCATGTACGAAGGCGCGGTCCAGGACCTGATCGACGAGCTCGGCCACCTGCCGGGCATCGGCCCCAAGAGCGCGCAGCGCATCGCCTTCCACATCCTGGGCGCGGATCCGGCGGACGTCCAGCGCCTCGCCGCCGCGCTCACCGCGATCAAGGACCGCGTGCACTTCTGCGAGGTGTGCGGCAACGTGGCGGAGTCGACGCGCTGCCGCATCTGCGAGGACCCGCGCCGCGCCGACAACGTCGTGTGCGTGGTCGAGGAGCCCAAGGACGTGGCCGTCATCGAGCGCACGCGGGAGTTCCGCGGCCGCTATCACGTGCTCGGCGGCGCGATCGATCCCATGAACGGCGTGGGCCCGGACGACCTGCGCGTGCGGGAGCTGCTCACCCGCCTGGGCGACGGCGCGATCGAGGAGGTCATCCTCGCGATGGACCCCAACATCGAGGGCGAGGCCACCGCGACCTACCTCGCGCGGATGCTGTCGCCCATGGGCGTCACCGTCACCCGCCTGGCCTCCGGACTGCCGGTGGGCGGCGACCTCGAGTATGCGGACGAGGTCACGCTGGGCCGGGCGTTCGCCGGCCGCACCGCGGTCAAGTAGGGGCGCCGCGGCCTCACAGCGCCGCGCCCGTTAGGCCACCCGCGTCAGGCCACCCGCGTCAGGCCACACGCGTCCCGCCGCGCAGCGTCCGGTACGGCACCCGCAGCCGCCGGATCGCGATCACCAGCGACCCCGCGAGCAGCAGCGCCTGCACCGCGAGACCCAGCCACGGGCTGCGCTCCATCAGCGCCGACTCCTGCTGCCGCTGGGCCCACGAGTCGCCCCCGACGTCGATGCCGCCGGACGCGATCGCCGCGCACTCGTCGTAGGAGCGGGCCTCCTCGGGCCCGAGCCTCGCCGAGCCCACCGCCTGGTGGATCCCGGAGAATGCCCCGGGCGCGGCGCGGCCGTCCTCCTCCCAGGTGAGCGGGTCGATGACGGGCGCGGTCTCCGCGAGCATCACGGCCGGGTTGAGCAGCAGGATCCACGCGGCCAGCTCGGTGCGCGGCGAGGTGTACGTCCACGAGTCCTCGATGCACTCGACCTCGTCGATGAACTCCTCCGGGTTCTGCCACTGCTCGTCGGTCTCGAAGGCCGGCCAGCGGTTCGTCACGGTCTGGGTCACGGACGGCAGGAGCGGCTGGATGAAGAAGTAGACGAGCAGCGTGCCCACCAGCAGGAACGCGGTGGTGAGGTGCGCGAGCGACACGGACGCGACGGCCCGGGCCGCGAGCGCCGACCACGCGAGCCCGATCGCGGTGGCGACCAGCACCGCGAGCACGATCGCGGCGAGCACGATCGCCAGCTCCCCGACCGTCCATCCGGACCGGCTGAAGGCGTACGCGAGCACCGGCACGGTGGTGACCAGCACCGCGAGCGAGTACGCCCACGCCGCGAGCAGCTTGCCCAGGGCGAGGTCCCCCGCGGTGAGCCGGGTCATCTGGAGCGGGGCGAGGACACCCTCGGTCGAGTCGCCGTTGATCGACGTGGCCGAGAGCGACGGGCCGATGAGCATGCCGGCCGCGAGCGCGAGGATCAGCGTGAGCTCGAGCGGGGTCGAGGTCAGGTCGCCCGACGCCTGCCACGCGACCACGCCGCTGAGCACCAGCACCGAGCCGACCGCCGCCCCGTAGAAGATCCGCCCCTTGGGCGAGGGCCGGCGCCGCAGCAGCTCGATCCGGGTCGCGAGCGCGATCCCCTTCAGGCTCGGCCGCCACGGGTTGCCGCGCCCGGGACGCTCGGCGGGGGACGATGCGGTGGCCGGGGAGGCGCCCGCCCCGCCGCCGTGCGGGTCGGGGGCGGCGCCCTCGTGCTCGTCGACAGCGGTCATCGCCGCTCCTCCTCCATCGCCATGTACGTCTGCTCGAGCGCGCTGCCCGCGGGCGCGAACCGGTGGATCCGGTGCCCCTGGCCGATCATCCACGCGAGCGCCGCCGCGGCCTCCTCCTCGCCGGACAGGCTCACCACCAGCCCGTCGCGATCGTCGACCTCCACCCGGGCGGCGCGCAGGTCCGCGGCGAGCGCAGCATCGTCCATCGAGCCGATGCGATAGCGGGCCCGGGCGCGGGCGACCTCCTGGGCGACCTCGTCGCCGAGCGTGCGGCCCTTGGACATGAAGACCGCGTCGTCGACCATCTCGTCGAGCTCGCTGAGGACGTGGCTCGAGATGAGCACGGCGCGCCCGTGGGCCGCGAGGTCGCGCACCAGGTGGCGCAGCTCGACGCGCGAGCGGGGGTCGAGGCCGTTCGCGGGCTCGTCGAGCAGCACCACGGCGGGGTCGTTGACGAGCGCGCGGGCCAGCGACAGGCGCTGCTTCTGGCCGCGCGACAGCACCCGCGCGGGGCGGTCGGCGAACTCGCCCAGGTGGACCAGGTCCAGCAGCGTGGCGGCGCGTTCGCGCGCCTGGGCCCGAGCGAGGCCGTAGGCGCGGCCCACGAGTGCGAGGGTCTGCGCGCAGGTCACGTTGTCCCACGTGCCCAGCTGATCGGGCATCCATCCGATCGCGTCCCTCACCGCGGCGGCGTCCGTCCGCGGGTCCGCCCCCTCCACGCGGATCTCGCCGGAGTCCGGCCGCAGCAGGCCGGCGAGCATGAGCATGAGCGTGGTCTTGCCGCAGCCGTTGGGGCCGATCAGCGCGGTGACCGTCCCGCGCCGCACCTCGAGGCTCGCGGCGGCCACCGCCTGCACGTCCCCGAAGGCGCGCGCGACGTCACGCGCCTGGACCGCCGGCTCCGCACCGTCTCCCATGGGTTCCCTCCGCCCGAGGGCCGCGGAGCGCGGGTAAGATCCCGGCGCCGACGACCGCGCGCCCAGCATGGCAGGGCGCCTCCCGCGCGGGCAATGACGGACTGGTCCGGACGCTCCTCGGGGAGGCCGGGCCCCGCGCCTCGGGGCGCCGTGACCGGCCCTCGCGGAGGCCCGCCGCTGCGCTATCGTCGCGGGTAGCGGGTTCACTGACTTGCGCGTCCGACCGAAGGAGTTCCGATGCCCCGTCCCACCTCCGACAAGCGCGAGCGCCTCACCACCGCCGCCTTCGAGCTCACCCGCGAGAGCGGCGTCGCCGGCTGGACGCTGGCCCACGCGGCCGAGCGCGCCGAGGTCGCCGCGGGCTCCGTCTACTACCACTTCAAGTCCAAGGACGCCCTGGTGCGCGCGGTGCTCGACGCCCTGGGCGCGCGCCTCGACACCCGCCTGGCGCAGTGCGCGGCGGCGGACGGCCCGAAGGCCCGGCTGATCGCCTTCGTCGACTCCTACGACGCGGACCTGGAGGAGGCGCTCCGCCACGGCCCCGTGCTGGGCTCGCTGGGCCCGGACCTCGCGCGCCCGTCGGCGGGCCTCGCCGAGGAGGTGGCCGCGCTCTACGAGCGCGTGCTGCGCTGGCTCCAGGACCAGTTCGAGGCGCTCGGCTACTCCGAGGGGGCGGCACGCGGACGCGCGCTGCACCTGTTCACCGGGCTCGAGGGCGCCGCGAAGCTGTCGCACCTGCTGGGCGCGGCCGAGGCGCTCGACCTCGAGGTGGCGCACCTGCGCCGCTGGGTGGAGCGCGCCCAGCCGGCCTGAGCGAGGGGCTCCGCCGCAGCCTGGGGCGGCGAATCGACAGGAAATGCGGGGCCGCCGGGTGCTCGGGACCGGGCGCCCGTAGAATGGACCGCGCTGTCCGCGTCCCGGGCATGCGCACCTACCAGGAGTTCCTACATGCCCCTTGTGGTCCAGAAGTATGGCGGTTCGTCGGTCGCCGATGCGGAGGCACTGCGCCGCGTCGCCCGCCGGGTCGTCGACACCGTCCGCGCCGGGAACGACGTGGTCGTCACCGTGTCCGCGATGGGCGACACGACCGACGAGCTGATCGACCTCGCCAACGAGGTCTCGTCCGCGCCCGACCCGCGCGAGATGGACATCCTCCTCACCGCGGGCGAGCGCATCTCGATGGCGCTGCTCGCCATGGCGATCCACGCGCAGGGCGTGCCGGCGCAGGCGTTCACCGGCCCGCAGGCCGGCGTCATCACCACCGAGCACCACGGCCACGCGCGCATCATCGACGTGGCCCCCGGCCGCCTGCAGCGCGCGCTCGGCGAGGGCCGCGTCGCGATCGTCGCGGGCTTCCAGGGCCTCAACCAGGAGACGCAGGACGTCACCACGCTGGGTCGCGGAGGCTCGGACACCACCGCCGTGGCGCTCGCCGCCGCGCTCGGCGCGGACGTGTGCGAGATCTACACGGACGTGGACGGGGTCTTCACGGCCGACCCGCGCATCGTCCCCGCCGCCCGCAAGCTCGACCGCATCACCTACGAGGAGATGCTGGACATGGCCGCCTCCGGCGCCAAGGTGCTCATGCCGCGCTGCGTCGAGTACGCGCGCCGCTTCAACGTGCCCATCCATGTGCGCTCGTCGTTCTCCGGTCTTGAAGGGACCTGGGTCGTGGGCGAGACTGAAGAAGGAGACGAGATGGAATCGCCGATCATCGCGGGAGTCGCGCACGACCGCTCCGAGGCCAAGATCACCGTCACGGCGGTGCCCGACGTGCCGGGCTCGGCCGCACGCCTGTTCGAGGCCGTCGCGCGCGCCGGCGTCAACATCGACATGATCGTGCAGAACGTGTCCGCGACCAACACGGGCGTCACGGACATCTCCTTCACGCTCCCCCAGGCCTCGATCCCCGAGGCGCTCGCCGCGATCGAGGCCGACGCCGAGCACATCGGCTTCGCCTCGCTCACCACGGACGACACGATCGGCAAGATCTCGCTGATCGGCGCCGGCATGAAGTCCAACTCGGGCGTGTCCGCGAAGTTCTTCGCGGCGCTGCGCGACGCGGGCGTCAACATCGAGATGATCACGACGTCGGACATCCGCATCTCCGTCGTCACCCGCGCGGACCACCTGGACAAGGCGGTGCGCGCGGTCCACACCGCCTTCGACCTCGACTCCACCGAGGGCGAGGCCGTCGTATACGGAGGTACCGGCCGATGACCCTGACCCTCGCCATCGTGGGCGCCACCGGCCAGGTGGGCGCCGTCATGCGCACGCTCGTCGCCGAGCGCTTCCCTGAGGCGCGCGTGCGCTTCTTCGCCTCGTCCCGCTCCGCGGGCAAGGTGCTCCCCCACCTCGACACGGAGGTGACGGTCGAGGACATCGCCTCGGGCGACTACGCGGGCATCGACATCGCGCTGTTCAGCGCGGGCGGTGCCGCGTCGAAGCAGTACGCGCCGGCCTTCGCGGCCGCGGGCGCGATCGTCATCGACAACTCGTCGGCCTGGCGCAAGGACCCCGAGGTGCCGCTCGTCGTCGCCGAGGTCAACCCCGGCTCCCTCGACATCATCCCCAAGGGGATCGTCGCCAACCCCAACTGCACCACCATGGCCGCGATGCCGGTGCTCAAGCCGCTGCACGACGCGGCGGGCCTCGAGCGCATGGTCGTCTGCTCGTACCAGGCCGTGTCCGGCTCCGGGCTGGCCGGCGTGCGCGAGCTCCATGGCCAGGCCCAGGCCGTGGTCGAGGGGGCCGATGCACTGGTCCACGACGGCGCGGCGGTCGAGTTCCCGTCGCCGGACGTCTACGTGGCCCCCATCGCCTTCAACGTCCTGCCCATGGCGGGCTCGGTGGTGGACGACGGCTCGAACGAGACCGACGAGGAGCAGAAGCTCCGCAACGAGTCGCGCAAGATCCTGGAGCTGCCCGAGCTCATGGTGTCCGGCACGTGCGTGCGCGTGCCGGTGTTCACCGGCCACTCGCTGTCCATCAACGCGGAGTTCGAGCGCGGCATCACCCCCGCGGACGCCTACGAGATCCTCGCCCACGCCCCCGGCGTGCGCGTCGAGGAGGTGCCCACGCCGCTCGCGGCCGCCGGCGGCGACGTGTCGCTGGTGGGCCGCATCCGCCAGGACCAGTCCCTCGAGGGCACGCGCGGCCTGGTGCTGTTCGTCGCGGGCGACAACCTGCGCAAGGGCGCGGCGCTCAACGCGGTCCAGCTCGCCGAACTGGTCGCCGCGAAGATCGGCGCCGCCGCGTAGTACGCGAACGCGCAAGCGGGGGCCGATGCGACGCATCGGCCCCCGCTTGCGTGACAGGGATGGTGGCGCCGCTCAGCGCCCGCCTCCCCACACGTCGACGTACATGCCGACCGGCGGGCTGCCCGCGACGATGAAGTCGTCGCCCTCGTCCGGGATGCCGATCACGAGCGTCCCGGATGAGTAGGCGCGCACCTGCACGCGCGATCCGTCGGGCGCCGTCAGCGACGCCCGGATGCCGTTCTCCTCGTGGCGGACGCCCGTGGTGAACGGGTAGTAGTCGGGCGCCGTGTCCGGCCCCACGTAGTCGGTGCCGCCGCGCATCCACAGCCGGCCCGTTCCGGAGCCCACGAGCTCCTGCGGAACGCCCGTGCAGTACTCGCCCAGGAAGCCGAAGATGTCGCCAGTGTCGAACTCCCACACCTCGATGGGGACGCGGGTCTCGAGCCAGAACCGATCGGTCGTGCCATCGGCCGGGATCGGCCCGTTCGGCTGCACTCTCATGGCCACGGGCGGGATCGTGGGCGGGCCCACCTCGGGGTCGGCCGCACACCACTCGGCGGCGCTCGCGCCCGCGAAGACCACGTAGTCGGGGCCGCCGGGGTCGAACGAGTTGTCGTAGATCTTGGTGGTGGTGTACTCCGGCTGGAACACCCGATGGTCGTCGCCCGGCGTCGGCTGTTCCGGAGCCGCGGAGCTCGGCGCCGCGACCGCGAGCGTGAGGCCGATGGCCGCCGCGACGGACATCAGCGCGCGCGAGGTCCTGGTGCGTGTCATGATTCCCTCCCCCAGGTCCTGAGACCTCCGGCGAGCGCCTCCCCCTGTGGCAACGCTCGCGAATCGCGGACAGCGCGGCGGTCCCGCGGGACCTCCTTCGACCGTAGGCCCGGAACGCGGATCCCACAATCCCGACATTTCCTGGACCCTCCGAGTGCGGGCATGGCGGTCACCCGCCCCACACGTCGAGGCTCACCGCGAGGGGCGGCCCGTCGAACTCGACGCGCTGGGCCGGCGTGCCCGGGTTCACCACGCGATACTCGAGGTCCGCGTAGCCGCGCACCTGCACGCTCGACCCGTCCACCCCGGGCAGGGAGGCGCGCACGCCGTTCTCCTCGAGCCTCGCCGCGACCGTCTCGCCGGCACCGTTGGTGGAGTACTCGTTGGTCCCGCGTCCCCAGAGGACGCCGGCACCCGCGGCGTACAGCGTGGGCTCGAGGCCGTCGCAGACGGCGTCGAGGAACACGTACGCGTCGCCCCCGTCGTACTCGTAGACCTCGACGGGCACCCGCGTGGCGCTCACCCAGAAGCGATCCTTACTGCCGGGCGCGAGCAGCGGCCCGTCAGGCTTGACTCGGAGCGTGCCGAAGACCGTGTCGGGCTCGGACATCCGGTCCGGGCAGTAGACGGCGATGTAGTCGGCCAGCGCCGCGCCCGCGAAGGCCACGTAGTCGCCCCCGGGCCCCGTGACGGCGTTGTCGTAGAACTTCGAGCCGTACGCGTTCGGCATCGAGATGACGCGCTGATCATCGCCAGGCGTCGGATGTGGCGGCGCGGAGGCGCCGGGCGCGGCCAGTGCCGCGGTGAGTCCGATCGCCGCGGCGACGGACAGCAGTGCACGGACGAGCACAGTGCGTGCCATGATCCTCTCCCCCCGGTGTCCGCG
>NZ_BBLY01000011.1 GCF_000971175.1 Demequina pelophila | reverse complement strand
GGGGCGGGCGCTTCTCGCTGCGGTGCGGCACCGGGCGATTGTGGCAGACGTTGCCGGAATCTCCCCGGGCGCGAGGGCCTACCCCAACGGGCCGTGTGGCGCACTCAACACCGCGCCCGCGGACCGGTCCCGCGACCTACCGGGGGCCGGGTGCGGCCCCCGGCCCGCGCATCGTCCTCAGGCGAAGCGCTGCGGCAGCGGCGCCTCCCACGCCCGGCCCAGCTCGTCGAGCGCGAGGGTGAAGTGGCCCTGCACGTCGAGCTCGCCCTCGTCGTCCGTGATGCCCAGGCGCACGGCCGGGACGCCGCGGGCCTCGAGCATCGCGGCGAAGCGCGGCTCCTCGGTGCGCGGCACGGCGACGAGCGCGCGGCCCTGCGACTCGGAGAAGAGCGCCTCCGAGGCGGACAGGCCCGAGCGCTCGAGCAGCTCGTCGAGGACGACGCGCGCGCCCACCCCGTAGCGGAGCACGGCGAAGGCGAGGGCGGCTGCCAGGCCACCCTCGGACACGTCCCGGGCCGACGCGATGAGGCCGTCGCGCGCGGACTGGACCAGCACATCGGCCAGCGTGCGCTCCCACGCGAGATCCGCCTGGGGAGGCAGACCGCCCAGGTGGCCGTGGAGGGCGGCGAACTCGGAGCCGTCGAGCTCGGCGCGGGTGGTGCCGAGCAGGTAGAGCGACAGGCCCTCCTCGCGCCAGCCGCTGGGGACCGCGCCGGCGACGTCGTCGAGGATGCCCAGCACGCCCACGATGGCCGTGGGGTTGATCGAGCTGTCGATGCGGCCGGGCTCGCCGGTGCCGTTGTAGAGGGAGACGTTGCCGCCGGTGACCGGGACGCCCAGCTCCTGGCACGCGTCCGCGAGGCCGCGGATGGCCTCCGCGAACTGCCACATCGAGTCGGGGTCCTCGGGAGAGCCGAAGTTGAGGCCGTCGGTGACGGCGGTGGGGACCGCGCCCGTCATCGCGACACCGCGGAAGGCGGCCGCGACGGACTGGCGGGCGCCCTCGTACGGGTCGAGCTTGGTAAAGCGGTCGTTGGCGCGGGTCGCGACGGCGACGCCGCGGCCGGTCGCCTCGTCGACGCGGATCACGCCGGCCGCGTCGGGGCGGGCGGCGGCGGTGTTGCCCTGGACGTAGCGGTCGTACTGGCGGGTGATCCACTGGCGCGAGGACAGGTTGGGGCTCGCCATGAGGTCGAGGACGGTCCGCTTGACCTCGTCGCCGGTGCGGGGCAGGGACAGGGTCGCGGACGTGTCCGCCTGCAGCGTGTCCATCCACGCGGGGCGGTGGAAGGGGCGCTCGTAGACCGGGCCGTCGTGCGCGACGGTGCGCGGGTCGACGTCGACGATGCGCTCGCCGTGGTGGTCGATGGTGAGGCGGCCCGAGTCATTGACCTCGCCGACGACGGAGGACTCGATGTCCCACTTGCCGGTGATCGCGAGGAACTGGTCGAGCTTGTCCGGCGTGACGACCGCCATCATGCGCTCCTGCGACTCCGACATGAGGATCTCGCCGGCGTTGAGGCTCGGGTCGCGCAGCAGGACGTCGTCGAGCCAGACGTGCATGCCGCCCGAGCCGTTGGAGGCCAGCTCGGAGGTCGCGCAGGAGATGCCCGCGGCGCCCAGATCCTGGATGCCCTGGACCACGTCCGCGGCGAACAGCTCGAGGCAGCACTCGATGAGCACCTTCTCCATGAAGGGGTCGCCCACCTGGACGGACGGGCGCTTCGCGGGCACGCCGTCCTCGAAGGTCTCGGAGGCGAGGATCGACGCGCCGCCGATGCCGTCGCCGCCAGTGCGCGCACCGAACAGCACCACCTTGTTGCCCACGCCCTCGGCGGAGGCGAGGTGGATGTCCTCGTGCTTCATGACGCCCACGCACAGGGCGTTGACCAGGGGGTTGCCCTGGTAGCAGGAGTCGAAGCGGGCGTGACCGCCGATGTTCGGCAGGCCCAGCGAGTTGCCGTAGCCGCCCACTCCGGAGACCACGCCGTGGACCACGCGGCCCGTGTCGGGGTGGTCGATCTCGCCGAAGCGGAGCTCGTCCATGACGGCCACGGGGCGCGCGCCCATCGCGAGGATGTCGCGGACGATGCCGCCCACGCCCGTGGCGGCGCCCTGGTACGGCTCGACGTAGCTGGGGTGGTTGTGCGACTCGACCTTGAAGGTGACGGCCCAGCCGTCGCCGATGTCCACGACGCCGGCGTTCTCGCCGATGCCCACCATGAGGCGGGCCTTCATCTCCTCGGTGGTCTTCTCGCCGAACTGGCGCAAGTGGACCTTCGAGGACTTGTACGAGCAGTGCTCCGACCACATCACGGAGTACATCGCGAGCTCCGCGTTGGTGGGGCGGCGGCCCAGGATGTCGCGGATGCGCGCGTACTCGTCGGCCTTGAGGCCCAGGTCGCCCCAGGGCTGCTCCTGGTCCGGGGTCGCGGCGGCGTGCTCGACGGTGTCGAGGTGGGAGGCGTCGGTCATGGTGTCCTCTGAGGTCAGACGGGGAAGCCGGCGGATACCCGGCCAGCCTACCGGCGCGGCGTGCTTGGCTCGCGCCCGACGCCCGCCCGACGCCCGCCCGGACGCTGCGCACGGAATCCGGCGCGACACCCGGGTGGCGTGGGCCGATGCGGGGGTCGCGGGCGGCGTGTCGGCTCGCGATCCGTGCGGAGTGTCCACGGCGGGCAAGGCTGGGATGTACAGAGAGAATGCCGAAACGTACAATTCATCCATGACCGAGATCGTCCCTGTATCGCAGGCCCGCGCCCAGCTCCGCAGCGTGATCGAGCGCGCCCACGAGCGCGCGGTCTTCCTGGGACGCCACGGCAAGGTCGAGGCGGTCGTGATCAGCCCCGAGCACTACGAGCGCATGCTCGACGCCCTCGAGGAGATCGAGGACATCGCGGCCGCCGACGCGGCCATGGCCGAGGATGCACCGAGCATCCCGTGGGAGCAGGTCAAGGCCGACCTCGGCTGGTCGTGACGTACCGGGTCGAGCTGCGCCCGGCCGCGGAGCGCAGCCTGCGGCGCATCCACCCCCAGGAACGAGCGCGGATCCTGGGCGCTATCGAACTGCTCGCGCTCGACCCCCGGCCGCCACGGTCGAGGCGCCTGTCGAACAACCCGTACTTCCGCGTTCGGGTCGGCGGCCATCGAGTCATCTACGCGATCGAGGACGGCCTCCTCGTCATCGTCGTCATGACGATCGGCCACCGACGCGAGGTCTACCGCGGCTGACGACAACCAGCCACCCCCTCAGACGCGGCAACCTGCGAAAAGCGACAACCAACTACCCATTCGGGTGAGGAGCCGGGGGCGGCGGGTCCGCGAGCGCCTTCGCGACCACCTCCGCGAGCTCGCCCGGGTCCAGGGCCGTCCCGTGCACGTGCACCGCCTCGGGGTCCTCCCAGAGCACCTTGTCCACGCCGGCGATCCCGCCGATCGCGGTCGCGGTCTGCTCCATCCGCGCATGCGTGAGGGTCTCGACCAGCCGCGGATGCAGCACCGCGGTGTAGGAGTAGTCGTCGAGCCACGGGGTCTGCACCGTGACGGTCGCGTCCCAGCCGCCGACCTCGACCTCGCGGGTGGCGACGTCCGTCGCCTGCGCGCCGCGCTCGAGGAACGGCGCACGCAGCAGGAGCGCCCGGCGGTCGTCCTCGCCGAGCGCGCCGCCGTCGTCGCCCTCGCGCATGGGAAGCTCGGTGCGCGATGCCTCACGGAGCCCCCCGAGCACCTCGACGATCAGCAGTCCCGGCGCCCAGATCTCGAGCAGGTGATGGCTGCGGAACGCGACGCGCTCGATGCCGGGCGCCGCGTCGGCGCCGCGCACGAATCGCAGCAGCGCGGCCTCGTCGAGCTCGCGCGCGCCGAGCGCCACGATCGCGTGGTGCGTCGCGCCGGAGTCGGAGCCCGGGGACGGCCCGAGCCCCACGTCCTGGACGACCAGCCCGGCATCGCCCTCGGAGAGCGGCCCCAGGACGGCACTCGGCGCAGCGGACGGCAGCTCCGCGGGCCGGGCCGGCGCCTTGCGGAGCAGCCCGCCCCGGGGCATGAGGGCCTCGCGCACCTCGCGCGGCGTGTCGAACGCCGCATAGGACAGCGAGCCCGGGGTGTCGAACCAGCGCAGGACCTCCTCGACCGCCTGCCACGCGGTCCCACCGGTGCCGAGCGCGGCGACCGCGCCGGGCAGCGTCGCGATGGGCGGCCCGTCCGGGCCGAACGTGGGGTCCAGGTAGGCGCCCGAGGCCTGGTCCTTGTCGAGCCTCCACTGCAGGGGACGATGCGCATCGGCCAGCCCGCCCAGATAGACCAGGAGGCCGTCGATGAGGGCGGACCCGTGCATCGTCAGCCGCGTGCCCACCTCGGAGCGGTAGGCCCAGTCGGGCCGGATGGCCGAGCGGTCGCGCGCGAGGTCGCGCGCCACCCAGTCCACGACCGGCCGGAACTCCGGCGGCGTAAAGGCGAGCGTGTGCCCGGTCGCCTTGCGCACCTGCTGCGCGAGGTAGGTGGCGGACTTGGGGCTGGACTTCAGCCAGTCGTCGAACCAGCGGTCGGCCTCGTAGAGGCGCCGCGCGTCGCCCTCGCCCGTGAAGAAACCCATGCGGCCCAGGCTAGTCGGCGCGCGCCAAGCGACCCGGGATCGCGTCCCCGGGTAGCCTCGTCCGGTACCCACGAGGAGGCGACATGACCGACGGCATCGTTCGCGAGGAGCTCACCTGGCAAGGATTCGGCGACGCGACGCGCGAGCTCGCGCAGACCGTGGCGGACGACGGCTTCGAGCCGGACGCCGTGGTCGCCGTGGCCCGGGGCGGCCTCCCCATCGGCGGAGCGCTGTCCTACGCGCTCGGCACCAAGGGCGTGGGCACGCTGAACGTCGAGTTCTACACGGGCATCGACGAGCGCCTCCCCGAGCCCGTGGTGCTCCCGCCGCTGCTCGACACCGATGCGCTGCGCGGCCTCAAGGTGCTGGTCGCCGACGACGTCGCGGACACCGGCGAGACCCTCGCGCTCGTCAAGACGCTCATGGAGCAGCACGCCGCGGAGGTGCGAACCGTGGTGCTGTACGCCAAGTCGCGATCCGTGATCGACCCCGACTACGTGTGGAAGCGCACCGACGACTGGATCACCTTCCCGTGGTCCGCCCTGCCGCCCGTGGTCGCCGGGAAGCCGCATCCGGAGCAGGGCTGATCCACCCCTAGACTGACGCGCACACGCCCAAGGGAGGGACACGTGACCTACGCCGGAGACCTGACCCCGCAGGAGGCCTGGGACCTGCTCGAGCAGCAGGCCGATGCACTGCTCGTCGACGTGCGCACCGAGGCCGAGTGGCGCTTCGTCGGGGTGCCCGACCCCGCGCGCCTGGGCAAGCGCCCGGTGCTCATCGAGTGGGCGACGTACCCGTCGATGGCGCGCAACGAGGCCTTCGTCGACCAGCTCGTGGCCTCCGGTGTGAAGCCCGGCCAGCCGATCGTGTTCCTGTGCCGCTCGGGCCAGCGCAGCATCGGCGCGGCGGAGGCGGCGACGGCCGCCGGACTCGGCCCCGCGTACAACATCCTCGACGGATTCGAGGGCGCAACAAACCTCGACGGCCACCGCGGCACTCGCGGCTGGAAGGCGGAGGGCCTCCCCTGGCACCAGGCGTGAGGCGAGGCTGCGTGCACGGCGCGCCCGCGCATCGTCCCGGGGCGGCGTCCCGCACCGCCGGTAGCCTGTGCCCATGAGCCAGGACCTGCCCCCGACCCTGCGCCCCGACACCCTCGCCGTCCGTGCCGGCTTCCCGCGCACGCACTTCGAGGAGATGTCCGAGCCGATCTTCGCGACCCAGGGGTACGTCTACCCCACCGCGGCGGAGGCGGAGGCGGCGTTCGCCGGGGAGATCGAGCGCTACCAGTACTCGCGGTACGCGAACCCCACCGTGTCGATGTTCGAGCAGCGGCTGTCCGCGATCGAGGGCGCGGAGGACTGCTTCGCGACCGCGACCGGCATGGCTGCGGTGTTCGTCTCGCTCGCCGCGATCCTCCGGCAGGGCGACCGGCTGGTCGCCTCGCGCGCGCTGTTCGGGACCTCGATCACCACCTTCGACGAGTACTTCGCGAACTGGGGCATCACGGTCGACTACGTCGACGGCCACGACAACGACGACTGGGCGCGCGCGCTCGCGACGCCCGCGACCGCCGTCTACTGCGAGTCGCCCACCAATCCCATGCAGGACGTGGTGGACCTCCCGCACGTGGCGCGCCTGTGCCGCGCGGCGGGCGCGCTGTTCGTGGTGGACAACGTGTTCGCCACGCCGCTGGGCCAGAAGCCGCTCGCCCTGGGGGCCGATGCGGTGGTCTACTCCGCGACCAAGCACATCGACGGCCAGGGCCGGGTCCTGGGAGGGGCCGTCCTGGGCGGGCGCGAGTACGTGGACAAGGTGCGGACGATGGTCCGCACCATGGGCGCGACGCTGTCGCCGTTCAACGCGTGGGTGCTGGGCAAGTCGCTCGAGACGCTGCGGGTCCGGGTGGAGGCGCAGGCGCGCTCGGCGCACGACCTGGCCGCGTGGCTCGAGGCGCATCCGCGCGTCGCCAAGGCCCGCTACCCGTTCCTGGCCTCCCACCCCCAGCACGAGCGCGCGAAGGCGCAGATGACGCTCGGCGGGACGCTCGTCACCATCGACGTGGCGCTGCCGGAGGGCGTCGACCCGCACGGCGACGAGGCGAAGGCGGCCGCGTTCCGCTTCCTCGACGCGCTGCGGGTGATCGACATCTCCAACAACCTGGGCGACGCGAAGTCGATCGCGACCCACCCGGCCACCACCACGCATCGCAAGCTCGGCGCCCAGAAGCGCGCGCAGGTGGGCATGTCCAACGCGACCGTGCGGCTCAGCATCGGTCTCGAAGACGTCGAGGACCTCCGCGAGGACCTCGACCACGCATTGGAGGCGATGTGATGGCCCGGAAGACCGGGAAGCGGTTCACGCCGCCGGCGATGCCGGCGCCCGGCCCCATGGCGACGCCGCGCCAGCAGTGGACCGGCGCTATCGTGATCGCGGCCATGGCGCTCCTGCTCACGGTCGGCGCATCGTGGGTGGCCGGCGAGGTCTCGGGCCGCCACGTCGAGGCCGGGGGCACGGTCACGGTGGGCGACGCGATGGAGCTCACCGTCGCGGAGGGCTGGTCGCTCTCCGCCGGATCCGGCGACCTGCTCACCATCCTGGAGAACGGCGACGCGACGTACACCGCGGTCACGCCGTCCGCCTACGACCCCGAGCGCACGCCCGAGGATCAGGCGGCATCCCAGGCCGAACTGCTCGAGAACTCCGGATGGGACGTCGAGGTGGAGGAGACCGTCACGACCGACCAGGGCTACACCGCGCTCTCCTACACCGGCACCGGGCCGGACGGGGTGCAGCGCGGGTGGGTGGTCTCCGACGGCGAGTCCGTGGCCAGCTCCGTGCTGGAGATGCCCGCCGCGGACGACGCCGTCGTCGCGACCGCCGAGCAGATGGTCATGTCCCTCGTCTTCCTGGAGGCCTCGTCGTGATCGAGCTGCGCAATCCCGTCACCTGGGTCTACGCCGCGCTGGCCGTCGTCGGCATCATCGGCCTCGCCCCGCTGATGTCCGACGCGTATCAGGGCTCGCCCCTGGCCTTCCTCGTCGCGGCAGTCGGGTGGACCGCGTTCGGCCTCGCCGTCGCGTGGCTCATCCGACGCATCTCCCGCGGGCGGCCCCGGCCGCGCGGCGCGACGCTCGCCGCGTTCGGGTTCGGCGCCGTCATCGCGACGGGCCTGGGCCGGTGGACCACCACCGCGTTCAGCGACATCGTGGACGCCGTGGTCGCGGACGACGGCTGGTCGACCGCGCTCTCCGCGGGCATCTCCGAGGAGCTGCTCAAGATCCTGGGCGTCGCCGCCCTCGCGCTGTTCGCGGCCTCGCGCATGCGCAGCGCGCTCGACTTCGTCTACTACGGCGCGTTCGTGGGCCTGGGGTTCACCGTCGTGGAGTCGCTGCTGTATTCGGCGACGAACGCCGCGGGCGCGGACTCGCCCGTCATCACGGTGATCGGCTTCCTGTTCGTACGCGGCGTCTTCTCGCTCCTGTGGTCGCACGCGACGTACACGGCGATCGCCGCGATCGGCCTGTGGGCCCTGCTGCGCTGGGACGCGCCGGCCGCGCGCCGGTGGCTGGGATTCTGGGCGATGCTGCTGCTGTCGATGCTGGTCCACATCCTGTTCGACGCGCCCTTCCTCGAGGACAGCGCCGCGCTCGCGTTCTTCGTCAAGGGAGTCCCCGTCGCCGCCGTCTTCCTCGCGATCTACCTGCCGATGCGCGCCCGGGCGGGCCGCGCATCGTCCCCCGTCTAGCGCCGCACGCGCGTGCTAGCGTCGCACGCATGAGCAGCGGTGCTGAGGTTGCCGCTGAGGCGGCGCCGCCGGAGAGGGAGCCGCTCTCCGTGCGGCTGATCGGGCGCGGCTCGCTGGCGGGCGCGCTCGTCATTGTCGCGGTCGCCCTCGTCTACCTCCTCGCGCTGCCGTACGCCGCCCGCGTGGCCTCGACGCCCGCGCCGCCGCTGGTGATCACGCTGGGGGACGATGCGACGGTCACCGCAGGGCCGGAGTGGTCGCAGGCGCCGTCCGAGTTGGGCGTCACGACGCTCACCCAGGCCGGCGCGACCCTGCAGATCGTCACGCCGCACGACTCCGAGGGCGGCGTGGTCGAGACCATCGAGGCGCTCACGGAGTCGGCGCTCGAGGAGGCCCCCGCGGGCTCCGTCGCGACCGCGCCCCGCACCTTCGAGACGGACGCCGGGGACGCCGCCGCGACGGTGGTGGTCCAGAAGCCGCTCGAGACCGTCCAGACGTGGGTGATCTCGAACGGCGAGTTGGACGTCATCGCGGTCCTCACCGCGCCGACGTCCGCGTGGGCGCCGGTGTCGACATCGGCGCAGTCCCTCCTTCGCACCGTGACCCTCGGTGGCGCGTCGTGAGCGCGGCCGGGGCCGACCTGCCGGCCGGCAGCGGCTCACCCGAGCCACCGCCGGCCTCGGGCGCCATCCCGCTCGTCGGGCTGCGCCCCCGCCCCCGGACCGCGACCTTCGTCGATCCGCGCTCGTGGGTGTTCTGGGTGATCGTCGCCCTCGCGGTGGCGGCGTTCCTCGAGACCATGCCGCTCGTCATCGAGTCGCTGCTGGCCAACCCCGCGTCCGGGGCGCTCGCCGCGGTGTTGTGGACGCTGTACGGCGTGATCTTCGCCTCCGTGGTCTACGGCATGGAGCTGTTCGAGCGCCGGTCGCTCGTCAACATCGCGGGCGCCGTCGCGTGGGGTGCGCTCGTGGCGGTGGGCGTCTCACGCGTGGGCGGCGCAGCCATGCGCACGCTCGTGCAGGGATGGCTGGGCGAGGACTCGCCGTGGCTGTCCGCCGTATCCGCGCCCCTCGTGGAGGAGCCGCTCAAGGCGTTGGGGGTGGTGGCGCTCGCCCTCATACCAGGCGCGCGCATCCGAACCGTCGCGGACGGCGCCTTCTACGGCGGCATGATCGGCCTGGGCTTCCAGGTGGTCGAGGGCTTCCTCTACACCGCCCGCACGGCGGCGCTGTCGGGTGAGGCGATGCAGACGGTCGGCTCGATGTTCATCCTGCGCGGGCTGGTCGCGGGGCTGTGGAGCCATGCCGCCTTCACCGCGGTCGCGGGCATGGGCGTCGCGTACTTCTTCGTCTCGGTCGCATCGCTATGGCGCAGATGGGGGGTCCTGATCGGGATGCTCGCCGCCTCCATGGTGCTGCACGGGTTCCTCAATTCACCCCTCGTGGCCGGCTCGCCGTGGGTGGCCGCGCTCATCAAGGGAGTACCCATCACCACGGGACTCGTCGTGGCGCTGCGGGTGTCGTGGCGTCGGGAGCGCGAGGTATTCGCGCGCATGGCAAAGGTGACGGTGCCCGACCATCTGGTGAGCCCCGCCGACTTCGAAGTGCTGGGCTCGCGCCGGGCGCGACGAGAGGCCCTGGTCGAGATGCGGGAGCGGCACGGGGTGCAGGCCGCCCGTGACCTGCGCGCCATGCAGCGGGCGCAGCTCCAACTGCTGGTCGCCGCGCACACGGACGGCCTGGTCTCCTCGCGTGCAGCGGAGGCGGCTGGCCGGGTGACCGCGGCGCGGTCCGCGCTCGCGTGGTCCGTGGTGGGGCGCTGACCGCTGACTCGCGTGCAGGCGAGCACTCGCGACGGCCCGCGGACGTCACAGTCATGGCCTGGCCCATCCCCCACGGAGCGACAACCAGCTACCCCTGGGGCGCAGCAACCCCGCGAAAGCGACCACCAGCTACCCGGTCGAGGAGGCGGGTGCAGTCGGCGGGTGCAGGGCGCGGGTGGAGCGCGTGGCCCATGAGGTGCCCCCTCACGCATGCCGCGCCGTTGCGGCGGATCGGGGCTCGAGGACGCCCGGCGTAAGAATCACTCAGGGTATGCGAAAGCCCCCCAACCGTGGGTTGGGGGGCTTTCGTGAATG